>CAXXKR010000008.1:0-1022 GCA_963674955.2 Desulfovibrionaceae bacterium | reverse complement strand
CGAGGACGTCATCGTCTTTGAATTTCCTGAAGACCCCAGCAAGGATTTCATCAAGCGCATAGTGGGCCTGCCTGGAGACACCGTGGAAGTCAGGGACAAGGTCCTCTACGTCAACGACGAGAAACAGGAACAGCCCTTTGTCCGCCATACGGACAAAAAAATGCTGCCCATCCGCGACGCCTTCGGTCCGGTCACCGTGCCCGAGGGACAGTACTTCGTCATGGGCGACAACCGCGACGAGTCATACGACTCCAGGTGGTGGGGATTCGTGAAGCGGGAAAAGATCAGGGGCAAGGCCCTGGTCATCTACTGGTCCTGGAAGTCCTTCACCGAAGTCCGCTGGGACAGGATCGGCAAGCTGGTAGAGTAGAAATTTCTCCCAAAATAATTCCATACTTGCGAAACGTTATCAGAGCTTATATAACCCCTCCCATGCCTTGAACAAAAACAAGACCGGGAGGGGTTTTGCTTTCCAGAACAGCTGCCGCCGCATTGATGGGCATAGAGGCTTTCAGGATCGATCTTGAAGTTGATCTGCAACGTTCGGGCATGCCGGTGTTCATCATGGTCGGTCTGGCCGAGGGCGCGGTGCGCGAATCCAAGGAACGGGTCTTTTCCGCCCTCAAGAACTCCGGGTTCAAACTTCCGCCGTCAAGAATAACCGTAAACCTCGCCCCTGCGGACATGCGCAAGGAGGGCTCGGCCTACGACCTGCCCCTGGCCCTGGGGTTGCTGAGTTCGGCCGGACTCATACCCCAAGAGCGACTCGACGGCTGGTTCATGGCCGGAGAGCTGTCCCTGACCGGCGACCTCAAACCGGTGGCCGGGACCCTGCCCCTGGCCATCGCGGCACGCAACGAAAAGGCAAAAGGGCTTCTGACGCCAGCGGCCAACGCCACCGAGGCGGCGGTGGTCAAGGGGTTGCCCGTGTTCGGCCTGGACAATCTGGGGCAAGCCGTGCGCTTCATCCTGGGCGAGACCGAGCTTGAGCCCGTTTGCGTGGACGTGGACGCCCTTTGGTC
>CAXXKR010000007.1:0-29045 GCA_963674955.2 Desulfovibrionaceae bacterium | reverse complement strand
TTTGACCTGAATTTTAGGCATCAGGGCAAACTTGACATGAATCTGATCCGGCCCATCGGAATTTTCAAGGACGAAAACGGGACGGCCTGGATTTGCGATTACGGCAACAAGCGTCTGGCGGCGGTCGACGAAACAAATGGACAGGCCCGAGAACTGATTCTGACGAATTTCGCCCCAAAAGGCTTCCAACATGTCCGTCCCGGCTGCGCCTGCGCCCATGAAGGCCGGTTCCACGTCCTGGCCACAACCGACGACCCCCACGACGTAAAGATAATATCCTTTCACCGCGACGATCCCGCAGGAACCTTCAAGGTTCTTGATTCGTCGGGACTGTTCAGACCATTTTCCATCACCTGGCACCAGGACAGGCTGGTGGTCGGAACCTTCGTGCCCTCGGCCCTCTACGAATACGACACCGCCAAGGACAGATTCAAGGATTTCAAGGTTCCCCTCGTTCCGGGTGAACTCAGGGGGCTTTCCACCACAGGCAATGATCTTTTGGCCGCTTGCACGGATTACATTTGCCAAATATCCTCCCGGGGCAACCTGGAACGCGTGGTCGAAATCTCGAAATTGACCGGCCACCAGGGAGCGTTCGCCCTTGGAATTTACCCCATGAAACAAAATTCCGGCACGGAATTCCTGGTCGCGGACAAGCGGCTTGGATGCGTTCACAGATTTTTCAGGGAAAACCACTGACAACCCAGGGTTAAAGTTAGTATGGACAAGAACATGGACATCATAATTCTCTGCGGCGGACTGGGAACGCGTATGCGCGAGGAAACCGAATTCAGGCCCAAACCCATGGTCAAGATCGGTTCCAGGCCGATACTCTGGCATATCATGAAGATATATTCAGGCTTCGGCCTGAATGATTTCATCCTGGCCCTGGGGCATAAGGGCGAAATGATCAAGGACTATTTCTGCCACTACCAGCTCCTGAACAACGACGTGACCCTTGAATTGGGACGCCCGGACAAGCTGCAAATCCACAAGAACGGCAATGAGGTGGACTGGAAGGTGACCCTGTCCGACACCGGTGAAAAGGCGCAAAAGGGAGCGCGCCTGAAAAGGGTGGAAAAATACGTGGCCAGCGACGATTTCCTTGCCACCTACGGCGACGGGGTGGCCGATGTGGACATGAAAAAACTCGTTGAGTTCCACCGCAGCCACGGCAAAATAGCCACGGTCACCGGGGTCAACCCCTCTTCCAGGTTCGGCGAACTGAAGCTTGACGGGGACAAGGTCTCCGCTTTTCACGAAAAACCGCTCAAGACCTCGTCCGGGCTGATCAACGGCGGATTCTTCGTCTTCAACAGGAAAATCTTCGACTACCTGCACCCCGGCGACGACTGCGACCTGGAATACGGTCCCCTGCAGCAGCTGGCCAGGGAAGGCGAACTCATGGTCTACAAGCACGAAGGCTTCTGGGCCTGCATGGATAACATCAGGGACATGGAATACCTGAACAAGCTCTGGGCCGAAGGCAACGCGGGCTGGAAGACCTGGTAGACCTGATAGAACCGGGACTGGATATCCACAAGAGAATGTTTGGCAACGCATACGGGAACAAAAAAGTTTTCATGACCGGGCATACCGGTTTCAAAGGCTCCTGGCTCTGCCTGTGGCTCAAAATGCTCGGGGCCGAGGTCGCGGGCTATTCCCTGCCGCCCCATACCGATCCCAGCCATTTTTCAATCCTCGGCCTGGACCTGGACGACCTGCGCGGAGACGTTCGCCACGGCGGCAAGCTGACCCAAGCCATCAAGGACTTCAAGCCGGACATGGTTTTTCACCTCGCGGCCCAAGCCCTTGTTCGCCCTTCCTACAAAAGGCCCTCCGAGACCTTCGAGACCAACGTAATGGGCACGGTGAACATCTTGGAGGCCTGCCGCAACACCCCAGGCGTCAAGGCGTTCATCAACGTGACCAGCGACAAATGCTACGAGAACGTTGAAAAGACGGAAGGCTACCGCGAGCATGAGCCAATGGGCGGCCACGACCCCTACAGCGCCTCAAAGGGTTGTTCCGAACTGGTCACGGCCTCTTACAGGCGCTCCTTCTTTTCCGAGTCGGAGCCTCTGACGGCCAGCGCCAGGGCCGGGAACTCCATCGGCGGCGGCGACTGGTCCGAGGACAGGATAATCCCGGATCTGGTCCGGGCAGCGGTCAAGGGCGAAACCACGGCCATCAGGAACCCCGGCCATGTGCGCCCCTGGCAGCACGTGCTGGAGCCTCTGGCGGGATATCTTTCACTGGGCTCGAAACTGTTGCGGGGAAAAAGGGAATTCGCCCAAGCCTGGAATTTCGGTCCGGACTCAGGCCCGGGACTCACGGTCCTGGAACTGGCGGAACTGGCCCATGAAACATGGCCCGACATGAAGCATGAAAACGCTTCCGACGACGACAACGCTCCCCACGAAGCCGGACTCCTGACCCTGGACACCTCCAAGGCCCGCAATGAACTTGATTGGCGGCCCGTGTGGGACGCCCGCCGGGCGGTCAGCCGGACCGTGGACTGGTACCGAAAGTTTTACGAAAACGGAGAGGCCATCAGCAAAAGGCAGATCGATCTGTATGTGCAGGACGCCCAAAAGGCCGGTCTTTCCTGGACGGGGGACGGCTCATGATCCTCCATGAAACCCCCTTGAAGGGCGCATATTTCATCGAGCCGGAAGCCTCTCTGGACCACCGGGGGGCCTTTGCCAGAATATTTTGCCAAAGGGAACTGGCCGAGGCCGGGCTGGACATGGACATCGTCCAGGCCAATCGCTCGGTGAACGACAAAGCGGGTTGCCTGCGCGGTCTGCACTACCAGTTGCCGCCCAAGGCCGAGACCAAGATAATCACCTGCACCAAAGGCGCTGTGCTGGACGTGATCGTGGACCTGCGCAAGGATTCGCCCACGTTCCTCAAATGGTTCTCCAAGACCCTGACCGGACAAAACATGCACATGATCTACGCCCCGGCCGGATTCGCCCACGGCTTCCAGACCTTGGAGAATGACAGCGAGCTTTTGTACCTGCACTCGGAATTTCACAGCCCCGGACATGAAGGCGGCATCAGGCACGACGACCCCCTGCTGGGCATCGACTGGCCTCTCGCGCCCACGGACATGTCGGAGCGCGACTGCAATCATCCACTGCTGACAAAGGGCTTCAGGGGGATATGACCATGAAATGCAGATTCTGCCGAACCCCCCTGGACCTGGAGTTCATCGATCTCGCGGCCTCCCCGCCATCCAACTCCTTTCTGAGCCGCGAGCAGCTGGACGAGCCGGAGGTCTACTATCCGCTCAAGCTTTACGCCTGCCGCAACTGCTTTCTGGTCCAGATCGACGAGTGCAAGAAATCCTCGGAGATTTTCGACGAGGAATACGTATATTTTTCGTCCTACTCCAGCACCTGGCTCAGGCACGCCGAAGAGTACGTGAAAATGATCGTTCCCCGGCTGGGCCTCGGCGCGAATTCCATGGTTATTGAGATAGGCTCCAACGACGGCTACCTGTTGAAAAACGTCAAGGCCCTAGGCATACCCTGCCTGGGAATCGAGCCATCGGGAAGCGTGGCAAAGGTTGCAAGGGACAAGGGGCTTGAGGTCGAGGAGGAATTCTTCACCCTCAAGCTGGCCAAGCGCCTCGCCGAAAAAGAAAAAAAGGCGGACCTGATCATCGGCAACAACGTCCTGGCCCACGTGCCGGACATCAACGATTTCGTGCAGGGACTGAAAACCGCGCTCAAGGAAAAGGGCGTGGTCAGCATGGAGTTTCCGCATCTCTTGCGGCTGGTGGAAGGCAACCAGTTCGACACCATCTACCACGAGCACTACTCCTATCTTTCCCTGCTCACGGTCACGCGCATCTTCGCCGAGCACGGCCTGGTAATTTTCGACATTGACGAACTTTCCACCCACGGCGGGTCCATAAGAATTTACGCCGGGCGCGACCACGCGCATGAAACAGAACCGTCCGTTGAAAAATTCCTGGACAAGGAAAGATGGGCGGGCATGGACACGGATTCGTTCTACCAAAATTTCCAGGACAGGGCGGACATGGTCAAGGCCGACCTGCTGCAATTCCTTGTCGAGCAGAAACTGGCAGGAAAAACAGTGGCCGCCTATGGGGCCGCGGCCAAGGGCAACACCCTGCTCAACTACTGCGGGGTGAAGAAAGACCTTGTTCAATTCGTGTGCGACGCCTCGCCCCACAAGCAGGGCAAATTCCTGCCCGGCAGCAGGATTCCCGTATACTCCGAGGAGATGATCCGCGAGAAAAAGCCCGACTTCGTGCTCATACTGCCCTGGAACATCAGCGGGGAGATCATGGACCAGCTGGACTACGTGCGGAACTGGGGCGGCAGGTTCGTGACCGCTGTTCCGGAACTGGAAATAGTGGATTGAAGACCAAAAGGTGACAGCACTCATCTTTATGGGCTAAAAACTCAATCATTATATCGAAGTAACAAACAGGACAACTACTCTTACAAATAATCGGAGGTGAAATATGGGCAAAAAGGAAGAAAGAGTCGGCGGCACGTTTTCCCACGACGAAGAGGTCTGGAACCAAATCGAAAGCGCCGTGGAAGACCACTCCATGCCGCTTCGGGACGTGCTGGAATCCTTTCCGCTTTATGTCAGGCGCGTGAACCTGAGCCGCTTTCTGGTTCACTACGAACTTTTCAAGATGATCAAGGACACTCCCGGCTCCATCGTGGAATGCGGCGTGTACCGGGGCAGCAGCCTGCTGACCTGGGCCAAGCTGCTGGAAATATTCTGCCCCGGCGACAGGGTGCGAAAGGTCATCGGCTTCGACAACTTCGCGGGCTTCCCGGAGCTGGTTAAAGAGGACGGACCCGAGAACCCCTCGCGCTCCAAGGTCCAAGGCGGCTGGGACTCGTCGCCCTACTACGACGAACTGCTTGAGCACCTGGACATCTTCCACAAGGACAGCTTCATTCCCAGGGCCAAGCGGGTCGAGCTGCAGGTGGGCAACATCGAGGACACGGCCAGGGAATACGTGGCCAACAATCCGGGCATGAGGATATCCCTGCTCCATCTGGACGTGGACATCTACAAGCCGACCAAGGCCGCGCTGGAGGCCTTTTACCCCTTGGTCGTGCCGGGCGGCATGGTCATTCTGGACGAATACGGGATGCATGAATGGGGCGGAGAGAGCACGGCTTTCGACGAATACTTCAAGGACAGGGAAAAACCCGAGCTCAAGACCTTTCCCCTGAGCTCCATTCCCACGGCCTACTTTATAAAATAGGGGTTTCCATGAAGGTCTTCTTTCGTTCCATGAACTCCTGCGCAATGCGCAAGACCGATGTCGGAAAGTACAAAAACGCTCTCCGGGCGGCAGGACACCAGGTGGTGGCCACGCCGGAGGAAAGCGACATGATCCTGGTCTGGACCTGCGCCTTCCGCTCCGACTTCAAGAACCACAGCATCAACGCCCTGAACGAATACCAGAACGGGTTCGACAAGAAGGTGGTGGCCTGCGGCTGCCTGCCTTCCATTGATCTGGAGGCCATGCGCCAAGGGTTCGACGGGGAGTACTTCGAGTGGAGAAACGAGGCCCAGGCCATGAAAAGCCTGTTCGGAATCGAACTGAACGAGGACCAGCGCCCCCTGGTGGAAACGGCCCTGGACATGCCCATCGAGGAATTCAAGAAAAAAAACCCCAGGATCAAGACCACCCACTGCGACCAGTTCGTGAAGCTGTTCATCTCAGAGGGCTGCACCTTCGCCTGCACCTATTGCGCGGAACGGCTGGCCTTCCCGGAATACCGCAGCTTCCCCCTGGAAAAGATGGTGGAGAAATGCAAGGCCGCGGTGGACAAGCACAAGGTCAAAAAGGTCGTGCTGCACGGCGACCTGATAGGCGAATACGGCAAGGACTTCGGCTCCAGCTTCCCGGAGCTTGTGAACAGGCTCATCAGGGAAATACCGGGCATCGAACTGGGGATAAGGAACCTCCACCCCCTGCACGGCCTGGAATTCCTGGACCACTTCATCAAGTGGCTTGAAAACGGGGACGTGTTCCTTCTGGAAACGCCCATCCAGTCGGCGGCGGACCCCATACTCAAGTCAATGGCCCGCAATTACACGAAAAAGGATCTTGAAAAGATATTCGGCGCCATCCAAAAAACCGGATTCACCGAAGTTGAGACCCACATCATCGCGGGATTCCCCGGAGAAACGGACGAACAGTTTCAGGAGACCGTGGATTTCATCTGCCGCTACAAGCCCAAGTACGTGCTCATCAGCGGATTCATGGAAGCGGCCAACATACCGGCCTCCCAGTTTCCGGACCGGGTTCCGGACGAGGTGAAAAAGGAGCGGGTACTGGACGCCCACCGCCGCATCAGCGAAATGGGCATCATCTGCAATTACGATTTCTGCGAGTTCAGCAAGGAGTCCGTTTACCCGCGCATCGAGCAGATGCTCACCTAGCCGGGGCCAACGGAATGAGGCGCGGAAGGAGATTTAAATGAAGATATTCGTGAAGGGCGTCAACGCCTGCGTTCAACGCAAGACCGAGCTGGAACTGTACAAGCAGTACCTGCTGGCCAACAACCACGAACTGGTGGACAACCCCGACGACGGGGACGTGAACCTCTTGTGGACCTGCGGATTCCGCCACGACGTGCGCAAAAACTCCCTTAAGACCATTGAGAAGATGCAAAAGCACGACCCGGAACTCATCGTCTGCGGCTGCCTGCCTTCCATTGACCCGGAAGCCATTTCCGAGATTCATGACGGCCAAGTCTTTCCCTGGAAGGAACAATGGGAAGCCCTGCCGAGATTGTTCGGTGATGGCCGACCCGACCTCGCTTCCTTCAAGCTTCCGGCCCTTGAGCGCAGCCTCGGCTACGATCTGGAGAAATTCAAGAGGGACCACCCCGGAACCAGGGTCACCTACACGGACCAGTTCATAAAGATGTACGTGTCGGAAGGCTGCAACTTCGAATGCTCCTACTGCGCCGAACGCATGGCCTTCCCTCCCTATTGCAGCATCCCGGTTGGTGAGCTTGCGGACAAGTACGAATCCCTGCTCAGGGACATGGCCGAAAAGAAACTCGGCGACCACAATTCCAACAAGATCGTGCTCTGGGCGGACAGCCTGGGCCACTACGGCTCGGACATCGGCTCCAGCCTGCCGGAGCTCATAGAGGCCCTGACCAGCATCGACCAAGGCGTCCAGGTTGGCCTGGAGCATCTCCACCCCCACCATTTCCTGGAATACTTCGACACCCTTGTGGACTACATAGAAAAGGACAAGATATTCCTCTTCAGCCTGCCGATACAATCGGCCTCAAACCGCGTCCTGGACTTGATGAAAAGGCAATACACGGCAGAGGGCATTGACAGGATTTTCTCGACCCTGAACGACCTCGACTTCAGGGACGTGGAAACCGACATCATCGTGGGCTTTCCCACGGAAACCGAAGAGGACTTCGAAAAAACCCTGGACTTCATTCTCCGCCACAAGGTCAAATACACCAAGATCAGCGGCTACATGGAAACCAGGGGCATGGATTCGGCAAAGATCAAGGACAAGGTCCGGCCCGAAGTCATCGCCGAGCGCTGCCTGCGGGCCAAGGAGGCCTTGGAGGCCGCAGGCCTGCTCTTCAACTACGATGCCGATCCCAGGTACAAGGAAGTAATCGACCAGGGTTTCATCAACCTTTTTTGAGGCCCGCAGACAAAGGACGAGAAGATGAGCAAAAAAAATACCCCCCAGGCCAACGTACCCAAATCCGAATCACAGGGCGCGTCCCTGCCCCACGACAAAAACGTCTGGCAGCGGTTGGACGACGTGATAAAGGCCCACGACCACAACTTCCAGCACGTGCTGGAGCTTTGGCCCGCCTATGTCCGCAGGCTGCACCTGAGCAGGTTCCTGGCCCATTACGAACTTTTCAAGAACATCATTGACCTGCCCGGCTGCGTGGTGGAACTGGGCGTGTACCGCGCCCCCAGCCTCATGACCTGGGCCAAGCTCATGGAGACCTTCTGCCCCGGCGACCGCAAACGCACGGTCTACGGTTTCGACAGCTTCGAGGGGTTGCAGGACTTCGACGACAAGGACGGCAAGGAAGACCCGCTGCGCGGCAAGCACATCGGCGGTTACTCGCCCGGCGCGGTGCAGCAGGAAGTGGAGGAACTGGTGGCCATAGCCAACCAGGACGGCTTCATCCCTGCCTCGCCGCGCTGCAAGCTGGTGCTGGGCAACATCGAGGAAACTCTGCCCAAATTCCTGGAAGAAAATCCGGGGCTAAGAATCAGCCTGCTGCACTTCGACGTGGACCTCTACCGTCCCACCAAAATCGGACTGGAACTGCTCTACCCGCTGGTGGTCAAGGGCGGCGTGGTCATACTGGACGAATACGGGCTGGTGCCCTGGCAGGGCGAATCCAACGCGGTGGACGAATATTTCGACAAGATCGGCGAAAGGCCGGTCATCAAGAAATTCGAGTACGCGACCCAGCCCCACGGCTATTTCATCAAGTAGGCGCACTGCGCCAAACAGGGGCGAGGCATGGCGAACCTGAACCGGGCGGAAGAACTATACCGCCGAATGTACCTCATCCGGCAGTTCGAACTGGCCCTGGACGGCCTGTTCAAGAAGGGGCTGGTCAGGGGCACGGTGCATTGCTGCGTGGGGCAGGAAGCCGTGGCCGTGGGCATAACCCAGGCCCTTGGGCCGGTCGACATCGTCACGGGCAACCACCGCAGCCACGGCCATTACCTGGCCCTGACCGACGACGTGGAAGGACTCATGGCCGAGATCTTGGGCCGGGAGTCCGGGATAGTGGGCGGCAGAGGCGGCAGCCAGCACCTGCAAAACGGCAACTTCTATTCCAACGGCGTCCAGGGGGCGCTGGTTCCGGTGGCGACGGGCATGGCCCTGGCCGAGAAGATCAGGGGAACGGGCAGCGTGACCGTCTGCTTCATGGGCGACGGCACCCTGGGACAGGGCGTGGTCTACGAATCCATGAATTTCGCCGGGCTGTGGAATTTGCCCATAATCTTCCTGGTGGAAAACAACCGCTACGCCATGAGTACGCCGGTGGAGCAGGCCGTGTCCGGAAAGATCATCGACCGCGGCCGGGCCTTCGGCCTGCGCTGCCACAAGACGGAATCCAACGATGTCTTTCAGATACTGGCCCAGGCCGGAGAGATCGTGGACCAGACCAGAAACGATTCTTCGCCCTGTTTCTGGGTTCTGGACACCTACCGCACCTGTGGACACAGCAAAAGCGACGACTGTTGCTACCGCAACGGCCAAGAGGAAGAGGAATGGAAGGCAAAAGACCCTCTGCTTCTGGCTCAAAGTGAAATAAACGAACAGGCCCGCCTTGAAATCGAAAAGGCCTGCGTGAAAAGGATAGAGAAAGCGATTGAGAAATCTTCGTCCATGCCGCAGCCCTGGCCCGATTCCGTCGGCCCGGAGGACTTCGCTCATGGGGCTTGAACAGCTCTTTATGGACGCGAAGCTCATTGCCGGACCAACGCAAGAGGGGCTTATGATCCGGACCTGGGAGCCGGACTCGCCCTGCATTGTCCTTGGCAGATCCAACCATGCGGAAAAAGAGCTTCGCCTGGACAATTGCCTCGAGGACGCAATCGTGGTCACGCGCAGGCTGGGCGGCGGCGGCGCAGTGTACCTGGACCGGGGCATGCTGGTCGTCACCATGGCCGAGCCTGCAAAGAAATTGCTGCCGCCCGGCTACTGGTTCGAGAGGTTCAACAAGCGGATGATGGGCTGGCTGGAACAGGCCGGTGTCCGAAACCTTGAACAAAAAGGCCACTCGGACCTGTGCGTGGGAGACAGGAAGATACTGGGCTGCTGCCTGCATTTTCCCAAAGGCTGGGCATTCTATCAGGCCTCGTTGCTTATTACCTGCGACATGAAACCCATGGACCGCTACCTGCGCCACCCGAGCAAAGAGCCGGAATACAGGGCGGGCAGGTCGCACCTGGAATTCATGACCACCCTTGAAGAACAGGGGCATGAGCTGAAACCGTCCCAAATCCGGGAGATTATCGGATATGAGTTCCGTGAAGACCTGCGCGCAGTCAATCAATAGCGCCCTTGACCGCCTGCTGGGCGGAGACGGGACCGTGCATCTTCTGGGCGAGGACATCCGCGACCCATACGGCGGCGCGTTCAAGATCACCAAGGGGCTGTCGTCCAAGTACCCGGACAGGGTCATGAACACGCCCATCAGCGAGGCCGGAATCGTCGGTCTGGCCACGGGCATGTCCATGCGCGGACTCAGGCCTGTGGTGGAGATCATGTTCGGCGACTTTCTGGGGCTGGCCTACGACCAGATTCTTTCCAACCTGTCCAAACTCTCATGGATGTACAATCACAAGGTCAAGACACCGGTGCTCATCCGCACGCCCATGGGCGGCAGGCGAGGCTACGGCCCCACGCACAGTCAAAGCATCGAGAAGCTTTTCATGGGCGTTCCGGGCATCGGCATGGCCGCGCCCAGCCTGTTCCACGATCCAGGCGCGTTGCTTGAAACAGCCCTCTACCACGACGCGCCCTTTCTGTTCATCGAAAACAAGCTGGACTACCCACGAAAACTTTATGACTGCGCAAACGGCAGATTCGATTTCTGGAAAGTGGACAAGACGGACGGCGACTTTCCAGTTGTCAGGCTTTCGGCCACGAATTTCAAAGACGACCGGGTCACGGTGCTGACCTACGGCGGAATGCTCACCCCGGCTCTGGAAGCCTGCGAACGGCTGGCCCTGGAAGAGGAAATCACAACCGAAGTAATTATCCCCTCCCTCATAAAACCCTTTGGCCCGGAACAAGTCCTGCTGGACTCGGTGAACAAAACCGGCAGACTGATCATACTGGAGGAAGGGACCAGGGGCTGGGGCTGGGGTTCGGAAGTGGCGGCCATGGTCTCTGAGGCCGCGTTCAAAAGCCTGAAAAAACCGGTCACAAGGCTGGGAGCCCTGAACCTGCCCATAGGCACGGCTCCTTCACTTGAAGACGCCACCCTGCCCGGCTGCGAAACCATCATGAAAGGAATAAGGTCGCTGGCATGATACAGCCCATCGCCATACCCACCTTCGACGTGAACAACGACTTCGTCTACCTCGTGGACTGGTACGTGCAGGAAGGGGAAGCCGTTGAAAAGGACGCGGCCCTGTGCTGCGTGGACACGGCCAAGGCCACCTACGACATAGCCGCGGCAGGACCCGGTTTCGTCAAGGGACTGCGCTTCTCGCCCGGCGACGAGGTCCCTGTGGGCGAGACCGTCTGCTTCATCGTGGATTCAATGGATAGGGACATTTCCGGGTTCAGGCCGCAACAAAAATCAGAACCGAACAAAACAGCTCCCGCAAAACAAAAGACCGATTCCTTTCTCGCCACCAACAAGGCCGTTGAGATGGCTGATCAGCGCGGAATCGATCTGGGCGAACTTGGGCTAAGCGGGCTGATCCGCACCAAGGACATCAAGAGTTTTCTCGACAAACGCGATGCCAAAACGCCCAAGGCCGCTCCCAGGGTTCCCGTGAAATCAAGCGGCCTGACCAGGGTCGCGGTCTACGGCGCGGGCGACCACGGCATACTGGTCAAAGACTGGCTGGACGATTCCGAAGACCGCGAATTCCACGGCTTTCTGGACACCTTCAAGCCTGCCGGTGAACTTGTGGCGGGCGGCGAGGTGCTCGGCGGGCGTGAATTGATAAGTTCTCTGGCCGACCAGGGCGTTACGGAAATTTTCGTCACGGTCTTTGACCGGCGCATGCGCGAGGAACTGAACCGCGAGGCATTGGACAACGGATTGAAGCTGTTCAGCATCATCCACCCCTCGGCCATGGTCGATTCCAAGGCGGTCATCGGTCCCGGCTCCTACGTAAAGGCCGGGGCGGTCATCGACTCCTACGTCGAAATAGGCGAAGGATGCATCATCGACAACGGCTGCATCGTCGCCCACCACAGCAAAATCGGCAAATACTGCCACCTGACCCCGGGAGTGGTCACGGGCGGGGCCGTGGAGATCGGCGACTACACGCTCATCGCCATGAATTCCTGCCTCATGTCCCGGACAAGCATTGGAAAAGATTGCTGGATCGACATGGGCAGCATAATAAAAAACTCGTTTCCGGACGAAAAGTCCTATATCGGCGGCAACCCGGCAAAGGTCAGATATAAATTGAAATAGACCGCGATCGACAGCCGTAAAACAAG
Source organism: Desulfovibrionaceae bacterium (assembly GCA_963674955.2). GTDB lineage: Bacteria > Desulfobacterota > Desulfovibrionia > Desulfovibrionales > Desulfovibrionaceae. The sequence goes on along the minus strand of CAXXKR010000007.1, from coordinate 16,822 downwards.
AAGAGAACATGTCGAAAATAGCCAACGAAAAAAAACTCATATCCCGCATGGCCGAGGACAGGGAGTTGAGCAAAATCGTCCACCAGGGGCTATACCCCAAATTCGTGGACTACAAGTACTCCTACAATTTCTCCTGGCTCGGCGTGCCCATCATCCAGACGCCCCAGGACATCCTGGCCATGCAGGAAATCGTCTGGGAGACGCGGCCGGACCTGGTGGTGGAAACCGGCGTGGCCCACGGCGGTTCCCTGATCTTCTACGCCTCCCTCATGCGGCTCATGGGCAGCGAGGGCAAAGTCGTGGGCGTGGACATCGACATCCGGCCCCACAACAGGAAAACCATCGAAGAGCACCCCCTGTCCCAGGCCATCACCCTTGTCCAAGGCTCGTCGGTCGACGAACGGACGGTGAACGAGGTGCGCAGGCTGGCCCAAGGGTGCAGGAACATCCTGGTGGTCCTTGATTCCAACCACACCCACGAGCACGTGGCCCGGGAACTTGAGCTATACTCGCCACTGGTGGGCAAGGGCGGCTATCTGGTGGTCATGGACACGGTGGTCGAAGACCTGGACGAAGGTTCGTTTCCCCAAAGGCCATGGGGCAAGGGCAACAACGCCAAGACTGCCGTATGGGAATTCGTGAAAAAAAACAGACGCTTCGAAATAGACAAATTCATGGCCGACAAACTGGTCATCACCGCCTGCCCGGACGGATTCCTGAAATGCGTGGAGGACCTGCCATGAAGCGCGTCCCGATTTCAGGCCCCTGGATCACGGACAGGGAAGTGGAATACGTGGCCGATGCCGCCAGGAACGCCTGGTACGCAAACGCCAACCAGTACAACGACCGCTTCGAAAAGGCCTTTGCCGAGCATCTGGGAGTCCGCCGCGCAGTGTCCCTGCCCTCCTGCACCTCGGCCATACATCTTTCCCTTGCCGCCCTGGGCATTGGTCCAGGCGACGAGGTCATCGTGCCGGACGTGACCTGGATAGCCTCGGCGGCCCCCATCAACTACGTGGGCGCGACACCGGTCTTCGCGGACATCGACCCTGAGACATGGTGCCTGTCCGTGGAAGGCATGAAAAAATGCATCACGCCAAAAACCAAGGCCGTCATACCCGTGAACCTCTACGGGGGCGTTCCCGACTGGGACGGGATTCTCCAACTGGCGAGGGAAAGCGACATCGCGGTCATCGAAGACGCGGCGGAATCCATAGGATCGGAATACAAGGGCAAACGGGCCGGATCGCTGGGCGACACGGGAGTGTTCAGCTTTCACGGCTCCAAGACCCTGACCACGGGCGAGGGCGGGATGCTGGTCACCGACCGCGAGGACATCTACAGCCGGGTCATGTTCCTGCGCGACCACGGACGCGCCCCGGGCGACTCCCTGTTCTACAACCACGAGGTGGCCTTCAAGTACAAAATGAGCTCCATGCAGGCCGCACTGGGCTTGGCCCAGCTGGAAAGAGTCGAAGAACTCGTTGAAAAAAAGAGAGAAATTTTCTCCTGGTACCGCGAGGAACTGGCCGATGTGGAACAGGCTTCCCTGAACGCCGAGCCGGAAGGCACGGTGAACAGCTACTGGATGGTCACCCTGGTCATGGACAAGGATACCCATCTGAAAAAGGAGCATATCCGTGAGGTCCTCAAAAAACGCGGCATCGACAGCCGACCCTTTTTCAATCCCCTGAGTTCCCTGCCCGCGTATTCAAAGCTTCCCCAGGCAAACGCGGCGCGGGCCGGAAACAAGAACAGCTACGACATCGCCCCCTATGGGCTGAACCTGCCCTCGGCCCTGAACCTCGACAGGGAAACCGTGAGCCGGGTATGCTCCGAGGTCAGGGACATAATCAGGGCTTCGAGATAGGTGCGACGCATGGGCAACAATCAATCGGACATATTCGTGAGCATCGGCTTCCCGGCCTACAATGCGCGTGAGCGCATGGCCCGCGCCTTGGACTCCCTGCTGGCCCAAACCCACGCCAACTTCGAGTTGATCCTGGCCGACAACGCGTCCACGGACGGAACCGATGAACTCTGCCGGGAATACGCGGCCAAAGACCCGCGCATCCGCCTTTCGCCCAACAGGGAAAACATCGGCATGTTCAAAAACTTCGACAAGGTCCTGCGCGAGGCCAAAGGCGAATACTTCATGTGGGCCGCGGCCGACGACCAGTGGAAGCCGGAATTCATTGCAACCATGCTCGCCGAGCTGGAGGCAAATCCCGACGCGGGCGTGGCCATGTGCGCTGCCAGGCGTCTCAGGCCCGACGACACCTTCATCGACGAAATACGATTTCAGGGCCGCCTCGACCCCAACAACAAGTCCAACCTGTCCATGAGCCTGTCCATGATCTCCTCGGTGAAGTACAACCTTTACGTCTACGGGCTGTTCCGCCGCGAGATACTGGTGCAGGCCATCGCCGGGTCCAGGGAGATGCCCTCCTCCGAGCGCTGGATGCTCTGCCGCATGGCCCTTGGTCGCCGTTTTCGGTACATAGACGAAATTCTCTACATACGAACCAACCACCGCATCCACTTTGCCAAGCGCTATCCCGGCGACCCCTACGGCCTTGCCAAGCGCAGGAGCGAGGCCCGGATCATCGACCTGCGCCCGGTCACGGACACATTCAAACTCGTGCTGAAGGCGGACTACATTCCCTTCAGGCGCAAGCTTTTCCTGCCCCTGATCCTGGCCAAACTCGCATGTTTCAAGATCAAATGGACAATAATCCCGGCCTGGAGAAAACGATTCGGCCATGAAGACCCGCCTGCCGAGGCGGCAAAAGCGGGAGGCGAAAAGGCATGAGCAGGGACATGTTCAGCGTAAGCGGCAAGGTGGTCGTCATAACCGGCGGCCTGGGGCAGTTGGGCCGCAGGTACGCCCTTTCCCTGGCCAAGGCGGATGCGCGGGTGGCCCTGTGGGACCTGGACGCGGACAAAGGACCTCTGCCCGCCTCTCTTGACGCCCCGGAATTGCAAGACCGGATAATGGTCGTTGACTGCGACGTCACGGACAAAATTTCAGTCGAAAAAGCCCTGTCCAAAGTGGAAGCCGAATGGGGAACGCCCCACGGGCTGGTGAACAACGCGGCCCTTGATTCCCCGCCCGATTCCCCGGCGGGCGAGAACGGCCCCTTTGAGGAATACCCGGAAGAATCCTGGAAGCGGGTCATGGACGTGAACGTGAACGGCGTGTTCTTCTGCTGCCAGGTTGTGGGCGCGAGCATGGCCCAGGCCGGACGCGGCTCCATAATCAACGTCTCCTCCACCTACGGCATGGTCTCCCCGGACCAGAATCTTTACGAATACCGCCGCCAAAGGGGCGAGACATTTTTCAAGCCCGCGGCCTACAGCGCGTCCAAGTCCGCGCTCCTGAATTTCACCCGCTATCTGGCCACCTATTGGGGCGGCAAGGGCGTGCGCGTGAACACCCTGGTCCTGGGCGGCGTCTTCAACAACCAGGACGATGAATTTCTCAAGCGCTACGCGGCCAAAACTCCCTTGGGGCGCATGGCCGGCCAGGACGAATACAACGGCGCGGTGCGTTTTCTGTTGAGCGACGCCTCCTCATACATGACCGGCTCCCAGATGGTGCTGGACGGCGGCTGGACCGCATGGTGACAATAACAAAAGGTTGAAGCGGATCATGAAAGACCTGATTGGCAACTTGATAAACGGAAATGAATCCGGGGCTATATCTGGCAAGACCCTGAACAAGCTCAGCCCGGTGGACGGCGGAGTCCTGTGCAGAATCGCCCGATCCGAAACCGGCGACATCGGGGAAGCGGTAACTGCCGCCGCCAAGGCGCAACCCGCCTGGGCCGAGACCAACCCGGTAAGACGCGGCGCAATCCTGCATGACGTGGCCATGGCCCTGAGGGCCAGACGCGAGGACATGGCAAAGATGGTCAGCCTGGAAACGGGCAAGGCCTTCAGGGAGGCCCTTGGGGAAACCGACGGAGCCGTGGCCCTGGGACTCTTCTTTGCCGGAGAGGGGCAAAGGCTTTACGGCCGGACCTCCACCAGCGGCGCGAACAACCGCATGGCCATGACCCTGCGCTGCCCCGTGGGCGTTGCGGGCCTTATCATCGCGGCCAACACGCCCATCGCCAACGTGGCCTGGAAGGTCTTCCCGGCCCTGATCTGCGGCAACTCCGCCGTCCTGAAGGCCGCCGAGGACACGCCGGGCACGGCCTGGCTCTTCGGACAGATCGCAACAGACGCGGGCCTGCCGCCCGGTGTGCTGAACGTGATCCAGGGACTCGGCCACGAGGCCGGAGCCGCGCTGGTGGAGAATCCCGGAGTTGATCTCATAAGCTTCACCGGCTCCACAAGGGTCGGGCGCGAAATCGCCCAGGTTGCCGGAAAACGCCTTGCCAAGGTCTCCCTTGAGCTGGGCGGCAAGAATCCGCTGGTGGTCTGCGACGACGCGGATATGGACAACGCGGCCCAGTGGACCGTGCTGTCCGCTTTCAGCAACGCGGGTCAACGCTGCGCCGCAGCCGGGCGCATAATAATATTCGAATCAATTTACGAAGATTTCAAGAAGCTGCTCCTTGAAAAGACCGCCGCCCTCAAGGTCGGGCCAACCGACGAGGACGACCTCGGCCCGGTCATAAACGAGCGGCAACTGCACAACATGCTGGCCCAGGTAGAAAAAAGCCGCAAGCAAGGCGCAAACGTGCTCATCGGCGGCCACAGGCTGGAGGATGAAGCACACGCGCAAGGCTTTTACATGGCCCCGACCCTCATCGAAAACGCGGACCCGGCCAGCGAAATTTCACGCACCGAGCTTTTCGGTCCCATCACCTGCCTGTACAAGGCCGCGGATTTCAAGGAGGCCCTGAGTCTGGCCAATGACTCGCCCTACGGACTCACGGCCTGCATACATACAAGGGACGTGAACCGGGCCATGCGCTTTGCCGCGCAGGTCAAGGCGGGAATGGCCGTGATCAACGCCGGGACGTACGGCAGCGAGCCGCACATGCCCTTCGGCGGGGTCAAGGACTCGGGCAACGGTTCCCGCGAACCAGGAACAGAGGCCCTGGACTTCTATTCGGACTTGAAAAACGTGCTGTTGAACATCAACCCGGACAAGGCATAAATGGCAAATACGGATTTGAACACACTGGCCTACGTGCCGCGCGGCCAGTTCCAACTGGTGCTGGAGCTCGACTGCCCGGCCCCGGCGAAGGCAAGGCTTTTCGCCACCCTTTGCCGCATCAACGCCCTGTACATGATCGCCCGCGCCGGTTCGGGACACATAGGCAGCAGCTTCAGCAGCATGGACATCATGTCCTGGCTCTATCTCAATGAAATCCGCAGGCGGGACGGCAAGACCCTGGACATATTCTTCTCGTCCAAGGGACACGACGCCCCGGCCCTGTACGCCAACCTTGCAGCACTTGGGCTCATCGACTTCGACCTCATCCACAAGCTGCGTCGGCTGGACGGGCTGCCAGGACATCCGGATGTGCATACCGAGAACGTGGCCGCCAACACCGGCTCCCTGGGCATGGGCATTTCCAAGGCCAAGGGCCTGGCCCACGCCAACCGGCTCAACGGACGCGACGCCTCGATCTTCGTGCTCACCGGGGACGGCGAATTGCAGGAAGGGCAGATATGGGAGTCGTTGGGCACTGCCGCGAATCTGGGACTTGGAGAAATCACTGTCATCGTGGACCACAACAAGATCCAGTCCGACACCCTGGTATCCGAGACCTCCGACCTTGGCGACGTGGAGGCCAAGTTCAAGAGCTTCGGCTGGCTCACGTCCAGGATTGACGGCCACGACCTGGAAGCCCTGGAAAAAACACTTAAGGGCATGAACCGGGTCAAGGACAGGCCAAAATGCATAATCGCGGACACGGTCAAGGGCAGGGGCGTCTCCTTCATGGAGCACACGGCCCTGGAACCAGCCGGGACGAATAACAAATTCTACGCCTTTCACAGCGGAGCGCCCTCGCCGGAAGATTATCGAAAGGCCCTGGCCGAACTGCGCGGGCTGGCGGGAGACCTCTTTTCCCGGTTCAAGCTGAACGCCCTTGAACTCAAAACCGCCAACAGGCCGGAACCAATCCCCGCAGGCCAATGCCAAAAGCTAATACCCGCCTATGCAACTGCGCTGCTCAAACAGGCCGAAAAAAATCCCCGCCTTGTGGCCCTGGACGCGGACCTGCTCAAGGATTGCGGCCTGGACGGCTTCAAGGAACAATACCCCAAACGTTTTTTCGAATGCGGCATCGCGGAGCAGGACATGGTTTCCACGGCCGGAGGCATGGCCCTTGGCGGATTGTTGCCCGTGGTCCATTCATTCGCCTGCTTTCTCTCGGCCCGGCCCAACGAGCACATCTACAACAACGCCACGGAAAGGACGCGGATCATTTATGTCGGCTCACTGGCCGGGCTGGTTCCCGGCGGTCCGGGCCATTCCCATCAGGCCGTGCGCGACATAGCCTCCCTTGGGGCTATTCCGGGCATGCTCATGGCCGAACCCGGCTGCAAAAAGGAAGTGGACCTGATCATGGACCACTTCTGCGACAAGGCCCACGGCCCCTGCTATCTGCGGCTGACCTCCATACCCTGCGAGGTTCCCTTTCCCTGCGAGACCGAAAGCGTCACGCAAGGACAGGGACACATACTGCGCCAAGGCGGCGACGCCCTGATCTTCGCCTACGGCCCTGTACTCCTGGCCCAGGCCTGGCTGGCAACGGAAAGTATGGAAAGAGAACACGGCCTGAATGTTGCTCTGGTCAATCTGCCCTGGCTGAACGTGGTGGACGAGGATTGGCTCAAGAAAACCGTGGACGGCCACAAGGCCGTAATCACTTTGGACAATCATTATATCAAAGGCGGACAGGGAGAGATGTTGGCCGCGACAATGGCCCGCACCGGTCTGGCCGGGGGCGTGAAGATCAAAAGCCTGGGCGTGGAAGAAATTCCAAAATGCGGCCTAAACCCGGAAACCCTGAAATGCCACGGCCTGGACGCGGACGGCATCCGCCGAACCCTTCACGATTTTCTAAAGGCTGAGTAATGGAGAACAAACCAAGGGCGCTGGGCGTGATCCCGGCACGGGGCGGCTCCAAGAGACTGCCCAGAAAAAACATCCTGCCGTTGGCGGGCAAGCCCCTGGTGGCCTATACCATCGAGGCCGCGCAACAGGCGGACATGCTCACGGACTGGCTGGTATCCACCGAGGATGCGGAGATAAGGGAAATCGCCGCCGGATACACCGGCAACATTCCCTTCGCCCGGCCCGAAAGCCTGTCCGGAGACAAGGTCCGAAACATCGATGTGGTGCGCCACGCCCTGGAATTCATGGAAAAGGCAACAGGCAGGCCCTACGACATGGTGGTTCTGCTCCAGCCCACCAGCCCCATCCGCGACCCTCGGCACATCGACGAGGCCGTGCGGCTCTTGTGGCAGTCTCCACTGGACACACTGGCCAGCGTCAAGGGTCCGTTCAAAAAACGCGACCCCTACGTGAAGCAAATCAAAGACGGCCTGCTCAGCGCCTATTGCGAGGCGGCCCCGGACAAGTCCGATCCCTTCTACATGTACAATGCCTCCATCTACGCTGCCAAACGGGACTATTTCATGGCCCAAGGCAAGATGATCTCCCACAGACAGATGCCGCTGGTCATGGACCAATTCCATTCCGTGGACGTGGACACCGAGGCTGACTTTCTGGTGGCCGAAAGCTACCTGCAATATCTTAAACAGAAGAAAGATTAAGGGACCAATATGAAATCTCCGAGAATAGAAGGCGTTGTACCCGTACTGAACACCCCCATGACCGCTGACGGCGCAATCGATCACGCGGGACTGGAGCGGCTGGTGGATTTCCTGGCGGAAAAACCCATTGCCGGACTCTGGGTGCTGGGCACGGGCAGCGAGGATATGAACCTGACCTTTGCCAAACGGCTGGAAGTGGCCCGCACAGTGGCAAAGGCAGTGGACGGCAGGACGCCCATGATCCTGGGCGCTGGTTTCTCAGCCATGGAGGAAGGGCTTGATTTCATGGAACAGACCAGCGATCTGCCCGTGGACGGCTACCACGTCATGCCCTACCACCCGCTGCTGGGGCTGGACCGGGTGGAATGGATGTACAAGCGCATGGCCGACGCCTCGCCCAAACCGCTTTGGCTCTATTACAGTTCCAACTGGTCCCGGCCCATGCCCCCGGATTTCGTGGCCCGGATGAAGTGCTATCCCAACATCGCCGGGGTAAAGTACAGCACCAAGAATTCCGTGGACAACCTCAAGGTCATTTCCCTGGCCGACGACGATTTTCAGGTCATCACTGCCGTGGCCGCACAATTCTACGCCTGTTTGTGCATGGGCGTGAAGGCGCACACCACGAGCCTGGGCAGCAGCATGCCCGACACCCTCATCAACATCTACGAGCTGTTCAAGGCCGGCAGGCTGGATGAAAGCCTCAAGGCCCAAAAACGGCTGAACGAATTCATGGGAGCCATGCCCACGGACGCAAGGTCCAACAACTTTCTCATGGCCGCCGAGGAAAAATACATCCTCACGCTCAGGGGAATCTGCGAGGAGCACGTCAGTTCCTACTACAAGGGACTGAGCGAGGAGAACAAGCGGCTCATTGAAAAGCTCGTGAAGGAATATAAAATAATAAAGTGAATAAAATGAACGCCTTCTTCATCAACTGCGAACTGCCCTTCTGGCAGGATGCAGCCGGGGTCATGGAAAACGACCACGGCTGGAAGGTGAAGTACTGGACAGGGACCAAGGCCATCCGGGGCGACATCGCCGCAAAATTCCCGGACGCGGTCTTTCACGACTTTCACCACGCGGTCAAGGGCGTCCCGGCCCCGGCCCTGGCCGACCACGATTACCCGGCCCTGGACCAGCCCTTCCTGGACAAGTTGTCCGGCTGCGAAAGCACGGCCCTGAAGATGATGGACCGGCTGGGGGTCATGGGCGCCTTCAACTACCAGGACCAGATTCGTCACTATTTCCGTCTGGTCAGATACTGGCGACACGCCGTCGAGACCCTGAACCCCGGCGTTGTGGTCTTTCCGGCCTCGCCCCACGTCATCTACGACTACGTGCTCTACGAGCTGTGCAAGCTCTATGGCGTGAAGACGATCATGTTCGAGCGCACCTCCATTCCCGGTCTGGTCTACCCCGTGAGCCGGTTTGAAAAAGGCAACCCGGCCCTTTTGTCCGAATACGAATCCCGTCTGGCAACAGGCAAGCCGGAAGAGCTTTCCCCGGAGACCGAGGCGCACCTGAAAAAGATCCGCTCGCCCTACTTGGATGGCATGCCCGCCCACGTGAAATTCAAGAACGCCAACCTGAACAACTCTCTGGGACTCATAAAAAAGGCCTGGCTGCTCTACACCAAGGGCGTTCCCGTGAGCTACGACAAGGTTCCGGGCAGGCGCATCGAGGAAACCGAGATGACGCCCATTGAAAACCTGAAAAAGACCCTGGCCGGACGAAAGCGGCGGCAGAAACTGGCCCGCTGCTACGAAAGCCTTGCCAGGGAACCGGACCTGAAAAAGCCCTTCGTGTATGTGGCCCTGCATTGCCAGCCGGAACGCAGCACCTCGCCCAACGGCGGCGTATACGCCCACCAGCAGCTCATGGTGGAGCTCCTTTCCCAATGCCTGCCCCAGGGCTGGATGGCCTACGTCAAGGAACACCCTTCGCAGTTCAAAAGATTCCAGCGCGCCGAACGTTCCAAGACCATCGAACTCTACGAGGACATGGCCGCCTTGAAAAACGTCCGTCTCGTGCCCCTGTCCTTCGATTCCTTCCGGCTCATCGACAAAGCCAAAGCCGTGGCCACCATATCGGGCAGCGTGGGCTTCGAGGCCCTTGTCCGGGGCAGGCCCGCCCTTGTTTTCGGCCACTCCTGGTACCGCTGGTGCGAAGGTTCCCTTTTCACGCCGGATCGGGAGTCCCTGGAAAAGGCCTTGGAGATTGCAGGGTCCGGCTACGAGGTGAACGAGGAGCGTCTAAGGCATTATCTGGGCGCGGTGGAAAAAATCGGCGTTCAGGGTTATATTGATTCAGTGTATGAAAAGGTTCTGGATATTTCCGCCCAAGACAACGCCCGGTCCGTGGCCGCAGCCATGGCCCGGCACCTGGACGCAGAAGATGCAAAGGAAAAAAGATGAACGTACTTGCGGTAGGCGCACATTACGACGACCTTGAACTTGGATGCAGCGGCACCCTGGCCAAGCACGTCAAAAACGGCGACAAGGTGGTCATGGCCGTGCTCACGGATTCCGGCTTTTCACGCACCGACGGAACCCTCATCCGCAGCCCGAAAACGGCCCGCGAGGAAGGAGTCAGGGCGGCGGAGATCATCGGCGCTGAACTGGTCTCCCTGAACTACAAGACATTCAACGTCCCCTTTGACGACGAACTTTCCATACGGATCATCAAGCTCATCGAGGAGCATGAGATCGACACCATTTACAGCCACTGGATTCACGATCTGCACCGCGACCATCAGGCCGCCGGGCGCTGCACCCTCATGGCCGGGCGGCACGTGCCCCGCTTCCTCATGTACCGCAGCAACTACTACGACACGGACAAGCAGTTCGCGGGAAATTTCTACTCAGACGTGTCCGAGGTAATCGAAACCAAGATCGCGGCCATCAAGGCGCACAAGTCCGAAATGGAACGCATCAAATACTCCTGGCTGGACTTCATCATCAAACAGGACGCCAACGCGGGCATGAAGATCAACGTAAATTACGCGGAATGCTTTGAAGTCATCCGCTACCTCATCTAGGGACGAATCGTTGAGCAAGCTCGTCACCATACACCAGCCCGACTTCCTGCCCTGGCTCGGGTTCTTTGACCGCTGGCGCAAGAGCGACCTTTACGTCGTGCTGGACGACGTGCAGTTCCTGCGCCGCGGCTGGCACCATCGCGACAAGATCAAGACCGCGTCCGGAGAGGCTTGGCTGACCGTGCCGGTGCAAAAGAAGGGCAAATTCGAGCAGACCATCGCCGAGGCGCTCATCGACGACGAGCGGGACTGGCGACGCAAGCACCTGAACGCCATTGAAGCGGCCTACAAAAAGACACGCAATTTTCTCACTGTGTTCCCGGTCATCGAAAAGATATACGAAGCAAACCACAAATTATTGGTGGACTTGAACCTCGATCTGCTCAGATACTGCGCTCAAGAGTTGTACATTGAAACACCGTTGAAAAGGGCCTCGGAACTCGGCATCACGGCCACGGGCACGGAAAGGCTGGTCCAGATCGTGTCGGCCTGCGGCGGGGAACGGTATCTCACGGGGCTGGGAGCCAAGGACTACCTTGACGAAGACATTTTCACCGAAAACGGCATTGAAGTCGTCTGGCAGAAATTCGAGCACCCGGTCTACACCCAGCTGCACGGGCCTTTCGTGCAGACCCTTTCCGTGCTGGACTACCTGATGAATGTCCGGGACAGAAGGGCTTGGGATTGAACGGGCAAGCGGCAAGGATAAAATTGAAATGTTTTCCTACACCCCCCAAAAAGACAAGACCGGCTGGCGCATAAGCGTACTGGTCGACACGCCCGGCTCCTGGATCGAGCCATGGGCCGACAGGCTTGTCGGCCTGCTCGAGCCGCACCACGACGTGCGCCTCTGCCGGGAACACGAGGACGTCGTCCAGGGGGATTTCTGCTTTCTTCTGGGTTGTCTCAACATCTTGCCCGCGCAAGCCCTGGAAAAGAACCGGCACAACCTGGTCGTACATGAAAGCGACCTGCCCAATGGACGCGGCTGGTCGCCCGTGGCCTGGCAGGTGCTGCAGGGGAAAAGCGAGATACCGGTCTGCCTGTTCGAGGCCGTGGAGGAAACCGACGCGGGGCCTGTCTACCTGCGGGACTCCATCAAGCTGAACGGCGGCGAGCTGTTGCCGGACATAAGACTCAAGCAGGGGGTCAAGACTGTTCAACTCTGCCTGGATTTCCTCCAAAAGTGGCCGCTTGAACCCGTTCCCCAGACCGGCAAACCCAGCAGCTACCCACGGCGCGGCCGGGAAGACGACCGGCTGGATCCGCACAAGAGCATTGCGGAGCAATTCGACAAGCTGCGCATCGCGGACAACGAAAGGTACCCGGCCTGGTTCGAACTGAGAGGCCGCAAGTATATCCTGAAGATATTCCACTAGGACCGGACCAACTCAAAAAAGGATGAATAGACACGATGTTCAAGGTTGAGATTCTGGACGACAAGCAGAGACGGCTTCATTTCATATTCGACCTGGCCGTGCCGAAACAGGCCCAAAGCCACCCGGAATTCATCGGCTTATTCTCAAAGATATCGTCCATTCCAGGCACGCAAATGGACGACAGGGAAGGCATGCTTTACGGCTTTTCCGTTCCCCTTTCGGGCTGGCTGAAAATGGTCGACCGCGAGATGCCGGAAGATGAAGCCGAATTCCACAGAGACTTCTTTTCCAAGCTGCCCTCCTCGGCCATAAGCGACCAAAAGGACGCCCTTCAGGTCAATTTCCACCAGCAGTCCTTCGACACGCCGGAGCGCTACTGGGCCTTCGCCCTGAACCAGGGCCACTTCAAGAGTTATTTCCTGAACCGTGTTTACTGGTTCATCGCGCCCAAGAACGAGATCGTGACCCCCTTTCCTTTGCATGTGGACATCGAGACGGCCAACACCTGCAACATGAACTGCCCCATGTGCTACCGGCACATGCTCAAAGACATCGGCCAGATGGAAATGCCCATGTTCGAGAAAATCATCGACGAATGCGCGGAAAACAATGTTTTCTCGGTGCGCCTGTCCTGGCGCGGGGAGCCGCTGACCCATCCGCGAATCAAGGAGATGATCGCCTACGCCGCATCCAAGATAAAAAACGTCTCCTTTCTGACCAACGCCTTTTTCATCGACGAGGAGGTCATGGACTGCCTCATCGAAAACCGGGTCAGCTATCTGGCGGTCTCATTCGACGGCATCGGGGAGATTTACGAGGCGGTTCGCGCCCCGGCCAAGTTCGAGGAGAACTACCAGCGGCTGCAACGATTCCAGGACAAGAAAAAGGCCGCAGGCTCCCTGCTGCCCCAGATCAGGGTCTGCACTGTCTGGCCCGCCATCCGCGAAGACCCGGAAGCCTATGCCCGGACCATGGAAAAGGTCGCGGACTACATGGTCAAGAACCCCTACATCAACTTCGCCGGCCCCATGACCGAAAAGCCGGACTTCATCTGCCAGTACCCATGGGAGCGCATCGTTGTGGCCTTCAACGGGAACGCCCAATGCTGCACGGGCTGGAACGCCGACGACATCGTGCTGGGCAACGTGCGCGACAAAAGCGTCAGGGAAATGTGGCTCAGCCCGCAGATGGACAACATCCGCAAACTGCACGCCGGAGGCGGGCGCATGGAACTCAACTCCTGCTCCAAGTGCCGCCACGGGGCCAAGGGCGATCCGAACATCGCCATAAGCGACATCATCAACAGGGGCTACTAGAAGTCATGCTCAGGGTGGCGGCGCTTGTGAACTGGGGTCTAGGCCTGGAGGTGGTCCGCACCTTGCATGAATCGCCTGACGCGGCGCTTGAATTCGTGGTCACGCGCCATGACGACGATTCAACAGACCCCTGGCTGAACCGCGTCCGGGACTTCGCCCTGAAAAAGGGCTATGAAGTGCTGCACGAAAAGGACATTGATTTCGAGATGCTGCGCGGACTGCTTGAAACCCGAGGAGTGGACCTGATGGTCTGCCACGCCTACATGCAGCGGCTGCCGCGCACGGTGTTCGAGGCCCCGAGGCTGGGAAGCTTGAATATCCACGCCTCCCTGCTGCCGAAACACCGGGGCAGGTCGCCGCACATGGAAATTTTGGCAAGCGACGACAGGGAGTCCGGCCTGACCTGCCATTTCATTGACGAGGGGCTGGATACGGGGAAAATCGTGCACCAGGAAAGATTCGACCTCGAAGGTGACGAAACAATTGAAAGCCTGCTTGAAAAACAAAAGACCGTTGTGGGGCCGCTGCTGCGCGAAAGCCTGAGAAGACTGCTCGACCCCGACTTCAAAGCCGTGGCGCAGGACAAATAAAAAGGACTGATGAAGACATGAGAAGAAAATCCGAGACACTGGTCCAGTTCAGCTGCGAAACCAGCCTGGAATACATAAAAAACGAATTGCGCCGGGGCAGGGGCAAGATGCTCTCCTACCTGAAAAACAGGTATGAGTGGAAAAACTATCCCAAAAAACGCATTGTCGCCCCCTTTCCCCTGAACGTGGACATCGAGGTCAGCAGCAAATGCCAGATCAAATGCGACCACTGCTTTCGCCAGTACATGGACATCGGCGAAAACGACCTCATGCCCCTGGACATGTACAAGGAAATCGTGGCCGACTGCGGCAAGCACGGCCTGTTCACCCTGAAATTCAGCATGCGCGGCGAACCGCTCCTGCACCCGGACATCGTGGAAATGGTCCGCTTCGCCAAGGAATCCGGGGTCAAGGAAGTCTGGATCAACACCAACGGCGGCATGATCACCGAAGAGCTGGCCGAGGGACTGATCCTGGCCGGGACCGATTGGATCACCATGAGCTTCGACGGGCTCAGGGAAAAATACGAAGCCATCCGCGTGCCTCTCAAGTACGAGGAATCCCTTGCCAAGCTCAAGCTGTTGCGCAAGATGCGCGACAAGCACAACGCCAACACCCTGCTCAACGTCCAGACCATCTGGTCGGCCATCAAGGACAACCCTGACGAATACGTGGAGCTGATGAAATCCATCGTGGACCGCGTGGCCTACAATCCGGACATGAATTTCAAGGAAATCATCCTCGTGCCCCAGGAAAATTTCGTCTGTCCCCGCCTCTGGCAACGCATCTGCGTCACCAGCAAGGGCAACTACCTCAAATGCCCCTCGGACTTCACCATGAAGGAAATATTGGGCAACGTGGCGGACTATACCGTAAAGGATGCCTGGGACATCCTGCAGGAAGAGCAGCGCCGACTGCACCTGAACAACCGCAGGCTTGAAAGCGAGGTCTGTTCCAAATGCCACCACGGGGCCAAAAAGAAAAAGATCGAGCGGCACATCACGGACCACGACCTGGACGACTACGGCTACGACTACAAAAAGGATTTCGAGGGGCATGGCCTGAGCGAAAAGGACAAGCAAAAAGGTGAAGCGGGAAGGATATGAAGGAAGCCGCCGGACGGGACCGGTATTGGAAAAGATTTCTGGGCATAGACCTGTTCAAGGTCGAATTCCTGTTCAAGAAGTACCTGCACAAGTTCCTGGGCATAACCCTGCCCAAGCTCAAGGACCAGCGCGACTATTGGCTCAGGCGCGGCCAGGTCTATCGCGACGAGATCATCAGCTCCGGCTACCTTGACCGCGAACTGTTCTTCCAGAACATGATCATGGACGAACTGGGGGGGCTGGACTTCGAGAGCGCGTTCGAGGCCGGTTGCGGATTCGGCTGGAACGTGCGCCGGGTCAAGGAAAAATTTCCTTCGGCCCGGGTCAACGGGCTGGATTTCAGCCTGACCCAGCTGGGCGCTTCCAAAGGATACATGCAGGGCTTCGACGTGCCGGTGTTCTGCGGCGACAACTGCCTGATGCCCTTAAGGGACAACGCCTTTGACGTGGGCTTTTCCCTGGGCGTGTTCATGAACATCCACCCGGACAAAATCATGGACGCGGTGCGGGAGATGGTCCGGGTCTGCAAAAAATACGCAATCCACCTGGAATACGACAAGAACAACACCACCCCGGAGTTGCGGGATAAACGGGCCTTCAAGACAAACATCATTTCCCACGACTACGCGGCCCTCTACGAACAGGCCGGATGCCGGGTGGTCAAATTCCTGACCCACAAGGATTTCGGCCCGGCCTACCGGGAATACCAAAAGAACGTGTCCAGCGGCCTTGACCGCTGGGAGGGATTCGAAGGACCGGAGAAATACATTTTCATCGTCGTGGACACCAGCCCGACGAAATAGAAGAGGACAGGCCAATGCCCGAAACAAGGAACGTGTACATAATCGCCGAGATAGGCTTCAACCATGAAGCGGACATGAATGCGGCCGAAGAGATGATCCGGGCCGCTGCAAAGTCGGGCGCGGACGCGGTCAAGTTCCAGACCTTCCGGGCCATTGACATCGCCCTGCCCGGCAGCCCGCACTACCAAGGCATAAAGGACATGGAACTGGACCTCGACCAGCACATGGAACTGAGCCGGGTTGCGGACGAGGCCGGTGTGGATTTCCTTTCAACTCCTTTCAGCGTCTGGGCGGTCGATCTCCTGGAGGAAGTGGGCGTCGGCGCATACAAGGTCGCCTCAATGGATCTGACCAACAGGATCTTGCTGGAGCGCATCGCCGAGACAGGCAAGCCGGTTTTCATGTCCACGGGCATGGCCGACCTCTCGGAAATCGCCTTTGCCCTTGATTTCATGCGCTCCAAAGGCGTGCCCGAGATTACGCTCCTCCACTGCCTTTCCAAGTACCCGGCCGAGGCCGGACAATTGAACCTTGATGCGATCGGGCTGCTCAGGGAGACTTTTGGCGTGCCTGTGGGCTATTCGGACCACTATCCCGGCAACAAGGCCTGCCTCGCAGCGGCCATGCTGGGAGCCACGGTCATCGAGACCCACTTCACCCTGGACAGCAGCAGGGAAGGCGGCGACCACTCCCATTCCAACGACCCTGCCGGCCTGAGGCAACTTGTGGACGACATCGGCCTCTTTCAGGAAATGCGCGGGGACAGGCGCTTTTTCAGCCGCCGACCCGACCGGCCCGAAGCGAAAATTTTCCGCAGGGGCATATTCGCGGCCAGGGACGTTGAA
>CAXXKR010000006.1:0-18314 GCA_963674955.2 Desulfovibrionaceae bacterium | reverse complement strand
AGTGAGTTTAGGAGACTAGGTTTTGGAAGGCAACCCTAACGACTTCCACGAAGTTATGGCAGGGCGGGTTAGTTTAGGAGACTAGGTTTTGGAAGGCAACCCTAACTTGCCCTTACGTCATCCATAGTGTCAGTGTAGTTTAGGAGACTAGGTTTTGGAAGGCAACCCTAACGAAGGACATTGTAGCTGAGTCCAACCTGGAAGTTTAGGAGACTAGGTTTTGGAAGGCAACCCTAACGTAGGCGGTCACGCCCCGGCCCGCAGGGTCAGTTTAGGAGACTAGGTTTTGGAAGGCAACCCTAACACCAATGGCACATTGCCAACGGGTGGTCCGAGTTTAGGAGACTAGGTTTTGGAAGGCAACCCTAACAGATGCCGCGTTGCAGGGTGTTGCAATAGGAGTTTAGGAGACTAGGTTTTGGAAGGCAACCCTAACCCTATTCATTCCCCCACCTCCATCGCCTGTAGTTTAGGAGACTAGGTTTTGGAAGGCAACCCTAACGGTGGCGGACGGCAAGGCCAAGCCCGGCGAAGTTTAGGAGACTAGGTTTTGGAAGGCAACCCTAACCCTCGGCTAGCCGAACATTGCCAACAGAATAGTTTAGGAGACTAGGTTTTGGAAGGCAACCCTAACATTGGGTGGTGGGCGTTGATTTTGGGGAGTAGTTTAGGAGACTAGGTTTTGGAAGGCAACCCTAACTCAGACCACCTCCAGATGGTCAACAAAATAAGTTTAGGAGACTAGGTTTTGGAAGGCAACCCTAACAAGTTCCGGCGCGCCTAGTAATTCCCGTATAGTTTAGGAGACTAGGTTTTGGAAGGCAACCCTAACCTACTCGGGCAGCGTGTTCACCCGCGTTTAAGTTTAGGAGACTAGGTTTTGGAAGGCAACCCTAACTTCGCGCGGCTTGGCCACAACGTCGGCCAAAGTTTAGGAGACTAGGTTTTGGAAGGCAACCCTAACAATGGGCTATGGGAAAGCTGTTGAGGTTGAAGTTTAGGAGACTAGGTTTTGGAAGGCAACCCTAACGCGTCCAGACGTTGGGCAGGGGCCAGCGCAAAGTTTAGGAGACTAGGTTTTGGAAGGCAACCCTAACGAACACCGGGCAGACACTGTCAATCACACGAGTTTAGGAGACTAGGTTTTGGAAGGCAACCCTAACCGGCATCAGCGGCCCCCCTTGCTGTTCAGGAGTTTAGGAGACTAGGTTTTGGAAGGCAACCCTAACCGTTGGGGATGCCCTGGCAACACGTTGCCCAAGTTTAGGAGACTAGGTTTTGGAAGGCAACCCTAACTTGGCGTCCTGGCTAGAGCTGTCGATGGTGAGTTTAGGAGACTAGGTTTTGGAAGGCAACCCTAACCTAATCAGAATGGTGCCGCCGGGTTCGGCCAGTTTAGGAGACTAGGTTTTGGAAGGCAACCCTAACCCCTCCGGGGCGGTTGTCGAGGCGTGGCGGAGTTTAGGAGACTAGGTTTTGGAAGGCAACCCTAACTTCATCATGTTTTGTTGGTTCGATAACGGAAGTTTAGGAGACTAGGTTTTGGAAGGCAACCCTAACTCCTCCCGGCTCATGAGCACGGCCACGCCCAAGTTTAGGAGACTAGGTTTTGGAAGGCAACCCTAACTTGGCGTCCTGGCTAGAGCTGTCGATGGTGAGTTTAGGAGACTAGGTTTTGGAAGGCAACCCTAACCTAATCAGAATGGTGCCGCCGGGTTCGGCCAGTTTAGGAGACTAGGTTTTGGAAGGCAACCCTAACCCCTCCGGGGCGGTTGTCGAGGCGTGGCGGAGTTTAGGAGACTAGGTTTTGGAAGGCAACCCTAACTTCATCATGTTTTGTTGGTTCGATAACGGAAGTTTAGGAGACTAGGTTTTGGAAGGCAACCCTAACTGTTGAGCGTGAACGGACTGGTTGACGGCTAGTTTAGGAGACTAGGTTTTGGAAGGCAACCCTAACTTTTTTCTCCGTTCATATAATCCTCCGTAAAGTTTAGGAGACTAGGTTTTGGAAGGCAATTTATTAAAGAAGATTACCGGGTGCAAATCGGGTGCATATTGCACCCGATTTTGGTAATTTTTGGTAGATTTTGGTAGAATCAAAAAAAGGCTGATAACGCTGTTAGACGTTGTCAGCCCTTGATTTTCCTGGAGCCAGCGATCAGAGTTGAACTGACGACCTACTGATTACGAATCAGTTGCTCTACCAACTGAGCTACGCTGGCCCACAATGGAGAAGCCTTGTTATCCAAGGCGTCTGGCCAAGTCAAGATATAACAGGAATCGGCCCGTGTCCCCAGGATACAGCCTATGGCGATTGAATGTCCAGAGGCCCATGCCTTGTCCTGTCTTTCGGGTTGAGAACACGTCAAAATCTGGATTGTGCAGAAAATGGTATCTTTTTTGCTATCTAATGAAAACATGCGTTCCGACCGATAATTTATTGGCACAGGTTTATGCCCGTATCCGGTTCGGCATGAACGTTGATTGAAACCTTGACCTTTCCCCATAGCAAATATGTGGGGGGAGGTTGCCGACTTACAGCATAAAAGGTATATGGATCACACATGAAAAAGATCAACCACATCGTACTGCGTTCCGGAGTCAGGATCGGGCAAGATTGTCCCTGCTTCATCGTCGCCGAGATCGGGAACAACCACCAGGGTTGTTTTGAAGTGGCCAAGGATATGGTCAGGAAAGCCGCCGAGGCCGGTGTCCACGCCGTCAAGTTCCAGAAAAGGGACATGGAGGCATTGCTGACGCGAGCCGGAAGGCTGGCCCCGTATACCGGAAAGAACAGTTTCGGCCCCACTTACGGCGAGCATCGCCTGGCCCTGGAACTGGATATCGATGAAATGGCCCAGATCAAGGAATACACCGAGTCTCTGGGGCTGGTCTTTTTCGCCTCCTGCTGGGACGAACCCAGCCTGGAGCAGATTCTGGAATTGGATGTGGAGCTTTTGAAAATCAGTTCCGCCGATCTGGTCAACCTGCCGCTGGTGCGCCGTTGCGCACAGACGCGCATACCAATAATAATGTCATCGGGCATGAGCTCACTGGACGACATCGACGTGGCCCTGGCCGAAATCAGGCGCTACCACGACCAGATCGTGCTTCTGCACTGCAACAGCAGCTATCCCTGCCCGGAAGAGCAGATCGGCCTGCCGGTCATCGAGAGTCTTGCCGAGCGCTACGGCCTGCCTGTCGGCTACTCCGGCCATGAGCGCGGCCTCGGCCCCAGTATCGCTTCCGTGGCCTTTGGAGCCTGCGTCATAGAACGCCACTTCACCTTGGACAAGAGCATGAAGGGCACGGACCATCAGGTCTCCCTGGAACCAAGGCAGCTGGCCCAGATGGTCAGCATGGTCCGGGAAGTGGAGAAGGCCACCCAGGTCAAGGGCAAGATCGTTTTCCCGGAGGAACAGTCCGCGGCCAAGAAGCTGCGCAAGTGCATTGTTTTTTCAAGGGATTTGCCCGCAGGGCATACGCTCATCGAATCCGACCTGACCACCAGAAGCCCAAGGGACGGCATATCGCCCATTCATTGGGACGAGGTTCTGGGGGCCACTCTCAAGCGGTCGGTCAAGCATGAGGAGCCGCTGCAATGGGACACTTTGACCCTGAGCAATGCGGAATCCGCCACAGCGGTTTCATCCTGATCGGATTGCCTCATATTTCATGAAGCTATTCAGCTTCCCGCCGTTGCATCCTTGCTGCGGCGCGGGGCATGAGGCCCCTTGGTTCGCCGACTCTGCGACCTGCCTTCCCGGAGAGGCCATTATCCTTTTGAAGTCAATTTTTTGGCTTCGCCTTCCAGAATGTTGATGAAGCTCTTAGCCATGAGGGCCACGTACTTGAAATAATGGTGCAATCCGCGAAGCCTGACCTTCGAGTCTCCGCTCAGGAAAACGTCCGAAAAAAAGGAGCGGTAGGAAAAGCCCTTGAAGCGCTGGACAAGGTAGCTAATGTTGCCCTTGTCGAATTCGCTTAGGTTGTTCATGGCCAGGGCCGCCACGTCCGCATAGGTCCGTTCCTTCTTGCCGGGGTCCATTCCCCCGTTTTCGCCCTTGAGCAGCAGGGCTATGCTCTTCTCGTTTTCAGAGGCCACGCCGAACACGCGCTTCCAGTATCCGATGTGCTGGCGCACGTATTCCGCCACCTCTTTCAGGTCCAGATCCGGGGCCTTGGCCCGCAACACCTTTTCGTGCAGGGCGTTCACGTCCGATCCCTTGGGAAGGAAGGGGTTCTCGTCCACGGAAACGTCCTTGCCGAAGATGATGCTTTCGTGGGTCGTGTTCACGCACCGGATACCCGTGCGCCTTATCTCGTCCAGGAGCCAGAGGGCGGCGTCCCGGAAGTTGAGGGTCGTGTAGCAGGTGTCGCCCTTGAGGTTTTTCACCGGGTAGAGCTGGGGATATTTCATGGGCAGTTTTTGCCCTTTTCTTTCCAGGCCGTTGCCCTTGATGCCCGATGTCTTGCTGTAGTCAAGGGACCAGGGATTGTCGCTGCATAGCTGCGCGCCCACAAAGACGCATTTCCCGCAGCCCAGGAACCGGGCCAGGGAAAAGGCCGTGCTGATCACCGACCCGTAAAGGCGCAGGTTTGGCCGTTTTCCGAAGATGTTGTGGTCCACGTTGCCGAACAGGAGCTTTTGCGGGAAGACATCGGTCCCGGTGTGGGACAGGCAATGGGCGGCCAGCACGGTTTTTTTGAAGGGTTTAAGGGCGGCGAATGTCGATTCCACCGCCATGGAGGTGTCGTTGACCACTGCGAAGTGCGGCTCGATGCCGTTGTCCTGCAAGGTCTTGAGAGCCCTGTTCACGGCGATGAGCACGGCCTTGTCCTTGTTTTGGGCAATGAAGTCCAGCTTGTTGTCCAGGTCCGGGCCGCTGGCGATGAGCATGGCCGTTTCCCCGTCAAAGGAGTTCTGGGCTTCTTTCAGGTTGGGGCATTTCGTGTACAGGCCGATGTTGTCGTACATGTGCTTTTGCTGGTCGTAGAACAGGCCCGTGGTGATGTTCCTGATGGGGTGGCACTTCTGGTGCTGCTGTCCCTCCACCGGATAGAGAATCTGGCGGTAGAACATGAATTCCATCTGCTCGATGACGGTTTGCACATATTCCGGGTGGGCCGTTTTCAGTTCCGGCTGAATGAAGATCAGGGGAAATCCGGCTTCAAAGGGGAGTGATTCCAGGAGCATGGAGAGGGGAACGGAAAAGGAGTTCAACTCTCCCCAAAAGGCGTGGACCCTGTTTTTGGCGAAGTCCTTGGGCTCGAAATCATTGATGAATTCCAGGTAGCGGTCAAGGCTCGGCTCAAATATCACGCAGACGCAACCCTTGCATTCCATGAAGGACCTGAAGCGGTCTGAGTTGCAGGCGCCGATGAAAACGGCCAGTTTGCTTTTCTTGGTCAGCGCCTTGTCGCCGGGGTCGGATTTCAAGACCTCGAACAGCGGACCGGGCCGGACCTTTTCATCATAGGCAAAGGCGAGTTTCGGCCTGAGATAGGCCCAGACCGGATTATGCAGGGAAAGCTCGTGCCTCGGCTCCCTGGCTGCGGTGTCGGCATAGAAGGCGTTGGAGGCCTTCAGCATGCCGAGTTCCATGAGGATTCCGGCCTTGACTTTGTCTTTCACTCTTGGGGCTCCGTCTGGTTTGGTCGTCCCGGGCTGTGTTTTTAGACTGACTTGATGACTTCGCAGATTTCCATGATCTGGCTTTCCTTCAGATAAGGATGCATGGGCAGGCTGAAAACCCTGGCCGCGATGTCCTCGCTGACGGGCAGGTCACCATCGCGGTATCCCAGGTAATCGTACACGGTCTGCCTGTGCAGTGGTACGGGATAGTAGACCGCCGTTGGTATTCCCGCGTCGTTCAGGGCCTTCTGGATGTCCGCGCGTTTGTCCGAAAGCACGCTGTATTGCGCCCATGCGCTTTGGCAGTCTTCCGGAATGGCCGGAGTCACCACCGCCTCATCCAGATATCTCGTATATGTATCGGCAACTCTCTGGCGTTCCTTAAGTTCTCCGGGAAAGGCGGCCAGCTTGCAGAGCAGCACCGCGGCCTGGATCGTGTCTATTCTGGCGTTCAGGCCCAGGCGGACGTTGTCGTATTTATCCGTGCCCTGGCCGTGGATTCGGATGGAGTCCAATATGCCCAGCATCTCGTCGCTGTCCGTGAATACCGCGCCGCCGTCGCCGTATGCGCCCAGGGGCTTGGCCGGAAAGAAGCTGGTTGCCGCGGCCTCGGCCAGGGAACCGGCCATTTTGCCCTTGTACCTGCCGCCGAAACCCTGGGCCGTGTCTTCCAGGACGAAGAGGTCGTGCCTTTTGCCAATGGCGTTTATGGCTTCGTAGTCCGCAGGCAGGCCGAAGAGGTCTACGGGAATGATTGCCTTGGGAGTCAGGCTGGAGGCGTCAACCGAGCGGGGCAGGGGATGGGCCTGGGGGTCGTTGTTTTTCAGGGCCAGTATGGCCTCTTCCAGCTTGGCCGGGTCCATGTTGTAGGTCTTGGGGTCGATGTCCACGAAAATGGGAGTGGCCCCGAGAAGCGCTATGACCTCCGCCGTGGCCACGAAGGTGAAGGGGGTCGTGAACACCGCGTCTCCGGGACCCACGCCAAGGGCCATGAGGGGCATGAGCAGGGCGTCGGTGCCGCTGGAGCAGGCCAGGCAGTGTTTGGTTCCGGCGAATTCGGCCAGGTTTTTTTCTAGTTCTTCGATTTCAGGCCCCATGACGTAGCGGCCATGCTCCAATACGGCGTCAATGCGGGCGCGGATATCCTTTTCAAGGGTCTTGAATTGCGATTTGAGGTCTATGAATGGGATCATTGTGATTCCTGTCGGTATTATAGGTTTCAACGAGTTTGCTTAAATAAATAAAACGTGGGTAATCTTACTCACACTGAATCATACGTCAATTGTCTTTAACGGTCCTTTCCATGCGGGCATTCTTGCCGCTCCACGGCTTGATTTTACGGTGCTCATGGCATAAACAAACGCCATATTATTATTAAAAAATGTGGGTTACGGCCTCAAGGCCCGACCCGGGAGATCGATTTGATTGTTCCCGTAATCCTTTCCGGCGGTTCCGGTACCCGTTTGTGGCCATTGTCGCGCAGCCTGCACCCCAAACAATACCTGCGTCTGGTGGATGAGCGGACCATGCTCCAGAACACGGTGCTGCGCCTGAACGGGCTCGCCGAGCCGGGCGGCATGCTGGTGCTCTGCAACGAGGAGCAGCGCTTCACAGTGGCCGAGCAGCTCAGGGTCATAGACAGGAAGGCTGCGGCCATCATCTTGGAGCCTGTGGGCAAGAATACCGCCCCGGCCGTGGCCGTGGCCGCTTTCAAGGCCCTGGAGGCCGACCCGGACCCGATCCTGCTGGTGCTTCCGGCCGACCATCACATCCGGGACGGCCTGGAGTTTCTCAGGGCGGTCAAGGTCGGCGAGGACTTGGCCCGGCAGGGGCGTCTCATCGCCTTCGGCATCCAGCCGCGTTCGCCAGAGACCGGATACGGCTACATCCGTTCCGGCGACCATCTGGCAGGGTCGGCCCAAAGCGGACCGGAAGCCTTTGAGATCGACGAGTTCGTGGAAAAGCCAGACCTTGAAACGGCCAGGAAATACATGGATTCCGGCGACTATTTCTGGAACAGCGGCATGTTCATGTTCAGCGCCAACACGTTTCTGGACGAGTTGAGGCATTTCGCCCCGGAAATGGTGGAGGCCTGCCAAAAGGCCTGCGCCGGAGGTGAGAGCGACCTGGATTTCTTTCGCCTGGACGCCGAGGCCTTCAAGGCTTGCCCGTCCGATTCCCTGGACTACGCCATAATGGAAAAGACCGAGAACGGCGCGGTCGTGCCCCTGGCCGTGGAATGGAGCGACCTTGGTTCCTGGGACGCCCTTTGGCAGGTGCGCCGGCGCGACGAGAACCAGAACGTGACCATCGGCGATGTCATCACCCATGACGTGGAAGACTGTTTCCTGCAATCCACGGACAGGCTTCTGGCCGTCATAGGCGTGCGTGACCATATCGTGGTGGAGACCGCCGACGCAGTGCTGGTCACGCCCAAGGACAGGGTCCAGGACGTGAAGGTGCTGGTGGAACGGCTGCGCGCCCAGGGCAGAGACGAGGCCGATTCCCACAAGAAGGTCTACAGGCCTTGGGGTTCATATGAAAGCATTGATTTGGGCGACCGTTTCCAGGTCAAGAGGATCACGGTCAAGCCCGGGGCCAAGCTTTCCCTGCAAAAGCATTTTCACAGGGCCGAACATTGGATAGTGGTTAGGGGTACGGCCCTGGTAATCCGCGACGAAGAACAGATAGTCCTGGAGGAGAACCAGTCCACGTATATTCCTCTCGGGGCCTTTCACCGTCTGGAGAATCCGGGCAAGATCCTTTTGGAACTCATCGAGGTCCAGTCGGGCAGCTATCTTGGCGAAGACGATATCGTGCGAACCGAGGATGTCTACGGGCGGGGGAAATAAGCTTTTATTTTTTCGATCCGCAATTGAAAAAAAAGCAGGCGGCGGGTATGCTGAAACAAATCGTCCAAAGGGCATTGCAGTCCCGCAGGCTCTATGGGACGGTTTCGGTGCCTGCGGATTCAAGACGGGCGTGACAAGCCGACAACCATAAACAGTCTCCGGAAGGCCTCAATGAACGGCAAAGAGAAACTGCACGCTTTCTTCTACCCTGACACAGTGGCCGTGATCGGCGCTTCCGGCACACCCGGCAAGGTGGGCCATACCGTGGTCTCCAACATGGTCGAGGCCGGCTACTCGGGCAAGCTCTACCCTGTCAATCCCAAGGGCGGGGAAATCATGGGCCGCCAGGTGGTCACGGAAATCTCATCCCTGCCCCGGGGGCTTGATCTCGCGGTCATTTCGGTCCCCAGAAAATTCGTGCTGCCCTCCATTGAGGAACTTGGGGCCATCGGCGCCAAGTCGGTCATCGTCATCACCGCCGGTTTCAAGGAAGTGGGCAAGGAAGGCTATTATCTCGAACAGGAGATGATCGAGCTGGTGGACAGGCACGGCATGGTCCTGCTTGGCCCCAACTGCCTGGGCATGATGAACACCGGCCACGGAGTGAACGCGTCCTTTGCCGCCGGTCAGCCCTCTCCCGGAAACATAGCCTTTTTCTCCCAGTCCGGGGCCCTTTGCGTGGCCATTCTGGACTGGGCCGTGGGCGAGAACATCGGATTTTCCAAGTTCGTGAGCCTGGGCAACAAAGCCGTGCTCAACGAGGCGGGCATGCTGGAATATCTGGGGGAGGACCCCGAAAGCGACGTCATTCTCGGCTATATAGAGAACGTGGACCACGGGCAGGAATTTCTGAAGCAGGCCGGGAAGATCAGCAGGCAGAAGCCCGTGATCATGATCAAGTCCGGCACCACCGCAGCGGGAGCCAAGGCGGCCTCCTCGCACACCGGGGCCATAGCCGGTTCCGATCAGGCCTACACTGCGGCCTTCAGGAAAAGCGGCGTGATTCGAGTGGGCAACGTGGAGGCCCTTTTCAATCTGGCTCAGGCCTTTTCCACCCAGCCCCTGCCCATCGGCCCCAACCTGGCCATCGTGACCAATTCCGGCGGTCCCGGCATCCTGGCCGCCGACGCCTGCGAGAATTCAAGGCTGAACATGGCCGCCCTGAGCGCGGAAACCATCCAGAAGATGCAGGAATTCCTGCCTTCCTACGCCGCCCTCTACAACCCCGTGGACATCATCGGGGACGCGGACGCCAAGCGCTATCGCAAGACCCTTGAGGTCGTGCTGGCGGACAGGATGGTGCATGCCGTTCTGGTTTTGCTTTCGCCCACGGCCACAGTGGAGATAGAGGGCACGGCCAAGGCGGTCGTGGATTTGGCGCGCAAATCCAGGAAGCCGGTCTTCGGCTGCTTCATGGGCAAGAAGCGTATCGAGGTTGGTCGGCGTATTTTGCAGGAAGCCGGAATACCCTGCTATGCCTTTCCCGTCCCGGCCATTGCCAGCATTGAGTCCATGTACAACTATTTTCTCTGGAAAAACAAGCCAATCGCGGACTTGGTAGAGATGGAGCGCGACCCGGAAAGGGCCGCGAAGGTCGTTAATGAGGCCGAGGCAAAGGGCGAAAACGAGATAGTTGAATTCCAGGCCCAGGAAGTCTTGAAGGCCTATGGCCTGCCCACGCCCAAGACCCGGCTGGCCCGCAGCAGCGACGAGGCCGTGGCCGCGGCCGACGAGTTCGGGTATCCCGTGGTCCTGAAGATCGCCTCGCCGCAGATTTCCCACAAGTCGGACGTGGGCGGCGTGAAGGTCGGCCTGGCCGACGCCAAGGCCGTGCGCGCGGCCTTTTGGGACATCACGTCCAGGGCGCAGCGCATGAGAGCCGACGCCTATATCGCGGGCTGCCTTGTCCAGGAGATGGCTCCCAGGGGAGCCAAGGAAATCATCATCGGCTTCAAGCGCGACGAGCAGTTCGGTCCCCTGGTCATGTTCGGCCTTGGCGGAATTTATGTGGAGATACTCAAGGACATCGCCTTCAGGCTTGCTCCCGTGAGCAGGCCGGACGCCTTCGAGATGATCCGCGAAATCAAGTCCTACATGCTGCTCAAGGGCGTTCGCGGCGAGCCGCCCGTGGATTTCAAGGCCATTGAGGACATAATCTTGAGCATGTCCGCCCTGGCCATGGATTTCCCCCAGATTTGGGAAGCGGAATTCAATCCTGTGCTGGTCAGCGACAAAGGGGCAGTGGTGGCCGACGTGCGCATGACCCTGCACAACGTGAAACAGACTTAATGTTAACAGGAACAAACCTCCCAAGGAGAACGACATGATCGGCGTCTACATAGGTTCCACTTCAACTTACGCCGGCAAGAATCTCATTGCCATGTCCCTGGGGCTCAAACTCCAAAAAGAAGGGTTGAGCGTCGGCTACATGAAGCCCGTGGGCGCGGTGCCCAGCAAGCAGGGCGGGGCGGCAGGCGACGAGGACGCCTTTTTCGTGCAGAACGTTCTGGGACTGGAACAGGACCCGGCTTTGGTGACGCCCGTCCTGGTGACCCGCGACTTCAAGGTCAAGGCCTTTGCCGAGGGTGTGGGCGATCTCATGGCGGGCATCAAGTCCGCCTACAAGAAGATCAGCAAGGGCAAGGACGTGATGATAATCTCCGGTTCCGGCACTTACCTGGGGTCCGGCACTTATTGCAACGTCGAAGGCTCCAGGGTGGCCAAGGCCCTGGGCGCCAAGACCCTGCTCGTGGACCGCTTCGACGGCGAGGTCCGCTACGACTATGTCCTGCGCACGAAGAATTTTATCGGCTCGTCCCTGGCCGGGGTTGTCTTCAACGACATTCCCGACCATTACAGGGCTGAAATGGACGGCCTGATTCTGCCCTTCATGGAACGCAACGGTGTCAAGGTCATGGGCGTGGTGCCCAAGGATCCGCTCCTCGGCGCCATCACCGTCGAAGACCTGGCCGAGCGGTTGAGCGGCAAGGTTATTTCCGCCCAGGACAAGACCGACAGGGTCGTGGAGAATTTTCTCATCGGCACCATGCAGGTGGAGAACTTCATGACCCATTTCAAGCGCCACAAGAATTCGGCCATCATCGTGGGCGGCGACCGGTCCGATGTCCAACTGGTTGCCCTGGAGGGCAGCTGTCCCTGCCTGGTGCTGACCGGCAATCTTTACCCCAACGATATCATTCTTACCCGCTCCGAGGTTTTGAACACTCCGATAATCATGGTCCGCGAGGACACTTACACGGTTGCCAAGAAAATGGAGAATCTTCTCCTGCGCCATAAACTCAGGGACATGATAAAGGTCAGCCACGGCTCGCAGCTGGTGGGCGGTGTTCTGGATATGCCCAGATTGAAAAAAGAGTTGGGTATTTAAATTGGCATCCCTGGCCGGCTGCGGTGGTTTGGACTCAGCGCCAAGAAGTATACCAAATAAGTATGCTTTTGCTTTGGTTTTAAAAATAATTATTTCACAATCTGACCATTTCGTGTACTGTGCCGACAATTTATTAGCATGTACGGCGATGCGGAATCGCCTTGCAATAGAACGACTCCGGCCAGTCCATGGCCGGCTAGGTTAAGCAACAGACAAATGGTTCAGCTTAATTTCGGTTAGGGAGGCTTTTATGCAGGACATCAGTGGATGGAATTGGGAGCCGGGAAAACGTGTCGTACACGACACGAACAAGTGCTCCGCTGAGTATGAATGGCTGGAGGAACTTACCGCCAGCCCTGACGGTGAAAAGATTGCCGGGGTGGTCAACCTGGGTGAACTGGAGTTCACTGTCTGCACCAACGGCGAATTGTGGGAAGGCCGGTACGAGAGGATTTGGGATTTTCGCTTCAGCCCGGACAACAGGGCCGTGGCGTTGGTCACCAGCGAAATGATGCCCTCTCTGGCCATTGAAGACGAGGTCTGGGACGGATCATACGGGTTTGTCTGGGATATCAGGTTCAGTGAAAAGGGCGATGTGGTCGCCGCAGCCGTTCAGGAGGACATGCAGTACGGCATGGTCGTGGACGGCACGACCTGGGAGAATCTTTTCGACAACGCCAACAACTTTGCCCTCAGCAAGGACGGCGGATCGTCCGCCGCTGTGGTTCAGACCGAGAGCATGGGGCAGGCGGAAGTCTTCAAGTTCCAGTCCGGTATCTATACTGTCGCCGTGGACGGCAAGGCCTGGGACGAAAAGTACGTCAACGCCTGGACCCCGACCTTCAGCCCGGACGGCAAGAATGTGGCCGCGCAGGTGCGCATGTCCCTGTACGACTACACCATCAGCGTGAACGGAAAGAAGTGGGCCACCAGCTACCAGGGCGTGTGGGAGCCCGCCTTCAACCCGGCCACCGGAACCGTAGTCGCTCCCGTGCGCATCGCCGGCAAGTGGGGCTTGGCCGAGAATGACAATTTGATTTGGGACGCCAAGTTCGCCCAGTGCTGGCAGCAGCAGTTCAGCGCCGACGGCAAGAATCTCTATGCCATCGTGGCGCCCAAATACGGCAAGTTCACGGTCGCCAAGAACAAGGCCGCCTGGGACGTGGTTTTTCCGGTTGTCGTGGATATGGTTGTCAGCCCTGACGGAGAAAGCGTCGCGGCCTTGGGCAACTCCACCAACAGGGATTTCAGGGTTGTTGTCAACGGCAAGGTCTGGGACGGCGCCTATGAAATGGCCTGGAAGCCGGTGTTCAGCGCGGACGGCAAGAATGTCGCCGTGCATGTCGAGAAGAACGGCAGGCACACCATCCTGGTCAACGGCAAGCCCTACAAGGAAGACTTCGACAAGGCCTTCCAACCCGTTTTCAGCCCTGACGGCGCCAAGGTGCTCATCAAGGGCGTGGACAAGGGCCAGTACTGCCGCATCATTGCCGATGTCGGCGAATTCTAGGCAAAGGGGGAAACCATGTTTCACAGCATTTATGAATTTGTCGTCGGTCCCCTGGCTTGGATTGGTTGGGGCATATTGGTCTTCGGGACCGTGTACCGGCTTCTTTACATGTACAATCTGGCCAGGACCAAGGATGCCTCATCCTGGGCCTACATGAGCTGCAAATACAGCTTCAGGTCCATTCTGGCCTGGCTCATCCCTTATAACGCACTGGGCTGGCAGAAGAACCCGATCCTGACTGCGGTCACCTTCGTGTTTCACATCTGTCTGCTGGCAGTGCCCATCTTTCTCCTGGGACATGTGGTCCTGTGGGAGAAATTCTTTGGGATCTCCTGGATAACCCTTCCCGACCAGATCGCGGATTACATGACCATGATCGTCCTGGCCTGCTGCGTATTCTTCGCGGTGCGCAGGATTCTGGACAAGGACGTCAAGTTTCTCACCTCGTCCAAGGACTGGTGGACACTTGTTGTCGTGGTCGCGCCGTTTTTGACCGGGCTTCTGGCCTACCATCAGATCTTCGACTACAAGTTCATGATCGTGCTCCACATCGTCTCCGGACTGATCTGGATCGCCCTCATCCCGTTTGGAAGATTGAGTCACGTGATCTTTGCCCTCTTTTCCAGGGCCTATATTGGTTCGGAATTTGGCGGCATACGCAAGGCCAAGGACTGGTAAACCGCGTTTAAGGAGGAATACTACAGTGAAAACTGAAGTCTTTGATAGAAAGATTGATGATATCGGGCTTAGCGAAGGCATCGCCAAGCTGAATCCCGAAAAGATACAAAAGGTAATTCAACGGGTTCTCAAAGGCGAGACCGGGGCCAAGTTGAAGGTCTATTCAGACACCTGCGTGCGTTGCGGCATGTGCGCCCAGGCCTGCCACTACTACGTGTCCCACGACGGCGATCCCAGCTATTCGCCCGCGGGCAAGGTGGCCCAGACCATGACCGTGATTCTCAAGAACAACGGACTGGTCAGCCCCGAATTCATATACAAGGCCGCCCAGATCGCCTACACCGAGTGCAACCTGTGCCGCCGCTGCATCCACTTCTGTCCGCTCGGCATCGATACCGGCTACATCATGCTGCAGGTGCGCAGAATCTGCCACATGCTGGGCGTAACTCCCCAGTATTTGCAGGACACCGCCCACAGCCATGCGGCCACCACGAACCAGATGTGGGTCAAGGAAGACGAGTGGGTTGACGCCCTGCAATGGCAGGAGGACGAGGCCAGGGACGAGATTCCCAACCTGCGCATCCCCCTGGACAAGGAAGGCGCTGACTTCATGTACTCGGTCATCGCACCCGAGCCCAAGTTCCGGACCCAGCTCATCTACCAGGCCGCCGCCATCTTCAACGAGGCCGGACTGAACTGGACCATGCCTTCGCTTCCCGGCTGGGACAACAGCGACATGGCCATGTATTCCGGAGACTTCGAGATCATGGGCAGGATCAAGAGGGAACACTTCGAGTGCGCCCAAAGGCTCAAGGTCAAGAAGATCGTCATGGGCGAATGCGGCCACGCCTTCAGGTCCATTTACGACATGGGCAACCGTTGGTGCGGCTGGGAGAATTACCCAGTCGAAGTGGTCCACTCCATTGAGTTCTTTGCCGAGCTGTTCAAGGCCGGCAAGATCAAGATGAAGGAAAAATATCAGGGTCCCGTGACAATCCACGACCCCTGCAACGTCATCCGCGGCCGCGGTCTCATGGATCAGCTGCGCTATGTCGTGAGCCAGATCGCCACAGAGACGATCGAAATGACGCCCAACCGCGAGCACAACTACTGCTGTTGCGCGGGCGGCGGAGTCATCAACTGCGGTCCTCCCTTCAAGAACGTGCGCGTGGAAGGCAACAAGGCCAAGGCCGACCAGCTCAAGGCCGTCAAGGAAAGGGGCGTTCAAACGGTAATCGCTCCTTGCCACAACTGCCACGGCGGACTGGAAGACATCATCCACGGATACCATCTGGATATGGAACTCAAGTTCCTCGGGGACATCATCTATCCGCTGATGGAAAAACCCAACGCTGCGGAATAAGGGAGGAGGAAGATCATGACAAAGAAAATACTCATGTCGGTCCTGGTTGTTTCGGCCGTGCTCCTCTACTTTCTGCCCGCGTTTTCCCAGGAAGACATCAAGGTCCTGCAGGACGAGGCGTTCACCAACGCCCAGCGCCCGGCAGCCGTGTTCAATCACGACGAGCACAACGAGAAAGCGGAGATCGAGGATTGCCTGCCCTGCCACCACGAGGGCAAGGACGATGACGGCAAGCTCATTGAAGGCGATTACCTGCCCTGCGCCGATTGCCATGATGTCAAGGCGGAAGAGGGAACAACATCCCTGATGCTGGCCTATCACATGCAATGCGAGAACTGCCACTTGGAAAAGAAGAAGGGCCCTGTCACCTGCGGCGAATGCCACGTAAAGTAGCGTTTATCGCCGGTTGGCGGTCAATCTATGCCTGACAACAGGGCCGTGGGGTTTGCGCCTCGCGGCCCTTTTTCAGTAGGGAGCGGTCAATGAGCGAAATCAGAATGACATCGGAACTCAGGACGGATTACGATTGCGAGGCCACGGGCATGCCTTCCGAAAGAT
This sequence comes from Desulfovibrionaceae bacterium, assembly GCA_963674955.2. Classification (GTDB taxonomy): domain Bacteria; phylum Desulfobacterota; class Desulfovibrionia; order Desulfovibrionales; family Desulfovibrionaceae. Next base: position 2,330 of record CAXXKR010000006.1, on the reverse strand, counting down.
GGGGCGAGGCCGTGTTTCAGATCGGGGACGAGGAGATAGTCCTTGAAGTCAGCGTGGAAAAGCAGGTCATCGTGGCCTTGATGCTGGGCGAGGACGTGCAGTGGAAGGGCACCCTGGAGGGCCTGAAAAAAACCCTCCAAGGCGAGATTCCAGTGAAATAGCGGGGTCTGGCTTTTGGGCTACGGGGCTGATCCTTTCCGTAGGACCATGCGCGTCGCCTCCACTGGGCAGACGGTCACGCAGAGACCGCATCCGTAGCACCGGTTTGGGTCGTAGGCCAGTTCGCCGTCCCGCAATGACCGGGCGTCGAATACGCAGCGGTCCACGCAATCCCCGCAATGCACACATGCGTACAGGTCCGTGACCGCTATGTAGTCCGAATGCGCCACCAAGTCGGGGCGCTTGTACGCCTTCATGAAACGCATGTCGTGGCAGCAGCATTCACAGCAGCTGCACACGGCGTAGACGTGCTGTTCGGGGTTGTAGATGGTCAGATGAACCAGCCCACGCTCGTTTGCCAGACGCAGCTTGTCTTTGGCCTCGTCCAGGGTCACGGCCCTGCCTTTGCCCGTCGCGATGAATTTGTCCGCGACATCGTTGAGCAGGAAGCAGACCTCAAGGGGATTGTCGCAACGTTTTTCCCGTTTTCTGCATGAGCACTCCGTCAGAGCGAAGGAACGGGCGTTGCGCAGGAATTTCAGCGCCTGTTCCGTGGGAAGGACCCATTGCAGGGTGGAGAGGGATTGTCCCACCGGAATCACTTTGGTCGAGGTTGGTATTTTCCCCTGCTTCAGCCATTGGTCGTATTGGGCCAGGCGTCCGTCCAGGTATTCGTTTCTATTGGAAATTGTCATGTGGTCCTCTCTTGTGACTCTTCAGTCCTGAATCAAGCTCAATCTTTCTTTGATCAGCTCGATATTTTCCCGTTCGATGTTCAGGTCCACCCGCTCGATTCTCTTGTCCGGGCCCGCCATTCCGGCGACCTTGTCGTAGACATAGCCCGTGGCGAAGATCACGTCGCATCTGTCGAGCATTTGCTGCATTCCGTCGTGGTTGTCCAAACCGGCCCAAATTTTCGTCAGTGTCGAGCCGCCTGAAAGGACAATGTCTTGAAAAAGCGTTTCAGTGGAGCGTTGGTTGGCGCAGGCAAATCCCACCGTTGTTCCGGCCGGGAGTCGGAGGATTTCGTTGACCATGCGCATGCCGCGTTTCATAAGCACGGCCACCACTTCAACCTCGCGGTCTCCGGCCATGGCGTGGAATTCCTGGACATGGTTGTATCCGCAGACCACGAGATCGATCCCGGCCATTGATTCTTCCAGCAGCGACGGGTTGTTTTCCAGATCCTGGATCAGCACGCCCCTGGTCTCGACGCCCAGTTCGGCTTCAAGGGTTTCCGCGATATGATCCATGGTTTCCCGGTTGCATTCGACCACAAGCACGCGCCTGCCCTTGGTTTGGTGTCCGCAGAGGGTCGCCTGTGTGAGCATCTGGTCCGAGACTTGGTCAAGGGTGAAACCGGATTCAAGGGCTTGGCGTATCGCCTGATCAAATATTTTTCTGAGGGTGTCCGAACTTTGTGAAATCATCTGCCTCTCGCTTATGAAAGTTCCGGAACCAACCACGGTGCGCAGGATTCCTTCGGCGACCATTTCCCTGTACGCGGCGGCCACCGTGTTTTGGTTGACGTTCAGGGCTGCGGCCAAATTTCTGGCCGAGGGAAGGGCTGCGCCGGGTGTCAATTCGCCGCTACGCACCAAAGACCGCACCTGCCTTTTGATCTGGTCCCTGATGTCCAGTCCGCTTTTTTTGTTTAACAATAGTTGCATAGTTGACTAACTAACTAGTTAACTATAGATTGTCTGTCAAGAGGTAATCCTGAAAATCGCAATTTGTTGATTGAAAAACGGAGGCAGTCCACATGTTCATCGAGCCTTTCAAACGGGAGCACGTTTTTCCCAGATCGTCGCGTTCGTGTCCACCAGGGCTTGATCTTGAAAAGAGCCTTCCGCTCATGGTGCTGTTGAACAATCTAGGGATAACTATGCGACGGCCAGGGGTCTGGGCGAATTCAGTCCCTACAGCGACATGTTTTCAGGCGGCAAGGACATGCTGAAGGGCCTCTATGAGTGAGAAAGCGGGAGCGGTCGGTAGGAAATTGGGCCGCGCCCGCGGCTTTTTTCCAACCACGGGCGGGCCCAATGGATTTGCTTACAATATGTATCTGGACAGGTCGCGATCTTCCATTACGTCCTTGAGCTGCTTCAGGACGTATTCGCGGTCTATGACCACTTTTTGGCCCGACTTGTCCGGGGCGCTGAATGAAAGCT
>CAXXKR010000005.1:0-63556 GCA_963674955.2 Desulfovibrionaceae bacterium | reverse complement strand
GCCGCTGTTTCAGGGGCTGCTTCACCTGCCTCCTGAGATTTCCTTGCCTTCGCTGCCCGTGGTGTTCACGGTTCTCGCCCTTGGTACCGGTTTTCTCGGCGGGGGGCACTTCAGCCTGGCCGTATCCAACCTTGGGGAACTGATCCCGGAAGGCGACCATGGCGCCCCCTTGTATGGAGTGGACCTGCTTGGAGCGGCAGTGGCCTCCCTGGCCGCGTCCCTGTTCCTTCTGCCCGTCTACGGGTTGGGCGCCACATGCGGCGCAATGGCGCTTCCGCTTCTGGGAGCCGGAGTGGGGTTCATGAGAAACGTTTCTCGAAATATCGGCAAAATCTCCCTGTCTCGATAGTCTCCCTTTCTCGAAATATCGTCATCTTTTCTGGGTGAATCTGTAACAATCTGCATTTAATTAGCTTTATATACTGGCATGCCTTCTGCATTTCGTCATTCGAAGGGACGCCGGCACCCGGATTATGTCGATGCGGTTCGATGAATCCGATCAAGGGGCGCTGGCGGAGATTGTGACAACAAGCGATGTCGGCAGGGCATCAGGAAGGTGGAATATGGCTGCATATTTTATTGCCGGAGGGCTCGTGGCAATATGTCTGGCGGTTGCCGGGATCATGGCCAGGCGCTGCCGTCAGGATTCCGGCGAGGAACACTGAGGCCGCAGGTCCGCGTGTGGTCGCATGGCAGGGGTATGCCCTGCGGCCGCCAGGATGAACTATCAGTAATTTTCGTGCAAGGGGGAGTTCATATTGCCCCAGTAGAAGCGATTCTCAAGGGCAAAGACGCCCATACCCCAAATATACTCCCTTTTCATGGCCAAGTGTTCTGCTTGGCCCTTTTTTTGCTGTTTTCGGCCAGTAGAAGGACCTTCAGGCAACACCATAAGTCATGGTTTCACTCTGATGTATGAATGATATCGAAATGACCTATGGACACAGATCTCAATTGTCCCCCCGTCTGGTGCATTCACAATCTCTTTCATTTCGTTGATTATTATGAGTCATTGCCGTGAAACACAATGCGACCCCTGTATAACCGCTTGACAAGCTTGGTTGACGGGTGTTTAGGGGGGCCGTGTCCCGCATCGCGGGATTGTATGGTTTATTGATAATGGATGATAACCCTGTGAGCTGACTGCCTGTTCGACAGCAGTATACTCGATCAAATTTGATATGAAATGTTGGTAGGATATGAATATATTGAAGAAAAACCACGCAGTGGCGGAATGACACGAGCCCCTGGCGTGGCGCAAGACGTATTTCTTGTTTCAAGTTGTTTACCTTTGGAGTTCCGGAGCCGAGATAGATAGAAATCGCTGTCGAAATTGTTAGCAAGGAACTTGTACTACTTGAGGAGAGTTTCCAATGACCAAGAAATTGCTATGCGCCATAAGTGAAGATCCGAATATGTTCAACGGCTTGCGTTTTATGTGCCGTTTCTTCGAGAACAAGAACCGTCTGCACCTGACACTGCTGTGCATGGCCGCTCCGGACAGCCCCTACTGCCGTTGGAAGGCGGGAGAGATTCAGCTGGAAGATGGTGTGGAACCCACGGAAGTGGACAAGAACTGGGCTCCGGCCATTGACGAGGCCCTGCGCATGCTGCACTGGGACGGCTACAAGCCCGAGAATGTCGCCTCCAAGTGCTGCGCCAGCATGATCTGCAGACTGGAAGACATCGTGGACGAGATCGAGAGCGATGATTACGCCGCTGTCGTCATGGGGCGCAGGGGCATGAGCAGGCTCAAGGATCTCACGGACAAGAGTCTGTCTCGCAAACTGTATGACTACCGCCCCGAAGTGCCCATGTGGATGTGCCGCAAGCCGGACCTGAACCGCAAGAACGTATTGCTCTGCCTGGACGGCTCCGAATCGGCCTTCAACATGGCGAGGCACGTGGCCACCATGCTGTCGGGCGAGAAGCACCTGGTCACGCTCTGCCACATCATCAAGATCAAGTCCGATGACCGTAGTGGCAGCAACGCCATATTCAACAGGTGTGAAGAGGTCATGAAGGAAGAGGGCTTTGACCCGAACCTGCTGCGCTACATGATCTACCCCTCGGACCATGTACACCAGGCCATTCTGGACAACGCCAACTGGGGCAAGTTCGCTGTGGTGGCCACCGGGACCACGAAAAACCCGAGAAAGCGCCTGCTGTTCGGCTCCATTACCAACTTCCTGGTGAACGAGTTGGAGGGGTCCGTACTTTGGGTACACCCATAGCAGGTTGTTGAAAAAGAAAAAATACTCGATAAGAGTTGCCGGGGGGGAACCCTTTTGTAAACGGGCTTTCCCCCGGCCCCCCCTCCGAAAATATATATTGTTATAACGTTTTGGAAGGGGGAGAACCATTTTCAAATGGTTTCCCCCTCGCACTTTTTTCTCAATCCTTACCTAATGTACGCGATGCTCCACGTTCTCGGCGCGGAAGACCAGCTCGTTACCAGCGATGTCCAGAGTCACGTCCTGGCCGTCCCGCAACGTCCCCTTGATGAGTTCTTTTGCAAGGGGCGTTTCAACATGGTGCTGCAGGTAGCGCAGGATGGGGCGCGCGCCATACACCGGATCGTAGGCCGCCTCGGCGACGAACTCCTTGGCGTCTTCGGTGAGATGCACCTGGATCTTGCGTTCGACCAGGCGCTCCCGCAGACCCTTTGAGCTGCAGGTCGATGATCATCTTGATCTGCTCCAGGAGCAAGGGCTTGAACAGCACCACCTCGTCCACCCTGTTCAGGAACTCGGGGCGGAAATGGTGCCTGAGTTCGCCCATGACATTGTCGCGCACACCTTCCCGGAATTCACCCTTGGGGGTGATGCCCTCGAGCATCAAGTGCGCACCCAGGTTCGAGGTCATGATGATGATGGTTGTTCTTGAAATCCACGGTCCGGCCATGGCTGTCCGTGAGGCGCCCGTCGTCCAGGATTTGCAGGCAGGGCGTTGAACACATCCGGGTGCGCTTTTTCGATCTCGTCGAACAGCACCACGCTGTAAGGTTTGCGCCGTACCGCCTCGGTGAGCTGCCCCCCTTCGTCGTACCCGATGTATCCCGGAGGCGCTCCGATGAGCCGGGCCACGGTGTGTTTTTCCATATATTCGCTCATGTCCAGACGGACCATGTTCTCCTCGGTGTCGAACAGGGCCTTGGCCAGGGTCTTGCACAACTCGGTCTTGCCCACGCCCGTGGGGCCGAGAAAGATGAACGAGCCAATGGGGCGGGCCGGGTTCTTCAACCCGGCGCGGGCGCGCAGCACCGCGTCGGCCACGGCCTCCACAGCCTCGTCCTGCCCCACCACGCGTTCGTGCAGCACGTCGGGCAGGCGCAGGAGCTTCTCGCGTTCGCCCTTCCAGGAGCCGTGAGACCGGGATGCCGGTCCAGCGGGAGATGATCTCCGCCACGTCGTCCGGGGTGACCTCCTCGCGCAGCAGCCGCTTCTCCAGGGCCGAGCCGCTGGCCTCGGCCAGCCTCTTTTCCAGGGTATGCAGCTTGGAGTACCTGAGCTCCGCGGCGCGGTTGAGGTCGTAGGCGCGCTCCGCCTCCTCGATCTCGTGCTTGGTGCGCTCGATCTCCTCCTTGATGCCGCGTTCCGCATCGATGGAGCCTTTTTCCTGCTCCCACTGCGTCGACAGCACCGCCTGCTCGTCCTTGAGGTTGGCCAGCTCCTTCTCCAGCTTCTGCAGCCGCTCCATGGATGCCGCGTCGGTCTCCCGCTTGAGAGCCTCGCGCTCGATCTCCAACTGCATGATCTTGCGGTTGATCTCGTCCAACTCGGTGGGCAGGGAGTCGATTTCCGTGCGGATCATGGCTCCGGCCTCGTCGATGAGGTCGATGGCCTTGTCCGGTAATTGCCTGTCAGTGATGTAGCGGTGGGAGAGCATGACCGCCTCCACGATGGCAGAGTCGCTGATGCGCACGCCGTGGTGCACCTCGAAGCGCTCCCTGAGTCCGCGCAGGATGGAGATGGTGTCCTCCACCCCGGGCTCCTGTACCAGTACGGGCTGGAACCTGCGCTCCAGTGCCGGATCCTTCTCGATATACTTGCGGTACTCGTCCACGGTGGTGGCGCCGATGCAGTGCAGTTCGCCCCTGGCCAGCATGGGCTTGAGCAGGTTGCCCGCGTCCATGGCGCCTTCGGCCTTGCCGGCGCCCACGATGGTGTGCAACTCGTCGATGAACAGCAGGATGCGCCCGTCGGACTGGGATACCTCCTTGAGCACGGCCTTGAGCCGCTCCTCAAACTCGCCCCTGTACTTTGCGCCCGCGATGAGCGCGCCCATGTCCAGGGCGAAGAGGGTCTTGTCCTTGAGCCCCTCGGGCACGTCGCCCTTGAGAATGCGGTGGGCCAGCCCCTCGACGATGGCGGTCTTGCCCACGCCGGCCTCGCCGATCATCACCGGGTTGTTCTTGGTGCGGCGGGACAGGATGCGGATGCAGCGCCTGATCTCCGAGTCGCGGCCGATCACCGGGTCCAGCTTGCCGTCGCGGGCGTCCTGCACCAGGTCGCGGCCATATTTCTTGAGCGCGTCGTAGGTCTCCTCCGGGTTCTGGGAGGTGACGCGCTGCTTGCCGCGCACCTCCGTGAGCACTGCCAGGATCTTGTCCGGCGTGACCTTGAATTCAGCGTTGACCTTGCCAGCGGCAGTGGATTTTGGTTCCTCCAACAGCACCAGGAGGATGTGTTCCACGCTGACGTATTCGTCCTTCATGCGCTTGGCATTGTCCATGGACTTCACAAGGGCCTGGTTCAGACGCTGGGTCACGAATATCTGGTCCGGCTTGGCACCCGGGCCGCTCACACTGGGCAGCCTGTCCAGGTCGGTCTGCAGGGCCTTGGCATAGGCCTTAACGTCATAGCCGGCCTTTTGCAGCAGCTTGGGAACCAGGCCGTCCTCCTGGGTGGCCAGGGCGAAGAGCAGGTGCTCCGCGTCCACCTGCTGGTGCCCCCTGCGGACAGCGTCCGCCTGGGCCAGGGCAATGGCTTCCTGGGATTTTTGCGTAAATTTGTTCAGGTCCATATATGTCTCCTTGAAGTCTTTTCTTGGGACGTTCCGGGGGAAAACCCTCCCCAAGACTTCCGATGGTTTCGTATGCTATATCTCCAGCCGCTCCAGGTCCCGGACCTTTTGCTCCAGGGCGTCGATACGCTCCAGCAGGTCCACGATGATGCTGGCGCCCAGGCTGGTGAGTTCGAAATCCTTGCACAGGCGCTCCAGCTTGCGCACGCGGTAGATGTCCCTGACCCGGAAAAGGTATGCCTCGGTGGCCGCCTGTCGGGGTTCGAGCCAGCCCATCTCGATGAGTTCGCCGAGCAGGCTGGGGTGGCAGCCGGTGACCTCCTGGAACTCCACCCAGGGGATCAGGTCGGAGCGCATGGGCGTGTTCGCGTCATGTATCACTGTGTATTTTATCGCCATGTCATTACCCTCCTACTCCCCACGGGGCCGAAAACCGGACGTTCTGGAAAGATCTTCCCACAACTGCTTTTCCTTGTCGCTCAACTTCTTGGGTGTCTTGATCAGCACTCGCACGAGCTGGTCGCCCTTGTTGGCTCCCTGCCCCAGGCCGCGGTCGCGCAGCCGGAGCTTCTGGCCGCTATCCACGCCCGGGGGGATGGTCAGGTCCACGGTGCCGTCCAGAGTCGGCACATGGACCTTGGCCCCCAGCGCCGCTTCCCAGGGGGCGAGGTGAAGGTCGTAAATTATGTTCACGCCGTCCAGGGAATAATGGCTGTGGGGCTGGATGCGCACCTTGAGGTACAGGTCCCCGGCCGGACCGCCCCCCATTCCCGGGGAGCCCTGGCCGGCCAGTCTGATCCGGGCGCCGTTCTTGATGCCCGAGGGGATCTTCACGCTCAGGGTTCTGGTCGTTGGCGCCTGCCCCGGAGCCTGCTCCTGCATGCTCAGGGTCTTTTCCCCGCCTCGGTAGGCCTCTTCCAGGGTGAGGTCCAGAGCCGCCTCTGCGTCCTGCCCTTTTCGGGGGCGTCTTGCATAGGCGCCCTGGGGGCCGAACCCGCCACCTCCGAAGCTCGCGCCCCTGGAATAGCCGCCCTGGCCGAATCCGCCACCACCTCCGAACAGGGTCTCGAAAAAATCGCTGAAGCCGGAGGCATCGAAGCCCGCACCACCGCCACCGCCAAAATTGAAGTGGACGTTCTCGAATCCTGGAGGGGGCTGGAAGTTCTGTCCATGCTCCCAGTTGGGGCCGAGTTGATCGTACAGCTTGCGCTTCTCCGGATCCTTGAGCACCTCGTGAGCTTCGTTCACCGACTTGAACTGCTCCTCCGCGTTCTTGTCGTCGGGATTCAAGTCAGGGTGGTATTTCCTGGCCAACTTCTTGTAGGCCTTGTTGATCTCCTCTTGGGAGGCGCTCTTGGAAACACCGAGAATCTTATAGTAGTCCTTGTATTCCACGCTCATCTCGATTAGCTCTCCTTGTGTCGCCCTTGATTTGCCCGTATATGACAGGGCGCGGTGTCCCAACGTATCTGAAAATAATGCTCTTCCACAAAGTGTCAAGTATCTGACGCCATGACAAGAAGTCTCCCTGTACTGCTCTACCACTACATAAGTCGCTCTCCCGGCGCTATCAACGTCTGTCCGGAGAATTTCGAGATCCATTGCCAAGGCATGGCCAGGGCCGGATATCGCGGTGTCTCCCTGGAACGCGCGGCGGACTACCTGCTCAACGGCGCGCCCCTGCCGAAAAAAAGCGTGCTCATCACCTTTGATGACGGGTTCCTGGATAACATCGCGCACGCCTTGCCCAGCATGCTGCGCCACGGCCACTCCGGCACCGTGTTCGCCGTTGCCCAGCGCCTGGAGCAGGCCTCCAACGCCCCCTTCAGTGTGGACGACTCCGAAGCCACTGTGGACGTTCCCTTTGTCACCAACGCCCTGGGCGAGCCCGAGCGCCAGGACCTGTTCATGACCTGGGAGCAGGCGCGCCAGGCCGAAGCCACCGGAGGGATGACCATCGCGGCGCACTCCCTGACCCACGCTCCTGTGTGGGGGGAGCCGGACTGGGGTGCTCTGGCCGCCGACCCGGAGTCTCTGAAACTCCTGCGCCCCGGCGCTCGAAACAGGACCTTTGACCGTCCCGAGACGTTCACCTGGGGAATGCCCAGGTTCATGGAGCTGCCCGGTCTGGCCAACCGCGCCTTCATCCCCTCCGAGGAGTTGCTTTCCATTGTCCGGCGGCGTGTGCCCCAGACTTTGGACCTTCGCGAAGTGGCCGCATTCTTCTCCGACTCCCAAGCAGTGGCGGATCTGTGTCAGGCTCACCTGGCCCTGCCCAGGGAGGACTGGGGCGTCCTCGAGACTCCGGAACAATACCAGGAGCGCGTGTTCCAGGACCTGCTCAAGTGCCGAAATCTCATTGAAACATACCTCGGCACCTCGCCAAAGACCGAACTCTCCCGCCAGTGCCTTGCTTGGCCCTGGGGCAAATACTCCCCTGAGGCACTGGAAGCCGCCAAACAGGCGGGCTTTACCACCTTCTTCGCCACCAGCTTCGGCGCCAACCCCCCGGCCGCCAATCCCGAGCACGTGCACCGTTTCAAGGCCCGCGACAAATCACCCCGCTGGCTGCTTTCCAGGCTCTGGCTTTACTCCCACCCCATGGCGGCCAGAGTGTATGCAAAGATGAGAATATAAAGAAAGAATGGGAACGGCTTGAGAGAATTTCGCGCGGGGGGGGGGAACTTTCTATAGAAAGTTTATCCCCTCGCGCTCTCCCCTTTCAAAGACTTTTATAAGGTTTGTGGTTGCATAACGCCACAGGATATGGCGACCGCAAAGCGGCGGCGTCATATGCGAGTCGATGGTTCTCTCCCTCTCAGAGACTGGTGATAAGGAAAGGAGGAGCGTGCCCGGTGCGGGGCGCAACGTCCATGGGCTGGTTGTCAGCTATGAAGTATTTGTGTATAAATAAAGCAATTCATTTGTTATGTGGAAATTCGTTGAAACGACATTTTTCGCTTAGGCTGACACCTGCATGTGGAGAACGGCCGTGCGCCATGAGATCCTGACATACGACGAGGTCTGCTTCCGGGAGGGCGCGCGTTTGCAGCGCGGCATGCACTACCGTCTCGGAGTGGGGCGTTCCGTGGTGTTCATGTGCAGCAAGATGTCGGCGCCCTACCCGGACAGGCACGAGGACGACGGCGCGGTCATCGTCTACCAGGGGCACGACGCGCCCCGGAGCTTCAACCTGCGTGACCCCAAGAGGGCGGACCAGCCTGAGTTCGCATCCACGGGCAGGCTCACGGAGAACGGGAAGTTCCTCAAGGCCGTGGAGTTGGCCCTGCAGGGGCTCATGCCGCCGGAGCCGGTGCGGGTGTACCAGAAGTTGGCTCCGGGCATCTGGAGCTACAACGGGGTGTACCTGTTGCGGGACGCCTGGCGCGAGCATGACGGGGTACGGCGGGTGTTCCGGTTCAGGCTGGAGAGCGACCGCCCCGGAAAGGATATTGTCGCGGAAAATCCCCGGATGATCCCTCCGGCCGTACGGCGCGCGGTATGGAAACGGGACCAGGGGCGTTGCGCACTCTGCGGCTCGCGGGAAAACCTGCACTTCGACCACATCATCCCCTATTCGCAAGGAGGCACTTCCCTGCGGACCGAGAACGTCCAACTGCTGTGCTCCCACCATAATCTGCGCAAGGGCGTGAAGATTTAGGGGAAGGTATATTGCAAGGGGATTGCGAAATAATTTGGTCTATTAGAGCTCTTTACGTTTGAAATGCTTGTTCAACGGCTGGCAAAGCCAGCCTACAAGCATTTCGCGGCAAGGATGTGCGGACAAATCCTTGCAGAGCATTTGAACTATTTCAAAGTTAAAATGCTCTAGAAGTTTGAAAAGGGGGTCAGGGGGAGAGATTTGTAAATTTTTCCCCCCGGAAAAATTTTTTTCATGCCTTCATTTTTACCCCAGCAGTAGGGTGACCATGGGCAGGGTGGCGGCGGCGATGACGGTCTGAGTGGTGATGATGACCGCCATGGCGTCCTCGTCGCCTCCGAGTTGCCGGGCCAGGATGAAGCATGATGTGGCGGTGGGCAGGGCCATGAACAGCACGGCGATGAGTGTCGGAGTGGGGGGCACGCCGTAGAGCTTGCAGGCCAGGTAGGTGAGTGAGGGTTGCACCAGCAGCTTGAGGATGGAGGAGATCACCACGGGCCAGAAACTGGAGTTGATGTTTTGGAAGTTGAGCCCCGCGCCCACGGCCAGCAGGCCCAGGGGCAGAGCGGCTCGGCCAAGGATGTGAATGGCTTCGAAGACGTCCGAGGGCAGGTTGATCTGCAAGATGTTCAAGAGGATGCCCAACACGCAGCCCAGGATCAGGGGGTTGGTGAAAATGGAGCGCAGGGTGGCGAGGATGCCGCCGTCACCGTTGTTCTTGCCGTGTTGCGCCAACACGGCCACGCAAAGCACGTTCACCAGGGGCACCATGGCGATGATGACCACGGCTGAGAGGGTCACCCCCTCGGTGCCGCTGAGGACCATGGCGGCGGCGATGCCCACGTAGGTGTTCATGCGGATGCTGCCCTGGAACGTGGAGGTGAAGGCCGGGCCGCTCATGGGCAGGTGGCGCCTCAGGAAGAGCAGGATGGCGGCCACGATGGTGATGGCAGTTACGATGGCGCCCCCCATGGGCAGGACCGCGAAGTCTGAAAAGCGGGCGGTGGAGAGATTGCCCACGAGTAGGCAGGGGAAGAATACGTAGTAGGTGACCTTTTCCGCGGTGGGCCAGAACTCGTCCCTGAGAAAGCCGGTGCGCCTGAACACGGCGCCCAGGACGATAATGGCGAAAATGGGCAGGATGACGGACATTTGCAATCCTTGTCTAGGAAATGAGCTTCACCAACGGTTCGCCAAGGTAATAGAAAGCGACGCCCACGGCAATGATGCTGGCGGCGCGCAGGACCTGATTGTAAATGATCAGCTTCAGGGCCATGCGTGGTTTGAATATTCCGGCGTAGTAGGGAAACTGGTGTCTGAAGGCGCGCATGGGCGTGGAGAGAACGTTGCCCACCAGCAGCGCCAGCACGACCTGGTAGGCGCCCAGATCTCCGGCGTTCATCAGCACACCGGCGGCGGCCAGACCGGCGGTGAACTCCGCGGCCACGTGAAAGACCACGATGCCGATGGCCTCCGGGGGCAGGAAGGAGAGGAACCCCACGTGATCGGCCATGAGCCGCTCCAGCATTTCGAATATGCCGTAAACTTTGAGAATGTAGAGTACAATGTAAATAGGAGCGGTGAACATGACAACGCGCTTGATGCGCTTGAGGAATCGCTTCCAGGTTTTCCTCAGTGCGTCACGCCAGGATTTGCTCTGCTGCTCCTGGAGCACACAGCTGATACAGCCTTCGGGCAGAGGGGGCAGCAGGAAACGCCCCAGGCCGACGATGAGCCCGGTGCGCAGAATGGCCGAGAGCAGTGTGAGCCCCACATAGATGACCGCGGCGCTGCCGATGAAGGGCAGGGTGATGAAGAACATGGTTGGCAGGTGCAGGAAATAGGTGGGCATGCTGTTGAACATGTTGGAGAGCGTCAGTTCTCTGTCCGTGAGCTTGCCGCTGTCGTGCGCCTCGGCGAGCATGGTGTTGGCGGCCACGCCCGAGAAAAAGGCCATGGAGAAGGCTGCGCCGGAGATGTCCTTGAGCCTGCCGAATCGCACCAGGGGGGCGGCGAGCTTCGCCATGGCGTGGGTCCAGTTCAAGGACTCAATGAGATTGGCTATGAGCAGCCCGATGGAGATGAAGAATAAAAGTCGCAGCAAGGGCCAGATCAAGCCTTGCCATATTTCAAGCCATTCCACGGTGTTATCCTTATAGCCCAGGCATATCCGGGATGTTTGGGCGAACTTGCCGAGAGGCATCCCGGAGCGGGTGAGCAATCCTGTTCGGAGGTGGTTTGTCAGGTGGCAGAATGTGCATGTCTATGCCCGCCCCGTCAAGTGGGGAAGGAAAAACGCCCCTTCCCGGGGGAAGAGGCGTTTTGTTCGGGTTATGCTACACCCGGGGTAGTGAGGCGGTCTTGTCCTCGGTGCTCCGCCAAGGAACGTTCTGCTGACGTTGGGGAGCGATCTATACGGACACCTGGTTAGATGTCCTGCAGGATCCATACGGCGCGTCCGTAGATGCGTTCGCTGCGTTTCTGCACCGGAAGGTACTGCTCGGGGTGTTGGGGATTTTCAGAGCGCAGGATGAAGCGTCCGTTCTCGGGATCGTGGAAGATACGTTTGATGGCCAGGCCTTCGAAGGGGATATAGAGCGCGTACATCTCGCCGGACTCCACGTGGGTGAGGGCGGTGTCGATGCCGATATAGGCGCCGCGGCGGATGCTGGGCTCCATGCTGGAGGCGCTCATCTTCACGACCTGGATCGAGGGTTTGGCAAAGGACTGGGGAATGTTCAGCTTGCCCAGGGGCAGCGGAGCCCATTTGTCCGGCTCCTCGCCTTCCACCTGCATGGAGTGGATGGTGACCAGGGTGCCTTTGTTGTCCGGGCCGGAGAAGTCGGGGTAGGGAACCTTGACTCCGCCTTCCTGCTGGGGGCCATCCGAGGAGACGTATTCGCCGTGCTTGTTTTTGAGGTACCAGGGACCGATTCCCTCTTCCAGCCAGTCAGGATTGAGACCAAACTTCTTGAAAAGCTTCAGATACCATTCTGCTGGCACCGAGTCACGGCGCTTGGCATCTGAAATACTGGATTGCCTGATATCCAGAACCTCGGCCAACTGAACTTGCGTACGCGTGTTGATAGCCAGTTTGATTCGTTCAAAGACTTCATCGAAAGTGGACAAGGTATGCTCCTTTTTTAGCCCCCCCCATAGAGGGTTAGATTGTTTATAATTGACAGGTTGCTGTCCTACCGCTACAAATAAGAATTGTTATAGGATTATTTTACTCTCCATATAATTTCAGATGGAGGCGTCATGGATGATCGGCAAGCACGGTTAAAGGCTTGGTTGGCGTATCACAACGTTTCGAACAAGAGCTTGGCGGAGTTACTGGAAGTGCATCCTTCCATGATTTCCCGCATCATACGAGGGCAACGAGCACCTGCAAGATTGCTGCACAAGCTTGCCCAGGCCGGGATCCCAAGGGATTTGCTGCCCAAGCCCTCCCGCCCGCCTGGGCGGCCGAGACGGGAGGAAAAACGGTAAGTCTAACTGAAACGGTTGCATTTGTTGGCTGGTTTCATGGATGCGATCTTCCGTGGCGCACGTTCCGGTCCCATTTCGGTCGGTATCATCGGGAAATAGGATTGTCGGAATTATCCTAGTCAATAGTTTCAGTTCTTTCGTTATTCTTCTATCGTGTTTCGGGTTGAACTGACATGTGTCAGTTATTATACAAAAATGATGCCAAAACTCTATTCAGATGTAGATTGAAAAGAATTCCCTATATTTCGCGTTATTGGCGAATACGTTCTCATTTTTACGGGTATTATTGAGCAGCATAAGTCACGTGCCCTGTAACAACTATGTCACAGGGCACGTGTCACATGTTACAGCATAACAGATTGTCGAAGGTCTAGCGCAGGTACTCCAGGAAGGGATTGTCCGGGGTAAGAATCATGCGGGTGTTGTCCTTGAAGCTGTTCTTGTAGGCGTCCAGGCTGCGCTTGAAGGCGTAGAAATCCGGCGATTGTTCCAGGGCCTGGGCGTATATGGCAGTGGCCTGGGCGTCGCCCTCGCCTCGGGTCCCTTCGGCCTTGCGGTCGGCTTCGGCCAGGATGACCTCTTTGTCCTTGTCAGCGGCTGAGCGGATCTTGGCCGCCTCCTCCTGCCCCTCGGAGCGGTACTGCTTGGCTTGGCGTTCACGCTCGGCGCGCATACGACCGTAAATTGCGCGCTCGTTCTCGGGCGGCAGATCCGTGCGCTTGATGCGCACGTCCACCACCTCGATGCCGTATGCATTGATCGTTTCCGACGCGTTTCTTGTGACGTTTTCCATGATTTTAGGACGCTTGGCCGAGACGATCTCCGTGAGGGTGTGTCGGCCAAGGGAAACGCGCAGCTGGGAGTAGATGATGTCGTCCAGCCTGGCCTGGGCGCTGGGGATCGTGCGCACGGTGCGGTAGAACTTCAGCGGTTCCTTGATGCGCCACTTGGAGTAGTTGTCCACCACGAGGTTCTTCTTGTCCGCGGTGAGAATTTCCGCCGGGTCGGAGTCGTACTCGAGGATGCGGGAATCGAAGAATATGACGTTCTGCACAAAGGGCAGCTTGCCATGAAGCCCCGGTCCCCGGGGATCTCCGACAGGCTTGCCGAGCTGCAGCACGATGGCCTTCTGAGTCTGGTGAACTGTGAAAAAGCACTGGCTGACCACGATCAGCAACAGCACCAAGAGAGCGATCAGAAGAGGCGTGGATTTTTTCATTGCTTCGCCTCCTTGGGAGCTTGCGGTGTCATGACATCGAGTGGGGGCGTGGAGCCCGGGGCCATGGGCAGCACGGGCAGAATGCGGTTGGCCACGGCGCCGCCGAGGATGATCTTTTCCATGTTCGGGTTGGAGTAGATTGACTCCATGGTCTCCAGGAACAACCGTGTCCGGGTTACGTCCTTGGCCTTGTTATACTCCTCGAGCACTTCCAGGAATCGGGTGGCCTCACCCTTGGCCTTGCGGATCGTGCTCTCCTTGTAGGCCTCGGCCTGGTTCAGGCGCTGGGCTGCCAGGCCTCGGGTGCGCGGGATCAGGTCGTTGCGGTAGGCGTCCGCCTCGTTGATGAAGCGGATCTTGTCCTCCCTGGCGCTGGCCACATCCTTGAACGCGTCGACGACCTCCTTGGGGGGGTGCACGTCCTGCAGTTGCACCGCAGTGACCAGGATGCCCGCGGTATAGCGGTCCAGAATCTTTTGAAGCAGGTCGCGGGTCTGGTTTTGAATTTCAGCTTTGCCGCCCGTGAGAACGGTGTCGATCTTGTTGTCGCCGATGACCTCGCGCATGGCCGCCTCGGCGGCGCTTTTCACGGTTTCGGCCTGGTCGCTGACGTTGAAGAGGTACTGCTTGGGATCCTTGATCCTGTACTGGACGATGAACTGGACATCCACGATGTTTTCGTCCCCCGTAAGCATCAGGGACTCCTCTGGAACCACCCGGGCCTGTGACTGGCGAAAGTTCCCTGAACGCTCGAAGCTGCGGAAGCCGATCTCCACGCGTCTGACCTCAGTGACTTTAGGGGTGAGCACGCTTTCGATGGGGTAGGGCAGATGGTAGTGCGGGCCCGACTCGGTAATATAGGAGAAGGCGCCGAAGCGGAGCACAACTCCGACCTCTGCCGGTTCCACAATGTAGATGCCCGAGAGAATCCAGAGCAGGACCACTATGGCCACTATCAGCTTGCCTGCCGGGAACCTCTTGTTGCGCAGGCGCTTGAATCCTTCCGTGAGTTGTTCGAAGTCGGGTTTTTGCGGGCCGCCGCTGTCCCCTCCTCCTGAAGGCTGTTGGCCGCCTTGGCGTCTTTTACGCTCCTGCAGCTTGTCCCAATCCCAATTCATAAGCAATCACCTTAGAGTCTGGTAAGGATTATGGTTAGTTGAACGCGGGTCATGACCGTAGCAACCTATCATTTTCCGGTTCGCCATTGTGGCAAGAAATGCGGTTGCATGCAGCATAATCTTTGTCCTATATCATTTTTTCACAACCGGCAAAACACTCGTGAGCCAAGGGGAATCTCATGCGCGAAATCAAGCCAGACGTTTTCAGGGCTTATGACATCCGTGGCGTTGTTGATCAAGACTTCGATTCCGCATGGGTCGAGACCCTGGGCAGGGCCTGCGGCGCACTCTTTCGCGACAGGGGCTGGAACTCGGCGGTGCTCGGGCATGACTGCCGGCACAGCTCCCCAGAATACGTAGACGCCCTGGCCGTCGGATTGCGGGCCACCGGAGTGGATATAATCATGTTGGGCATGGTGTCCACTCCGCTCTTCTATTATGGCGTGAAGACCCTGGAGCGGCATGCCGGGATAATGGTGACCGCGAGCCACAATCCGCCGGAGTACAACGGCTTCAAGGTCTGGTGCGGAGAGACCACGATCTTTGGCGAGGACATCCGGGAGATATACCAGCTGATGCTGGCCGGAGAGTTCCCGAATGGTGCGGGATTGCTCTGCGATCACGACGTGTTCCCCGCGTACCTGGAGGAATTGACCTCGGGGGTGAGGCGCGGGACGCCAGCCAAGGTGGTTGTGGATGGGGGCAATGGCTCTGCCGGAGAGATCTGCGCCGCGGTATTGCGAAAGGCCGGTGTGGAGGTCATCCCGATTTTTTGCGAGCCGGACGGTGATTTTCCCAACCATCACCCCGACCCTGTGGTGGAGAAGAACCTCGACGCCCTGAAGGAGACAGTGCTCCGCGAGGGCGCGGATTGCGGCATCGGCCTGGATGGAGACGGCGACCGCCTCGGCGTGGTGGACGATCTGGGGCGGCTGATCCCAGGCGACCGGCTGCTGGCCATCTTTGCCAGGGATGTCCTGACAAAGAATCCCGGCGCCCAGGTCATTGCCGAGGCCAAGTGCTCCCACCTGTTGTACCGGGACATCGAAGCCCATGGGGGGCGCTCAATAATGGGCGTCACCGGCCACTCCGTGATGAAGGCCAGGATGATCGAGACCGGAGCCCTGCTGGCCGGGGAAATGAGCGGCCACATTTTTTTCGCGGATCGCTTCTACGGGTTCGACGACGCAGTGTATGCCGCGCTCCGACTGGTGGAGATCCTTTCAAGAAATTCCAAGCGCCCCTTGTCCAGATACCTTGGGGATTGGCCCAAGACCAGCGCCACTCCGGAGCTGCGTATCTTCTGCCCGGACGATGTGAAGTTCTCCCTGGTGGAGAGGGCCGCCCGTGAGTTCGGCAAGCGCTTCGAGACCGTCACCGTGGACGGCGTGCGGGTGCTGTTCCCGGATGGCTGGGCCCTGGTGCGCGCCTCCAATACCCAGCCGGCCCTGAGCATGCGTTTCGAGGCGGAGACCCCGGAAGGCCTGGAAGCCATTCGGGCCATAGTCGAGAAACCCGTGTTGCGATGGATAGAAGAGATGTCCGCCTGATGTGATTTCCACAAAATTAAATTTATTTTAGTGGAGTATCACTTTACCGAAGAAAGGGCTTGCGGAGCGGTCTTGCGACATCTCCGGTCGACTCGCTGTGCAACGCAAACCCGCAGTAATCGAGTGGTTGCGGCACAATTGCCGCGCAGCACCTGTCGAATCCACCCCGCCTCCTTGTCCTGTCTGCCCGAATTGAGGGTTATCCTCCCAAAATGCGGATCAGGCACAACTCTTGCGGTCATCCCGGGACAAGACTGCTGCGCAGGGTGAATCTTTCGCCCGGCAGCCGCATCCTAATAAATGAGGCGCTGGTGCGTAGCCTCCTCGAACGTGCTTCCGGAGAGAAATCCGGAAGGGGCAGCGTTTCCAGGCACCTCGAATTCCTTTGTGATTTTTATCCCGATACTCCACCGTATGGTGTGACATCCCTCTCCCACTGTGGTAAAGGGAGAGTTCAGAGTCTTTTCAGTAGTTCGATATGGCATGGTGAATGACACGCGAATGTCGGGATGTTGTGGTATGTGCTTGAACAATGTTTTTTCATGTTTGTTTCTATCGAATTCTGCAGAGTGTTCCAAGCCAGTGTTGTGAAAATGTATTATGCTTTACGT
The DNA here is from genome assembly GCA_963674955.2 of Desulfovibrionaceae bacterium. Lineage (GTDB taxonomy): Bacteria > Desulfobacterota > Desulfovibrionia > Desulfovibrionales > Desulfovibrionaceae. The sequence continues at coordinate 46,880 of CAXXKR010000005.1, read as the reverse complement.
GACCTAATAAGTGAATTCAGAAGGCGATGTTACACTCGATGTTACATAGGTTACACCGATCACTTTTTGTTTTATCGATTATAATAATCGATAAGTACTAAAGGAGATGTGCCTAGAAACACAAGAGAGTCGACAACTGCCAATTAGGCTCGGCTGTTTCCGGATCAGAACCTGTGGACAAGGAGCTTTGATTGCTTAGCTGTGAACATGAATCCCAAACGGGTATCGCCGCTGCTCAGGAAGCGCCCGGGTTTTTGAGTGAAGAGGGGCGTTGCGGGAAGCATGAACTGAGAAAGCTCGGTGGGGCCTGAAAAACCCGGAAAGGGAGTTTTTCAGCGCCAACCAGATATACAGGAGAGTTTTTCATGAAGATTATGCGAGCAAGCAAGATGGAGCGTTGCATTGGCTGCTATTCTTGCTCCTTGGCCTGTGCCAGACTGGTTCACAAGAACCTGTCATGGAGCACCTCGGGAATACGGATTTCCACATCCGGCGGCGTGAGCACCGGGTTCGAGGCCAAGGTCTGCGTGGCCTGCGACCCCGCACCCTGCGCCCAGGCATGCCCCACCGAGGCGCTGCGCCAGCGCAAGGACGGTGGCGTGCTGGTGAGGCATTCGCTGTGCATACAGTGCGGCAAATGCGCCCTGGCCTGCCCGGTGGACGCCATATACATTCAGCCGAGAACTGGCCTGCCTTATCTGTGCATTCACTGCGGCCGCTGCGTGGAATTCTGCCCTCAGGGGTGTCTGGAATACGTGGAAGCGGACAGCTCGCCCATCCCCGACCCCATCCCCCCGGAGCCCGGGCATGGACGCAAGGAGGTGGACAATGTGGAGTAGGGAGTCCTTTCGCGTCATGGTGGCGGATGTTTCAACAGGCAGGGGCAAGGTGCGCGATTTCGAGGATCGCTCTCTGCTCATGGGGGGGAGCGGCCTGGCCGCGGCCCTGTTCCGGGAGTACGGCGACATCCACAAGCCCTGGAACGATCCGGAGCAACCGCTGATCTTCGCCATAGGATCGCTTACAGGCTATTTCCCCCTGATGAGCAAGGTGGTGTGCGGTTTTCTCAGCCCGTACAACGGCCAATACACCGAGAGTCACGCCGGGGGGCGCCTGGCCATGAGCATGCGCTTTGCCGGGTTCGACGCCATCGTGATCCAGGGACGGGCCAAGACCCTCTCCGTATTGGGCCTCGGCGCCAACAAGCTGGAAATGTACGATGTGCACTTTCTCAGGGGGCAGGACGTGTTCGCCACCGGCAAACTGCTGCGCCGCCTGGGGCACAAGTCCGCGGCCGGGCACCGCAGCATCGTGCGCATCGGTCCGGCCGGTGAAAAGGGCTCGGCCTACGCCTGCATCAATGTGGACACCTACCGCCACTTCGGGCGGCTCGGCTCCGGCGCTGTCATGGGCGCCAAGAACCTCAAGGCCGTGGCAATCAATGGCGACGGCGACTACCCCCTGGAAGAGGGGCGCGGGTTGGGCAAGGAGTACCCCGCCCTGTACAAGGAAATTTTCCGCCTGGTCACTGCCACTGACATGATGACCAAATACCATGACCTGGGCACGCCCTCTAACCTCATCCCGCTCAACGAACTCAAGTCCCTGCCCTGGCGAAACCTCAAGCAGAGTACGGACCCCGCCGTGGTGGGCATCTCCGGGGAGCGTTTCGCGGAGCGGTTGCTGCTGCGCCAGTCCGCGTGCTCCGGCTGCCCCGTGGGGTGCATACACATCGGCCTGTTGCGGCATCAGTACGCCACACAACACGAGTTCCTCTACAAGCAGGTGAACTACGACTACGAGTCCATCTTTGCCCAGGGCTCCATGCTCGGTATGGAGCGCGCCGCCCACGTGCTGGCCCTTCTGGACGAGACCGAGAAGCAGGGGCTGGACGTCATGAGCTGCGGTGTGGCCCTGGCCTGGGCCACCGAGGCCATGGAAAAGGGCCTGATTTCGGAAAAGGATACCCTGGTTGCCTACACATGGGGCGATGTGAACGCCTATCTCGCCGGTGTCAGGCACATCGGACAGCAGACCAACGAATTCTACAGACTTCTTGCCATGGGTACGGATGTCGCGGCCAAACAGTACAACGGTGAGGATTTTGCCTGCGTGCTTGGGCAGGAGATGGCCGGATACGCCACGGGCGAGGTCTTCTACACCGCCCAGTCCATGGGATTCAGACACTCGCACCTGGACTCCGGCGGCTACTCCTACGACCAGAAACACAAGGAACACGACACGGAGAAGGCCGTGGAGTTCCTGGTGGAGGACGAACGCCAGCGCGTGGTGCTCACCAGCATGGTCTCCTGCCTATTCGCCCGCAGTGTGTACACCCCGGAGCGCCTGCAGGAAGCCCTCGCCTCCATTGGATACACGGAGATGGCCGACAACCTGGATCCCGCCAGCCAGTGGGTGCAGAACAAGCGCTGGGCCCTGAAGGTGGCCTGCGGCTTCGACCCCCTGCGGGTGCGCATTCCCAAGCGCTATTACGAGGTCGAAACCTGGAAGGGCAAGGTCGACCCTGACTACCTCAGCTCCCTTCGTACCAACTACGCCGCGGCCATCATGAAAATGGCCGAGGCCGGGATGGAAGAAGAGAACAAGAAAGAATGACTGCTATTTCGGGGGGACCCTTTCCGGAAAAAGTGTTCCCCCCGACATCCCCTCAAAAAGGCTTGTCGTAGTGTCTCGTAGACGATCATCCCTGATAAATTTTAGTAAAAATTGACTGTTACAGCGGTTGAAGCAGACCGGAGAATGTTTTCCCTTGTCCGGGATAAGGGTTTGGTTGTACATATATTGCGATGCGATTCCTCTTTATTTTGTTTTTCCTTCTCGTTCTCGCGGCCGGGGGTTGGTGGTGGTATGCGAAGAACTACGCCCCTCCCGAGGCTCCCAAGGTATTGGGCACCACTGTCATGGGGAAGGGGGTGGTGCGCGAGGTCATCGAGGCCACGGGCATCATCAAGCCCCAGGTGGGCGCTGAGATCGAGATCGGCGCCCAGGCCACGGGCCGCATCCAGCGGATGCTGGTTCGGGTGGGCGATCTGGTGAACAAGGGCGATCTCATCGCGGTCATCGACGATCGCGAGCTCCTGGCCCAGAGGGAAAAGGCCCTGGCCGACCTGGGCAAGGCGCACACCTCCCTGGACTTCGCGCGGAGGCGGCACTCCCGGCAGCGCAGGCTGTTCCGCCAGGGGGTGGTGTCCCAGGACACCCTGGACGAGACAGCCGAGCAGGTAAGGGCGGCCGAGGGCGAGGTCGCCTCGCTGGAGGCATCCGTCCGCGTCCTGGACGTGAAGCTCACCTATACCGAGATACGCTCACCCATTTCCGGGGTGGTCAGCCAGGTCGCGGCCGAGGAGGGCGAGACCGTGGTCTCCGGGCTCGAGGTCACCAACCTGGTCACGGTGCTCGACTCCACGCGCCTGGAGATGTGGGCCTACATGGACGAGACCGACATCGGCCAGGTCCGTCCGGGGCAGCCCGTGGAATTCCAGATCGACGCCCTGCCGGACGAGATTTTCGAGAGCAGGGTGGAGAGCATCTACCCCAAGCCCGAGATCCGGGACAACATCGTCTACTATCTGGCTTTGGCGCCGGTAAGCAAGGGGCAGGCCCGGAAGCTGCGCCCCGAAATGACCACCCAGTGCCGCGTGGTGGTGGAGGAAAAGGCCGGTGTCCTGGCGCTGCCAAACACCGCCCTGAAGTGGGTGAACGGCGAGATGGCCGTTTTCGTGGTGGAGAAGGTGGTTGGGAAGCCCGGGGGCGAAAAGCCCGAGGTGCGCTCCCCCCTGCGCTGGGATTTCTGGAAGCGTCCCGCCACCCGGACGGGCGGAACCCGCGTGCGCAAGGTTATCCCTGAACTCGGGCTCCGGGGTATCACCCACAGCGAGGTGATTTCCGGGCTGCGTGAAGGCGATGTGGTGGCCACGCAGATCGTACTGCCCAGCGAGGGCAAGGGCGGCAAGGCCAGAAGCGGGGAGCGGAGATGAGCGAGGCGCCCCTGTCGGAATCAAGGGAGAACACATCGGAAACCGGGCGTGAGCCTCTCATCGAGCTGCATGACCTGTGCAAGGTCTATGAACAGCCCGGGCAACCTCCCCTGGAGATCCTTAAAGGCGTATCCTGCTTCATCGGGCAGGGGGAGTTCACCGCTCTTCAGGGCACCTCTGGGTCTGGCAAATCCACCCTCATGCATATTCTCGGGCTGCTGGACCGCCCTTCCTCCGGTACCTATCTCCTGCGGGGGCGGGATGTGGGAACCCTTGGGGACGACGCGCGTAGCGAACTCCGCAGCAGGCACATCGGTTTTGTTTTTCAGAGCTTTTACCTGGTGCCTTATGTCACGGCTCTGGACAATGTGATCATCCCGGGACTGTACGGGCAGCGCTCCAAGCGGCGGCTGCTGGCGCGGGCCAGGGATTTGCTGGCCCTGGTGGGACTGGAGGAGCGCATGCAGTTCAAGCCGAGCCAGCTTTCAGGGGGGCAGCAGCAGCGCGTGGCACTGGCCCGGGCCCTGGTCAACGACCCGGAGCTGCTCCTGGCCGATGAACCCACTGGGCAATTGGACTCCGCCACCAGTGAGGAGATCATGGGGCTGCTGGCAAGGATCAACCAGCAGGGGCGCACCGTGCTGGTGGTCACCCATGACGAGGATACCGCCTCTTTCGCCTCCCGCCGCATCCACATGCAGGATGGACGCATTGAGGAGTAGGTGGCATTTAGAGCATTTCAACTTTGAGAAATATCAAATGCTCTGCAAGGGTATGCTTGCAAATCCTTGCCGCGAAATGCTTGTAGGCAGGCATTGCCAGCCGTTGAACTAGCATTTCAAACGTTAAGTACCCTAAGGAGGGGCGGGGGAAAGTATTCCCTCCGCCCCTCGTTTCGAAGACTTCCATCAGAACAGCTGACAGTGCAATGTGCCGGGAAGGCGCGTCAGCTCGGGATTTTTATTTCCCTCCTCCGTCGGAACCCTTTCTCAGCATTGCATATCCAATAATTCCAGCCAGCAGCGATGCGATGAGGATGGCTATCTTGGCCAGGGGTATCAGCTCCGATCCGGCTGGATAGGCCAGGTTTGCGATGAAGATGGACATGGTGAACCCGATACCGGCCAGGCACGCGGCGCCGTATATATGCATCATGGAGCAGCCGTCCGGATAGTTGGCCAGACCCAACCGCTTGACCAGCCAGCAGGCTCCGGCGACCCCTACCTGCTTGCCCAGCACCAGGCCGAGCACGATACCCAATGACAGGGGGGAGAAAAGCTGCCCCAGAATGGAGCCTTCCAGACGGACTCCAGCGTTGGCAAGGGCGAACAGGGGCATGATGGCGAATGACACCCAGGGGTGCAGGGCATGCTCTATGTTCTGCAGGGGCGTGGTGGCGTCCGAGTAGGCGTGCTGCATGCAGTGCAGGGCCACCTGCTGCTCCTTGTTGGTGAGCACGTTCTTGCCCGGGGTGATGGCGTCCTTGAAGGCGTCCGTGGCGTGCTGCAGCTTGGTGACAAAGCCCTGGCAATTCATCCTGGTGGAGGCCGGGATGGTCATGGCCGCGAGCACCCCCGCGATGGTTGCGTGGATGCCGGACTTGAGGAACGCGAACCAGACGATGACGCCCAGGACCAGGTAGGGGATGGTGTGCCGCACTCCCCAGCGCAGGTTCAGGATAGCCATCAGTCCCAGCACCAGGAGGCCTATGGCCAGGGCGGTCAGGTTCAGGGAGGTCGTGTAGAACAGGGCGATGACCAGGATCGCGCCGATGTCGTCCACGATTGCCACGGCCGTGAGAAATACCTTGAGCCCGATGGGTACGCGTTTGCCCAGCAGGGACAGGATGCCAAGGGCAAAGGCGATGTCCGTGGCCATGGGGATCCCCCATCCGGAGATCGACTCTTTTCCGGCGTTCAGGGAGAAGAAGATCAGGGCCGGGACAACCATGCCACCGATGGCGGCGGCCACTGGCATGATGGTCTGCCGGGGAGAGGAAAGCCCCCCCACCAGAATCTCTCTTTTGATCTCCAGCCCCACAAGGAAAAAGAATATGGCCATGAGTCCGTCGTTGATCCAGAGGATCAGGGCCTTGGAAAGCCCCCAGTCGCCGAACCCGATGCTCACGGGAGTTTCCCACAGGGCGTCGTAGGACGCCCCCCAGGGGGAATTGGCCCAGATGAGCGCAACAATGGTGCAGGCCATCAGGGCGATTCCTCCGGACGCTTCCATCTTGAAAAAATGATTGAATGATTCCAGGAGGTAATGGATTGGTAATTTTCTTTCTTCAGTGCTCATGAATTCTGGCTCCCGTGTAATGGTGTTTTGCAGGGGCTCCTATGTTATGCATAAAATAGCGGGTATTAAGCTCGAATACTGTTTCGGTCCGAGGCGGACATACATTGGAAAACATTAAATCACTAGCAGAATCAAAGGATCGGGGCAATACGGAACGAGATAATTATAACGCAACTGTAATTGTCCGACTGTCCGCTGTGGAAATACGGTATCCCAGCGATGGAGTATGATTGGGGATACAACGGTCAGTGAACAGTATGGGTTGTTGAAACGAGATGCTTCAAAGCATGCGGACGTTCCGTGGAAAATGAGTGCCGCAGCTCTGCTGGATCGTGCGGGTGTGTTGGAAAACGAGGAGGAAGTGCGTTGTGGTGAAGTCGGGAAGTGGAAAATGTATCCGCCGGAGAGCCGTCCCGGGGGGCGGCCCTCCGACAGGGTGCGTTCAGATCTGGCGCGGGTGACTAGCCGTTGGCGTCATCGAACCCGGATTCATTGTCCGCAGGCGGAGTCTGGGGCTCCGTATCCAGCGTCGGCTTGCTCGGCGCCTTGGGGCGGGGCGGGGCTATCATGTCCTGATAGCCGGTGAGATAGGCGCCATAGACCCAGCCCTGGAAGAAGTCGGAGTAGGTCTGCGGAGGGCGCCGCACCAGCAGCCAATCGCCGCTGCGGTCCAGAATCTCCACCAACTCTCCGCGCGCAAGAACAGCGACAATGTGCGAGCCGGCAACCGGTTCCTGGCGGACATTCAGGCGATAGGCGGTGACGTACTGGGTTTCGTATGCCGGTGGCGGGGGCGCGGGATGCGGTTGCGGCAATGGTTGTCGAGGTACGCAACCCCACACGGAAGCGAGGAGCACGAGGGCCAGAAGGCTGATCAATGCTGTGGTCGGTCGGACAGATCGTTGCGGCATGGCGGTTTCCTCTGTTTCGGTTCTGGAAGGGCAGTGGTGTGGCTTCCGGCTAGCCACCGCTCATCAACGGGGCCAAGCCCAAGCGGTCTCCGGGAGCCAGGGAAGCGTCCCAGTCGGCCCGTTCCCTGTTCACAAGAACAAGATTGACCTCCTTGCGCGGAATACCAAGGCGGTCCACCACTTCGGCAGGTGTGTCCCCCCTGGTTATCTCCAACTCGCCGCCCTCAGGTTGATACCTGGAGAGGACGGAGAGGCAAGAAACCTGGATTGTCCCCCTGTCGTCATTCATCAACAGAATCCTGGGGGACCATGCCCGGAGCCTTTCCCGCGTTGGGGCACTCCAGGCGCAAATTGCATATCTCGCACCCCCCCTTGAAGGGAAAATGCGTGATCATGGCGTATTGTTTGGACAGGGAGCCTTCCTCTGTCCAGGGCACACCGGCGTCGGAAAGGGCCTTGCGGAGCCTGGTTGAGGGTCTGGGCACCGGTGCGCAGCCGAAAAGGGCCACCTCGGGCACCAGGTCGCGGATCACGGCCATGAGCATGGCCTGGGCCAGGCTGTTCACCGAGAAAGCCCTGCTGGGCGCGGATTGCCAAAGACGGTTGATCTCCTCCTCCACGAGCTGCTCCAACCAAACGAGAACGTAGTTCTCCTGGCCGCAGGTCAGCTTCCGGATGCGCAACAGCTCGCGCCAGCGCTCCCAGTATTCGTCGATGATCCGGGCGCTTTCCTCGTCCAGACGCTTGGTCTGGGAGATGAGCATGAACTGCTCCATGTCGAAATGGGGATTTACGTCCAGCTCTTCGATTGTGTGGGATTTGGCGGCTTTAGCTTTTCGGGTCACTCGTAGGCTCCTGTATGGAAATGGTGGGCGCGGCCCATCAGCATCACCTAATATCGCGGGCAATGAATTGCAACCTCTTGATCGGACCTTGTGCCCGCTCCCCACATCTTTACAATGTCCATGCACTGAATTACAATAAAAACGGAAGAATCGCGTCGACAATTCGTCTCCCTGTCGGTTAAGGTGCGGCGGCAACGAGGGCAGACATGGCGTTATCAGCTGATATATCCGGGATTCGGACCGATCTCCCCAATGTGAGGGGATTTCAGGAATGGTTCGACACGCCCGTTTTTCTCTCCACAAGGGATCTGCCCTATCTTCCGCCCGAGGAAACCACTCTGGTGGAAAAGTCGCAAGAAATCGTGAATTGGACCCGGAAGCGAGCGGAAGCCGCTCATGAACAGCAATTCGCCCAACGGGCGCGGTCCGGCTTTGCCGCGTGGGCTGGTCCTCCCGGGGCGCCGGAGAATCGCCCCATCGCCGTGGTGCCTGAAGATTCCGGAGGCGACGTGTTCAGCTGGATCGCGTGAACCTGGATTCATGGCGCCGTTCCCCGCCGATCAACCTCGATCATCAAGAAATGAATCCGAAAAAGAGGAGATGCTTGATGGACTCCAGCCATAGGGGAGGCGGCGATTTCCCCATGAAGATCATTTACGAGTATGAACTGGAGCGTGACTGCCCCATTCATACCATGCATGGCGTTTGGGGGGGCGTGAACCCACATGGTGAAATCGAGATGAACGTGTATTCAGAGAGCGACAAACTGCCTCTCTTTTCAGAGCGGGTCATCGCTTCCGACGGTAGTGTGGGACCGGAGACAAGCTCCTTGGATTCACAGCAATCCAAGACGATTGTCCGTCGCGTACACGCCAAGTTGCTGTTAAATTATCATACGGCCAAGGCCGTGATCGAATGGCTCGAAGACAAGGTGCAGGCCCTGGATCTGGACGGTATGGGGACCTTCCCTCCATCTGAAGGCGGGGGACCGGCTCAATAGCCATTCGACAATACAGGAGTTTTCTACATGCTGTTGGTGCAACGTCTATTCAGGGGCCTTGGGCCTCTGTCTCTGGTAATCTTTGTATTTTGCGCTTTTTTCTCCGATCCGGGCAAGAATGCCTGGGCCGGTCTCTTTGGCTCCAACGAACACAAGGAGGCGCTGAAGAGCGCTGAAAAGGACATCTCGTCCCTCTTGCAGATACTCGGCAATCCCGCGCTGCCCTTTCACAACTCCCGCTCCAAGAACCTGGTGGCCTTCACGGCCCTGCCCAAGGAGGATTCGGGAGACATCTCCCCGGAGAGCGTGGACGGCGGAACATCGGCCTATTGGGAGTTCACCCTGAAGGCGCCGCTGTCCCGGGTGGCCTCGTACCTGTTCAATCCCAAGGTGCCCGCCGAGGCCGTGATGCCCGGCATGGTGCGCCTGGGTGGCTGGAAGAATCCGGACCAGGCGGCCCAAGCCCTGACAGGCATCTCGGGCACGTTGCCGGACGCGGAGTCTCCGATCTTCCTGCGCGGTGTGGAGCACGAGGAGAGCACCCCGGATGTGAACTCCGGCGTCTACTACAGCTATGATCTCGACCGGCTGCTGGCCGCCTACAAGGCGCCCGAGGGCAACGTGATCATCTCCATCTCCCGGCTCAAGGACAAGAGTTCCGTGGGCATGAAGGGAGTGGCCTTCGGCTCGGCCAAGGACTGGTACTTCTTCTACTCCGGCATCAAGGGAAACCTGCTCAAGATGGTGGGTTGGGCCGATTCCTTCATCTACGACTCCATCACCGTGAACGTGTTCCTCGAACAAACCCCGGGGCAGACCAAGGTGGCTCTGTTCAAATGGGTCAATGCCGGATGGAAGGGCATGAACATGGTCAAGAACAAGCACGTGCTGGCCGGATGCAAGAGCATGGGCAAGATGCTCAAGGAGGTCTTTGGAACCGCTTCCATGCCCTCGGCCGACGCCATTGCCGCAAAGGCGGCGGAGGTCAACGCCCTGTCCGATCAGGACCTGCGTGCCAGGCTCACCCCCTTTGCCGGATTCCTGGAGCGGCAGGCGGCCGGAAACGACACCCTGGACCGCGATGAATTTCGGGCCATCATCGAGGGCGGCAAGTATCTCGACATCCTCAACAGGGAGCAGATGGCGGCGGAGCTAATCAAGGACTACATCCGCAAGGCGGTGCTCAACTCCAGCTTCACCCAGGGCGCACGGCCCTGACCAGACAAGAAGCGCGCAAGAATAGATGCGAGGGGGCGATCCTTTGGAAAAAGGGTTGCCCCTTTGTTTTGGTGCGCCCGGCAGGGCGCGTGGTGCGTCGGCGTCATATGTCTTCAAAACAAAGCGCCGCGCGGACTGAAACCTGGGGACAGGTTCGGTACCGCGCGGCTGATGCTGAAAAGACCCGCCCCCCATGATGGCGTTGAGGGGCCATGCGCCTCGCCGGATGGCTCCTCATCCGGCAACGCGCTGTCTCTGGTCTGTCTCAAGACGAAAATGCGCTAAACCATCAAGTCCAGCTTGTTGCCCACACCTGTGACCGCCTTGGCCAACTGGGTGGTCTGGACCGTGTTCTCCTGTTGCGAGTAGTGCTGCGGCTGCTCCTGGCCCAGGGTCTTGTCCATGAGGTCCATGGCCATTTTCTGGTTCTCAAATGTGTGGGCCAGGCCTGTCAACCCGGCTTCCATCTCCAACATGCTCATGGCTGCCTCCGGAATCTGGCGTTGTGCCCCCGCAAATTCGAAATCAAGGCATCAAAGGGGGGCGGCTTGTAGAGATTGTACATATGGCTTTCTACTGTTCTTATCGGATATAAAAGGTTTTTACTTTAGAGAACAGAAGCGAATTTTACAAAAAAAGCCACCGGAAGTCCGGCGGCTTTTTGAGTACAAAAAAGTATTGATTACAGATGGATGAATGCTCAGGGGCAGGTTTGCTTCCGTTTGTATTGTTCCAGGCATTGCCCCATGCGCTCCCGGATTTGTTCGTTGGCAGGTGGGGCCGTGGAACTCGCGGTGTCCAGGGCGTCCTGCTGCCTGTACTCGGCCTGCTGAAAGTCGCCGCTCGCGGCCAGGGCTCGGGCCAGGATCTCAAGGTATCCCGCCCTGTTTTTGGTCAACGGAGCGTTGGGTTCCTGCTCGTCCAGTTCAATGGCCTTGCGGGCCAGTTCCATGGCGCGTTTCGCATCATTCCCGGACGGGTCAGCTCCGACGACGAGCTGATGGGCCAATCCAGCGGCAAATTCGGCGTTGGACGGCGCAAGCCGTACCGCCTCCTCGAAGTCTTTCAAGGCCTTTTCCTGGAAATTGTCTCCCAGCAATGCATGACCTCGGCGGAAATGGTACTTCGAGGCTGTGGCTTCATCGGACGGGGAGGCCAGGGCCCTTGAGTATTCCTCGGTCGCATCGGAGAAGCGCCCCAGGTTTTCCAGGGCCTGACCGTGTAGAAAATGGGCTTCGGGGTTTGAAGCGGACAGGGCCGCGGCCCGGGATGCGTCGGCTTCCGCCTGTTCCCACTCTCCCAGGGCGAGCCAGCAATGGGCGCGGCCCATGTACCCCGCGGCATCCCTGGAGTCCGACTCGATGAGCCTGGAGAAGTCCTGGATTGCGCTACGATAGAGCCCTATTTCCCGGAGGCAGGCGCCTCGGTGTTTTCTGGCCGTGGAGTTGAACGGATACAGGGACAGGGACCTGCCCAACAGCGCGATGGCCTTGCGGCAATTGTGCTCCCGCCAGGAGCGCTCCCCATCTTGGAAGAAGGTGTAGGCGCGGTATCCGTAGACAATGGGCGCGGCGATGAGCACCGCGATGACCATGAGTATTACTTTACGTTGCATGAGCATCGGTGGAATATGGTTTCAGGGAGATTCCCGGGATCACGCCTGGTTCGCCTTGCGCTCCGTCATGCGGGACTGATGGCGGGAGCGGACCTCACCACCTTTTGACATCATTTCGTCGGCCTCGCGGTAGCGGCCCAGCTTGCGCAGGATGGCGCCGCAGTTTTCAAAGGCCTGGGCCAGGTAGGGGTGCGCGTCTCCCAGCGCCTTCTCGCGGATGGAGATGGCGCGTCTGATGCTGCGCAGGGCCTCGGCATAGCGCTCCATGCCGAAGTACAGCACCGCCAGGTTGTTGCAATCCGTGGCGGTGTCCGCGTCGTCAGACCCGAGCAGAGCCTCGTCGATGGCCAGAGCGCGCAGGTACAGGGCCTCGGCCTCTCGCAGGCGTCCCAACTGGCGAAACACTGATCCGAGATTGGTGCAGCTCTGGGCCACCTCCTTGTGCTCCCCTTCCCAGATGGTCTCCCGGATGCTCAGGCCGCGTTCGTGCATGATTTCGGCCCTGTCCAGCATGCCCATCTGCTTGTACAGCTCGCCCAGGGAGTTGCAGGCCCGGGCAACGTCACGGTGCACAGGGCCATGAAGCTTCTCGAGCAGTTGCAGGGCCCGGGCCAGGAATCGTTCGGCTGCCTCGCCGTCTCCCTGCAGGCGGCACTCCTCGGCCCGTTTCTCGCACTCCGCCGCCGTGCCAGGGAGATCCGGCTCCTCACCGGGCGCACGCACCGATGGGGGTCGTTCGCGCTTCACGGCCTCCGGAGCCGCGTCTTTCCCGTTGTCCGAGCCTTCGGCCGCTTTCGTAACGCTGATTGAGAAATCGGCATTTCTTGATTCGGTAGGGGGACTCACCGCTTCGGCCCGAGGCTCTGTGGCTGTGGCATCCGCTGCAGCCGACTCTTTTGTGTGGGAATCCCCGGAATTCTTGTCGAGGCCGAGGATACCGAGGATGAATGCGATGAGGGCGGCGAGCAGACCAACGTGCCCGCCCCCTTCCTTGCATTCGTCTTTCAGGGCATGGGCCTGCCCCAGGCTCTTGTACATTTGTTTCAGAGACGTATCCTTGTCAGCATCCGGATGTCCCACAGAGCCGATGTCCAGTACCTTGGCGGGTTGCGGTTTCCGGCGCTTGTGCGCGGCAGCGGCCTCGGTGCCGGACACGGGCGCAGGTTCGACCGCAGGCTCGACAATCGGCTCGACAACAGGTCCTTCAGTGGACTTCACGGCGATATCCTTGCCCCGTGTTTCCCGCGCTTCGGCCAGCAGGGTGAACGCCCTGGACAGGTGCTGCAACATCAAGGGAGAGTGCCGCGTAAAGGAAATCTGCGCCGCACTCTTGTTTTCATTGGCTTCAGGGTTCAGTTCAGCCTCCTCCTTGTCCTGGTGATCCCGCTCCTCGATGTGAACGGCAGGGGGCGGTGATACCCGCACCCGGGGTTCGGTGGCAAGGGGGGCAGGTGCTCTTGCCGGTGGAACGGTATCCTGACTCCGCTCTTCCTGTTCAGTCTTGGCCGCGCATTCCACGGCCGGGAGAAAGGGCGGGGGCACGGAGCTTCTTTCGGAATAAGGCAGGATGAGCCCGTGTCTCCGGCAGGAATCGGAGAGCATCTCCAGGGCGTATTCGTCAAGCACCTCCAGGGTGTTGGGCGCGATGTAGAGAAACGGCTTGAAATGTTCCAGGGCGGCGGTACGCTGCTCTGTTGTGAAAATGCTACGAAATTCGGGGAGCAGGGCGGGGTGCACGACCAACTCGTGGGCATCGGGCGTGTGCACCAGAAAGCCACTGTTCCGGGCCAGGCGCAGGGTGTCCTCGCGGGCGTCAAGAGCCCGCATGGGCAGGGAGCCGCACATGCGTGGATCGTCCAGGGCCACGGCCAATGTGAGCAGGGGGCGGAGAAGGTGATCCAAGGCGGCGGCGCGCTCCAGGCAGAGGTTGAGCAGTTCGTGAAATCCCGTGGCTTCGCTCTCCGGGGAGTCCTTCATGCGGGCCTTCAGGCGCTGCAGGAGGCTTTGGAAGCTGCTCGCGCGGCTGTTGCGCTGCTCCGCGACCCAGGAAGCCGCGAGGTTCAGGTTGATAAACGACTTGGGAAAGAGGTCGACCAGTTCCAGGCAGGCCTCCCGCTCCTCTTTTTTCATGGACCGGCGCCCCGTACGGCGGCGGAAGAACGCGAGGATCTCCCTTTCCGTCGGTGGGGCGAGAACAAGGACATGCGTCGAGGAGTCTTCCTCAAACCCGGGGGGCCGTATCCACAGCACTGTGCCTTCCAGCTCCCCTTCCAGCAGGACACGGGTCAGGAGGGAGTCGTCGGGCCAGGAGTCCAGCACCAGCAACCACTGGGAGTGCTCACGCAGCCAGCGGTTCATTTGCCCCGCCATGGATGCTGCCTCCCTGTCCTTTGGAGCCGCCTCAAGGGTTTGCAGGCAGTTGTCCAACTGTCTTCTCAGCAGAGGGGTGGTTCCGTGCTCGAACCAGAGCAGGGCGGTGTGATCGTCCTGATGCTCCTCGATGTACTTGAGAATCAGCTGCGAGGCCCCTATGCCCGGTGCACTGCGGAGGATGGATAAACGTCCCTTGTTCGCCGCAAGGAGCGACTTCAGCTGTTTCTCCCTGCCCGTGAACATGGGGGAGAGCAGCCTGGGGAGGAATATGGGCTTCTTCAGGGGAAGGGGGGTGGAAAAGTCCTGCCGTGGAGGGAGAGGGGGTAGTGACATCGTTCCCCGGCTTGTGTCGAGTCCGCATTTTTCGGTCAGGTAGCGGACAAGCAGCTCCCGCCCCTGGTTGTCTGAAATATGGAAGTGGCTCCTGGACTGCAGAGGTTCGGGAATGACGTTCAGTTCCCTTTGGGGAAGCACGGGAACGAAGCGGGAAATGTCGCGTTCCACATCCGCGGGTGAGAGGATCGCACCGTGCCATGATTCGGAATCCCGGAGGCCGGAGAAAAGCTTCAAATAATTGCCCGTGCAGGCGACGAGAATGCAGTCCGCGTAACGGATACGATCCCTGGTCCAGGCGTCCCAGCCCTGGGAGGGAAAGACCTCATGCTGGTCGATACGGCAGTCCAGACCCTTCTTGCGCAGTTGCTCGCAGAGTTCGAAGATGCGCCTGCAATGTTCGGGATCATCGTGGCTGTAACTGATGAAAATCCGTGGCGCCTTGTTCTTGTCGTGAGGTTCTTTGGTCATGTTGACCCCGGTGTCGATTACCTTTCCGCGCGGCTGTGGGTCGCCTCCATGAGCGTGTACAGTGGATAACTCGTTTCAAATGAGGAACAAGTCTGCTTGTAGTTGCGTGCGCCTCGCTTTTTGAGGAGTTTGCTGACGCTTTGGTCTGGCCGGAATGACATCATACAATTTTCTGTATGGCTCATAGCACCTGTGCATGGCAGGCATCAAGTGTCCTGTAAAACAGGCAACGGGTGAGGCATTTTGGAATGTCTGGTTCGTTTGGGTGCGACATTAATAAAAATTCACATGGTTAGGTTCTGATATCCACGCCGTTCCCAGGATCATCAGTAAACCGCCTCTCACGGCTGCGGCCTTCATAAAAGTATTTATCCCGGGAAACAATATCGGGACGGAAAAAATAATGTAAAAATGTTCAGCCGTTGTCCGTCATTCTTCGGATATTGTACACGGCGCGCCCCACAGCGATGGTGTTCCGCTCCCCCTGGGCCGGCAACACCTGGCAGGACACCACGGCCACCCTGTTGCCCAGGCGTTCGACATCGGCTTGTGCCAGGATGTCCTCGGCCGGTCCCGGGAGCATGTAGTCCACGCGCATGTCCACGGTGGCGATTTTGTCCTGGGGGGCGCAGCAGGTCCAGGCGGCGAACCCCGAGCAGGTGTCCACCAGGGTGGAGATCAGCCCTCCATGCAGGGCCGGGCGTCTGACATCGCCGATGAACTCCTCGCGAAAGGGTAGAAGCAGCGAAGCATGCCCCTTCTCCAGGGAGAGCATGCGCATGCCAAGGAACTTGTTGAAGGGTATGCCGCTTTCTATCAGCTCGCGCATGACGTCGAGATCCGGGGTGCTCATAATAGTGCGGTCCTCCGGGGAATTCGGGTTGGAATGCGGTCGGTGCTCGGAACGGATCGCCCGCATATGGCGGCGTTGATGAATATGCGGACCGCTTTGACTTGGTTATGTATTATGTTTTAACTACATTTGCGTCCAGTATTCCGCCTGGACGATAGGGGCTGTTTCAACCGGCCGACCGTTGCGGGGGCAGCGGCTGGCCAGCATCGTTCCGTCTCCTTCCGCCTCGCGGCGGGGCAGGCGGGGCACTTATCCGGGGAGGAGCGTTCCATGGTAGGATTCATCCGTTTTCGACGTCAGATCCTGTTGATCCTCGGCTTGTGCCTTGGATTTCTCATGGCCACTCCCTATCTGGGGGTGGGGCGGTGTCTGGCCGAGGAACGCATTCTCAGCTTCGATTCCCAGATTCAGATCCACAAGGACGCCACGGTCGGCATTCAGGAAGTCATTACGGTGCGCGCGGAAGGAGCACAGATCAAACGGGGCATATTTCGCTGGCTGCCAACCCGTTACAAGGACAAACTGGGCAACGCCGTCAACGTTGAGTACGAGATCGTCTCGGTCATGAGGGACGGCAACCCCGAGCCTTATCAAGTGGATACGGATTCGGACCACATCATCGTGTATTTCGGCAGCAAGTCGGTGTCCCTGCAGCCCGGGGAATACACCTACACCTTTTCCTACAAGACCAGCCGTCAGATCGGATACTTTGACGGGTACGACGAACTGTATTGGAACGTGACGGGCAATGACTGGACCTTTGTCATCAACAAGGCCACGTGCGTCGTCAGGTTGCCCGAGGGCGCGCCCATGTTGCAGATGCATGGCTATACCGGCAATGTGGGCGAATCCGGACAGTATTACGACTCTGGCGTGAACCAGAAAGGGCAGGTATGGTTTGCCACCACCCAGCCGTTGCGTCCCAGGCAGGGGCTGACAGTGGCGGTGGCCTGGCCCAAGGGCGTGGTGCACGAGCCGGACGCCGGGGAAAAGGCCAGGTATCTGCTCAGTGACAACCTGCACCTTGTCGTGGCCGTTTGCGGCATGCTCATTGTCTTTATCTATTTTTTCATAGCCTGGATGTATGTTGGCAGGGATCCGCAGCGTTGGACCATCGTTCCCCTGTTCGCTCCTCCAAAAGGATTTTCCCCGGCAGCGGTGCGTTTTGTCGTGAAGATGGGGTTCGACAACAAGGCCTTTGCGGCGACGATCATAAGCCTGGCCGCGAAGGGGATCATCTCCATAAGCGAGGAGAAGAAGGTTTTCACCCTGACCCGACTGTCACGGGCAAAGAAGAACCTCTCTTCCGGAGAGCGTAAGGTGGCCGAGGAGTTGTTTTCGCGCAATGACAGCATCGAGCTGAAACAGAAGAACCATTTCGAGATCGGTCGTGCGCAAAAGGGACTCAAAAAGGCTCTCGCGTTGGAACATGAGACCGCAATGTTCAAGACCAACGCCGTCTACCTGATACCGGGCATAGTCCTCTCCCTGCTCACCCTTGTGGCCATCGCACTGAGCCTGAGGGGCGAGGCCAAGGAGATGGCCCTGTTCATGACGTTGTGGCTCAGTGGCTGGACCGTGGGCTGCATCTTCCTCTTGCGAGGGGTGGTGGCGGCCTGGAGAGGGCCAAGCAAGTTGAAAGCCCTCGGCCCCACGATGTTCGCCCTGCCTTTCATGATCGGCGAGGTGGTCGGCCTGGTGTTGTATACCATCGCCACATCGCCTCTTACCATGCTTTGCCTCCTGGCTCTCATGGTACTGCTCGTGCTCTTCCATCATCTGCTCAAGGCGCCCACCTTTGCGGGGCGGCGTGTGATGGATGAAATCGAGGGTTTCAAACTCTTTCTCTCCGTGTCGGAAAAGGAGCGCCTGGAAATGTTAAACCCGCCCGAGCGCACGCCGGAGCTGTTCGAACGGTTCCTGCCATATGCCCTGGCCCTGGACGTTGAAAACAGCTGGAGCGAGCAGTTCTCCGACGTGCTTTCCAAAGCCGGTGTCGACGGACAACCCTATCATCCCATGTGGTATCATGGCCGCTCCTGGGATCGTTACGGCGCCTCGGGGTTTGCCGGCGCCATTGGCAGCGGCTTCTCCAGCGCCCTGGGGTCCAGCTCCACTGCGCCCGGGTCCTCCTCGGGCAGTGGCGGCGGAGGCTTTTCCGGCGGCGGCGGAGGCGGTGGCGGAGGCGGTGGATGGTAACTCCTGGCCTTTTCGATGTTTTCGAGTCCGCACCCACGGGCATGTGCCTGATGACCATGGCCGGGAGAATCCTGCGGGCCAATGAGACCCTTGCCCACACCCTTGGATATGCCGACGCCGCGGCCCTAGAGGCGACTGTCCGCGATGTGGGGCGCGAGCTTCTCGACGCTCCCGAAAAGTTCGCATCGTTCCTGGGCAAGCTGTACAGTTCAGAGCAGGCCCATATGGAGGAGGTGCGCATCAGCCACGCGACGGGGCGGGAATGTTGGATGTGCCTCAACGCCCGGTTGCTGCGCCCAGAGGTCGCACTGCAGGAATTCCCGGACAGGGAGGAGCAGGGAACCATCGGTGCGGATGAGCCAGTGGCCCTGTGCGTGTTCACGGACATCACGGGCCGTGTGCTGCAAAACGCCCGTCAACTGGAGGAAAACCAGGGCTACAAGACGTTGTACGAGAACACTGCCGAGCCGCTGTTCCTGTGCGATGCGGACGGGAAGCTGCTGCTGGGCAACAATGCCCTAGCCAGGCTTTTCGGCTACGACACCTTTGATAAGTTCTGCGAATCCCGGCATTTCCTGCCAGAGCTTTTCGATGATCCCACTCAGTTCAGCGTCCTGCAGAAGGAGCTGGACATGGACGCCGAGCCTATGCGCTTCGAAGTGCTCGTGGTGCAGCGAGGAGGGGGCAAGGTCTGGGTCAGGATCAACGCGAACCTGGCGCACGACCACCTCGGGCAGACCGCGCTCGTCCATGGCGCCATGCACGATATCTCGGAGCAGAAGAATCTCGAAGCCAGATTGCTGCGGGAGGGGTACCGGGATGTCCTAACCGGCCTGGCCAACCGCGCCATGTTTCTCAACCTGCTGGACAAGTCCATTGCCCGCGCCAAGCGCAGGAACAACAACAATTTCGCCCTGGTGGTGGTCTCCATGGACAGCTTCAGCATGATCAAGCAGAGCCTGGGACATGGGATCGCCGAGGAGGCCCTGACAAAGGTGGCCTCTATACTGGTCGATTCCCTGCGTACCGAGGATATCTGCGCCAGGCTGGGCGTGAGCGAATTCGGTCTGCTGCTCTCCGACGTGTCCATGCCGGCGGACGCGGTGCGGGTCATTGACCGCATCGGCATGCGCCTGCGCTCCCCCTTGAATATCCAGGGCAAGGAGGTCTTCGCCCAGGCGAGTTCCGGCATCGTGCTCAGCGACATGCGCTATCAGAGCTCGGAAGCCATGCTTGACGACGCCGACACCGCTCTGCACAGGGCAAAGGCCGACTCCGTGCAGAGTTTCGCCGTGTTCAAGGAGGAGATGCAACAGCAGGCCACTGCGAGGTTGCGGGTGGAGACCGACCTGCGCCTGGCCCTGGAAAAAGGCGAATTCACTCTGTATTTCCAACCCATAGTCTCCCTGAGTAGCGGCAGCATCGACAGCTTCGAGGCTCTGCTGCGGTGGGAGCGCCCTAACATTGGAATCGTACCCCCGGACCATTTCATCTATCTCCTCGAGGAGACCGGCCTCATCCTGCCTGCGGGACAGTGGGTGCTCGAGCAGGCCTGCAAGGTGGTCAGGAACTGGCAGCAGGCCTTCCCGTCCCACCGGGATATGAGCGTGAGCGTGAACATCTCCCCCCGTCAGTTGGAGCACGACTCCCTGCCTGATGTTGTGAAGGGGGCGTTGCAGGAAACCGGATTGAATCCGGAGTGCCTGAAACTGGAGATCACCGAGACCATGTTCATCAAGAAGCCGGAGGAGGCGCTGGAGAAACTCTCTCTGCTCAAGGATTTCGGTGTGGGCATCAGTATCGACGATTTCGGGACCGGGTACTCCTCCCTGGCCTATCTGCACCGGATTCCGGCCGACATCCTGAAGATTGACAAGACATTCATACATTCCATGCGGTTGAATCATGATGGCGAGACCATTGTCCGCGCCATCGTGACCCTGGCGCACTCCCTGGGCAAGCGTGTGGTGGCCGAAGGGGTGGAAACTTCGCAGCAATTGTCTTCGCTTATGCAGTTGCAGTGCGAGTATGTTCAGGGTTATTATTTTGCTAAGCCTTTGCCTCAGGCGGACGCGGGAAATCTCATAGTACGGGGATTTGATCCATAACTGTGAATTTATATTGATATAAATTTGAAAATGGGGAGGATGGCATTCGGCGCCTGCGTGTGGAGCCGGATATCACCACGTCCTTTCAGGGCGGCACACAGCAGAGGGTAAGGAACAGGCGGGACCATATGTGGGATCAAAAGGACGACAACAGCGACGCCAGACTCAAGTCCTATGCGGAAAAGTTCGGCAAGCTCAAGGAACGCAAGCTGCTCAAGGAAATTTTCGAGCAGGAAGTGCTGCTGACGTTCATACAGCTCAACATGGAGCGCATCGACGAATTTCCGCTTCTGGAAAGCGAGCAGAACGGCTTGATCAAGTTGATGATCCATCGCTCCCAGGATCATCCCAGCCAGGAGCATGTCAGGAACTGGCTCAACGATTTCATGATCAGCTTGAACCTGTACACCAAGGGCGGCTGGGCGGACGAGGCCGAGGCCGATCGGATCAGGACCGAACTGCTCAACGCTGAAAAGGTCCTGATTCAGTGCGTCCAGGGCATGGTCTACGCCATAGGACTTGCCAAGGACAACATCGGCGCGGCGGTGGTCAGCACCTTCGGCGCCGGGGCGGTGCCTGTGCTGCAGGAAATCACCAAGACGACCGAGCCCAACGAGACCTACTGGCGTGCGGTGATCGAGCGCTTCGTATCCAGCCGTATCGACGACGGCTTTGCCGAGATAATCAAGAACAAGAAGTACGCCTTCAGCAGGGATGACAAGCTGGTCGTTCTCAAGTTTCACCTGGAAGACATCATCAACCCTGATAACTCTCCTCCGGTGGAGGTCGAAAGAACCCGCATTCAGCAAGCCTTCGAGGATGCCGGCGGGGGCGTCGACGCTGGCTCCCCCCTCGGGTGCGTGAAGGAGGTACTCTACAAGCAGAAACACGAAGCATATGTGGAAGGTATTGCACCGGAGCTGATGGCTCTTGCCGCCCAGATCGTGTGCATCGATCCCACTGCCGGAAACCTGTGCACGATGCGTCAGAAGCGTTTGAACACCCCGGTGCGCGCCGAGGGACAAGAGGAACAGACGAATCCCTCGCCCGTGGAGATCGAGATGTTCATGGAAAAGCAGCTGGTGGCCATGACCATGGGCGCGGCCATAGCCACGGATATTTTCCGGGAGGACCTGATGCGGGCCGCCAAGGAACTGAGTTCCAGCGACCTGAAGGCGTTCAGGGAGAGTGTGGGCAACCTGGAGCGGCGGAAAATGCTTCCTGCGCTCTCGCTGCTCATCGAGACCTTTTTTTGCGCATACCTCCGCAACAAGGCCGAGGATGACGCCGGCAAGCTTCTGTTCAGAACCGTGAAGGTTAAGCACGTACCCAGGCAACTGGTGCTCGACCTGACGGACAAGGGGATGAACAGGATCCGGCAGAAGAAATTTTTCCGGGACGATCCCCAGATGGAGGATCGCTTGCTGTTCGTACCCAAGACCGCTGCTGAGCTTCAGAAGCTGTTCACCTTTTTTCAATTGGAACAGGATCTTGTACGCGAGGTGCTGACCCTGTGGCGGGACGCGCCCAACAAGGTGGAGGTGCTGGTGGCGGTGAACCTCGTGCAGCTTGCCAAGGTGACCACCAACCTGTCGACCCGGGTGGCCGGAATCCTGGGCCGGTTCGGCATCGCACTGGGTTGAGGGCGCCCGGCTATGTCTGGCCGATGGGAGCCGGTAAGATGCATGAGCCGGGGTGACGAAAATTATAACAACAAAGAGCCCGGAGTATGATATTTGTCGCGCCGGGGTGAAAAAGTTTTTGAAATTCGAGAAAGAAGATACACTCAGGGCATTGCAGTTGACATCATTTTCAACTATCTAGTATAGTACCAATGTAACAGCGCGGAAAGCGGAATCGTGGAGGATCGCCGCTTAAATAGCCTGTTGGACCGTCTGGAGACAGCTCCAGACGGCTTGTGGAGCGGTATTGGAACGTATTTTTTTGGAGGGGTGGTCGGGCCAATCGCCCGCAACCGTAGCAATGGAGGAATACAAAATGAAAAAGATCGTAGCTATTCTCGGGGCTTTCGCCCTTGTTGTTGCCATCAGCACCGTCGCCATCGCTGGCAAGGAAATTTGCCAACAGCGCAAAACCGACATCGTTGACGTGTCCCCCAAAAAGGACATCGTCTACACCATCAAGGATTGCGACGCCGCCAAGAAGAGCGCTGGCGAATACCTGACCAAAAAGCAATAGCTTTCAGGTTCCAACAAGCCTTGTAAAGCCGGGTGCCGATGGCATCCGGCTTTTTCGCTTCTGGTGCGCCCGGCAGGGCTCAGCCAGCCAAGCGGCTGAAAATCCGGCGTCTTTCCGAGGGATCCAGGGGGGCGACGCTGACAACCGATTCCGCCTGGATGGTGAGTTCGTCGGTCATATCCCGCGTTTCCTGGGACGGGATCAGAAGCCGGGCGTCGAATTCACCCTCTTGCGGGGAGGAGAGGCAGGCCAGGGGACTGAAGCCGGTGTGGATTTCCTGCACAGGGCGCAACAGCAGGCCCTTGGAGCTGACCTCGGCCATGAACTCCATGCCCGGGGCAATGTCCATCTGCTTGCGCACGGACCCCGGAATCGTGACTCTGCCCTGTTTGTCCATGCTGCAACGCTGCATCGCAATTTCCTTTCGGTTCTTTTAGAGCACTTTACGCTTGAAATGCTTGTTCAACGGCTGGCAAAGCCAGCCTACAAGCATTTCGCGGCAAGAATTTGCAGGCAAATCCTTGCAGAGCACTTGAACTTTTTCAAAGTTAAAATGCTCTAGTCCTGGTTTCGGCCCTGCGGCGGCAATTTCGGCCGCGATTGGCGGGGCTGCTCGCTGCGCTAGTCCCGTCGGTTCAGATCCTGCCGGGAAACGGATAAGCCCGTTAAACGGGCAGGGCTGAAAATGCCTCGGGTCCTCGTGTCGCCTCCACAACGACCCAAGGACCCGAGATTTGCATTGGGCTTAAAATGTATATGGCACATGAGTTAGAAAAAGTCTAGATTAAATCAAAATAAATAATCATCGATGGCAAAGAAAAAAAAGAAAACCGGCGAGGGGCATTCTGTATGCCTTCCCGCCGGCCCGATGTCAGGAGAGTCTACGTCCTGAGACAGGGGATGTGGTTGATCAGAAATGGATTTCCGGAACGATACGTTCGTTGGGTTCCTTGATTTCGAAAAAAGCCGCCTTGGAAAACTGGAACATGGAAGCCACGAAATTGCTGGGAAATGATTCCACCAGGATATTCATGTTGCGCACGCTTCCGTTGTAATAACGCCTGGCCATTTCAATGGAGTTCTCGATGTCCGCGAGGGCATGCTGGAGTTCGATGAAGTTCTGGTTGGCCTTGAGGTCCGGATATGCCTCGGCCACGGCGAAGAGGCGGCCCAGGGCCTGGGAGAGCAGGCCTTCGGCCTGGGACTTTTGCTCAATGTTCTGGGCCTGCTGCGCTTCGGTCCTGTACTTGGTGACGTTTTCCAGGACTTCGCGTTCGTGCTTGACGTATCCTTTCACGGTCTCGAGCAGGTTCGGAATGAGGTCAGCGCGCTTTTTCAGCTGCACGTCTATGCCGCTCCATCCCTCTTCAACGAGATTTCGGTTGCGCACGAGTTTGTTGTAGATCCGGACGAACCAGAAGCCCAGGAGTGCCAATACAACGATGACGGCAAGCAATGAAATCATGTTCAAGCCCCTTGATGGTTGGCGACGCGGATGCAGTGAGCACGTTCAGCAGCGAACGTGTATCGCGGCGCTGAATTCGCCGGGTGGCGTTGACAGGGAAAGGTGCCCCTAAAAAAGTGACGCCACTCCGGCAATTGCCGCGATTTCATCGTTGTGTGTTGCCACTGGTGTCAGCGGCATGACAGCGACGCATGAACTTGCATTGATTTAGCCTGTTGGCCCGTATCCCGCAAGAAACTTCAGCACAAACGGTTGAAAAAACGGGTGTCGTAATTGTTTGATTTCGCACATGTCTTGAGAAGTACTTGTATCCTCTTGATAATAGGTATAATATTCAAAGTTGTACTACATGATATGCGAACCAGCAACACGCCCAATGGTATCGCCGGGCTGGTGTTGCCGGACAGTATGCGGCGCCGCGTCGAGTGATGCCGTATGGGGTATTCGATGAAAACGATGGATGTCAATGTAATCAATCCATTCCTGGATGCGGTTGTCGAAGTGCTTCTCACCATGGCTCAGATAACCCCTGAGCCGGAAAAACCCTACATAAAGAGAAGCAGGATCGCCCAGGGCGATATTACGGGTATTATCGGCATCACCGGAAAGGACAAGGGAACCATAGCGATCTCCTTCAGCGAGGCCTGCGCAACCACTGTGGTGGCGAACATGATCGGCGAGAAGATTACGGATGTCGACGTGCTGCGCGATGGCGTGGGCGAGTTGACGAACATGGTCTCGGGTCAGGCCAGACAAGGCCTGGCAGCCCTCGGTCTGAAATATCACGCCTCCATTCCAACTGTGCACATGGGTAAGAACCACATTGTGCAGCACGCTTCGGAAGGACCCATACTGGCAATCCCATTCAGCACCCCAAACGGTCCCCTCACTGTCGAAGTTTGCTTTGGAAAGCTTCATGTATAGTCCACAGTACCTTCGGCTTGCGATCGGGGCATGACGTGAGGTCGCGGACAACCGCCTCTGTCTCCTGACACGAGACTTGGTGGAGCAGGGGCAAGTCTATCCACCCAACGCATGGTCGCATCCGTTTGAATCCAGTTCCGCATTTCGTTGTAATGGTCTCGAGTGCAGTGTTCGCGGCCCAAACCGGCCTTGTTACTGGCCGTCCAACACCGGAGGAGAAAGTGTCCGCAAAGCCCGCAAGCGTTCTGGCCATGGCCTGCATGGTGACAGGAAATCTCATTGGCGCCGGGATTCTGGCCCTGCCGGTGAAAACCGGTCTGTCGGGATTTCTGCCCTCGCTCCTCGGCATCATCTGTCTGTGGGGGCTGATGACCGCCACCGCCCTCATTCTGGCGGGGCAAAAGAGCCTTTCCGAATCCAACGCGGATTTGCCGACCTTTTTCGGGCAGACCTTGGGCATTACCGGAAAATGGGTGGCGACTTTGGCCAACCTGCTGATTCTCTACGGCCTCCTCGTGGCCTACGCCAGTGGCGCCGGGAATATCCTGCACGGCCTGGGACAGGCCAACCTGTCCCTGCCCCTGGCCATGATCCTGTTTTTCATCCCCGCGACCATCCTCACCCTCTTCGGTCTTCGAGTGGTGGCAAAGGGTAACAGCCTGCTCATGATTCTCATGTGGGGGGCCTTCATCCTCATGGTGGGGATGTGCTTTCCAAAGATCTCCGCCAGCCGGCTGGAACCCATGGACTGGGGCTTTCTTCCCGCAACCCTCCCGGTCATGGCCACGGCGTTCCACTTTCACAATATTATTCCCAGCATCTGCAGGGAGATGCATTATGACCAACGGCGCATCCGCCGCGCAATAGTTATGGGGACCATTGCCGGGCTCCTCATGAATGTACTCTGGGTCCTCGTGGTCGCAGGCACGCTTCCAGCCGCGGGGCCCGATGGCTCCGCCACTCCCGGCACCTTGCTTCAAGCCTACGAGAACAATCTTCCCGCCACGTTGCCCCTGCAAAATATGCTGCACTCGACGGTGTTCACCACCTTGGCCGTGGTTTTTGCGTTGGTGGCCATATGCACCTCCTTTCTGGCCAACGGTTCGGCCCTGGTGAGTTTCATGGACGACCTCACCGGCTCCGCCAGCAAGACGCTTTCCGCTACCCTGGCTTTTATTCCGCCCCTGGTTGTGGCGCTGGTGGATCCGAACATTTTTCTGCAGGCCATAGACATCGTGGGTGGCGTGGGCATCGATCTGCTCTTCGGAATCCTACCGGGAATCCTGCTCATCAGGCAGGGCAGGGGGTGGAAGCGAAACCTCGGCATCGTTATCACCCTGTGTTTTGTGGGAGTACTGGCCATTGAAGTGGCCCAGGAGCTGGGCCTGCTGTACCTGCGCCCCTCGGTGGAGTCCTGGAACCCGCATCCCTAGAGCGTTTGTTTTTTTAGGTTAAATGCTCTAGATTCATATTTTCTCTATTATTTTCAAGGTCATGAGGTTAAGCCGCTTCATGGCCTTTTTCGTTTCTAAACGAAGATGACACGTGCTTCAAAATAAAACACGTATTATAATATTGACACGTGTTAGTGAATTGCTATGTGTAGAAGAGAAAGGACACGTCTCTTCAATCATGGAGGTGCACATGACCAGGAAGTATACCCTGAGCGTACCGGAAGAATTCGCCAAGAAGATCGATACGTGGCGGGATCGGATCAACCTGTCGGAGCTGTTTCGGGAGGCGGTGAGCAAGATGATCGATAAAAAGGAGAGCTTTCAGCAGCGAATGGAAGGGGACGAGACATTGGACGCCATAGTTGACAGGCTGCGAGCCGAGAAGATGGCTATGGAGCAGGATTTTTCGGATATCGGAAGCGAGGACGGCATTGCCTGGGCCAAGGCGGCCAATTACCAGACCCTGCTGCACGCGGTGAGGCTGGCGGAGGACAAGAGCAGTATACTGTTTCCACCCATGGACGTATCGGATGTGTTTCAGGATGAATTGTTGGGTAACTATTTTCAGGAACGAATCGACGAAGACGCCCTGATGGCGCCGCAGAGCTATGCCGGGGCGCTGGAAGGCCCGGCCCTGAGCTGGCTGATGGGCTGGAGGGAGAGCGTGCTGGAGTTCTGGAACCTGATCAAGGATCGCCTGCTGTAGCCATAGGTGGGGCGAATGTGATGTGGTTCCGGGAGGGGATTGACCCCTCCCTTTTGTTTGCCGGGCAAGGCCGGGCACCCGTCTGCTTGTGAGAGAGCAGAGATGCCCCGTCCGAGGGGAAATCAATTCTAATCGCTAGGGCGTTTCTGGTAACGGAAGGGTCTGAAGGAAGCGATAGGAAGGAAACGGTACATAGCGCAAGCGAACCTGATTCGGCTGGCGTGATGGGTAAGCCTGCAAAAGAGGGCGACGCCGCCAGTGGAGCCCGGTAACGGTGTTGCGGAGAAAACAAGGACGACCGCTAGCCTGGTTTGGTGGAGCGACCGGAGAGCCAAAAGCGACGGTCGTTGCGAAGGGACGAAGTTCAACTGAAAGTTTCAGAGTCAACGACACAACGCCATTCAGAGGACAAACCGCCTGACGAGGCGGGCAAGTAGCGGGAGGGCCCCCTGGGAACAGGACTCTTCAAGCCAACCGCCCTTACCGGAGTAGGCGCCGCAAGATGGTCTTATATTGCCGGCAACGGATAGAAGGCGAACACTCGGCGCTGAAGAGCCGGAATGGATGCGCGCAGTGGCGTTACAGAAGAAACGAAGTACAGAGGGACGATGAATCATCGAGTCTGGTACAGCCTCTACGGCAGGCTTCTTCACGAAGAGGCGCTGGTGGCGGCGTTTCAATAAGTGAAGTCGGCGAATGGAGCTCCCGGAGTAGACGGGCAGTCCTGCAAAGACTTCGCTCTCAACCAGTTCGAGAACATTCGTGATCTCTTGGCGGACCTTCGCAGTAAGGCCTACTGGCCCTCTCCGGTGAAGCGCGTGGTGCAGCAAGCGGTTCAAAACATTCCGGAGCCCATCTTCGACCCGGACTTCCATCCGTCCAGTTACGGATACAGGCCGGGGCGAGGCGCCCACGACGCCATAGCCAAGGGCACAGCGTTCATGCGTGATTACGACCTGACTTGGGTAGTGGACATGGACTTGAGCAAGTGTTTTGACATGGATGAACTCGGACTCTTCGCTATGAACGCAGTTAAAACGGGAGTGCTTCCCCCGATCAATCGGGGATAAAGATGAACAGGAGCCGTGTACGAGGTCCGTACGCTCGGTTCTGTGAGAGGGATGAAGCAGAGGTCATGACTCTGCTTCAGCCTACTCGATTTTTCGTCGATATTCCGCCGTCGAGCGTTTTCAGGTCGGGCCATTCATTGCAGTGCCGCGAGTACCTTGTCGAACTTCTCCCGTTTGAGCAGACAGAGCCCCAGCAGTGTGGCGACAAACGCATCCGAGGGGCGGGAGCGCTTGATCCGCTCGAATTCCACCTGAGCCTGGACGAGCTGCCCCGTGATGAACAGGCATATCCCTAGAATGAGACGGGGGCCGTCTTCCTGGGGGTTCGCCTTGACGTACTCGCGGATTTGCACCACGGCCTGGGAAAAGTCCCCTTCCTCGAAAGCGTTCATGCCATAGCTCAGCATGGTGGGTTCCTCTTCCGGCCACGAGGGGGCGGGGGCGTCCGCGCAATAAGCTTTGGCAAACAACGCTAGGCGCAAGTCGGGCATGCTCATTTTCGGCTCCTTGTTGAAAAGTGTACAGGCTTGACCAGATATACTGGAAACAAAGCGCTATGCCTTGACCTTGTACACCAGCCGAGGAAAAAGGTCATTCAAAAGCTTGCCGCCGTCACATGGCTCCCGCAGGCTTTCCTGCCAGGCCACAATACCCGGGATCGTCCTGGTCACGTTTATCAGTCTTTTCGTAGCGCCACATCATGCACATGGTGCTTTGACAAAAGCGCAGCTTGTCGTCCTTTGTGGTGAGAAAGGGGCAGTATTTGTATTTGGCCTCATTTACCGGGATCAGCATGGGGGGCTCCTTATGGTTTGGGGCGGAGGGTTGCAAAAGCGAGACGCTGCGTATTCCGTTTTTCACCCGAAATAATAGCGAAGCCTTGAATACGATGCAACAAACCAGGGGCATGCGGATGCTCATCCAACTGAGGCCACCTCTGGGTCAAGGTTTTGAATTCCGGACAGGTTCGGGCATGGGTATGGCATGCCTCCATCTGTGTTGTGAGTATATAGCCACATGTTATAATTGATTTTTTTGCATTAAGGAGTCGTTTCGTTTCCTGGTCCGTTCCTTGCAGCATCCGGAAAAAACACTTTCAGGCGGCAATGTTTTGTATTTCCCGGGGCTGAAAAGATCTCTGGACGCGGATCGCCCGGCCGCAATGGGCTGGCAGGTGTGTTCCTTGCCGCAAAGGTGGAGAAGGGGAGCAGGCTCCGAGGTGGAGTCTCGCCCTGATATTCACACGGGACAAGACTTTGTCCGGGTCAAATTCGGATTGATTCGGATAAATGCATAAGAGCCCCGGGCCATCCAGGCTCGAGGTGCTTCAAGACCAGGAGTCGCTTATGCGAAATGGACGGATGCTTGCCGCGTTGTTGACATTAGCGGTACTTATGGCGCTTCCCGCCGTATCCATGGCAGGGGGGAAGTACTCGGTGCATCTGGCTTCGTACCGCACGGAACGAAGTGCGGGAGCGGGATGGCGGAAGTTGGCCCGCAACTACCCGGATATTCTTCAGGGACTCGAGCATTATATCGTCCAGGCGGAGGTGCCTGGCAAGGGCATGTACTACAGGGTTTTCGCCGGAAATTTCAGCGATCATTCCCGGGCTCTCGAATTGCAGCACAAGCTGCAGTCCAGGGGAACCTACGCCAATGTCATGCCGCTTGGCATGAAGCCGGTAGTTGCCGTAAAGGCGCCCATGGTGGCGCCTCCAAAGGCCGCGAGCGCCCCTGTGGTCAGGAGCGTTCCCACGGCCGCCAAGGCTCCTGCTCCTCCGGCTCTGCCCAAGGTGGTTCTCTCTCCGCACCCCACAACCAAACCGGTCGTGAAAAAGGCTTCAGTGGCGGCTCCAGTCAGTCCTTCTGGAAAGGAATCCACTGTAAGCAAGCTGGAGAGCATGGTGCACAAGGCGCTACGCAAGTTCGTCCCCACTCCCAAACCGAGCGTGCGGCATGGGGATAAGAGCCCTGTCAACCCGTTGGCCAGGGAAGCGGTACGTGAAAACCTGGCGGCGTCTCCTCCTCCGTCCAGCCTTTCGGCATCTTCAACCGCCCCCCATGCCTCGTTCAGGGACAACGGATTCCGTGAAAACGGGGTGACCCTGGCCAGGCCCAGGAACAAGTCCGGACGCATCGCCGCGGTGTACGGCAACATGAGCCGCGATTTCGACCGCGTGCCCCCCATGGCGCCGTTGCCACACCTGGAAGAGGAAAAGAGATTCAAACCTTATGTGGGGCTGGGCATGTCGTTCTGAAGGATTGTTTGAACACGGAACAAGAAAGGGAATCCTCCGGGATTCCCTTTTGCATTTAACGGTAGGAAAAGGCTACATTGGTAGGCCCTGGCGCTCCGAGATGAGTCGCTTTGAGCGGGTGGTCAGCGTGGTGATGTCCGGCTTGGCGATCTGGTCGTCCGCTCCCACGGATTCACCCTTGTGGCGCAGGGCGTCGGTGATGAGGGAGGAGAAGAGGATCACGGGCAGCTCCTTGAGCACAGGATCCTCCTTGATGCGTTTTGTCAGGTTGTGCCCGTCCATCACCGGCATTTCGATATCCGAGATGATAAGGTTAAGGTGGTCCGTGATGGTGCCGCCTTCGGCCTGCTTCTTGATGTTTTGCAAGTGCTCCCAGGCAACCTTCCCATCGCTGGCGATGATGACCTCGAAACCTGCTTTTTCCAGGCCCTTGCTGAGAGTCTTGCGGATCATGGAGGAGTCGTCGGCGAACAGGACCTTGAGCTTGGTGGGCAGGTCCGGAATCTCTTCACCGGACTCTTCGGATTCACGCAGGCCCAGGCTGGGGTTGAGGTCGGCCACGATCTGCTCCATGTCCAGCAGCAGGATGATGCGGTCGTCGAATTTGACGACACCGGTGATGCAGCCGGAGCTGAACTTGGAGATATGGTCGTCCGGTGGCTCCACCTGCTCCCAGCTGAGGCGGTGGATGCGGTTCACGCCTGAAACCAGGAAACTGTTGATGATGTAGTTGAACTCCGTGACGATGACCTTGGCGGAATCGCTCTTCTTGCGTCTCTTTTCCAGCCATACGCTCAGGTCGATGAGGGGAACGATACGGGAGCGGAGGTTGAAGGCGCCCATGAGACAGGGGTGCTTGGCCTCGGGCATTTCCGTGATTTGAGGCAATCTGATGATCTCCAAGACTTTGGCGACGTTGACGCCGTAGTGCCCCATGTAGAGCTGGCCGTCATCACCCTCTTCTTCAATGAAAAACTCGACGATCTCAAATTCGTTGGTTCCGGATTCGAGCAGGATATTTGTTTGCGCCATTGAGACTTCCCCCTCCCAGAGGATTTGCCCTTGAGGCAGTGAGACAACATGGAATTTTTTGGTCTAGAGGGTCCTATACACTGCACATACAGTATTATTATGTTGAAGGGAAGAGCGGAAAGGGAAATAAGGTTGTCAAGACAGTGCATTTTTCGTTATGA
The DNA here is from genome assembly GCA_963674955.2 of Desulfovibrionaceae bacterium. Classification (GTDB taxonomy): domain Bacteria; phylum Desulfobacterota; class Desulfovibrionia; order Desulfovibrionales; family Desulfovibrionaceae. The sequence goes on along the minus strand of CAXXKR010000005.1, from coordinate 15,389 downwards.
ACGCGGACATGTGAAATTGGCGGTCGGAAAAGTATCCGGCAAGAAAATCAGCAACAAAGCGAGGCGTCCATGAGACTGACGCGGTTGACCGGCATAGTGGCAGGCTTATTTCTGACGGTGCTCATTGTTTCTGCTGCGTGGGGCACTGACATTGAATGGGGCTTGGAAGGCACCAAGGACAACCTGAATTGGGGCTTTCGCGGCATTGCGTGGGGAACCGGCAAGTCGGACGTGAAGGATAAGCAACCCTTGGACAATTGCGTGGAAATGAACTCCATGGAGGAGAACTGCAACGCTCCGGAAGCCAACCTCAGTGTGAAGGACGTTCCGCTCATCCATCTTCGCTATCAGTTTCTCGACGACAAATTCTACGGCATTTCCATGAAGTTCGCTCCGAAATTTCAAAAGCGGATGCGCCTGATCATGTCCGAACTCCTCGGTCCGCCCACGGGATTGCGGGACAACTACATCCCCTTGTGGGACCTGCCCGACATCAACGTTTGGGTCAGCGACACCCATCTTTCAGTGAAATGGAAGAAAATACTTGGCGAAGTCAAGGAACACAAGGATGGCGGATTCTAGTGCGAAGTGCTTTCTGGAAGGTCGCTTCGCAAGAGCGTGGTTTTCGGCTCGCTCGTGAGCTTTACGTCCAGAGTGTCATTCAAGCATACTGAAAAAGTAGTGGAGCGATATTCTCCGAGGGGGGAACCGTAGCGACGGTTTCCCCCTCGTTTGTGTGTGCCAGGCATGGCGCGAATCTAGGAGGTGGAAGTCCTCTCCAGGCCCTGATGGTGGGAACTGGTAGCCGAAGGCAACTGCGTCGTCGCGAGGCGGGGTGGGGAGGAAGCTGGAGGCAAAAGTCGGACTCGACGAACAGAAATCGGATATAAGGCCGGTACAACTGGGTAATTCGGCATTGGACGAAGACGCCCCATAACCATTCGGAAGTTGTACAGGTAAATCCGGCGAGGCCCGACGGAAAGAGTCGCGTCTTACCCTGGGAGATCTCATTGCCTGTCGGGACGATCCCGACTACCTGGACGGCGATGTCCGGGGATGGGCCATGAGAAGTCAGCAGAGGCCATAGTAGTCCGTTTCCTTGGCGGGCAAAGGGCCGAATCTTTTGACCAAGGAGTAGTCGCTGACGACTCGACGAGCGTGGGACGCCAGGAAAGGTGGGAGGTCACGCCTCGACACACCCGGTAAAGGCGGAACCGGAACTGGGCACATCGAGGTACGCGAGCGCTCGCGGCGTTGGAAGGAGGACAAGCCTTGACGCAGTATCTCATGGAGTTGATTTGCCAACAGGCAAATCTCTCGTGTTTGGCTATCTGCTGGCATAGAAAGCCGCAACTGGCAGCTGATTTTCCAATTTCTCCGGCTTCTGTTCAACCTGTTTCGCAGCCACGAAGCTGGAGAAATTCTCAATTCCCATGGCTTTCCCCCACAGCTCTGTTCTGAGAAGACTTATCAACTGTGGGGTTGTCACCCTGCCACTCTCGGACTCCTTTTGCCACTTGGGTCTCGGATATATCTTGTCGCCCGGTTTGTATACGCGATTGCCAGCAAGCAGCAACATGGCGTACGCAACTACCAACAGCGTCGGGACAGACTCCACCGCCTTTTCTGTCCACACTTGTGCCTTTCCAACGCCGAACAAGGTCTTTTCATCTCTGAAGTTCACCTCAATCTCCCAGCGCCAGACATATGCCTGAAGAAATTTGTCTGTAGGAAGGTCCGGATCTGTACAAATCAAGTAGGCTGGCTTGCGGTAGTTTACCCGCGATTGCTTGTTCAGGCGATATCCAAGCGGACGAATCACCATCAACTTGAGATCATGCTCTCCGCCAGCGCTTCTCCAGCGTATAGGCCCCAAGGTTTTCACCTTGAATTCACGAACATCGCCTGCGGCGAACGCTGTCACTGTCTCCCAAGGGGTTGATTCGTCTTGCCGTATTTCTTCGGGAGTCGGCAGACGCTCACCATACGTACGTTTGCGTCCTCTCCCGCGCTGTTCGTTTTTTGGCAACGCGTAGAGCTTCGCATCCTTTCGTATTCGGCCGATGAAAGTAGTTCTGGGGGGGAGCGTTTTCAGAACCGTTCCATTCGTGAACCCGCCGTCGGCGGAAACGATGAGCCTTCTTTCTTTATCGTCGCGATCAAGCGCAGTGCGCAGGTTCCAGAGCCTGTTCGCGCCTTTGATGCTGATTCTCGTTTGCTTTTTATTTTCATTGTACTCTTTCCAGAGCGCTGGCGACGCGTTTTTATTTGGTTTTCTGGGAGCTGGGCAATGAGTGAAGTCGATGGGTATCGCGCGGGCTCTTGCAGCACCGCTTGCTTCGGGCAATGCGGCGGATATCTGGAGAAAACGTTGCCCCCAAATGAAGTTGTTGCAAAATGGAGGGCCAAGCGGATCGCGACGCCATGATGTCCCCGCAACTTTTTTTCCTCGCTTTCGAAGCAGGGTATCATCCATCAACGCCACAAACGGCTCCTTATCGTCCAAGTGGTTAAGCGCTTCTCTGCGGAGAACGTCAAAAAGCCTTGACGGACAAAAGCGCTGCTGCTCAAACAGCCTGTAATCAGCCGACCAGTCGACAAATTGGCGCCCTGCGGTCGTCAGCATTCCAGTAATTGTTTGGCGCCCCATGCCAACGAGCGAACTCAAAACGAGTCTTCTCGCCCTCAAGAAGGAGCGTTTTTGGGCAAACGCTTCCTTTGCTTGGTCGAAAAGAGAATCAAAGGCGTCAATCAGGTTTCGAGGCGTTTTTTTTTAGGCACGAGGGTGGTGGATCGAGGCGTTGTAAAACAAGCTGCGCCCTATCTTCAATGATCCACTCAACGACTTCTCCTTTTTCAAATTCCATGGCTTGAGCCACAGCGGAAGGGAAGTTGATGTACCATTGTTCGCTGGCCTTACGCTTAATCAATTGCACTTTGGTAGGATATACCATGGCGACCTCCTTGTATCTAGTTATATAACTAGAACATAATTTAAAGAAAAAGTCAACCCCAAAGCGAGGTTGACATGCCGTGACACAAATCATTGGTAATTTATCTAGTCAAGGGCCAAACGCAAGTGATTTGCCAACAGGCAAATCTCAATCAGGCCTTTAAACGGGTGAGAGCCAACAAGGGCGCGCCAGGAACCGACGGTATGACCGTTGATGATCTGTACGAATGGCTTTCAACCAACAAAGACGAGTTGATTGCGAGTCTGCTTGAAGGTACCTACCGACCGCTTCCAGTTAAGGGAGTGCGAATCCCGAAACCGGGAGGTGGAGTGCGACAGCTGGGCATTCCAACGGTGCGGGATCGTTTGGTGCAACAGGCCTTCTTGCAGGTGCTCACACCCATTCTCGATCCGTTGTTCTCGGAATCGAGTTTTGGGTTCCGTCCAAGTCGGGGCGCTCATGACGCTCTTGTTCAGGCACAACGATTCGTTGAGGACAGCCGTACCATAGTGGTGGACATGGATTTGGAGAAGTTCTTCGACCGTGTAAACCACGATATTTTGATGGCACGGCTGGCCCGTCACGTCAAAGACAAACGTGTCCTGCGGATCACCCGAGCCTTTTTAAACTCGGGCATGATGCAAGACGGAGTGTGCGTAGCGCGTGAGGAAGGGACTCCGCAAGGTGGTCCTTTGTCCCCGTTGCTTGCTAATCTGCTTCTTGATGACCTGGACAAGGAACTCGAACGTCGCGGTCATTGTTTCTGTCGGTATGCTGATGACTGCAACATTTATGTGCAGAGCATCAAGGCCGGTGAAAGAGTGATGGAATCGGTTACGCGTTTTCTGGAGAAACGACTTAAGCTAAAGGTCAATCAAGAGAAAAGTGCCGTGGATCATGTGAGTAATCGTAAGTTTCTGGGGTACCGTCTTCTGGGAAGTGGATGACTGGTCCTAGCACCCCAGAGTCTGGTCAGGTTCAAGAATCAAATACGTTGGATATTGAAACGTAACAGGCCGATGTCTTTCGAAGAAAGAATACGTCGTCTCAACTCGTACTGTATCGGATGGCTGGGGTATTTCCAGCTTGCGAAGTGCAAAAGCTTCCTCCAGGAGATGGAAGGGTGGATACGACGGAAACTACGTTGCGCACGCCTGAAGCAATGCAAGCGGGTTAAGACTTTGGCTGAATTCTTCATAAGTCTCGGTGTGAAAGAGTTCGGCGCATGGATGCAGGCTCTGTCGGGAAAAGGGTGGTGGAGAATGTCCAGAACCCAGACAGCGCATCAGGCAATGAACAATGAATGGTTCAGAAATCAAGGACTCGTCAGCCTGATAGGAAGATACCAAGTGTTACAAGTCAAAAGAAACCGCCGTGGTACCGAGCAGGTATGCCCGGTGGTGTGAGAGGGGGAAACCGCGAGGAATCCCCCTACTCGATTTTCGAGAAACAGGTCGTTTCGCGATCAGCTTTGTCTGAGAATGATGGTGTGGGATATCGCGTAGCGTTTGACGAGCACGTCCTTTTGCCGCTTTGCGCGTTCCAGGCTGGAGTAGCCGCCGATCATCACCCTGTGCCAGATTCCCTTCTTCCCGAGATCAGCAGTCTCCACGTGCGTTTTCAGGCCCTTTGCCCGCAACTGGCTGGCACGCCGTAGCGCCTCCTTCTTGTTGCTCCATGAGCTTTCCTGGATCACATACACGGGCTTGGTCTTGGAGGTCTTGGCAGGGCGGGGGACCTTGGCGTGGTTGCCTGCCACCTGGCCGCTTACGGCGCCCGAGGCGGCCGCCACCTGCAGGGGCAGTGACTCCATGGGGGGCGGATTATCCCGTTTCGGGGCGGGTTTCCGGGGCTGTGGGGCGGGATGCGCCACAGCGGCTTGCAGGCGCGGTTTCTGTGCGGCATTGGCGAGCATCATTTCGGAGCCGGGCGCGAGGACGCTCAGGCAACTGTCGGCCAGCAGGGCGGCGCCCTGTCCGGTCAGGTGCACTCCGTCCTTTGCCCGCAGCCTGATTCTGCCGCCACTGTCCAGGGGTGCGTATTCGATGAACCGGCCCTTGGCATCCGCCAGTGCCGCGCTCGTGTCAATAAACCGGCAACGGCTGTTGCGCCCCAGTTGATGGGCGATGACCTTGTTGATATGCGTCACCGCCCTGTTGAGGTCGGGTTTACCCATCACCGGGGCGCCCACCCAGTAAATTTCCGAGTGCGGGGCATGATAACGGGCTATGGAGATGAGACGCTGGACCCGGCGCGCGTATTCCCTGTTCCAGTCCGTGGAGCCGAAGCGCAGGCTCCCTTGCCTGGTTTTCAACGGCTTGAAGTCATTTGTCCCGAGCATGACCACCAGGACGTCGGGGCGTTGGCGTCCGGCCAGCTCGTCGAGCACGCGCTCCCAGTTGTAGAAGTCCGGCCGCACAAGGCCGCTGGAGACTTTCCCGTGGCACATGTAGTCCACCCCGGATTGCAGGGAATAGTATGTCTTGAGTTGCTCGCCCAGGGGAATGGACAGGGAGTCGCCCACCACCAGGACGCGCTGCTGGCTCCATGCGGGAGCGGCCAGCAGGACGCAGCATATCGTGATCAGCAGAGCCGGGAAAAAGCGCATGGGAAAACCTCCATTGCCGTATGACGCCCTTTTGTTTGCACCTCGGGTAACCGCCGGGGCTGACAGGAAGTTTTTAAGCAAAAAGTGGGCCAAGCTTCGTAGATATCCATGGTGGGAGTCACTTTCAAAGCGGTCGGCTTCGTGGTAGGGTTGTCTACGCAAGGGAGAATACAAAAACATGACTTATACGACGTTGTGCCCGCGCTGCGGGCGCACCATCAACGGAAAATACCTGTACTGCAAGAAGTGTTCGAAGCAGCTCGGTCGGCCCGTGGGCAGACTCGAGAGGGAGCGGGGCTCGCACCTCGTGTATACATTGTTGCTGGTGCTGGCAAATCTCGGTTTTGTGGCCTACCTGGTTTGGAGTTCCTACCTTCGCTGAGCCGTTTCCCCTTTCGCCCCACCCCCTGCCGGTGCGGCCGGAATGCCTGCCCAGGTCAAGTCAGAACTTCACCACCTCGCAATATCCCCAGGCCTTTTTGAGGCGGCCACAGACCGCGGCGGCCTGATCTTTGGATTCCCACGGCCCCACATGCAGGCGGAGATACACGCCCTTTCCGGGCATCTCCACGCGTCGAGAGCGGAAGACCTTGTCGCCGAGCAGGTCGGGAAATTTCGAGAGCATGTTCCTTTTGCCGCTTTCCAGGTTCAGGGCGCGGCGGAAAGAGAGCACATGCACGCCATAGGCTCCGGCTCGGGGTTCCCGCCCCGACAGGTGCTGAATCCCCTCCGTGCCGGTTTCACCTGCAAGCAAATCGGCGCGTTGATCCCGGGCGGAATCGGCCGATGCGCCCATGCCGCTGGCCTCTTCAGGCGCCTGTCCGGTCAAGGGAGGGAGTCCGTGCTGGTCCATGATCTGCCGCTCGATGGAGTCGATGTTGCCGCCGGAACCGTTATCTGACGGAGACTCCGGCATGGGCTCTCCGGTGGAGCGCTGCCCGCTCAGATAAAACTCCGCCAGCTCGGCCACGGGCTTGTTCTCAAAGCCGGGTTCGACCCCGGGCGCGACCAGGGCCTTGGGCTTGTTGCGGGCGATTTGCAGGAATACCAGCCGGGCTTGCTCCTCGCGTCCGGTCTCCTGATAGACCTTGCCGAGCAGGAGGTAGGAATTGGGGTCCAGGTTGTAGGCGTGGATGGCCTTGCGCAGCAGCGGTTCGGCGGTCGCGTACTCCCCTTGCTGGACCATGCTCGCCGCCTGGTCGCGGTATGCCTGGCCGCATCCGCTGAGCAGGAGGGCGAGGAGGGCAAGGGCGAACAGGAGGGATGTCCTGGTGTTGTTCATCGGCTGTCCCACAGATCCTGTTGAAGTTGTTCCTTACCTTCCTTGGTGTAGACCATGTGACCGTACCCGGGGATGAGCTCCCTTGCCGGGTACCAGTTCCTGGTGGTGGTGTCCTGCCTTTGGTAGAAATAACGTTCTCCGCCCATCTCCTCGCCGGGATTCACGTAGACGCCCCGGATGTCGGGCGAAATGGGATCCACACGGTTGGCCGCGCATCCTACAAGGGACAGGGCGGCGAACAGGACCGGGATCAAGAGCGGTATGCGTATCTTCATGGTCATCAAGTATATATCATTGCGTCCAGGTGCGTAAACCGTAATTCCAGGACGGGACCGCCCCAATACGTCATGCCTCGGCCGGTTCCTGCTCCTGCGCCACGGAGCGCGCCACGGCGAGTTCTTCCGCCGAGAACACGCTGGAAACCTCCAGGATGATGACGAAACGGTCGTCACGCTTGCCCATGCCGCGAATGAACTTGGGATTGATGGCGGTTCCCATTCTGGGGGCGGGGTCGATCTGCCCCGGCTCGATCTCCACGACCTCCTGCACTGAGTCGGCCAGCGCTCCGATGACCGCGGCCTCGTTGTCGATCTCCAACTCGGTGATGATGATGCAGGTGTTGACCGTGGTCACGGTCTTGCTCATGCCGAATTTCAGCCTGAGGTCCACCACCGGAACCGCGTGCCCCCGCAGGTTGATGACGCCGCGCATGAACTCGGGCGTTCGGGGAATGCGCGTTATGTTGGTCTCGTCCAGAATCTCCCGGACAGAGCCGATATCCAGGGCGAAAATCTCGTCGCCCAGGGTAAATGTCAAATATTGGTCAAGGTCGGAGATCTTGCCTTCGCTCATGAGCTCTCCCTTTGCAGTAGATAGGAATATTCCTAACTTATATGTCAGAAGCGGAAAGGGGTCAAAGGCTCATTGCGGAAAAACAGAGGATTTCGTGGGTGATTGGGAGGGACACCTTGTAGCCGCTGTCGCCATTCGTGAGGCGCGAAATTGCCGCACCAGACGGATGGCGTCCAGCGGAAGGGGGTGCCCCTCGCAACTGCATTTGTCCTGTATCAAATAACCGGGCCCAGGACGTAGATGTCCATGGCTTTGGTGTAACCGGACAGCTCGGCCTTGGTCCGCTTGCCGTCGGACACCTCGATTATCTCGTCGTAGATGCGCTCTCCCGCCTGGGGCAGGGTCTCGTCACCGTCGATGACCCGGGACACGGAGATGTCTATGTGGTCCCGCATGCGCACGGCGGTGCGCTCGTTGCCCGTGATCTTGACCACAGGCACGAAGGGGAAGCCCTGAGGCGCACCCAATCCGGTGGTAAAGGCGATGACATTGCACCCCGCGGCGGCCAGGCCGGTAAGCAGCTCGGGTTCGCGGCCTGGCGAGTCCATGACCACGAGGCCCTTTGTGTCCGGGTGCACGCCGTATTCATACACGGCCTGAATGGGGGCGCTTCCAGCCTTGGCGATCGCGCCCAGGGACTTCTCCTCGATGGTGGTGAGACCGCCCTTGATGTTGCCGCCAGTGGGCTGTCCCCCGCGGATATCGCAGCCCGAGGACTTGGCTCTGGCCTCCATGCGCGCCACCAGGTCCAGGATCTGTTGCCCCGTGGCCTCGTCCTTGCCATGTCGGGCCAGAATGTGTTCAGCGCCGATGAATTCGGTGACCTCGCCAAGGACCACGGTGCCGCCATCCCTGACCACGGCGTCCGTGACCATGCCCAGGGCGGGGTTCGGGCCCAGGCCCGAGGTGGTGTCCGAACTGCCGCACTTCAGCCCCAGAACCAGATCCTTGGAGGTGCACGGTGTGCGCTTCACCTGCGAGGCTTCCATGACCATGTCCTGCACCAGCAGGCAGCCCTCCGAGATGGCCCGGAAAGAGCCTCCCAGGGCCTGAATACCGATCTGCTCCACGCGTTTGCCCGTGGCGCGGATTTCCTCGGCCACACGTGCGACAGCCGTGCTCTCGCAGCCCAGGCTCACCAGCAGCACAGCGGCCAGGTTCGGGTTTTTGCCCAGGCCGATGAGGGTGCTGCTCACGCGCTCCACGTCCATGGGCGTCTGGCAACACCCCTGTTGATGGGTGAAGGCGGTGGCACCGTCCACCTTGTCGGCGATGGCCTGGGCGGTCTCGTTGGCGCAGACCACGGTGGCCAGGACACCCACGTAGTTCCTCGTCCCGACGCTTCCGTCCGGGCGGCGGTATCCCATGAATTCCATTATGCGTTCTCCTTGGTGTTGCAGTGATGGCACGGATCAGGACTTTTCCTGATCCCCCCGGCCGCGGAGGCTTTCGATGTTCTGGACATGCGCGTGGCTGCCGGTGGGGATGGCCTGAGTGGCCCTGCCGATGACCTCCCCGTACTTGAGGATGTCCTCCCCGTCGGCGATATCGCGTGTCGCGAACTTGTGGCCGTAGGAAACGGCCTGGCTCAGGTGCACTTCGAGGCATTCGTTCATGACGCCCACAATGGCTCTCTCCCCGGCCTGAATGTCCCGCAGGGCGGTGGCCACGTTGTCCTCGGGCCGCAGCTTGATGGCATCGCGTTTCATTGATTCTCCTTTGCGAATCCGGACAAGGCCGGAAGGTGATGGAATTCCAAGATGCGAACATTGGGGCAGAGCAACGGTCATGCCATGTTAACGCTAATAGTTAACCATTTGATTTTATGTTGAAAAGTACTAGTCCTGGGCCGGGTGAAATGTTTTAAAAATCATTTTGTGTCGAAACCTGTTCATTTTGAAAGCCAGGAACGGGAAGCTCTTTCAAACTGAAATGGTCGTGGAGAGATGCCTGTTTGCATTAAAATTGTATATATTCATTAAAAACAATATATTAGATTAAATTATCACCGTCTCGATGGAATGGGGCAGAGCGCATTCTGAATGAACTGTTCACAAGGTCTTTCACTTTGGAGGGTATTCAGGAGGAATTGCTGTATTCAAATGAAGGGAAATTTAAAAAAAATTATTTATTTTGGGATGTTGAAATATAATGATCAGGTTGGCAACAACCTTGCAAAAGAGGGCCAAGAGTTATGCCAAATCAGGCGGATGTCCGGCGAACACGTGCGCCGGGCTGACGATAAAATAACCCAATGTGCAACATCTGCCGGCTGGCGCTGCCGGGCAGGCACCATTTCCAAACGTGGAGGTTGATGCGTGAAAGCTCTCATTGTTCTGGACAAGGCCGACAACGTCGGCAACGCCATAGAAGACATTCATACGGGAGACCGTGTTTCGTACCAGCTCGATGGGGAGCAGTTCGAACTGCAGGCCACCAGCGACACGCCCTTTGGTTTCAAGGTGGCGGTGCGTGACATTCCCGCCAACAGCCCCGTGATCAAGTACAAGGAAACCATCGGTATGACTTCCCGGCCCATTGTCGCCGGCGAGTGCGTTCACATCCACAACGTCGAAGGCAATCGCGGCCGCGGCGATATCAAGGGGGAGAATTGATGAAATTTCTGGGCTATGTCCGTCCGGACGGAAAGGTCGGCATCCGCAACCATACACTCATCCTGGCCAACGGCAGAGGCGTGGGCAACCTCGCCACCCAGATTCACAAGCTGGTCAATGGCTGCAGGCTCTTCATCCCGCCCAATGAGAACGGCCGTGACACCCCGGACCGCCAGGCCATCGCCAGAACCATCGTGGGGCTGGCCAAGAACCCCAACGTTGGCGCCGTGCTTCTGGTGGGCATCAAGAGCAACGGCGGATACCCGGAGTTCACCCGCGAGGCCATCGTGGACGAGATCATCAGCACGGGTAAGCCGGTGGACACTCTGTTTCTGGAGAGCTGCCCCGGCGGTTGGTACAACGCCATCGGCGAAGGCATGCTCAAGGCCCGGACCCTGCTGCGCAAGGCCAGCATGGCCAATCGCCAGGAGGTGGACCTGAGCAACCTGGCCATGGCCGTGAAGTGCGGCTACTCCGACGCCACCTCGGGAATGGCCGGCAACCCCACCGTGGGGTACCTCTTCGACCGCATCGTGGAGTCCGGCGGTACCGCCATGTTCGCCGAGACCACCGAGGTCATCGGTGCGGAGCACATCGTTGCCAAGCGTTTCCCGGAGGCAAGGGAGCGCGAGAAGTTTCTCGCCGCGGTGGCCAGGATCGAGGACGAGGCCAAGTCCACGGGCGAGGACATCCGCACCATCAACCCCATCCCGGCAAATATCCAGGCAGGTCTGACCACCCTGGAGGAGAAGTCCCTGGGCGCCATCGCCAAGGCCGGCACCCATCCCATTTCCAGCTGCCTGCAATACGCGGAGATTCCCGCAGCCCCGGGCCTGCATTTCATGGACTCCTGGATGTCGTCCTCGGTCCTGTTCCTGGGGTATGCTGCGGCCGGTTCCGTGCTGAACATCTTCCAGGTGGGCGGCGGCTGGTTCCCGGACCGCATGATGATGCCCACGGCCAACGCCGGAGTGGTGACTCCGACCATATATATGACAGGAAACCCGAGAACCTATGCAAAAACTTGCCTGGACATGGATTTCTCCGCCGGGGAAGTGATTTCCCGCAAGGAACCCATCCCGGAGGCAGGGGAAAGGCTCGTACGTCACGTGCTGGACACCGCTTCCGGAATGCTGACCATGGGGGAGACCCTGTCCATCGAAGACAACTCGGAGATCTACCTCAGGGGACCCGGACTGTAATTTCGGTTCCACTTCAATAAACACGTTGGGTTGAAGTGGAAATCGGACAACGAGGAGCATCCGGGCATTTTACTCTCAACCTCAATAAGGATGTACCCAAGGAGGAGTTGCATGTTCAAGTCGATCGTGTTGTCGTTGGTTATGGTGCTGGCCATCGTTCCCACGGTGCTGGCCGGGGATTACCCCGACAAGCCCATCCAGGTAGTGGTTCCCTGGAAACCGGGCGGAGGCAGCGACCTGTCCTCTCGTCTCATGGCCGAACGTATGAAGGATCTCCTTCCCCAGCCTTTGGTGGTTTCCAATATCACCGGTGCCATGGGCCTGAACGCCGCCCTGCATGTGCTGAAATCCCGTCCCGACGGATATACCCTGATCTGGGAGCACCCCGGCAACCTGGCCGTGGCTCCCATGCTGGCCAAGTCCCCCTTCACCTGGAAGGACTTCGACCCTGTCTGTACCGTTGCCAAGAGCGATTCCGCCCTGGTGGTAAGCAAGAACAGCCCCTTCAACAGCGCCAAGGAGGCCTTTGACTACATCAAGGCCAACCCCGGCAAGCTCCGCTGGTCCCTGGCCATCAACGGCGTGTCCCACTTCACCTACCTGTCCATCAGTGAGAGCCTGGGTGGCCTGGAAGCCGTGGTCATTCCCGCTCCCGGCGACAAGAACCGCATCGTCAGCCTTCTGAGCGACAACAGCGACATCACCATGGTTGGTTACGCCGCTGCCAAACCCTACATCGAGTCCGGCGATCTTAAGCTGCTGGCCATGTGCAACACCGAACGCTCCCCCTTTGCACCCGATACTCCCACCTTGAAGGAGCAGGGCATCGACGGCGTTTACGACTACCTGTACTCCGTGCTGATGCCCAAAGGCACCCCGGATGACGTGAAAAAGACCCTGGCCGACGCCTTCAAGAAGGCCGTGGAAAATCCCGAAACCGTGAAAGTGCTGAAAGAACAGTGCTTGAGCCCCTACTTCCGTGACGCCGCGGAGATGGCCAAGCTCTGGGGCGGCATCGAAGATAGCTGGCGCGCCCTGGCCATCAAGTATAAGTTGCTGGAAAAATAGTAGTCGCCATTCCACTCGTGACCGGAGCCGGCGTTGGGTTTGGCTTCGGTCACGAGTCTCCCTGCGATCCTTCATCGAGGAGGAAGCCACATGATCGCGAGGCCCAAGGATTTTTGCATGGCCGTTGTGCTGCTGGCCCTGGCCGGGTTCCTGTACGACGACATCACCTCCATGAACCTCGGCGCGGTGCATGCGCTTGGCCCGGCCTTTTTCCCGAAAGTATTACTGTACTGCATCGGCGGTTTATCATTTGTCCTGCTGCTACAGAGCCTGAACTTGCGAAAAAGCAAGGCTCCGGCAGGTGCGGCCGCGAGTTGCCCGGCTGATGACGATGACGAGCCGGTGGGCAAGGGCGCCATCATCATGCAGGGCGCCTTCACGCTCCTGCTCCTCGCCTATCTCTTCGCCCTGCCGCGTGTGGGGTATATCTGGGCCACTATGACCTTTTTATTCGCAGGCATGTTGATGCTCGGACCGCGCAAGGTGAAGCCCTGCATCATCTACATCGTGGTGTCCGCGGCCGTGACCTTTGGCCTGCGGTTCGTTTTCAGCACCCTGTTGCACCTGTTCCTGCCCTAGTGTCGCGCCGGCATGACAATCGTAAAGAGCAACATCAACGTTAACCGCGACGCCAAGGCCGGCCCAATGGCCGATCCGCCGCTGCGGGCGGCGTAAGCGAACGGAAAACCGCGTTTTCGGTTCGCGGTCATCCGCAAGACCCACATGCGGGAGTTTTGCGGACATCATATGAGGAGATTGGAAATATGTTTGATTTCAGTCAAGCCGCGTTTTTCCTGCAGCCGCTGGTGCTGCTGACCATGCTGGGGGGGGTATTCGGCGGCCTCGTGGTGGGAACCATGCCCGGGCTCACCAGCACCATGGCCGTTGCACTGTTGGTGCCCATCACCTTCGGCATGAGTTCGGAGTTCGGCCTCGTCCTGCTCATTTCCGTGTACGTCGGATCCATCTCGGGCGGGCTTGTGGCCGCCACACTGCTGAACATCCCTGGAACGCCGTCCTCCGTGGCCACTACATTCGACGCCTATCCCATGGCCCGAAGAGGTGAGGCGGGTAAGGCCCTGGCCTACGGCGTGTTCGCCTCCTTTGTGGGCGGGTTCCTTTCCTTTTTTGCGCTGGTGCTGCTCGCACCCCTGTTGGGGCGTTTCGCGCTGAAATTCGGCCCCTATGAATATTTCGCTCTGGTGGTGTTCACCCTCACCTGCATAGTCTCGATTTCGCGGAACTCCCTTGTCAAGGGCCTGCTTTCCGCCTGCCTCGGCCTGCTGCTCTCCACCGTGGGCATGAGCAACACCGACGGCCTGCCCCGTTTCGTGTTCGGCATGCCCGCGCTCTTGTCCGGGTTCTCGGTCATGCCCGTGCTCATCGGCATGTACTCGGTCTCCCAGGTACTGGAAGAGGTTCGGGTCATCCGCAAACCCTTCAAGGTAATCAACGCGGACTTCACCATCCGCGAGTTCTGGGAGGTGGTGAAGTCCTTCCGCTTATCCATCAAGAACACCCTCCGTTCAACGCTCATCGGCACGGGTATCGGCATCCTGCCCGGTACCGGCTCCGGATTGTCCAACATCGTGGCCTATTCCCAGGCCAAGGCAGCGGCCAAGGACCCCGATACCTTCGGCACCGGCGATCCGGACGGCATCATCGCCTCGGAATCGGCCAATAATGCGGCCATGGGCGGCGCACTGATTCCCATGCTCACCCTGGGCATTCCCGGCGACGCCACCACCATGATCCTGCTTGGCGCCCTGATGATCCACGGCGTGCAGCCCGGGCCTCTGCTGATGCGGGACAACGCCTCCCTGGTCTATATCATCATGGCCGCCTTCTTCATCAGCAACTTCCTCATGCTCTTCGTGCAGCTCTATTTCATCCGCGTACTCATCAAGTCCCTGATGATCCCTCGTTACATCCTCTATCCCGTCATCATGGCCATGTGCGTGGTGGGCTGCTTCGCCCTGAACTCCAGCATGACCGATGTCTGGATCTTCTTCGGCATGGGGCTGCTCGGATACGTGTTCAAACAGCTGGGATTCCCGTTGCTGCCTCTGGTATTGGGGTTGATCCTCGGCAACATGGCTGAGAGCGAACTGCGCGTGAGCATCGTCATGGGGGGCGGTGATCTTTCGGGTTACCTGGGACGCCCCATCGCTCTGACCTTCCTGGGGCTGGCGCTGGCGTCCGTGCTGTTCTCCCTGCGCTCCATGTGGAAATCCAGGAAATGCCGCCAGGCCGCCGCGGCCTGACGACTGGAAGGCCTATGCTAAAGAATCCCGGGGGAAATGCTTCCAGTAAAAAGTGTTTCCCCTGGACCTTGTTTTAAAATTCATAATGAATTTAAATATTAAAGACGATTTCGCCTTTACTCAGAAGGACTGGAGATGAACGAGTTTTCGCCGGTGTTTCCGGTGCTCAGGTTCGACCATGTGGCCCGCCAGACCATGCCCGTGTTCCACCCCGTACAGGTGCGCCAGCCTGAGCAGGCGCCCATCGGGGATCTGGGCGCCGCCCTGACCACTGCCATGCGGGTATCGGACAAGCTGCGCTCCCTTCCCAAAGGGGCGCGCATCGCCGTGGCCGTGGGCAGCAGGGGTATCGCCCGACTGCCCGGGATCGTGGCACATGTGATCGCCGCCATACGCGACATGGGGCATGAGCCCTTTATCGTCCCGGCCATGGGCAGCCACGGGGGCGGTACCGCCGAGGGGCAAAAGGCCATGTTGGAAAAGCTGGGCATCAGCGAGGAGAGCGTCGGCGCCCCCATCCGGTCATCCATGGAGACCGTGAATC
>CAXXKR010000004.1:1745000-1989860 GCA_963674955.2 Desulfovibrionaceae bacterium | reverse complement strand
CAGGACCTTGGCCCCGGCCTTGATGTAGTCGTCATGGACGCCCCTGACCACTTCCGGCGACTTGAGCCCGAACATCTCGGGCGACAGGCCCGGAGGCAGTCCGCGCTGCTGCAAAAGTGTTCCATATCCTCCGTCAACTATATACACGCGGTCGTCGGCCAGCGCCTTGCGAAAATCAGGCATGTCTCTTCTCCCTGTATCCTTTCGTACACCCGGGCCTTCGCGCCAACAAGGGCGGGGCAAAGGGGCTTGTTGTTCCTTTTGGCAAATATTCTTATATCAAGATATATCAATATAGCAAGTGGGTCAACAACAATATGCGCTTTTTGTCTGTCCGGGTTCCCTTCCTTGAAAAGCGTTGTAAACGTCGGTTAAACATTATAGGCTATGCATTCGGATGAACTCAGAAACAGCGGCGGGTCTTCCCGCCTTCCCTATATATTAATGAAGCTCAATAAAAACAAGGCGTCCAGCAGCGCCAAAGAGACAGCCGGGGCTTCCAGGGCCGTGCATGCCGACAACGGCAAAGCCACTCCGGCCAACCTTCCCGCCTTTCCCCCAAAAAAGGGGGAGGTGGTCGTCAGGGACCCTCTTCAACTTTATCTGCGCGAGATAGCGCGGTTTCCTCTTCTTGGACCCGAAGAGGAATTTGAGCTTGCCCGTCGCGTCAGGGACAGCAACGACAGGGACGCGGCCTTTCGCCTGATTTCCTCTCACCTGCGGCTGGTGGTCAAGATCGCCATGGACTTTCAGCGCCGCTGGATGCAGAACCTCCTCGACCTCATCCAGGAGGGCAATGTCGGCCTGATGAAGGCCGTGGGCAAGTTCGACCCGGAAAAGGGCATCAAGTTTTCCTACTACGCAGCCTTCTGGATCAAGGCCTATATCCTCAAATACATCATGGACAACTGGCGCATGGTCAAGATCGGAACCACCCAGGCCCAGCGCAAGCTCTTCTACAACCTGAACAAGGAAAGGCAGCGCTTGCAGTCCATGGGCTTCGACCCCACGACCTCTGCCCTGTCCGAGAGCCTGGATGTCAGCGAATCCGAGGTTGTGGAGATGGATCAGCGGCTGTCCGGCGGCGACATGTCCCTGAACGCCCCCCTTGGCGACGAGACCGATGCCACGAGGATGGACATGCTTCCGACCCTGGGGCCTGGAGTGGAGGAGACCCTTGCCGGGAACCAGATTTCGGAATTGCTGCTGGCCAATCTCAAGGCCATTGAGCCGACGCTGAATGACAAGGAGCGCGAGATACTGAACAACAGGCTCTTGTCCGACTCCCCGGTGACCCTGCGTGAGATAGGCGAGAATTTCGGGGTGACCAGGGAACGGGTCCGGCAGATCGAGGCCCGGCTGCTTGAAAAGATCAAGGATTACCTGAACGAGAACGTCCAGGATTTTTCCAGGGATTGGATAAAGGGGCTGTTATAGAGTATGGTTTGTCGCATGAGTAAACTCCTTGTCGAGAAGTTCATGAAAAGAAAAAACATATTCTCGGGATGCATGGCCGCCCTTTGCCTGCTTCTGGCGTTATCCTTCGCCTTGTCGGGTTGCGCCGGGAAAAAAACCGCTCAGCCGTCTAGGCAGCCCATGACCAGGGAGGCTCAGCTCTCCTATTATTATCTCCTTTATCAGGATCAGATGAACGAGATAAAGCGGCTGGTCATGATGTCTCCCAATTCACCTGAAATCATCAGCTTGGCCAGGGAACACCAGAAGATCGCGGCCACGGCCCTGGAAAGGATCATCGAAATAGAGCCGTCGGCCAAGCTTTACGCCGAGAAGGCCAACCTGTTCTGGAACAAGGAGCAGATAATCGAGGCCCGGCGGACCCTGAAGGCCGGACTCAAGGAATACCCCCAGGACAGGACGCTGACGATTTTTCTGGCCAACTCGTACATGGTTGAAGACCGGCCCGAAGACGCGGCCCTGACCCTGTCCGATTATCTGCGCCTGGAGCCCGACGATCAGGATGTCCGGGAAAGGATGGCCCAGATGCTTTTGGAGGCGGGCCGGGCCGGGCAGTCCTTCGACGCCCTCAAGGCCATAAAATCAAAGGACAGAACCGCCTACACCCTCTATCTCTTTGCCCGCGCCGAAGCCGCCATGAACAAGCGGACAACGGCCATAAAGACCTTGAAAAAGGCCATTAGGAAGAACCCCGAATTCATCGAGGCCTGGGCCGAGCTGGCCTACCAATATGAACGCGGCGGGGATTTTGCCGAGGCCGAGCGGACCTACGACAAGCTTTTTTCCCTGGGCGATTCCAGGGTGGAAATCAGGCTCAGGCTCATCAACCTGAACCTCAAGCTCAAGAATCCCAACAAGGCCCTGACCTTGGCCCTGGAAGGCCCCGGGACCAAGTCGTTTCTTCTGGAGTCGGCGGTGACCTTCATCAGCGAGGGTTATCCTAAGCAGGCCTCGGCCGTTCTGGACGCCTTGGCCGCCGGCGGACATGTGCCTTCGGAGTACTACTTTTACAAATCCGTCATCGCCTACGAGGGCGAGAACGATCCGCTCAAGGCCATGTCCTTTCTGGACAAGGTGCCTGAGAGCGACAAGCATTTCAGCAAGGCCCTGCTGTTCAAGATTCAGATGCTCCAATCCCTGGGCCGGACCCCGGAAGCCTTGGAAGCCGTAGCCAGGGGCAGGAATCTTTTCCCGTCCAGGGCGCGATTCTATCTTCTGGAAGCGGGCATAAGAATGGTGGACAAGGACAGGGACGGGGCGCGAAAGGTCCTTGAGGCCGGACTGGAAAAGCTGCCCGAGGACACTGAACTCCTTTTTCAGCTGGGGCTTTTGCTGGACGAGATGGGCGACGTTCCCGGGACCCTGGAGGTCATGGAGCGGGTGGTCGCCCTGGACCCGGGCAACTCGGAAGCCCTGAACTATCTGGGTTACACCCTGGCCGACCAGGGCAGGGACCTGGACCGGGCACTGACCCTCATCCAGCAGGCCCTTGAGGGCGATCCGGACAACGGCTACGTTGTCGACTCGCTGGCCTGGGTCTATTACAAGATGGGCCGTTACGACGAAGCCTGGATTCACATGAAACGTTCCGTGGGCATCGTGGACCAGGACCCGGTCATCTGGGAGCATTACGGCGATGTCGCCGCAAAGCTGGGACTTACCCAGGAGGCCCGCAAGGGTTATGAGAACTCCCTCAAATTCAAGATCAAGGAACCGGACAGGATAAAGGGCAAGCTCGAAAGGCTATGAGCAGATTCGTTATTTCCTCCTGGCCGCGCCCGGCGGCGGCGCTGCTTGTTTTGATGGTTGTCGCATTGGCGGGAGGGTGTGCGCCCAAGTCCGCGCCCGCGCCGGAATATCAGAATTTCGGTCTGGTCTGGGACGCATTCCGGGACAATTATCTTCAGCCACCCGACGGCGCCAAAGGCCTTTTGGTCAAGTCCAGCCTTTATTACTCTTCTCCCAAACGCAAGAAGGGCAACCGCACCCTGGTGGATTTCTGGGGCGACATGGAAAGCCCCCTGCGCCTGGATGTCCGGGCCGGAATCGGCACCCATCTGGTCCATATCCGGGAGGACGGGCAGGGTCTCCTGGCCTTTTATCCCGATCGAAACGAAGCCTATTCCCACGCGGACCCGGTGCGCGGCGCGGAACTTCTGGGCCTGCCGTTTCCCTTTTCCATGCGCGATCTGGCCTATGTCCTTACCGGTTCGTTCCGCGACCTGATTCCCCGGGATTTCGACAGCGTCCGCCAGCTGCCGGACGGCAATTACGAATTTTCCTTTGGTGAAGCCAGGGTTTCGACCCTTGTCCTTGATTCCGCGGCCCGCCCGCTGATTATGGAGGAAAAGGATGGCCGGGCCTGGCGCATAGAATTCTTCGACTATTCAGAGTTCAACGGAACGGGACGGATGCTGGCGGACAAAATGGTTGTTCTGTTGCCCAAGGGCGAAAAAGGCGTCTTGCGAATAAAAACGCGAGAGTTTAAGGTGGGCCTCTGGCCGGTCAAGGCGTTGGAAATGCCGCTTCCGGATGATGCGCGGACCTTGCCCCTGGATCACAGGAAAGCTCCGCAAGTGCTTTAAAATCTTAACCCTGCTTCTCATGACCAACTCTTCCAAGGAATCAAGCGTCACCGGAGTTCTGCTCCTAGGCCTCAAGGTCTGGGGCCGGGAAATGAAAAGACTTGCCAGGCTCCTTGTGGACGGTTACGAAATTCGCCGGTTGCGCCGTCGTCTGGATCAGGAGTGCATGCTCCTCGGCCGCATTGATGCGGAAGGTTCGGACGGCCCGGAAAGGGAGCTTTGCCTCAACCAGATATCCTTCATGAAGGAGGAGGTCGTGGTGCTGACCCTGGAACGGGAGAGGAGGCGCTCAAATTTTGTCCCTGAAAACGGAAAGGAAACTGGAGGATAGGGCAGATGGCCGCGAAAAAGGTGGTGATCGGTTCGGACCACGGGGGTTTTTCCCTGAAGGGTTTTCTGGTTTCGGAACTTTCCGCCAGGGGGCTGGAAGTGGTCGACGCGGGTCCGGACAGGGCTGAAAGCTGCGACTATCCCGTATACGCCAAAAAGGTTTCGGACATGATTCTTGAGGAGGATGGCCGCGCCCTCGGAATACTGATCTGCGGGACAGGCTTGGGCATGTCCATCAGCGCCAACAGGTTCCCAGGGATTCGGGCGGCCATGTGCACCAGCGAGTACATGGCCCGGATGGCCAGGGCGCACAACGACGCCAATATTTTATGCATGGGCGAGCGGGTCGTCGGACCGGGACTCGCCCTTTCCATTGTGGAAGCGTTTCTGGAAGCCGGTTTCGAGGGAGAAAGGCACGCCAGGCGCATCGGGTTGATCGAGGAACTGAGCAAAATCTAAGAGGAAGACATGGGCAACGACATGGATCAGAAAGTGGTGAACGTGATCAAGGGTCTGGTCATGGACACCGTGTGCAAGGCTAATTCCGGTCATCCGGGCGGGGCAATGTCCTCGACGGATTTCACCTATGTCCTGTTCAGCGAATTCCTGAATTTCGACCCGGACGACGCTTCCTGGTTCAATCGGGACAGGTTCGTGCTCTCCGCCGGACACGAGTCCGCACTGCTCTATTCCATGCTGCATCTTTGCGGATTTCTGGGCCTGGATGACCTCAAGGCCTTCAGGCAGATGGACAGCCGCACCCCCGGTCATCCGGAGATAGGCGTTGCCCCCGGAGTCGAGGCCACCACCGGCCCCTTGGGACAGGGCTTCGCCATGGCCGTTGGCATGGCCGCCACCGAGGCCTTTCTGGGCCAGAAGCTGGGCCGGGAAACCGTGGACCATTTCACCTACGTCCTGGCTTCCGACGGCGACCTTCAGGAGCCCGTGGTGCATGGCGCAGCCTCCCTGGCCGGTCTCTGGAAGCTGGGAAAGCTCATTGTCCTTTACGATTCCAACAAGATTCAGCTCGCCGGGCCCACTTCCCGCTGCGACGGTGCGGATCAGGCCAAGGTTTTCGAAGGGCTGGGCTGGCAGGTTCTGGACATCGACGGCCACGACAGGGACGCCATCCGCAAGGCCATAACCGGCGGCAGGCTTGAGAGCTCAAAGCCCACGCTGATCATCTGCAACACGGTCATGGCCAAGGGCGCGGCCACCAAGGGAAGGCGACCACAACACCCACGGCTGTCCGCTGCCAGTGGACGAGATTTCCGCCACCAAGAAGAAAATGGGCCTGCCCGAAGACGATTTCTATGTTCCCGAGGACGCGGTGGCCCATTTTCGAGCCAGATTCGACGGGTTGCGCCAAAACGTCCTGGATTGGAGGAACGGCCTGGAAAACAGGCTTTCCGATGCGGGTTTCGCCAAGGACTGGAAGATGGTGAACTCCTCCAGGGAAGAACTTGCCCTGGAGTGGCCGGAATTCGAGCCGGGCCAGAAAATGGCAACGCGCAAGGCCTGGGGCGCATGTCTGGACAAGATCACCGATCAGTTGCCCAACCTCGTGGGCGGCTCCGCCGACCTGGACCCCTCGAACCAGACCGCCAAGTTCCGCCAGGACAAGGGCGACTTCGGCATCGACGGATACGGGGCGCGCAACATGGCCTTCGGCGTTCGCGAGTTTCCCATGGCCGCCATACTCAACGGCATGGCCCTGCACGGCGGGGTGATTCCCTTCGGCGCGACCTTCCTGACCTTTTCCGATTACTGCCGCAACGCCATGCGCATGTCGGCCCTGCAGGAACTGCCCGTGCTTTATGTCTACACACACGACTCCTTTTACGTGGGCGAGGACGGACCCACCCACCAGCCCATTGAGCATGTGGCCTCCCTGCGGCTGATACCCAACCTGCTCGACCTGCGTCCCGCAGACGCCAACGAGACCGCCGTTTGCCTGGACGTGGCCCTGAGGCAGAAGGACCGGCCCTCTTCCATCTTTTTGACCCGCCAGGGGCTGCCCGTGCTGGACCCCAAGGAATATCCGGCGGTCAAGGACGGTCCGCGCAAGGGCGGCTACGTGCTCAAGGATTGCGGCGGCACCCCCGACCTGATCATCCTGGCTTCCGGTTCCGAGGTCTCCATGGCCCTGGAGGCCGCGGCCATGCTGGAGGACAAAAAGGTCCGCGTGGTCAGCATGCCTTCCATGGCCCTTTTCGAAGAACAGTCCGAGGAGTACAAAAGCCGCGTTCTGCCCTCCGAAGTCAGGACCAGGGTGGCCGCAGAGGCCGGGCGTCCCGAATGCTGGTACAAGTATGTGGGGCTGGACGGTTTCGTGCTGGGCATGGAGAGCTTCGGGCAATCCGCACCGGCCGGGGAACTGGCCGTGAAGTACGGTTTCACCGCCGATAATCTGGCTCGGATGATCAGGGACAGGTTCTAGCCGGGACCGTTGCGGCTGAGGATTGACCGCACATGAAGACCAAAGAGATATTCCGGTGTTCCTCCTGCGGGCAGGAAGCTCCCAAATGGCAGGGCAAATGCGCTTCCTGCGGGGAGTGGAACACCCTCAAGCCCGCCACCGTGGTCAAGAGCAAGGCCGCTGCCCCGGCTTCGGCTTCATTGTCCGGGGCCGCGCCCGCCAATCTTGAAGACCTGACCGGCGACACCTGTCAGGCCCGCAGCACAGGGTTCGACGCCCTGGACCATGTCCTGGGCAATGGGCTTGTTCCGGGCGGGGCCGTGCTTCTGGGCGGCGAGCCCGGCATAGGCAAGTCCACGCTTCTTTTGCAGCTTGCGGGAAGGCAGGCGGCAATGGGCCGCAAGGTCGTATATCTTTCGGGCGAGGAATCCCTGCCCCAGCTCAAGACCCGGGCCGAACGCCTGGGGCTTCTCGGCCACGGCCTGCCTGCCGTGGCCACCACCAATTCCGACGACGCTCTGGCCCTGCTTGGGGGTTCCGAGCCTCCGGACATGCTTATCGTCGATTCGGTCCAGACCCTGGCCTCTCCCCGCGTCGAGGGAATTCCCGGCAGCGTGGGCCAGGTGCGCGCAGTTTCCGGCGAACTGGTGGAACAGACCAAAAAGACCGGCACAACCCTTATCCTCGTGGGCCATGTGACCAAGGACGGCCAGATCGCCGGTCCCAAGCTCCTTGAACACATGGTGGACACTGTCCTTTATCTTGAAGGCGACCGCAGACATTTTTCCAGGATACTTCGGGTGCTCAAGAACCGATTCGGGCCCAGCGACGAACTGCTGGTCTTCACCATGCGCGAAGACGGGTTGCAGATCGTGGAAGACCCCTCGACTTTTTTTCTCGGCGAGCGTGACCCCGGGTTGAGCGGAACCGCCGTGGCCCTGGGCATGGACGGCCAGCGTCCCTTTGCCGTGGAAGTGCAGGCCCTGGCAGGAAAGACCTTTCTGCCCGTGCCCCGGCGCACGGCCCTTGGCCTGGACACCAACCGCCTGAATCTGCTTTTGGCCGTTCTGGAAAAAAGGCTGCGCCTGAATTTGGGTCAGTTCGACATCTACGCCAAGATAAGCGGCGGATTGGCCCTGCGCGATCCAGGCCTGGATCTCGGCCTTGTGGCCGCCATACTTTCATCCTTTTACGACAGGGCCTTGCCCGAGTCGGCGCTTTTTTGGGGCGAGGTTGATCTGAACGGCAGGGTGCGACCGGCTCCGGGGCAGGAAATCCGCCTGCGCCAGGCCGACCGGCTGGGCTACAAGCCCCTGTTCCATCCCGGCAGCTGTTCCACGCTTAAAGACTTGCAACAAACGCTGTTTGGGAAGTAAAGTTTTTCATGTCCGAATATCCGTCCATTGAAGAAGTGGCGGCCGAGGCCGAGGCCCTTGGACGCAGGCTCACGCCGCCGCAGGCAGGAAAGATGGCCCAGTATCTCGGGCAGCTGGTGAAGTGGAACAAGTCCATGAATCTGGTGGGCCCCAAGGACTGGAAAACCATTTTTTCGACCCTGATCGTCGACAGCCTCTACCTTGCCGACGCCCTGGAGTCTCTGGACATCAACAAGGAAGCCGTGACCCTTGACCTTGGCGCAGGGGCCGGGTTGCCCGGAATACCGCTGCGCATGATTTGGCAGCGCGGCGACTACCACCTTGTGGAGGTCCGGGAAAAGCGCGCGGTCTTCATGCGCTCGGCCCTGGCCGGGTTGAGGCTGCCCCGGACAATGGTCTTCAGGGGGCGCGCCGAAGAGGAAAGCCTGCCCCTGGCGGACTTGATAATCAGCAGGGCCTTCATGCCCTGGCGCGACCTGCTTGATTTCGTGGAGGAGATGCTCAAGCCCCGGACCATCGTGACCATCCTGGCCAACGACGCTCCGCCCCAGGCGGAAGAACTCCCTCCGGGCTGGAAGCTCAAGAGCGGAAGCTCTTATCCTGTCGATGGAAAGCAGCGTTATTTTTGGTTTTTATCCCCGGACAAGAGTTCAAGATAGCCGTCCTTGAAGATCAGCTTGGTGGCCAGTCCGTCCGCCTTTTCCGCCACTTCCATGAACTTTTCAAGAAAATCAAGAATCGCGAAACGTTTTTCCTCGTCCCCGTGTTCGAATTCAAAGGACAGATCACCGGAATCAAAGAAGTTTTCAAGTTTATTCAAGTACTCGATATCAAACATTTACTCCGCCTTGTCGTTAATCGTGATGATAGGGCAGCCCCTTGTTGATGCTCGCCGCCCTGTATAGTTGTTCCAGAAGCATGACCCGCGCCAGTTCGTGGGGCAGGGTCAGTCTTGAAAGGCTCAGTGAAAAATGGGCCCTGTCCCGCACCTCGTCGGACAGGCCGAAGGGTCCGCCCACGATGAAGCAGGGCCTGCGGTTGGGGTCTTCGGTCCAGAACCTGAGCTTGGCCGCCAGTTGTCTGGAAGTAAGTTCCCTGCCCTTTTCGTCCAGAACAACGGCCATGTCCAGGGGCGTGACCTTTTCCAATATGGCCCGTCCTTCGCGCAGGCTTTTGTCTGTGGGCGGCAGCTTGCCGGGCGCGTCCTTGAGCATGGTTTCCTCCAGCGAGTGAAACCGGTCCAGTTTTTTCCAGTAGTGCTCGGCGGCCTTGATGGAAAACTGCTCCTTGAGCTTGCCGACCCAGATGAATCTTATGGCGGCCACGGTCAGATTTTTTCCAGGCTGGCCCAAAGGGCGCCCTTTGAAAATTCGATCCTGGCAAATCCGCCGTGGGCCAGCATTCCGGGATTTATGATCGTGGTCTTTCCTATCCTGTCCATGGTCCTGGCCTCGTGGATGTGTCCGGTCAGGCAGATGTCGGGCTGTCGGTCCTCAATGAACCTGCGCACGGAAGGACTGCCCACGTGTTGGCCGTTGGGCAGGACATCCACTGCCGTATTTGCCGGCGGGGTGTGTGAAACAAGTATCAGTTTGTCGTATGCACCGATGTCGGCATATGTTTGCTGAATCATCCGGCCTAAAACCTGTTCGGGAACCTCGCTAGGAGTGCTGAACGGGGTTGGTGTGGACATTCCGACGCCCATAATTTTAATTAGCGGCACTTCTGAACCCGAAACAAGGTTCATTGTCTGCATGTGAATGTTGACGCCGAGCTCCGTGAGCAGGGTGTCCACCTCGGAGGTGTCCATGTTGCCCATTTGGGCCAGGATGCTGGGGTTGTGGCGGGCAATGGCCTCGTAG
Source organism: Desulfovibrionaceae bacterium (assembly GCA_963674955.2). GTDB lineage: Bacteria > Desulfobacterota > Desulfovibrionia > Desulfovibrionales > Desulfovibrionaceae. The sequence goes on along the minus strand of CAXXKR010000004.1, from coordinate 1,979,812 downwards.
ACGGCCATAGCCGCCGGGGCCGTGCCCCTGTTGGTCAGGTCGCCGGTGACGATGACGGCCGCCGCGTCCTTCAGTCCGGGAATGGCCGGAAGCGCGGACACCTGTTCGTGAACGTCTCCAAAAGCTATCCAGTGCATGTGCGTGCTCCTCTTCACTTATTCTCCGGCATAGCATAAACAAAACACTCAGGGCGCGCCAGTGGCGGCGGTCCGGAAATGGCGGTGGAATTTGAATCGGAAGCAGGCCTTGCGCCAAAAGCTTATCGCCCGGAGAAGGGGCATGACCCTAGGCGAGGTGCAGGCCGCAAGCCGCGCGGTATGCGGTTTGATCAGGACCCTGCCTGTCTGGGCCGAGGCCGGGGAGGTTTTGGCCTATTGGCCCCTGGGCAACGAGGTGGATATCCGTCCCCTGGTGGAGGAGCTTTGGCGACGCGGCTCGCGCGTTTTTTTGCCCCGCTGCCGGGAGAGCGAGCCGGGGGTCATGGATTTGGCCTGTGTTTTTGAGGAGGGATATCTTGTTGCCGGGCAGCACGGGACAATGGAGCCGGACCGGAACCAGTGCCCAGCCGTGCCGGACGCCTCTCCCGATTTGATACTGGTCCCCGGAGTGGGTTTCGACTCCAGGGGATACCGCCTCGGCTTCGGGGGCGGGTATTACGACCGGCTGCTTATGGGCGAGGGAATGTCCAGGGCGGTTAAGATCGGTCCCTGCTACGGGTTTCAATACATGGACCGCCTGCCCGTGGACAGCTGGGACAGGCCGGTGGACGCCGTATGCACTGAAAAGGAGCTCAAGTGGTTCAGATAGCCTACATGCCTTTTGAATTTCCCGGCCTGCCCCAGGTGGGCTGCGCCTTCACCTCCCGGATCGGCGGAATCAGCGAGCCTCCGCACCATGCGGCAAACATTTCCTTTGACGTGGAGGACGAACCGGAGGCCGTTGCCGCCAACAGGCTGGCCTTGCAGAAGCGGCTGGGATTCAGCAGCTGGAACGACTGTTGCCAAGTCCACGGGGACATCATGAATTTCGACCCCGAACCGGGCGCGGCCGACCAGAAGGCAAGCTGCGAGGGAGACGGACTGACCACTGCGAGACCGGGCCAGGCCCTGGTCATCAAGACCGCGGATTGCCAGCCCCTGCTTCTGGCCCATGAAAGCGGAAAGTACGTGGCCGGGCTACACGTGGGCTGGCGCGGCAACAAGATTGACTTTCCAGGTACAGGGGTCCGGGCTTTTTGCGATCATTACGGCTTGAGGCCAAGTGAAATTTTTGCCGTGCGCGGCCCAAGCCTTGGTCCGGACAACAGCCAGTTCGTGAATTTCATGACCGAGTTCGGCCCCAAGTTCAGAGCCTATCATGATGAAGGGAACCGGACAGTCGATCTCTGGCGATTGACCCGTGATCAGCTTTTGGGCGCGGGCCTTGTAAGGGAGAGAATATTCGGCATGAACCTGTGCACCATGGACATGGCCGAGACCTTCTACTCCTACCGCCGCGACCGGAAGACCGGCAGGCAGGCCGGGATAATCTGGATACGGGAATAACGGTCTATTCTTCCAGTGTGAATTTCCAGGCGCAGAACCAGTTTTCAGGATGCTCGTCCGGGGGGCAGCCTATACACTCCGTTCTGATGCGCGGGTCGATGGTCCGGGCGAAGGTGGTGTATTCAACCGTTCCGCCCGACTTGCAAGGGTAGTCGGCCAGCCCCTTGCGGTTGCGTGCGGCCTGGACCCGGCAGACGTTCATGCGGAAGACGAATGAATTCGCTTTTTCCTCCACTATTTCCTGCTTGTTGATGCGCGAGTAGAGCCTCAGGCCAAGGGCCGTTTTCAGGGCCTCCAGCCCGCCGTTTTCCGGCAGGTCGGCCAGGGTCATTATGCGCGAGGCCTCGTAGGGGGCGTACTTTGACCAGCAGGTGTCGTTGACCCGCTTGGCCGCGTCCATGCCCAGCTGTCCGGGCCTTCGCCCTTCCACGGACTGGAACCAGACCCCGTCGAAGGCCAGCCAGTTGACGCTCAGGCCGTGAAGCAACGCGCCGAGTTTCTCCTCGTCCATGTCCGCCAGGGCGGCGGGCAGGCCGTCCTTCAGTTCAAGGCCGATGCTCTTGGACAACCTGTTCATGAGAAATTTCAAGGCCCGGTCCCCGGCCACGCGTTCGTCCTTCAGGGCCTGTTCCAGGCCGAACTGGTTCACGGCCTCGGAAAACCAGAGTCCGTAATGGATCATGGTCCGCCGGACCGCATCGGTGATCAGGGCCAGCAGCCGTTCCTTTTCAGAGAGAGAGTCCCAACTCATATTATGCGCATCCTTTTTTGGCCTGCTTCAAAGGGCAGAACCCGGCCTATGACTTGGGCCATGTCGCCGGACTGCAACAGCATGTCCCGCGCCTGATTCAACTTGTCTTCGGGAATTCCAAGGACCAGCCCGCCCGAGGTCTGGGCGTCGAAGACCATGGCCGTCTTGAGTTCGTCCAGCCCTTCTGCGGCTTCGCACCGGGGCATGTAGAAATTCTTGTTGCACACGCTGCCGCCGGGAAACAGGCCCATGCCCGCCAACTCCAGGGCTTCGGGAATGAATGGTATCTTGTCCAGCTCCAACTCCACTGCGACATTGGAGGCCTCGGCCACTTCCAGCAGGTGCCCGCCCAGGCCGAATCCGGTGATGTCCGTGGCCCCGCGCAGCCCAAGGGTCCGGATGACTTCCGCGCCGGCCTTGTTCAGCCGCGAACACCATTTGATCAAAAGCTCTTCGAACCTTTCGTGGCCCTGCCATTCGGCTTTTAGTCCCGTGGCCAGCACGCCGGTGCCGATGGGCTTGGTCAGCACCAGCACCTGCCCCGGCTCAAGCCCCTTGTTGGAGGCGAAGGCGTCCGGGTCCACTATGCCGGACACGGACAGGCCGTACTTGATTTCGTCGTCCTCGACGCTGTGCCCGCCGGCCAGCACGGCCCCGGATTCCTTTATTTTGTCCAGCCCACCCCTGAGGATTTCGTTCAGGATGGAGCCGGGCATCTTCTTGATGGGGAAGCAGACGATGTTCATGGCCGTGTAGGGCTGGCCGCCCATGGCGTAGACATCGGACAGGGAATTGGCCGCGGCTATCTGCCCGAACCGGAAGGGATCGTTGACTATGGGCGTGAAGAAGTCCACGGTCTGGACCAGGGCCTTTCCTGCGGGGAATCGGACTATTGCCGAATCCTCGTTGTCCCCTGCGCCGCCCGCCAGCAACCGGTCGTCATTTTGGCCCAGCCCGGCCAATGCCTGCTCCAGGTCCCCTGGAGCGATTTTAGCGGCTCAACCTGCGGCCTTGACGCTCTTAACCAGATTGATCTTGGTCATTGTTCACTCCCTAGGAAAGGGCATTAACCCATTTCTCAAAGGAAATGAACAGGATTAGACCTGCTCCTTGTTTTCAAAGACCCGTATCCGTCTTTCAGATACGTCCCCTGAGGGTGAACCTGTCCGGGGCTGGGAGCGCGGTTTTGCTCGCAGGAAGACGCCGCGCCAGAAAGGCCGCGCGGAATGAAGCGTCTCCCGCCGAAATAAAAATGGGCAGCCGGAGGCTTCAATGCTGTTCCTGAAAATTAGTCCACCACTTCGAAGCCGATATTGGAGACGGCCTCCTTGACGGTCTGCATGTCCACCGGTTCGCGCTCCGTGTAGGAGGCCTTGCCCGTGGCCAGGTCCACGCGGACCTCTTCCAATCCCTCGATGTCCTCTAGGGCCTTTGTCACCGAGGCCACGCAATGGGGGCAGGTCATGCCCTTGACTGTTATTTCCGTCATATTGATTCTCCTGATCCTTTGTTTCCCGAACTGTATTGTTCGCTGTTCCCAATCATCCGTCAAAGGCGTTTCCCGGCGGGCATTCGGCAATTGTCGCCTTGACTGAAGAGGGCCAAGTCAGCCTTCCTCACAAAGGTTATGTTTTTTTCGGTCCTCAATCAATGCGGCGCTTGTTTTTTGGGGGATATCAATCGGGCAAGACTCAGGGAAGGGTCTGTTCCCACTCAAAAGGGCCTGCTGGTCTTGCGGCTTTTTTTTGAGCTGAACCCGAAAGCCCCCCGGCTTGCTTTAAGGGCAAAAAGTAGTTTTTCCAGCCGGTGTCCATTTTATAACATACTTTTTTGGTCTACATTTTTTATTGTGTGAAATTTGTCGCAAAGCATTGGCAGTTCTTGCCTGAAACCGGAAAGTGAAAACGATTTTCAAAAACTAAATTTTACAGATTGTACAGTTATGATAGCATGTTAAACGGTAAATAAGAACGATTCTCATAAGTAAATTTCTACTTGACGAACATATTACACATAACATACCGCCCCGGTATGGATTAAAAACCTCGCGATCAGGTAGGTTTTTTGAGCTGCTTGCCCGGGAGGGATTTGAGACCTGTTTTTGCGCGGCAATATGCGCCGTGCGTGGGGGCCGGAAGAGTCTCGGTAACGGGACCAGGGGAACGGGCCGAGGAGGCCGGTTCATTGCCATCAACGCTTTTGAGTAAAGGGATCGACACATGGCAAACGGTAAACGGATACTGCGACTGACTGTCGTCGTGATCGCGATGATCGGCGTGCTGGGCTTTCATTTGGAGGCCATGGGCATGCTCGGCTCGGCGGATGAGGCCGCCGGGCGACCTGACGTGATCATGATCGACACCATCGCGAAACTAGAGGCACTCGAACAGTCTGCGGCCGTGTTCAAGCACGACGCACACACCAAGGCCCTGAAGGATCAGGGCATGAGCTGCGAGTCCTGTCACAAGAAGGATGCCAAGGGCGAAATGGCCCTGACCTTCAACAGGCTGGATGGCGAAGGTCAGCCGGAGCTGACCGCGTCCGAGCTCAAAGACATTTATCACGACGGCTGCATAACCTGTCACGTCAAGAGCGGCGAGAAGGGATTCAAGGCCGGACCCATGGTCGGCGAATGCCGCGGCTGCCACCAGGCCAAGCCTGAAGCGATCTCCCGGCAGGTCAAGTCCGGCATGGACAATGTGCTCCACTTCGTCCACTGGGATTCAAAGATACTTCCGGCCGATGCCGGCGAGAAGACCAACTGCGGTTCCTGCCACAAGGCCTGGGACGAGACCGCCGGGAAAGCCGTTTACAAGAAGGGTGAGGAAGACGGCTGGCGTTTCGTCAACGCCTACTCCCCTGAAGAAATGGCGAACCTGACAACCAAGCAGGTCTTCCACAGCCAGTGCGTCACCTGCCACCAGGCTCTCGTCGAGAAGAAAGCCGAACGCAGCGGCCCGGTGCAGTGTGCAAGTTGTCACGGTGTAGAGGAAGTGGCCAAGCGCAAGGTTGAGCTTGCCAAGAACCTCAAGGTCATGGGCGGAGAACTGCCGCGCCTGCCGCGCAAGCAGCCCGATGCCGTCCTGATGCTGCCCAAGGTCGAAGGCCCAGCGCCGGAGAAGGCCACGGGCATGGCTCCGGTCGCTTTCAACCACAAGTTTCATGAAGGACAAGTGGACACCTGCCGCACCTGTCACACCGAGGGCGTCAAGGCCCCGGCTGACGACAAGACATTTGAATCCCTGCATGATGTTATGTCCGGAAGCTCCTGCATCGGCTGTCACGCCGTTGCACAGGAAAAGCCCGAATGCGCCGGCTGCCATGAGGCCCGCCCCGCATCCAAGGCCATCTCCGAAACCACCTGCGCCTCCTGTCACAAGGACATCAAGGCTGAGGACGGCAGCGTCAAGTTGCTGGCGGCCGCTCCCAAGGAAGTCCTGGAAGCCGAAGCTGCCGCCGTCATCGCCGCGCGTCCCCAAAGCCCGGCTCAGGTCGCTGTGGACGACATCCCGGAGTTCGCGAACATCGGAGTCATCTCCGAACAGTACCAGCCGAGCAAGATGCCGCATCGCAAGATCGTGCTCAAGCTCATGGAAGGCATGAAGGACAGCCCGCTGGCCACTACCTTCCACGCCGCACCCGAGGCCGTCTGTCAGAGTTGCCACCACAACAGCCCCGCGACCAAGACGCCGCCCAAGTGCGCATCCTGTCACGGCAAACCATTCACTGTCGAAGGCAAGCCCGGCCTCAAGGCCGCCTACCATGGCCAGTGCATGAGTTGTCATTCTGAAATGAAGCTCGAAAAGCCCGCTGCCACCAATTGCGTCGCGTGCCACGAGAAGAAAACCAACTAGCCGAAGGAGTAAATGATGTTACGCAGAACATTCCTCGGATTGTTGGGCGCCGCAGGCGCGAGCGTCGCGCTTCCCGTGTCGGCCAAGGCCGGAGGCAAGAAATTCGGCCCGCATCCCGACACCATGGGCGTGCTCTTTGACGAAACCCGCTGCATCGGCTGCCGCAAATGTGAGCAGGCCTGCAACGAAGTCAACGAACTGCCTGCACCCGACATGCCTTACGACGACCTGGCTGTTTTGGACACCAAGCGTCGGACCGATGAAAAAACCTATACCGTGGTCAACAAATACCAGGGCAAGAGCGGCCCGGTGTTCCGCAAGTCGCAGTGCAACCACTGCCTGGAACCCGCCTGCGCTTCCGCCTGCTTTGTTCGGGCGTTCAAGAAGCAGCCCAACGGTGCGGTGACCTATGACGCCTCCGTGTGCGTCGGCTGCCGCTACTGCATGGTCGCCTGCCCGTTTGAGATTCCGGCATACGAATACAACGAACCGCTGACCCCGCGGGTCATGAAATGCACAATGTGCGCACCACGACTGGCCGAGGGCAAGCTTCCCGGCTGTGTGGAAAAGTGCCCCAAGGAGGCCCTGACCTTCGGACTGCGCGCCGACTTGATCAAGATCGCCCGCGATCGCATCAACACCTACCCCGAGAGGTACGTGGATCACATCTACGGCGAGCATGAAATGGGCGGCACCAGCTGGATGTACATCTCCGGTGAAGCCTTCTCCGACATCGGCCTGCGCGAGGACCTGGGCACCCAGGCCGCTCCCGATCTGACCGCCGGCGCCCTGTCGGCCGTACCCATCGTGGTAGGCCTCTGGCCGGTGTTGCTGGGTGGCATTTATGCCGTGAGTCAGCGCAAGGACAAGGTCGCCAACGAAGAGCGTGCCAAGGCCGTCAAGAACGCCCTGAAGCGGGCAGGTGAAGAAGCCGAGAAGAAGCTCCACGAAGAGCTGGGCAAGGCGGAACAGGCCAGCCAGCGCCGCATCGAGGTCGAGGTCAAGAAGGCCGTTGAAGAGGCTCTCTCTCCCAAGGCAGAGGATGCCGAAACCAACGAGGAGGAGTCCTAGATGTCTGTCGACACCATTGCGGCCGAGAAGAGATCCATCTTCACGCCGTTCAATATCATTGCTGGAATCATTCTCATTGCCGGACTTGTGGTCACGGTGATGCGTTTCACCGGCGGCCTTGGAGCCGTCACCAACCTTGACCAGAACAACCCGTGGGGCATTTGGATCGGTTTCGATCTGATGTGCGGCGTCGCCCTGGCAGCCGGAGGCTACACCACCTCGGCCGCCTGCTACGTGTTCGGTCTCAAAAAGTTTCATTCGGGTGTTCGCCCGGCCATCCTGACCGCATTCCTCGGCTATGCCCTGGTGGTCTTCGCCCTGCATTACGATGTGGGCCGTCCGTGGCGTCTGCCTTACCCCATCTTCGTCCAGCAGGGCACCACTTCCCTGCTCTTTGAAGTGGGTCTTTGCGTGTTCCTGTACCTGACCGTGCTGTTCATCGAATTCACTCCGGCCATGTTCGAGTGGCTCGGCATGAAGAAGATACGGAACATCGTGGTCAAGATGACCCTGGCCCTGACCATCTTCGGCGTGGTTCTGTCCACTCTGCACCAATCCTCCCTGGGCGCGCTGTTCACCATCGCCCCCTCGAAGCTGCACCCGTTGTGGTACTCCCCGTACCTGCCGGTCTTTTTCTTCGTTTCGAGCATCTGTGCCGGTCTGTCCATGGTCATCTTCGAAGGGACCCTCTCCCACAAGCCAATGCACCGCATGATGGATAAGGAGTACCTGAGCAACCACGACGGCCTTGTTCTCGGCTTTGGCAAGGCCGCTTCCCTCGTGTTGTTCGGCTATTTCTCCATCAAGCTCATCGGCCTGGCCTACGACAACAACTGGCATTACCTGACCACCGGCTACGGCGCGTGGTACCTGGTCGAAATGCTCGGTTTCGTGGCCTTGCCCTCCTTCCTCTATGCGGTCGGCGTGCGGGACAGGAACATCACCTTGATCAAATGGGCCGCAGGCATCACCGTCCTCGGCATAGTCGTCAACCGGTTCAACATCTCCATAGTCGCCTTCAACTACCATCTGCCCTCGGCAGAGCGGTACTTCCCGAGCTGGGGCGAGATCACCATCTCCCTGTTCGTGGTCACCATCGGCGTACTTGTTTTCCGGTTCATCACCACCAGGATGCCCATCTTCTTCGAGCATCCTGATTACAAGGGCGAACACTAGGAGGTAGCCAATATGGAATTCTTTACTATCCAAGACTACTACACATTCACCAAGGGTGTCGTGTACCTGATCATGGGCGGAATTCTCGTGGGCGCCACCCTCTACTGGCAGTTCCTCATGGGTGGCAACAAAAAGGACGACTAGCCGCAAGGCCATCGTTTTCAGATTAACGATATGACAATCAAGGAGAAGCGGAAATGTACGATTTCCTGACAGGGCCGATGCTCTGGGCGACATTTCTCGTCAGCTTAGGCGGCCTGCTCGTTCGCGCAGTGATGTACGTCAGAGGACTTCACTGGCAGCTCGACCGAGTGGCTTATCGCCCCAACATGAAATACGGTTTACGGGGAGCTTTCATCTCCATCCTGGCCTTTATCATCCCGTTCAAGGCCCGGCTGTGGCGTGTGCGCCCCGGTTTCACCATCATCTTCTTCGGTTTCCACATCGGGCTGCTGGTCACCCCGATCTTCCTGGAAGCCCATAACGTGATGCTCAAAAACGCCTTCGGCATCAGCCTGCCCGCATTGCCCTCCTCCGTGGTGGACGTGCTGGCCTGGACCTGCCTGGTGGGCGGACTGTTCATGATCCTTCGCCGGATTGCCTTCCCTGAAGTGCGCATCATCACCACCTTTTACGACTACCTTTTGATCGTCATCACCGTGATGCCCTTCATCACCGGCCTGATCGCACGGTACGAGATGGGTGACTACGACTTCTGGCTGATGGCCCATATCATCAGTGGCGAAATCTGGCTCTTGTGCCTGCCCTTCACCAAGCTCAGCCACGTCATTCTGTTTTTCATGTCCCGCATGCAGTTGGGCATGGACTACGGCATCAAGCGCGGCGGCATGAAGGGCTCGGACATGGCCTGGTAACCAGGCGTGTTAAATAGCCTGCTCAGAATGGAGAAGCAAAATGCCTGAAGGAATACTTTGCAACAAGACGCCCATCAATACCGACGAGCAGCTCAAGCTGACCATGTCGGACAAGGGCGGAAAGCAATACTACGCTGAAATGGACCAATTGGATGTGGACGCCGACAAGCTTTGGGGCGCCATCCAGAAGACCATGAAATCCAGGGTCAAGACCTGGCTCGAGATATGCGCCCACTGCGGCCTGTGCGCCGAGAGCTGTTTTCTTTACCAGGTCAATGGACGCGTGCCCGAACAGGTCCCGTCCTACAAGATCCAGTCCACCCTTGGCCAGATCGTCAAGAAAAAAGGCAAGGTCGACAACGCCTTCATGCAGATGTGCATGGAAACCGCCTGGTCCAAGTGCACCTGCTGCAACCGTTGCGGCATGTACTGCCCCCACGGCATCGACATGGGCGTCATGTTCGGCTACCTGCGCGGCCTGCTCTATTCCCAGGGTTTCGTGCCCTGGGAGCTCAAGATCGGTTCCGGCATGCACCGCGTGTACCGCGCCCAGATGGACGTTACCACCGAAGACTGGGTCGATACCTGCGAATGGATGGCCGATGAAAATGCCGATGAATGGCCGGGTCTTGAAATACCCATCGACAAGGAAGATGCGGACATCATGTACACCTGCAACGCCCGCGAGCCCAAGCACTACCCGGAAGACGTGGCTGAAGCGGCCATTCTCTTTCACGTGGCCGGCGAAAATTGGACCGTGCCTTCCGAGGGCTGGGAGCAGACTTCCCTGTCCATGTTCGCCGGTGACTGGGAATGCTGCAAGGACAACGTTCAGAACGTATACGACGCCATTGAGCGCCTCAGGCCCAAACGGGCCATCGGCACCGAATGTGGCCACGCGCACCGCGCCACCGTCATCGAAGGTCCTTACTGGACCGGTCGGCCCGACGGACAGCCCCCCGTGCCCTACATCCACTATGTGGAATGGCTGGCCGAGGCGTTGCGGACCGGCAAGCTCAAGATCGATCCGGCCAAGCGCATCAAGGAACCGGTCACGCTGCAGGATTCCTGCAACTATGTGCGCAACCAGGGTCTGAAGAACGTCACCCGCGAGATCATCAGCTATATCGTGGAGCCCGGCTATTTTGTTGAGATGGCCCCCTCCAAGGAGCACAACTACTGCTGCGGTGGCGGCGGCGGCTTCAACGGCATCGGCCTGTACCGCCCCCAGCGCAACATGGCCCTGCGCAAGAAGATGGAGCAGATCATCGACACGGGCTGCAAGCTCGTTATCGCGCCCTGCCATAATTGCTGGGACGCCATCCGCGACCTGGAGGAAGAGTATGAAATCGGCATCCGCTGGTCCTTCCTCAAGCCGCTGGTGATCAAGATGCTGGACGTTCCCGAGCATCTTCTGCCCAAGGACGAGTAACCAAAGGACGAGGTGAAATATGTTCAAAAAGATTCTTTTGGCCACCAGCGGAGCTCCGTCCACCTTCGGCGCTGCCCGTGTCGCCTTTGACATGGCCAAGCGTTATGGGGCCGAGGTCGTGGTCTTCAATGTCATGGGCGTCCCCACCAAGGCGTTTTCCCAGGTGGTCAACGACGTCCGCACCGGCGAAGAGGTCGAGATTGACGATGAATATCGCGCCTGGGTCGAAGAGGAGTTGAAATCCACCTTCCAGAAGCAGATCGAGTCCGTGGAGTACTCCAAGATAATCACCACCACCGGCGTGCCCCATCGCGAGATCCTTCGCGCTGCCCGCGCCGAGGATGTGGACCTGATCGTCATGGGCGCCAGCTCCGGCGACTCATCCGCCTACCGCAAGGGCTACCCCGGTTCCACTCTGCAGCGCGTGGCCAAAGCCGCACGTTGCCCGGTGATGACCGTACACCGCGAGACCGCGTCCTACTGGGGCGGCTTCGGCAGCATCATCTTTGCCACGGACTTTTCCAAGCCGGCAGAGAACGCATTCAAGTTCGCCCTGGCCTCGGCCAAGGAGCTGGACTGCGACCTGACGCTGTTTCACGCTCTGGATATCAGCGGCAAGGTGCTCGACCAGAACGCCATCGAAGACGAACTGCTCGCAGCCCGGAATCGCATTCGCGAAACCTATGTATCCAAGCTGGGCGGTTTCAAGAACTTCGACGTTGAAGTCTGGGAAGGCGTGCCCTACGTGGAAATCGTCAAAATGGCCCGCGAGCGGAGCGCCGACCTCATCGTCATGGCGCACCACAACCGCGAGTTGGACCCGGAACTGGCCCGCATCGGCTCCACCATGGAGCAGGTCATCCTGCGTGCCGGTTGTCCGGTGGTCAGCGTCAGCAAGCCTGACAAGGTTTAATGAGTGAGAAGCGCGTTCGGCATTTGACGGGTGCGCTTGTGAAAATATTAATGCCGCAGTCGGCCTTGGCGGGAGCGACTGCGGCAGATCAAGAATCAACGGAAATGATTCATGAGTACCAGGAGGTATGTTATGTCCAAGAAGATTCTCATTGTCGACGATGACAAGGAAATCCGTTCGTATTTGTCCGAGCTGCTCGGCGACAACGGGTATGAAACCGTGACTGCCACTGATGGTTCCGAGGCCGTGGATATCGCCAAGAACGAGAAGCCCGACCTCATCACCCTGGACCTGGAAATGCCCAACGAATGGGGTCCCCGGTTCTACCGCAAGATCAGCCAGGATGAAGAGCTCAAGCGTACTCCCGTTGTGGTCATCAGCGGCCTCAACGCGATCCAGTACGCTGTTCCCAAGGCGATCGCAAGTCTTACCAAGCCTTTTGAACCTGCCCAGCTGCTGAAAATCGTCAAGGACGCTATCGGCTAGCAGGGTCAGGTGGGGTTGGAGATACCGGCCCGCGGTTCGATTTTGATTCGCGGGCCGAGTTTTCGACCTGAACTGGTGCGCAGGTTGAGTATCCGTTGCTTTCGTGGCGGGACACCCCGGCACTTGAACACAGGTAGAGCTCATGCCAAAGAAAATCATGGTGGTGGACGATGATCCCGATATCGTCGATTACCTCATAAACGTATTCGAAGATCACGGATACGACACCTGCCGCGCTTCCGACGGGATATCCGCCTATGAGGTCGCAATGGCTGAACAGCCGGACCTCATCACCCTGGATATCGAGATGCCCCACGAGTGGGGTCCAAGATTCTACCGTCGGCTTACCAGCGAAAAGGAATTTCGCGACATCCCGGTGATAGTCATCAGCGGCCTGTCGGGAATTCATCTGGCCATCCGGCGGGCCGTGGCGACCATCAAGAAGCCCTTTGATCCGGCGGATGTGATCCAGATCGTGCGCGAGGCCCTGGGCGAATAACCGGGGCGGAACCCGTGGAATCGGGGATTTGTTTGACGAGTGAACATCGTGGGTGCGATTGGCGAACCGGATTTTACCGGAGGGGATGATGGATTTCAGGAAATTGATGCTCGTCGATGACGAGGAAGGCGTCCGCCGCTTCCTCGGGTTCTCTCTAATGGATCTCGGCTACGAAGTGGAAACGGCCGCCAACGGCAGGGCCGCCCTGGAGCTTTTCGACCGGTTCAGGCCGGACATCGTGTTTACCGACATCAAGATGCCCGTTATGGACGGCATCGAGCTGCTCAAGGCCATCAAGGACAAATCCCCCGAAACCGAGGTCGTCATGATCACCGGCCACGGCGACTTGGACCTGGCCATCGAGTCCCTGAAGTTCGACGCCTCGGATTTCATCACCAAGCCCATCAACAACGATGTCCTGGATGTCGCTCTGGAACGGGCGCACGTCCGCATCAACATGAAGCGCCAACTCCGCGAATACACGGAGAACCTGGAATCCCTGGTCGAGGAGAAGACTCGGCGCATCGTGGAACTTGAGCGCCAGAACGCCGCATGCCAGGTGGTCCAGGGACTCTCGTCCGCCCTGTCCGATGCGGCCCAGGAGGTGGAGACCGGACACGGCCTGTTCAACGAACTCCCCTGCCTTGTCTCCATCCACAACCGCTACCTGGAGATAGTGGCCCACAACACACTGTTCGAGGAACGGCTCGGCAACAGGGTGGGCGACAACAGTTTCGACATATATTCCGACCGCAATTCTCCGGGCAACGCCTGTCCCGTGCAAAAGACCTTCGAGACCGGACACGGCCAACGCAGCAGGGAAACCTTTTGCGGCAAGGACGGGGAGGAGATACCGGTCTCGGTTTTCACTGCGCCCATTCCCGGCAAAAACGGGGACATCGAATTGGTTTTGGATATTTCCGTCGACATGACCGAACTTAAGCGCCTCCAGGACGAATTGCTGACCACCCAGTATAAATATCAGCGGCTTTTTGACGAGGCTCCCTGCTACATTACTGTGCAAAATCCAGATTTTTCCATTGCCGAGGCCAACAGGAAGTTCGTCGAGGACTTCGGCGAGGCCGAAGGCAAGCCGTGCTTTGCCTATTACAAGCATCGCGACGAGCAGTGCGACGACTGCCTCATAGAAAAGACCTTCAAGGACGGTCTTTCCCGGCAACGCGAAACCGTGGTCACGACCTTGGGCGGCGTGCAGAAGAATATGCTGGTGCAGAGTGCGCCCATCCACGACGCATCCGGCAGGGTCGTTCAGGCCATGGAGATGTCCACCGACATCACGGAAATTCGCCGGCTGCAGGACCACCTGACATCCCTCGGCATCATGCTCGGCTCCATGTCCCACGGGGTCAAGGGCATGCTGACCTCTCTTGACGGCGGCATCTACCGGTTGGAATCCGGCCTGAGAAAAGGCGACAAGAAGCGTGCGGAAGCCGCCGCAACAGCCCTCAAGTCCATCGTCGGACGGGTCAAGAAAATGGTCCTGGACATCCTTTATTACGCCAAGGTGCGGGAGTTGGAGACTGAAACAGTGGACGCCTCCCGGTTTCTCAGGGACACGGCGGATATTGCCGCAGCCAAGGCGGAGGCGGCCTGCGTGGAGTTTGTCTGCAACGTGCCCGACAATCTCGGAAACCTGCAGGCCGACACAGCGGCAATGTCCGCAGCGTTGATCAACTTTCTGGAAAACGGTGTGGACGCCTCCGAACAACGGGAGGGGGGCCGGGTGGAACTGAACGCCGAGCGCAAGGGTTCCGACCTGGTTGTCACCGTGGCCGACAACGGCATGGGCATGGATCAGGAGACCAAGGAAAAGATTTTCACACTCTTTTTTTCGTCAAAGGGCAAGAAGGGTACGGGTATCGGGCTGTTCATTTCCAACCAGACCATCGAACAGCACGGCGGTTCCATAGAGGTGGAATCATCCCCGGATCAGGGTTCGGTCTTCACCATCACCTTGCCCGAAAACGCAGGAAGGTAGGTCGTCGAGGGGCCGGGCGGGCCGAGTGCATGTGTTTTTTGTGTTGGGAGAGCAAAGAGCGTGCGTCCATCACATACGCCGCCAGGGAAGGGTTTTATGAAGCTGACTACACGCAGCAGATACGGCACCCGGTTGCTTCTGGACATCGCCCTTCATTCCGGGGGCGGAAGTCCCGTTCCGAGCAAGGACACTGCCGACCGCGAGGGTCTTTCTCTCAAATATCTTGAAAAGCTAATCAAGCTGCTTAAACAAGGGGGCTACGTAACCGGCAAGCGCGGCCCCAACGGCGGCAATGTCCTGGTCAGGCGCCCCGAGGATATTTCAATCGGCGAGGTGGCCCGCATCCTGGACGGCGAAGAGCAGGTCCTGGGTTGCGAAGGCGACGTGTCCACCTGCCCGCGAGCCGCAGTCTGCCTGAAACGCTCCATTTGGGACGATGCCAGCATGGCCATGTACAAGATGCTCGACTCCTATTCCCTGGCCGACCTGATGAAGGACGCGTTCCTGTGTCCGCAGAATCCGTGGACAAAAGATTAGCCGACCGACACAAGACATGCCCCACGGCAAGAGGGAGGTGTGAAGATGTTCAAGAGATTTCGCGAAAGCCTGATCGCCAAGATGATCCTGTCCGGCGGGGTCACGCTTCTCTTGTGCATCTTCGTATGGACCGGATTCAACGTCTACTACTTCAAGCGCAACGTTCTTTCCAATGTCATGTCCGATATCGAGATGGTGTCCGACACCATCAAACTTGCCCTGCACTATGCCATGATGCTCGACAGCGAAGAGGACATCAAAGAGAACATCAACAACATCAGCAAACAGGAGGAGATCGAGAACATCCGCGTCTACAACAAACAGGGCCGCATCATTTTTTCCAACATCTCCGAGGAGATCGGCACGGTCATCGACATGGAGTCGCCCTCTTGCTGGAACTGCCACCAGTATGACCCGCCGCCGCCCGCCATGCCTCTGTCCAAGCGGACCAGGATGGTCCAGTCGGGCGAACGGGTGTTCATGGCCATTATGACCCCCATCGCCAATGTCGAGGGGTGCTCGCCCGGCCCTTGCCATGTGCACAAGGAGGATGAGCAGGTTTTGGGCCTGCTGGATGTGACCGTGAACATGGATGCCAAGAACGCCATGATCATGATGTTTGAACGGGCCAACATGGGAATTGCCATTGTGGTCTTCACGGCCACTTTCCTGGCCCTGTTCGCCTTCACCTACCGGTTCATATTCCGGCCCATCAAGAGGTTCATCTCCGCCACCGAGGGTATCAGCGCGGGCCGGGCCTTCACGGACATCAAGATCGAGCAGGTGGACGAGATAGGCACCTTGGGCGAGGCCTTCAACATGATGGGCCAGCGGGTCTCCGAAAAGCACCGCGAGCTCATGGAGCAGCGGGAGGAATTTCGAAATCTGTTCGACAACGTGCCGTGCCTGGTCAGCGTGGTGGACGCCGACTACCGCGTCATCCGGCACAATTCGGCCTATGAACGCCACTTCGGGCCGCCTAGGGGAAAACGGTGTTGGCAGGTCAACAAGGGACGGTTGGAGAAATGCGAGGCCTGCCCGGTGGACCGCACCTTCAAGGATGGTTTGTCCCACATGTCTGAGGAATCCGGCCTGTCCAAGGAAGGCAGGCCCATTCATTGGATCGTGTACACCTCCCCGGTCAAGAACGAAGAGGGCGTGGTGGTGGCGGCCATGGAGATGATGATCGACATTTCCCGCCGCAAGGAGCTGGTGGACCAGTTGGCCGCCTCCGAGCACCGCTATCACGCCATTTTCGATTCCATTCCCAACGCGGTTTTCGTGCTTGACCGGGACACTTTGGAGATTCTCAATTCCAACGAATCATCCCAGGACATATACGGCTGGCACCACACGGAACTGCGCGGCCGGTCATTCATGCGTTTCTTCCGCGAAGAAGAGGCCGGCGACTGGGAGGAAGCAGTGCGCACCTGGCCCGAAATCAAGCTGTGCACCCACGTAACCAAGTCCGGCAAGCCTATTTTTGTCTTCCTGCGTATCTCCCCGGCCAGGTTCGAGGAGCGGGACACCCTCATCATAACCTGCACGGATGTGACCAAGAAGATAGAGGCCGAACAGCAGCTCATCCAGGCCAGCAAGATGACAACCCTGGGCGAGATGAGCACGGGCGTGGCCCATGAGTTGAACCAGCCCTTGACCATCCTCAAGGCCATCTCCAACCTGCTCTCGCGCAGGGTGACCACCAAGACTCCGCTGGATTCCGAGATCATGGAGGAAATGGCCGAAGGCATCTCCACCCATGTGGACCGGGCCAGCAAGATCATTGAGCACATGCGCGAATTTGGTCGCAAGTCCGACCTCAGGACCATGCCCGTGCAGATCAACGAGGTGCTGGAGCGGGGCTTCGAGTTCTTCAGCCAGCAGCTCTTGGTGCACAACATTGAAGTGGTCTGGGAACTGGAAGCGGGACTGCCTCTGATCATGGCCGACTCCAACCGGCTGGAACAGGTGGTCATCAACCTCCTGCTCAACGCCAGGGACGCCATAGAGGACAAATGGAGCGAGCGGAAGCTCGACGCGGACAAGCGCATCCACATCAAGTCCTTCAGCACTCCGGAGATGGTCGTATTCAGGATTTGCGACACAGGCGCGGGAATCCCCCCGGCCATCCGGGATCGCCTGTTCGAGCCCTTCTTCACCACCAAGCACGTGGGCAAGGGCACCGGACTGGGACTGTCCATTTCCTACGGCATCGTGACCGACTACGGCGGAGACATCAAGGCCCAGTCCTGGGAATCGGAAGGCGCCTGCTTCGAGATATCCTTCCCCAGGGCCGAGTGCGAATTGCAACCGCCCACCAGACCACAAACCTGATGCCCAAAGGGTAGAGTCGGATGGTGTTGGTTCACGGAATTCGGACGCCTGTTTCCCATGCTTTTTGGCCCGGCGAGGTCAATGAAAAGCGGACAGGAAAATCGGCTTCAGAGGAAAACACTCGAAAGCTGCGGTCCAGGGAACCAGGAAATGAAATCTGCGAAGGTCTGCATTCGGCATGGGCCACTGTCGACCGGAAGTCGGTCCGGCAACGGCATTACAGCAAATTTGTCACCATTATTCTTGAGACGAAATTGCTTTGTGTAGTTTTTCCTGTTTTATGACCGTCTCAGCCCTTGAAGAGCCTGAGACGCAGTGCGTTTGTGACCACAGTTACGGAACTTAGGGCCATTGCCGTTCCCGCGATCATGGGGTTCAGGGTCGGGCCGCCCCAGATGTGCAGCAGGCCTGCGGCCACGGGTATGCCTAACGTATTGAAGGCGAAGGCCCAGAAAAGATTCTGCCGGATGTTGCGCATGGTGGCCCGGCTCAGGCCCAGGGCCAGGGGTATTGCGCCCAGATCGCTCTTCATCAGCACCACGTCCCCGGACTCAACGGCCACGTCGATGCCCGAACCCATGGCCATGCCCAGGTCGGCCCTGGCCAAGGCCGGGGCGTCGTTGATCCCGTCGCCCACCATGGCCACCTTGAGTCCCTGGGACTGAAGGTCTTCGATCACTTCGGCCTTTTTGTCGGGCAGGACTCCGGCGATGACCTCGTCGATGCCCACCCGTCGGGCCATGCCTCGCCCAGACTGCTCGGTGTCGCCGGTGAGCATGATCACCTTTAGCTTCATGTCCTTGAGCCGCGAGACCGTTTCCCGGGCCTCGTCTTTTAGTGTGTCGCTGATGGTCAGGGCTGCGGACAACTCTCCATCCACGGCCATGAACATCAGGGTTCCGCCGTCAATGGGCGCTGCCACGGAGTCGGCCTTTTTCAGGTCGGAAACGGAGTTGTCGGACATGAGGGCTAGATTGCCCACCAAAACAAGCCTGCCGTTCACTCGTGCGCTTACGCCCCGGCCGGGAAGCGCAGTGAAGTCTTCCGGCTTGAGGGGTTCCAGGCCCTTTGCCTCGGCGGCCTTGACCAGGGCCAGGGCCAGGGGATGCTCGGACGCGCTTTCCGCACCCGCTGCCAGGGCCAGGAGTTCATCCTTGGATTCCGAGGTCTGTCCAATGAGGGTGAACCCGGTCAGAGACGGCTTGCCGTGGGTCAGGGTGCCGGTCTTGTCAAAGACTATGGCTGAAATGTTTTCCGCTGATTGCAGGGCCACGCCGCTTTTGACCAGGATGCCCAGTTGCGCGCCGCGTCCGGTGCCGACCATGATGGACATGGGCGTTGCCAGACCCATGGCGCAGGGGCAGGCGATAACCATGACGGCCACGAAGATGCGCAGGCTGAAGGAAAAGTCCGCGTTGCCGACAAAGTACCAGGCCAGTCCCGAGAGTGTGGCGATGGCCATGACCGCCGGAACGAAATAGAAGCTGATTTGGTCGGCCAGGCTGGCGATGGGCGCTTTTGAATCCTGGGCGTCGCGCACAAGCCGGATGATCCGGGCCAGCATGGTGTCCCGCCCGACCCGTTCTGCCACGACCGTCAGGGCGCCGTGGGTGTTCAGGGTCCCCCCGGCCAGGGAGTCGCCTTCCTTCTTGCTCACGGGCATTGGTTCTCCGGTGAGCATGGACTCGTCAACGCTTGAGCGTCCGTCCAGAACCCTGGCGTCCACTGGAACGCGACCCCCTGGGCGGATGAGCAGGGTGTCTCCTGGAACCACATCTTCCAGGGGCACTTCAATCTGCTTTCCGTTGCGGATGAGCGTTGCCTTGTCCGGGGTCAGCCGCATGAGCGCGGAAATGGCCGCAGAGGTCTTGAGCTTGGAGCGGGCCTCGAAATACTTGCCCAGAGAAATGAGAGCTATGAGCACCGCTGCGGACTCGAAGTAGAGGTCGTGGGCCTTGGCGTGTTGCCCGGCGGCGATTTCAAAGAGGTTCCAGAGGCTGTAGAGAAAGGCCGACCCCGTGCCCACGGCCACCAGGGAGTCCATGTTCGGTCCGCCGCGCAATAGAGCCGGAATGCCTCCGGTGTAGAAGAATCTGCCGGACCAGATCACGGGCAGGGTCAGTAGAAGCTGGGCCAGGGCGAAGTTCATGGGCGAAATGGCCGGGTCCAGCCAGGAGGGCAGGGGCATGCCCCACATGTGGCCCATTGAAATTACGAGCAGGGGCAGGGCAAAGGCAAAGGCCGGAATGAGCCGGGCCCTTTTGCCTGCCAAATCCTCATGGGCTTCCCTGCGGCTTTGGGTGAAGTCCCGGACAGAGTCTTCCTCTAGTCCTTCGTCCTTGAAAAAGGCCTCGAAACCCAAAGCCTTGACCTTCTGGCCGATTGTCGCCAGATCGATTTCGCCGGGTTCGAAATCCAGGGTCAGGGTCTCGGAGGCGAGGCTTACCTCCGCCTTTTCCACGCCTTTCATGCCGGAAAGGACCTTCTCTATCCTGGACGAACAGGATGCGCAGTGCATGCCCTTGATGCGGGCCTTGATGTGTTTGCTCATGCTATTATTATAGGTGTTAATGATTTTTTGGGAATAGCGGCAAGAAAAATTACACAGACTACTTGATTGTGAGAATCGGTATCATGATAGGACTTCAAAAGCCTTGTGTCAACAGCCGTCAAGTTTTGGATTGTCTAAAACGATCAAACCACGGCCAGGAACATGCTTCCCGGCAGGGCTTGGGCCAGGGGCTCCTCGACCGATTTGGCATAGGCGGCCAGGCCCTGTCGAAGAAGGTGGGCCGAGGAGCGGCTGAATGAGGGGATGTCGGAGGCTGTTGCTGTTGCGGCCATGTCCCGGCGAACGCGGGCCACGTCGAATTCCGAGTCAAAGGCGCGTTTTTTCGTGCTGTCCCTGAACTGCCGCGCCTTGTCCAGAAGGTTGTCCGGATCGAACTCGACATCGTGTTCGGTATAGCTCAGCCCGAACTTGCCAAGGTCGAATCCGTAGGTCCGGGTCTTGACCTTGGCCTGGCTGTTCTTGCGGACAAACATGTCCGCTTCCGAGGTTTTCTCGGTTTTCAGGTAGTTGCGTATGCCCTGAGCGGCTAGAGCCATGCGCCTTTTCCAATGGGCCAGGATTTTGAAAACAAAAATGCCGGTCACTGCCTATGCAGCCCGGCTGTCCCTGCGGCCTTGCCGCGCTCTGTCCAGAGGGACTCCTGGGTTGGCCATCTTCCGGTCCGTGGAAGAGGTCATGATTATCAACTTATGCGATATATAATACAATGGTGGGCAATTGGCAAGCTCGGGGGGCGTTTGGTTGACGGGACATGGCCGCATGCGTAAATTATGCCTTCGCGTCGGGGAAAAACAGCTGGACTTCCTTGATTATAATCCATATCAGAACCAACCGCACCAAAGGCGCTCCGGGTTTTGGCAGCTTCAGTTCTCGGCGGCGCAAAAGTTAATGATCCATTAATAAAAAGGATGATTGTTCTCGCCCTTCTTTTGGGCGTCAGGAAATTGTGAGGAGCAGAAATGACCAAGACAGCGATTTTGTTTCCGGGACAGGGTTCGCAGGAGAAGGGCATGGGCAGGGACGTTGCCGAAGCCCGGTCCGAAGCCCTTGATTTGTGGAAGCTGGCCGAAAATGAATCAGGACAGCCTTTGAGGGAGATATATTGGGAAGGCGAGGACAGGGACATGTCCGAGACTTCGGCCCTGCAGCCCGCCCTGACGGTCGTGAATCTGGCCCTTTTTTCCGCCCTTGGAAGCAAGATCGAACCCGTTGCAGCGGCGGGGCACAGCCTGGGAGAGTTCGCCGCCCTGGCGGCGGCCGGAGTCTTGTCCGTCAAGGACGCGGTCAAGGCCACGGCAATACGCGGCAGGCTCATGTCCGAGGCCGGAGGTCCGGGCCAGGGCATGGCCGCAGTGGTCAAACTGGAGCAGGGCGTGGTCGAGGACATAGTTTCCGAGGCCGCCGGGCTGGGCCAATTGCGCGTTGCCAACTACAACTCCCCGGCCCAGTTCGTCATCAGCGGCGAGAACAAGGCCCTGGAAAGGGCCGCCGAACTGGTCAAGGAACAAAAGGGACGCGCCATACCCCTGGCCGTGAGCGGCGCATTCCACAGTCCCCTGATTCAGGAGGCGGCGGACGAGTTTGCCGCATACCTCAAGAAGCTGGACTGGCGCGAACCGGCCTTTCCCGTGTTCTTCAACGCCACGGCCCTGCCCGAGGGCGATTCCGGCAAGATCAGGGAGATCATGTGCAGGCAGATGACCTCCTCGGTCCTCTGGATTCAGACCATTGAGAACCAGTGGCAGGCCGGCGTCCGGTCCTGGCTGGAACTTGGCCCCAAGGGCGTTCTGACCAAGCTTCTGAAGGCCAATCTCAAGGACAGGGAATACGAGGGCGTGAATATTTCAACCCTGGAACAGGGCGGGGAGCTTTAATATAATGAGAGCCGAGACACATCTGGAAGAGGCCCTGAAGCGGGTCGTGGCCGAAAAGGGCTGGCAATGGCCTGAAAAGGCCGTGATCGAGCCGCCCAAGGACAGGAAGTTCGGGGACATGTCCGCCAACGTGGCCATGCTGCTGGCCGGTCAGGCCCGCAAAAATCCGCGCGAGCTGGCCCAGGAGCTGGCCGAGGCCGTTGAGGCCGGAGACCCGGACATCGTCAGGGCCGAGGTTGCCGGTCCCGGATTCCTGAACGTCCATTATTCCCTTGATTTTTGGAAAAAGACGATCCGTCTCATCGAGGAGCAGGCCGAGAGATTCGGCTTCTCGGACATGGGCAAGGGGCGCAAGGTTCAGGTTGAATATGTTTCCGCCAATCCCACCGGCCCCCTGCACATCGGCCACGGCCGCGGCGCGGCCCTTGGCGATTCCCTGGCCCGCATCCTGAGAAGCACCGGCCACGACGTGGAAACCGAATACTACGTCAACGACGCCGGGCGGCAGATGAAGATACTGGGCAATTCCATCTGGGTCCGCCTGCTCCAGGACCAGGGCCGCGACATTCCCGACCCCGATGATTTCTACAAGGGGGAATACATCAAGGACTTGTCCCGGGAGGTTTTGGAACTGCATCCGGGCATTCTGGACATGGCCGAGTCCGAGGCCGTGGACATCTGCCGCCAATACGGCATGGGGAAAATCTTGGAAGGCATCAAGACCGACCTTGAGCAGTTCGGCGTGGAGCATCAGGTCTGGTTTTCCGAAAAGAGCCTTGTGCAGAACGGCAAGGTGGAGGAGACCTTCGAGAGCCTGAAAAAGGCCGGTTTGGCCTACGACAAGGACGGGGCCCTCTGGTTCAGGAGCACGGATTTCGGCGACGACAAGGACCGGGTGCTCAGGAAATCCAGCGGCGACATCACCTATTTCGCTTCGGACATCGCCTATCATCACGACAAGTTCAAACGCGGTTTCGACCTTGTGGTTGACATCTGGGGCGCGGATCATCACGGCTATGTTCCCAGGATGCAGGCGGCCTGCGAGGCTTTGGGCAGGAAAGGCGGCCTGCAGGTCATTCTGGTCCAGTTGGTCAATCTCTTGCGCGGCGGCGAGCAGGTGGCCATGTCCACGCGCGGCGGCCAGTTCGAGACCTTGAAGGACGTGGTTGACGAGGTCGGCCCGGACGCGGCCAGGTTCATCTTCCTGTCCCGCAAGAGCGACAGCAAGCTGGACTTCGACCTTGAACTGGTCAAGCAGCGGACCATGGACAACCCGGTCTATTACGTGCAGTACGCCCACGCCAGAATCTGTTCCCTGATGCACAAGGCCGGGGAGGAAGGTTTCAAGCTTGAGCGTTCTGCTCCGGAGCTTTTGGAGATGCTGGACACCGAGGAGGACCGGGAATTGCTCATGGCCCTGGACAGGTTTCCGGACAGCGTGGAGGCTTCGGCCAGGACCCTGAGTCCTCATCTGATTAGTTTTTACCTGCAGGAACTTGCATCAAAACTTCATAAGTATTACACAACACACCATGTTCTCTCCGCAGAGCCCCTGCGGTGCAAGGCGCGCATGATTCTGCTCGGATGCGTGGCCCGGGTGGTCGGCAACGGATTGTCTTTGCTGGGGGTTGACGCCCCGGAACGGATGTAGATGCAACTACTGCGAGGGAGCCACATATGTCGAACCCAAAGATGAGGATTCCCAAGATACCGGGGGAGGTAAAAACCTATACCTTCACCCTGACCCTGCCCGGACTTATTTCCGTGGGCGGGATAGCGGTGTTGGCCCTGACCGGGTTCTTCATCATGGGCATACTCATCGGGCGCGGCTACCAGCCGGAAGAAGACATGCCGGAGTTGGTCAGGATAATGCCGTCTCCCCAGGAGGAGGTTGCGGATTCGTCCGGTCCCGACACGGGAATCCTCAAACCCGAGGAGTTGCAGTTCACCGAGGAGTTGACCCGTTCCGCCGAGGAAGTCAACGCAACCGTGCCGGAGACCGCCCAGGCCGATGCGGCCGCGCAGGACGAGGACTCCGAGGCCGGAAAGGTGGAGGTTCCGAAGCAGGCCGTAAAACCCGAAGCCGCGAAGCCCGCAGTTCTGAAGCCCAAGGCCAGGAAGCCGGGCGATCAGGTCTTTGATTATGTCTATCAGGTGGCTTCCTTCAAGGAAGAGGCCATGGCCGACGCGTTTATCGCCAAGTTGGCGCAGGCCGGGTTCAAGGCGGACAAGGAATCCGTTCAGGCCGGAAACGCCACATGGCACAGGGTGCTGGTCCTGTTTCAGGGCACGCCCGACGAGACGGATGTCCTCAAGGAGGCCTTGCAGGAATTCAAGATCAAGAAGCCGCTGATGCGTAGCAAGAAGCCGGTAGAGTAGTTTTATCAAGGACAAGACAAGGGCCGCAGTCGATTCGACCGCGGCCCTTTTTTTATTCGATTTCCGCTGCCCGCCCTAAGTTGATTCTTTGGGCGCGATCCTTTTTGCCAGATAGATGAAGGGAGTGTCCATGAAAGCTACCAGTATCTTGAACAGATAGGTGGTCAGGAGAATCTCCGTCCAGACCGCCCCTTCGAAAACGCCCCAGAAGGCGATGAGGCAGAAGATCAGGGAGTCCAGAAGCTGGCTGACCAGGGTGCTCAGGTTGTTTCTGAGCCAGAGGTGTTTGCCGCTGGTCTTGTCTCTGATGAGATGGAAGGCCCAGACATCGTGCAGTTGTGAGACCAGATAGGCGGCCATGGACCCGAGTGCGATGCGCGGCATCAGTCCGAACACGGCCTCAAGGTGCGGCTGGGCGAAGTCCGAGGCGTCCGGGATGAAGCGCAGGGCTATCTGCATGTAGACCGTGGTCATGACCAGGGCGGTGAATCCGAGCATTACCGCTTTCTTGGCCTGCTTTTTTCCGTAGACTTCGCTCAGGATGTCGGTCGAGAGGAACACGCTGGCGTAAAGAATATTGCCCAGGGTCGTGGTCAGGCCGAAGAGTTCAATGGTCTTGAGGACCTGAATGTTGCAGATGATCAGGTTGAAGACGATGAGTCCGAACAGGCCCACCCGTCCGAAGAACCGGTAGACCAGAAGAACCATGCACAGGTCCAGCAACGCAAAACCGAGCCAGAGGATTTCATTCATGGGCTAGGTTCTGGCCTGAATATGAACGCAGGTCAAGCTTGAGTGGAATCTGTTGATATTACAAGAAAAAACGTTTCTTATTGCTGGATGGTCCCTTCCATGGCTTCCTGACCGGAAACCACAACCATGTTCCTGCCGTTCCTTTTGGCCGAATAAAGGGCCTGGTCGGCCTTGAGCAAAAGGTCCGCTTCCCGGGTCA
Source organism: Desulfovibrionaceae bacterium (assembly GCA_963674955.2). GTDB lineage: Bacteria > Desulfobacterota > Desulfovibrionia > Desulfovibrionales > Desulfovibrionaceae. The sequence goes on along the minus strand of CAXXKR010000004.1, from coordinate 1,954,564 downwards.
GGGCTCCGGAGTCCAGAGAGGAGACGCCGATGCTCGCGGTTACCTGGAAATCCTTGCCTTGGGACTGGAAGCGCCGTTCCGAAATAGCCACGCGCAGCCTTTCAGCCAGTTTCCAGGCGTCGGCCTCTGAGGTGTGGGGCAGGATGATGGCGAATTCCTCGCCTCCGTATCTGGCAGGGAAGTCCGTGGTGCGCAGGGTCTTGCGGAAGACCGAGGCCACGGCCCTCAAGACCTCGTCACCGGCCTGATGGCCGTAGGTGTCGTTGATGGCCTTGAAGTGGTCCAGGTCGACCATCATCAATGAAAGATCGTGACTGTAGCGCTGATGGCGCTTCAGTTCGTCCACCAGACGCTCGTCAAAGGTCTGCCTGTTGAATATTCTGGTCAGCCCGTCATGGTCGGCCCGAATCTTCACTTCCTTGTACAGAAGCGCGTTTTTCAGGGCCAGCGCAAGGTGGTTTACGGCAGCCTTCAGGGTCTGGACCTGATCCTTGGCCAGTCGCAGGTCTTGGTCGCAGAGAAGCAGCAGACAGCCGAAGTTTTCATGGCCCACGCTCAGGGGCAGCGAGGCCACCCGTCCCTGTTCGGGAGAAAGGGCTTGGATGTTGTTTTCTGAATCCAGGTGTGTGACCTGAAAATTGTTGACCGGCCCGCCGCCCATGTTCACGGCGTTGTCCAGAAGCAGTTCGATCCACTGGTTCTCCATTGCCGGAGCCATCCCGGATTTCACGAACATTTCCACGTCAAAGGGTCCGGTGTCGTCCTGGCGGTGCCAGAAAACGGCCTGTATTGTCTTGACGGGCAGCAGCATTTTTAGGTCTTCGCTCACGGAAGAGAGTATGGATGCTGTTTCCAGGCTTTCGCTGGCGCTGGTCATGATTTTGTTCAGGAACATGAGCTGGTCTGTCTTGCGGGTCAAAAGCTCCCGCTCCAGCAGAACCTCTTCGGTCATGCGGTAGATGTCGGAATAAAGACTGGTGACTTCCTTGGCCCTGAACAGGGCGTCCTGGACCTTGGTCCGCGTCAGGGGGGAACGGATGACAGTGAGAAAACCCTGCTCCAGCACCTCCTCCATTTCCAGCCGGGTTTCAAGGTCGTCCTGGATCAGGATGCGCTGGGTTTCCTCGAGACGGGAATAAGCTTCCCTGCGGTATTTGGGAATGCCGTTCCAAACTCGCAACGGAATCCAGGCCGTGGAAGGCTTTTCTTCCTGCTCCAGCTCTTTTTTCCAGGGATAGGAATCCTGCTTGAAGTTTTTCAGGTGGAATCCTGCGCCGGCGGCCTTGCTGATGCGCGCCGCTTCGTCCTCGGACAATCCAAGTCCCCACATGAGTTCCGGTCTGTTCCCTCTGTTCATAAAAACTCCTTGTTCAGCGGAAAGCCATAGGCAAACTTATCCGCGCAATAAGGTTTGCAAGAACAAGGCCAAGGAACAGCGGATACAATCCGGACTCTATCTTGCTTGAATCATGGTTGTTTTTGTATAAGAAAGTTCGAGTTTTTTGGCCGGGAATGCGTCAAAAAAATGAATGGCATGACGTCTGAAAGCGCTGTTCCTTTGTGGGAAACAAATAAAACGCGCTACAAGGCTTTGACAAAACTTCCAAAGTCCGGTTTGAAATGGGTATGAAAAAAAGGCGCATATGGGGAAGCCTGGACCCGTTTTTCGAATCCGGGCCGATTTTGGGTCGAAGGGTGGCCAATGCCGGGTTTCTTGAGTTCCTGCTCAGGGAGAATCCGTTCGACGAGTATCATTTCTTTTTGGGTGACCAGGCCCAGCGCAAGGCGCTGGAGGAAGGCCTGGCCCGCGTCTTTCCCGACACGGTTCCCGGCGTCAGGTTCTTTATGCGCCGCGACCTGCCCAGGATGCTGGCCCAGGAGGACTACCACGCTTTCCACCAGTCCGACTGCATCAACTTTCCCCAGCATCTGGCCCGGCTCAGGAACCGCCACAGCCGGGGAATATTTCCCATAACTAGTCTGACACACTCCCTTTCCTACGCCAACTACGGCGGATTTTTCTTCAGCCACATCTGGCCAGGGGCTACTCCGCGGGACTGCATCGTGTCCACTTCCAGGGCCGGACTTAGGGTGATGAACAATTTCTTCAGCTATCTGCGGGCAAATTTCATGCTCGGCGAAACCGAGTTCCCGGCGCCAAGCCTGCGGCGCATACCCCTTGGGGTCGATCCCGACCTTTTCTCCCCGTCCGAAGAAAAAGACAGGAAGGACTGGCGGCTGAAATTGGGTCTGGACCAGGAGCGGGTTCTGGTTCTGGTTTTCGGAAGGATAGCCCATTATTCCAAGATGGACATCCTGCCTCTGCTCAGAAGCTTTCAGCGTCTTTTTTCCCAGGGGCTGGACCGGAACAGCGTCGGGCTGGTGCTGGCCGGATGGGTGGACGATGAGGACGATTTTTCAAAGACCATTGCCGAGTTGTGCGTAAACATCGGCCTGGACCTTAAAATCGTTTCCCGTCCCTCGGACGGTCGGAAATTGGGCCTTTTTTCAGCCTGCGACCTGTTCCTGTCCATTGCGGACAATCCGCAGGAGACCTTTGGCCTGACCCTTCTTGAGGCGGGCGCTTCCGGGCTGCCCGTGATCGCCTCGGACTATGACGGCTATCGCGATCTGGTTCGTCACGGAGAGACCGGCCTGCTGGTGCCGACCATTGGTCCCGGAGGCTCCCTGGCCGGGACATCGGGACTGGACATGCTGGCCCCGGTGCTTTTCGACAACCAGTATCATCTGCTCATGGCCCAGCAGACCGCAGTGGACGTTCCCATGCTCTCCGAGGCCCTTGGAGACTGCCTCGCCTCGGATGAATACCGCCAGGACATGGGACGCAAGGCGCGGGTTCATGTGCTGGAAAAATTCACCTGGACATCGGTGATCCATCGCTACGTCGAGCTTTGGGACGAGCTTTGGTCCCTGCCCGTTGACGCAGCTTCCCTGCGCAACATCCCCCACCCTCTGCATCTGCCCTACGGCGAGGTCTTCGGCCATTACGCCAGCCAGACCCTGGCCCCGGACCAGCTTTTGAAAAGCGGAAGGGTGGGCGAGGCGGTCTATCGTGGCAGGGATTTTCCCCTGGTCTACGCCGGGCTGGAGGATATCGTGGACGGGGCAATGGTCAAGCGGATAGTGTTTTTGGCCAGAAAGCCCGTAAGCGCAGGAGAACTGGCCAGGCGCGTATTGGAGCTGGCCCCGGAACTCAACCCGGACATGACCAGGGATCAGGCCGGTTTTCTTCTGCTCTGGTGCCTGAAGCACGACATTTTGGAGCTGGACAGGGAATGAGCCTGAAAGTGCGCCAGCATACCGGGTTGCAGATTCGCGGCGGCGCCGTGCGCGTGGCCCAGCTCATCGGGGCGGGGCTTGAGAATTTGGGGCACGACTCCACGGAATCCTTTGAATTCGCGGAGGCCAGGGACTCATGTTCCATTTCTCCGCAACTCGTGGGCCAAGACCTGGAACCGGGCGAGATTTTGCACCTTCATTCAAGCGGAGACTGGCCCGCCCTGCTCAAGTCCATTCCAGCCGGAACGCCCCTTGTCCTGACCCTGCACGACGCGGAGCTCATTACCGGCGGTTGCCCCTATCCCCTGGACTGTCCAGGTTTCGAGCTGGATTGTGCCGAACCCTGCCCCAGAGGTTTTTCCGGCTCTTATGGAAAACGAAAGCTCAAGATAGAACTGCTTAAGTCCCTGTCGCCCCGTCTGGCCGCGCCTTCGGGCTGGCTGGCAGGTTTGGCCGGGGAGGCTTTGGGGCAAAAGCCGAAGGTCATACCCAACGGCGTTCCCTGGAACAGGCCAGCCATGTCCAAGCGCCAGGCGCGGAAGCAACTGGGCGTCGCACCCGAAGCGGCAATAGCCCTGTTCGCCGCCCACGGCGGGGCAGTGGCCGGGTACAAGTCCGGGGACAAGTGGCCCGACTATTGGCGGGAGATCAAGAGTCGGGTTCCTTCGGCGCTGGGTTTCGCGGTGGGCGGTGACAAGGCCGGACGCGAGGGCGACCTCTTGACCTGGCCCTATGTGGACCGGGACAGGCTTGAACTGCTCATGTCGGCGGCGGACGCGCTGCTCTATCCGACCAGGGCGGACAACCATCCCCTGGTGATTCTGGAAGCAATGGCCGCCGGTCTGGCCTGCGTTTCCTATTCGGTCGGCGGGATACCTGAACAGATAGTCCACGGCAGAACCGGAGTGCTGGTCCCGCCCGATGATTTTCAGGTCTTTGTGCAAGGTTCCGTGGATTTGCTTGGAAACCGGACCCTGGCCCGCGAACTGGGCCTCAACGCCCGCGACTTTGGGGCCGGGCGATTCTCTGCCGAAAGAATGGTAAACGATTACGTCAAGATATACGAAACAATGTAACCGCAAGGAAAAGCGTTCATGTACAACCCCTCGCCATTTCTGATCACCACGGCGGCCCTGACCAGCATTTTCAATTTCTTTTTCGGAGAGTATTTTCGCGAGCGCGAGGCCGTTTACAACCTCTGGATTCAGATCATCGCCTACGGCAAGCTTCCGTCCAAGGGCGAGTACAGCAGCATCTGCTCCAGGCTTGAGGCCAAGGAGCGAATCTTCCGCCAGGGCAAGGCCTTTCTGGTCATCATGATCATCACCCTCATCGGAGCTTTCTTGGTCTTTCAGTTCTATTCCATGGACTACATCGATCCGGCGTCGCCCATCTTCCAGCCCGACGCGCCGCACAAGCATATCTGGTTCAGCGCCATAATCGGGGGCATCGTGCTCATCAACTGCATAGAGCTTACCTATGTGCAGCTGGCGGTGAGCCTGGTGCGCAAGTTTCCTTTCGTGAAGTTCAGAAAAAGGGTGGCGGGAACCGAGCGGCTGTCCATGATCTGGCAGGTGCTGGACTGCCCCAGCCGCAAGCGGCAGCAGTTCGGCGAGTTGGAAATACCGGCCAAGTTCTACAAGGACCTGAAGGACCCGGAAAAGGCCTTTCAGGGTTATCTTGACGACGACAAGAAGCGGTTCAGCCTGGAGTCCTTTTTCCGGGGCGGATTCCGCAAGGGCAACGGGGACTGATCCGCGCTAATCGGCCAGCCCCGGCGTCCAGAGGTAGTAGAAACCGGCCATTGGCGGCAGCAGCCCTCGTGTTCCGAGGTCGATGAGCGCGGGGTCGCGGGTCTGCGCTTCCGCGCTGGTGTTGTACTGGTTGTCGTCGGGATATTCCGTGCGCCTGTATACGACCACCCGCGAATCCTCGCTGATTTCGGCCAGCTCCCTGGCCAGGGTCAATCCATCGTCCAGATAGCCGATGGCGTCGATGAGGCCCAGGTCCTTGGCCTGCTTGGCGGTAAAGATCCTTGCGGTCCTGACCGTTTCCAGGGCCTCCGGGTCCAGGTTGCGGTTTTCCTGCACCAGGGCGACGAACCTGTCGGCCAGGTCAAAGACTATTCCCTGGAGCAGCTCGTTCTCCTGTTTGGTGGGCTCTCTGAACGGTGAGCCCATGTCCTTGTTTTCGCCGGATTTCGAGACATCCACCTGCACGCCGATCTTTTCCATCAGTCCGTGGACCTGGGGGCGCAAAAGGACCACGCCCACCGAGCCGGTGATGGTCGTGGGGTGGGCCATGATCCTGTCCGAGGGCAGGGCCGCGTAATAGCCGCCGGAAGCGGCAACGTCCATCATCACCGTGACCACCTTGGCCCTGGTGCGTTCCATGAACGCGGAAAGTTCGTGATAGATTATGTCGCTGGCCGTTGTGCTGCCTCCCGGGGAGTCGATCTTGAGCACCACGGCCTTCACGGCTTCATCCTTTTCCGCCAGCCGGAGCTGGCTGACCAGTTCCTGCACCGGGCTGGGCTTTGAGCCGAGCCAGCCCTCCTTGGGCTGGTCCGTGATTATTCCCCGCAGGGTCAGGAGCAGCACCTTGTCCTGTCCCTGTCCCTGAAGCACGAACTCCTTCAAGGGGTCCGACGCGTCGGAGAAGAGCTTGACCTTGGGGGCGCAACCGCCCAGAAGCAGCAGCACTGAAAGGATTATGGTCAGGTAGGGCATGTCGAACCTCCGGTTTCGTTGTCTCGGTAAATAACACCCGGAGGGCTGACTTGAAAAGGGGTCAGGCGGTCAGGGCGAAACCAAGGCAGGCCGCGCATTCGCCAAGGACGACGGCCGCGCCCAGAAAGTCGCCGTTGACGCCCCGGACCCTGCGGGCCAGAAAGTAGAGGGGGGCAAGAACCAGTCCCAGCAGGACCAGGGACGCGAAATGGGTTTTCAGGGGGACGAGAAACATTCCGCTCAGCCCGCAAAAGGCCAAGGCCCCAAGGGTTCCGACGGTGGTTGCGCCCTCCATGAACAATTGGCCGAGGCCCGGACGCGCAAGAGGCTTGGCCGCGTAGGCCAGGACCACGGCCCCGAACCGGCCCAGCACGAAGACCCAGACCAGCACGCCGAGGAGCGCGGGCTTGGTTTGGGCGCTGGAAAAAATCGCCTGGAACAGGATCACCTGTCCGGCAAGCGCCAGGACCATGCCCGTCACGCCGAATGAGCCGCAACGGCTGTCCTTGACTATGGCCCAGAATTTTTCCGGCTCCGTATGCTGTCCCGAGGCGTCCAGGATGTCGCCAAGGCCGTCCAGGTGCAGTCCCCTGGTCAGAAAGGCGCTCAGGCAGACCGCAAGCCAGGCCTGAATCCAGGGCTGGCCTCTGAACAGGCCCAGGGCAAAGGGCAGGACAACGGCAAGGCCGAGAACCAGGCCTGCGGCAGGCAGGTAGGGCAGGGCTTGCCTGATGTCTTCCCCGTCCGTGAGCCGGGCCGGGACCAGTCTGGTGAGGAAACCGAGGGCTGTGAGCAGGCGGCGAAATATCGACATCAGCCCTCCGGAGAGAGGATTGCTTCGTCTCCGGGAGAAAGGCCAAGCTCCAGGGCGGCGGAGCCCTGGTTCACGGCAAGCTCCATGTAGTCCTGGCTTCCGGCCAGCAGTCCGAGCTCTCCCGGAGCAAGTTCCCCGTAGGTCGTGACGATTTTTGCCGGTTTGCCGTTTGCCCTTAGGGCGCGAAAGTCGGGAAGGGGAGAAGGTCCCGACTCGAGACCCAGCACGCAGTTGCCGAAGCGGTCCGCGTGCAGGACCGTCACTCTTGTTTCCTCATGTTTTTGCAGGGAATGTATGGCAATGATTTCCGGAAAGGCCGAGGGCGCAAGGTCTTCCGGCTCCATCCTGGTTCCCAGTTCGTGAACCGGCCCGCCGAGGGCCAGCCAGGAGGCCAGGGGGGCGAACACGTCCCGACCGTGAAAGGTGGCGGAAACAGAGTCCAGGGCCGTCACGGCCCGCGACATGTCGAAAACTTCCAGCTGTTCGACCCGGGCCAGGACAAGTCCCAACAGTCCGTTGTCCGGGGCCAGAAAGGACTGGCCGTTGATTTCCACAAGAATTATCCGCCTACTTGTACCCACCCCGGGGTCCACTACGGAGACAAAGACGGTGTTTTTTGGAAAATGCTTGGCGCTGGCCTTGAGAATGAACCCGGCCTGCACAAGGTTGAACGGCTCTACGCCGTGGCTCAGGTCCAGGATGCGGATTTCGGATGCCAGCCGGGCCATGACCCCTTTCATCTGTCCCACATAGGGATCATCCAGTCCGAAATCCGTGAGCAGGGCGATGGGCCGTCTGACCGGGCTTGGCCCCTTGAAGAGCTTGTCCAGCAGTCCGGCCATGATCAGTAGACCTTTCTGGAGGAGAAACCCCGGCCCAGGACGTGAAACCCCGAACCCATGATGGTGAAGGCCTCGGTGTCGATTTCGTAGATCAGTTCCTCAAGCCTCTTGATCTGCACGCTGTTGATCATGGTCATGACCACGTCCTTGTCCTGCCCGGAATAGCCGCCCTGGCCCTTGAGCAGTGTCGCGCCGCGGTCCAGCTTGACCAGCACGGCGTCGAGAATTTCCTGGGGCCTGTCCGAGATGACCATGACCATGTTGCGCTCGGTGAACAGCCCGATGCAGTAGTCCGTGACCCAGGAGGTGATGAAGGCCATTGCCGTTGAAAGGAGCATGGTCCTGAGTTCCAGGTATAGGAATCCGGCCGAGAATACCGAGAGGTTGAACAGGAAGTCGAAGGTGCCGATGGAGATGTTGAATTTTTCCCGGCAGAGCACGGCCAGGATGTCCACACCCCCTGTGGAGCCCAGGGAGCGCATGGAGATGCCCACGCCGATGCCCATGATGGTGCCGCAGGTGAACATGAGCAGCCAGGGGTCCTGGATGGGCACGGAGTAGTCGATTATTTCCACGAAAAAGCTGACAGCCGCCATTCCGTATAGGCTGTAGAAGAAGAATCTGGGGCTGACGAAGACCCAGCCGATGACGAAGACCGGGACGTTCAGCAGGAAATACCAGACGCCGGGCGAAAAAATCGGAAAGATATAATAGATCAGCAGGGCCAAGCCGGACATGCCGCCGGTCAGAAAGCCCGAGGGAATCGCCATGGCCTTGACCGCAAAGGCGATGATGGCCGCGCCAAGGGTGATCATCCCCAGGTTCCAGGGAATGGAAAAGGTGAAATCGCGAAAGGAATCCAGAAACTTATTCTTGTCCATGCCTTTCCTTCCTTGTTTTCAAATGTCCATCAACCCCTAAGGCCCGGAGGTTATTTCACAGGTGAAAGCAGTCCCTTTGCTTCCAGATAGCCTATGACATTGGCCAGGCTTTCATCAATGGACTCCCGGTCCGAACGGATGACCACTTCCGGACTTTCAGGCTCTTCGTAAGGATCTGAGATGCCGGTGAAGTTTTTTATCTCCCCGGCCAGCGCACGTGCGTAGAGCCCTTTGGGGTCGCGTTTCTTGAGAACCTCGATGGGGCATTTGATGAACACCTCCACGTAATGGTCCAAAAGCTTGCGGTTTTCGTTGCGTGCGTCGTTGTAGGGCGCGATCATGGCCACCACGCTGACCACCTTGTGCTTGTTCAAAAGGTGGGAGATGAACCCCAGGCGGCAGACGTTGATGTCCCTGTCCTTTTTGGAAAAAGTCAGACCTTGGCTGAAATTGTTCCTGATCACGTCTCCGTCAAGCAGTTCCGCGGGCAGGCCGCGTTTGGTTATTTCCTCGTGGACCCTTGTGGAGAGGGTTGTTTTGCCCGAGCCGGAAAGGCCTGTGAACCAGATTGTGAAACTCATGTCGGTGTTGCTTTAATATCAATAATGTTTTTGGTTGAAAGATATGCCGAGAAATAGGTTAGCAGCCAGTCCAAGTCAAGGACGCAGTGCCCTCCTGTAATTTTTCTGGACTTTCTTTAGAATATTTTGGAGACTGCGGGCGGGATAGTACGGGATTCACGCCGCCGGTTGGAATAAAACATCCAGGCAAGGAAGCATGATCAGTTGAAAACAAGCAAGCTCAATATCATTTGCCGAATCTGCTGCGTGCTGTTCCTGGCCGCCATTTTGAGTTTTTCAACCAGTTCCGGGGTCGGGGCGGAGACGGGATATGGCGCCTTTGCCGAGGCTCACGGGAATTTCCATACCTTGATCAAGGACAAGGACAAGTCCTGGCGGCGGGATGAATGGAAGAAGCTGGAAAAGCAATTTCTCGAGGTCTACGATAAGTACTCCGATACGGACTTCGGTCCTAAATCGTTGTATTATCTGGGAAGAGTTTACGAAGAGCTTGCCCTTCGCAGCGCCAGAAAGGACGATTTCGAGAGCGCCACGGAATGGTATGCCCGCTGCTACACCCGTTTCCCCAAGCACAACTGGTCCGACGATTGCCTTTACAGGCTGGCCCTGATCCGGATCGAGCATCTGAACATGCCCACCAAGGCCAAGTCCAATCTGCAGGCCATTCTCAACGAGTACCCCAAAGGGGACATGCGCGACGAAGCCAGGGCGTTGCTGGCCAAGATCGATAACGACGGCGCTGTGGCGGAGGCTCCGAAACCAAAGGCGAACCCCGTCTCAAAACCCAAGGAAAAGGTGGCCCCCAAGCCCGCCCCGAAGCCGGTTGCCAAGGCTAAGTCCGCTTCAAAGCCGGAGCCGCCACCAGAGCCGACACCGGAGCCGACACCAGAGCCGGTTCCCGAACCAGCGCCCAAGGTCGAACCAGCTCCGGCGGACGGCAGCGCCAGGCTGGAGATGATCCGCTACACCAGCAGCAGCGATTATACGCGCGTGGTTCTTGAACTGAACAGGGACGTCAAGTACGTCTACAAATTTCTGGACCCGGCTCCGGACAAGGGGCTGCCCCACCGCGTGTATGTGGATGTCTACGACACGGCCATCGGCTCCGGCATCAAGCGCAACGAGACAATAGCCAACGGCATGCTGCGCGGCTATCGCGCCAGCCAGAACGAGCCGGGCGTGACGCGGGTGGTTCTCGACCTCATGGACATGCAGGAGCACAAGGTCTTTCACCTGAGCAATCCCTTTCGCGTGGTCATCGACGTTTACGCCCCGGAAGAGGGGGCCACGGCTGCCGCACCGGTTGCAGCGGCCAAGAAGACCCCAGCCAAGCCCTATCGCCCTCCCCAGGGCAGCAAGAAGATGGCCGGAGATTTGGTTGAGCAGCTTGGATTGGGCATCAAGACCATAATGATTGATCCCGGCCACGGCGGAAACGACAAGGGGGCCATATATTTCGGAATCAAGGAGAAGGACGTGAATCTCCGCATGGCCAAGATTCTCGGCAAGATGCTCAAGGAAAAGGGCTTCAACGTCCTTTACACCAGGACCGACGATTCGTTCGTGGCCCTGGAAAAGCGTACGGCCATGGCCAACGCCAAGAAAGCGGACATATTTATTTCCCTGCACGCCAACGCCCATCAGATCGCGAAGATAAACGGCCTTGAAACCTATACCCTGAACCTCGCGCGCACCAAGGACGCGGTGCGCATTGCAGCGCGGGAGAATGCCGTCTCGCCCAAGCAGATCAGCGACCTGCAGGTGATTCTCACCGAACTGGCCCTGAACTCCAAGGTCAGCGAGAGCACCGATCTGGCCGAGAGCATCCAGAAGAAGGCGGTGGAACAGGTGAGCAAGAAGTGGAAGCTCAGGGATCACGGACATCGCGAGGCGCCGTTCTACGTGCTTTTGGGAGCCAAGATGCCCGCCGTGCTGGTTGAGATGGGCTACCTGAGCAACAAGACCGAGGCCAAGCGCCTCAATTCCGAAGAATACCTGACCCATATGGCCAGGGGCCTGGTCAACGGGGTGCTGAGCTACAAGAAGAAGATACAACGTTTCGCGGAGGGATAGGAATCATGTTGTCCGTTGATGTTCAGGGGTTCGGCAAGCTTGAGTTGCAACACCTGGTACTGGATTTCAACGGCACCCTGGCCCTGGACGGACGGCCCATCCCCGGAGTCGCGGAACTGATTCGCGAGCTGTCCCAGAAGATGCAGGTTCACGTCATAACGGCCGACACTCACGGCGGCTGCCGCGAGGCCCTGTCCGGCTTGCCCTGCTCCGTGGACATTCTTGGTCCGGGACCGGAGGACAAGGCAAAACTATTTTTTGTTCAGGAACTTGGAGCCAAGAATTGCGCCTGCGTGGGCAACGGGGCCAATGACCGCTACATGCTCGGCCAGTGCGGGGTGGGCGTGGCCGTGATCCAGGGCGAGTGCGCCTCGAGTCTGGCCGTGGCCGACGCGGACATTGTGGCTTTGGACATAATCTCCGCCCTGGAACTCTTCAAATATCCAATGCGCCTTGCAGCCACTCTCAGGCGCTGAGCGTCCCGGCTAGTCTTCCATCCAGCCCTCAAGGGCGGCGATGATCTTTTTGGCCTGATCCATGCTTGAGATGTTGAACTTGGACTTGGGCATGTACTCGCCGTTCAGCTTTTGGTAGCGGCGGATGACGTACTTGTCGCCGCTGTAGGCTTCCTTGGCCCTTTCCCACTGCTGGAATCTGAAAATCAGGGTCGCCCACGCGCCCTTGGACAAGACCACCTTGTCCAGTTCCTTGATGATGACTTGGTCGTCTTCCTTATATTCTATGGTGATGTCTTCAACGTTTGATGCCACGTTTCGTCTCCCTGTTTATTGTCTGTGATGGGCACTGGTACACAAAGACCGCGTCCGCGTCAAAAAGGCGGTTCCCTTGATTCGGGTTGTCAATTGGGCAGGGTCAGCCGGAAGGTTGTTTCCCCGTTCCCGGATTCAAAGGAAACCCTGCCCTTCAGGTAGCGCTCGGCCATGAGCTTCATGACGTAGGCGCCCAGGCCGCGATCCTCGCCCTTGGTGGAGACATAGCGCTTGAAGAGCAGTTTCCTGATTTTTTCCGACACCTCCCCCTTGTTGGTCACGGAGATGGAAATCTTGCCCCCTTTCTCGGCGCAGGCGACCTTCACCACGTCCTTGTATAGGTCTCCGGCCTCGACGGCGTTGATCAGCATGTTTCGGACAACGTGTCCCAGGATTCTCTGGTCGCAGCTTATGGTTTTGCAATTGTTTTCTATTTCAATATTACCTTCCACGACCCCGTTGAATTCGCATAGATCCCTGACCTGCCTGTTGATGAAGTCTTGAGCGTTGAAGGTCTCCGGCCTCGTGTCCAGGTTCTTGATCTCGGCAGCGGTCACGTCCCGGTTGTACAGGATTTCCCTGATCAGCTTTCTGGCCGAAAGGGATAGCAGGGCCAGCTCTTCCTCCCCGTGGGGTTCCATTTCAAGCAAACGGGTTATTCCGGCCACGCCCCCGGCGATGTTTATCAGGTCGTGGTAGAAGGTGCGTTGCATATAGCGCAATCGCTTCTCGTGGCTGATGTCCAGGGCGTAGACAAGGGAAAAGGTCTCGCCCTGAAAGACGATGGGCTTGCTGAAGACCTGGAGGTCGAGGGCCACTTCGGAATCGTCAATGCTGCGGAGCATTCGGCAATCCTGGCAGTCGGCCTCCCCCTGCAGGCTTTTGACAATGGCCTGGGCCGCGCCGCATTCGGCGCAGAACGTGGAACAGCCGCAACCCGCCTCCACCACGCGTGAGTGGATGCAGTTCAGGGCCTCTCCGGGTCTCATGCCCATGACGTCCTTGCGGTGCCGTTTGCAGGAAAGGCGGCGGAAGGTATCGTTGCAAAAAACGATCTGCCGGTTCTTGTCAAGGACGAGCACGTTGCTGGGCACGGCGTCCAGCCAGGGCAGAAGGATTTCATTTTTCAGCTTTTGGGATACCGTGAGTATGTCTTGATCCGGAGTTCTGTCCGGCGAAGCGAAATGGGTTTTCATTTGTCCCTCCACCTCAAATGTTAAATCAGATCAATTCTTGTTTGTCGAGGCCTTTCCCTTCTGGACAGCCCAGGGGCAGGGGTGTATCTGCCCAGCCATGCGAAACATGCGAGACAGGATCAGGCACACTATTTTATTTGAAACATTGGGGCTGTGCATCTCCACGCCCCTGGCCGCCTGGCTTCTGGGCCGCCACATGGCGTCCATCGGGATTATGGCCGTGTACATTTCCGGCATGGCCATGGCCGGGAACTATGTCTTCAATCTGGCCTTTGACCATGCCCTTGTATTCCTCGACAGGCCGGTGCACGTCAGGCCGCCCTGGATGAGGGCCGTGCACGCGGCGCTTTTTGAAGTGTTCTTGCTGCTCTTCACCGTGCCCTTTGTGGCCTGGTGGCTGGACATGACAATTATTCACGCCTTTCTCACGGACATCGGCTTCGCGGCCTTCTATCTTGTCTTTGCCTACCTTTTCAACTGGGCCTACGACGTGGTCTTCCCCATGCCGGTGGAAGAAGCGTTTTTGATGTGCGGCCAGAGGGGTAAATGGCGCTCCGGTTCATCTATTAGAAAAAGTTGCCTTTTTTGCCGTTAAACTAGCGATAAGAAAGGCACTACGTTCTCCGTCTGAGAGTGAGAAATACTGCCTTTTTAATTCTAGCGACAATTCTATAGTTATTTTTTATTTCAAGCTTAACATCAATATTGGAAATACGAAAAAGTCGATTTATTGTATCTAGAGAAGGTTGATTTTTATTTACTATGCAGTTTAGAGCATAGCTTTCACGTATTGGATTAGCGAGAAATCAACTCCTCATAGTCTTGAGATTCCAGTTCCCGCTCATCCCTGCCGGTCCATTGTCCTGTAATTAATCGCCTCGGCCAGGTGTTCGGTCCTGAGCTTTTCCGCGCCTTCAAGGTCCGCGATGGTCCTGGCGATGCGCAGCACGCGGGTATAGGCCCTGGCGGATAATCCCAGCGACTTCACGGCCCGGCCCAGGAAATCGTGCTCGGTCTCGGTCAGGGCGCAGAACTTCTCCAGGGCCGATCCGCCCAGCTCCGAATTGGTGAACAGGGGCAGGTCCGCGTACCGCGCCTCCTGAACCTTTCTGGCCTTAGCTATGCGCTTGCGCATGGTGGCCGAATCCACACTGCCCGCCGTCTGTTTCAAATCCTTGTAGGGCACGGCCGGGACCTCCACCTGCAAATCGATGCGGTCCAGCAGCGGGCCGGATATCCTGGAACGGTAGCGGGCCACGGCCTGGGGCGAGCAGGTGCAGGCGTGGTGGTCGTCGGTCAGGTAGCCGCAGGGGCAGGGGTTCATGGCCGAGATGAGCATGAAGTCCGCGGGGTAGGACAGCGAGACCAGGGAGCGGGAGATGGAGACCTCGCCGTCCTCAAGGGGTTGCCTGAGCACTTCCAGGGCGTGCTTCTTGAATTCCGGAAGCTCGTCCAGAAAGAGGATGCCCCGGTGGGCCAAAGAGACCTCGCCGGGCTGGGGATAGCGTCCGCCGCCCACAAGGCCGATGTCGGAAATGGTGTGGTGGGGCGAACGAAAGGGGCGCGTGACCACCAGGGCCTGGTCCTTTGGCAGTTGCCCGGACACGGAATAAATCTTGGTTACCTCCAGGGCCTCGTCAAAGCGCAAGGGGGGAGCACCGAGGGCAGCCGCTGGGCCAGCATGGTCTTGCCCGATCCCGGAGGACCGATGAACAGAATGTTATAATAGGTTTAACCTTATGATAAGCAAAGCTTAAGCCGCAATACAAATGTAAAAAAAAACGTTTTGCCAACTGGAGTATTTGAGGCACAGGAAGTATCTGGCCTGTGTTGCCGAAAAGCTGGTGGAGCGAAGACCTTGAAACTTCGCTCCATCATCACCCTATGAAGGAGGGAAATCAAAATGGAAAAATCAGGGAAAACACCAATCCGAAGGGCTCCGATTAATAATAAGGGTATTCTTTACGTTTCCCCTGCCCCTAGGTTGGATAGGATTCAGCTTAGTGTGAAGAAAAAGGGGGGTAATTATAACCGGCTCAAAATGCTGTTTAAGGAAAAAGCCGACTCGTTGTTTTCTTTTCCCTTGTCGGGTGATCGACGTGGTGAAGCATGCACCGTTCGTTGGCAAGGGAAAAAGATCACTATGCGATTCGAGGGCGGGTATTACTTCCGTATTACCCTGTCTCAGCCTGACGAAACCGTACAGAAATTTGTAAGAGATATCGTCTTAGAGGGAACGAAAAATAACTCCTGTAGCCTGACCCAAGTGGAGTTTGCCTTGGACTATTATTCGTCTAATAAAAAGCAGCTAAAACAGATAGAGCGGTACCTAGCCCGTTACTTTGTGATGAAAGGGCTTCGGGCAAATGGAACTGACCGTTACCAAAAAAAAGGGTCCAATTCGACATTTTACCAAGGCAATGGCGGGGATGTGCGCAAAGGCGACAAGGGGCTTACGATTTATGCGAAAGATGGTCGCGTTTTTTGTCGGGTGGAACTAAAGGCCCATCATCATTTTTTGAATAGGCAGGAACTGACTTTTGAAAGCCTCCCCATAGCACCCGACACGCTATGCGTTTCCGATTTTTGTATACTTCGAAAAATGCCCTCGGAAAAGATTTTACGACGACTAGCAACCCTGTACGCCGACCAGAGGATGATGGGGGCTAGAAAGTACCCAGCAAAGCGCATGGAAGCCATGCATAGGACGGCGCGGGCTGTCTTCCTTAGAAAATTGGAGAGCTTTGTATCCGAAGGAAAGACTGTAGCTGAGATGGTGGGTTATTTGAAATCTATCCAAAAGAGATATACGGGCTTCAAATTTGTACTCGATAGGGCCTTTCCCCGTATTCCCTTTCATGACACCAAAAAATACACAATTCAAATTTTTCCAAACTATTTAGGGATATAAAATGAGAATTGCAGAGACAAAAATAGATGACCTGCTTGAGTTGAATTCCAACTGGCTGTCCAGGCATGGTCTTCTTGAACCGGGGCAACACTCGATCACTTGGTCAAACTCTCATTACAGGGCTTTTGCCAATATTTTAGCCAGGCAGGATTTCATTGAACTCAATTACAGAACCAAGCTTGGGGAAATGGTGCAGGAGGTCGAGATTGACTGGGCGAAATGCGGCGCGGGAGGCCGCAGGGCATACTTCCTGTGCCCCAGGTGCGGAAAACGCTGTTACAAGATGTTTTTGCGCGAATTCCGCTGGGTCTGTCACCGCTGTACAGGGCTGCTTTATGAGGTGCAGATTGAAGACGACGCTGACAAGGCTTTGCGACGGTCAAAGAAGCTGCGACAGAGATTAGGTGCCCCCATGATGACGGGGGCACCTGTCGAAAAACCAAAGGGTATGCATTGGCAGACCTATTTTCGGTTGTGGGGACGATTGATTCATGAAGAGGAGAAGGCGTTTGGATTTTTGGTAGAGCGGTTTGGGGTCACCTAGAATTGTCCACCTTAAAGTCGCCGCCGAGTGGTCCAACAAAGCGAACCCACTTCTTTCCATTACTTCTTATTTTTGGATTATCCTTGAAATTACGCAACTATTAATATAAATATTCTGAAACAAAATGTCGGTTTACTTTGTTCTTCTAACAAAATATATTTTCCTGTCAAAAAATTACAGAGCGGCATTATTTTTATCCTTTCTCTTTTGCTTCTATGGACAAGGGGGGTATTGCCACACTACCCAAAATGTGTGCGAGAAATTGGCATCAAAATTGTTTCTTTAATTTAAACTAGATAGATATGTTGGAACACAGAGTCAATCAATATTTCCTTTCGATCAAAATAGTCAGATTTTTTGCCATCACCCTTGCGTTTGGCTTTTCCTTTCTGCAGATTTTGCCGCATGAGGATATTATTGAGTCATTTGCCGAATCAGGCCGAACAGAAATGTGTTTATTTGCCCTGATGTCCTTGGTGTTCATCTATGTCTTTTCCTTCCACGACCTGACCAAGTCTCCCAACTACAATCTGCCTAACCTCAAGGACACCACGCTCTACGCCATGGTGGTGGCCGGGCTGGTTGCCGTGCCCATCAGCCTATACGCCCACTTGCGTTTTGGGTTTTTTTCCATCCTGCAACCCATTTTTTTTGTGCTGCTCACCCCGCTGTTTTTTATTACCTTGCGCTTTTTTTTCATCCTGCTGTTCCAATTCATCAACAATCTGGAACACAACCGACGTAGGGTGCTCTTCGTGGGGTCCAACAAACGTATCCTGGAATTTTCCCGCATGTTGGAGCAAGACAAAATGCTGGGCGTGGAGAATATCGGCTTCATCGATGACACTGTGGCCGCAGAAGCCTCCGTATCGCTAATGGGTGATCTTGCCGACTTTCGGCGCATCGTACGTGGGCAGGTGGTGGACGCGGCGGTGATTCACCTGCCCGTGCGCAGTTATTACGATGAGATCAACGAAATCCTGGACATCGCAGACGAGCAGGGCATAGTCACCTGCTGCCTCAACGATTATTTTGACCGACACGAGACCAACCGGACCTTCAGCCTGATGGGGTCGGTGTCCACCATTACCTACCATACCACCCCGCCGGTTGACTGGAAATTGCTGCTGAAAAGGGCGTTCGACGTTGTGGTGTCCTTAGTGGCCATCGTGGTCACCCTGCCTCTGATGATCGCCACCGCCATCGGCATATTGATGCAGGATTACGGACCTGTCATCTTCACGCAAAAACGTGTTGGTTATCGAAAGCGGCTGTTTACAATGTATAAATTCCGATCAATGTACGTAAACGCCCCGGAACTCAGTGAGGAGCTGCGTTCCCGAAACGAGATGGACGGACCGTGCTTCAAGATAAAGAAGGATCCGCGAATTTTTCCATTTGGCCGATTCATCCGCAAGTACAGCATCGACGAGCTACCCCAGCTCTTCAACGTGCTCAAGGGGTCGATGAGCATAGTCGGTCCGCGCCCCATGCCCATTGAGGATTACAGGCGTTTTAAAAAGGACTGGCTGCGGCGGCGGTTCAGCGTCAAGCCGGGACTGACCTGTGACTGGCAGGCCAAGGACAACCGCAACGAGATCGCCTTTGAAGACTGGATGCGAATGGACATGGATTACATCGACAATTGGTCTCTTACGCAAGACATAAAGATAATGTTAAAAACCGTCTGCGTCGTGCTGACCGGGCAAGGGATGTGAGGCGTCTTTAGACCGCCCCGCAACCAGGAGAAGTACCAGCATCATGAACGAAAAGAGCAATACGGGCCGCCTAGTCATGACCGTTCTCGCCATTGGTGTCTGCATAGTTTTCGGATATCTCCTGTACCAAAGCAAGATTTTCACCCTGTCGGAGACGGAGACGGTCATAACCAGCAGGATACTGTCCCTACAAGACTGATAGTCTAGGCAAGAGAAACAACCCGGAACCACCCGCCAACCCCGGAGTATAAGCATGATCGCATCCACACCCAAACCCGCCACTCGCCGTCTTCCCGCCGTGGTCGGCCTGTTCCTCATCCTCGCACTGGGGATACAGGCCGCAGGGTGCGCCACCAAAAACGTGGAAAAAGAGATTCCGCCCGCCTTTTTCGAGCCGCCCACCGTGGCAGACAACAAGGTGATTATCGAGCCCGGCGACGAGTTGACTATCCGGTTCTATTACCACCCGGAATTCGACTCCACTCAAATCGTCCGCTCCGATGGCCGGGTCTCCCTCACCTTGTTCCAGGGCATCATGGCCAGCGGGCAGACGCCCGAAGAATTCCAGGCCATACTCGTGGATTCCTATTCCAAGGAGTTCGTGGACCCGGTCATCACCGTGGAGATAAACAAGGCGGCCAACAACGCGGTCTATGTCACCGGCGAGGTCCGCCAAGGCGGCATGAAGCAGATCAAGCACAACATGACCGTGGGCACCCTGCTAGCCCAGTGCGCAGTCAACGAGGTGGACGGCAGCATCAGCCGCGTAATCCTGGTGCGCAAGCACAGCGCCAAGGAGTACCGTGCCTATGAGATCGACGCCAGCTTCGGTGGCGGCAAGGAACGAGACCTGTACGTAAAGTCCGGCGACATCCTCTATGTGCCGCGCAACGGAATCACCCTGGCAGGCGATTTCGTGCAAAAATATATCCGGAACATCATCCCCGTGGACATGTTGCTCACGGTAGGCGACCTAGGGATGACGATCCATTAAGCGCAACCAGCTTCCGGCAAAGCCAGGGCAACCAAACCGAAACACAGGAAAAAGTCCATGAAGACGACACCGCGTGATATCATCGAACTCTTGTTCAAGCACCGCTTGGCTGTCATCGTCTTCAGCGTGGTGGTGGTGGTGTTCACCCTAGGCTACGTCAAATGGGCCAAGAAAATTTACACATCACAGGCTCAGATTCTGATCCGGCTCGGCCAGGAGCAGATGGGAAGCCTCCAGTTCATGAACTCCGGTAAAAACGTCTACGTGACCCGGCGAGAACAGGAATTGAAAAACGAGCAGACCATCTTCGAAAGCCAGCGCGTGCTGGACTCGGCGGTCAAGGAGATCATGGACAAAGGCCTGGCAGAAAGCATCGTGGACGGTGATGTGGGTCAGGACGGCGGCAAGCCCGCCGCAGGACACCGCTGTCCTGATGCGCAAGTATATCCGGGATAATCACACTGTGGAGACCCTATACGATTCCGACGCCCTTTCCGTATCTTTTGATTTTCCGGACCCCTTGGTGGCCCAAAAGGTGTTGTCCATCCTTATAGACCACTATATCGCCCACCACATCGACGTATACAAGAACAAGAACGAGACCGGGCTCATAGACTTTAAGCTCCGGGAATCCCGCGAAAAATACGACAAGGCCCTAGCCGAATACACCGCTTTTATCGACAAGCACAAGATATATGACGAAAGACAGATTGAAATGCTGGTGGAAAAGCGCAACCAGCTACTCACCACCATCGCCAACACACGGGCCGAGCACCAGTACCATCTGCAAAAGCTCCAGACCTCCCTCAAGGAGATCACGGACATAACACCGTATGAAAAATACAACACGGTGGAGGTGCTCAACGACCGCCGAGAAAGGCTCCAGAGCAAGCTCAACGAGTCCAGGCTGGAAAAGCAGAACCTCGGCCAGAAATACACCGGAGACAGCCGTCTGATCGTGGACATAGACAAGGAAATCGAAACCCTGAAAAAAATGATCGCCGAGGAGCCCCAACGCATCGTAGATTCCGTGGACAGCCGCAAAAACAGCAACTACTGGGACCTAGACCAGTCCATCGTTGACCTCAAGACTACGGTGGCTGGCGAGAAGGGCAAAATCTACACCCTGGAGGCTGAATTGGACGCCCTAGACAGGGAACTCTCCCAGACCGCCCATAGCTACCAGCGATTTACCCTGCTCAAAAAGGATTTGAATCTGGCCAAAATCACATATGAAAAATATTACGACGGCTTCTTGGAAAGTGACCTGAGCAACGTCAGCCAGGATTTGAACGTGACCAATCTCTCCATTGTGGAGCCGCCTTCCCTGAACCCCATCCCCACCAAGCCCCACAAGAAAAAGGTCCTCGTCTTTGCCGTGGTTTTCTTGCTGGCAGGCAACGTATTAATCCTGATGGTTCTTAACATGACGGGCAGCGGCGTGAACAAACCCGACGATATCGAACGCGTTTTTGGCCAGCGCCCCGTGGCCACCTTGGGCCTGGACGAATCCCCGGACATGGAAAAAGCCGGAACAAACACAAAATTCTACAAGAACCACATCAAGGATTTTCAGCGGTTGGCCATCAACCTCACCCTGGACGGCTCGGACGACAAGGTTTTTCTCATAGGCCGCTCCCGTCCCCTGGAAGGGGGCACCACCGTGGCCTACAACCTAGCCGCGTTTCTGGCCTACAGCCAAAACAAGAAGGTCGCCTTTGTGGACTATGTTTCCTCGCGTCTCGCCAATAAAAAAGGAAAAGAAACACAGATCATGGACGGCAAGTTTAGGCAAAAGGCCATTGGCCAGGTGGACTATCTCCAATACAAGGGAAAAGGGCAGAACAAATACGAAGACCTGGAGGGCAAGTACAGCCCCTTAATCGAGCTGCGGAAGAAGTATGACTACGTCTTCTGCAACATCCCGCCCGTAAACGACTCCGTGGATCTGGTCTTCCTGAACAACCACGTGGACCGGGTGGTCTTCCTAGTGGAGGCGGAACGAACCAAAATGGTGGTCATCAAATACAACATAGGCCTGCTCAAGCAATACGGGCTGGACTCCATCTCGTTCGTACTCAACAAGCGGCGCTTCTACATTCCTCGGTTCTTGTACAAGTACGTTTAAGAACAACTATTGTTTTTGGGAGTTTACACCATGGATTGCATGCACACGATCAAAAAAATATACCACCGTATCCGACGGCTATTGGAGATTCGCAAACGGATTCGCGGTACAGGCAACATGATAGATCTCGGGGACAGCATCGTGCGCGGTCTGCGCATTGACATACGCGGCAGCAACAACACCATCCGATTCCATAACGGAACCATAGTCGAAGGGCTACATGTGAAGATGCAGGGCAACGGCCATGAACTGGTCATTGGTGACAAGGCGTGGTTGTATAAAAGCCGTATGCACTTTGAAGACAACAATTGCCACATCCGCATAGGGGATGGATGTTTGGCCAACAACGCGACTATCTCCGCTGTGGAGGACGGTAGCGTGGTGGACGTGGGTCCGCGAGTGGGCTTGAGCGAAGGGTGCGACCTACGCACCTCAGACTCCCACTCCATAGTGGACTTGAAAACGGGCAAACGCATCAATCCGCCCGGCAACATCACCATCGGTGAGCATGCCTGGATCGGCAAGGAGGTCATGGTGCTCAAGGGGGTGAATATCGGCGCGCACACCACCGTGGGGCTACGCTCTGTCGTTACCCGGGACCTGCACGCCAACTGTCTGGCCGTGGGCAGCCCCGCCAAAGCGATCAAGGAAAACGTGACCTGGGACTACGACAAACTGCCCGTGGGGTAACCGCATGGATTTCCTGAAACTGCACGACAAATTCCACAGATGGACGGCCCGCTTGTATACACGGCTGGCTGCAAGCTCCTTTGCCTCTCTGGGCAAGGGAAGCATCCTCTATTACGCGTCCCGATTCGACAACCCGAACCGAATTTCCATGGGAGAAAACGTCCAAGTACGCCCGGGCGTCTGGCTTAATGCGGTCACGCAGTGGGGAGGACGCTCCTTTTCTGGCACCATCGATATCGGCGACCACGCCACGATCATGGACAACGTGCAAATTTCCGCTACTGAAAACATCACCATCGGGCAGGGAGTGGCCATAGGCAGGAATTCCACCATCGTGGACCACAACCACGACTATCGCCACCCGGACGGGCCCATTGTTCACGCCCCGCCCACCAACGCGCATCCTGTGACCATAGGCAGGAACACGATGGTAGCCGTGGGGTGTGTTATCGCGCCGGGTGTGACCATCGGCGAGCACTGCTTCATAGCGGCCAATGCCGTGGTCACGCGGGACATCCCGCCCTTTAGCTTTGCCAGCGGTAATCCGGCCAGAGTAAGGCGGCGGCTCGATCCCGAAACCGGGAAGTGGTCCGCTCCTCCGCAGGATTAATCATGACGCAACCCGCCGCCACACCACCCCCGACCAGCAGGGGAAGCCAACAACGAATTCTGGGCAACACAGCTTGGCTCATGGGCTCGGCCATGCTGGCCAAAATGGTGGCCTACGTGCAGTTTCTGATCATGGTTCGGGCATTCACCGGCTACCAGATGGGCGTGTACGCGGTCTGCCTGACCAGCGTACTCATGGCCGAACTCCTGGCAAACCTCGGTTTCGACAAAGTGGTCATCCGCCGGTTGGCGAGGGATCCGTCCACCCCGTTTTTTGAGACCTCCCTGCTTATGAAGGCATGCACCTCCCTGGTGGCCTATGCTCTCTGCCTGGCTGGCTTGCATCTGTTCTACAGCGGCGACTTGGGCGTTGGAAATTGGGCGCTGTTCAGCTTTTTCGCCTACCTGCCCCTGTCCGCCCTGGGCCGCAGCCTCGAGAGCCATTTCACCGCTCTTGAACGTATGGCCATACCGGCCATCGGCCAGTGTGCGGAGCGCGTAGTTCTGCTCATCTTTGCCTGCCTGGCCTGGGCGGGCGCGATTCCCTTCGACGTTTTCCTGGCCTCGTTTTTGGGGGCAGGGCTGGTCAGGGTCGCCATTCCCGGCTGGCTTTACTGCTCCGAACGCGGAGCCGCCCGTTTGCGCCTCGCCCAGGACCAGGCCAGGGGGTTGCTCTCTGCCTCGTCCTGGATGTTCGGGGTGGAGGTGCTGGCCGTGATCTATTTCCGGGTGGACATCTTCATGCTCTCCAAGATGCTGGGCATGAAGGAGACCGGCTTCTACCTTACGGCCTACAAAATTTTCGAATTTTTCATCTCCCTGTTTTCCGGCTATATCACGGCCATCTTCCCAGCCATGAGCCGCGATTCATCGCGATTGCGGCCCGGTGTCCTGCTACTGGGCGCGGTGGCCATCTTCTTTGCCTTTTCCCTGCCCGTGGCTATCTGGCGGGTGGACATCCTCGCCTTTTTCAAGCCGGAGTATGTCAAGGCACAGAACGCTCTGCTATGTCTGGTGCCGACTCTGCCGCTGATTTACATGAACACCATGTTCGCCATATACGCCGTAGCCACAGACCGGATTCCCCGGCTGTTCAAGGCTGCCATCCCAGTACTGGGACTGAACATCAGCCTGAATTTGGTGCTTATCCCTTGGCTGGGCATTCAAGGGGCGGCCCTAGCCACCCTGTTAAGTGAAGTCGGGCTATGCCTCGTGCTCCTCAAATTGCTCGACCCCTTCACATCTCCTATCATAGCCACAGCGGGAGAGGCTCCATGAGAGATTCCACGGACCTCTCTCCCCATGCCGCAGGCGGGTTTGCCCTAGTCTATTGCTTGGCCATGACGCTACTCGGCTTCAAGGGCATTGTCTTGCTCACAGCAGTGGTGCTTGGTTGCATCGGCCTTTTCGTCATGACCCGGTATTCCAATTTCGTGCTGGGCATGCTCATCGCCCTCATCGGGCTTTCTCCCTTCTTTTTCAGTGTCCGGGCAATCCCCGGCCTGCCCAAGCTCTACGGCGACGACGGCGTGCTTCTCTACCTCGTGTACATGGTCATGGCATACATGTTCATGGAGAATAAACGGTTCCGCCTAGGCGATCCCAAGGTGCTGTTTACCATGGTTGTTTTCCTTGCGGCAGCGGCCATGTCCTTCATGCTGGAACCTGTAGCCGAGGCCGCAGGCCGTAATTTTGCCGAGACTTTCGTGCTCGGCTTTCTGTTCTACTTCGTGTTTTTAAACGAGACCACGGAGGACAACGCGGACCTGTTTTTTCGTTTCATAGCAGCCACCACAGTATGCATCACAGCGTACCTCTACTGCGAGGTGGCCTTTCAGACCAATCCGATCATTACCAAACTGGCCAAGCATTTCCTGGAGGAATTTAAGTACCTCGACCCGGAGATGCACCGGGTGACAGGTGCGTTCTACCGTCCTTACGCCATGTTTTTCCACCCCTCGGAAGCGGGAACCTTCATTGCCATGGGATTGCCGTTTGTCTTTTACTCCGTGCGCAAGTCCCCGCCGTTGCTGGGATATGGCCTAGTGCTGTTCGTGCTCGGCGGTATAGTCGTCAACTACACCCGCGGCGTATGGATCGCCCTGGCAATGAGTTTTTTTCTGTGTAATTTCAAAATGTTCAGACGGTATGCTCCAATCCTGGCCGTGACCGGCGCGCTAGCGTTGGTCACTGTGTACTTTGCAATGGAGGACACCCCCTTCGGGCGGCGTATATTCGATCCCACCAATCTGTACAACAGGTTGTTTTACTGGAAGATCGGGTTGAACATGTTCGTGGAACATTTTCCTTTTGGCTGCGGGCACATGAACTTCGAAAACAATTATCTCGACTTCGTGCACACGGCCACCCCGCCGCCGGGGCTGGACATCCACCAACTCTTCGTGGCGGACAATGTCATCCTGACCACCATGGTGGAGCAGGGACTTCTAGGCGTGACCGCCCTGATCGGCCTTTATGCGGCCATCGTCTCCAGGGTGATTTCCGCCCGCCGCCAGGCAGTCCCGAAAGACCCGGCCAGCGGTCTACGTCAACAGGTCATCATCCACGCCCTTCTGATCTATTTTTTTGCCGGGCTGCTAGCCGATGTCCAGCTCTTTGCCAAGGCATCCAAACTTTTTTTTATCGTTGCAGGCATGGGGTTTGCCCTCAGCCGAACCTCCGGGGAGGCCACATGACCGCTCCCCGGCCCGATCCGCGCCTAACCGTGCTCATCCACACCGTTTCTCCCGGCGGGGTCCGAAGGCACATCGAAGATTTCGTCCGCCGCATAGATCACGATAGATTCCGTGTGGTGGGGGCGTTCCCGGCTAAAGAGCAGACGGCCTATATTACCGACGACATGGATGACTATCACACCTTCTTTGCCAGGGAGGGGCTCACCTCCCACGTGGTGGATACTCCCTCCCGCCTGTCTCCCTTCCGCACCCTGTTAGCGGGCTTCCAGTTGGCCCGGATCATGCGTCTGGTTCGACCTGACGTGCTGCACACCCACAGCTCAACGGCGGGCATTGCTGGCAGTGTGGCCATGCGGCTGTGGCATCCCGCCCTGACCCTGTACACCCCACACTTGCCATTTTTCGCTACCAGAACCGGCATCGAGCGAAGCATTTTCGCTTTGGCGGAGCGTACACTGTCCCAGATCTACGACCACATCATTGCGGTCTCCCGGTCCGAATGGGAGGATCTGTCAGTTCTGTTCGGTGCCCGCACCTCCGTGCTCCAGGTGAATCAGGCCGTGCCCTACGACCTGTGCCGGACACACGCCGCAACCGACACCGCGCCCCTTGCCCGAGAGCTGAACATTCCGCCCGACACCGGTATCATCCTCTCCCTTGCCCGGTTCGAAACGCAAAAGGACATGCCTACCCTGGTGGAGGCCGCGGCTCTGCTGGCTAGGAAACGGTCAGACTTCGTAATCCTCCTGGCCGGAGACGGTGAGTTGCGACCCAAGATGGAAGCAGCCGTCACCCGCCACCGCTTGGCAGATCGCGTCCGATTCCTGGGGTGGCGGAACGACGTGCGCGATCTCATTGAACTTTCCTCCATGGTGGTGCTTTCCACCCGGCGGGAGGGGCTACCCTACGTCCTGCTGGAGGCCATGGCTCTGAAAAAGCCCGTGGTGGGCAGCGATGTGCCCGGCGTGCGCGAATGTGTGGTCCACGGCCAGACCGGATACCTTTTCCCCTGTGGGGACGCCCTCGCTCTGGCAGGCCACCTGGAGACCCTCCTAGATAACAGGAAAAAGTGTTGCGCAATGGGAAACAGCGGGAGGGAGTACTGCCTTACCACTTTTTCGCCCACAGGCATGATCACGGCCCTGGAAGCCCTTTATTCAACATCCGGGGGCAGCCATGACTTGTGACGTATCCATCATCTACGTCAACTGGAACTCTGAGGAACAGGTGCTCGCCTCAGTGGCCACAGTGCGTGAACAAGGCATGGGCGTATCATGGGAGATTATCGTAGTGGACAACGCCTCGGCCCAAGGTGTAGCCAAATTGGAAAATGAGCCCGGTATCACCTTGATTCACAATTCGGAAAACCGCGGTTTCGGGGCCGGATGCAACTTGGGAGCGGCTGCGAGTTCCGGGCGGTATCTTTTCTTTTTCAATCCCGATACCCGCATGAACAATTATGCCACGGCCATCCTTGTAAGCTACCTGGACGCGCATCCAGAGGTGGGTGGTGTCGGACCCAAGGTGCTGGACAAAAATGGGAAGTTACACTTTGGCGCGGCGCGGTCTTTCCATTCCCTAACCACGGAATTTCTGGAACATTCCGCCCTGGCCTTTCGTTTTCCCAAGCACCGCTTTTTCGGCAGCCCGTATTACGGCGACTGGGATCACGACTCCACCCGTCCGGTGGATTCCCTCATTGGTGCGGCCATGATGTTCCGGCGTGATGTCTTCGAGGCTTTGGACGGGTTCGATGAGGACTATTTTCTTTACTGCGAGGAGGTGGACCTTTGCCACCGGGCACGCAAGGCCGGGTATCCCGTACATTACGTACATGACGCCGTCATTACTCACCTGGAAAAGTACAGCGCGGACCAATATTTCACTGATTTTCACAAACTTATTCTCCAGCACCTGCGTAGCCTGCACCTTTATATGCGCAAGCATTACGGCCCGTTGCACGTCCTGGCTTGGCGGGGGATGATCGTCATCCTCTACGGGCTCAAGGCCATCAAAAATCGCGACTCGCGGTATCTGGAGTATTGCCGTTTCGGAGCGGGCCATGTTTAGCATCATCACCCCTACCTACAACCGTGCGCCGGTGCTGGAACGGACTCTGAATCATGTCTTTGCCATGGACTGCTCAGACCGGTGCGAGGTCATCGTGGTTAATGACGGATCCACGGATAATACAGAGCAGGTGCTTGATCGATTCTCCCAGCAACACCCCAACCTGTACGCGGTCAATCAGGAAAACAGTGGTCCAGGCGTGGCTCGGGATACCGGGCTTGGACTCGCCACCCGTAAGCGGATCCTGTTCATCGACGATGACGTGTTCCCGCAACCCGACCTGCTGCACGCCCACAAGCGATTCCTGGACCGGGGATTCCATCTTTCCCAGGGCGTGCTGGAATGGACCGAGGAACTTGCCAGTGATTGGGTCATCCGGTTCATGGACACTTACGGCATGCAGTTTGGGTTCCACAAGGTGGAAGACCCGGACCACCTATCCTATCTCTACGTGTACACCGCCAACTTGGCCGTTGAGCACAAGGCCATCCGGGCAGTGGGGGGGTTCAACGCGGCCTTTGCCGCCAAGCGGTACGCATTCGAGGACACGGCATTCGCCTACATGCTTCACAAGAATGGATGCCTCATGGGGCTCAACCGGGAGGCAAAAGCGCTACATCATCACCCCATAACTCCTGAACAACTGGTGGGCAGGGAATACAAGGTGGGGTACGCTCTGGGCACAGTGATGGAGCAGTATCCCGAAATTTTTGCCAGCTTGGGATTTGCGCCCGTTTCTTCGGCCCAAAGCGTGATGGTCAATGTCATAAAGGGATTGCTGGCAACTCCGATGGTCGGGTTGTGTTCCAGGGAAATGCGGTTGCGCCTGGCATGCAAGGAGGCATTTGAACGAGGGAGGCAGGACTATGTTCAAGATAACCGCTGACGGGCGGCACCCAGGTCGCCTGTCCATCCTTTGACCTGCTGGCGGCATGCCTGATTCTATGGCTGCCGGGGAAAGGTCTTTGCGCCGGGGCATACGTCTATATGAAGGGTAAAGCCAATGCCATGTACATCGACCAGTTCAAGATCAAGTATGTCAAGGACCCTAGACCTTCCACACAGGTGGTTGCTGCTCTGCCTCGTGAATACAAATACCTGAAATACGATTTTTCCCAAGTGCTGAAGATGGAATTCCTCGAAGTGGCCGGAGAGGAGCGGTCCAGCCCTGTGTTCCTCATCCGCCTGCACCTGCACCGCAAGGGGGCCTCGCGTAAAACCTACCTGCTGCCGGTCACGGAATTTAGGGGCGTAAAACTGGGCGCGCCATGGGTTTTCCCCATGGACGACAACCGGGGACACGCAGACAACGCGTACAAGATACGGGAGATCCACTTTGCCAGCCCCAAGCGGTAACGCCCCCCTAGTCTCCGTGATCATGGTGACCTACAATAACGCGGACACCATTGAGTCGTGCCTCGATTCCCTGCGCACGCACCTAGCCGACACTTTTGAAGTGGTCGTGGTGGACAATTCCTCGGACAGAACTACCCAAGAGCGGCTGGAGGCGTTCTCGCAGTCATGGCCCGACTTTCCTCTTTTCGTGATCCGCCCTGCCGCGAACATCGGCTTCGGCACTGGGTGCAACCTGTGTACGGACAAGGCATCCGGGGATTACCTGCTTTTTCTCAACCCGGACACCCGCTTGGAAAACGATATAGTAGCGGCCTTCATGTCCCATGAAGCGAAGACCGAAAACACGGGCTTGGCTGGGCCTAAAATTTTTGAACTCCATGGGCGGAGTGGAGCGGACCTGTCGCAATTTACCGACCCTTGGGCGCATCTGGCTGGACGCCACCGGGTTGGACCGATTTTTCGGCGCATATAGGCTGTTTCGCTTCGATCATTGCACCCCTCGTAAAGTGGAACAGCTTATGGGAGCCTGTCTGTTTGTGTCCGCCGGATTCTTTCGGAGACTGGGCGGTTTCGACGAACGGTTCTTCGTGTATTTCGAAGAGGTGGACCTGTGCAAACGGGGTATGGAACAGAGTCGGGACAACTGGTTCGTGCCGGACGCGGTTATCACCCACCGGGCTGGGACTTCCTGTGAAAGCGTGGCCTCGGCAGCTCGCATGACCGTGCAACTGCGCACTAGCAGGGTTCTCTATTTCACAAAGCATTTCGGAACAATGGGCGGACTGGGAGCCGCCCTGGTCAACACCATGGAGGCACTGGCCAAATGGCCCCGTGCTCACCCTGCTTTCCAGGATCGGCAACAACCCCGTACGCGCGGCCAAGGCGCGCGGATTCAAAAGGGTGGCGCTATGCTTCGGATGCTGGCACTGACCGTCCGGCCGGTCCTGGCCCCGGACACCCGCTATCGGCTCTTGCAGTACAAGGACCGGTTCAACAATCAGGGGATTGAGTTGATCCACCGTGCCCTATATCCACCGGTGTACTATCAGATGCTCGCTGGTGCCGGAACCCTGCGCAAGGGAATCGGACTCCTTTCATCTCTGCCGGGAAGGCTGGCCGACATCGTAGGCCGCAGCCGGGATTACGACGTGGTCTGGGTGGGCCGGGAGCTCTTTCCCGTTGGCCCCGCCCTGTTGGAAAAGATGCTCTTTTCACGCCACCCCAACGTCATCCTCGATATTGACGATGCCCTGTTTCTGGCCGATCCCGCCTGCACGGGATTCGTGCACCGCAAGCTGAGGCGGTTCGACAAATTTGAAGAAATCGCCCACGGGTTCAAGGCTATTGTCTGCGGCAACCGGTTCCTGGCCAATTATTTCGAAAGGCTTTCTCCCAGTGTGCCACGTCATACCCACGGTGGTGGAGGCTGCCAGGTATGCCGACCTGAAGCGTCCCGCAAACCGCACCCCCTGCATCGGCTGGATCGGCACGCCCACTAATCGCGTTCATCTGGATCAACTGCGAATTCCCCTGACCAACCTCGCCCGTCGGTACGATTTTCGTTTTCGCATAGTGGGCCTGAGCCAGCGGCTGGATTGGGATATCCACAACATGGAATACCGGGATTGGAGCCTGGAACGCGAGCTGGATTTTTTCACTGGCTTCGACATTGGGGTCATGCCCTTGCAGGACTCCCTTTTCACCCGTGGCAAGTGCGCCTTTAAGCTCATCCAGTACATGGCCGCGGGCGTACCGGTGGTAGCTTCGCCTGTGGGCAGCAACCAGACCGTGGTGGAAGACGGAGTGAACGGATTACTGGCGGAGTCGCCCCAAGAATGGGAGCACGCCCTGGAGATCTTGCTTGCGGACTCCGGACTCAGGGAACGCATGGGAGAATACGGACGAGAAATCGTGAGAGAAAAATTCAGCCTGGAAAGATATGCTGAGCCTTATGCGGGATATCATCAGGAGGTGCGCATGATACGAGTTTTATCCTGCTTCCGGGGGTGCATTTTTGCAGCGGCCCTGATCGTGACGTCAGTGTTTACTGCCTTGGCCGGAGATTTCATGTTTGGCGTCAATGCCGACAACTGGAAGGGCGAACTGGGCAAGCCCGGCTTTGCCCAAGCCCTAAAGGACCTGAATGTGGAATTCGTGGTCTGGCATCTCTCGCCTGAAGAAGAATTCTCTCCGCGCATAATGGAACTGGTGGAGTTCTGTCGCAAGCACAACCTCGCCTACCTTTTCAACACGGAATTGGTGAACTACGTGCCCGGCGTACCGTATTTCCAGAACGCGGACGGGACCTACCGCTGGGACATCCGCGATACCACTTTGAAAAAGCTCAAAAATGATCCACTTTTCTTGGGCCAAGTCTATGACGAGCCCATGCTCATGCAGTCCCTCAACGGCCAGCGCATCCATGACGTGGACATTAAGCCGTATTTTCTGGACACCACAGGCATGGCACCGGACCAAGCCTTTGACGCCGTAACCGAAGAAATCCGGGAACGGACAGACGCCATGTCTAAATACGGCAAGCTCACCGTGTTTGAAATGGTCTACCCCGACTACGCGGCCGCGCCTGCCCGCGCCGGGGCCATCCTTGCGCCCAAGGTGCTCAAGGAGACCTCTGCGGACCTGATGTTCGCGGTCTATGCCGGGGCGGCACGTCAGTACGGAGCCAAAGAAATATGGGCCTGCGTAGACCTCTGGTTCCTGGATAAATTTCCGGAAAAGGGAATTTACACGGCAGGCTTCCACACCCCGGACGACCTGTACGCCGCGCTTTGCCATACCTATTCCGCCGGGTACGATAAGGCGTATGTGGAGCATCTCAAGGCCCTGATGGATTTGGATACGGGGACGCTCACGGAATACGGGAAAAAGGTGCAGGCATTCCAGAAAGCGCGCGCATCACTGCCGCGCGGGGCATGGAAAAATTTTCAGCCGGAACTGGTTGTGAAACGGTTCCCGTCCGGTGACTGGGGGCAGCAATACTCCTACTTTCCGGCCAACCAGCCCTACGGCACCGGACCTGCCACAGCCGGACTAACCGCAGCCGCCAAAGCATGGCTCGCCCTGCTTGCCAAGGAATCCGGCGGCAAGTTGCCCGCAACAGCCAACAACTGGAACGCCCTAAAGGAGCAGTACTTTGTCCAAACCCCATATCTCCTTGAGGTCGGACTGCCGCCCATGTTGGTGATGGATCATCTTTACGAAGGCAAGGGCGAATTCAAGGATGCTCGGATCATCGACCTGACGAAATAATCAAGGTCATTGACCGGCCACCAACTCATGTTCCGGACTTATGATAGTCCCTACTCTTCCTGCTGAGGTTGTCTAGCTCTAGCTTAAATCCTTCTAGGAAGAGACGCGCGATTGGAGAAATCGTTATCTGAAGAGTCTGAGCTGAATGGTCAATGGTTGTGGGGAAGAAGAGAAACAAAAGAAAAAGGGTTTACAGAATATTGCTGTAAACCCTTAATTTTATTCTGGCGTCCCCAAGGGGGTTGACCCCCTGTTGCCAGCGTGAAAGGGTATATTGAAAACCACGGGGGGCCGCTTACCTACGTGATTTCAGCCATTTGCAAACGCCACCAACGCCACGAAAAGCACGTTTGACACACATGGAGCCACGGGCGAGCACGGACGAGCCACGGGGGAACGGGCGAAGTCGTTCGCGAAAATAGCGATTTGATAGGTGCCGCAATTTCGTCTTCGAATACCGGCATGCTCATCGCTTAAGGTGGCTGCAATGCACGCGTTTTCCTTTCGAATGCCTGTCACGTAACGGAGAGCGTCCGAACCTTGAGCAGGCAGTGAAAACGAAAGCCCTTATTCCGTGAAGCCGCTCCCCTTGTGTTTATCGGCGATTGCGTCCGCCAAGCGGTCCAAGGCTTCAAAGGTGTCTTCCTTGGGCATCCCCTTGCACAGGACGGGGTCCAGGACCTCGACCTTGAGGTTGGAGATCATGCCTGCCAGAGTTTCGACCGTCTTGCCGCCCCATCCATAGGATCCGACGATGGACACAAACTCCGCCTTGGGCCGGAGTGCGTTGGCCAGGAACGCGGCATATGCGGCCATAGGGTGCGGTCCGGCCAGGACGGTGGGCGTACCGATCACGATGGTGCCGGCATCCACCAGAGACATAGCCAATTTGCCGATGTCGGTCTCGGTGAGGGGCGGAGGCCAAGAGTAGAATAGGGTATACCCTAACTTTATCCGCCTAAACCGCCAGAATCCCATCTAGTTAGACTTCAAAATTTATTTTCTTTACGTTTTGTCCATGTTAGTCTAGAATCTATTTTAACGTTTCAAATAGACAGGAGGCTAAAATGTCTGGACAAAATATTGCCTACATCCGAGTTAGCACAATCGAGCAAAACACGTCTCGGCAACTTGACGGGATGACTTTCGACAAGACGTTTACGGACAAGGCCAGTGCAAAGGACACCAATCGGCCTGCCTTGCAGGAATGCCTCAACTACATCCGTGAGGGCGATACTCTCAACATTCATTCCATCGACAGGTTTTGTCGAAATCTCCACGACTGTCAGAAATTGCTGGATTCATTGGTTGCCAAAAAAGTCACTGTCCGCTTCCATCGAGAGGGCCTGACTTTCAACGGCAATGACGATTCGATGTCCAAGCTTATGCTCCAGATGATGGGCGCCTTTGCAGAATTTGAGCGAAATCTGTTACAGGAAAGACAGGCAGAAGGAATAGCTAAGGCCAAGGCGGCTGGGAAGTATAAAGGCCGAAAGCGTGCCTTGAGCGCTGACCAGATCAATGAGATTAAGGCACGGCTAGATCGAGGGGAGAAAAAGGCTGCTCTTGCTGATGAATACAGGGTTAGCAGGCAGACATTGTACAGTGCCTTGAAGAGGTAATAGGTTTTCGGGAGTGTTCGCGTGAAAAAGCGAAAACGCATCAACATCGTCTACAGCGGGAAAAATAAAGGTATTCCCATTTTTTGGGAGTATGAAGGTCAGTTTGTAATGAGTTTTGCAGCGACAGAAGCATCTGACAATTGGCTTAGGGCCGCTCGATTAAATTCAAAGGCTGATGCTGGTGACCTTGGGGCTGCAAAGGAATTGGAGCGAATGCAAAACACGCCTCTTTTTTCAAGTGACGAATGGGAGGAAAAGTAATGATGACGACTTCAACTGACACGCCTCGTCTGTATTCGTATATTCGTTTTTCAACGAAGAAGCAGCGCAAAGGAGACAGCTACCGTCGGCAATTGGAAGCTGCAAAGGCCTATGCTCTAGAGCATAGGCTGGTTTTAGATGAAAAATTGAAAATGGAAGATATCGGATTTTCAGGATACAAAGGTGACCATCGAAAAAGAGGTTCATTGGGTGTTTTTTTAAAACTCCTTGAAGAAGGGCGTGTGCCTAGTGGCTCAGTCTTGCTTGTTGAGTCTTTAGATAGGCTGTCTAGGGAACGCACAACAGATGCCTTTGAAATATTTCACGGCATACTCAAGCGAGGAGTGAAGGTCGTTGTTACTTCTCTAGGGCAAATGCGTGAGTATACAGAAGATAGTATTAACAACAATCCAAATCAATTACATGAGCTAATTGGCGAGATGACCCGTGCTTTTCAAGAGTCTGAGTGGAAAAGCAAACGGCTTAAAAGTGCATGGAAAGAAAAGCGTAAAAATATAGACAAAAAAAAACTAACTAAACGCTGCCCTGCTTGGCTAAAACTCAATAAAAATCGGACCGAGTATGAGGTAATACCTGACGCGGTAGAAGTCGTTAGGCAAATTTACGCGATGAAACTAGATGGGCTAGGTAAAGACTCTATCGCAAAGAAATTAAATGAACTGGGGGTGTGGAGTCCTAAAAACGGGTGGCGTGGTTCCTATGTGCAAAAGATATTGATTTCACCTGCGGTAATTGGGGAATACCAACCGCACAAGATGGTTAAAAATAAAAGGGTGTCCATTGGAGATTCGATTTCTGGTTACTATCCCCAGGTCGTAGACAAGGACCAGTTTAATCAAGTCCGAAGCCTGATGAACAAAAATAAAGGTAAGGGGGGAAGAACGGGAAAAGTCTCCAATTTGTTTACCGGATTGATCAAGTGTGGTTACTGTGGTTCTCCTATGGCCTTTGTGGACAAAGGAAACCCTCCTAAGGGTCAAAAGTATTTAGTTTGTGACGCTGCCCGTAGAGGCTTAGGCTGTTGTCAATTGCCTATTCACTACGCTGAAATAGAAATAGGTGTTTTGTCTTATTGCGTCGATTTAGAAGCTGTTAACATAATGCCCAATGACAGTAGTAGGGCTCGACAAATAGCTATATTGCGCCAAAAAATTCAAACAAATGAAGGGCAAATTATTGCAATAAAAAAAGAAATAGAAGGATTGCTTCAACAAACAAAGGCAGAAGGATTAACAGATCGTGTAAGACTCATTCTAAATTCTGAACTAGATACTTCAATAAAAAATAAAGACGATCTTGAATCTGACATTGAACTAGACACCAATGATCTTAATAGTCTTCTTACATCAAAAAAAGACAGCGAAAGGCAGATTGACAATGTTAAAAATCTTTTCCAAAAAATGAATAACCTTGAAGGCGATGAACGAATCAATTTAAGAAAAAAGTTGCGTCTTTGCTTGCGAGAGTTGATTAACAAAATAATAGTCTGTCCAATCGGATATGTCCCTTGCCGACAAAAGGAATCATTAAAAAACGCCATTGATCGTTTTGTAGAGGGGCCTGCATGTAACGACCTCCGCAGAAAATATACAGTTTTTTTTAATGCTGGGGGCTATCAAACACTTTCTCCTTTGATTTATGGTGATAAATTGTCTGTCATCGTTGAAGCTGATAAGGATGGCAAGTCTACAAGTATTGACGTTGACAGCCAAGGGAATTGGGATGTGGATTTTACATTAAGCGTAGAGGAAGAAAAAAGAATAGCAGCCAGACGAAAGCAGGTAAATAAAAAGCAACGAGAAGACGAACGATGCGTGGCTAAAAATAAAGCAGCTCAGAAAAGCAAAGAAAACAAATGCGCGGAGTTAAACCAAATACAACATTAGGAGATTGTGGCCGCCGGCCGCCGCGATCTCCACGGCCCGCTTGGCGTGCTCCTGACCCTTGACCTCGGAAAAGTCGTTCAGGTGTTTTTGATTTTCGGACCAAAGGGCGTCCACGTCCACGCAAACGGGCTCAAGCTCGGTCTCGCCCAGGATGAAGCGCACGGCTTGCCCCAGATTGTCCAGGCCGAACACGGGCAACCCCTTGACCACCGCCGCCTCGGTGGCGTTGGCCGCTGGCGTCAGAAGCCCTTTTGCCTTTTCGTTGCGTGCCGCGATGGCCAGGGGCAGGGTCCCGGCCACCGGTTTGAGGTCGCCGGTCAGGGACAGCTCTCCGGCCATGAACCAGCCGTCGAGTCGCTCTTGGGGTATGAGTCCGGCCGAACTCAGCAACCCCAGGGCCAGGGGCAGGTCGTAGGCCGAGCCCTCCTTGCGCATGTCCGCAGGGGCGAGGTTTACGGTTATTCTTGACGGCGGAAGTTTGAACCCGGAGTTCTTGAGGGCGGAAAAGACCCGTTCCTTGGATTCGCGCACCGCGCCCTCGGCCAGACCGACCATGATCATAGTGATATTTCAATACCCAAAAAAATTACTGAATGAGCAACTCCCAATCCCGCTTCTTACCGCCGTGGTATTCATAGGCTAAACCGAGTGAAATCAATTCCACACCAAGACTGACACCATCCACGAACACGTCCGCGACCACCCTAAAATACTTCCCTCGTTGAATATTTCGAAGCTCAACAACAGAAGCCGCCTGTAGACGCTTTCGCACATAGTCCCGTGCCTTGACCGCATGAATTTTGATGTGTGGTCTCTTGTCTTTCATCTCCGGGGTGTCGATGCCGTTGATACGGATTCCGATGTTGTCCCCAAGGATAGAAGGCCAATTGTCAACGTCACACTTGAAAGTGTCCCCATCATAGACGCTGTTAATACGCGTTACGATGACTGTGCCGTAAGTTGTGCCACCGGCAAATGCAGAGATTGAGAGAAGCAGGGTTAAGATTGTCAGGAAGGTTGTTCGGATAGGCATGGATACCTTCGATAAGAGCTACTTGGCTGAGGGGGTTAGATTCTGGTTTTGTACGGGAAGAAGACACCGTTCGATTTGTTGCAAGAGACTGATTCACAGTGATAAAAGCAGATAAAAAGGCGTGAAGGTGTAACTTCGGCTGGCGGCAAAAGTGGCCCAGATGTGTCCCATTTTGTAGAAAGTTGGAGTGGGGGGGGAAATGCCGAACAATTACCCAGCGTATTCAAATTCAACGACAGGTTCAACCAATGTTTTTCCAAAGGCCGGGGGAACCGCATTACCGATTACGCGATATTTGGCTTCCAGCCTCCCATCTGGCTCTATCGTTTTGGGAAAACCTTGGATTGCGGCACACTCTCGCCAAGACAACCTCCGGTTGAAATCACCCTGCAAGGCCCACTTGTCTTTGGATACGAAGATCATAGGTTCACCCTCTGGGTGAAGCGGCACGTGTGAGGCGTTAGCCACTATCGTATAGCTTTGTTCATCCCAGGCGCGTTTACGATTTCGGGTAAGAAAATGACCATGGTAAGCACGATCAAGGTATTCGTCCCTCGGGTCGAGGGGCATTCCGCCGATTACATCCTTGAGCGTTTTCAAGGGTAGGGCATTGGGACCGTGCGTTGGCAGTTTGAACTGATAATCAAATTCGTTCGCAACATCATTTCGTACTCCAACAATAAATATTCTTAGTCGAGACTGTGCCACCCCATAGTGCATCGAGTTCATGAGAGAGTGAGTTACTTTATAGCCACGCTCTCTGAACCCGGAAAGTTGCTGCTCAAAGAACCAGCCGTTCTTGGCACTCACCATACCTCTGACATTCTCGACAAAAAAGTAACGTGGCTGGGTAGTTTCAAGAACACGAAGGAACGCCATATATAGGAAGTTTCCTTCGATCTTCATCAAGTTGCGGTCCGGTCTGTTCTTCCAGCGTCTACGGGCAGCAAGACTGAAACCCGTACAAGGATAACAACCAATTAAAAGGTCCGCATGAGGAAAGTGTTCCACGTCTCGCACATCGCCAAGGATAAACTCAGTGTCGGGCATAATCTGGCGGTACGTTGAGGCCGCAACAGGGTCTACATCATTTGCCCAGATGATATCAATTCCAGCTTGAGACGCTCCGTAATCGAATCCGCCGCAACCGGAAAAAAGCGATATTGCCTTCAACTTGTTCATAACATAAGGTTTAGTATCAGATACTCCTATGGAGGTCACCCAAAAAACGCCTCAAACCGCTTCGCTGTAAAGGGGCAGCTTTTTATCCGTGAATTCTCCGGCCTTGGTCCTCAAAAGAATCATGATACGGATTCTGTCAATAAAAACAGTTACAATTTTAGCAGGTTGTTCCCATCGTCCATTTGCTTGCCTGTAGCACTGGGGAGTAACCATCATAGAGAGTGGCCATATCTGCCGTATCCTTTGCCCCCACGAATGGGCATCAACCTCGAATTGCTTGTCAAGCATTCCCTTTTCACTGGCTGTGCACCCTGCTTGCGCCAAAAACAAGGGGAAATGGGTTGCTTTATCGTTGAAGGGATACCATGCAGCAACATCTAATCCATCGTCACCGGTATCCTGTGCTGCATATGTGTGTTCGTTGATATTCTCGCGGTCTAGTCTTGTGCCCATTTCGTCCGCAAAAGCACATAGCTTCGTATACTTGTTGCCAGGGTAACACTTGTACTCATTGTGCCCTGCTGTGCCAAACAGAGCCACTTTGGCAGAGGGGGGCATTAATTCTTCAAGAACATGATAAGCAATACGTTCAAACCCAGTTGTGAGAGCCTTTTCATCCTCTTTCGTATGAAACGCAAGGTTGGCCGCCCGAAGAATGTAAATGTAAAGACGGTGTGAGTCCGAAGCTGGTTTTTTTATTAAAACAAGATCATTAGGATCAATTGTGAAAGGGTAAGCGTCACCAAGTAATTGTTCTCTTAGCTGGAAATGCTTCAACAAATCGATGATTTCTGTATTGATTTTATCTTCGTATTCCGGCCGCTCCAGATCGGTTTCATTTGGATCGTCCTCTTCCTGGCAAGCAAAGTTACTGGCAAGTCCTGTTTCAAAGCCCCATGCTTCCCTCAGGGTTTCTTCTAAAGGAGCTTCACCATCAGGGTCGTTCAAACAAAAAAGCTCGACGAAGTCTGCCCAACGATACAAAGAACGCCGTTTGACTTTACTTGAATCCAATATAACAGGTAGCATGCTATAAATACCTAAAACGGTTTGTCTTTGTCGTTTCCGCTCAGGCGTGATTTCAATGCGACTCCAATGTCACGTGCCGTTTGCCAAATGTCACGAAGGGTTTCAAGGTCGTTTTCTCTTGGAGACAGCATACGTTTTGATTGACTCTGGGCCACTTCAAGCTTTTGTAAAGCAGATATGATAAACTTGCGAAAGACTTCGTCAGCTTCGTCGGTTAGCTCAGAGGCATGTTCCAGAGAGTGACCATCTTTGAATGCTTGGAGAGCTTCAGGATTTGAAACGACTTTGGCCAGTTTTGGAAGTTCTCGTGATTCCCTAACACGAGTGTTCCCCTCGCTGTCTGTCTGAAAAAGCCAGCAAAAAATGTCCCTGAGACCCTCAGAGTTATAACTCGACAACCTCCAATCCGTGACATCCTTTAAGCCGATGTATTCTACAATGGGAGAATAGGATAACGCCGTTCCTAGAACGGAGAACTTGATGTCATCAGGTTCAATTTTTTCCTTGCCCCAGTATGCTTGTTCTTTGGCTTCATCCGCGAGGGCTAGAGTCGTGAGTGTCTTCTTGGCGTAATATGGCTTTGTGGCGACTACTTGTGATATGGTTTGGAAGACTTTTGCTTCCGCCATACCAAGTTTTTCATAGTATTCATATAGTTGCTTGAGGTATTTTGCTTTTTCTTGCGCACCCCAAGCCTTGATTCCTGTTATGTGTCGGTATCCAAGGTAAGTGAGGATGTCCTCTCGTTTTTCATAAATCAGAACAGGAATTGATTCTGGCCTCAATCGTGCGTTATCTGATGTTTCAGCGACCAGTTTTCTACGAAGGGTTGCTTTGTCGGGAGAAACGAGCAGCTTTACCGCTGCAAGCCTTCTGTTGCCCTCAATAACCTCATAGTGATCAGGAACACTTTCGTGCGGGATTGCGAGGACGGCTTCAGCAGAAGAATATCCAGTCGCACCAATTGAAGCCATTAGATCAACAATATCTCCGTGACGAAGCATCCAAGCGAGAACTTGATCTTCGTCTCCACGGTCCATTTCTTCTGGAAGTCTGGGGTTGAGCTTGTCGAAATGAAGCGTTTCGATGTTCATTTCTTCTCGTCTGGGTGTAGCCATGATTGCCCCGATTCGTTTGGGTGTAGCTCAAATTTATGTACACCGCATTTCTTGCTTTAATTACAGAAAATGTGCTGGACATTCAAGAAACATTGACTTCCACGACCATCATCCACAATTTTTTGACGATGGCGACCAAGCATGTCAATCTAGAGTATACTTCTAATCGGTAACACCAACTAGCACATATCCTGTCCACAATAAACGAAAAAACTTTGATGAAAATTTTGTCAACCAAGCCTGGCTTAATTGTGATAAGGACCGTTACCCCAACCGCTACAACAGCCTCTTCACGCTGGAAGGATGTCCCTTGCCCCCACGGGCTGTCCTGATTTGCTGGGAGTTCAAATCCTGCGTGATTGTAATATAAAATGTGTTATAAATATGACCCAGATTGGGATATGTTTAAGAGAAATGGGACAAAATTAAATCTTTAAACGAAAAAGACACTTAAAATTCAGGATATTAAGTGTATTTTTGCGGAGAGGCTGGTTTTTTAAATATCGTTTGGTTCCCGCTGTCGCTAAACAATTTTACTTATGTCCCGGCAGAATATCGCCAAGTATATCAGGCTAATCCGTCCCCTCCTCCTGTGCCGCCACCGGCACCACCACCAGCTCCGCCGCCACCACCGCCCGAGTCGAACGAACCACCTGATCTTTTACCGCAGCCACCAAGCTCGGGCAGTGAGGGATTACCGCTTCTGCCAGCATTCTTCATGGCCTTGGACAGAGCGTTTTCCAGCTTGTCCGCAGCCTGTTGCAAACCTGGATCAACCGGGTCGGCGCAATGGCCAGGGGTCGAGAGCAGCAACAGGAAAAGAGTCAGGACGCAAAGACAGATTGTTTTTTTCATGAACACACCCCCCGTCGAGAAAAAACTGAAAATACATGGATAAATGTGTGTTCACTAATCAGTTGTACCGATACGCAGTCAAGAATGGTATAAAGTCGAAGACAGGTGGTTCGTGGTCGAGGGCAAAGAGGT
Organism: Desulfovibrionaceae bacterium; assembly: GCA_963674955.2. GTDB lineage: Bacteria > Desulfobacterota > Desulfovibrionia > Desulfovibrionales > Desulfovibrionaceae. The sequence goes on along the minus strand of CAXXKR010000004.1, from coordinate 1,913,253 downwards.
TCGTTATGAATTGTTCAGCTCGCACAAAAAAAACAGATACACCCTAAGACAAAACAAACACAAGGGAATCCGGCCATGAAGCAAGACAGGCCGGGCATCAGCGCAAGCCGTCTGACGTATTCGTTTTACCAGCTTGACCAATGGGTCATGTGACACCAGGAAAACGCTTTACAAGCCAAATATGGAAGCCGTTTCCGGCTACTCCTTGATGACACGATACAGGGTCTGGCGGCTGATGCCGTATTCAACGGCCAAGGCTTTTTTCTCTTCACCCGCCTTGCATCTCTTCTTGATCTCGTTCACCTGTTCCTCTGTGAGCTTGGCCTTGCGTCCACAGTGCTTCCCCTTGGCCTTGGCCTTGGCAATCCCCTCCCGTTGACGCTCCTTGATGATCTCCCTTTCAAACTGGGCCACTGCTCCGATGATCTGGAACATGAGGGTTTGTGTCGGGTTGTTCTCGCCAGTGAATATCAGGTGTTCCTTGTGGAAGTGAACGTTAACACCTTTGCTGTTCAGCTTGGTCACTGTGTCTTCCAAGTCCTTCAGGTTCCTTGCAAGGCGGTCGATGGAGTGGACATGCAGGGTGTCTCCCTTGCGTAGAAAGCGTAGGCACTCCCTGAGTTGTGGCCGCTTGGTCGTTGCCGCACTGGCCTTCTCTTCAAAGACTCTGTCGAGGTCCAGGCCGTCCAGCTGCCTGTCTGTGTTCTGATCAACCGTGCTTACCCGGATGTAACCTATGTCCGTCATGAGGGTGTGACCTCCTTTCCTTGTTTGGTCATGATGTCGGTGTCGTTGTCTTGTGTAACGAAACTTTTAGACCATGCGAGAAAGCGTGTCAATAAATTATTTCATAAGGTTTGATGACACGGTGAAATGCGGGTTGCCGGGTTTATTAAAAGTGTAACAGAAGGTGTACCTTTTGAGACAAAACGACTGATAACCTTGTTCACTTCGATATGGAATTTCAGTGACAGGTACTTGGAGTAGACCAGGGCGATCTCCGGGTGGACAGCACCGACGATGGTCATAATGCCCACGGTTCCTTCAAACACGTGGTCAGCCAACCGGAGAGCATCTCGGCGGGAAGCATGAGGGTAGGGATGGATGAATGAACCATCAGGACGCATCGTGGGTATAATGCCCACGGTGGTCGAGAACACAGGGTCTGTCTTGATTTTCTCGGACTGACTTTTCCAATCAACCCCGATTTCATCACACACACATGGCGCGGCGGGAAGTACAGCTTGCCGTTCTCCATGCGTCCAGCACGGCGTAGGCTTCACGGCGGTAGCGGGTCAGAGCCAACTGCTTGCGCGGGTCGCTGGTCTTGCGGATCGTGGTCAGCCAACCGGAGAGCAGCTCGGCGGGAAGCATGAGGTATTCCCGGCTCTGGCTGGTGCCGGAGAGCTGCGTTGCCATTACGGCAACGGAGGTTCTGAAGACAGCGTCCTCCTTGATCTTCTTGAACTGACGAGGCCAAGAAAGCCCGATCTCATCACACACATGGCGCGGCGAGAAGTACAGCTTGCCGTTCTCCGGGTGGACAGCACCGACGATGGTGCCGCCTCCGGTTCCCTGCATGTAGTAGTCGAACCGCCGTCCAATTATGTGACAGGATGGAGGAAGGATTCTCTCGGGAGAACGTAGAGGGGCATGGGGGGGAAAATTATCATGAACGTAATTATACAACGTCTCAGATTTTTACACCAAAAAAGAGATCAACTCGGTTTGAGCTGATCCCGGATTTTTCGTTCAGTGAGAGGAAGGGTATTGTCGCGGTCCTGGCTTGACCATGATTCGCGCTCAGTTGCCGTTTAAACGTTTTTATTTTGCAACATGACACATTGGGTCATAGACAATGCAAAAATGTCTCAGAATGGAAATATGAGCGTTTGGCGGCAAGTAGGGCTGTCTGACAATGCTATAGGCTATTTCAGAGGCGTTGTTGTGACAATGCGGGAAGAGGAAGAGAGCATGTATGGGAATGACCATACCAATCCTTCTTCCTTCCTACCTCTTATGTTCCAGGCAGAAGACACCCTGACGACATACCTTGTCTTGTGTTTGAAAAAGACAGTCAAAGATGTTGACAACTGAATGTCAGGATGCCTTCTGCCTTACATGGGGAATATATGGGGACGAGAAGTATGAGAATCATTCTTATTGTTCATATATTTATATACAAAGAGTAACGTATATTTATTATAATCATTATTCCTATTGTCTTATCTTAATACTCTTTATTCTCTTCTTATATACTTCCTTTCTTCTACATCAAATACACTTCAAGTACACCTTAACTTATCTTTATTTTACCTTTATATAAGCTATAATAAGCTTAAGGGGGGTGTTAGCTTAAGGTGTCACTTAAATCCATCCTCCCGTAATCCTTAACTTAAAGTCATAATTTGTCTGAAAAAGTTATCCTGTAATTCTCAATGGTTAGATAGTCGGGCTAATGGGGTGTCATTCAGTCTTTTCTTTTGCCCTCCGTCTTGTCTCAATGGCGCATAATTCTTTCCAAGAAGTGTATATAAATCCAAAGAGTTCTGGAAAATAAGAAATTTCCCCAAGGAAAGGCACACGCAGAAGAGTAAGTTCAAGTGGATGGTATGAGTCCCATTGAAATTCAAAACTATAAGGCCAAGACCCGCCGAAACAAAGCTCAATAAACATAGACCATTCTCCTATTCACAGTTAGAGGTTCAGTAGAATGGTCCATCATACCATACAGGCTTGTTTAGTCAATATTTTAAGTATGTTACTTTCGTAAAGGCAAGGCTGAAGCAAAGGAAAGTCTTCGATAAACTGAAGGGTCGTCTTTTTTGACCTACTTCCAGGGATCAAACGTCTGTGACCGTGGTTTCTCCTTGGTCGTTCAGAAGTGGACCTTCAATTGCGTCATAGATGAACGTCATTTGCCAAACATCTGTTCTCTTAAAAATCCCACGGTGATGATGCGTCCACGGGGCGGCCATACTGCGTCTCCCTCACCGACCAAGACTTCCTCTTCTTCTTGGCCGTCCACAACCCTAAATCCTCTGGAAATCATCTGATCCTTGTTAACTTTGATGCGCCGAAAGTAACCCTCGACCCCTTTAAAGATGATTTCGATAGTGCCATGGAGTTCGTCCTGATCGGCCTCCCTTGCTGGGATGAAAACAACTTTGTCGATGATTCGCCTGAGAAGCTGGTGGATACGTCTTCTGGCAACGACCTTGGCCCCTTGATCCCCATCGCGCTCAGTCTCTAGAAATTGGTCCAAGGCTTTGTCTACAGTGCCGTAGTCTTCACTGGCCGTGATCGCTCGTTCCCTTTTGCTGTCTAGCGATTCCCTCAAAGCCTCAATCTGTCTGCGCAGGGTGTCCCTGTCCCCTTCCAGCGTGTCCAGTTTGGCGAGCAGGGCTTCACTTTCGGCTCGTTCCACAAGTAGTTCCGTCGTTCGGCCTAGAAGCGTCATGACCTTCTCAAGCTCGGCTTCTTTAACCATAATTTCATCTTCGATCTCGGCAACGGCGTCCTGTGTCTTGGCAAACATCTCAGGGTACATTTCTCGACAGTCAAGCTCTGCAAGGTTCATGATGATGTGCGCCTTGGCCTGCTGATTTTTCCATGCGTGCCGTTTGCAATTATACTTCCTGCGGGCATTGGAGCACAGGAGGTAGTCATAGCCACCGCCTTTGCTTTCAAAAACCATGGTCCCGCCGCAGCTTCCACACTTGGCAATCCCGGTGAACAGATTGGCATAGTTGGTGGTTGATCTGCCGCTAACATGTCTTTTGGTTTTTCGCATGCGCTCGACCTTGAAAAAGGTCTTCCGGTCCACTACAGCGGGATAGTAGCCTTGGATGATTTCACCCACAGGGACACGATTACGCTTCCCCTTGGAACGATCTGTGCGGTGCGGCTGGAACTCTCCAATGGTTGCGGAATTCGTCAGAATTTTGTGAACGTAAGTGGGGTGCCACCCTTGTGACCTTTTTGAAAAGGGAAATACTCTCTCATTGTTGAGAGTCTCAGCAATCTTTCCTTGGCCCATTCCATCCAGGTACATGTCGAACATTCTGCGGACCAAAGTGGCCCGTTTTTCATTCACTTGGAAAGTACCGGTTTTCTTGTCGAGGGAAAGCCAAGCCGGACACATTGCCGTCATCTTGATGCCCTGCTCTGCCTTCTGCCGTTTCCCTTCCCACATGGCAATATGTCGCTTGGCTTTGGTTGCAGACTCTTCATGTGCCCTATGCATGCTGGCAAGTGACATCATGATATCACCGAACCCCATATTCCCATCTTTGGCAGAATAAACTTTCCCATCCTGAAGGGTGACCACGTTCACGCCTAGATCAAGAATAGTCGAAAAACGCATGAAGGCCGTGTAAACGTTTTGTCGAGACATTCTGTCCAGGTTCTCGACAAGCAAGAAAGAGCCGCGCTTAACGTGGCCGTGCTCTACTGCCTGGATGAAGGAACCAAGCGCACCTTCCTCGACATTCTGCCCTCGGTAGGCAGAGACTCCCAAATCTTGGAAAGTTAGTTCTTGATCGAGGTCCAGGCCACATTGGTCGGCATATCTCTGGCTTATCTCGGTCTGACGGCGTAGGCTGTCACCCTCTGCCTGTTCTGACGTTGAGAACCGCAAATAGCTATAAGCTTTTGGTTTTTTTGTGTGTTCTATCATGCTCATAGTGTACCTCTCTTAGATTGGTTAATCAAGATATACTATGATGAACACCGGCATGCCCGAACGTTGCAGATCAACTTCAAGATCGATCCTGAAAGCCTCTATGCCCATCAATGCGGCGGCAGCTGTTCTGGAAAGCAAAACCCCTCCCGGTCTTGTTTTTGTTCAAGGCATGGGAGGGGTTATATAAGCTCTGATAACGTTTCGCAAGTATGGAATTATTTTGGGAGAAATTTCTACTCTACCAGCTTGCCGATCCTGTCCCAGCGGACCTCGGTGAAGGACTTCCAGGACCAGTAGATGACCAGGGCCTTGCCCCTGATCTTTTCCCGCTTCACGAATCCCCACCACCTGGAGTCGTAGGATTCGTCGCGGTTGTCGCCCATGACGAAGTACTGTCCCTCGGGCACGGTGACCGGACCGAAGGCGTCGCGGATGGGCAGCATTTTTTTGTCCGTATGGCGGACAAAGGGCTGTTCCTGTTTCTCGTCGTTGACGTAGAGGGCCTTGTCCCTGACTTCCACGGTGTCTCCAGGCAGGCCCACTATGCGCTTGATGAAATCCTTGCTGGGGTCTTCAGGAAATTCAAAGACGATGACGTCCTCGCGTTGCGGGTCGGAAACCTGGATGATGATCTCGTCGACAAATGGCGCTTTGACCCCGTACTTGAACTTGTTGACCAGCAGGTGGTCGCCGATGAGCAGTGTTTCCAACATGGAGCCGGAAGGAATCTTGAAGGCCTGGATGATGAAGGTCCGGATGAACAGGGCCAGTATCAGCGCGATGATGAAGGCTTCGACGTATTCCCTGATGGTCTTGAGAGTGGGGTTCATTAAGATTCCTTGTATTTTCGTCAGAATTAATATCGGTTGCGGTCTGGGATGATAAATGATCGTCTCTCGGAGGGCAAAGATTATTCGTCCCCGACCTTGAGCACGGCCATGAAAGCTTCCTGCGGTATCTCCACGTTGCCCATCTTTTTCATGCGCTTTTTGCCTTCCTTCTGTTTTTCAAGGAGCTTGCGCTTTCTGGTGATGTCGCCGCCGTAGCACTTGGCCGTGACGTTTTTTCTGAAGGGCGCCACGCGTTCCTTGGCCGCGATTTTGTTCCCGATGGCCGCCTGGATGATCACCTCGAAAAGCTGCCGGGGAATGGAGCGCTTGAGCCTCAGGGCCAAGCTTCTGCCGATGCGGGCCGCGTTCTCCCTGTGCACGATCACTGAGAAGGCGTCCACCGGGTCTCCGTTTATCAGGATGTCCAGCTTGACCAGATCGGCGGCGCGGTAGTCCACGATTTCGTAATCCAGGGAGGCGTAGCCCTTGGTATGGGACTTCAGCCGGTCGAAAAAGTCGTACATGACCTCGGCAAAGGGAATCTCGTAGGTGATGACCACCCTGGTGGAGGTGATGTAGCGCATGTCCTTCTGGATGCCGCGCTTCTCCTCGCACAAGGCGAAGACGCTGCCCACGTATTCGTTGGGCACGTGGATTTCCAGACGGGCGAAAGGCTCGAGAACGGAAGATATTTCCTGGGAATCTGGCATCTTGCTCGGGTTATCGATGAGATGCTCGACGCCGTCCAGGGTGATTACCCTGTAGATCACCGAAGGTGCGGTGGCGATGAGCTTGGCCTGGAATTCCCGCTCCAGCCGTTCCTGGATGATTTCGTTGTGCAACAGTCCCAGAAATCCGCAGCGGAATCCGAAGCCCAGGGCCTGGGATGTCTCCGGCTCATAGTTGAAGGCCGCGTCGTTGAGCTGGAGTTTTTCAAGGGCCGCCTTGAGGGGTTCGTACTCGGTCGGTTCCACGGGGTAGAGTCCGCAAAAGACCATGGGCTTGATGGTCTTGAATCCGGGAAAGGGTTTGGCAGCCGGGTTGCCCGGCTTGGTTATGGTGTCGCCCACGGGCGCGTCTCCAAGCTCCTTCATGCTGGCGCAGAGAAAACCCACGTCTCCAGGCCCGAACTCCTTCATGTCCACCGGTTCCGGAGTGAAAGCGCCAAGCTTGGTCACCTCGAAACTTTTGCCCGAAGAGAAAATTTGTATCCGTTCACTTTTTTTCAGGGTTCCGTCCAGAACGCGGAACAGGACCACAACTCCCTGATAGGAATCATACCAGGAATCAAAAATAAGAGCCTTGAGGGGTGCGTCCGCGTCGCCTCCCGGCGGAGGCAGATCGGTTATGACCTTTTCCAGCACAGCATCCACGTTCAGCCCGGTCTTGGCGCTGACTCTTATCGCTCCGGAGCAGTCCAGGCCGATGACTTCCTCGATTTCCTCGGCCACACGATCCGGGTCTGCGCTGGGCAGGTCTATCTTGTTCAGCACCGGGACCACTTCAAGGTCGTGATCCAGGGCCATGTAAACGTTTGCCAGGGTCTGGGCCTCCACTCCCTGGGTGGAATCGACAACCAGGAGCGCGCCCTCGCATGCGGCCAGGCTGCGCGAGACTTCGTAACTGAAATCCACATGGCCCGGGGTGTCGATGAGGTTCAGGATGTAATTCTTTCCGTCGGAAGCCTTGTAGGGGATTCTGACGGTCTGGGACTTGATGGTTATGCCCCGTTCCTGTTCCAATTCCATTTTGTCCAGGTACTGGGCCTTTTTGTCGCGATCAGTGACCAGTCCCGTGATTTCAAGAATCCGGTCGGCAAGGGTGGACTTGCCGTGGTCGATGTGAGCGATGATGCTGAAATTGCGTATAAGTTCGGTTTTGGTCATTGTTGTCGGGCAGGTTGCGTCTGCCGTAGGTTGCCGCCTGCCGGACTTGGCCGCGGAAAGCACTTTTACGGCATTTGCATCCGGGTGTCCATGCGGTTGTGCCCGGCTCCGGGCAGGGATCAGGACGTTATCAGTTTTTTCATCTTGCTGTCGCCTTTGGGCTTGATGCGCAGATTCTCATATCCTGTAGCCTCCTTCGATATCTTCCAGATCATCCGGTTCACCAAATCCTTTCGGGTCGTGCGGGTGGGCGGGGTTTTGACCGTGGCCCCGTCATGCATTTCCATTTCCAGGCTGAACAGGACCTGGGTCTTGCCGGTCATTTCAACATATGAATCCTGCTTGGACACGTCCACCTTGACCTGCTGGAACAGTTCGCCTTTTTGAGCCATGAACTGTTTCAGCTTTTTGGTTTCCTCCTTGGAGAGATCGAGTTCCTTGCCCTTGAGTTGACCAACAAAAACGATTTTCTGGATCATCTTTCCCGTGAACATGTTGTCTTCCTGCAGGGCGTTCTTCTTTTTGAAGGGGTCGGCGGAAAAGAAGATGACCAGCATTCCGACGGCGAGAATAATCAGGATTATGTTTCTGGGAATTTCGGATGATTTTTTCTTTTTCAGCATCTTGTCTCCGGTTGACGGTTGGCCTTGAGGCGCGATTATGCGCTATCCATCGTCACAAGTCTTTTATAGAACCTCGTCAGGATGGGCAAGCCACAGGCAGGAGGGGAAAATGTATGGGCAGGCCAGGCGAATGGAAACGGGCCGGAGCCGTCCTGTCGAGCAGGAGACCGACTCCCGCTACTCCTCGTCGCCCTGCGGGGACAGGTCTTCAACCAGCTCTCCCCGTTCCTCGGACTTGAGGGCGCGGCGCATGACCTTGCCGCTGCGGGTCTTGGGCAGCGAGGTCCTGAACTCCACGCTTTTGACCACGGCAACCGGGCCGAGCTCGTTGCGGATGTGCTTGGTCAAATCCTTTATCAGCGAGTCCGTGGCCTCGACTTCGGCGTTCAGGACGATGAAGGCCTTGGCCGCCTCGCCCTTGATATTGTCCGGAACCCCGATCACTGCGGCCTCGGCCACGTCCTGGTGGGCGCAAAAGGCATTTTCCATCTCCGCTGTGCCCACCCGGTGTCCGGCAATGTTCATCACATCGTCCGCCCGGCCCTGAATCCAGAGATAGCCGTCCTCGTCCTTGGTGGCCACGTCTCCGGCGTAATAGACTCCGGGTATCTGTTCCCAGTATTCCTTTTTGTAGCGTTCCGGTTCGTTGTATAGTCCGGTCATCATCGCCGGCCAGGGCTTTCTGATGACCAGAAGTCCTCCCTTGCCCGCCGGAACCGGGTCGCCGTGCTTGTCCACGACGTCGGCCTCCACCCCGGGCAGGGGCTTGGCCACCGAGCCGGGTTTTATGGGCGACACGGGCAAGGGGCTGACCATGAACATGCCTGTCTCGGTCTGCCACCAGGTGTCCATGACCGGGCATTCGCTTTTGCCGATTTGCTTGTAGAGCCAGAGCCAGGCTTCGGAGTTGATTGTTTCGCCCACCGACCCGAGGAGCCTGAGCGAGGAAAGGTCGTGCTTTTTGGGGTATTCCGCGCCAAAGCGCATGAGCATTCTGATCAGAGTGGGAGCGGTGTAGAAGATGGTCACCCCGTATTTGGCCACGATGTTCCAGATACGGTCGGCCTGGGGATAGTTGGGATGCCCCTCGTACATCAGGGCCGTGGTTCCGGCCAGCAGCGGGCCGTAGACCAGGGAGCTGTGTCCGGTGACCCAGCCCAGGTCGGCCGTGCACCAGAAAATGTCGGTGGGCTTGATGTCGAAGACCTGGTTCAGGGTTCTGTGCACCCCGACCATGTACCCGCCGTGGGAGTGGGCGATGCCCTTGGGCTTGCCCGTGGTGCCGGAGGTGTAGAGCAGGAAGAGCAGGTCGTCGGCCTCCATGACCTCGGTGGGCGATTCGTTTCTTTCCTGGCGCACCAGATCGTCGTACCAGAAGTCGCGTCCGTCCAGCATGTCCGCATCCAGGCCCGCCCTGCGGACCACCACCAATGATTCGGCGCAGTCGGCGCAGGCCCCCACCAGGGCCTCGTCCACGATTTCCTTGAGCTTGACTATGTGTCCGTTGCGGTAGAAGCCGTCGGCCGTGATGAGCAGCTTGGCCTGGGCGTCCGCAATGCGCTGTCTGAGCACCTTGGCCGAGAGTCCGGCAAAGACCACGCTGTGCACGGCTCCGATTTTGGCCGTGGCCAGCATGGCGATTACGGCTTCGGGCAGCGGGGGCATGTAGATGACCACCCTGTCGCCCTTGCCCACGCCGAGGGAGCGCAGTGCATTGGCGAAGCGGTTCACCTCGCGGTAGAGTTCGTAATAGGTCAGCTTGCGGCAGTCGCCGGGTTCGCCTTCCCAGATCAGGGCCAGCTTGTTTTTGTTGACGGTTTCGATGTGCCGGTCCAGGGCGTTGTATACGATATTGCAGCGCGCGCCGGGGAACCACTTGTAAAAGGGGGCCTTGGAGTCGTCCAGAACCTGGTCCCATTTCTTGAACCAGTCCAATTCGTCAGCTGCCTCTTCCCAATAGCCCAGGTAATCCTGGGCGGCTGCCTTTCGGGCGGCTTCCAGGGCTTGGGGAGTGACGTTGGCCCCTCTGACAAGCTGGGGCAGCGGGCGAAAGACCCGCTCTTCGTGCAGCAGGCTGTCCAGGGTTCCGGGTTGATCCATACGGTCCTCCTCGAAGTCGTCAGCGGTCCGTTTGTTCATGTCTTTTGTAACTCACCCGCCTTGGCGGGGCGATTTTTATTCGATAAGCGGTGTTCGCTGTTGGGCGAACGGTTTAAAATCCCAAAATCTGTTTCAGTTTTGCAATCCTTCTGCGTCCGATGGGCAACTCGATGCGCGTTTTTCCCGCAGTGCGGAGCATGAAGTTGCTTCCGGGCAGAGAGGCGATTTCCGTCACCATTTCAAGGTTGACGAGATATTTCCTGTGCACCCGGAAAAACCTGTGCGGCCCGAGGCGCGTTTCAAGATTCTTCAGCCGGTACGAGGTCAGGAATTTTTGATTGGCCGCGTGGACGTATGAATAGTCCTCAAAGGCCTCGACAAACACTATCTGGTTGTAGGGGATGAGGATCATCCGCCCGTCCAGGTTCACGGGGAGCTTTTCAATCTCCGGCGTATGGGTCCGGGTGACGTCCCAGGCCTGCTTCAGGGCGGCCAGGAACTGGTCCTGCTCGTCTTCGGCCAGGGGCAGGCGCAGGGTTTCCTCGTCCGAGTGCAGGCTTGATTCGGAATCCTTCCAAAGGGAAGGCTCCGGGATTTCGCGGTAGCGGGCCTTGAATTCCTTGAGTTTTTCCACCGTCTTGTCCAGGCGGTCCTTGGGCGGCGGCCAGAGCAGAAAATCCAGGGCCTCAAGTTCGAAGGCCGCATAGGCATAGGCGTCGTCCTCGGCCAGGAAGATCAGCCCCGGCTTGTCCTTGCGGCCGGCCAGCATCTGGGTCAGTTCAAGTCCGCTGGTGCCGCCGGGCAGATCGACGCCCAGGAAAAAGACCCCGTATTTCACGAATTCCAGCAGCTCCAGGGCCTCGAAGGCCGTGACTGCCTCGCCGAGAACCTGAACAAAGGGCACATCCTCAAGATATGCGCGCAAGGAGGCCCGGACTTCGGGATCGGGGTGCAGGAGCAGTGTCTTTAATTTGGCCATTGCGGTCCGTGAATGGGAAAATGATCAATCACTCGCAGTAACTTAGACATAAAACAGCACTGTTCGCAAGAGCGTAGAGGCTCTTGCCCCTTTTTATCTGTTGGGTTTAATATGGTCGGCAATGAATAATGGCAGAGCAGGAACCGTTGCGGTCATCTCCGACGTGCACAGCAATCTTGAGGCGCTACGCGCAGTTCTTGAGGATATCGATGCCCTGGGAGTGCGGCGGATAGTCTGCCTTGGCGACGCCATAGGCTACGGACCAGACCCCGAGGCGGTTGTCAGGCTGATTCGCGAGCGCTCCATGCCCATGGTCATGGGCAACCACGACCAGGGCGTGCTGAGTTCCGATTATCTGCTCTGGTTCAATCCCGAATCCAAGACCGCCCTTAAGAAGAATCTGGACATGCTTTCCGGTGAGACCAGGAGCTATCTCGCGGCCCTGCCGGTGAGCCTGTCCCTTTGGGGCGGATTGTTCGTGCACGGCCGTCCGCCGGACATCGTCAGCGAATACCTGCACCTGACGGACGACGAGGTCCTTGCCGAAAGCTTCACCCTCTACGACCAGCAGATATGCTTTGTGGGCCATTGTCATTTTCTGCTTCTTTTGTCTTACGATGGTCAACACATCAAGCATGAGATACTGGACAAAAAGGTGTCGCTGGAAAGGGGCCGCAGGTACATCGTCAGCGTGGGCAGCGTGGGCCAGCCACGGGACGGCGACGGCTTGGCCAAATACGTGCTCTGGGACGTGGAAGGGCGGACCGTGGAGCCCCGCCGGGTCTCCTACGATATTGAGGCGACGGCTGAAAAAATCATCAGGGCCGGTTTGCCTCTGGTCTTCGCGGACAGGCTGTGGCAATAGACGTTTACATGTTCAGTGGTGTTCGTCTGAATCGCAACATCCCGCAATCGTGAAACAAGCCTGTTGAGGACGCACTGGTGAAGCAGTTTCCACTTAGCGGCATTCCCGATCTGTTCGGGGAAGAGAGATACGCCCACGGCGGCAATCTGCGCAAGCTGGCCGGAAAGGCCGGTTGTCCGGTGGACAAGCTGCTGGACTTCTCGGTCAGCGTCAATCCCCTTGGTCCGCCCGGCTGGCTGGGCCAGGAGATCGGCCGCACCGTGAGCCAGGTGGGCAAGTACCCGGACCCGGACAGCCTTGAATTCACCCTTGCGGCCTGCGAGCGTTTCAAGGTCTGGCCCAAGGAGGTTGTGGCCGGAAACGGCGCATCCGAGCTGCTCCAGGCCGTGACCATGCTCGGCGGGGTTCGTCAGGCCGTGATTCCCTCTCCGGCCTATGTTGACTACACCAGGGCCTGCGGCGTGGCCGGTCTGCCCGTGAGCATCCTGCCTCTGTCCCCGGACGACGAGTTCAGGCTCGACCTGGACCGGCTGGAAGCCAGGCTGACCATGCCCTCTCTTGTCTTTGCCTGCCAGCCGAACAATCCCACCGGCCAGACCTTCAACACCGAGGATTTCCGCGCCCTGGCCCTGCGCCATCCGGACTGCCGTTTTCTGGTGGACGAATCCTTCGCCGACTTCGTGCCCGGGCTGGACCGGCTGACCAGGAACCGTCCGGAAAACGTGATAGTCCTGCACTCCCTGACAAAATTTTACGCCATTCCGGGCCTGCGGCTGGGCCTGGCCTTTGCCGCGCCCAAGGTCGTCGAGAGGATAAGAAAATACCTGCCGCCCTGGTCGGTCAACGCCCTGGCCCAGAGGGTGGGCGAGCGCTGCCTGCGCGACGCGGAATATGCTGAACAGGCCGTGCAGGCCACCAGGGAGTTGCGCGAAAACCTGGTCAACGGGTTGCGAAAGATACCGGGACTCAAGGTCTTTCCGTCGCAGGCCAATTTCGTGCTTTGCCGCATGGACCGGGTGGGGCTGTCTGCGGGTTCCATATTCGAGAGGCTGCTTCACGACAGGATGGCCGTCAGGCTTTGCCACAACTTTCAGGGGCTGGACGAAACATATTTTCGGGTGGCCGTGCGCCCCAAGACGGACAATGCCCGGCTGATCAAGGGGCTCAAGGCCATCTCGGGCATAGGCAAGGCCCTGGCCGTGCGCAAACCCAAACGCCCACCGGCCATAATGATCCAGGGCACCAGCTCCAACTCGGGCAAGAGCATCCTGGCCGCGGCCCTTTGCCGCATTTTTTTGCAGGACGGCCTGCGAGTGGCGCCTTTCAAGGCCCAGAACATGTCGCTCAATTCATTCGTGACCCGCGACGGCTGCGAGATGGGCCGCGCCCAGGCCACCCAGGCAATGGCCTGCCGCCTTGCGCCCGAAGCGCGCATGAACCCCGTGCTGCTAAAGCCCGGCAGCGACATCGGCTCCCAGGTCATAGTCATGGGCAAGCCGGTGGGCAACATGACGGTCAAGGAGTACGTGGAATTCAAGCCCCGCGCCTTCGAGGTGGTCAAGGAGACCTACGATTCCCTGGCCTCGGAATTCGACGTCATGGTCCTGGAAGGGGCGGGCAGTCCGGCGGAGATCAACCTTAAGAGCCACGACATCGTGAACATGAAGATGGCCCAGTATGCCGACGCCAAGGTGCTCCTGGTGGGCGACATCGACCGGGGCGGGGTTTTCGCGGCCCTGGTCGGCACCATGGAGTTGCTTGACGATGAGGAGCGCAAGCTGGTTTCAGGCTATGTGGTCAACAAGTTTCGCGGAGACCGCTCCCTGCTGGACCCGGCTCTTTCTTTTCTGTTCGAGCGCACGGGCAAGCAGATTTTCGGGGTGGTGCCCATGATCCAGGGTCTGGGGTTGCCGGAGGAGGATTCGGTCTCCTTCAAGAACGGAATCACACCCGGCAACGATCTGGAGCGCGACCCGGAGCAGTGCGTGGACATCGCCTGCATCGACCTGCCCCGGATATCGAATTTCAACGACCTGGACCCGCTGTTCGCCGAACCGGACGTGAACCTGCGTGTGGTTTCCTCGGCCTTTGACCTGGGGACGCCCGACGCGGTGATCATCCCCGGCAGCAAGAGCACGGTCACGGACATGCGCACCCTCAAGGGCGCGGGCATGGCCGCCGCCATCCGCAGTCTGCCGGAAAGCACGGAGATAATAGGCATTTGCGGCGGGTTTCAGATGCTGGGCAGCGAAATACACGACCCCCACGGGCTGGAATCGGACTCGGGCAGCGTGGACGGGTTCGGGCTCCTGGACATGAGCACCACCCTGGCCCAGGAGAAGACCTTGACCAGGACTTTGGGAACCCATGCCCGGAGCGGGCTTACGGTTTACGGCTACGAGATTCACCACGGCCGGACCCAATCCCTGGATTCCGATCTTGAAGAGGCGGTCAAGGGGCGCAGGGAACCTTTGGGACTTGGGCTGAAATCGGGCCGGGTCTGGGGAACGTATCTGCACGGCCTGTTCGACTCGGACGAGTTCAGGCGCTGGTTCATAGATTCATTGCGGGTCCGCAAGGGGCTGGAGCCTCTGGTGACCCCCCAGACCACCTACGACCTTGAGGCGGCCCTGGACCATCTGGCCAGCGTGGTGCGCCAGCATCTGGACATGCCTGCCATCTACCGCGACCTGGGCTTCGCATCCAGCGGCCAGGCCAACCTTTTTTATCATTTGGGCCGCAAGGACCGCTAGAGTCCGAAAAATTCAATCGCGTTCTTGGCGCAGGCCTCCCAAACCACGGCCGGCGCCAGCCCCTTGATCTCGGCGATGCAGGCGGCGGTGAAGGCCATGAGGGCCGGGTGGTTGCGCTTGCCGCGCCAGGGCTCCGGACTGAGATAGGGGCAGTCGGTTTCAACGAACATTCTGTCCAGGGGGATTTCAGCCACTGCCTGCCGCAGTTCCTCGTTTTTCTTGTAGGTCACCGGCCCGGGAATGGAGATCATCCAGCCCTGGTCCAGGATGCGTTTCGCCAACTCCGAGTTTCCGCCAAAGCAGTGCCAGACCAGGGGATAGTCCCTGAAGCCCTTTTCAAGGAGGATGGCGATGGTGTCCTCTTCTGCGTCTCGGCTGTGGATGACCACGGGCCGTTTAACCTCGCGCGCCAGGTCCAGTTGCAGGGCAAAGGCCTCGGCCTGGGTCGCGGCTGGCACCCTGTCCCAGTAGTAATCCAGGCCGATTTCGCCCACGGCCTTGAGCCTTGGGTCGGTTTCAAAGGCCTGTTTCATGCGCGACAGGTCGTCCATGGAAAGGTCGCCCGTTTCGTTGGGATGGACAGCCATGATGAAGGAGACTTCCGGGTGGTTGTCGAATAGCCCCTTGTTTGCCTGATAGGCGTCGGGTCCGAGAAAAACGTTCAGGATTTTCGCCACTCCCGCCCGCCTTGCATGGGCGAGGATCTCTTCCAAATCCTGGGAGAAGTCTTCAAGGTCCAGATGGGCGTGGGACTCCACTCCGGAAAGGGGCAGTCCCAGGGTCTCCGGATCAGGGCGGTTTTTCTTTTTTTTAGACATTTTCCTAGAATTTTTCCATGAGTATTGCGCCCACCATGAGCAGCACAGCGCCCAGGATTCTGGGCCAGCTTATTTCGCGCACGGCGTATCCGATCATTCCGTAGTGATCAAGGAGCAGCGAGGCCACGAATTGTCCGGCCAGGAGCCAGGCCATCATGCTTGCCGCTCCCAGCTTGATGGCCAGGACTATTGTGACGGCCACAAAAAAAGCGCCCATGAATCCGCCGGTCCACATCCACCAGGGTCCGCCTGCCAGGGTCGCAGCGGGCCAGGGGATGCGCAGGACTAGCACATAGACCCCAAGGGCCATGGTGCCCACGGCAAAGGATATCAGGGCGGCAAGGGCCGGGTCGGCCACAGCCATCTTGAGCCGGGCGTTGATTCCGGCCTGCACCGGCATGAGCGCTCCGGCGATCAGGGCCAGGCAAAGATAGAACAGTCTCATAAGGCCTTCTTATTAACCGCCTTTTCCGCAAAGGTCTATTTTTGTCGCCAAGATACAGCCGTTTGTTATTGTTCAATTAATTTTCTAGAGAATGTCTAATACAGTTTTCAGAATCGTAACGCTTCCGCTGGTATCCGTCACAATACAAGCATTATCTAAGAGAAAAAATTTGGCCTTAACGGGTAAGTCCGCCAGGAGAGAAAAGGGAATGGAGCAAAAGATCATCAGGGCCGATCTGCATGTGCATTCGAAGTATTCCACCAGGCCGTCGCAGTGGATACTGCAAAAGATAGGATGTCCGGAAAGCTTCACCGAACCCGCAAGGATTTACGCCACGGCCAAGGCCAGGGGCATGGACCTGGTGACTATTTCCGACCACAACACCATTGCCGGGGCCCTTGAAATCGCCCATCTCGAGGACGCCTTCGTGTCCGAGGAAATAACCACGTATTTTCCGGAAGACCGCTGCAAGCTGCATGTTTTGGCATACGACATCAGCGAGGCCCAGCATGAGGAGTTCCAGAAGATACGGGAAAACGTCTTTGACCTCGTACCCTATCTGCGTGAGCAGAATATCGTCCACGTCCTGGCCCATCCGCTTTTTGCGGTCAACGACCGGCTGACCCCGGAACATTTCGAGCAGGCCCTGTTGCTCTTCAGCACCTTCGAATTCAACGGCACCCGCGACGAGACCCAGAACAAGGTTCTCGGCGAGATCGTCCGCAACCTGACCAGAGAGGACCTGGAAAGGCTGGCCGACAAGCACGGCCTGGAACCTTTTGGCAGGGAACCCTGGAAAAAGGGTTTTACCGGCGGTTCGGACGATCATTCGGCCCTGAACATCGCCAGGGTCTACACCGAGGCGCGGTGCGAAAAAAACAAGGACTCGCTGCTCAGGGCCGTCAGCGAAGGCCGTGCGGACGCCAGCGGAGTCCCGGCCACGCCCGCGACCATGGCCCACAATCTCTACGGAATTGCCTATCAGTTCTACAAGGCCAAGATGCAGCCCAAGTCCTCCCTGACCAAGCACCTCTGCTTCCGCTTCGCGGACAACGCCCTTGATTTCGGGCGCGAAGAGGAAGCCGGAATATTCGACCAGATCAGGAGGCTCATAGGCAGGAGCAAGACCGCCTACAAGAGCATGTTCGGCTCGGGAGCCACGGCCCAGGATATAATGCTGAGCGAGGCCACGGACATAATCCAGGATGATCCGAAGTTTCTTCGGCTGGCCGGGAACGGCCTGGAAGAGGTGCTGGAGATCGAAAGGGAATGGTCCCGGTTCGTGGGCCAGGCCACCAACAGGATAATCACCCGCTTTGCCGACAACATCGTGAACAACGTTGTGAAGGGAAAATTCTTCGATGTCTTTCATTCCATCGGCTCGGCGGGATCGTTCTACATACTGCTCGCCCCCTATTTCGTGGGCTTTGACCTCTTTTCCAGGGAAAGGCGCTTTTCGGACCTTTGTCTCGGGCAGTTCGGCAGGCAGCCCCGTCATCCCAGAAAAACCGGGCTCAAGGTCGGCCATTTCACGGACACCTACAACGAGGTCAACGGCGTGGCCCGGACCATCAGGCAGCAGGTCGATCTGGTCTGCCGCCACAACAAGAAGATGACGGTAATCACCTGCGGCGGAAAGGAGGAGCCGGGCGTGGCCAATTTCGCTCCAGTGGGTTCATTCGCCTTGCCTGAATATCCTGAAATCATGCTCAATTATCCGCCCTTCATGGACATGCTCTCCTACTGCTTCGACCAGGATTTCGACTTCATTCTCGGAGCCACGCCCGGCCCCGTGGGCCTGGCGGGCCTGGCCGTATCGAAGATTCTCAAGCTGCCCTTCCATGGCACCTACCACACGGCCATTCCCCAGTACGTGGGCGCCCTGACCGGGGATTTCTTTTTGGAAGAGGCCGCCTGGAAGTACATCGTCTGGTTTTACAACCAGATGGACGTCATCTATGCTCCGTCCAAGGCCACCAAGCGGGAGCTTGTTTCAAAGGGCCTAAGTCCCGACAAGATCAAGGTCTACCCACGCGGCGTGGACACCTCCAGGTTCCATCCCTCCAAGCGCAACGGTTTTTTCGATAATTTGCAGCTCGCCGGAAAGACCAAGCTACTTTATGTGGGCCGGGTCTCCAGGGAAAAGGATCTGGACGTTCTGGTGGAGGCTTTTGCCAAGTTGAGCAGGATCAGGCCGGAGTTGCAATTGATCGTGGTGGGCGACGGCCCTTATCTGGAGGAAATGAAGGAAGCCCTCAAGGGCAAGCCCGCCGTGTTCGCCGGGGTGCTGGAAGGCGACGATTTGGCCCAGGCTTACGCCAGCGCGGACCTCTTCGTTTTTCCTTCCACTACGGACACTTTCGGCAATGTGGTTTTGGAAGCCCAGGCGTCAGGATTGCCAGTTGTCGTTGCCGACCAGGGCGGGCCCAGGGAGAACATGATTCAGAACAAGACGGGCATCGTGGCAAGGTCCGGGGACCCGGATTCATTCGTCCGGGCCATCCTGCACCTGACCGACTATCCGGAACGCATGAGCTACATGCGCGACAGTGCTCGCAAATATATGGAAGGCCGCACCTTTGATGCGACCTTCCTCAAGACCTGGCAGATTTTCGGGGAATCGGTCCGGGGCGACCGGTAGCTAGAAAACAACCACCAGCCCGTAATTCTTTTTGCCTTTTCTCAGAAGCACAAGGGATTTTCCGATCAGGTCCGCGTCCCCGATCTCGTGGGCCGGGTCATCAACCCTTTCGTTGTTTATGTATGCGCCGCCGGCCTGGATGTCCTTTCTGGCCTGGCCCTTTGACGCGGAAAGACCGAGATCGACGAAAATCTGGGGCAGGTCCGGCACCTCGCCCTTGGCGTAGGTAACGGAAGGCGCGGCCTCCATGGCATGTTTCAGCGTCGAGGCGTCCACGGCGTACATGTCGCCCTTGCCGAACAGGGCCTGGCTGGCGGTAATGACCTTGTCCAATTCGTCCTGGCCGTGGATCATGCGCGTGACCTCCTGGGCCAGCATCTTCTGCGCGGCGCGCAGATGCGGGTTTTCGGCCAGTTCGGCTTCCAGTTTCGCGATTTCATCGGCGTCCAGGAAGGTGAAGTATTTGAGGAACGGGATCACGTCCGCGTCCTCGGTGTTGATCCAGAATTGGTAGAAGGCGTAGGGGCTGGTCAGTTCCTTGCTCAGGAAAATCGCTCCCTTCTCGCTTTTGCCGAACTTCTTGCCCGAGGCCGTTGTGATCAGGGGGAAGGTCAGGGCAAAGGCCTCTTCGCCGCCCTTGCGCCGGATAAGCTCGCAACCGGCGGTGATGTTGCCCCACTGGTCTCCGCCGCCGATCTGCAACCTGCAGCCGTGGGTCTTGTACAGATGGTGAAAATCGTTGCCCTGGAGGATCATGTAGCTGAATTCGGTGTATGAAATGCCCACGTCCTCGCGGCCCAGGCGGTTCTTGACCGAGTCCTTGCCCATCATCCAATTGACCGTGAAGTGCTTGCCCACGTCGCGCAGCAGCTCGATGGCCGACATCTTGGAAGTCCAGTCGTAATTGTTGACCACTTCGGCGTCTTCGCTGGTGTTCCTGTAAACGAATTCCTGGATCTGGGCCTTGATCTTGGCGGCCTGGGCGTCCAGTTTTTCCTCGGAGGTCAGCTCGCGCTCCTTGTCCTTGCCGCTGGGATCGCCGATGCGGCCCGTGGCACCGCCCAAGAGGAACAGGGGATTGTGACCGGCCCTTTTCATTCTCACGAGGCAGAGCAGGGGAACGAGGTTTCCGATGTGCAGGCTGTCGGCCGTGGGGTCGAATCCGCAGTACATGGAGCGGCCCGGAGTGCTTAGGTATTCGCGGACCTTTTCCTCGTCGGAGACCTGGTTGACCAGACCGCGCCATTTGAGATCGTCGAAAATATTCATTTAAAAATCCTTAAAAAGTTTCTTTTTTTCTACAAGACATGCATTCGGGGTTCCGGTTCTTGCCAGACCTTTATGGATTGGGCCTTGCCGGTGTTTTCATCTAGTTCAAAAATTGCACCTTGTAAAACGCCTTCTTCGTTGACCACCCGGAAGGGTACGTGGCGTCCGGTGATGAATCGTTCGATTATGGGTTCCGGGTTCATGCCCAGGCAGGAGTGAATGGGGCCGGACATCCCAAGGTCCGTGAGATAGGCCGTTCCATGGGGCAAAATCTTTGCGTCGTTGGTCTGGATGTGGGTGTGCGTGCCCAGCACGGCCGAAACCCTGCCGTCCAGAAACCAGCCCATGGCCGTTTTTTCAGAGGTGGCCTCGGCATGGAAGTCCACGATGACGATCTTCACTTCCGGGTCCATATTTTCCAAGATTCGCTCGGCCGAGGCAAAGGGGCAGTCGATGGCCTGCATGTATGTTCTGCCCTGCAGGTTGATCACGGCGAAGGGGGGCAGTCCGGGCAGCGTGTATATGCAATGGCCTTCTCCGGGCGCTCCTTCAGGGTAGTTCGCCGGACGCAGCAGCCTTTCGGTTTCGTCAAAGGCCTTGGGAATGTCCTTGAATTTCCAGATGTGGTTGCCGGAGGTGAGCACGTCGACGCCTGAATCCAGGAGTTCACGCGCGGTTTTCCTGGAAAGGCCGAACCCGCCCGAGGCGTTTTCGCCGTTGGCCAGAACCAGATCAATGTCCAGGTCTGAACGGATGGTTTTTAGTCTTGCCTGCACCGCCCGTCTGCCGGGACGGCCGACAATGTCGCCGAGAAAGAGTGTGCGCATCGGACCAAAGGGATGTTTTGTTGGAAAAAGACCGGGGCCGACGGCGAAAGTCCGCAGCCCCGGCCAAATATGCCGTTATTTAGCGTAGCCCACGGCTCGTTTCTCGCGGATTACCGTGACCCTGATTTGTCCGGGATAGGTCATGTTGTTTTCGATCTTGACCGCGATGTCCTTGCAAAGCATGTAGGTGGTCTCGTCGTTGACCCTGTCCGAGTCCACCATGACCCGTATTTCGCGACCGGCCTGGATTGCGTAGGCCTTGCTCACGCCCTGGAAGCCTGTTGCCAGGGATTCCAGTTCCTCCAGTCTTTTCACGTAGTTCTCCAACAGTTCCTTGCGTGCGCCGGGGCGTGCGCCGGAAAGGCTGTCCGCCGCCTGGACAAGGTTGGCCAGGATGGACTGGGGGGCAACGTCTTCATGGTGCGCGGCTATGGCGTGGATAATGGCCTTGGACTCGCCGTGCTTTTTGGCCAAGTCGGAGCCGATCAGGGCGTGGGGGCCTTCGATCTCGTGGTCAACCGCCTTGCCGATGTCGTGAAGCAGTCCGGCACGCTTGGCCGCCTTTTCATCCAGTCCCAGCTCCGCAGCCATGATGCCGCAGAGAAAGGCCACTTCAAGGGAGTGCTGAAGCACATTTTGGGAAAAGCTGGTGCGGTAGTGGAGCTGTCCGAGGAATTTGACCAGTTCGGGGTGGATGCCGTGCACGCCAACGTCGAAAGTGGCCTGTTCTCCGATTTCGCGCAGCTTCACGTCCAGTTCCTTCTCCACCTTGCGCACGATGTCCTCGATCCTTGCCGGATGTATGCGGCCGTCGTGAATGAGGCGTTCCAAGGCGAGTTTGGCCACTTCGCGCCTGAGGGGGCTGTACGCGGAAAGGACAACGGTCTCGGGGGTGTCGTCGATGATCAGGTCCACGCCTGTGGCCGCCTCCAGGGCCCGGATGTTCCGTCCCTCGCGGCCGATGATGCGCCCCTTCATGTCTTCGGACGGCAGGGCCACGGCGGTCACGCTTTGTTCGCTGGCATAGTCGCCGGCATAGCGCTGCAAAGCCAAAGAGAGAATTTCCTTGGCTTTTTTGTCCGCTGTTTCCTTGGCCTCGGTCTCGATGCTGCGGATCATCTTTGCGGCTTCATGCTTGGTGCGGGATTCGATTTCCTGCATCAGCCTTTCACGCGCCTCTTCAACTGTCAGTCCGGATATTTCCTGAAGCTTTCGTTCGTGTTCCTCGCCCTTTCTTTCCAGTTCCTCTGTTTCGCTTGCAAGGTGCTTTTCTTGCTGGATCAGGTCTTTTTCCAGTTCAACCACCCTGGATTCCTTGTCCGCGACCTTTTCAAGCTTGCTTTCCAGGCGTTCCTCTTTTTCCTGGAGCCTGGATTCGTGCTGCTTGAGTTGGCGGTCGCGTTCCTTGAACTCGTTTTCCTGTTCCTTTTTCAGGGCGTAGAGTTCATCCTGGGCATGAATGCGAGTTTCCTTCTTGAGTGCGTCTGCTTCCTTGCGGGCTTCCTTGACTATTCTGTCGGCCAGGCTTTGGGAATCTTCAATCTGTTTGGCCGAGATGTATTTGTTGAGAGCGTATCCTGCCGCCAGGCCGACAAAAATTCCGGCTACGGCGATGAGAATCATGGTAAGCATTTGCCTACTCCTTGTTTATGTTGACAGACCAGTGGTCTGATTTTTTCAATACGCACGCGTTAAGCGCATGCAAAATGTGGCAGCTTTTTGCTGCAATTTGGATTGGAAGAGTAAGGAACCGGCGGTTTCGCCGGTGGAGAGAAAACGATTAAGGCGCTGCGGTCTGTGAGGGGCCGCCTGACCGGAACACGGTCGGTGTTCAGGACTATATGCTGGCCCCGGGGCGCCGTGTTGAACTAAAGTTTTGAACCTGGTTTGACCAGGTGGGCTCTGCCTGCAGTCCTTTAGGCTCCCCGGTTATGCCGGGTATGCACACCGGCCTGCGTAGGGCAAATCCCTTTTTGTGAGTGTTGGCTCAAAAACTTTATCGTTCAATCACAAACTCCCCAGGGTTATTAACGTTTTCTCTAAAGGTCATGGCCAGTATCCTGACCATTGATTTTGCCGGATTGTTCCAGCAAGTTTTCAATTTTCTCTTCCAATCGTGCCAGCGCGGACTTCGATTCAAGATAATCGTCTGCCAGGCTGAACGCTAAACAGGTCAAAAGTTTTTCCTTGCTCACATTGCTTACGGAACTTCCGAATTCCCCGTAGCGCTCTTCAAGCAGCTTAAGAGCCGAATCAATGCGATCTTGGTTCGCATCAGTTTTAAAAGTTATCTCAAGCCCAAGTATTGTTAGTGAATAGCGTGGCATCTCGACCTACGCCGCCTCCTCTTGAATTCTTCTCAAAAGGGATTCAATCCTTCTGCGGGCCTCTTGTTTGTTGCTCTTTTCCTGCTCCAACTCCTGTTGCAAAAGCTGATTTTCCTCCTTCAGCTTTTTTATCTGAACGATCATTTCTGAAAATCTTTCTTCGAGTCGAGCTATAAGTTCCATGTTTGAAAACTATCCGGTTCTCTGTCTAAAATCAAGGCTTCTTCGGTTTGCGTATAATATTTGACTGTTTTGCCCGGCCAACGGCCAAGGCTCCTTGGGGAACGTTTTTGGTGATGACGGAACCGGCGGCCACCAGGCCACCCTTTTCAATGGTCACCGGAGCGACCAGGGCGGTGTTGCTGCCGATGAAGACATTGTCTTCAATGGTGGTCACATGTTTGTTCTTTCCGTCATAGTTGCAGGTGATGGTCCCCGCGCCGATGTTCACGTCGCGGCCTATGATTGAGTCGCCGAGATAGGAAAGGTGGCTGGCCTTGGACCCGGCCCCGAGCCTTGCCTTTTTCATTTCGACGAAATTGCCGACCTTGGAGGACTCGTCCAGGACCGCTCCCGGCCTGAGCCTGGCATAGGGTCCGATCACGCACCTCTCGCCGACAACCGCTTCCTGGATATGGCTGAACTCCAGCACTTTGGCTTCGGCGTCGATGACCGTATCCTTGATCCAGGTGTGGGAGCCGACGAATACGTTTCGGCCCATTACCGTCTTACCGTACAGTTCACAGGGTCCGGTCAGTTCCGTTTCAGGCGAAAGGCTGACCTTGGGGCCTATGACCACGCTTTCGTGAAAATGCATGACAACGCCCTGGGCCAGCCAGTAGGCCACAATGCGCTCGCGCAACGTGGATTCGGCCCGCGCCAGTTCAATGGGCGAGTTGATGCCCATCAGGCCGGGATTATCGCCGCTGTTCACGGCCACAACCTTGAGGCCTGCGGCAATGGCCGCTTCAACGAGATCGGTTATGTAGTATTCCCCGCTGTTGTTCCTGTTGCTCAGGCTGCCCAGCAGGGGTTCCACCGGATTCATTTTTAGCAGGTAGATTCCGGCATTGACTTCGCCTGTGGGCTCACCATGCCTTGCGGGGTCGAAATCCTTGGCCTCGACTATGGACAGCACTTTTTTGTTTTCATCGCGAATGACGCGGCCGAATGAGGCGGGGTCCGGCGGCGTGATGGACAGGAAGGCCAAGTCGGCGTCCTGTCTCTTCGCCTCGGTCAAGAAATCTTCAAGGGTCAGATGATCGACCAGCGGCGTGTCGCCGTTGACCACTAGGCAATAGGCGTTGTTTTCGGCCTTGACTGCGTCCCAGGCCACTTGCAGGGCGTGGCCCGTTCCCAGTTGCTTGTCCTGCTTGACGAAGGATTTTTTTTGTCCTGGAAAGGCCTTTTCGATTTCATCGGACATGTAGCCGACAATGGTTTTGATGCCCGCGTGTCCGAACAGGGGCAGCAGGGCCTGGTAAACATAGTAGAGCATTGGTTCGCCCAGCAGGGTTTGCAAAACCTTGGGTTTGGACGAGAACATTCTCGTGCCTTTTCCTGCGGCAAGCACCAATGCGGTTGTTTCGTGGTCAGCCATCCGGTTTCTCCGTAAAATCTCTGCTCGGCGCCTTGTAAAGCGAATATTTGTGGGCATCGAGCCATTTCTCGGGGCCTTGGAGAAAATAATAGATGTTCAGCCGGGGGTCCAGGGAAACTTGGCACCGGATCGGGCAACAAAAAAAGGCAGGCCGGAATAAATCCGGCCTGCCCTGCTGATTGTATTCGTATTGGCGAATTACGCGGTTCCCGCGCCCTTGCCTGCCTCAATGCAGCTCATCCTGGCAATTGCTCTTCTCAGGGCGGCCTGGGCCCTGGCAAAGTCCATGTTGTCCTGGGCTTGCTTGAGCCTTTCTTCCGCCCTTTCCCTGGCCTTGCTGACGCGGTCTGCGTCAATCTCGACAGCCAGTTCGGCGATCTCGGCCAGAACGGTAACCTTTTGGCCGTTTACTTCAGCGAAGCCGCCGGCCACAAAGACGTAGTGGGTCTTGCCCTGGTCCTTGTAGTAAAGGTTCCCGACGCCGAGTGCCGACAGGAAGGGAATGTGGTTGGGCAGTACGCCGAACTCGCCGAGCATGCCGGGAGCCCCTACGTATTCCACATCCTGCGAGAGCACTTTTTTGTCAGGAGTGACTATTTCTAATTGAATCTTGTTAGCCATTATGCACCCCTACGCCTGTTTGGCTTTTTCCAGAACTCCTTCAATTCCGCCAACCATGTAGAATGCGTTCTCCGGAAGTTCATCGTATTTGCCTTCGAGGATTTCCTTGAAGGCCTTGATGGTGTCTTCCAGCTTTACGTATACGCCGGGGGTACCGGTGAATGTCTCGGCCACGTGGAAGGGCTGAGACAGGAAGCGCTGAATTCTACGGGCGCGGCCAACGGTGAGCTTGTCCTCGTCGGAAAGCTCGTCCATACCCAGAATGGCGATGATGTCCTGAAGGTCTTTGTATTTCTGCAGGACCATCTGCACCTGACGGGCTGTGTTGTAGTGTTCCTCACCCAGGACGTGGGGGTCCAGGATGCGGGAAGTGGAGTCCAGCGGGTCGACAGCGGGGTAGATGCCGAGCTCGGCGATCTGCCTGGAGAGGACCAGCGTACCGTCAAGGTGCGAGAAGGTGGTTGCCGGAGCGGGGTCGGTCAAGTCGTCGGCAGGGACGTAAACGGCCTGGACGGAAGTGATGGAACCCTTGTTGGTGGATGTGATGCGTTCCTGCAGTTCACCAAGGTCGGTGCCCAGGGTGGGCTGGTAACCAACTGCGGAAGGCATGCGGCCCAGAAGTGCGGAGACCTCGGAACCGGCCTGTGTGAAGCGGAAGATGTTGTCGATGAACAACAAAACGTCCTGGCCTTCGTCATCGCGGAAGTACTCGGCGCATGTCAGGGCGGTCAGGGCGACGCGGGCACGGGCTCCCGGAGGCTCGTTCATCTGGCCGTAGATCAGGCCGGCTTTCTCCAGAACGCCTGCGTCCTTCATTTCGTGATAAAGGTCGTTTCCTTCACGGGTCCTTTCACCAACACCGGCGAACACGGAGATGCCGCCGTGCTGCTTGGCGATGTTGTTGATCATTTCCATGAGGATAACTGTCTTGCCGACACCGGCGCCGCCGAACAGGCCCATCTTTCCGCCTTTGGGGAAGGGGATGAGCAGGTCAACGACCTTGATGCCGGTTTCAAGCAGTTCGATTTTGGTGCTTTGGTCGGTGAAGGCGGGAGCCTGGCGGTGAATGGACATGGTCTTTTTGCAGTCAATGGGACCAAGTTCGTCCACAGGACGGCCCACAACGTTCATGATGCGGCCCAGAGCGCCTGCGCCGACCGGCACCTGAATGGCGTCGCCGGTATCGGTCACGTCCATGCCGCGGACCAGACCTTCTGTGGCGTCCATGGCGATGGTTCTGACAACGTTGTTGCCCAGGTGCTGGGCGACCTCGACGACCAGCTCGGGCGCGTCTGTGTTGTTGGGATTCTTGATGTCAAGAGCATTCAAGATGTTGGGCAGCTGCCCTTCGGGAAACTCGACGTCAACAACGGCGCCGATGACCTGTACTATTTTACCTACGTTAGACATAGCTATTAGCCCCCTTTTATCCGTTCAGCGCCTCTGCGCCGCCGACTATATCCATAAGTTCAGTGGTGATGGCCGTCTGCCTGGTCTTGTTGAACAAGAGCGTCAGTGCTTCGGCCATATCGTCACAAGCCTTGGTTGCATTGTCCATGGCGGCCATGCGCGCGGCATGTTCGCTGGCGGATGTGTCCAGCATGCTGCGGTAGACCTGAACCTTGATGAACCTTGGCAGGAGTTCCGCAAGCAGACCCTCCACCGAAGGCTCGTACGTGTAGTCCTTGGCAGCCCCTGTTTCCTCGCCTTCAACCTCGTCCGAGGCCATGGGCAGGATGTTCAGGGAAACCGCGTCCTGTTTCGCCATGCTTATGAACTCGCCAAACACGGTGACCACTTCATCCAGTTCGCCGGCCATGTATGAGTTGATTAGCTCCATTCCGACCTCGTTGGCCAGGGTGAAGTCTATGCCGCCCATGGCGTCGGTGTATTGCATGACGATTTCGTGCCCGGACTTGCGCGCGGCGTCGCGGCCTTTTTTGCCTACGCAGTAGAACTTGACCGTTTTGCCCTCGGCGCTTTTCGCTCTGGCGATTTCCAAGGCTTTTTTAGTAATGTTGGCGTTGAAGCTGCCGCAAAGTCCGCGGTCCGAAGTCACCATGAGTATGCCCACGGTTTTGATTTCGGGGTGGACCTCAAGCAGCGGATGGACGGACTCGTCTGCTCCGCCCGCAAGATCGCCAAGCATTTCATAGAACTTGTTGGCATAGGGGCGAAAGCGCTCGATTTTATCTTGCGCCTTACGCAGCTTTGCCGA
The DNA here is from genome assembly GCA_963674955.2 of Desulfovibrionaceae bacterium. Lineage (GTDB taxonomy): Bacteria > Desulfobacterota > Desulfovibrionia > Desulfovibrionales > Desulfovibrionaceae. The sequence goes on along the minus strand of CAXXKR010000004.1, from coordinate 1,885,767 downwards.
GGCCACCATGTTCATGGCCTTTGTGATCTGCTTGGTCTTCTTGACCCCTACGATCTTTGTTTGAACGTCCCTTAACGATGCCATTGGTAACTCCTCGTCTTAAGCGCGGAAGCCTTTTTTGAACTCTTCAATGGCCGCTTTGAGTTTGGACTCGATGTCGTCGTCGATGACCAGTTTTTCCTTAAGGGCATTGAGTACGTCAGCCTTTGCGTTGCGCATGTAGTCGAGGAATTCGTTCTCGAACTTGCCGCAAGCTTCAACCGGAACGTCGTCCAGGAAACCCCTGGTGCCTGCATAGAGAACGGAAACCTGCTCCTGCACGTTCTGGGGAACGTACTGGGCCTGCTTGAGCAGTTCGACCATGCGGGCACCGCGGTTCAGTTTGGACTGGGTGGCCTTGTCCAGGTCGGAGCCGAACTGGGCGAAAGCGGCCAGCTCGCGATACTGGGCCAAGTCGAGGCGCAGAGTACCGGCGACCTGCTTCATGGCCTTGACCTGGGCGGCGCCGCCGACGCGGGAAACCGAGAGGCCGACGTTGATGGCCGGGCGGATACCGGCGTTGAACAGGTTGGGCTCAAGGTAGACCTGACCGTCCGTGATGGAGATGACGTTTGTGGGAATGTATGCGGAAACGTCGCCGGCCTGGGTTTCAATGATGGGCAGGGCGGTCATGGAACCGGCGCCCAGCTTGTCGTCGACCTTGGCGGCGCGTTCCAGCAGACGGGAGTGCAGGTAGAAAACGTCGCCGGGGAAAGCTTCGCGTCCCGGGGGGCGGCGGAGCAGGAGGGACATCTGCCTGTAGGCCACGGCCTGCTTGGAAAGGTCATCATAGATGATCAGGGCGTGTTTGCCGTTGTCGCGGTAATGCTCGGCCATGGTGGCACCGGTGTAGGCCGAAATGAACTGCAGCGGAGCAGGCTCGGAAGCCGTGGCCGATATGATCGTCGTGTATTCAAGGGCGCCGTGCTTGCGCAGTACGTCGGCAACCAGGGCCACGTTGGCCTTTTTCTGTCCGATGGCCACGTAGAAGCAGTGAACGTCCGTCTCTTTCTGGGCCAGGATGGCGTCGATGCAGACGGCGGTCTTGCCGACCTGACGGTCGCCGATGATCAGCTCGCGCTGGCCGCGTCCGACAGGCGTCATGGCGTCAATGGCCTTGAGGCCGGTGTACATGGGCTCGTGGACGGATTTTCTGGCGACGATGCCGGGAGCCTTGAGCTCGACCGGGCGGAAGTCGTTGGAATCTACGGGTCCGAGACCGTCAATGGGCTGTCCCAGCGGGTTGAGAACGCGGCCCATGACCGCGTCGCCGACGGGAACGGAGAAGATCTTGCCGGTACGTTTGACCGGGTCGCCTTCCTTGATCTCGGTTGATTCGCCGAGCAGGGCGACACCGACGTTGTCTTCTTCCAGGTTCAGAACCATACCCATGAGGCCGCCGGGAAATTCGAGCAGCTCCATGGCCATGACGTTCTCGACGCCATGGACACGGGCGATTCCGTCACCGACATAGAGGACGGTTCCGGTCTCGCTCATTTCAACGCGAGACTGGTAATTGGTAATTTGATCCTCAATGATTTTGCTGATTTCTTCTGCTTTGATCTGCATGACCCTACTCACCCCTTTTAATCGTTTCTTTCAAAATTTCCAGCTGAGCCCTTAGGCTGGCGTCAAGAACCTTGTCCCCAACCTTGAGCACCACACCACCAAGGATTTCCTTGTCTACGTCGTAGTCAAGGTTGACCTTGCTGCCAGTCTGCTTTTCAAGTTGTTTTTGAAGGTCGGCCTTTTTGCTGTCGGAAAGGTCCACCGCCGTGACGAGTTTGCCACGAAGAATCCCTTGAATTTCATCAAGGTAAATGGAGAAGTCAGCGGCGATATCCTGCAGGGAGGAGAGCCTGCTCTTGTCTGCAAGCAAATTGCAAAAGTCCTTTACCAGCGGCTGGACCGAAATTTTACCAAGGATCTGTTCCAGCACGGCCTTTTTCTCGGCTGCGCTGAAAACCGGATTCTTGAAGAAACTCAACATATCCGGTGATTGATCCAACACCTCAGCCAGTTGGGCCAAGTTTTTGCCGTAGGCTTCAAGCTCGGCATCGCCCTTTTTCTTGCCTAAGGCAAAAAGGGCCTTGGCGTATCTGCGTGCTACGATATTACCGGTCAATTGAGCACCACCTTTGTTAGATATTCATCGACAAGCTTTTCATGGTCCTTATCGCTCAGCTTGTCCTGAACGAGTTTGATCGCGGCTTCGACAACGAGGTCGGCCATCTGGGCGCGAAGATCGTCCACTGCGGCCTTTGCTTCGAACTCTGCGGAGCGCTTGGCCTGTTCAGTGAGCTGAATGGCGTCTTTCTTTGCCTTTTCAATGATGGCCTCTTTCAAGGCGTCGCCCTGTTTCTTGGCTTCGTCAAGAATGGACTGTTTTTCCTGGCTCAGGTTGGCGATGCTTTGCTCGACATCCTTGAGCTTCTTTGCGGCTTCGTTTTTGCGGGCCTCGAGGTCTTCGAGGTCCTGCTTGATCTGCTTGCGGCGTCCGCCAAAGAAAACCTTGATCTTCTTGCCTGCGGCGTACCAGATGATGCCGATGACTATGATCAGGTTGATGACCCTGCCAATGTAGTTGCCCCAAGGTAGAGCGTGGCTTTCGCCATGACCCGCCGCTTCGCCGTGAACTTCGCCGTGTTCGGCTTCAGCTGCAACGGCGTCACCGTGTGCGGCTTCGGTTGCGGCGTCGTCACCGTGGACAGCTTCCTGAGCCGTGGCCGTATCTGTGGCGGCTTCCTGGCTTGTGGCGTGGGCAATAGCAGTGACAGCCAGCAAACAGACGAAAACCGCGGCAATGATAAGATGAATCCGTTTCAAGATGATTCCTCCCTAGCGTCTGTTAGGCTTGACTAAGAATTTTGTCCGTGGCCTGCTGAGCATATTTGTCCACGTCCTTTTTCAGTTGATCCATGACCGTTCCGATCTGAGAATTGATCTCGTCGCGGGCGGCCTTAAGGGTGGAGGAAGCCTCCGCGCCAGCAGCGGCAAGGAGCTTCTGCTCCTCAGCGGTTCCTTCATCCTTATATGAGTTGCGAATGTCGATGCCTTCCTTTCTGGCCAAATTCAAGGCGTCTTCGTAGTCCTTGACCTTTGTTTTCGCGTTGTCTGCGAATTCATTGATCTTGGAAGCCTGATCGGCCATGATTTCGCCGCGCTTCTTGATGACTTCCCGAACCGGCTTTAGGAGCAGGAAGTTAAGCACCACGATGGTGATCAGAAAGTTTACAAGTTGAAATACAAACGAAAAATCAAGATCTATCATATCTTGCCCCCACAGTGGTTGTGAAATTTAGGTCAAAGCCCTTGGCCTGTTATCCAATTTTGGCGATTCTGTCAAAAGGATTTTGTTATTTTTTTGGTAAAAAAAGGCTGAAAACCCTTGGGACATAATGCTTGTGCCTTTTATAACAAATCAGTCTGCTCTGAAACCAGTTCTCCCTTCACCGAGGTTGTTCCCATTGTCAGCTTGCCTTCAAGAACGGCGCCTTCCTCGACCACCAGCACCGGCGTCTTCACATCGCCCTGCATGTTGGCGGTTTTGTGCAACACCACTTTCTGGCTGGCTTCGACCTCGCCGTGCATCTTGCCTGAAAGGACCAACTGGCCCACCTGAACGTTGCCTTCCACTGAAGCGTCCGCTCCGACCACAAGAGTTCCCGTTGACCGGACCTCGCCTTCGAAATTGCCGTCGATGCGTACGGCGCCTTCAAAATGCAATTTTCCGTTGTAGTTGGTCCCGGCTCCCAGAAAGGCATTGATTTCATCTCTGGCCATTATCTTGCTCCTTGATCCGATTGAACCCTGTCGGTCTACACTTGCTTGAACAGGAACTTACGCATGGAAACATTTAGAGCTAGACCGACAAGACAGAAGTTCACCAGCGTGGCGCTGCCTCCGTAACTAATGAACGGCAGGGGTATGCCAACGACCGGCATAAGCCCGAGCACCATACCCATGTTTATGAGAATTTGCCAGAAAAAATAGAAGAAGACCCCGGCCGCGAGGTAGCTGCCGAAAAGGTCCCTGGCGTCTTTGGCCACTGAAACAAGCTGAAGCAGGAAAACGCAGAACAGGGACAGGAGAATCATGGTGCCCATGAAGCCCCATTCCTCTCCGAAGACAGCCAGGGCGAAGTCTGTATGCTTTTCGGGCAGAAATCTCAGCTGGCTTTGGGTGCCGCCCAGAAAGCCCTTGCCCCAAAAGCGCCCGGACCCGATGGCGATCTGGGACTGGATAATATGGTATCCCGCTCCCAGGGGATCTCCCGCCGGGTCCAGGAAGGAGAGTATGCGCTGTTTCTGATAGTCGTGCAGGAAGAACCAGGACAGGGGCAGCAGGCAGGGCAGGGCCAAGGCCAGGGTTTTGAACACCCTTCCCGTCAGTCCCCGGTAGAGCACCATTCCCCCAAGGATGAGCAACAGGATCATTCCGGAACCGAGGTCGGGCTGGAGTATGATCATGGCGGCCGGAATCAGGCCCACGCCCATGATGTAGAACAATGACAAAAAATCGAGTTTTCCAGAGCTGTTGGACAAGAGGCGCGCACCCAGGATGAGCATGGCTATTTTCGCCAGTTCGCTGGGCTGCAGGTTGAAGACGCCCAGGTTCAGCCAGCGGGTGGCGCCCGAAATCGTCTCGCCGAACGCAAAAACCGCTCCCAGCAGGATCACGCTGAACCAGAAAAGCGTCCAGGCCGCCGTCTTGAGGTAGCGGTAGTCGAAGACCATGAAAAAGATCATGCCGCCCACGCCCATGAGGCCCCAGAGCAGCTGTTTCTGGTAGAACGGATCCACGCTGAGTCCTTCCTCCAGTCTCACTCCGCTGGCCGAATAGAGATTGAGCACCCCGCAGAGGAACAGTGTCGCGGTCACGGCCAGAAAGGGCCAGTTGATCTTGTATAGGAACCGCTCGCCAAGAGGGGTCATGGGTTGGCCTCCGTCTTTTTTTCACCGGGGAAGTTGTCCGAGAACAGGTAGCTGAGCACGCCCTTGACCACCGGGCCAGCCGCCGAAGAGCCGTGGCCTCCGTGCTCCACCATGGCCACCACCACGTAGCGTTTTTCCCCTTGCTCCCCGAATCCGGCCATCCAGGCATGGTCGCGGTATTTGTAGGGTATTTCCTCTGTGTCCTTGCCTCTGTATGCTGCGGTCAGCCTGACCACCTGCGCCGTGCCCGTCTTGGCGCCCACGGTCACGTCGCTTCTGCGCAGCCTGCGAGCGGTGCCGGCCGGGCTGTCGACGGTGGCTATCATCGTGTTCAGGATCTGTTTCCTGACCTTGTCGTCGACCGGGAGGTTGCGCTGCACTTCGGGAGCCTGTCCGGCGATGAGGTTCGGACGCAGCATCCTGCCCCCGTTGAGCAGGGCCGCGATGTATCGAGCCACCTGCAACGGGGTGACCAGGGTATACCCCTGGCCGATGGACATGTTCAGGGTTTCGCCGCTGGACCAGTCCTGGCCGTTGCGTTTTTTCTTCCAGGCCCTGGAAGGGATGAGTCCGGGTTTTTCATGGGGCAGGGTGATGCCCGTGAGCGATCCGAATCCTGCGTTCTTTGAGAACTCGCTGATTCTGTCCACTCCCAGCTTGAGGCCCAGCTTGTAGAAATAAACGTCGCAGGATTCGGTCAGCCCTCTTGCAAAATCCACCGAGCCGTGACCAAAGGAGTTCCAGCAACGGAAATAATGTTTGCCCAGCGACATGCCCCCCTCGCACAAGACCTTTTCCTTGGGGTCGAGAAGGCCTTGGGAAAGTCCGCAGGCGGCCACGACCAGCTTGAAGACCGAACCGGGCGGGTACTGGCCCTGGATGGCCCGGTTCTGCAGAGGATGCATGGGATCGTTCCTGATGGCGTCCCATTCCTTGGGGCTGAGAGTGCCGAAGGAATTGCTGTCGTAGGAGGGCGAACTGACCAGGGCCAGGAGTTCCCCTGTGTCAGGGTTCATGACCACGACGGCTCCGGCCTGGTCCTTGAGCATTTCGGCAGCCGTCTGTTGCAGTCCCAGATGGATGCTCAGGGTCAGGTCTTCCCCGGTCTTGGGCTGCTTGAGCATCCTTTCGGTAAGTTTTCTGCCGCTGGCGTCCACCTCGAACTGGCGCATGCCCTTGATGCCCCTGAGGCGGCGTTCCAGGTGCGATTCCAGCCCCTGCTTGCCCACGAAGTCGCCCATGGAAAGACTGGCGTCCTGTTGCAAGTCTTCTTCAGTAGTTTCAGACACATAGCCAAGGATATGGGCGAAAAGAACTCCATGCTTGTATTTGCGCCTGGAGCGAATGACGATTCGCAGTCCGGGCGTTCGCAGCCGCCCGGCCTCCACGATGGCTAACTGGTCGAAGCTTAACTCCGGAACAAGGATCATGGGCTCGAAGGACTTCACCTTTTTCTTGTTGCGGTTGTAAGTGTCCCAAAGTCTGCCCCTGCCCACTCCGGTCCATTGGCTGACCTTGCTCATGGTTTCTTCAAGATTCATGCATTCTTCCCTGACAAGACCCAGGGCGTAGGCCGGTTCGTTGACGGCAAGCAGCTCGCCGTCGGCGTCGCGGATCACGCCCCTGGGGGCGTAGACCTGTTCGCGCCTGAGCTGGTTGTCCTTGGCCCGGTCGGCGAACTGTTCCCCCTTGTGCACCTGAAGATACCAGAAGCGCATGGCAAAAAGGCAGAACAAGGCCAGCACCAGGATGTTCAGCAGATGCAGTCCGGACTTGGGCGGCTGCTGGTCGCGTGAACTAAAGAAATCGCTCATTCTTTTTCAGCCGGTTAGGGTAAAGTTCATGGGCGGCAAACCAGATTGCGGGAAAAGACGCGGCCTGGAACAGCGAATCCAGGAACACTTTTCCCAGAGGCAGGCTTTTGGATTCCAGCGAGAGCAGGGAGAGCGTCAGGATCACTTTTAATACAGCCAGAAACCCGCCCGCAAGGCAGATGAAAAGCAGGCTTTTGGGCTTGAAGAGCTTGTGGGTGAAGAGGAAGAAAAGGACCAGAAGGGAATACCAGATGGCCGCATATCCGAAGGCCAGGGTGCCCATGCCTTCCTGAAGGATTATCCATATTGCGGCCAGGGTGATGGTCGTGGGCGTGTTTTCGTCATACAGGCTGATGACGAGTCCCGGCGCCAGGCAGTCTATGCCGGGCAACAGCCCCTGGCACCAGATTCCGGCCAGGGTGAAAGCCGTCCACCAGATCGCCGAGAGCATCTCACTCCTCCGGCGGCGGGATTGGTCCGACCAGTTTTCTGGTCAGCAGCAGTATTTCCTCCAGCCCGTCGAAGTTGACCAGGGGTTCCGCCGTGACCGAAAGAAACAGGGAATGTCCCAAACGCTCCACCGAGGTGACACGCGCCGCGGGAAGACCCTTGGGAAAGATGCCCGCCAAGCCCGAGGTCACCAGAAGTTCCCCCTCCTGGATGGAGGCGTTGATGTCCACGTAGCGGACATCGAGAAAGCTGCCCAGCCCCTGGCCCGAGAGTATGCCCGGGGTCCTGCTTTTTTCGCCCAGGACGGGGATGTCGCTGTTGGAGTCGCTCAGGAGAAGGATTGTGGATGCGGTCAGGGAGGAGCGCAGCACGCGGCCGACCACCCCCTGGGGGACGATGACCGGTGTGTCCGGATGGATGTCCGAAAGGCTGCCCTTGTCCACGATTAGGGATTCCAGGACGCCCACGGGGCCGAGCCTGTGGGTGATGACCCTTCCGCCCAGGGCCGTCCATTCGGCGGGAGGTGAGAAGTTCAGGAGTTTTTCCAGCCGCTGGACAGCCACTGTGCGGTCCCTGAGCATCATGTTTTCCAGTTTCAGGGAGTCGAGTTCTGCGGCCAGCCTGTCGTTTTCCTGCTTGAGTCCGGCCAGGTTGACGTAACGGTCCCAAACACCTGAAGCTTTTCTGGCCAGCCATTTGCCGGGCTTCAGGGCCTGGGCCGTGATTTCCAGGCCGCTGAAGGCTGAAAGCGCGTCAAGGTTCCCGGTGCGCAGGTTCCAGGTGTAGAGTGTCAGGAAAAGAAACAATCCCGCTAGGATTAGAACGATTATCCGTTTGGGCTTCACGTCAGTCCGTAATTACTTCCTTGTAGAAGTCCAGGTCGTCCAGGGCCTTGCCCGAACCCACGACAACCGCCGTGAGCGGATCGTCCACGACCGTTATGGGCAACTGGGTCTCGTGCTGTAAAAGCAAATCCAGCCCCTTGAGCAGAGCGCCTCCGCCGGTGAGCACGATTCCCCTGTCCACGATGTCCGCAGCCAGTTCCGGCGGAGTCTGTTCAAGGGCGATGCGCACCACCTGCACAATGGCTTCCACCTGTTCGGAGATGGCTTCGCGCACCTCGTCCGCCGTGATCTGCCTGTTCTGGGGAATGCCTGTGACCAGATCGCGACCCTTGACGTCCATTTCGGTCTGCATGCCGTCCACAGGGTAGGCAGAGGCGATGGTCATCTTGATTTTCTCGGCGGTGCTCTCGCCGATAAGCATGTTGTACTTGCGTTTGAGGTGCTGCGTTATGGCTTCATCCATCTTGTCGCCGCCGATACGCACCGACTTGGCGTAGACGATGCCCGCAAGGGAAATGACCGCGATCTCGGTCGTGCCGCCGCCTATGTCCACCACCATGTTCGAGGTGGGGTCCGTGATGGGCAGGTCCGCGCCTATGGCCGCGGCCATGGGCTCCTCGATGAGGTAGACCTCGCGCGCGCCGGCCGACTGGGCCGATTCCTTGACCGCCCGCTTCTCCACCTGGGTGATGCCCGTGGGCACGCAGACGATGATTCTGGGCCTGACCAACTTGCGGCTGTTGTGGACCTTGGAGATGAAATGTCTGAGCATGGCCTCGGTGACTTCGAAGTCGGCGATTACGCCGTCCTTCAGGGGCCGGATGGCCTCGATGTTGCCCGGGGTGCGCCCCAACATTTTCTTCGCCTCGGAGCCTACGGCCAGGACCGTCTTGTCCCCCCTGGCGTCCAGTTTTACGGCCACCACGGATGGTTCGCTGAGGCAAACCCCGCGCCCCTTCACATAGACCAGGGTGTTGGCGGTTCCCAGGTCAATAGCCAAATCGGAAGAGAATGATCCAACAATTTTATTGAAAAGCCCGGTCATCGAGTCCTCGCTTTCAGGCGCAATTCACGGATTAAGGTCTACTTCAAAACGAAGTGGGTTTGGGTTAGGTTGCGTTTACCTTGTAAGGTTTATCAAATGTGACACCGGCAAGCAACAGAATCTCTTCCAGGGTGATCATCGGATGCAAAAGACCGCCTATAGATATTATCCGTTGTTCGTGCATTTCAGGCGCGAGTTTGGGCGTCGCATCCAGAAGATTCCCCTTGACGCAGGCTTTCATTGCCCCAACCGGGACGGGACGCTTTCCCGCAAGGGTTGTGTTTTCTGCAATCCCCTTGGGTCCGGTTCGGGGTTGGGGGAAAAGGGCCTGGGTCTTGAGATGCAGTGGGATTACTGGCGCGAACATTTTTCATCCAGGCGCAAGACCGGCCCGTACATGGCCTATCTTCAATCCTATTCCAACACCTATGGCCCGCTGGACAAGCTGGCCCGGATACTTGGAGAGATTTCCGGGCTTCCTGATCTTGCCGGGATAAGCCTGGGCACCAGACCGGATTGTCTGGATCAGGACAAGATCGGGTTGCTGGCCGCGCTTCCGGTCAGGGAGGTCATACTTGAGTTGGGACTGCAAAGCGCCGACGACCGGGTGCTGGAGTTCATCAACAGGGGGCACACGGTCGAGGATTTCGTGCGGGCCGTCGACATGGCGGCTAGGTGCGGACTCAAGGTCTGCGCCCATGTGGTGGCCGGGTTGCCCGGACCGGACGGAGGCGAGGGGCTGGACGGATTGCTGCGCAGCGTGGAGCTGCTCAACTCCCTGCCGGTGCAGGGCGTGAAGTTCCATAATCTTTATGTGTGCAGGGGGGCGGGGCTTGAAGCCCTGTGGCGGAAAGGGGAATTTGTCCCTCTGGAAAGGGAGACGTATATTTATTGGATAGGCCAGGCCCTGGCCAGGCTCAGGCCGGACATCGTGGTTCACCGCCTGAACGGCGACCCCTCTCCGGGCGAGCTTTTGGCCCCGGGCTGGGCTGGAAAGAAGGGAACCTTGCTGCACATGATCAGGAATCACCTGGAAGCCGAGGACATCTGGCAGGGCAAATCCCTTCCTGAATGGTCAAGGGAAATTCCCTTCTGGTTTTCGCCCGAAAATGGATTTGGAGACAATAAATGAATACAGTCGAGTGGTTGGTGTCGGAGCGCATCTCTTTGTCCTTACATTGGAACTCAGGGCTTTTGAGGCGAATTCGCCTTTTGTGGTCGACTGATGGGGATGTTCGGAAAACTCCCCCCGTCGAGCTTTCCGAACACGGGAAAGCAGTGGCCGGGGTCCTGGCCCGATATGCTGCCGGAGAAAGAGTATCCTGGCCCGACCTGCCCTTTGATTTCGAAAAGCTGACGCCGTTTGTAGCCAATGTTCTGAAGACCCTTCTCAAGGACGTGGGGTCCACGGGGAGACCGTGACCTACGGCCAGCTCGCGGCCATGTCCGGCAGCCCCGGAGCGGCCCGCGCCGTGGGCGGGGTCATGGCCCGCAATCCCTGGCCCCTGATCATCCCCTGCCACCGCGTCCTGGGCGCTGATGGCTCCATGACCGGTTTCACCAATCCGGGCGGCATCGAACTCAAGAAAGTATCTGCTGGAGTTGGAAAGGAACGTTTGAAAAACGGGCATGAAAAAACCGGAAGCACAAGCCTCCGGTCTGTGAATCGAGATGTTCTTTTTTTACTTGCTCAGCTTGCGCTGCAGCTTGGCGCGCAGGTAGATGGCGATGAGGTTGATGCCCAGGACCAGGGCGATGAGCACCAGGGACGTGCCGTATTGCAGGTGGCGGGTTTTTTCAATCTCGGTTCCGGCCGTGGCCAGGACGTAAATGTGGTAGGGCAGGGCCATGACGTCGTCCAGCAGGCTTTCCGGCATCATGGGCGTGAAAAAGACAGCCGCCGTGAACATGATTGCCGCTGTCTCGCCTGCGGCGCGGCTGATCCCCAGAATGGAGCCTGTGAGAATGCCCGGCGTGGCCGAAGGCAGCACGACCTTGTAGATGGTCTGCCATTTTGTGGCTCCAAGCCCCAGGGAGGCCTCGCGGTAGGTCTGGGGCACCGAGCGAAGGGCCTCTTCCGTGGTGCCGATGATCACCGGCAGGGTCAGCGCCCCCAGGGTCAGGGAGCCGGAAACAATGGAAACCCCGAAACCCATGACCGTTACGAAAAGGCCCAGGCCGAAAAGGCCGAAGACCACGGACGGAACTCCTGCCAGGTTGTTGATGCCCAGCCTGATTATTCTCAGGGTCTTGCCCGGTGTGGCGTACTCGTGCAGATAGATGGCCGAGGCCACGCCCAGGGGCAGGGCCACTACCATTGAGCCGATGCCCAGGATGAAGGTGCCGACGATGCAGGGAAAGATTCCGCCTTCGGTCATGGAGTTTTTGGGCGCTTCGCTGAGAAACTCCCAGGACAGGGCCGGGACGCCGTTGTAGAGCAGGAACCCGATGATTATGAACAGGGCCAGGGCGTTGATGCTTGCCGCGCCGCGGAACACGCCGAAGCAGACGGCCTGCAGGGTCTTGCGCCAGGCGTCTTTGGGGTTGCTTTCCGGGTTCAGGTCCTGATTCGCAAGCACCCGGTTTGTGATATTCGCCACGTTTTCCTGAATGGCCGACATGGTTTCCGTCTCTCCTTAGTTAAAGCGTGGCCGCGCCGACCTGCTTGTATTTGTGCGCGATGTGGTCGGCGACGACGTTGAAGATCATGGTAAAGATGAAAAGCACTATGCCGATGGCGAACAGGGCGTAGTAGTGTTCGCTTTGGAACGGGGCTTCGCCCATTTCCGCGGCGATGCTGGCGGGCATGGGCCTTACCGGGTCGAAGATGGACGAGGGCAAAAGGCCCGGCGCCGCCCGCTACCATGAGCACGACCATTGTTTCGCCGATGGCCCTGGACATGCCCAAAATGACGGCCGTGCTGATGCCGGACAGGGACGCGGGAAGGATGACTTTGGTGATGGTCTCCAGGTGCGTGGCCCCGAGGGCCAGGGAGGCTTCCTTCAACTCTCCCGGAACGGCGTAGATGGCGTCCTCCGAGACCGAGGTGATGGTCGGCACGGACATGAAGGCCAGCATGAGCGAGGCGTTGAACATGTTCAGCCCGTTGCCAGTCCGAAAGCGTCCTGAAGAAAGGGCGCGACCACCACCATGCCGAAGAAGCCGATTACAACCGAGGGCAGGGAGGCCAGCAGTTCGATCACCGGCTTGACCATTTCGCGGACCCGGGTGGAGGCGATTTCTGCCATGTAAATGGCGGTCATGACGCCCAAAGGAATGGCGATGGCCGAGGACAGGGCAGTCACGCTGAACGAACCCGCAATGAGCGGCAGGATGCCGAATTCCGGATCGTCCTCGTCGGTTGGGTACCAGCCGCTTCCGAACAGAAAGTCGGAAACCGAAACCTTGTCGAATATGGGCAGCCCTTCGACAAAAAGAAATATCATGATCAGGAAAAGGATGAGGATGGATGTGACTGCGGTGACGAAAAAGGCCGAGGATATGAGCTTTTCCTTGGTCTTTCTCTGCAGGTTCATGGCCTTGCCTCCGAGAAAGATGAAGGCGCCAAGTGCGGCCAGGGCCGCCAGGAAGTAATAGGTTCGGGCCGATGCGGCCTTGCCTTCCCTGATGGTGTGGCGGATGAATTCCAGTGGTTCCCGGTTGCCGTCGACCTTTTGCTGGGTGACGGTCTTGAAGACGGCGTCAAGCTGGAGCATCAGGCTGTCTTCCGTCGCGTCCAATTCTTTTGCGTTTTCAGCAAGGTCGAGCTTGACGTAGCTCATGACCTTGTCCAGGGCGGCCTTGACGTTGGCCTCTTCCGGCAGTTCGTTTCTGGACTCGACCAGGTCTATTTTTTCCAGAAAAACGGATTCCACATGGTTGGGGGTACCCTTTCGGACTCCGGCGACGGCCAGAAGGGCGGCCAGAACCAGAAGCAGGCCGACGAAAAGATAAAACTTGTTGATATTCACTTTAGGTTCCCTTGCGAGTCAGCCGCCATGTTTTTCGAAAAGGGTCATAAATCTTTTGTAATGTCCCGGCGGAAGAGACTTTTTAGGTCGCTTCCGCCGGGCTGGGCAGTAATGGAACTTGTTATTTGATCTTGATGAAGCCGGTGTCTTCGGCAAGCTGCTGGCCCTTGGGGCTGAGCATGAAGTCGATGAGGCCTTTGGCGTCGCCGGTGGGCTCGCCGGGAGTGTAGAGGTTCAGGCCGCGGGAGATGGGATAGGAACCGTCCAGGGCGGTCTTGACCGTGGCGGAAACGCCGTTGACCTTGACGCTCTTGAGTTCCTTGTTCACGTAAGCCAGTCCGACATAGCCGATGGCCAGCTTGTTCTTGGCCACGGCCTGGGCCACGGCACCATTGGAGGCCTGGAGCAGTGCGCCGGGGAAGACCTTGTTGCTTTCGCCGTCCTTTTTCATGACCTTGCTCTTCCAGCAGTCATAGGTGCCGGAGGAGGTGTCGCGGGAGATGACCACGATCTGTCCGGGTTCGCCGCCGAGTTCCTTCCAGTCGGTGATCTTGCCGGTGTAGATCCCCAGGAGCTGGTCCTTGGTCAGATCGGCGACCTTGCTGTCCGGATGGACCACGGGAACGATGCAGTCGTAGGCCACGATGTACTGCTTGGGAGCGCGGCCGTTGTCGGTGGCGGCCTTGATTTCCTTGTCCTTCATGTCGCGGGACATCATGGCGATGTCCGTGGAACCGTCGATCAGGGCCTTGGCGCCGTTGCTGGAGCCGCCGCCGGAAATGGAGATGTTCACGCCGCTGTTGGCGGCCATGTATGCTTCTGCGGACTTCTGCATCAGCGGAAGCACGGTTGTGGAACCCTTGACTTCAATGGTTCCGGCAAAGGCGGTGCCGGTAAGGCACAAGGCGAGTACGGCGACTATGGCCATCAATTTGGTTTTCATTCCGTTTTCCTCCAAAAGGGTTGATACGAAAAAATTCAGTGTTCAGGAGGGAAGAGCTATCAGGCCCGTGTTACGGGTCTGTTACGGAAAAGCCAAAGGTGCGTGACATCGATTTCGGGTTGAATGTTTTCGCCATGTTGCAGATACGGGGCGTGGCATGGATTTTGATAGTTTCGGGGAAAGTGCTGGCGATTCTTTTCGGATTCCCCGACAGAGGTTGCAGACCAAGGGTATCGTGTGGAAGTCAAATATTTGATCATTGGGGCCGGGCCGACGGGTCTTGGCGCGGCCAACAGGCTTTCCGAGCTGGGCGAGGAATCTTTCCTGGTTCTGGAACGTAATTCCCATGTTGGAGGCCTTGCCTCCAGTTTCAAGGATGAGCGGGGCTTTACCTGGGACATGGGAGGGCACGTGCTCTTTTCCCATTACAGGTATTTCGACCGGCTGGTGGAAGGCCTTCTGGGCTCCGATTACCAGGAACACCAGCGGGAATCCTGGATCAGGGTCGCCGACACCTGGACGCCGTATCCCTTTCAGAACAACATCCGCTATCTGCCGCCCAAGGTCCGCTGGGAGTGCGTTCGCGGCCTGCTGCCCGGCAGGCGGCCCGAAGCGGTTCCCGAGAATTTCAGCCAATGGATAGAAACGGTGTTCGGCCGGGGCATCGCCGAGGTCTTTCTTTGGCCCTATAATTTCAAGGTCTGGGCCACTCCGCCGGAACTCATGGGCTATTCCTGGACCGGTGAGCGGATAAGCGAGGTCAGCCTGGAATCGGTCCTGAAGAACATCCTGCTGGAGCGCGACGATGTTTCATGGGGCCCCAACAACACCTTCAGGTTTCCGCTTTTCGGCGGCACGGGCGAGATATTCAAGAGGCTGGCCGACCGGGTCTCGGACAGGATAATGCTTGGGCAGCCGGTGGTCAGGGTGGATTGGCGAAACAAGCTGGCGCGCACCGCCGACGGGCTTGAGGTCCGCTATGAAAAGCTTCTGAGCACCGCGCCGCTGGATCTTCTGGTTTCCAAATGGCTGGTTGACCCGGGCGAGGAACTGGTCAAGGGCGCCGCAAAACTGAAGCACAGCGGGGTGCACGTCTCGGGGGTCGGCCTGGACAAAAGACCGGGCAACAGCCGCTGCTGGATGTATTTTCCCGAAGGGAACGCCCCCTTTTACAGGGTCACGAATTTCCACAACTACTCGCCGAACAACGTGGCCAGACCCGGCAGCCAGACAGCCCTGATGTGCGAGACATCCTTTTCGCCGCACAAGCCGGAGGATATTTCCTCGGTCATGGACAGGACGGTGCAGGGACTGGTCAACACAACGCTCATAAGGCCGGAAGACGTTGAGGCGTTGGCGACACGCTGGGAAAAAGTCGCGGAATACGGCTACCCCACACCTTGCCTTGAACGCGATCCGGCGCTAAAGACTGTTCAGCCCGCGCTCGAGCAAAAGGACATCTACTCCAGGGGCCGTTTCGGCGGCTGGAAGTACGAGGTCGGCAACATGGATCATTCCGTCATGCAGGGCGTGGAGTGGGTTGAGCGAATGATCCAGGGAAAGACGGAAAAGACTTACACATGCAAATAAACGACAGTACGGCTGTTTTTCAGGCCCGCCGGGAAAAGTTGAAAGAGAGCCTGAGAGACAAGAACCTGCCCGGGCTTCTGGTCTCCCATGCGGCCAACAGGTTCTACCTCAGCGGATTCGAGCTTCACGACCCCCAGTGCAACGAGACCGCCGGATGGCTGGTGATCACTCCCGAGGGCAGGGACTACCTGCTCACCGATCCCCGCTACGAGGACGCGGCCAGGCGCGTCTGGCCGGAACGAGGACGTGTTCATCTATTCAGGCAAGCGCCACGAGGACATCATTGGCTTTCTCAAGGGATCGGGTCTTGAAAGACTGGCCTTCGAACCCAAGGCCATGAGCCTTTTCGACCACGAGAAGCTGAACGGGGCCGTGAACCTTTCACCCCGCGACAATCTCGTGGAAAAGCTGCGCATCATCAAGGACAAGACCGAGATGGAGCTGATCAGGGCTTCCTGCGCCTTGAACCACAATGTTTTCAGGCAGATACAATCCAGGTTGGAGCCGGGAAGGACCGAGGCCGAGGTGGCCTGGGAAATCGAAAAGATGTTTCGGGACAACGGAGCCAGCGAATCCGCCTTTTCACCCATAGTGGGCGTCGGGCCCAACGCGGCCCTGCCCCATGCCATACCCGGCGAGACCACCTTGCGCGAGAACGATCTGGTGCTCATCGACGTGGGCGGCAGGCTCGACAACTACTGCTCGGACCAGACCCGGACCTTTTGGGTGGGCGAGAACCCCTCGGACCGTTTTCTCACTGTCCGCGAACAGGTCAAGGGAGCGCAAAAGGCGGCCCTGGACATGATGCGTCCCGGAGTAACGTTTGAGCAGGCCTATCAGGCGGCGCGCAAGCATTTCGAGCAGTTCGGCGTTGAAAGCCGCTTCACCCATTCCCTGGGCCACGGCGTCGGCCTTGAAACCCACGAGCCTCCGAGCCTCGGCCCCACCGCCGAGGGCAAGCTCAAGGCGGGCATGGTGGTCACCGTGGAACCCGGACTCTATTACCCGGATTGGGGCGGAGTGCGCTGGGAGTTCATGGTCCTGATCACGGAAGACGGCGTCGAAGTTTTGTGATGGGGCGGCCTTGTTTTTCGAAACGGCTGTATATCAAGATAGCCCCCTCCAGCATCGGCCGGTTTCGTTTTCTCCTGGAGGCCCACGACAACCTGGCCCTGTTCACCGCCGTGGACAAGTTCCAGGGCGTGCTTCTGCTGCGCTTCAGCCCGGATCAGGAAGAGGAGGTCAGGGGTTTTCTGGAGCGCATCACGCCCGAGATTCCCGTGGACGAAGTCTATTCCCCGGAGTTTGAGCAAGATTAGTAAGTAATTAAAATTACATAAAAAAAGCCCCTTGAAAAAGGGGCTTTTCTTTTGTGTCTTGTTCGTCGTCTAGTGCGGCGGCATGCTGAGGAGCGTCAGCATCCAATGTTCCACCACGGGCATGTACCAGGTGGCCACGAGGCCGGCGATGGACATGGTGATGGTGTAGGGCAGGGCCAGCCAGACCATGCGTCCGTATGAGAGGCGGATGACCGGAGCCAGGGCCGAGGTCAGCAGGAACAGGAAGGCGGCCTGCCCGTTGGGCGTGGCCACGCTGGGGATGTTCGTGCCGGTGTTGATGGCCACGGCCAGCAGCTCGAACTGTTCCTGGGTGATTCCTGCCGCGCCGGACAGGAAGGCCGCCTTTGTCTCGCTTATGTAGACCGTGGCCACGAACACGTTGTCGCTGATCATGGACAAGAGGCCGTTGGCCGCATAGTAGGCCACGAGCTGGACCTTTCCGGAAAGGGAAAGGACCCAGTGGATGATGGGCGCGAACAGGTGTTGGTCGTGGATCACGGCCACGATGCCGAAGAAGACCACCAGCAGTGCGGTAAAGGGCAGGGCCTCGGTAAAGGCCTTTCCGATCTGGTGCTCCTCGTTGACCCCGTTCAGGGCCGTGAGCAGGATGATCACGGACAGGCCGATGATGCCGACTTCCGCGAGGTGCAGGGCCAGGGCGATGATCAGCCAGACTCCGGCCAGGGACTGGATAAGCAGTTTTGCCCTGCCGCGGGCGCCCATCTTTTCGTCACGTCTGGTGGATTCCTCCAGAAGAATGGAGCGCACATTGCCCGGAAGCTGGAATCCGTATGTGAAGAGGCTGAATCTTTCCACCACCACGCAGGTGGTCAGGCCCACTATGAGCACGGGAATGGAGACCGGGGCCACGCGAATAAAAAAGTGTGCGAAGTTCCAGCCCATTTCATGCGCGATGAGCAGGTTCTGTGGTTCGCCCACCAGGGTGCAGACGCCGCCAAGGGCCGTGCCCACCGCGCCGTGCATCATCAGGTTTCTGAGGTAGCCGCGGAACTGGAGCAGGTCGTCGCGGTCCATTTCCTTGACCGCTTCGTCGTTCAGCAGGTCATGAGATTCGCTTTTTCCGCCGGATGCGTATCTGT
Source organism: Desulfovibrionaceae bacterium (assembly GCA_963674955.2). Classification (GTDB taxonomy): domain Bacteria; phylum Desulfobacterota; class Desulfovibrionia; order Desulfovibrionales; family Desulfovibrionaceae. Next base: position 1,867,695 of record CAXXKR010000004.1, on the reverse strand, counting down.
GATAGACGTTGTAAAACCCATAAGCCACCGCTATGATGACCGCGGTTACGGTCAGGGCGTCAAGAAATGCCGAGAGAAACGCGCCCGTAAAGCAAAACAGCAGGGAGATCATGACCTTGGATTTGATCTTGACCAGAATCTTGGTGAAGGTGAACTGGAGAAGGTCCTGCATGAAATAGATGCCCGCCACCATGAAGATCAGGAGCAGGATGACCGGAAAGTTGTGCAGGGTTTCGTTGTAAACCGTCTCCGGGCTGGTCATGCCGAGGATCACCGCCTCAATGGCCAGCAGACCGCCTGCGGGCAGGGGGTAGCATTTGAGGGCCATGGCCAGGGTGAAGATGAACTCGACGATGAGCACCCAGCCTGTAACGAACGGTCCGACCACGGTCAGCAGGATCGGGTTCAGGACCAGGAAGCCGATTATGGCCAATTTGTACCAGGTTGGCGAGCTGCCCAACAGATTGGACTGCAATGCCTGTGCAACGGATCTAGCCACGGTTTTTCTCCTTTCGCTTTTGGACGGCCTGTCGTCAGGCCCTTATAATTCCTTTGGCATGAACGGTCTGATGACCAGAGACGGGCAGAGCCCTTTCAGCTTTCCTTCCTGATATGGCTGGAGGATGCTGTAGGAAACCATTTGGTTCTTCTGGGCATGCCCTCTGGTTTCCTCGCCGCCGTCAAAGTAAGCGCCGTTCTCTTCCAATATATGCTCTATGCGATGCCTGAATCCCTTTACGAATTCGGCACCGTTTCCGACAAATTCCATTTGGCCCAGCCGAATGTCTTTTATTTTTTCCAACTTATCAAGGGCCAGGGTCTGATTTTCAAGGTCCGAACTCTTCTCGATAAAGCCCCAGACAAGACTTCCGTCAGGAATCTCAATCGGTTCAGTCGCATCGATAATTGTGTGCGGCATGACGATGCAGCCCTTCCCGATTTTGACCTTGGAATCTTCAAGGCCCCTGAGAAAGGAGTTGAAACCCACAAACGTCTTTTGGCCAAGATGGCAGTTGATGACCTTTCCGCCGTGGGCCGTGACGTTCATGCCTTCGTAAATCGAGTTCACGATGTAGCAGTTTTCCTGGGCGTTGCCGCCGTCTCCCATGCTGGCGTTTTCAAGATAGGCCCTCTGGGCCACCAGCACGTTTTCCCCGACCTCGCACTTGCCCTTGATCACCGCGTAGGGGCTGACCGAGGCCGTGGCCGGCGCGTCGATGAGCGGTTCCGGCACCACGGAGGCATATATGGGGTTGAAGTCCTCTTTTCGTTCGTTGAAGAAATCCATGAACACGCCCTTGGGCATGCTGCCTTTTTCAATGGAAATATATTTGTCCAGCACCTTTGCGGGATACTGGTAGTTGAATTCGAATACGCCTTCGGCGCGAACCCAGACGCGGCCCTTTTCAATTCGTTTGTGGCTGAGTTCCCCGGCCTGGACGTAGGAAAATGCTCCGACCGCGCAGTCGTGGCAGATGGACAGGTCCACGGTTGAAAAGGGCTCCAGAAAGCAGCCGTCCACAGGGGTGCCGTGAATGTTGGCGTAGTGCAGGGATACGGTGTTCAGGATTTTGAAGGTTTCCAGGTTCTTTGGGTCGCGGGAGTTGTTGTGGACCAGGGTCTTGACCAGAAACGAATCCCGGACGTGAAATTTTTCATCCTCGTGCAGGCGGACCTTGATTCCGTCGGCTTCCACGATGGTGCCGGTCTGTTTGAGTTCGTCGCCGCGCAGATCGCTTTTGTAGAGCACCGAGCGGGTGACCTGACATTTGCCCAGGAAATACGTCCCGGCCAGGGCCGAGTGGTAGAAGCTGAAATAGTTGGGCTTGTCCGAGGACAGGGCGTAGAAGGAATAGAACTGCGCCAGGCTGTCCAGGGGAATTATGTCCGTGACGTAAGGTTCCACGTCCATGAGGGGCTTGCGCAGGTTGATGTTAACCCTGGTAACGATGTGCCTTATCAGGTCTTCAAGATGCTTCATGGCCTCTCCCTAATTAGTGTGTGAAAAACGACGCGGCCTCGAATGATCGGGACCGCGTCGATGATAGTGCATTTTCCTATGGCAATCTAGCCGGCCGCCAGCGTGATGGGCATGCCCATGAGCGGCCAGACTATCAATATGAACAGGGCCAGGATCACGAGCAGCAGCAGGCTCGCCAGCAGTCCGTACTTGAAGAACTCTCCGCTGGAGAATTGGCCGGAATCATAGGCGATGGCGTTGGGGGCCGCGCCCACCAGGAGCAGGAAGGGCATTCCCGCACAGGCCAGGGAGGCGTACAGCACCACCTGCGGAGCCACGCCCAGGTAGTTGGCCAGGACCAGGGCCACCGGCATTGAGATGGCGATGGCCGCCACGTTCATTATGAAGTTGGTCATGATCAGCACGAAGAAGGCGATGCTCATGACGAACACGAACCAGTTGGCTTCCGCGAACATGGCCAGCCAGTTGACGGCCAGCCATTTGGCCGCTCCGGTTTCCCAGAGGCAGAAGCCGATGCTCATGGCGCCGGCAAAGAGCAGGATGATGTTCCAGGGGATGGCCTCCAGGTCGTTGATGTCCAGAATCTTGAACACGAAGAAGAGGATGGTTCCCACCAGAAGCACGGCCGCCTTGTTGAAGACCTTGAGCTCGGGGATGAAGGACTGCAGCGACATGAAAACGATGATCGAGACCACGATGACCGCTGCGATGAGCTCGTTTTTGGATATGCCGCCCAATTGGGAGTTCAGTTCCCTGGCCTTTTCCCTGAGGCCCGGTATGGTCTTCTTTTCAGGCTTGAAAAAGATCATGAAGAAACCCCAGAGCAGGAATGTCATGCCCCAGCCCAGAGGGAAGTTGTAGTAGGCGTATTCGAAAAAGCTCACGTCCGGGTTGCCCATCTGCTTGTAAAAGCCGAGGGCGACCATGCCCCGGGCCGCGCCCAGAAGGGTGATGATGCTGCCCGCGCCGGCGACATAGGCCATGCCGATGAACAGGCCCTTGCCGAATTTGGTCTGCCTGTCGCCTTCGCCGTACAGGGCGTAGATGGCCAGGAGCAGGGGGTAGACCGTTGCGGCCACGGCCGTGTGGGCCATGAAATGGGTCAGGAAGGTCGTGACCACGAAGCAGCCCAGATATATCATGCTGGTTCTTTCGCCCACGATGTCCAGCATCTTGTAGGCCAGCCGTTTTGTCAGCCCGGTCTTGGTGAAGACCAGTCCGATGACGATTGAACCGAAGATGAACATGACCGAGGGGTCCATGAAATCCTTGAAGGCGATTTTTGCGGGCCTGATCATGAACAGGGCCTGAAGACAGCCGATAAGGATACTGGTCACGCCGATGGGCACAACCTCGAACACCCACCAGGTTCCGGCCCAGAGGAACACGGCCAGAGCGCCCTTGCCCGCGACGCTCAACGCAAAGTGTTCGCCCATGGGGTCGACCGCGTCGGGCCAGGGCGGACAAAAGTAGACCAGGGCGAAGAGCGCCGGGCCAAGAAGAAGAAAGATGATGCTCGACCATTTGATGGGTTTGGCCTGCACCGCTTGATCACCAGTCATGTTGAAAAACCTCCCTAATTCTTAAACCGCATTTGGAATAACGGACATGTCCCGTCTAGATTGAACAGGTCAAAATTCGTTTTCGAACTTCCTCAAACATGTCGCCAAGGCGAAGAACGCCGGTGACCGAGTCACCTTTTTTTACGATGAGCGGTTGATGAACTCCCATGATGTACAGGTGTAGAGCCTTGTCCAGGGAATCATCCTCCTGGACGAATTCCGATTCGTCGGGAACGTGCATTATGTCCGCCACCAAAAGACTTGCGCCTTTGCGGCAGAGATCGTTCAAGGGTTCGGCCCATAGGCTGTAGTCCTTGAAAAGCTTCAGCACGTAGTCCTTGGAAAGGGTTTTTTCCGCGCCGTCCGAGTTCTCGAGACGGGCGTATTGGGGCTCCAGCGCCTTGAATATGTCGATCATGGTCACCTTCCCTTTAAGGTTTCCATCATCGTCCAGCACCAAAGCGTCCCTGTGGGCCTGGGCATTGTTCTTTTTCCGCTTGTCGGCCTCCATTGTCTGGAATGCCTCAAGCAGTGTCTGCCCCTTGTTCACGAGCACATACTCGGAAAGGGGCACCATCATCTGGAGCGCCTTGACGGTGTCCATTGTTTCCTTCCTCTTTCAATCAATGAAGCCGGGCAGGTTTGTTCCAGGTCGTGACTGGGTCTGAGTCAAATTTAGGATACTACTCCCCGACTAGGTCTTTGAATGCTCCGTTTGACAGATTTTTCACAAAAAGAAAAGAGTTTTGGTATTATTATTTTGTACTCCGCGGATTGGCCTTTGTTCCCAATGCGTTGGTATTCCTTGCCCCACAGTGAATGACAGGGCTGAAAATTCAACAACGGGCGAATATTGCGGCATTGATTTTTTGTTCTCTCATGCGGTAGTGGGTGTTCAGGTGCATAGGACGGGTGTCGGTGAATTTTTCGGCAGGCCTGTCCGGCAACTGAACAAAAATGAGCGGGATAAGCATGTCCGACAAGAATTATTACCAGTCCCTGACCCGAAGCATGACATTCGCGGTCATTCTCGTGTCCTTTCTACCTCTCCTGATTTCCGTTCTTATAACGGGCTACCAGTTTCACACTTCCTATAAGGAGAAGGTGCTGGCCCACCTGGAGGAATTGGTAAAAAAGCACAAGCAGACCATTGACGGCTTTCTCAAGGCCCAGCAGGCGGAAATCGGAGTCCTTGCCGAGTTCGTGCCCTATGAGCGGCTCAGCGACGAGAAGGCCCTGGGCGAGTTGTTCAAGGTCTTGCAGGATACCCAGCGGGACGTGTTCGTGGACCTCGGGCTGGTGGAGGAGAACGGCGTCCAGACCGCCTATGTCGGCCCTTTCAGGCTGGGTAAGGCCGACTACAAGGATGCGGAATGGTTCAAGCAGGTCATGCGCGAAAGGGTTTTCATCAGCGACGTTTTCCTGGGTCTCAGGGGTGTGCCCCATTTCATTGTTGCCGTGAAGTTCAGGTCAGGGGAAAAAACGCACGTGCTTCGGAGCACCATCGACTTCGTTGCCTTCAACGAGTTGGTTGAGAACACTCGCATCGGCGAGACCGGGCGGGCCTACATTATAAACCGCGTCGGCGAGTTTCAGACCCGGCCGGGCATGGACATGGCTGCGGAGCTTCCCTTCCTGCTGAACCTGATCGGCCGCCAAACGGCCCAGTCTTCTTTTTCCGCAGGCGCCAAGGCGGCCAAGTCAAAGATATTCGGAGCTCTCAAGGATGTGGGCGTGACCATAAGCACCTCTCCCAACACCGGCAAGGAGACAGTGTATGTCTATGCCTCGCTCAAGAACGGGGACTGGACCCTGGTCTATCAGCAGGACGCCAAGGACGCCTTTTCAGTGATCTACAGGGCCAGGCATTTGGCTTTTCTGGTGCTTTTTCTGGCCGCCATATCCATAGCTTTCATGGCCTATGCCCTGTCCAAACGCATGGTCAAGCGCATCGAGGAGGCGGACCGGGCCAAGGAAATGATGAACGAGCAGATCATCGAGGCCGGCAAATTGGCCTCTGTTGGAGAGCTGGCGGCTGGAATAGCTCACGAAATCAACAATCCCGTGGCCATAATGGTCGAAGAGGCGGGTTGGATTCGCGACCTTATGAGTGAAGAGGATTTCAAGGAGAGCGAGAATATTTCCGAGGTCAACAGGGCTCTTCTCCAGATCAAGACTCAAGGGGCGCGCTGCAAGGAGATCACCCACAAGCTGTTGAGCTTCGCCCGCAAGATCGATCCCACGGTCAAGGAGGTCAAGCTCAACGACATGGTGCTGGAGATAGCCGCCCTGTCCGAGCAGAGGGCCAAATACGCCAATGTGCGCATAGAGACCGATTTGAGTCCGGACCTGCCGTCCCTGGCCGCATCGCCGTCGGAGATGCAGCAGGTGCTTTTGAACCTGATCAACAACGCCATCGACGCAATGGAAAAGAATGGCGGGGAGTTGAAGATATCGACCCGCATCGACAAGGGCGACATCCTTCTTTTGGTGTCCGACTCGGGCTGCGGCATCCCCAAGGCCAACCTGCAAAGGCTTTTCGACCCGTTTTTTACCACAAAGCCGGTGGGAAAGGGCACAGGGCTGGGCTTGTCCATCATCTACGGAATCACCAACAAGATGGGTGGAGAGATCAGCGTGAACAGCGCGGTGGATGTTGGAACCACCTTCAAGCTCCGCATGCCTGCTGCGGGCAGTGAAAAGCACGCCGAAGGCGGGGCCGGTTAGGGAGATTGTTGAAAAATCATTTCAATTATGCCGGAAACATGGCATGTAAAACTCAAACTCGAATGGACCCGTTCGGCATAATTGCCGCTATGACAAAGAAGTACAGCTAAGATTACAAAGGGAGGGGAAACTTAAGATGGCAACAACAATTTTACTTGTTGACGACGAGAAAGCCTTTGTGGAGACCATGTCCAAGAGGCTGGACAAGAGAGGGCTGAATGTACTTACCGCCTTCAGCGGCCAGGAGGGACTGGACGTGTTGGCGGCTGAAAAAGTCGATATAGTGGTTCTGGACGTGAAGATGCCGGGAATGGACGGCATCGAGGCCCTGCAAAAGATCAAGACCGGCTATCCGCTGGTGGAGGTCATCATGCTTACCGGCCACGCCACTGTGGAAAGCGCCATAGACGGCATGAAACAGGGCGCTTACGACTATCTGATGAAACCCTGCGAGATGGACGAGCTTATGGCCAAGATAGACTCGGCCAGAATCAAGAAAGAGACCCACGAGCGGAAGATCGTTGAAGCTCGGGCCTACAGCATCGCCCTCAGAAGGGGGGACTAGGAACCGGACAGATGGCGGACAGTTCAGCTCAAGACCAGGACGCTATTCGCGTCTTGCTGGTTGACGATGAGGCCGGGTTCTCGGATGTCATGACCAAGAGGCTTGGCAAGAGGGGCATCTCGGTAACCGCTGCGCTCAGCGGCACGGCTGGCATACAGACCTTGCGGAAGCAGGATTTCGACGTTGCGGTGCTTGACTTGAAAATGGAGGATATGGACGGGATCGAGGTCTTGCAGATCTTCAAGAAGATGGTTCCGTCCATGCCCGTGATAATGCTTACCGGCCACGGCTCGGAAAAGGCGGCCAAGGACGGAATAGCCTACGGGGCATATGACTACCTCCTCAAGCCCTGCGAATTGAGCGATCTGCTGGCCAAGATAAGGGCGGCGGTCAAGAGCGCAAGCTCCGCATAGGGATGACGCACATGAAAATTCTGCTAGTGGACGACGAGCCTGATTTCCTCGGGATACTCGGCAAGCGTCTGGGCAAACGGCAATTGGAGGCCTCCCTGGCCCATAGCGGCGAGGAGGCCGTGGCCTTTGTGCGCGACAATCCGGTGGATGTCGTGGTTCTGGACGTGAAGATGGAGGGCATGGACGGACTTGAGACCCTGCGGGAGATCAAGGCCGTATCGCCCATCATTGAAGTCATCATGCTCACCGGCCATGCCGACATGGAGGCCGCCATCCAGGGCATGGAGCTCGGCGCCTTCGACTATCTCATGAAACCGGCGGACTTTGACGAGTTGGTCTACAAGCTCGAAGACGCCTACAAGAAAAAGATCCTGCACGAGAAGAAAATATCGGAAAGACAGGCATAACAGGAGACTCGACTTCAGAAAAATCGGAAAATAAAATTATAATAGCATGGAGCAGATGTAGAGATGTACGTTCAGTGTTCATAATGGTTTTGAGGGTTAACCTTAAAGGAAGAGGAGAAACGCAATGCTAAGGACGCTTTACGAGATGCTTCTCGCAGCTTCCAGAGCCCATGCGAAATGGGACTATGAAGCATCCATGAACATCCTGAAAAGCAGGAAGAAACTTATTTTTCTGCTGATTCTGGCCCTGCCCGCCATTCTTTTTTCAGTTGGCATGGCCGCAGACCTGGATTTGCCGGGAATACTGGGCGGCAAAAAGGCTTATACCCCCGCATTCTACACACCGTCCATCTTTCTCGTGTCCATCCTGATCGGTCTCTGTGCGGGCCTGATCACCGGCTGCATAGGTGCAGGCGGCGGATTCATCATAACCCCGGCTCTCATGAGCGCAGGAATCAAGGGCATCCTGGCGGTGGGAACAGACCTGTTCCACATTTTCGCCAAGGCCATCATGGGTACTGCGGTGCATAAGAAATTGGGCAATGTTTCCGTGGGGCTGGCCGTGGCCTTTCTGGTGGGCTCCGGCGTAGGAGTCACGGGCGGCGGCGTGATAAACCGCGCGCTGTACGAAACAAACCCGGTTTTGAGCGATACCTTCATCAGCGTGATCTACGTTGTTCTGCTCGGTTTTCTGGGCATCTATTCCATGATCGATTTTCTGCGCCTTAGAAAGAGCGACTCGGGCGGCGACGCTCACGGCGGCGGCGGCGGAGAGGGCGGACTGCCCGCCAAACTCCAGGCTGCGAAGATTCCGCCCATGATCACCTTCGACGAGGATCTGGCTCCCGGCGGCAAGAAGATATCCGGCGTGTTCGTAGCCCTTTGCGGCGCCATCGTCGGCTTCATGGCCGCCATTATGGGTGTCGGCGGCGGATTCCTGACCTTCCCCATGTTCGTGTACATCCTGGGCGTGTCCTCCTTCACCACCGTTGGTACGGATATCCTCCAGATCATCTTCACGGCCGGTTACGCATCCATCAGCCAGTACGCAATCTACGGATTCATCTTCTACACCCTGGCCATGGGCATGCTGCTCGGCTCCCTGCTGGGCATCCAGGTCGGAGCGCTGACGACCAAGCTGGTCAAGGGCATCTACATCCGAGGCTTTTACGCCACCGCAATCCTGGCCGGTTTTCTGAACAGGCTTTTCGCCCTGCCCGGAAAGCTCGGCGAGATGGAGATTCTCACCATTTCTCCGTCCCTGGGCGGCATCCTGGCGACCATAGGCAACTGGGCCTTTTTCCTGGCCGTGGGCGTGTTCGGAGTATGGGTCATAGGAACCTTCATTTCCAAGATGCATCAGTTGAGGGAGGGCTAAGACATGCTTGTGCACGACAAGAAACACTTCACCATGGGCCTGGTCATGCTGATCGGCTTCACCGTGGTTCTTATCTACATGTTCACGCCTTCCTTCGGCGGGCTGAACGCCTTTGAGGCTTCGGACAAGATGTTCAACTCCATCTCCAAGGGCTCCACCTACTACATTCCCCAGGTCATGGAAGGGGCCAAGGAGTTTAACGGAAACAACGTGGAAGTAAACATCCTGTCCGGCAAACCGGAAGTCGCCGAACACGCTTTGACCCTGTTCGAGAAGAACGGCTTTCAGGCTGTGGCTCAGGACGGGGCGCTTAAGGTCTCAGGCGATTTGGGGGCCATTTTCCAGGCCGCCCTGCAGGATTCCGACTCCATGTTCAAGAATGAAGGACAGACTGTTTCAGATAAATACGGAATGCCGGAAAGGCAGGCCCTTTATGTCTGGCACGCGGCCTTCGCTGGCATGGACAAGGCCTTGAAGAAACAGAAAGAAGTTCAAGGAAGCCGCTTATTTGCACGAAGTCGTGGCCAGGGGCGTGGAAGTGGGCTACAACTACTACGGAATCGAGGGTCAAAGTGCTGGCGACCGTGCAGGAATGCTGACCTTTTCCCTGGTGTTTTACGTGGTTTACACAATGTGGTACGGCTATGGCGTGTTCTTCCTTTTCGAGGGATTCGGCTTGCAGATGACCGCAGGCAAGAAAAAGGAAGTGTAGGCTGTAGTAGATAGCAACTAAAAGGCGGGCCGTGGCTGCAATGGGTTTTTTCAGTTGGCTTTCCCTTGGGAGGGGCAAGAAAAAATCCAGGATGAGCGTGGAAGAACTTCGCTCGGCATTCACGGCTCGCTATCATTATTTCAAACTCCTCCTAAACGCCAACAACGAAGCTCTTGAGGCCATGGTCGACATAGAGGAGGCCTTGCGCGGCAATCGCCCCTTTGGCATGCGTTTCGTGCGCTCCTGCTGCACCAGGGTTTCCAAGTCCGTCTTTCAGATCATCAAGCACCTGAACAGCCTTGCTCCCGGCAAGTACGAAGTCCTTTATGAACGGTTCAAGGACATTCAGGCCGGCATCAATCTGAGCCTTCAGCCTCGTTCGCAGGAGAACGGCGGCCCTCTTGTGCTGCCCCTGTCCGAATCCCGCAGGGAGCTTGCCGATCTGGCCGGACCAAAAATGGCCAATCTGGGCGAGCTCAGGAACCGGCTCAAGGTCAGGACACCGGACGGTTTCGTCATAACCTCCGAGGCCTATTACCTGTTCATGCGCAAGAGCGGTCTTCAGGAAGAAATCAACCGGCTGATCCAGTCTTCGGGCCTGGACAGCATGGACAGCGGCAAGACCGACAAATTGTATCGCCTTAGTTCGTCCATACAGCAGTTGATCATCGACGCGCCCCTGCCCGAAGAAGTGGAGGAGGCCATAAGGGCCGGTTACGCCGGGCTGGAAAAGTCCCAAGGGGAAGCCGTCAACGTGGCAGTGCGTTCCAGCGCCCAGGGCGAGGACTTGGAAGGGACCTCCTTTGCCGGGCAATACAAGTCCATACTCAACGTGGGGCCGGAAAATATTTGCCAGACCTACAAGGAGGTCGTGGCCTCCAAATACAGCCTGCAGGCCATAGCCTACAGGCTGGCTCGCGGAATACGGGACGAGGATTTGGCCATGTGCGTCGGCTGTCTGCCCATGGTCAAGGCCGTGTCCGGCGGAGTGGCCTATACCCGAAGCCCAATCGATCCCGGCGACGACCGGATCCACATCCACTCCACCTGGGGACTGCCCAAGGCCGTGGTGGACGGCTCCGCCGACACGGATATCTTTACCGTGGATCGTCACGGGGAGATGAGCATTGTAAGCAGCGACATCGCCGTGAAGAAAGTCAGCTTCATATGCACTCCGGGAGAAGGGGTTTACCGCCTGGAATCCTTGGGTGAAAATGCGTCCAGACCGTCTCTCGGCCCGGAACAGGTTCTTGAACTGGCCCGAATATCATTGCGCCTTGAAGACTGCTACGGCTCGGCAGTGGACATGGAATGGGCCGTGGACGCGGAGGGCGAAATAATCGTCCTGCAATGCCGCCCCCTGGCCAGGGCCGTGACCGAATCGGAAAAAAGAGAAATCTCGCTCGCGGACCCGGACGGCGTGATTTTGAAAGGCGGGGTTCCGGCCAGTCCCGGCGTGGCTTCCGGCCCGGTGTTCGTGGTCAGAAAGGACGCCGACGTGCTTGGTTTCCCAAAGGGCGGAGTGCTTGTTGTTTTGCAGGCCATGCCCCGCTGGGCTGCTTTGCTGGGCAAGGCCTCGGCAGTGGTGGCCGAGCAGGGAGGAGCCGCCGGGCATCTGGCCAATGTGGCCCGAGAATTCGGGGTTCCCGCCATCTTCGGTCTCAAGGGGGCTGTGGATGGTCTTGAGAATGGTGGGGTCGTGACCGTGGATGCGCAAACCCTGTCCATCTACAAGGGCCGTCGGGAGGAGTTGCTCACGGCCCGGCCCGAAGAGAATTTGATGAAGGGCAGTCCGGTCTACAGGGCGCTTCGCGAGGTCGCTCGGCTGATAATCAGGTTGCGTCTCCTGAACCCGGAATCCACGGATTTCAAACCCGCCAACTGCAAGACCCTGCACGACATAACCCGCTTTTGCCACGAAAAGGCCGTGACCGAGATGTTCAGCTTCGGCACGGACCACGATTTTCCCCAAGCGGCCGCCAAGCAGCTGGTCTGCGACGTGCCCATGCAGTTCTGGGTGGTCAACCTGGATGACGGCTTTACCGAAGAGGTCAACGGACCAAAGGTCGACCTCGAAAAAATCTCTTCCATACCCATGCGCGCCCTGTGGCAGGGCATGGTGGCCAAGCCCTGGGCCGGGCCTCCGCCCGTGAACGCCAAGGGATTCATGTCCGTCATGTTCGAGGCCACTGCCAATCCGGCCCTTGATCCGGCCATGGGCTCCCATTTTACGGCCAAGAACTATTTCACCATTTCCAGGAATTATTGCAGTCTCCAGTCCCGTTTCGGCTTTCATTTCTGCGGGGCCGAGGCCCTGGTCAGTGAGAGGGCCAATGAGAACTACGCCAGTTTCCAGTTCAAGGGCGGAGCGGCCAACCGCAGCCGCCGTGTGAGAAGAGCCAAATTTGTGGCCGAGCTTCTCGAGGAATTCGATTTCAGGACCAGGGTCCGCGAGGACTCCACGCGGGCCAGGATCGAGGGCTTTGATCGGAAGTTCATGGAGAACAGGCTCAACATTTTGGGATATCTTGTCATTCATACCAGACAGCTGGACATGATCATGGGCGATTCAGCCTCCGTGGCCAAACACAGGGCGGAAATAGTCAAGGATATCAAGGAACTTTTCCCGGTTTGCTGAAATGCCTTGCAACCGTCACCCGACCGCCATGTTCATTCGGTGGGGCAGTGATAGTTCTTCCCTCAGATCAACCCAATATCTTCCACCTCCCCGGACAAGGACGCGACAGACCCCCGAAATCTGTCGCGTCTCTTTTTTGTCCCTTGCCAAAGCCTTGGGATTATGGTCTTCCATGAGTAATTACAGGTTTCAAGGAGTTCTATGTCCACGTATGTCTTTCTTCCGCCGATAAAAAAGACGGCCGGCGGTGTGGCCGTGCTGAAGCGCCTCGCCCGTGTCCTGTTTGAGGACGGGCGGGATGTTTTCCTGGTGCCGCGTGAGGACGGCGGCGTTTTTGAAGGTCCGGTGCCGGTGGTTCCCTGGGAAGAACTCAAGCTTGACCGGGACGATGTCTGGCTGGTGCCGGAGGGCTGGGTCAACGCCCTGGCTCCGGGCCTGGAGGCCGGGGCGCGTTGCCTGAATTACTGCCAGAACTGGGCCTACCTCTTCTCCGCCCTGCCCGAGGACGTTCACTGGTCTAGTCTGCCCGTGTCCTTTTTGGCCGTGTCCCATCCCGTGTCCTGGTTTCTGAAACAGACCATCGGGCAGGAAGCGCCTATACTCAGGCCGGGCATAGATCGTGAGCTTTTTCAGCCTTCGCGGAAACCCTCCGGCCCCGTGCGCATCGCCTGCATGCCGCGCAAGAACAGCGCCCTGGCAAAGCAGATACGCATGATCTTTCAGGCCCGGAATCATGAAGACCGGGACGTGGTCTGGGAGGAGATAAGCGGCATTGACCAGCAGGGCGTGGCCCTGGCCCTGGGCCGGTCGCACATTTTTCTGGCCACCGGCTTTCCCGAAGGCTGTCCTCTGCCGCCTTTGGAGGCCATGGCCAGCGGTTGCCTGCCGGTGGGTTTTTCCGGGTTCGGCGGCTGGGACTATATGCGCCAGGTTCGGACGGACGGATTTTCACCCTGGTGGCCTTTGCGCGACGTGCCCTGGACCGGCAACGGGTTTTGGTCTGCGGATTCAGACGTGCTGGACGCGGCATTGAACCTGGAAAGGGCCGTGGCCCTGGTCAGGGAGGGCGGACAGGGCCTGGAAAGGGCGCTAGCGGCCGGGCAGCAGACCGCCGACGCCTACTCCCTTGAAGTTCAAAAGAAAAATATTCTAGATATCTGGAAGCAATTTTAAGGATGAACAGATTTTTCAAAAGCGTGGCCGTGATCTGCCGCATGATCAAGATCGAGCACTCCGTGTTCGCCCTGCCCTTTGCCTATACCGGAGCCTTTCTGGCCGCCGGGGGCTGGCCCGGATGGAGCTCCTTTCTGCTTTTGACTCTGGCCATGGTCGCGGTGCGTTCCTTTGCAATGGCCTTCAACAGACTGGCCGACCTGTCCATAGACAAGGTCAATCCGCGCACCCAGGACCGGCCCTTGGTGACCGGCGAACTGAGCGTCAACTTCACCATCGGCTTCCTGGCCGTGACCGCGCTGATCTTCGTTTTGGCCTGTTGGGGCATGAACCCCCTGTGTCTGGTCCTGTCCCCGCTGGCCCTGATCCTTTCGGCCTTCTACAGCTTTACAAAGCGCTTCACATGGGCCTGCCACTTCGTGCTGGGTTCGGTGCTCGGGCTGGCGCCCGTGGCCGGCTGGCTCTGTGTCGACCCAGTGCTGACCCTTTCCGCGACCCTGTTTTTCTTTGGCGTGACATTTTGGGTCGCCGGGTTCGACATCCTTTATTCCTGCCAGGACGCGGAACTGGACCGCAACCTCGGCCTCAATTCCCTGCCCGCCCACCTGGGGCTCAAGGGGGCCTTGACCGTCTCCCTTCTGAGCCACGTGAACGCGGCCCTTTTCTTCCTGCTGGCCGGCTGGGCCGCAGGCTTGGGCGGATTGTATTTTCTCGTGGCCGGGTTCGTGGGCTTGGTGCTCCTGTGGGAACACAGGCTGGTTTCGCCTGACGACCTGAGCAGGGTTAATGTGGCTTTTTTTACCTTGAACGGCATCATAGCGGTATTCATATTTTTGGCCGTCCTGCTGGACATGGCCTGATAGCGGGAAAGGAAAAATGGCTGAGCAAAGTCTGCTGGACGAGTTGAAGGACATTGGCGACGCGGTTGCTGCGCCCGCAAAGACCGGAAAGAACTATTTTCAGGATGTCTGGAAATGGGTGCAGGACAACCTTTTGAGCCTCCAGGCGCTGGTCGAACTGGGCGTGGCGGCCCTGCTGCTGGGAGTGTCCTATCTTGTTCAGCGCTGGCTGGGGCCGAAGCTTGAACAATGCTGTCCCAAGGCTGCGGATGGGGAGGACTTCATAGGCAACCTGGTTCGGTCGCTTTCGAGGGCCATTTGTCCGCTGGTTCTGGTCGTGCTTCTGGCCGTGGCCAGGGGCGTGGCCGAAAACATGGAAATGACCACGTATCTTCTTTCCTCAGCCTCCAAGCTGGCCCAGGCCTGGTTGCTGGTGCGCGTACTGTTTTCGTTCATCGCCAACAGGTTCTGGGCAAAGGTTTTCGGAGCGACCGTGCTTGTCCTGGCCGGACTGAGCGTGCTGAACCTGCTGGTGCCCACCCTGGCTTTTCTGCACAGCCTGGGCATGAATCTGGGCGAGAATTATGTTTCGGTTCTTCTGGTGCTCAAGGGCGCCATACTTCTTGCCTTTTTGCTTCAGGCCGCAGCATTTATGGTCAAGTTCATTGACCGCCGCATTCATGGTTCCAGGCAGTTGACTCCGTCCATGCAGGTTCTGTTCAGCAAGGCCGTGAAAATAGGTCTCTTCACGACAGCCTTTTTGTTGGCCGTGAGCGCCTTGGGGGTTGATCTCACGGGCTTGGCCGTGCTCAGCGGGGCCATCGGCGTGGGCATCGGCTTCGGACTGCAGAAGATTTTTTCCAATCTGGTTTCAGGCGTCATCCTGCTTCTGGACAAGTCCATAAAGCCCGGCGACACCATTGAGGTGGGCGGCGTCTACGGCAAGGTCAATTCCCTGAATTTCAGGTTCACCTCGGTGGTCACCAGAGACGGCAAGGAATATCTCGTTCCCAACGAGAATCTCATCACCAACGAGGTCGTCAACTGGACCTACAGCGACACCAATGTCCGGCTGAAGATACCTGTGGGCGTGTCCTACGGCTGCGACCCTCGTTTGGCCCTGAGCCTCATGGAACAGGCCGGGCGGGAAACGCCGCGGGTGCTCAAGAACCCGGCGCCCCAGGCCTGGATAATCGGTTTCGGGGATTCAAGCGTGGATCTGGAGCTCAGGGCCTGGATTTCCGACTCCATGAGCGGCGTTGCCAACGTGAAGGGAGAGGTGTTGCTCAGGGTTTGGGATTTGTTCGCGGAAAACGGGATAGAGATACCCTTTCCCCAGCGGGACGTGCACCTCAAGGACGCGCCGGAAATCAGGGTCCGCCTGGAAAGAGACAAGGATGAAGCGGATTAGAACCCGTAGCGCAGATAGTCCTTGTCCAACCTGTTGATGAACTGGACATACCTGTATTCGCCCTTGATCTGGGCCTCTTCAACTATCTTGTAGCCTAGGTCGCGGCAGGCTCGGCAGGCCCCCAGAGGCACTTCCACGCCCAGACACAGGGGATTGTTGGTGGAGCGGCTTTCGACCTTGAGCAGCCCCCGGCACTGGCCGCAAAGGTGCAGGTTTTCGGTCTGGGCCTCGGTGATTCCATCTGTGTCGTAGTAGATGTTCTTGTGGCGCACCAGCCAGTTTTCCGTCACCACCCCGTCGCCGGCCCTGTTTCTGTCCAGCTCCGGCGGGTTGAAGTAGATTTCCGGCAGCTCGCCGCAAAGGGTGGAGATGTATTCCGAGACCTGCGGCCGCTGGGCGATGCGCTTCGGGTCGAAGTCCGGCTCGCGAACGTGGGAGTAATCGACTCCGGCCATTGCTAGCGCTATTCCGAGGTTGACGTAGGGCAACGCTCCCTGGATGGCGTAACCTCCCTCCAGCACCGCGATGTCCGGCTTGAGCATGGAGTTCAGGGTCGCATAGCCCTGGGCCGAGAAGTTCATGTTGGTTATGGGGTCGGTGTAGTGGTTGTCCTGCCCCGCCGAGTTGACGATGAGGTCCGGCTTGAAATCCTCCAGCACGGGCATGACGATGCGTTCCATCACTTCCAGGAAACCCTGGTCCGAGGTGCCCGGAGGCAGGGGAATGTTCAGGGTGCGTCCCCTGGCAGTGGGACCGCCGCATTCCCTTGGGAAACCGGAGCCGGGGTAGAGGGTTCTGCCGTCCTGGTGCAGGGATATGAACAGGACGTCCGGGTCGTGCCAGTAGATGTCCTGGGTGCCGTCCCCGTGATGGCAGTCCGTGTCCACCACGGCTATGCGTTTTTGCCCGTAGTTTTCCCTTATCCATTCGATCATCACGGCTTCGATGTTGATGTTGCAGAAGCCGCGTGAACCGTGAACGGTCTTCATGGCGTGGTGGCCCGGCGGCCGCACTAGGGCGAAAGCCCTTTTTCGTTCGCCTTCCATAACCAGCTTGGCGGCCCTGATGGCCCCGCCGGCGGAGATGAGGTGCGAACGAGTGGCCACTGAATCCACTTCCGGGAAGCAGAAATGGACCCTCTCCACGTCGGCGCGCTCGGCCACGTCCGGCTTGTATTCTCCGATGCCCTCGATGTCGAAGAGCCCTTCTTCCTTGAGTTGGTCCTGGGTGTAGAGCAGCCGCTCCTCGCGTTCCGGATGGGTTGGGGAGATGCTCCAGTCGTAGGCCGGAAAGAAAATTATCCCCAACGAGTCATTGGCTTTGAGCATGTTCCGTCCCCTAGAGCGTCCTGACCACGCCGGGCTTGATCTGGCATTTGACCCGGATATTCCGGCCCACCATGCTGCTTCCGTTGATCATGTTGAAGGAGGAGGCCCTTGTTATCTGGGCGTTTTCCGCGTCCTCCACCACGCCCATTTCGCCGACGTGGGCCAGGAGGTGGTTCATGGCGTCCCTTTTGGCGTCCTCAATATTGTAGCTGCCCGGAATGTTTTCGCGGTGGACCAGTGAAGGAATGAACATGACGTTCTTTTCCGTGTCCGCGAAAAGCTCCACGTCCCATGAATTTCTGGTCAGGGCCGCGCCCACGGCGTTGGCCACGGCGTAGTTTTCCGGCACCTCGGTGGAGAGCCTGAATTTTTGGAATAACGGCATCTTCATGGCCTGGGCCGGCCCGCCCATCAAATATACCTTGCGGGGGCAGATTTGCGAATCCTCGAGAAGCTCGTGGATGGTGTAGACCGGTTTGCCGTTGATCTCGTCCACCAGATTCTTCGTCTCGGAATGGATGGTTTCCGTGGCGAACTCCACGGCCTTTTTCGCCAGCAGGTCGGCGCTGACCGAGTGGCTCCCGGCGAAATCCTTAAGACCTTTTCTGGAAGCCTCCACATCTCCGACCCGGCAGTGTCCCAGGAAGTTGAGAGCGTCCACCAGGGTCGGGCGCTCGCCCCCTTCGGCCACGGACGGACCCAGCCTGTTCGGTCCCACGCGGATCAGGTCGCCCACCATGGAGATGGCCGAGTCGCCGCCGATGCCTATGGAATGAACCTTCAGAGCCCGGACCAGTGTGGGGTGCGAACCGATGTGTATGCCTTCCTGCTCCACCAGGGGCGAGCCCGAAGCGAAGATGGCGATGTCCGTGGTTGTGCCGCCGATGTCCAGAATGGCCGAGTCGAACACGATGTCGCACATGGCCACGATGCCCATGACGCTGGCGGCCGGACCGGAAAGTATGGACTGCACGGGCAGCCTGCGGGACATCTTGAAGGGCATGGTCCCGCCGTCGGCCTTGAGCACGTTGACGCGGATATTCTCCAGCCCCATGTCCTTGAGGCTTTTTTCCACGGCGTCGGCAAAGGAGTTGTAGAGCCGCCAGACAGCGCAGTTGAAATAGGCCGTGGCGGCGCGGCGCGGGAAGTTCAGCCTGCCGCCCAGTTCGTGGCCCATGGTTACGAAGTCGGCGCCCTGGCAGGCCTTGTCGTCGTCGCAACGGCAGAGGCGCTGCTTGATGGTCCTTTCATGCAGGGGGTTGCGGGTGGAAAACTTGCCCACCACGGCATAAGCCTTGATGCCGGAATTCCGGCAGGATTCGAGGGCCGCGTCCACCTGGGCCATGTCCAAGCGCTTGGCCTCTTTACCTCGATGGTCGATGGAGCCGTCCAGGGTGTGGAAGTCCTTGCAGAACATGTAGTTGTCGGGCGCGATGCCCGGACCGGAGCTGACCAGCACGGCCACATCCTCGGTCTTGGCCTCCACGATTGCGTTGGTGGAGAGGGTGGTGGAAAGATTCAGCTGGCGGACCTTGTCCCTGTCCACTTTGGACAGGATTTCGCCAAGGGCCGATGTCACGGAGGAGAGCAGGTCGTCGTGGTTTGTCCTGACTTTGCAGGAGGCCATGATTCTGGCTTTTTTTCCGCTCAGGTCAACGGCGACCGCATCGGTATGGGTTCCACCCACGTCGATTCCAAGAAGCATCTATTCCAGCCTTTTTTTGATTTGCCTGACCGTAGCACTTGGCCTTGGCAACGTCCAGAAATAGAACGGCGGGTCTTTACAGGGCCTTTTCCAGGCAGGAAGGGCAGATTCCGTCCAGGCGCAGTTCCACGGAGTCCACGCGCATGGGCAGTGATTTGTCCGCGTCCGAGGCTTTCAGGAAGGAGAAGGTCGGCGGCAGAAAATCCGCTGGCAGGCACTGCATCTTGCCGCAGCTGTTGCAGAAGAAATGACAGTGGGCGGTTTCCCCGGCGTGAGTCCCCATGCAGTAGTGGCAGGAACGGTCCGCGCCCATATGGCGCAGGATCACCCCCTTGTCGGCCAGCAGGTCCAGAATGCGGTACAGGGTGACCTTGTTCATGGGGCGGTTCAGGGAGACGCTTTCGAGCATCTCCCTGGCGGTCATTGGTTCGTGGTTTTTGTCCAGACAGGCAAGCACGGCCATTCGGTTGCGGGTCGGTGAAAGGCCCGCGCTCCTGAGCAGGGCTGTCGCCTTGTCCCTGTTCATGCCGCTCATCTGGAGGCGGCCTTGAATATCTGCGCTACCCTGAGCAGGTTGGACTTCCAGTCCGCTGCCAGGGGATCGGCCACTTCCACCTTGCCGCCTATGGCGCCGGCTATTGTAGCCGCCGCTTTTTTTGAAAATTGGGGCTGGATGAAGATGACCTTGATTCCCTTTGACTTGGCCAGGGTTATCAGCTGGGCCAGTTCACGCGGTCCGGGCTCCTTGCCCTGGCTCTCAATGGGAATCTGGGTCAGGCCGTAATCTGCAGCGAAATATCCCCAGGAGGGATGAAAGACCAGAAACTCCGAGTTGGCGCTCTTGTTGGCGAATATGTTTTTGAGCATTTGGTCCAACTGGTCCAGTTCGGCCATGAAGGCTTGGAAGTTGTCCGTGTATAATGATTCGTTGTCCTTGTCGGCCTGGACCAGCGCCTTGAGGATGTTTCGGGCCTGGATTCTGACCAGCGAGGGCGAAAGCCAGATGTGCGGATCGAGAATCTCTCCCTGCCCGGCTTCCCCATGTCCGTGGCGGTCCATGGGCACTTTTTTCACCCCATCTTCCGTGTGGACGATGGAGAGGTTGCTGTTGGTCCCCTGGATTTTGGGCAGCCAGGCACCCTCAAAGGGCACGCCAATGGCAAAGTAGAGCCTGGCCTTGTCAAGGGCCGCCATCTGGCCGGGGGACGGTTCATAGGTGGCCGGCGACGCGCCGGGCTCGACCATGACCGAGATCTGAACCATGTCCTGGCCGATCCTTTCCACAAAGTATTTTTGGGGGACGATGCTGACGAACACGGGCAGCGGTTCGGCCCAGGCGTTGCCCAGCATGGCGACGGCGATGATCAGGAATGAGAATGCGGTTTTTGTCATGGTTGCTCTCCTTGGCAAGAGGCGCTTTTCATCAAAATGCAACCAAGTTGCATTTGTTGTCAAGACTTATCGAAAACATTGACTCTTGATCTTTTCTGAAGATACTCTTCCGGCCAGATTCGACCATGCAGGGAGCGCTGATTGTACGAGGATTTTCGCATATTTTCTTCAATAGTCGCGGCCATTGTTCTCGAGTCCGCGCCCTTTCTGCTGCTGGGTTCCCTGGTGGGAGCGGCCTTCGAGGTCTTTGTTTCCAGGGATTGGCTGGCCGGGAAGGTTCCGAGGTCCACCGCCGGCAGGATATGCATGGGCCTAGCAGCCGGAATGGTGCTGCCCTCCTGCGAATGCGGCATCGTGCCCATAGTCCGGAGGCTGCTCATGAAGGGGGTGCCGCCCCAGATGGCCATACCTTATATGATGGCCGGTCCGGTCATTAACCCCATCGTTCTGGTCTCCACCTACGTTGCCTTTCAGGACAGCCTGCCCATGCTTTTCTGGCGGGTCTTCATGGTCGCGGTCCCCGCCGTGGTCATGGGTCTGGCCCTTGGCCGGGCCGGTGCTTCAGATCTGCTTCTGGGCGGCGGAGCGGTTTTGAAATCCGTGCCGGACCATGGGCATGCTCATGGTCTTTCGTGCGGTTGCGGGCATGCGTCGGGACCTCGCTGGCTGGCGCTTCTGGCCCATGCCGGACGCGACTTCCTGCAGATGGGCAAATTCCTGATTTTTGGGGCCGTGGCCGCCGGTCTGTTCAAGACCTTTGCCCCGCAAGGAGTTTTGTCCCTGTTCGAGGGCAGCATGGTCGCCTCGGTGGGCGGAATGATGCTTTTGGCCATGCTTCTTTCGGTATGTTCCGAGGCCGACGCCTTTGTGGCCGCCGGGTTCTCGACCTTTCCGGCTTTGGCCCAGATATCCTTCGTGGCCATCGGCCCCATGGTCGACCTCAAATTGGTGGCCATGTTCCTGGCCGTGTTCAAGCGGCGGGTGGTTCTGGCCCTGGTGCTGGTGCCCACGGTTCTGGTCTTTTTCCTTTGCGTGCTGGCCGGTATGCTCGGAGGCGACTGGGGGATGCTGCCGTGACGCGCGCATTCGCCATTTTGGAGGGGGCGGTCCTGGCCCTGCTTGGCGGGTTCATGCTCCATCTGGTCCGGTCCGGCAACTATTGGTATTTCCTGAACCCCAGGTTCGAGCCGCTTACCGTCGCAGCCGGGGTGGGACTTGTTGTTCTCGGCCTTGCCTTGCCCTTTGTCCCGGCCAGGGAGCTTAAGCCGACTCGTCTGGTGGTGTTTCTGCTTTTTATCCCCCTTGCCTTATGGGCCGATTTTGCCGCCGAGGAGCAGTACACGGTGGAACCTTACGGGCTGGAGGAGGCCGAGTCTCCGGAACCCAGGATCGAGTTGGACGGCCGGGAATACGTGAAGATGAACACTGCCGAGCTGTTCATGCTTTTGTCCTCGGAATCCCCGGAGGTTCCGAAGCTGATAGCGCTCAGGGGCATGGTCAAGCGCAGCCCGGAACTTGACGCCCAGGGCCGTTTCGCCCTTGTGCGCATGGCCATTGTCTGCTGTCTGGCCGACGCCGTTGCGCCCGGTTTTGCTGTGGAATCGAACTCCTTGCCCGAAGACGGGGCCTGGGTCAGGGTTCTGGGCAGCCTGAAACCCGCGGTTTTGGGCAGGGCCGAGGTGGATTCCGTCCATGTCCAGGGCACTGTTTCCACTTTGATTAATGACAAATTTGTTATTATTCCTCGCCTGAGCGAGCCAATCAAGCAGCCTGAGCTGCCTTTCATTTTCGAGTTCAAAAGGGAAGAGCCTTTCGCCTACTAGAAAAAAAGCAATAAAATTTTACCGTTATATTGTTCCGAGGATGTGGGAACTGCCAAGGTTCCTTTTGTGAGGGGAGGTGCCTTGAGGTGTGTTTTTCCAATTTTGTCAGCCGCAAAACAAGAAGCGTCTGCAACCTGTTGAAATTTTTGCAACACCGTAATAAATTACATTTTTGTTACTTTATATTTATAATTTCAAGAATGTAAAAAGAAAAAAATACAAATTTGTAGACATAAAATGTCATTATGCTATCCTGTCTTTCAAATTTTCCAAAATTGACAATACAGGAGGCTAATTATGAATGGAGCGGATACCGCGTTTATATTGATTTGCGCGGCGCTTGTTATGTTCATGACCCCCGGTCTGGCATTGTTTTACGGGGGTTTGACCAGGTCCAAGAACGTATTGAGTACGGTGATGCACAGTTTCATACTCATCGCCCTTGCTTCCGTTATCTGGGCCGTTGTGGGCTATTCGCTGGCCTTTGGCAGCGGAATCGGAGGCCTGTTCGGCGGTTTGAACTTCTCCTTTCTGCAGGGCGTGGGTCTGGACGCAACCAACAGTCCTGCCGAAAACTTGCCCCATCTGTTGTTCATGATTTTTCAATGCATGTTCGCCGTCATCACCCCGGCCCTGATTTCAGGGGCCTTTGCAGAGCGTATTAAATTCGGCGGCTTCATGCTTTTTTCCGCTCTCTGGCTAATATTGGTCTACTGCCCCATGTGCTACTGGGTCTGGGGCGGCGGCTGGATGGGCGAGATGGGAGCACTCGACTTCGCGGGCGGGGCCGTGGTGCACATGAGCTCCGGCGCGGCCGCCCTGGCTGCGGCCCTGGTCATAGGAAAGCGCAAGGGCTACGGAAAGGCCAAGTTCATTCCCCACAATCTGCCCCTGACCGTTCTGGGCGCGGGCATACTTTGGTTCGGCTGGTTCGGGTTCAACGCCGGCAGCGCCCTGGCTGCGGACGGTTTGGCCGCCAGCGCCTTTGTGACGACGCATCTGGCCGCGGCCGCGGCCGCTCTGACCTGGATCGGCTTTGAATGGTGGCACGGCGGCAAGGCCACTACACTGGGCGCGGCTTCCGGCGCGGTGGCCGGACTTGTGGCCATCACCCCGGCCGCCGGGTTTGTCGGACCCATGGCTTCCCTGATCATCGGCGGCGTGGCCGGCGTCATCTGCTACCTCGGAATAATGCTCAAGAACAGGCTCGGATACGACGACGCACTGGACGTTGTCGGTATCCACGGAGTGGGCGGTACCTGGGGAGCCTTGGCCACAGGACTTTTCGCCAGCATCGGGGCGAAAGGCCTTTTCCATGGCAACGCCGAACAGCTTTGGATACAATTTGTTTCCGTGGTGGCCACTTGGGGTTATTGTTTTGTGGTCAGTTTTGTCCTGCTCAAGGTGGTGGATGTCAGCGTGGGACTGCGCGTTTCCGAGGAGGATGAGGTCAAGGGTCTCGACCTGAGCCAGCACGACGAATCCGGGTACCAGTATTAGGCCGGTCAGGAAACCGACGCCAAGGAGTCAAGCAATGAAGAAAATCGAGATAATCACCAGGACATTCAAGTTGGACGAGGTCAAGGAAGCCCTTATGGAATTGGGGGTGACCGGCATGACCGTGTCCGATGTCAAGGGTTTTGGCCGCCAGGGCGGCCATAAGGAAGTCTATCGTGGGGCCGAGTATCAGGTGGATTTCGTGCCCAAGGTCAAGATCGAGGTGGTGGTAGATTCCGCTATTGTCGGCGAGGCCATTGAAGCAGCGAAAAAGGCTGCGGTAACTGGTCAGGTTGGCGACGGCAAGATATTCGTCTCGCCAGTCGAGGAGGTCGTGCGCATCCGCACCGGCGAGACCGGGGAGACGGCCATCTGACCAGAAACAACGGCAATTCGGATTCGGATTTCGCTCGCGAGCTTGGGCGCGGAAGGGAGGCCCTTTCCTCCCGCGCCCTGAAAGGGATTCCGGGCGACATTCATGTTGAGTATGCTTTGCTGGCCGACCGCTATTTTGCAGGACGGCTGGCCGAGCTTGCCAGCGATGGGCGGGCCTGGGGCTCCCCCTTCGCCCTGCTGGCTGTCGGCGGTTATGGTCGCAGCGAGCTTTGCCCGGAATCCGATCTGGACGTGCTTCTGGTTTTCAAGGGCCGGATTCCCCGCCAGGCCGAAGAATTGTCCAGAGCGCTTTTTTTCCCTTTGTGGGACCAGGGGCTTGATCTGGGCCACGGAGTGCGTTCGGTAGGCGACTGCGTCAACCTGGCGAAAAACGACAACCAGGTTTTTGCCTCTCTTCTGGACGCCCGCTTTCTGGCGGGCGACAGGAGCGTGTTCGAGAAATTTAAAGGCAGGTTCCGCAAGGGTTTTTCCGGCAAAAGATCGGCTGCCTTTATGCACTGGCTGGAGGAGCAGAATCTCAAGCGCGAAGGAGAGTTCGGCGACTCCAGCGGCCTTCTGGAGCCGGACCTGAAGAACGGACTGGGGGCCTTGCGTGACCGGCATCAACTGGGCTGGCTGGCCATTCTTCTGGATTTTGACGGCAGGTCGTGCGGGTTGAACAGGTCGTTGAGCCTGCCGCCCTTTTCAGACTCGGAATGGGCCGAACTGGAGCGGGCCTTCGGCTTTGTGCTCACGTCCCGTTGCGCCCTGCACCTAGTGGCCGGAAGGCGGACCGATCGACTGCATTTTGATTTGCAGCCCCGCGTGGCGGAGCTGATGGGCTTTCGCAGCGCAGGCACCCCTCGGGGCAGGGGCTTGGCCGTGGAGGAATTCCTTTCCGTCCTGCACCGGTCCATGTCCACCATCAAGACCATGCGCGCGGCCTTTGTGAGTGAGCATTTTTCGGGGAAAGGCCGACTCCGGGCCGGAACCATTGATGACGGTGGTTCAGCCTGGACCCTTTTCGAGAGAATGGCAAAAACCGGAGATGATCTGGATTGGGATGCGCGGCGCATGGTCAGGATGGGTCTGGAAAAGGGCAAAATCAATCCCCAGGAGCCTCGGGTTCTGGAAAGGCTGGTCAAGATATTCCGGGCGACGCATGGGCGCAAGGCTGCCGAGGCCATGCTGGATACGGGTTTTCTTGGCACGCTTTTGCCTGAATTCCAGCGGGTGGCCCATTTCATCCAGTTCGATGATTATCACTTGAGGCCCGTGGGCATTCATACCCTGGAGACCATCCGCATTGCCGCCGGTTTCCTTTCCGGAAAGGATGAGGACAACGGCAGATACGCCGAGATCGCCACGAGGATTGATGTCCCCGAGGCGCTGGTCCTGGCCGCCCTTTTTCATGATCTTGGCAAGGGGCAAAAGGAACACGGCAAGGTGGGGGGGGATATCGCCCGCGAGGTCTTGACCCGCCTGGACTCGGATTTCCGTCCGGTTTCGTGCAGCCGGGAGGAATTGGTTGAAGACGTCGTCTTTCTGGTGGAGAATCATTTGCTCATTCCCAGGACGGCCACGCGCGGGGATTTGAGCGACGAAAGCGTGATAATGGAACTGGCCGGGATCGTCGGCACGGTCCCGCGCTTGGACATGCTTTATCTCCTTTCCGTGGCCGACAGCATGGCCACCGGTCCCAGAGCCTGGAGCGGCTGGATTTCGGCTCTTTTCGCGGAAACGTATTACAAATGCCGCAAGCTCATGACCGTGGGCCCCATGTCCGAACCTTCGGCGGTCATGAAGTTGCTCGAATCCCGGGATAGGATTCGAGCCCTGGCCAGGGGACGGTTGGATTTCGATTTTGTCGAGGCCTGCCTGGATGTGCTCCCGCCCGGAGCCCTGATCAGGTTGGACCCTGAGAAGGTTCTGGAGCACATGGATATCCGCCTGGAATTTGCGCAGGCCCTGGAGCGGGACATGGTCCACAAGCCATCGCCGTCCGGGGGGCTGGGCCTGGCCCTGGTCCGGCCGCGCGAAACCGGGGTCCAGGGCTGCTGGGAATTGACCGTCGCGGCCAAGGATCGGCCCGGAATGTTCGCCACCCTTTCCGGCGTCCTGACCCTGCACGGCCTGGACATCCTTTCCGCCGAGGTGTTCACCTGGAAGGACGGCACGGCCCTGGACGTGTTTATGGTCGGCAACATGCCGGACAACATCTACCCAGACGAAGTTTGGACCCGCGTCAGGCGGGGTATCCTCTGCGCCCTGACGGGCAAGCTGGCCCTGGAGTTGCGCCTGACAGAACAGAAGAGCTCTCCGCTCCGCCTGACGGGAGGCGGCCCGGTGTTTGAGCCTTGGGTCACGGTGGACAACGACTCAAGCGATTTCCATACCATTGTGGAGGTGCTGGCTGGCGATCGCCTCGGCCTGCTTTACGACATCGCCACCGCCCTGCACTACATGGAGGTTGTGGTTCACATGGCCAAGATCACGACTTCCGGCGGCAGCATTGCCGACGTGTTTTACGTTCGCGAGGAGGACGGGCGCAAGGTCGAGGACCCGGACAGGGTCCGGGAGCTGAAAGAAACGATTTTGGACGCCGTGCGCGAAGGCTGAAGAGGAATGACAAACTATTCCTCTTCAGCCGCTTGTATTTATTTGTCTTTTGCGTGCCAGGAACTTGAACTGGTCAGCAGGTCCTGGATGCGGCCCACCAGGGCGTGGGGGTCTTGCAGGTAGCCCTCCAGGAGCATGGCCGATTCAAATAGCTGGCGAGAGGCCTGTTCGATGAAGGGGTCGGCCGGGTCGTTCTGAAAGACCTTGATCAGGTTGCGCATCAACTCGTGGTCCGGATTCACTTCAAGGATTTTCTTGGGCAGGGTGGAATCCTTGGACACGATGCGCATGATCTTGTCCATGCTCGAAGTCACGGCCCCGTCCGGATTGGCCAGGCAGACCGGGCTGTCCGTAAGCCTTTCCGAGGCCTTGACCTCGGTCACGTCGTCGCCCAGGATTTCCTTGATGCGCTTGAGCAGTCCGGGCAGGCTTTCCGAGTCCTTTTTGGACATCTTTTTGGCCTTCTTGTCCTTGGCCACGCTCTCGAATTTTTCCAGCTTGCCCAGGTCGGCGTGTTCCGCGGCCACCAGCTTGAACTCGTTGTGTTCGCGCA
The DNA here is from genome assembly GCA_963674955.2 of Desulfovibrionaceae bacterium. Classification (GTDB taxonomy): domain Bacteria; phylum Desulfobacterota; class Desulfovibrionia; order Desulfovibrionales; family Desulfovibrionaceae. The sequence continues at coordinate 1,840,597 of CAXXKR010000004.1, read as the reverse complement.
ACGTGTCCATGATGAACTCGTCGATGGGCTCATAGAGATAAAGGACTTCCACGCCTTTCTTGCGGAAGATTTCCAGGTGCGGATTGAGCTTGGCCGCTTCGCGGCTGGCGCAAAAGGCGTAGTAGATTTCCTTTTGGTCCGCCTTGGCGCGTTCAATGTACTGGTCAAGGGAAACCAGCCCTTTTTGGTCCTCGCTGGCCGAGGAATTGAAGCGCAGCAGAGCCGCGAACTTGTCGCGGTTCAGGAAGTCGACGTAACCCGTCTTGAAGGTCTCGCCGTGTTCGTTCCAGAATTCAGCATAGCGCTCCGCATTGTCTTTGGAGATTTTTTCCAATTCCTTGAGCACGTGCTTGGTCAGGGTGGTCTGGATTTTCCTGATCAGCAGATTGTCCTGCAGGGTTTCGCGGGAGACGTTCAGGGGCAGGTCTTCGGTGTCCACCACGCCGGCCACGAAGCTCAGATGGCGGGGCAGGAGGTCCTTGCTCTGGCGCTGGATGAGCACGCGGCGCACATAGAGGTCCAGCCCCCAGTTTTCACGGTCCATGCCCAGAAAATCCCTGTCCTTCCCGGGAATGAACAAGAGTCCCGTGAACTGCACGGGCGCGTCCACGGAAACGTGCATGGTCTCAAATGGTTCTTCGGAGTCATAGGTCAGGAAGGAATAGAATTCCTTGTACTGCTCGGGCTTGATCTGAAATTTCGGTTCGCGCCACAGGGCCGGGACCGTGTTCACGCGGTCGCCCTCCACCAGGATGGGAAAGGAAATGAAGTTGGAGTGCTTCTTGAGGACCTGCTTGATGGTCTCCTTGTCCGTGAACTGGTCCGCCACCTCGTCCTTGAGGCGCACGGCGATGACCGAGCCGCGCTTGGGGCCGTCCTGGACCTCCCGTATCTCGTAGGCGCCCTGGCCGTCGGACTTCCACTCCATTGCCGGTTCGTCCTTGAAGGACTTGGTGGTCACGGTCACTTCGTCGGCCACCATGTATACCGAATAGAAACCGACTCCGAATTTGCCGATGATGCCGTCCAGCCCCTCGGAGCCGCTTTCCCTGGCCTTGGCCAGGAAATCCGCTGTGCCGGAGTGGGCTATGGTGCCGATGTTTTGGATCAGCTCGTCCCTGGTCATGCCGATGCCCGTGTCAGTGACGGTCAGGGTCTTGGCCTCCTTGTCCAGGTCGATGCGGATTTCAAGTTCCAGGTCGTCCTCGCCGTTTTCGGCCAGGGCGGACTGGATGCGCTGTTTGTCCAGGGCGTCGGAGGCGTTGGAGACCAGTTCGCGCAGGAATATCTCCTTGTTCGTGTAAAGAGAATGAATAAGAATATCAAGAACTTGCTTTACTTCGGCCTTGAACTCGTAGGCCTTGTCGCTTTTGGTCATGGCTCTCTCCATGCAGAATATGGTTAGCTGAAAAGTCCCTGCGGGTGAGCCGGAAGTGTCCGCCCGCAGGATGAATTTAGGTAGTTACGCTTTTGATCTTGTCAAGAAGGTACTTCTCCATCTCCCTGCGATCGCGGCGAATTCTGACCAGTTCCTGGTCCATGATTTCCATCTTGTTTTTCATCAGGGTATTTTCTTCCTGCAAGGATTCAAGGCTTGCGGAGGTTTCGGCGATGCGCCGGGCCGCCTCTTCGATTTGTCGGCCGACTTGGTCCAGGTCCATGCGGCTTTCTCCGGACAGGGCGCTTTTCAGGCCGTCTGCAACGGCCTTTGCGATTTCAAGACCCATTGCCGAGGCCAACTGCAGGGGGTGCTCGTTCAGGTCATAGGTCGCGGGGGTCGAATCCCCGTTGTCCAGCCTTTCGGCGTTGAGAGGGTATTCACCCTGGAGCCTTTCCATTACGTCGCCGACCGTGCTGCCTTCCTTGAGCATTGTGGAGATGGCCATGAAAATTTCAACGGCCTGGGGCTTGAATCTTTTCTGGCGCCCGCTGCCCTTGCTGGGCAGATGCCGGGCAAAGCGGTTTTTCCAGTAATGGACCGTGGATTCAGGAACATTGATCCGTCTGGCGATTTCAGCAACGGAAAGAAGCTTTTTTTCCGGCACAAGGAACTCCGGTTGTCGAGTTGTCGTTCTATGTTGGAGATACAGAATAATTCGATGAACCACAAGTGCCTGGCAATAGACATATCAGTCGAGTCGCTGGCCAATTATTGATATTGTCTATGGAAAAAGGCAAAGCGTAGTTCGTTAATATATTTGATTTGCTGATGAAACAGGCATAATTCAGGAATAGTCATTGATGGGTGGGCGATGTGAGTTTCACACTGGCAAGGAAAACGAGGAGTTGTTTATGAGTGCCAAAAATGTTTTTGCGAGCAGATGGGGGATCATCTGCGTGGGCGCACTGATCGGCGTGTTGGCCGCGTTGCTTCAGTATCTCGGTAATCCCGGCAACATGGGCATCTGCGTGGCCTGCTTTGAGCGCGACATCGCCGGAGCCGTGGGCCTACACAGGGCTGCGGTGGTCCAGTACATGCGTCCCGAGATCATCGGCTTTGTGCTGGGCTCCCTAGGCGCGGCCCTGATGTTCAAGGATTTTCGTCCCCGGGCCGGGTCCGCTCCAATGGTCCGCTTCGTGCTGGGCTTTTTCGCCATGATCGGCGCACTGATCTTTCTCGGTTGCCCCTGGCGCGCCCTTTTGCGGCTGTCCGGCGGCGACGGCAGCGCCATTTTCGGCCTGCTGGGACTGGTGGTGGGTGTCGGCATCGGCGTCCAGTTCCTCAAGGGAGGCTACAATCTGGGCCGGACCGAAAAGACCTACGGTTCCGTTGGACTGCTTCTGCCCCTGCTTATGGCCGGTCTGCTGGTGATCATGCTCATCTTTCCCCAGATCAAAAACGAGGCAAGCAGCGGCATACTCTTCTACAGCGCCAAGGGCCCCGGCATGATGCACGCGCCCCTGATCGTTTCCCTGGTCATCGGCCTGGGCGTGGGCTTTTTGGCCCAGCGCAGCCGCTTCTGCACCATGGGCGCGATCCGCGACCTGATTCTCTTTAAGCAGGCCCACCTCATGCTGGGCCTCGTGGCCCTGGTGATTTTCGCCTTTGCGGCCAATCTGGCCCTTGGTCAGTTCAACCCCGGTTTTGCAGGACAGCCCGTGGCCCACACCAGCCAACTCTGGAACTTCAGCGGCATGGTCCTGGCGGGACTGGCCTTCGCCCTGGCGGGCGGCTGCCCCGGACGCCAGCTCTTTCTGGCCGGAGAGGGCGACAGCGATGCTGCCGTATTCGTACTGGGCATGATCGCCGGTGCGGCCTTTGCCCACAATTTCGGCCTGGCCAGTTCGCCCAAGGGCGTCGGCCCCCACGGCATCGCGGCCTTGGTGGTCGGCCTGGCCGTCTGCCTGTTCATCGGGTTCACCATGAGAAGAAAGTCAGCCTAAGGAGATAGTCATTATGAGCGCCACAGTAGACGCCAGAGGTTTGTCCTGCCCGCAGCCGGTATTGGACACCCTGAACAAGATAAGTGAAATGGGTTCGGGCGAGATCGAGGTTTTGGTGGACACCGAAGCCTCCAAGGAAAACGTGTCCCGCGCCGCCTTGGGCAAGGGCTGGGAAGTCCGTCAAGTCCAGGAGGACGGTGACGGATACAAGATATCCATAGCCAAGGGGTAGCCTTGTCGTTTCTGAACCTGTTCAAGTCCAAAAGGCCTCATGCCCGGAAGGGCGGCCAGGACCGGGGGATACTCGTCTTCGAAAACACCAGCGAGGTGATTCGGGCCGAGAAGACCCTCAAGGATTCCGGCTGGACCATCCGGGTCATGGGGCCCCCCCCCGAAGTCAGGACCGGTTGCGACCTCGTGGTCGAGTTTCCCCTGATCGAGGAGTTGAACATCGTCCGCGCCCTGGAACTGGCCGGAGCCGCGCCCCTTAAGGTGGTGCCGGTGAGCAGCCCGCTCCTTGAGCCCGTCGATGTCTACAAGGTCAAGGACTATGGGCGGTATCTGATGGTCCGGGCCGCCAACATGAAGATCACCGTGGACAAGTCCACACGCATCATAGTCAACGTGTCCGGCGGCGGTTGCCCGGACGTTCCCTATCTGGCCAGGGAAATGGGCGGCAAGACTTTGGACGATGCGCCAAATCCGAGAGAGATCGGCCACACCCTTTGCGGCTACGCCCTGTATCTGGCCTTTGAGGAGAGCAAGCGCTTATGCTCGCGGTAGTAGGCACGGTACCCGACACAACCTTTCCCATCGTCATGGGCGAGGCCCGGCTGGTGGGCGGCAGCCTGTCGGTGGACGGCAGGCTCGTGGACCTGGACCGGGGGACACCCGCTCTTTTGGCTGCGGCCGTGCGCACCTCCGAATTCCTTGGCCTGGATGGACCAAGGGCCTGCCTTGTCGGCGACATCGGGCTTGGTGACGGGAGCAGGGAGCTTTATGCCCGGCTGGTCCGGGAGCTGGGGGAGTCCGGTTTTACCGCCCTGACCTTTCATTACCTCCAGCCCGACGTGGATTGGCACAATAAGATTCTGTTCGCGGTGGAGGATATGGAAAACCGCCCTCTGCTCATTGCCGACGCCGGTTATATGTACGCAGCCAAGATGAGCGGACAGGCCGGGAGCTATGACCTCTTCACCCCGGACGTGGGCGAGCTGGCCTTCCTGGCCGACGAGGACGCGCCCCACCCCTTTTACACGCGCGGCTTTATCCTGCACGAAGACGCCAAAACTCCGGAATACATCAAACGGGCCTATGCCCACGGCAACGCGGCCCGCCATCTGCTGGTCAAGGGAGCGAGCGACATTGTCGCTGATTCAGGAGGCATTCTCGGGCAGGTGGACGGTCCCTCCGCCCCGGCTCTTGAGGCCATAGGCGGAACCGGGGACACCCTGACGGGCATGGTTTCCGTGCTGGCCTGGTCCGGCATGGAAATGGTCCGGGCCTGCCTGGCTGCGGCAAAGGCCAACCGGATCGCCGGAGCCCTGGCCGACCCCTCGCCCGCGGGCAGCGTGTCCGAGCTGATCGCCCGCATTCCCGAAGCCCTTGAACAAGTGTTGGAATCCAAGGGCGAGAAGGTCGCATGACCAAAGAGACAGCCATAAGCAAGGAAAGCACGGTTCTTGACATTGTGGCCGCTTACCCGCGCACCGAGCGTTATTTCAGGTCCCTCGACGCGCAGGCCGGGGAATGCGTGCTCTGCAACTCCCTTTTCGAGAGCCTGGAGGGGCTTGCAAAAAAATGCAGCCTTGATCCGGATCATGTCCTGGACCAGGTGTCGGCCCTGATCGACTGACAATTCCCTTATCACTTAAGTTTTTTTCGAGCAGCCGGGTTCTGTCCCGCCTGTTCCCGTTCGCTTGGGTCTGGCAGGTTTTTGGTTTTTCTTTTGGAAAAAATGTTTGACATATATTTTCAATATTGAATATATTGACCTTGCAAATTATCATAAACAGCAAAATGGTAGCCATATGAAGATCAAACTTGATTCCCTGGACGAAAAGATCGTCGCCGCCTTGAGCCGCGACGGACAGATGTCCACGGCAAGGATTTCCGAAAAACTGGAGGTCACCAGTCCGACCGTTCGTTCCAGGATCAAGGGACTTATCGGCTCAGGCGTGCTCAAGATCGCGGGACTGGTGGACCCGTTCAGGACCAAGGGCGTCACCGTGGCCCTGGTAGGCATTTCCCTGGTCAGCCACAAGCAGCTGGACGAGAAGCTGGAGCAGCTTTCCGCCATTCCCAGGGTCAATTGGGCGGCCGTGGTCACCGGGCGTTACGACATCATAGTCGAGATCATCCTTTCGGACGACATGGGCGATCTCTATCATTTTCTGGATCAGGATCTTTCCAAGCTCGGAGGGATCGGTTCCAGCGAATCCTTTGTGGTCATGAAGGCCAAACGCAAGTGGGTTTGCCTGCCCGAGGGCGTCAGGGCCGAACTGGATTGATTCCGGTTTTCCCTGGGGACTTTGAGCATTAAAATTTATAATTTCAAGGAGAACTGAGATGATTATCGGCGTACCCAAGGAAGTGAAAACAAGAGAGAACAGGGTCTCCATGACCCCCGGCGCGGTTGAGACCCTTGCCCGGCGCGGCCATGAGGTCCTGGTGGAATCCGGTGCGGGCCTCGGCAGCGGACTGAGCGACGAGGAATATTCGGCCGCCGGAGCGAAGATCGTTTCCGTTGATCAGGCCTGGGGCGCTGAAATGGTCGTCAAGGTCAAGGAGCCCATGGCCGCTGAATACGGTTTTTTGCGTGAAGACCTGATTCTTTTTACCTACCTGCATCTGGCCGCCGACAGGCCCCAGACCGACGCCCTGCTCAAGTCCGGAACCATTGGCATAGCCTACGAGACTGTCCAGCTGCCCAACCGCAGCCTGCCGCTGCTGACTCCCATGAGCGAAGTGGCCGGACGCATGTCCGTGCAGGCCGGAGCCCACTTTTTGGAAAAATCGCAGGGTGGGCGCGGCGTGTTGCTGGGCGGCGTTCCCGGCGTTCCCCCGGGATTCGTCCTGGTGCTGGGCGGCGGCATCGTCGGGGCCAATGCGGCCAAGATGGCGGTGGGGCTGGGCGCCCGCGTCATGGTCATCGACATGAACCACGCCCGGCTGCAATATCTCGACGACATCTATCAGGGCCGCGTGATGACCATGGCCTCCACGGAACCCAACATCAGGGCCGCAGTCCAGCGCGCTGATCTGGTGGTCGGCGCGGTGCTCATCCCCGGAGCCAAGGCCCCCAACCTGATCACCCGCGACATGCTCAAGACCATGAAGCCCGGTTCCGTCATCGTGGACGTGGCTGTCGATCAGGGCGGCTGCGTGGAAACCAGCAAGCCCACCACCCACGACAATCCGGTCTTTGAGGTTGACGGAGTCATTCACTACGGCGTGGCCAACATGCCCGGAGCCGTGCCCCGCACCTCGACCTTCGCCCTGGTCAACCAGACCCTGCCCTATGCCATGAACATCGCCGAAAAAGGTCTGGACGCCCTGCGCAAAGACCCGGCCCTGGCTCTGGGGCTTAACACCTACAAGCATCAGTTGACCTGCTCTGCGGTCGGCGACGCCTTCGGCATTGAAACCATAACCCCGCAAGAGGCTCTCGCCTAAAGATATCTGGAACCGGCGGTCAGCCATATGTTGGCCGCCGGTTTCCGTCGGAAAAATCCTTGTACTGCGATATTGTTCGGGATATGTTTAAGACGTGGAAAAGAAATACGATCCCGAGCTTCTTTACGTGGAGTGCAGCCGATGCGGACAGCCGGTTCTTTGGCAGTCCGGCGGCACCACACGGATTCTGGAGATGGCCGGAATAAATTCCGACACCCTGGACGAGCGCTGCATGCTGGTCTCGGAGGGTTGCCCCGCCTGCTCTCCCGGACAGACATCATTCTCCACGCAGGTGGTCCGCCTGAACGGAAGGGAGTTTCCGGCCAGGGAAAACAAGCTGGGCAAATAGTCCTGCGGTCTGAACCGCTAGTCCCTTTTTTCCAACCCCGCCGCCGCTGTTTTCACTTCCTCGACGAATTTGTCCCGGGCCTTGTCTATCTTGTCGGCCAGGGTAGAATCGTGAAGGGCCAGAATCTGGGCCGCCAGCCATGCTGCGTTCTTTGCGCCGGCCTTGTCCAGGGCCAGGGTGCCGACCGGGAAGCCCGGAGGCATCTGCACGGTTGCCAGCAGGGCGTCCATGCCGCCGAGGGATGAGGCGGTCAGGGGAACCCCCAGAACCGGCTTGCTGGTCTTGGCCGCCACGGCCCCGGCCAGATGTGCGGCCATGCCCGCTGCGCAGATGAAGACCTGGCAGCCGTCGGCCTCCAGGTCCGTCACCAGCCGGGCAGTGCGCGTTGGGGTGCGGTGGGCCGAAGTCACCGTGAAGACATGATCGATGCCGAGGGACTCCAGCAGATCGGCGCAGGGACGCATCTTGTCCTCGTCCGAAATGCTGCCCATGAAAATCGCTACCTGGGGCATTATTTCAACCTCTTCAGACCTTTGTCGCCGATGTCGCGGCGATAATAGCTGTTCTCGAACTTGATTCTTTCCACAGCCTGATAAGCCCTGTCCTTGGCCTGGGCCAAGTCGCGGCCCAGGGCCGTGACTCCCAGAATGCGACCGCCGGAAGAGAGTATCCTGCCCTCCTCAAGCCGGGTCCCGGCCTGGAAGACCTTGACCCCTTCAACTTGGTCGGCGTGGTCGATGCCGCTTATCTCCATGCCCTTGGGATAGCCTGACGCGGGATAGCCGTCGGCGGCCATGACCACGCAAAGGCTTGGCTCCGGCCTGACCTTGACCTCCACCTCGGACAGGCGGCCCTCCACGCAGGCCAGCATGATCTCGGCCAGGTCGCTTTCCAGGCGCATGAGCAGGGGCTGGCATTCAGGATCGCCGAAACGCACGTTGTACTCCAGGACCATGGGTCCCTTTTCCGTGAACATCAGTCCGGCGTAAAGTATTCCCTTGAAGGGCTCGCCCTTGGCCGCAAGGTATTTGAGGATCGGCTCGATGACCAGCTTGGCGGTTTTCTCGTAATCTTCCTTGGGCAGGATGGGGGCCGGGCTGTAAGCGCCCATGCCGCCGGTGTTGGGTCCGGTGTCGCCTTCGCCCACGGGCTTGTGGTCCTGGGCCGAGGGCAGCAGCGCGTAGTCCTTTCCGTCGCAAAAGGTCAGAAAGGAAGCCTCCTCGCCAACCAGCGCCTCTTCCACCACGACCCTGTCGCCTGCGGAACTGAAGACCTTCTTGTTCATCATTTCGTCCAGGGTGCTCAGGGCTTCCTTCGTGGTCCGGCAGACAACCACTCCCTTGCCGGCGGCCAGTCCGTCGGCCTTGATGACCAGGGGCGCGCCTTTTTCGCGGACGAACTGCCTGGCTCGTTCGAATTCAGTGAAAACGGAGAATTTGGCCGTGGGCACCCCGGAATCATGCATGGCCTTTTTTGAAAAGGCCTTGCTGCCCTCGAGATTTGCGGCGAAGGCGCTGGGTCCGAAGCAGGGGATGCCTTCGCGCTCCAGGGCGTTTTGCAACCCCAGAACCAGGGGCAACTCCGGCCCGGCCACCACAAGGTCGATTTTCTTGTCCTTGGCCAGCTTCAACAGTCCCGGAATATCGTCGTCCTTCACCGGCACGTTCACGCTTTCGGCCGCGGTCCCGCCGTTGCCCGGTGCGCAGTATAATTCATCAACCAACGGGCTCTGGTTCAGCTTCCAGCACAGGGCGTGCTCGCGTCCGCCCGAACCAACCACAAGTATCTTCATGGGTTCACTCCCTCGTTAACAGGTAGGTACCCTATGTATATGAAAAAGGTCGAACCTTGCAAGGCGAAGGCAGGGTCAGGCCGCATGCTCTCCGTGTTCCGGGAGGGGCTGAGTCAGCCCCCACGAGAGCTTTACGCAGCGCAGAACAGACTGGATTATAGGGTCTTTTTCACGCTCGCCCAGATAGGCGAAGCAGGAGGAGATGCTCATGGGTTCCTTGTCCCAGATGCAAAGCTCTCCGGCCCGCATGGCATCTTCGGCAAAGTCGCGGCGCATGAGGGTCAGTCCCTTTCCGGCCGCCACCATTGTGCGCAGGAGTCCCTCGTCGTCGGCCAGAAGGACCTTTTCGGGCTTGAGGTCCTGACTGACGAAGAGGTCTTCGGCCATCTGGCAGAAGGGGCAGTGGGTGAACATCCATATCCACGGTATCTTGGCCAGGTCTTCAAGCTCGGCCTGCTTCATCTTTAGTCGCCACATGGCCGGGGCCACCACCACGAGATCGACCTTGCACAATTCCAGGCAGACCACCGAAGGATGGGGCGAGTCGCCGTAAATGAAACCTGCGTCCAGTTTGCCGCTTGACAGATCCTGGCGGATGAAGCCGGAAAGGCTTTGCAAGAGCTGTATGTTCAGGCGCGGATAGTTCTCCTCCAGGTGTCGAAGGAGTCCGGGAATCTTGAGAAAGGAGGAGTCCGTGTTCAGGCCGAGCCGCACGTCGCCAACCAGTTGCTTGTTCATGGACTTGGCCTGGTAGAGCAGGTCCTTGGCCGCAGCCAGGATTGCCTCGGCCTTGGGTTTCAAGGCCAGGCCTTCCGAGGTCAGGCTCATGCCTTTGGGCGTCCTGGTGAACAGCTTGACCCCCAGCTCCTCTTCCAGGGCCTTGATGTGCGTACTGACCGAGGGCTGGCTCACGAAAAGCCTTTCGGAGGCCCTGGTCAGGTGTTCCTCTTCGGCCACGGCCACGAAGGTGCGCAACTGGTATAGTTCCATGAACCACTTCTACCCGTAAAGCGCGGGACTGACAATCGGCATATCCGATGAAGTCCTTTGGATAAGATTATTGGATTGATTCGGCTGAAGCCGCCATAGAATTGTGCTGAGATCGAAAAACCCCAAGGCAAAGGGAGGCGGATATGAGCAGCATGGAATCGGAAATGCGGCTGGCCATTACCTATATTCTGGCGCCCGAAGGCTCGGACGCCCTTTCGCGTGCAAGGGCGTCCGGCCTGTCGAAATCGCGCGCCAAGATTCTTGGCAGGATCAAGGTGGTCTTGTGGCTCGTCGTCTCCGTGGGCATTCCCCTTGGCATTGCCCGGTTGGTCTAGACTTTTGCCTGTTTGACGGCCCTTGCGAAACCTGCGGCCGAGCGGTTGATGACTTCCTCGCCAACGCAAAAGGCCAGACGGAAGTATCCTGGGTAGCCGAATCCCTTGCCCGGCACCGCCAGAATCTTTTCATCAAGCAGCAGCGAACAGAATTTCACGTCGTCTCCGCCCGGAGCCTCCGGGAAAAAGTAGAAGGCCCCCTTGGGCATGGCGTAGGTCACGCCCGCGCCGTCCAGGACCTTGGCCATGGCGTCGCGCCTTGAGGCGTAGATGGACACGTCCACCTGGGAACCCAGGGCCTTGGCCAGCAGTTGCTGCCCCACTGCGGGCGGGTTCACGAAGCCCAGGATGCGGTTGGTCATGACTATTCCGCCCACCAATTGTTCCTTGCCGGGCATGTCCGGGTTGACAAGGGCGTAGCCCAGGCGCGCTCCGGCCAGGGAGAGATTCTTTGAAAACGATGAAACCACCACGCTGAAAGGGTAAAGGGGCAGGATGCAGGGCACCTCGGCTCCGTCGAAGGTCAGGAAGCGGTATGGCTCGTCCGCCAGCAGGAAGATTGGCCTTTCCCTGCCCTGGTTGTGCTTGTTCAGGATTTCGGCCAGCCCTGTCAGTTCTTCCAGCGTATAGACCTGCCCCGTGGGGTTGTTGGGCGAGTTGATGAGCACGACCCTGGTTTTTTCGCTGATGGCCTTGTCCATGGCGTCCAAGTCCAGGCTGAAGTTTGTGGGATTGGACCGGACCGGCTTGAGCAGGCCTCCGTGGTTTTCAATATAGAAACCGTATTCCACGAAGTAGGGAGCGGGGCAGATCACCTCGTCGCCCGGATCGATTACGGCCCGGTAAAAGGCGTTGATGGCCCCGGCCGCGCCGCAGGTCAGAACCAAGTCTTCCGCTGCCGCCTTCACGCCCTGTTCCCTGGAAACCTCCAGGGCCAAAGCCTCGCGCAGGTGGGGATATCCGAAGTTCGGCATGTAGCCGAAGGCGAAGGGCTTGTGCGCGTCCTCGGCTATCTCGCGCAGTCCCCGGCCCACGGATTCCGGAGGCGGCAGGTCGGGATTGCCCAGGCTGAAGTCGCAGACCGCGTCCTCGCCGTATTCCTTTTTCAGTTCTATTCCGGCCTCGAACATTTTCCTGATCCAGGAGGCCTTGTCCACGTATCCGCTGATTTGTGTCGAAAGAATCTTCATTGTCGCTCCTTAGGGATTATGGTCGAAAACGACACTAGAGCATTTCCATCCGATTTTAAAGGGCCAAGGTCTCCGGTTGAGAGGCAGGCCATGTTCTGATAGACAGTGCGGCATGCTGAACAGCGCGCTTCGGAAAATCATCAAGAGCCTGCTTTGCCTGCGCTACAGGGTCAGGCTCGAGGGCGCCGATGAAGTCCTTGCCAAAGGCGGAGAGTCCATACTTTTTCTGCCCAATCATCCGGCCCTCATCGACCCGGTCATTCTCCTGGCCTTTTTGCACAAGGATTTCAGGGCCAGGGCCCTGGCCAACAAGGAGCGCACGGCCATACCCGTGGTCGGCTGGCTGGCGGGCCGCGCCGGAACCATTCTCATCCCCCATCTGGCCGAAGCGGGCAAGGCCGGAGCCCTGGCCGTGTCCAGCGGACTCAAGGAACTGGTTCTCGGATTGAAACGGGGCGAGAACGTTGTCCTCTATCCGGGCGGGGGACTGTCGCGTTGTTCAAAAGAGGCGATGGGCCACAGAAAGGCTGTCCTGCGCATCCTGCGCGAGGCGCCGGAATCCAGGGTCGTGCTTGTGCGTGTTCGCGGCCTGTGGGGCAGCCGGTTCAGCTGGGCCCACGGGCAACGGCCTTCGGTGACCAAGGCCGTACCCCTTGTCCTGCGGACGCTGTTGGGCAATTTGTTGTTTTTCGCTCCCCGCCGAAAGGTCTTCATCAGCCTGTTTGAGCCGGATGATTTTCCCGGCCAGGGCGAAAGGGACGAGATCAATTCCTATTTGGAGGGATTCTTCAACTCCGTTCCCAATCCAAAGGAAAGCGTCCCCTACCACTGGTGGCAGAGGACGCTTTCGGATTCCCAAGGGGCCTAGCCCCGTACAATTCTATCTGATCATGTTTTCGTGGTGGGCGCTGACGTCCACCTCGTTTGTGTGGCAGACCCCGCAATTGCCCTTTCCGCCCAGGGTTCCAGGATCGTTCTGGTATTGCAGCGGCTGCACGTTGTCCCGGTTCTCGCCGTAGCGGTTGTTGGCCGGGTAGGTGGCGTGGGGGCTGCTGTGGCAGGCCGCGCACATGACCGCGTCCAGGTCGTCCTTGCGCATGCGGTAAAGCCCCGGACCATCTTCAGTCCACTTGTTGAAGGCGTTGGTTTCAGGGGCCTTGAAGTTCACGTGGCAGCTCAGGCAGTCCGGTTCCTGGAGCCAGGGCGTGCGTCCATTGATCTCGTCCAGGGTCGTCACGGTGCGCGGCTTGATGTTGGCCATGAGCCTGTCCGCGCCCATTTTGCCCGCCTCTTTCTCTTTTTTGAGCAGGCTCAGGGCGTGGTCCTCTAGATAGCCGTGGCAGTCGGTGCAGTCCGAGAATTCGGCGTGCCGACCGCGCAGGCAGCCGGTGGGGCCGTCCGGGCGGTTGGGGTGGCAGTTGTAGCAGGCGTCTGCGCCGCGGTCCTTGAGGTAGTTGGCGTGCAGGCCGTGCAGGGCCGCAGGCAGGTTCAGCAGTTCCGGGTTTCCCTTGGCGTTGAGCACCGGGTCCGGATGGCAGCTCTGGCAGAGCTTGGGATTGCCCTTGTCGGCTTCGGCCTTGAGGTTGGTCTTGGACATGCGGTCGTGGACCGCCAGGATGTCGCTGCCGGTCTCGTCGGCTATGCCCGCCAGGCCGGGAATCTTCCAGGGCCCGCCGTGGCAGTTGCGGCAGCCCATTTCCGTTGCGGTGGGGGCCACGACCTCGGTTGTCGCCAGAACCTTGCCCGACTCCTTGTCCTTGGCCTCGATGATGAAGCGCGGGAAGGGATTGTAGCCTTGGCCTTGGGGATAGGGCACCACGGGTATCAGTCCGGCCTCGAACCAGCCCTCCTCCTTGTAGTGCATCTTTCCGTTCACGCCGTTGCCTGAAAGCCCGACGTTGTCCTCAAGCTCGGCCCCGAAATTCTTTGGGGCGAACTCCCAGAACCGGGACTCGGCCATCGGGTTTTCAAACCCAGGCTCCACCTTGTATGCGATTTCCACGCCTTCGCTGACCAGCTGCGGCGGATCGCCGCGCATGACGAGCTGGGCGTAGAGGTCGTTGGCCGGAGGCAGGAGCACGAAATAGGGGTCCGCGTCGGATATGCAGTGCATGCCCAGGTTGTTCCAGGTCAGGAGCACGTAGTCGCCGCCCTGTTCGGCGGGAGTGAACTCGGGAATGTTCACGGGCTGGTCTACCGGCTCGAATACGGCGTTGCCCGAGTCCTTGTGGCCGTTCAGTTCCATGGACAGGTAGTCGGCCAGGACTTTGCGCTCCTGAATCGTGCCCAGGAACGGGGGCATGTAGGTGTTGACCAGTCCCATGCCGCTCAGGAAGGAGTCCATGCCCTGGGGCGGGAACTTGGCCGTGCGCGCCAGGATGTCGTTCATTGGTCCGCCAATGGAATGGCAGCTGGAACATTGGAGCATGAACAGCTCACGGCCCACGGCCATTGCGTTGTCCTTGGTGATCTCGCGGTTTTCAGGCGAGACCCATTTGGCGGTCTTCAGCAGCCCCTCTTCCCTGACCTTGTCCGCCATGTCCAGGCGGATGGCGTTGGAATAGGTGTGGTTCCAGATCACAAAGGGCTTTCTGCCCGTCTCGCGGATGAACTCGAAGGAGCCGAAAAAGCCGAAGCCGATGACCAGCACCAGAAAGGCCAGAGGCGTTTTTATCTTTTGCGGCATGCGCACGGCCATGAGCAAAATGCCGAGGCCCAGCACCGGGGCCCAGGTCACGAACATGCCTATGAACCGCCCGGCCCTGGCCGAGCGTTCGGTGATCATGGTCAGCTGGTCTGCGGGCAGGGTGTAAAGGTAGAGGTATCCCGAGGCCACGGCAACGACCAGGGGTATGGCCGCCCAGAGGGCGCAGTTTCTGACCAGCAGATTTCTGGCCTTTTCGTCCTTGACGCGGGTGGCCGTGACGAACCCGAACAGCCCGGCGATCATCAGGGCCAGCGCGGTCCTGAATATGAGCGAGGGCCAGAAGGAGGGGTTGAAGAATCCGTCCCAGAAGTTGTGGGTCTCCAGCCACGCGCCCGGCGTGAGCATGAAGCCGATGATGCCGTTGATCAGGAACAGGGAGAGCCAGGCGAAGATGAAATAGAGCCAGCCCATGATCATGTGCTCGCGGGCCTTTAGCCTGTCCCAGCCGTAGAAGTAGATCAGAAGGGCCACTATCTCGCCCAAAAAGCAGACCCATTCCGTGGCCCAGCCGAAGACAAAGGTGTGGATCAGGGTCTGGGTGCCTTCTGAACAGAGCAGGGCGATGATGACCCAGATGCCCACGCCGGTCACGCCGCCCGCCACCATGGTCAGGAGCAGGAAGAATTTGCTGTGGCCGCGAACATAGGCCAGTATTTCGTTTGATCCGGTTTTGCGGGCCATGCGTTCCGTGAGTATCAGGAACAGGCCGCCGCCCACCGCGAAGTGGGCCACAAAGACGTGAAAGACAGCGATGACCGCTATCCAGAATCCGCCGCCGAGGGTCGTGAGTTGCCAGATGGGGAATTCCATTTACGCCTCCCTTCCGGCCCGGATGTAGGTGCGGACCATGTACCAGATGCAGCCCAGGCCGATTGCAAAAGCGGCCAGGAACATCACCAACGGGGAATATTCATTGGTCACCGGCAAATCCTGTACCTTGAAATAGGGCTCCAGGTAAAAGGTGCGGACCATGTCCCTGAGGGTGGCCATGACCAGCACGGTGCAAACGATAAAGCCGGTCGCCAGCCGGACCTTTTTCTTGAATCCGGCCCAGAGGGCCACGGCGGCCAGGAGGATTCCGCAGCAGAGCAGGACGGTCGCGACCGGGCTGCCGCCCATGAGCTTTTGCACCACCCCGGAAGGCAGGGCCAGCAGGAACCAGGAGCCGACAAGGGCCTGAATGATGGTCGCGCGGGTGAACCATTTCATGCCTGTTGATATCCAGCCCTCATTGCCTGATTTTTGTCCCAGTATGGCCACGAACAATCCGCCCACAGCCAGGGATGCGGTCAGGAAATGGGAGTATCTGGGATAAAGGGCCGCATCGCCCAGGTTGAGCATGGTTCCGCCCGGTTTGGTGAAATAGCCGCTCCAGGTTTCGGGCGTGAGCATCAGGGTCATGTTGTTGGCCAGCATGAACCCGACCCAGACCAGCAGGCACAGGGATATGAAGAGCACCAGTCCGGGCGAGCCGAGGCTGGAAAATTTGAAGTCGAACACGTACAGGCCGTAGTAGGCGATGATGACCAGCCCCACGATGGACAGCCAGTAGGGGGCCATGAGGGTGGACGAGGCGTAGTGCAGGTTGCCGTACAACACCTGCATGAAGAGCAGCGGGGCCACGCCGAAGTTGATGGTCAGGGCCAGCATGGTCGGCAGCTTTTCGGAAAGGCTTTTGGGCAGCCCCTTGCCGCCGCCCGTGAAAAGCCTTGTCAGGGCGATGACGCCGCCGCCGAGCATGGCGTTCATCATCAATATGTGGGCCACGAAGGTGACGACCAGCAGTACGTTGAACCAGCCCCACGGCACGGGTATTGGCGCGGAGGCGGGGATAAGCATGGATGCATCCATTTGGAACTCCAAAAAAATTTGTTTATGACCATTCAGCGGGGTGCGCCGATAGCCGCAAGATATGGAATTTATGCGCTCTTGTCATTTCCGTTGATTAATATAATGTTGTGTTCCAAGGCCGTTTTTACTGAGAGGTTTGAAATCAATGAATAAAAAAATTTTGCTTTTGGACGTTGGAAACACCAACACCAAGATCGGGGTGGCCGATGAAAAGGGCATCGGCCAGTCATACACCCTGCCCACGGCCCCGCGCAGCACCCCGGATTCATGGGGCGTGAAGCTGGCCGAGCTTTGCCGCATCAACGAGGTTTGCGGGGAAAACATGGAGGCCTTCGCGGTCTCATCCGTTGTGCCCTCGGTGAATCCGCTGCTCAAGGGCGCTGCCGAGCGCTTTTTTTCCTGCCCCGCGCTGTTCGTTCCCGAAGACATTCCCCTGGACATGGAAAACCGCTATGGCCGCCCGGCCGAGGTGGGCGCCGACAGGCTGGTGACCGCGTATGCCGCCAGAAGGCTGTTTGGGGCCGAGAAAATGATCGTCATCGACTTCGGCACGGCCACAACCTTTGATTGCGTTTCCGGCAAAGGGTATCTGGGCGGGCTGATCTGCCCCGGCGTGATTTCCTCGGCCAGGGCGCTGGCCACGGGCACGGCAAAACTCCCTCACGTGACCCTGGAGCTTGATTCCGACGACCTGCATATTGGTAAATCGACCACCGACAGCCTCAATCAGGGCCTTGTGTTCGGGTTCGCGGCAATGGTCGAGGGCGTTTGCGAGCGGCTGAAAACGACCCTTGGCGGTGATGTGATGGTCATCGCCACGGGCGGCATGGCCCGAAAAGTGGACGTTGTCTGCTCGGCCATCGACGAAATCCGCGACGACCTGCTTTTGGAAGGACTCAGGCTGGCCTATTACGAAAGGGGGTGAGGGAGCTAGCCTGGATATGCCCTAATATAAGGTCTTTCTCCTGAAAAATGGTTAGTAATGTTTGAGCAAAATCGTAGTCAGGCGCTTCTTTGGAGATGTTTGTTAAATGAGAAAAAAGATTTTCCCATCCTTCGAACAATTTTATGTGTTTGTTGATGGTTGACTGAAAGTTTTCTTTAGACGGATCAAAACCAATTTTTTCAAACAACTCTTTTGTGTTGGGGTTTTTGACCAAATATTTAGAAAGATATGCCTGAGGCTCTCTGAAGTCTTCACTGTTGTAAAATCCCCAGCCAGACAGGATTAGCTTGGGGTTAAATTCGTTGTTGATCAAGTCGTCTGTCTCTGCTTTTTTCCTTACAGATTTTAACCAAATTGCAGTGCATTCATTTATAAAGTCTATGGTAAATGATGCTGAACCGGGATCTTCATTGTTGTTGTCTTCAAGGTTGTCAATGTTCTTTTTGTAATGATTCAAAATTCTTGTATTTATAGACAAGGATTCTGTGTTATTAAATATGTGAATAAAACTTTTCTTTTTAGACTCCTCTTCCTTTAGACTATCTATCAACGCAATAATCAAAGTGGTAACTCTGTTGTTTAATCCTGGAGGCTCTTCTTCATAATACAATTGATATATAGAGACGAGTGAATCAAAAATGTTGTTTATGTCCTCTAAATTGTGTTTGCTTATATCGCTCTTCAAAAACATTAAAAAATCTTTAAGACCATTTCGATTTTTATAATTTTCCAAGATTGCATATCTGTCTTGACTTGATTCAAAAAACAATTTTACGTCACCCTGTGAAATTAATAATCCTCTAGAACCAATACTTAAGAAGTAAGTTAACGCTTTTTTATTGTGCACGCCATTATCGATACTAAGTTTATTTTGATAGCGGCTATTATCCTTAACAGCATTTGGAAATAAAAACTTAACAATTTCTTTTGCTATATTGCTTAATTGTTTATTACTTTTAGTATAGTCTTCAAAGAGATTGTTTACAAAATCATAACTTTCTTCATCTAGAAATTTTGTAAGATGTGGATCAACTGACTGGTAGACAGATTCGCCGTCTGCAGTAAATTGTCTTGTAAATTGATTTGGATTGGTTTTTATTGCCGTAAATATGACTTCAAGCTTGAGAGAAAGAATTTCCATCAAAAGTAGGTCTGGAAAATAAATTTTATTCTTTGTTGTAGAAGACGAAAATATAAGTTTATTAATTAGTCGTATTACGTCTCTGGGTGTTGAGAGTGCTCTCGCTGCTAGAATTAGAGCATTATTATATAGTTCATCTTTTTCAATTTCAATTTTTGATTTTTTTTCTAAGTTTTTTATTTTTCCTTTGAGAAATTCTTTAAGTTGAGAATAGCCTAACTGTGGTAGACAATAAGGAATTTGAACTATTTTATCTAAATAATCTCTTCCGATGTAAACGCCATTAAACGATAACGCTTTTTTAACCGGCTCTGGATCATAGGCCAGCAAATAGGAAACACCCTCGAAATCACAGACAGCCTTGATAGCTTGAAACACAACAATAATATCATCTGGTGCCAAGCGGTCTATGTCATCAACAATCACAACAATTGGCTTTGCTAGAGCACGTATTGCTTTTTGAAGCTTCTTTTTTTGTTTAACGAGGTTCAGATCGTCGATTTCGTTCGGTTTGAATTCTCCGCTAAAAGCACCAATCGTGTTTTCCACGCAGGTTCCCCAAGGCTCGGCACCGGGGATCATCTTTATTACAGCCATGAATTTGCTTAGCTTGAGAGCTGCCTTTACCAATTCTTGAGTTTTTTTGTCATTGGTGGAGTCGCCCACTTGGGCTGCAAACTGAGTAAGAAAATTATGAACGACATTTTCCTTTGAATTTAGAAAACAAGGGTTAAACTCAACAATGATTGGTTTCTTCTCATCCTCTTCGAGTCTTTGTTTGACAAAGTTGATCGCTGCTGTTTTGCCTGCCCCCCAATCGTCTTCTATTGCTACAACAATGCTGTCTTCGTTGGGTTCGAGGCAGAGATGTCGAGCGAGTGTTTTGGCATACTCCGTTCGTTCGAACTCGTCTTCCCGCATGCTCTTGGGAGGGGTGTCTGAAGTAAATCCGTTTTTGTTCTTATTGTTTTTTATGGGTAATTTTTCAGGACAAGGCTCTTTTTTTTGTCTGCGAGCAATAAAAAACTGAATCAGCCTGACGAGTGAGGCCGAAAGTCCAAAAAATAACAAAATTAGTAGTGTGTCTTCGATGGCAGAAATAATGCCTTTTGGCTCAAGGTGCGCCCACCCGTAATAAAGGACGGTGCATATCGCAGCCAAGCCTATGGAGCAGAATAAAGAATTAACCGTCGGAAATGCCTGCTTGTAGAACTTGTATAAACTCATATCGCCCTCACGCCCCCTGAATTGAGATATGAACCCTTACCTCAATATTCTCCCACAAGCCATGGGGCAATGGGGTTTCCCCCCAAGTCAAATTGCCGTTTGAGTACCGGCGGAAAATGATCTATTCTCAGCTGGATTCGAGGGGATAAAACTTTCATCTTTTATATAAAGGAGTTTGCCATGAGCACCATCGTCGCTGTCTGGGCAAGGGAAATTCTTGATTCCAGGGGCAACCCGACCATCGAAGTCGAGGTAATGTACGAATCCGGAGCCATGGGCCGCGCCGCCGTGCCCTCGGGGGCATCAACCGGCGAACGCGAAGCCCTGGAGCTGCGCGACGGCGACATGGGCCGCTACATGGGCAAGGGCGTCCTGACCGCCGTGAACAACGTCAACGAGGAGATCGCCGGAGCGGTCATCGGAATGGACGGATTGCGTCAGGTGGCCCTGGACAGCACATTGCTCGATCTGGACGGGACCGAGAACAAGGGCCGCCTGGGCGCCAACGCCATGCTCGGCGTATCCATGGCCAACGCCCGCGCCGCCGCTGATTTCGTGGGACTGCCGCTCTATCAATACCTCGGCGGAATCAACGGCAAAATTCTGCCCGTGCCCATGATGAACATCATCAACGGCGGCGAGCACGCGCCCAACAACCTGGACATCCAGGAATTCATGATCCTGCCCATCGGGGCCGAGACCTTTGCCGAGGCCCTGAGAATGGGTGCGGAAACGTTTCACAACCTGAAAAAAATTCTGGCCAAGGACGGACACGTCACCTCCGTGGGCGACGAGGGCGGGTTCGCGCCCAACCTCAAGTCCCATGCCGAGGCCTTCGAGTACATCATCCGGGCCATCGAGGCCGCGGGTTACGCACCGGGCCGGCAGATCGCACTGGGCATCGACGCCGCGGCATCGGAATTCTACAAGAACGGCAAGTACGTGCTGGCCGGAGAGGGCAAGGAACTGACAACGGACGAGATGAACGCCTATTACGCGGACCTCTGCACCCGCTTCCCCTTGGTCTCCATCGAGGACGGCCTGGACCAGAACGACTGGGAAGGCTACGCCAAGCAGACCGAACTGCTGGGCGACCGCATCCAGCTGGTGGGCGACGACATCTTCGTGACCAACCCGGACATCCTGGCCCAGGGCATTGAAAGGGGCGTGGCCAACTCCATCCTCATCAAGCTGAACCAGATCGGCACCCTGACCGAGACCCTGGACACCATCGAGATGGCCAAGCAGGCCGCCTATACCACGGTTGTCTCCCACCGTTCCGGCGAGACCGGCGACCACTTCATCGCCGACCTTTCAGTGGGCCTGAACACCGGGCAGATCAAGACCGGCTCCCTGTGCCGCAGCGACAGGCTGGAAAAGTACAACCAGTTGCTGCGCATCGAGGAAGACCTGGACGAGGAAGCCATTTACTATGGTCCGGTGCTGGTTGAAAGCTGGTTCGGAGACGAATAGCCCGGACCAACTGAAATAACAGCCTTTTTGTGCTGCGCGGCGTGGGGCATGCACCCTGCGCCGCGTAGTCGTTCAAGGAGAAGCAAATGACCATACTGGACGGCAAGGCCACCGCCGCCAAGATCAGGGCGGAACTGGCCCAAGAGGTCGCGGAACTGGTTTCCGGGGGCAGGCGCGCTCCGGGACTGTCCGTGATCCTGGTGGGCGAGGACCCGGCGTCCCAGGTCTACGTGCGCAACAAGGAACGGGCCTGCGCCGAGGTGGGCATCCTGTCCAAGCCCTTTCGTCTGCCGGCGGACACCAGCCAGAAAAAGCTGGAAGGCGTCATCAAGATGCTCAACGCGGACGGAGAAGTGGACGGAATCCTGTTGCAGCTGCCGGTTCCAAAGGGGCTGGACAGCCAGCGCTGCCTGGACCTCATCGCTCCGGAAAAGGACGTGGACGGTTTTCACCCGGCCAATGTGGGTCGCCTGACCCTCGGCCTTCCGGGTTTCCGCCCCTGCACCCCGGCCGGAGTGCTGGAGCTTCTGAGCCGCTACGAGCTTTACCCGGCCTGCAAAAAGGCCGTGGTGGTGGGCCGGAGCAACATCGTGGGCAAGCCTTTGGCCATCATGCTGGCCCAGTCCGGCCCCTGCGCCAACGCCACCGTGACCCTTTGCCACTCCCGCACCGAAGACCTGAAAAAGGAATGCCTGGAAGCGGATTTCCTGTTCACGGCCATCGGCAGGCCCAACTTCATCACAAAGGACATGGTCAAGCCGGGCGCGGTGGTGGTGGACATCGGCATCAACAGGCTGGACGACCGGCTGGTGGGCGACTGCGACTTCGAGGGCGTCAAGGAGGTGGCTTCGGCCCTGACTCCGGTGCCCGGCGGCGTGGGGCCAATGACCATCGCCCAACTGCTCATCAATACCGTGCTGGCATACAAGATTAACGTCGGGGTCATGAACGGCCCTGAAGATTTTCCCGCAAAGGAGGGCGCGTGTCCTGTAAAATCCTGATCATTCCCGCCGACATCACTGGAATCCTTGTGGCCAACGGGCTGAAAGACAAGGGAATCGACTTCGCCGTGGGCCTGACCGACATGAAAGAGGCGCAATTATACAAGGACATGGGCGCGCAGGTCGTGGAATTCGACTACGCGGACATGGAGAAGATGATTTCGGCCATGCAGGGCTTTGATGTCCTCTATCTGGAAACGCCCCTGTGCGAGGAAATGATCGCCTGGGGTTCCCACGCCATAACCGCCGCAATCGAGGCCGGGGTGGGTCACGTGGTGCGCCTTTCCATGCTCGGCGCGGACCGGGACGCCCACTTTCGCCTGGGTCGCCTGCACGGGGCCATCGACCAGGGGCTGGTGGACGGCGAACCGGATTACACTCTGATCCGGCCCAACACCTACATGCAGGACTACGCCACCCTTTACGCGGACATGATCAGGGACGGCGAGCTGATCCTGGCCGAGTCCGACTCCAGGACCAGCCTGATCGATGCCCGCGACGTGGCCCAGAGCGTGGTGGCCGTGCTGGCCGAACCGGACGGGCACAAGGGCATGTCCTACGCCGTGACCGGGCCTGAATCCCTGGACAATCTTGAGATCGCCGGGGAGATTTCCAGGGTCTCCGGGCGCGAGGTGGAATACAAGGCCGTGGACGGCGAGACCGCCGGACTGGCCCTGGAAAAGACCGGAATGCCGGAATGGAATATCCGCATGCTTCTGACCCTCAGCGGCCAGAAGCAGAAAGGCTACACCGCGTTGGTCACAAAGGCCGTGGAGCATCTCACGGGCCGTCCAGCGAGG
The DNA here is from genome assembly GCA_963674955.2 of Desulfovibrionaceae bacterium. GTDB lineage: Bacteria > Desulfobacterota > Desulfovibrionia > Desulfovibrionales > Desulfovibrionaceae. The sequence goes on along the minus strand of CAXXKR010000004.1, from coordinate 1,817,736 downwards.
ACGTTCGCCCGAGTTTGCCGAGGAAAACGCCCAGGCCTGGAAATAGCCGAAGCAAGATCGTAAAATCTTCGCAGTCCTTCATCCTGCCGGGTTCAGCAGGATGATGTCTTTTAGTCTGTGGCCTTTCTGTAAAATGCCTGTAAGCCGCCTTGCCTTCCACAGGTGAATGGTTATTCTCCCCAAATGACCGAAAGCAATAGCCGAAACTCCATACATATTGAAGGGGCGCGCCACCACAATCTCAAGGATCTGACCCTGGACATACCCAGGGAAAAGCTGGTGGTGGTCTGCGGCCCGTCCGGTTCGGGCAAGAGCACCCTGGCATTCGACATCGTCTACGCCGAGGGGCAGCGGCGCTACGTGGAGTCCCTTTCCGCCTACGCCCGCCAGTTCCTGCCCCAGATGGACAAGCCGCAGGTGGACAAGGTGGAGGGGCTTTCCCCGGCCATATCCCTTGAACAGCAGACCGCCACCCGCAACCCTCGCTCCACCGTGGGCACGGTCACCGAGGTCTACGATTTTTTGCGCGTGTTCTACGCCCGGCTGGGGCGGTTTTTTTGTCCGGAGTGCGGGCGCGAGATAGCGGCCCAGACCTCGGACGAGATCGTGCGAAACATCATGGACCTGCCGGAAAAGACCAGGTTCATGCTCATGGCCCCCCTGGCCGAACACCAGAAGGGCACGCAAAAGGACCTCTTCGCCAAGCTCAAGCGCGAGGGGTTCGTGCGCGTGCGCGTGGACGGTGAGGTGCGCTCCCTGGATGACCTGCCCGAGCTTGAGAAGAACAAGCGGCACAACGTGGATCTGGTGGTGGACCGGCTGGTCATGAAGGCGGAGATCAAAAAGCGTCTGGCCGACTCGGTTGAACTGGCCCTGCGCTACGGCGAGGGGCGGCTGCTCTTGACCGTGCCGGGCGACGGAGAACCGGATGAGCGGGTGATGTCCACTTTGTCCACCTGCCCCACATGCAGGATATCCATGCCCCGCCTCAGCCCGCAGCTTTTTTCCTTCAACTCGCCCCAGGGCGCCTGCCCGGCCTGTTCCGGCATCGGCGCGGTGGAATATTTCGAACCGGACCTGCTTTCGCCCAACAAGGGGCTTTCCCTGAATCAGGGCGGTGTCATCCCCTGGAAGTCGGCCTACCGCCAGCAACAGTACGGGCCGCATTTGGCAAGACTCGGCAAACGCCACGGTTTTACCCTGGACACGCCCCTTGGCGAGTTTTCAAAAGAGGCCTGGGACGCGCTTTTTCTTGGTTGTCCGGATTCGGGCTGGGTCGGCGTGGTGCCGCTTCTGGAGCAGGGCCGCCAGAATGCGGGCGTCTGGGACGACTGGCTGACCCGCTTCAGGCAGAACATGCCCTGCCCGGAATGCAACGGGGCCAGGCTCAGTCCGGAATCCCTGGCCGTGCGCGTGGCGGGCGTGAATATTTTCGAGTTCGTGTCCATGTCCATCAGCCGCGCCCTGGAATGGCTTCAGGGCCTGGAGTTCTCCGGCCAAGACATGCTCATTGCCGAGCCTTTGCTCAAGGAACTGAACCACAGGCTTGGTTTCATGGTCAACGTGGGGTTGGATTACCTGAGCCTGGGGCGGAACATGGCCACCCTTTCCGGCGGCGAGGCCCAGCGCATCAGGCTGGCCAGCCAGCTTGGCTCCGGCCTGGTGGGCGTGACCTATGTCCTGGACGAGCCGAGCATCGGCCTGCATCCCCGCGACAATCAGCGGCTTCTGGACACCCTGCGCAGCCTGCAAAGCCGGGGCAACACAGTGTTGGTGGTGGAGCATGACGAGCCCACCATCCGCAGCGCGGACCACGTTATCGAGCTTGGTCCGGGCTCCGGGATGCTGGGCGGCGAGATCGTGTTCCAGGGACCGGTGGACAAATTGTTGAAGGATGAGGGTTCCCTGACCGGCAAGTATCTGCGCCGGGAACTGACCATCGAAGCGGTCAACGGGCGGCGCACCTCAAGCGAGTTTCTCTCCCTGCGCGGCGTGCGCACCAATAACTTGAAGAATCTCGACCTGGACATACCCTTGGGCGAACTGGTCTGCTTCACCGGCGTGTCCGGATCGGGCAAGAGCTCCCTGGTGGTGGACACCCTGTACAAGCATCTGCTGCTTTCCAAGGGGCAGAGGGCGGACAATCCCGGGCTCATCGACGGCCTTGTGGGCGCGGAAAAGGTGGAGAAGATCATCTCCATCGACCAGACGCCCATCGGGCGGACACCCCGTTCCAACCCGGCCACCTACACCAAGATATTCGACGAGATACGCAAGATATTCGCCGGTTCCAAGGAGGCCCGGACGCGCGGCTACAAGCCGGGCCGCTTCAGTTTCAACGTGAGCGGGGGGCGCTGCGAGGCCTGCCGGGGCGACGGCCAGATCAGGGTGGAGATGCATTTCCTGCCCGATGTCTACGTTACCTGCGATGTGTGCAAGGGCAAGCGCTACAACACCCAGACCCTGGAAGTGGAGTATCGGGACAAGAACATCGCCGATATCCTGGGCATGACCGTGCGCCAGGCCAAGGCCTTTTTCGAGAATCATCCGGTGCTCAAGCGCAAGCTTTCGGTATTGGAACAGGTGGGGCTTGAATACCTGAGGCTCGGCCAGCCAGCCACCACCCTTTCCGGCGGCGAGGCCCAGCGCATCAAGATTTCCCGAGAGCTGGGCAAGCGCAACCTGCCGGGAGCCCTTTACATTCTTGACGAGCCTACAACGGGCCTGCACATGCACGAGGTGGGCAAGCTGATCCGGGTCTTGAGACATCTGGTGGAAAAGGGCGCTTCGGTGCTGGTCATCGAGCACAATACGGATGTGATCATGGCCGCCGACCATGTCATCGATCTCGGACCGGGCGGCGGCGAGGCCGGTGGCCGGGTCGTGTCCAAGGGTACGCCCGAGGAGATCATCGCGGACAAGAACTCGGTCACGGGCCGGTTTCTGGTGCGCGATTAGGAAACATCAGCCGGCAGGCATCAGGCCATCCAGTCCGGGACCAGGCCTCCCGTTCGGGACAGGGCCTTTTCCGGCCCCTTGTAGTCCGGGCGGATTTTGGCCACCAGTGACCAGAATTTCGGCGAGTGATTCAGGTGTTTGGTGTGGCAGAGCTCGTGGACCAGGACCTGATCAACCAGTTCGGGCGGCAGGAACATGAGCTTGCAGTTCAGGTTGATGTTGCCCTTGACGGAACAGCTGCCCCAGCGCGTCTTTTGGGTCCTGACGCTGATTCGCCCGCACTCCAGGCCGTGCTTGGCCGCAAGTTCCCGGACAAGGGGCGGAAGGTGCAAGGCCGCTTTTTGCCTGATTAATTTTTTCAGTTCAAATATCCAATCATTGCAGCCGCATTGATTGCCCTTGACTATTATCAGCCCGGCGTTTTCCGTGACCTTGGTTTTGCACTGGGCCTGGATGAAGGCCACCCTGTAGGTCCGGCCTTCGGCCCTTAGTTCGATGATTTCCGGCGGATTGGGGGGCAGGGTTGAAAACCGGACGCCTTGAGCTTTCAGGCGGAGGAAGGTTCGCTCGATCCAGTCCAGCTTTCCGGCCACGGCACGCTCGGCATGCTCCCGGCCGACACCTCTGGGCAGGACCACCTCCAGCCCCTTGCCGGGCTTTATCTTGAGCAGCACGCGCTTGGCCTTGGGGCTTTCCCTGATGGTGTACTCCGGCAGTCCTTCCATGTTCCGGGTATTCTACACTTGATGAACCGGGATATAAAGGCCTATTGTCCGGCTTCACCTTTAGCGACTCCGGGACAGTTGATGAATATCGATAAGAACAAGCGGGCCATGTATATCTTCCTGGCCGTGCTGGTGCTGGCCTCTTCCGCTGCATTTCAGGGCTGGCGGACCCTGCTCAACAATTTCGCAGTGGAGATTGGCGGCGTGGACGGGGCCGAGATGGGCGTCATCCAGTCTGTGCGCGAGATTCCAGGATTTCTGTCGCTTCTGGCCATCTATTTTCTGTTCATCATGCGCGAGCACAAGCTGGCCGCCCTGTCCGTGATCATTCTCGGCCTGGGGGTCAGCCTCACGGGCCTTTTGCCTTCCTTCGGGGGCATAGTCTTCACGACCCTGCTCATGTCCTTCGGCTTTCATTATTACGAGACCATGAACCAGTCCCTGACCTTGCAGTATTTCGGCCACGCCGAGGCCCCCCTGGTCCTGGGGCGCATGCGCAGCCTGATGGCCGTGTCCAACATCTCGGTGGGGGCGCTCATCTACGTGCTGGCGCGCTGGGCCGGATACGAGGCCATGTTCGCCCTGGTGGGCGCGGTGGCCGTGGCGGCGGGCTTGTGGGCCTTGAAGGGCGATCCCACCAAAAAGGACATGCCCTTGCAGCATCGCAAGATGAACCTCAAGAAGCGCTACTGGCTTTTCTACGCCCTGACCTTTATCGCCGGGGCCAGGCGGCAGATATTCGTGGCCTTTGCCGTTTTTTTGCTGGTGGACAAATTCGGTTTCGGCATCAGGGAGATCACCATACTTTTCGTGGTCAACAACGTGATCAATTATTTCGTCAACCCGCTCATCGGCAGGGCCGTGAACCGCTTTGGCGAGCGCAAGGTCCTGAGCTTGGAGTACGCCAGCCTGATCGTCGTCTTCCTGGCCTATGCCGTCACAAGCAGCCCCATTGTGGCCGCCTGCCTGTACGTGTTCGACAACGTGCTCTTCAATTTTTCCATCGCCATCAAGACTTTTTTCCAGAAGATCGCCGATCCAGCGGACATATCCTCGGGCATGGCCGCGGGCTTCACCATCACCCATATCGTGGCCGTGTTCGTGCCCGTGCTGGGCGGACTGGCCTGGATGACCGACTACAGGGTCGTCTTTGTGGGCGGCGCGGCCTTTGGCCTGATTTCCCTCGTTTTGGCCCAACATGTGGACCGCCATCTGGCCCTGGTCGGGAAAGGGGAAAAATAAGATTTGGAGATCAATCGCTTTTGCGGCTAAGATAGGCTTAATTTTCAGATCACTTGCACGGCATGGGAGGTAAGATGTTCAGAGTATTCGCGTCAGTCAGGTTGGCTGTTTTTTTGGTCCTTTTCTTCGCCGCTGCGGCTTTTGTTCCGGGACCGGCCCTTTGCTCCGAAGCCCTTTATCAGGTCTCGGTCATCGACGCCCTGCTGGCGGGGGACTACGACGGCGATGTGTCCATCGGCGAACTGAAGATCCACGGCGATTTCGGCCTGGGCACCTTCAACGGACTGGACGGCGAGATGGTGGTCCTGGACGGCACGGTTTATAAGGTGGGCTACGACGGCAAGGTTCTGGCCATGGCCGATGATGAACTGACCCCCTTTGCCGCTGTCGTGAAATTTCAGCCGGAAAATAGCCTCAAGCTCGGTTCCGTTGCCGACTTCAAGGCCTTGAAGGACAAGGTGGACGCCTCCCTGGAGACCGAGAACCTGTTTTATGCCGTGCGTGTCCACGGTCGGTTCAAGAGCGTCAAGACCAGAAGCGTTCCCAGGCAGCAGAAGCCCTATCCGCCCCTGGCCCAGGTGGTGAAGAAACAGGCCGTTTTTCAATTCCAGGACATTGAGGGGACCCTCGTCGGCATGCGCTGCCCGGTGTTCGTCAAGGGCGTGAACGTTCCGGGCTGGCACTGGCATTTTATTTCCGATGACCGCAAGTCCGGCGGGCACGTTCTGGAGTGCTCCTTTGACGGACTCACGGCCGAGATCGACTCCAAGAACGGTTTCGTCATGGTTTTGCCGGAAACCGAGAGCTACTACGGCCTGGACTTTTCCGGCGACCGCAGCAAGGAGCTGCACAAGGTGGAAAAGGACCCGGCAGCCGCCAAAAAGGACGATTGATGACCGCAAGGATCAAGGTCGTTGTCGACCCGCAGCTCAGGGAGATAATGCCGCGTTTTCTCGAGATCAGGGCGGCGGACGTGGAAAAGATGCGGCTCTTTCTGGAAAAGGGCGACTTGGAAGGGATGAGGTATGTCGGCCACAGCATGAAGGGCTCGGGCGAGGCTTACGGCTTTGTGGAGATTTCCCGCCTGGGCGCCGCCATCGAACAGGCCGCCCTTGGCGGCGACTCCGATGGGGCCGCGAGCTTGATCGCCGAATTGGACGACTATCTTTCCAGGCTGGACATTTCATATTCGGATTAGAACGGAGTTTGGCCGGAGGGCGCAGGCTGCTGCATGAACATACTGATGATGGCCATAAACGACCCGGCCGGGACCGGGGTTCAGATGTGCAAGGCCCTGAACCGCCACACCGCGCACCGGGCCAGGATCGCGACCCTGGAGACGCGCTACGGCCACGAGTGGGAAAAGGATTTGCACTTGCCCGACCTGTCCCCAGAAGGACTGGGCGAGTTGGGCCGACTTCTTGAGCAAAGCGATGTCTTTCATTTTCACATGACCGCCGATGAAAATCTGCAACTCGGCCCATATCCGGTGCGCGACTTCATGAAGGGCAAAAAGATCGTCCACCATCATCACGGCCACCATGATTTCCGCTCCGACCCCGACGCTTTCAGAAAAAAGTACGCCCGTCTGGGGCGCAGGAATTTGCTGGTCAGCACCCCGGACCTGTTGAAGCTTTTGCCCGAGGCCAGCTGGCAGCCCAACCTCGTGCCCATTGACGAGTTCCTGTTCACCCCCAACGACGACAAGCCGGAAGAACCTTTCAGGCTGGCCCATTCGCCAACGCGAAAGGACCTCAAGAACACCGACGACCTCTTGGCGGTTGTTGCCGAAGAAAGGGAGCGCGGCCTGGAGATCGAGCTGGACATGATCGAGTGCGCGCCCAATCGGGAATGCCTGAAGCGCAAAAGGCGCTGCCACGCTATGTTCGACCATATGCAGGGCTATTACGGCGTGACCAGCCTGGAGGGGCTGAGCCAGGGGCTGGCCGTGATAGCCGGACTTGATGATTGGAACATCGAACGCATTTCCGAATTTGCCGGGACCGACGATCTGCCCTGGGTCATGGCCCGGAACCGCGAGGAGTTGCGGGAGCGGATCAGGGAGCTTGCCGCTGATCCGGTCTGGTGCGCCAGCCTGGGGCGAAAGGGCAGGGAGTTCATGGAAAGATGCTGGTCCGACGGGAGGTTGGCCAGAAAGTTGTCTGAGTTTTACGCGGGCCTGAGTTAGACAGGGGTCGCCATTGGCGGCAATGTTTTTTTGCCTTTGCCTTTCATTTGACTTATAAGGCAACCAAATTATGTCCACATCTATTGAACCTGTTCAGGACGGATTTGCCATGAGAATCGACATGCGGTTTGCTGTGCTTGCATTGACTGTGGGGCTGACACTGGTCTTTTCCGGAATTTGTTCGGCTCAACCTGCGGAAGAGGGAGCGGACTCCGGTCCCTCCGGTGAAGTGCGCATGCCCGTGGACAAGAACGTCCTGCCCCTGGATTTCGAACTGAACACGGATTCGGGCAAGGCCCAAAGCGATAAGGCTGAGGGCGACAAGACCCAGAACGACAAGACAGGAACCGAAGCGTCCACAGACGGAAAAACCGTTGACAAGCCTGCCGACAAGAAAGCCGTAGCCGACAAGAAGGCCCCTGCGCAGGAGAAAAAGACCTCCGCTACGGAGCCGGCCCAAAAGAAACCAACCCCTGCCAAGACCGTCCAGCCCAATCTCGTTGAAAAGGCTGAAACCCAAAAGCCGCAAGCCCCGAAGCCCGCCGTGGCGGACAAGAAAGAGGAAGTCACCCCCGCCGGATACGGAGCGGTCAAGGACGTGGAAATGGAGCAGACCAAGGACGGATACGTGTTTTTGGGTTTATACGGACAAGCCCGTGGAAAAGACCAAGTACATGAACCTGCCCGGCCCCAGGCGGCTGGTGGTCGATTTGATGGGCAATTGGAAAAAAGCACGGCCCGTCCATCTACCGCTTTGAAAAGGGCGCCATAAAGCACGTGCGTTGCGGCGAGCACAAGGACCGCCTGCGCCTGGTCATCGACTTCATGGACCCCGCTGGCAAGGGCGAGATAACCCCCAAGCTTGAGTCGGTTCCCAAAGGGCTGACCATCACCATTCCTTCGAATCAGTTGTAGGCTGGTTTCCAGTCCCTTCCCCCGGTCTGTCGCACGAATGTAACAATTCGGTCATTGGGATGTAACCATTCCGGTATAGTTAGTTCTTCTTGCAATGCGGTGCGACCACTCGGTCCTGCCGAATAAATCAAAGAACGGACCGGAGTGAATCTATGGCCCACAAGATTAAGGTGTCTTCCAGCAACCTTGATTTCTATTACGGGGATTTCAAGGCCCTGGAAGACATCAGCCTCGATTTCGAGGAAAATCAGGTTACCGCCCTCATCGGACCTTCCGGCTGCGGAAAGAGCACCTATCTGCGCTGCATCAACCGCATGAACGATCTCATTCCCGGAACAAAAGTTGAAGGCCGGATGATCCTGGACGGCGGCGACATCTACGCCCCGGGCCTTGACGTGGTGGCCCTGCGCAGGCGCATCGGCATGGTTTTCCAGAAGCCCAACCCCTTTCCCAAGACGATTTTCGAGAACGTGGCCTACGGCTTGCGGGTCAACGGGGTCAGGGACAAGCAGATTCTCGAGGCCCGGGTGGAGGAGAGCATCAAGTCCGCCGCCCTTTGGGATGAGGTCAAGGACCGGCTGCACTCATCGGCGCTTGGCCTTTCCGGCGGACAGCAGCAGCGGCTGTGCATCGCCAGGGCCCTGGCCGTGGAACCGGAAGTCCTGCTCATGGATGAACCGGCCTCGGCCCTGGACCCCATCGCCACCCAGAAAATCGAGGACCTTATCCACGAGCTCAAGAAAAGGTTCACCATCATAATCGTGACCCACAGCATGCAGCAGGCGGCGCGTGTTTCGGACATGACGGCCTTCTTCTACATGGGCAGGCTCATCGAGACCGACAACACCAAGCAGATGTTTACAAAGCCCAGCAACAAGCAGACAGAGGACTATATTACCGGCAGGTTCGGTTAGGGAGAATTTATGGAACAAAGAGGTCATTTCACGAAAAAGCTCGAGGAACTGAAGATGATGGTTCTTCGGATGGCCGCCATGTCCGAACAGGCTGTGCACAAGTCCATTCGGGCCATACTTGAAAACGACGGCGACCTGGCCGAGGATGTCATCGTCAATGACGAGGACATCAACGAGCTTGAAGTCCAGGTGGACAAGTTCACCTTGGAATTGCTTGCCCTTGGCCAGCCCATGGCCATCGATCTGCGGACCATCATCGGGGCCTTGCGCGTTACCGGAAACCTGGAAAGGCTGGGCGACGAGGCCGTGAACCTTTCCCACCGCGCCCTGTTTCTCTCCACCAGGCCGCCCTTGCCCTTCAACCAGAATCTGGAGATGCTGGCCGACGTGAGCAAGAGGATGCTGGCCGATTCCATCAGGGCCTTTACCGAGGGCGACACCCGGCTGGCTGAAAGCGTCTGCGTCATGGACAGCAAGGCCGACGCCCTGAACATGAAGATACTCAAGACCCTGATCAACGACATGGTCACCGAGTCCCGCATCGTGGAGCGCGGCGTGCACGCCATCATGGCCGCGAGGCATCTGGAGCGTGTGGCCGACCTGTCCACCAACGTGGCCGAGAGCGTCATCTTCATAATCGAGGGCGAGAACGTGAAGCACAGGTGCAGGGAGTGATTTCGCTTGGCCTAGAAAGCTGACGGCATTTGAGTTTCAAGGGCCGGACGCCTTGCGCGTTCGGCCCTTTTTCAATCCCGCATGGCTCGGAAAGGCCGACAAGCGTATTTGACCGCGCCCCGGGAGTTGTGAAAAGAACAAAGAGCACGGCTAGTTATTCTTTTAAAATTCCAGATTTTCAAAGTCATTCCAAGGTCCGAATTCTTTTTTTGATAGGACCATAATCTAGTGATTACGGCGAACTATATGTAAAGAAAACGGTTTACAGGCCTTGCTTTTTTATATAGTAGGTAAAATTCTTCGCACGCAAAAGCCGTCAAGCCTTGTCTGGCAAGGATTATCGGGAGTTTGCCCCATGGGGTTCCCCATGGGGGCGGACCTTGGCGGACGGCTTGCATATTGTGGGCGTAATGATGGGTGGCGGGGCCGTGTTTAGGCCCACCGGACAGCCAGGGCTTCGAGCGCCTCGGAACGATCGCCGAGGCTGGATTGGGCCACCCCTCAATTTACATATACGCTAATACTTGTCCGAGGACCTGTTGTTGGAGGTAACTAATGGAAAAAACAGTAGAAAACATTGAGAATGGCGAAGTCATGGACATGGAAATGTCCTTTGAGGATGCTCTTGAAGAATACCTGAATCCGGAATTCGGTGTTCTTGACGAAGGAAGCATCATCTCAGGTGAAGTCGTCAAGGTGGACAAGAATTTCGTCCTGGTGGACGTGAACTTCAAGTCCGAAGGCCAGATTCCGGCATCCGAATTCATGGATTCCGAAGGAAACATGGTCGTGGCCGTTGGAGACAAGGTTGATGTCTTCGTTTCCAGCAAGAACGAGTCGGAAGGAACCATCCGCCTGTCCAGGGACAAGGCCAAGAGGATGCAGCTTTTCGACAAGCTGGAAGAGTTCATGGAAAAGGACGGAGTGGTCAAGGGCCGCATCCTCCGCCGCATCAAGGGCGGCTACACGGCCGACCTCGGCGGGATCGACGCCTTCCTGCCCGGTTCCCACGTGGATTTGAGGCCCGTGCCGGACATGGACGCCCTGGTCAACCAGGAATTTGAATTCAAGATTTTGAAGATAAACCGCCGTCGCAGCAATGTGATCATCTCCAGGCGCGTGCTCCTTGAGGAGCAGCGTTCCGAACAGCGCGACCAGCTGCTCGAGACCCTGGAAGAAGGCCAGACCGTCAAGGGCAAGGTCAAGAACATCACCGAATACGGCGTGTTCGTTGATCTTGGCGGACTCGACGGCCTGCTGCACATCACGGACATGTCCTGGAAGCGCATCAAGCATCCCAAGGAAATGGTCCAGTTCGGCGACGATCTCGATCTCAAGATTCTCAGCTTCGACCGCGAGGCCCAGAAGGTCTCCCTCGGACTCAAGCAGCTTGTGCCCGATCCGTGGGAAAATATCGCCGAGAAGTATCCCGAAGGGATGAAATATACTGGCAAGGTCACCAACCTGGCCGACTACGGCGCTTTCGTGGAGCTGGAGTCCGGCGTGGAAGGCCTTGTGCACATCTCCGAGATGTCCTGGACCCGCAAGCTCAGGCACCCCTCCCAGATCGTCCACGTGGACGACGAGGTGGACGTCATCGTGCTGGGCGTTGACCAGGACAAGAAGCGCATCTCCCTGGGCATGAAGCAGATCAAGCCCAATCCGTGGGATGTGGTGGCCGAGAAGTACCCCGAGGGCACCGTCCTTGAGGGCGCCATCAAGAACATCACCGAATTCGGCGTGTTCATCGGCATCGAAGAGGGCATCGACGGCCTGATTCACGTGTCCGACATCTCCTGGACCAAGAAGGTCCGCCATCCCTCCGAGGTCTACAAGAGCGGAGACATGGTCCAGGCCAAGGTTCTGACCGTGGACAAGGAGAACGAGAAGTTCACCCTGGGCGTCAAGCAGCTGACCGACGACCCTTGGTCCCAGGTTCCCACCAAGTATCCCGTGGGTGCGGTTCTGACCGGCGTTGTCACCAACATCACCGATTTCGGCCTGTTCGTGGAAGTGGAAGAGGGCATCGAAGGCCTGATCCATGTTTCCGAGATCAGCCGCAAGAAGATAAAGAACCCTGCGGAAGTCTTCCAGGAAAATGCGACCATCGAAGCCAAGGTCATCCACGTCAGCGCTGATGAACGCCGTTTGGGCCTGTCCATCAAGCAGATGCAGGAAGAGGCCGTCGGCGGCAGCGAGAAGAAGAAGGGCGCCAAGCAATTCGGCGCTTCCGGTTCCGGCGCAAGCAACACCCTCGGCGATCTGCTCAGGCAGAAGCTTGAGGATGCGGCCAACGACCAGGAGGAGGAATCCGTCGAGGAAGCTCCTGTAGAGGAAGCTGTTGTCCAGGAAGCCGCTCCGGTCGAAGAGGCCTCTGTAGAGGCGGCTCCGGCTGAAGAGGCTCCGGTTGAGGAAGCTCCCGTAGAGGCGGCTCCCGCTGAGGAAGCCCCTGTTGAAGAGGCTCCGGCTGAAGAGGCTCCGGCTGAAGAGGCTCCCGCCGAGGAGAAGTCCGAGGATGAATCCGGTGAGGAAGAAGCAAGTTAAGTTGCGCTTCTCGCAGAGAAATCCACTTATATTCGGATTGTTTCTGATATTCATGGCTGTGGCCCTCCTCATGGGGGCCACGGCCATTTTTCGCTCAATGGGCTTTGAGGGCTTCGCCCCGATGCGCTCCATGAGCGGCGACAAGCTGGGCCTTGTCTATCTTGACGGCGTGATAATCGACGCCCAGGAAGTCAATGACTGGATCAAGGAACTGCGCGACGATGAATCGGTCAAGGGCGTGCTGCTGCGCATCAATTCTCCGGGCGGGGCCATCGCCCCTTCCCAGGAACTGTACGAGGCAGTGCGCGACCTGGCGGACGTGAAGCCCGTGGTGGCCTCCTTCGGCTCGGTTGCCGCTTCCGGCGGGTACTATGCGGCAGCTCCCTGCAGCCTGATCGTGTCCAATCCGGGCAGCATCACCGCCAGCATCGGCGTCAAGCTCGAATACCTGAATTTCAGGGAGCTTATCGAGAAGTGGGGCATTCACGAGGAAATCCTGGCCAGCGGCAAGAACAAGGCCGTGGGCTCACCTTTTCAGGAACTCACCCCGGAGCAGCGCGAACAGCTCATGTCCCTGATCATGGATATGCACGACCAGTTTGTGCAGGACGTGGCCGCGGCTCGCAAGATCGATCTTGAAAATCTCCTGCCCCTGGCCGACGGCAGGGCCATGACCGGAAGGCAGGCCTTGGAAGCGGGGCTTGTGGACGAGTTGGGCAGCCTGGACTACGCCAAGGACAGGCTTCTTGATCTATGCAACCTTTCGGAAGCCGTTCCCTTTATCGAGGGACCGCCGGATGAAACTCCTTTTCTTGACAGAGTTCTCGGCAAACTTGGATTGGATCTCAAATCCTCCCTGGACGCCGGTCGAATTCTGATGATTAGATAGATATCGGGGATGCCCAAGGGCAGTTCCCCTGGTCGGACCGCAGCCACGGGCTTGCGGCCATGAGTGTGTTTATGGTTTTGGCTTGAACGGAAAGGAGGAAAACATGAAGTGCGTCTTTCTGGGCGTTGGCGAAGCCTTTGACGAGACCCTGGACAACACCTCCCTGCTCGTGACCTGCGGAGACGGCTCCCTTCTTCTGGACTGCGGCTTCACCGCCGCATCGGCCTTTTGGCGTCATGCCCCGGCCTGCCTTGCCGCTCCCCGCGACCTGGACGCGGTCTACCTGACCCATTTTCACGGCGACCACTATTTCGGCCTGCCCGCGCTTTTGGTGCGCATGGCCGAGGAGGGGCGGAGCAAACCCCTGACCGTGATAGGTCCAAAGGGAGCGGAAAAGAAGATTTCAGCCATGCAGGAGCTGGCCTATGAGGGAACCATGTCCAGGGCGCCCTATGACCTGAAGATTGTCCAGGCCTCTCCGGAGGAAAGGCTTCACGTGGCCGGATTCGTGCTTTCCTTTGCCGTCAATGGCCACTCTGTACCCTGCCTTTCCGTGCGGGTGGATTGCAACGGACGGTCCCTTTTTTACTCAGGCGACGGCAGGCCCACGGAGGAAACCGCTGCGCTTGCCAATGGTTGCGACCTTGTGGTGCATGAAGCCTTTTCCCTGGACCGGGACGCGCCCGGCCACGGCACGGTGGACGCAAGCATTGATTTTGCCTTGAAGGCCGGAGCAGAAAAACTGGCCCTTGTTCATATGCAGCGCAATGAGCGCGGGAAACTGAAAACAGAGATTTTGAAGAGACTTGAAGAGGTGACGGGGCTTGAGGCCCTGTTGCCTGAACCCGGACTGGAATTGAAGGTGTGAGAGGAAAATGGAACGGTTGAGATTTGATTTTCAGGGAATTTTGGAGGGGGCCAGGCAGAGTTGGCCCATAGCGTTGGGCGTATTCACCTACGGCGTGGTTTTCGGGATACTGGCGCGCGGCGCGGGCCTTGACCTCCTGAGCGCCATGGCCATGAGCGCCTTTGTCTTTGCCGGGGCCAGCCAGTTCGTGGTTCTGGATCTGTGGGGGCCGGACCTGGCCATCTGGACCATCATCATCACCACCGTGGCCGTGAACATGCGCCACGTACTCATGAGCGCGGCTTTGCAGCCCTGGTTTTCCAGGCTGACCCCCCTGCAGGCCTACGGGTCGCTTTTCTTCATGAACGACGAGTCCTGGGCCCTGACCCTCGGCCATCTGTCGCGCAACGGAAACAACGGGGCCTTTCTGCTGGGCAGCGGCCTGCTGGTCTTTGTCAGCTGGCTTGCCGCCACATTTCTCGGCAGAATGGCCGTGTCCGCACTGGCCGATCCGTCCGAGTTGGGTCTTGATTTCGCCTTCACCGCCGTGTTCATCGCCCTTTTGATCAGCCTGAGGCGCGGCAAACAGGACATCTTGCCCTGGCTGGTGGCGGCGGTCGCGGCGGTCGCAACGGCCCAGCTTCTGCCGGGCAAGTGGTATATTCTCATCGGCGGCCTGTTGGGCAGCCTTGCCTCGGTCCTGATGCATGGGGGAGGCGAACATGAGTAGCGGCGGGCAAATCGCATTGACCATCTTCGGCATGGCCGTCGGCACCTACCTGACCCGTGCGGTCGGGCTGTTCCTGATCAACAGGGTCAGGGTCACGGGCCGGATGGAAGCCTTTCTCAAAGCCATACCCGGAACCATCCTCGTTTCCATCGTCGCGCCCACGGTGCTCACCTCCGGACCGGCCGAGGCCGTGGCCGCCGTGGTGGTGGCGGTGATTGCTTGGCGTAGCAACAGCCTGCCACTGGCAATGGCCGTGGGCGTGGCCGCCATATGGGCTCTCAGGCAGTTCTTCGGATAGGGTTTTGGCTATAGAGAATTATTGAGCTACAGGCTCGTCAAACGGGTTTGAGGCAAAGCCGCAATCAGGCGCGTTTCAACGGCCTAGCGCACGTCCAATCCCTGGTTTCTGTACTCGTTGATCTTGTTGCGCAGGGTGCGCACGGAGATTCCAAGCAGGTCAGCGGCCTGGGTGCGGTTGCCGCTCGTCTCGTCCAGGCTTTTGAGGATCAGCTTTTTTTCCATCTCGTGCAGGGGCATGACCGACAATGCCTCGTCCAGGCCGGTTGGCGGCTGGGCCGAGGGAGCCTCGCCGGCGGTCATGGATTCCACGTCTTCCGGCGTCCAGGAATCGGAGTCGAACAGGAAATGCTTGGGTTCTATGGGACCGTTTCCGGCCAGGAGCACGGCCCGTTCCATGAGATTTTGCAGCTCGCGCACGTTGCCCGGCCAGTCGTAGTCCATGAGCCATTTCTTTGCCTCGATGGAGAAAGGCATCTGCTTCAGTCCGTAAGCCGCGCAGTATTTTGCCGTGAAGTAATCGGAAAGCAGCAGCACATCGTCTCCGCGCTGGGAAAGGGGCGGCAGCTTCAGGGGGATGACGTTCAGCCGGTAGTATAAATCCTGGCGGAACTTGTTTTCCTTGACCTCGGCCTCGATGTTCCGGTTGGTGGTGGCCAGGATGCGCACGTCAACGCTCACGGTCTCCACGCCGCCCACGCGGTCGAATTCCGACTCCTGCAGAACGCGCAGCAGCTTGGCCTGCAATCCCATATCCATTTCCGAGATTTCGTCCAGCAGTATGGTCCCGCCGTCGGCCAGTTCGAACTTGCCCGGCTTGCGGTTTATTGCTCCGGTAAAGGCCCCTTTTTCATGGCCGAAGAGTTCCGACTCCAGAAGATGCTCGGGCAGGGCCGCGCAGTTGATGGCCACGAAAGGCTGTGCGCCCCTGTCACTGCTGTGGTGCAGGAAACGGGCGAACATTTCCTTGCCTGTGCCGGATTCGCCGGAAATGAGCACCGTGGCCTTGGACTTGGCCACCTGCCGGGCCAGGGCCAGGACCTTGAGCACGGCCGGATGCTGTCCGATGATCTGGAATTTTCCGGCCGGTCCCGCAGGCGCGGGTTTGGGTTTGGGGACCGATTTGGGCTCGGGCAGGGGTTCCGGTTCCTCGGGCGGCAGGATCAGCTTGATCTTGTCCCAGATCAGCGGCTCAAGCCAGTAATCCCTGGCCCCCATTTCCAGGTATTCTTCGGCCTCCTTGGCCGATCCCTGGCTGGAGAGAATGACCACGGGCGGGAAGTGGTCCAGCTCCTTTGCCTTTGCAAAGAGATCGGCGGCCTTGAACCCTTGCAGTGCGGGGCGGCAGAAGATCAGGGCGGGTCTTGATTTCTTGATGAATCCGAGCGCGCCGTTGAGGTTGTCGGCCAGCCCGGCCTGGAAACCCGCCTCCCTGAGCGTGTTGAACACGCCGGATACGGCTTGCGGCTCAGCGATGAAAAGTATTGTCCGGGCTGTCATATTCATCTCTTTTATCCGCAACTTGGATTGTTTACAAGGGGGCCGTCCGGATTCGGTGTTTGCTGTTTGCTCCACAACCCTGTCAACAGGAAGTTCCACCCTTAAGTTGTCCATTCCCTTTCCGTTGCCGCCCTTTTTCTTTCAGTCCGAAAACCCGTGGTATTATTTGAGGGATTTGGGATTGTCTTTGAAAACAAACAACGGAGCGGCCATGATTCCATATTCAATGAAGCTGAAGCAGGACAGTGACGGGCGTATCGTCGAAAAGGTGGAAACCGTCGGTGGCAGGAAAATGACGTGGGAATATGCCTATGACAAGGACGGGCGTTTGGTCGAGGCGCGGCTGGACAGGCGTGTGGTCTGCCAATGCGGGTACGACGGGCAGGGCCGCAGGGCCTGGGACCGTTTTCCGCTGAGGAAAACGCGCAAAGAATCCAAGTACGGCTATACCTCGGACAACCGGCTGCACTCCGCCGGAAAAAGTTCCTATGTCCACGACAGGAGCGGTTTCAGGAAAATATGGAACTCTGCGGGCCGCTACACTCTTTACGAATATTCGCGTGACCACAGGCTGCTCAAGGTCGAGGTGGAAAACGAGGGCAGGGTTTTTGAGTTTGCTCACGATGAGAACGGCCAGCGCAAGGCGAAATATCTGAACGGCGAATTGGTCGAGGCCTACAACTGGTTTGACGTGGTGCGCATGGATGCTTTTTTTGACGGCCACGACGCCTTTGAATTCGTCTACGAGAAAAAGGCGAGGCTGCCCTATGCCATGCGAAAAAGCGACGGTACCGTGCTGCTTCTTTATTATGATCAGGTGGGCAGCCTGCGGGTTGTTGCGGATGCAAGCGGCAACGTGATAAAGGAAATCCTGTACGATCCGTTCGGCGGAATCATTGAGGATTCTCGCCCGGAGCTTGGGATTCCCCTTGGCTTTGCGGGCGGCCTGCATGACCGTGATATGGGGTTCGTGCGCATCGGCTGGCGGGACTACGACACCGCGACCGGACGCTGGACCGCGCCTGATCCGCTGGGTGACAAGGGCGGCGACCCGGACTGGTACGGCTACTGCCTTGACGACCCGGTTAACGCGGTTGATCCGTTGGGGTTGTTCAATTGGGACAGCCCTGGTGGACGGATAATTAAATCCGGTATGGAAAGAGCTTGGAAGGGAGCCTGCGCTGGCGGACTTGCTGGGTCAATTGGCGGCATGGGAATTGGGGCGGCTCCTGGAGCGGTGGCAGGAGGAATGATAGGGTTTCCAGTTGGAATGCTCGAAGGTACAATTGCTGAAGCATGGAAGAATTATAATGATGCTGCAACAGAGCCAGTCTTTGAAATTGAAGAATATTTACGGGATATGAAAGAAGAAACTGACATTAAAACCGATTGGGGCAAGTACAAAAAAAGGTAGAACTGTGTTTTGTAATAAATGCGGCGGCAAATTCTCCGTAGTTGATAGAAAAAAGATCGGAATAACTTCCATCATCTTCGCTTGTGTCATGATAGTCCCATCTATCATTGGTGGGTTGTTTGGCTTTCGGGTTCCATATTTTTTCAGGTTGGATGTGTTGTCTTTCGTTGTTTTTGGAGGAATAGGAATATGGGGTTTGAAGCACAAAAAAAGATACAAGCTGACGTGCAAGGTTTGTAAAGATGTGACAGAGAGCAATGCGATAAAACTATAGAATACTGTTGAATTTGTTAATGAAAAAGAACCAGGTTACTGTTCAAAAAGTCAGTCTCCTTATAGCATTTTTGATTATATTTGCCGGGCAGTTCGTGAGCCTTTCAAAGGCCGATCCGAGTCTCGTAAAGTATGTCGAAGGAATAATAACTGCTTTGGCTTGCATATGTTTTTACTTTGCTTTTGTGGGAGACAAACTAGCGCGAATTGTATCTTGCGGAGTTGCTTTTATCTATGGATCTTTTTATTTTGGTGGTAATTTGTTTTTTTACTTTTCTGAAAACATTATTCATTTGAGATCATTTATCGCTGGTATTTTATGCATTGCCTCCAGCCTATTAGTTTTTTTGAGGACAGAAGAACAATCGCAGACGTCAGGAAAAGAAAGGAGTATATTTTTATATTCTCTGATGCCATCTGGTTATATACTGATCATGTCAATCCATAAGGCATATCCAATTGAGGCCAACTTGACAGTGCTTGCTTTGGAAGCATTAGCGATAGTAACAAGTTTTTTCATTATAACATATTATAGCAAGATATTTGTTTATGCATTTCTGGTCAGTTCTTTTTTTCTGACATTCATATTTGTATCATACGCCTTCATTGGGTTTTTTTCAAAAAATTACGGATCGACTTTGGACTATGGAACGTATGCCGTCGTTTTGCTGTTGATCGTTGCCCTATCCGTACAGCAGTTAAGGACCATGCACGCGACTGAATCTAGTGATGAGACCAATATCAAGAGGCGGGGACAGGCGTGATGAAAAAATATATCAACCTGATTGCCTCGGGAGTCATATTTGGGCTTCTTTGCCTTTGGACTGATGTGTTGCTTTCTCTGGCTGTCTCGGTTGCTGTTTATTTCGGGTTGAGGTCAGCTCAAAAGACGTCATAAACAAGAACTCCGGCGAACTAGCGGCCTGCTTGCTCCCGGCCCTCCTCCGCCAACTGGTTTTGGGGGAATAGGGGGAGGAATCAACCAAATATATGACAGGTGGAAAGATAAGAGAAACAAATGAAAATTAAACCGATTGAAGCTCTTCTAAGCATTACATTTATCGGAACTAGTCTTTTGGCGATTATTTCCGGCAGTGCCGCTTTTCGGGACTACCCGATTCCGGTCTGGGTCGAGTATATAGCCTTGGCCGTCGGCATTGCCATACCCGTGATGGGGCTGGTTTTCAGGTCAACGCCCAAAGGCCGCGAGGAATCAAAAATGCATGAGCGGGACAGCGAGCTGTATGTCTGCCTCAAGTGCGAGGCTGCTTCCCAGCTCGGAGAGAGCAGAAACGGACGTTGCCCGA
Source organism: Desulfovibrionaceae bacterium (assembly GCA_963674955.2). Classification (GTDB taxonomy): domain Bacteria; phylum Desulfobacterota; class Desulfovibrionia; order Desulfovibrionales; family Desulfovibrionaceae. The sequence continues at coordinate 1,798,318 of CAXXKR010000004.1, read as the reverse complement.
AGTGCGGCGGCGGGATGGAGCCGTTGGAAGGCTTTTACGAACGCAATCCGCGCCCTTAGCCGCGCCATTTTCGTCCCTTTCCCCGGCCTTGCCGCCATTATCCGTATCTGATACCTAATCTAGGCCCGGCGGAGCGCGAAATTTCGAGAACAATCAGCGCTTGATTCCGCATCCTCCATAAAGCGGTTATCCCCAAAGCGGCCATCCATGAAACGACCATCCATGAAGCGATCATCAAAAATAATACTGAACTTTTCCCTGGCCCTTGCCAGCGTGCTTTTGACCTATCTGGCCTTTGAGCTGCTGTTGTTCAAGCCGCTTTTGCCCTACCTGCCGCCAAGCCTGTACAACCACATGGTCAGGGAGGCCCGCGTGCTGGGCCAGACCACCAAGCCCGGACTCCTGCCTTCTCCTGGCTACATCGCCATTGCCGGAGACTCCTACGCCCAGGGCAAGGGCGACTGGTTCACCTCCACGGGCTACGACCGCACCGCGAAATACCAGAGCACCCACGTCATACACGACCTCTTGGGCGTGGATGTGCTGACCTTTGGCCGCAGCGGCGCGGGCAGCGTCGAGGCCAACGTGCTGGAACCCATCCAGAGCTACCGGCTGCTGAACGAAAATGGGCTGCCCCTGGCCAAGCCGGGCTGCATGTTCTTCTATTTCTACGAAGGCAACGACATAGAGAACAACCGGCGTTTTCTGGGCGACTGGTTCAAGTCCTACTACGATATGGAGCGGCTCCATGAGCCGGGAGTTTTCCAAAAGTTTCTGGGCGAGATGGTCGCGGAATACGCCAACGGCTCGGCCAGGGAACCGGGCGAAAGGATTTTCTTCGGCAATTTTCTGTTCCGCCTGTTCCGGGACAACGTGCTCTGGCGCTTTTCCCGCCGCTTCATGGACGAGGACAAGGAAGCCAAGCAGGGCGGCAAGGTCAACCGGATCGTTGTGAACAATGAGACCTTTGGGATACCCGACCGGCTGCAATCGCCCTGCATGACCGACAACGCCGTGGAGCAGGGGCTGTTCGTGTACCAGCAGTCCGTTCTGTTCGCCGCCGACTTTTTCAAGGACACGACCATCTATCTGGTCTACGTGCCCTCGCCCATCGCCTGCTACGAGGTGGCCTCGGACAGGGTCAGCGTGTTTTACGGGGACCCGGAAAAGGATTACCTTTACCCCCGCGAGGCCATGTTTCGCAGGAGCGACGAGATGGCCGCGTCCATACGGGATTTCGCAAGGGAAAAGGGCTTTGGCTTTGTGGACGCCCGGCCCTATCTGCGCAAGGCGGCTGAAACGGAGTTCATCCACGGCCCCACGGACTGGGCGCATTTCAATAAAAAGGGCTACGAGGTCCTTGCCGGGGCCATGATTGATGCCTTGCGGGAAACCCCATGCCCCGGCCTTGGCGCGGCCGCGAAACAATAGGAATCACCCAGAGGGCGATGATGTTCGCATACAGCGTACCTGTTTTCTGCTACCACTCCATCAGTGATGTGGATGGCCATTCGCCAGAGCTTTTCGCCGCCCATCTGGACGCCATCCAAGACATGGGCTTTCGCACCATCTCCGCCCGCGAGCTAATGGAAATAGTGCGCGGCGAACGCCCTCTGCGCGGCAAGTGCGCGGTCCTGACCTTTGACGACGGGCACTTGAGCAACTGGTTGCACGCCGTGCCCCTGCTGGCCGAGCGGGACATGGTCGGCGTGTTTTTCGCGGTCACTGATTTCATCGCCCCCGGTGAAAAGCGCACCCTGGACACGGCCCCGGAACTCGAATCAATGCCCGACTCGTTCAAGCTGGCCTTGAGGGATTCCGACTATTCCCAGTTCATGAACGAGGCTGAACTCAAGAGCGTGGTCTCCGACTACGGCATGGAGGTCTACAGCCACGGCTCCCGGCACCAGGGCTGCCTGCGCAACCTCACGCCCCGCAAGCCCCACTGGTCGGCCTGGGGGATTTATCCGGACTATCGACCGGAACTGCCCATGTTCGAGGAGGGCAGCGCCTACGTCTACAACGGGTTTTGGCCCTTTGAGGACAAAGAGGGGGATGAACAGGGGCAGGGCTACAGGCTCAGGAGCGACAGGGAGCGCGAGGATTTTTGCCGCACGGATTTTTCGCGCAGTATGGAGCGCATCAAACAGATCAACGGCGATACTCCCCAGCTTTTTTGCTGGCCCTGGGGCCAGTTCGACGAGGTCTCGGAAAATCTCCTGAAGCAGGCCGGGTTTCAGGGAGCCTTCACCCTGCAAAGGTCGCCCAACTGCAAGGGCGCCGACCCCTTTCGCATCCGGCGCATCGGCGTGGGCAAGAACAAGTCCGCGGACTGGGTGCGCTCGCGGCTGCGTATGTATTCCTGCCGCGTCACGGCTTCGATATTCTGCAAGCTGCACCGCAAGAGCCCGGAAGTGAAAAAGGTCCTTTACGTCACGGACTCGGACAAGGTTTCGGGGGGAAGCAGGCAGATGATCAACAACGCCAAGGCCATGCTCGACCTGGGGCTGGAGGTCCACGCCGTGCTCAAGCCCGGTTCGGCCCTGCGCGGCGAACTGGAGCCGCTGGGCGTGCGTCTGGACGAGTTCGAAGAGATAAGAAAACCCGGACCCGCCGGGAAATTTTTGCTCAATATCGCCAAAGAACGGAACATCGACGTGATCCACGCCTTTCACAAGGGTTACAAGGGGGCGGTCAGGGCCAGGCTGCTCGGGCGGTTTTGTGGGCCTCGCTTCAGGGCCTTTTTCAATCGGGGCGTGATATTCGCGCCCAACCTGCTGGCCGGCATCTGGTCCAGGGTCCTGGACGGGGCGATCTGCAATTCAATGAAATGCGCCCAGGTGCTGGCCAAATATCTTGTGCCCAAAAGCCGCCTGAACGTGGTCTACAATTCCTTTTCCGCGCCGAAAGAGTGGCGTGAGCCGGGCAAGAAGCGCGGCGTGCGCGTGCTTTACGTGGGCAACGAGGCCAGGTTCAAGGGCTTTGACCTGTTTCTGGACATGGCGGAAGAGCTGTGCGCAAAGGGCGTGCGGGACATGGAATTCGTGGCCTGCGGCGCCAAGACGAGAACCGGATATGAGGGGAAGCGTCCTCCGGAGGTCCTTGACAGGATAAATTTCACCGGGCCCCTGCCGCATGAAGAGGTTCTGGAGCATTTCCGCGCCTCGGACATCCTGGTCATCTCGTCCAGGCTGGAAAGCATGCCCAACACCCTGCTTGAGGCCTTTGCCCACGGCCTGTCCGTGGTCTGTGCCGAGACCGGGGGCATTCCCGAACTGGTGAAGGACGGGGTCAACGGATTCCTTTGCCCGGTGGAGGATTCAGGCTGTCTGGCCGAGAGGGTGCTTCTTTTGGCCGACGATTACGACCTCAGGCTGAAAATGGGCCGCATCAACCGGCGCATTGTGCTGGAGTTCATGAGCAATCGAAGCAAGGGGCGCGATTTGTACCGGGTCTATTCCGGGGAGCAGCGGTTCAGGAAACTGCCGCTGGAGGAAGTGGCCTCATGACACCGAGACCGGATTCATTGTCTTCGGCCTGGAACGGCCTTCCCGCCACTGTGCGCGAGGGGTTGTTGATGGGCTCGGTGGGCAAGCGGCACCTGATCTCCCTGGCCTCGCAGGGGCTTTCAACTGATCCGGAAAAAGCAACACTCTGGTTGGACATGCTGTTGTCCGCCTGGAGCGAGAATCCTTTGGACGGCTCCCTGGCCGCCGTGATCCTGGCCTCGCCATTGCTTGAGCCGTTGATTTCCGACAATACGCGGGCGGCCCTCAAGGCTGTGGCCGATTTCTGGCGCGAGCCGGACAACCTTTCATATTTCCAACGCACGGCGGCGCTTCGGGATTATCCCAAGCTGCGGGCCTTTATTCAAAAACAGATGGAGCGCGAGCCGAATAATATTTTCTGGCGGCAAAAGGGTGCGGCCTTCGGCCTGCTGGAGCAGGACTGGGATTGGGTGCTTTCGATCCTGGATTTGCCCGCGCCCGAAGACATTCGGCCCTGCCTGAAGACAATGGCGGCCCAGACCCTGATGCTTGCCGGAGAAGGGAACAAGGGGCTGAAGTTTATAAATGAAAACGCTTCGATTTTCGGCCCGGCGCAGGAGGCCTTTCTCACGGGGCAGGCGCTGCTGGCTCTGGACGACCGTGAAGGGGCCGCATCGAATTATAACAAGGCTCTGAAAACAGGTCCCTGGCGCACCAGTCTGGCCCTGAGGCTCCACGACCTGAAACTGGGACTGGACCGGAAATGCGCGGACCTTGAGGGCGGCCTGTCCATCCTGCTTTATTCCTGGAACAAGGGCGGAGAGCTGGACGAGACGCTCAAGTCCATTTTCGAGTCCGACCTTCCAAAGGAAGATTGGCGGTTGATCGTCCTGGACAACGGCTCCGAGGACGCGACGCCGCAGGTCTTGGACAAGTGGTCGCAGAGTTTCGGCACGGACAGGTTCATGCGCATTGACCTGCCCGTTAACATCGGAGCGCCCGCGGCCCGCAATTGGCTCATGAACCTGCCCGAGGTCCGGGATAGCGAGTTCGCCCTCTACCTAGACGACGACGCGGTTGTCCCCCGCAACTGGCTGGGAAGGCTGGGCGCGGCGGTCCGGGTCTACCCCGATGCTGGAGTCTGGGGCTGCAAGGTTTCGGACCATGCCTCCCCGGCGGTCATGCAGGCGGCGGATTATCATTTTCTCAGTCCCGACCCTTCGCTCCCCGCCCTGGACATGAGCCGCAGCGAACCCAACCCCTTCAGGCTCTCCAACCTGCATCTCTTCGGGCCGGACAACGGCATGTTCGACTATATCCGTCCCTGCGCCTCGGTCACGGGCTGCTGCCATCTTTTCAGGACCTCGACGCTCCTTGATCAGGGCGGTTTTTCCCTGTACCTCTCGCCCTCCCAGTACGACGACATGGAGCACGACTTGAGGCTGGCCCGGAAGGGCTTGTTTGCTGTCTATCAGGGCCATTTGCGGGTTTTGCACAAGAAGAGCACCGGCGCGGCCAGCAGATCGTCGATCCGTGAGGAAAGCAACGCCCTGGGCAACAAGTACAAGATGCAGGCCATGCACTCCAGGGAAGAAATTTCAGCCGCAGCCGCAGCCGAGCGCGAGTTGTTGGAAAGGGATTTGCTGTGTAAGCTCGCCGTAATTGAAACAAGGGCGCAGGATGGATGCGTCGGAAACCGGGGATAAACAACCAATGCCCAAATCAGACGCCACCCAGGATTTTATGAACAGCTTGCCGGAACTCAAGGCCGGTGAGAGCTTCAAGTTCGCATGCAACACTGGGGTTCCCTGCTTCAACGCCTGTTGCGGCGACCTGAATCTGATGCTGACGCCCTATGACTCCTATCGCCTGAGAAGAAACCTGTCCATCCTCAGCCGGGAATTCATTCAGTGTTTTGCCCAGGTCTCGGCCATGTCCGGCGGCGGTTTTCCGCAGGTCAAGCTGCGCATGACCGATGATGCGCGCCACAGCTGTCCCTTTGTGCGCGAGGCCGGATGCTCGGTCTATTCCGACAGGCCCGGAGCCTGCCGCACCTATCCCCTTGGCCGGGCGTCCAGGCTTGATTCCAATGGAAATCTCGAAGAGCAGTTTTTCATGGTCCGCGAAGATCATTGCCGGGGGTTCGAGCAAGAGGGGACTTGTACCAGGGAGAGCTGGCTTAAGGATCAGGGGCTTGAGGAATACAATGAATTCAACGACCGCTACATGGGTCTTATGAGCAGGTGCGGCAAGACCGGCCGCGCCTTGGATTCCAAACAGGTGAACATGGCCTTTCTGGCCCTTTATCAGCCGGACGACTTCAAGACTTTTTTGCAGGACATGGGCATTTTGGGCAGGCTCAATCTTTCGGACGGACGGCGAGACGAAATACTTGGAGACGAGGAAGTCTGCCTTAATTTTGCCCTGGAATGGCTGGAACTTGTTTTTCTGGGCGGCGGAAACCTGAAACAGGAAGCATGATGAACCCCGACCTGAAACATGAAAAGATTCTGACCCTGGCGGCTTTTCTGGAAAAACAGAAGGGCTTTCCCAAAGGCTACAGGCTGGTCTTCACCAACGGCTGTTTCGACATCCTGCATCCGGGACACGTTGACCTTCTGCGTCGGGCCAGGGCCTTGGGCGACGGCCTGCTTCTGGGACTGAACAGCGACGAATCGGTCAGGAGCCTGGGCAAGGGGGAGGGCCGTCCTGTAAACAGCGAGGCCCAGCGCGCCTACGTGCTGGCCGGTCTTGAAAGCGTTGATTTCGTGGTCTCCTTTTCCCAGGAAACGCCCTATGAATTGATAAGGGCCGTGAAACCGCAGGTGCTGGTCAAGGGCGGGGACTGGTCCAGGGACGCTATAGTGGGCCGGGACATTGTCGAGGGTGCCGGGGGCGAGGTGCACAGCCTTGCGCTTCTGCCTGGTTTCTCCACAACCGCCACCATAGAACGGATTCTGACGGGAGAACATAGTTCTTGACTTTGAAAAAAGGTGCGAGTAAGTATTCTCGTTTACACCGATATGGGCCAATAGCTCAGTTGGCAGAGCCCCCGGCTCATAACCGGATGGTCCCAGGTTCGAATCCTGGTTGGCCCACCAAAAGGAAGAAAATTGGCGGACGGACGGACATCTAAACAAATACAGCTCGACTCTGAATTCTTTCAAGAGATTTGGATGCTCCCAGGGGAATGACCCTAAGGGAGCATCTTTATTTTGAGGCCCATGAAAAGCAGTGAACTGTTGAAAATAATTAGGCAATTGGCCCCAGAGGAATATGCAAGCCCCTGGGACAACAGCGGCGTTCAGGTTGCGGGAAAGGAGTCGGACATACTCCGTCTGGCCGTGACCCTGGACCCGACTCCCGCCGCCCTTGGGAAGTGCCTTGACTGGGGGGCGCAGATGGTGCTCACCCACCACCCCCTGTTCATGGAACCTAAATCGCCCGCCAATCAGGGAACGTATCTCGAGGTCCTGAAGCTGCTCCTGGCCAACGACGCCTGGCTTTACTCCGCGCACACCTCCCTGGATTGCCGTCCGGACGGTCCCGCCTCCTGGCTCGGCAGGGAGCTTGGACTGGAAAATACCTCCATGATCGAAAGCCAGGCCTCCTTCACGCCCATTGAAGTGTCCTTTCATTCGCAACTGCCGGTTTCAAGGGCCATCGCCGACAAGTGGGCCGAGCGGGAATGCCTGCACAACATTTCCCAGAGCGCGTCCGGCGAAATTCGTCTGGTCTGCGAGGACAAGGGTTGGCCGGATTTGGCTTCGGAAATCAGGTCCATTGTCGGGTCGGACACGGAATTTTATATTAGAAGGCTGGAAGCGCCCAGGCGCTCCGTGGGGTTCGGGCAGATCGGCGATCTTCCGGTCAGCGTTAAGCGCGGGGACTTTTTGGCCCGGCTCTCCAAGATTGTGGGCCGCAAGGTCATGACCCTTGCCGGGCCGCAGCCCGAGGTCATCTCCAGGGTGGCCTATTGTCCCGGCTCCGGTTCGTCCATGCTGGACAGTGCATTTGAACTGGGCGCGGACGTGTTTGTTACCGGCGACATGAAATATCATCCCGCTCTGGATGCAAAAGGATTTGTTGTCGATGTCGGTCACTTCTCGCTGGAGGAGGAGATGATCCGGCTCTTTTCCAGGGAATTGGCAGAGGCGCTTTCCGATGTGGAAGTCAGATTCTTCAAGGGCGATGATCCGTTCGGGTTCTTTGTCCGGGATTAGCGAAAAAGACGGCGGACTGAATGGTCCGCTGTATTTTTTAAATAAATCAAAGAGGTAAGGGGATATGTATCAAAAGCAGATTGAACAGCTCGTTGTTTTGCAGACCGTGGACGACGAGATCATTCTTCTGGAACAGGAAATCGAGGCCGCTCCCAAGGAATTGTCCGAGCTTGAGGGTGTTTTGAGCGGACTCGTGGAAAAGAAGACCCAGGTCGAAGAGAAGATAGAGATTCTTCAATCCCAGCTGTCCAAGCTGGAGACCGAGATTGAAGATGACGGCAGCAGGATCAAGAAGAGCAAGAACAAGCTCATGCTGGTCGGCAACACCAAGGAATATCACGCCATGATGCGCGAGATGGATAACCTGGAAAAGCTGAACCGTATGCGGGAAGAAGAGAAGATGGCCATTGTGGAAGAGCTTGGCCGTCAGAACGAGGCCCTTGAGGAACAGAGCGGCGAATCAGGAACAGTGCAGGAAGAGCGCGACGCCAAGAAGGCCACACTGGACGAGCGTCTGGCCAAGGCCGAGAAAAGGCTTGCAACCCTGAACCGCAAGCGCAAGGCGGCCTGCAAGGTTGTTCCCGCACCCATCCTTGGTCGTTACGAGTTCATTCGTTCACGCATGGAAAATCCCGTCATAGTGGCCGTGGCCGAGGGCATATGCACCGGTTGCAATATCATGATACCCCCACAGGACTACAACGAGTTGCAAAAGGGCAAGCAGATCATGGCCTGTCCCAATTGCCAGCGCCTGATTTTCTGGGAGGATCATGTTTCCGGCGAGGAAGCTGAAAAGGCCAAATAGGAGCTGGAATTTCTTTTTTCCTTTTCGTGTTTTTGATATGATTTTAATGGAGTCGGACAGGCCATCGCTGCGGTCCGCAAGGGCCGGGGAGGAAAGTCCGGGCTCCGCAGGGCAGAACGCTGGGTAACCCCCAGGGGGAGTGATCCCCGGATAGTGCCACAGAAAACAGACCGCCCCGTTCGCGGGGTAAGGGTGAAACGGTGGGGTAAGAGCCCACCAGCGGTTGCGGCGACGCAGCCGGCTAGGTAAACCCCGTTCGGAGCAAGACCAAATAGGAGGGTTGGCCGGCCCGGCCACACGGCCCTCGGGTAGGTTGCTTGAGGCGGTCGGCAACGACCGTCCTAGAGGAATGATGGCCGCCCCGCAAGGGGAACAAAACCCGGCTTACAGTCCGGCTCCATTTATTATTGCGTCAAAACCCGAACCGCCCGAAAGGGTGGTTCCGTGAATCCCGCCATGAAACGAAACCTGAAAAGCACATGGGCCGTGATCCTGGCCGCCGGAAGCGGAACCCGCTTGGCCGAAGCGGCCGCCGGCGTCAGAAAGCAGTATCTGGAATACCAGGGCAGGCCGCTTTTCTGGCACTCGGCTAGGACTTTTTCCCGGATAGCCGGTATCAAGGGCTTTGTGTTTGTTTTTCCTCCGGACGATCTTGAGGAAAAGAAATCCGAGCTTGAATTGTTGTTCAGGCAGGAGGAGTTGGGGCTTACCTGGGCTTGCGCGGCAGGCGGCAGACGGCGGCAGGACTCGGTCCGCAACGGGTTGGAGGCCCTGCCCGACGGCTGCGACACGGTACTGGTGCATGACTCGGCGCGGCCCTTTGTCTCGGCATCGGTGGTCCAGTCCGTCATCAAGGTCCTTGAAAACGGAGCCCAGGGCGTGATCCCCGTGGTTCCGGTCAAGGACACGGTAAAGCGCGTTTCCGGTGAAATCGTGGTGGAGACCTTGGCGCGCGGCGAACTGCGAGCGGTCCAGACCCCGCAGGGTTTCAACCTGCCGACGTTGATTCGCGCCCATGAACTTGCGGAGTTGGAGTCCTGGGACGTCACGGACGACGCGTCCATGGTCGAGAGGATCGGCCAGGTCGCGACCGTGCCCGGAGAGGAGACGAATTTGAAGATAACCACTCCCGAAGACCTTGGGCATCTGCAGCAGCGGGAGCCAGATTTGGTGCCTTGCGTGGGCTGGGGCTACGACGTGCACAGGTACGGTTCGGGGCGTCCCTTCGTCCTTGGCGGCGTGCCCATACCTTCGGCCCCGGAGGTTGTGGCCCATTCCGATGGGGACGTGCTTTTGCACGCCCTGACCGACGCCCTGCTGGGCTGCCTGGGCAAGGGCGACATAGGCAAACATTTTCCGGACACGGACGAGAAGTACGACGGCATGAGCAGTTCGGTCTTTCTCAAGGAGGCCCTGGAACTGGCCCGGCAATCAGGCCTGCGCATCGTGCACGTGGACATGACCGCCATCGCCCAGATACCGAAGCTCAATCCCTGGCGGGATCAGATAGTCAGGAACATAGCCGCGCTCATTGGGCTGGACGCAAGTTGCGTGAACTTCAAGGCCACCACCGAGGAAGGGCTGGGATTCACGGGTGAAAAAAAAGGCATCAAGGCCGTTGCCACGGTGACGGCCCTGAAAAAGGGATGAGGGCATGAGCATCAGGAAGCTGAGTTACGGGCTGCTTGCCGCCGCTGTTCTTCTGGCCGGGGCCTATGTCGGGGCCAAGCTGTATTTCGACGATCTGGCCGAGCGGGAACTGCTCAAGGCCGCGGCCGAGGTGGACGACTCCGTAAGCATAGTCTTTGGCGGGGTCAACGCGGATTTGATTCGCCAGGGAGCGGAAATCACCGATGTCATCGTTGATTTCCGGGACGGACGGACCGTGCGGGCCAAGTCCGTTTTTTTGGAGGACATAGACCTCAAGCATGAGCCTCCCCACTATCTTTCAGCATCCGTTCGAGGAGTGGAGATAGCCGTTGACGAGGGAAATTTCGGCTCGGACTATGAATATATCCAAAGCCTCGGATACCAGACGCTGTTTTGCGATCTTGATTTGAAATACACCTATGATCAGGCCCTCAAGCGGCTGCGTGTCGAACACCTGGAACTGGCCGTGAAGAACGCGGGCAGGCTGACCGCTGATTTCAGCGTGGGCAACGTGAACCTCGAAGAACTCAGCCCGGAGCGGCAGATCGGGCTTCAGATCGTCGACATCAAGCTTTATTACGACGACGCGGCCCTTGCCGACCGGATGATCCGGAATCTGGCGGACGAGGCCGGGATGTCCGAGGCCGAGGCCGTCAGGCGTCTGTTGGCCCGCATCGAAACCAACGTCCAGTGGGCCGAGAAGGAAAAGAACCGCATCGCGGCGGAAGCATTTCTCGGTCTGAAGGGTTTTCTCAAGGACCGGGAGGGCGTAAAGATAACCTCCAGCCCGGACGAACCCGTTCCCTGGCTCTATTTTTTCATGGGCCGCAATCTCCTGGACATAATCAGCCTGCTCAACATTGAAGTTGAAAGCAATCCTGAACAATCGAATTAAAATAAAATCAATTAGTTAAGATTGGAGTCTTTTAATGCGTCTCTACAACACCCTATCGCGCGGCAAAGAGGAATTCCAGCCCCTGAACGGCAACAAGGTCAGCATGTATGTTTGCGGAATAACCGCCTACGACCTTTGCCACATAGGGCATGCCCGGTCCGCCGTGGTCTTTGACGTGCTGGTGCGCTATCTGCGGCACAAGGGTTATGATGTGCTGTTCATTCGCAACTTCACCGACGTGGACGACAAGATCATCAACAGGGCCGCCGAAGTGGGCCGGGAACCCAAGGAACTGGCCGAGCATTTCATCGGCGAGTTCTATGCCGACATGGACAGGCTTTCCGTGCTTAGGGCGGACATCGAGCCCAAGTGCACCGAGCACATCGACGAGATGGTCAGGCTCACACGGGAGCTTATCGAGAAGGGCCACGCCTACGCGACGCTCATGGGCGACGTATATTTCAGGGTCCGTTCCTTTGCGGACTACGGCAAGCTTTCCGGGCGCAATATCGAGGAACTGCAATCCGGCGCGCGGGTTGATCCCGGCACGCAAAAGGAGGACCCCCTTGATTTCGCCCTTTGGAAGGCGGCCAAGCCCGGAGAGCCGTCATGGGAAAGCCCATGGGGACAGGGCCGTCCAGGCTGGCATTTGGAATGCTCCGCCATGAGCGAGAAATACGCGCCTCTGCCTTTGGATATCCACGGCGGCGGGCAGGATTTGGCCTTTCCGCACCATGAGAATGAGATCGCCCAGTCCGAGGCGGCCACGGGCAAGGAGTTCGCCCGGTTTTGGGTGCACAACGGGTTCGTGCAGATCAATTCGGAGAAGATGTCCAAGTCTCTCGGCAACTTCTTCACCATCCGGGATATTCTCGGCCAGTACCCGCCGGAGACCCTGCGTTATTTTCTTTTGACCATGCACTACCGCAGCCCCCTTGATTTTTCCTTCGACGCAATGGACGAGGCTGAAAAGGGGTTGAAGCGCATCTACTCCGCCATGGATCAAATGAACCAATGGCTGGATCGCTCCAAATGGTCCAAAAGTCCTTTCCCTGAAGAACTGGTCAAGGAACTGGACGAATATGAAAAGGCCTGGGACGCGGCCATGGAAGACGACATGAACACCGCCGGGGCCCTGGGACATCTGTTCGGTTCCGTGCGCCTCGCCGGGCGCGTGGCCGAGGACAAGGCCCTGAAGAAGAGCGAAGGCGCCCGCGATCTATGGACCAGAATCCTGGAAGACCTAAGGGTCTGGGGCGGGGTGCTTGGCGTTTTTCAGCGCCGACCGGAAGAGCTTCTTGACGAACTGCGAGCGGGCAGGGCCAGGCGCAGGGGGCTGGACGTGGCCGAGGTGGAGAAGATGCTTGAAGCCAGAATCCAGGCCCGCAAGGACAAGGATTTCGCGGAGTCGGATCGGTTGCGCGACGAATTGGCGGCCCTTGGCGTTGAGGTCAAGGACACCCCGCAAGGCGCTGTCTGGGACGTGGCGTAGATATCGGAAGGCTGCGTGTTTTCTTGCCGCCTCGTGTTGATTCTGCTATTAGGCTTAAGTCTTTCGGGTTGTCGTTTTTCATAATGGGGAGAGGGTGTTTTGATAAAGTTTGACCATGTTCACAAGTGGTTTGGCGATCTCCATGTGCTGGAGAACATCAACCTTGAAATAAAGCAGGGCGAAGTGGTGGTCGTCTGCGGTCCCAGCGGTTCGGGCAAGAGCACGCTCATTCGGTGCGTCAACCGACTGGAGCCCATCCAGAAGGGGACCATCATCGTTGACGGGGCCGACCTGAACGACCCCAGAACCAATCTGACCATGCTCAGGGCGGAAGTTGGTTTCGTGTTCCAGCAATTTAACCTCTACCCACACATGACTGTGCTGGAGAACATCCTGCTGGCCCCGACAATGGTCCGTGACATCAGGCGCGCCGAGGCCGTGGATCTGGCCATGGAGCTTTTGCACAAGGTGGACATTCCGGACAAGGCCAACGCCTATCCCAGCCAACTCTCCGGCGGCCAGCAACAGCGCGTGGCCATAGCCCGCGGCTTGGCCATGAAGCCCAAAATCATGCTTTTCGACGAACCCACGTCGGCCCTGGACCCGGAGATGATCAACGAGGTCCTGGATGTCATGAAGACCCTGGCCCGCGAAGGCATGACCATGATCTGCGTGACCCACGAGATGGGCTTTGCCCGCGAGGTGGCGGACAGGGTCATTTTCATGGATGAGGGGCAGTTGGTCGAGGAAAACACGCCTGAGGAATTCTTCAACAATCCCAAGAGCGACCGGACCAAGGACTTTCTGAGCAAGATACTTTCTCATTAGCATCGACCCGTCGGGCCGAGGGGTCCGCCGGATTGTTATTACGGGTAAACTTCAATTCAAGGAGTGGAAGATGAAGAGTTTGAAACTGATGGCGCTGGCGACGGCCCTGGTTCTCGTCGCAGCCTCCATGGTCTTTGCCGGACCCACTTACGACAAGGTGATGAAGGACAAGGTCGTCCGCGTGGGACTCATGGCCAACGCCAAGCCCGCCGGCTTTGTTGACGGCGACGGCAACTGGATCGGCTTTGACGTTGATATGGCCACCGAGATCTGCAAGCGCATGGGCGCCAAGATCGAGAAGGTCCAGGTCAACAACAAGACCCGCATCACCGGCGTGCAGACCGGCCAGATCGACATGTCCCTGGCCAACATGACCCACAAGCGCGAGCGCGACAAATCCATCGATTTTTCCATCACCTACTTCTTCGACGGCCAAAAATTCCTGGTCAAGAAAGGAGCCGCCAAGGAATGGAAGGATCTGGTGGGCAAGAAAATAGCCTCCATGCAGGGCACCACTTCCGAGATCAACGTCCGCGCCCTGCTCAAGGAACTCGGTGATCCCGAGGCCGACACAAACGTCATCTCCTACCAGAACGAGGCCGAGTGCTTCCAGGCCCTGAAGATGGGCCGCGTGGCCGCCTGGTCCACCGACTCCACCCTGCTCATCGGCTACGCTGCCGAGGAACCGGGACAGTACGAGCTCATCGGCGATTTCTTTTCCGACGAGCCTTACGGCATCGGTCTGCCCGAGAACGATTCCGCTTGGCGCGACGCCGTGAACTTCGCCATTCAGGACATGTGGACCGACGGAACCTACAAGAAGATCTACGACAAGTGGTATGGTCCCGAATCCAAGTGGGCCTTCCCGCTGACCAAGCAGATCGAAATGTGGCCCTAAGCTGAATTGAATGCAAAAGGGTCTGGGCGGTTTCCGCCCGGACCCGTTTTTTTGGATGAAAAATGATCAGAATCTGGCTTGAGAAAACCTGGGTCCAGTATCTCGTACTAACCGGCCTCCTGGCTATTGCGGCCTTGTTTTGGACTTTTGGATTTGAGTCTCCGTACGATTTCCAGTGGGGCGTGCTGTTCGAGTTCAACGAGACCTATGGCCAGCACTTCGGTCTGGGGTTGCTTAAGGGTCTGTTCATGACCCTGGTCATCTCCCTGATCAGCGCCGCCATTGCTTTGGCCCTGGCCATTTTTTTCGGGTTGGGCAGGCTTTCCAAGTTCAAGCCCCTGTATCTTTTTTCATCCTGGTACGTTGAGTTTTTCCGCAACACACCGCTTTTGGTGCAGCTGATTTTCTGGTACTACGCCTTTCCCCAGGTTCTGCCCGACTCCGTCAGGGACTGGATTTTCTTCGACATCGACACCAAAATTTTCGGCCTGAGCATGAATTTCGAGTTCTGGTGCGCAACCTTCGGACTGGCCATCTATTCCGGCTCCTACATGGCCGAGGTCATCAGGGCCGGGTTGCAGTCCATACCAAAAGGACTGCTGGAGGCCGCCTATTCCTCCGGGCTCAGCTATCTGCAGGTCTTGCGCAAGGTCATCATGCCCATCGCTTTCAGGAATATCATTCCGCCGCTGGGCAGCGAGTTCCTGAACAACATGAAGAACTCATCCCTGGCCATGGTCGTGGGCGTGGCCGAACTGGCCTGGCAGTCCCAGCAGGTGGAGTCCCTGACCTTCAAGGGGTTTGAAGCGGCCTGCGGCGCGTCCACCCTTTATCTTCTTACCTCCCTGGCCACTTCCTCGGTCATGAACGCCGTGAACCGGAAGCTTTTGGCCTCGTCCGGAATAGGCAAGAGGGGCAGTCTGGACGGACTCCTTGACCTTTTTCTCTGGCCATTTGCCCGTATTTTTAATTTTTTTTCCAGGACGCTTCGCAGGTTCAACCGCCGCCGCAGGGCCAGAAGACAGACCTTGTCCTATGGCCGGGCAATGGCCGTCTGGGTGCGGATTCGCGGCCTGGGCTGGAGTTTTTTCGTGCTGGCCGTCAAAGGCCTGTTCGTGGCCCTGATCCTCTACCTGCTGTTCATGGTCGGCAAGGGCGTGTGGGGCTTCGACTGGCAGGGAATAGCCGACAATCTGCGCCTGCTTTTCACCTTCCGCTTTCCACACGGAGAACATAACCAGCTTTTATGGGGCCTTGGCGGCGTTTCACTGACCATCATCATGGCCGTGGTCTCCATCTCCGTCAGTTTTCCCATCGGCCTGCTCATAGGCCTTGGCCGCTCCTCAAAAAACAGGGTTTTCAGCGTTCCCTGCACGGCCTACATCGAGATCATCCGCGGCAACCCGCTGATCATGGTCATTTTCTGGAGTTATTTCTTCATCGGCGTGTTGACCGGCAAGTTTCTGGACGCCTTCACCAGCGCAACCATCGCCATGACCGTGTTCAACGCGGCCTATATAGCGGAAATCGTGCGCGGCGGCATCCAGAACATCCCGCCGGGCCAGTTCGAGGCCGCCTATTCCACCGGCCTTTCATACTGGCAGACCATGCGCAAGATCGTCCTGCCCCAGGCCCTGAAACAGATGATTCCGGCCATTGTGGGCCAGTTTATCGCCATTCTCAAGGACACGTCCCTGGCCTACATCATCGGGGCCAACGAGATGACCATGGTCACCCAGATCATCATCAACCGGAAGCAGATTTTGATTTTCGAGATGTACACCACCATTGCCGTGATCTATTTCATCATGTGCTACGCCATGAGCCGCTATGCGGCCCGGCTGGAGAGAAGGCTCAGCCCGGAAAAGGTCAGGCTGGAGATGTAGGGGGCGCGGCGGAGTCCTTGCGCTTGGCCTTGCGCATTTTGAGATTCAGGAATTCCACGAACAGGGAAAAGCCCATGGCGAAGTAGATGTAGCCGCGGTCTATGTGCTTGCCCAGCCCCTCGGCCATCAGGAATACGCCCACCAGCAACAGAAATGAAAAGGCCAGCATCTGGATCGTGGGATGTGTGCTTACGAAGCGGCTCACCGGTCCCGAAAAAATCAGCATGACAAGCACGGCCAGGACAATGGCCACGACCATTATGCCCACGTGCTGGACCATGCCCACTGCCGTTATCACCGAGTCCAAAGAAAAGATCACGTCCAGGAGCACGATCTGGAAGATCGCCCCGGCGTATGAGTAGGTTCTCTTTATCAGGTCTTCCCCGTGGGCCGGGCCTTCGATCTTGTCGTGGATTTCAAAGGTCGCCTTGCCCAGCAGGAAGAGTCCGCCGATGAGCAGGACCAGGTCCTTGCCCGTGACCGCATGGTCCATGACCGAGAAAAGAGGCACGGTAAGGCGCATGATCAGGCTGATGCCGAGCAACAGGGCGATGCGCGAGAACATGGCCAGACCCAGCCCGATGCGCCGCGCCCCGTCGCGCACTTCGGCCTTGAGCTTGCTGGTGACCACCACGATGAAAACGATGTTGTCGATACCAAGCACAATCTCCAGGCTGGTCAGGGTGACCAGGGCTACGAGATTTTCCAGCGTGAATAGTCCTTCCAGCATGACTTTCTCCCGATTTGGCCTCTTTTAATATGATTCAGGGCCGGGGTCGAGTCCCTGCCTGATGTTTTCTTGGCGGGGTTCGAATCTAGACGTTGAAAGAGGGAAAGAACGTTTTGTGTATGGCCGCTACCGCGGTTTTCAGGTCCTTGTTGCGCACAAGAAAATACAGGGCGTACTTGGAGGGGCCGAATGATATCATCTCGATGTTCACCCCGGCTTCGGCCACGGCCGTGAAACAGCGTCCGGCAATGCCCTTGTTGCGGTGCAGCCCCTGGCCCACGATGCTGACCAAGGCTACGTCCTCCAGCTTTTCCAGTTTTCGATATGGCCTGGGCTTGATTTCCTGCAGGGCCTTGTAGCCTGCCTCCATGTCCCTGTTGGAAAGCAGCAGGCTGATGGAGGTCTGGGAGGTGACCACGGACTTAATGTTGATGCCCGCCTCGGCCAGCTTGCTGGCCACGATGCCCAGGATGCCGATCCTCGCGCCCACCCCGGAGGCGAAGACCTTGAGCAGGCAGATGTCCTGGTTGTGGGCCACGCTTTTTATGATGTCCTTTATTTTTGGGCTTTTGGCCGTGATCAGGCTGCCCCTGGCCTTGGGGTTCATGGTGTTCTTGATGGCTATGTCCAGCTTCTTGCTGCGCACAGGTTCAACCGTGCGCGGGTGCAGAATCTTGGCTCCGAAATAGGAGAGCTCCGCCGCCTCGGAATAGGAGAGAACGGGGATGAGCCGGGCGTCGGGCACCAGTCTCGGGTCCACGCTCATGAACCCTTCCACGTCCTTCCATATTTCCAGGCTTTCAGCGTTCATGGCCGTGGCCACCACCGCTGCGGAATAATCCGTTCCGCCCCTGCCGAAGGTCGTGATGTCCCCGTCCGGACCCACGCCGAAGAAACCGGGGATGAGCATCACTCCGTCCCTTTCCAGCAGGGGGGCCAGATTTTTTTTCAGGTTGGCTTCTGTCCGGCCCAGACGCGCGGTTGCGTCCCCGAATTTGCCGTCCGTGACCATGCCGATTTCATGGGGCATGGCGTACTTGGCTGAAATTCCAAAATCTCCGAGGATTTCGGCCAGCAGGACCACGCAAAGGCGTTCGCCATAGCTGCTGATCACGTCCTCCATGCGCGCGGTGATTTCCCTGGCGATGATCAGGCTGTAATATAGCCTTTCCAGCTTTTTCAGGTCGTGATCGAGCTTCACTTCATATCCGCTGCAATCCTTGAGGATGTGCCGGGCCACCTCCATGTGCGTGGCCTTGACCTCATCCATGAGCGCGGGGATTTCGTCTTCGCTTTTCAGTGCGCGGGAAAGCCCGCTGATCAGCTTGTTGGTGATTCCGTTCAGGGCTGAGACGACGAAGATCTGCCCCTTGCCCTGCTCGGCCACCAGTCCGAGAATGTGTTTTACGGCCTGTTTGTCTTTCAGGCAGCCGCCGCCCAGCTTGATAACCTTCATGCCGGGTCTATAGTGCGGCCCGGCGCGGCTAGTCAATGCACAAGGCGGTGGGGACAGGAGAAAGCGGCAAAGCTATTTCTTGTTGGTCTTTCTGGGCGGGGTCCCGAAGAGTTCCATTCGCTTGATCTGGGCGGCGGGACCCATGCGCTTTTCGGACTGGGTCAGGCTTCCGGTGGGGCAGGCCTGGACGCAGATGCCGCACCAGATGCATTGGGCGGGCTCGTGGGCCCAGAGTCCCTTGTCCTTGTCGACCTCAAGGCACCCGGAGGGGCATTTTTTCGCGCACAGCCCGCAGAATATGCATTCTGCAATGTTGTTTTCGATTTGTCCGCGTGCGCCGGGAAAGGGCGGCCGGGTCTCGGCCGGGAAATTCCGGGTTGCCGGTCCGTCCACCAGGTTTTTCAGGATGTTGGGCAGCATTTTGGGGACAGCCATTCTACCTCTCCGTGCAGCTGATGCAGGGGTCGATGGACAAAACAACAACCGGCACATCGGCCATTTCCAGCCCCGGAAGCATGGTCACCAGGGCCGGGATGTTGGCGAAGGTGGGCGTCCTGATGCGCACCCTTTCAAGAAAGTTGGAGCCGTTGGCCTTGATATAGTAGAGAACCTCTCCGCGCGGCTGTTCCACTCGGTTCACTGATTCGCCTTGGGGTTTGCCCTTGAACTTGGCGGCCAGTTCGCCCTTGGGCAGTTTTGAAAGGGCCTGGCGGACGAGATCGATTGATTGCAGGGTTTCGCGAAAGCGCACCGCGCTCCTGGCCCAGCAGTCGCCGTCCTGCTCGACAACGGGCTGGAAATCAAGGTCCGGAAAAGCCTCATAGCCCAGCTGGCGCATGTCTTCGGCCACGCCGCTGCCTCTGAGGGTCGGACCGGCCACGCCAAGCTCCAGGGCCGTTTTGGAGTCCAGCAGGCCGATGCCCCTGGTGCGCTTCTCAACGGTGTAGTCCTTGAGAATCACCGGGCCAAGGCGCAGGAGTTCCTTTTCCACCGTGTTCAACTCGTCCAGAATCCAGCGCGCCTGTTGCGGGTCAATATCCTTGCGCACGCCTCCGGCCACGTTCACCGAAACGATGACCCGGTTGCCCGCCGTGGCCTCGTTGATGTCCATGATCCTTTCGCGTACCCGCCAGAATTGCATGAACAGGTTCTCGAAGCCGAAGGAGTCCGCGAAAAGCCCCAGCCAGAGCAGGTGGCTGTGCAGCCTGTGCAGCTCGGACCAGACCACGCGCAGATATTTGGCCCTGGGCGGGACCTCCATGCCCTGCATGGCCTCCAGGGCCTCGCAGTAGCACATGGCGTGGAGCATGGAGCAGATGCCGCAGACCCGCTCAACCACCTGGATCATCTGGTGCATGTCCTTTTTCTCGGCCAGCTTTTCCAGCCCCCGATGCACGTAGCCCAGGGCGGGCAGGGCCTTGACCACCCGTTCATCCTCAAGGGTCAGGGTCAGGTGGATGGGCTCCGGAAGCACCGGATGCTGCGGCCCGAATGGTATGGTTATGGTGCCCAACTACTTCTCCTTTTCCGGCTCGCCGGCCACGTTGTAACGGCACAGGGGCGAGAGGCGCACGTCCTTTTCCAGGAGCAGGGTCCCGCCGTAGTCGATGTTCAGGCCGTCAAAAACGAGGCCGAACTGGTCGCGGATTTCGTTTTCCACCAGAAAGGCGCAGAAATATGAGCCTGTTATGCTGGGAGCTGTCTCGCCTCTGGCCACTGTCAGCCGCAGATGGTTGAGGCGAAGCCCCTTGGCGAAATGGTAGAGAACGTCCAGCCCTTCCTGGCCCAGGTCAACGCAGGACATGGTCACGAACCTGAGCCTCGCGGCCTTGAAATCAGCCACTTCCCTGAGCAGTTGTTCCCTGTTTACGTTTTTGGCCTGCATCAGCCCTCCCTTTTTCCGTCAAGTTTGGCCAGGGCCTGGACGATTCCGGCGATGATTTCCTCGGGCCGCGCCGGGCAGCCTGGCACGTAGACATCCACGGGAATGACCTTGTCCACGCCGCCCACCACGTTGTAGGCCTCGCGGAAGATGCCCCCGGACAGTCCGCAGGCTCCAACGGCCACCACTATCTTGGGTTCGGGCGTTTGTTCGTAAAGGTTTTTGAGTACATGTTTGTTGCGATGGTTGACCGTGCCAGTGACCACCAGCACATCGGCGTGCTTGGGATTGCCAACGTTGATTATGCCGAAGCGCTCCACGTCGTAGAGGGGCGTGAGGCAGGCCAGCGTCTCGATGTCGCAGCCGTTGCAGCTTCCGCAGTCGAAATGGAGCAGCCAGGGCGACTTTTTCCTGAATCTGTTTATGAATTTTTCGAACATGTTCATCACCAGCCAAGCTGCATTCGGATCAGGTCGATGAGGGCCAACCCCAGCCCCACGGGCCAGAGGATTTTGAGCATCCAGCGCCAGGTCATGCGCGAGGTGGCGTTGTCCACGAAAATTTCAGCAAGATATGCGGCGGCGGCCAGCAGCACGGCGGTCCACCAGTGCGCGGCGAAGAACAGGCCGCAGACGGACAGGAGCAGGACCACTTCCAGCCAGTGGGCCGCCTCGGTCAGGGCCAGGAAAGGGCCGGAATAGTCGGTGTGCACGCCTCGGACAAGTTCCTGGTGGGCGTGGTGCGAACCTGAAATGTCAAAGGGCGACTTTCTGAGCTTGATGGTCAGGGCCAGGGTCAGGGCCAGGAAAATGAAGGGCAGATGCAGGATGAGCGGTTCGGGATGCGTCCAGACAGCGTCCACCCGGAAGCTGCCCGTCTCAAGGGCCAGCCCTGCGAAGGCCAGGATGAGCAGCGGCTCGTAGGCCACGATTTGCAGCAACTCCCGTTGCGCACCAATCTGGCTGTAAGGTGAAACCGCGCTTTGAGCGCCCATGACCAGGAAGACCGCGCCCACGGCCTGGGTGAAGAAGATGAGCAGCATGTCCTGCCCGGAGTAGAACAGGCCCAGGGAAACAGCAGCGCCCAGAAAGGCCATCCAGGCGCAGGCGCCCTGCCAGAGTCCCGAGGCCAAAGGCTCCTTGCCCAGGAGCTTGGCCAGGTCGTAGAAGGGCTGTAAAATTGGCGGTCCCATGCGGGACTGCATGCGGGCCGTGAGTTTTCTGTCCAGGCCGCTGACCAGTCCGCCGACCAGCAGGCCGAAAATCGGGGCCAGCGCCAGGGCAGCGCCAATGGACAGGTATTCGTGTCCGTTCATATCCCGGCTCCCAGCATCAGCATGAAAAGGATTCCAAGCCCGGCCAGGATGTTGACCCACGGGCCGAGGCGCGATTCAGCGCAGATCGCGCTGAAATAGTAGTTGCTGACGGTCACCTTGACCGGGATGTTCATGGGGCCGAGGTAGGAGTCGGACTCAACGGGCGGCAGTCCGGCCATGTATGCTCCGGGGTTTCTGGCCGAGCGCGAGGCCTTGAATCCCGAACGGGCCAGCAGCAGCCCGGCCAGGACGCAGAAGAACAGCGGCAGGACCAGGAAGGACCCGCCCGCGCCGGAAAAGAGGCTGGAGCCGCCTTGGGGAAGCGTCGGGTAGAGCGGCAGGGCCGCTTGTTCAAGGTTCGCGTATATCAAGGGAGATAATGCTGAGAACCAGTGCGCCAAGGGCCAGCGCGGTCTGGGGCCAGAGCCGGAGCGGACTTTGTTTTTCGATAAACATCTTGGACTTTGGCGGGGCGGCCATGACCAGCCCGGCCCATCTGGCCCAGTAGGCCACGGTCAGGGCGCTGCCAAGGGCCAGCAGGATGAGCAGGCCCATGTTGGAGGAGGCCGCTTCAACGGCCATCCACTTGCCCAGCAGCATGCCGAAGGGCGGCAGGATCATGGTCAACATGCCGAGCGTCATGAGCGTTGCCGTGGCCGGGGCCTTGGCGAAGAGTCCGCGCATGTCCTCCACGTCCCGGCTGTGTATGCGCTGCTCAGTGCTGCCAACGCAGAGGAAAAGCAGACCCTTGCTCGCGGCGTGAAATATCATGAGCATGGTGGCCGCAGCCAGGGCCGGTCCCGTGTTGATGGCCGCGCAGGCCATGATCAGGCCGAGGTTGGAGATGGTGGAATAGGCCAGAATCTTCTTGCCGTTGCTCTGGCCCAGAGCCAGGACGGCCGCCGCGAAAAAGGTGAAACCTCCGGCCAGGGACAGGGCAAGGCTCAGGGATGTTCCGGCAAAGGCCGGGGCAAAGCGCAGGATGAGAAAGACACCGGCCTTGACCATTGTTGACGAGTGCAACAGGGCCGAGGTGGGGGTGGGCGCGACCATTGCCCCCAAAAGCCATTTCATGAACGGAGCCTGGGCAGCCTTGATCATCCCGGCGATGCAAAGCAGTGCCAGGGGCAATAGCCCGTAAGCGGTTCCGCCGTTCACCAGGGTTTTGATCTCCAGGGTTCCTGCCGAGCCTTGAAACAACAGGGCCGCCGTCAGCAGGGCCAGCCCCCCGACGCAGTTCATCCACAGGGCGGTCAGTGCGTTTTCCCGGGCCTTTGGCGTGTCGTCGTGCCCGATGAGCAGGAAGGAGCAGAGGGTGGTCAGTTCGAAAAACAGGAAGAACAGCGACAAGTCGTTGGCCAGAGCCAGGCCGTTCATGGCCCCCAGAAAGCCCACCAGGACCAGGAAGAATTGCGGCTGCCTGGATTGTTTCAGCCCAAGGTGCTCCTCGTGGCGTCGCATGTAGGGCAGGGCGTAGACGCAGATGAGGGAACCGATGAAGGAGACGATGAGCACCAGTATGCTGCTTAGGCCGTCGCATGTGAACAGCGGATATTGGCGCGAAGCGTGGGGAGTGAGGAATTCCAGCCAGGCCAGCAGTCCGACCTGGGTCAGGGAGAGCAGAAGAAGCAGCGTGCTTTTGCGCCTCAATGCGACATATGAAAAATAAAGAAGCAGCAGAAAATCCAGGGCTGCGCCGATTTCTAGAAAGCCAAGTCCAAAGATGTCTCTGACGGTGAATTCCACAGGTTCGGCCAGGGCCAGCCACAGGGAAGCCGCGGCAATAAACAGGACGGCGACAAAGGTCAGCAGGGCTGTGGCCGCCTGTTTTTTAAGCGTCAGACAGCCCAGTCCGGCCAGGACGGGAACCAGGACCAGCGCAAACAGGACGGCTTCGCTCATGGCCGAACCCCGGATAAAATTCGGTTGGCAGGCGACATGGAACGAGATTAATCCCGGCGTCTTGTACAGTCAAAGCGAAAATGGCGGGATTTGTTATATTATCAGGAGTAGGCGATCACCCCGGAGTGGCGGGAATGGTCAGTTCGAAACGGGCGCCCTTGCCGTTTTTCCCGTCTAGCACGCGAATCTGGCCGTCCACAAGCCCCAGTATTCTTTTGACGATGCTGAGTCCCAGGCCCGAACCGCTGGGGGAGGCGTTGGAACCCTGGACGTAGGGTTCGAAAATGCTTTCCCTTTCCGATTCAGGGATTCCCGGCCCCTCGTCTTCCACGGCCAGGACAAGATTCCCGCCGTAATTTGCACCGGTTATATACTCGGCGGTAATTTTGACCGTTCCCTTTGGGGAATAGCGAATGGCGTTGCCCACAATGTTGATGAGCATCTGGCGCAACGGCCCCTCAAAGCTTTTCACTGTTTTCGGAACCGAGTCGTATATGTTCAGGTCCAGGGACATGTGCTTGTCCTCGGCCATGGGCCTGCTTAAATCCACCACGCCCTTCAGGGTCTGCCGGAGGTCGAAGGACTCGGCCTTGGGTTTGCTGTCCCGCTTGAGACTTGAGATGCTCAGAATGTCGCCGAGCAGCTGGTTCAGGTTTTTGGATGAGGACAGGGCCAGGTCGAGATATTCCTTTTTCTCGGCTTCCGACTCGGCCAGGGGGATCAGTTGGAGCATGCCGATGATGCCGTTTAGGGGGGTGCGCATGTCGTGCCCGACCCTGGCCATGAACGATCTGTAGAACCTGTATATTTTTTTGGACTCGTCCTCCGCTTTGCGGCGAAGCTTCATTTCCCGCTTGAGCCTTGTTGCCCGGATGAAAGTGAAAATGCAGAGGCAGACGATGAGGGCGGGCAGGGTCAAGATCAATTCGTCAAGCTCATAGGTTTCGTGGCTGCGCGTGTATTGATAAAAAGACTCGAAGGCGTCGAAAGACCCCATCAAGGCCGTGACGATGACGATGACGACGGCATAAAGAACCAGTTCTTGAATTTTTGTCATGTGTTAAATCGTCTTTTGGGGTTCTTGGACAATCTTAGTATATAATGAGCTTTCTTGAATGTTCAGTCAATAAAGTTTTTGGGACCCTTAAAAAATAAAGGCATGTGTCAGGAATCGTCTTGATATCTTTGACGAGAGTATTGCCGCTTTCAAGAAAATCACTTAGAAAAATACAAGGAAGAGGTATGAGCGCGGTCCGGTCTCCGGGAGGGTGATCGATGCGTGCGCATAGCGGAATATGTTCTTACGCATTTATTGTTCGCAACTTCACGCAGGAGGTATTTCAAGATGAAAGGGATCAAAGCCTTATTGGCGGCGATTGTCGTCATGGGACTCATGGCCGGCAACGTTTTTGCCGGACAGGTCGAGGTTCTGCACTGGTGGACTTCCGGCGGCGAGGCCGCTGCGGTTCAGGAACTGCAGAAGATGCTGGAGAAGGAAGGCCACTCCTGGAAGGATTTCGCCGTGGCCGGGGGCGCTGGCGCCAATGCCATGACCGCCCTTAAATCCCGCGCCGTTTCCGGCAATCCTCCAACTGCCGCCCAGGTCAAGGGACCCCAGATTCAGGACTGGGCCGACCTCGGCGTGTTGACCAACCTTGACGGCGTGGCCACGGCCGAGGGCTGGGACAAGAGCGTGCCCAAGGTCGTTGCCGACATCATGAAGTCCGGCGGCCACTGGGTGGCCGTGCCGGTCAACGTCCACCGCATCAACTGGATGTGGTGCAACCCCGAAGTCTTCAAGAAGGCCGGAGCCGAGTACCCCAAGACCTGGGAAGAGTTCGAGGCCGCCTGCGAAAAGATTCAAAAGGCCGGTTT
The DNA here is from genome assembly GCA_963674955.2 of Desulfovibrionaceae bacterium. Taxonomy (GTDB): domain Bacteria; phylum Desulfobacterota; class Desulfovibrionia; order Desulfovibrionales; family Desulfovibrionaceae. The sequence goes on along the minus strand of CAXXKR010000004.1, from coordinate 1,772,993 downwards.
CATCCCCGTGGCCTTTGGCGGACAGGACTGGCAGGAAGCAACCGCCTGGGAATCCATCGTCACCGGAGTCGGCGGACCCGAATTCTACACCAAGGCCCTGGTTGAGGCCGACGAGGCCGCCCTGGCCAGCCCGACAATGGTCAAGGCTTTTGAAATCTTCAGGATGATCAAGAAGTACACGGACAAGAACGCTCCGGGCCGCGACTGGAACCTGGCCACCTCCATGGTCATCAAGGGCGAGGCCGCCATGCAGTTCATGGGCGACTGGGCCAAGGGCGAATTCACCGCTGCGGGCAAGAAGCCCGGCGTGGACTACGACGCCATCCCCGTGCCCGGCACAAGCAACGCCTTCCTGTTCAACGTGGACTCCTTCATCATGTTCAAGGTCGCGGACCCCGAAGCCCAGAAGGCTCAGCAGGCCATGGCCCGCCTGATCCTTTCCCCGGACTTCCAGGTGGTCTTCAACGTGAACAAGGGTTCAATTCCGGTCCGTTCCGGCGTGCCGGAAGATTCCTTTGACGCCGTTGCCGTCCAGGCCATCAAGGACTTCAACGCCACTGCCGCAAGCGGCGGTCTGATGCCCAGCATGGCTCACGAAATGGCCGTTTCCCCGGCCGTGCGCGGCGCCATGTTCGACGTGGTCACCAACTTCTACAATTCCGACATGTCGGCGCAGGACGCCGCCAAGAAGCTGGCCGCCGCAGTCAAGGAAGCCAAGATATAGGGCTGGGAGCCAAAAGCTAGACATATGGGGGCGGTACAACCGCCCCTTGTTTCCTGAATAATTTTACCGGACCCGATATCGATCATGAGCGAATCCATCCGTTCGTCAAGATTCTTCGCCTTTGTGGAGATCGCGCTGCCCAAGATGGTGGTGGCTCCCAGCTTTTTGATCACCGTGCTTTTCATTTACGGATTCATCCTCTGGACCGCCTACATTTCCCTGACCAAGTCCTCCTTTCTGCCGGTCTACGATTTTGCGGGGCTGATTCAATACGTGAAGCTGTTCAGCATCGAGCGCTGGTGGGTGGCCTGCAAGAACCTGCTCATATTCGGCGGGCTGTTCATCTTCATCTGCACCGTGATCGGCCTGATGTTGGCCATCTTCCTGGATCAGAAAATTCGCATGGAAGGAGCCTTGCGCAGCATCTACCTCTATCCCATGGCCCTGTCCTTCGTGGTCACGGGCACGGCCTGGCGCTGGATACTCAATCCGGGGCTGGGCATCGAGAGGCTGGTGCGCGAGGCGGGCTGGAGCGGCTTCACCTTCGACTGGCTGGTGAATTCGGAGATGTCCATCTACTGCATTGTCATCGCCGGGGTCTGGCAATCATCGGGGTTCGTCATGGCCCTGATGCTGGCCGGGTTGCGCGGCATCGACGATTCCATAATCAAGGCCGCCAAGGTGGACGGGGCAAGCCTGCCGCGCATCTACAGGAAAATAGTAATCCCCAGCCTGAGGCCGGTGTTTTTCAGCTCCTTCATCATCCTCACGCACATCGCCATCAAGAGCTTCGACCTGGTCATGGTCCTGACCCGGGGCGGGCCGGGCTACTCCTCGGACGTGCCCGCCACCTTCATGTACGCCTTCGCCTTCACCCGAGGGCGGCTGGGTCTGGGCGCGGCCAGCGCCATGATGATGTTCTTCATGGTCATGGCCATAATCGTGCCCTATCTCTATTCCGAGCTGAGGAGGAAGCGCAATGGTTGACAGACGCAAGAGAACAACCGGAGAGCTGGCCTCCAAGGCCCTTGTCTACGGGGTGCTGATTCTTTTCGTGCTCTATTTTCTGGCCCCGTTTTTCGTCATGCTCATCACCTCCGTCAAGAGCATGGATGAGATCAGGGCCGGGACCCTCATCTCCCTGCCCAAGGCCATTACCTTTGAACCCTGGATCAAGGCCTGGGACTACGCCACCATCGGAGTGACCAACGAGGGCATCAAGGGCTTTTTCTGGAACTCCATACGCATGACCGTCCCGGCCGTGGCCATTTCAACCGTCATGGGGGCGGCAAACGGCTATGTCTTGTCCAAGTGGAAATTCAGGGGCAGCGACACATTTTTCTCCATGCTCCTGCTGGGCTGCTTCATCCCCTTTCAAGTGGTTCTTTTGCCAATGGCCAGGACTCTCGGTATCCTTGGCCTGTCCGAGTCCATGTGGGGACTGGTGCTGGTCCATGTGATCTACGGGCTGGCCTTCACCACCCTGTTTTTCCGCAATTTCTACATGGGCATACCGGACGCCCTGGTCAATGCCGCACGCATCGACGGGGCGGGATTCTTCAGGATTTTCTGGAAGATATTGATGCCCGTGTCCAGGCCCATCTTAATGGTTTCCATCATCTGGCAGACCACGCAGATATGGAACGATTTCCTGTTCGGGGTCTGCTTTTCCACCGGGGGCACACAGCCCGTGACCGTGGCCCTGAACAATCTGGTGAACACCTCTTCGTCCATCAAGGAATACAACGTTGACATGGCCGGGGCCATAATCGCGGCCATGCCCACGCTTTTCGTCTATTTCGTGGCAGGAAAGTATTTCGTGCGCGGCCTTACGGCCGGTGCGGTCAAGGGTTGATACAACACAACAAGGCAAGCGCAGAGAGTCAACATGGCTTCAGTCACAATCGAAAAAGTCTTCAAGTCCTTTGGTTCCGTCCAGGTGCTCAAGGATATCAACATGAATGTGGAACCGGGCGAGTTTCTCGTGCTGGTCGGCCCTTCGGGCTGCGGCAAGTCCACGCTCCTGAACCTCATCGCCGGCCTGGAGTCCGTGACTTCCGGCACCATCCGCATCGGCGACAGGGTGGTCAACGACATACCGCCCAGGGACAGGGATATCGCCATGGTCTTCCAGTCCTATGCCCTGTATCCGAACATGAACGTGCGCAGCAATCTTTCCTTTGGCCTTGAAACGCGCAAGGTGCCCAGGGACCAGATAAAGAAGACCATAGACCGCGTGGCCGAAATCCTGCAGATCGAGAACCTGCTGGACCGCAAGCCCTCGCAACTGTCCGGCGGCCAGCGCCAGCGCGTGGCCATGGGCCGGGCCATCGCCCGCGACCCCCTGGTCTTTCTCTTTGACGAGCCGCTGTCCAACCTGGACGCCAAGCTCAGGGTGGAGATGCGCACCGAGATCAAGAAGCTGCACCAGCGCCTGGGCACGACCATCGTCTACGTGACCCACGACCAGATCGAGGCCATGACCCTGGCCGATCGCATAGCCATCATGAAGGACGGCGAATTGTACCAGCTGGACAGCCCGGCAGGCGTTTATTCCGATCCCGCCAACCTGTTCGTGGCCGGGTTCATCGGCTCGCCCTCCATGAACTTCATCCCCGTGACCCTGGAGCAGGAAGACGGCAGGCTGGTGGTTCCGCTCGTGGGCGAGGACGGGCAAAGGTTTCCCGTTCCCGTGGTCCGCGAGGCTGCGGGGCTCAAGCCCGGAGTGAAAGCCATAATGGGCATCCGGCCGGAGAGCCTCACGGACTTTCAGGAAGGCATGGAGGAGTGGGGGCACATCGCGCCCCTGGAACTGGAAGTCAAGGTCAGTGAACCCACCGGCCCGGACACCATGATCCACGCCATTGTCAACGGCACGGACATCGTCTGCCGCTCCTGTCCGGACTATGCCAAGCGCATGGGTGAGGTCATGAAGCTGGCCTTTGACACGGCCAAGCCGATCTTCTTTGATCCGGAGACGGAAAATAGAATCGATAAATAATTATTTCAACAAGATGAAAAGAAGCGAAATCAATCGGCACATAGCCGGAGCCAAGGAGTTCTTTGAAAGGATGAACTTCAGGCTGCCCCCGTGGGCCTTTTGGCGGCCAGGGGACTGGAAGGGGCGCGGCGAAACCGAGATCGTGGCCAACATGCTGGGCTGGGACCTTACCGACTACGGGGCCGGTGATTTCGAGAAGCGCGGCCTGATCCTCTTCACCCTCAGAAACGGCAATCTGGCCACCGGCCACCCCAAGCCCTACGCGGAAAAGATCATGATCGTGGGTCAGGGGCAGGTCTGCCCCATGCATTTCCATTGGTCCAAGGCCGAGGACATCATCAATCGCGGCGGCGGCAACCTCGTGGTCCAGCTCTACGGCTCGGACGCGGAGGAGAACATGTCGGACAAGCCCTTGCAGGTCATGGTGGACGGCATTTCAAGAACCGTGGAGCCGGGCGGCGAGGTGATTCTCACGCCGGGCGAGTCCATCTGCCTGACCCAGGGCATGTACCACCGCTTTTACGGCGAGGAGGGCAAGGGAAAGGTGCTGGTGGGCGAGGTCTCGTCCGTGAACGACGACAACACGGACAACCGCTTTCACGAGCCAATGCCGCGCTTCCCGGCCATAGAGGAAGACGAGGAACCGCTGCACCTGCTCTGTACGGATTATCCGAACTATATCTGAGCTATTTTTTGCAGTCTGAAGTGTTGCGGCATCTCGGGCATTGCGCCCCTTTGGGTGCAGACAAAAGCCGCGACCCTTGAGGCGTATTCGTTCATTTCCCGCAAACCCATGCCCGAGAGACGGGCCAGGGCCATAGCCGCGGTGAATGCGTCCCCGGCTCCAATCGTGTCGGCCACGGATACGCTTTGACCCGGAAGGTCCGACTCGCTTTCACCATCAATAATCAGGCTGCCCGCCTTGCCGCGTGTGAGCACGGCCAGTTCAAGGCCGAACGACCTCATCAGCGAACGCAAGGATTCCCTTTGGTCTGGGCCAAGGGAAAACATCTCCGAAACCACGGCCAGTTCGTCGTCGTTGATCTTGAGCACGTCGGCCAGTTCCAGGGAACGGCTGATCAGGTCTTGGGAATGGAAGTCCTGGCGCAGGTTGATGTCGAATATCTTCAGGGCCTTTTTCGCGGACAGGAGAAATGTGCGGATGGCCTCGCGGGACTTTTCGCCCCTCTGGGCCAAGGTGCCGAAGCAGACCGCATCCAGGCTGGCGGCCAGCTCCAGGTCGTCCGGCCCGATGGTCAGATGGTCCCAGGCCACGTTGTCGGGAAAGACGTATGAGGCCACGCCCGAGGAGTCTACGCTCACGTCAACGCGCCCAGTGGGGTGTTGGGGATCAATGGAAACATGTCCGGTGTCGAGGCCGTGATCGGACAGGATGTTCAGGGCCTCGCGGCCAAGGTCGTCGTCGCCGATGCGCGACACTGGCAGGCCCTGTCCGCCAAGGGCGTTCAAATGGTATGAGAAGTTGGCCGGAGCGCCGCCCAGCTTTTTGCCCCGGGGCAGCATGTCCCAGAGTATTTCACCGATGCCCGCGCCAATGAATTTCATGGCCTAGACCGCCGCCTTTTCCTCGATCCACTTGCCCAGTTTCGGGGCCTTGTAGGTCTGGAACTTTGCCAGGATTTCAGCCGGGCTGGTTCCGGTCAGGACCATGTCCCTGTGCTCGATGCGCATGAACCCCTGGCCCGTGACCGTGTCCAGAAACTGGTTCAGGGCCGTGTAGAAGCCGCCCACGTCCAGGAATCCGCAGGGCTTGTCGTGGAATCCCAGTTGGCCCCAGGTGGTCATCTCGAAGAATTCGTCCAGGGTGCCCATGCCGCCGGGCAGGGCGATGAAGGCGTCGGAAAGCTCGGCCATGAGTTCCTTGCGCTCCAGCATGGAGTCCACGGTGTGCAGCTCGGTCAGGCCCATGTGGGCGATCTCCTTTTCCACCAGAATGCGGGGGATGACGCCGATGACGCGGCCTCCGGCCTCAAGGGCCGAGTTGGCCAGAATGCCCATCAGCCCGACGCAGGAGCCGCCGTAGACCACGGTGATGTCCCTGTTGGCCAGCTCCCGGCCCAGGTCCCTGGTCGCTTCGGAATATATGCCGTCAACACCCGGATTGGACCCGAGAAATACGCAGATGCTTTTCATCAAATCTCCTTGAAAGTTGATCGGGCGGCTCCAGGCCGCCGGTGCAGAACATACTTTCATGGGAGTCGCTTTCGCAACAGGAATTTTCGGGTTTCGTGGGCGGAAGAGGGCTGGGCGGGTCGAAAATTATTTCAAGAGGGGAGCATGGAGTGGGTGAAGACTCTCTCTTTTTTATTAAAATTAAAAGATAAAATAGCTAGTGAGGATAGGGAAAATCAAATTGAAAACATACACAAAATATAGCTTGTCGTCATGAATAAATAAACTTGTCTTTAATATCATTAAAAATGTATTTAGTGTCACCAATTAAAATTTGTGGATTATATTCAGAAAGAAATGATTCTGACTCTAACCCATATGCTAAATCTAAAAGCACAGCTTTTGAAATTTTAAAACATCGAAAATGGGGCCTAGAACCATGATTTATTCCTTCTAACATCCATATAGAGTTTTTTAGACAAATGGATAAGTTTTTATAAATCAGATTTAGTTTTTGCGTCATCACTACACATTGTGTCTTCTATTAATTCAAGCTTCATCATGTCTTATCTTTTAAATCTATAATATTATTTTTGCTTGTATCTATTATATCTTCAAACACAGGGAATTTACCGTCATTGTCTCTTTGGATAACCAAGACTGAAAAAGCTCTGTAAAAGCCATAATACTCAGGTTCATCAAATGAAGAATTTGTTCTTTCAAAGTAACGGCCAACTTCATCATATTGCCGTAAAGCATTCTTAGTCTATAGTAAAAATCATATCCCCATATTCTATAGCTTCATTTCCGCTATATTTTTTTATATCAATATTTATTTTTGTTATATTGCCTTTAGAACAATTTTAGATGCGGTTATTCTCAACGTTGTAATAAAACATATCAATTACGTTTGGCTTTTTCATGTCATCAACAATAAAGAAAGAATAAAATCAATACGCTTTAAAGTCCCTAAATATACTGGCAGTTCAATTAGTAATTTTTTTTGAGGTTGTCAATACAACAGTATCGAGTTAAAATATTGGGAAGTGGGTTTAAACCAAAATGTATAAATTCATGTACTCTTACTATTCTTTCCGCAGTATATTTTCCCCCTTTATAAGTTACGTTAATTTTGCAACTTGATCAAGGATTCCCCCCCTCTAATTGGCTCGGATATATAGGTGAATAACTGTTAGGCTTACACCGAAGACACTGATCCAGACAGTAAATATACAGAGCCAGAAAAAATATTTATGATTTTTTTAAAGTTCATTTCACATCCCACTTATAATCCAGCGCATGGCCTTTGCTTTCAGTAATCTCCCGCCCTGTTTCAGGTCGGCAAGGCAATGGCCTTCCGCCCTTGAAACCGTATTATTCAGCTCTTCAACAATCTTTTCCAGGCCGAACAAATGCGAAAAATCCATAAGCACGATGTTTTGCCGCTGTTCCATTCATCGGGCGCAGGCGCGGGCCGACCTGTTTCATGCGCTCCAGCACCGGATCGCTGACCGCCGCCCAGGTGGCAAGGGCCGGTTTTCGCATCCGATTTTCTTACCAAGCAGGAACGGCAATGGCATGCGCAAACCTATATAAAATGGTTTCAAGCGCCGAAGGGCCGCGCATTCGGGCAAAAAAAAGGGACGGCTTTGCGCCGTCCCATGTTGTCGGGGGGTTAGAGTCCCAGTTCCCGTTTCAGGTACTGGAAGTCGATGTTCGAGGCCACGAGGTCCGCGCCCTGGCGTATCTTGATGGCGTCGCGCAGTTTGTGGCGGGTCAGGATGGCTTCCATCTTCTTGGCGATGGTGAAGGTGTCTTCGCGGGCCATGATGATGGGCGTCTCCAGCACCTCGGAGCGGGTCAGGATGATGTCGTTGGGATAGAGGTTGCCGGTCAGGATCAGGCAGGGGCAGTCACCTTCCAGGGCCACCAGCTGCACGTCCGAGCGGTCGCCGCCCACGATGACCGCCGCGTTCCTGTTGCGCCTGAAATGGGTCAGGAAGTTCTCCACCTGCATGGTGCCGATGAGAAAGCTTTCCACCACGCGTTCGGCCTTGTTGTGGGCCGAGATGACCTTGCCGCCCAGCCGGTCGGCCAGATCGGAAACCTTGATGGCCCCCATGAGCGGATCGCTGGGAATGACGCCCAGGACCTTGATGTTCCTCGATTCCAGGAACGGGGCCAGCAGGGTGTCCACCTCTTCCATGAAATTGGCCGGGATGTCGTTCAGGATTACACCCGCAAGCTGGTCGCCCAGGGCCTCCTTCATGACCATGAGGTAGTCGTACTTGAGTTCCTTCTGAAAGCGGTCCACCACGATGGCCTTGATGCCCAGTTCCTTGACCACGGTCACGCCGTCCGTGCAGCAGTACTTGCCGGAATACATGGAGCCGGACCCGGCCACCAGGGTCAGGTCCTTGCCCTTGGAAATTTTTTCGTAGCCTTCCTTGATGGGTTTCAGCAGTCCCTGGCACTTGCTGCCAAAGGCCTTGATCTTGAAGTCCTGGGTGACCACCACCGGGGTGACCAGTTCCGGGTCCTCGTTCAGCCCCAGAACCTCCTGGACGAAAAAGGCATCGTCGTCGCCCTGCTTGCCGTTGATCTCCCTGGGCATGGCGCCCACGGGCTTCATGTAGCCGAGGCTGAGTCCTTCCTTTTGGAATTTCTGGCCGATCCCCAGCGTGATCATGTTCTTGCCGGAGTATCCCGATGTGGAACCGATATAAAGACCAGGCATTTTATCCTCCTGTGCAGGCTTCGTGGAGCTTTGTATATCTTAAAATCAGCCGATAGTCATGCGCATATCCGTGATCAGCGCGCCATTTTCAGAGACCAGTATCGGATGGAACAGGGCCTCCTGTATTTCAGGGAAGTCCACGGCCATCTGCGAGACCGTGAGCAGGATGTCCTCGATGATCCCTATGTCCATGGGCGCCTTGCCCCGGACGCCCTTGAGCAGTGAAAAGGACTTGATGCCCCGGACGATCTCCTGGGCGTCGTTCAGGGTCAGGGGGGCCAGCCGGTAGGAATAATCGTTCAGGATTTCCGTGTGCACGCCGCCCAGCCCGAACATGATCAGGGGGCCGAATTGCGGGTCGCGCTTGAGGCCGATGGTCACCTCCATGGAATCCTCAGGGGCCATGGCCTGAACCAGACAGCCCGAAATATAGGCGTCCGGCCTTTGCCGGGCGGCCCTGGAAGTGATGTCGTAAAAGGCCTGGCGCACTTCCGAGGGCTTGTTCAAGCCTTTGACCACACCCTGGATGGAAGACTTTTCCTGGATGTGCGGCGAGGCGATCTTGAGCACCACGGGGTAGCCGATCTGCTTGGCCGCCCGGATGGCCTTGTCGCTGGTGCGCGCCATTCTCGTCTCCGGGACCGGCAGCTCGTAAGCCCTGGCCAACCCCTGGGCGTCGAAATCCGTGATTTCCGTTTGGTGCGCCTTTTTTGCCTTGTCCAGGAATTTTTGGGCCATGCCCTTGTCGCGCCTGAAGCAGACATCCACGGGATAGGCCCTGTTCTGCCACTGGTGATAGCGGTACATGGCCTCGATGGCCTGGATGGCCGGCTCGGGAAAGGGGTAGCAGGGGATTCCCGCGTCAAGCAGCATCCTGCTGCCCGCGCCGATGCGCTCTCCGCCCATGAAGCAGGTGAAGACGGGCTTGCCGCATTCGGCGGCCATGCTTATGACCGCTTTGGCGGTTTCCTCGATCTCCACCGAAGCCGTTGGCGAGAGCACCACGAGGATGGCGTGGACAAGGTCGTCCTGGGCCACGATCTCCATGGTCTTGCGGTATCTCTCGGCATCGGCGTCGCCGATGATGTCCACCGGGTTGTAGAGGGCTGCGAACGGAGGCAATTCCTGGCGCAGCTTTTCCAGGGTGTCGGCGCTTGGCCTGGCCAGCGCCAGGCTGGAGTTCTCGCAGGCGTCGGCGGCAAGGATTCCCGGTCCGCCGGAGTTGGTGACGATCATCAGGTTCGGCCCCTTGGGCAGGGGCTGGGAAGCGAAGGAGCGGGCCAGGGTCAGGAGGGTCTTGAGGTCGTTGGCCTGGATGATGCCCGACTGGAGGAATGCCGCGCGAAAGGCTTCCCTGGAACCGGCTATCGCGCCGGTGTGGGAGGACGTGGCCCTTGCGCCCGCCGGGGTCGTTCCGGCCTTGATCATTATCACCGGCTTGTTGGCCGTGACGGCCTGGGCCGTGCGCACCAGTCTCTGGCCGTCCTCCAGGGATTCGCAGTAGCCCAGGACCACGCGGGTGTCCTTGTCCTTGTTCAGGGCTTCCAGCATGTGGGATTCGTTGAGCACGGCCTTGTTGCCCAGGCTTATGAATTTTGAAAAACCTATGTTTTCGCCCAGGGCCCAGTCCAGGATGGAAGCGCACAGGGCGCCGGACTGGGAAAAAAAGGCGATGCCCCCGGCTTTGGGCCGGTCCTGGGCAAAGCTGGCGTTCAGGTTCGCGGAGGTGTTGATCAGCCCCAGGCAGTTGGGTCCGAGCAGGGCCATGGAATTCTTTTCGGCCAGGGTCCGCAGCTTTTCCTCGATGTCGTAGCCCTCGCGTCCGGTTTCCTTGAAGCCTGCGGAAACGATGATGACTGCGGAAACTTTTTTTTCCGCAAGCTCTGCGGCAGCCTCGAGCACGAGATCCCTGGGCAGGCAGATCACGGCCAGGTCGGTGTTTTCCGGCAGTTGGGCAATGGATGTCAGGACTTCCAGTTCGAGTATTGTCCCGCCTTTGGGATTGACGGGAAAAATTTTCCCGTTATATCCTCCCTTGGTCAGGTTGGACAGAATCAGATGGCCGACCTTGTCCTTGTCGTGCGACGCGCCGACAACGGCAACCGAATCCGGTTCAAAAAGGGCTTTTAAGTCGAAGTCTAGGTGCATTTGTACCTTTGGGGGATTTATACATGGACGACGCCGTTATCGCGGCCATACAGGATTGTATTCACTATCGGTTTTCCCAAGTCAAGCTCTTGGTCACCGCTTTTACCCACAGTTCCTACGCCAATGAGCGGGATCAGGCGACCGAAGACAACGAACGGCTTGAGTTTCTGGGCGACGCGGTGCTTGAGCTCTGCACCTCGGCGGAGGCCTTTGCGCGCTATCCCGAAGCCCCGGAAGGGCAGCTGACAAAGCTGCGCGCGCGGCTGGTCAAGGAAAAGACCCTTGCCGATCTGGCCCGCGAGCTTGGCCTGGACGAATACGTTCTGCTGGGGCGCGGCGAGGAATCACAGGGGGGCCGCGATCGGGACGCCCTGCTTTCGGACACGGTGGAGGCCCTGTTGGGCGCGATTTTCCTGGACAGCGGCTATGAACGGGCCTGCGAGGTGATCAGCGGATTGTTCAGGGACAGATGGCCTTCGAACCCCGACCTGTCCAGAGGCAAGGATTTCAAGAGCCGGTTGCAGGAGCTTACGCAAAGCCTGTTCAAGGGCCGACCCGTATATGCCTTGAGCGAGTCTTCCGGCCCGGAACACAGGAAGACGTTTTGCGTCCAGATCGTTTTGCCTCAGGGAGAAAGGTTCGAGGCCGAGGGGCCAAGCCTGAAAAAGGCCGAGCAGAATGCCGCCAGAAAGGCCCTTGACTATTACGCGGAAAAGAAAAAGGGAGCCGAATGACCTTTTTTGGTCCTTTCGGCTCCCTGCAAAGTCGGGTCGCGCCGCGTCGTTATCCGCCGATGAGCTGCATGGCCATTCTGGGCAGGGAGTTGGCCTGCGCAAGCATGGCGACGGCAGCCTGGGTCAGGATCTGCTGGCGCACGAATTCAGTCATTTCATAAGCCACGTCCACGTCGGAGATGCGGGATTCCGCAGCCTGCGTGTTCTCGGCCTGAATGCTCAGGTTGGTGATGGTGTTTTCCAGCCTGTTTTGCAGCGCGCCGAGACTGGCGCGAATCTTGTCCTTGGAAATGATGGCGTTGTTGATGGCCGACATTGAGGCCTGGGCCAGAGCCTGGGTGGAAATGGTCTTGCCCGCGTGGATGTTGCCCAGACCGGACTGGTCGGCGGCGGTCATGCCCAGACCCAGGGCCGAGGCGGTGGCGCCGTTGATGGCCACGTAGTAGTAGTCCTCGGCCGAGTCGTTGCCTGTGCCGAAGTGAATCTTCAGCGGACCGGTGGACGTGATTCCGTGACCGTTGTGCTGCGAGGAATAGCTTCCCGTGGCGCTGGCGGTCAGGTTGCCGTTGAGCATGTAGATGCCGTTGAAGTCTGTGGCGTTGGCGATACGAGTGATTTCCGAGGCCATTGCCTGGTACTCGGAATCGATGATCAGGCGCTGGTCGGAGTTGTAGGTACCGGTCGAGGCCTGCATGGCCAGTTCCTTCATGCGGATGAGCTTTTCGTCGATCACCTGCAAGGCGCCGTCGGCCACCTGGATCATGGAGATGGCGTCGTTGGCGTTTCTCACGCCCTGGTACAGGGAAGTGATTTCGGAGCGCATGAGTTCGCGAATGGCCAGTCCGGCGGCGTCGTCGGCCGCTGTGCCGACACGCAGACCCGAAGAGAGCCTTCTGGTGGAAACACTTAATTTGCCGTATGAGTCGCCCAGGTTTCGGGCGGCGTTCATGGCCATCAAGTTATGATTGATGACTAAAGACATTGGAAACCTCCTTGTTCAAACTGAAATATCCTTTGCCGTTTATTAGCAACTTGGGTGCCAATAGATAAAAAATATTAAACTACAGTATGTTATGTGTCTAAAAAAAGTCTAGAAAGGCTGTTTTTTCGTGTTCAAACAAGCAGTTCCTGCCGCCTTGAAGACGCGAACGTCAAAAAATTCCTTCTTTATCTTGGTTAATTATTTCAGGCTAATGCCGGATAAAAAAACAGACCCGCCGAAAAATCGGCGGGTCTGTTTTTGTGTGGCCGGGCACTACGCCCGGCCACATGCATAGAGAGAAGGAGTTTGCCTAACCGTTTTATCTCTTCATTGAGATGACTTCGCCGAGCATGCTGTCGGTGGTCGTGATCACCTTGGTGTTGGCCTGGAAGCCGCGCTGGGTGGTGATCATGGTCACGAATTCCGAAGCCATGTCCACATTGGAGAGTTCCAGGGTGTTGCCGGACACGGTACCCTTGCCGGAGGATTTTGCCTGTCCGGTCAGGGCCGGTCCGGAATCGCTGGTCTCCTGGAACAGGTTCCCGCCGTTTCGCCTCAGGCCCCACTTGTTGGTGAAGGTGGCCAGGGTCAGGGAGTAGAGTTCCAGCGTTTCGCCGTTGGAATAGGTTCCGGAGAATACGCCCTCTTCCGAGACCGAAACGTTTTGGAGTATGCCGACTGTGTAGCCGTCCTGGCTCTGGAACAGGGTGGAGGACCCGCCCGTGTCGTAGCTTTCCGAGGCCAGGGCGCTGATGGCCGGGTTGCTGAAGTTGGGCAGTGTGGAGGTCACGTTGGTGATATCGTTGCCCACGGCCCCTATGTTCAGAGGCACGGCTCCGGCTCCGGCCACGGCCCAGCCCGATCCGGCGCTGCTGGTGATGTTGGAGTCGGAATTGCGCATTCCGAAGTTTATTTCCATGGGCAGTGCGTTGGTGGACGCCGCCGTGCTGGCATCGGACGCGCCAAGCCAGTTGGCCGTGCACAGCGGGTAACCGTCGGTGGAGAAGTCGGCCAGCTGCCAGGCATTGGCGGACTTGAGCTGGCCGCCGGCAGAGCTTTGCAGGGTGAAGGCGCTCTGGCCGATGAGCTGACCGGACCTGAAGGTCAGGGTTCCGGCCATGAGCAGACCGGCTGCGGAGGTCTGGGCGACCCTGACGGGAACGCCCGCGTTGCTCAGGATGCGTCCGTCCTCGCTGGGTTCGCAGGTTACGATGTATTCCCATGTGCTCATTCCGCCGGCATTGGAAAGGGTGACCTGGTCGTAGTACACGGTCAGGGTGTGCGAGGTGCCTATCTCGTCGTATACCTTGATGGAACTGCTGTAGGAGTATGAGTTTTCGGAAATGGCGTGCCCGTCGTTGTCGGAATCCTGTCCGTCCCACAACGTATGCAGGGCGAAGTAGGGGTTGGCCGCGTTGTTGGAACGGCTGGTCTGTGAGGGATCAAGGTTGGTGATGATGGTCACGTTGCTGGTTGCCTGCGGCGGGGACTGAAAGTTTTCCAGGCGGATGTCCGTAGGCGTGCCGATGATCCGGGCGGTGGACTGGATGGTTCCGCTGCCGGATACGGCCGTCGAAGCGCCAGTGTGCTCGATTTCCCAGCCCTGGACCACATTGCCGTTGGGGTCGGTCAGGTAGCCGTCGTTATTGAAGCGGAATACCCCGGCCCTGGTGTAGTAGTTGGCCTCTTCCCCAATGGGGGAGACAACAAAGAATCCTTCTCCGCTGATGGCCATGTCCGTGGCCTCGGTGGTTGTCTCGAAGGAGCCCTGTCCGAAGTCCGAGTAGATGGCCGCGATGCGCACGCCCCGTCCTTCCTGACTGATGCCCGCCGAGGTGGAGATATCCTGGCTCATCAAGTCTTCGAAGTACATCTTCGCGCCCTTGAATCCCGTGGTGCTCACATTGGCCAGATTGTTGCCGATGACGGTCATTTTCTCACCATGGGCCGTGAGGCCGGTGATGCCTGAATATAATGATGCTGCTAAGGCCATGACGTTCCTCCTTTATGTTCTCTCTATTTTCTTATTGCCTAGTTGGGATTTTATCCGGCAAACCTACGTTGTGGGTTCTTCGGTTTCCCCTTCTTCGCCGGTTTCTTCCGTGCCGGGGGAAACGACTTCGGTTACATTCATGAATTTGACGTACCTTCCGTCCTTGAGCCGCAGGAACTGTTCGCCGTTTTCATTGACCACTCCGCTGACAACGCCGGAGATGTCGGTCTGGACGTAAACGGACTTGCCGTTGACATCCTCGCCGGTGACGCTCACCGAATAGGTGCCGTCGGGCATGGAGTTTCCATTGATGTCCTTTCCGTCCCATTCGTATTCATAGTAGCCGGAGTTCTTGGATCCGATGATTTCCGTGCGGATGATGTCTCCGTCCTCGTCGTGGATGTTTATGGTCAGGTTGGTCACGGTTTCGCCAAGGCCGTAGTAGACCGTGCTGACATCGTCCCCTTCCTTGGCCAACTGGTAGCCGGAAGCCTTGATTTCCTTGCCTATGAAACTGACGGCCGTGTAAAGATCCTGGCGGCTGCTGTTCTCGATGATGGTTTCTATCTGGGTGTTGACCTTGGTCAGCTGCTCCAGGCTGGAGAATTCAGCCAGTTGGCTGGTGATTTCCTTGTCGTCCATGGGATTCAAGGGGTCCTGGTGGGTGAGCTGGGTCACCAACAGGGTCAGGAAATCAGCCTGTCCCAAGGTGGAAGAAGTGTCGCTGTTGGTGCTGGCGGCCGCTGCGGTAGTGCCTTCAGCCGCTGATATTACGCTGCTGTAACTCATTGCTCGCTCCCGGGGGCTAGGCCACTACGTGCAGTCCGCTTTCGTGGAGCGGATTGCGTTTCACGTTAAGGATGCTTCCCGCCTCTTGGGCTTCGGCCCTGAGGCTGCGGATTCTGGCCTGCATCATTGCGCGGGCCTCCTTTTCCATGGCCTGGTTGTGACCCTTGTCTCCGAACCATTCGTCATTGCCGTGGCTCTGGGCGAGGCCGGTCTGGACTTCGAGCTTGGAGACCTTGAGTCCCTGCTCGGCAAGGGCTTGGCGCACCTGCTCCATCTGATCGGCCACGATGGCGGCGGTTTCATGATTTTCCACCCTGAGAACCGCCTGCACTTCCTTGTTCTGGACCTGGAGCATGACGTTGACCTTGCCCAGCCCTTCCGGGGTGAGCTGTATGGTAAGCTGCTTGCGTCCCTGTCCGAGGTTCTTGAGTATCCCGTCCTGAACCTGGTTTATGACCCTGCGGGGGGTGATCTTTTCCTGCGCCTGGCTTTCATTGGCCGACGAGGACTTTACCGCAGCCTTGGTCAGCGTGTCGAAAAGCGCATCCTTGGCGTTTTGGCTGTTGTTCAGCAGGCTTCTCGAGGGCTTGTCCTCCACCGCGACCTTGCTGATGAATTCCTTCCAGGCGTTGTTCTCCTCGCTTCCTTCCTTTTGGTTGGAATTGAGGTCCAAGTCCTTGTTCACGGTTTCGTCGGTCCGGGACTGGACCTTGGAAGCCTGTACGGAAGCCTTTGCGCCCTGGTCCGTGGTTTTGTGGGCCTGCTCGGCGATTTTTGAGAAATTTTCAGCAGCTCCGGCGCTTTGCTTGGCGGCCGTCAGGTCCTTGGGAGATACTTCCTGCCCGGTCAGCCTCTCCCTGGCGTTTTCCAGGGCGTCCGTGATGGTCCTGACGAGCTGCTGTTCATCGGGGCTGTTGTTGGCGACTTCCTTGCCGATCACCTCCAGGGCCTTCTTGATGTCTCTGGATGCGACCTGTCCGGAAAGGGCCTGGGCCAGCTTTTGGGTTACCTTTTGAGGCAGCTTCAAAGTAGCCAGGAAGGTCCGGACCTCGTTGTCGTTCATTGAGATGAACTTGTCCGGGTCCATTGAGCCGAGCTTTTCCTCGACGGCCTTCATGACTTTTTTGTAATCTCCGGCGGCGAGGTCGGAGATGAGCTTTTCGGCCACGGTGGTTGCGAATCCGAGCTTTTCAAAAAAGCTTTGCAACTCTTTTTGCTGAGAAGCGGTAAACTCGAAGCCAACGGGATTGCCGACCATCTTCTTGGCGCAGATTTCCACGAATCCGCCCCAGGTCAGCCCCTCGTCGCTCTCTATCTTCTTTGAAATTTCCTTGATTTCCTGGTCGGTGAACCCTGTCGCCTTGAGTTCCTTCTTCATGTCCTTGAGATCGCGCTGGGTCATCTTGACATCTTTCATGTCGTTCAAGGTGATCCCGGACTTGTCTTCTTTCTTGGCGGCAACGTTGGTCGCGGCCTTTTGTGTGTCAGCGGACAGTTGTTCGTTGAATTGGGGCTCCGAAACAAAATCATCCTCGGTCAAATCGCGAACTTCGTTCATTGCGGATTCGACTTGAGACGCGCTCACGTCCGCAACGGGAGTTTCGGAAATTTTTTCTTCGAATTTTCCGGCCAGAGAGTTCAGGAAATCAGCGAACATATCCGCCTTGTTAAAGGCGTCATCCGCTACTGAGGGCTTCCAGTATTCCTGCTGTTCCCTGTTTATTTCTGTAACTGACGGAAGATTTTGCATGGTTTTCTCCTTCGGTCCCTTTTCTTTCAAAAGGTGTTCCAAAGAAGAATCAGTTTTATCTAAGCAGGTTACGTGTAGAAAAGGCTGGAATGAACCCGGTATTAATTTCCGGTGGGTCCTGTTTGGAGGTCAAGAGGCTATGGAGATGAGTCGTTCAAGGATGTCCAGGATCCGGCTCCAGGCCTGGGGCGAATATTCACCGTTTTGCAGAAACATCAGGGCGTAGCCGGTGAAAGGCTGCAGGGAGTCCGGGCTGGCGCTCCAGAAATTGTCTTCAAGGGGCTGTCCGGTCTTTAGGCAGGTTCTGAATGTTTCGCCCACGCTGGACAGAAAGGCGTTGAACTCGTCCGGGGATTTGGTTTCGGCCCGGGTCAGTTCCTCCCAGGCGCGAACCGGTTCGCTTTTGTCCCACAGGCCAAAGGTCCAGCCGAAAAAGGCTTTCCAAAAGCGGCTCAGGAGTTCCTGCTCTCCGATTCGGTTTTTACCAAGCCTGTCCAGATCGTAAAGGCCGTGTTCGTCCCTGGACGTGCGGAACAGGGCCAGCCCCGGCAGTTCCAGCCGGGAGAGTTTCTGTTCCGGCTCCTTGCGGGTGGCCAGCAGGGAGGCCAGATAGGCTATGCGCCCCGGCGAGAAAGGCTTGTGGCACTCCAGGCTTTTTTGGCGGCAACTCCAGCAGCCGAAAGCGCAGTCCATGTCGGCGCGCAGCACGTAGTGGCCCGGCTGGTAGGGTCCGGTCTCCCAGGGGTTGACGTTGCCCATGGACAGGTTCAGGCATTTCAGTCCGGTCCAGGCCGCCAGATGCATGGGGCCGGTGTCCGGAGTGATGAACAGCTGCAGGGTCTGGCCCACCACGGCCAGTTCGTCCAGGCCCAGCTTGCCGCAGTAGTTGAGCACCGGGCCGTTGAACTTTTTTTCAACCTGTTGCCCAAGCTTGACCTCTGCCGGACCGCCGAAGAGCACCGGACGCAGGCCGCGGTCCAGAAGGGCGTGCACGAGCAAGGCCCAGAATCCGGGGGTGGGGCGCTTGGCCTTTTCGCTGGCGCCCAGGAACAGGCCGACCTTGTTGATGCCCGGCGGCAGTTCGCGTGGCGGGGCAAATCTGGTCTCGCGGATTCTTTGCAGGGAAACAATGCCCAGGGCGTTGAGGTCCGCCCAGTGAAAGCGGTTGTATTTGTTGTTGTTCACGAGGCTGGTGCGGTAGAGTTGCCACTGGCCGTGGACGTAGCGGTCCCGGCCCTTCATTACGGGGCCCAGCTTTTTGGGCGCGTCGACTTTCTCGGCCAGTTGCGCCGCTTCAGGGCGCACGCTCAGGTTTATGACCAGCTCGTAGTCCTGTTCCAGAAGCGAGTCGGTGTTGGACCAGGGGCAGTATACGGCCTTGGGACCGACTTTCATCAAAGGATTGAAAAAGCCTTGCTCCGCAGCCACCACCAGCGGGTGCCCGGGATGGGTGCGGGCCAGCCACAAGAGCAGCGGATAGGAGAGGATGAGGTCTCCCATGCGCTGCATCTGAAGCAGGAGTATGGGTTTTTTCGCGGCCATGTCTATCCGAAGGTGCGACGCATTATCTCCACCAGTGTTTCCAGCCTCTTGTCGTAGGTATGGTCGGCCAGGACGCGTTTCCTGCCCGCCTCGGCAATACCTTTCCTTGCTTCCGCATCGTTCAGGTATTTGTCGACCAGTCCGGGAATTTCTTCCGGGTCGTTGTAGAATGCGATTTCCGTGCCCGGCTCGAAAAGTTCTTCCATCTGTTGGCGGTGGTCCGTGAGCAGGAACGCGCCGCAGGAGGGCACGTCGAAGACCCTCTGGTTCACCGCGCCTTTCATCTGCAGGCTGGTGCAGTTGAAGTTGATGTCCGACAGGGGATAGAAGCCGGGCAGGTCGTCGTAATAGGAAAGCTCCGGGTGGTACCGCCAGCCCTCGCGCCCTTCAAGCAGTTCGTTCCAGCCCGGGTCGCCCACGATGAGCGGGTTGAAATCCAGGGTTTTTTCTATGCAGGAGAGCCGGTAGTCCAGGGTGGAGCGCCAAGTGACCAGTGTCTCGAAGGCCAGTTTGCGGGCCGTGGTCTCCAGTTTTTCGTATTCGTTCATCAGGTCCGGGAACTCCCGCTCCATGAAGTCCTTGACCGAATGGTCCCCGCCCCTTCCAAAGGCTTTTGCGATTTCCTTGTAACGGCTTTCCAGCGCCGGGCCGGGGTTCGCGGCTTTCAGCCTTTTGTCCGTCTTGGCGACCATGGAGTTGCCCACGAAGGAGACTTGCGCCTTCCAGGCCGGTTCGCCCTCTGCCACGCCGGGCCTGAATCTCTGGGGGTCGGCGGCCAGCGGCAGATGGAAGACGTTGGGGAAGCCCTGCCTGCGCAGATAGTCCATGTTGTCCGAATCCCAGGTGAAGACCGCCGTGTCCGGCAGGAGCAGGAACTCGTGCTGGGGCAGTATCAGGGCCGGGTTGTCCACGAACCAGGAGGCCAGGGGAATTCCGAATTTTTCAAGTATCGCGGCCAGCACGCCCTCGTGATCGACTCCCAGGTGGTTCACCGTGAGCACGAAATCCGGCTTGAACGAGACCAGTGCACCTATGATCAGGCGCATGAAATTGTCCAGGGTCGCTTCCTTGGCCTCCAAATTCAGGAGTTGATGGGGCAGGTCCAGCCGTTTGCAGGCGGCGGCTATCTCGCCCATGAGGAAATACTGGCTGGTCAGCAGAAGAATGCGGGGCTTCTTGTTTTGAAACCTGGGCCAAGTGGGTATTGTGCTTTGCATGATTATTGAGCGCCTGTTTTGTTTAGAAAAAGTCTAGAATTGTCGTCTGCCGTTATTTCCTGCGTGGCGCCCTGAAGTCAAGGGAATCGAGAATGAGCGTCACCGGTCCCCAATTCACGAAGTCCACGAACATCTCCGCGCCGAAGCGGCCCTGCTCGACTTTGCCGGGTAGAAGTTCCTTCATGTCCGCCACCAGTCGACTGAATAGCTTCAGGGCCAGCTCGGGAGGGGCCGCATCTGAAAACGAGGGCCGTCTTCCGCGGCGGCAGTCGGCGTAGAGGGTGAACTGGGGCACCAGCAACAATTGGCCGCCGCTCTCGTTGAGGCTCAGGTTCAGTCTGCCCTTGTCGTCGGGAAAGACTCGCATCTCGGCCAGCTTGGAAAGCATGGCCTTCCATGTCCTGTCCTGGGGCAGGTCCGGACCGTCCTCCGGGCCGAAACCGGCCAGGACCATCAGCCCCTGGCGGATGGAGCCGACCACCTCGCCTTCCACCTCCACCCCGGCCCTGGTCACTCTCTGCACCACCAGCCGCATCTAGTCCTCGAAGTAGGTGGCCTTGGAGGAGTCCTTTTCCGAGACCGAGACCTCGACCAGACGGACATGGCCGGGCAGGAGTTCCTTGAGCCGGTCATGGATGTACATGGCCAGATTTTCGCTGGAGGGATTGCGTTTCACGAAAAAGGGGACTTCGTTGAGGTTGCGGTGGTCCAGTTCCTTCAGAACGGTTTTGGCTTGGGCCTTGAGCTCCTTGAAGTCCATGAGCAGCTCCGTGTCCCTGGTCAGCCTGTCGCCCTCCACGGCGATTTCCACGCCGAAGTTGTGGCCGTGCATGTTCTCGCACTTGCCGCAATAGTTGCGCAGCTGGTGCGAGGCGCTGAAGTCCAGCTTGACGGCAAGTCGCCATTTGCCCATGTCCGCTCCTAGGTCAGCTTGAAATCAAAAGGGGATTCTTCCGTTTTTTCCTCGGGTGCTTCCGGTTCCTCTCTGTTCATGGAAAAGGAGTCAACCTTGGCCTTGGCTTTCTTTTTCTTTTCACTTGCGGCCCTGGTTTCCATCTTGGCCAGGATTTCGTTTGTGGCGCGCACTTCCTCGATAAGGGCCAGCAGGAATTTGTTGGTCTGTGTGGTGTTGCGCCAGATGACCAGCGGGGCGATGGTCAGGCAGACGATAAGCACCGATATTCCCACCCAGGCCACCAGGCCCACAGATGCGATCATTTCCATTTTTTTCTCCGTTCCCGCACTTGGCGGATCAGTTTAGCCTTTTTTCCCAGGCCTTGAATTCATCCCAGAAATTCTGGTTGGTCTCCACTGAAAAATTCTTGTCAAAAGGCATGTCGCAAAGGGAATCCCTGAGCCTGAGGCGCATGACCACAGGAGTCTTGCCCGGATACCGGCCAAGGATGTTCTTGAGCTCTCCGAGACATTGGGGAGAGCATTGCCCTTCGTCCATGCATATTGTCACCGGCTCGTTGTTGCTTGCGGCGGCGTCGGCCAGGAGCTTGACATCCATGGCGGTGAGCTTGGCCTGCTTGGGACCGTCGTCCCCGCCCGGCACGTCCCGTTTGTCAACCTTGGCCGTGACCAGCAGCGGCCGGTCCTGCTCGATGTACTCGGCAGCCACGGAAAACGTGTTGGGCAGCATGGTCATCTCGCCCATGCCGCTCAAATCCTCTGCGTCGCAAAAGGCCATCTTGTCGCCTTTTTTGGTGATGTAGGGCTTGAATCCGGTGATTATCACCGCGACCTTCACCTCCACGCCGTCTTCAAGTTCCTTGCATTCTTCAAGGGTTTTTATCTTAAGCCGTTTCAATTCATTGGCGTAGGCCAGCAGGGGGTGGCTGCTCAGGTAGAAGCCCAGGGCCTCCTTTTCCAGCCTGAGCTTTTCCTTGTCCTTCCATTCCGGCCCGTCGAATTCTGAAACGTTGAACTGCAGGCCCTCGTCCGGCGAGTTCTTGTCCCCGTTGAGCATGTCCAGCATGGAGATCATGCCCGAATCCTTTTCCTTGGCCTGTTTCTGTCCGTGGGCCACGGCCTTGTCCAGCCCGGCCAGCAGCCCGGCCCGGCTCTTGCCGAAGCAGTCCATGGCCCCGCTCTTGATCAGGTATTCCAGGGCGCGTTTTGTCAGTTTTCTGAGGTTCACTCGGCAACAGAGGTCGAGCATGTCCTTGAAGGGTCCGTTGGCCTCCCTTTCCAGCACTGCCTCGCGCACTGCCTCGCCGCCCACGTTCTTGATGCCTGAAAGTCCGAAGAGGATGGAGCCTTGGTGCACGGAAAATCTTGGCCGTCCCCTGTTGATGTCCGGGGGAACCACTTCGATATTCATTTCCCGGCAGGCCGCGATGTACTTGAAGACCTTGTCCGTGTTGGAAAGCTCGGAGCTGATCAGGGCGGCCATGAATTCCACCGGGTAGTGGGCCTTGAGGTAGGCCGTGAAGTAGGAGATCAGGGCGTAGGCCGCGGAGTGCGACTTGTTGAAGCCGTATTTGCCGAAGGTCTCCATGAGATCGAAAATGTGGTTGGCGTCCGAGGCGGAGACGCCTTTCTCCTTGGCCCCGTCCAGGAATTTCTTGCGTTGCTTGGGCATCTCCTTGAGAATTTTCTTGCCCATGACCTTGCGCAGGAAGTCCGCGTCGCCCGGCGAGTATCCGGCCAGGACCTGGGAGGTCTTCATGACCTGTTCCTGATAGACGATGACCCCGTATGTGCTCTTGAGGGTCTCCTCCAGCAGGGGGTGCGGATAGACGACCTTTATCTCGCCCTGTTTGCGCTTGATGAATTCCTCGACCATGCCGGAATCCAGCGGCCCCGGCCTGTAAAGGGCCAGCATGGCGATGATATCCTCGAAACAGGTGGGTTTGAGCATTCTCAGGTAGCGGCGCATGCCCGAACTTTCCACCTGGAAGATTCCGTCCGTGTCGCCCCTGGCGAAGAGCGCGTAGGTCTCGGCGTCGTCCAGGGCCAGGGTGTCCAGGTCCGGCGGATTCTTGCCCTGTTCCCGGATTATCTCCAGGCAGTCGTCGATGACCGTCATGGTCCGCAGGCCCAGGAAGTCGAACTTGATCAGGCCCACGTCCTCTACCCGCTTCATGTCGTATTGGGTGACGATTTCCTCTTTTCTGCCCTTGTACAGCGGCAGGAGGCCGGTCAGGGGGCGTTCGTCCGAGATGACCACTCCCGCGGCATGGGTCGAGGCGTGGCGGCAAAGCCCCTCCAGGCGCTTGGAAATGTCCACGAGCTTTTGCAGCTTGGGGTCGGAATCCACCATTTCCCTGAGCTCCGGCTCCTGCTCCAGGGCCTTGTCGATGGTCATCTTCATTTCTTCGGGAATGAGCTTGGCGATGCGGTCGGTCTCGGCGAAGCTCATGCCCAGGGCGCGGCCCACGTCCCGGACCACGGCCTTGGCCTTCATGGTCCCGAAGGTGGTGATCTGGCCCACGTGGTCCTTGCCGTATTTCTCGGAGACGTACTGGATGACCTCCACGCGCCGCCGCTCGCAAAAGTCCACGTCGATGTCGGGCAGGCTGATGCGTTCGGGGTTCAGGAATCTCTCGAACAAGAGGTTGTAGGGCATGGGGTCGAGGTTGGTGATGCCCAGCGCCCAGGCCACGATGGAACCGGCCGCCGAGCCGCGTCCCGGACCCACGGGTATGCCCTGGGCCTTTGCCCAGTTGATGAAATCCTGGACAATGAGGAAATAGGCCGGAAAGCCCATCTTGATGATCACTGAAAGTTCGTATTCCAGCCGTTCCCTGTAGGCCTTGTCGTCGTAATCGTAGGTCACGGTCTCCAGCCGTTTGTCCAGGCCCCGGCGGGCCATGCCCAGGAATTCGTCCTCGATGGACATGCCGTTGGGCAGTTCGTAGACCGGGAAGTAGTGCTTGCCCAGCTCGATCTCCACGTTGCACTGCTCGGCTATGCGCTGGGTGTTTTCCAGGGCTTCGGGCACATGGGAAAAGGCCGCCTCCATTTCCTCCGGGGCCTTGAAGTACAGCTCGTCCGTCTCCATCCTCATCCTGTTTTCCGCATCCACGGTGGTCTGGGTCTGGATGCAGAGCAGGGTGTCGTGGGCCTCGTAGTCGGACTTTTCCAGGTAGTGGCAGTCGTTGGTGGCTATGAGCGGAAGGTTGGTTTTCCCGGCCACGTCCATGAGCATTTCGTTTGCCCGTTCCTGCTCCTTGAGGCCGTTGGCCTGAAGCTCGAGATAGAAATTGTCCGGAAAAATGTCCGCGTATTCCCTGGCCGCCTGGATTCCCGCGTCCAGCCCCTGGCGCAGCAGACATCTGTTGACCTCTCCCCCCAGGCAGGCCGAGGAGGCGATGAGTCCTTCGGAATGCCTGCGCAGCAGTTTCTTGTCCACCCGCGGCTTGTAGTAGAAGCCGTCCAGATGGGCCTTGGAGACCAGTTCGATGAGATTCAGGTAGCCGGTCTGGTTCTTGGCGTGCAGCAGAAGGTGGAAGATGTCCCCTTTTTCGGTCTTGTTGTCGTGGTCGCCGTGGGCAACGTAGACCTCGCAGCCGATGACGGGTTTGATGCCCATGTCCAGGGCCGTCTGGTAGAAGACAACCGCGCCGAACATGTTGCCGTGATCCGAGATGGCCACGGCGGGCATGCCCAGGTCCTTGGTTTTTTGGCAAAGGTCCTTGATGCGGATGGCTCCGTCAAGAAGGCTGTATTCCGTATGGACGTGCAGGTGAACGAATTCGGCCATTGATTTGCGTTGGGTTGTTTTTTTATGAAAACTGGACTTTAAGTAGCCCAAAACCATCGTTATGAAAACGGTCAAATGTCGGACCATAATGGTTGACCCCGGCAATAGCCCGGATTTACAAGAGGATGCGCTTGACAGGCAAGGGAATTTTTTTTGAGGGAGTTTATCGGGCGACCCATGAATCATGAAGTCCTGAATTACATCTGGGCCAGACTGCCCTTGGCCCTGCTGTTCGCCAACGGCTATCTGGTCTATCGCCTTCTGGCCGTGACCAAACTCACCGACGCCTTTGTCCAGCGCATCCTGCGCCTGAGCAGCGGCAGGCATTCCCCTTTTCTGCTCTATCTCATCTCGGCCACGGCCCTGCTTTCCTTTTTCATTCCCAACGCGGTGGCCGCCCTGACGCTTTTGCCCATCATCAAGGCCATGGACAAGGATTTCAGCACGCGGGACCGCCCGGTGCGCCTGACCACGGCCCTGACCCTTTCCGTGATTTACGGGGCCAATATCGGGGGTATGGGTTCCCTCATCGGCACCCCGGCCAACCTGCTCATGCTAGGCGCTTTGGACCTGTTCAAGGTTCCGGGTCGGGAGCAGATAAATTTTTTCAACTGGTTCGTCTGGTCCCTGCCGCTGGTGGCGGCCTTGGTGCTGGCCGCCTGGGGTGTTGCAAGCCTGGCCCTGCCCGCCGAGGTGCGCAAAAACGGCCTGCAACCGGTGGAATCGTCTCCCGTGCGCAGGCTGACGCCCTGGCAGAGCTCCGGGGCCAAACTTTTCGCTCTCTTTCTGATTTTCTGGATATTCGAGGCCGTGGCCAAGGAGGCCTGGCCGGGATTCGCGGCCTACGAACAGGTTTCGGCTATAGCCTTTTTCCTGTTCTTCGTGTTCAACGCCTTTCATCGTAGCGGACCCCTTTGCTGTCCCGCGAGCATACCCCTTTTGAGGTTTGGGGACGTGTTCAGCGGAGTGCCCAAAAGGGGCATCGTCTTTTTGCTGCTCCTCGGCGCGGTGATCGCCCTGGTCAGGATGCTGGGCCTGGATTCCTACGCCGCAGGCTGGGTGCGCACGGTGGGCGATTCCGGCGGACACGGTCTGGTCCTCTTTCTTGGATTGACCCTGACCGTCATCTTTCTCACCGAGCTTTTGAGCAACACCCTGGTTACGGTGGCCTTTTTGCCGGTGGCCGCTGCCCTTGCGCCGAGCCACGGCCTGGACCTCCTGCCCCTGATGATGGCCATGGTCATCGGCCCCTGCTGCGCCTTCATGACCCCTGTGGCCACGCCCTGCAACGCCCTGACCTTCGGTGAGATGCGCGGCGCCTCCTTCAGGGCCATGCTTGTCCTGGGGGCGATGTTGAACATGGCCGGGGCAGTGCTGATCACCTTCTGGCTTTCCTGGATCATTCCCTTGGTTTATTCCTGGTAAATACCCCACATTCTATGCGGAAATAGCTGCCGCAAGTTTCAATTTTCTCGTAATTGTGATATAAGTTTTTAAAACCCTATAAAATCAGTATGATTTTTGCCGGACAGCTGAATCAGGCTGCCGTCTGTCGGGTTTTCTCCTTGGCTTTCAGGGCTGACGACATGGTTGCCGGCACCAAAAGAAGGCCAAGGGGAGCTGTTGTTCATGGACAAATCGAGAAACAGCTTAACAATAATGAGGGTAACGCCATGAAACAAAGAGTATTCTTTTTTTCCCTGGTTTGCATGGTCCTTTTATCTTCCACCGCCCTGGCCTGCAACGGCGGAGGCGGCGGAGGCGGCGGTGGAGGCGGGGGTGGCGGCAGCGGCAGCGATGGCGGAGGTGGCGGCATACATGGCGCCGGCTCCAGCACCGGCATCAAGGCCTCCGGGTCCGACGGAGTGAAGAGCAACAGCGTTTCCGACGACCCCGGCGAGATCACCTCCCAGGGGGAGAGTTTCGAGGATTTGAATCAGGAAGCTCTCGGTCTGCTCGGTTTCGGCAGCGGACCCGCCTCCGGCACCAAGAAGCCTCCGACCATAACCGTGAAGCCGCCGCCTGCGGGACCCAAGCCGAACTCCTGGCTCACCGAGCACGATCAGGCGGTACTGGACATGCTGACGGACATGGCCCAGGAGGGCGGATTTCCGCCAAGGGCGGCGTCGCTCATAGGTCTCTTGTATTTGACCGACAAGGCCAGAAAAGAGGCGGAAGCCGATCGCAACCCGGAGAGAACGAGGCGGCTGCAAATGCTTCGAAATCAACTGAAGAAATAGCCGGAAGGGAGGGAGAGATAGCATGAAACGAATTATTGTTTTTTTGATTGTCGTCATGGTCCTGTCCGTTTCCGGCACGGCCTGGTCCCAGGGACTGACAAGAATAAATCCCGGAGAGTTGGACCGGGCCTCCCAGAACGCGCTCATGGCTCTTGATCTGGCCAAGGGAGGCGCTGATTTGTCCGGCATACCCTATTTCAGGGTCACCCCCAGCACTCGCATGTCCTTCATGGCCAAGATTCCTCCGGGATATTCGCGGGTGGATCGGGCCGTATACAAGTTCGACCAGACCCAGATGGGCGTCAGAACCCTGGAGCAGGTGGACAAGTATGAGGACAGCCAGGGCAATTCCATGGCCACCTTCAGCAGCATCATGTTCACGGTGCTCAGGCCCAAGGCGGGAGAGGTCGAAGCCACCAAGGGCAGTCTTCTGGCCGCGATGCAGGATGTGGAAAAGCTGGACAAGGGATTGGCAAACGATACGCGTTCAATGGTTTCCAAGTTCCAGAAGATAAACGGCCTGCCTGCCGACGGAATGTTCGGGCCCGGCACCGCCAGGGAACTGGCCCAGCAGATAGACATCATTGACATCCACGAGATGAGGTCTTCGCCCGCCAACACCGGCGGCGGGGCGGCTTCCGCAGCTCCGGCAAGCTATACGGACAATCCCAGGGTCGAGATACTGGTTCTTCCGGCGGCAATGGTCGAGGCCAACCCGGCCATGTACAACAACGGATTCGCCAGCCTTGATGCTGTGCGCACGAACGCCTTGTCGCCCGGCACCTTCCAGGCCCAGGCCAATAGGGGCAGCGAATTCTACATGTTCGCCTTTTTCCATGACTACGTCGATCCGACCAAGGATTTGCGCATCGGCTTTTCGTCCAGGGAAAAGAAAAAGGAACGGCGGAGCATGACGGACGAGCGTTACGCCTTGGCCGGGCAAAGGCCCGTGCTCATGGAAAAGGTCAAGATCAGCGGCAAGCTGGGCAAGAAGGTTTACGCCAACGTGTTTCTGGACGATGAATATGTGGCCGGAATCAAGCTGAAGTAGAATCGACGAGTTGCAGTCAAATGCGGGCGTAGGCATTGGCCTTCGCCCGTTTTTTCATTCAAAGACAGGTCCGTTCTCAAGCCCGTGGGCCAGCTTGCGTTCCAACCGCCGGCTGATGAGGATGTTCCCGCTGGCCTCGCGGCCCCTGCTCCAAGCCTCGCGCGCCTTTCCCTTTTTTCCCCTCAGCCAGAGGATGTCCCCAAGGTGTTCCATAATCACGGGCAGAAATCGTCCTCCGGGG
>CAXXKR010000004.1:862500-1740000 GCA_963674955.2 Desulfovibrionaceae bacterium | reverse complement strand
GTGCTTTTTGCATAACGGGCCAGCGAGTTAATTTGTAGTGCAAGGTTAAGCCGTATAGGTGTAGCCGTAGCGAAAGCGAGTCTGAATAGGGCGTTTAGTACTGCTGATTAGACCCGAAGCCGGGTGATCTATCCATGGGCAGGCTGAAGCTCAGGTAAAACTGAGTGGAGGGCCGAACCGTTGCAGGTTGAAAACTGCTCGGATGACCTGTGGATAGGGGTGAAAGGCCAATCAAACCCGGTGATAGCTGGTTCTCCCCGAAATATATTGAGGTATAGCCTCGGATTAGACTTACGGAGGTAGAGCACTGACAGGGCTAGGGGTCCTACCAGATTACCAAACCCTATCAAACTCCGAATACCGTATAGTTGATGTCCGGGAGTCAGACTCTGGGTGCTAAGGTCCAGGGTCGAAAGGGAAACAGCCCAGATCGACAGCTAAGGTCTCTAAATTCATGCTAAGTGGAAAAGGTGGTGAGGTTGCCCAGACATCCAGGAGGTTGGCTTAGAAGCAGCCATCCTTTAAAGAAAGCGTAATAGCTCACTGGTCTAGCGATCTTGCGCCGAAAATGTATCGGGGCTAAGCATGATACCGAAGCTTCGGGACCGCGTTTACGCGGTCGGTAGGGGAGCGTTCCCGGATGGGATGAAGGTGTGCCGTGAGGCATGCTGGACTAACGGGAAGTGATAATGCTGGCATGAGTAACGATAAAACGGGTGAAAAACCCGTTCGCCGTAAGCCTAAGGTTTCCTGGGTAAAGCTAATCTGCCCAGGGTTAGTCGGCCCCTAAGGTGAGGCTGAAAAGCGTAACCGATGGGAAACAGGTTAATATTCCTGTACTTGTACGTGTGTGCGATGGAGGGACGCAGAAGGGTAGGCTGTCCAGGTGTTGGATTACCTGGTGCAAGCGAGTAGGTTGAAGAGGCAGGCAAATCCACCTCTTTAAGACTGAGACGCGATGCCGTGGCCATTAGGCCTGAAGCAGTTGATCCCATACTGCCTAGAAAAGCTTCTAAGTTTAGCACGTGCAAACCGTACCGCAAACCAACACAGGTAGGCGGGTCGAGCAGACCAAGGCGCTTGAGAGAACTCTGGTTAAGGAACTCGGCAAAATGACCCCGTAAGTTCGCGAGAAGGGGTGCTTTTCGAGGTGAGGAAATTTACTTCCCGAGCCTTGAGAAGCCGCAGCGAATCGGGGGGGGCGACTGTTTACTAAAAACACAGGACTCTGCGAAGTCGTAAGACAAAGTATAGGGTCTGACGCCTGCCCGGTGCTGGAAGGTTAAGGGGAGGAGTTAGGATTCGTCCGAAGCTCTGAACCGAAGCCCCAGTAAACGGCGGCCGTAACTATAACGGTCCTAAGGTAGCGAAATTCCTTGTCGGGTAAGTTCCGACCTGCACGAATGGCGTAACGATCCCCCCACTGTCTCAACCAGAGACTCAGTGAAATTGAATTGCCGGTGAAAATGCCGGCTACCCGCGGAAAGACGGAAAGACCCTGTGCACCTTTACTATAGCTTGACATTGGGTTTAGGGCTATCACGTGTAGGATAGGTGGGAGACTTTGAAATGGGCACGCCAGTGTCTGTGGAGTCAACCTTGAAATACCACCCTTGATAGTTCTGGATTCTAATCTGGAGCCGTTATCCGGCCCGGAGACAGTGTCTGGTGGGTAGTTTGACTGGGGCGGTCGCCTCCTAAAGAGTAACGGAGGCTTGCAAAGGTTCCCTCAGGCTGATTGGAAACCAGCCGTTGAGTGCAAAGGCATAAGGGAGCTTGACTGTGAGACAGACATGTCGAGCAGGAACGAAAGTTGGTCTTAGTGATCCGGTGGTCCCGAATGGAAGGGCCATCGCTCATAGGATAAAAGGTACGCCGGGGATAACAGGCTGATCGCGCCCAAGAGTTCACATCGACGGCGCGGTTTGGCACCTCGATGTCGGCTCATCACATCCTGGGGCTGAAGCAGGTCCCAAGGGTTCGGCTGTTCGCCGATTAAAGTGGTACGCGAGCTGGGTTTAAAACGTCGTGAGACAGTTTGGTCCCTATCTTCCGTGGGCGTAGGAGAATTGAAGAGGATCTGCCCCTAGTACGAGAGGACCGGGGTGGACGAACCCATGGTGTTCCTGTTGTCGCGCCAGCGGCATTGCAGGGTAGCTATGTTCGGACAGGATAACCGCTGAAAGCATCTAAGCGGGAAGCCTACCTCAAGATGAGTTCTCCCTGGACTTCGGTCCCTGAAGATCCCAGGCAGACCACCTGGTTGATAGGCCGGAAGTGTAAGCGTGGCGACACGTTCAGCTGACCGGTACTAATAGATCGTGCGACTTATTTGATTCAGTAAAGTCTCTCTCTTCCCTATTAACTTATATATTTGTCCTGGTGGTCACGGAGGCGGGGGTACACCCGATCCCATTCCGAACTCGGAAGTTAAGCCCGCCATCGCCGATGATACTGCATCCTAAGGTGTGGGAAAGTAGGTCACTGCCAGGACTTTTTTTAAAAAAAGGCGCTCTTGTTAATCAAGAGCGCCTTTTTGCGTTCGGGGGAAGAGACACATAAAAAAAGCCCCGCCAAAGCGGGGCCGTCATGCTTTGATATGAAATCGAGGCCTACAACCCCCCAAGCTCCTTGCCCTTAAGCAATCCGAAGCAGCCGGCCAAGCATCATGTCGCCGCCCGGAGCCGGGAAGGTCACGTCGTAATCGCTGAGCATGCCGCGCCTCGGCCCCAGCACGTAGGTCTTCTCGAACCCCGCCGCCTCCTTGGGCAGTTCCAGGGTCAGGCAGCCGTGGCCGCGATTGTCAAAAACCTGGTCAAAGGTCAGGCCGCCCTGTCTGAATAGTTTCAGGTCGTTCCACAGCCCTTCGCTGTCCACGATGCCGGTATGCTGCTCGTAAACGCCGTGAATAGTGCCTTTATGGATGAGAAAGGCGATGGTGTGGCTGTTGCCCACGTTTACAAGGCAAAGGCCGCGTTTGTGGCTCTCGGCCATGATCTCGTCATCGTACAACGCGCCCAGCACCGCCGCCGAGCCGGTGTCGGATACAAGGCCGCCGCCTATGGATTTCTGCAGGTCCTTGAGCCGCGTCAGTTCTTTCGGCACGTCCTGATAGATCAGGGCTTCGGGACGGCCTCCAGCTTCAAGGAGAAAGCGTTCCCAAAGCCTGAACCGGCCCCGCCGGTTGCTTTCATGGGGATGGAAACCGTGGTCCTGAGCGCAGGCCATGATCTTGTCCGGGTAGTCAAGCTCTGCCGCAGCCAGGAACCGTTTCCAGAATTCCGGGTCAAAGTCCGCCAGATACAGGGGCGCATATCCGTCCGGGCATTCTTCGACAAGTTCGACGCCCGATGCCTGGAGGCGCTCCAGGTCGTCGCCAAGGGAGTATGCCGCGTCCGTATGCGCCGCCACCTTGCCGCCCATGTCCATGTGCTTTCTGAGCGCTCCCCAGAAGCCGCCGCCCATGTTCCTGCCGTGCAAAAAGATACTCTTTCCGCCCAGCTCGAAGATGCGCCGGGCCACCATGCGCGCTGGCGAGGGCAGAACGAACTTGGGACAGTTCTCGATCTCCCGGTCAGTGTGGTGAAAAAAAACGTCCTGGGTGCCGCTGCCGATGTCCAGGCAGAGAATGCTTTCCGAAGCCATGACTATCCGATCTCCTTCCAGAGCAGTTCCATGATCTGCTTTTTGATCGCCGAAAATTCAGGCGAGACAGTGATCTTGTGGTCGCGGGGGCGGGCGATGGGTACCTCGATCCTGTGCACGATGCACCCCGGCCTGCGGGACATGATGAAGATGTCGTCGGCCAGTAGGATGGCCTCGTCAATGTCGTGGGTGATGAACATGACCGTGGCCTTTTCCTGCCGCCAGACTTCCAGCAGCAAATCCTGGAGCAGCAGCCGGGTCTGGGCGTCCAGCGCCCCGAAAGGCTCGTCCATGAGCATGATTTCCGGCTTGTTGGCCAGGACACGGGCAATGGCCACGCGTTGCTTCATGCCGCCGGAAAGCTCCTTGGGCAGTGCGTTCTCAAATTCCTCCAGCCCCACCAGCTTAAGGTAGCGCCTTGCGGTCTCGGCCCGTTGCGCCGGGGAGACGCCCTTGATGCGCAACCCGAATTCCACGTTCTTGCGCACCGTGAGCCAGGGGAAAAGCGTGTAGGATTGGAAGACCATGCCCCTCTCGGCTCCGGGAGAGGTGATGGGTTCTCCGTTCATCAGCGCTTGCCCTTCGCTTGCCGATTCAAGCCCGGCCACGATGTTCAGCAGGGTGGACTTGCCGCAGCCGCTAGGGCCGACCACCACGGCGAAACGGCCTTTATCCACCTCCATGTTCACATCCTGGAGGGCGGTCACGGCCTTGTCGTCCCGTCCGAAGGTTTTGTTGATATTTCTTATTTCAAGCTTGGCCATTACCCGGACACCTTCTCGCTCCAGGGCACGAGAGCCCTGGCCAGCAGCTTGAAGAGCCAGTCTGTGAGCAGCCCCAAAAGCCCGATTGTTATCAGTCCGGCGAATATTCTGTCGATGGCCAGGAAGCGCTGGGCGCGCAGGATCATGTAACCCAGTCCGGAGTTGGCGGCCACGAGTTCGGCCACGACTAGATAAGTCCAGGCCCAGCCGATGGTTATGCGCAGGTCGTCCATGATTCCGGGCAGGGAGCCGGGTATGAGCACCAGCCGGTATATTTGCCCCTTGCTGGCGCCCAGCGTCGCGGCGGCGCGGGAAAGGTCCTTGGGCACGTTGGCTGCGGTGTCGGCCACCATGAGCACCAGCTGGAAAAATGTTCCGAGAAATATCACGGCGAATTTCTGTCCGTCGCCGATGCCGAAATAGAGAAGCGTCAGGGGCACCAGGGCCACCACGGGCAGATATCGGGCGAACTCCATGAGCGGCCCGGCCAGGGCGGAAATGCGCCTGGACGTTGCTATGCCCATGCCCAGCGGTATGGCCACCACGGCGGCCATGGCCCAGCCGACCATGACGCGGTAGGTGCTGTCCCATGTGTATTGCCAGAGAATGCCCTCGCGGTGCATTTCGGCAAAGGCCTGGAGCACCGCGAGGGGTTTGGGCAAAAACAGCTCTTTCACCGCTCCGGAATAGGCCAGCACGCTCCACAGGCCCAAAAGGGCCAGGAAGGTCATGGCCGAGAGGCCTAGGCCACGGCGTCCGAGCTTTGACGCGTGGGCCATCTATTTGGCGGCTTCGGTTACGTACTTGGAGGTAACCAGGGCGTCAACGGCCAGAGGCTTGTCCAGGATACCCTTGGACTGCCAGAAGGAACCGGCCCTTTTGGCCACTTCAAAGATATTGCCCTCGGCGTTTTTGTCAAAGAAATCCAGGTTGCCCTGCTTGCCGAAGAATTTCACGCCCGCGGCCATCTCGGCCATTTCCTCGGTCTTGAGGCCCATGGCCTTGGCCATGATCTCGTTGCCCGCGTCAGGGGTTGGCGTTGTACCATTCCACGGCCTCGAACCAGGCCTTGGTCAGGTTCACCGGGGCCTCGGGGTGGGCGTCGGCCACGTCCTTTCTGAGCACCAGCACGTCCACGATGGTCCGGGGGTAGTCCTTGGAACTGACCAGAACGTGTCCGCCCTCGCGCTGTCCCGCGTTGGTCAGCCAGGGCTCCCAGGTCACGGCGGCGTCCAGCTTTTCGGCCACGAATGCGGCTCCTGCATCGCTGGAACCCATCTCGGAAATGTTCACGGAGTCTTCGGAGACACCGGCCTTTTCAATGGCCGTGAGGAAAAAGAAATAGGACGTTGAGGACTTGTCCAGTCCAACGCTCTTGCCCTTGAGGTCGGCCAGGGTCTTGATTTCGGCGGAGGAAACAATGCCGTCGCCTCCGGCGGATTCGTCCATGGCCAGAACCACAACCTCGGGGGTGCCCTTGGCAAAGTGGATGACTTCGCGGTCAAGCACGTTGCCCAGTCCGTCGATGTTGCCGGAAGCCAGGGCGGCAGCGTACTGGGACTCGTCCTCGATGACCATGAGCTGCACGTCCAGGCCGTATTTGTCGAACATGCCCTTGTCCTTGGCAATGTACAGGGGACCGTATCCGACCCATGTGGCGTGGGCTATTTTCAGTTGGGTTTTCTCGGCAGCCGGGGCAGTGGCCGCGAGACACAGAATCAGGGCAAAGGCCGCAAACAGAACCGTGGTTTTTCTCATGATTTATCCTCTCTTGATATTTTGCTTGGTCGCAAGGGAGATTAGCGGTTATGGCCCAAGCAGGCAAGGCGTCAATAAATTCGTCCGCCCAGCGGCACATCCCTGTCAGGCTCCAGAAGAACGATGTGCCCGTTTTCGTCCGCAGAACCCAAAACCAATACTTCGGACATGAAATCAGCTATTTGACGGGGAGGAAAATTAATCACCGCCACAATAAGCCTTTCGGCCAGATCGTCCAGTGAATAGAGCGCCGTAATCTGGGCGCTGGACTTTTTGGTGCCTATTTCCGGGCCGAAGTCGATCCAGAGCTTGTAGGACGGATTGCGAGCCTTGGGAAATTCCTCGCCGCGCAGGACCCTGCCCACGCGCATGTCCACTTTCAGAAAATCGTCAAAGACAATGGTGCCCATCTGAACCTCGCTTGAAGTTTTTCCGCGCAAGGCTACATAAACAGGCCTTTTCGGGCAAGACGTTCTTGACCCCGCGACGCGCATTTATCAACATGCGGATCATGAGATATCTCCTGCTGACCATTCTGGCGGCGATCACGGTCCTGCCAACATTTTATTACCTGCTCTATCTGGCGTTCAATGCCCGGGACGGAAGCCTGAAGCTGGTTCGCAGCAAATACGGCGACCTGGCCCTGCCCCTTGCCCGGGGTTGGCTGACAACGGTCTGCGCCCAGTTCGTCCTTTTGTTTCTGCACCTGTTCTACCGCCTGCGCCGCAGAGTTGAGGACGAAAGCAAAAGCCGAGACGGGACAGTGGTAATAATGGTTCACGGCCTGTATCACAATCCTTCAATCTGGAAGCCTCTTTCCGGGACGCTGCGCCGCGCCGGGTTCGGCGCGCTGCATACCTACGGCTACAGCAGCTTCGGGCCTTCGTTCGGGCGGATTGTGGAGGGACTGATTAAACGGGTTGAAGAAATACTGAAAGAGAATCCGGGCGGGAAGGTTGTGTTCATCGGCCACAGCCTGGGCGGTCTTTTGGCCAGAAAGGCGATTGCCGATCCGCGACTCAAGGGGCGCGTTGCCGCGTTGGTCACATTGGGCTCGCCGCACCAGGGCAGCGAGATGGCGAGGCTGGCACTGGGCAGGCTGGGGAGAACCCTGATTCCTGACGATCCGATTTTCGATGATTTGACCGGGCTGGACGAGGACACGGATGTTCCCAAACTGGCAGTTTGCTCGCTTGTGGACGAGATGGTCATTCCCCTTTCCAGATTGGAGGTGAGCGGTCCGGGGTGGAGCACGGAGATTACCGCTCCCCTGAGCCATGTTTCGCTGGCCTATTTCCCGGAACCGCAACAAATCGTCTTGGATTTTCTGCGCCGGAACCTGGGACCGTAGGAGGACTAGGAGGTCAGTTCCCTGATCTTTTCCTTGAGCTGGTCCGGTTTAAAGGGCTTGGTGATGAAGGCCGTGACCCCTGATTTTGCCGCCAGGCTCTGCTGGGAGGCCTCGGATTCGGTGGTGACCATGATGATGGGCACATCCTCGAAGCCGTCTGTGCTCCTAAGTTTCTCAACAAGCTCCATTCCGTCCATGACCGGCATGTTCATGTCCGTTATGATTAGGTCGAAGGTTTCGCCGTTTTCCACGTATTCGTATGCTTCCTGGCCGTTGACCGCCACCAGGGGCTCGAATCCCAGGTCCGAGAGCACGGCCCGGTGCAGGGCGACCATTGATCTCGAATCGTCGGCGGCCAGGGCTTTTCTTTGGGCCGTTTCCGGCTTTGGCAGGCTGGCCAGGGCCGCCTTGGCCTGGGTCCCGTCCATGGCCCTTAGCTTTTTCCTGAACGTCTCCACCACTTCCATGTCCCTGGAAAGACCCAGGGACTTTGAGAGCATGACGCCTATTTCCTTGTCCTCGAAGACTTTTTCAAAGAGCGTCACAGAACTGGAGGAAATGATGGTCTTGGCCAGCTGCTCCCCGTGAGGCCCTCCTTCAACCATCATTTTGGATAGGGCCTTGACCATGCCGGGGTTGACGTGTTTTTCCAGGCCGGTGATCACGGCCATGAGTATCAGTTCGTCTTCCTCTGCAAGTCCGTCCATGAGGCAGATGATGCATTTCATGGTCCCGATGCGGCCCATTGCCTCGTAGACGGCGTATTTCACGTTGGCGTTGGTGAAGAGCTTGCGGTCGAATGCCGAGACCAGGATGTCCCCGCCTTCCTTCTGTTGGATGAAGCCAAGCACGTTGGCGGCCAGTATCTGTTCGTCCACGTTTTCGGATTCCAAAAGCGGGGCGAGGAACGGGACTATCCTGCCGCCCATCGTGATCATGGCGTCGGTAATGATCCTGCGCGCCGTTGGGTTGCGGTGGTGCAGCTTCCGGGCCAGGAAAGAAAGGGAATCGTCGTCGCCGATGGCCGTCAGAGCTTCGATGGCCTTCCAGCAGGTGATGTCGCATTGCTCGTAGCGGTCGTCGGCCTCGTTGGACGTGATGGCCTCCATCAGCTGGTTTCTGGACCTGGCATCCTTCATGGCGCCCACCGCCTCGATGCATAGGGAGGCCAGGAGGGGATCGCTGCTGTCCAGATTTTTGCGGAATACGGGCAGGGTTTTTTCGTCCTTGATTCTGGACAGCGCGGTCAGCAAGTCCAAAAGACCGTCCGGGTCGGACTCCTTGTCGGCCATTTCAACCAGCTGAGGTATGGCGGCTGTAAAGGAATACTCACCTGCGACACGGATGCACAAGGTCTTGAAACCAGCGTTGTTCGATGAAAGGCCCTTGATGACCGAGTCCTGGTTTTCGGAAAGGACGGCGTTCAGGGCGTTGACCACCATATAGTCTATGGATGTGTCGTTGATGGGTTTTTCAAACAAATCCATCAGGCCGGGAAGGGCGGACTGGTCCTTGCTTCCGGCGATATCGTTTAGAATCGTTATCTGATCCAGAAAGTCTCTTTCCCGAAATCCTTCCAACATGGTGCTGTCCCTCGTTTTGAGTGGTTCCGTGGTCCTCTCAGGAGATTTTTTATTCGAAACAGAATTCTATGGTGAAGTTACCGTATTCGGTAATGAACGGAATGGCCATGATCGGGGTTTTCGCCATATGGGATATGGTGTGGTTGTCGCCCATGATGACCGTGGGCGTCGATCCCTGGAAATTCAGCCCCTGCTCCGACAGCCCTGCCCTGGCTTGGCCGGAAACCATGTTGGTTATCTCGCCCACCGCGTCCTTCACGTCCTGGAGAAGGTCGCCCACCTCGTCGCCGAGCATATTTTTGACAATGGCCACTGCGCATTTTTTAGAGAAGGAAATGGAAACACTGCCGTTTTCCTTTCCGGTCAGCCCGACCATGCCGGTAACGTCGCCTTGGGCGATGTTGTTCTTCTTGACGAATGGCTTGCCCACTTTCGGGGTGATGAAGGCCATTGTCGAAAGAACGTCGGTAGCTGCTTTCACGAACGGCTTCGCCAGTTCCACGTCCATATGAATACCTCTCAAGAGTTCAAGATTTCACGGCGGCCCTAC
The DNA here is from genome assembly GCA_963674955.2 of Desulfovibrionaceae bacterium. Classification (GTDB taxonomy): domain Bacteria; phylum Desulfobacterota; class Desulfovibrionia; order Desulfovibrionales; family Desulfovibrionaceae. Next base: position 1,730,349 of record CAXXKR010000004.1, on the reverse strand, counting down.
ACTGTCCAGGAAACCGCGCTCAGGGGGGAGTTTGTCTGGCAACAGCGGGGATATTCTCACCTAATGTCACATTTCTACTTGTAATGGCAGCCTTGGTCAAGTGGACACGATAAACTTATACGGCCCAGATTGCGGAAATTGCTGGGCGATTCAAGTTGCATGCGCGAGTCCCTGCGGGTATAGCTGTCGGACAATTCGGAGGAGCCGTTGAAGGAGAATAAATACTTGGGTCAGCCCCTGAAAACGGTGCTTCCGGCAGTGCTTTTCGTCACGGTCATTTTCTTTTTCAATTTTCTGTCCAGGGTCATCCTGTCGCCCCTCATGCCTCTGGTGCAGGCCGACTTCGGCCTGACCCACGCCGGGTCCGGGGGGCTGTTTTTTCTTCTGGCCCTGGGCAACAGCACCGGTCTTGTCCTGAGCGGCCTGGTCTCCATGCATCTTACCCATCGCAAGACCTTGGCCCTGTCTTCGTTTTGCCTGGGCCTTGCCATACTTTCCGCTTCCTTTTGCCAAAATCTGTTCCTGTTCAGGTTTTCGCTTCTGGCTGTGGGTTTCGCGGCCGGACTTTACCTGCCGTCGGGCATCGCCACGGTGACCTCACTGGTCCGGGCGCAGGACTGGGGAAAGGCCTTGGCCTTCCACGAGATGGCTCCCAACGGCAGCTTTGTCTTCGCCCCCATCCTGGCCGAGATAGTGATCAGCAATTTCCAGTGGCGCGACGCGCTGCTGTGCATGGGCGTTGCCCAGGTCTGCCTTGGACTGGCGTTTTTCCGCTACGGCAGGGGCGGCGATTTTCCGGGACAGGTTCCGAGTCCCTCGGTGGTGGGCGGATTGGTCCGTCAGAGGGCTTTCTGGGTTCTGGCCCTGTTCTTCAGCCTGGGCATCGGCGGCAGTTTCGGCCCCTTTTCCATGCTGCCCCTGTTTCTGACAGATCAGGGACTTGATCTGACAACCGTCAACCGCATTCTGTCCGCATCAAGGTTCATCGCCATATTCGCCTCCCTGACCGCAGGCTGGTTGACCGACAGGCTCGGCGTAAAGCCCATGCTTGTCGGGTATCTGCTGCTCGCCTCAACGGCCACGGCGGCTTTGGGACTGGTTTCCGGCAGCTTGATCTTGGTTGTCGTCTTGCTTCAACCGGCCTTGGCCATCCTTGTCTTTCCGGCCGGGTTCACGGCCCTGTCACGCATCTTTCCGTCCGAATCCAGGAGCGTGGCAGTGTCCCTGATCGTGCCCGTCTCGATCTTTTTCGGCATCGGCCTTTGCCCTGCCTTTCTCGGCCTTATGGGCCGGGAAGGACTGTTCGAGGCCGGGTTCATGCTCCTGGGAGTGGTCATTGTTCTGGGGCTGCTGGCCCTGCCTTTTTTGAGGCTTCCGGAGGCAAACGAAATCTAAGCGGCTTGCGGCCCGGCTTCCAAGCCTGTATTCAGGCTGCGTCGTGACGAATGAAAAAGGAGGGCAAGATGGCCTATTCGGTAATCCCCATGTTGGTGGGAGTGAGATCTGCGGACCAGGGCATGATGACTTATCAGACGGGCTACGGAAAACCCTGCTGGCTGCCCATGTGGTCCTTTCTGGTGCGCGGCGGAGGCATAAATATTTTGGTTGACACGGGGCTTGAGGATTTCGTGACCCCGCCCGGTTTCACCGAGGATACGGGTCTTGAGCCGCAGTACATGGAAGACGCTCTCAAGGAACAGGGGCTTGTTCCGGACGACATATCCATCGTCATAAACACCCATCTGCACGACGACCATTGCGAAAATAACTACCTTTTTTCCAAGGCCAAACATTATATCCAGAAAAAGGAGCTTGAGTTTTGCCGCAATCCGCATCCCATAGACGGACGCTATGCAGCCGAACTCGTCGAGGGTTTGGATATCGTGGAAGTGGAGGGGGACATGGAGCTTCTGCCCGGCCTTGATTTGATCTTCACCCCCGGACATACGCCCGGTTGCCAGAGCGTGCGCCTTGAAACCGAAAAGGGGCCCGTGGTCATCGCCGGGATGTGCACCAATTCCATGAATTTTCCGGAAACCGGAGCCGCGGTCTGTCCCGGCGTGCATACGAATTCCATTGCCGCCTATGATTCGGCGCAGAAGATCAAGGGGCTTGGCGGGGTCATCCTGCCCCTGCACGAGGTCTCGGTGGCCGGGAAGAGGTTCTAGGCGTTTCCGAAGAGCAGGGTCAGCACCACCACGACAACCAGGGACGGAAGCAGGTTGGAGAGCTTGATCTGCTTGATTTCCAAGAGCGCCAGGCTGATGCCGATGATCAGCGTGCCGCCCGTGGCCGTGATCTGGCTGATGAGCAGGGGCGAGAAGTGGTCCTGGAAAACGCTGGCGAAGAGGGTGATGCAGCCTTCGTAAAGCAGGACCGGGATGAACGAGAAGAGCACCCCGGAACCGAAGGAGGCGGCCAGGGCCACCGACGCGAATCCGTCCAGGATGGACTTGGTGTAGAGCACCGCCCTGTCGTCCCTGATGCCTTCGTCCAGGGAGCCGACCACGGCCATGGCCCCGATGCAGAAGATCAGGGACGCGGTTATCAGCCCGTCGGTGAAGCGCGTGTTTTCCGAGCCCACCTTGCCCTTGAACCAGTTGCCCAGCCGTTCCACTGCGGATTCAAGCCGCATGGCCTCGCCGATGATGCCGCCCAGAATGATGCTGAAGATGAGAATGAGAATGTTTTCGTTTTTCAGCGCCATGTCGATGCCGATGACCAGACAGCAAAGCCCCAACCCCTGGAAGACGATGGTCCTGATCCTCTCCGGGAAGTGATTGTGCAGGGCCATGCCCAGAAGGCTTCCGACAATTATTGCCAGGGCGTTGACGATTGATCCGATGGGCAGCATGGGCTATCCTTGAAGTTGCGGTTGGCCGATTGTTCCGAGGGGAGTTCGGTTGAATGGGTCTGGAATATTCCCGGCCCGTGGCGCTGTCAATCGCTCATTGCGCATTGACAGAGGCAAAAGCTGCCTATATGTATCTATACCTCATGCCGGGATGGCGGAATTGGTAGACGCAGCGGACTCAAAATCCGCCGGGTTCACGCCCTTGAGAGTTCGAGTCTCTCTCCCGGTACCAGAATTAAAACAGGGCCTTGCAAGCACGATAACAGTGTTTTGCGAGGCCCTGTTTTTCAGAGTTTCGCGGGTCGCGTTTTGTATGGTTTTCTCCTGTCAGGGCTTGATGCCGTGAGCCACGTGGAAGAAGGGTGCGGGGGCAAGGCCGTCACAGTCCTTTCCATAGATCTTGAGCCATTGCGGGGCCGAGTTGTTTGCCGTTGCCTTGAGGCCGTGTTTTTCCATGAACTCCGGTAATTCTTCCGGGTTGATTCCGAATTTGAAGGCCTCGCCGGTCTTCTTGGCATGGCGGACCAGGGTCGCGGTTTCGGGATCGGAATAGGTGCCGTGAATCACGCCCTCGTCCACATAGTCAAAGGCCAGGGCGCTACCGGTTCCGGCTGTCTCGGCCATGAAAACAAGGGTTTTCTCCACCGCATAAGAGTCCAGGAAAAAGGAAACGCCCTCCCAGAGGTAAGCAGTGGCAATGCCGAGTTGAAACCCTTTGTCGGAGAGGTCTTTAACAATGTTTGCTTCCTGGAAATCAAGGGGAACGAAAACCACGTGTTCAGGAGCAGGGCCGAGGGCTTCTTTGATTTTGTTGCGCTTGATATCCTGCATGGCTGGTCGGTCGACTTCGAAAACCGTCACCCCTTGGTCGGGCGTCACAAGGCGATATGCGCGGGAGTCGTAGCCCGCGCCCAGGATGACCAGTTGGCGGACTCCGCTGTTCAACGCATTGAGCACGAATTCGTCCATGACGCGCGTACGTACAGCCACCCAGTCGATGAGCGCCAGCTCCAGCGGCGTTAATATGGAATTCATTTTCATGCGTCCTTCGTGGGTGGCGGCTCCAAGCCTGTGTTCGCGGGGGAGGAACTCCAGAGCTAGGGTGTCGTTGCAGATGCTTTGCCCATTTGGGGCGTAAGTGTTCCAAGCCCTGGCGAATGTCACACGCGTTGCGAAATCGTTCATGTCGTGGTCTTTCATTTTTTTCTCGCTTGTTCCTTGAAGAATTATGTTTTTATAATAAATGCTTGAGTATGGCCGACGGTAGAAAGTCCTTGACCTGGCTTTGCTATTAACATAATTTTGATTGGTCGACCAATCAAAAAATAATCTGAAGCGAAAATTTGGAAACAAATGAACCCCAGAAAAAGCAACGTCGAGTCTGGCGAGGAAAAACGAAAGAAGATTCTGCTGGGTGTTGAGCAGGTCATTGCAGAGAAAGGCTATACGGGAGCGACCATGAAGGCGGTTGCCTCCGCCGCCGATGTCAGTCCGGGATTGCTGCATTATTATTTTGCCGACAAGGAAGAGATGATGCTGGCCATGATGCGTTTCAACGCCGAACGGCTCATGGACCTTTTTCAGCAGGCCTTTGCCGGTCTTGAACCGGGCGACGATGCTGCCGCCGTGATCACCCGCGAGTATCGGCGCATGCACGAGGAGGCGCCGAGCTATTTCAACATTTTTGCCGAATGTTGGCCGTTGCTGTGGACAAGCAAGGCCATGCATCAGGGATTCAGGGATTTGTTCGTTGAATTTCGGGAAGGGGTCATGGCCTTGCTCAAGATGTTGGAGGAGCGCGGGGTAGTGCGGCTCAATCTGCCCCTTAAGGAGACGGCGGCCATGATCAATGCCCAATGTGACGGTCTTGAGCTGCAATTGCGCGTTGATCCGGACCTGATTGGCGACCAGGGATTCTGGGACGCCTACGAGTTTACCCTGAGGGCTTTTTTCGAGGACTGAACCTGTCTTTGCCTTTCGCCCACTGTTTTTTTCAAGCTCATCTTTCCGTTTTGTTGATATTTCTTTCTAAAAAGTGCATTAATGGTCAATAAAACCATAATGTTTTTCAGACTCTTGCCGGAGGAATACATGTCTCAGCCCAGCGCGTTGACCGTGATTGCGAAGTTTGTCTTGTTGCTGGCCGTTGTTGTCGGCCTGTCCATCTATTCAGCCTCCCTGTGGAGCGACAAGCCGGAAACCATTCCCGAGCCGGAGCCCGTGAAAATATCGACAGGCATGACCGTGGGCCAGTTCGGGGAAGCCAACGGCCTGGACCGGCGGCAGCTCAAGGAGGTGTTCGGCCTGTCTTCCCCTGACGATTTGAAGCGAAAGGTGGATGAGTTTCAGTTCGCTTCGGACGCCTTGGAGGAAAAGGTTCACCAGGCGCAGGCGATCGGAGCGGAATACGAGTCCAAGAACTGGCTTAAGATTCCGGTCAAATTCGGACTATGGTTTGCCTTTTTGTGGTTTGTGTTTCGCATGCTTCGAAAGAACGCTGTCAGTCCCGCCCGGCGCAAGGGTTTGTATCTGGCGGCGGTTGCCCTGTTCGGCGTGGCGTTGACTTCCGATCCCAGCCCTATGGGCACGGTCAAGGACACCATTCATCTCTTTGCTGCGGAAGGTGTTTTTTTTCTGCCTCGGACCATAGCGTTGTGCATCTTTTTGTCGCTTGTCGTGCTTTTCAACAAGTCCATCTGCGGCTGGGGCTGCCAGCTGGGCACGCTCCAGGATTTGATTTTTCGCTTGGGAAGGAACGGAAATGATAAAAAGGCCGGGGCCATCAGGCAGGTCAAACTGCCCTTTGCGCTGTCCAACAGCGTGCGCGTGGTTTTTTTCATCATCTTCACGATTGTCGCCTTTTCCTGGGCCGTGGATATCATAGAGTATGCCGATCCCTTCAAGGTCTTCAAGGTGCAGCATCTGGCCGCGGGCGGAGCGGTGATCATCGGTATGATTCTGGTCGCCGCATTGTTTGTTTACCGGCCCTGGTGTACCCTGTTTTGCCCCTTCGGGCTGGTGGGCTGGTTGTTTGAAAAAGTGTCCCTGTTTCGCATCAAGGTGGATTACGATGCCTGCATCGGCTGCCAGGCCTGCGCCAGGGCCTGTCCCTCGCCGGTCATGGAGGCCATACTCAAGCGTGAGACCAGGGTCATTCCGGATTGTTTCGCCTGCGGGACCTGCATGAACGCCTGTCCCGTGGACGCCATATCCCTGACCCGGGGCAAGCGGGATATGCCCCCGGCCGGACATTTCGACAAGGCGATCCAGGAAGATCAATAAGCATTGAGCGCAAAACAAAGGGTCCGCCTCAAATGCGGACCCTTTTGGTTCTAGTTTCCTTCGCCTTGAGAGGCCCTAGAATTTTTCGAATTCGCCGTCGTCATCGGCTGGTCCCATATCGAAAACAACGCCGCTGCTTTGGGCTTCATCGACCATGGGTTCCCTGGTCACCTTTGGAGCTGATTCGATACTCAAGGGTCTGCGTTGAACCAGAGCGCGGCTGACGTTTCCGTTTCCGTTGAGGTTGAAGAATGTCATGGTTTGCATCAGCTGCTGGGCTTGGCTCGACAATTCCTCCGATGTGGAGGCCATTTCCTCGGACGCGGACGCGTTTTGCTGCACCACGTTGTCCAGTTGCTGAATGGCCTTGTTGATCTGCTCGGCTCCGGCATTCTGTTCGTTGCTGGCCGCGGCGATTTCCTGGACCAGGTCCGCCGTCTTGCGGATGTCCGGAACCATGTTCTTGATCATGTCCCCGGCCTGTTCGGCCACGTCCACGCTTGAGGCTGAAAGGTCGCTGATTTCGGCTGCGGCCTGTCCGCTTCTTTCGGCCAGCTTGCGGACTTCGGCTGCCACCACCGCGAACCCCTTGCCGTGCTCGCCGGCCCTTGCGGCCTCGATGGCGGCGTTCAAGGCCAACAGGTTGGTCTGGCGCGCGATCTCCTCGATGATGGAAATCTTGTCCGCGATCTGTTTCATGGATTCCACGGTCCTGAACACGGCCTCGCCGCCCTTTTCCGCGTCTTCGGCAGCCTTGAGGGCCATGGCTTCGGTTGTCTGGGCGTTGTCCGCGTTTTGCCTGATGTTGGAGGTCATCTGCTCCATTGAAGAAGAGACTTCCTCGATGGACGCCGCCTGTTCGGTAGCCCCCTGGGACAGACTTTGCGCAGAGGAGGACAGCTCCTCGCTGCCGGAGGCGACGTTCTCCGAGGCGGTCAATATTTCGCCCACTATCTCCCGGAGTTTGGAAGTCATCCTTCTCAGGGCCGAGGCCAGTGCCCCGACCTCGTCCTTTTGGCGCACGTCCACGGTTTGATTCAGGTCGCCTTCGGACAGCTTTTCGGCCAGAAAGACTCCCTTGAGCACCGGACTTGTGATGGATCTGGCCAGGATTACGCCAAGCAGAAGGGCCGCTAGCGTTCCCACCACCATGCCGACGATGGAAGTCATGTTGGCGCTGGCCGCCTGGGAACCGGCCTTGGCCACTTGCGCGCCCGTCACCGTCTCGTTGGCCTTGACGAGTTCCTCAAAGAGATTCAGGACCACCCGCTGTTTTCCGCGAGCCACCACCATGGCCTGATTCTCCATGTTGGCGAATATTTCTTCGGCCTTTGCTGCGACACCGTCCAGCCTGTGAAGGTTGGTGACCAGTTCTTCGGCCGCCGGGAGCAGGCGGTTGTTGAATTCGGCGGAGGCCGCTTCGGCTTGTCCTGCGGCCTTGAGCTGTTGAATACGCTTGATGGCTGCGTGAAAATTGTCATGGGGAGGCTTGATTGCGGCTATCACCGTTTTGATTTCAGGATTGTCGGTGTCGTTTGCGGCAAGCCATTTGCCAAGGTTGCAGGCGGCAGGATCTGTCCCGTCCTTCATCGCCTGTCCACCGAGAATGTATTTGGCCGTATCCAGTTCGAGCTTGTAGTGGTCACCCTGGAATTTTTCCACGCTTCGCTTCAGTTCTGCGGGATTGAGAACGTTGAACTCCACGAACTGCTTGGCGTATTCAAGGAATCTGTCATTCTCTGCCACCCAGGCGTCAACCGCCTTCACCAGATCACCCCAGAGCTTGTCCTCTTCCGGCGTGCGGGGCAGTGGTTCGTAGTTGGCCCATGCTTCGCGAAAACGGCCTCTGCACTCCAAAAGGCGCTGTTCCTGCTTGAGCCTGCCGTCGGTGTCCAGGTTGGTGTTCAGCAGGGTGCGCTGGGCGATGACGAAGCTTTCACCCTCTTTTCTCATCAGTTGAAGGTTGGAAACGGCGGGAAGTCTTACCTCGCCGATTTCATGAATGTGGCTCGTTATTTTGTCGATGCCCATCCAGCCGACACCGCCCACCACCAGGGTTATGGCCGCCACAATGACAAAACCGCCCACAAGCTTGACCATCAACTTCAGGTTTTTCATTTTTTCTCCTTGCCTAGCCAAAAGGCATTAGTTGCGTAAGGGCTTACACCGCTGCCCGATATAATCCAGCACTCCGCTTGAAGAGGCCTGGATGTCCTCCCCGAAGAACAGGACCAGCCAGGCTCCGCCTATGAGCATGGAGGCAAGGCTGATAGTGAAATCCTTGGGGCTTTTGATTTGCAGTGAACCGTCCTCTGTCCCTCTGGCGATGGCAGAGGTCAACAGGTGACCATATTGATTGACCAGTCGTTTCAACTCGGCGGCTGGGCCGGGAGCGAAGTGGCTGCCGGGTTCGAGTTTGAAGGGTTTGTCCATGAGAAGCACCTTGCACTCGTCCGGGTGCGTCTGGACAAAGGTGAAGAATGTTTTGATGAAGATTTCCAGGGTTTCACTGCCTGTTGTGGCGTAAAGCATGTTCCTGTTTGTCGTGGAAATGAGGCTGTTCAGGAATTGCCAGTGGAGAGTGCAAAGGAGGTTTTCCTTGCTTTTGAAATGATAGATGACGGTTCCCGTGGCCACTTCCGCCTTTGATGCAACTTCGGATACAGGTGTGTTCTCGTAACCCTTTTCAGCGAAGAGCTTGTAAGCGGATTTCATGATCTTGTTTGCTTTACCCATTCTACAGCCCTCGGTGGCATGCTACTGTTGAAGCGCGGTTACTGAATCATTTTTGAATGAGCATTCAGTCACATTTTAGTGTATCTCTTCAATAACAGAACAGAAAAATAATACAAGTATTTTTCTGTTGATCCAAAAAAATTAAAGTAGGATAATTATTATAGGGTAGATAGGTCTTATGTTGAGTTTTACTTGTGTTTTTTTTGAACCATGGTGTTTTTGTCATTCAGGTTTATCTTTCATAAATATCGATCACGGCATGTGGGCTTGTTCATCAGGGCGCATTCGGCAGAAATATGTATCGATGGGCAGGGACAAATTGAGGTGTCTCGATTGCGGTCCTGGAAAGTTTCGTGTTGGAGTTGTATTTTATATTCCTGTTGCGGGGCGGTTCATTCTACAGAAAAGGCTTATTGAATTTCGATGCTTCCGTCTGCCCTGTATTGTTTGAAAATGCTTGGCTGCAATGGGAGTTGAACATGTCCACAACAAACGCTATATAGAATTTTATATAAGAAGAAACCAATGCGCTTGGAGCCTGCGAGAGGGATCAGGCAGGGCGCACAAAATCGCAGGCCATTGTCGGCAGCCATGGACGCAGAGGTCTGGTTGCCAGCCCTAAGCCTTTTCGAACCGGGAGTTGATTCTTTGGTCGTGGACCGGGATGAGGCCGTCATGCGAAAAACGCGGCCGCCCGGACATGGAGGAACATGTCGGGAAACATCGCCGCATAAGCCATGAGGTTGTGGATTTGAACCGGGACAGGGGCCATGTCTTTCCGGTCGGCGTGAATCGTTCTCTGGAGGATTGGATCATCGACCGCATCAAACAGGCCGACAGGAAATATGTCGGCCTGTTGAAAAAGCAAGACTGGTTGAGACCCGGACCATCACTTCATGCAACCCAGGACCTGGTCCTTGTCCATTTCAACGCCTTCCAGGGTTATGGTGGTGTCGCCGTAGGTGATGAAGGTCTTGCCTCCGTGAGCCGAGACTTCTATTTCATTGTTGGAGTTCATGCCCCAGAAGTTGATCTTGTCCTCGTCCGGATTGAAGTCCGTGATCACGTCGTTGCCGTCGTTCTTGCCGAATATGAAGGTGTCGCTGCCCTGGCCGCCGGTCAGGAGGTCGTTTTCATTTCCGGTTCCGCCGTCGATTCTGTCATCGCCCGCGCCTCCGTCAATGGTGTCGCTGCCGTCACCGCCTTCCACGTAATCGTTTCCGTCTCCTCCGTACATGGTGTCGCTTCCGTCGCCGCCTTCCATGTAGTCGTTGCCGTCGCCGCCTTCCATGTCGTCGCTGCCGTCACCGCCTTCCACGTAATCGTTTCCGTCTCCTCCGTACATGGTGTCGTTGCCGTCGCCGCCGGACATGTAGTCGTTGCCCGCGCCGCCGTCCATGTCGTCGTTGCCCGCGCCGCCGTACATGTGGTCGTTGCCCGCGCCGCCGTCCATGTCGTCGTTGCCCGCGCCGCCGTACATGTGGTCGTTGCCCGCGCCGCCGTCCATTTCGTCGTCGCCGCCGTCTCCATACATGGTGTCGTTGCCGTCGCCGCCGTTCATGTCGTCGTTGCCTGTCCCGCCGTGCATGGAGTCGTTGCCCGCGCCTCCGTCCATGGTGTCGTGGCCTGTCCCGCCGTACATGCGGTCGTTGCCGGTTCCTCCTTCCATGGTGTCGTCGCCGCCGTCTCCGTACATGGTGTCGTTTCCCGCGCCGCCGTCCATGGAGTCCGCGCCGTCATATTTTTCGTCCACGTTGTTCCAGCCGAAGCCGTTCATGTAGTCGTTTCCATCGCCTCCGTACATGGTGTCGCTGCCGCGACCGCCGTGCATGGTGTCGTTGCCGTCGCCGCCGTCCATTTCGTCGTTGAAGCAGTCGCCGGTGTTGACGCCGAATGTCTTGGCCCACTGGGCCGCGAACGAGCCGTCGCCCGCTATTTCCTCATGGATGCTGCCCTTGCCGCCCACCACGCTTTCCAGCTCCTGGTCGGACATCTCGCCCCCGGAATCCAGGGACAGGAACTGCAAAATTTCGTCCTTGGTCACGGGCAGGTTGTATTCCCGGCCCAGGCGCATGATTTCGTCCAGGATTTCGCCCCGGTTTGTCATGGTAACAAGCCTGTCGCGGGTTTTCTGGTTTTCCATCACTCTCTTGTAAAGGGCGCTTGCGTTTTTCATTTCTATTTCCGTGGGTTGGTAGTTTGCGTTGTTAAAGGGATGCGCCGGGCGCTAAAAAAGTTTCAGGACGGATTCGAAAAAAACGCAACCGCTATTCCATGCAGCCCAGGAACCTGATCCTTGTCCATTTCCACGCCTTCCAGCGTGATGGTGGTGTCGCCGTAGGTGATGAAGGTCTTGCCTCCGTGGGCCGAGACTTCTATTTCATTGTTGGAGTTCATGCCCCAGAAGTTGATCTTGTCCTCGTCCGGATTGAAGTCCGTGATCACGTCGTTGCCGTCGTTCTTGCCGAATATGAAGGTGTCGGCCCCTTCCCCGCCTGTCAGGGTGTCGTTGCCCTGGCCGCCTTCCATGCGGTCGTTGCCCGCGCCGCCGTCCATGTCGTCGTTGTCTGCGCCGCCTTCCATGCGGTCGTTGCCCGCGCCGCCGTCCATGTCGTCGTTGCCTGCGCCGCCGCGCATGTAGTCGTTGCCCGCGCCGCCGTCCATTTCGTCGTCGCCATCGCCTCCGTACATGCGGTCGTTGCCCGCGCCGCCGTCCATGTCGTCGTTGCCCGTTTCGCCCATCATGTAGTCGTTGCCCGCGCCGCCGTCCATGTCGTCGTCGCCGGCTTCTCCCCACATGGAATCGTTGCCGTCGCCGCCGCTCATGGTGTCGTCGCCGTCGATACCATCATCCCCCCATATTTTTCGTCCAGCCGCCAATCATGTAGTCGTTGCCTGTGCCTCCGTCCATGGAGTCGCTGCCGTACCCGCCCCACATGGAATCGTTGCCGTCGCCGCCGGACAGGTTATCGTTGTGCGCGGAGGATGTGTAGTTCCCGAACAAGGCCATGAACTGCGAGGCCAGCGAGCCGTCGCCCGCTATTTCCTCATGGATGCTGCCCTTGCCGCCCACCACGCTTTCCAGCTCCTGGTCGGACATTTCGCCCCCGGAATCCAGGGAGAGAAATTGCAGAATCTCGTCCCGGGTCACGGGCAGGCCGTATTCCCGGCCCAGGCGCATGATCTCGTTCAAAATATTTCCCCGGTCCGTCATGGCGACAAGCCTGTCGCGGGTTTTCTGGTTTTCCATCACTCTCTTGTAAAGGGCGCTTGCGTTTTTCATGTCTATTTCCGTGGGTTGGTAGTTTGCGTTGTTAAAGGGATGCGCCGGGCGCTAAAAAAGTTTCACGACGGATTCGAAAAAAACATAACCGCTATTCCATGCAACCCAGGACCTGATCCTTGTCCATTTCCACACCCTCTAGAACGATGGAGGTGTCGCCGTATGAAATATAGGTTCTGCCTCCGTGAGCCGAGACTTCGATTTCGTCGGTGGAATTGAGGCCGTGGAAATTAATCTTGTCTTCGGCCGGATTGAAGTCCGTGATGGTGTCGCTTCCGCTGTCGCGGCCAAAAACAAAAGTGTCGGCCCCTTCCCCGCCTGTCAGGGTGTCGGCCCCTTCCCCGCCTGTCAGGGTGTCGTTGCCCTGGCCGCCGGACATGTCGTCGTTGCCCGCGCCTCCGTCTATGTCGTCGTTGCCCTGGCCTCCGTACATTTCGTCGTTGCCCGCGCCGCCGTCCATGTCGTCGTTGCCTGCGCCGCCGGACATGTAGTCGTTGCCTGCGCCGCCGGACATGTAGTCGTTGCCCGCGCCGCCGTCCATGTCGTCGTCGCCTGTCCCGCCGTACATGCGGTCGTCGCCGGTTCCTCCTTCCATGGTGTCGTCGCCGCCGTCTCCGTACATGGTGTCGTTGCCCGCGCCCCCGTCCATAAGGTCTCCCCTGTCCGAGTCCCCGTGTTCGTCGGTGTAGCCGTAACCATGAAGTTCGTCGTTGCCCACGCCTCCATCTATCGTGTCGGATCCCGACCCTCCATACACGGTGTCGTTTCCCTCTCCACCGGACAGGTTGTCGTTGTGCGCGGAGGATGTGTAGTTTCCGAACAGGATCATGAACTGCGAGGCCAGAGAGCTGTCGCCGTCTATCCTTTCATGGATGCTGCCCTTGCCGCCCACCACGCTTTCCAGCTCCTGGTCGGACATTTCGCCCCCGGAATCCAGGGAGAGAAATTGCAGAATCTCGTCCCGGGTCACGGGCAGGCCGTATTCCCGGCCCAGGCGCATGATCTCGTTCAAAATATTTCCCCGGTCCGTCATGGCGACAAGCCTGTCGCGGGTTTTCTGGTTTTCCATCACTCTCTTGTAAAGGGCTGCTGCGTTTTTCATGGCTGTTCCTTTGAAATAATGGTTTGCGTTGTTAAAGGGATGCGCCGGGCGCTAAAAAGTTTCATCCCGGACTATCACTTCATGCAGGCCAGAACCTGATCCCTGTTCATCTCCACGCCTTCCAGGGTTATGGTGGTGTCGCCGTAGGTGATGAAGGTCTTGCCGTCGTGGGCCGAAACCTCTATCTCATCGGTGGAATTCAGCTCCCAGAAATCAATTTTGTCCTCTCCGGGATTGAAGTCCGTGACCACGTCGTTGCCGTCGTGCCTGCCGAAAACAAAAGTGTCGCTGCCCTGGCCGCCGGTCAGAAGGTCGTTGCCTGCGCCTCCTGATATCTTGTCGTTTCCATATCCGCCATGCAGGGAGTCGTCGCCTGATCCGCCGTGCATGGAATCGTTGCCCTGGCCGCCGTACATTGTGTCGTTGTCCTCGCCGCCGTCCAGGTAGTCGTTGCCGGTTCCGCCGTACATTGTGTCGTCGCCGGCGCCTCCGCGCATCACGTCGTCGCCTTCGCCGCCGTCTATGAAGTCGTTGCCTGCGTCTCCGTCCATGTCGTCGTCGCCAATCCCCGCGTACATCGTGTCGTTGCCCGATCCTCCATCCATTGTGTCGTCGCCCGCAGCGCCGGACATGTAGTCGTTGTCCGCGCCGCCATCCATGTAGTCGTTGCCCGCGCCGCCGCCCATGTGGTCGTTGCCGGTTCCGCCGTACATTGTGTCGTTGCCCTCGTCGCCGTAGATGGTGTCGTTGCCCTTGCCGCCCACCACGCTTTCCAGCTCCCGGTCGGACATCTCGCCCCCGGAATCCAGGGAGAGAAATTGCAGAATTTCGTCCTTGGTCACGGGCAGGCCGTATTCCCGGCCCAGGCGCATGATCTCGTTCAAAATGTTACCCCGGTCCGTCATGGCGACAAGCCTGTCGCGGGTTTTCTGGTTTTCCATTACTCTCTTGTAAAGGGCTGCTGCGTTTTTCATGGCTGTTCCTTTGAAATAATGGTTTGCGTTGTTAAAGGGATGCGCCAAAAGCAAGAATACTCCATGTACTGAACACAGAATGAGTTGTTTTTCATGCGGGACATGATCCGCTTCCTGTCTGAGAGTTACCATCAGATTTCCGGCAGAGGAAGGGCCTGAGATCCTCCACGGTCACTGGCAGTTTGTGTTTGTTGCTCAGCTTCACGATTTCTTCAAGGATTTCTCCGTCGCCGGTCATGGACAACAGCCTGTCGCAGACGCGCTTGTCCTTGATTATCTTTTTGTATAAAGCGGCAGAGCTTTTCATTTTGAACCATCCTGGTTTGTTGTTGCCGTCCCTATAAGGATGTATCTCAAGCAGGAAAGTTTCATTCCGACGGAAAAGAACCCGGGGAACCGTCGATGTTGGGAATCCGCTTGTCCACTCCGACTATGCAGACTGGGAGGTGAAGCGCCGGGCAAAGATTAACGTCGGTTTCCCGGACGTTTTGCTTCAACCGCTTGTCAAGGTTTGTAAAATCGATTAGTTAACCGTATAAACAGCAATAGTTTCTGTCGGACGGGTTTTCGACCTTTCCGGCCCGGGCCGGGAGAACTCCTGATCAGCAGTAGGTGACATGCCTGAAAATCAAAGGGAACCAGACAAAAACCAGATGCACGCCTCGCCCGAGGAACTGTCCCGGCTGGTGCATCTCGTGGACCTCAAGGGCAGGATAGCCGTGGGAGCGGGGCTTGTCCTGACCGTGTCCATCCTCATCTGGAGCCTTTTCGGTTCCCTGCCTGAAATGGTGCCCGGCACCGGCATACTCGTTCCGCCCGAGGGCCTCATGGACGTGGTGGCCCTTGGCCAGGGCCAGGTTACGGACATTCGCGTCATTCCGGGCGAGCGGGTGAGCAGTGGCGATGTCATCGCCCACGTCTCCATGCCCGAGCTTGAGAACGAGCGGCGCAGCATTCTTTCCCGCCTCAACGACGCCCGGGTCATGACCGAGGAGCGTACCAGCTACTACGAGCAAAGCCTGGACACTCGATCCAGGAACGATCAGGAACGCACCCAGCAATTGCGTTTTCGCAAGGAATACCTGCGCGACTACTTCGAATTTCTCAAGCGCCATCTTGCAGGCCTTGAAAGCCTGGAACACGGCTTCATAACTCCCAAGGAGGTCGAGACCACCCGCAAGACCATGCAGAGCGTTTTGGCCGAGATAAACGATTGCGAATTGAGCATCTCGGAGATCGAGGCCAAAGGCCTGGACCTCAAGAGCCAGGCGGGGCTGGACGAACTGCAGAATCGCGAGCGGGTCACCGAGCTTGAGCAGTCCCTGAAAAACGTGGAACGCAACCTGCGGCTCTTGTCAAGAGTGGTCAGCCCCTATGACGGAGTGGTGGTGGAGGTCAGCGCCGAGCGCGGCGACTACATGGCTCCGGGCGCGCCCCTTGCCTCCCTGCGTCCCGAGGAGTCG
The DNA here is from genome assembly GCA_963674955.2 of Desulfovibrionaceae bacterium. Taxonomy (GTDB): domain Bacteria; phylum Desulfobacterota; class Desulfovibrionia; order Desulfovibrionales; family Desulfovibrionaceae. The sequence goes on along the minus strand of CAXXKR010000004.1, from coordinate 1,714,655 downwards.
GCCCTGGAGGCCGTGGTTCTTTTTCCCGTGGAGACAGGCAAGAAGATCACACAGGGCATGGCCGCCTACATTTATCCTTCAACCGCCTCGCGTGAGGAATACGGCTGCATTTATGGTTTGGTGTCTTCTGTTTCGGAATATCCGGTCTCGGCCAAGTCGTTGATGAAGATAATCGGAACCGAGCATTTGATAGCAAGCCTCATGGAGCAGGGGGTCATGATCATGGCCAGGATTTCCCTGTTGCGGGACCCGGAAAGCCCCAGCGGTTTTCTTTGGTCCTCGTCCCAGGGGCCGACGGAGTTCGGAATAGAGGCCGGAACGGTTTGCCAGGGAGGGGTGGTTTTGCGCCGGGTGCGGCCCATTGACTTGGTCTTTCCGAAATTTTCACGCATGCTGGGCCTGGAGAAGTGATGGGCGGCTGTCCGGAAAAAGCGCAACTTGACAGGGCTGCGTTCCGGGCGCTCTATCTTCGCCATGCCGGTCGGCTTACCACCCATTTCGAGATTCAGCTCAAAGGGCGCCGGGCCGAGGCCGAAGACATTGTCCAGGAGGCCTTTTGCCGCGCTTGGGACAAGCGCGACACCCTGCGCGACATGGAGGCCTTCGGCGGCTGGCTGCATTCCATAGCCAGAAACGTCATGCTCGGGCGCATGCGCGCCAAGAGCGAGATAATTCGAGACGATCTCGATCCCGTGTCCGAAGAGCCTTCGGCTGAAAGGCATATTGACGGAGCACGAGCCCTGGATCGGCTCAAGGCCGCGTTGGAAGAGTTGCCCGAAGAGCAGCGCGAGGCCGTGCTTCTGGTTCGCGTCCAGGGCTTGATGTTCCGCGAGGCCGCAGAGGTGCTGGAAGTGGCCGAGGCCACAGTCAAGACCCGCGTGCGGCGCGGCCTGCTCAGGCTGGCCGGGGAACTGGACCTTTAGTTGCCGGTTTATTGCTGCTGCATCTCCCAGATTTCTTCCGCCGTGAGGTTGGCGTCATTAACGGTGATGGTCGTGTCCCCGTATGTGATCACGGTGTTGTCCCCGTCCTGGGTCACCTGAAAGTCGTCCATGGACTCGACGCCGGACAACAGGATGGTGTCCGAGCCGTTGCCCCAGTCCTTGATGACGTCGTTTCCGTCGTTTTGCCCGAATACGAACACATCGTCGCCAGAGCCGCCGGACAGGGTGTCGTCGCCCTCGCCGCCGATGAGCACATCGTCCCCCGCGCCGCCGATCAGGCGGTCGTTTCCTTCGCCGCCGGACAGGGTGTCGTTGCCTTGGTCGCCGTACATGAGGTCGTTTCCTTCGCCGCCGTCCAGGAAGTCGTCTCCCGAGCCTCCGCGAAGGCCATCGTTTCCCGCACCGCCGGACATGGTGTCGTTGCCCGAATCGCCCCACATCTTGTCGCTACCCTCGCCGCCGTACATGAGATCGTTCCCCCTTCCGCCGCCCAGACGGTCGTTGCCGTCTCCGCCGTAAAGGGTGTCATCCCCGGCCTGGCCCTCGATGGAGTCGTTGCCGCCGCCGCCGTCAATGTAGTCGCCTCCGCCTACGCTGCTGTTCCAACTTCCGGACGAGTCGCCGTAGATTGTGTCCGCGCCGTCGGTTCCGAAGAGGTAGTCCGTGCCGTCCGTGCCGCCGCCCACGATGCCGTCCAGGTCGCTGTCCGACAGTTCCTGGCCCCTGAGCAGGGCCAGGGCCTCTTGTTTCAGTTCGGGATTCTTCTCAATGTTCTTGAGAAGTTCGTCCCTGCCGATCTCGCCGTTTTTGAATCTGTCGATGATGCCCATGAAAGGTCTCCTTGAGGTTTGCGGGCCGTACACCGGCCCGGGCCCTGCAAAAGCTTCGAGCTGCCGGTTTCGCAACAGCCTATTGCTGCTGCATGGCCCAGATTTGCTCGGCCGTCAGGTTTGCTCCATTCACGGTGATGGTGGTGTCGCCGTATGTGATTACGGTGTTGTTCCCGTCCTGGGTCACCTGAAAGTCGTCCATGGACGTGGCTCCGGAGAGCAGGATGGAATTGTCTCCCTTGCCCCAGTCCTTGATGACGTCGTTTCCGTCGTTTTGTCCGAATACGAACACGTCGTCGCCAGAGCCGCCATAAAGGGCGTCGTTGTCCTCGCCGCCGATCAGGGTGTCGTTTCCTTCGCCGCCGTATAGGGTGTCGTTTCCTTCGCCGCCCAAGAGCAGGTCGTCGCCCTTTTCATAATACTTTGTTCCCAGAATGTCGTTTCCGCTGCCGCCGATCAGGGTGTCGTCGCCCCAGTCTCCGAAGACCGAGTCGTTTCCCTCGCCGCCGTTCACAAGGTCGTTGCCGTGGCCGCCGCCCAGGTAGTCTCGGCCCTCCCCGCCCATGATGGTGTCGTCTCCGCCCTGGCCCTCGATGGAGTCGTTGCCGCCGCCGCCGTCAATGTAGTCGCCTCCGCCTACGCTGCTGTTCCATCTTCCGGACGAGTCGCCGTAGATTGTGTCCGCGCCGTCGGTTCCGAAGAGGTAGTCTGAGCCGTCCGTGCCGCGTGCGCCGCCCACGATGCCGTCCAGGTCGCTGTCCGACAGTTCCTGACGTCTGAGCAGGGCCAGGGCCTCTTGTTTCAGTTCGGGATTCTTCTCAATGTTCTTGAGAAGTTCGTCCCTGCCGATCTCGCCGCTCTTGAATCTGTCTATGATGCTCATTTTCCGCCTCCGTCAAAAAAAGTGAAAGGGGCCGGATTTCCGGCCCCGGCCGATGGTTATGACAATCCTTCGGATGAGTACATGGTGACGGTCTCCACCTGGGCGAATGTAAGGGTCTCGCCGCCGGGGCCGGTGATGGTTCCGATGACCCCTTCAGGCACGTTAAGGTTGCCGTCCGCGTCCCACATGTCGGCGGTAAGTTCCACGGGATTGCCGTCCGCGTCCGTGAACGAGACCGTGAATGCGCCGTCCTCAAAGGCCTGTTGCAGGTTGTCGTATTCAGTGTCCAGGGTGGAGAGGTCCAGTTCCACGGAATCTTCGCCTTCGCCGCCCGCAAAGGAGTCGTTGCCGTCGCCGCTCAAGCCCCAGATGTAGGTGTCGTCTCCGGTTCCGCCGTAGGCAAGATCGGCCGCGCCGTCGCCGAAGCCGCCGTCCATGGTGTCGTTGCCTTCGCCGCCCAGAAGCAGGTCGCTGCCCTGGCCGCCATTGAGGTAGTCGTCCCCTTCTTCGCCGGCCAGCAGATCGTTGCCCTCGCCGCCGAACAGGCCGTCGTCGCCCGTGCCGCCGGCCAGCAGGTCGTCACCTTCGCCGCCGCTCAGCCCGTCGTTGCCGGACCCGCCGTAAAGTTCGTCGTCGCCCTCGCCGCCGAGCAACATGTCGTCGCCGGACCCGCCGCCCATGGAGTCGTCGCCCTCTTGTCCGTACATCAGGTCCGACCCGGTGTTGCCGAACATGGTGTCGTTTCCTTCGCCGCCAGCCATGCCGTCGTCGCCGGAACCTCCGTCCATTTGGTCGTCGCCCTCGCCGCCGTACATGATGTCGTCGCCTGAACCGCCGCTCATGAAATCGCGACCGCCCGTGCCTTCCATCGTGTCCTTGCCGGAGCCGCCGTACATGTCCGAGCCGCCCACGATCTTGTCCAGGTCGCTGCCGGAAAGCTCGCTACCGCCAAGCAGGGCCAGGGCCTCGGCCTTGTCCAAGGGATTGGTGTCGATGTAGGCCAGAAGCTCCGCCCTGGAAATGGCGCCGGTCTTGAATTTCTTGATCATGGTCTGCTCCGTGTTTTTTTAAGGTTGATGTTGGGTCGTGTTGTTTTTGTACTTGTCGGTTGTTGAGAGGATGCGCCGTCGTCCTGGAAAGTTTCACCGGAAAGCGTTTTTTTTCGATGTCGAACCGACAACCTCCCCGCCGGAATCAACATTTTTCCCGGTCAGTATTTGGTGACGGTCTTCACGTTGGTGAAGCTCAGGGTCTCGCCGTACGGGCCGGTGATGGTTCCGGTTACGCCTTCGGGCAGGTTCAGGTTGCCCTCATCGTCCCACAAGTCTCCGGTGAGTTCCACGGGGTCGCCGTCCGCGTCCGTGAGCGCAATGGAAAATGTTTTGTCTTCGAAGGCCTGCCGCAGGTTTCCGTATTCCTCGTCCAGGCTGGAGAGGTCCAACTCGAGACGGTTTTCTCCTTCTCCGCCCTCGAAGGTGTCGTTCCCGTCTCCGCTTAGGCCCCAGATGAAGGTGTCGTCGCCTTCCCCGCCCATGGCCAGGTCGTCGGAACCGTCTTCCCAGCCGCCGTCCAGGGTGTCGTCGCCTCTGCCGCCCAGAAGTAGGTCGCTTCCATCACCGCCGTACAGGTCGTCGTCTTCCTGCCCGCCGTAAAGGGTGTCTTTCCCCGTTTCATCCGTCAGGGTGTCGTCATGGTCCGCCCCGCGCTGTGGATGGTGCTTTTTGTCATCCCGAGGCTGCGCGTTGCCGCTGTCCGCAGACTGTGCGCCGTCCTGTCCTCCGGGCGCGCCCTTGCCGCCCACCACCATTTCAAGCTCCTCGTCGCACAGTTCGCAGCTTGAGTCGCGCTTGAGAAAATTCAGCACTTCGTTCCGGGACACAGGCAGGCCGTATGCCTTGCCCATGCGCACGATTTCGGCGGCCCGTTTTTCCGGATCAACCAGGGACGTGATTTTCTTCATGTCCGCCCTGTCGGCGCTGATCCTTTTGTGGAGCAGGGCGGCGTTGCCGGTCAGGGACTGGACCTCGGCCCTGCGTCCCTGGAAGATTTCCTCCAGCCCGGCCGAGGGCCGGGGAGGGAGCATGGCCGTATCGCAAAGCGGAGACAGGGCTTTCCAGGCTGCCTTGATCTGCTTCCTTTCCGCTTCGGACAGAGACGAATCCCCGCAAAGTTCCGCGAGAACGTCTTTGTCGGCCATGTTTGAATCTCTTTGCCTAGGCATTTGTAATTCCTTGTTTTTGTAAACATGCAGCGCGTGACGCTGAGAGTACCGCGTGTTGGTCCCAACGTTAGAAAGATGCAGGGGAACGGAAAAAGATTCAAATTTTTTTTATTTTTTTAAATCCACCGACAGCCTTGGAATTCTTTGCAATTTGGGGCATGATGAAAAGAATGGGGAAATTTGTTTCAGCCCTGCTCGAGAAAATGGGCAGGCAACGGACAGCTTCGGACACGCAGGGCTTCAGGGAGCGCAAAAGGCGTAAAACGCCCGCCGTGTTGCAGATGGAGGCAGTGGAGTGCGGCGCGGCCGCATTGTCCAGTGTCCTCGGCCATTATGGCCGCCATGTGCCATTGAGCGTGTTGCGAGAGGAGTGCGGGGTGAACCGCGACGGCTCCCGCGCCTCCAACGTGGTCAGGGTGGCCCGAAAGTACGGAATGGAGTCCCGGGGGTTCCGAAAATCCGCTGAGGAACTGTTCGAGACAGGTACCTTTCCGGCCATAGCCTTCTGGCGCAACAGCCATTTTCTCGTGGTCGAGGGCTGCGCCAATGGTTCCGTGTTTCTCAACGACCCCGCATTCGGTCCGCGCCGCGTGACCGAGGGCGAATTCTTCCGCGATTATTCGGGCGTTGTTCTGGAGATGGAACCGGGTCCGGAGTTTTCTTCCGGCGGCAAGCGCTACGACATAATAGGGGGCCTGCGCGACCGGGTGGGCGGCGAAAGGAGAAGCCTTTTGCTCATCGTGCTTTTGAGCCTCCTGTTGGTGGTCCCCTCCCTGGCCATTCCGGTCTTTTCCAAGATATTCGTGGACAAGGTGCTTGTGGCCCGCCACATGAACTGGATCATGCCGCTTCTCTTCGCCATGCTCCTGGCCCTGGTCATCCGCTTTTGCCTGACCTGGATGCAGCAGTATTACATATTGAAACTGCAGACCAAGCTGACCATGGTCTCGTCCAGCAAGTTCCTCTGGCATGTCCTCCAGCTCCCGGCGCGCTTCTTTTCCCAGCGCTTCGCCCCGGAGATCACCCAGCGCTGCACCCTCAACGAGGTCTTGTCCAACCTGCTCTCGTCCCAGTTCACCACCGCAACCCTGAATCTCATGCTCGCCGCCTTTTATCTGGCGGCAATGCTTTTCTACGACGGCTGGCTGACCCTGGTGGCCGTGGTGGCCCTGGGTCTTAATTTCGTTTTCCTCAAGTTTGCCGGACCCTTGCGGCATGACGAGTTCATGCGCATGGCCCAGGAACGCGGGAAAGTGGACGGCACCACCATGGGCGCGCTCCAGACCATCGACACCATCAAGGCCCAGGGCATGGAAGAGGATGTTTTTGCTTTCTGGGCCGGACACCACGCCGGAGCCGTTGAATCGACCCAGAGGCTGGGCATGTTGGGGTCGCTCATGAACATGGTTCCCATACTCCTCACCGGATTGGGCAGCGCCCTGATTCTCGGAGTGGGGGCCTTCCGCGTCATGAACGGAGCCCTGACCATCGGCGAACTGGTGGCTTTCCAGGCCCTGGCCGCCATGCTTTTCGGCCCGGTGAGCCAGCTCTCGGCCCTGGGCGGCGCCCTGCAGGACGCCTCGGCCGCCATGCGCAGGCTGGACGACGTGCTGGACCATCCAGCCCAGAGCGACGCCCAGGCTCTCATGGCCGACGACGACACCATATTGATGGATGCCCGGCCCGTTAGCGGAGCCTTGGAACTGAAGAACATCACCTTCGGATACAGCCCCCTGGACCCGCCGCTGATCAAGGATTTTTCCCTCAAGCTTTCTCCCGGCGCGCGCGTGGCCCTTGTGGGCGGTTCGGGCAGCGGCAAGTCGACCCTGGCCAAGATCGCCTCCGGCCTTTACGAGCCTTGGGAGGGCGAAGTGCTCATCGACGACACGCCGCGCGACGAGGTGCCGGCTTTTGTGCTGCGGGACGCGGTGCAGATGGTGGATCAGACCATTTTTCTGTTCAAGGGCAGCGTGCGAGAGAACCTGACCATGTGGGACCCCACGGTGCATGACGAGGCCCTGGTGGATGCCGCACAGGACGCCTGCATCCACGACGTGATCATTCGGCTTCAGGGGGCCTACGACGCCCAGTTGCTGGAAAACGGAGCCAACCTTTCCGGCGGGCAGAGACAATGCCTCGAAATAGCGCGGGCTCTGGTTTCCTCGCCTTCCATTCTCATTCTGGACGAGGCCACCAACTCCCTGGACACCATCAAGGAGCACAAGGTGGACTTCAACCTGCGCCGCCGGGGCTGCACCTGCCTCATCGTGGCCCACCGCCTGAGCACAATCCGCGACGCCGACGAGATCATCGTGCTGGACAAGGGCAAGGTGGTGGAGCGGGGCGTGCACGAGGAACTGATGGCCCTCAACGGACGCTACATGCAACTCGTGACCTCGGAGGGCTGCTGACATGGCCGGTTCCGCGCCCAGACGCCGCATAGAACTCGATACCCCGGACATGGTCTGGCGCGTGGCCGAGGGCGAGGCCTGGATAGTGCTCGAGCCAGCGTCCGACAGCGGCCTTCCCCGCTCGGCGCTGGCCGTGGTCCGCATCCCCGCCGGAGGTTACGCCTTTGGCCTGGCCGCGTCCGAAGACATGCCCCAGATTAGGGTTTTTCTCGAGACCTCGGCCAACACCCGGCTCATTCCGGTCATGGCCGAGCAGTTCGCGGGCAATTGCCGCGCCCGGCCCAAGCGCGCCCAGCGCGTGATCATGCCGTTGGTCCGCCAGATGGCCGCATTCCTGAGCCCGGAGGTTCCCCCCGCCCGGGTGGAGAAGATGCTTCGCGCCCGCAAGAACATACGCCTTCCCGCCGGTTTCCAGGTTTCGGCCCTTGAGAACATCTGGGTGCGCTCGGAAACCGGTTCCTGCCGCTACGGCGGTCTGGAAATGTTGGGTCCAATGGACAATGACTCGTTTTTTCCGCTCTTGGGCAACCAGTGGGTCGAGGTGCTGGAAGCCTCGCGTCTTGTCTGCGTGGATAGCCTTTCCGTGATCCGTTCCGGCTTGTTTTTCGATTCAGTCGTGCGGCTGGGGAAGATGGTTTTGCAGGCGGCTTTCGAGACCTTTTCCGAACAGGAAGTGACCCAGTTCATGCGTTTGGTTCGCAGTTCGCGCCACCGCAAGGCGGAGTTTTCCAAGGCCATCGGCCAGGCCGCCAAGGTTCTGGAGTCCGAGGGACGGGAGAGCGAGGCTTTCGCTTCACCCGTGGCCGAGGCCGTGCGCCTCGTGACCAGGGACATGGGCATGCGCATCGAGCCGTCTCCGCGTCTGGCCGACGATCTGGAAACCCAATTGGAGGACGTTCTCGCTCAAAACGGAATTTTTTCCCGCGAAGTGACCCTTTCCGGGCGGTGGATGGAGCGTGACAGCGGCCCGTTTCTTGGTTTCGTTCAAAACGAGGGCAGCCAGCGCGCTCCCGTGGCCCTGCTCTTCGGCGGAAAAGGCTACAAGGCCGTGGACCCCGTTACGGGCGAGGCTCGCAAGGTGGAGGGAGAACTGGCGGATGGCATTCAGGAAACCGCCCTGCAGCTTTATCGCCCCCTGCCCATGGGCAAGCCCGGACCCCTGGCCCTGCTCAAGCACGCCTTTGGCGGATGCGGCGGCGAGCTCCTTGTGGTGGCCCTCATGGGGCTCTTGGGCGGGCTTTGCGGTTTCGCCATTCCAATGGCCATGTCCACCACGGTGGATACGGTCATAGCCAACGGCGACAAGGCTCTCCTGTGGCAGATCGTGTCGGGCCTGCTGATGATCGTCTTCGGCAGCGCGGCCTTCGAGATCACCAAGGGCTTCGCCCTGTTGCGGGCCGAGACGCGGGCGCAGATCACGTTGCAGTCCGGCATTCTCGCACGTCTACTGCAATTGCCCAAGGCGTTTTTTTCCAAGTTCGCGGCGGGGGACCTGGCCAATCGCGTCATGGCCGTGGACGGCATCCGTCAGCAGCTTTCCTCGGCCATGCAGGTGACCCTGCTTTCCGCGCTGTTCGCCCTGACCAACATAGTGCTGCTTCTGATCTATGCCTGGCAGTTGGCCCTGGCCGTCCTTGGAGTGCTGGCGGTGACCCTGGCCGTGACCTGGATGATCATGCGCCGCCAGATGCGAGTGCAGTCCAAGATGCAGGATGTCATCGGCCAGATGGCCGGGTTGGAACTGCAATTGGTCACGGGCATCAACAAGCTGCGCGCGGCCGGAGCCGAGTCCAACGCCTTTGCCAAGTGGATGGAGAATTTCACCGAGCTGCGCAAGATATCCTATTCCATCGGCATGGGCACCAACGTTGTCACGGTCTACACCGCCGTGCTGCCTCTTTTCCTGAGCCTGGCCGTGTTCGCCCTGTTCACCCTTTCCGGCCTGTTCGAGGTGGTTTCCATCGGCGGCTTCCTGGCCTTCAACTCCGCTCTGGGCCAGATTTCAGCCGCCTTCGCCTCCCTGTGCATGGTCGGTGTTTCTCTGATTTTCGTCGGCCCCATGTACCGGCGCGCCCTGCCCATATTGGAGGCCAAGCCCGAGATCAACGCCGCCCTGGAGGATCCTGGCGAGTTGCGCGGCCGGGTCAGCGTGAGCAATGTGAGCTTCGTCTACGAAAACGCTCGCGAGCCCGCGCTTCGCGGCGTGTCCCTTGAGGCCAAGCCCGGCGAATTAGTGGCTATCGTGGGCTTGAGCGGCTCCGGCAAATCCACGCTGCTCAAGCTGCTGCTCGGGTTTCACAGGCCCAGCATGGGGTCGATCCTGTTCGACGGCAGGGACCTGTCGCGCCTCAACCCGGTCAAGGTCCGTCGCCAGATAGGTTCGGTCATCCAGAACGGAGAGCTCATTCAGGGCAACATCTTTTTCAACATCATGGGCGCATCGGCAAAGGCCGAAGAGGAAGCCGCCTGGGAAGCCGCGCGCATCGCCGCGGTGGACGACGACATCCGGGACATGCCAATGGGCATGCACACCTTTGTGCCCCACGGCGGTGGCACCTTTTCCGGAGGTCAGAAGCAGCGGCTGATGATTGCCAGGGCCGTGGCCCGCAAGCCCAAGATATTTCTGCTGGACGAGGCCACCAGCAATCTGGACAACCGCGTCCAGGCCGTGATCATGCAGAATCTGCGGCGCATCCACGCCACCCGCATCGTGGTCGCCCATCGCCTGAGCACCATTGAAAAGGCCGACCGCATCTACGTCATGCAGGACGGAAGGATCATCGAGTCCGGCAATTTCGAGGAATTGATGGAACAGAACGGCGTCTTCGCAAAACTGGCGGCGCGTCAGGTTTCCAGGCCCGACAGGGGGACGGAATGAAGAATCTTTCCATCTGGGGAATATTCATCCTGACCTGCGCGGTCTGCCTCTGGCAGGTGGGAGGGTCTCTTTTCTCCGGTCTTGAGGAGCGAAATCTTTTTCAGAGCGTGGTGACCGAACGGCTGGAATACGCAGCATCGGGGAGCGGCGACATCTTTGTGGGTGCTGCAGGCCATTGGAGCGCTGACCGGGAAATGCTCGAGGGCATCGAGTTTGCCGCGGAAGCCGTAAACAAGAACGGCGGATTGCTTGGCCGCAAGCTGGTGATCAAGCCGGGCGACGACCAGGGCAGCTTTGACGGGGCTTTGCGCGTGGCCCAGGGCTTTTGCAATGATTCGCGCATGGGTTTCGTCATCGGCCACGCGGATCTGGCCTTGTCGGCCACGGCTGTCCAGAACTACGAATTCTACAATCTGCTGGTCATGTCGCCGGCCGGCTCAAATCCCAACCGCTCCGGCCAGGGGTTTCAGCTTTCCCTGGGCAACGGCCTGTCTCCCGAACAATTTGCCGACGGGGCAGTGGATTTCGTTGTGGACAGGGGCTGGAAGAATGTCGGTCTGCTTTACTCCGACGCGGAGTACGGATCGCGTCTGGCCCGGCGTTTCGAATCCGCCGGGGATTCCCATGATGTCTTGTGCATGACCGGAGTGCTGCCGCCCCTTACAAGCGAGGGGCGCGAGGAGTTGCGCGAATGGCTGCGGGGACTGGCCATCGAGGTGGTGGTCCTTTCCGCTTCGCCCAAGGAGGAACGCTGGCTGGCCGATGTCTGCCGGGAGACCGGAAATGTGCCGGTCATACTGGCCGGGATCGCCGGAGGCGGTGCGGCGGGGATGGCGCCCACCTCCAGCAGGAGCGTTCCTGCACCGGGCGGTGTATTCACCCTGCAACGCCTTGGCCTCAAAGAATCGGCAACGAATGTTTTTGCCAAGGCCTTTCAGGAATGTTACGGGCGAATGCCCGGAGAGCGAGTCCTTGCCGGTTACGATGCCCTGATGCTCGTTGCGCAGGCCGCTGAGCAGGCCAAGTCCCTTGTGCCCACGGACATTTCCCAGGCCCTGCGGTCCATGGAAAAGCCTCGGTCCGTGACCGGAACCGTTGGTTTCGACGACAACGGCAACGCGGTCAAGGAAACATTGAAATTCATTTCCGTCCGTTCGGACGGCTTGTAGGGATGGGAAGTCCCGACCGGGAAAGATGGTCGGGCAATACTTGCCTTTAGTTTTGTTGCCTGCCTTATTTTCGCTTTACATTATACAGCACCGCTTCCGGCCCGACACTTTTGATTTCGATGGTCAGGCCGTGAATCCGTATCTCCCGACCCTCCGGTATGCGAATCCGTTCGCGTTTCTGGCCTGTGGTGCGCGGATGCTTGAAATCCAGGAGCTCGAAGACGCCCAGTTTCCCGTCCTGGCCCGTGTATCGCAGGTCAAAGGAAAAGATGTCCACGGGAGAGGATTCGGCGGGCATGAACAGCAGACGCCTGAAACCGTCCCATGCGGGTTGGAGGGCGAAGCGGCGTTTTCCCTTGAGGTCGAACCAGGGACGCCTTCCCGTGACCTTGCCTCTTTCGTCGATGTTCAGGCCCAGGCGAGTGTTTTCCGGCGCCAAGGAAGCGGGCGCTTCGATGATCAGTGAACCGTCGTCCAACTCATAGCCCACGAGCCATTTTCGTTCGGGGTCCAGGGGGGCGAGGTCAAGATTATTCGGAGAGGGCGGGGCAAGGGCTTCCCGCGGGGCATAGGCCGGGTAGACGAACATGTCCAGGCCCGCCAGCAGTGACTCGCCCACCTTGGCCGAACCGTCCGTGTCCAGGGCTGCGCTGCATTCAAGCTCCCGCTGGGCCAGGGTCGGATGCAGTCTGGGTCCGCAGGCCGTCAACAGCAAAGCCAGAATGACAAGGCCGATGCTAGGTTTCATTCCTGTTCTCCATCCTTTTTCAGCCTGGAATCAGGCGGCAGTGGTCGATGCTTTCGACTTTAATAAGGCATATTTTACAAACCATGTCCAGGCCGTGAAACGGCTGCCGGGTTGATTGCAAAGCAGGCAAAAAAAGGGCCGACCCTCTGAAGATCGGCCCTTTTCAGGGTGCATTACCCTTAGGAGGTGAGATAGCGCGATGATTTAGTCGGTCATACGCTGGCGACCAGGCTGTCGGAGGCCTTGCCGAAATTACTGGAGTCCCTTCCTCTGTCCTTGGGGGTCAGTTCATAGCCCAGCTGCTCCGCCATGTAGCGCAGCGGTCGCACGTCTCCGGTGGCCCGCATGATGTCGAACATGGTTTCGGCGCCGATCTTGGCGCTCACGTCGTAGGGGTTGGCTTCCCTGAGCATGGTGGAATAGGGTTTTCCGATTGCCTTGGCTATGTCCTTGGCGGGTTTGATCCCGTCAATGAGCACATCCTGTATTTTGCTTGTAAGCGCGTAGCGGTTCATGGACTGTACCCCCTTGGCTGGTCACTGACACTGTCTCCGGCCAAGGGAATACAAGATGTGTGCCTTAATTAAAAAGCAATAAATAAAGGTTGTTGGTCACGATTTAAATTAATGGCCGCAGCAGGACGGGCTAGATGTGATGCGTTCCAAACGGAGGCAGGGCGCATAATGCGCCCGATCCCTTGGGCGGCTATTGAGGCTTGTCGTCCCTTATCAGACGCGTGGCCACATCCAGGTCGTACAGGGCAAGGGGATTTCGGTCCGAGCCCTTTTCCTTGTACATTTCGGCGGCCTGTCTGATCACGTCCATGGGCAGCCATTTGTGCTGTTCCCAGGCTTCGGGCTGTTCGCTGCTCCAGAGCCTGAATTCGACCTGCCCGTTGTTTTCCCGGACGTACATGCGTGTGTTCTTGTTTTGCATGGAAGGGTAGTAATATAGTCCGCGATCGTCTTTCATTTTTTATTTCTCCGTTTCCAGGTTCATCTCCGGTTCCTTGCCGAAACCCTTTAATATGATGCCCACGGGTCTGCCGAACAGGAAGTCCAAAAGGCTTGGGTCAAGCCCGGTCCGTTTCAGGACAGCTTTTCTCAGCTCCTCGTCGTAGCGGATCATGGAGGTCAGCCTGTCTCGGGCCGGAGCGTCGCCCCGCACGGACTTTTCGTGAAGTCCGGCAAGCTCCGATGCCGGGCATTTCTGCTCATGGGCCTTGATCAGTTCCCACAGGGGATGATTTTTTTCAAGCAAATCCTTGCGCCCGATGCGGTCCTTGGTGTAAATCCTCTCCAATTCGCTCGTGTCCCGGCAGTTCAGAACCCTGCACTCGAGGGGGCGGCCTTTGTAGATCGCACAGGCCTTTTCGTCCCGATTGTAGAAAATGCATGCCCATGAACCGCCGCCGCCCTTTATTTTGAGCATTTCCTCCAACAGGGGGACGATCTTGCCGGTGGGCTGATCATGGACCGGTTCACCTGTTCGCAGGGTGACCAGATGGCACAGGTCGATGCCGCCGGGGGCGCCGAGGAGTTCCAGGTCTTCCCGGTGAAGGGCGGGGCCGCCGCCAAGGCAGCATGTTCCGCAGCGTTTGCACTGGTTTTCGTTCATTGCGATGGGCATCAGTTACTCCGGGGCGCAGGACTTGGCAAGGGGGCATGTGCGGACTGGAACGGGAAGCTTGGGCAATGAGCCGGGATTCTTTGATATGGAAAGGGTTTCGGATTTTTTTCAGTTGACAATGTTTACGGCTTTTTCTTAATACTGTATGTCCCTATTCTAAAGTATTTAGACGGCGTGAGAGTGTGTTTTCACGTCGACTGGGTTCTAGCTAAAGTTGGAATGACGTTCGGGCGGATTCTCTTTTGCTGTTGCAGCATGGCCCGAATGGCCGATTGGCAGGTGAGATAATCTTAATCAAACACTTGGAGGTTAAGGGAATGGCGAAACACAAAACCCCTTTGTTGGACCAACTTGAAAGCGGGCCTTGGCCCAGCTTTGTGTCCGACATAAAACAGGAAGCCGAGGCGAGAGCCAAAAACGAAAAGGGCATCGACTACCAGATTCCGGTAGATTGCCCCGAAGACTTGCTCGGCGTGCTTGAACTGTCCTATAAAGAGGGCGAAACACACTGGAAGCACGGCGGCATCGTCGGCGTTTTCGGTTACGGCGGCGGCGTCATCGGTCGTTACTGCGACCAGCCCGAACAGTTCCCCGGCGTGGCTCACTTTCACACCATGCGTGTGAACCAGCCTTCCGGCAAGTACTACGACACGAAATTCCTGCGTCAGCTCTGCGACATCTGGGAACTTCGCGGTTCCGGTCTCCTCAACCTGCACGGCGCCACCGGCGACTTGGTTCTTCTTGGAACCACCACCCCGCAGCTCGAGGAAGTGTTCTATGATTTGACCCACGACATGAACACCGACCTGGGCGGCTCCGGTTCCAACCTGAGAACCCCGGCCTGCTGTCTTGGCGAGTCCCGTTGTGAGTATGCCTGTTACGACACCCAGGCCCTGTGTCACGACCTGACCAACGAGTTCCAGGACGAGCTTCACCGCCCGGCCTTCCCGTACAAGTTCAAGTTCAAGATGGACGGCTGTCCCAATGGTTGCGTGGCTGCCATCGCCCGCTCCGACCTGTCCTTCGTCGGCACCTGGCGCGACCAGATCCGTATCGACCAGAAAGTCGTTGCCGCATACGTTGGCGGCGAGATCGCTCCCAACGCCGGCGCCCACTCGGGCCGCGACTGGGGCAAATTCGACATTCAGAAGGAAGTTGTGGACCGTTGCCCCAGCGAATGCATGGCCTATGAAGGCGGCAAGCTGGTCATCAACGACAAGGAATGCGTCCGTTGCATGCACTGCATCAACGTCATGCCCAGGGCTCTGAAGATCGGCAACGACCGCGGCTGCACCATGCTTGCCGGCGCCAAGGCCCCGATCCTCGACGGTGCCCAGATGGGTTCCCTGCTGGTTCCCTTCATCAAGGTCGAAGAGCCTTATGATGCCATCAAGGAAATCATCGACGGCATTTGGGATCTGTGGATGACCGAAGGCAAGAACCGTGAGCGTCTCGGCGAAACCATGAAACGCATGGGCTTCGGCAAGATCATTGAAGCCGCAGGCGTTCCCTTTGACGCCCGCCAGGTTCAGGAACCCAGACACAACCCCTACATCTTCTGGAAAGCGGAAGAAGTTACCGGTGGCTGGGATCGCGACATCAACGAATTCAGAAAACGTCACCAGAGATAGGAGGGAGGAATCGATATGGCTTTTATTTCTTCCGGATACAATCCAGACAAACCCATGGAAAATCGGATCACAGACATCGGTCCGAGAAAATTCGACGAATTCTACCCCCCCTTCATTGCCAAGAACAAGGGCAAATGGGATTACCATGAAATCGTCGAGCCCGGCATGCTGCTGCATGTTGCCGATTCCGGCGACACCGTTTACACAATTCGTTGCGGCGGCGCTCGCTTGATGACCATCACCCACGTCAGGGAAATCTGCGAAATCGCCGACAAGTACTGCGGCGGCCACGTGCGTTTCACCACCAGGAACAACATCGAGTTCATGGTTGAGACCGCCGAGGAAGCCCAGGCCCTGAAGAAAGAGCTGAATGGCCGCAAGCACGACGGCGGAAGCTACAAGTTCCCCGTTGGCGGAACCGGCGCCGGCATCACCAATATCGTCCACACCCAGGGTTGGGTGCATTGCCACACTCCGGCCACGGATGCTTCCGGTACCGTCAAGGCTACCCTGGACGCCGTGTTCGAAGACTTCACCAACATGAAGATGCCCGCCCCGGTGCGCATCTCCATGGCTTGCTGCCTGAACATGTGCGGCGCGGTTCACTGCTCCGACATCGCCATCCTTGGCATTCACCGCAAACCGCCCATGATCGACCACACTCACCTGGACAACATGTGCGAGATTCCCCTGGCCGTGGCAGCTTGCCCGACCGGCGCCATCCGCCCGTCCAAGACCGAGATCGACGGCAAAGAGTACAAGACTGTCGCCGTTAAGGAAGATCGTTGCATGTTCTGCGGCAACTGCTATACCATGTGCCCCTCCATGCCTCTGGCTGACAAGGAAGGCGACGGTATCGCTCTGCTGGTTGGCGGCAAGATCTCCAACAGGATCAGCAAGCCCCAGTTCTCCAGGGTCGTGGTTCCCTTCATTCCCAACGAACCGCCCCGCTGGCCCACAATGGTCAAGGTCATCAAGAAGATTCTTGATGCCTATTCCGCGGATGCCAGAAAATACGAGCGTCTGGGCGACTGGGCCTGCCGTATCGGCTGGGAGCGCTTCTTTGAGAAGTGCGATCTCGAGTTCTCCGAACACCTGATCGACGACTTCCGTGATCCGGCTTACTACACCTGGCGCCAGACCACGCAGTTCAAGTTCTAAAGACCTACTAGGTCATCAAAGGGGTGCGGGATTTTCCCGCACCCCATCAAAAAATAAGAGGTGTAAGCTATGCCGCTCGAAATAGACGAAGCAAAAAAGATAATAATGGATTTTTGCGAATCCAAAGCCGCGAGCAAGTCGAAGTTCTACTTCAACGACTTCACCAAACTTTTCCCTGACGCCAAAGCCAGGGAAGTCAAGAAAGTCCTGACCCAGCTTGTTAACGAAGAGATCATGATTTTCTGGTCCAGTGGCAGCACTACCCTGTACGGTCTCAAAGGGTCCGGAAAGCAGTCTGCCGCCGAGGAAGGCGAATAAACAAGCCTTTTCTCTATTAGCTATCGACGAGAAAGGCCTTGTCCAAATGATGGACAAGGCTTTTTCCTCTTGATCAAAAATTATGTACAACGCCCCGAGACTTGTCCTTGCCGGGCTTTCTGGCGGCGCAGGCAAGACCATACTTACCCTTGCCCTTTGCCGAGCCTGGGTGGAGGGGGGCAAAAAAGTCAGGCCCTTCAAGAAGGGTCCGGACTATATCGACGCGGCCTGGCTTGGTTTGGCCGCAGGCGTTTCCGCCACCAATCTTGACCCATGCTTCATGTCCGAAGCCCAGATACGTTCCCTTTTTCGGGAACGAATGGAATCCTTTGACCTTGGACTCATAGAGGGCAACAGGGGCCTTTTCGACGGCAAGGATGTTCTGGGTTCCTGCTCCACCGCCGAGCTTGCAAGACAGCTTTCCAGCCCCGTGATCCTGGCTGTGGACTGCACCAAGATGACACGCACCGTGGCCCCGATCATCCAGGGCTGCGCGAATTTCGAACCAGGCCTGAATCTGGCGGGGGTCATTCTCAACCAGACCGCCACCGACCGCCATCGTTCCATTCTCAGAAAGGCCATTGAGACCTATACCGACGTGCCCGTGTTGGGCGTCCTGCCCAAGCTCAAGGTCAATCCCATACCGGAGCGGCACATGGGACTCATGTCCGACCAGGAACACGAAGGGCACGAAACGCTTGATGAATTGGGGAGGATCGGCGCGGAATGCCTCGATTTGCAAGCCCTTTGGGACGTGGCCGCCTCTACTCCGCCCCTTAAGGGCGAGTTTGCTTCCCTTTGGCCGGAAAAGGACAGGGCAAAGTGCGTTCGCATCGGTTACGTGAAAGACCAGGCTTTTTGGTTCTATTATCCCGAAAACCTGGAAGCCCTGGAAAGGGCCGGTGCCGAACTTGTGCAGCTCAGCCTGCTGGGGGACGATCCCTGGCCGGAGATACACGGGTTGTATATCGGAGGCGGATTTCCAGAGACCTTTGCCAAGGGTCTTGCCGACAATCGTCAGGCCAGGGACAGGGTGCGGACGCTGGCTCAGGATTCAATGCCCATTTACGCGGAGTGCGGCGGCTTCATGTACCTTTGCCGCGAGCTTGAGTATGAGGGGCGGGTTTATCCCATGAGCGGCGTTTTTCCGGTTGGAACCAGGCTTTGCCCCAAGCCCCAGGGTCTTGGCTACACCAGGGCCGAGGTGGTTGCCGACAACCCGTACTTTTCAGTGGGCGAGTCGTTGTCCGGCCATGAATTTCATTACTCCGTCTGTCTCGCCGACCAAGGCGAGGGCCTTAATTTTGCCTTGAAGATGACCAGGGGAAGAGGCATGATGGGAGGACGGGACGGACTACTTTTCAAGAACACGTTTGCAGGGTACAATCACACCCACGCCTTGGCCGTACCGGACTGGGCTCCGAATTTTGTAAAGGCTGCCGAACTGTACCTGGAGAGGACGCAATGACGGAATTCATAACAAAAGGTTGCCGCCTGCTGGCGGCGGGCGTTTTATCTTTAGTATTATCCGGCCCCGGCATGGCCTGGGCGCAAGGAGGAAATGTTTTGGTCAAACTCACCACTTCCAAGGGCGACATCACCCTGGAACTCGATGCTGAAAAGGCCCCGGAAACCGCGGCCAATTTTTTGAAGTATGTTGAAGAAGGTTTTTACGACGGCACTGTGTTTCATCGCGTCATCGCCGGATTTATGATTCAGGGCGGCGGCATGGACGAGAACATGAGCGAAAAGCCCACGGCCGAACCCGTGCGAAACGAGGCCGACAACGGGCTCAAAAACGATTCCTACACTGTGGCCATGGCCAGGACCATGGACCCTCATTCGGCCAGTTCTCAGTTTTTCATCAACGTGGCGAACAACGATTTTCTGAATCACAGGTCCAAGACCCCGGAGGGTTGGGGTTACGCAGTGTTCGGCAAGGTCGTTGAAGGGCAGGACGTGGTTGACGCCATAACCCAGGTCCAGACCTCCACCCGCGGTTTTCATGAGAATGTTCCCGTGGAGCCGGTGACCATCATCAAGGCCGAGGCGCTCAAGAAGTAGTTTCGCGACAAAGTTAATTTAAAAGGTCTCCAGCCGTCAGACTGGAGACCTTTTTTTGTACAGCGGACTGGCTGGCTGCGGTTTCGCGACTGGTTTAGCCGCTTGTGGCCTCCACCCGTTCTTCCTGGCTCATGGCGGCCAGTTTTTCCACCTCTTTCAAGTTCAATCCCAATCCCTGGGCGACCTTTGCGCCGTAATCATTGTCGGCCAAGTGGAATATTGCGCATTGCCGAAGCTGAATGGGTTTGGGAACGCCTGCCATGTGTCCGACGATGTTGTCGACCAAGTTGGCGCGGTCCTGATTGGTCATGACCCTGCGGTAAAGGTTTCCGGCCTGAACGTAGTCGTTGTTTTTATGCCCGTAGACGTGGCGTCCGCCTTCTCCCTCCAAGGGTATTCCCGGCTCCACTGAAACTCCGTCCGGAGCGGGGCCGCTGAAGCTGTTGGGCCAGTAGTTGGGACCGCCGCCGCCATTGGAGTCCACGCGCATGGCTCCGTCGCGCTGATAGCTGTTTTCAGGCGCGTGTTTGGCCTGGTTCACGGGAATCAGATGATAATTGGGTCCAAGACGGTGCAGGTGGGTGTCGTGGTAGGAGAATAGCCGTCCCTGCAGCATTTTGTCGGGCGAGACGCCTATGCCGGGCACAAGGTTGCTGGGATTGAATGCGGACTGCTCAACCTCGGCGAAATAGTTCTCGGGATTTTTGTTGAGCACCAGCTTGCCCACGGTTATGGGCGGCGCCTCCTTGTGGGGCCAGACTTTCGTGATGTCGAAGATGTCCCAGGCGAAATCCCTTGCCTGCTCGGGACTCAGAATCTGCATCTCAAGGGTCCAGGAGGGGAAGTCGCCGCGTTCAATGGACTGGTACAAGTCGCGGGTGGCGTGGTCCGGGTCCTTGCCGCACATTTTAGCCGCTTCCGGTCCAGTCATGTTTTTTATGCCCTGATCCGTCTTGAAATGATATTGCACCCAGTAGTACTCGCCCTTTTCGTTGTACCATTTGTAGGTATGGCTGGAATAGCCGTTCATGTTCCGGTAGGTTGCGGGGGTTCCTCGGTCGGAAAACAGGATGGTCACCTGATGCACTGATTCGGGCGTGAGGGACCAGAAATCCCAGGCCATTGTGGCGTCCTTGAGATTGGTTGCCGGGTTGCGTTTCTGGGTGTGGATGAAGTCCGGGAATTTGAGCGGATCGCGGATGAAAAAGACCGGAGTGTTGTTGCCGGTCATGTCGTAATTGCCTTCTTCGGTGTAGAACTTTATGGCGAAACCTCTGGGATCGCGTTCTGCGTCGGCGGTTCCCTTTTCCCCTCCAACCGTTGAGAAGCGTGCGAACACGTCCGTCTTTTTGCCGATCTTCGAAAGAAATGCGGCTTTTGTGTACCGCGTAACGTCCGCTGTGACCTCGAAGTAGCCATACGCGCCCGCGCCCTTGGCATGCACGACCCGCTCCGGTATGCGCTCCCGGTCGAAATGCGACAATTTCTCAAGCAGATGCACGTCCTGCATCAGCGCAGGGCCGCGCTGTCCTGCGGTCAAGGTGTTGAGGTCGTTGCCCACCGGGCAACCAAAAGCGCTGGTCAGCTTGTTCTTTTTCTTCTTTGACATGGCTAGGCTCCTTGTGTTTGAGTTCTAGCCGGCCGATGATGGGGAGACGGCTCCTTGTACGTGTTGGCTCGCGAGCTTGGGGCCTCTCCTCCGGCTGTTTCCGACCGGCTTTTATGTTTGGTTCCAGGCGATCTCCCGACTGGTCGGGTGCCGCTACTTTGTCATATTACTCCTCCCTGTTTAACGCCATACTTTTTCGTTTTGGATCAGAAACATTTTTCGCCTCATTTTGGCGGATTATAGAAAATCATTATCCATAAATATTTATTATTGCTACAAGGTCAAAAAAATATCATTCCCTGCACAAGGGGCAGAGCCCGTAGAAGTCCAGGCGATGGGAATTTATGGCAAAGCCGGTCTCCTTGGCGATCAAGCGTGTCAACTCTTCCAGGTCCACTGTTTCCGGATCTACGATTGCTCCGCATTTGCCGCATATGACATGGGGGTGCGGCTTCGGTTTTATTCCATCGTACCTGTTGCCCAGTTCACTGAACTCCAACTCCAGGATTTCTCCTTCCTCCTTGAGTAGGTGGATGGTCTTGTAGACAGTGGCAAGGCTGGTGGTCGGGAAGTCCTTGAGGATGGCCTGGTGCACCTGCTCGACGGAAGGATGGTCGCGGCTCTTGGTCAACACATTGAGGATCGCCAAGCGCTGGGGCGTGATTCTGCGTCCATTTTCGACCAGCCTGCGGACAATGGCTTGCAGTCTGTTGTCGGCGTTTGTTTGAAAATTATCGGTCATTTGTCTGGTTCTGTAATTATAAATAATGATTATCTCTTAACAGAAGATTGCCATGACCCGGTCTCTCCGTCAACGGAAAAATTGGAAAAACGTTTTAAAAGCGATTCGCGGTCAAGAATTTCGAACCTGTTTTTGTTTTGCCGCTTCCTCTTCCCGCAAGGCCCGCCTCAAAACCTTGCCGACCAAGGTCTTGGGCAGCTCGTCCCGGAACTCAATCTTTCGCGGCACCTTGTAGCCGGCCAGTTTTTCACGACAGTAGGCCACCACTTCGCTTCTGGTCATTTCCCGGTCTTCCCTGAGGACTACATAGGCCTTGATGACCTCGCCCCTGCCGGAGTGGGGCAGGCCCACGGCTACGGCCTCCTTGATCTTGGGGTGGGCGTGTAGAACCTCGTCTATCTCCCGTGGGTAGACGTTGTAGCCTCCGGAGAGGATGAGGTCCTTCTTTCGGTCCACGATGAAGAAGTAGCCTTCCTCGTCCATGTAGGCCACATCGCCGGTATAAAGCCAGCCGTCGCGAAGCACGTCGGCGGTGTCTCCGGAACGGTTGTAGTAGCCCTGCATGACTTGCGGACCGCGGATGGCCAGTTCGCCGATCTTGCCGGGAGGCAGCGGGTCTCCGCCGGTGATCATGTCCACGATCTTGGCGTCCGTGCCCGGCAGGGGCAGGCCGATGGAGCCGGGCTTGTTTTGCCCGAAGAGCGGGTTGACGTGGGTCACTGGCGAGGCCTCGGTCAGGCCGTAGCCCTCGACGATGCGCGCTCCGGTCTTTTGGGTGAAGCGCTCGATATGTTCCTTGGGCATGGGCGCGGAGCCTGAAATGCAGAATTCGATGGAGGAGAGGTCGTAGTTGTCCACGTTTTTTTGCTGCAAAAGCGAAATATATATGGCGGGCGCGCCGGGAAAAATAGTGGGCCTGGTCTTGTGAATGGCCTTGAGCAGATCCTGGGGCACGTAGCGCGGGAAGGGCAGTTGCACGGCCCCGATGAGCGTGGCGAAATTCATGCAAATGGTCAGCCCGTATATGTGAAAATAGGGCATCACGCCGATGAAGGTTTCCGGTTTGCGCCCGATGTCGTGAAACATGGCCTTGCATTGATGCAGGTTGCTGATCATGTTGGCATGGGTCAGGATGCAGCCCTTGGCCACGCCCGTGGTTCCGCCGGTATACTGGAGAATGGCCGTGTCGGAGGCCTTCAGGTCGTCTCGCGAGTATGCCTCGCTGGACTCGAAGAGATCGTTCCATTTGATAACGCCCTGCCGGGTCCAATCCACGTCTGGAGTCAGTCCCTGCCTGCGCATTTTGAACCTGAAGAGCTGTTTGAGGGGAAAGGCGAGGGCGTCGGCAATGCTGGTGACGAAGTACTTCTCGACGGGCAGGTTGTCCCGGAGCTTGTCCACTTTCGGCCAGAGCATGTCCAGGAGGATCATGAAGCGCGCCTTGCAGTCGTTCAGCTGGTGGACGATCTCCGTTTCCATGTACAGGGGGTTGGTCATGACCACCACGCCGCCCGCCTTCAGGATTCCCCAATAGGCGATGATGGACTGCGGCGTGTTGGGCAGCATGACGGCTACGCGCTCGCCCTTGCGCAGTCCGTTCCTTCTCAGGTCGGCGGCCAGGGTCTCGGCCAGATTCTTGAGTTGTGCGTAGTTGATCCTGCGGTTGTGGAACGAAACGGCTATTCGTCTCGGCCAGGTTTTGGCGGCCCGGTCCAGAAGGTCGGGCAGGGGGGAAGCTTCGATTTTCGGCTCGGTTTCAACCTGCGAGTCGTAGTGATTGAGCCAGGGACGTTCCATGATTTGCATACCCCCCCATTATCGTTTACGCACCGTCCTTGTCGGAATTTTATATGGGCAACAGTCCGTCAAGGCAAGCCGAAGAACGTTAGTCGTTGCCGCCCGGACGATCGGCGGAAACGGCTCGGCAGCCAGCCCTTGGAAAAGAGGTCGATCAGGGGTATTGTGTGATGCACGAAGATTATTGCGAATACAGCAACGCCTGGAGGCGAAGCATGAGTAGTGGAATTGATCTGGAATTGCTTCCCGATATTTTTGCCGTTTGCAGGCTGAAGGCGAATAGCCCGTTGCCTGATATTCCCGATGGAAAGTTTTTCTCCATGACCAAGACCGAGGACGAGCTTTCCCTTGTCTGCCTGGAAGACCATGCCCCTGCCGGGTCAAGGATGGAAAAGGGCTGGCGCTGCCTCAAGGTCCGTGGCCCTCTGGATTTTTCCCTGACCGGAATACTGGCTTCCCTGGCCGACCCCCTGGCCAGGGCCGGTATCAGCATCTTCGCGCAGTCCACTTATGACACGGATTATCTCCTGGTGCGCAGCACGGACATGGACTCGGCGGCAAAGGCCCTTGAGCGGGCCGGTCACCGCGTGGAGCGCTAATCGTTCCCATTGTATTGAAACCAAGAAAACAGAGGGAAGGCCATGAGCGATCTGAATGGAAGAAAAATAGTCATTCTTGTGGAGAACGCCTACAACGACCTGGAGTTCTGGTATCCGAAATACAGGCTTCAGGAGGCTGGAGCGGAAGTGGTGGTGGCCGGGCCGCAAAAAGGGGCGGTCTACGGCGGCAAGGCCGGGATTCCCTGTCGGGCCGACGTTTCCTTCGCTGATGTCGATGCGGCGGAAGTGGACGGAGTGGTGATCCCCGGCGGCTACGCCCCGGACAGGATTCGCCGCTATCCCGAGGCCTTGAATCTGGTCAGGGCTCTTTTCGAGGCGGGCAAGCTGGTGGCCCATATCTGCCATGCAGGTTGGGTGCCTGTCTCGGCCGGGATAATGAAAGGCATGCGCACGACTTCATTTTCAGCCATCAAGGACGATCTGGAAAATGCGGGAGCCATGTGGGTGGACGAGGCCGTGGTGGTGGACAGGAATTTGATCTCGAGCCGCACGCCCGACGACCTGCCGGTGTTCATGAAGGCGGTTATCGGTTTTTTGGGTGGGTGATCAGATTTTGTAGCGCAGCACGTGGCTGATGAAGTCGGATATCCATTTGCTGGTCTGGTCGTCTATGATTTCGAATTTCATGCCCAGCAGGGCCAGGTCCTTGCGCTTGCGCATGTTCATTATCTTGCAGGTGGCGCTGTGATCCTGTGATTCCTTGCTCAGGTGGAATTTCACTTCGAACTCCGCGCCCTCCACGAGCCCCGCGTCGTCCAGGTCTTCGCTCCAGTCGATGCACATGGCGCAGCCGCCGCCGCTCAGGTTGACGATCATGCCCCTGACCTGCCTGCCTTCGCACTTGATGGCGGCGGGCAGGTGACAGTCTGTCCGTTCCGAACCCCGCAGGTTGCAGATTTCAGCATCGGTCGGGTAGGTGAAGTAGATGTGCCTGAAGGGCGAGGTCGTGTAGGCGATGACCTGGCTCACAAAGCCGTTGATCACCCCCTCCTTTGTATAGAAAATCTTGGTGCGGTTTCCCTTGTACAGATAGTCGTAGATGACCTTGTCTTCGCCCAAGAGCGGGGAAAGGGCCAAAATCAGGTAGCTCTTTTTTTCCATGCCCAGGAAATAGGTCTTTATCTTATCTCCCAGACCGCTAGGCTCGATAAGCACAGGCGAACCCAACTCAAGGACAATGTTTTCAAGGTCACCTTTTTTAATGCCTGACGAGGGCTTGTTCATTTGCGGTCTCGCGTATTTATTGGGAAGATTTGCAATGTATTTTTATCGGTTAGGTATTACAGGTTTTTGCAAAGAATTGAAAGGGGCTGGGTCTAAAAATACTGACAAGCGGGATGAGGTTGCGCCATTATAAATTCGAATAAAGATGAGACATGCTATTCCACCTCCCCTGGGCCTGCTGTTTGGCCCGCTTTCATCTATGGATTCAACATCGCAATCTTGCTATACATGCCGGGAGTCGGCGACAGCCCGGTGCGGCACGTACAGTTCCAGAGCAAGGCGGCGCCATAAACTACGAGGAATCAAGACATGCATGCCGTTCCCCGCGCCATTGAACGCCATTTTTTGCTTATCGCCGTGGCGCTTTCAGCCCTGGCTCTGATCTGGCCTCCGGCGTTCACCTGGATTCGACCGCATATTCCGTTGGGACTGGGCGTCATCATGTTCGGCATGGGACTGACCCTGGAATTCAGTGATTTTCAGAAAGTTTTCAAGAATTTCAAGCTGGTGGGCATTGGCGCTGTGCTCCAATTCACGGTAATGCCGCTTCTGGCCGTGGGGCTTTCCAGGCTTCTGGGGCTGCCGCTGGAGGCTGCCATCGGCATGATCGTGGTGGGGGCCTGTCCGGGAGGCACCGCGTCCAACGTGGTGGCGCATCTGGCCCGGGCCAACGTGGCCCTTTCCGTTACCATGACGCTGGTTTCCACCTGCCTGGCGCCGCTACTGACCCCGCTGATAATCTATTGGGCCGTTGGCGAGCGTGTGGAGGTTGAGGTCTGGTCCATGGTCAAGAACGTATTCTGGATAGTGGTTTTCCCGCTGGTGGACGGGCTGGTTTTGCGGCGGCTGCTAAAGCGCTGGCTGACCCCGTTTCTGCTCTGGTTTCCATCCCTTTCCATAACGGTCATCGCCCTGCTCATCGCCTGCATCATCGGTTTGAACCGGCAGACGTTGCTGGCTTTTCCTCTGCTCGTTTTCATGGCCGTGGCCTTGCACAACCTGGGCGGACTGGCCGCGGGCTATGGCGTAGGCCGTCTGTTGCGCTGCGACGAGGCCGACTCCCGCACCCTGGCCATCGAGGTGGGCATGCAGAATTCCGGACTGGGCGTGGCCCTGGCCAGCACCTATTTCGGCGCGGCCAGCGCGCTGCCCGGAGCCTTGTTCAGTCTCTGGCACAATGTCTCAGGCATTACTTTGTCCGGTATCTGGCGGGGAAAGGGCGGTGAGGAATATGAATAGAAGGCAAGTTTTCTAACAGGTCAGACAAAAAAGAGCCGGACAAAAGTCCGGCCCTTTAATCGTTATTGTCTGTTTGAAGGCTATTCTTCGTTCTTTTCTTCCACGAAGTCGGCCACGGCGCACTCGGTGGTCAGCAGCAGGCTGGACACGGAAGCGGCGTTTTGCAGGGCAATCCTGGCGACCTTTTTGGGATCGATGACCCCGGACTTGATCAGGTCTTCGTATTCGCCGGTTGCGGCGTTGAAGCCGAAGCCGCCCTTGCCGTTTCGAACCTTTTCCACCACCAGGGAACCTTCGAATCCGGCATTGGCCGCGATTTGGCGAAGGGGTTCCTCAATGGCCTTGCGCACGATGTTGATTCCTGTGTCGATGTCGTCGTCCTTGGACTTGAGCTTGTCCAGGGCGGTTGTGGCGCGCACCAGGGCCACGCCGCCGCCGGGAATGATGCCTTCGTCCATTGCCGAGCGGGTGGAGTTCAGGGCGTCTTCCACGCGGTCCTTTTTCTCCTTCATTTCCACTTCGGTGGCTGCGCCGACATTGATCACTGCCACGCCGCCGATGAGCTTGGCCAGGCGTTCCTGAATCTTTTCCTTGTCGTAGCTGGAGGTGGTCAGGTTGATTTCGTTTTCCAGTTCGTTCACGCGGGCCTGGAGAGCCTTCTTGTCGCCGAGGCCGTCGACGATGACGGTCTTTTCCTTGTCGATGGTCACGCGCTTGGCCGAACCAAGGGAGTTCAGGGAAGCGTTTTCAAGCTTCACGCCCAGGTCGTCGGAAACGACTTCGCCGCCGGTGAGGATGGCGATGTCCTTGAGCATGGCCTTGCGGCGTTCACCGAAGCCGGGAGACTTGATGGCGCAAATGTTAAGGGAACCCCTGAGCTTGTTGACCACCAGGGTGGCCAGGGCCTCGCCCTCGACGTTCTCGGCGATGATCAGAAGGGGCCTGCCCATTTTGACCACCTGCTCCAGAACCGGGACAAGGTCTTTCATGTTTGTGATTTTCTTTTCGCAGATCAGAATCAGCGGCTCTTCGAATTCGCAGGCCATCTTTTCCTGGTCGGTGACGAAATAGGGGGAAAGGTATCCGCGGTCGAACTGCATGCCCTTGACCACGTCCAGGGTGGTCTCCAGGCCCTTGGCGTCCTCCACGGTGATCACGCCTTCACGGCCGATCTTTTCCATGGCGTCGGCCAGGATTTGTCCGATGCTTTCGTCGTTGTTTGCGGAAATTGTGGCGATTTGGGCTATGTCCTGATAGCCGCCAACGGGCTTGGCCTGCTTTTCCAGGTCGGCGACAACGGCCTCGACAGCCATGTCAATGCCGCGTTTCAGCGCCATGGGGTTGCGTCCGGCGGCCACAAGGCCGAGGCCCTGATTGAAGATGGCCTGGGCCAGCACCGTGGCGGTGGTGGTCCCGTCCCCGGCGATGTCGTTGGTCTTGGAGGCGACCTCCTTGACCATCTGGGCGCCCATGTTCTCGAACTTGTCGTCCAGCTCGATTTCCCTGGCCACGCTCACGCCGTCCTTGGTGATGGTGGGAGCGCCCCAGGATTTGTCTATGGCCACGTTGCGGCCCTTGGGCCCCAAGGTGATCTTTACCGCCCCGGCCAGGATGTCCACACCCTTTTTCAGGCCTTGGCGGGCTATTGTGTCGAATTTAATGGTTTTGGCCATTTCGCTGCTTCCTCCAAATCTAAATCGGTTACTCGACAACAGCCAGGATATCTTCCTGGCGCATGATGATCAGGTCGTCGCCGTCGAGCTTGAATTCGTTTCCGGCGTACTTGGCGAAAAGCACAGTCTCTCCGACCTTGACGGCCATCTTAACGTTTTCCTTGCCGGGACCTGCGGCGACGACTTCGCCGCGCTGGGGTTTTTCCTTGGCGCTGTCGGGGATGATGATTCCGCCGGCGGTGACTTCTTCTTCAGCGAGCCGCTTGATTATAACGCGGTCATGAAGCGGTTTCAGTTTCATGGTTCCTCCCTTAACGGTTTATCTGGGTAAAAATATGCTTCGGCCTTTGGCCGTTTGATGACCAACTGGGGGAAAATAAGCAGGAAGCTGCGGTTGTCAACCACGGAAAGGGATTTTTTTTAATTCGGCCGACCTTGCATTAGTTGCGGATCAATAATAACATGATACTTAAGTATAAACAGAATTCCCATTCATTACGCGCGGATACAAGGGAGTATCATTATGGACCATGGTCCAGCCCGGCTGGTTGTCGTCTCGAACAGGTTGCCCGTTGCCTTGAAAAAAGAGGGAGACCAATGGCAAGTGACGCCCGGCACTGGCGGCCTTGTCACGGCCCTTGCCCCGGTACTCAAGAACAGGGGAGGGTTGTGGATCGGCTGGTCCGGAACGTCCGATCCGGGAGCCGACGTGCGCGGACTGCTCAAAGGCTATTCCCGCGAGGCGGGATACGGACTGCGAACCGTGTCCCTGAGCGAGGCCGAGGTTGAAAAATACTATTACGGGTTCGCCAACGAAATAATCTGGCC
The DNA here is from genome assembly GCA_963674955.2 of Desulfovibrionaceae bacterium. Taxonomy (GTDB): domain Bacteria; phylum Desulfobacterota; class Desulfovibrionia; order Desulfovibrionales; family Desulfovibrionaceae. Next base: position 1,686,036 of record CAXXKR010000004.1, on the reverse strand, counting down.
ACTTTTCCACGATTTTCAGACCCGCTGCCGCTTCGACCCCGAATACTGGCGCACCTACCTGGAAGTGAACTTCAAGTTCGCCGAACAGGTGGCCCGGCATTCGGTCCCCGAGGACTATGTCTGGGTCCACGACTACCATCTCATGCATCAGGCTTTTTTCCTCAAGAGCATGGGCGTCAAGCGTAGGATGGGCTTTTTCCTGCACATCCCCTTTCCCTGCCCGGACATTTTCTTCAAGCTTCCCTGGCGGGCCAAGATCCTCCAGGCCCTGCTGGAATTCGACCTGGTGGGCTTCCAGACCACGGCGGACCGCAGCAATTTCGTGCGCTGCGTCCACAACCTGCTGCCGGAGGTGAAGATAAAGGGGCGCGGGGCCGTGCTCTCGGCCACTGTCCAGGACCGCGAGGTGCGGTTGGGCGCGTTTCCCATCAGCATCGACTTCAACGCCTTTGCCGGGCTGGCGGCCAGGGATGAAGTCGCGGAAATGAGCCTGGACATCAAGGAGGCCCTGCTGCACCGCAAGATCGTTCTCGGCGTGGACAGGCTGGATTACACCAAGGGCATTCCGGAGCGCATCGAGGCCTTTGGCCTGACCCTCAGGCGCTATCCCGAACTAAAGGGGCGCATCAGCTTCATCCAGATAGCGGTGCCCAGCCGCGAGGACGTTCAGGAATATCAGGATTTGCGTCTGGAGATCGAGCAGCTGGTGGGCAGGGTCAACGGCGAGTTCTCCGTGCCCGGCTGGGTTCCGGTCCAATATCAATACCGCAGCCTGCCCCGCGAGGAGCTTGTGGCCTATTATCGGGCGGCGGACATGGCCCTGGTCACGCCCCTTCGGGACGGCATGAATCTGGTGGCCAAGGAATACTGCGCCTGCAACGTCTCGCGAAACGGGGTGCTTTTCCTCAGCGAATTCGCCGGAGCCGCGGCCCAGCTGCAGAGAAACGCCTATCTGGTCAATCCCTACGACCTGGAAGGGGTGGCCAGGGCCATCCACCGGGCCTTTTACTGGGACAATGCCGAGCGCGCCCGGCAGATGGAGAAGCTCAGGGACAATGTCCGGCGGCACAACATCTACTGGTGGGTCGATTCCTTTCTCCAGGCCGGGGCCTCCATGAACCTGGATGATTTTCCGCCGGAAGAGACCGTGCGTTTCGACGCCGATTGACCAACCGCTTAACGGTCCGAAGGGCGACTTGAAAAAGCGGCCAACCGGACTTGAGGGCTGGTCAAGGGTGGGTTATCCTGACACATGCTTTTGATCAGATGTTCCGCCTGCCGCGCCAAACTTTGGAAATACAACAAGCTGGGCAAGGGCGAGGTCCTGCGCTGCCACAAGGCCAGGATTTCGCGCATGCTGGAGGCCGTTGAAACGGACAACGGGATAGGCTGCCCCTGCGGTCAGGCGGTGGGCCTCGACAAGGGCTCCTACTTCAAGATGATCAGGAACGCCTTCACTTATTCCGGGACAAAGGTGAGTAAGCTGCTCCGGTGACCCGCTTGGCCCCCAGATAGACCTTCCGGTAATAGACGTGCTCCAGGGAGTCCTCGCGCACGTGGCCGCCCGTTGACGGGCTGTGCACGAAGGACCAGCGGTCCGTGACTATGCCCACGTGCAGGCTCTTGCGCTGGCCGGGTATCCTGAAGAACACGAGGTCTCCCGATTTCAGGTCCTTGCGCGCCACAGGGCTTCCGGCCAGCTTGTACTGGTCCCATGAGGTGCGCGGCAGGCCGATGCCGTGCCGGCCATAGCTCCACACGGCCAGCCCCGAGCAGTCGAAGCCGGTCTCGGGCGATGTGCCGCCCCATTTGTAGGGCGCGCCGGTCTGGGAACGGGCCGTGGCCACCACGGGATGCGCCCAGGGCGAGGTCACGGGTATCTGCGGTTCCGGGGGGGAAATGGCCGAGCAGCCCGCAACAATGCCCGCCAGGGCGAAAATGGCCAGGCGCAGGGCGCATGCGGATATGGTCCGGGTCCGGATCATTGTCGGGCCTTGTGGTCTGGATAACGGGACAAGCCTCAGCCGGTTGCCTCCACCCTATCCACAATACGGCCGCTAGTCTAGATAAAATCTAGATTATCAGCGCAGGTCCGCCTTTTTATCTGGGAACAAGGCTGCCGTCTTGGTCCACGGCGTTCGATTCAGGGAAGTCGAGAGTCCCCAGTTCATGGATCAGTTTGGCGGGCTTGTTTTCCGGGTCCGGCGTGGGTCGGCGGTTGGCGTCCTGGATCAGGGAGTGGACCTTGCCGCCCATGAGCCGCCCGTCGGCGGTCAGTCTGGCTTCAAGTATGGGCGCGTAGCCGTTGACACCGGCCACGTTCACGCCCTTGCCCGTGCAGAAGTTGCCCAGGGAATAGGCGATGAGTCGCTCCTTGTAGACTTCCATGGCTCGCGGCACGTGGGGGCCGTGCCCGATGACCAGATCGGCCCCGGCGTCGATCACGGCGCGGGAGAACTTGACCACGTCCCCGCGTTCCTCGCCCAGATAGGTCTCCATCTTGCCGGGGGTGCGCACCTTGTCCGTTCCTTCGGCCCCGCCGTGAAAGGAGACGATGACGATGTCGTTCTCAGCGGCCAGCCCGGCCACGAATCCTTGCGCCTCGGGAATGTCCAGGAGGTAGTTGCAGCGGCCCGAGACGTAGTAGGCGGCCATGGCCACATTCAGTCCCTTCACTTCCATATGCGCGAATGTCCCGGCCGGGCCGGAGGTTTGGATGCCTTGGGCTTTCAAGACTTCCAGTGTCTGGTTCAGCCCCTCGGGGCCGTAGTCGTTGCTGTGGTTGTTGGCCAGGGAGGCCATGTTGAAGCCCGCCTCGGAGAGGAGCGCGGCGTAGCCCGGAGGGCTGCGGAAGCAGTAGGAGCGGCCCGATTCGCTGACCTTGGTGGGTTGGCCTTGGTCCGTGAGGGTGCCTTCGTGGTTCAGGAAGACCACGTCGCCCAGCTTGAGAATGGGCGAGGCGGCTGTCAGCTGGTCCTTGCCGTTGTTGGGGGGCAGGGCGCCTTCCGTGCCGAGCATCACGTCGCCCACGGCGGTTATGGTGATGGTCTGGCCGGGGGCGGGACCGGAGGGATATTTGTCAGTCTTGACGGCGGGTATGGGCGGCAGATTGCTTTGGGCCGGGTTTTTGTCCTGAGCCGGGGCCGGGGCGCAGAGCAGGGCTGTTAAGAACAGGGCCGCAACCATGACAAAAGACTTGGCCGGTGATATCGCCTTTAGGGGATTGTTTTTTTTCATGCCCCTATTTTGCCATCTTTGCCCAGGCCTTGCCAACAGGGAATTGGGGAGCGGGTTTAAATGCTAATCCCGTTGTAATTATTGGCATGTTTCAATATAGTCCGGGCAATATCCGAATATGAAATTCAGGGAGCATGGGAATGAAATGCCGCTTGTGTGAAAAATATGAATGGGATGACCCTCAGGAAGTTTTGGAAGGCAAGGATTATTGTGTATTCCATGCGCCTGTGGATGAGAAGGGGATAAATGGCGATGCTTTCAAACACCATTTTAGAGCTGCGATTATTGAAGTTTATGGAGGTAGGCCGAGCTCAATAAGATTGAACGTTTCAGGGATTATTGTTCCAGATGGAGCAGGTTTTATTCAATGATTTAAAAGTGGTTGCGCTTAGGTGCGAGAATTCTAAATTTTATGGTGACACCGTGTTTTCTCAAGAAAGTTTTCGCGAAACAACTTCTTTTAAAAATGCTAAATTTTATGGCGACGTCGAATTCAATACAACATTTAACTATATTGTCGATTTTTCTGGGGCTGAATTTTTTGGACGCAAATTTTGAAAAAGTTAAGTTTAAAGACAAAGCTAAATTTTTAGGGACTAAATTTCATGGGACATCATTTAAGTCTGTTTCTTTTAAATATACGACTTTTCTAAAGTGGAGTTTAACAAGTGCTCTTTTGATGCCGCGACTTTTAAAGATGAAACATTGTTTAAGCATACAAATGTATTTTCAGCCTCATTTAACTCAGTCAAAATTGAACTCGGTTTAATATTTAGAAATATAGAATCGCTAGACGCATGGTTTCCCCACACTGATATGGAAAAAATTAAGTTTGAAAAGTGTAGTTGGAAAACGAGAAAGGTTAAAAATTTAGTTCGCATTCGACTAGGAATAGAAGATAAAGGTGTACGCGATTCAGAAGAATTTTACCGGATTATGAAACAGAAAGCTTTGAGCGAAGGAAATCAAATTGAAGCTTCCGCGTGGCACCTTGCAGAGCGCGAATGATTTTCAATCAGTTAAAGACGGTCAAGTTTTGGGAAGTCACGATTCAGGCACTTCCAGTTTTGTGGGATTCAAGTGCTGGGCTGGCAATAAGGTTTTATGGATATTGAGGTCTAAAAAGACTGTTGATCCAGAGTTTGAGGCAAGAGAACAGAGAGCCAAAGAGGCGGCAGAAAAAAAATCGCGGTTTTTTCTACGCTTCGCGCTTTGGATTTATCGCTGGTCCAGCGGGTATGGAGAAGACCCGTGGCGGTCGGCCAAAAGTTTGGTTTTGTTGTTGGGAGCATGTTTTGTGTTTCTTGGGTTAATAGGAGTTGAGAGCAAGGAAAAGATTATTTACGGTTTGTTCTCACCTTCTTTTAGCCTTCAGGGGGTGGCGAACTTCAAGGAAATGGTGCTCACAACATTGAAAAGCGTGTTGCTTTTCAAGCAATCCGAGATGGCTTTTTCCCCGTCCAGCCATTGGTTATTAATACCCTTCATCATTGTTTCACGAGTTTTTATTCCGATTCAGGTCGCGCTTTTGGCCTTTGCCCTGCGCAACAAGTTCAGGAGATAGGCCTTATATTGTAAGGTGTTCAGCCCTGTTCTTTCCTGCCAACGCAGTAAAATCCGTTTGATTTGTTGCCGTTCATGGTGGTGTAGACAACGGTTTCAAAGGCCAGTTGTTGAAAACTTTTCATCAGTTTTTTGACGTAATCCACTGTGTGATGGCGCAAAAAAGCGCCTTCCGGCAGTTCGAAAACGCCGTATTGGCCGTGAATTTTCGCGTATTTTTCGTAGCGCTCCGTGTTTCTTTTGTCCTCGTTTATCAGAAAATCGTTCACGAAAACCAGCCCGCCGTCCCTCAGAACGCGCTCGATTTCCTTCATCAGCCGCGCCTGTTCCTCTTCCGAAACAATGCAGGTCAGCACGGCCAGCAGCACCACCGCGTCAAAACTTCCATCCGCAAAGGGCAGGGTTTCGCCCTGCATCCGCATCAGGTTCAGGTGCGGATAAAGCGCCTTGCCCTGCTCGATCATGCCCTGGGAGAAGTCCACGCCCGTCAGGTCTTTGTATCCGGCCTCGTCCAGCTCCCGCATGGTCCGGCCATATCCGCAGCCCACATCCAGCACTTTCATGTCCGGCGAGACGTGCTCCCTGAACAGCTCCATTTGAAAGGGCGTGCTGAATTTCTTGCTTTCGGAAACGCTGTCCCAATATTCCTTTTGGTCCACCAAACGCTCCTTTTGTTCGGTCCAGATAGATTAATCCTGTCGACAGGTACAAAAAAACGCCGGGATGTTCCGGCGTATCATTCGATTCGTATGGCTTCCGCACTATTGCAGAATGTAGTTCATGGGGTCGATGGGCTCGTCGTTCAGCCGGACTTCGTAGTAGAGTTGCGGACCGGTTACCTTGCCGGTCTTGCCCATGAAGCCGAGAAGGTCGCCGCGCACAACGTCCTGCCCTTTCTTGACCGAGAATTTTTGCAGATGCGAATAAGCCGTGACCAGACCGTTGCCGTGGTCGATGCGCACTGTCACGCCCTTGTTGCCGTCCTCTCCGGTGAAGATGACCTTGCCGTTGGCCGGGGCGAATACCGCTTCCCCGATCTTGCCGGAGATGTCCAGTCCCTTGTGAAATTCGCGCTGTCCGGTAAAGGGCGAGGTGCGGTAGCCGAAGGGGGACGAGACCCAGCCCTTTGTGACCCAGATGGAGGGGGTGGCCTCAAAGGCGTCCAGGTTGCCTTCCACCGCGTGCATCAGGCTCTGCTGGCGTGATTCCTCGATCTGCACTTCCGTGGACAGCCTGTGGAGAAATTTGTGCATCTTGCGCACCAGGAGATCCTGGCGGTACAGGGGCAGCATGGAGTCCAGATCATCTCCGTTGGCGGGGCCGCCTGTGGAGGAGAGGACGCTGTTGTCCTGATTGAGATTGCTTATCCGGCGCAGTTTGGCTTCGAACTTGTGGATGTCGGAAAATCCCTGTTCCAGGGTCTTGAGCTTGGAAGCCATGCGCAACAGGGAGTTTTTCTGTTCCTCGGCTGCCTGGTCGGCCAGGGCCAGCTTGCCGGCCGTGTTCTGATAGTGGTCGTAGCAGGTATACAGATAGGCGTTGCCTGCGGCCATGGCCACCAGAAGCACCAGTGAAAGCACCCCCATCCAGCCGGCCACGCGGATTTTGAACGAACCTGATTTGGTCCTGAAAAAAACTATCTGGTATTTATCTGCAAGCATAGAACCGCATCATTTGCAATTGCGCTGTTGAAAAACCGTTCCCGCCGTTGTTCCGACCCATATCCAGACTTGCCTGCGGCCGCCGCAGCTTCAAAGAAAAATGGGAGTATCTGAAATTTGTGCTCGAATATCTTTTTTTGCCAGGGATGTCAATCTGGTTCCCAACTTTATCCCGCGTCGGCCCGGAAATTTTACACAGCGTAATCATTGTTTATTTCAAAACTTCGCCGATTTGCTGCCCCAGGCTGTGTCGAGGCGCAGGTTCCCGATATAAGCGCCGGCGCATGCTAAAGTGGTTGATAAAAAAACATGATTGGTTGTATGGTGCTGCAAAACAAAAACCAAGGAGTCCAATATGGGTATCGTTATTGATGATGAAGCATGTGTCGGTTGTGAATCCTGCGTTGAGGTCTGCCCTGACGCCTTTGCCATGAACGACGACGGCGACAAGGCCACCGTGATTGATCCTGACTGCGGCGCAGACTGCGTTGACGAAGCCATCGACCTTTGCCCGGGCGAAGCTATTTCCAAAGACTAATTCGGCTTTTTTTTGGGCCGGGCTCAGGCCCGGCCTTTTTCGTTTTCCACTATGCGACCTTTCCCGGCAAGGGCTTAGGCGAGTTTAACCCTTTAGGCCTTCGCTGTCCGGCGGCCGGGCCGTTGGCATTGTCGGCGGCGTATTGACCCCTCCCGAATCCTTCTCTAAGGTTCGTTCTGCGAAAAAAGCCTTGCACGTTCAATTTAAAAATTATTTCGAGGTCAAGACATGGCGAACAATGTAGTTGTGATTGGCGCTGTGGCCCTGGGGCCAAAGGCGGCTTCCAGATTCAAACGCCTGGAGCCGGGCGCGAAAGTCACCATGCTGGACAGGAGCGAGATCATCTCCTACGGCGGTTGCGGAATACCCTACTTCGTGGGCGGCGAAGTCTCCGAGGCAATGCAGCTTCGGACCACCAGTTTTCACATGGTCCGGGACGAGCAGTTTTTTGACGAGGTCAAGGGCGTTGACGTGGTCACCCCTGTGGAGGCCACCTCTATAGACAGGGAGAAAAAACAGGTCCACACCAGGAATCTGAAGAGCGGTGAAACAGCCGTTCTGGATTACGACAAGCTTGTCATCGCCACGGGCGCCACCCCGCGCAAGTTGAACCTTCCCGGCGAGAACCTGGAAAATGTCCATTACGTGGCCAACGTGCACGATGCGGAAAGGATCAGGGACGCCGTGACCAAGGGGCAGGTCGGAAAGGCGGTCATCGTGGGCGGCGGGTTCATCGGCCTGGAAATGGCCGAGGCCTTTGCCGACATGTGGGGCATCGAGACCACGGTTGTCGAGGTGGCCGACCAGATCATGCCGCGCTACGTCAGCCCGGCCCTGTCCACCATGGGCCGTCGGCAGATGGAAGAGAACGGGGTCAAGTTTTTCCTCGGCGAGACCGTGGAGGCCCTGGAGGGCGATGGCCGGGTGCAGCGGGTCAAGACCACCAAGCGCACCCTTGAGGCCGACATGGTCATCATCTCCGCCGGTGTCATACCCAATTCCGATCTGGCCGAGGCTGCCGGACTGGAAGTCTCGGAGCGCGGCGGGATCATCGTGGACGAGCACATGCGCACCTCGGACCCGGACATCTACGCGGGCGGGGACTGCGTGCTCATCAAAAACATAATCACCGGCAACAGCATGTACCTGCCCATGGGTTCCCTGGCCAACCGCCAGGGCCGGGTCATCGGCACCAACCTTGCGGGCGGCGACGCCAAGTTCGAAGGCGCTCTTGGTTCCTTCGTGGTCAAGCTTTTCGAGAAATCACTGGCCGGAGTGGGCATGAGCCTGGAAACGGCTCTCATGTCCGGCTACGACGCCATGAGCGTGCTCCTGGTCCAGTTGGACCGCGCCCACTTCTACCCGGAAAAGGAACTCATGACTCTTGAGCTGGTATTCGACAAGAAGACCAGACAGGTGCTTGGCCTGCAGGGCTTCGGCTCCAGCGGCGACGCCATGGTGGGACGCATAAACGCCGTGGCCGCCATCCTGAAATGCAAGCCCACCCTGGACGACATCAGCAATCTGGAGATGGCCTATTCCCCGCCTTTTTCCTCGGCCATGGATATTCTCAACGCCCTGGGCAACGTCGCGGACAACGCTGTCAACGGACGCAGCAGGGGCATCGGGCCGGAGGAGTTCGCCAGGCTTTGGGAAGAACGGGAAAAGGGCGAGTGCTTTTTTCTGGATTGCCGCGAGGTCGGGAACGCTGAAAGCTATCTGCAGCAACATCCGGACCATTGGCATAACATACCCCAGGGCGAGATACGCAGGCGTCTGGAAGAGATTCCCAAGGACAGGAAGATCGTGCTGCTTTGCAACACCGGCGCACGCTCCTACGAGGCCCAGATCACCCTTGACTTTGACGGGCGCGAGGACGTGGTCAATCTGCAGGGCGGCATGGCGGCTTTGATGAATCTTGGGAAGGATATAGCATAGCGGTTCCCCTTGTCGTAATGGCCCACGGAGCCAGCGCATGAAGATCGCCGGAATAATATTCGAGTCCCTGCTCAAGGCGGGAGGCTACGAGATATTCACTTACAACCTGTTCAAGGCCCTGGCTGGACGCGGTCACGACGTGACCCTGTACACCACGTCCAGGGAGATCAGGAAAAGGGGTGACTTCTATGCCGGGCTGCCCTTTGCCGTGCGTCCGACACTGTTCAAGACCGGATCGATCATCAAGCGTTTCCCCTGGGCCGTGAAGGCTTTTTTTCGCAGGCAGCAGCGGGTTCACGGTTTCGATGTCTGGCAGGTCATGGGAGCCTACCCTGAAGGGCTGGCGGCCACCGGCCTGTCGGGTCGCGTGCCGCTGGTGCTGCGGACCCACGGCGATGACGTGCAGTCCGCGCCGGAACTGGGCTACGGGTTGCGTCTCAAGGCCGGTATGGAGCAAACCATAAAGGACGTTCTTCGGAGCATGGACCGGGTGGTGGCCCTGACCCCAAGTGCTGCGGATGAATTGGTCGAGCTTGGGCTCGCACGATCAGCAGTGGAGGTCATACCCAACGGCATAGATTTCGAGCGCTTTGCCAGGGGCTTTGCCCGCGCCGAGTCGCGCCGGAAATGGAATGTGGGGCCGGACGATTTTGTTATCCTGACCGTGGGCCGCAACCATCCGAAGAAAGGGTTCGACGCCATACCGCGCATGGCCGCGGACATCCGTGAAAAGGGCGGCAAGTTCGTCTGGCTGGTGGTGGGCGCGGACACGGACAGGCTTGAGCCGGAGATTTTAGAGCTTGGGCTTGAGGATTGCGTCAGGACCATCCCCAACATCGGATTCAGGGAGACGCCAAGGGACGCAACGGGCCTGAACCTGCCCGTGGACGAGTTGGTGGAGGTCTACTGCCTGTCCGATCTGTTCGTGTTTCCGTCCAGGCTGGAGACATTCGGCCGGGTGCTTCTTGAGGCAATGGCCGCCGGGCTGCCGGTCGTGACCACAGGCTGCACGGGCTGCCGCGATGTGGTGGCCGGTGGTGAATACGGGCGCATGGTGGATGTGGGTGACGTCGAGGCCTTGGCCCGAGAGACTTTCGATCTCATGAGCGACGAAAAGGCGCGGCTTGAGCTGGCGGCCAAAGGGCGCGAACACGCCAGGGATTTCGATTGGGACGAGGTGGCCCGGCAATACGAGGAACTTTACCTGCGGCTGTCGTCAGCCAAATAGCACACACCCAAACCTTGCTTATCGCGTGGTATCCATTTACAAGGGTTCCGCGCCCAAAGCCTTTTATGCTGGCCAGAATTCAAGGAGACCGCCTTGTCCCGATATCAAGAGCTTTACCAGTTCAGCAATCGGCAGCTTCTCAAGCGTTGTCTGTTGTATTTCGTCCCCTACAAGACCAAGGTCATCGTGGCCTTCATCTCCATGGGCATAGTCTCGCTGACCTCCGGGGCGACCGCTTATCTGATCAAGCCGGCCATGGACGACATTTTCATCAAAAAGGACGTGGAAGCGCTTCAGCTCATTCCCCTGGCCTTCATCGGCGTCATGCTGGTCAAGGGTGTCTTTCGTTTCTTGCAGACCTACCTCATGAACTCCACCGGCCTGCGCGTGGTTGTGACCATCAGAAACGAGCTTTTCGCCAAGGTCGCCTACCTGCCCATGCGTTTCTTCGAAGAGAGCCAGGTGGGCGTGCTCATGTCCAGGATTCTTGGCGATGCGGGCGGAATAAAGGAAAGCCTGCCCTCCATTATTATGCTCATCAGGGAAGTTCTGACAATTATAGTGCTTATCGGAGTTGTTTTTTGGCAGGACGCTTATCTTGCCTTCTGGTCGGTGATCGTACTGCCCATCGCCGTGTACCCGCTTTTTCATTTCGGCAAGGTGTTGCGCAAGCTGGGCCGCAAGGGGCGGACCCTCAACGCGGACATGAACTCCCTGGTTCAGGAGAATCTATCCGGCATCAAGGTCGTCAAGGCCTTCGGCAACGAGGGCGAGGAGATCAAGGGCTTCGAGACGGAGAGCTTCGGGCTGATGCGCCTTTCCCTGAAGCAGATTTTCGCCAACGAGCTTTCGTCCAGGTTCATGGAGCTCATCGGGGCCTTCGGCGTCGGAGCCGTGCTCTGGTACGGCGGCAAGGAAGTCATCAGCGGCCATTCCACGCCGGGAACGTTTTTTTCCTTCATGGCTGCGCTGATCATGCTCTACGAGCCCATCAAGAAGATCAGCTCCTCCAACATGTCCATCCAGAGCGCCCTGGCCAGCGCCGAACGAGTCTTTGACCTTCTGGATTCGCCCAAGATCAGGAAGGAAACCGGAGGCGTGAAGGAACTGGACGAGCCGTTCAGGGAATTGGCCCTGGAGGATGTGACCTTCACCTATCCCAAGCTGGTCAAGCCGGTCATCGACGGTCTGACCATGCAGGTCAAGGTGGGCGAGCGGGTGGCCATTGTCGGACCCAGCGGGGCGGGCAAGACCACCCTGGTGAACCTCATCCCCCGTTTCTACGATCCCCAGGGCGGCAGGATTCTGCTCAACGGTTCTCCGCTTCACGACTACACCCTCAAGAGCCTGCGCCTGAACATCGGCATGGTTTCACAGGACACCTTCCTGTTCAATGCCTCCATCAGGGAGAACATCGCCTATGCCCAGTCCGACTTCAGGGAAGAGGACGTGATAAACGCGGCCAGGACGGCCTATGCCCACGATTTCATCATTGACCTGCCCGAGGGTTACGACACCGTTGTTGGCGAGCGCGGGACCAAGCTTTCCGGCGGCCAGAAGCAGCGACTGACCATTGCCAGGGCGCTACTCAAGAATCCGCCCCTGCTCATCCTGGACGAGGCCACCAGCGCCCTGGACACCGAGTCCGAGCGCATCGTGCAGCTGGCCCTTGAGAATCTGATGAAGGACAGGACCAGCATCGTCATCGCCCACAGGCTGTCCACCATCCTTTCCGCCCATCTCATCGTGGTCATGGAAAACGGCAAGGTGGTGGCCCAGGGCAAGCACGCCAGACTGCTTGAGACCTGTCCGCTCTACACTCGCCTCTACAACATGCAGTTCAAGGACTTTGAGGGCAGGGGGCTTCCGAATTTTGGGCATGAGTTTGGGGAAATCAGCTGCGGATATGATTTTGCGAAGTTTCCGAAAAGTTGCAAAAATTGATGTGGATGGCCGTGGAGTCCAACCGCCGCAGATGGACTTGAATTCGTCTAGGAGAATCGGGTCCATGTCAATCAGGGACTGTGCGCCGGTGTGCGGGCACTGTCGCAATCATGCAGATCGCAAAATGCCGATGCCTGCAAAGATCAGTTCGTCCAGGCCGGAGCGGATGTGATTTCCTCCTGCCGAGTATTCGTAGCCAACGCTCTGCCCCTTTCTTTTCCTTGTAGGATTGGCCGAAGAATTGTGGCCAAAGACAGTGGGGTAAAGTTTCTCGCCTTGCGCGGCAGCAGGCTTGAGGATGGCGAACTGATGACCTCGATGTCCGGGTGGTAGACTTGTCCACCTTGTCCGGGTGGGCCACTTGTTGCGCAGGATGTTGTAGAAATTCATGCGGTTGCCTAACTCGCGTTATCCAATTATTAGAAGACCTCGTTACGGTGCGGCATTTGGCCGTAGGTGGGCCCGAAAAAAAACATCAAACGGGTCTCGTAGACGCAGCTATGCGCAAGAATCCGCTCAAGGCGGCCAGCTCCATTGGCCCGGCATGAGCCGACGATGGGCCGGATATGGTTCCTGGGTGACACGGGAGAAAAGGGCGTGGCCCAGCGGGACAACTAGTAGTCTTTTTTCATTCCCGAAATAAAACTAAACCAATGGCCGCCGGCCGGTTTCGACTGGCTGACCGTGGACATGGAGCACAGCGCAAGAATCCATCGGCGCGAGCCGACTTATGCCGACTTTGGCCCATCTCATTTGCCCGGCCGGTGCTGGCTGTGGACATCCATCGAGGCCTCGGGCATGATTCCCCTTGTCCGCGTGGGCGAGAACAATCCAAACCTGATAAAAAGGGTCATGGACGCGGGGGCATACGGAGTCATCGTACCCAACGTGAACAGCCGCGCCGAGGCCGAGGCCGCGGTCAACGCGGTGAAATATCCGCCCCAGGGAACGCGCGGCGTGGGCCTTTACCGGGCCCAGAAGTTCGGCGTGGCCTTTGAGGAATACAAGAAGTGGCTCAATGAGGAGAGCGTGGTCATCGTCCAGATTGAGCACATCGACGCTGTGAACGACATCGACGCCATTTTGACCACCCCGGGCATAGACGGTTTCATGATCGGTCCCTATGATCTTTCCGGCTCCCTGGGCAAGCCCGGCATGTTTGACGAGCCGGACGTGGTCGAGGCCCTGGACAGGGTCATGGCCGCGGCAAAAAGGCACAACATCCCGGCCGGATTCCATTCCGTGTCCCCGGACCCGGAAGAGGCGAAAATGCGTCTGGAGCAGGGCTACACCTTTCTGGCCTTTTGCGTGGACGCCATATTCCTGGGCAACGCGGCCCGCGAGGCCCTGGGCAAACTCAAAGGCGAATAGATGAAGGTCGCAGCGATAATCCCGGCCCGCATGGCCGCAAGCAGATTCCCGGACAAGCCCCTGAAACCCATACTCGGCCTGCCCATGATCGAGCACGTGCGCAGGCGCGTGCAGCTTTCTTCCAAGGTGGACGAAGTGGTGGTGGCCACCTGCGACAAATCCATTTTCGACGTGGTCGAAGCTGCGGGAGGCAAGGCCGTCATGACCGCCGACACCTACGAGCGCTGCACCGACCGCATTGCCGAGGCTGCGCGGGGCATGGACGCGGACATCTACATCAACGTCCAGGGCGACGAGCCGCTGGTGCTCCCTGAGATGATGGACCAGGTTGTCGCGCCCTTTTTCGAGGATTCGACCCTGGAGTGCGTGAATCTGGCCGTGCCCATTGTCGATGACAAGGAATTCCGGGATGTCAACGCGGTCAAGGTCGTGACCAACCTGAAGGGCGAGATGATCTACGCCTCGCGCGAGCCTATCCCGTCCAGGAGCAAGGCCCCGGACAACAATTTCAGTAAGCTCAAGCAGTTGGGCATCATCGCCTTTTCCGCCGACTTTCTCCAGAAATTCACCGAGCTGCCCGCCACGCCCCTTGAGGAGGTGGAGTCCGTGGACATGCTCAGGGCCGTGGAACACGGCTTTCGGGTCAAGATGGTGGAAACGCGGGGCGTGATGATCGGGGTGGACCTGCCCGGCGACATAGCGCGGGTGGAAAAGGTCCTTGAAAACGATCCCCTGGTCCAAAAATACATGTAAGGATTCGGATAGCTACATGAGCCAAGACAAACTCAAGGTGGGCATCGCCGGTTACGGCGTGGTAGGCAAGCGCCGCCGCCTGTACATAGATCAGCATCCCAGGATGAAGACCGTGGCCGTATGCGACAGGACTTTCGAGCAGTCCGGGACAATGGAGGACGGCGTCCGCCATTTCCAGAATTATCAGCAGATGCTGGAAATGCCCCTGGACGTGCTGTTCGTCAGCCTGCCCAATTATCTGGCCCCGGAGGTGACAATCGCCGGGCTTGAGCGCGGCATGCACGTGTTTTGCGAAAAGCCTCCGGGCTGCGATGTGGCGGACATAGAAAAAGTCATGGCCGCCGAAGCGAAATATCCGAATCTCAAACTCAAGTACGGTTTCAACCACCGCTACCACGACTCGGTGCGCGACGCCCTGAAGATCATCGAGTCCGGGGAGCTGGGCGAGATCGTGAACATGCGCGGAGTCTACGGCAAGAGCAAGATCATCCCCTTTACCGGTGAATGGCGGGCCGAGCGCAAGCTGGCCGGCGGCGGAATCCTTCTGGACCAGGGCATACACATGGTCGATTTGATGCTTTTGTTCAGCGGCGAGTTCGTTGAGGTCAAGAGCTTCGTGTCCAACTCCTATTGGGGCCACGACGTGGAGGACAACGCCTACGCCATCATGCGCGACAAAAAGGGGCGCGTGGCCATGCTCCATTCCACGGCCACCCAGTGGCAGCACCGTTTCTCACTGGACATAGCCCTCAAGGAAGGCTTCCTGAACCTGAAGGGCATCCTCACCGGTTCCAAGAGCTATGGTCGGGAGCAATTGACCATTGGTCGTCGGGAAGAGGCCCTGACCGGGGCGCACCGCGAGGAGACCATAACCTACATAGAGGACAATTCCTGGCGCGACGAGATTCACGAATTCGCGGACGCGGTCATAGAGGACAAGCCCATTGTCTTCGGCACCAGCGCGGACGCCCTGATGACCATGCGCCACGTCTACGAGATATACCGGGCCGACACGAACTGGCGCGAGACCTACGGACTGTAGGCCGAGGACAGGCATTATGAACATGATCGAACGCATATACGGCGAGGACTCCAGCCCGGCAGGGTTTGCCCGCCGCTACTTTGAATATTTGGCCGAGATAATGTCCAAAATGGACACGGGCCAGATCGAGGCCCTGATCAAGACCATGATTCAGGCCCGTGAACGCGGCGCAAGGATATTCTTCGTGGGCAACGGCGGCAGCGCGGCCACGGCCAGCCATTTCGCCAACGACATCGCCATCGGCACCAGAAGCTGGGACAAGCCCTTCAAGGCCCTGAGCCTGTGCGACAACGTGGCCGTTCTCTCGGCAGTGGGCAACGACGACGGCTACGACCAGATTTTCGTCCAGCAGCTGACCGTGCTCATGGAAGAAGGCGACGTGCTGGTGGCCATATCGGCTTCCGGAAACTCGCCCAACGTGGTCAAGGCTGTGGAGTATGCCAACGTGAACGGCGGAATAACCATCGGCCTGACCGGTTTTGACGGCGGGGAGTTGAAAAGGGCCGCGTCCCTGAACGTACATGTGCCTTCAAGCAAGGGCGAGTACGGACCGGTTGAAGACCTGCACATGGTGCTCGACCATCTGGTGGGGGCCTATCTCAAGCACTACAGCCAGGAAAAATAGGGGTCGATGATGGATTCCACGCCCGTTGCAGTCGCCTCCCGTTCCTTTTCCAAGCATCCGGTCCTGCGCCGCGAGCTTTCGGAAAAATACTCCAACGTGACCTTCAATGATTTTGGCAAGTCCCTGTCCGGCCAGGATCTGATTGATTTTCTCAAAGGTCATGAAAAGGCCGTCACCGCCCTGGAGCGGTTGGACGAAAACCTTTTCGCCTCGCTGCCCGAACTGAAAGTCATCGGCAAATACGGCGTTGGTCTGGACATGATCGACTTTCAGGCCATGGAACGCCATGGAGTCAAGCTGGGTTGGACCGGAGGCGTGAACAAGCGTTCCGTGTCCGAGCTGGTGGTCTCCTCGGCCATCGCCCTCATGCACCGCGTACCCGAGGCCAACCAGGAAGTGCGCTCCGGAAAGTGGCGGCAGATCAAGGGACGTCTGCTCACGGAAAAGACCGTGGGCGTCGTTGGCTGCGGATTTGTGGGCAAGGACGTGGCTGTGCTGCTCAAGGCCTTCGGCTGCAAGGTTTTGGCCCACGATATTTTGGACTTTCCGGATTTCTACGCCGAGCACGGCGTGACCTCGCTGCCTCTGGAAGAGTTGCTCAAGCAGTCCGACGTGGTGACCATTCATCTACCCCTGGACGAGTCCACGCGGGGCATGTTCAGCGCGGAAAGGCTGAAGCTGATGAAGCAGGGCGCGTTCCTGCTTAATCTGGCCCGTGGCGGCATTGTGGACGAATTGAAGCTCAAGGAAATGCTCATGGACGGCAGGCTCGGAGGCGCGGCATTCGACGTCTTCGCCCAGGAGCCTCCACAGGACTTTGAATTTTTGAACCTGCCGAACATCATCGCCACCCCGCATATCGGCGGCAGTTCCGAGGAGGCCATATTGGCCATGGGACGCGCGGCCATAGCCGGGCTGGACAACGCCAAGCCGCCTTCGGCCCACGGATTCATCTAGACGTGGCCTGGATATGGCTTTCCCATACCATAGGGCGGGATACCCCCCTTTACGGCGGGGCCAAGGGCGTGCGCGTCGCGCCGGACAAGTCGATTGAATTGGGCGACTCCTG
This sequence comes from Desulfovibrionaceae bacterium, assembly GCA_963674955.2. Classification (GTDB taxonomy): domain Bacteria; phylum Desulfobacterota; class Desulfovibrionia; order Desulfovibrionales; family Desulfovibrionaceae. Next base: position 1,669,067 of record CAXXKR010000004.1, on the reverse strand, counting down.
CAACACCAGCAATCTTTCCTTTCCCGCGCATACCGGCACCCACGTTGACGCGCCCAAACATTTCGTGGCCCAGGGCAAAAGCGTGGACCAGCTTCCACCGTCCACCTTCGTGTTCAACGCGCCGATGATCATCGACCTGGACGCGGAGCCGGGCGGCATGATTACCCCGGAACATATGCCGCGCGTAGCTTCGCCGGAAGAGAGGACCGATTTGGTCATCATGCGCACCGGGTTCGGAAAATTTCGGGGCCGGGACGAGTATTGGCAAAACCAGCCGGGATTTTCGCCTGATCTGGCCGGGTTCCTCCAGGCCCTTTATCCGGGCGTGCGCGCGTTGGGCATGGACACCATCTCCATCTCCAGCCTCAAACACCGCGACGCCGGACGCGCCGCACACAGGGAATTTCTAGGACTGGGCCTGCTGCTTTTCGAAGACATGGACCTGCAAGGGCTGAGTCCGAACCTGCGCCTTGAACAGGTCATTGCCCTGCCCCTGCGCGTTGAGAATGGTGACGGGGCGCCCTGTACCGTCCTGGGCCGGGTGTCCAAGATAAAATCCTGAGAACTATATGAAGTACACGACTTTTTTCTTTGATTTCGATGGGGTTCTGGCCGACACCGAAGATGTCAAGACCCAGGCCTTTGCCGAGATGTTCAATGATTTCGGACCCGAAATCATGGCCAGGGTGGCCGACCACCAGCGCGGCCATTTCGGCATGAACCGCTATGACAATTTTCGTTTCTACTATTCCGAATACCTTGGCCAAAAATTGGGAGATGAAGAGCTGAAAGGGCTTTGCGAGCGCTTTTCCGGCAAGGTGGTGGACAAGGTGGTCTCCGCGCCGGAGATCGTCGGGGCCAAGGCTTTTCTTGAAAAATGGACGCCCACGGTCATCAGCTACGTCATTTCGGCGGTACCCCAGGACGAGATTCGTCTTATCGTGGAGCGGCGCGGTCTCGGCTCCCATTTTGCGGGCGTGTACGGCGCACCGGAAGCCAAGGCCGAGCACGTGGCCCGGATCATGGAAGCCGAGTCCCTTGACAAGGAAGATTGTCTGTTCTTCGGCGACGCCTCAGGCGACTACAAGGCGGCCAAGGCCTGTTCCATAGACTTTTTGGCCGTTTTGCCCGGCCCGGACGCGCCGCTTCTTGAGCGCCATCCGCACGTGCGCTGGGTGCCGGATTTCCAGGCCCTTGTGGACGATCCCGGCCTTTTGAGCGCCGATTGATAAAACCCCCTCCAAGTATTACAAGAAACCGGCCCGCTGAAGTTTTGCGGGCAGGGAAACCGTCATGCCGAAATGCAAGCCGCATATTGAAGAGCTTTACCGCACCCAGGCCAACCCGTTCGTGCGCAAGGACTACCTGCGCCTGGACATGAACGAGAATCCGGACGGCCTGCCCGACGAGTTCGTGAACTCGGTTCTGGCCGAAGTGGATGCGGATTTTCTATCCACCTATCCCTCGTACGGACCGCTGCTGGAGGCCATTTCACGGGTCGAAGGAGTCCCCGTTGAAAGCGTCTGCCTGGCCAACGGCTCGGACGGCGCCATACGCTACCTGTTCGACGCCTTTGTCTCGCCGGGGGATAGGGTGCTGCTCACGGACCCGACCTTCGGCATGTACCCGGTCAATTGCAGGATGTACCGGGCCGAACCGGTCATGGTGCCCTATGAGAAAGACCTATCGTTTTCCTGTGAGAAGTTTTTGGCGAAAATAGACCCCTCCGTGAAAATGGCCGTGCTGGTCAATCCCAACAACCCCACGGGAACGGCCATCGAGCTGGACAAGGTTGCCGAGGTCCTGGACAAGTGCCTGGAAAACGACGTGGTTGCGGTTGTGGACGAGGCCTATTACTACTACCACGACGAGACGGTCATCCGCTGGATCGAGAAGTATCCGAATCTCATCGTGCTCAGGACCTTTTCCAAACTTTGCGGCCTTGCGGCCCTGCGCGTGGGTTACGCGGCCTGCGGACAGGGCGTGGTCCAGTGCCTGAAGAACGTCAGGGCCACATTCGACGTGAACTATCTTGGCGCGCATTTCGCTCGCAGGGTCCTGGAGAACGAGGAAATCGTCCGGAACCGGATTGATCTGGTCATGGATGGCAAGAGATATCTGGAATCCGCGCTCGGTGAAATGGGCCTGGAATACCGCTCCGGCTCTGCCAATTCCGTGCTCATCCGCACCCCTGTCGATGTGGAGGAGATGGTGGCCCGGCTCAAGGAGAAAATGGTCCTGGTCAGCGGCGGCTTCTCACATGAGGGGCTCAAGGGCTTTTTGCGCGTGACAATCGGCTCAAGGGGCGTGATGGAGAGATTCCTGAAGGCCTTCAAATCCTGTCTGGAGCAAGCATGAGCAAGTCATACAAGGACATTTTCGAGGCCAGAAAATTCAGGTCCGAGGACGCCGGGGAACTTGCCGGGTGGATGTCGCCCGGCCCTCGAGAGCTTTTCAATCTTTCCTCGACCCTGCAACATCCCCTGAAGCCCAGCGGGTTCATGGATTTCTACGAGAAGAACAGGTCCGAGACCCACAGGTTCTACTCCGCCTTTCTCAAGGACACGGGCGAGTACGTGGGACATTTCGAGATAAAGAACATCCGCCCGGAATTTCGGATCGGAACCGGAGCGCACATCGTCCTGGCTCCCGGCCAGCGGGGCAGGGGATTGGGCCGCCATTTTGCCGACCTGATTTCGTCGGTTGGCTTTGACGAGCTCGGCCTCTATCGCATGAGCATCAGTGTCATGGTCACCAACACCCCGGCCGTGGCCGCCTACGTCAGGGCCGGGTACCGCTTCGAAGGACTCATCCGCGACGTGCTGGAATTTCAGGGTCAGCGGCATTCCCTGTACCAGATGGCGCTGCTTCGACCCCAGTGGGAAGAGGCCCAAAGCTGAAAGGAACAAGAGTGAGCACGTATATAGACAAGAGCACGGTGCGCAAGAACCGCATCGTCACCGAGGGCATAACTCTGCGCGAGGGGTTGCCCATGTTTTCCTTCGTGGAGTTCAACACCCTGGCCGCCTGCACGCGCAAGTGCGAATTCTGTCCTGTGTCGGACAGGAATTTCTACAGGAATATCGACGCCAAGGGCAAACTGGACCTTGATTTCTACGCCAAGATTCTCGGTGACTTGAAGGCTGTGGACTACCACGGGTTGATCATGTTTTCCGGGTTCAGCGAACCCCTGCTCCACGACCGCATCGTGGAGATCATCGCCATGAGCAAGGAGAAGCTGCCCCAGGCCAGGGTGGAGATCATTTCCAACGGCGACCTCATGACCCCGGAAATTCTGGCCGAGTTGTTTGGGGCCGGGCTGGATACCGTGAACGTCAGCATGTACGACGGGCCGGAGCAGATAGAAAAATTCCAGGCCATGCGCGACAAGGCGGGCCTCAGGGAGGAGCAGGTTATCCTGCGCCGCCGCTATTTTCAGGACGGAAATTATGGCTTGACCGTGTCCAACCGGGGCGGGTTGCTGGATTCCAACAAGTATCGGGCCGAGGGCGAAGAACAGATAACCGAGCTGCCGCTGAAAAAGCCCTGCTACTATCCGTTCTACATGGCCAAGATAGACTTCAACGGGGACATGCTTCTCTGCTCCCACGATTGGCGCAAGCGTTTCCTGATCGGAAATTTGCACGACGACAGCATCTGGGAGCTCTGGTCCAGTGACCGCTTGCAGGAGTTCAAGGCGCGTCTGGCTACGGGCGACAGGAGCGAGCCGCCCTGTTGCGATTGCGACGTTCACGGGGACGTCATCGGCGAGGCGAGCTTCAAGGCCTGGCTGGAGAGCCGGGAAAAATGATCAAAATTTTGTGATTTTGGCCGCATAAAACGCCGGGGCAGATATGGCCACCCTTTGCATCTACGGAAAACAGGAAACGGGCAGGCTTGAGGGTCTGGACGCCGAGTTCGTCTACTACCTGGCCAGCGGCAGACTTGAGCAGGAACAGGCGCGGGAGCTGAACGATGCCTCACGCCTCAACGCCACGGCCCTTGCCATCCGGGACGACTACTGCTCCTTCATCTTTTCCGCGAATGGATATTTCAAGGATTTGGGCCTGACCTACCAAAACAGGCTTTCCCTCTACTTCCTATCCGACCTGGCCGTGAAACGCATGGAAGTCTTCGAGACCTTTGACGCGGCCTGCCACATCACGCTTTTGAAGGAACTAATTTCTGAAAATGCCATTGACCGCGTTTTGCTCTACGGCTGCACGTCCGAGTTCGTGCGCGCCTTCAAATCCGGCGTGGATATTCAGACAAGCGAGTCGGAAACCGTAATGGCCGATTCAAGTCGGTTTAAGGGAATACGCACGCAACTGCGCTTTTTTTTGGCCGCGTTCATCAAGGTTCTGCTCCTCAAGTCCTTCAACTTTCCCGCGCCCAAAAAGCCTGTGAAACGGCTTTTCCTGACCCGCTACCCCCGCCAGTTCGGGACCGGGAGCATAGACATAAAATACGGGCCCCTGAAGAATGATTCGGACTGCCATCTGCTTTCGGTCCTAACCGACGGCCTGCACCAGAAGATAGGAATTTTGGCCATGTTTCGGGCCATGCGCAGGCTTGAGAAGCTGGACATGAGTTATCTGGTCCTGGACAGGGGCATTGGCCTGCGCGAGGTGCTGGCCGGGTTTTTTTGGGCCCTGCGCCTGGAGCGGGCCAAGTCCGGGCTCAAGGAGTGCGATTACAGCTTCAAGAGCCTTGATTTGGGCGGCTACATGGCCCTGGAGATCGACCTTTCCATGCTCAGGATTCCAAGGCTTCTGATGCACGTGGACGCGGTGCGCGAGGCCTTGGAGAGTCATCCGCCTGCGGAATTCGTCTACTACCTGCACGAGTTCGGCTACGGCAGGCTTTTCGCCTTCGTGATCAAGGAATACTTTCCGGATATTCGGCTCACGGGTTTTCAGCATGGCCCGTCCGCTCGCACCCGTTTGCTTTATTACCTTGCCGAGAACGAACCGGCCCATGATTCCCGCGATTTCCTGAACCATTTGCCCGTGCCGGACAGGGTGTTGGCCGAGGACGAGTTGTCCATGAAGGTCTATCTGGAAGCGGGGTACAGGAATGTTGAGGTGGTGGAAGATGTCTACCGCCTTTCCTATCTAAAAGACATAAAGCGGGACAATGTCCAGCCGGAAACGGTGCTCATCGCCTTTAGCCAGCACGACGTGGATTTGGTGGTGGAGGCCATGCGGGATGAGATAGCGGCCAATCCGAAAAAGAAATACCTCTTCAAGTTCCATCCCAAGACTCGGCCGGACGAACGGCAAAAGGCCATGGCCTCCCTTGGCGCGGACAACGCGGTCCTGGCCGAGGAAGACATCTACCGCTATCTGGCAGTGGCCGGAGAGGTGGTGGTGACTTACAGTTCCGTGGGCCTTGAGGCCCATGTGCTGGGGATTCCCGTCAGGCTGCTGGCCATACCCAACAAGGTCAGCATCTCGCCTCTGGTGGATATTTACGCAGACTAGCAAGGTCGTCGCCTTCTTCCGGCAGTCTCGGCAGAAGCGAGCAGAGCACGCGCTCCGGGGTCACGCCCATGAGGCAGTCCATGGTGCCCTTGGGGCAGACGTTCTCATTGCATTTCCCGCATTCCAGATAGAGGCAGACGATCTGGTGTTTCGGGCTGGGGTGCTTCCAGGCCGTGGTGCCGGTTGAGCCGATTATTATCAGGGAAGGGGTGTCCACGGCCACGGCCACGTGCCTTGGGGCCGAGCAGTTGCCAAGGTGCAGGTCCGCGTAGTGGATGACCGCGGCCATTTCCCTGAGGGTCAGGACGCGCTCGGGCAGGATGCAGTTTTCAGGAGATTTGGAGGCCTTGAGGACCTTTTCGCCCACCTTTTCCTCGCCCGGTCCGCAGAGGATGAGAAACTTCAGGTCCGGCCGCTTATCCACGGCTTGCCGGATCACCTCGCCGTAGCGGTCGGCGGGCCATTTGCGCGTGGCCCTGCGGTGGGTGGGGTCGACCGTCACCAGCAATTGGCCGCGCTTCACGCCTTGTTCGCGCAGGAAATCGCGTGCCCATTTCCTTTCCTCGTCCGTCAGGTAGATGCGCGGGCGGTGGCCCATCCAGTGGATGCCAAGGGGCGTTAGCGTGCTGGCCTTGAGCTTGGCCGCGTACTTGCCGAAAGGCGGACTGGTGTGGGTGTACAAGAGGCTCTTGGGCCATTTGGCGGTGAATGAGAGGCGGACTTTGGCCATTGAGAAGAGCACCACCCAGAGACAGCGGGGCAGTTGCTGGAAATCGATGACCAGATCATAGCCCTGCCGCGCCACCTTCCAATAGAAAGCCATGCATTTCAAAGGGCTCCAGGATTTGTCCAGGGCCCATATCCTTGTGATCTCCGGGTTGTTTTCCAGGAGCCGGGCGCAGATTTTTTCCGTGTATAGGTGAATCTCGGCGTCCGGGTAGCGTTCCCTGAGCAGGCTTATGGCCGGGGTGGTCAGGATAACGTCCCCGATCTGCCTGAGCTGGCAGACAAGAATTTTTTTGGGGTTCAGCCGGATCAGGTCAGCCATGGGTTCGCCCCTTGAGGACTTCATCGTATATGGCCATGAGCTTTTCCACATGGAGGTCCATGGTGTGCAGCCTTGAGGCCTCCAGGGCCCTGGCCGACATGTCCGTATAAAGTTTGCCGTCTTCCAGCAGGGCCAGGAGCTTGTCCGCTATGTCCTCGGGCGTGCGCTTGCAGACCAGGGATGATTCCGAGGCGATCTCTATGGACGGCACGTGTCTGGATATTACTGCGGGCAGGCCGCAGAACATGGCCTCCACATGTGTCACGGGCAGTCCCTCGTAGTCAGAGGGCATGGCCAGGATGTGGGAGGAGCGCATCAGGGCCGGTATGTCCGTGCGGTATCCGGCCAGCATGGCCTTGTCCGCGATTCCAAGCTGGGAAATGAGGGTTTGCAGCCGTTCGCGCTCGCCGCCGTCCCCGGCGATGAGCAGACCGGCCTTGCCCTGGTAGCGGTCCAGTACCTTGCGAAAGGCCCGGATGAGCAGGTCGAAATTTTTCTGGGCCACCATGCGGCCCACGCCCAGCACGATTTTTCCTTCCAGGCCGAAGGCCTGTTTCATGTCCAGGCCGGGTCCGTCCAGCTTGGCCGGGTTCACCGCGTTGTATAGCACCTTTACCTCGCGGCCCGCCATGTTGTGCTGTTTCTCGATGGTGGCCAAGGCCTGCTTGGACACAGAGATGTAGAGGTCCGTGGCATATGACAGGAGCCTGTTGGCCAGCACGCGGTGCTTCTTGTTCTCGCGCTTGATGTTCCTGATGTGCGTTATGACAGGAATGCCCAAGCCCAGGGAGGCCAATCGTCCAAAATAGTCGCCCGAGAATTGCAGGGTGTGGATCAGGTCGGGGCGGATGTCTTTTAGAAGGCGGCGGACCTTGAGCGCCGTATCCAACCTGAAGGTCTTGAGGGTCTTCTTTGAATCGCAGACGTTTATCAGCTCGATTCCCGCCTTCTGGTAATCTTCGATCTTCACGCCCGTGCCCGAGACGTTCAGGACCACCGCGCCAACGTTCTCCCGCCCCTTGAGCTTGAGGCAGAGGTCGTAGAGCCAGTTCTCTATGCCGCCAAAGGGCAGTCCGCCGATGATGTACGCGATTTTCATGGCTGGGTCCGGCTGTTCTTCATAACTTCGGTAACGGATGGTTCATGGCCTGGTTTCCGTTGCTTGAATCCGGAGGCGAGGGTTATGACCCCTCCAGGGAATAAAGGGATATCCATTCGTTTTGGTAGAGGATGTCCAGGGGCAGCTCATGGCTTCGCTCCGTGAGCACGTAGTTGTAGTGCGGGTAGAGCGACTTGATCCTTGCGAAGTCTTCCGAGGTCAGTTCGAGGAACTTCAAGCGGCTCTCGATGAACAACTGCCTGGGGTCGCTGGCCTCAGGGACAATAGGCCCGGCAATGGCCTGCAATCGGGCCAGGATAAAGGGATAGCTTTCCGGGACCATGTATATCATGTGCGAGCTTATTCTGATGAAGCCTGCCCTGCGCGTATAGGTTTCCACGGCGGGCAGCCGGGGGTGGCAAATTATGGCCGCGTCGGCTGGAAGATTGTTGTCGATCCAGTCGGTCGCCTCCTGGTAGCCGTCCATGGGAATCTTTACAACGATCTCTTTCAGCCCGTCTCCGTTGTCGCCGGATGGCGAATAGACAACCGAGGCGGTTTCGGTCTGTATCTGTTTCAGCTGCCTTAGGTCGGCGCTTCCGGAGGAGAATCTGCCGTTGGCGAAGGAACGGAAGGCGCGAAACATGAGCGCTTCTGGATCGGCATATCCGGTTGTGTCCGGTGAGATGTCCAGGGCGGAGCGATAATTGTTTTCCAGCCCCTGGAGATGCTCTTCGTAGTCCGTGAAATCGTTGGCGCGCAACGAGTCCAGCAGGGCCTGTCTGTGCCGCTCATGGACGGCGAACAGATCGTCCGAACGCACCTGGGTGTATCTGGTTTTCATGGCGTACTTGTCGAGATGTTCGGTGAGCACGCATTTCTTGTAGTCTGGGATGTATTTTACGCCGATGTAGCCCAGCGCGAAGAGCGAAAAGGCGACAAGGAACAGGTTGGCCGGTCGCAGGTAGCTCTGTCTTGGCCGCACTGATTTCAGCAGGACATACAGGAGCAGGGTCGAACTGATCAGGAAGCTGGTCGTGATGATCCAGATGGTGTCCCAGGAGCGGAGCATGAGAAAGGAAAGTGAAATCCGCCAGGGAAGCATGTCGATGATCACCAGCTCGAAGAGGATTCCGAACAGGATGAAACCCATGGCCACGCTTGCGGCGATGATGAATACTCTTGCGGCCGACCTGAGTTGCGGGTGGTCGGTTCTTTTCAGGATGAAGAGCCAGGAGGCGACGGTGATCAGGAAAAAGGCGAATATCTGCACGATGAAGGAGGTCTCGCTTTCAAGGAGCATCCAGTCGTCCGGGGTGCGCAGGAGCATGTAGGCCAGCGGAGAAATGAGGGCCGAGGCCTTTGGAACGTCAAGGGCGGCCCAGAAGGCTTTCGTGGCCATTATCTTGTAGAACAGGTAGCCGGTGATGGCTGTATAGGGGACAAGAAAGGCGAAGATTGCCTTGCTGTACCTGGAGAGCAGGTTCGTCTCGCCCTCCATCCTCTTGATGAAATAGATCACGGCCAGGCAGACCACAAGGATGGCGAAGCTTCTCGCTCCGAACTTGACGTGCACCAGGTTGACCAGGGCCAGCGAAAGGCCGGACAGGAAATAACGGCGTTTCAGGAGAAAGCAGAGTCCGAGCAGGGCGAGAGGCAGTATCCAGGCTCTGAAATCGTAGTAGGAGTAGGTCCAGAAGAGGTTCGGCGTGGGCGAGGGCAGCTTGAGAATGTGATGCAGGAAATCATGGGCCACGGTGGGTGAACCGTGGAATAATTTCTCAACGCTGTCCACCAGGTCGGCGAAAATTTTAAGGAACAGATGGTAGAACTTGATGGCGAACACGATCAGCAGCGAGGTTGTTTTGTCCAGCCCGGTCGCCCGGCAGCAGGAGTACACTGTCGCCAGCAGAAAGGCCACGAAGACAAAGGCGCAAATCGTGTTGAAGGTCTGGTCGAAAAGCAGGGACTGAGGCACCAGGGCCAGGGTCGGAGGCAGGTAGCCCTTGGCGGACAGCATGGGACTTATGTCCGACCGGTCGTGAAAGTCCGGGCTTACAAATCCCTGGGCCACGATGTATTCGCCCTGGGCGTACTCGACGTAGGGGTCGACGATTATTTTCTTGTTGCCCACAAGGAGTATGGTCGCGGCCAGGATGAAGAAGACGACCAGGGCCTTGGGCGCCTCGTTGTTGAGAAATGCTGATGCCATGGTTCTGCCTGTCGCGTTTTCCTGCGGTTATGTCAACACGTATGCGGCAAACAGCTATTGTTCGTCTGCCTGGACCGGGTTTTCGGTCTGCTCCTGGAGCGTTTCTTCCTGTATCCGTTTCAGCGTCATGTCGCTGGTCATCAGGACATACATGGTCATGGCCAGGGAGGGAATGGTCTGGAGCAGCCGTATTATCACGGCCAGGGCCACGGACTCTTCCTTGTTCACGCCGAACCAGCCCAGGGAGAGAACCAGCGAGGCCTCGAACACTCCGAGAGCCCCGGGAGCCGAGGGGATGATGTAGCCGAGAATCGAAACCGTGTAAACGGTGACCATCTGGCCCAGCGAAAGGTTCAGGTCGAATAGCCAGTTGAAGAGCAGGAAGGTGAACAGGGTGTTCACTATCCAGGTCAGGGCGGTGAGCAGGGAGAGGTTCAGAAGGAGCGACGGCCCGGCCATTGTCTGGAGCTGGGACATTATTGAGAGGAAAAAACGTTTTGCCCTGGCTGTGGGAACGAATTTGGCGAAGAATTCCGTCATGCCCGGAAAGCGCCAGGCCAGGGCGAGGAATATCCAGATGCCGGCCACCAGGGCGAACAGCGGCAGGAATGAGACGCCGCCGCCCACCGCGAGCAGGGCATAGAGCGCGAAAAGCAGGATCGCGTTCAGGTCGGAGAAGCGTTCCAGAAGGTCAGCCCGCAACTTTCCTCGACGGACATGGATTCGTTGCGATGCAGGTATACTATCTTGGCCACCTCCCCGAGCTTGGCCGGCAGTATGGTGTTGACGCCCAGGCAGAACAGGTTGACCACATAGCCGGTCCATACTCCGATCTTGCCCGAACTGAGGTATGAGAGACGAATGGCCGGAGGAACGTATTGAGCCAGCCCCAGCAGAAAGAGCAGCGCCAGGGTGATGGCGCTCAACTGCCCCAGAACCCGGGACAGGGCCTGCAGGTCGATGCCCCAGAGGGCGTAGACCAGGCAGGCTGCGGTCAGGGCGAGGCGGAGGATTCTGATCAGTGTTTTGGGCATTGGTTGATTTGAAGAAGGTCGTTTATCTCAGCTTTGATCTTCGATTAGGTGTTTTTTGGGCTGGTGGCCTTTTGTGCAAAAAGCAACATTTCGCCGCTAAGTTTAACAGGGATTTTCAAGTCTTTGATTCCTGGAATCTTGAATAAGAATCCCAGCATCTTTCCTAAGCGGTATCTGTTAAGGCTGATTCCCAGAGATGCTATGGAGAAGTACAGGGTGTGAAGCCCGCAGGATAGGACATTCATCCCGTGATTGCCCAGCAACTGCCGGCAAGTCTTTTCAGAAAAATAGTATAGATGCATGCCCTGAAACCACCACCAGGCTTTTCCCATAATTCTCGGCAGTAGGGCATCGACGTTGCCGGTGTAGACAACCAGCACCCCTCCCGGTTTGAGGGCTTTTGCTATAAGCGCAATCTCCCGCGACGGGTCCTGAAAATGTTCTATGACCCCCCAAAGGGTGACAACATCGTAGCGTTCACTGATATCCAGACAAGACAGGGGTTCATTGTATACCTTGTGTCTTGTGCCCGCCAGTTCGGACGCCCATCGGGAAAGCTCAATGCCTTCGACGTCAAAATGTTTCTCTGCGGCATCAAGGAAGACACCTGTGGCACAGCCAACGTCAAGGAGTTTGCCTCCGGGCTTGTATTTGAGAATTTTGTCAACGCTTTTGGCAGCGGTGATTCTTCGCTGTTTCTCCGAAGCCAGGTATACTTCGTCTACATTGTCTTCATAGGCGTCCTGAAAATCGGGCATGGGGTTTGTGAAGATCAGCCCGCAGGACAGGCATTTGACGGTTCGGTATATTTTGCGAGTCTCTTGGGTAAAATTGTAATCCACCACCGGAGGAGAATCACCTAGTTCGTCCGGGTAAACTTCTTCGAAGTCGGATGAACCACAGACATTGCAGGGTATGCTTTTCTTGGTGACCTTTTTTGTTGTAGTGGACATTTTGCAGGCACCTCGGGTCATTTACCCGAATTTTGATAAATCGAGCTGTCGTTGACCGCGTCCCAGGCGAAAATCTTTCCGTTCTTCCAATCCGTCCAGCGCTGCATGTCCGCGTTGACCATGACCTCCACCAGACCCGTGAAAGAGGTTTCCGGCTGCCAGTTCAGGATATTCTTGGCCTTGCTCGAGTCCCCGCGCAGGCAGTTCACCTCAAGCGGGCGCTTGAAGCGCTCGTCAATGGCCGTGACCTCTTCCCAGTCCAGGCCGACGTGTTGGCAGGCCGCTTCCAGAAAGTCCTGGACAGTGTGCGAGGCGCCTGTGGCGATGACGAAATCTTCCGGTTCGTCCTGCTGGAGCATGAGCCACATGGCTTCCACGAACTCCGGAGCATAGCCCCAGTCGCGCATGGCGTGGATGTTCCCCAGCTGAATCTTGTCCTGCAGGCCCAGTTTTATCCTGGCCACCGCGTTGGTTATCTTCCTGGTGACGAATTCCAGCCCCCGTAACGGGGATTCGTGGTTGAAAAGAATGCCGTTGACTGCGAACATGCCGTAGGCCTCGCGGTACATGCGCACGAGATGGAAGGCGTAGAGCTTGGAGGCCGCGTAGGGCGACAGGGGCCAGAGCGTGCTGTCCTCGGTGAGCTTTGGCGCGTCCCCGGAAGTCCCCACTTCGCAGTTGATGCAGTTGCCGTACAGTTCGGAGGTGGAAGCCTGATATATCCTGATCTTGGGGTTGATCTGCTTGACTCCCTCAAGGACGTAAAGGACTCCGATGCCGTCCACGGCGGCCGTGACGATGGGCTGTTCAAAGGAAGTGCCGACAAAGCTCTGGGCCGCGAGGTTGTAGAATTCGTCCGGCTCGGCCTGGATGATGGCGTTGGATATGGAGGCCATGTCGGTCATGTCGCCAGGAATGAGTGTGATCTTGTCGAATATGCCCAGGTTCAGGAGCCGCCAGGCGTTCAGGCTGGAGGTGCGGCGGTAGAGTCCGAAAACCTTGTAGCCCTTGTCCAGAAGAAGTTTGGCGAGGTATGCGCCGTCCTGGCCGGTTATTCCGGTTATTAATGCATGCTTCATCTGTCAGCCTTGCTGTTGTGGTTGTCCGCCGGAGTCGTTGATTCGGGGCGGTGTCTGATTCTTCTTTCCGACGATGACGCTTTGTATGAAGATGTCGGATGGTCCGAATTTGTATTTTGCCATTGAGAACCCGGATTTTTCCAGGATGGCTTTCGCCTCGTCCCGGCCTCGTATCAGTGAAATTTCGTCCGGATGCAGACGGATGTTCTTTTTCAGCATGTTGTTCAGCACGAAGTGAACCATCCTGAGAACCATGACACTTGTTCCGCGCTTGTGGGGCCAAAAAATGAGAATTTTGCCCTTATCGTTCAGCACGCGGTTGAACTCCTTCAGGATGGCAACTATCTCGCCGTGCGTGAAGTGCTCCATTACCCCAAGGTTGTAGACCCCGTCAAAGGTGGCGTCCGGGAAGGGCAGGCTGAAGATGCTGCCGTGCCGAACATCGGCCACGTCCAGGTTGTTTTTGCAATACATCTCGAGGGCCTTGGGACAAATGTCGGCGGCGGTCACGCGATAGTCTTCATGCAGCCCTGTGTCGGCTTGTCCGCTTCCGCATCCTGCGTGCAGGAGCATCGAGTCCCTGGTAAAGGACTCCCTGATGTTTCTTTCAAGATTGCGCTTGATGAATGCCTTTCTGTAAACCGCTGCGATAATTGAGTATGCCCGGTGCGAGGAGCTGCCGTTCCTGTCCCAGTAGCTGTCCCAACCCTGGGGGTCGGACAGGCCCTGGTCGATGACGGGAGTTTTCCGGGCAAGTTGCAGGCTTTCCGGTTCGGCGAATTTCCTCAGGGCCAGCCCGGCCAGGAATCTCGCGCTTTTGAAAGCTTCGCGCAGGGACATCTTGGAGTGGCCGTAAGTCCTGGCAGGCAGGACGATGGGGATTTCGTTGATGGCCATCCGGTTGTTGTAGAGGACGAAAAGGCTTTCAAAGAAAAAGGCGTAGCTTCTGGACTCGACCAGCTTGATGAAGTCCCTGGGTACGCTTTTCAGGTTGTAGACTCTGAAAGCGCCGGTTGCGTCGTACTTCATGCCCAGCAGCGTGACCGTCAGGAAGTGCGCGAAGTGGGTCAGGAAACGTCTGGTCTGCTTCCAGCCCGGCAGGCTCCCTTCCGCCAGATAGCGCGAACCAACGGAAACGTCGTGACCTTCGGCTGCTTCCAGCAGTTTTGGTATGTCCTCCGGGGAATGCGTGAAATCGCAGTCCATGGTCACCAGAATATCGTAGCCCTTGTCGTAGGCGTAGTTGATGCCCATTGCGTGGGCGCTGCCGATTCCCAGCTTGCCTTCCCTGTGCAGCACCTGGATATTTTCATGCCTGGCCGCGATCTCGTCCAATATCTGGCCTGTGCCGTCGGGCGAGTTGTCGTCGACAAAGAGGATGTCCGCATCCAGGTTCAGCAGCAATATCTTTTCGGAGATTCTTCCGACGTTTTCCCTTTCCATGTAGGTGGGGATGAATATCAGTATCTTATTGGCCATTTGATTCGTCCTCGTGCCCAAGCATTGCCTTGACCATTTGGTGAAATGATGTGTTCGGCGTCCAGCCTGTCAGGGTCTTGAGTTTTGAAATGTCGCCGATGCGATTGTTGTTGTTGCGCAGTGTGGCTCTTGATTCCTGGCGGACATGCTTGGTCCAGTCCAGTCCCAGTTCGCCGAAGGCCGTCTCGACCCAGTCCTGAACGCAGTGCGGCTGGCCGGTGGCTATGATGAAATTTTCCGGGCGGTCCAACTGAAGGATGCGCTGGAAGGCGTCCACGTAGTCCGGGGCGTAGCCCCAGTCCGCTCGTGCCGCGAGGTCTCCAAGAATCAGTTCCTTTTCAGTTCCGGATGCGATCTCATTGGCGGCCTTGATTATTTTTTGGGAAACAAATCTATCGGGACGCAGTCCGGATTCGTGGTTGTACAGGAAACCGGAGCAGGCGAACACGGAATGCTCCCTGGCGTACATGTCGCAACATGACACTCCCGCCGCCTTGGTGATGCCGTATACGCATTCGGGGCGCATGGGCGTCTGTTCGGTTTGCGGAGCCGGCTCGTCGGAACCGAAGACAAGGGAAGAGGCCGAATAGAAAAGTCTGGTGGGCAGCGAGTTCAGCCTGACGGCCTCAAGAAAGTTCACCAGGCCGTTGCAGTGGACATCCACGCTCCTCTTCCATATTTGCCCCGGATTCAGGGTTTCCGGGCTTTCCGAGGAATGGTGGTAGGCGGCGAGGTAGTATATTTCGTCCGGCGCGAAGCGGAGCACTGTTTCCGCCACCTGACCGGCGTCGAGGTAGTCGAACGGTGCCCATATCTCTTTTGAAGGGGCCAGACTTGTCTCGTGCCGTCCCACGCACAGGACGGAGTATCCCTTGCCGAGCAGAAGCTTGGTCAGGAGTCGGCCGTCCTGGCCGAATGCGCCGAAAACAAGTGCTTTTTTCATAGATCGTTCGGTCGCAGCCTCAGGGGCTAAATTATTTCCATTGTCGGCAGCGGAAAGATGAATTTGCCGCCGTTTTTCCTGAACTCGGATTCCCTTTCCAAAAATTCGTCCTTGAAATGCCAGGGGAGAACAAGAAAATAGTCCGGTTTTTGTTCCCTTGCTTCCTTTTCCGAGATTATGGGGATGCGCGTGGCCGGGGTCAGGCGGCCCCATTTGGCCGGGTTCCTGTCCGCCGCTGCAACGATGCTTTCCCTGTCCAGCCCGTAATACTGAAGCAGAGTGTTGCCCTTGGTCGAGGCACCATAGATGTAGAAGGTCTTGCCGGCCTTGCGCTCTTTGTCGATGAAGCCTCGCAGCAGGTCACGCTGTTCCTCGATCCTCTCAGTGAAGCGTTGATAGGGCCCCAGGGTGCCGAGGTCCAGGTCGCCTTCGCGGCGTCTGAATTTCTCCAGGGCTTCGGAATTGTCGCGGTACGGACCGTTCACGTGGCAGACATACAGCCTGAAGCTGCCGCCGTTGACATCGTTCAACTGGACGTCGAAGATGCGCAGCCCCGCTTCGGAAGCCATGCGCTCTATCTGGGCCAAGGCGTAGTATTCAAGGTGCTCGTGGCAGACCGTGTCAAAGGAGTTTCGCTCCAGCATGGTGGGCATATAGCTCTGTTCCAGGACCCAGAGGCCGTCCTTTGCAAGGGCTTCGGCCACGGCTTTGGTGAAGGCGCCCGGATCGGGCAGGTCGTAGAACATTGAGATGGAGGTGAGAACCTTGGCCTTGTCGTCTCCGATCGCCCTGCGGCAGCTTTCCGCTCCGAAAAAATCGGCGATGGCGGTCATGTCCTGCGGATGATACTCCCTGAAGTGGTCTGCCAGCGGGTCAATGCCGATCTTGGTCAAGCCCTGGACAGGGTAGGATCTCAAAAGCGTCCCGTCGTTGCAGCCCACGTCGATGACCAGATCACCGTCGCTCAGACCGGCCCTTTTCGTAACATCTTCGGCCAGGGCGGCCAAGTGCGAGCGCATGGACTGGTTTATGCCGGAGCGGTAGCCGTAAGTGTCTGTGTAAAGCTCGGTTCCGGTCACGGTGTGGAGAAGTTGCAACAGTCCGCACTCGCCGCAGAGCACCAGTTCCAGGGGGGCCGTCATGGGGTCTGCTTCGCCTTCAAGTATGAAGCGTCCGCTCAGGGCATGGTTTCCGAGGTCAAGAACGCTTGTGAGTTCGTTGCTTGAGCAGATTCTGCATTTTGTTATTTTGTCTGTTTGGGGCATGTTATTTAAGTGTTGCGGTTTTTATGTTTGCCGGGATCAACCCCGGCGGGCAACAGGCGGATGAGAAACAGGGCGAGGTGTGCTGCCGGGACAACTTGTTTTCTATACTTCACCGGCCAGGGCGTCGATCCATTCCTTTCTGTTTCTGGTCAGCAGGAACTTTCCGCCCTGCTCGTCGATTCCCTTTCTGCGACGGCGGCGTTTTTCGCATCGGTTGAAATCCATGTTTTTGAAGTCGTATTTCAGGCGGGCCAACCGTTTTTTTGCGGGGTCCGCCTTGGGCGCGGAATCAAGGACATTCATGCAGATTCTTGCCACCTCGTCCAGGGAGTGGGCGGAATGGGGATAGTTGGATTCGAATTCCAGGATTTTGCGTGCACCTTCGGGGATGGGGTCGCCGCTCGGATCAGGTTTTTCCGAGACAAGGTCCAAGAGCTCGTCCATTGACTTGGGCATGCGCACGTGTTCCAGGATCGGGCTGTTGTCGTCCAGGTGCGGGTGGGTGTGGGCCTGGCGATGGCTGAAGACCATGTTGGTGCAGATGGGGTTTTTCCCGGCTACCAGGCAGTCGTAGAAGCCGGTGGAAGCCGGGCCAACGGCGTAGTCCAGTCCGCTCAGCCAGTGCATGAAGGGTTGGGTCCAGTCAGCCAGCTTGAGGGGCATGTCGAACTGTTCGATCAGCTGTTTCCACATGAACCGGTCTTCCCTGGGGTGCGGACGGACGGATATGTCGTATCTGTCGGGGGCCAGGGAATCTATGAATTTGAGAAAAAGCCGCAGGTCGATAACTTCGGTGTATATGGCGTCTTCGGTATCCAGACCTTCGATGGTGCGGTAGGCCGGCTTCAGGCTTGACAGATATACTTGTGTGAAAATGGAGTTTCTGTTGAATGGAGCAAGCTGCTTGAGCCTGCTGATCAGACCAATGCGGATTTTGCCGTTGTCCGGGACATTGCCTGGGGCCTTGCGGCAGCGCAGATCATGGCGGGGATGGCCGGTGACATGGAAGTTTGGAACCAGTTCTGGGGCGAAATGCTCGACGGCCTTGAGCTGGGCCGGTCCCCAGAGGCAATGGGCCGCGATCTTGCTGGACCAGCGGCTGTCGTCTTCGATGAAATGTTTGCTGCCCAGCACGTTCTTTGCGCCCCATTCCAGGTTGTTGGATAGGGTGCCGTTGGCTTCCGTGAGCAACGTGATCACGGGCGGGAAAGGTTCTTCCACTTTTTTGTGGGCGTGCTGGAAATAGGTGACCTTGGGCAGGATCACGGCGTCGAAGGCGTGGCGGCAGGAATAGAGCAACCGCTTTGTGTTTTCCTTGTTGCCGTAGACTGTTTCCACGCCCTTTTGGGCCAGGATTTTTTTTAGGTTGGCGGCCGTGACCGCGTCCCTGGCCAGCTCGTCGATGTGAAAATATACGGTTTTTTGCATTGGCGTCTATTAAATCGTTATTTCTTTTCCAGGCCGAGAACGAATTCACAGAACTGGAAGTCAAAGACCGTGTCTATGCTTACCAAAGGCTCTTCGATGACCACGGCCGAAGTCCTGTCGCCCTTGATGTTCCCCTTTTCCAGGATGCACTCCCTGGTCAGGGCGTAGGCCGCGCCGTTTCTGTGGTAGACCGGCTTCAGCTGCTGCCGGGCGATGATTTTGGAGCCGGCCTCATCGTAATACCCCAGCCTGTCGCCGTCAAAGGTCAGCTGCTTCAGGGGATGGGCCTTGGAATCCGTCTCGCTCACGGACCATACCGCATCGTACCCGCCGTCCACCAGCTGTTCCACGCATCTTGCCACGTGCTCGGGTTTGCGCATGGGACAGGTGGGCTGGAGCAGGAGAATGATGTCGTAGCGGGTCTTGTCCAGGACCTCCATGAAGCGCAGGGCGTGGTCGATGACGTCCCAGTCGGCCACTATGTCGCCGGACAGTTCGTCCGGGCGCATGAAGGGTGCGTCTATTCCGGCCTCCTGCGCGATTCTGGCGATCTCAGGGTGGTCCGTGGAGACCACGGCCCGGTCGATCATGGGCAGTTCCTTGATGACATTTCCGGTGATGGCCACCAGCGGCACTCCGTCCACGGTCTGGATGTTCTTCAGGGGAACGCCCTTGCTGCCGCCCCGAGCCGGGACTATGGCCAGAATTTTCTTGCCGGAATACATGTCTGTCCTTTGGCCTTGCTACGCCTTTGGCGCGGGGTAGAGGTCTTCCAGGGAGCGGCCCATCAGGTCGTACACAAGATAGGTTTCCTTGTCCAAATCCATATCCTCCACCTTGTTGATGAGATCGTATTGCTTCTCCCAGGAAGAGAAGACGATCACGTCCGCCGGGCAGTCCTTCAGGTCCGCCCAGGACAGGGGCGCGTAAGGCAGTCCGTCGGCCTGCCCGGGATTGTCGATGTCCAGAAAACCGGCCACGTCCAGGCAGATGAATTCGTTTACGTATTCCCTGAGATAGGCCGTGTGTTTCGCTTCGCCGACAATGGCGATTTTGGTGTCCATTGCAATCCAGTCCAGCACGGCCTTTTCCAGCTCGTATTTGGCCCGATGCTTGGTCCACCAATAGGCCTGCTCGTTTCCGTTGGCTATGAAGGAGTCGCGCTCGGCCTGATCGTATCCGGGAAAGAATTTAGTGATGACCTCTTCGCGCCACTTGGCGATTTCAGCTTCCCTGTCCTCGTTCATTCTGGCGCAGATTTCCTTGTGGCCGGGGCATTTGCAGTCCACCAATCTGTCGTGGAGCACCAGATGGTCCATGTCCGTGCCCAGGGCGCAGATCAGGGCGTCGCGCGGCGTTTCCACGATGGGTTCGCCGGCCACGTTGAAGGAGGTGTTCATGAGCACGGGTATGCCGGTCAGCTTGTCGAACTCCCTGACCACCTCGTAGTAGCCTTGGTTGTCCTCGAGGTTCACGGTCTGGATGCGGGCCGAGTTGTCGACGTGGATGACGGATGGAATCTCTTCGGGCCGCAGGGCGTCGCCCACCAGGAGCATGAAGGGCGAGGGGCGGTCCAGGTCGAACTGCTCAGAGCATTTCTCCTCCAGCACCACCGGGGCGAAAGGCCTGAAAAGTTCGCGGTGCTTGACCTCGTCGTTGACCCGGTCCTTGATGGCCGAGTCGCGTGAGTCGGCCATGATGGACCGGTGGCCCAGCGCGCGCGGCCCGAATTCGCTGCCGCCCTGGAACCAGGCCACAACCTTGCCTTCGGCCAGGAGCGCGGCCACTTCCCCGGGGTCGGTCTTTGTCGAGGGCACGCCGTATCTGTCCAGGGTTTCCGTGACCTCGGAGTTTGAATATTCGCGGCCAAGATATGCGGTCTTCAAGACCTGTCTGGTCTTGGGCGTCTCCTTGAACATGGGGTGGTTGTGGTAGGCCAGCAGGCAGTTGCCCACAGGAATGCCCGTGTCCGAGCAGCCCGGAAAAATGAAGATGTCCTCAAACGGGCTTTCCTCGAGGATGAGCCTGTTGGTCACGCAGTTGAGCATGACCCCGCCGCAGAGGCAGATGTTCTTGCTGGGGTGGCGCTTGTACAGCTCGTTGGCCAGATGCACCAGGACCTTTTGAGTCTCCTCCTGGAGTTCATAGGCCGCACGGCTGAAATAGGGGTCAAGCGGGTTCTCGTCCTTGCCGCGTTTTCTGTATTTTTCGCGAAAGGGATAGAGGACGTTTGCCGGGTCCATCTGGTTCATGACGTCGGATTTGGGCAGCCTGCGCAGAAACTGGGAATAATTGGTCTTGATGCCGTCGTAGGAGCCTTGGATGTTCAGCACGGGCGGGTGCTTTTCCCCGTAGGGAGCCAGCCCCATGGTCTTGCCCTCGCCGCCGGTGCCGAAGTTGAGGATGTTCCGCGTCACGGCGGAGTAGCAATAGCCGATGCCGTGGAAATGGTATTTGTCCAGCTCGGTGAGTTGGTTGCCCTGGCCCTTGAAGAATCCCTGGGTCTCCAACTCGGAGCCGTTGCCGTCGGCAGTGAGGATGGCCGCGTCGTCGAAACCGCTCAGATAATAGGTCACGGCCGCGTGGGACATGTGGTGGTTGACGATGAATATCTTTTCCCTTGGGATATCCAGAAGTTTCTTCAGGTAGTCGTGTTCACTGACGTTGTAGCCGGGGCCGGAGAGGTTCCAGCGCTTGAGCCGGATGTAGTCTGTGGCCAGCACGTCGATTTGGTCCAGGCTCTCAAGGCCGAAATGCTTCAGGCAGTAGTCGATGGAAAAGTAGGGGAATTTGAAGCTGTATTTTTCCCTGGAAAGCCGTTCTTCGGCGATTGCAACGTAGTCGAACCCGCCGTCCGGGTCCACCTTGAGCACGCAGGCTCCCTGGTCGTGGTTGGCTATGCTCAGCAGTCCGAGAATATATTTGCTTGATTCCATGCGAGTTTTAGGCTCCCGCCCGAAAACGGGCTGTGCCCGAAGCGTGTTTTCCATGCTCCGGGCCTTTGGCGCGCGGGTTCATCCCCGCTTTTCTGTTCGTGGCATCAGTAATTTAAAAAACATGCTTTGACCAGTAAAACTATCCGTCTTTCCTTGAGGCTCTCGGTTGTCGGATTTTCAGAAAACCATGGCCCGAATCTATATGAATGAACGGGCAGCCCACATTTTCTGCCGAGGCGCGGTCCGACTCCCCATCGCCGATGACCACCAGTTCATGGGGGCCGATGCTGTTTTCGTCCATTATCCGGCGCAGGGTTTCGGTCTTGTCCCTGGGATGGCCGCATATCTCCTTGAAGTAGCCCTGCCAGCCCCGGTGGCTGATGATCTCTCTTAGGGCCTCTTCCGGCGTGGTGGAGCTGAGATAGAGATCGTATTTCACGGAAAAGGACTTGAGCATCTCCTCTGCCCGGCCCACCTGGGGGCAGGTCTTTGCTCCGGCCAGGACCATGTCGTTGTAGCCGGAAGCCAGTTCCAGCACCCGTTGTTTAATGTTTTCGGTCTCGCCCAGTTCCTTTAGGATGCGCTCCAGTATCTTGTAGCGCGTCTCCTCGAAATGGCCGTCCAGGACTTTGGAAATGGCCAGGCCGTGTCGCTCGTCCCTGGGGAAGAGTTTGAAATAGGCGTCGAATTTCAATTGGTTGGACTGAACCAGCGTCCCGTCGAAATCAAAGACCACCACCTTTGCAAGTCCCGCATCCATCTGGTCGGCGGCTCCCTGCTACACGTCTTCCCAGTTGGGAAGCTTGGTTTTTTCTGGCCTCGCGCGGCAGGGCGGCGATTCTTTTGTCCTCGTAGAAGGAGTCGTCGTTGTAATGGGTGGTGGAGACCTCCTCGAAGATGGCCCCGTCCAGGGTGTGGAACTTGTGCCACTCGCCCGGTTTGACCAGGAATGTGTCGCCGGGCTTGAGGGTGTGCTTTTTGCCCTCCAGGGCCACCTCCATGTCCCCGGACAGAAGCTGGAAGGTCTCCTCCTTCTTCTTGTGGAAGTGATAGGGGTGCTTTTGCCTGGGCAGCATGATGATCAGCTTTTTGCAGTAGGCCCTGTTGATGCAGTCGATGATCACGGCTCCGAATTCGCGGAAGCGGTCCAGCCCGTAGTGGTGGGAAATTTCCACCGAGCTGTCGCGACCGATGAAAATCCTGGCCTGGTTCAGGAGGCCCTTGACCTGCAGCAGGATGCGGAAAATGCGTTCCTCGGGGGTGACCTCCAGGTTGGCCAGGACAGCGGAAAGGGGCTGGTCCTTGTCGTAGTCCTTGTCTGCGGCCACGCCGGGGTTCCAGTCGCCGCTGGTCAACTGGCCGTCCTGCAGGGGCATGGCGAAGTACACGTCGTCCAGGGTCACGGCCTTGCCGGCCTTGATTTTCTTCTTGGCGTAAACGCCGCGCATCAGGGAGTTGAGGGAGCTGATCTCCGCCGGGTCGGCCGGGGACCTTTCGTCGCCGCCGCAGGCCTCCATGGTTTCCTGGCAGGCCTTGATCCAGTTTTCGATCTGCTGGGGCGTGGAGGAATACTTGTTCAGCTTGTGCTTGTCGGTTTCCATGCCCACGTGGCGTTCCAGAAGGCGGGCGCCTTTGGCGTAGGCCACGCGCACGGCGTTGTAGTTTTCCGGGTCCTCGTGGGTGGAAAAGCCCACGGGGATCTGCGGGTACCTGTTGCGAAGCATCTCGATCTGGTTCAGGTTCAGCTTGTCGTTGGGAGTGGGGTACAGGGCCACGCAGTGCATGAGGGCGAAATTGACCCTTTTTATGTCCAGGAAACTGACCAGCCTGTCGATCTTTTCGCCGGAAAGTCCGGCCGTGGAGGCGACCACCGGCCGCCTGGCGTCGGCTATTTTCTGCAACAGCGGCCAGTCCGAGGCCGAGCAGCTGGCCACCTTGAGTATCTCGATGCCCAGGTCCAGGATGATGTCCACGGATTCCTCGTCAAAGGGCGTGCAGATGGTGTGCATGCCGTTGTCTTTGACCGCCCGGGTCAGGGTGGCGTACTGCTCCTTGGTCAGGCAGGTTTCCATGAATCTGGGGATATGCTTGACGTCCTTCTTTTCCTTGAAGTCCGGATGGATGAAGGTGTCCAGCTGGCGGAACTGAAATTTGAGGGCTCCGCGCACGCCGGTCCTTTTGGTCACGTCGCCGAGGGCCTTGATGATGTTCAGGGCGTGTTCCATGTCGCCCTGATGGTTGTTGGCCAGGTCGTATATGAAAAGTCCGTTCAGATCGAAATTATTCATTAAATTCTCCTCTGTGGGCTGTCTTTATATGTATTCCACGGCCTCGGGCGCGTACCCGGCCTCGTAGTTGATCCTGACGCTTCTCTTTTTGGCGTGGGAGGCGTGGGCCGCCGCGACAACCAGCATGGAATCGAGTCCTCGTCTCAGGGATATGGGAGAGTCCTTTGCGGATGCGCCGTCCAGTATTTTTCCGATGTGTGCGATTTCGTTTTCAAAGTCCTGGGGCCGGGTCTTGGAGATAAGCTCTTCCATGGTCTCGCCCTGTCCGGCCCGGTGGCGCACCGCGTCGTGTCCGCCGTCGATGTTCACGATCCACTCCACGAATCCGTCCACGCATTGGACCCGGACCATCTTCTGGGCCGGTTCCGTGAGCACGTCCTGGGCGATGTCGCCCACAAAGCCCTTTTCGGTTTTTACGTTCATCAGGCAAATGCGGTCGTATTTGACCTTGCCGTCGTCCACCATGTCCATGGTGGCCGAGACTTCCACGATGCGGCCCATGTCGCAGACATGGGCGAAATGCTGCCAGATGTTTATGGCGTGGGAATGCTCGCCGCTGGCCCCTCCGCCCATCTCCCAGAATCCGAGATAGGAGTCCTGCGGGCCGCTGAGCCAGGGGTGGGCTCCGAAGATGCCGCCCCAATGTTCGCGAAATTTGGCGCTTACGGTCAGGGGCGCGCCAAGGGTCTTTCCGGCGATGAGTTTCTCGGCCGCCACTGTGTTGTCGGTCAGGGTGTGGTTGTAGCCCACGCAGGCGAACGTCCCCGCGGCTTCGGCCAGCTCCAGCACCTGCTGGGCGTTTTCCAGGGAGGGCGGGCAGACCGGCTTTTCGATCATCAGCGCCTTTGGGGGGTTCTTTTTCAGGACGTCCAGGGCGATGGGCAAATGGTGGTTGGGCGGAGTGCCGATGATAACCAGGTCGTATTTCACGTCCGGGGCCCGGTCCGGGGTGGCCAGTTCAATGCCCTTGTCCCACGCGCCGTAGCGGGAGGGGTAGATGTCGGTCCTGGTCCTTTCCAGGGCGGCGGGGTCGAGGTCGCAGATGAGCACGTCCCAGCCCGCAGAGCGGCAGGCGTGGGCCAGATGGTTGCCGATGGAGCCCGCTCCGAATATTTTAACCTTTGCCATATGTGCTTTCCTTATAGGTTGTTGGCCTTATGTATGGATCTTTTTTTTGCGCGTTTTTTCGATGGCGCAGACGGTCCTTTTAAGGAAAATACGTCCGCATCGTCAACGCCGGTTCAGCTTGGCGACGTGCTGATTTTCAGGGTGTCTTCATATACTTTTGAACGGGCCTTGTCGACATGGGGCGATTCCGCTGTATTGAGGTCCAGGGGGCGTGCCATAGATTTTCTGGTTATGCCGGGGCCGGAAAGGCCGAAGGACGAGTTGGGTACCATTGGATTGTCGTTTGACCGTAGGCATCACAGGCAGGGGTCGAACTCCAGGCCCATAAAGCCGCACAGGGTGCAGTGGTTTTTAGGGAGTAATTGTCTTGGATTTAAAAGAATTAATTATGTTTATTATTAGCACTTTTTTACTTGATTCAAGTGTTTGTCCTGGTCGCTTAACTTGTTAACTTTAGTCATATTAAGTCAAAGCGTTATTAAAAGTTTAAAACAGTAAAAGGTTAAATTTGATTGTAAATTAGTTAAAATAGATTTTAAGGCGGTTATATGACCAACAATAGGTTTGTAAAAGGAAGATAAAAAATTAAAGCTAATTTATATGATTAAAATTCATTATACCCTCCTCCTTCTCCGTAGGGAGTATAGGTATATTCAGGAATTGATATTTGCCTTTTGCCGTGAGCTAATAAAGAGACCGCCTTGCAGAAACTTAAAAGATTGGTTTCTCCAGTATTTAATAGCATGCCATTATGATTAAAAATTTCAATGGGTCTATGTATTATGGTATTATGTCGGATATAAGAGGTCATAACTTTTAAAGAATGAATTGGGTTAATTGTCGCACCGAATTCATGATAGCATAGGCCCGCTACAAGCTTGTTAGAAAGCTGAAAGTCGTTTCTGCGAATACATCTCAACCTTTCCGTGAAAACTTGATAGCGAGTAGTTAAGTTCTCGAAATTTTTTGGATTTACTCCGCAAACAATAAAACCGTCAACATCGTTGAAACTAGTTTCAATTAACTCTGGCAGTGCATCGTCAATCGCGCATTTTGCTGTGCGGCCCATTTTTTTTTGTGGGCAGACATTACAGCCCAGACATCGATATATGGGCTGATCCGAGATATTAACAACTCGAACATTGATTTCACTTCTTTTGTCTTCAATAGATTTAGCTAGCAATTTGATATGATTGGACAAATCACCTGTAAGAGTGTCCATTGTAATAAGAAAGGTGATTTTTAATTTATTTTTTGTTGAACTATCTATTCCTGCTGTAAATAGCTGTGCTGTCTGTGCAACTCGTTCACCTGTGCCGAAAGCTGTACGAAGGCCCCAGTTATCCTCAATGACGCTACCTTTATCTCCACCAATTGCTGTTCCTCCATACTGAGAGGTTGGCATCCCATTACCTACTCCTAGAGCCCCATGTGCCAACATTTCATAAAGACTATATATGTTACATGTTTCTTGACCGCCATTGCGTTTAGCACCAACTGAAACTACACCATATATTTTGTTCAGAATTCTTGTTCGTACAGAAGAAATTTGTAATATCTTGTTAGCTACTGAAGATCTGTCTCCAAAGTATACAGGAGTTGATAATACTATACCATTACTCCAATTCAAAAGACTTAATAGTTTTTCAAGATTTATTGAGTCAATGCCAAGAGTATCAAGATTATTCAATTGATCTACTGAAGAGTCAAAACAAGAAATATTCTTAGCAATTTTATTTTTGGGAAAAAGGTCCATCAATGAAAAGTATTTAATCTTTGCACCTGCCTGTTTAGCTCCAACAAGTGCCGCTCCTGAAATTATCTCTGAATTACAAAAATTATTGATGTTGTTTTTTGATGCTAAAAATGCTTCTTGATATGTTGGTATATCTTTAGATTTATTAACCAGGTCATAAATGTGTTGATAATTATCTTTATGAGCTCGTATACTTCCACAAAGTACTAATACTTTAGTATGTTTCATTTTATTATATTGTAAAATTTTATCAAAAAACAAAATCGATAACAATTAATTTAATTTCAATTGCGACTGGATATAATTCTTTAGACTGTTAAAATCTAACAATTGTAATGCTACTTCTATAGGAATATCAATTTTAAACTCATCACTTACAGCCAAGATTAGTCTAACATGACCAATTGAATCCCAATCCTTAATAGTTGAATTGCTAAATTTTTCATGATTAAGATTAGAATCGATGTTAAATAAGTCCATGAATAAGTTAATTAGTTGTTTTTTTATGTTCATCACAATTGTCCGTTTTGTTTAAATAAATTTTTAAAAGTTGCCTTCTGTCAATTTTACCTACGCCAATACTTGGAAATTTTGGAAGAAAAATTATTTTACTTGGAATTTTATATGACTCAAGGGATAGTTTCAGCAATTTTATAATTGAGCGAGAATTATGCTGAGAATCTTTGTCCTCAATAAAAGCATATATGTCTTGTCCTAAAAGTTTATTGGGAACTCCTAAGACTGCAACTTTATTAATTGTTGGGATATCTTT
The DNA here is from genome assembly GCA_963674955.2 of Desulfovibrionaceae bacterium. Taxonomy (GTDB): domain Bacteria; phylum Desulfobacterota; class Desulfovibrionia; order Desulfovibrionales; family Desulfovibrionaceae. The sequence continues at coordinate 1,642,164 of CAXXKR010000004.1, read as the reverse complement.
AAGAATAGATTCTTCAATTTCTTGTGGTGATATACGGTGCCCAGCTCTTTTAATAAAATCAGTTTTTCTACCTATAATCCAAAGATGGTTTTCGTCATCCAAATAACCAATGTCGCCAGTTGTAAATAATTTGTATTTAATATGATTATTTGCTGTTGATTCAACTGCTACGCTTGGTCCTGACACTACAATTTGTCCATGTTTATTGAAAGGTAAAACATTACCTTCATTGTCTATAATTTGAATTTTGTTTGTGGTAAGAGCAGTGCCAACGCATCCCTTTTTTTCAAAAGAAAGGTTTACAGTTATTGCGCATGTGGCTTCTGTTGCTCCGTAGCTTTGAATAACTTTTATTTTAAATTTGCGTTCAAACTTTGTTTGCAAAGTTTGTGTTAGAGGAGCTGATGCACTGCCTATAAACAATGAGCTTTTTTGGACACCAATTTTATATAACTTGGAATTTTGCAATAGAGATTCAAGAATTAATGGCACTACTTGTACAAAGGTAATACGTTCATTTTTTATGGTTGTCCAAAATTTGTTTACATTAAACTTGTTAGCTAAAATAGTGCTTGCTCCTATACTAAATGGCATCAGTATAGTGCGATATAAACCAGATGCGTGATATATTGGAAGTATACAATAATGACGATCGTTTTTTTTAAAATTATAAGCTTTAGCGATGGAGCTTATTTGAGAAATAAAATTAATGTGGCTAATTTTAATTTCTTTCGATTTCGCTGTGCTTCCCGTTGTAAAGCAAATATAAAGTGTTGATCTTGGGTCATTTAAGCGTATTTTAGGTAGATAATTTAGCAAGGTTGCACGGTTTTGATTGTCTATGTGTGAGACTTTTTTATCGAGCATTTCTTTCGAAATAATTAGTTGAGGTTGATAATTGTCGACAATTTTTTTTATATTTGCTTTGCTTGTATTAGGATCAATAATGATAGGTACCAAACGGCATATGATAGATGCCATAAATATGGCGAGTAACTCAATGTTGTTATCAAATAAAATCAGTATATTTTTGTTGGCATTAATATCATCTAGCTTGTATTTGTTTATATAGGTCAAAATTTTTTTTGAAAAGTCGCTATAAGAAAAATATTTTTTTTGTGATTCCTTTTTTATAAAATCCCGTTTTTGAAATTTTTCAAAAGTTTTAACCAGCATCAAGGCTGCATCGTTTATGTTTGTCATTTTATTGCTATGAATATTATCAATAAATTAAATTTATTTGGACATAAGTTCTATGAGGATTCCTTTAGTTGATAACATGTCGAAAAAGACAATTTTTTTATCTTTAAATCCTAGGCAAGGAGTTTCGTTAATAAATTTATATCCTAATGACATAAACTTATTAATTGCTTCGGTTATATTGTCAGTTTGAAATGCTACATGATGTATATGGTTCCCTCTAGTTCTTAGTTGTTTTTTTAATGCATCATTGTCTATAACTTCTATGAATTCAATTCTTTGATTTTTATTTTGCATAAATGTAGTACTAACACCTTGGGCAAGATTAACCGCAGAATGTATTTTTTTCCATCCTATCATTTCAAACAAGTTAATAAAATTGGATGTATCGTAAACTAAGAAAGCAACATGGTGAAGCTCACCTTCGATGTTTTTTTTCATTTTAGATAAGGCTTCTTTTTTGGTTCTTCGTCCAGCCAAGCATAGATGTTGCTTTTTAAAAGTCTCATGTTTGACTCATAGAACTTTTTTAAAGAATATGAATAAATAAAACCATCGCCTAACTGTACTTTTTTTATTTTATTTCCTTCTTTGCTAAAAAAATTAAAGAAGTTAATATTATGATTTTGTTTTCAGATCACAATTTCGATACCAAACGTATAAATAAAAAGGCTCTGCTGAAATAACTCCATCGCGATCTACTTTATGAATAAATTCTTTTGTGTATCTATAGGGTACATGAGCGTTAAGCTCTGAATGGTGTATACTGGCGCATGAAAAACGTGGTTCTATCCCAATACTTACTTCTATTGCTGATAAATTAATGAGTCTATCTGTAGGTGTGTCTATTCCAAAAGCATGTCTTGTTACATTGTTACAAATATAATTAGAATTTTTACCAATTGCTGTATAGGAAACAAAAGGATGAAAACTTCTTATTGATGAAAGATTAGTTCTAATATGTTCGCTCAAGACGCCATGTTCGCTTGGTGTTGTCTCGATGGAGAAAATTTTGTCTGTATTACAAAGAGATAGTGATGGTGTTTGCACAACAATAGTTCCACGCTTAAGGTCAACTATTTCAGCCAAAGCCTTAAAATGTGCTAAAACTGATTTTTGTTGATCTTCATCAGCATAAAATCCTAACCACCTAAGATCGCTTTTTATGTTTATAGTGTCCCCTGGCTTTATGCCCACAGATCTGTAAGCCGTAACAATGTCATTGTATGAGTAAGATTTCATTTTTTTATCATAAAGTTTATTTTGTTGATGGATTTTTTAATTTATGTTGGCCTAAATATTATGAATATTAAACCAATTGATTTCATTTTCTATTTAGGTCAACCGATGTGGAATTTTAAAAATAATTTAGATTGAAATAAAGTAGCGTAAAACATCTTGCGTATCATTGAAATTAATCTATAAGAATTATTTTTATGAAATGCAAGTACTAGTTTGTGATTGTAATGATTTGATTTTATTAAAAAAATGTCCCAGAGAGAAATGTTGGAAAAACTCTTTTTTTTATGTAGTCGTTTTGAAAACGTGCATAGGCCTTTTCCTTGACACCCATTTCTCGTTTCAGTCTGCCCTCCGTGCCTCCGGACTTGAGAAGTGGTTTCGCTTTGCTGGATTTTTTGAGTCTTGCCCGTAAAGCCAGCGGCGATTGGTTCACGGGCTTGCTTTTTCCACTGGGAAATTTGGTTGGGATGCACGCCGTACTTGCTGGCGAGTTCGGAAAGGGTGTGCTCTCCGGATAACAGACCGTTGAAAAAGTCATCGTTTCCAGCCTTCAGCCCAGCTGCTTGCTGAGTACGGCAATCGGTACAAGTTCATCGGGTCGATCTTCATGATTGGCACAAACGAGCAATATCCAGCTTGATTTCGTCTCAAATCCGATAAAAATAAAAGGGGCTGTCCTAGCTAACTAGGTTTTCTGTCGAGTGTTGATCTATTTTTTCAACTGGTTGAACAGCATTTTGTGGTCGCCGCCATTGAACCGCCATTCGCATTCCTTGAGGAACAGAAGGAAGCTGTCCCTGGGGATGCCGTTGAACCGTCGCAGGTGGCGCTTGGCCTGGTTCCAGAAATTCTCAATCCCATTGATGTGGTTCTCCCGGTCCACGAACCGTTCGGAGTGGTTGATCCGCACATGGTGGAAATCCGAGACGTCCAGCGCATCGTAGCTCCTGAAGGCGTCGGTGTACATGATGCTGTCCGGCAAGATCATGCGCTCCATGATCGGGAGAAGCGTCGCACTCCTGGCGTTGGGGATCATGACCGTGTAGACCCGCCCACCACGCTTCAACAGGCCGAAAACAGGGACTTTGCCAGCAGCGCCACGTCCTCTTTTGCCCTTCCGGACTCCACCGAAATAGCTCTCATCGATTTCGATCTCTCCGGCAAAGGGCGATGCTTTTTCCATCTCATCGGCAATGACGTTCCGCAGCCGACGAAAAAATGTGGCCGCCGTGTTCTTGTTGACGCCGACCAGTTGGGCGGCGGCACGTGCCGTTGTGCCTGCGACGAAGTGTTCAATGAGCCGAGAAGTGGGTTCACTTTGTTGGACCACTCAGCGGCGAAATTAAGGTGGACAGTTTCATAGGCTACGCCGCCTTGTGGCCCCAAGCCAGAGGGGGTACCCCCCTCTGGCTTGGGGCCTTTCTGATATATCTCCATCGGCTTTCTGCCGTCAAACGTTCGATGCGGGCGGCGGTTGTTGTAGAAATCAAACCACCAGGACAGGGCCTGCCGCAACTCGCTTCCCGTCTCCAGTTCCCGCAAATACACGCATTCGTATTTCAGTGATCGCCACAGGCGTTCGATCATGACGTTATCCATCCAGCGGCCTCTGCCATCCATGGAGATGCGCACTCCGGACTCTCTGAGCGTCCGCGTGAACTCGCAGCCCGTGAACTGCGAGCCTTGGTCCGTATTGAACATCTCCGGCACGCCATAGCGATTCAGAGCCTCCTCCAGGGCGGCCACGCAGAAGTCCGCCTCCATTGTGTTCGACAGTTGCCAGGACAACACTGCGCGGCTGTGCCAGTCCATTATCGCCACGAGATACAGGAAGCCCCGTTTCATCGGGATGTATGTGATGTCGGCGCACCATACCTGATTCAATCTTGTGATCGCCTTGCCCCGCAACAAGTACGGATACGTCTTGTGCTGTGGATGCGGCTGGCTTGTTCTCGGTTTCTGGTAGACCGCCATCAGCCCCATCTTGCGCATGAGACGTCGGACACGGTTGCGTCCAACTTGGTGGCCTTCGTCACGCAGGACGTTGCGCATCTGGCGTGAGCCGAAGAACGGCAGTTCCATGAACAACTCGTCAATGCGCTTCATGAGCGCCAGGTTGTACGCAGACTCGCCAATCGGCTGATAATAATACGTTGAGCGTTGCAGCTTGAGGATTCTGCATTGTCGCCTGACACTGAGTGCAGGATGCCCCGTGTCGACGATTTTTTGCCTTCGCTCACAGCTCAAATTTTGGCGAAGGCTTGTTGTAAAAAATCCTTCTCCACCGTGAGTTGGCCGATCTTGGCATGCAACTCCTTGATCCTAGCCTCATCGCTTTGTTGGGTCTTTTGAGCCTTGCCCGCGAAGCCTGCGGCAATCTGCTCCTTGGCCTGCTTCTTCCACTGGGAAACCTGGTTAGGATGCACTCCATACTTGCTGGCAAGCTCGGACAATGTGTGTTCCCCTGACAGGGCGTCAAGGGCGACTCGGGCTTTGAATTCGGCAGTGAACTTTCTTCTCTTCTTGGACATGAACAGCCTCCTCAGGCTTGTTTACGTCCACCTTGCCAAGTGGTCCAGTTTTCCGAGGCCACTTCTCCACAGCGTGTTCCGGCTTGTAGGCCAGCCGAGTGCGACCATCTTTCATTCGCGCAACTTTGGCTTCGGGGTCGGTCGGAGATTCCCAATCCTTGTTGGAAGTCTTTTTGCCTTTGCGCTGACGATCCATGCGGGACAAATCTTCGTTTGTCGGCGTAGCCATGCCACTCTCTTTGGCCATGCGGTGCAGCATCTGCCGATATCCTTCGCCGGTGTCCTTCCGAACAATAGAACGCATAGCTGCGTTGGCTTCCATGGTCGAGGCATCCACGCCGATGCGGTCTCCCTGCACCAAGCCTGCTTGGGTGATGACATCAAGAACCCAAGTGAAAACCTCCTGGTGCAACTCCAACGGAAGACGAGAACGAATTCGGCTCAGGCTGGAGTGGTCAGGCACGGACTGCCCTGTGTCCAAAAGCAAAAACTCACGCAGGGAAAGCGAGTCGGCACAACGCCACTCAATGCCGCGCTCGGATTCGATGCCTTCAAAATAGCCAACCAAATGCATACGGAAATATCGACCTGGAGGAATAGAAGGACGGCCTTGACGGGAAGCGTATAGAGGAGCGCAAAGTGCCTCTGCAAAACGGTCGAATCCAGCCTTGTTCAGCAACGATTGAAGTCGGTCGTAAAATGCATGCCCTGGGGATTTCGGAATCTCGTCCCATGCTACGAACATCTTCCCGTTTCGATCACCCTGTTTGCCCAAAGCCATGCAGCCCCCTTGCGCTTCAGAAGAGTCTCTGTGATTTTGCGGACTTTTTCAACGGTCAGATAACCATCCTTCATCGTGATGACAGGCTCGAAGCTATGCCGTGCTTATGGGCCATGAAGAACAGGTTTATTCCAAGTTAAGACGACTCCTTCACGACCCGAAGTTTTTTCTCGTCCAGTGTTCGGTTCCACAGATGTATATTCATAAGAACAATGTTTGGTCTGCCACCAATCCTACCTCCTTAGTAGGCCGAGAGGTTCGAACGAATGGGGGCTATTTCACAGGATTCCGAATTTGCTTCTTTTCCTGTTTGGGGGACTCCTTGAACTAAATTATAGGCTAGACTTATTTGAGGATTAAAAATTTATCTGATTTTATTACGCTTTTTTTAAGAGCAATATTTTATGCTATCAACAAAAATTTTCCAATAAGGAATATCTTGTGAGTCTTTATGCTTGATGTAATCATTGATATATTGCCGATAAGAATTTTTGTTGACTATAAGTTCATCTTTTAAATTTATGTCTGGTAATGATGAAATATTAATAGCTTTTTTGCCTAGAAGCGAGGCAAGGCATTTTATGTATGGACCGTTATCGCTTAACTCGTGCGCATTAGTGGTAATGAATATTATTGGCTTGCCGAACAAAACTGCAAAACCTACACTAGTGCTTACATGGCACAAAACAAAATCTGAATTTTGTACCATTTCTATTGTTTTACCGCGAACAACTTCTCGCTCGTCATAGTATTCTGGATGGTTGGCGTAATGAGATCGAGGGTGAGCGGCTACAGAAATTTGAACATTAGCTTTATCTTCAAGTTTTTTAAAAAAATTACAAATTGTCAGGTAATAGTCGTCGGGGTCTATTTTTGTCTTTGATGGTGAATCCAAAGTGTCGTTAGCAAAAGCAATGTTGACATCAAGAAAAACTCCTTGGAGCTTGTTCTCTTTTTTTGTTTTACAAAGACAGCATTTTTTTTTATTTCGTGACAAGTGTTTAAGATAAAGATCATAATCAAACATATGAGTTTTGATAGTTCTAGTTTTAAGACTTTTGGGATAGGAATTGTCTTCTACTTTTCCACATCGTAAAAAAATATGTTTGGCAGATTTTATGCCTAAAAGTTCACTTGGGAACCATGTAGCCAAGCAAAGCTGTCGAAACAGTTTATGGGGAGATGAATACTTTTTTTAAAACTATTAAAAATTTTGATTAGCCAAGCTTTGTCTTCTATTGTTGGTATTGGGAGTCCCTTCCCAACCGTTACTCCATAGGTAAGATGCTTTTTATTTAGTGTCCTAAAAATAGAATACGTGTTACGATCAAATTTGATCATTAACATAATGTATACATTAGAGCTTAATTGCGCCAGAGCGCATAAGGCTTCTTTTTTCAATTTGAAAAGCCTATATCCAGAAAAATTTATTGGATCAGGAGGGGTAGCGGTTTTGTAAAGATTTGGACGTATAAACGGAGTAAAATCCCAAACTTCAACCTCGAAGCCATGATTCGAAAGGAACTCAATTCCGAATCGTTCATAGTCGCGCTGACAAAATAATGCCTTTACGATAAAGATAATTTTTTTCATAATAATTAGAGAATATTAATAATTTATGTCGTAGTATTTTTCTAGCTTCTTTCTCATTTGTTCTGATAGTTCGTCTAGGATGTTTGAATTTTTTTTTGAACAAGAACTATGAATTGTGGCAAGTATGTCATTGGTTTTGGCACCCCAAGATAGATTCAGTCTTTTTGCAAGCAACGATGCTGCTTCCACTGGTTTAGAAACTAAATCTTCATACCTAATGACAATGTATTCATTAAAAGAAGATGATTTTTCAAAACATTTGATGCAATAATATGCAGCTTTGTGTATAGCGTCCATAGATATCCAATTGTCATAATCTTCACGGCTTACAAAAAAAGGTATAGCAACCCTTTTATGGTTTGTTGTTGGCCATATTCTGCCAGTATTATAGAGGCTGTCATCTGTAAACCAAGCTTTTTTTATTAATGAACACATAATATCTTCTAGTCTTCTTTTGATTAAAACAATTTTAGTGGCTGGATAATATGTGCATAGTTTGTTTATGTTAAATGGTAAAGGTATTTTATAGGCTATTGTAGAATTTAGGGCTATTTTTTCAGCTTTAGTCTTTGGTAAAGACTGCTGAAGGCGTTTATAAATATCTTTTTTTGTTTTTACTTTGTATATAGAACTATCATCACTAATGTTGCAGTTTATTTCTCTTCCGGAAATTGAGTTTATGAAAAAATCTTCATATAAATAGGATTCATACAAAAGACACCAATCTTTTTTTCTAAGTTTGTTTATGAGCAGGAATAATGGGAGAAGCATTGGGGGCTCAAATTTGTATTCAACATTTTGAAAACTATGAATAAGCTTTCCAAGAATGGTTGTTCCGCTACGGCCTAATCCAGTCACTACAATGGCGTTATTACATTTTTCATGCGCTATTGTGCCAACTTTCCAATTCGGTGTGCTGATCATGGTGGTACCAGTTAATAGTTTGCGGCTAGCCTAAATATTGTAGATTTCCGGCTTGTAACCGCTGATGTTGGCCGGGTCCGCGAACCAAGTCACGGTCTTTTTCAGCCCTTCGGCCAAGCCTTTCCTGCCCCCGTATTCGGGCTGCCAGCCTGTGAGCCTTTCGGCCTTGCTGCGGTCCGCGCAGAGCCTTTCCACTTCGCTCTTTTCCGGCCTTATGCGCTGGCTTGTCGGTTGTTATTTCCACGTCCGCGCCCATGACTTCGGCAATGAGCTTCACCGTATCGCCGATGGTGATCTCAAAGCCGCTGCCCACGTTGATGACCTCGCCCACGGACTTGTTGGACCTGGCCACGGCCAGGAAGCCGTTCACAGTGTCGTCCACGTAGTTGAAGTCGCGGGTGGGATGCAGGGCGCCGAGCTTGAGACTCTTTGCGCCGGACGCGATCTGGGTGATGACCGTGGGAATGACCGCTCGGGCCGACTGCCTTGGGCCATACGTGTTGAAGGGCCGGATCACGGCCACGGGTGTGTCGAAGGAGGCGTGAAAGGAGAGGGCCATCTGGTCCGCCCCGATCTTGGAGGCCGAGTAGGGCGACTGGCCCTGCAGGGGGTGTTCCTCGGTGATGGGCACGAACTGCGCCGTTCCGTAGACCTCGCTGGTGGAGGTCTGGACCACCTTTTCCACTCCCAGTTCCCGCGCCGCCTGGACGATGTTCAGGGTGCCCTTGACGTTGGTGTCCACGTAGGTATCCGGCGAATGGTAGGAATAGGGTATGGCGATGAGCGCGGCCAGATGAAAGACCACGTCGCAGCCGGACATGGCCGTCTTCACTCCGTGGGGGTCGCGCACGTCCCCGGCGAAAACGTCCAGGGAGTCCCGGATATCCTTGTCGCTTCTGTCCAGCCAGCCCCAGGAGTTGAATGAGTTGTAGAGCACGAAGGCGCGCACGTCGCAGCCTAGGCGCACCAGGGCCTCGGTGAGGTGCGATCCGATGAAGCCGTCCGCTCCGGTGACCAGTATTTTCTTGTTCTTAAGATTCATGTCGTTTCCAAACGGCCGCTCAATGGCAGCCGGTCAAGAGCCTATATTGTGATAAGGAGTATGTCCAGAATCCCCATTACGCTTCGATTTGGACTCAGGCTCAAGTTCTGGCAAGCTTAGCTTGCAGGCTGAAGGGGAATCTTTTTTTAATTTTTTCCACTGTCCAGCCCGTGTCCAGGGCCAGTCTTTCAAGCTCACCCTTGCTGAACAGGTTGATCTCCACGCCGTGCCCCTTGTGAAAGCGGGCGTAGCAGCGGGCCGCAAGTCCGTTGCCGGGCAGGTGGACGGCAAGCACCGCCCCTTTGTTGGCCAGGTGTGCCGCGTTTTTGAACACCGCTTTTGGGTCCGGGGCGAACTCCAGCATGCCCGCGCTGAACAAGAGGTCAAATTTGCGGCTGGGATTAATTGTGGCGGCGTCGCCCAGAAGCGGCGTCACCTTTTCCTTGGGCAGCATTTCCAGCATGCGCCGGGAAATGTCAACCGCCCAGACGTGTTTTGCGTCAAGTTCGATGAGCCTGCGGGTGTAAAAGCCTGCGCCCGACCCCAGCTCCAGCACGGGTTTTCCTGCCACGGGACCGAGAAGCGGCATTAGCCCTTTGGCTTCCCATTCCCGGATCATTGACCATGGCCAGCGGGCCGAAGCCAAGTCGTAATCCTTGGCCTGTCCGTCGAAATATGCTTTTGCCTTGAACTCGTCGCCCATGATTCGTTCTCAATTGCCGGACAGGATAACTTCGCCCAGCCCAATGCTTACGGGTTCACCCTTGATTTTTTCTGCAAACACGTCTTTCTTGTCCTTGACGGTCAATTCCCTATTCACCACGTTGGCCTTGAATGTCAGGGAATATTTTCCGGGTTTGAGTTGCAATTTATCAGTCCCCAGCGGGGTGAATACGCCGTACCTGCCCACCACGCCCGTCGCAATGGAGGTAATATTTTCGGAGCCGTTTTCGATGTTTTTCCAGACCAGGATCGGGTCCACGATGGTTCCGTCATGGAATTTGCCGCTGCCGTGGGCGTGTCCGCGAAGCTGGTTGGAATGCAGCACTGCCCTGGTATTGCCGTCGGCTTTTTCCAATTGGACATATATGTATATGTCGCTTCCCAGGTTGGCGATAATTCCCTGCTCGTCCTTGCCGTAGACAACCGCAAGGTGTCCGCCCGGCTTGATGTCGCGCATGTGGCTGTCGATTAGCCGTTCGCGTCCCGTCCGTCTGTAGCGGTTGCTGAAGGAGGTGTAGGCTTTACCGTTTTTTCGGTCATATGTTATGAATAAATCGTTGTTAAAAAAGGTATGATGCCGATAGATTAAATTTTGACCAGATTGTTTTAGGATTTTATCTATACCCTGTTGGTCTGTATCAAGTAATATCTTGCCATTTATTATATATATCGCGCCAGGCGAATCAAGTGAACCTGGGTAATCTCGATGTGCACGGTGTAATCTATAAGCAATTGGACTCTCTAGAGAAAATGCTATACCCGTGTCCTTTGCATATACTGCCAATTGCACCCTTCCCGCCACCTGTTCGATAGGCCAGCTGGTTTCCGCCTTGATGTTGTTGAAGAGTTCGTTCCAGTAGCTGTGCGTGAATTTCATGTCCCGGTATTTTTCAAAATGGCCGATTGTCACCACGCTCAGCCAGCCGATGCTCAGCATCGCCAACAGGCAGAGAGCCGCCACGGCCTTGTTGTGGCCCATGTCCGCAAGCTTGTCCGCCAGGGCCTGGAAGGCGATTCCCGCCATGATGCAAAAAGCCGGAAGCAGATAGAAGACGTAGCGCCAGCCTGCTGAACGGGAAAGAATGTCGATGGGGTCGAAGGCGAAATACAGGCCGCCGATGAGCATTGCCGTGGCAACGAACATGAAACTGCGGGCCTGTTCCCTGGAAAGGCCCAGCACGGGGCTGTCAAATTTCTTGAGTAGGCCCACTCCGAACAAGATCGGCATGAACAGGCCCGCCAGCAGTGTGAACAGGCCCATTGCCAGCTCCAGCAGCCAGCGCAGGGGGAGAAAGGCGATTTTTTCCGGGTTGATTGTGGTCATGCCCTTGAATTGGCCGAGGATGTTCCAGAGGTAATGCAGCCGGATGGGAACAGTATTGCCTTCCTTGATCATGTCCAGGTGCTTCTGGAGAAAGAAAAGCCGGGTGTTTGGGAAGTCGTTTATGGCTTCGTCAGCGATGTGCGGGAAAAGGGCTGCCGCCGCGCCCGCGATGATCAGGAAAATTGTGCTGCAAATCGCGGCAAAGGCCTTGGCCGGGGATATTCCGTGATCCGCCAGATGGAAGATGCACAGGCAGATCACTGCGGCCAGCAGGATGAAGATGGCCGAAAGATGCATTTGCACGGCCAGGAAGACGAAGAACACGAACAAAAAGAAGTCCAGCCCCTTGCCGTTGCGGATGGTGCGCATGAACAGCAGGTATGCGGACACCGTGAACAGGGGCAGAAAGCCTGGATTCCAGAGGTGATAGATGTTGTCGTACAGGTTCTCGCAGGTCAGATATGCGGCGGAAGCCACAACGGCCGCCAGCAGTCCGTGGCTCTTGCGCAGGGAAAGGAACATCAGGGCCACGGCCAGAAAATTCAGGCCAAGCATGAAGGCGTGGACCATTGCCGGATCGTCGCTGAAGGCCATGGGCAGGGCCATGACGTAATGCAGCGCCCCGCCCGGGAGCCTGGCCCCAGCGCCGTAGGCCAGTTCGGCTCCGGTGGTCTGAAATTCATTTATGAGGTCGGCGGATCTGGACATGTCCCTGTCAGCCCATTCCACGCAATAAAAGTCGTCGCCCCAGGTCAGGTGCTGGAACAGGACGGCCCCGCAGCAAAGGAGCATGAACAGACAGGTAATGGAAATTATTTTTTTGGAATTCAGAGGCATTGGTTATCCTGAATGGTGTATATGTTTTTCAGCCGCGATAGGAGGCTAGTCCAGCAGAGCCTTGTGGCTGAATATGGTTTCGCTGAAATCCTCGTTTCCGATTTTGGAAATTAATTCTTCGCGGCGGACGAGATAGTCCTCGTCGATATAGAGCTTTTTGTCTTTGTAAACGAGTCCGGGGGCGCGGCTGCAACGCCTTTGGCACTTTTTGAGCAGCCTTTCCAGAAACCTGACGTGCTTTTCCCCGAGCGGGGCCACCTGGTTCACGCCGTAAACTATCGAACAACTGGGCACGTCCTTGCTGACGAATGCTTGGGCCGCAACCACCACGTAGTCGCTAATCCTGACGTCTCCGGAAATCACCGCTCCGGCATAGACGTTGACCAGATTGCCGATTTTCGGCTTGGCGAATCCGCCGAGGGCGTCAAGCCTTTCCTCGCCTGCAGCCGTTCCGATGGTCACGTTTTGGCCTATGCGGCAGTCCGCGCCGATGCTGTCCGCGCTGAGCGTGATGCCGTAGGGATGGGGGATTATCATGCCCTGTTCTGTGAAGAAGTTCGGCGGCTCCATCATGCAGGCGAGCCTGCGGGCGTCCCTGTGGGAGAAATTTCCGTTGACCCTGTTCCAGCAGTCCCGGAGATGATGCTTGAAAGTTCGGAATTTCGTGTCCCGCTTTCTGGCGAACATTTTTTCCGTCACTTCGATTAATGGGGCCATGAAGAATCCTCTATCGACGGTTTCGTTTCGGATCGAAATGCCGGTCGGTCGCCGTGTTTTCGGGAGCTGCGGCGCACAGGCCGACAAGGTCTAGTCCCGCCTGCCAAAAGACAAGTTCAATTACTCCATGCTCAGTTGTTTGTCAAAAACCACGCCTTGACGCCGGGCGGCTCTCTTTCTACACTCCGCAAGCCTGAAACAAGCCGGAAAGGCCCTTTGACGAAGCTTTTCTGGCAATCCCCCAACGGAGAATAAACAGGATGTCCGACGATAAATATTACGGCCATGTGGACCCCAGAAAGTTCTGGGAGGAAAAGGTCATCGGCTGGGAAGAGGGACGCTATGGCCAGTCCGACAAGGGCGGCCTGCTGGAGGCCGCAGCCAACCGCGCCAGCCGGTCCCTGCGCTTCAGGATCAAGATAGCCGGCGAACTGCTCGCACCGCACGTTTCCGGGAAAAAGGTCGTGGAACTTGGATGCGGTTCCGGGCTTCTCGCGCCGGTGCTGATGCAGGCCGGGGCCGAGAGCTATCTGGGACGGGACATCGCGGAGAGCGCAATTGATGCGGCCTACGACCGTGCCAGGGAGCTGGGCCTGCCCGACACGGTGGGCTTCAAGGTCGCCAGGGTCGCGGACCTCGACGACCTGGACGCGGACCTGGTTTTTTCCCTGGGACTACTTGACTGGCTGAGCGACGACGAGCTGGAAAAGCTGTTCAAGGTTTCAGGCCAGGCCCATTTTCTGCACGCCATTGCCGAGAAACGCTTCTCTATTTTTCAGTGGCTGCACAGGCTTTACGTCCAATTGGCCTACGGCCACCGCACCGGCTCCTACAGGCCGAGATATTTCACTGCCAAACGGATAGCCGAGCTTGCGCAGGCCCAAGCAGATCGCCCCGCATATGTATACCGCGACCCGCGCCTCAGCTTCGGCGCGCTGGTCTCGTCACTGCCCATCGGCGAGGTGCTTGACAGGTGAGCGCCAGCCGGGAACGGGTCTGCGTGACCGTCTGCGCCGACGACTACGCCCTTTCTTCCGCCGTGAGCAAGGGGATACGCCAATTGCTCAGGGCCGGGCGTGTTTCCGCCACCAGTGCCATGGCCACCCGTCCGGCGTTCAGAGAGGAGGGCTCGAAACTCAAGGAATTCGAAGGCAAGGCCGACCTCGGCCTGCATTTCACCCTTACGGATCATGCTCCTCTCACCTCCATGCCCACACTGGCTCCGCAAGGGAAGTTACCTTCCTGCCCGGAGCTTATGAAGGCCGCCTACCTGCGAAAATTGCCTCTGGACGAAATAGCCGTAGAATTGGAGGCCCAGCTTGACCTGTTCACCGAGGTTGTGGGCGGGGTGCCGGACCATGTGGACGGTCACCATCACGTTCAGCAGTTGCCGGGAATAAGAGATGTCGTTCTTGACCTGTTTCCCCGCCGTCTGGACCCGGACACAACTTTTCTAAGGGTCTGCGCCGAGTCCCTGGGAAGGATCATGAGGCGTCCGTCCCGATCAAAGGCCTTGGTTCTGGCTTTGGCAGGGACACGGCTGCGTTACCTGGGCCGCAGGAAGGGCGTTAAAATGAATGCGGGGTTTTCCGGGGCCTACGACTTTGACGATGCTCCTCCCTATGGCGAACTGTTCAACGGATTTCTTGCCGGAGCCCGGGACGGGCTTTTGGTCATGTGCCATCCCGGATATTGCGATGCGGAGCTTGAAAGCTGCGAGTGCCTGACTAACAGGCGCGAGGACGAATTGGCCTTTCTTGACGGAGACAAGATGCTCTTGGCTTTGGACAGGGCGGGAGCAAGGCTATGCCGTTTTTCCGGTCTCCCGGCCCCGTTTTTTGAATAGCGAGGTGAAACCCTTTCGGTCCTTGAACACATAGAGCTTCATGACGATGAAGTTGATCACGAAGCAGGCCGAGTCCGCGACCAGCTTGCCCAGGTAGGGGTCGTTGCCCATGACGTCCACCAGGGTGTAGAAGATGGAGATGGAGATCATGTAGCTGAAGGCGTAGAGTAGCAGGAAACGCCGCGCCTCCACCGCCAGAAGCTGCTTTTTGTCCCGCCGGAATGACCAGTTGCGGTTTGCGGCGAAGGAAACCACCCCGCCAACTATACGGGCCACGCATTGTGCCGTGACCGGAAGGCCGAAAATCATGAACAGCAGGGTGAAGGCCGCCCAATCCGAAAGGGCGGACATGGCAGCCACCAGGCCATATTTGGCGAACTGGCTAGCAGACTTCTTTTCGTCACTCATATCTTGTCTATTTCTCGATCAGTTGAAGTAGTTTTTCAGCCGCTTCCCTGGCCCCGTCCGTGCAGGGCGGGATCCGGTCGTATGCGGCGCGGAATTGGTCGAAGCGTTCAAGGGCCGTTGCCATGGCCTCTTCAAGGTCTTCTTCCCTGGACATGACGCCCACGTTCAAATGCTCTATCATCCTGGCGTTGACCCATTGTTCGGCGTGGTTGGGCACCGGCACCACCACCATGGGTTTGCGCATGTTGAATATTTCGCTCACCGCGCTGAATCCGCCGTTGACGATGACCATATCCGCCTTTTTTACCAGCTCGCGGTTGTCCAGCACCTTGCCGTGGTATTGCACGCCTTCGGGTGTTTTCGAGGCTTCCGGGGCCTTGCGTCCGACAATGTCGATGTGCAGGTCATAGCCGCTTTGCTGCAGGTTGACCGGAGTGCCGAACCTTGAACCGCTGAGCATTATCAGCACCCTTTTGGGCGGGTGGTCCACCGGTGCGGGGTCATAGCCCTGCCGCACAATGGGGCCGACCCTTTTGAACGGTCCGCCTGCTTCCGGCAGTGTCGGGTCAAGGGTCGGGCTGGTCACGAGGTCGGGTATGATGCGGTGAAATATGTAGTCCGTTTCCTCAATGGCCCAGAACTGGGGGCGGATGCTCTTGGGCCGGTCCCTGAACTTGCGGTAGGCCACATGCACCACATCGGAATTGTTCAGGGCCGCGATTGATATGCCCCGTTTCTTCATGGGCCTGAATGTGTAGACCGAGTCCGTGACCACCAGATCCGGTCGAGATTCATCCAGAACGTTGTCCACGACCTTCGTGTTGTGGGCCAGTATCTTCATGAAATCCACAGTCGATAGAATGGTGTCCCTGATGCTGATGCGCCCCTGTCTGGAAGCGTAGTACAGGGACTTCATCTCGTGGGCTTCGGGCAGGTTGGGGCGGTCCTTGAAGTACCATAGCCCGTTGCCGGAAGTTATGATTTCAATGGAAGCCCCCATGTCCCGCAGCCTCTGCATCATGGCGTGGCACCTCGTGGAATTGCCGAGGCCCAGGCCGTTGACCAGAAACAGTATGCGAGGGGGCATCTATCTTTCCTTGTTCAATGGGCTTGTTTCAGAAAAAAATCGTCGCCCTTGGGCACTTGATCCACTACTAGTTTGAATGGCCTTTATCAACCCGCAAAGACTACCATGCGGTCCAGCCGCCGTCGATCATGATGTTCTGCCCGGTTACGTATGAGGACAGATCGGAAGCCAGAAATAGCGCCGCTCCGATCATGTCCTCTTCAGTGGCCATGCGTCCAAGGGGAGTGCGTTCCTCGTAGCGTTTGCGGAATTCTTCCGGCTGGTTGCGCCAGACCCCGCCGGGCGATATGGCGTTGACCCTGATCTTGGGCGCGAGCACCGTTGACAGCCATTTGGTGAGCTGTATGAGTCCGCCCTTGCTGGCCCCATAGGCCGCCGGATTGCCCATGGCCGTGCCTTGGTAAAGGCGCATGTCCGGCGCGGACACGCCGTAGATGGAGCCCACGTTGATCACCGAGCCGTGGCCCGATTTTTCAAGATATGGCGTTGCCGCCTGGATGAGCACGAAGGCCGAGGTCAGGTTGACTTCCATGGCCATCCTCCAGGCCTTGGAACTTTGTTCGGCAAAGGGCACGACCCAGCCCTCAAGGTCGGTGGTGCCCACAAAGGCCGCGCAGTTGACTAGGACATCCAGGCTCCCCAAACTGTCCACCACGGTCTTGGGCAGGGCGCGGACCTCTTTTTCTTCGGCCAAGTCCGCCTGCATTGCCAGTGTTTCCACTCCGTGAGCCTCGGCAATATCTTTGGCAGTTCTTTCGGCGGCCTGTTTTGAAATGTCCACTGCGGCTATGGCGCAACCTGCCTGGGCCAGGGCAAGGCCTACAGCCGTGCCGATGTACCCGCCGCCTCCGGTGATCAGGGCAGTGCGGCCCTTGAGGGACATGAGTTGGCTTATGTTTTTCATTATCATTTCCTCTTTCTTGCTGTCAGGAATTCGGCAAAGGCGAAATCAAGTTCCGTGTCGATGTCCAGGGCTCGTTCGTCCGGCACCAGAACGGCCTTGACCCGTCCCTGAAAGATTGCGTCCGCCCTTAAGATGAAGTCGGGGCGAAGGATGTAGGCAACAGTGGTCATGTCGTAGACCGCAGGCGCGTCCTGTCGTCGGGTGATGGTTTTGTCCGGCGGCATGACAAGCTGCGCGTTTTCATCCTTGTCCAGGGTGATCATGTTGAAGGCCGGGTGGCGCGAAGCGTTTTTGGCCGTGATTACGGCGTCCGCTCCGCCTTCAAGGAAAAGCTCTATGCAGGCGTCCACGTCCCTTACCGAACGCAGGGGCGCGGTGGCGGGCAGGGACACGAAAACGTCCACTTTTTCTCCGGCCTTTTCCAACTCCTTCAGGGCATGCCTCCAGGCCAGCCATTCCGGGGACTTGTCTCCGGCCAACTCAGGCGGGCGCATGAAGGGCGTTTCCGCGCCGCAATTGCGTGCGGTCTCGGCAATGGCCGGGTCGTCGGTGGAGACTATCATGCGTTTTATGAATTTGCTGCCGAGTCCCGTTTCAATGGCATGGGCGATGAGCGGCTTGCCGTCCAGAAGGCGGATGTTTTTCCCCGGAATGCCTTTTGAGCCGCCCCTGGCAAAGATGAATCCGATTATCTTCTTGTTCTTCATGCTCATTTATCCACCCAAGTTTTTTCAGCTGCCGCCTGTTCCGCCGCCCGGATCAGTTCGAGCACCTCCCGCCCCTGTCTGAGCGAACAGGCGAGATGGGCCTTGCCAGCCAGAATGGCCCTGTGCTGATCAATGTATGTCTGGTCCCTCTCCGGCTGGAATTCGAAGATTTCGCCGTCCGTTTCCAGCGTCCCGGCCATGAAGTCGATCCTGAGGCTCAGCCCTTGGGCGTTGACCAGCAGTTCGCGCCTCGCCCTGAGGTCCAGATAATTGACCTGGATCATGGCCGCCGGGCAGTTTTCAGTGCGCAACAAAAGGCAGAACAGGTCGTCGCTGTCGATCTCCAGGTCCGAGACCTTGCCGCCCATGGCGGCCACGCTTTTCCAGCCGCCGCAGATCAGGCTCACATAGTCCAGATCGTGGCTCAAATCCCTGAGAGCGCCGCCGCCAAGCATCCTGGAGGAGGAGTAGCATTGGCGGTAGTCGGCTTCCGGTCTCCAGGTGGGCAGGTATTGGCCCACGTAAGCCTGGAGGGAATATAGATCCCGTCCTTCAAGCATCTCACGGGCCTTGATCAGGGCGGGGTGGAAGCGCAGGTTGTAGGCCACAAATGTCTTGCCTGTAGTCGTTTCCGGAGGCTCGTGCGGTTGGTCGAAAAGAGGTTTCTCCACCAGAATTAGCCCCTTGAAGCTTCTTTGGACCAGTTCGTTCAGGGTCTGGAGGTGTACGCTGGTGGGATTGGCAATGACCGCATACTGGAAGTCGTCGCTTTGAAGGGCCTGCCCCACGCTTTTGAAGCAGCGATGATCCGGGACATCCTTCGAACTGACCACGCTGGTCTCGTGACCCAGTGCGGAGAGCAGACGGGCATGTCTGGAACCGATGGAGCCGTATCCTATGACTAAGCATTTCATACTGTTGAGAGTGCCTTCCGCCACCATTAGAAGTGGTCGGTGTATTCACCGTTGGCCCGGTCCAGGTCGCCGTGCCTCCCGATGTCCATCCAGTACTCGTGGATGGGGAAGACTGAGGCTTCCAGCTTGGCAGCCATGATCTCCTCGAAGAGTTCGGGCATGTCCATTGGCTGATTCTTCGGCATGAGGTCCAGGGCGTCGGGTTCAATGGCGTAGACCCCGGCGTTGACGAAGAATTTGTGCACGGGCTTTTCCGTCAGCCCCACCAGCCTGTGCTCCTTGGTTTCCACCACGCCGAAGGGTATTTGCACGTCGTATTCCCTGATGCCCATGGTGGCCGTGGCGCCGTGCTTGCGGTGGAAGTTCAGCATCCGCTCGAAATTTACCTGGGTAAGCAGGTCCCCGTTCATGACCAGGAATGTCTTGTCCGGGCGTTCCGGGAACAGGCTCAGGCAGCCGGCGGTCCCCAGTTTCGTGTCCTCGCGCAGGTAGGAGATGTCCACGTTGAAGCGCGAACCGTCCCCGAAATACTCCTCAATCATTTCGGCCTTGTAGTTGACCGAGAGAAAGAAGCGGTGAAATCCGTAGCCGATGAAGCCCTCCATGATGGTCTGGAGGATGGGCTTGCCGCCCACTTCGAGCATGGGCTTGGGGCAGTCGTTGGTCAGGGGGCGCAATCTTGAGCCGAGGCCCCCGGCCATGAGCACCACCCAGTTCTCCCGCCGCCGTTCCTGTAGCATTTCCAGGAGGACCTTGAGGTTAACGACTCGGTCCATGTTGTCCAAAACCGGGACGTGGCGGAATTCCCTGCGCTGCATGAGTTTAAGTATCTGCGCGTCGCTGTCCTCCACGCCAGCCGTGGTGCATTTTGTTTGCATGATCCTGCCCACCGGCTCGGACATGTCCATGTTGGCCAGCAGAGCCCTGCGGATGTCCCCGTCAGTGACTATGCCCTTGAGCCTTTCTTCATCGTCCAGCACAAGGACAATTTGTAGGCTGCTTTTGTTAAGCTTTTCCAGGGCCTCGCGGAGGGTTGCTTCCGAAGATATTATGGTGTTGAGCCAGTTTTTCATGGTATTTTAAGTTTGAGTCATTAAGTTAAGAAACGTTGTTGATATTGTTATGTTAAAAGAACAATTTTTGAAAATTATGAAAGTATACGGGGATAAAATTGTTAACCTGCTTAAGGATTTTATTAAATATATTTAGTATATTTTAAAAAACTAATAAATCCAAATAATTAGGATACTATTTCGGCTCTTGTTATGCCCACCTAGTTCAGTGGTTCAGTTTCCTTAACCCACTTCTCACTTCTGATTGTCGTCCTAAGAAGAGGGGACGTTACAAGAAATTAGCCGCACAAAAAAATTAATCAACTATAATATAAGACTGAGTCGGGCTAAATTTGGAATGGTTAATTTTATACTTATGAAGTCCAAAAACTTCCATTACGGCACGAGTTTCTCCAGGGTAGTCAAAGCAATTAAGTTCATCAAAGGCAACAATACTGCCTTTTGTAAGGCGATCCCTAATCAACTCTAGACAACGTTTAGTAGGTTCGTATATATCAAAATCAAAATAAGCCATCGCCACTATTGTCTCAGGATGCTCTTCAAGGTATTTCTCAACCTCTACAACTGCATCTCCCTTTTTCAGTTCATATTTTTTAATATGGGAAATAGGACTTTCTTTTTCGTGATAGTCTAAAACATTTTCTAAGTATTTATCATAATTTTCAGTTACCGAATAAGAGCCAACTTCAATGATCTCGGCAGTTCCATCTTTGACATCAACCGAAGGAAACCCGGAAAAAGTATCAAAACCTACAATCGTTCGATTATGATTAAAAGGTTCATATATCCCTCGAAAAGATTCATAGAGGGCTAGATTCCGTCCCCATCTCACTCCAAGTTCAAAAATTTTACCATGCACATCGCAAATCTGCTGATAAAGCTCATTCATATAAAGAATATGAGATAAATTTTGCCTGCTCATAAATAGCGGAAAGTTCATGAACAACTCTTCCTCGACAATCGGGCAGACATCAAACAACTGTTTCAGATTCCCCCTAATAGCTTGTTCATTTTTAGAGGCGTTAAATTTTGTTCCCAATGTTTTTTTTGAATTCATAGTATTACCGATTTAAAAATATATTTTATATAAAAACTATTCGTTGATTAAAAGACCGGCCAATCTATGGTCATTTTTTTTTCTTCGACAATTTCATATTTTTTATTGAAAGGCACCTCACAATTAATTACCTATTCAAACTTAAATTGTTTCCATTGAATGACCTCTCCTTCTTGGATATCTACAGCTGCTGATGCCCCAAGGATATCATAAATCTGCTTGGGTGCTATACCAGCAGAAACTTTCTTAAAATGAAAATCATCTAGTCCAACTCTTTCCCCTTTTTGAATATTTCGAGAAGAAACGAGAAAACGACGAAAAGCCTTACGGTTTTCAATTTCTGATGGCATGATCCGTTTACGTCCGTCTCCCAACGCCAGATGCAAAGCCCGCAAGGTGGACACATAAAATGCTAGTTCTTCTGGGATCAGTGATGCCTGATGATCTGGACCCTTCTGATCATGTGAAAGAGTAAAATGCTTTTCAAAAAACCTAGCCCCCAAAGCTAAAGCTGCGCAGGCCGCTTCGATGCCTCTGGTATGATCCGAAAAACCAACGGGACAATTTGTAATTGCGGCTAAACGTGAAATCACATTAAGATTAAGATCCTCCAATGGAGCGGGATAGGAGGAGACACAATGAAGAATTATTAATTTATCACTTTCATTTAGAATTGCCTCGACACCTTCAAGGACTTCAACAAGAGTAGCCGCGCCGGTGGAAAATACAAGAGGCATTTTTTTTCCCCCCAGATACCTTAAAAAAGGAATATTGGTAACATCTTGAGAAGCTGTCTTTATTATTGGGACACGCAACTCATCAATCAAAAAATTTGCACTTTCTTGCTCGTCAGGAGTTGAAAGGAAAAGAATATCCAGGGCATCACAGTACGCTTTCAATTCCCTAAATTCTTCGAATGATAGTTCCAATTTTTTGATTGTATCAAATTCAGATTCTTCCTTGTCTGTTGTTCTCTTTTGATATTCCGGCTTGATGGATCGCTCTTGGCAATAAACTTTTTCAGTCTTCCAAGTTTGAAACTTTACGGCATCGCATCCACAGTTTGCCGCAACATCGACCAATTTTTTTGCCACATTCAAATCGCCGTTATGATTGACGCCAGCTTCAGCGATAATAAATACGTTATTTTCAGCTTTTTCAATAATTGTATCAAAATCCAACAATGCCTCTTTAAATTTGTCTCTACTCATATTTTATTTAATTCCTTAACTATTTTTTCCATTTGGCAAGCTGAAAGAAATTCATTGACCGGTATTAGCAAATGGGAGTCGATAAATTTTCGCTCGCTAGTAAATTTAGCTTCATTATTTTCTGGAATAAAATCCCATTTGTCAACTAGGGTTGACAACAGTATGTTTTTTTCAAATAGTTTTAAAATGATCTCCTCTCTTCTCTCAGGTGCCACATAAACCGGCACCGCCATGGGAACACAATTTTTATTCCATTTCTCGTATACAAATTGAAATTTAGAATTTTTAAAATTATCATATAAAAACTGTGTGTTAATGATTCGTTGTGAAATCATTCCCTTATAATCTATAGCTCTCAATTGATTAAAAGACTCTGTGCAGGGAGAATAAAGATTAAGGTTCCGATTTATAAAATTATAATACTTTTCATAGGCAGCAGTAGATTCTTTCAATTTTTTTTTGGAGTCAAAAGTTGCTCTGCTTTGAAACATCTCGAAATTTAAATGAAGATGCCGAATGTAGTCGTTGATAGAACATCTTCTCTCTTCAGACTCGGACTCGAACACACAGTCAGCAATTTTGACGTCTGTTAAATGGCTTTGAAGAATCGCACCATCGGGAACAGGTAAAAATTTATTTAACGAAAAAAGAGAGAAATCTCCCCGCCCACCCAAAAGATTTCCATCCGAATCTTTACTAAACAAAGCTTGAGCACAATCTTCAAAAATAAAAACATCCTTTCCATAAAATAGTTTCTCAATCGGTCGCACAGGCTGCTCAAACCCAAAAGGGTGGATCAAAATAAAAAACTTAACTGACGAGTCACTTGCAATCTGTTCTTCCAATTCGTCCAGCTTTGCAAACAACTTTTCATCAACCTTATAAAATTGAACCTGTACGCCGCTATGAATAAAGGCACAAATCGCGCCCTCTGCGACATAGGAAGGCATCAGGCATGTATCTTTTTCGGTCAACCCTAGCCGTCTAATCAAAAAATTAATCAAAGACCTTCCTGTTGAGGCAAAACAAAAATTGTCACAGTGCGGCAAATATGAAAGTATATCGCTATTCCCCGCCAAGTGATAAAAATTTCTTTTGTTCGATTGTCTAAAAAGATGAAACATAACAGTTCATAATCCTCCAAATGCTTGTTGGTTCGTTAGGCATCCTGAGCCTTCGCCTAATCTCCGACCACCGATTACCGAAATTATGGTGGAATTTGTCTGTCCGATTTTTTTGATACACATCAGCATTATGCCGTCTCTGGTGGTTTCCGTCGTAGAGAAGTGGCCTCGGTTCTTCGGACCACTGAGCGACGATTTTAAGGTGGACATGTTTACGAGCTACGCCGCTTTTTCAGTCCAGGCCAGAGGGGGTACCCCCTCTGGCCTGGGACGGTTGTGATATATCTCCATCGGCTTCTTGCCGTCAAAAGCAAAATGCGGACGTCGATTGTTGTAGAAATTGAACCATCAAGCCAAGGCGTGCCGCAGTTCGCTTCCTGTTTCCATTTCCCGCAGGTAGGCACATTCATATTTCAGCGAACGCCACAGACGTTCGATCATGACATTATCCATCCATCGACCTCGACCGTCCATGGAGATACGTACCCCAGCCTCTCTGAGCGTCCGTGTGAACTCATAGCTGGTGAATTGTGACCCTTGATCGGTGTTGAAGATTTCCGGCACCCCATAACGATTCAAAACTTCTTCCAAGGCAGACACGCAGAAATCAGCATCCATCGTGTTTGAGAGTCTCCATGACGACAGCCCGACTGTGCCAGTCCATGATCGCCACAAGGTACAAGAAGCCGCGTTTCATGGGGATATACGTGATGTCGGCACACCAAACCTGATTGGGCTTTGTGATTGCCTTGTGCCGCAACAAATACGGGTACGTCTTATGTTGCGGATGTGGATGACTCGTCTTTGGTTTCTGGTAAATCGCCATCAGGCTCATTTTACGCATCAGACGTCGTACCCGTTCACGACCGACCCGCTGGCCTTCGTCCCGCAGGATGTTACGCATCTGCCTGGAGCCAAAAAATGGCAGCTCCATAAACAACTCGTCGATTCGACGCATGAGAGCCAAATTGGCCGGAGATTCGCCAATGGGCTCGTAATAGTACGTCGACCGGTGCAATTTAAGAATCCGGCATTGCCGCCGGATGCTGAGCTCGGGGTGAGTCTTGTCGACCACCGCTCGCCTTCGCTCACAGCTCAAATTTTGGCGAAGGCTTGTTGCAAAAAATACTTCTCCACAGTGAGTTGGCCGATCTTGGCGTGAAGCTCCTTGATCCGATCTTCATCGCTTTGCTGCGTCTTTTGGGTTTTTCCTGCAAATCCCGCTACGATCTGTTCCTTGGCCTGTTTCTTTCACTGGGAAACCTAATTGGGATGCACGCCATACTTGCTGGCAAGCTCCGACAGGGTGTGCTCTCCGGACAAAGCATCAAGGGCGACACGGGCCTTGAATTCGGCAGTGAAATTTCTTCTCTTCTTGGACATTAACAGCCTCCTCAGGCTTGTTTACGTCCACCTTGCCAAGTGGTCCAGTTTTCCGAGGCCACTTCTGTCCTCCTCATCGATGAACTCTAACTTAACAACCTGTCCTTAACAACCTGTCTCCAAAAACGCATCCACCTTTAAGACGTCAGATTTTTATGAATTGTTTATAGAGTAATCTCTCTAGATTTATATTTTTTAAAACAGATACTATTTTTATTGCCGTGTCCCCATTCCCATAAGGATTTACAATATTTTTTAGCGTGTCTTGAAAACTAACGTCTTCAACTTTATTAAACGCTTGATGAAGTGAGTTTACTCTACCTGTCGAGGTAATTATATTACCAGGAAGCAACCGTCCCTTTTGTCGTCCTCCAATTAGTATTGATGGAAGTTTTGCTGTGGGTGCTTCAAAAACAGAACTTGATGAATTACCAACCATGCACCATGCCTTTTTCATGAAACTAATAAAGTGTTTTTGTCCAAGATTCTTTACCAGCTTATATTTTGAAGGATTGCTAGTGTTGGCTTTTATCAGAAACTCAATAATTTTGTTATGCCCAGGATCGGCATTCGGATAAGTCATCATAACTTGAGTGTTCTTTAAATCATCTAAAACAGTAAAAATATCATTCAATACTTTTATATCATTTATTTCTTTAGAGAGAGTTTCAGGGTGATATGTAAAAAGTATCCATCTCTTATTTATATCCATATTAAATTTTGCCGCCAGTTCCTCTTTGCTTATACAATTTAAGTGAGTAAAATTTTCCAACCCAGGTTCACCAACAACAAATATTCGATCAGAAGATTCACCTAATTGCCTCAGTATGTTAGCTGAGTACTCCGTGCCGGGAAAATGAAGATGAGATAGTTTCGTAATTGCGTGACGAATGGAGTCATCAATCGCCCCTTCTGTAATGTCACCTCCAGAAACATGAGCAATGGGAATTCTTAAAATTAAGGCAGCACTACAAATCGGAAGCAATTCGTATCGGTCACCAAAAATAACTACAATGTCAGGTTTTAGTGCAGAAAGAGCTTTGGGTATTTCTTTTAAGCACTCTCCCATTGAAATAGCAATATTTACTAATGAGTCATCGTGGCAGTTGGTGTTAATTTTGTAATCTATAGGAATATTGTCTCGTTCCAACTCCAGTACCGTATTGCCAAATCGTTTTTGTAGGTGAGCACCTGTTACAACAACTTGTAGTTCAAGTGTTGAGTCATTTTGTATTTCTTTCATCAGCCATTTAGAAGCACTGTATTCAGACCTTGCTGAAGTAATAATACATATAGTTCTTTTTGACATATTAAAATCTATATTTAAAGAGTATGTTATCGTTTATAGAAGGTGAGTGATATAAATCTCGAAGCTTGCATAGCTCATTGTATATTTCTTTATTTAGTATATTCTCGCCTATGTAGAAAGAAGTCATTTTTTTAGAAAAGTTCATTTTAAATTTTAACAAAGAATCGTCGTCTTGGTTTGTCCTGCCCCCACCAATAAGGAGCTTATCAATACCTTCTTTTTTGCACCATTGAATGCATTGATGGTGCAAGTAATTGTTGATGCCAATTTTTTGATAAGATCTATTTGTACCAATTAAATGGCAATAGGCAAATTTTTTGCCGTGAAGTATTATCATGCTGGCACCTGTTGTTCCATTG
Organism: Desulfovibrionaceae bacterium; assembly: GCA_963674955.2. GTDB lineage: Bacteria > Desulfobacterota > Desulfovibrionia > Desulfovibrionales > Desulfovibrionaceae. Next base: position 1,615,868 of record CAXXKR010000004.1, on the reverse strand, counting down.
ACAGTGGCGGAAGATAGTATGTAATTTGAAGACAGATTATTACGAATTTTTTCAAAGTATTTCGGAGAAAAAAAGTAAAATTTGTTAGCAATATTGAATTTCATAGTTTCAGCATATAACTTTTCAAAATTATTCCATTTTTTTTTGCTGTTATCAAACTCAACAGTAATGTTATTGCGTATTGCTTTTTTGATTCCTTTCCTGTTCGCAGCGGTATATTCATTGGTCCATCTCAACTCTTCGTCTTGGTCAATTTTTACAAATACAGTTTTACATGCTGGAATAATTTTTCCTGGAAAAATTTTTTTGAGATGCGCATGATTGTTCTGAAGCGGGTTAAATTTGATTAGTTCGGCTACAATGTTGTTCTGTTTTGCTTTTTTATAGAAACAAGAGTAAGCTAATTCAAGAAAAGACCTGTCGCAGGTGCTGAATAATGGCCCTCCGTATCCGTAAGCTGTTGTAATATCATAATAGTTGTCTATAAAAGGCGTCTTCTGTAGTAAGAATGGGTATAAAAAAATATTTTCATCATGAGAGAAAATATAGCAGCGGGGCTCTTTTTCCTGATCGGTATGAAGATTTATGTATTCTGGATGAGCATATATGTCGTTTTGAGTAATTGGTAATCTATTTAGCCATTCAATCCATAGTTGCTTGTCTTTAATGCTCAGCCATAAACTTGTATGATTCATTTTTAGCCTTTTTTGAAGCCTGAAACAAGATAGTGACCTATTCTATGCTGTAGGGTGGTCATTTCGTTCAGTGTAGAATCGATTGTAGTATTATCAAAAGGTGCTAGCAATTTTTTTAGCTCATTTATTGAAAAAAGATGAACCAGAACTTCGTTGTTTATGCTTGGCAACTGTATAAAAGAATTTTTTTCAACTGTTTTAGCTTTTTCTTGTCCAGACGTTTTGTTGTTGATGCACTTTGAGAAGAAAAGTCCTTTGGGTTTTAGAACTCTAACAATTTCTTTATATATTTTTTTAATATCATTCATTTTGTTGTGCTGGATCGCGCCTAGATCGTAAACAGCATCAAACGTATTATTTTCAAAATCTATATGAACAAAGTCTGACACTTTCAATGTGGCTTTGAGGTTTTCTTTTTGTAGGTAGTTATACGTTTGTTTGATTGCTGAAGGGCTACCATCAATTCCGTAGACGTCAAATCCTTCCTTTGCTAAATACCATGTTGTTGCGCCTCCACCGCATCCTAAATCAAGAAATTTGATATATTTTCTGTTTTTAAATTTATAAAAATTTTGTGCGGTGATCCTGATAACCTCTTCGCAAGGATATTTTCCCCACGCCCGCTCGGAAAAAATCTTTTCCCACTTTTTATCAAAGGCCATGCTTTTTCTCTTTAATTATCTGTTGTTTTGTTTTGCGCATAACGGGTCGATGTGTTAGAAAATAAGAGGTTGGTCGTATAATTATTTTGCTGTGTTCATTTATGAGAAAAGTGAGTACAAAATTATATTTTTTGAGATTAATCTTTATTGATTGTGACTTGTAAGTCAATAGCTAGGAATCAGGTTTGTGCCTCTAGTTGATGTTAGCCTTGTTCTCATTATCTTATCTTTTTGGTAGAGGACATGATAGTTAATAGTAGAAAAGTTTGAGCGAGTTGTTTTATTGGCTTAGTTAGCTTATTTTTGTGGGTCGTTTTGTCGCTCATATCCTCGCCCCGCTGGGGATGTTCACCAATCTGTCTTCCAGGTTCTGCGCTGTTTTCAAGCCGTCGCTTTGGCAGTGTTCGTACATGGGCAGCTTGCTTAAGAGGGTCCACATGGCCCTGGCCATGACGCCTTTTGCGTTGGCGTATTCAAGGAACTCGTCGCGCTGGGCGCGGTCTTTGAGCAGGATTGTGTTCAGCCAGTAGTTGGAGTGGCAGTTCTCCGGCGCAAAGATGAATGGAATCTCGATTTCATTGAAGAATTCCCTATAGGATTCGGCCAGCCTCTGTTTGTCCGCAAGGATTTCCGGCAGCTTCTCCATCTGGGCGCAGCCCAGGGCCGCGTTGATGTTGGGCAGCCGGTAGTTGTAGCCCACCTGGTCGTGGAAGTACTCCCACTTGTGAGGTAGTTTGGCCGTGGTGGTCAGGTGTTTGGCCCTGGCCGCGAGGCCCGGGTCGTTGGTCACGATCATGCCGCCGCCGCCGCAGGTCACGGTCTTGTTGCCGTTGTAGCTGAATATGCCGAGATCGCCGAATGTTCCGGTGTGCCGCCCATTGAAGGTGCTGCCCAGAGACTCGGCGGAATCCTCCACCAGGGCAACGCAGTGTTCCTTGCAGAGCGCGGAAATTTCGTCGATGCGCACCGGATGGCCGAACACGTGCATGGGCACGCAGGCCGCCACGCGCCTGCCGCTTTTGATGTTGACGAGGGACTCCCCGTCCCGGCGGCAGGACTCGGCGAAGAATCTTTCCAGCGCCTCGTGGCTCATGCCCAGGTTGCCGGGGTCGGAGTCCACGAACACGGGTTCGGCTCCGGCGTGGGCCACTGCGTTGGCCGTGGCCGCGAAGCTCACGGCCTGGGTCACGACCTCGTCTCCGGGTCTGACTCCGGCCACCATGAGCGCCATGTGCAGGGCCGCAGTGCCGTTTACCGTGGCCACGGCGTGCTTGGCGCCTGTGAATTCTGATGTCATTTCCTCGAATCTTTCCACATACTTGCCAACGCTGGATACGTAGGTGGAGTCGATGCAGTCCGCAAGATATTCCCGTTCCTTGCCGGGAAATATGGGCGCGTGCAGGGGAACGACCCCTTCCGGCTTGCCGTAAAGCTCCCGGATGCGGACCAGGATTTTGTCGAAGAGTTTTTTTTGCATGGTTTTCAGGCTGGTTCGTCCCATTGAGCAGGACTTTCCAGGCGCGGAATAATACGGTCCTGGGGTTCCGGCGTCAATGCCGGATGAATACGCCGTTCCGGACGGGCTTCAGCGGCGGGAAAGGCCGTATTCCTTGAGCAGGGCATACAGCCTGGCCCTGGACAGGCCGGACATGGAGCAGGCCTCCCGGATGTCGTCGTCCGCCACGGACAGGAGTTCGCGCAGGTAGCGGCGCTCGATGCGGGCCAGGACCTCTGCCCTGTGGTCCTTGAGCTTGGGGAAATTCTTTGGATCGAGAATGAAGTGGTCCTCCGGCTCCCTGTTTTCATGAACTGCGGTCAGGGAGGAGCGGGCCAGGCTCACGCGGATGTCCGTGGGCAGGTGCCGCTGAAAGAGGATGGGGTCGTCTCCGGCAACGGACAGGGAGCTTTCCAAGGCGTTGATCAGTTCCCGGACGTTTCCCGGCCAGTCGTACTGGGCCATGGCGTCCAGAAATTCCGCCGATGTCCTGGCGGCCGGTTTCTTGCCCCGGCTGAATTTGGCCGCGAAATGGCGGCAGAGTTTCTTGACGTCTCCCTCGCGGTCTCTGAGGGGCGGAAGGTCGAGGGTGATGGTCCGCAGCCTGAAGAGCAGGTCCTGCCTGAACAGCCCTCTGGCGACCATGTGCTCGAGGTTCCTGTTTGTGGCCGCCACCAGCCTGAAATCGCTGGAAACCTCTTTGGTCCCGCCCACCGGCCTGAACCTGCGGTCCTGAAGCACGCGCAGGAAAGCCTTTTGGATGGTCAGGGGCAATTCGCCGATCTCGTCCAGAAACAGGGTTCCGTTGTGGGCCTGTTTGACCAGCCCCTCATGCTTGGCGTCGGCCCCTGTGAAGGCCCCCCTTTCGTGGCCGAACAGTTCGCTCTCCACCAGTTTTTCCGGCAGGGAGGTGCAGTCCACCACCACGAACGGTCCGTTTGTCCTGGGGCTGTTGTCGTGCACGGCCCTGGCGAAGAGTTCCTTGCCCGTGCCGGTTTCCCCGGTGATGAGCACGTTGGCCTCGGTGACCGCAGTCTGTCCCACTTGTTCCAGGCAGGAGGTGATGGCCCTGCTTTCGCCAATGATTCCGCTGCGTTTCAAGGTCAGCGGGGGCATGTTGGGCATTCGCTCCCGGTGATACTCAACGGCCCGTTGCACGGGCAGCCTGATCTTGTTCAGGGTCGGCGGCTTGGTGATGTAGCTCCAGGCTCCGCTCCTGATGGCCAGTTCCGCCCCGTCCGGGTCGCCCGCGCCGGTGAGGATGATCACTTCCGGCGAGGAGAGGCATTCCTTGAACCGGGCCAGGGCCTCCAGTCCGTTGCCGTCCGGCAGCCGCACGTCCAGGATGACCACGTTGAAGTCGCCCCTGGCGGCCATTTCCAGGCCTTTTTTCAGGGTTCCGGCCACCTGGGCCTCGTAACCCATGGACTGGATGGCCGAGGACAGCGCCCCGCTCATGAGCTTGTCGTCGTCCACGACGAGTATGTTGTTCATGAGTCCTCCCGGGACTGGTTGTTGTTTTCTTGATTGTCGAGCACCTGCCTGATGGTCTCGGCCATGGTGGTCATGCTGAATGGTTTTTTCAGGAATCCCGCCACGCCCAGGCGCTTGGCCTCGCCGGGACCAACCAGTTCGGTGTATCCGGAACTGAGAACCACGGGCAGTCCGGGCCTGATGGCCAAAAACTCCCTGGCCAGATCAATGCCGGTCATGCCGGGCATGGTCACGTCGCTTAGGACCAGGTCGCAGCAGTCCGGGTCGTTTCTGAAGTCGATGAGGGCCTCGAAGGGATCGCTGCATACGCGTACCGAATAGCCGAGCCTTTCCAGGCTGGACCTGACCGCTGCAAGGACGATGGCCTCGTCGTCCACGACCATTATCCTTTCGCCCCGGCGGGCGGAGAAGTCGCGGTTCAGCAGGCAGCTTTCAATGGGCACGGGCCTTTGAACCTTCGGCAGCATTATGCGGAACGATGAGCCCTTTCCGGGTCTGGACTTGACCTTCACGCCGCCGCCCGCCTGGCTGACGATGCTCTGGACCACGGTGAGTCCGAGCCCGCTGCCCGTGCCGTCCTTTTTGGTGGTGAAAAAGGGTTCGAATATTTTTTCCATCAGATCCTGGGACATGCCCTGGCCCGTGTCCTCCACGACCAGCTGCACATAGCGTCCCCCTTCGTCGTCGGTCAGCCTTATGGTCAGCAGCCCGCCGGTGTTGCCCATTGCGTGGCTGGCGTTGGTGCAGAGGTTCATGACCACCTGGTGCAGTTGTGTGGGGTCGGCCAGCACAAAGTCGTCGTCGGTCCTTATGTCGGTCACTATTTTTATGGTTGAAGGCAGTGAGGGGCGCAACAGCTTCAGGCACTCCTTGATGATGGAGCCAAGCTTGAAGGGGATGGGTTCATCCTCCTCGCGCCTGCGGGCCAGATGCAGTATCTGTCCGATGAGCGATCTGGCCCGGTCCGCGGCCACCAGGATTTCGTTGAAGGACTTTCTGGCGGGATTGTCCGCCTCCAGCATGTCCAGTCCGAGCTCGGAGTGCAGGATGATGGGGCCGAGCACGTTGTTGAAATCGTGGGCAATACCTCCGGCCAGGGTGCCCAGGGCCTCCATTTTCTGGGCCTGGCGCAGTTCCTTTTCAAGCTCTTCCAAGCGGGTCACGTCGCGCCAGACGCTGACGTATCCGAGGATGACGCCGCCTTTGCCCCTGATGGGCGAGACCGTGTTGTCGCATTGGAAGGTCCGTCCGTTTTTCCTGGTTATCTCGGACCTGCCGGTCCATATCTCGCCCTGCGTGGCGACTTCGACTGTTTCGGCGTAGGCCGTCTTCTGCCTTTGACCGGAGTAGAAAACGGTCATGCTGCGGCCCTTGACTTCGCTTTGGGAATAGCCGGTCATGTCCTCGAAGGCCTGGTTCACGTATTCCACTTCGAACTGGTCGTTCCAGATGATGAAGGCCTCTCCGGCCTGCTCAATGGCCGTCGCCAGCCGCAGCCTTTCCGCCTCACCTTTTTTTTGGTGGGTAATGTCCTGGGCCAGGACCACGATTTCGGACACGTCGCCGTTGGAGTCCAGGACCGGAAGGACCCGGGTGTCCAGTGTCCGGCCCGAGAAGGTTGAATCCTCGTATCTGAAAGGGGTCTTGCCGCGCACGACAACGTCCACGATTGCCCGTCTTTTTTCCCCCGCATTGGGCGGGAAGCGGTCATAGAAGCAGGTGCCGAGAAGCTCCTTGGGCGAGGCGCCGATGCGGGTGGCCATCAGGGCGTTGACCGCCAGGACCATGCCGTCAAGGTCAATGAGCACCGCGAAGTCCGAGGTGGCGTCCAGAATCAGCCGTATCAGGCTTTCGCCGCGCAGAAAGGGTCGTTTGACGGCCTTGATGTCCTCACTCTTTGTCTTGTCCGGCAAGGCGGTCTCTCCTTGCGGCGCTTTTGGCCGCAGCCACCGTGACATGATCCAATATATTGCTTTAAATGGCTTTTTTTGTTGAGTTGTCCGCCTGGTTGTATTTTATATCTTGTATAACAAGACGTTTCCAGCGCTGCAAGACAATTTTCGCATTTTTTCTGCTGTTTTTCTGTGTTCCAGTGGCCGTTTCACAACATAACGGGCGAAAATTTAAAGACTATGCAACCTGGGCATGCTTCTTGTTCATTAGAACATAAGAACTATTTCGCGAGACGGCGCTGCACCGATTGCTTCAGGGGTGAAATGCGATTTTGCAATGCTTGCAGCGTATTGAAAGGTGGAAGGCATGATGGTTTTCATTGGATTGCTCAATAATACTCATTCTCAAATTCACTAGCTAAGCCGCTGCCGAGCTAAGAGAATCCGTCCGCAGCTTATTCGGGGAGCAGGGGTTGATGAGAAGAAAGTGGGATGCGGAAACAAAGGCCAGAATAGTATTGGAGGGCATAGGCGGCAGACCCGTGTCCGAGCTGTGCAGGGAGTACATGATACGGCCGGGACAGTACTACAAATGGAAGGATTACTTCATGAGCAACTCGCCCCTGGTCTTCAGGGGCTGTCCAAAGCCCAGGGGATCGTCGGATTTGATGGTCGAGAACGAGAGGCTGAAAAGACTGGTGGGCGAATTGACTCTGGCCCTGAACAACGGCGGCAAGTAGTGCGCGCCAAAGTCAAGGAGAAGGGAGGATGGCCAATAGAATAGGTGTTTATGTCTGCCATTGCGGCACCAACATCGCGGGCAAGGTCGATTGCGTGGATGTGGCCCAAGCCGCAGGTAAGATGAAAAATGTCGTTGTTTCAAGGGACTATCAGTTCATGTGCTCGGACCCGGGCCAGGATTTGATAATCGACGACATCAAGAACATGGGCCTGAACCGGGTGGTGGTGGCCTCCTGTTCTCCCCGGCTGCACGAGAAGACTTTTCAGAAGGCCTGCGCCAGGGCCGGACTCAATCCCTATCTAATGCAGCACACCTGTATCCGGGAGCACTGCTCCTGGGTCACCGAGGAAAGGGAAGAGGCGACTCTCAAGGCCAAGCACATAGTCAGCGCGGCAGTGGACAGGGTCAACAACCACGGCGAGCTTTTTTCCAGGGAAGTCGGGGTTCTGCCCGACGTCATGGTGGTCGGGGCGGGCATCGCCGGCATCCAGGCCGCCCTGGACGTGGCCAAGTCCGGCCACATGGTCCATCTCATAGAAAAGAGCCCAAGCATCGGCGGCCACATGGCCCAGTTCGACAAGACCTTTCCCACGCTGGACTGCGCGGCCTGCATCTCCACTCCCAAGATGGTGGCCGTGGCCCAGGAGCCGAACATCAACCTCCTGACCTACAGCGAGGTAACGGATGTCAGCGGATTCGTGGGCAACTACGAGGTCAAGGTCAGGCGCAATCCCCGCTATGTGGACATGGACATTTGCACCGGTTGCGGCACCTGTCTTGAAAAGTGTCCGACCAAGGTCCTGAGCGAGTTCGAGGAAGGCATCGGCTACCGCCGGGCCATTTACCGCAATTCGCCCCAGAGCGTTCCCAATACGCCGGTCATCGACGCCGAGCACTGCCTGAAGATGACCAAGGACAAGTGCGGGGTCTGCGAGAAGTTCTGTCCCACCGGAGCCATCGATTATACCCAGACCGCGAGCGAGATCACCCTGGAGGTGGGCAGCATCATCCTGGCCACGGGCTACGACGGCATGGACCCGACGCCCCTCAGGCAATACGGTTTCGGGCGTTACGACAACGTCTACACGGCCCTGCAGTTCGAGCGTTTGAACAACGCGGTGGGCCCCACGGGCGGCAAGATTCAGCTCAAGGACGGGTCGCCGCCGGAAAGCGTGGCCATTGTCCATTGCGTGGGCAGCCGCGACGAGAACTACCACCAGTATTGTTCGCGCACCTGCTGCATGTACGCCCTCAAGTACGACCACCTGATCAAGGACAAGGTGGGCCACGCCGTGCAGGTCTACAATTTTTACATAGACATGCGCTGCTTCGGAAAGGGCTACGAGGAATTCTACGAGCGGGTCCAGAAGGAAGGCGTGACATTCATCAGGGGCCGTCCCGGCGAAATCACCGACCAGGCCCAGACCCCTGAGGAAGAGGGCAAGCTCATAGTAATAGCCGAGGACACCCTGTCCGGAAGGCGGTTGCGCGTCCCGGTGGACATGGTCATTCTCTGCACCGCCATGGAGGCGCGCAAGGACGCTTCGGAAGTGGCGCGGGTCTTCGGCATCAGCCTGAGCCAGGACGGGTTCTTCCTGGAAGAGCATCCCAAGCTCGGTCCCTGCACCACGGCCACCGATGGGGTATTTCTGGCCGGAAGCTGTCAGGGCCCCAAGGACATTCCCGACTCGGTGGCCCATGCCTCAGGCGGCGCGGCCCAGGCCCTGGCCCTGGCGGCCAAGGGCACGGTGGGCATCTCTCCGACCACGTCCTGGATCAATCCGGACATCTGCGTGGGCTGCAAGGTTTGCGTGGGGCTTTGCGCCTACTCGGCCATCGAGTTCGACGAACACAGGAACGTGGCCGTGGTCAACGAGGCCATGTGCAAGGGTTGCGGCAGCTGTGCGGGCTACTGTCCCAGCGGCGCGGCCCAGATCAAGCACTTCAACGAAAAGCAGATATTCGCCGAGCTGGAAGGGCTTCTGGCTCCCATACCGGAACCGCCGCCCGTCATGGTCGACGACCAGGAACCAGCGGCCAAGGTTGAAGAAAAGAGGGAAGAGGCGACCGCCTAGCGGTATGGAACGCCTGTAAAACGGGAAAATTCGGAGGAAGTCATGGATAGCCAAGTCATTGAAAAAGAGGCCGTTGAAAGCTCTCCCGCGGCAAGTGCGGATCAGGGGTTCGAGCCGACCATCGTGGCCTTTGTCTGCAACTGGTGCACATACACCGCAGCGGACCTTGCCGGGACATCGCGCATGCTTCAGGTACCCAACGTCCGGCTGATCAGGATGATGTGCACCGGCATGGTGGACCCCAAGTATGTGATCAAGGCCCTTTTGAGCGGCGCGGACGCCGTGTTGGTCAGCGGCTGCCATCCCGGCGACTGCCACTACATAAACGGAAACTACAAGGCCCGGCGGCGGGTGAAGCTGCTCAAGGAAATACTGACCCGTTTCGGCATAGACGAGCGCAGGGTCAAGCTGACCTGGGTCGGCGCCAGCGAAGGCAACGAGTTCGCCGAAACCGTGAATGAAATGGTTGCGGACATAAAGGAACTCGGTCCCATCGAAACCAAGGGCATGAAGGTCGTATAGCCGCCGGACACAGAACGGCCAGGAGGAACAGAAATGGCAACCACGGCGAAAATTGAAATCAGGGACGGCAACCCGGTTTCCGCGATTCAGGATTTTCTGAAGATGATTTTGGCGGAAGACTCTATAGGAGCGGTGCTCGCTCCCGTGCATCTGCCTTCGGGCGGCACGCCCATGCCCACACTGGTCACCGACTCCGACCAACTGGACATGGCCGATCCCCTGGCTCCGGCCTACCCCATGAATTCGGGCCGCATGCTGGCCAGACTGACCCACGGCCAGGCCGGAACAAAGATTGCGGCGGTGCTCAGGTCCTGCGAGATCAGGGCTTTCATCGAGCTGGTCAAGCTCAATCAGGCCAGCGCGGACGAGGTTCTGCTCATCTCGGCCGATTGCATGGGCGCTTTCGGGAACACGGACTATGGCGATTTCCTGGGGGACAGGGAGCCGATGGTCGCAACCCGTGACTTTTTGTCCAGCTACGACGGGGCCGGAGAGGGCCAGGACGTGGCCAAGGCCTGCAAGGCCTGTGAGTTCCCCTCGGCCGCGAGCGCCGATCTGGTCATCGGATTGGCCGGGGCCGATCTCGGTTCCTATCTGCCGGTGCGGGCCAACACCGCGCGCGGCGAGGCCTTGCTCAACGGGCTGGGGCTGCCCGACGCCGGGGACATGGGCGCCAACGAGAAGGCCCTTGAAGCCCTGGTGGCGGCGCGCACCGAATTCAGGGACAAGATGTTCGAGGAGACCGACAAGGTTACGGGTTCCCTCAATGATCTGGTCAATTACCTTTCGGGCTGCATCAACTGCTACAATTGCAGGGTGGCCTGCCCTGTCTGCTATTGCAAGGAGTGCGTGTTCACCACGGACGTGTTCGAGCACAAGCCCTGGCAGTATCTGAACTGGGCCAAGCAGAAGGGCATGCTCAAGATGCCCACGGACACGGTCTTCTACCACCTGACCAGACTTGCGCACATGAGCACGGCCTGCGTCGGCTGCGGACAGTGTTCCAACGCCTGCCCCAACGATATTCCGGTCATGGAGCTGTTCAGGACCGTGGCCGCCAGGACCCAGGCCGCGTTCGATTACAGTCCCGGCATCAACTCCAACGATCCGCCGCCCCTTTCCGTGTTCAAGGAGAAGGAATTCCCCGAAGTCACGGCTGGAACGGACTAGGCCCACTGGCAGGAATGTCGATTGAAAAGGAATCGGGAGGACTAAAATGAGAAAGAACTACGGGGCGCTGGTCGTCGGAGCGGGCATAGGCGGCATACGCGCGGCCCTTGACCTGGCCCTTACCGGGCAGAAGGTCGCCCTTATCGACAAAAGGCCCAGCCACGGCGGCATCCTTACCCAGTTGGACCATCAGTTTCCAAGCGACAACTGCGGCATGTGCAAGATGCTTCCGCTCATGTCCAGGGACGCGTCCAGCCAGTTTTGCCTGCGCAAGGGCCTGTTCCATGAGAACATAGACATCATGCTTTCAACGGAGATGACCGTTCTGGAGGGCGATCCCGGCAAGTTCTTCGTCACCCTGAGCCGCAAGTCCACCCTGGTGGACCCGGTCAAGTGCGTGAGTTGCGGGATATGCGCCGAGGTTTGCCCAGTGGAGGTCTCCAACGAATTCAACGCCGGCCTGAACAAGCGTTCGGCCATCTACCTTCCGGTTCCCCACGCCATTCCCAACCATTACGTGGTGGACCTGGAGAACTGCCAGAGGTGCTGGCAATGCTATGAGGCCTGTCCGACCAAGGCCATCGACTTCAAGTTCGATGAGCGCAAGGATTTTCACATCCTGGTGGCCGATCCCGACGATCAGACGGACCAGTTCCTGGCCGACTGGCTGGAAGCCCAGAATTTTCCAATCCAGGCAGTGAGAAGCGGAAACGAGGCCGTGGACAAGCTGGCCGAGGACGACAAGTTCAAGCTCCTGCTTCTCGATCTGAGCATGGAGGACATGGACCCCGAAAGGGTTCTCCTGCGGGCCAGGGAGCTCAGGCCCGATCTGGACATAATCCTCATGGCCACGGCGGAACAGGAAGAAAAGGCCAGGGAGCTTCTGGCCCAGGGAGCGAGGGACTACATCCTCAAGCCCCTGGTTCCCAAGACCCTGGTCCCTTGGCTGGACAAGCTCTACATGCGCATCATGTCCGACACCGAGGTGGAGTTGGAGGTCGGAGCGGTGGTCATGGCCACTGGCTTCGATTGCTACAGTCCCCACGACAATCCCCAGGGGGCGGCGGACATCTTTATGTACGGCTCACACCCCGGCGTGGTCACGGCAGTGGAGTTCGAGAGGCTCTGCAGCGGCACCGGCCCGAGCCGGGGCAGGCTGCAAAGGCCGGGTGACGGGAAGCCGCCGCGCAAGATAGCCTGGATACAATGCGTCGGCTCCCGCGATGTGCGCAAGAACAGGGAATACTGTTCCTCCATTTGCTGCATGTTCAGCATCAAGGAGGCCCTGCTGGCCAAGAAGCTGACCAAGGGCAAGGCGGACGCGACCATCTTCTACATGGACATGCGCACCCACGGAAAGAATTTCCAGCGCTACCGCGACCAGGCCGAGGAAGAGAACGGGGTCCGTTTCGTCAGATGCAGGCCGCATTCCATAGTGCCGGCCAAGGAGAACGGCGATGTCATCGTCGGCTATTTCGGCGAGGACGGGGAGCAGCACGAGGAAGTCTTCGACATGGTGGTCCTGGCCACGGGGGTCAAGCCGCCCGACAGTTCGGACAAGCTCATGGAGGTTGCCGGGATCGAGACCAACAGGTGGGGATTCGGCAGGACCGAGGAATTCCGGCCCACGCGCACCAGCCGTCTGGGCGTGTTCGCGGCCGGGGCCTTCGGAAGCCCCAAGGACATAGCCGAGTCCGTGACCCAGTCCAGTGCGGCGGCCCAGGGCGCGGCCCGGATGATCAAGGTCTACGACGTGCTCACGGGCGAAGAGGCCGAGCCGGAACCCGAATATCCGGACGTGTCCAGGGAGGCCCCCAAGACTCTGGTGGCCCTCTGCGCATCCTGCCCGACCCTTGAGGAGAGCATCGATCTTGAAGGCCTTACTGAAAAGCTTTCCAGGATACATTCGGTCTGCAAGGCGGCACCGGTCAAGAGCGTCTGCACCAGGGAAGGCTGGCTGGAAGTGGAAGAACTGGCCAGGGAACTCAAGCCAAACAGGATTCTTCTCGGGGCCTGCATGCCCTACGCATATGTGCCCAAGCTGCGCGAACTGGGCAGGACCTTGAATCTCAACCCGGCCCTCATGGACGTGGTGGACATCTACACCCCCACCTACCCCGGCGGGAACGAAAACCCCGATGTGGTGGCCAGGGAGATATACAGCAATCTGGCTGGAGCCGTGGCCCGGCTTCAGGGGGTGGATCCGGTTCCTCCGTCGGTGATGGTGGACGTGGCCCGCAGCGCCCTTGTGGTAGGCGGCGGCCTGGCCGGAATGACCGCATCATTGGCCATAGCCGATCAGGGCCACGAGGTCTGCCTGGTGGAGGAGTCTGAGCAATTGGGCGGGACGGCCATGAGGCTGCACTACACCCTTGAAGGGGGCGAGCCCCAGAGGTTCATGGAAGATCTTGTGGAGCAGGTGGAGAAGAATCCGCGCATCAAGGTTCTCAAGGATTCCCGCGTGGTTCTTTCCAGGGGCAACGCCGGGCGTTTCCGCACGGCCATAGCCAGCGACGAGGGCGCATTCACCCTGGAACACGGTGTGACCATCCTGGCCACGGGCGGCCACGAGGCGAAGAACTATACCTATGGATACAAGGTTCACAAGACAGTGCTCACCCAACTGGAGCTGGAAGGGCAGATGGCCACGGGTGCCATGGATGTGAGCCAACTCAAGAGCGTGGCCATGATTCAGTGCGTGGGCTCCAGGGAGGAGCCGCGCAACTATTGCAGCCGGGTCTGTTGCGCCTCGGCCCTGAAGAATGCTCTTTTTCTCAAGGAAAAGAATCCGGGCGTGGCCATCTATGTCTTCTACCGCGACATGATGAGCTATGGTTTCATGGAGGAATTCTATACCAAGGCCCGCAAGGCCGGAGTCATCTTCATCCGCTACGACAAGGACCAGAAGCCCAAGGTGGAGTTCAGCAAGGACCATCAGCCAATGATCACCGCCCGGGATCACATCCTGGACAGGGACATCCTGATCAAGCCCGACCTGCTGGTGCTGTCCAACGGCATCGAACCCAACGACGTGGAAGACCTCGTGGAAATATTCGGGGTTGAGATCAACAAGGACGGCTTCTTCCAGGAGGCCGAGTCCAAGTGGCGACCCGTGGACTTCCTCAAGCAGGGCATCTTCATGTGCGGCCTGGCCCATTCTCCGGGTTCCATGCGCGAGACCATCGTTTCGGCCAAGGCCGCGGCCCAGCGGGCCATGCGCATACTGAGCGTCGAGAAGATCGCCCGCGAAACCGTGGTGGCCTCGGTGCGCCACAGCCTTTGCTCAATGTGCCAGATATGCGTGACGGCCTGCCCCTACGGGGCTCGGCGCGCGGATTTCGAGAACGACATGATCGTGGTGGACGAGATTCTTTGCCAGGGCTGCGGTTCCTGTGCGGCGGTCTGTCCCAACAGCGCGACAATACTCAAGGGCTTTCATGACAACTCCATGATGGCGGTTATCGATGCGGCAGTGGAGGAACTGGTCTAGAGGCCCTGCACACGAAGGGAAACGTCAACAAGGCGGAGGAAATATGAACCAGGCCATGAACAGGGAAAGGGCGGCCGAGACCCCGGTCTTCAGCAATGATTTGGCCGAGATCAGGGAGATGGTCAGCGCCTGCATGCAATGCGGCACCTGTACCGCATCGTGTCCCAACGCCTTTGCCATGGACTACACGCCGAGGCAAATCTGGCGGCTCATACAGCTGGGGCTGACGGATGACGTGTTCAATAGCCAGACCTTCTGGCTCTGCTCGTCCTGCTACAACTGCACTCTCAGGTGTCCTCGCGGCCTGCCCACCACAAAGGCCATGAGTGCCCTCAAGAGGTTGGGTTCGGAAAAGGGCTGGGGCCAGTCCAGGAAGAAGTCGGTGTTCTACCGGACCTTTTTGGATAACGTGCGCAAGTACGGCCGCGTACAGGAGACCAGCCTTATGATGAACTACTTTCTGCGCATGAAGGACCCCCTGCTTCCGCTGAGCTACACGTCCCTTGGCCTGAAGCTCATGGGCAAGGGCAAGCTGCATCCCGCCAAGTCGACCCACAAGGGCAGGCTGGAAGCCATGTTCAACAAGGTAAACCAGATGGAAGGCAAGTCATGAAGAGATACGCCTATTACCCCGGATGTTCCCTGACCGAGGGTGCAGTGGAGTACAACGAAGCCACCAGGAAGGTCATGGAGACCGTGGGCGCGGAGTTGTTGGAAGTGCCCGACTGGACCTGTTGCGGGGCCAGCGCGGTGGAAGCCGTGAGCAGGCTTTTGACCTATACCCTTCCGGCCCGCAATCTGGCCCTAGCCGAGAGGGAACTGGACGTGGACGAGATGCTCGTGCCCTGCAGCGCCTGCTACCTCAACCTGCTCAAGGTGGAGAGGGAGGCGCTTCGGGACAAGGTCTTGCTGGACGAGATAAACGAGGTGTTGGGCGTGGAAGGGCTTTCCTACACCGGCAAGGTCCGGCCCAGACATCTGCTGGACATTCTGACGGACATCGGCCGCAAGGAGATCGGCAGTCTGGCGACGGAAGGGTTGGAGGGCATGACCGTGGCTCCATATTACGGTTGCCAGATACTCAGGCCCTATCCCGTGTTCGACGATCCCGAACGGCCCGTATCCATGGAACCCGTGCTGGAGGCCCTTGGCGCGGAGGTTCATCAATGGGACATGGGAGGCAAGTGCTGCGGGGCGTCCCTCATGGCCACCAAGAAGGAGGTCGCCCTGGAATCCGTGGCCGCCATTCTCAAGGCTGCGGAAGGCGCGGACGCCATAGCCACGGTCTGTCCCATGTGCCAGATGAATCTCGAAGCCTATCAGGAACAGGCCTTCAGGATAAGCGGACAGAAAAAGCCCATATCCATCGTCTACCTGCCGCAATTGATGGGCCTGGCCTTCGGTTTGTCGGAAAAGGATGTGCTGCTGGGTAAAAATATGAAAGTTACGAGCGGATTTCTGGCCAAGGCCAGGGGCGAATATCGGCAGGAAGCACCGGAACCGGGCCCGGAAGAGGAAGCCCTGGCGTCCGGCGGCAACAATCATAACAAGTCAGTCAACCCTTAAGCAAAGGGGGTAAGCCATGTTTAAGGACATCGTAGTTGGAATCACACCTTCGGGCGTGGATGAATGTGCGGCGGATGCGGCTTTCGCTTTCGCCCAGAGGTTCGACGCCAAGCTGTACATGGTGCACGTGGCCGGCATGGCACAGGGCTGGGGCGCTGTGCGCCATCTGGAAGCGACGGGTGAAACCGAGAGGATCAAGGAGCTCATCAAGGAACATTATTCCGAGAAGCTCAAGGGTCTTGAAGAGTACAAGATAATGGTCGTGCCCGGAATGCCGCACGCCGAGCTTCTGCGCATCGCGCGCAAGGTCAATTCCGACCTGGTGATAATGGGACCGCACACCAAGGAGTATGCCGAGAAGCGCTCCAAGATGTGGGGCATGACCGGCAGCACTCTTGAGCGCGTCAGCCAGAAGGCCCGCTGCCCGGTGATGATCGTGCACAAGGACATTCCTTACGGCGAACAGTCCTTTTCCAACATTATCGTGGCCACGGACTTTTCCGAGCAGGCCGACTGCGCCATCAATTACGGCGGCCAGCTGGCTCGTCAGTACAAGTCCGACCTGACCGTCTTCAACGTCCTGGATACCGAAGGCGAAGCCGGACGCATGACCCAGGAGGAGATCGGACAGGCCGTGCTGCGGACCAAGGAAAGGATGGATAAGGAGTTCGGCCCCCGGCTGGCAGGCATAGCCAATTGCAGCTACGAATGCTGGGAAGGCAAGCCTTCCATGGAAATCCTCAAGCTGGCCAGGATGAAGAATGCGGACCTGGTGCTCATGGCCCACCATTCCAAGGACATTGATCCCGAAGAGGCCTTCCTCGGGTCCACGGTGACTCAGGTTGCCCTGAATTCACCCTGTCCGACCATGAGCATCAACAGGCACTTCGACCTGCGTTGCGGCGTCATGTACGACCAGACCGGCGGAGTTCAGGAAGAGGCCCAGGCCGAAACATAGAGACAAGTTGACAACATGGCCGCCGTCTTCATGGCGGCGGCCATATCCGGGAGGCTGAAATGTCTGAAGAGGTATTGAACGCTCAAGAAGTCCAGTCGCAGGCGGCGGTCCTGGAGCCGGTCAGGTCTGCGTTAATGGCCGAGGTCATGGAATTGTTGCCCGAGGGCGGCAATCTGAACATGTGCCTCACCTGCGGCCTGTGCTCGTCCGGTTGTCCGGCCACGGGCCTGCACGGCATGGACCCCAGGAAATTCCTGCGCATGCTGGCCATGGGGCTGGATGATGAAATCAAGTCCACGCCGTGGGTCTGGCTCTGCACCATGTGCCAACGCTGCATCTACGCCTGCCCCATGAGCATCGACATCCCGCAACTGGTCTACAAGGTCAGGCAAACTTGGCCCAGGGAAGACCGGCCCAAGGGCATTTTGGGATCATGCGATTCAGCTCTCAAGTCCGACACCTGCAGCGCCATGGGCGCAATGGAAGAGGACTTCAAATTCGTGGTGGAAGACGTGCTGGAAGAGGTCAAGGAACTCCAGCCGGGCTACGACGACCTGGTCGCGCCCATGAACAAGAAGGGTGCCAAGTACTTCCTGAACCAGAATTCCAGGGAGCCCGTGACCGAGCCGGACGAAATGGTCCCGCTCTGGAAAATCATGAACACGGTGGGCGCGGACTGGACCTACGGGTCCGTTGGCTGGGCCGCGGAGAACTACTGCATGTTTCTGGCCGACGACGAGGCCTGGGAAAAGATAGTCAGGACAAAGGCTGAGACGGTGGACGCCCTCGGCTGCAAGTACTGGCTGAACACCGAGTGAGGACACGAAATGTACGCAGTCCGGGCTGGACTGCAAAAGTTCAACATCAAGCACAACTTCGAGATTGAAAGCATAATCCGGCTTTACGCCAGATGGATCAGGGAAGGCAGGCTTCCGGTCAGTTCCGACTGGAACAAGGAGCGGAAGATAACCTTCACGGTGCAGGACCCCTGCCAGCTTATACGCAAGTCTTTCGGGGATCCCGTGGCCGATGATCTGAGATTTGTGGTTAATTCGGTGGTCGGTGAGGAAAACTTCATCGACATGTACCCCAACAAGTCCAACAATTATTGTTGCGGCGGCGGGGGTGGGTTCCTGCAATCGGGCTACACCGACGAGCGCAGGACCTACGGCGCTAGGAAGTTGAGGCAGATACTGGATACCGGGGCCACATACTGCATAGCGCCCTGCCACAACTGCCATTCGCAGATTCACGATCTATCTGAGAGTTCGGGAGCGCATTTTCCTGTGGTCCACCTTTGGACCCTGATCTGCCTCTCCATGGGCAAGCTCGGCCCCAACGAGCGGGACTATCTGGGCGAGGATTTGGCGGAAGTGAATCTGGAACAGGGAGCGGACTCCTAGCCATATCCGCTAAAACAAGCCGGAGAGGAAGACGCATGAACCACAATCTGGACAACTACATCGAGGAATTGCAGGTGGAGATGGATTCTCTGGCCCTAGAGGAATATGGCCTTGAGGTGGTGCAGCGTTGGAGGGAGCGTCCCTTTTTCGGGCCTCCGGAGAACATTTCCTGCTCAGGCAGGGTGACCGGCGATTGCGGAGACAGCATCGAAGTCTTTCTGGACGTGTCCGGGGAGACCATCGTGGCCGCGGGTTTCACCACCGACGGATGCGGCGCGAGCCAGGTCTGCGGCTCAATGTGCTGCGAACTTGCCGTCGGCCGGACCGTGGACCAGGCCGCAAGTATCGAAGGGCAGGATGTGCTGGAAAAGCTCGGCAGGCTGCCCGAAGACAAGCGCCATTGCGCCCACCTAGCCTCAAAGGCGCTGGAGGCCGCCATACACTCGTGGATCAAGGGCTAGGTACTGCATACTAGCCCAGAAGACCCCTCTAACCTGGGCCGGAAGCTCGCTTCCGGCCTTTGTTTTTGCGGAAGAAAATTGTTTGTTGAGAGGCTTGTGCGTGGTAATTACCCGGAGAACATGTAGGCCGACCAGTTTGTTTACATCCCAGATCAGAGTTGGTAGGCCACCTTTCTATCAAGGGTCAAATGATGGATTGTGATCAAATGTTGAAGCTTGATCGATTTTAAAAGTTTGTAATCATATAATATTCGGATGTTTGGTTGCCGGGCTGAACTGCCTTTGTCCTCTTCCAAGCAGACTCGGTGAAAAAAATATGCAAAGCAAAAAGAAATCGTTCGTTTATTCCGTCCTTATTCTGGTAGCAACCCTTGTCGTCGGCCTTTTGGTCGTGGAGGGCGCTTTGCGCCTGAAAAACAGCTCCATGACGAATTACGATATCGAGATGTGGCGATATGCAAAGCAATTGAAAAAGCCATCGATAGATCCCGTGCTGGGCCATGAGCATCGCAAGAACGTGGAAGCGGTGTTGCAGTCGGTGGACATTCGCATCAACAACATGGGGTTGCGCGGAGAGGATGTCACCGATCATGAACCGGAACGCAGGATTCTTTTTTTGGGCAGTTCCATAACTTTTGGTTGGGGAGTGGACGAGGCAGGTACCATGACCCAGCTTCTCGAGAAGAAGTTGAAAGGGAAAGGACAGGATGTTCGCGTTTATAACGCCGGGATCGGAAATTACAACACGGTCCGGTATGTGCACAGGTTTCTCAATAATCTCGAATCCATCAAACCCACGGACATAGTGGTCAACTACTTCATCAACGACGCCGAACAGCTTTCGGCGGGCGGCGGTAACTTCCTGTTGCGAAACAGCCAGTTGGCCGTGACTATCTGGGGCGTTGTGAACAAGCTCATGCACGGCAGGGGCATGGAGGGGCTGGAGGAGCATTACAGGAAGGTCTACCAGGACGATTCCCCCGGCTACGTGCAGATGGTGCGCTCCCTGGACGAGCTTGCCGGGTATGCGCGGGAAAACAAGGTGAACCTCTATCTGCTCATGACTCCGGATGTGCACCAGTTGGCCGATTACCCGTTTATGTTTGTCCATGAAAAGGTGGGCGGGGTTGCCGGTGATCTGGGTTATGTTGTGGTTGACACTATTGACGAATTTTCCAAGCTTTCCCCGGAAGAGTTGTGGGCGATGCCTGGCGACCCGCATCCCAACAAGCTGGGGCATGAGATAATGGCCGAGGCGATTTACCGGAAATTGGCGGCCAAGGGTTTGGACCGATAGGCGGAGTGGCGGGAAATGCTTTTCAGTTCTCCGGAGTTCTATCTCTTTTTTGTCGCATACCTTTTTTGCCACCTGCTTTTTCCGCGCAGGCTGCTTTTGCCTCTGGTGGTGCTGGGAAGCTCGGTTTTTTACGGCTATTGTGACTATCGGCTGCTTTGGGTTCCCTATCTGCTCGTGGGTTTGGCCTGGGCCGGGGCGACAGCCGTGAGCCGCGTGGAGGGCGACAGAGGCAGGAAAACCTGCCTTGCCTTGGCAGTGGCCGCTCTTTTGCTTCCCCTAGCCTATTTTAAGTATACGAATTTTCTTTTTTTGCAGATTGCGGCCCCCCTGCTCGGCGTGAGTCACGCCCCCCTGGACCTCCCTCTTCCTCTCGGCATTTCGTTCATAACCTTTACGGCCATCGCCCATGTGGTTGACGTCTACCGGGAGGGACCGGAATCAGACTGCGGCATCGGGTTGCTGGCCGGCCACATACTGTTTTTTCCGAAGCTCATCGCCGGTCCCATGGTGCGCACAAGAGAACTTGCCGGGCAGCTCGGCAATCTTGCCAGGGCCGGCGCCGACGCCATTTGGCTGGGACTCGGATATTTCACTTTGGGCTTGGTCAAGAAGATGATTTTCGCCGACCAGCTTGGGGTTACGGTGGATTCCATCTACTCACACGGTCCCGGCCTGCAGGGGTGGGACTATCTGCTGGCGGTGTTCGGGTACTCGGCCCAGATATACTGCGACTTCAGCGGATATACAGACATGGCGATAGGCTTGGCCCTCATGCTGGGCGTGGATCTGCCGGACAATTTCAGGCGGCCCTACCTGGCTCACTCGGTTGCGGATTTCTGGCGGCGCTGGCACATCACCCTGTCCAACTGGATCAGGGATTATCTCTACATACCACTGGGGGGCAATCGCTGCAGCGCTCCCAGGCAAATGGCCAACGTGCTCATGGCCATGACCCTTTGCGGCCTTTGGCACGGAGCGGATTGGAGTTTCGCCATCTGGGGATTCGTTCACGGCCTGGCCATAGTCTATTCGCATGTGGTGAAGCGCATGAACCTGAATGCGGGTTGGCGGTTGCCGCAGGAGGTCCGGCAGTTGGTAACCTTTGTATTCGTTTCCCTAGCCTGGGTTCTTTTCAAGTCGCCCAATGTGGGCAAGGCCTGGGAAATGTTTCAGCAACTGGCGTTGGCTTCCTATTCCGGCGCGGCTGGTTGGGTCGGGGCCAATTCCATGCCGCTGCTGCTGCTGGCTATATTTTTTCTCAGTCATTTCTTTGATCGCCGGGAAACGGTTCAAGCCCTGGCGGGCAAGGCCAACCGCATGGCCTACTGCGGAGTGTTGCTTACCCTGTGGACAATGGTCCTGGCCTTTGGGGCGCAGAGTTCCCAACGATTCATATATTTTGATTTCTAAATCTGCTTCTAGTGAGACGGGTGTTGAAGGGCCGGAAGTTCGCTTCCGGCCTTTGCTTTTGCAATAATCCGGCAAATTCTGTTGACTTTATGTACAGTTTTTATGTACAAACATCTCATGTTGACCGAGTTGTTTACATCCAAGACCAGGATAAAACTGCTCATGAAGCTGTTTTTGAATCCTGACGTCTCCTGTTATTTGAGGGAACTATCCAAGGAATTCTCCTTGTCTCCCAATGCCTTGAAGGAAGAATTGGACAGCCTGAGCCATGCCGGTTATCTGGACCGCGAGCAGAACGGGCGCTCCATCTATTTCAGGGCCAACACCAAGCATCCCTTTTTCCCGGAAATCAGTTCCATTGTTCGCAAGAGTCTGGGCATAGACAGATTAATTGAACAAATAATGGAAAACCTGGGCCGGGTGGATGCCGTTTACATCCTGGACGACTACGCCCTGGGCAAGGATTCCGGCCTCATCGACCTGTTGGTGGTGGGCGAGGTGAACCGGGAAAAGCTGGAAGAGCTGCGCAACATCACAGAATCCAAGATCAAGCGCAAGATCAGAACTATGGACATATCCTCGGACGAGTTTACCGAGAGCAGAGACGTTTTTTTGAAAAGACCTCATTGGAAGGTGGTTTGAGCGTGAGCGAAAAAAATCAGGCAGAGATATATATTCACGAGACCGCGTGGGTCGACGAAAGGGCTTCCATCGGCAAGGGAACCATGATCTGGATGAACGCCCAGGTGCGCGAGGATGCCCGGATAGGCAAGGGCTGCATAATCTCCAAGGACGTGTATGTGGATCAGGATGCCGAGATAGGTGACAACTGCAAGGTGCAAAACGGCTCTTCCATCTATTTCGGCGTCAAGATCGAGGACGAGGTCTTTATCGGTCCCCATGTCGTGTTCACCAATGATCGCATTCCCCGGGCCTTCAACCGGGATTGGGTGGCCTCGCCCACCTTGGTCAAACATGGGGCGAGCATAGGGGCCAACGTGACCGTGCGGTGCGGCATAACCATCGGCGAGTACGCCATGGTGGCGGCGGGCAGCGTCGTGACCAGGGACGTGGAACCGTATTCACTGGTCATCGGCAACCCGGCCCGGCACGTGTCCTATGTGGACAGGGACGGCAACAGGATCAACGGAGGTGACCCCATTGTCTAACCGGCTTCGAAAATCTCTCAATGGTCGTTGCGTGCTCGTAACGGCGGCGCCGGTTTCATCGGCAGCCATCTTGTGGATCGTCTTCTGGAGCTCGAGGCGCGTGAAGTTGTGGTTGTTGACAATCTTTTTCTCGGCGAGACCGCCAACTTGGTCCGGGCGTTGGGCAGGGGGGCGATCCTGTACCGGGAGGACGCCGAGTTCGCCACTTCTCTTGCCTACATATTTGAAAGGCATGACGTGGACGTTGTTTTCAATTGCGCGACAAAGGCGCTCAACTATTCCTTTGCCAATCCCTCCAACGCCTTTTCCACCAACGTCACCGTGGCCTTGAATCTTCTGGAGTTGCTGAGAAAGGGGGTCTTCGAAACCTTATGCCATTTCTCGACTTCCGAGGTCTACGGCACAGCTGTCTACCAGCCCATGGACGAGGCGCACCCCAAGAACCCGACCACGGCCTATGCCGCGGGCAAAGCGGCTGCGGACATGGCCGTGGAAAGCTACGTGCGCATGTTCGGCCTGGACGCGTTCATTGTCCGCCCTTTCAACAACTACGGTCCGCGCCAGAACGACTCAGGCCCCCTGGCCGGGGTCATACCGGTTACCGCGAGGCGGATTCTCGAGGGCGGCCAGCCGGAGATCCACGGCGACGGCAAGCAGAGCAGGGACTTCATCCATGTCCACGACACCGTGGACGCTGTTATCAAGTGCCATGAAACGCTTCCGGCCGGCGAGTCCGTGAATATATCCGCTGAAAACTGCATCGCCATCGGGGATCTCGTTTCCATGGTCGCCGGGGAAATGGGCTATACGGGTGAGATTGCGAGAAAACCGGGCCGTCCTTCCGATGTCGAGTGCCATGACGCGACCAGCGACAAATTGCGCGGGTTGATCGATTTCAGGCTGACTCCGTTTGGGGAGGGGCTGGCAAAGACCCTTGAGTGGTACCGCAACCGTTTTCAGGCTTCCCGCACTGTGGAGGAATAATGCGCATTCCACTGATTCGCCCCTATCTTCCTCCAGCTGCCAAGCGCCTCGTATGCGAGGTGCTGGACTCCGGTTTTCTGGTCGAAGGCCGCATGACTGCCCGTCTTGAGGAGATGGCGGCCGAGTTTTTGGGGGCGTCCCACGCCATTGCCGTTGACTCCTGCACAGACGGGCTGGAGATAGCCTTGCGCTGCCTGGGCATCGGCCCCGGCGACGAAGTCGTAACAAGCGATTATACCTTTCCGGCCACCATTCAGTCCATCCTGCTCGTTGGCGCGACAGCAGTTGTTGTGGATGCTGATTCCCGTTCCATGAATATGGACATGGATCGTTTGGAGGCAGCCGTGACTTCTGCCACCAAGGCCGTCATGCCGGTTTCCACCTTCGGGAACCCGCTGGATTGGGACCGGTTGGATGGGTTGAGAAAGCGGCATGGTTTTTATGTTGTGGAGGACGCGGCTTGCGCCTTTGGGGCCGAATACGACGGGCAAAGGGTCGGGAGCAGGGCGGACATGAGCTGTTTCAGCCTTCACCCGCGCAAGTTCATCACCACGGCGCGCGGCGGCATGGTCACCACGGAAAACAGCCAGTGGGCGGACTGGATGCGGTCCTACAAGTGCTTCGGCAAGGGCAGTCAGGCCACCAGGGCTGAAACGGTTTTCAACCAGATGGGCGCCAATGCCATGTTGCCCGACGTGCTGTCGGCCATTGGCGTGGCCCAGATGGAGGTCGCCCAGGAGATGCTGGAGCGGCGGCTGGCCCTGGCCGGGCGCTACATGGAATTGTTGTCCGGGGTCAAGGAAGTGTCTTTCCCCGAGACTCCGGAAAAGGGGTTGCATTCCATGCAGTCCTTCTGCCTGTTCGTGGACGGCCGTGACCGGATCATGAACAGCATGCGCCAACAGGGAATCGAGGCGCAGATCGGAACCTATTCCATGCACATGCATCCGTCCTTCACGGACAACGAGCATGTCCGGTTCGCCTCCGACATGAAAGAGAGCAGATGGGTCTTTGACCACTGCCTGACCCTGCCGCTCTATCACGAGATGACGGAAAACGAGCAGGACGAGGTGGTCGAGGTGTTGAAGGGGTTGTTGAAAGGCGGCAATGATGACTGATTCAAGAAAGGAACGGGTCTACGATTATTGGAACAGCGCGGCATCCAAATTGTCGGACGGCGGTCGCAAGGCGACAGCTCCGGACGCATTGCTGCAGGAAATGATTGAGCAGGCGATTATTGACAGGCTTGAAGACAAGGACGCTCTTCTTGACATAGGCTGCGGCGATGGAGCGTCCACACTGAAATTCTCCAAGATGTGCTCCAAGGTGGTTGGGGTGGACTATGTTGAAAAATTTGTTGATTTGGCCCGGCAAAATAATGCTGCCGAAAATGTGGTTTATGATCAGGCGGATGTGCTCAAGCTCGCTTCGGTAAAAAGATATCGTGAAAAGTTTGATGTGGTTTCAACAATTCGTTGCCTGATAAACCTGGATTCTTGGGGGTCTCAGGCCAAGGGCTTGTCCCAGATCGCCGACATGGTGGCTCCAGGGGGTCTTTATCTTGCCAGCGAGGGATGGGCGGACGGTCTTGATGGCCTTAATGAAAGACGTTTGCAGTGTGGGCTTGAGCCGATTTCCGTTATCCACCACAATAAATTTATTAACCGTGAACAGTTTAGGGAGGCTGCGACAGAATTTTTTGAAGTTAAGGAATATGTTTCCTTTGGTCTCTATTTTTATCTTTCCCGGGTCGTCCAGCCGCTAATGGTCAGGCCGAATCCGCCGAGCTACGATCATCCGATCAATATTGCCGCAGTTGAGTTGCAGAGGCGCACAAAGGATGCTGAGCGGTTTTTTGATCTGGATTATGCCGGGATTTATGTTCTTCGTCGCAAGTCCGAGTGATTGGGGTGGCCGTCAGTGCTTATCGTAGTCGATTACAAGTGCGGGAACATCGGTTCCATCTGCAACATGCTGAAAAAGGTCGGGGCTGGTGAGGTTCGGGTCAGTTCGTCCCCTGCCGACATCGCCGCTGCGAGCCGCCTGATCTTGCCCGGAGTGGGCAGCTTTGACGCCGGAATGACGGCCCTCAGGAAAGGCAACCTGGAATCGGCGCTGAACGAAAAGGTGCTGGAGAGGCGCACGCCGATTCTCGGGATATGTCTCGGAATGCAGCTTTTGTTTGAAGGAAGCGAAGAAGGCGTGGAACCGGGCCTGGGCTGGGTAAAGGGCGTTAACAAGCGCTTTGATCTGCCCTCCGGAGGGCGGCTGAAGGTGCCGCACATGGGTTGGAACACGGTTGAGCCCGCGCCCGGCAGCAGGATGTTCGCGGGACAGCCGGAGGAATTCGGATTCTATTTTGTCCATTCGTATTACGCCAAGTGCGACAACGAGTCCGTTGTGGCCGGGTGGACAAGGCACGGAGTCAGGTTTGCCGCGGCAGTTGAGCAGGGCAATATCTGGGGTGTGCAGTTTCATCCCGAAAAAAGCCATAGGCATGGGATGCAGCTTTTGAAAAATTTTTTGGAGACGACCGGCAATGCTTAGAATCAGGGTCATGCCGTGCCTTTTGCTTTCAGGCCGGGGGTTGGTGAAGACCGTCAGGTTTCGGTCTCCGAGCTATGTGGGCGACCCGGTGAACACGGTCAGGATATTCAACGAGCTTGAGGTCGATGAATTGGTTTTGCTGGATATAGGGGCCACGCCCGAAGGCAGGGAGATTCAGTACGGACTGCTGGAGGAGATCGCCGGCGAATGCTTCATGCCCTTTGCCTACGGCGGAGGCGTGGGAAGCGTGGAAGATGCGGGCAGGCTGTTCGAGGTCGGGGCCGAGAAGGTCGTCGTCAACAGTACCGCACTTGAAAATCCGGATTTGATTACCGGCCTTGCCAAACGGTTCGGTTCCCAGGCGGTTGTGGTTTCCATTGACGTGAAAAAGGATTTCTTCGGGCGGTACCGTGTCTTCGGGTGCGGGGGACGCAGCAAAAGCGGCCATTCTCCCGAACTGTGGGCCAGGCGAATGGAGGAATGCGGGGCCGGGGAGATTCTGCTTACCGCCATTGACCGGGAGGGGACATTCGGCGGATATGACACGACTCTTATTCGAATGGTTTCCGATGTTCTAGAGATACCGGTGATCGCCAACGGCGGAGCCTCCTGTGTCGAGGATTTCAAGAAGGCCGTCCATGAGGGTGGGGCCTCCGCCCTGGCGGCGGGGAGCATGGTGGTTTACCAGGGGGCGGGCAAGGGTGTCCTGACCAATTTTCCGGCTCGTAAAGAATTGAACGCCCTGGTCGAAAATGAAGGTGGAAACAGTGATGCGCAATGAAAGCTGGATAGAGAACTGGGGAGTCGGGTTTGACGACAAGAGGCGCTGCACTAGGTGCGTCTATGACGAGGACACACCCAACATCAGCTTTGATTTAGACGGCGTCTGCAACTATTGCCGCCAATGGGACGAGCTGGACGCACAGCACCCCACGGGTGACAAGGGGTGGGCCTATCTGGAGCGGCTTGCCGAAAAGATAAACTCCGAAAGCAGGGGCAAGAAGTACAATGTTGTAGTGGGCGTCAGCGGAGGGTGCGACTCTTCGTATACATTATGGTTGTCCAGGAAATTAGGCCTTCGTCCCCTGGCCGTGCATTACGACAACACCTGGAATTCCGACATCGCGGCCTCCAACATCCGCAACGTGCTGGATGCGCTTGATACCGATCTGTACACTTATGTCGTTGACAATGCCGAGGTCGACGACATCTATCGTTCCTTTTTCCGCGCCGGGAACAAGGAACTGGACGCCATAACGGACATTGCGTTGACAGAGGTGCATTTTCGTGCGGCCATAAAGCACGGCATTGATTACATATTCGAAGGACATTCCTTCAGGACCGAGGGGGTCGCCCCCTTGGGCTGGATGTACATGGACGGGAAATACGTCCAGGACGTGCAGACCAAGTACGGGACTAAAAGGATAAAGACATTTCCGCTTCTCAAGCTTTCCTTTCAGATCAGGACCATGCTCTTTCATCGCCTGAAGAGAATCCGGCCCCTATGGTACGTCGATTATACAAAGGAGCAGGCAAAGCAGGCCATGTCCGAAGAGCTTGGCTGGCAATGGTATGGCGGCCACCATCTTGAGAACCGCATGACCGCCTTTCACCATACCTATTGGAGCCCGCGCGGTTTCGGCACGGATCTGCGCGTGCTGGGTTATGCGGGGCTGGTGCGCGACGGACAGATGAGCCGGGACGAGGCGTTGGACAAGTTGCGTGTGGCGCCCAAGGTCGACTTCGAACTGGTCGATCTTGTCAAGAAGCGCCTTGAGATATCTGACGAGGAATTTGAAAGGGTCATGAACGGCCCCAAGCAGAGCTTCAAGGACTTCAAAACCTACAAGCCAATCTTCGAACGGCTGCGTCCCCTGATCAAGATCGCTGCGGACCGGGATCTCGTGCCGAAAAGTTTTTACCTCAAATTCGCCTGCAAGCAGGACGACCAGTCCCGGGAGGGTAAATGAGCGGTTCATCCTGTTCGTTCACCTACGCCCATTACAGGGAAATATTCCAGACGGCCCTGGATGAGGGCTATGAGATCGTCACTCTGGCCGACTGGTTCCGGGGCGAATACGCTAAGCAAGACAAGGTTCTAATCAACCGGATCGACGTGGACGACAACATCAACCGCCTTTGGGTCATGGGCGGCATATTCAGGGAGCTTGGAATCCGCGCCTCGATCTTTTTCAGGCTACACGCTTCAGGCTACAACCTCATGTTTTTCGACAACCTGAATCTCGTCCGGTCGCTGGCCGAACAGGGTTGCGAGATAGGGCTGCATTCCGAGATAGAGGACGTCCGCCATATCTGCGGACTTGATCCGGAAAAGGTGCTCAGGGCCGAACTTGAGATGTTCAGGAATATTTTGGGTGTGGAGCAGTTCGGAGTGGCTTCCCACGGCGACCTGACTCCATACAACAACCTGGATTTCTGGAAGGCCAGAAGTCCGCAGGAATTCGGCTTTGTATATGAGGCCTATGACGAGAACCTCTGGAACAATTGCCGCTACGTGTCCGACTCCGAATATACCCGTTGGAAGGCGTATGAAAACGGGAAGCTTCGGGAAGGCGACAGGCGTTGCGCCTGCGAGCACATCAGGGAAGGTGCAAGCCCCATCTATCTGCTGACGCATTCGTGCAGTTATTATGAGAGGCATATCAGGGAAAACACAATTCCTTTGGGCTAGGGGCAATGAAAGCTTGCTTTGAATGCGAGGCTACATCGTGAGAGATGGTCATGGAAGATAAAGTACTGGTCTTGGGCGGCAGCATCAGGGCCAATCGCGCCAATCGCTCGTTGATTGTCGATCTGGCGGCAAGGTCGCAAGACCTTGCCGATTTCAGGGACAATACCTCTGCCACTCTGAAAAAGGGAACCAGGTTGGCGAATTCCGAGATATTGGCGGGAGCGGCAATGGTGGGAGCCCGGTTGGCCGGAGTGGATGTGGACTACTTTCCCCTGTGCCATCTTTTTCCGGCCAAGGACGGCAAGGCTTTTGACCTCAAGGGCGGGAGCGTTGACGATCTCCGCTTCAGCCATGAGGACACCTTGAATATCAACAAGGAAGCGTTTGAGGAGTTGATGGCTGGGCTGGACGAAAGCCGGGGAGTCGTGCTGGCGACGCCCGTTTATTTCGGTGACCGTTCCTCGGTCGCCAACAAGTTTTTGCAGATGGCTTCGGAGCGGCAAAGGGTTCAGGACAAGGTTTACGGCGTGGTCTCCGTCGGAGCCAAGCGCAACGGCGGGCAGGAGACGTGTGACATCTACAGCCTGTACGAGATGCTCAACCAGGGGGCCTTGTGCGTGGGCAACGGCATGCCCACGTCCCAGTACGGCGGTACTGCCGTCGGCGGCGACATGGGGCATGTGCTTCAGGACGAGTGGGGCTTGCACACGGCCTTTGGAACCGGAGAGCGGGTAGCGCAGGTTTCGAAAATAGTCAACGCGGGCGCACGCGACACTTCGGAAGCGGAATGCGAACTGGGATTGGTCGTGGCCATGGACACCAGGGACAGGCGTCTGAGATCCCATGTGGAGGCTTTGGCCCGCGAGGCCGAAGCCCAGGTGCCCGGTGTTCGAATTTCGGTAATAGGCCTTGTGGACAACGACATCTACCGCTGTCTTGGCTGTGACAGTTGTCCCAGGGGAAAGGAAACCGATTCGCCGCACTGCGTCATCAGGGACCCGGAGGATTTTCTTGATACGGTCTGCAATTCTTTCAGGCGCATGGATGGTTTTGTCATGTGCGGCTTCAATCCCAGGCGGCTGGAGGATATCGTTACGAGATACCAGGTGTTCACCGAAAGGATGAGGTTCATCCGGCGCAACGACTACGAGCTTAGCAACAAGCTGGTGGCCGGCCTGTGCTACCACCAGTTCGGAGCGACTATAAATCCCATTCATTCACTCAAGGTCATGACCTCGTATATCAGGCACAACACCATAATGCACAGGTCCATTGAGGTCTTCGACCACGACGGACAACTTCTGAACGACGGGCTGGGGGAGTTGGTCAATTTTTGTCGCGCCGCCAGTCTGGTCAAAAAGGGAGTCCTGAAAATAACGGTTCCCGCCGCTTCGTATAATCCTTACGGAGAGGGTGGAGGCTATAACAGGTGACGGAAGAGGTTTTCATGACGTCGAACAGGATTGTTGAATTCATAAATGAAACGCTTGTTGAAGGCCGGGATGTGGCTGAGGGAACAGAACTTTTTTCGTCGGGCCTTTTGGATTCATTTCATTTGGCTGAGCTGCTGGTATTTTTGGAGGAGGAGTTCGGGGTCAAGGTATCCCCTTCCGAGATCAGGCCGGAGCTCATGAATACCGCATTCGCCATAGGCCGTTTGGTCGAATCGAAGTTGGACTGATAACAAGGTCCGGGGGCAAAGCATATGGTTTTGGTCGGTGATGTCCTTGATGTGTTGGAATCCGAAGGTCTGAAGTACGAGACCGGCGTAAGGCGTGAAGTCCCTCTTTCCGGTCCCGTGGGCTGGTGGGAATTCAAGGGCGAGGGATTTGCTTTCTGTGTGTACGAGGACGCCGCAGTGCTTGAGAAATGGTCGGGCCATGAAGAATGCCTGATTGTTTGCCCGGAATCCTTGAGATCCTTTCTTTCTTCAGGGCCATATCTTTTCACGGAGTTTCCCCGCACCGCCTTTGCATTGAGTTCGCGCCTGTTTCTTCCGCCCGCACCCAAGGGAATTCATCCCTCAGCCGTAATCGATCCCAAGGCGGTCATTGGAAAGAATCCTTTGATCGGCCCTCTGGCGGTCATAGGGGCCGCCACCATAGGCGACAATGCCGTGATCGGTTCCCATGTCAGCATTTCGGAGCATGTGACCCTTGGGAATGATGTCGTGGTGGGCAACGGTGCTCATCTGGGCTGTGACGGTCTGGGCAGCGTGAAGGACAATGAGGGGAGGCTGCGCCTGTTTCCCCATTTCGGTGATGTGGTTGTGGAGGATGGCGTAGTCTTCGGCGCAGGTGCAATCGTGTTTCGAGGCGTTTTGAGTACTACACGAATCGGGGCGTTTTCCCACATTTCGGCAAAGTGCTTCGTCGGTCATAATGTGGTTGTTGGCAAAGGCGTGTTTTGCGCTCCGACATCGCACCTGGCCGGGAGCGTGGTCGTGGATGATGGCTGTTGGCTTGGACAGGGTAGTGCGGTCAGGGACGGAGTGCGGGTCCCGGCCAACACGGTGCTGGGCATGAACGTGGCGCTCACAAGGTCGCCAGATCAGCCGGGCCAGACTTTCATCGGCTCGCAGGCCAAGAGTCTGGGCGGCATGTTTGGGGCCAAGAGGAGTTGAACGTGAAAAACAATAAAGCCGTCAACTCCCCGCTGGATTTTATTTTGCGTAACGCCGAATATCGCGGAGAGTCGGTCGCCCTCATCGACGAGAACGGAAGCTGGACCTGGAATGAACTGCTTTCGGCGGGCGCAGGTCTTGCTTCGCGTCTGGAGAAAGCCGGACTGTCCAAAGGTGGTCGTGCCGCCTATCTGACCCGGGACAATGTGGAAGGATTCATCATCCTGATCGCCATATGGCTTGCCAAAGGTGTTGCTTCTCCCTTGAATCCGTCTCAACCTCAACACCTCGTGGACAGGATGCTGGAAAGGCTGGATCCGCAACTGGTCGTTCTGGGCCGGGATTTGGAATCGGTTTATACTGCCGGGCTGCCCACGGTGAGTGTGGAAGAATTGTCAAGGGATGAAACAGGGGAGCGGCCAAAAGTTTCGTCCGAGGCGTCTTCTCCGGCCCTGATACTTTTTTCTTCCGGAACAACCGGCGAGCCCAAGGGGATAGTCAGCACCCACAAGGCAATAGCCATGAACTCCAGAGAGACGGCAAAAGCGCTGGGTGTTGAGTCGGATGACAGGATTCTCATCAATACTCCCCATTACTACACCAGCGCGATCATCCATTTTTTGACACTCGCTTCAAGGGGCGGAGGGCTGGCCACGTGGCAGGGATTTCTTTTTTCAGACACCTTTTGCGATGTTGTCGGGAAGTATTCATGCACGGGTTTCGGGGGAGCCCCGACTCATTTTGTGCGGATACTCAGCGCCCCGCCCGCATTTGCGCCTAAGACCCTGAGGTTCATGATGAGTTCAGGAGACCATCTGTCCGACAGCTTGGCCCTGAACGCCGAAAGGTTTTTTCCGGGGATCAGGATGTTCAGAGTCTACGGGTTGTCGGAGGTTGCCGGTCGGCTCTGCATTCTTGAACCGGAATTGTTGAGGCGGAAGCCGGGGTCGGTTGGAAGGCCTTTGCCAAGAATGAGCGTGACGGTCAAACGCGAGGATGGGGTAACCGATGCCTTGCCTGGTGAATCTGGCGAAGTTCATGTCGCCGGGCCAATGTTGACTTCGGAGTATTTCAGGGACGAGGTAAATAGCGCGGACCTGCACACACCCGGCGGCTTTCGGACGGGAGACGTGGGAGTGCTGGACGATGAAGGCTACCTTTCGATTCTGGGCAGACTTGATGACGTGTTCAAGAGCGGCGGCGAGAAAGTGTCCTGCCTGATGATCCAGAATGAGTTGCTGTCTTTGGGGCTGTTTGAGGACGTGGCGGTTCTGGCGGTTGAAGACGAATTGCTGGGCCGGGTGCCCAAGGTCTACTACGTCGCGGACAAGGATTTTGTCTTCAACAAGATGGATCTGGTCCGCAGGTTGAGAAAGACATTGCCAAATTCGCATGTTCCTAGACTGTTTGAAGCGGTTGATTTCATTCCTCGCACCGGATCTGGAAAGGTGATCAAGGCCGAACTGGCAGGATCATGACTGTTTGCCAATTAGAAATGGCCGGCACCCGTTTGCAATGGCTGTCGTGAAATGCAAAGTTTGATTTTATTTATCAATGCAGGTCTAAATGCGTTTTATAAGAGGAAGTTCATATAATTCTTTGTCTCTATGGAATAGATTGTCTTGCAAGGTTGCAGGAATAGTCTGCGACAGTAAATCCATATCTTCTATTTTGGCAGTTATTTTGAAGTATTGTGGATTTATATTTGGAGAATTGAAGGCGTACAAAATGACTGAGCGTGTCATAAACTTCTTTGGCTTGCCCTTTCATTCTGTTGGCGTTGCAGACAATGTACATAGCCACGGACTGAGAATGCGCCTGTGGAACGGATCAGGACCATACAAAAATGCTGGAAGGAAAAAACCGGATGCGGAGAAGAAAAGCTATAATATAGGGTTAGTTGGGGAGTTTGGATTCGATGGGGGAGTTCTTACGGATTTGTGTAATTCCTTCCCTAATCAGCATAGGCTAAATATATTTGCGACCAGGTTTATTGATAGTGAATTTCATATTGAAAATGATAGTATCTCCAAATTTAGAATGCCTTTTTGTACAAGTAGATTGACCGAAGTTCCAAAACGAATATCTGAAAAGGCTGTATATTGTAACGCAGTACCAGAAATGGCAAGGCGTATTAATAAAGCAGAAATCGATATTCTGTTGCTAAAAAATTTTAGTCATGAAGAACTTAATGATCTTGTGATGTTGGTTGATTCTCCATGTATCATATCGGAATTGATGGGGTCCAGACCTGCCTTTAGTCCAAAAGTTGACTACAGCATATATGGACAAAATCATGTTTCATTTCCCGTTATAGGGAGGGAAATGCATTCTGTTTTTACAGGAAGGCGACTACCGTCAGAAAAATTGTGTTTGACAGTCAGTCCGTTATATAGCGATTTGGACATTGATGCCAATGACAATACTTCTTGGGCCGAGCGTGAGCCGTGGATTATTTTTCACGGCAATATTGCACAATTGCAGTCGGAGTCCTATCTGTCCGTGGTTGGAGACATCCTTGAAGCTGATAAGGACGTCAGGTTCATTATTCTTGGCTTCGGCGACGGTTTGGGTTTCGTGCTGGATACGTTCAGGCAAAGGGGGCTTTCCCGTCAAGTAGAGTACCTGGGGGCCGTTGACAAATCCTTGAAGCTGACAGGTGAGTTTCATGAAAGGATTTTTCAATTCCTGCGCCGGGGACGGTTGGAACCGGACCCATGGCCGCGGGGCGGCGGAGCCGCGCGTGTCGAGGCCTATTGGTCGGGTACTCCGACAGTCCATCTGAGGCAGCCCTTTGGGTATGGGGATATTGTCAGTCCGGACAGGATGAAGACGGATATCCCCACCCTGGAAGTCGCCCCGGCCACGGCCGACAACCTGGAAGAATACAAAAATCTGTGCCTCAAGTGCCTTTACGACAAGGATTTTGCCGAAAAGGTCATAGCCGAGCAGTATGCGCTTGCCCAAAGGCTGACAAATGCGGAGGCCTGGTGGGAAAACGTTATCGATTCCTATCGCCAGTGGCTCACCGGCACCGGTTGGGCTGAAGGCGAGGAACCGGCCGGGGGGAGGTTGTCCGGGCGATGATCAGACTGTTCTTCTGGTTCCTGAACCGGGCCAAGCCCCAGCGCCGCGGGCAGTTTTTCGCCTTGACCGCGCTCATAGTGGCCAGCGGCCTCGTGGAGCTGGCCGCGCTGGGTGGACTCGCGCTTTTCATCACCAGCCTGACGTCGTCGGATGAAGTGATGCGCTCAAGCTACCTGACCATGGTGGACGGTTTTTTGCCCGTCGACATTCTTTCCGACACCAGAACTTTTTATCTTTATCTGGGAATGGCGACCCTGGCGCTCATTGTGGTCAAAAACGTTCTGTCGGCCTGCCACACTTACGCAATCGCCCGCTTCGACGGGGCGTTGAACGTTGATTACGGCTGCAAGGTCCTGCGGGGAATTCTTGAGTTGCCATACGGGTGGGGGGCAAAACAGAATTCATCGGACCTCATGAGCGTTCTGGGCTGGAGGCTTTACGTGGGGTCGCTCATTACCCATGCCCTCAGCCTTCTTTGCGATGTGGTGGTTTCCCTGTTGCTGTTTTCATCGCTTTTCATCCTTCAACCCGTGGCAACCATTGTGGTGATGGCCGTGCTCGGACTCATCGGCGGCGGCACCTACCTTCTGGTCAGGGCCAGGATATTTTCCCTTGCAATGCGTATCCGGGATCTTGTGCTGGACGTCAACAAGGTGAGCATGAAGAGCGTTCAGGGGCTCAAGGATGTCAAACTGTTTCGGAGCATCGGCGAATCAGTGGAGTACTTCAAGGCCAAGCAAACGGATTTCGTGCAACGCATCGCGGTGCAGAGGGTTCTGGAAAGGGCGACAGTTTG
Source organism: Desulfovibrionaceae bacterium (assembly GCA_963674955.2). Taxonomy (GTDB): domain Bacteria; phylum Desulfobacterota; class Desulfovibrionia; order Desulfovibrionales; family Desulfovibrionaceae. The sequence continues at coordinate 1,580,638 of CAXXKR010000004.1, read as the reverse complement.
GACTCTGGAGACCGTGGGCTTTGGAGGCCTTGTGGTCGGCGCGCTGGTCATGCTCTGGACGGACAAGACCTCGTCGGCAAGCATGATGGGAACCCTGTCCCTGCTGGCGGTGTCCGCCTGGCGGGTACTCCCGGCCATGTACCGTTGCGCCGCCATCTTCGGCTACGTCCAGGGGTACACCCCCTTTCTGCTGAAGCTACAGGACATGGTGACCCGAATTGATGAACATGAAAGGAGATACAGGGACGTCAAGCCTGTTGAACTGCCGCTGTTTTCAAGGGAGATCAGGCTGGAGAAACTTTCATTCAGGTATGATGGAGCGGAAGAGCTGGCCTTGTCCGGCGTGGACCTTGCCGTTCCAAAGGGAAGCCTTGTCGGGATCATAGGCCATTCCGGGGCGGGCAAGAGCACCCTGGCCGACATCCTGACGGGGTTGGTTACGCCCTCCGGCGGCGGGGTGCGAGTGGACGGCGCTGTTTTGGACAGGTCTTCTGTCCGTTCATGGCGTTCCCAGGTTGGATTCGTGCCTCAGTCCCCGTATCTTTTTGACGGCAGCATCGCGGAGAATGTCTCCTTTACCGTCGATGAAAACAACATTGATTTTGACAAGGTTTCCGAATGCTGCCGCCTTGCCGGATTGGACGAATACCTCTCCGGCCAGGTTGAAGGCGTAAATTCAGTCATTGGCGAACGCGGCAGCCAGCTTTCAGGCGGGCAGGCGCAGCGGGTCGCCATAGCCAGGGCCCTCTACAACGATCCGCAGGTCCTGATTTTTGACGAGGCCACAAGCTCCCTTGACGAGAAGACCGAGCGGTTCATCAGGGAGACGATAATCAAACTGCGAGCGAGCCGAACGATTTTCATCATCGCGCACAGGCTCAAGACCGTCCAGGACTGCGACTTTATTGTCTGGCTGGAGCAGGGTGAAGTCGTGGAGGTCGGAATTCCGGAAAGGATATTGCCGATATATGGGCAAATACAGCCTGCGGTTCAGGATTAGCGAAGGATTTCTTTACCCTGCTGGGAGAGGCTGATGACTGCAAGAACCAAGAATTCGCTGCTGATTGCGTTTTCAATCGCTTTTGCCATAGGCATGCTGAACGCTTTGATTATTTGTTATGATATATTTTATTCTTCTCCAGCAGATAACGATATACAAAAGAAGAAGGAATTGGCCGCCAAGCAGGGAATGTATTTTGATGACAGGCTGCCCGTTGAAGCAATAAAAGAGTTGAGAAAATCAGGGAATGATGTTTGGCCTCATTTCCCACCATCTTTTTCCCTGAACGAGAAATTTTATATCGGCAACAAAAGATTTGTACCTCTCTCAAATTTTCCAAACAGTAAGTCTATAGTATGTAATGAATCGGGTAAATATCCGGTTTATACTTCTGACAGCTATGGATTTAACAATGATGCTGACTATTACGATAAAAGAGAAATTGATGTTGCCCTACTTGGCGATTCATTTGCCTTTGGTGCCTGTGTGGATTCAGAATACAATATCGCTAATAAATTAAGAGGGTATGGATTGACATGTGTAAACTTAGGGCAATGTGGTAACGGGCCGTTAATGAATCTGGCGGTTCTGTCTGAATATGCCTTGGAATTAAAGGCCAAGTATTACGTTTGGCTGTGTTACGGAGGCAATGATCTGGAAGACGCTGTGCGGGAGTCCAAGTCAGAAATCCTCATGCGATATCTTGAGAATTCTGGTTATAAGCAGGGATTGAAGGAACACATAACCGAATTGGCAGCTTTGATTAAGGAGAATTTGAGGGCTAAAATGGCGGAAGCGAATCAAGGCAAGGATTTTGCGGATTACTTTTTTGATATATTGTTTCTCAGATCGCTTAGGGGGCGGCTGGGACTTTCAGTTTTTTCCGATCCTCCGCCTTCTTACAGGGAAGGGGCGCAATTGCTCGAAAGATGTCTAAGGGTTGCCAAGGAGCGTGTCTCAAAAAACGGGGGAAGGCTTATCATCGCATACCTTCCATCAATCCATGCCTTTACGGGAGATACTCCACAAAGGGAGTTTATTCTAAATGCCATTCGGCAGATAGATGCCCCTTTTTTGGACATGACGAAGAAGTTCAATGAGTTTGATGATCAATTGGCGTTTTTCCCATTTGGTATGCCTGGTCATTACAATGAAAATGGATATGAATTGGTTGCCGAGAGCATCCACGAGTTTTTGCAATGAGTTAAGATGTTTTGGTGTGGTTGGTTTCGCCGGTAATCAGTAATAAACAAGGGACATTAAGTGGATATAAAGCCAGACTATTTAACCGCAGACAAGTATTACGAAAGTATTCCGGATTGGGCAAAAGACGAGGTGTCGACATCCAGGGAAAGAATTTCCTTGGTGTTGGGTGTGTTGGACAAGTACAAGCCCAACAACATGGTTGAGGTAGGTGTTTCTGCCGGTATCCTGTCGGGTGCTCTTATTTATAAGGCCTTGCAATATACCGAAAATCCTTTGCTGTATGGAATTGATGCTGGCGAGTACTGCTATTTCGATGATTCTTTTTCTATAGGCGCGGGCCTGCATGGCTCCAATCTGGATTTATCTCCTTATTTTTCGTTGCATACGGGAAAGAAGGCTGTTGATGCGGACGACATTGTCAAGTGCAAGTTGGATTTTGCCTATATTGACGCAAACCATTGTCATCCCTGGGCAAGTATTGACCTCTTATGCCTTTTGCCGTACCTTGCTGAAGGCGCGATTATTGGGTTCCATGATACTAATCACGAAATAATCACCACATATGCCCACGCCGGGGTGCACACTTTTCGCAGTTTGGAAGCGGAGAAGTTCGAAGATTCAAGGCTTGATCATCTGGGCAGTGGATTTTGCGTTTATTCATCAGACGGTCATTTCTTGAACAGTTTGTTGGATTCATTTTTGTTGCCTTGGGAAACGGATGTTGACGACGATGTGGTGGGGAAGGTTTTGGAAATTGCTTCGTCATTGGGCGCTGAAATAGACACTTTTGGTCGCCGCATTGAGTATATACGTAACTATTCTCCGTTTTTGATGGAATTGGAAGAAGGACGAAAGAATGAATTCATGGGGAGGATATATGGTTCAAGCTCATGGAGGCTGACAGCGCCACTAAGGTGGTTGAGTTCTTTGCTGGGCGTCAGGCGATGAATTGTTCGTTTATTTCTGCGTATGGTCTGGCAAATACAATTACAATGTCTGTTTAAAATATATTATAATGACTAATAGCCCGGTTAAACCCAATTTTATGATAATCGGTGCCGCCAAGTGTGGTACCACTTCGTTGCATTCTTATCTGCAGGGACATCCTGAAGTATATATGCCTGATCTTAAAGAGCCATGTTATTTTGCTCAGCCGTGGCCTCAACAGGAGGGATTGCCGGAGACGGAAGAGGAGTACTTGGATTTGTTTCGGGATGGCGCGGAGATGTCCGCTGTTGGCGAGGCCTCGGCAAACTATCTTTTTGTGCCGGAAGCTCCGCAGGGGATTCACGATTTATTGGGTGCCAATGTTAAGTTGATTGTTATTTTGCGTAACCCAATAAATATGATGTTTTCTTTGTGGGAACATGCATTTTGCGGTTACAACGAACGCCGGGACGCACGGGAAGCGTTGCTGGCTTCAAGCTTGGACGAAATTTTAACAGAAGAAGAGCGGAAGTTGCTGGGAACGAGATTGTATGGCCTTAGAGCCAATTATGTTCAACAGTTGGAGCGATATTTCAAATTGTTTCCGCAGGAAAACATCAAAATTTTCTTTTTCGAGGAGTTTTTCAAGCCTGGATTGCCGCAATATGGCGAGCTTTGCAGGTTCCTTGGTGTTTCCGAAGATCATCGGCCTGTTGCGAAAATTCAAAACAAGGGAGTGGGGGTTCGGTTGCGTGGGGTCATTGATTTTTTCCGTTACTATTACCCCAAATATGTTTTTCCGGTGTTGAAGCATCTGGTTCCGCATGTTGTGCGCAGGAATGTGAAGGAAATGATTCTCTCCTCCGCCAAGAAAAGGGAAAACAGGAAACACGCGCCTGTGCGGCGGGAACTTGAGTCCCGGCTGAACGACAGCGTTCGGGAGCTGGAAAAACTCCTGGGCAGGGATTTGTCTGAGATATGGTTTTGAGACGAGGCATGAACCTGGCTCTGCTGACGTCCACCCTGGAGGGGGGTGGAGCGGCCCGCGTCCTAGTCAACATGGCCGAATACTGGGCTCGGGAAGGCCATGAAGTGACGCTTTTCAGCTTTGAGAGCGGCGACTCAAAGCCCTTTTACGAGGTCGGGAGCAACGTCCGGGTCGTTTATCTGGACCTGATGAGGCAGTCCACCTCGCTGTTCAACAGCCTCAGGAACAACCTTGGGCGTCTGGTAAAGATTAGGCGCGCCATTTCAGCCTCCGGGGCCGATGTGGTGATTTCGTTCATTGACACCGCCAACATCCGCACCATTTTTTCCATGCTGGGAACCGGTGTCAGAATTATTGTCTCCGAACGCATTCACCCCAGGTACGAGAGGATCGGCTTGCTGTGGAACATGTTGAGGTTTTTCGCATACCCGCTTGCCGCTTGCGTGGTGGCGCAGACCAAACAGGCCGCCGGTTACTTTCGGGGATGGCCGTTGCGCAGGCTTCGCGTGATTCCGAATCCGGTTAAAACTCTTGCAGCGCCTGAGGGCGGCAAGGGCGGTGATCGGGAAAAGGTGCTTGTGGCCGTGGGAAGGCTGTACCCGCAAAAAGGCTATGGCCTTTTGCTCGGGGCGTTTTCAGGGCTGTCGCCGGCCTGCTCGGAATGGACCCTGAAAATCGCCGGAGACGGGCCTGAGCGCGGGCGGCTGGAAAGGATGGCTAACGAGCTTGGGCTTGGGGACAGGGTTGAATTTCTTGGCCATGTGAAGGATATGGGCGGTCTTTTGGGGAGCGCCGGGGCCTATGTGATGTCTTCTTCGTTTGAAGGTTTTCCAAACGCCCTGTGCGAGGCCATGGCCAATGGCCTTGCCTGTGTGTCCACAGATTGCCCCAGCGGTCCGGCCGACTTGATCACCCACGGCCATGACGGCCTGCTGGTCCCGAACGGAGATGAAAAGGCTCTGGCGGTCGCCTTGGAGCAACTGATGCTCGACAGTGGGTTGCGTGATCGACTGGGCGGAAACGCGCGGATGGTTCTGGACCGTTATTCGGAGGAGAAGGTCATGGGCCTGTGGGAGGATTGCATCAACAAGGCGGTGGGCAAGTGATGAAGGCAGGTTCGATATTGAATTTTCCTTTTGAGTTCCTGCGATGGCTTCTGGCCGTTATTCCCGGCAGGGCAGGTGTTTTTTTGCGCAGGTTTGCATACCGGCCATTTATGGCCGAAGGAAGCCTCTTTGATTTGTTGGAGCGCGTGGAGATACATGACTTGGCCAACCTCAGCCTTGGCGACGGAACAACCATTGAGAGCGGTTGCGCCCTGTATTGCATGAATGCGCCGTTGAGGCTCGGCAAGGGATGCTACCTGAACAGGAACGTGCGCCTGGGTTCAGGTGGCGACGCCCCCCTGACCATGGGAGACAACGTCATGGTCGGGCCCAACGTGGTCATGGACACCTCGCGGCATAATCACGACAGGCTTGATCTGCCCATGAAGGAACAGGGGCTGTCCTATGAGCCGATCATTGTCGGGGACGATGTGTGGGTCGGTGCCAACGCGGTGATTACCTGCGGCGTAAATGTCGGCCGGGGCAGCATTGTGGGTGCCGGCGCAGTGGTGACCAGGGATGTTGACGAGTTTTCAATCGTCGGCGGAGTTCCGGCCCGGGAAATCGGTCTGCGCAAAGAGCGGGATAAAGCTTGAGGAGCATATATTGTCTTTGAAAAACAAGCTGGACGCGGCGCGACATGCGGGCCTCATGACCCTGAACGTATTGCGCAACACAGGCAGGATACCAGTGGCCAAACGCTATATGGTCACCATCGAGTCCACCTCGGTGTGCAATCTGGCCTGCCCGCTGTGCCCCACGGGCACGGGCACCCTGAAGCGGAAAAACAAATATATTCCCGTTGATTATGTGGAAAAGATCGTGAATCTGACTGCTCCGCTGGCGCAGGGGTTTGTTGTCAGTGTGTTCGGGGAGCCGACTTTCCATCCTGAACTGGACCGGATACTGGCCGCCACCAGCCATCTTCCCGCCTGGCTTTCCACGAATCTCAATTACGGTCCGGAAAAGATCAAGGAGTTGTCCAAGTGGGAGAACCTGAAAGTCATTTGCTCCATAGACACCCTTGATCCGACCGGATATCCGGAATACCGCATAAACGGCGACTACGAAAGGGTTTTGGAAAATCTGCGGCTGCTGGCCAAGGGGGCGTGTCAGGTCTACCCCCAATTCCTTGTTTCAAGGGATGAATACGATGAAGCCGCCTTTGTGCGTTTTGCCGACGAATACAAGATTCCCCGGGGCAACCTGATGATAAAGACCAAGCTGGAGAATTTTCGCCTGGACCAGACCTCCGAACCCAAGCCCGGGAAGTGCCATTCCTGCTATATTGCGATATATTTCAATTGTGACGGACACTTGGTCCCCTGCTGCAACAACGTGCGCAGAGATTTGTTCATCCAGCACCTGGACGAAATGTCTTCAACCGGAGATTTGCTGAAAGGGGCAAAGGTGGTCAGGTTTCGCAAAAGGCTGGCCGAGGACAAGAATATTTATCCCAGTTGTGGCCGCTGCAACGGACTTGACTTTTGGAAAGAAGATTTTTCAGGCTATTTTACGGGACTTGCTTCGTTGTTCAGGGGCAGGAAGGCTTCCGGCCCATTGAGGATAACTCCCCTAGAGTAGGTGGAGATATTGAAAACCAGAGGATGTGAGATTGCGTCTTACGGTAGTTACAAACAACATCAAGGGGGGCGGCGCCCCTCTGGCTGCGGTTACTTGGGCGAATGCCTGGAGTGAACGCGGCCACGATGTCTCGCTTTTTGCGTTGTTCCCGAATGACGGGTTGGGGAGCGGCTGGAAGGTTGACGAGGCAATAGACTTCAGGGTCGTGGATTTGACCGAAAGACCGGTTGCCAACAAGTTTGGAGCGGCAGCACGGTTGGCCAAAAACATCTTTTCGCTCAGGCGGGCCATAACCGGGTCAAGGCCGGACATGATCGTATCCATAGAGGGACCGGTCAACCTTCGCATCCTTATGGCCTGTCTTGGCTTGGGGGTGCCTGTGGCGGCCATGGAGCAGACCCATCCGGGACAGTATTCCGTGGGCAGGTTTTGGGAGCGTTGCCGAAGATTTCTGTATCCCCGGGCCAGGGTGCTGGTGAACCTGACGACTGCGGCCAGGGACTGGTGCGCGAAAGAATACGGGCCTCGCAACAGTGCGGCAATTCCCAACCCCATTGTCCCTGCCGGGGTCCATGCCCGCACTCCCCTTGACCGGGGAGGGCTCGTGGTGGCCGCCGGCCGGTTGGTGCCGCAAAAGAGATTCGATCTGCTCATCGACGCCTTTGCCCTTGTGGCCGACAGATATCCTGATTGGAATCTGGTCATAAACGGCGAAGGTCCGGACAGAAGTGACCTGGAGCGTCAGGTGGAAGAAAAAGGGCTGGCGAAAAGGATCAGCCTGCCCGGCTGGACCGATGACATGGCCTCGGAATTGGCCAAGGGCGATTTTTTCGTATTGTCATCCGAATACGAAGGATTCGGCAACGTAATCTGCGAGGCCATGGCCGTGGGATTGCCGGTGGTTTCCTTTGACTGCCCCAGCGGACCAGGCGACATTGTTCGCCATGAGGTGGACGGCTTGCTGGTCGAGCCGCTGAACGTGGAAAGGCTTGCCCAGGGCATGTCCCGGATGATGGATGACAGGGAGTTGAGGCTCGGGATGGGCGAACGCGCCCTGGAGGTCCTTGAGCGTTTTTCCCTGGACCGGACCCTTGGCCTTTGGGACGAAGTGTTCGCCCTTTGCCGGAGATGAACCGGATAATAATTGCCAGGCATTGAGCCTGTTCAGTCAGTTGTGGTGCTGGAACCCAAACGGAGTTGCCCGAAGTGAAGATGTCGTCTGTCAATATTGCTGCAGTTGTGATCACCGTGTTTCATGTGTTTATTATAGGGATCACATTTTGGTTGTATGGTGTCCCGGAAAGCAACCTGGAAAAGTATTTATTTATAGCTTTGGTTTTATTGCTGATTGTTGATTTTTTTGTATTTACACCATACGGAGAAAAATGGAAGAACAACTACATCCTGATAAATTTGTCTCTGTTTTGTTCATTGTATCTATTAAATTTCGGATTGCAGTATGTGACCAAGGGACAACATACAAGCAGTTTTGAAAAACGGGCCTTATTAGCGAAAGAGTTTGGAGTTGAATTTGATAAACGTTCGAGACAGGAAGTTGTGGATGAACTGATTGAAAAGGGTGTTGACGCATATCCCGTCATGTTGGAAAACATGGATGAAAAAATTGTAACTTTCTCAAGTATTTCAAATTCGTGTGTTGTTGCAGGGAATGAAGGCGGCAAGTTTGCCATTCATGAGACTGACAGGCTTGGTTTTAACAATCCCGACGAGGTATACGATCATAAGATGGATGCGGTGTTTATAGGCGGCTCTTTTGTAAATGGATACAGTGTATCGCAAGGAAAAGATGTCTCATCCATTATGCGGAGCAGAGGATTTAATGTCGTAAATTTTGGCATTGGCGGCGGCGGCCCACTCGGCAAGCTTGCCGTTTTGCGTGAATACGCATCAAGACTGCGGCCAAAAATTGTTCTTGTGTCATGCTTTGAAGCATTGGACCTGATGACCTTAAGGTCAGAATTGAAATCAGCCATTCTTTTGAATTACTTGAATGATGAAAACTATACACAGTCCCTGGCCGATCGCGTCGGTGAGGTCGACTCAATATTGAAAGAAAGAGTGATGAAGGCCCGGAAAGCTTCAAAGCGCAAGGAAAAGACTGATGGTTATATTTTGAATACTGTCCGTCTGGATACCTTGCGCAGATATTTGAAATTGATCTTTGCGGGTGCTGAAGGTGCAAGCCCTAATTTGAAAAAAGTGCCTTTGAAGGAGTTACGGAACATATTTATTTTGGCAAGGCAAACTGTGGATCAGTGGGGTGGAAAGATTGTTGTTGTATATATGCCCCATACTGATTTTTATTCTTCCCCAGATGGAAAGGACGTTGATTATTATAGGAAAGATGTGTTGTCCATGCTTGATGATATAGGAATATACGCTATGAATTATCATACCGTTATAAGCAAGCATGATGATCCTTTGAGCCTGTTTCCTTTCAGGATGAGCGAGACAAGTCATTTTAATGAAAAAGGATACCGTCTCTGGGCTGATTTTGTTTTAGACGAGTTGCGCAAAAATGAATTGATTAAAGAATGAAAAGGTATGTGCAGCTGGTATATATTGATCTATCAAGAATTATTTTTGTTGTGGTATGATCAATGTTTTATATTCGTCTTTATTTGTCTTTGCCGCTGTCAACAAAACGCATCCTTGAGAGAAATGCGAAATCAGCTTGCGGGCATTGAGTTTACGAATTTGATTTTTATGCATGGATAGCAGGAGCAGCCCTTGGAACAGGAAACACGACTTGAGGATCGATTTCAGTTCGGCAGGAATTGGTCGGATTTTCTTGAGAAAATGGACTCCCAGCGGATTCGTGAAGCCGAGGAGTCATTGGTCGCCTATCTGGGGCCTGATTTGTCCGGACTGAAATTCTTGGACATCGGCTGCGGGAGCGGTTTGTTTTCCCTGGCCGCGCGCAACCTGGGGGCCGATGTCACCTCCTTTGATTTCGATCCCTATTCAGTGGCCTGTGCGGAAAAGCTGCGCGAGAAATACCACCCGGATGACGACCGGTGGGAGGTCCGGCAGGGCTCCGTGCTGGACAAGAATCTCATGGAATCTCTTGGAAAATTCAACGTGGTCTATTCCTGGGGGGTGCTGCACCATACCGGGCGCATGTGGGAGGCCTTGGACAATGCCGTAGAAGTTGTTGCGGATGTGGGCAGACTGTTCATTTCCATATACAACGACCAGGGCGGGTATTCAGATTTGTGGAAGCGAATCAAGAGAACGTACGTGAAGTCTCCGCGCTGGCTTCGATTTCTGCTCTGCCTGGGAGTTCTGGTTTTCATGGAGACGCGCTACACTCTTATCCAACTGGTCCGTTTGAGAAATCCGGTAAGGATGTACAGGGCCAGGACACAGGGGCGGGGGATGTCCCTTTGGAACGATCTCAAGGATTGGGTTGGCGGGTATCCATTCGAAGTGGCAAAGCCTGAGGAGATTTTCGATTTCTGCCGTGATCGCGGCTTTGAGCTCTTGCGCCTGAAAACCAATGGGGGCGGTATAGCCTGCAATGAATTCTTGTTCAGGAAGGCCGAATAGAAAGACATGTGCGGCATAACGGGATTCATCACACCATCCGGTAAGGGGCGCGGCTTTCTGGCGGACACCGCCAAAGCCATGTCCGACGCCATACGACACCGGGGACCTGACGATTCGGATGTCTGGGTGGATGAAAAGGCTGGTCTGGCCCTTGGCCATCGTCGCTTGTCCATCATCGATCTCTCCCCACTCGGCCGCCAGCCTATGGCCTCGCCTTCGGGCCGCTACGTCATCTGCTACAACGGCGAGGTCTACAACTTCAATGAGTTGCGCCGCGAACTGGAGGAGTTGGGCCATGCTTTCCGCGGCGGGTCGGATACCGATGTGCTCCTGGCCGGGTTCGAACAGTGGGGTGTGCGCCGGGCCTTAAAACGGTTCGTGGGCATGTTCGCCTTTGCCCTTTGGGACGCGGACGAGCGCAGTCTTTATCTGGTCCGGGACAGGCTGGGCATAAAGCCGTTGTACTATGGCCGGTTGGGCAAGGATTTCGTGTTCGGCTCGGAGCTTAAGGCCCTGCGCGCCCATCCGAATTTCGATCGTTCCATTGACCGCGATTCCCTTACGCTTTATTTCCGGCACAACTACATCCCCGCGCCCTATTCGATTTATGACGGAATCCGTAAACTTGAGCCGGGCAGATACTGAAGTTCGATCCGCAAAAGCCCGAGCCTGTGGTGGAGCAATACTGGTCGGCGCTGGAGGCCTGGGCCAGGGGCGAAGACGAGCCGTTCAGGGGCGGCGAAGAGCAGGCGATTGACCAATTGGAAGCCCTGCTGAAGGATTCAATTGGTCTGCGCATGTTGGCGGACGTACCCCTTGGGGCCTTTCTTTCCGGTGGAATTGATTCTTCCACTGTGGCGGCGTTGATGCAGGTTCAAAGCTCCAGGCCGGTAAAGACTTTTTCCATAGGTTTTGCCGAACATGGCTACAACGAGGCCGAGCACGCCAAGGCCGTGGCCGATCATCTCGGCACGGAGCATACCGAACTTTACGTCACCCCGCAGGATCTTCTGGATGTGGTTGCCCCTGATTCCCCGCTGGTGGGACGAACCGTTTGCCGACTCGTCGCAGATACCCACCTATCTTTTGAGCCGATTGATTCGTGAGCACGTAACCGTGTCCCTGTCCGGCGACGGCGGGGACGAGTTGTTCTCCGGTTATGACAGGTATTTCTGGACAGACCGCATTTGGAAAATGGTCAACCGGGTTCCGGTTCCTTTGCGAAAGCTTTTGGCAGGGGGTCGGCAAGATGTTGCCCGGAAGGGCCTATGACCTGTTGGGAAACAAGGGGCAGAAGATTTGCTGGCGCATGGACGCCTTGGGCATAGATGATTTCGAGTCCCTTTACCGCTATTTCATTTCCCATTTCAAGCAACCGCAGGAGATGGTTCTGGGCGGCGCTGAGCCTCGGACCGCCGGTGCTGGTCTGGCCCCGCTTGACGACCGCTGGCGCTGGATGAGCCTTCACGATACCATTTCCTACCTGCCCGACGACATTCTGACCAAGGTGGACAGGGCCAGCATGGGGCGTGAGCCTGGAGGCCAGGGTTCCGCTTCTGGACCACAGGGTGGTGGAATTCGCGGCGCGGGTGCCCTCGTCCATGAAAGTGCGGGACGGGCAGGGCAAGTGGCTGCTCAAGCAGGTTTTGTATCGCCACGTGCCAAGGGAACTTGTCGAGCGGCCAAAGATGGGGTTTGGCGTGCCCATTGAAAGGTGGATGAGGAATGAATTGCGGGAATGGTGCGAAGACCTGCTGAATCCTGGCACGATAAAGAGGCAGGGCTACCTGAACCCTGGCATGGTGGAGCGCATGTGGAAGGAGTATCTGGGCGGCGAGTCCAACTGGAACTATTACCTTTGGGACGTGCTCATGTTCCAGGCTTGGCTGGGCGAGTGGGAAGGATGAGAATTTCCGAATTGATGCGTATGTTGTCCAGCCTGAAGGTCTGCATTGACAGCTCATGGCTGCTCAAGAAGGTCATGGGGCTGAGCCTGGAGGCACAGGATTGGTTTCACAGGTTCGCCCGCTTTTCGCCCGCACTGCTTGACGTGGTGGCGAGGCAGGATTCCGCCTTGCAGGACAAGGGACACCTTTACAGCATGGCCGTCTCCTACTTCAGGTTCGGAAACATTTTCAAGCTTACGGGCAGTGACAGAACCAATCTTGCGGACGAGCTTGTCTATTCCCTTGCAAAGGAGTTCGATTCGCCCAGGATCATGGAGGTGGGGGTCTCGGATGGCAGTTCGGCTTTGGGAATATTGGAAAACAGAAAGATGTTCGGCGATGTTGTTTTGACCGACAGATACAACCGTTTTTATTATCAAAGGAGACTGGCGGGCCGCCTGTTTCATGACGGAGACGGTAATCCGCAGCTTTTCAAGCTCGGCTTCCTGTCGTTTGACGTTCCAAGCCCGGCATATGATCAGCAAAGGAATCTAGTTCCCATTGAAACGGCAAATCCGGTTCTTAGGCGCGAATTCGGAATCACTGGAATCAGGCGTTTCGACATGTTCGTCGACAGGCTGGAGGATGAAGTCCAGATCATGAAATGCGCCAACCTGCTCAATTGCAGCTATTTTTCAGACAAGGATATTCTCGGGGCCGTGGACAATCTGGGTCGAAGCCTTGTTGATGGCGGCTACCTGATCGTTTCCCAGAACAACGACAAGTATGCCCAGGGCGAGGCCGTTTTCGCCTTGAAGAAAAGCGGTGCAGGTTTCGGACTTGTTCATGACCGGAACGAACACGAGGCGGCCAGGCTTTATCGTCAGGCCTGAGCACAATGGAAAGTGTATGAAAATCGCCTTTCTGATAAGATCATTGGACAGGGGCGGGGCCGAACGCCAGCTTGTCTGCCTGGCCAACGGTTTGGCCGCCAAGGGGCATCAGGTGGCGGTAATGGTCTTTTACGGCGGCGGGGAATTGGAGGCCGAGTTGGATGGGGTTCAACTGCTGGACCTGAAAAAGACTGGACGCTGGGACGTGCCCGGCTTTCTGGCCCGGTTGGTCGGATGCGTGCGCGGTTACAAGCCGGACATTTTGCACGGCTATCTCGGCACGGCCAACGCCCTGACCGTGCTGCTCAAGCTGTTCCTGTCCGGGCTGCCTGTGGTCTGGGGCCTCAGGTCTTCGGACATGGACCTGAGCCATTACGACTGGCTGTCCCGCTGGTCCTTTGTCCTGGAAAGGAATTTGTCCCGTTTTGCTGACCTAATCATCGTCAACTCGCGCTCCGGTCTTGATTACGCCCGGAAAAGAGGATTTGCTCCCGGAAAAATGCATGTGGTCGCCAATGGAGTGGACACCGAATTATTTATGCCGGACAGTGAATCCGGAAAGCCATTGCGCTCCGAGTGGGGTGTAGAGGAGGATGAAATCCTGGTGGGCCTTGTGGCCCGTATTGACCCCATCAAGGACCACGAAATGTTTCTGAAGGCCGCTGCCCTGCTCTCGGAGAAATTGCCGAAGGCCAGGTTCGTTTGCGTTGGCGGAGGTGATTCGGACTACCTGGAGAAAATGAAAAGGGCGGCAATGGGGATGGGGCTTGATAATCGATTGACCTGGGCCGGGAGCAGGGCGGACATGCCCGCTGTCTTCAATTCGTTGGACATCTGCTGCCTGTCCTCCCAGAGCGAAGGCTTTCCAAACGTCCTGGCCGAGGCCATGGCCTGCGGCGTCCCATGCGTGTCCACTGATGTGGGCGATGCGCGGCATATTTTGGGCGATACCGGGTTTGTTGTTGAACGCGGTTCTTCCGAGAAGTTGTTTGAGGCCCTGTTGGGACTGGCCGACCGTCTGGACAGCGGTGCGACCACTGACGCCAGGGCTCGGATAGAGCAGAAATTTTCCCTGGAAGCCATGATCAGGAAGACTGAAGCACTCTTGTCGGAGCAGGCCGGATGACCCCCGTGGCGCGCTGGCTGAGCGGGTTGGTTTTTTCCTGTCTGTTCATATGGTTGGTCGGCGCGGTGTTTGTGGACAGCGCGGAGCCCCGTATTTATGACCGGGAATTGGACAACTACGTCCATGCCCCCGGAATCGTCAAACATCGCAGCGAGGGCTGGGGAAACACCCTTTTCGGCGGACACGGCATGGTTGCAGGCCAGGACGAGTTGGCCGGGAGCGGCGCCGGGATTGTTTTGGTCTGGGGAGATTCCCACGTGGAGGCGCTCCAGGTGGATGATGCGGACAAGGCCTGCAACGTCTACAACAGGCTGTCCGAGTCTTCAATGCCTCAGGCTGTGGCCATGGCCGACAGCGGTTATGGTGTGGCGGATTATTTGCGGCTCATTCCCCTGGCCGAGAGGTTATTCCCCAACATCCGCGCCCATGTGATAGTCCTGTCCGGACTTGACGACGTGATGCCCGCTCCAGAGCCGAACAGCGCCGCCGCCCCGGCCTTGGCAACTGATAACATGCGGCACAAGCCCGCGTGGATAAGTCTGAAGTTTTCAGAGGTTGCCAGAGATTGGAACCTGTCGTCTCTTGTCTCCATCTATCGTTCAATCGAAAGCTATTCAGCCGGAGCAGGACAGGCGGACAAGGTGGCCTTTGATTCGGCTGGGCGGTGCGGCCATAATGTTGACTGGCTTGCGGCATTCTGGAAACATTTTTTGTCTCAGGCCAGGGCCGCGACATCCAGGCCCATCGCGTTCATGCATGTTCCGTATGGACCGGTTTTGCGCAATGGTGAAATCGACTATTCCGATGTCGACGAATTCGCCTTGTCTCTGTTCAAGGATACCTGTGCGAAAAACAACATGGAATTCATCGACCTGACAGAGGATTTTTTTCTTTTCTGCAAAATCACGAACAGGTTTCCGCGCGGTTTTTTTAATTCCCCGCCGGGTACCGGCCACTTAAACGCCAAAGGGCAACGCATGATTGCAGAAGGGCTTTTTGAATACTTTGATAATGGTGCGCAATGATTGGCGGGACAAAATTGAGGTCTTGGGCGGGAGGGTTTGTTTTTTCCTTTTTGTTCATATGGGCCGTATCTTCAATTTTCGTCAACAGCGTGGCTCCTGTGGAATATGACTCCCGGCTTGACAAGTACGTCTACAGGGAGGGGGCCGTGACTCAATGGCGCAGCGAGGGGTGGGCCGACACGGGATATGGAACACACGGGCTGACACTGCTGGGAACGGAAGCCTTGATGTCCTCCGGGCCAAAAGTTGTCTTGTGGGGAAACTCCCAGGTCGAGGCGTTGCAAGTGGAAGACCGCAACAGGACCATCAACCTGTTCAGCAAGATGGCCAAGGGGGAAGTCAAGGGAATTGCGGTGGCCAGGGGCGGCAACAATTGTGCTGATGTCTATTTTGACATCGCCAGGTACGAGGGACTGATTGATGAAGCCGTGGCGCATGTCGTGCTTTTGAATAATGTTAAATTCCTAATGCCGGACAGGGATTTTGAAGGGCACAGTAGGTTCACTTATACTCCCCTTTCGTTTGTCGAGGAAAAGGTGTCGGTATCGCCACGGGCGATGAAGTTTTGGCCGGTGATAAACAAGTACAAATTGGATTTTTTGTATCACGACATTTACAGCAAGCTGAAGGGATACAGCTTGTTTCAGAAAAAGATAAATTATGAACCAAAATCCGATTTGACCAACAAAAGGGCGGATAAGGATTATGAGGCCATATTCGGCTTTGTGTTGAGGTCTATGATGTCGGTTGCGGGCGGGAAACTGGTTTTCGCCTATGCCCCCAACTTGCCGTATGTCCGCGACGGAAGGGTGTTGGCTGACGACCCGGATTCGGAGTTGATCATGAAGTTCAGGGAAAAGTGCACCGAGTTCGGCGTGGGATTCGTTGACGCCAGGTCATGGCTTGAGGAAGTGTATTCACAACAAGGCGTCCTGCCTCATGGTTTTTTCAACAGCGAGCAGGGCGACGGGCATTTGAACAAATATGGTCACGAAGCGGTTGCCAAGGCTCTTCATGACTACTTTAAAGGGCGGATTTACTAGATGATTTTTTCTTCCTTGGAGTTCATCATATTCTTTATCATCGTCCTGACCGGGCTGGCCCTCATGCCCGGTCGGAACACGGCCCGCAAGTTCTTACTGCTTATCGCCAGCTACTACTTCTATGCCTACTGGGACTGGCGTTTTCTGTCGCTCATCTGGATATCCACCATTGTGGACTATGTCGTGGGTGCGCAACTCGGCAGGACCAGAGCTTCCGGCAGGCGCAAGGCGTTGCTTATGGTCAGCCTGGCCGTGAACCTCGGGCTGCTGGGCTTCTTCAAGTATTTCAATTTTTTCATTGAGTCGTTCACGCCCATTGTTCAGGCCGTGGGCTTTAATCCGGGCACTTTGGAGATAATCCTGCCTGTCGGCATCTCCTTCTACACCTTCCAGACCCTGAGCTACACCATCGACATCTATCGGGGACAATTGAAGCCGCACAGGAGCATGCTGGATTTCGCCCTGTTTGTGGCCTTTTTTCCCCAGCTTGTGGCCGGACCCATTGTTCGCGCCGCGCATTTCCTGCCGCAGCTGCTGGAATCCAAGCCCCTGACGCGGGATAATTTCTACGTCGGTTTTCAGCGTTTCACTTATGGTCTGTTCAAGAAGGTCTTCATAGCCGACAGGCTGGCCATGTTTTCGGACCATGTGTTCGCCAATGCCGGGGCCTATGACTGCCCCTCAACGTGGCTGGCCGCCGCCGCCTATTCATTGCAGATATACTTTGATTTTTCCGGGTATTCGGACATGGCCATCGGAGCGGCCAGGATTATGGGCTACGATTTGGGGGCCAACTTCAGTTTCCCCTATCTTTCAAAAAGTCCCCGCGAGTTCTGGCGGCGCTGGCACATCTCCCTGTCCACCTGGGTGCGCGACTACATCTACATTCCCCTCGGCGGCAACAGAAAGGGGCCGGTCCGCACCTACGTCAATCTGATGGTTTCCATGCTTCTCTGCGGCCTGTGGCACGGCGCGGCCTGGACATTCGTGGCCTGGGGCGGTCTGCACGGTTTGGCCCTTTTGGGCAACAGGATCATTTCAGGCGGAAATAACGGGTCTCGTTCGGGATTCGCAGGGTTCCTGTATTGGACCGGGACCATGCTCTTTGTGGTCGTGGGCTGGGTGCTGTTCAGGAGCGAGAGTTTCGGCAAGGCCGCGTTGATGCTCGGCCAGATGTTTTGGCCCCATGACGGGGTCAACTGGCTTTATCCGTTCGTGCCCTTCATTCTTTTGGGCACTTTGATCGTGCATCTATTGGAAAAGCATGGCGCCTGGCAGCGGCTTTTGCTGCCCGAGTCCGCTCGTTGGTATTCGCCCGCGATCCTGTTCAGCCTGCTTTGGCTGGTGGCGGTTTTTTACCCGGAAGGGTTCAAGCCTTTTATCTATTTTCAGTTTTGATCGGCCCGGATTCTCATCATCCGCTCGATGATCGAGCAGACCATTTCGCCGCCTTTTGCCGTCAGGTGGACGCCGTCATGGAAAAAATCACTGTTCCCCGTCAGGTGGGCGAACTCCGGTCCGTTCAAGTCGAGGACCGTCTCCTGCGGCTTGAAGAGCCTGATAATCCTTGCCTTGTATTCGAGATGGGCCTGGTCCTGTTCTGATCCGTCATTTTTGAACCTGGGATGGAAGTAGGCCAGGATTGTTGTGTTGCGGGACCTTGCGGCCTCCAATATTTTTTCAAGGTATTCAAGCGCCTTGTCGTCGATGTGCAAGGACTCGGGTTCGGTGGCGGCGGTGTTTGCCTGTTCGTCGCCTCCCCTTGCTGCCTGACGCCCGTCAAGGAGTTTGTAGCCCCACCAGCTGTCCCTGTATGAATCTTTTGAGGGGCACAGGGTGTATACCAGCTTGTAGAGATAGAGCTTCATTGTGAACAGCGAACCCAGTGCGCTTCTTTGCAGTTGCGGGTTCAGTTCCGAGGTCTTCATCATCGAGTTTTTGGTCAGATATGGGTCCAGGCAGACGACCAGATAGCGCATCCTGCCCCTGTTCAGGGCGTTCAGCGCCGCCGGGGCCACCTCGCAGATGTTGGCCCCGTTCATGGAGAGGTTGTATGTTGCCGCGTCCGAGATTTTGCGGGTGTCGACCATGGCTGCGGATGAGGATGATCCGATAAGAATGGCGTCGAAGTTTTCCGGTATGTATTTTAGCGAAAACAAGTACTTGGTTGCGCGATTGTATGTCCAGACGCGGCGTTCGCCTGGCTGGTGGGTTCTGTACAGGCCGAAATCGTCCATGAAGAAGTTGAACGCCAGTATCGAAGCACATGCAGCCAGTGTTGAAACGATGCAGAGGAGAACGAACCTTTTAGAAGTCAAAGTATAGAAACTCCTTTTCCGGAAAAGAGTTCATGTAGAGGAAGCTTGTGACCAGGCATGCCGCGCACAACAGCACAAGGGCCTTTCCGGGCTTGAACTGCTTGAACATCTCGTGGGTGTTGGGCATGGCGAAGACCCAGACGGCGGCGCTTGCGGTCACCAGGGTTCCGGTGGCCATGTCGAATGAGCCCATGTTCTTGTACAGGATGGATTCCTTGAGCTTTAGCAACAGGGATTGATCGCCGTTGAGCTGGATTTCCGGCAGCAGATCGGCGTTTCCGGCCATGTTTGCGAGCATGGTCAAAGCGTCTGTAACATTTTCCGCGCGAAAGAAGCAGAGCGATATTGCTGTTACGCCGAAGGTCAGGGTTACTCCCGTAATTTGCGGCAGCTTGAGATTGAGCCTTCGCCACAGGTGGTTGCAGATAAGGCCCAGCCCGTGGATTGCGCCGAAGATGACGAAGGTCCAGGCCGCGCCGTGCCACAGTCCGGCGATGAGCATGGAAATGCCGATGGCGACGAGTGAGTTTCGCACGGTGAAAGGGCCGAGGGCCCTGACAATGGGCACGTAGAGGTAGGTGGTGATGAAGTTGCTGAGCGTGATGTGCCAACGACGCCAGAAGTCTATGATGTTCGGGGCCTTGAACGGGCTGTTGAAGTTGATGGGCAGCGATATGTTGAACATAAGTCCGGCTCCGATGGCCATGTCCATGTAGCCGCCGAAATCATAATACAACTGAAAGGTGTAGCTCAGGACGGTCAGCGCGGATTCCACTGCCGACAATTTCGCGGCGGCCGCGAAGCCGTTGTTCGCCAGCTGGGCGAAGGTGTCGGCCACAACCACCTTCTTGAACAACCCGATGGCGAAGTAACAGATGCCTTTTGCGATGTTGTCGTAGTTAACGAGCTTGTTTCCCTCCGACTCGAATTGGGGCATGACTTCCCTGTGATGGACTATAGGGCCTGCGATCAATTGCGGAAAAAAGGCGACAAAGGTGGCGTAGTCTATGAAGTTGCCGGGCTTTGCGCTCCCCTCGTAGCTGTCGACGAGAAAGGCGATTTGCTGGAGGGTGAAGAAGCTGATGGCCAGCGGCAGGGCGATTCTTTCAAACGTCTGGGTCGTACCGAAGATCGCCCCCACATTGGTCAACAGAAAGTGCGTGTATTTGAAATAGGCAAGCAGTCCGATGTTGAAAACCAGCCCAAGGAGCAGGATGGGCCGTTTCAGCCCCGGCCTTTTCGACATCATGCTTGTGGCCATGAAGTTGAATGAGATGGAGCCAAGGATCAGGGGGAGGTATTGCAGGTTCCACCAGGAATAGAAAAAAAGCGAGGCTCCCAGAAGCCATAGCCTGGCAACGGAGGAGTATCCCCTGGAAGTCAGCAGGAAGTAGACCAGGACTGCGGTGGGTAGAAAGAATAATATGTATTCGAAGGAGTTGAACAGCATTTGCGCGTGCGGTCCTGTGTTGTTTGTCCCTTGTTTATCCGTCCTGCGAGGCCATCTCGCGCATTACGGCAAGCAGAATAGGGGCGGGCTGCTTGTTTTCCACCGGATAGAGGCTGGCGGTCTGGTCAGTTTCAAGCCTGGGAAAGCGCGGACAATATATTTTTATCTGCGGATACTGTTTTTCAATACCGGCGCATGCGGTTTCGCCTGCGGACTTGGCGCAGCAGTACTCCGCCATGTCCGGAGGAAGTTCGTCCAAAGCCACTGTCGAGGGGTAGAGTATCTTGAGAGGGGTTTTCTCCTGGATAAAGGGCCTGAGGATGGAAAGAAAACCTTCGATATAGTAGCTGCTGAATTTTTGAAACAGTCTGTGGTTGAAAACACCCTCCCGGCCTTCGAATATGGGCGGGGTCGGATAATAGAAAAGGTGGGTCGGTTTCCAGGAGTCCTTGAGGATTTTTGCAAGGCCTTCTTCCGGGTTCAGGACATCCAACTCATGGCTGGAGCAGATTCCTCCGCTTGAGCGGATTTCCTCGTCCAGGCGGGCTGCGTCTTCCCTGCCCATGTGGAATGTCGAGCGCACTTCGGCTCCGCCAGCGGCCAGCAGCTTGGCAGTTGTTTCTCCAAGTCCCCTGGAACCGCCTATTACAAGCGACCGTACTCCCATGAATTCATTTGGTTCGACCTGTTTGACGCTTTCGGCGTAATCGGCTTGGTTGACCGGTCTGGGCCTGAGAAAGGCTGTGACGGTTCCCGTAAGCGATGGGGACTTGAAATTGATGGTCGCGAACGAGAACCTTTCGTCGAATGCACTTGCATCATATTCAACCACTAGTCTGTCATCGGTCCCGTCCGAGTCCGACAGTTCAAGGCTTGAGAAGACCGAGTGCAGTCCCGGACAATGGCATCCCACGACCTGTGACGCGGCGGCAAGGGCAGCGATTTGGTCCTGGGGCAGCGCGGCCAGGAGGTTGGGCAGCAACTCCCGGCAAAGCCTTTCGTCAAACTGAAGTGGAAATTGCCCGGAGGTTTTGAGAATATTGCCGCTGTCCAGTTCCCTGCATGATCCGGCCTGGTAAACTCCGGGTTCGATTTCGCCCGCGTCCTTTGGTTGCTCATCAAATTTTGCCGTCGAGAACAGGGCGAGACCTGCCTCGGACCGAACGTTGAGCTTGAGGAGGTTGTCCTGCCAGGACCATTCGGATGTTATGTCGGAATCAAGGGCCAGAGGTTTTCTGAAGCTGGCATTAATGCTGCGGATGCCCTTGGATGATTTGTTTTCAAGGGCCTTGTCCAGCCCCCAGAGCAGAGCGTGTATGCCGTGGACCACGACCTTGCCGAACAGCAGCCGTCGCGCCGCCACCGGGTCGACGTGCATGGGGTTAGCGTCACCGGAAAAGGATGCGAAGGCCTGCTGGTCTTCAAGCGTGAAGCGTCGAGTGGAAACCTTCCATTCCGGCACGATGGGTCTATCCTTGTTTGTGGCTGATCACGGCGTCGACAATGTCGCCGACGTTCTTGATGGAATCAAGCTCGCCCAGATTGAAGCGGAAATCGAATTCCTGTTCAATGCTCATGACGATGTTTATGTTGGAGACCGAGTCCCAGCGCTCAATATCCCTAGAGGAGCTTTCGCGGTCGATATCAGTATCGTCAAGCCCCAGGACCTGGGCGATTATTTCCTTTACCTTGTTGAAGACGAAGTCAGAATCCATGCTTTACCTTTATGTGCGTGTTCTTGAGTTGATAGTCATCGGGTATGGCATACTGCCAGACGGAGTTCTCGGAATCCAGGTTCTTCACCAGGTCAAATCCCAGAGAGGGGTACAGGTCGGCCACGATGCCGTTTTTGGCCGTCCTGGCGTAATGACCCTCGATAACCGACAATCCCCGTTTGGCGGTCTCAAGGACCAGGGCGTCGAACATGGCCAGTTCCATCTCTCGCTTGAACACCCTGCAGCTCATGAGCCATAGGTCGATGACCGCTTTTTCTTTCCCTGTTTTGCAAATGACCACCGAAATTAGTCCGTTGTCGCCAAATTTGTCACTCAGGCGGCCATACAGGGAAATATGCTTCTGCGATCCGGCCGCCTGTTCGATTTCCGGCAGGGTGTAGCGGCGGGTTGTGAGGTTAAACTGGTTGGTCTTGTTGGTGAGTTGGGTTATCCTGTTGAAATATTGGGGAGAGAATGAGCCGATTTCCGCCGTCATTTCAAGGGAGGACAGGTATTCGCCATAATCCTTGAAGCTTGATTCGGCCTGTACCCTTTTGGCGTTTTCAGTGTAGTATTCGTTGCGCTTCAGATCTTCGGCCGAGAGGCTGGCCGCCTCGAACAGGCGGGACCGGTCCAGGGCTGCTGCATATTCTGAAACGTCCCGGCCGGGGTCGATGACGGCCACATCAGGCAGTTGAGCCTGGACGATCTCCCTTTCCGCAGGGTTGTCGTCGAAAAATACCAGCGAATCTAGTCCGATGTTCAGTGTTTCAGCAATTTTAAGTATGTTTTGATGCTTGGGTTCCCAATTGGCCATGATGACCGTGAAGTCCTCCGGCGCAAGAAGGGAATCCGGGTGGTTCAAGCCTTCCAGTGTGTTTTCGTGCTCGTTTTTTGAGCAGACGGCCAGCAGTACTCCGCGTTTTTTGACTTCCTTGATGTAGGCTTGAAAGGCGAGATAGGCCTCAGCTTCTGCGGTCTCCCGGCCAAGTTGGATATTGTCGACCCCGTCGTCGCCGATGACTCCGCCCCAGAGGGTGTTGTCCAGGTCGAGGACAAGGCATTTGCTGCCCTTGCCGAACAGGGCGCGCAATGTTGCCGCCAGGCTGTGGGTCAGGGTGGGGGCGGCCTTCAGTCCGGGAGAGCATTTGTAGGCGTGCCAGGAGCTTGAGTCGTGCCACGCTTCCAGTCCGATTTCCGCGGCAAGTCTGTTTATGTCGTGGATGACGAGTTCGGGTCGGTCGGCGGCGGCCCGGGCGAAAAGGGCGTTCAACTCTCTGATAAAGCTTTCGGACCCTCTGGAGTCCACTCCGTCCAGGTTGCCCATGGGCCTGTAGGGAATAGGGTCGAAATTGTTTTGGATGATGGCGCAGTTGTATTTTGACCCCAGTGAGTCCCAAATCGAAGAGAATCTTTTGAAAGCGTTTTGGATCAACTGGGATATCGAATCGGGGGCATCGTCTATGGCCGGAAATTCCTGGATGTTTCTGGAGGTGGTGTGCAGGTAGATGACGTCAGGGCCGAATTCGTCCAGCCGGGGATTGTCAAAGACCGCTTCTTCGTAGAATTTGCTGTAATCCGACTCGTAGAAAGTCGGGCGAATTCCACAGTCCAGAAGATATAATTCAAGAGCCTTTATTATTTCCGTTGTGGTGGAGCCGCCCAGGACAGCGATTTTTTTGTCCAGCAGGCCGGGTTTTTTAGTCAGTTCCCGCTTCGCTTCCCGCGCGTTAAGCGCTAGCGACAGTCGGTCCCCGGCATTGAAGAAAGGTCGGAATCCGGGCATGATTCATCCTCTGGAGTTCAATTTGTTGTTGATAATAGAAAGCAAGTTCAAACAGATTGTTAATGGTGTACGGGTTGAGACTTGGAACTCTACGGACATTGTCCCGGCAGGTATGCGGGGCAAAAAGCCGCTCGACTAAATTTAGAGTATACCTTTCTTGCCCACAGATCGTCAAAGCCATTTTTCAGGCTCGGTTTTGTAACGGTCGCAGACATGCGAGTGACAGCATGTCTTGAGATTTTTTCTTGCCGGTCCGAGCTGATTTTGCCGTGGAAGTTGAACCTTTATCCCTTGCCTTTCGTACCAAACAAGGCTATCGGACCTGTCGCCTTTGAGGGGCGTGCGCGGTGCCCGTGAAAATGCGGACCGGGATTGCCCCAAGGCCGGAAGACGTGCATAATGCATTCGGCGGCACGGTAGCGCCACCCATATTTCGTCAACCACACCCATTTCATTTTTTAAGGAGCGGACATGCTTTCAACCGAGACATCTATCCTGTTCAGCGGCGGAGCCCAGGGCGCCGAGTCTGAATTCGGACGTTTGGCCGAGAAATACGGAATTCAGGAAGTCACCTACACCTTCGAGGGACACAAGATCGAGCGCCAGCGCGGCCTGCGCGTTCTCACCCAGGAGGAACTGGTCAGAAAGGATGTCAGCCTGACCTATGTTTCCAAGCTTCTGAACAGAAGATTCACCAATGCGGAAAAGATGCGCAAGGTCTTGCAGACCATCATGCACCAGGTGGATTCGGGCCATGAAGTATTCGTGGTCGGCACCCTGCAGCCCGACGGAACCGTCAAGGGCGGCACCGGCTGGGGCGCGGAGTTCGCCAAGATCTGCAACAAGCCGCTGTACGCCTTCGGCCAGATCAAGAACGGCTGGCACAAGTGGCAGAGCGGCGAGTGGGTCAAGGTCGAGGCCCCGGTCATCGCGCACCGCCACTTCACGGGCACGGGCACCCGCTTTCTCGAGGAGAACGGACGCCGGGCCATTGAAGATCTTTTTGCCCGTTCATTCGGCAAATAAAGCTGCAGGTTGGGTTGGAAAGTGGATCGGATTTGAGCTTCGGAGTCTTTTTTCCTTGACACTTTGCCGCCTGTCGGCTTAGGGGCAACCCTTCTTATGCCGAAAAAAGGCCGCAGAAACGCGGTTGAGGCTGGTCGGTGTTTGCCGACGAAACATAATAGGGTTCAACAAGGGGCAGTGTACGCATCTTGTACATTGCCCCTGTTTTTGTTTAGGCGGCGCGAAATGCGCCAGAATATCATTCAATTTTTTATGGGAGTTTTTAAAGAAATGTCCAAGAACATTTATGTGGGCAACTTGCCCTGGAGCGCCACGGAAGACGAAGTACGCAATGCCTTTGAGCAGTTTGGCGAGGTTATTTCCGTCAAGTTGGTCGAGGATCGCGAGACCGGCCGCCCCCGCGGCTTCGGTTTTGTGGAGATGGAAGATCAGGGCGCTTTGGAGGCAATCGAGAACCTGGACGGACGCGACCTTGGCGGCCGCAACCTCAGGGTCAACGAAGCCAAGCCCCGCGAAGATCGCGGCCCCCGCTGGTAATTTCGTCCAGCTCGTAAAGGCTAGAACAATATACACACCCGCTTCCGTACGCGGAGGCGGGTCTTTTTTTTCATGGAACAGGAGGTTTGATGGCCAAGCAGGAAGGAATATCAATTCAGGGAACAGTTGAGGAAGCGTTGCCCAACGCCATGTTCCGGGTGGAACTTGAAAACGGGCATGAAGTTTTGGCCCATATTTCGGGCAAGATGCGCAAATTTCGCATCAGGGTCATGCCCGGAGATTCGGTAACCGTCGAGCTTTCTCCCTATGACCTGACACGCGGACGCATCACTTTTCGCCCCAGATAGGGCGCCGGTCTGCACGACCAAGGAATTTATGAACGGATTTGAAAAATTGGGCCTGTCGGACAACGTCCTCAAGGCCTTGGCAAAGAAAGGATTTACAGAGCCGACTCCCATTCAGGAAAGAATCATTCCCATGCTTCTCACCGAGGAGCGGGACATTATCGGCCAGGCCTCCACAGGAACCGGCAAGACGGCCGCCTTCGGCCTGCCCATCATCGAGCGCATCAACGAAGACATCAAGAACGTCCAGGCCCTGATACTCACCCCCACCCGCGAACTCGCGCTGCAGGTCTCGGACGAGATCAACTCACTCAAGGGCAGCAAGCCCATAAGGGTTCTGCCCATCTACGGCGGACAACCCTATGACCGCCAGCTCAAGGGGCTGCGGCGCGGCACGGAAGTCGTCGTGGGCACGCCGGGGCGCATTCTGGACCACCTGCAGCGCAAAAGCCTGCGCCTCAACAACCTTTCCATATTCGTACTGGATGAGGCCGACGAGATGTGCAACATGGGCTTCATCGACGATGTCCGGGAGATCCTCAGGCAGGCCGGACCCGAGCGCAGCACCCTCATGTTTTCGGCCACCATGCCCAGGGAAGTCATGTCCATCGCCTCGGAGTTCATGCGGGACCACGAACTGGTGGCGGTTAAGCCCAAGAAGAACGAGGCCATACTAACCAGGCAGATTTTTCACGAAATGGCGGACTCCGACCGCTTCGAGGCCCTTTGCCGGGTCATTGACGCCGAACCTGAATTTTACGGACTGGTCTTTTGCCGCACAAAGCTGGACACCGACCGCGTGGCCGAGAGGCTTTCCGAACGCGGCTATCCCGCCGAGCCTATCCACGGCGACCTGTCCCAGGTGCGTCGCGAGGACATTCTCGGCAAATTCCGCAAGGGCAAGGTGACCATTCTGGTGGCCACGGACGTGGCGGCCAGGGGCATTGACATCCCGGACCTGACCCACGTCATCAACTTCACCCTGCCCCAGAATCCCGAGATATACGTGCACCGTATCGGCCGCACCGGCAGGGCGGGCAAGAGCGGTTCGGCCGTCTCGCTGGTGGCGCCAAACGAGTACCGGCGCATCATGTTCATTGCCCGCAGCGTGGGCGCGACCATCACCAAGGAAAAGCTGCCCCGGATCGAGGATGTGATCCACAACAAGAAATCCCGCGCGACATCTGAAATCGAGGCGGTTCTGGAGGAAGGCGGATTCGAGGCCTACCTGCCCATGGCCCGCGAACTGATGCGGGACAAGGAACCGGAAGACGTTCTTGCCGCGTTGCTCAGGCACGCGTTCGGAGACGAGTTGGACAAGGGCAGCTACAAGGAACTCGACTCGCCCGGTCCGGGCAAGGGACGGGTTACCCTCAAGGCCAGCATCGGCAGGGCGGACGGGGTTTCGCCCAGGAAGTTCGTGGACTTCATCTGCCGCCGAACCAGCCTCAAGCCCTTCAAGGTGCAAAACATCAAGGTCCAGGGTCGGATGACCACCTTCACGGTGCCTTTCCGCGACGTGGAGCCGGTGATCAAGGCCTTCAGCAGGCCGGCTAAGGGACAGCGCGTCCAGGTCGGCCGGGTTTAGTCTTAGCCGCCACTTGCGCAACGAATTGAAAAAAGCCTGCAAAATTGCAGGCTTTTTTATGATTGGCAGTCGGTCAAGTGAACTTGACTAGCGAGTTTGACTGGTGAGCTTGATTATGGGGCTTCGCTGTGCAGGGTCGTGATGTTTTGATGTTGTAGAGCAGTTCTTCACAAGGCCGGAGAAAAGAAAAGGCCGCCTGTTCGGGCGGCCTTGGTGAATCGTTTTGTTGCTTCGGTCTATTGATGGGCAATGTTTTTGTGCATCTGGATCAGGGCGGTGTCCCGCCCGTCCGGGTCCTGTCTCGTCTGCATGTCCGTGGGCCTGAATCCCATTCGTCTGTAGAAGAGCAGGGCGGCGGTGTTTTCGTTGAAACAGTCTGCCCTGAGGGTGTCGGCGTTGAAGTTGGTCCGGGCTTTTTCGGCCATCACGCCGATGAGATACGCGCCCACGCCCTTGCGCCGGAAGTCCGGGGACACGACCATGTTTCCCACCTCGCAGATTCCATCATCCGGGGTTGGGATGAAGTTGGCGTAACCGGCCACCTCGCCGTGGCACATGACCACGGTCGGGTCTTCCCGCTCCTTGGCGGTTTCCAGGAACTGGGTAACGGTCAGGGGCGGAGTCGCGCTGGGGAACATGTAGAAGAGTTCCCGGTCCGTGTGCGGAAATCCGCAGATGGCCGGGGCGTCGTCCTCGTGCAACTCCCTGTGGCTGAAGGACGTTGCATATTCGGCGGACAACGGTTCCGCGTCCTCCGGGTCCAGGGTCGTTGTTCTTCTCTCGGTTTTGGTCGGGGGCTTGAGAATGGAGATTATGCCCGCTCCGAAGGTGCAGGCGATGCCGCAGATGCTGAAGGCCAGCGGGAAATTGCCGGTGTCGCCCAGCATTCCGCCCAGGATGGGGCCGAGTATGCCGCCCAGACCGTAGGCCAGGAAGATGTAAGGGTAGTTCTGGCCCACCTCCTTGGTGCCGAAGATGTCAGCCGTGACCGTGGGAAAGAGGGCGAAGTTGCCGCCGAAGTTGAAGCCGATGAGCGATGCGCCGAGATAGAGCAGATAGGGGTTTCCGGCCATTGCCGTGAAGCCGATGATGATGAAGCCCTGGGTTGTGGTCATTATCAGTATCGACCGCTTGCGTCCGATCTTGTCGCTGATCACGCCCCAGGCTATGCGCCCGATGCCGTTGGAGATGCTGAAGAAGACGGCCATTGCCGTTCCGGCGATGCCGCTTGCAACCGCCGGGTCCATGCCGTTGGCCGTCAGCGCCTCCACCGGGTAGAGTTTCATCAGTCCGATGGTCATCAGCCCCGCGCCCGCGCTGATGGTGAAGGTCAGGAAAATAAGATAGAATTGAGGCGTTTCAAGCATCTGGCCCACTGAGAAACCGGAGCGGTCCGAACGCGCTTGCCCGGGATCGCTGGGCGGCTTGTAGCCCTTGGGCAGCCAGCCCGGAGGCGGGTTGACCATCCAGATGCCGCCTATCAGCACCAGGCCCGTGAAGGCCAGTCCGTAGATGGTGAAGGTCGAGGCCAGCCCGAAGTTGGCGATGAACTGACCCCAGTCTCCGGCCAGCTTTACCCAGCCCATTGCCCCGAATCCGAATCCGGCCACGGCAAGGCCGGTGATGAGTCCCTTCTTGTCCGGGAACCAGCGCATGCCCACGGCGATTGGGACCACGTAGCCCATGCCGATTCCCGCTCCGCCGACCACGCCCACGAACAGGGTCACGGCCATGAAGTTGGTGGCTTCGAGCATTCCGGCCATGACGTAACCCATGCCGAGCACCACGCCCCCGGTCCAGACCAGCTTGCGCGGTCCCCAGAGGGGCAGCTTTCGCCCGGCCCAGATCATGGCGATGGCGAAGGTGGCCAGTCCCACGGAAAAGACCACCTGGGTCTGGAGCTTGCTCCATCCGGACTCGATGAGGCTGGGGGTGAATACGGACCAGGCGTATATGGCGCCCAAACAGAGTTGGATGAGGGTCGCTCCCAGCACTACCAGCCAACGGTTGAATATTCTTGTTTCGGACATCGTGTCTCCGCTTGCGGTTTTGTCTCGACATGTCTCCAGGTCGCCTTTTGAGACGGCTTCGGCCTCAGGAAAACAGTCGGTTAGGGGCGGCTGTCCGGCTCCAATCATGAAGTCGATTAGCGCGAAAAAACACCGGGTTGGCGCTGAAACAACGATGCTGCTGTCCGAGGATGACCTTTATTGCCACAGGCCGTGACACAAATCAAATCCCGGTGCCCGAAAAGGGTGGGGCCGCTTGCATTAAGCGGCCCCACGTAACTTACTGATAGAGTAGGGAATTTTTGTCAGGATTTCCCGTTGCCCTTGAAGGTCACGGAGATGATTTCGTATTCGATTTTTCCGCGCGGCGCGTCAACCGTGATGTCGTCTCCCTCCTGCTTGCCAAGCAGGGCGCGGCCCACCGGGGAGAAGACGGAAATGCTGCCGTTGGCAAAGTCGCTTTCATCCGGGCCGAGCAGGGTGTAGACCTTGGTGTCGCCGGTGTCCATGTCCTCCAGTTCCACGGTTGCCCCGAAGGTTATGGTTTCGCCGCCCATGGTGTTCAGATCGATGACGTCGAATCGGGGCAGGCGCGAATTGATGTAACTGATCTTGGCCTCAATGATGCCCTGACGTTCGCGCGCGGCGTGGTAGCCGGAGTTTTCCTTGAGGTCGCCTTCCTCGCGGGCCTCGGCGATGGCCTGAATGACCTCGGGGCGCTCGGCCTTGAGGGTTTCCAGCTCCTTCTTGACTTTTTCAAGCCCTGCGACTGAAATGGGTATGCTTTCCATCTTATCAAATCCTTGGGTTCTTTTTATACACCCGCAGCCGGGATTAAAAAACGCCCCTGGGATCAGGGGCGGCCGCATTGGTGTTCCAAAAACAGTTCAACACTGCATAACAGTACTCCTTTTTGTTAGACCAATGCAGGCGTATGGTCAAGCTGTTGCGGTAATCCTGTTATTGCGGCTGGTTGCCGCAAGAATATAAGCTTGGTCAAAATGAAATGTGGAAGCGGAGAGGCTGAATCGCAATCCCGCTCCCAGATCAAGATCGCGGGGCTAACCTGCGGCGGCGGCATGCGCCTCGGAGAGACGTTGCTCGACATAGCGGATCAACGCCTCGTCACATTGGTCGATGTCGAAACAGGTGGCGTCCTCGCCCATGAGTCCTTCGGGCACATGGTCTCCCCGTTCATCCGGGTCGGTGATCATTTCACCATAGAAACAGACTGAGAGCCAGCGGTCTGCCGGGTCGTCGTCGATGATGTCCACCATGGCGAAGAGCTCCTTGTTGGACTGGTTTTCGTGAACGCCGCGCAGCGAGTATGACACTCCGGGCCTTGATTTGGCTTTCAGACTGGTGCCGGGCATGGCCTTGAGATGTTCTTTCAGCCGCTCGAAAACCTTTTTAATCTGGTTGTCGTTGTCCTGCCAGGAGTCAAGCAGTTCCGTAAGCATGTTCATGGCGAATATTCCTTCTTCATTGCGGTGGTTTAATCGTGAATCAGTCATGCCGACATGGGCGTACGTAGAATGGGGAACTAGGCGCAGCCGTGGAATCTGTCAAGGGGATTAGAGTCCAATAATTTGAATTTAATTCTTTATTTCTTGTTTGTTGGAAAAGGCGAAGTCGGCAGGGCTATCTGCCGAAAAAGTTGGTGATGGAGGGGATGATGTCCAGGTAGACGAGTTCGCCTTCCGTGCTTAGAATCTGAAACTCCACCCCCGGACGGACCAGCGCGGCCATGCCCGGCATGAGGGTGGAGTCCCCGATCTTTTCGCGCAGGACCCCTTTGCCGGAAAGGACTATGATCTGGTGCTCCCAGTCGTGGCGGCGCACCGGCGTATGTCCCTTTTCGTCCAGGGTCACACGGCGGGTGCAGAAGCGGGGCGAGAGTTCCAGCTCGTCGGGGGTCAGCCATTGCAGGCTCATGCCTTTCGCGCCCGGCTCCTGAATTTTTTTTATGGGCGTTTCTGCCGGGTCCACGACCTTGCAGCGGTCCTTTCGGGCATGCCAGTCTTTCAAACGTTCAACGGTTTCCCTGTCCTCGTCTTCCATCTCCGGGTCCATTTCCAGGGGAAAGAAGGGCTTGTCCAGTATCAGCCGGTCCAGGATTTTTTCTTCCGCCAGTTTTTTTTTGCGCGGGGCCGAATCCTCTTTTTCAAAAAGCACGATGACCTTGGAGGCCTTGGAGACTTCAATTCCTTCGGTCATTTTTTGCACGTGTTTGCGCACCTCTTCAATGGGCGCGATGATTTCGGCGTGCTTGTTGTTGAATTGCGGGAAGAATTTGATGGTTTCCGATCCGAAAAGCTGTTTGAAGTCATCTGCCGTGAAGTGGTTGACATCGGAGGGAGTGACCGGATTCTTGACCCTGAAAAATTGCGGGTGCGTCTCCCTCAGGTACTCCAGAAAGGCTGTGCGTTGCTCGGGACTGTCGAAATAGCTTTCGGTTGAAACAAGAACTGTTTTTCGGGCTACGCGTTTCAGTTCGTCCACAACCCGTTGCGGGTTGGGCACGTGTTCGATCGTCTCAATGCAGACAACGAGATCAAACGAATTGTCGGCAAAGGGCAGAGCGCGGGCGTCCGCGGCGCAGACATCGATGCCGTAGAAGTTTCGGGCCTTGGTCAGGGCCTTGGTCTGGATGTCGGCCGTGACCACTTTTGCGCCGAAAAGCCTCTCAATGAACCAGCTGTGGTAACCCTCCGCGCCGCCCACGTTCAGGACCGATGAGAACTCCAGGGTGTTCATGAGTTTGAAGATGCTGAAGGTGCGGGCGTAGTGCACGAGATGCAGCGGGATGGTGTGGCGGCTGCCCTTCATGTAGCCGTAGATGGGCGCGTGGACCTTTGCGTAGGGCATGGCGGCTCCTTTTGGGTGCGGCTGGAGTGCGCGGATCAAAGGATTGGCGCCTATGATCGCACGAGTTTTGCCGTTAGTGATACCCGTTGCGCCGCTGTTCTTCAAGCACGGGGAGGCTTTCGCCTCATGGAAAGGGGTTTTTGATTTGCCTTGACGCGCTCAAGGTTATGTTGTTTTTAGGGCTATGGCGGACAACGCGAGTTATGAAATAATCGGGCTGGCGGCCGGAACCCTGACCACCCTGTCGTTCTTGCCGCAGGTGCTGCGGGCCTTCAGGACCCGCGACACCAGGGGAATCTCCCTGGTCATGTACCTTCTGTTTTGCAGCGGCGTGGCCCTCTGGACCATCTACGGGCTGCTCATAGGCTCCCTTGCCATCATCGCGGCCAACGCCGTGACCCTGGCCCTGGCCCTGGCCGTTCTGGTTCTCAAGATTCGCCACGGCTGACTTCAGGTCATTGGGGCAGCCCCGCTATAAGAATTTTCCCCGGCATTTTTCGCAGACGCCGAACAGGTTCATGCTGTGGCCGGTGAGGGTGAAGCCGTTGTCATCGGCCAGCCGCTGCTGTCGCTCCTCGATCCTGGAATCCATGACCTCAACCTTTTTGCCGCATTTTTCGCAGATCAGGTGGTCGTGGTGCCTTTGGCCCCATTGGAGTTCATAGCGCTGAATTCCATCGTCGAAATCCGAGGCCAAGGCCAGCCCGGAACTGCACAGGTGCTTCAAGGCCCTGTAAACCGTCGACTTGCCGATGGTCGCGTCTTTTTTCTTTACCTTGTCGTGAAATTCCTCAACCGAGACATGCCCATTTTCGTTCAGGAATATCTCCAGAATGAGCTTTCTCTGGTCCGTCAATCTGAGATTTTCCCTGGTCAGGTAGTCGGCGAATATTTGGAGCGGTGGTTTCATGAATGTTCCTTGCATTTGCTGCTGTAATTCGGGCTGCAGGTGGGCAGCCGCAGCTATAATCGATCCATGAGCATTGTCACGCCGAACGCGGCCATGGCCGTCGACCCGGCGAGGGTCAAGACGGCGTAGGCTGTTTCCAGGGCGCGAAATTTTTTGGCGGCCAGGGACGCGATGGACCTGTTTCCGGCCACGGCCAGGATTGCGGCGCAGGAAATGGACAGGGCCATGCCGGTGGCCAGCGCGCTCATGGCCATGAGGCCTTGCAGGAAGATGCCCATGGATAGGGAAAAGAGCAGGATGATGGCCGCTCCGGGGCAGGGTATCAATCCTGCGGCCAGGGCCACTGCCAATCCCTTTGGTTTTGTGGTCGCTTTCGTATCCGGCTTGCGATTTATGATGCGTTTTGCCGATGACACGGCCAATGTCGCGCCTATCGCCGCGAGCAGGGCGTAGCTGGCCAACTCTGTCCAGGCCATGACCTCCTCGAATCCGGTATGGCTCGCCGTCCCGTGCAGGGCCAGGAGTGCGAGTATCACCGCCACGGCCGAGAGAACATGCACAATGGCCAGGGCGCTGCCCGTGGCCAGGGCAAAAAGCAGGTCACCGCTTCTGCCGGTCAGGTATGAGAAAATCACGAATTTGCCGTGCCCTGGTCCAAGGCCATGGACCGTCCCGTACAGAAAAGCCAGCCCCATGAACATCCAGAACGAGATTCCGAAGGGATTGGCGTTCATGTCCGCGGCCAAGGCCGCCATGCTGGAACGGATGTCTTTCTGTGCGGTGGCGATCTGGCGCAACATGGAATTCAGCGGCGCGTATTCGTGAATTCTTTCCTGCTTTTGTCCACCAGCTGTGCCCCGCAAGGGGTTGGCCGTGCAGGTTGCGGCAAGCGTCAATGCCAGGATCAGGATCGTGGCGATGGCTGTGTATGTGTGCTTTGGCATAGTTATATGAATATGATTTTCGTTATCAAGATAGAGATTGATAAGGCATGCCCTAATTAAAATCAAGGGTGATCTTGTGTTTATCTGTTCAGCCGCATGGCAGGGGAGGTATGGCCACTTTTGCAAATAAATATTGTGAAAATTGTTGACACAATATTGATGTCGGATTAGTCATGAAAACGATTTTCAAAATCAGTGCATAACCGATGGAGCAATAAATCATGGGTAATGTGTTTTGCAGCCTGGACAGAGTCAATAATGGAAAGGTCGCCCTTGTGGTGGGCATTGACGCAGGCAGACGGGCAACCTCCAGACTTGAGTCCATGGGTCTTCTGCCTGGAACCGAGGTTTCCGTCCTGACCAACAACATGACAGGACCCATGCTTGTGGCCGTTGGAGAAGGACGGATCATGGTTGAGCGGGGTATCGCCAGCAAGGTCTTGGTGGCCTGAGGGCGCGCCACCCGGGCCTTAGGGTTTGTGGCCGGGATTTTCGTTCCGGCTCTTTTTTTGTATGACTATTGATAATGAGAATCATGTTCTTTTCAGGTTGGTGTTTTTGAATTAAAGGGGATTTTCGCATGAGCATTACATTGGACACGCTGGCACCGGGGATGAATTGCACGGTTTTAAAAGTGACCGCCACCGGACAATTGGGGCAAAGGTTGACGGATATGGGTTTTTATCCGGGCGTGGGCGTGTCCGTGGTGCGCAACGCGCCTCTGGTCGATCCCGTGGAGCTGAGGCTTGACGGCTACAACGTGAACATTCGACACGAGGAAGCCCTGCACATCGAGGTTGACGCGTAATGGCCGCCGTTGAAACCATTTTGGTCGGACTGGCCGGGCAGCCCAACTGCGGAAAATCCACGATTTTCAACATGCTCACCGGCGCGCGCCAGCATGTGGCCAACTATCCCGGCGTGACCGTGGAAAAAAAGGTCGGCTATTTTTCGATCGATGGCCGAAAAGTGGAGCTTGTGGATCTTCCCGGCACATATTCCATGACTTCCTATTCGCTGGAAGAGCGCGTGGCCAGGGACTTTCTGCTTCATGACCATCCATCTGTGGTGGTAGACATCGTGGATGCTTCCAACCTCAAGCGCAACCTTTACCTGACCCTGCAGCTTCTTGAGATGGAAGTGCCGGTTGTGGTCGACCTGAACATGATGGACGTGGCCGCCAACCGGGGCGTCGAGATAAACGCGGAACGCCTTTCCGGATTGCTCGGGTCAGAGGTCGTGCCCACCGTGGGCAAAAAAAACAAGGGCAGGGATGTACTCAAGGCAGCCATACGCAAGGCGTCCGCCAAAAGAGATGCCGAGTCCGAACCCTTCAGGCTGGACTACGGTCCAATGGAACCTGCAATTGGGAAAATATCAAATATTCTGGCCCAAAACACTACGCTTGGCGCGGCCTACCCATTGCGCTGGTTGGCGGTCAAGCTCATGGAGGACGATGCCGAGGCAAAAGATATTGTGGCGAAACAAGCGATTGAATCCGAGCATGTATTTGAAGTGGCAAAGGAGCTCAGGCAGGATTTCGGGGACGCGCACGAAAAGGCCCCGGAACAGCATATCGCGCACGCTCGCTACAAAAGGGCCGCAGAGATCGTTGCGGGAGTGTCGTCCAGGGCAAATGAAAACGCCGGTGTTTTGTCCGACAGGGTGGACCGGTTCGTGTGCCATAGGTTTTTCGGTCCGCTGATCTTGGTGCTCGTTCTTATTGCATTGTATGAAATCGCAATTGATTTCGGCGACGACATGGCCACCTGGTTCTGGGGCAATCCTGTGGATATTTTCGGCTGGCAGCCGGGCTGGAACCTTTCGCTCTGGCCGGAGATCGAGAATTTCGTGGCCTCGCTTCTGCCCGCCCCAGGATTCCTTGTGGACCCCCTGTTCAGGTCGCTCATGGTCTGGGTCACAAAGGGCGTGACCTCCATACTCAACTACCTGCCCATCTTCTTTCTGCTTTTCGCCCTGATCGCCATACTGGAGGACAGCGGATACATGCCGCGCATGGCCTTCATACTGGACAGGCTGCTCAGGCGGTACGGATTGCACGGGCAGAGCATCCTGCCCCTGATCCTCGGCGGGGTCTACGTGGGCGGTTGCGCCATACCGGGGGTCATGGCCACCAAGGCGATTCCCGACGAAAAGGCCAGGCTGGCAACCATACTCATTGTCCCGCTCATGAATTGCCTGGCAAAAGTGCCGCTTTATTTGATAATGATTTCTGCATTTTATCAGGACAATGCCGGGATGGCCATGTTCTTCATCGCCACAGTGACAATACTCATAGCCCTGCCCGTGGCCAAGGTGCTGACCATGACGGTGCTGCGCAAGAAACAATCCGCGCCCTTCATCATGGAGATGCCTCCCTACCATCTGCCCACCTTAAGCGGCGTGTTGCGCAGGGCAGTGGAAAGGGTCTGGCTGTTTATCAAGAAGATCGTCACCGTTGTGGTGGCGGTGGCCGTCGTCATCTTCGCCCTGATCCAGTTCCCGGGCGTGGCTGCGGAGCGCCAGGAGCATTACGATTCGCTGCAAGAAACCGCCGTAAGCACGTTCTACAAGAAGATCGGGGCAAAAAATCCGTATAAGGCGGTCATCGAGCGTGAGGGCGTGACCAAGCTCATTCTTTACGCCGAGGATCTGAAAACGGCCAAGTCGGGCATAAAGGCCTCTTCGGAATCAGGCCAGGCCCAGCTTGAGTCTGTCAAATTGAAGTTCAGGGAGCGCAACAATGATTTCTTCAGGATAATGTACCCGGAAAAAGGGGACAAGGCCGCCCAAAAGGTCAAGAAGGGATTGCGCGGTCTGGATTCCGACAGAAAGAGCCTGCGCAAGCAGTACACCAATGAGCGTTTTGAGAGCAGCTTCCTTGGTTACGTCGGCAAGGCCCTGGAACCGGTGACCAGGCTTGCGGGATTCGACTGGAAGGTGAACATCGCGCTTCTCTCGGCTTTTGCTGCCAAGGAGAACAGCGCGGCGACCCTGGGCGCCATATACGGCATCAATGATTCCGGTGAGTCCGTGCAGGAGAGCATCAGCGGCTCGGCTTCGGGCTTCACGGCCCTTTCCGCCCTGGCCATCATGGTCTTCATGGCCCTGTATCCGCCCTGCATACCGGCCACGGTCATGGTCAGGTTGCAGGCCAATTCAACGAAATGGATGCTTTTTTCCGTAGCCTATCCCATTGTTTTGGGCTTTGGCTCCGCCGTGCTCATATTCAGCGGAGGCACTGCCCTTGGGCTGTCCGGAACCGAGGCCATGTATTGCTTCTACGGGCTGGCCCTGGCCGCGACCATCGGAACGGCGTTTATAGAAGACAAAAGAAACAAGGTTTAAACCGTTTTATGACTTAAATGAGACAAGTAAACAAAATGGAGGAAATATGAAAAGGTTGGTACTTGGAATTGTTTTGACGGCATTGGTTCTGTTTGCCGCCGGGCAGGCTTTCGCCCACACGCCTCTTTGCGATTGCTTTGACAACGGCGACGGCACAGTGACCTGCGAGGGCGGATTTTCCGACGGTTCTTCGGCGGCCGGCGTGGCCCTGTCCGTGCTGGACGGCAATGGCAAGGTCCTGGTCACGGGAGCAATGGACGACACCAGTTCCTTTGAGTTCAAGAAACCAGAAGGGGACTACATGGTCAAGTTCGACGCCGGTGAAGGGCATAGCGTGGAAATAAACGGCGCGGACATCGTTGAATAGTGCCCAGAGAATGATATTAAGAATCAAAATCAAACATAGAAGGAGAACGTTATGAGGAAAGGTCTGGTATTTGCGCTCGGCCTGGTTGCAGTCATGGCCTTGTCGGCGCCGGCTTTTGCCCACTTCATGGTCTTGAACACACCCGAAATCGCCCTGGAAAAAGGGACCGACCTCGACTTCAGGATCGTGTTCACCCATCCGGCCGAAGCCGGACACACCATGGACATGGGAAAGGCCCAGGAGTTCTACATGGTCAGCCAGCGCGGCGACAATGATCCCGTGAAGGCCGATCTCATGGGCTACCTCAAGGAAATAACCTGGAAGAATCCGGAAAGCAGCGGTGCGGGCTACTCGGCCATGATTCCCAAGAAACTGGTCCGCAGCATGGGCGACTATGTTTTCGTCTTCACTCCCGGCTATTATTTCGAGGAAGAGGAAGGCGTGTACATGCAGCAGATCACCAAGCTCATCGCCAATGTCGGCGGCCTGCCCGGCAATTGGGCCGAGCCTGTGGGACTGAAGTGCGAAATCGTCCCCTTGATCAAGCCCTACGGGCTGTGGACCGGCAACGTCTTCAAGGCCCAGGTCTTGTCGGGGGGCAAACCCGTGCCCGGCGCCGAGGTCGAGGTCGAATTCATGAGCCACATGCCCGATTTCAAGACCAACACCATGCCCGCCAAGGGCACTGTTGATTATCCCCAGGACGCCTTCGTCACCCAGACCATTTTTGCCGATGCAAACGGCTACATCACCTACGGCATCCCCAAGGCCGGCTGGTGGGGGTTCGCAGCTCTGGGGGTCGGCACCGACACCGAACACAAGGGCAAGGAGCTTTCCCAAGACGCGGTTCTCTGGGTCAAGGCCGTTGACATGAAATAGGCACCCCCCCCGTGCGCCCGACACAAAGGCGCGTGTCGGGTATCTCCATAATGGGGCGGTTTCGCAATGGAACCGCCCCGATCTTGTTGAGAGGTTGCGGAGACTGACTCGTCTTGAACTGTATGTTACAGGGCCAGTTCCCAGCGTTGCTCGGTGAGTAAAACACCGCCCATTTCGCCTGTTTTCGATTCGGACAGCACGAACCCCAACGACTTGTACATCCTGATGGCCGGGAGAAGGGAGTCGATGGTCCAGAGGAAAACGGCGTCGAAGTTTTCTTCCCGGCTGAAGGCGATTGCCTTTTCGGCCAGCATTCTGCCCACTCCGAGACCCCGCGCCAGGGGATCGACAATGAGCCAGCGCATCTGGGCCATGTTGGGTTCCTGTTCCACTATGGCGATGGAGCCAAGGGGCTGGGCGTCCCGTTCGGCCATCCAGAGGCGGCTGCGCCCGGCACCCTTGCGCAGGTACTCCGCAAGGCCCAGCAGGACGTATTTTTCGAACTCCTCGTTGAATCCGTGGGACTCCCGGTAGAGCTTCGCATGGCGTTCCACGACCCAGCCCAGGTCGCCGGGAAGGGCGGAGCGGATAGTCACCTCCGATTCCGGTTCGGAAGAGGCGGAGAGCATGGTTTCGATCTCGCCCATGGCCTGAATGAGTCGCCCTTGCTGTTTGTCGTTGAGCGGAACCAGCAGCGTTGCGGCCTGCCTGTTGGACATGGCGTCCAGTTCCTGGGCTAGGCGAACGCCCTTGGGGGTCGGGTTGAGGGGAATGCCTCTGCGTCCGGCATGTTTTTCATTCTTGAGAAGGAGTCCCTGCTTCGCCAGACGAGTGATTACCTTGCTGAGTTGGCCCCGGTCCATGTCCAGGAGGCGCATGAGATCGGCCGAGGACATGCCCGGCTGTCGCCATATTTCATACAGGATGCGGGCTTCGACAAGGGTTTGGCCGCTGCCCATGAGCTTGGGGCTGAACAGGCCGAGAACGCCGGTGTAGAAACGGTTGAACCGTCTCATGGTCTGAATCGTGTCCATGAGCGTGGATATGAATTTATGTTGCTGTTGTCAATATAAACGGATTGTCAAATTTGAATCGATTTCCCTCAATGTTTAATCATGGCCTTGCGGCCACTGCGTATAATAGTTATTGTCCGTACAGTCGTATCGCAATCCAGACGAAAAAGGAGCAACGGTTGAAGTCACCACAGCAGGTGTTTGCGGATTATCTCGAAAAAAACCGGTTGAAGATGACCCCCCAGCGCAGGTTGATCCTGGACATTTTTTTTGACCTGGACGGACATTTTTCCGCAGAAGAGATTTACGACGTGGTCAAGAAGGCCGATTCATCGGTGGGGCAGGCCACGGTCTACCGAACACTAAAGCATTTTCTGGACGCCGGTCTGGCCCGTTCGGTTCATTTCGGCGACGGAGTAAATCGCTACGAGCCCAGCTACGGGCAGGAGCATCACGACCACCTTATCTGCGAGAATTGCGGCAAGAGCGTGGAAGTGGTGGACCCGGAGATCGAGCGGCTGCAGGAGGTGGTGGCCAGGGACCAGGGCTTCATCCTCACCCGCCACAAGATGTACCTTTACGGAATTTGCGAGGATTGCCGAAAGGGCAAGAAGTAGCTCCGCAGTCTGACGATTTTTTAGCCCCGACCCCAACATGGTGCCGGGGCTTTTTTTTGGCCTCCGACCCCGCCGGGGTTCTTCACAGGCCTGCTTTTTTACCCTGGGAGTCGGTTATTTCAGAATGATGCCGAACATGACCCCGGCGTATATGGACAAAGAGGATATCTCCACGGCAAGCATCTTCAGGGTTGAAAGATCCCGTGCGCGGGGAGCCGGTTTGAGATTCAGGAATTTCTTGTGCGGAGCGGAAAAGCTGTTCGTTGGGATTTTGTTCATGGCTGTGCTCCTTGAATGGAATTTGTTCGCCGCAAATGAGATCAAGGGATTCAATGGCC
This sequence comes from Desulfovibrionaceae bacterium, assembly GCA_963674955.2. GTDB lineage: Bacteria > Desulfobacterota > Desulfovibrionia > Desulfovibrionales > Desulfovibrionaceae. Next base: position 1,540,266 of record CAXXKR010000004.1, on the reverse strand, counting down.
GTTATGGAAGGGAGTGGCCTTGTCGGTGTTTTTGACCGCGCTGTCCCTGGGGCTGGCGCAGCCGCGCATAAAGCCCACGAACATTTTGCGGGCGAGGTCGCCTTTGACAGAGGATATGGCCAGCTTGTCGTCCCTTGCCTCCGTGCTCCCGACATCTTTTGAACTTTTCAAGTACTGCATTTCGCCTCCAGATTGGATATACGCTCTATTGGGTTTCTATCCTTGTCAATTTGTATGCGAATAAACTGATAATGAATGTCAATATCAAAGTCAAGGCAAAAATAAACAGCAGACGGGCCTGCCTCTTGTTTTGTTGTCCGGGTAGATCAGGCGGCAGTGGTGGACTGTGATTCCGAGGGAGTGCCGGGCATGGCCGTACAGACCATGTTTTTGCCTTCGGCCTTGGCCCTGTATAGTCCCTGGTCCGCTTCGCGAATCACATCCTTGACGCTTTCCGCCCTGGAGGTGATCTGGGCTGCGCCCAGGCTGACCGTGACAGTGAGGGCTTTCTGGTCAAAGTCGAAAGATTTTTCGCAAACTGATTTGCGGATGCGTTTTGCCACGCCAAGGGCCTGGGTAAGGTCGGAGTGGGGCAGCACGATGACGAATTCCTCGCCTCCGTAACGGCCGAATGCGTCGACGCCCCTGATGGCTTCCTTGCATCTGTTGGAGATTTCAGCGAGCACGAAGTCTCCAGCGTGGTGGCCGTAAGTGTCGTTGACCACCTTGAAGTTGTCGATATCCAGTATGAGCACTGAAAACGGGGTGCCGTATCGGCGCGCATATTTGAAAAGCCTTTCGCCCACCTCCAGAAGCCGCCTGCGGCTAAGGGCCTGGGTCAGGCTGTCCGTCTCCACCATCTCTTTTAGCCGGGCCAGAAGCGTGAAATTGTTGCGCCGGGACTTGTTGGACTGGGCAAGGGTGAAGATTCCGAAACCGTTGGCCAGGAGCATGTATAGGATCACGTTGACCATTGCGTCCGTGGGGGCTGCGGTCAGAAAGGACAGGGTCAGGATATAGACAATGGACCCGCCAATGGCGGCTATAAGCGAGTTGGAGATTCTGGGAGGCATGAACAGGTAGTAGGCCAGGGTTATGAACACTGTGGCGGGTACGTTCAGGCCGTCAAGCATCTGAGACTTGACCACTAGCTCCAGGCTCTCGCAGAGTATCAGGGCGGACATGTATACGGTCACTGACCCGCATTTGAAATCAATGCTCCCTTTGTCCAGGAAGAATATGAAAAAACCCGCACAACCTATGGCGGCCACAGCCAGCCGCCCCAGAATCATGGTTTCCAGCTGGGGACCGAAGCCGAGTTGCAAATAGTCGCCCAGGCCTGCGAGCAGGTACAGGGCTCCGGTGATCAGAAACGCAAACTGCATTCTGACTTTACTCTGCTGCCAGTTTTCGGTCTGGTATTTGAGCTCAAGCTCGCGGTTCTTGAATTCACCCAGGCGGGTCAGTCTGTACAAGGGCCTTCTCCTCTCCGATTTAGAGGACTCGGCATATCAGTTGATCTAAGCGCGGTCAAACCGACTACATCCGCCGTTCTCGCCACATGCTTTTTTTGACTTGTCCGTTCATCGTCCCAGCCCATTCCCGATGTGTGACATTGTAACAGTATCGCAACCAAAACAGGTCATGGATGTGATTTAGTGCAATTAGTCGAGGGCGGGGTATGTCCCCGGCCAATGCGAACAAGTGATCAATCCGTTGATAACCAGGGAGGCGGCTTTCCCTGATCGGTGAAGGAAGCTTCTCCCCGTCATCCGCAGCAATGGCAGAGTTTGTTGATTAAGGAGCGTAACAGATGGAAAAGGTTTTATTTATTTGCGTGCACAACAGCGCGAGAAGTCAGATAGCCGAGGCTTATTTAAAGGAATTGGGAGGTGATGACTTTAAGGTCGAAAGCGCCGGGTTCGAACCCACGGAGATCAATACCATGGTCGTGAAAGCCATGAAGGAAGAGGGCTTCGATCTGTCCGGAAAGACCACGCAGTCGGCCTTTGATCTTTTCAAGCAGGGCAGGATGTATACGTACGTGATCACTGTATGTGACGAGTCTGTGGACGGGCAGTGTCCCCTTTTTCCAGGCATGACCCACCGGCTGCATTTGCCCTTTGCGGATCCGGGTAAGGTCGAGGGTACCGAGGAAGAGAAAATGGTCCACGTCAGGGAGATCAGGGACAAGATCAAGGCTGCGGTCGCGGAGTTCGTCGACTGGATCAGGGCCGGAGGTGAAAGCAGGCTCGGCGGTGTCTGGGACGTCAAGGACATCAGGAAATGATGTGATCGACCGGGAGCGAGACCGGCCAAGCATCGGCGCCGACCAACTTTTATGCGGCCTGCCCAAACACATGGAGGGGGCTGTTGGAGAAAGTAGGGAGGGATGTGGGTTTGGACGGAGGTAACGGACAAGCGGCGCAAGGAGTCTCTCCTCGTCCACTTCTGGAACCAAACTTGTCACAACGATTTTACATGGGTAGGCTTATTCTGGCGGTTATGAGCCAATACCAATCAGGTTGAGAAGTCATGGCTTCCCAATGATAATAAACTCGTTTATTCTTTGCGTTGCAACCATCAAGAGTCTTTATTCTTTTATTTTTGAGGAGCATGGGGACCAATAGCGGGCATGCGCAAAAGATCAATACTTCATTCGAGGATGATCATCGTGAAGAGTCTTCAACTTCTCCTTCTGCTTCTTCTGATTCCCGCCACAGCCTTTCCACAAGAGGTCTACGATGTCTCCTGCCGCAATGTCGCGGCAATCGACATCATTCGCGTCAAGGACACCTACTGGAACATCGAGTCCTATCAAGGGCATTTTCATGTTCTAGGACTTGATTTGAAGCCTGATGCGGCAAAGGAATTTGTGAAACTCCGCATGGCGACGCCAACAATATGCGTACGCTACAGAGGCGATGACTGCTACACCAAGGACATTACCATAACCGCCAACGGCAAGCCTCTCAGAAACGACGCTCCAGCCATGACCGGCTTTGCGGACCAGGGGTTCGCAATCCCCATCATTCGGGAAAAAGACGCCTTTGAAGCGGCGCGGGCGGTCTGTCCGGCCCTGGTGCCGGACAAGGTGCTCATTGACGGGCATCTGGAGTAGCAAAAGCGCCGGGCAACGATCAGTGCAACAGAAAAAGCCCTCACACTTTTGTGCAAGGGCTTATCCTATTCCGGCGGAGCCGACGAGACTCGAACTCGCCAGTGTTTTGGATACGCTTAATGCAGGCGCTTGAACACTTCCAGAGCTTCCCTGGGCGGTTGCGCCTCTATTCTCCTATATTCGCTTCCATCGGGCGTCCTGGAGACCAGGCCGTTATCGACCATGAATCGCCGCAGCAACGCATGATCGCAAAACGTGTGATCCAGTGTCAGGCGTTCATCCATTTCAAGCTCGGACAACGCGGTGCGGGCCGGCAAGCGGGACCAAAGCACCCACAGGCACAGGAGGCGCAGGCTGTGTTTTTTGGGCCAGCGGTTCAAGCGGCCTTCAAGGTCAAAGTGTCCTGCCGCCTTTTTCACACGCTTGACATCGATATCAGCTTCGACGCGCGGATTAACGGCCTCATGCGAAGCTTCCCGTTCAGCTTTCAGGTGCTGGAAGTTCTTGTACCCGCCTGCTTTTGCCAGCAGATTGAGCATTTCCACATGACCGGGGACGCGCTCCAGCCCCTCAAGCTGCATCCGCAACTTCCGGGCCAATGCGGACACGTCACCGACATGAAGAGACAATGGTGTTCTGGACATGGCTTATCCTCACTTTCGCGCCTTTCACCAAAAGTGAATGCCGGTGGTCGCCGACTTCCGACTCGGCACGGGGATAAGTGTCGAATGGAAAGGGATGATGGCAGGTTTAGCTCCCCCATGGGGGCGGCGACGCCTCGGTGAACTGCCGACCGAAATCAGGCATACATAAGAGAGGATCGAGTTGCAACCATGAATAGCAACAGAAAAAGCCCTTACACTTTCGTGCAAGGGCTTATCCTATTCTGGCGGAGCCGACGAGACTCGAACTCGCGGCCTCCGGCGTGACAGGCCGGCGTTATAACCAGCTTAACTACGGCTCCGCATATATAATAAAGAGTGTTAAGCAACTCCCTATTTCAAAGATGGTGGGCGGAACAGGGCTCGAACCTGCGACCCTCGGCTTGTAAGGCCGATGCTCTCCCAACTGAGCTACCCGCCCGTGGGAGAAAGGCTTTTAGCCCGGCCTCGAACATTTTGTCAACGACTTTTTCATTCCGCCACAAAAAAATATTGCCCCTGAAAATAAGCCTTGTCAAAGGGTTTTCAGCGCTCTGTCCAGAGCAGCCGGTTGCCCTTTACAGTGGCCCAGCCAAGGGGCAGCCCCCTGTAGTACAACCCGGCCCGGCCCTTTTTCAGGCCCGTTGCCGACGCGTCCAGACTGCGCCCGGAAACCAGACCTTCCAACTCCTTGGCGTGCTCAACATCCAGGCAGCCGCGCCCCGGCCTGGGCGGCAGGAGAGTCCAGGCCCCGGCTTCGGGCTTGAACACGCCTCCGGCCAGCCTGCCCAGCGGAAAACCCTGCCACTTCAACCCCTCGGGCATGATCTCCAGGGCCTTTTCATGCAGGAAAAAGACCCGGCCGCGAAAGTCGTACAGCTTTCCGGGCGGCAATCCGGGCCAATGGACGGCATCCGGTCCGGGCAGGGGAGGGGTGAGTCTTTCGCCCGGCAGGTCGCGTCGGCCCGTGACTTTCCCCGGTGCTTGCGGCTGTCCCGGTTTGGTCAGGCAGGCCATGTAGAATCCCTGGCCATGTCCCCCGGGCGAGACGCGCAACACGCCTTGCAGTTCCGGCAGTTCGGGCGGGTCGAAATCGAATCCGGGCGGCGGTTCGAGCGGCAGCAACTCCAGCCCCAGTTCTTGCATTGCCCAGGCCGTCTGTTCCTCGTCCTCCTCCACGTTGGTGGTGCATGTGGAGTAGAGCAGCCTGCCGCCGGGCCTGAGCATGGCCGAGGCCCGTGCGAGCAGTTTGCGCTGCAAGCGCACAAGGGGTTTTGTCTTCTCGTCCACCCACAATTCAAGCACCTCCGGATTGCGTTCAGCCGTGCCCCAGCCGCTGCACGGCGGGTCAAGAAGGATGTGGTCCCAGGTCTCGTCGGCAAAGGGCAGTTTCTGGGCCTGCAAGCAAAGACTGGCGACGTTCATGGCGCAGGCGCGTCTGAGGTTGGCCCTGAGGGTTCCAGTCCTGTCGGGCGAGGCTTCGCAGGCCAGCACGAAGCCGTCGGTTCCGACCAGTCCGGACAAAAGTCCGGTCTTGCTGCCCGGCGCGGAGCACATGTCCAGCACCGCCGCGCCCTTGGGCGGGTCGAGCATGAGGGGCGGAAGCATGCTTGAGCGATCCTGAACATAGACGCGCCCGAAACGGGCCGCCAGGGATAGGCCAAGGGGAAAAGGCTCGCTGACCAGCACTCGCGACAGGGGATGGAACGGCTCGGCCCGGGACTCGAAGCCCTGGGAATGGAGCAGGTTCAAAACTTTTGAAGCGTCAGCCGGGTCGCATGCGAGGCGGAAGGTGCGCAGGCCGGAATCTTTTTCGGTCATGGAATAATGGTTCCCGTTGAGGTGAAAAAGCGGTTCGCCGCTGGGGAAAGTTAAGCGCAACCGCGTGTTTTTACAATAGCCGCGCCTCGGAATCCGGAACCGGAGGCAGGGCATGGACCTTTGCATCGCGGCCTGTAAACTGGTATATGAAGCGGTCACTGTGTATGCGTAACGAAAAATACCTGTTTGAGTGAAGATATAGCATAATCTGGAGGAACCCGATGCAGCTTCGGAAAAGGATGATCTCGATCACAACGGCCCTGTTGGCCCTGGCAATGCTGGCCCTGCCCGCCCTGTCGGTCGCTCAGGGGCTGAAGACCTATGCCGTGCTACCATTCAACATAGTGGGACCGGACAAATACAAGCATTTGAGCAAGGGCGCCCAATCCATGCTGGCCAGCCGCCTGAACTGGATAGGCCATTTCGAGGACGCGGGCATGGGCGTGGCCGACAGGGCCGGCAGCGTCATCCCCGCCAACTCCACGGAAGCCCTGGGCGTTATCGGACAGCTGGGCGTGGATTATCTGGTCTGGGGCAGCATAACCATGAACGGTGACCAGGCCCTGATGAACGTCAAGCTGCAAGGCGTTGACGGGATGTCCTGGGACAAGAGCAAGGACGGCAGCGTATCGGACATCATCCCTGGCCTTGAGGAGCTTTCCAAGAATATTCGCGGCGAGGTTTTCGAGCGTCCCGGCGATATGGCAAAATCAGAAGAGACTCCGAATCTGGAGGAACGTCCGGCAGGACCGCAGAATCCCGACTTCGTGCAGGCCCAGTCGCAGCAGGATGTCGCCTACAAGGAATCGGCCATCAACCCGCAGTTCCGCTATGAGGGCGGGGCCAACACCACGGGCAGGTGGCGCAGCCGAAATTTCAAGTACGCCTCGGACTCGATGGCGGTCGGCGATGCGGACGGCGACGGCAAGAACGAGATATTCATCCTCGGCGCGGGCATGATCCACGTCTATCAGATGTATGAGGACAAACTGAAGCTCATGGGCGAGCACCAGATCCACTCCAAGGTCGATTTCCTGCGCGTCAGGCTCATAGACCTGGACAAGGATGGCAGCCAGGAAGTGGTTGTTTCCTCCTATTGGGGCGGGGCCGAGCTCAACCCCAACAAGGTGCCGGAAGGCGCTCCCAAGGCCTGGATATTTTCATACAGGGGCGGCAAGTTCCAGACCCTGCTGGACGACGAGAACATCTATCTGAACGTCATCGACACCCCGCCCACCTATTCGGCCACGCTGGTGGGGCAGGTGTCAGGCAGGCGCGAACTTTTCGAGGTCCGCAATCTCAAGAACGTGTCCTTTTCCAACGGCAAGATCGTTCCCGGCCAGGGAATCCACGCCCCGCCCGGGGCCAACCTGTTCAATATGGCCTATTTGCCGGATCCAAGTACCGGCGGATACAAGATTCTCGTGCTCAACGAGAACAACCGCATCAAGACCTACACGTCCGATCTGGAGTTGGAATCTGAGAGTGAGGATACCTACAACAGCAGCAGCCACGAGATCGAGTTCACCAGTTCGCCGTATATGATGAACACCAAGAATTCGGTTCGTTCCTACTACTATCCGCCAATCGGCATGACCGTGGTCTCCTTCACCAAGGGCAAGTACCAGTTGCTGGTCAACAAGGACATCTCCGTGGCCGCCAGCGTGTTCGGACGCTTCAAGACCTTTTCCCAGGGCGAACTGCATTCCCTGTTCTGGGACGGGGTGGGCATGAACCTGGCCTGGAAGACCAGGCGTATCAAGGGCACTGTGGTAGATTACGCGGTGGCCGACATAAACAACGACGGCAAGGCGCAGCTTTGCGTGCTGGTCAACACCTATCCCGGTCCCCTCGGCCTCAAGCATCGCAAGACGCTTGTCCTGGCCTACGACCTGAATCTGGGAGACTAGACAAGACAGCCAAGGGGCCGGGTTCGTCATGAGCTCGGCCCTTCAAGCATTCATAAACTTTTTGGGGAGATGAACATGAAAAGAAATTTTGCTCTGGCATGCTTGGCCTCGGTCCTGGCCCTGTTCATCCTGGCCGCCTGCGGAGAAGGCGCCAAGGAAGAGGCGACAACGGAAAAAGCGGCGGAAACAGCCGCGCCCGTGGCGGAAAAGGCGGAGGAGGCTCCGGTCATCACTCTCAGCTACGCGAATTTTCCGCCCGCGCCCACCTTTCCGTGCATCCAGATGGAGCGCTGGAAGGAAGAGGTGGAAAAGCGCACCAATGGAAAGGTCAAGGTTGAAACCTATCCCGGCGGCACCCTGCTCGGTGCCAAGAACATGTTTCGCGGCGTGCAGGAAGGCCAGGCCGACATCGGCTGCCTGTGCATGTCCTACCAGCCGGGCGTCTTTCCCCTGACCATCGCCACGGACCTGCCCCTGGGCTTCACGTCCTCGGCAGTGGCCAGCATGGTCCTCTGGGATCTGTACAATAAATATCAGCCCAAGGAATTCGAGCCGGTCAAGGTCCTGACCATGTTCACCTCCGCGCCCTCCAACATCATGAGCAAGGAGCCGGTCAAGAGCCTGGAAGATTTGGGCGGGCTTGAACTGCGCGCCTCCGGAACCCCGTCCAAGGTGCTGGGCCTGCTGGGCGCAACGCCGGTATCCATGCCCATGTCCCAGACCCCGGAAGCCCTGCAAAAGGGCGTGGTCAAGGGGCTGCTGTCCTCTCTCGAAGTGCTCATGGATTTCAACTTCGCCGAGACCTGCCGCTATGAGACCATCACCAACTTTCCGGTCTATCCCTTTGCCGTGGTCATGAACCAGGCCAAGTGGGACTCGCTGCCGGACGACGTCAAGAAGGTCTTTGAAGACCTGGGACGTGAACAGGCCGAGTGGACCGGAAAGTACATGGACGCCCATGTGCAGGAATCCCTGGCCTGGTCAAAGGAGAAGTATCAGGTCGAGGTCTTTGAACTGACCGAGGCCGAACACGCCAGCGCCGCCGAGATGACCGCCGGTCTCGTGGCCGGTTGGAAGGAAAAAGCCGCCGAGTCCGGCATTGCCGCAGGCGATGTGCTCAAGGATATCGCCGACCTCAAGGCAAAATACGAAGCCGAATACGGAAAATAGCAAACATTGGCCCCCTCTCTTGCGGGAGGGGGCGATTTTTATCGTCATGACAAACATAATCGATCGCCTGGACAGCCTGAACTCACTGGCCTGCAGACTGCTGAAAATCACGGCCGGAGCGTTCATGCTGGGCATGATGCTTCTGGCCTGCGCCAACATGCTTCTTCGCGCCGTTGGCGAACCCATCGTGGGAGTCTTCGAGCTGATGGGCTTTTTCGGCGCGGTGGTGACGGCCCTTTCCCTGGGCTATTCCCAATTGCGCCGGAGCCACATTGCCGTTGGGCTTTTGACCAGGCGTTTTCCGGAGTCCATGCGCCGTTTTCTGGACGCGGTGGTGAATCTGGCCGCCTGCGGGTTTTTTCTCCTGGCCGGGCTCGAGACAGGCAAGTGGGCCGGTTTTCTTGTGGAAACAGGCGAACTTTCCGAGACCCTGCAGATCGTCTACCACCCCTTTGTCTACGCGGCTGCCGCAGGTTGCCTGATCATGGCCCTGATACTCTTCACCGACTTTCTGAAGATCGCCGGCGGGCGGGAGAAGGTCTAGCATGGAACCCATCAGCATCGGCTTTCTCGGAATATGCATCCTCCTGGCGGTCATCTTCCTGACCCGCATCCCGGTGGGCTTCGCAATGGGCATCCTCGGTTTTGTCGGTTTCGCCCTGGTGCTCAACCTCGGCGCAGCCAAGGGCATGCTGGGCACCGAGGTCTGGCGCGTCTTTTCCAATTACGGCCTGACCGTCATCCCTCTGTTCATCTTCATGGGCCAGATCTGCTTCTATTCCGGGGTCAACGAGCGGCTCTACAAATCCGCCTACACCTGGATGGGCTTCATCCGCGGCGGCATCGCCATGGCCACGGTCATCGCCTGCGCGGGCTTCGCGGCCATCTGCGGCTCCAACACGGCAACCGCCGCCACCATGAGCACCGTGGCCCTGCCGGAGATGAAGAAATACCGCTACAGCCCGATCCTCAGCACCGGCTCGGTCGCGGCCGGATCGACCCTGGGCGTTGTCATTCCCCCCAGCGTGGTCCTGATCATCATCGGCCTGCAGACCGGCCAATCCATTGGCAAGCTTTTCTGGGGCGGCATGATTCCGGGGCTGATCCTGGCCCTGCTTTTTCTGCTGACCATCGTGCTGCTTTGCCGCAGGCATCCCGATTGGGGTCCGGCCGGCCCCAGGACCAGTTTCATGGACAAGATCAAGTCCCTGCCCGGCGCGGTGGAAATGCTGGTGCTCTTCGCCCTGGTCATGGGCGGATTGTTCGCGGGCCTGTTCACGCCCACCGAGGCGGGTGCGGCGGGTTCGGCCCTGGCGCTGATAGTGGCCTTGGTTTCCGGCAAGATGAGCTGGAAAAAGTTTAATATGGCCATCAACGACACCCTCAGGGTTTCCTGCATGATCATGGTCATCGTCACGGGCGCTGTTATCTTCGGACGCTTCCTGGCCGTGACCCGGCTGCCCTACGAGGCGGCAAACCTCGTGGCCGGGTTGAACATGCCTCCCTATCTCATCGTGGTTTTGGTCTGCCTCATCTACGTCCTCGGCGGCATGGTCATGGACGCCCTGGCCCTGCTTCTGGTGACCATTCCCATTTTCTTTCCGGTCATCACGGCAATGGGCTACGATCCCCTGTGGTTCGGCGTGCTCATCACCGTCGTGACCTCCATGGGCGCCATAACCCCGCCGGTTGGCGTGAACACCTTCATCGTGGCCTCCATGCTCCCTGAAGTGCCCATGAAGAAGGTCTTCGTGGGCGTGGGCTATTTTCTGGCGGCCTATGTAGTGTGCGTGGCCCTGCTCATGATTTTTCCGGAGCTGATCACCTACCTCCCCGCTCAGATGATGTAGCGGCCCGGAACCGAGAGGAGGCCTTCCATGTCCAAAGTCTCCGCCGTCCTGGTAAGTCGGGCCGAAGCCGGGCAAAAACTGTTGCAGTTTTTGGAACGCCGCCTCAAGGGCCAGGTTCCCAAATCCGCGATCATGCGCTGGATCAGGACCGGCCAGGTCCGTGTGGACGGAGGTCGCAAAAAACCCTTTGACCGCCTGGACCAGGGCCAGCAGGTCCGCATTCCCCCGTATCAAATTGCGGATGAAGCGCGTCAAGCGCCGGATGTTTCCGGAAGCCTTGAACTCGTCCACGAGGATGACGAGATTCTGGTCATAGCCAAACCCGCCGGGCTGAGCGCCCACGGTGGAACCGGGCAGACCGACTCCATAGCCCACAGGTTGAAAATCAGATACGCAGACTCGGATTTCGTTCCGGTGCTGGCCCACCGCCTGGATCGGGACACTTCAGGACTGCTGTTGGCCGCCAAGACCTACGCCCGGCTGCGCAGCCTGAACGAGTTGATGAAGGACGGAGGTCTTGAAAAGACATATCTGGCCTGGGTCCAAGGCCGTTGGCCGGGGGAAGGTGTTTCGCTTCTCGAAGACCTGCTGGAGAAGGGCGGCGAACCCGGAAGCGAAAGGGTGTGCACAGGCACGGGAAAAGCGGCTCTTGCCCGGGTTTTCCCCCTTGCAGTCGATGACGAGGCCAGCCTGCTGGCCGTGCGTCTGATCACGGGCAGAACCCACCAGATTCGCGTCCAGCTGGCTTCCAGGGGCCACGCCGTGCTGGGCGACGCCAAATACGGGCCGGATGCCGGAGGCCCGATGTTCCTGCATTCGTTTCGCCTGGAGCTGCCGGGCCATTCCTTTGTCCTCGCCCCCCCGTGGAAGGGGAAGCGGCAGGTCAATGAAGAAGTTTTCAGAAGGATTCCCGAATCCGGCACAGTGTGGCAACTTGGCGAAAAAGAAAGCAAATAGCTCATGATGCTGTTGACTTGCCTCGTCGCGCCGGGCAAAATAGCATCCTATGAAAAAAACCGTCTGCCTGCTGTTTTGCCTGTTGCCGCTCCTTACTGGCGTTTCCAGAACACCTGCGCCGCCCCGGGTGGACGGAAAGTGGCTGCCCTTGCTCGAAAAATTGAAGGCCGACGGCTACCAGGAGGAACGGCTGCTCATCCTGTTTTCACCGCGCAGGGTCAGCTTCGACCGTTGGCCCATGAGCAAGAAGCTTCATGCCCTGTTCAAAAGCAGGTTCGAGCCGGAACCGGAAAAAAAGGATAAAGAGAAGGAAGTCTACAAGAGCTGCATGACCGAGGCTTTTCTGAAAAGCGCGCGCGAGTTCCACAAGGAAAATATCGTTGTTCTGACAAAGTCCAGGGAGAAGTATGGGGTTCCGGAGAACGTGGTTTCGGCCATAATCGCGGTCGAAACCTGGGCGGGCAAGAACCTGGGCACGAAAAAGGCCTTCACCACCCTGGCCAGCATGAGTCTTTATGATGATCCGAAGCTTGTGGAGATTCTTTTCAAGCGCAAGAAGCTCACCGAGGAACAGGCCGAATGGGTCAGGGAAAAGGCCAGGAAAAAGGCCGAATGGGCCTATGAAGAGCTCAAGGCCCTCATTGATCATGCCGAGCGCGACCTGCTTGACCCGCACGAGATAAAGGGCTCGGTCTACGGGGCCATCGGGCTTTGCCAGTTCATGCCCTCAAGCGTCCTTAAGTTGGGCGTGGACGGAGACGGCGACGGCAGGGTCGATCTCTTCACGGTGCCCGACGCGGTGCACAGCGTGGGCAGCTATCTGCGCGAAGCGGGCTGGAAGCCCCAATCCGGGCTGAAGGCCAGGAGAAAGGCCATCTACAATTACAACCACAGCGAAAAATACGTCAATACCGTGTTGGCGGTGGCCGGGAAGCTGGACCAGGATTGACCATGGGACTTGACTTGACCGGATGCGGCAACTAAATCATTAGTTGCCGCGCTTACCAAGCCAGCGAGACAATATGCCGTTCAAGAAATACGAAATACATTTTCTCAAGGAATCCAGGGGGACGTGCAGCTACAACAAGCTGAGTATCCCCTTTTTGCTGGTTTTCTTTGTTTGCATGGTCGCGTTGCTGGCCGGCAATGTCTTTCTTTTCAATCGCTATATGCAGTGCCGGAACATCGAATATCGCCAGGACCAGTCGGTGAGAGTCATGAACGAGCAGCGTTTCAGGCTCCTGGCCCTGACCCAGCAGGCCCGGCAATTGGGCGGGGAACTGGAAAGGGTTCTCAGCTTCAACCAGAAGTTGAGATGGATGACCTCCAATGAGGCTGTGGAGCAGACCGCCGGCATGGGCGGTTCGACTCTCAACGGCGCGGACAAGCAGTACTTCAATCCCTACAACATGAAGCGCACGGTCAACAGGCTGCACGAATCATTGCGCCAGATGGCCACGGCCGCGATTCTTGAAGAGGTCCGGCAGCAAAAACTGCTCAGCGGCATCCAGTCCATGCGCGAGCGACTGGAAACAACCCCGGCCATCTGGCCGGTGCGCGGGACCGTCACTTCCGGTTTTGGCTGGCGCAAGTCGCCCTTCACCGGCAAGAGCGAAATCCACAAGGGACTGGACATCGCCAACCCCAGGGGGACCCCCATATACGCCCCGGCAAAGGGCTTGGTTTCGTTCGTCGGTTTCAAGAACGCCTACGGCAGGGTCATAGTCATCGAACACGGCAACAGCATCAGCACCCGCTACGCCCACCTGAGCAGCTCTGTGGTCGAGGTCGGCCAGAAGGTCATCAGGGGCGAACTCATCGGGAACATCGGCATGACCGGCAGGACTTCCGGTCCGCATGTGCATTATGAAGTGCGCATAGACGACAAGCCGGTCAACCCGAAGCGCTACATCCTGGACTAATCCGCTTCGCCTTCCACCAGGTAGGAGACCGCATCCATCCTGCCCAGTTCGTCGACCACCACTAGACGGTGGCGGCCGGGGCTGGGGGTGAGGAACAACTGCCTCCCGGTCGGGCCGCTGGCGACCAGCTCTCCGTCCTGATACCAGAACAGGCTGCCGCTTCCCTGCCCACTGTGGGCCTTGAGGGCTATGCGCTGATATTCGTTTGGCACCCCCTTGCGCACGCGGTAGGGCGTCCTGGCGTTGGGCGAGACGATTCTCGGTTCCGCACCGGAAGGAATGGCCCGGCATTCCGGGCTTAACCGGGGGACACCCTCGCTCTGTAGCCCCTGTGAGAGCAGCCATGCCGCCAATTCAGGCGACTGCTCCTTGATCACCACGCTTTTCACCGGCCTTTTGCCCAGGCAGTCGCCCATGAGCCGCAGCCCTGTTTCAGCGTCCACGAATATCTTCCTGTGCAGGGTCGAGACCGGCAACCGGGTGCGTCCCCTGATGGCCTTGGCCCTGATCAGGTCGGTGCTCAAGGGTCCGGGCCTCAGGTGGTCCTCGGCGCAGAGGTCCATCTCCATTATCTCCAGGTTGTCGGGCTTGCGCAAAGGGGCGCCGCCCCTTTCAAGGGCTCTGAACAGGTCGAAGAGCAGCGGTCCGGCATGGGTCGCTCCGGAAATGCCCTTTCTGGGCCTGCCGTCCGGGTTGCCCACCCATACGCCAATGGTCAGCCGCCCTGAATAGCCTATGGCCCAGGCGTCCCTGTGGCCGAAGGATGTCCCGGTTTTCCAGGCCACGGACGGGGCGTCCCTGGTCAGCATCCATGTTCCGGACATGTCCGGCCTTGGCACCTGGGAAAGCATGACCGATGTCAGCCAGCTGGATTCCCTCGAAAGGATGCGCTCGCCGGATGAAATGCCGTCCTGTCCATTGGTCGGGGCAAAGTTCAGGGGGCGGTATTCCCCGCCTCCGGCCAAGGCCGCATAGATGCCGGTCAGCTCCAGCAAACTGGCTTCGCAGGCCCCCAGCACCAGCGGCAGGCCGTAGTGGCGTGCGGGCTTGGCCAGATCAAGGCCGCCCCTTTCCAGCAGCGAATGGAATTCGTCCAGTCCGGTCCTGGCCAGGAGCCTGACCGCCGGGACGTTCAGGGATCTGGTCAGGGCCTGGCGCACGGTCACGCGGCCTTGATAGGTCTGGTCGTAGTTTCTGGGGGTGTATCCGGAGAAGTCGGTGGGCACGTCCAGAAGGTAGCTTTCCGGGATGATGTCGCCCTGATCCATTGCCAGGGCGTACAGGAACGGCTTGAGGGTCGATCCGGGCGAACGCTTGACCTCGGCCATGTTGATTTGCCCCTGGTGGTCGGGATCGAAAAAGTCGGCCGAACCGACAAGGGCCAGCACCTCGCGGGTGGCGGTGTCCACCACCACGCAGGCCGCGTTGTCGATGCCCTGCGTTCGCAGGGCCGGGACCCGGTTTCTGACCCTGGCCTCGGCAATGGCCTGTGTCCTGCGGTCCAGGCTGGTCCTGACCTGTGTCCCGGTTCTGCTCCTGTTTTTGACCAGACGGCAGAAGTGGGGAGCGTGCATGGGCGTGGGCAGGGTGGAGGCGGGCAGGGGCTGTTTCAGGGCCTCGCCTACTTCCAGGGTCGAGAAGGGGCCGCGCCGGGACAGTTGGCGCAGAACCCTGTCCCTGGCCGTCCGCGCCGCCGCCGGGTGGCGCACCGGGTCATACTTTGCCGGGGAGCGGGGTATGGCCGTGAGCAGGGCGGCCTCGCCCAGTGAAAGGGCGTCCGGGCTTTTGCCGAAGTAGTAGTACGCCGCCGCGCCCACGCCCACGATGTTGCCGCCGTAGGGCACCATGTTCAGGTATATTTCCAGCAGTTCGTCCTTGCCGAATCTGGCCGAGAGCTGCAGGGCCCGAAAGGCCTCGGAGAGCTTGGAGCCCAGCGTCCTTGGTCCCGGCTCGGCCATGCGCGCTATCTGCATCGGGATAGTGGAGGCCCCGGAAATGGTTCTTCCGCTGACCAGATTCGACCAGCCGGCGCGGATCACGGCCAGGGGGTTCACCCCCGGATGGCTGTAAAACCAGCGGTCTTCCGAGGCGACAAGCGCCTTTTTCAGTTCCGGAGAGACATCTTCCAGCGCCGCCCAAAGCCGCTTGCTCCCGTCCGGGGGCAGGAAAAAGCGCAGGGGCCTGCCTTCGTTGTCCAGAACCACTGTGGCCGAAGGGGGGCGCAAGGCATCCAGGGGCGGCGGAAAGCAATGGTCCAGCAACAGGGCAATGGCCGCTGCCGCCGCCAGGGCCGCGCACAGGGCGGCAAGGTATGTTTTCAGCCTTCTTTTCACTGTCCCGGCTTGATTTCCAGTTCCCCTGCCTTGCCGGAGGCCACGGTTTCAGGGTCGTACATGGCCTCGGCCTGGACCGGGGGCAGGGCGAATCTGCCTGCGGTCACGGCCCGAAGCAGGGAGTAGTGGACGGTCCAGCCGTCCTTGGGCAGGTCGGTGAAGACCAGCACCCTGTCGTCGCGCAGGTCGAGATGTTCGGGCTCGGCCCCCTCCCTTTCCATCCAGGGCAGGGTCTCGGTGGAGGAGAGCCTCGGGTTCTCGATCTCCAGCCCGGTGGGCAGCAGGGTCTGGATCACCGCGTTTTCAACCTCGCCCACAAGGCTTTTCACCGCCGTGCGCAGAACCACGAGGTCGCCCTGCTTGAGGGCGGCCAGGTCCAGTGGTTCGCCGTGCCTGTCCAGGAACTGCCGTTCAAGCTCCAGTCCGCTGGCCGCAGGCTTGTATGATTCACTGGTCGGCACCCCCCTGGTCTGGACATTGTAGAACAGGGAACCGGCCTGGAATCCGGGGTCCATGACCAGCTTCAGGGGCTTGTCGCCCTTGATGCCGGTCAGGATCAGGGTGTTTTCATTGTCGAATGTTCCCATTTCCTTTCCGTCCATGAGCAATTTGCCGGAGAAGGGGGAGGCCGTGTCCTGGCGGGCGAAGAACCGGCCCAGGGCCACGAGGCCGAAGCCGTTTTCCTGTGTCGTGAACCTGCCCGTTTCCAGCTTGGCGGCCAGTTTTTCGGCCATGACCGGGACTCTGTCGTCGCCCGGCGCGCCATCCAGAAAGGCCAGAAAGGTCAGGGCCAGATTGCGGGTCGAGGATTCAAGGTTCCCGCCCGTTGCGCGTTTGGTCTCCTCGTCCTTGAGGCCCTTGGTCAGCGACTCGAACATGCCCACGTCGCCTATCTGGGCATAGGACGCGGCCAGCAGCGCCCTGGATTCCGGCGACAGCAGGTCCAGTTTCTTTTCGCGCAGGTAGTCCATGTTTCCCTGTTGGGCCAGGCCGCCGCGGGCCAGGGCATACAGCGAGTAGGCCGCGCGTTGGAGCCGGGCCCGGTCGCCGTTTGAATCCTCGGGGATGCGGCCCGTGAGGTAATTTTGCGCCGGACGGAGCATGAACTCGTTGTCCACGTAGTATCCGGCCTGGACCGCCTCGGTCAGGAAGTGCACGGCGTAGATGGTGGCCCAGGGGTGGGCCTGTCTGCCTCCGGGCCACATCGCGAATCCGCCGTCAAAGGTCTGCATCGAATGCAAACGGCGAATGGCCTCCTGAATCATGCCCTGGGGCTCGGAGTCATTGAATATCTCCGGCTCCAAAACCTTTGCCAGATCAGGGAAGTAGAGCAGGGGAAAGGCCTTGGAAACGGTCTGCTCCGCGCAACCGTACGGATAGCCCAGCAGTGACTTGAGGTTGCCGGAAAAACGGATCAGGGGCAGCCTGCCCACCCGGACCTCGCGGACCAGGGTTTCGGGCAGGAATCGCATCTCCCCGGTCAGGGCGAAATCCATGCTCTCCTGTTTCACGCTTCCGCCCAGCACAATGGAACGCGCCGGAAGCGCGGCCCTTAAGCCCACTTCCGTTGTCGCCCAAGCCTGTTCCCCGTTGCCGGAAGCCTTAACGCTGAAATTGGCCGCACCCAGCGACTGCCCTGTTTCCAGGTCGAACACAACGGTCTTTTCGCTGTCCGCTTCCATGTCCAGGGTTATTCTGTCTTCCTTGACCGTCACCGGCCCCTGGGCCGCGAGTTCAAGTGTTATCTTGCCCTGTTTGGGGGTGTCGTTGCGCACCGTGACCGGAACTCCCAGCGTCTCGCCCAAGGACATGAACCTCGGCAGGGTCGGGGTCACGCTCAGGGGGCTTTTGACCCTGGTCAGGACGCCGGCCGAGCCGAACTTTCTTTTGTCCGAGGCCACGGCCATTATCCGCAGGCCGCCCTGGAACTGGGGGACGTCGAACCCGACCTCGGCCTTGCCCGTAGCGTCGGCGCGCACCCGGCCCGACCAGAAGGACACGGGTTTTATGCGCCTGATGCCGTCGGTGTTCATGAATTGCTTCATTTTGGACAGGCCCAGTCCGCCTCCCGCCGGAGACTTGCCGGACACAGGGCCTGTTTCGGGCAGGAGCATGGAGAAGATGTCGTACCAGGCGACTTCCAGGCCGCGCTTGGCGTAGAAGTGTTCAAACGGCGCGGGGGTGTCCTGGGCGATGAGCTGGAGTATGCCCTCGTCCACGACGGCCACGGTGATCTCGCTGCCCGGTTCAGCGGTGATTTTCACCTTCAGCCGGGTTTCCGGCCTGATGGTTTCGGGCGCGTCGATGGCCACGTCCATGCGGTTGGCCTTCCTGTTCACATACAGGGGCGCGACTCCAAGGGCGCGGGCGGTGCCGCCCGGCTCAAGGTCTCCGGCCTTGCGGATCAGCACCGCGCTCACATAGGCGTTGGGCGAATATTCGGCCTTGACCGGGATGCGCACCTCTCCGGTATTGCCGCCGATGGTCAGGATGCGGGGCGAATGGATGTTCTCGCCTTCAACGGTGACCAGCAGCTTTCCGGAAAAGGGCGTCCGGACCTGGAAAACTGCGGTTTCGCCGGGAGCGTATTCCTCCTTGTCAGCCACCAGATTGAGCTTGGCCGGATTCTCCAGGGCCCACGGGGAATAGCCCCAGCCTCCGGCGTAGAATTCCAGTTGCGAAGCCGCGCCGCTGTCCGCGTCTCTCAGCACGGCGCGGAAGCTGCCGAAGGTGGGCGGCGAGAATTTGAACTCTCCGTTGACGCTGCCCGGCTCCAGGGAAAGGCTGGATATGAGCTTGGGGTCGCGCACTGATTCATAGGCGAACTCGCCCGACGGGGTGCGGCGGACCACTGTCTGCCAGCGGTCCTGGTAAAGTTCGGCCAGCAGCTTGCCGGAGGGCGTTTCAACTCCCTGGGGCGAGACCACGCGATAGGAGAAAACGATTTCCTCGCCGGGAGAATAGGCCGACTTGGACAGCCGCTTGAGGCCGGGATAGGAGGGGTAGACGTGGACCGGGACGCCCTGGAAGGCGGTGACGCCTCGTCCGCCGCGCTCGCTGACCCTGGCCGTTATCTCCGCCGTCAGGGCTGCGGGGGGGCGAAGGCCGTCGGGTATGGTCGCTGAAAACGCCGTTGATCCCAGTTCGTCGAGGGTCTTGCTTTCTTCCAGCATTTCCACGGCGTTGAAGGGCTGGTCCGTGTTGCCGAACAGGTATTCCTCATGTCCCTTGGGCGCGAAGGGGGCGGGCGCGAGCCGCACCCTGGCCTCCACGGGCAGGGTGCCTGCGGGCGGTCCGAACAGGTAGCGCCCGGCCACGTCGAACCGCATCTCCGCGCCGGGCAGCGCCGGTCCGGCCGCCGGGTCGATCTTGACGCTGATGCGGTCGGGAACGAATTCCTCCACCTGATATGAATAAGTGCCGATGACGTTTTCAGCGGCCAGCAGTTCCAGGGTGTAGCGTCCGGTGAGAGCATAGTCCGGGATGTCCATGCCGAATTCCACCAGGCCTGCGGCGTCGGAGGTCAGGGCCACGGTTTCCATGACCTTGTCCCTGGGGTCGATGCGCCGCAGAAACAGGGGCATGGAGGGCGGAGGGTTCAGGCCTGAGTCGCGGATAATGGCCGCGCCCCGCATTTTCTCGCCGGGACGGTAGATGTCCCTTTCACCGTAAATGAAGGCGCTGTATCCCCGCCCGGCAAAGGTGGTTCCGGCCACGTCCAGGCCCAGCTTGTCCGCCTGAAAGCGGTCCAGGAGCAGAAAACTGAAATCATCGCCTTTCTCGGCGGTGATCATGTAGGCGCGGTCCTCCTCAAGGGTCAGTCCTTTTTTCTCTATGGTCCACAGGCCGTCCGGGCTGGTTACGCCCTGGGCCAGAATCTGGTTCTGGTCGCTGACCAGCTTGATCTTGACTCCGCCGAGGTTCTTGAGGGTGGAAAAGGATGTGGCCCAGACCATGAACTGGTCCTTGCCCTTTTTCGCCACAAGGCCGATGTCCGTGAGCAGCACCCAGCGTTTTTCCCCTTCGTAGGAATCCGGCAGGTTGAGGCCCACCCGGTAGAGGCCCGGCTCGAAGCCGGATGCCTCCCTGCCCAGGTTCACGAATGTTTCCGCGTGCCTGTTGGGCTTTGAATCCACCTTTACCTTGCGTTCCACCAGCCTGTCGCCCAGGTGGCGGGGTACATCGTTGCGGTAGTAACGGGGCTGGAACACTGAGTAGCCGTGGTCGTTGAACAGGGAAAAGAGGTTGTTCAGGTAGACTCGGTCTATGACCAGGTCATAGGATTTGGTGTTCACGCTGCGCACGGCCAGATTGTTCAGTCCTCGGCGGGAAAGGAACATGCCCTGGCTTTGGAAATCCGCTTCGGGCTTGAGGTCCGGGATGCGCACCTTGGCCGAATAGTCTTCGCGCAGCACGGCCCCGTCCGCAGCGGGCAGCCCCTTGCCCAGACCGACGACCACGGTCTGCCGGGGCTTGAAGTCTCCGGTCAGGATCAGGTCGTTGCCGTCGGCGGCCAGGGAGTATTTGGCGGCGGGCGATGTGTTGACGTACTTGGCGGCATCGTTGGCCGTGACCTGCGTGGAAAAATTGATCTTCAGGATGGACAGTCCTTCCATGCTCTCGGCGCTCAAGCCGTTGACCTTGATGTCCGGGTCCAGGACGATCTCGATTTCCCGCATGAAATCCGTTCCAAGGGACGCTCCCTCCCCGGAGGGAGAGAGGTCGGCGCCGACGGTCAGCAACAGCTTGCGCGGCTGGACGGCCTTGCGCACCGGAGCGCTTCTGAATTCCAGATTTCTGTCGGACCAGTTGGTCATGACGGTCAGGGGCACATCCTTGCCGTCCAGGGGGTCGGTCAGGGTCAGGTGCTTGAGGAGTTCCGCCGGTTCGACCCAGGAGTTGAATTCGAGCCTGCCCTGGACAAAGACCATGCCCTTGCCCGTGGGCGCGGGCTCGAACCAGGATTCCATGCCGTCCACGCTGAAACGGCCCGTTGCGACCATGATTTCGTTCTGGTCCAGGATCAGGCCGGGTCCGGGCAGGATGTCGGGATTGAATGTGATCCTGTATTCCCGTCCAAAGGGCATGGGCTGTTCGGCGGTGAACTTCAGGCCGTAGGGGTTGATCCAGGACCATTGTCCCCTGGTTTCCGGTGAAATCGTCGCCGGAGCTGGCTCCAGTGGACTGCCGGTCCTGTCCTGTCCAAGGGGCCGGTCAAAGGAGACCACAAGGAATTGATTTCGTTCGTTGTCAAAGGAGGTTTCGGAAACCGAGACCTTGTTGCCGCCGTCTTTTTCCTTTTCGGCAGGGCCGGGCAGGAGCAGAATGAACTGTATGGCGACCACGACCGCCAAGAGGATGATGATTATGTTTTTCTTGTCGAAAAGCCGGAAGCCCTTTTCCTGATCCATGATGGCCCGCCTTGTTTTTCAGTTGGTTGTCGTAAGTTGTCAACCACTGAAGAATACAACAGAGGGGAGCGGGTGCCAAGCCGGTAGGGGCCGAAAGACGGCCCCGGTTCAGGATATCGGCTCTGGGTCGGCCGGTGCGGGCTCGAAGCCGGCGATCTCGCCGCTTCTCAGGAGCAGCAGGCACTTGTAAAGGGCCGTGAGAAAGAAGGATTCTCCCATGAGCTTGAAAATCTCCTCAACAAGGTTGGTATAGTAGAACACCGCATGGGCTGTTTCCTGATTCTCGAAAACCCAGCTGAAAAAATCAATGTTGCTGGCCGTCACGTCGCAGATGACGGAAGCGAAAAGCATTCCGAAACCGAAGTGGAAGTATCTTAGAGACTTCCTGAACAGCTTGATTTCCTTCTTGTACAGATTCAGCACGAACAGGGCCACGATGCCGTATATTCCGACCAGAACGTCGTCGGCCCTGCTGGAGATGCTGTCCAGGGACATGTGCAGAATCTTGTGTCCTGTCCTGTCGATCCCCTCGTGAAAGAGCATCTTTTCGTCAAAGGCAAGATAGAGAAAGCCCATGCCGATAATGAACCAGATGACATATTGGGCCTTTATCCCGGCAAAGGGATTGTCGCCCTTGCGCAGGCAAAAGACTTTCATGGCCAGGATGGAGACGGTGAGCAGCTGGCAGATGGAAAGCAGGGTGACCAAACCCGGCTCGTCAAAGGGCTTTCTTCTGTATATTTCAAATCCCAGCTCAAGGGATGTAACGGAAAATATGATCAGGCCCAGCACGACCATGAGCCGGCCAATGGTGGTTTTTTCCCCTTCCTCGCGCAGCAGCATGCAGGCCGTGACCGTATAGGCCGCAAAGACGGCCAGGTGCAGGAAGTATCCTTTGGCATACAGCTCCCGGTGCTGGAGAGTCGACCCCACAATGACCACAAACAGGGTTCCCAAGAGTCCCCACTGCCACTTGTTCATGTTCGCCACCTTTGAATGGTATCCTGTAAAAATTAGTGAACCGATTTGCTTTCCGGCTGCGAGCCGTCCACAGGGGAGGTCATGAGTTTCTCCCTGTAGCCTTTGACCTGATCCATTTCCAGCCAGCCCCTGTACATCTCCTCCCATTCCGAGAAGCTTCTTCTTTCGGCGTCGAGGTATTCCTCGTGGCGTTTGATCCAGAGGTTGAACATGTACATCTCGATCTTCATGTCCTTTGAATCCATGACCTTGGCGATGGTTTCCGGGGTGTATTTGGAACCGTCGAACTTGGCCCCGATAAAGGAGAATACAGTGGCCTGACTTGATTCGTAGGTTATCTCGTCCGTGGCGTATATGTCCGCCAGGGAAGCGAGGCCGGGATGCTCCTTGCGGATTTCAGCCATGTCGTTGTCGGGGATTTCCAGGAAAAGCTTTTTGTCTTTTTCCATTATATAGTTGTGACGGAGCCATTGGTCGAACATCAGGACCTGGAAGATGTCCTCGGCAGCCTTCTTGACGTTTACGCTTGTCATTTTGATCTTGGGCATTATTTGTTTCCTTGAAGCTTGAATTTGCCGTATGTGTTAAATATTCATTTTGGACATCAATTCGGGAGTTAGTCAAGACCGTTTTTCTGGTTTTCAAACTATGGACAACCGGAATTATGTGGGTTATCAAATTCGGCTTTGGGAGAAGTATCCTCAAAGAACATTACAAGGAGAAAGATAATGGGCAGACACAAGAAGATCGAGAGAAAGAAGGAATTGGACCGCAGGCGCAAACGCCGCAAGGAAAACCTCAAACAACGGGTCAAGGACGCCATCGAAGCTTCCGCCGGAAAATAATTTTGGAGGGGCGAAGTGCCCATTTACGAGTATAGCTGCAAGGACTGCGGACGCGTCTTCGAGGAGTGGCAAAGCGGTTTCGATGAGCTTCAGGTCCCCTGCCCGGAATGCGGCGGGGAGTCCAAGAGGCTGATTTCCAACACTTCCTTCGTGCTCAAGGGTGGCGGCTGGTACGTCACCGACTACGGAAACAAGCGCACCAGCACCAGCGCCGACGATGGCAACGGCAACGGAAATGGAAACGGGACCAAGAAAGCTGAAGGCGACAAGGCAGAGGGCAAGAAGCCCGATGTTGAAAAGGCCGCCAAGCCCGAATCCGCCAAGTCCGAGCCCGCAAAGGCGGCGAAAAACAATTCCTCCGATTCAGCGGTTCAGGCAGCCGGACAGTAGGTTTCATCGATCCATTTTCGCCTCGGTCCTCAGGGAGGGGATATGATTGAAAGGTATTCCCGGCCGGAAATGGCCGGACTCTGGACCCTGGAAGGCAAGTTCAGGGCCTGGCTCGAAGTGGAGCTGGCGGTCTGCGAGGCCTGGCACAAGCTGGGATCGATTCCGACCTCCGACATGGAGACCATCCGGGCCAAGGCCGACTTCGACCTGGACCGGATACTGGAGATCGAGGAGAAGACCAAGCACGACGTCATCGCCTTTCTCACCGCAGTGGAGGAAAAGGTCGGCCCGTCGTCCAGGTTCATTCACCTGGGCTGCACTTCCTCGGACATCGTCGATACGGCCAACGCCCTGCTTCTGGTCCGGGCGGGAAGGATCATCGCCGACGACATCGACCGGCTTCTGTACGTCCTGAAATACCTGGCCAACAAGCACAGGGGCAGGCTCTGCATGGGCCGCACCCACGGAATCCACGCCGAACCCACCAGCTTCGCGCTCAAGCTCGCCGGTTTCCACGCCGAGTTCTCCAGGCACAAGGAACGTTGGGCTGCAGCCGTGGAAAATATCCGAATCGGAAAGATTTCAGGGGCCGTGGGCACATACGCCCACCTGAGTCCGGAACTGGAAAGCGAAGTCTGTTCCATTCTCGGACTTGAACCCGACCCCATTTCCACTCAGATCGTACAGCGCGACCGCTACGCACAGTATTTCACCACTCTGGCCATCATGGCCGGCGGAGTGGAGCGGCTCTGCACGGAGCTGCGCCACTTGCAGCGCACCGAGGTGCTTGAGGTCGAGGAGGGCTTTTCCAAGGGGCAGAAGGGATCGTCGGCCATGCCGCACAAAAAGAATCCCATCTCCGCGGAGAATCTTTGCGGCCTGTCCAGGCTGGTGCGCACCAATTCCCTGGCGGCAATGGAGAACATGGCCCTCTGGCACGAACGCGACATCAGCCATTCCTCTGTTGAACGGGTCATCATGCCTGATTCCACCATCCTGGCCAATTACATCCTCAATCGTTTGGCCGGCCTTTTGGAGCGGCTCAGGGTCCTGCCCAAGAACATGGACCGCAATCTCGAGAGCTCCTACGGCCTTTTCTATTCCCAGAGGCTTCTGGTGGCCCTGCTGGATACCGGCCTTGCGCGCCAGGAAGCCTACGAGATGGTCCAGAAGGCGGCCATGAAGAGCTGGGACGAGGGACGTTCCTTCAGGGAGGTCGCCGCCGAAGATGAAAACATCTCCAACCGGCTGGACTCTAAAGTTTTTCAAGAAGCGTTTGACCCCAATTATTACTTGAGATATGAAGGCACTATACTGAACCGTGTATTGGGCGAAGGGTGAGATGGAAGAGTTGAAAAGACGACTGGCTGAACTCCTTGTTCAGCTTTCATATATCGAGGGCGAGGTGACCCTCACCTCCGGCCGCAAAAGCGATTACTATTTCGATTGCAAGCAGACCGCCCTTCATCCGGAGGGCGGTTGTCTTATCGGAGGCGTTTTTCTGGAGATGTTGAAGGATCACGACGTCAAGGGCGTCGGGGGCATGACCCTGGGGGCGGACCCGCTGGTTTCCGCCGTGTCCGTGCTTTCCCACATCCGGAAACGTCCCCTGCCCGGATTCATAATCAGGAAGGAGCCCAAGGGGCACGGAACGGATCAGTATCTTGAAGGATTGAAGAATTTCGCAGCGGGCGACAAGGTTGCTTTGCTTGAAGACGTGGTCACCACCGGGGGGACATTGATCAAGTCCGTGCAGCGCGTCCGGGACGCCGGGTTTGAGGTGGAGGCCGTTCTGGCCGTGCTTGACAGAGAGGAAGGGGGCAGGGAGAATCTGGCAAGGGCCGGATTGTCTCTGGAAGCCATTTTCACTCGAAGGGAATTGCTTGAAGCTGTAGGAAGATGATGGTGCATCTGAAAAGGGTAATCCTAGCTGTCGTCCTGGCCCTGATGGCCGGCGCTCCTTTGTCCGTGTCCGCCCAAGGCTGGAAGGTGACCCTCTCCGCCAACCCCTACGGGCCGGAGCACATCCTGGCCATTGACAAGGAGTCCCAGACCTTTTTTCTCCTGACCCAGAAAAGCCCCATCAAAATGGTCCGCAAGTTTCCCTGCACCACGGGACAGGCCGAAGGGGACAAGCAGCAGCGCGGCGACCTGCGCACTCCCGAAGGCGTGTATTTCATCGGCGGCGTGGTCCAGGGCGGACTGGATTACGAATTATACGGAAACGTCGCCTATTCCTTGAATTTTCCGAATCCCGTTGACCGCATCAAGGGCAAGACCGGTTCCGGCATCTGGCTCCACGGGCGGGGCAAGGAACTCATGCCCATGGACACCAGGGGGTGTGTGGCCCTGGACACCGTGGACATAGAGAGCATGCACAGCGAGATACGCGGCGGCATGCCAACGCTCATTGCCCAGAAGCTGGCCTGGACCGAGGACGATGGCGATTACGTCGGCACTGTTGAAAGCGTTGTGGGCGAACTCAACGGCTGGGCCAGTGACTGGCAGAACAGGAGCGATGCGTTTTTCAGCCGCTACGACGGGCTGAAGTTTTCCATTTCCGAGGGAGATTCCTTTGACGGCTTCGTGAGCCACAAGAAGGGAATTTTCAGCGCCCAGCCTTGGATTCAGGTGATGGTTGAAAACATCAAGGCCCTGCCCGGTCCGGATTACTGGGTGACCTGCTTCGATCAGTACTACCGCACGGCCGACCTTGTCTCCACGGTGGGCAAACGGTTTTATTGGCAAAGGGGCGACGACGGCAGATGGCGCATAGTGGGTCGGGAGTATACCGAGCCCAGCACGGATTTGGCCCCTCTCTACCTGGAAGCCAAAAGGGCGGAGGTCGAGGCCATGCTCAGGGCCTGGACCCAGAATTGGGCGGACGGAAATGTCGATTCCTACCTTTCGCATTACGTTTCCGAGGCGGTTCAGGGCAAAAGGCGGGGCGTTGAAGAAATAAGAAAACAGAAAAAGGCATTGTGGGCAGTCAAACCACCTGCTAACATAACCATCAGTGATTTGGATGTCGATTTGAGTCCTTCTGGCCTACAGGCCACGTTCGTGCAAAAATACAAGGATGCTACCGGTTATACGGACGAGGGAGCCAAAACATTGGTTCTTGCGCCACATTCCGGGGATTGGAAAATTGTCAGGGAGGATTGGAGAAGCCTTAAATGAGTGACGCTAAATATTCTGTCCTGTTCATGCGCGACGATGCCGATGTCCGGCGCTATCGGTTAAGCTCCTTCTGGCTGAAGGTTTTTCTGTTTTTTCAGGTGGCCCTGTTGCTGTGCGCCGGAATCGGTTTTTACGTCGGGTTCAGTTCCCTTGACGGGAACAATGACCTGGAAGCCGAGAACAAGATATTGGAGCAGCGCCTCATTGAGGCCGAGGTCCGCCTTGAGCGCCTCGGAAACATGGAGAAGATTCTTCAGTCCTACGACCCCAAGGAATTGCAGGCCCTGTTGAATTCCGTTCCGGCAGAGGCGGCAACCCCAAAAACTCCCCCCATCAACTTGAACAATGTCCTCGTCAAGGTTGACGAAGGTTTGGTCAAGGTCGAAAAGATGAATGCCGACCTCGCCAACAAGGGCCTTTCCGTCAATTTTGATCTCAGCAATATCAAGAGTTCGGCCCCCTTGTCCGGGCTGGCCGACTTTGTCCTGGTCAACAAGGACGGAAGCGTTGCCGGGGTGGAGACGAAAAAGGAAGATCTGGGGTTCATGATTCAAAGATTCAAGCGCATCAGCACCTCATTCAAGTTGCCGGAAGGAATCGATGTCAAGGATTTGTACGGCCTGCGTCTTGAAATCAAAAGCGATGGGAAAGTTATTTTTAGTGAAATCTACCCCTTCTCCAATCTGCTTCCTTAGCCTGGCGCTGGTTCTTTTACTTTCCGGTGTTTCCTGGGGCATGGAAAGGAAGTGCTACACCTTTTTCGAGGGCACCCAGTATCCTTTGGAAGTATACTTCCTCAAGGGCGCGGGCGAAGGGCCCACCGTCATGGTCCAGGGCGGCATCCAGGGCGACGAGGCCTCCGGATTCCTCACCGCACAGTTGTTGACCATGGCCGAGGTGGACAAGGGGAATCTGATCATCGTCCCCAGGGCCAACGTTCCATCCATCCATCTGAACAAACGCCAAGTCAACGTGGACATGAACCGGCGTTTCGACCGCGATTACAACAGTTTTTACGAGGATCGTCTGGCCCGCGTGGTCAGATTCCTCCTGGCCCAGAGCGATGCCCTGATCCATTTGCATGAGGGCAGCGGTTTTTATGACCCCAAATACGTCGACTCGCAGCGAAATCCCAAACGCTGGGGCCAATCCATAATCGTGGACACAATGGTCTACGAAGGCAAGATCGACATGGGCTCGGCGGTGGAAAGCGTTCTTGAGGAACTCAACCCGAACATCAAGCCCCAGGATTGGCAGTTCAGGCTTTTCAACACCAAGACCTTCGAGAACAAGACAAAATATCCCGAAATGCGCAAGACCCTTACCTGCTACGCGCTCACCGCCCTGAACATCCCGGCCCTGGCCGTGGAAGTCAGCAAAAGCATAGGCGAACTTGATTGGAAGGTGAAGAATCAGCTCGAAGCCACGGTGATGTTGCTCAACCGCTACGGGGTGCAGGTCAAGGCGCCGGACATGCCTGACGCCGAGGCAATTTCCCACGCCGAAAAGGGCGTTCAGGTTCTGATCAACGGGCGCCCCCTCGAATCGGGCGGAATTGTCGATTTGGTTCCGGGATCGACCATCAAGGTGCAGCCGGTGGAGTCAAGCGGGAACGTGTTTTCGCCGGCCCTGGCCGTGTTCGCCTCGGACCGTCCCGGAGTGAACCTTCTGGCGGCCCCGCGCATGGTTCTGGAGTCCTTTTCCGACCTTGAACTGCGCTCGGACGGGAAACAACTGCTCAAGGTCAACGTCCGCTGCAACGGGAATATTCCGTCTGAAGTGTCCAAGGACGTGCCGACATTTGTTTGCTGGCTCAACGGAAAACCCATGTTTGTGCGCAGCGGCGAAGTCCTTAGGGCCGTCAAGGGCGACCAGCTCATACTGGAAGGCATGTGGGGAAGCCGCCTCAAGGAGGTCGTCAATCTTAAGGGGTATGTCGCCAAGCCTTGGGAGAACGACGGACAGGACATGGGCTGGGAGATAGTGCTGGACCCGGAAAACTTCATGCCCAAGTATAGGACCAAGGGGTCGACGCCCGGCTCAGTCCGCTTCCAGGTGGTCCGGGAAACTCCGGGAACAAAGAACAGTTCTTTTTTTGTGGAGATCGAGCCCAGAAAGATTCATGCCCTGAGAATTGCCGATCCCCACGGCCAAAGCCTTGTGATCCCCTGGACCAGCGGTGGCAAGTATCCCCTGCCCCAGGGTGAGTACGAATTGCAGGAGGCCTGGAGCAACGGTCCGGACAACAAATTGCTGACAACTGTGGGCGACCTGCCCCTGGAACAGGGCGACAAGTTCACGGTGGAAGCCTCAAGGCCCCTTGAAATGACCCTCAGGCAGGCCACCACCTTTACCGGGCTGGGGACCATGACCTTCACGGCAAAGACCCTGGCCAAGACCGATTTTCCCACCCTGAACTGAACCTTGGCCCCGGGCATGTTTTGACAGCCGCCGCCCAATAGGTCACATACTTCCTATGCGTTCGGCTCCATTGTTGTTTTTCGCTATCCTGGTTTGCTGGTGTCCCGTTTCCTGGGCGGCCCTGCCCGCGCATGTGGAGGCCCGTTCGGCCATCCTGGTGGAAATGGGGACCGGCGTCGTGCTTTTCGAGCAGGACGCCGACCTGAAAATACCTCCCGCTTCATTGACCAAGCTCATGACCCTTTATCTGGCCCATGAGGACATGGAATCGCACAAAGCCTCTCTCGAGAGTCTGGTGTCCATCGGACCGAAATCCACCAGCGCCGGGGGTTCCAGTATGCATCTGCGGCCCGGAGAGACAGTCACCTTTGGAGAGCTGTTGGCCGGAATGGCCGTGGCTTCCGGCAACGACGCCAGCGTGGCCGTGGCACGGTTTCTTGGAAAGACGGTGGAAAAGTTCGTGAAGCGCATGAACGACACGGCCGAGGATCTGGGCTTGAAGGACACCGTGTTCAAGACTCCCAACGGTCTGCCTGTGGAGGGGCAGTTGACCACGGCCAGGGACATGGCCTTGCTGTCGGCGGCCTACGTCACGCGTTTCCCATCGGCATTGAAACTGCACAGTATAAAGGATCTTCAGCACAACGGAATGGTCGTGTCCAACACCAACAAGCTGCTCGACTCCTTTCCCGGAGTGGATGGTTTGAAAACCGGCTATGTGGCGGCCTCCCGTTACAATTTTTCGGTCACGGCCCAGCGGGACGATGTCAGGCTTTTGGCGGTGATCCTGGGCGCAGAAACCAAGGCCATACGGTTCAGGGAGGCGGAAAAGCTGCTGGAGGGCGGCTTTGCGGCCATAAGGGAGTATACCTATACTGTTCAGGTCGGCTCCTGGAACTCTGCTGGCAAGGCTCAGGAAAAAATGAATGTTTTAAGTTCAAATGGAATCCCGGTCAGGTTGGACGAGTACCGTTCCCCGGAAGGAAGGAAATTGTTTCGGGTTTTGACAGGCCTGTTCGACAGTTTCGAGAGCGCAACGGCCTACAAACGCAAGTTGGCCTCGGAAAGGGGTATTTCATCCTCCTACATACTGCATCGGACCGAGCACAGGGGGCGTGTTTTGCTCAAGCCGGTCTTTTCCCCGTAAGCGGGTTCGGCAAAAAAATTTGGATTAAATTCAAGTCCGGACTTTGCGGATGGAGTCTGTTTTTTCAGGATTTGCAATGGACTCTTTTGCCGCCAGCCTGTATTAATCGTGTTGTTTTCATGGGATTATCCTGCTCAGGGCAATTGTGCACAGTAATTGCAAGTGACTGTGGACGAACCGTTGGAAATAATTGTCAAGCGAACAAGTTGCTGCTGTAGCGGGCATCCTGGCGGGTGCTCAAAATCAGAGGATAAACAATATGAACGTAGCCTTGAAATGCCAGGCGATCAATCTGGATCTCAGGCCCGACCAAGTAGAGGGGCTTGCCGAAATTGCCGCCAAACGCGGCGTGTCGATGGCCTTGTTGGTCGGCGACATCGTTGACGAATATCTTGAAACGGAAAGATTCAAAACCGAGTCCGCCCAGGAAAAGAGACAGCACATCCGCAAGCCCGTAACTCTGCCTGCCGTTTTGCAGGCCGCCCTGTCCGGAAACGAGATTCATTCGCGCACCGGAACAGTGGTGGACATTTCATTGGGCGGCCTGAAGATTTCCTTTTCCAGCAAGGATCAGCGCCATGTTGATCTGCTTCAGAAGGCCCCCTCCTTTGAAATTATTTTCAAGCTTCCGGACATGGAAGAGATATTTTCCTTCAAGTGCAAGCCTGTGCGCCTGGACAAGAACGTCGTGGACGTGAAGCTCGGCGCCTCCTTCGAGCCTTTTGACGCCCAGGATGAAAGCTTTAAGGTTTTTCGCAGGTTTCTCGCCGAATAGATCGAGCGGATTTCAACAAAGCCGCCCATTGTCCGGAAAAAGTGGACAGTGGGCGGCTTTTTAGTATGGAAAATAAAGACTTCTTTCGCTATGTTCCTAAGTATCACACTGTAGTACCTGACCATTTCTTAGAGGTCTTGACATTGGCACGGTTCTGGCTATCTTATTATTAAGCTGAAGTGCCAAACCGACCGCGAGGTCGGGACGGAAAGCCACGGATCTCCAGAAGACCGCCGGGTTGCCAGCAGGGGAGGCTGATTCAGCACCCCAACATTTAGCAACTGGAGCGTCAGCTATGACTATAAGGCATAACCTCCACCCGTTACTGGCGGCACTGATGGTGGCCGCAATCTGCATGGCTTCCGTACCGGCTTCGGCGGCGACATTTACGCTGAACGGTTCATATACATTCACCAACTTTCTTGAAAGCGCCGGTTGGGAAACCGAATTCGGCTACTACGAAGTCGAGGCCGGCAACGCGGCCGGCAACTACAATTTCCAGACCATCTTTTCGTCAAGCGCCGAACCCGTGACTACCAGTTCACCCGTGAATTTCGGTGGGGAGTACGGGTTCTATTTCAGGACTTCGGGACATCCCAGCAATGTGGGTGGCCAGAGCACCGACTACTTCACCACCAGCGGCCTGTTCGACGTTGTTCGGAACAGCCCGGTGCAGGGTCCCGGGGGCGTGTACACCGGAATCATGATTTCAGGTTCCTTTGACGATCCCGGCGGTATTCAGTTCCTGTACAACGACGCCTACAGCGACTTGGACTACAACGACATGGGCGTGTCTTCCACTGCCGCCGCGGTTCCGCTTCCCGCCGCCGTCTGGCTGCTCGGTTCCGGGCTGGTGGGTTTGCTGGGACTCAGGAACAGGTTTTCGGCTTAGCTTGATATGGTGCCGTAAAACACGTATATTTAAAAAAAGATGGTGCTGTTATGGGCAGAAAGTTTTACAAGACACTGCTGTTGATCGGAGTAATAATCCTGCTGTTCGGCTTGGCCACCAAGTCCATGGCCGAACTTGGAGTCTTTGAATTTCTTGCGGACTATTTCATTGAAGAGCAGGACCAGACGCGGTTTCTGGCTCTTGATGACGATGTGGACATCATAACCGAGGCTCGAAGCCAGGATTGGCTCGTTGGAACGGTATTCATCCCCGGCCAGAACGTGAACCCGCTTCCCGGCCCCAGGCTTTGGGATCCTTCCAACCCCAAGTTCCACGAGACAGGAATCACTGCGGCAGTTGACGTGCCGATTCCCGGTGCCGTCTGGCTGCTTGGCAGCGGGTTGGTAGGGCTTGTGGGGCTGAGGCGCAAGTTGCGCAGTTAGAGAATAGCCCGAAAAAAATGAAGTATAGGGCAGGACCAGAGATGGTCCTGCCTTTTTTTTAACCGAAAAGGGGCAGACAAGTTGTCTGGAATCAAGTCTGAACGAATAAATTTCGCAGCCCTAATAATTCCTGCTGTCTGCCTTGCACTCCTGTTTTCTTTCTTGTTTTTTCCATCCTGCCTTGCTGCGGCCAGCGAGATTGGATCGCAACAGCCTCTGCCCAGAGTCATTTTTCCGAAAGCCAGCATCCAGCCGGAAGAGCTGGCCGTCATAGTCAACGACCTCGATCCCCTGAGCGTGGAGGTCGGGGAGTATTACCGCACCCGGCGTGGCATACCTCCTGAAAACATGATCCATGTCGGTTTTGATCCTGAGAACAACGTAATGAGCCTGGAAGAGTTCCTGCGCGTCAAGGCCCAGGTGGATGCGTTGACGCCGAAAAGGGCGCAGGCCTTTGCCCTGGCCTGGACCAAGCCCTTTAGGGTGGAGTGCATGTCCATTACAACGGCCTTTGCCGCTGGATTCGACCAGAATTTTTGCGCGGATGAATGCAGGACCACCAAACCTTCCCCCTATTTCAACTCTCCCACATCCCGGCCTTTCGACGATCTTGGCGTCAGGCCCGCCATGATGCTGGCCGGGGAGAGTGTGGAGCAGGTAAGGAAGCTTATCGACAGAGGCGTGGCCGCCGATGCCACCTATCCCGCCGGGACCGGTTATCTGGTCCGGACCTCGGACCCCCGGCGCAACGTCAGAGCCGCTGTCTTCGACTCTCTGGTGGAGAGGATGCTTCCGGTCTTGCATCTGGAACAGGTCCAGGCCGAATATCTAGAGAACAGGCCGGATGTGCTTTTCTACTTCACGGGATCAACCCACGTCCCGGAGCTTGAGAGCAATGTCTTTTTGCCGGGCGCCGTGGGCGACCATCTGACTTCGGCGGGAGGAAATCTGGCTGACGGGGTGAAACAGATGAACTGCCTGCGTTGGCTGGAGGCCGGGGCCACGGGCAGTTATGGGACCGTTCTGGAGCCCTGCAACTTTGTGGCGAAGTTTCCCAACCCCTGGGTCTTCATAGAACATTACACCCAGGGCGAGACCCTGATCGAGGCCTATTGGAAAAGCGTGGCCATGCCCGGGCAGGGGATTTTCGTGGGCGAACCTCTGGCAAAGCCTTTTGGAGGCTACACCTTGCGAATGGAGGACGGCCGTCTGGTGATCAGGAGCGCGGCTTTGCCGCCGGGAACCTATCGCCTGATGGGGTTGGAGGATGACGGGCGGCTCAATCCGGTGGGCCGGGCCGTGATTTTTAACAGGGGAATGTCCGAAATTGTCCTGGACAGGGTGGATCACTCCACTTACGTGCTCATGAAAGCCCCGGACGCGAGCCTGATCCGGTAGATGTCTGGCTGGCGGCTTAGAAAAGAGAGCCGGGACGGAACTTCCAGGGGTGGACACTCCCGGCCAGTTCTTGGAATAATGCTTCGTACTTGTCCGTGATCATGTCCCAATCGTAATGCAGTCTTATCCTTTCCTGTGACTTGGCCTTGTATTCGTCCAGTTTGTCAGTGTCTTCCAGACTCCAGCGCATCATTTCCGCCAGGGAGTCGGCGTCCGAATAGAACCGTCCGCAGTCAGCAAGCACATCCCGATTGAAAGGTACGTCATAGGCCAAGGTGAAGCAGCCGGAGGCCATTGTCTGGAGCAGGGCCGGGTTTGTTCCGCCCACTGAGTTTCCATGCACATAAGCGTGGCAACGGCACCAAAGTTCCCTGAGCACGTCCTTGTCATATATGTAGCCGGGCAGCATGATGTTCCCGCCCGTCTGCGATTCTATGGATTCCAGGTACTGGCTGGGATATGGATTGCCGCCCACCAGGACCAGCTTCTTGTCGGTTTCGAGTTTCTTGAAGGCCTCGATGGTCATCAGGGGATGGTTTTCCGGCTCGAAACGTGTGATTTGCAAAAAGTATCCGCCCGGCTCCAGCCCCAGTCGCTTCAGATGCTTGTTCGTGTCGCTGCCCTGAATATAGGCCCCATACGCTATTTCCGTAGACTCGGTTCCGTGCCGGGCAAGGTAGTAGTCCTGAATGCCCTTGGAATCCGAGACCAGCCGGTTGGCCATGAAACAGGAAAATTTTTCGGCAAACTTGTAATAGCTCCGGCCCAGAAATCCCCATTTGGAGCGCTGCCATTCCAGGCCGTCCGTGTTGATGGCGATTTTCTTTCCCAATAGGCGCAGGGGAAGGACAAAGGGCGCGTTGGCCGCGTTGAAGACCATGTGTACGTCATAGCCCTGGAAAAGGGCGTGCAGAGCCGATAGGGTGGTGTGGGAAAAAGTGTCCAGGGATTTTTTTTTCAGGTTGGGAAGCAAGACTCTCTTCATTCCCTTATATGTCGGCGTGGCGTCCTCGTAGTAGCTTTTGCGGCAATAGACCACGACATGATGTCCCTTGGCCGCCAAGCGTTGGCCTATCTCCTCCACACAGGTCTCGAATCCGCCGTAGTTGGCCGGGACGCCTCTTGTGCCGATGAGGGCTATCTTCAAGGGTTTCATTGAACCTTGAATATTTTTTTAAGAGTTTTCCAGCGTGGCGATTTTAGGCCCGTGAAATGCTTTGACCAGTCTTCCTTTTTGTCCGAGGCGTACAGGGAATCGTAGTCCGGGTTCCAGCCATGGTAACCGCCGTATGTGTGGTAGGCCCAGGACCATCCGTAGCTGTCGAATATGTCGGCCACGTCGATCACGTACTGCTCCGCTCCATCGGCCCAGCGCACTGCGCTGAATTCTCCGATCCAGACCGGGACGTTGTTCTTTTTCTGAAAGTTCCTGAGCGGCGCCAGTGCGTTTTCAAGGGCCTGCCTGTCCCAATGCCTTTTGCCCACGTATCCGGGATAGGTCAGACCGCGCTTGCGCTTGCCTATGCCCTGGTGCGTGTAGTCGTGCGGGATATACATGTGCGCGGAATAAATGATTCGCTCGTGGTCCAGCTTGTGCATGGCCTTGTATCCGCCCGGAAGCGCACCTGGGCCGGGCGCGACCATGATCCATCGTTGCGGGTCCTGCTTGCGCAGGGTGGTGACGATCCTTTCGCGAAATCCGGGCCATTGCCGGGGCACGCTGACCTTGCGGCCCTCCCTGAGCAGGGGCTCGCTGAGTATTTCGTAAGCCCCCAGTTCTTGTCCGCTGTCTTTGAAATACGCGGCCAGTTCCTCGACTTTCTTTATCACGTCGTCCAACTGTTTTGGGTCGTTCCAGAATTTTGGCGAGTCCTGGATGAAGTCCAGCTTGGGGTTGAAGGGAAATTGATAGATGACCAGCACGCCCACCACGTCGGATTTTTTGCAGGCCTGCAGCATTGATTTGGCCCAGGCCAGTTCGCGCTTCCAGGCCGTGTCCGGCGTGACGTGGTCCCACTTGCAACGCAGCCTGGGCTTGAGCTGCAGGCTGACACAGTTTATGCCCAGGGTCTTTTTCAGAACGGCGATGTCCGCCGGAAGGCTGTCGTGGGAAACCAGGACCATGCCCTTCCAGGGCCAGTTATGGGGCAGTCCGCCCTTGTCGGCGGCGTTGGCGCATGAATTGAACAGAATGGTACCCAGCAGGAGGAACAGGAAGGGAACGGCCAGCAGCGAAAGTCTATTCTTGGGCATCTTGCAGTCCTTCCTCTTGTTTTTTTCTTGTTTTGTCGGTGTTGTGCAGGTAAAGGCGGACATTGGCGGCCATGATGAAGCAGAGAAGAATCGCCAGGTTGGGCATTGCCCAGTGGTTCAGGGTTACGCCGGTGATGACGATGAAGGCGAAATATGAGGCGGTGAACAGGGCCAGCGGATACTCCTCCGGGGCGGACGTGCGGATGTTGGCCCTGCAGTATGCGAACATTTTCATGTAGAGCATCAGCAGCCAGACGATTCCCACGATACCGAAATGCTTGAGCCATTTGACGTATCCCAGGTCGGACTGCGCGGCCAGGGATACGAGGTGGTATATCTCGGTCAGGGTTTTGCCGTAATAGGCTTCGGGGTTGGAGCGCAGGGCGCTGGAACTGGCCCCGATGAGCGGCGATTCCAGAAAGGCCTCTATGTCGAACTCCACCTGTTGCTCACGACCGCTCCAGCTGCCGTGTTTGCTGCCTGCTTCCTCTTCGGTAAGTTCGATTTGGGCCATAATGATGTTTTTTTCCATGACCACATCCATTATCACTGTTCCGGCGATGACCATGAACAGGACAATGGCGATCTGTGTGAATTTTCTCTGGTAAAGCATCAGCGCGCCCAGGATCAGAACCACGCCCATGAGCCTCATCCTGGATTGCCTGAAGACGTGGGCTGCGAGAAAAAAGAAGGAATAGGCGTCGCTTTTGAGCTGCGTGAATCCCGACACGAACAGGTTGCAGAAGGACCAGATCGCGCAATAGCTGATGAGCTGCATCCCGGGCAGGTAAGCCCTGACGATCCCCGCCCTTTCATAATGGCCCTCGGCCCACTTGTGGTGCAGGAAAACAGGGCCGAAATAGTTGGCCACACCCAGGACAACTGCGATGGTGGCCAGCACGTTGAGAATTTTCATGACTTCGATGAACTGCCGAGGGGTTTTCATCATTATCAGAAAAAGAAAGAAAGTCAAATAATAGAAGTAGTTACGACTGGCAACGGCACCCTGAAAGATGGATTGGCCGTATTTTATGCTGGCGATGCCCGCATGCATTACCACCAGGAAAAGGAGAAGTGTCACGAGCAGGGCAAAGGCGTTGTTCACCAGTCTGCTTTCAAGGGAACCGGCCACGTAGAAAATCAGCGTGAGCACAATCACGGCGATGCCCACGTCAATGGTGTTGAACGAACCTTCGATGTGTCCGAAGGGCAACACGTCGAAAAAGTTGTAGGCACAAAGAAATATGAAGGGGATCAATATTTTATGCATGATCGGTTCGCTTTGCCCTTTTGTGTCTCCCGCACGGCTTTGCTGAGGGTCGCGGTTTGTTCAGATGTCGGAATAAATGGGGTCAAATGATGAGACGTAAGCCTCCAGGCTGAATTTCTCCTGAACTCTCAGCAATCCATTCTGTCCGTATTCATATCTCTTTTTTTCATCTTTCGCCAGAATATTCAGGCAGTCCGCCAACTCCGAAGCATGACACGGCTTGAACAGGCATCCGGTCCTTTGATCTTCAACGATCTCCGGGAGTCCGCCGTGGGCAGCGGCCACCACCGGCTTGGCCAGGCACATGGCCTCCACGGCCACTCTGCCGAAAGGCTCAGGCTCGGTTGAAGGGACTACGCAGATGTCGCAGGCCTGCCAGACGGTCCAGATATCGTCCCGGAAATCCATGACCTTGATCAGCGGCCCGGCAGGGGACTCGGACACCCGTTTCAGCAGCTCGTCCCGGAAATGCTCCTGCCCGGCCGGCGGACTGCCGATGAGCAGATAGCGCAGGTTGTCCACGCCTCGCCGCCGTAGGATTTCAGCGGCCTCCACCAACAGGGATTGCCCCTTCCAGCGGTTGAAGCGGCCCACCAGCGCGGCCAGCACCTGACCGTCCTCCATTCCCAGTTCGTCGCGCAGGGCCCTGACATCTTCGGCCTTTGGAGGGGGTGGCGGTTCAATGCCGTTCCAGACCACCACGGTCCTGGATGCCAGGCTTGGACAGTCTTGCACCAGCACGTCCCTGGTGGCGTGGGAATTGGTCACGATTTTCCAGGAAAAGGTCCGGAGCATGGCCGTGAATATGCGCTTGGCGATGGCCGGTTTGAGGACGATTTCCCGCACATGCCAGAGGTGCTTGATTCCCTTGAGCCTGGCCCAGAGCGCTCCCGTGAAAACGGCCAGGGTGTTGGTGTGCACCAAGTCTATTTTGTCTTTTCTGAAAGTCTTGTTGAAGGCCCTTATCGATTTGACGGTTTGAAGGGCAAAGGCGAGCAATCCTCTTATGTTGAATACCGAGCGGCTGATCCGGGCCAGGGGCAGGACATGGGTGCGGATGCCGGCCTCGGTCAGTTTTTCCAAGAGCGGTCCCTGATTGGGCAGAACCACGATGGGCGAATACCTGTCCCTGTCCAGGCCAGCCGCCAGGGCCAGCATGGACTTGTCCGAGCCGTAGAGTTCTGCCGACTGGTGGACGAAGAGTATTGTCTTTTTAATCATGCCGGTTCACCGTCCGGGTTCAGGACATTCTGAAAAGCGCTCTAAGGCAGGACAGGGCCTTGGTTTTTTTTTGCCCGTCCCCGGCCAGGGCCTTGGGCGCGTTCACCAGCACGCGCAGGAACATGCCCGCGTCCAGAACCAGGTTGCCCAGCAAACGGTCTGTGGGCGAGAGAAATTTTTTCATGTGCCTGCGGAATCCCTTGGCCAAAAGAGACATGCGGCTGTCGTTGTATCCGCCGATGTGCGTGTAGCTCACGTTCGGGCAATACACGGTCTTGTACCCTTTCAATCTGGCCCGGCGCGCGAAATCCACATCCTCGCCGTACATGAAATAGTCCTCGTCAAGGCCTCCCAATTCATTCCAGAGGCGGGCCGTGACCAGCAGGAACGATCCTTCGATCCAGTCCACTTGATAGTATGGCTGGTCGCTGTCCGTGAAATCGCCGTTTAGAAATGGGCCGTCTTTTTTTTGGCGGCTGGAGAGGATGAACATCTTGGAGGGCGAGGGGAAATAACCGCAGGAATATCTGTACTCCCCGTCCCGCCCGTACATCCTGGCGCCCACTATGCCGATGTCCTTTTGTTCCAAGAGGTTCAAGCCGGGCGTGATGTCGTCGCGCAGAAAGGCGTCGTTGTTCAGAAGGAGCAGATATTCGCTTTCTGCGATGTCCGCGCCCATGTTGTTGCCCTTGGCGAATCCGTTGTTCTCTTCGCTGCACATCAGCTTGACCGCAGGGAACTTCTCCTTGATGAATTCGCAGCTGCCGTCGGAAGAGGCGTTGTCTACGATGATTATCTCGTGGGGCACGGGAATGTGGTTGCCGATGGACGCGATGCAATCGGCCAGGAACGGCTTTCCGTTGTAGTTCACTATGATCACCGAGACTTTTGGCTTGCCCAACTCGGACTCCTTTATCGCTGATTCTTGATTTGCAAAACTAAATGTACCAATTCTAGTCCGACCGGGCCATCTTTTTCAATCTGTTGGAGACCCTTTCCGATTTCAGGATTTTCAGTTCCACGGCCCGGATGATGTCCACTTCGTCCCTGGTTACGCTTCCGGTCAGGATCGACGAAAGCAGTGCGTTGGCGCAGAGCAGGGCGAAGAGCACCATTCTTGCGCCTGTACCGTCCATGAATCCAAGAATCAGGTTGCAGAGCAGGGCCGAGGAAACAAGGCAGTAGGCCAGGGGAAGCAAATAGTTTTTGCAGATCGGATGCACTCCGTTCTCCCTGGCCAGGAAAAATGAGGCCAGCGCGTTGGCCGCCAGCATCGAACCGGCAGTGGCCCAGGCCGCGCCCAGTGTTGAAAAACCGGGGATGAGCAGGGGGCAGAGCAGGACTATCAGCAGGGAGCCGATTAGATTGACGCCCATGATCAGCCGCGTCCTGCCCAGGGAAATGAGGGTCATGATGTTCGGTCCGGCCAGGACGTGAACCGCGAACCCCAGGGAGATTATCTGGAGTATGGGCGCTGACTGGCGGTAGGCCTCGCCGAAAAGGGCGACGACCATGAATTCGGCGTCCAGCGTGAACATGGCCAGTATGGGAATTGTGGCCAGGGCTGCCCACTTGGTGGTGGCGGAATAAAGTCCTTTGATCTCGCCGACCTTGTTGCCTGCCGCCATTTTGGAAGCGGCTGGCAGATAGATGTAGGCCAGGGCGTTCAGTGGCAGGTTCAACAGGAAGGTGATGCGCATGGGCGCGTTGAACAGGCCCACGGATTCGGCTGACTCGTAGTATCCCAAAAACAGGGTCACCGACCAGTGCAGGATTACGTTCAGCAGGGTGAAGCTCAGAAGGGGCAGGGAAAAGAGCATCAGCTCCTTTGCGGACCCGGCGTCCATGAACACGCCGCCGCCGTCCATGTTGCGGATGAAATAGGCGGCGAAAAGGGCGCAGGCCAGCCAGGTGGAGGCCACGTAAGCGTAGACTATGCCCTGGTAGTTGCTCATGAAGAGCATGAAGGCCAGGATCAGGACGATGCGCAGCAGAAGCATGCCCACGTTGTTGAAGATAACCGTGGCCGCGGCGTTGTATTTGCCCCTGTGAACGGCGGACAGTCCGTTGATCACCGCCAGTGGCGGTATGAAAAGGGCGAAGGTCTTCATTGTGGAGGCCAGTTCGGACTTGTTCAGCAGGGTGCAGATTTCTCCGGCAAGGCAATAAACCAGGAGGGCTAGGAGAGAGCTGACGGCCAGGGTGATGAGCATGGAGCTTGCGGCCAGCCGCTCCAGGCCGCTTTTGCCCTGCTTTGCATCCATTTGAGAGATAAACTTTGGCAGGGAATGGTTGAATCCGGTCAGAGAGAGCATGGCCGCGATATTGACCATGCTGAAGGCCAGGGATATCAGCCCGTAATCGTTCTTGTTCAGAAGCCGGATCACCAGGATGGAGACCGCGAATTGCAAGGCGTATCCGGCCAGCATTCCGAAGGAAGTGACCGCGCCACCCTTGACTATGGCCGCCAATTGGCCGTTGTTTCCGTTCATTTTCCTTTGTCCCGGCCCGGCCCGCGGTTCCGGGTGTTGGTCTTGTTTATGGCTTTGTCTCGCAGGCAGTTCAACTGCCCAGCCAGTTGGTTTCTCTGTCCAATAGTTTTTCCAGGGCCAGGATGTCGTTTTTGAAATAGTCTTGCAGGTGCTTGCGCGCCTTGTCGTCCATTTGTTTTTTCCGCTTGGTGTTCAAGCTGAGTATTTTCAGCCTCATCCGTATGCGCACGCTTTCGGGGATGATCTTTTTTGCGAATGTCTTAAGTTGGTTGGGTTTGGTGAAAAAATTGGAAACCAGCCTGGACTTGGAGTCGCCCGATGGGTTGTAGATCGTGCCCGTATCGCAGCGCAAGTCGTCCCTGACCTCCAGGAACCTGAACAGGTCGCGCATGACCTTGTCCGGGTTCGAGACAAGGTCGTCGAAGAGCAGCACCTTGATCTTGCCTTGGCCGAACAGGGAAAGATAGTGCTTGAGCCTTTCCGTATAGAGCGAACTCTCGGCGTAGCGCCAGAAGTCGGACCAGCCCGCTTCCCTTCGTTCATTCTCCGCCGCGAGGGCGTCAAGGAAATCCAGATGCTCGCGCTGGTCGCGCACGAGGTGGAAGTATTGGGAAAAGGCCTTTTCCACGGGGTTTCTGAGTATGGCGATTATTTTGGGCGCGTCCAGCTCGGAATGTATCCTTTCTGCCACCTCGGAATAATAGAGGTAGGAAGGGGAGGCTTCGCCCACGGCCTTCTGGTTGCCGGTTTGGACATAGTGCTCCAGGTATTTTTCCCTGGTGGCGCAAAGAGACTTGAGGGTGTTGGCGTCTCCCGGACCATTGGCGTTCTTGACCAGCAGATCATAGGAAAAGTAATGCAGCTCCTTGCGCACCGGCAGAAATATGTCCGGGTGCTGCTTGAGATAGTAGAACAGCGACGTGGTGCCTGATTTGGGCGCGCCGATGATCACGAAGTTTGGCTGTCTCTGGTCCATGTCGCTTCCATGCCCGGTTTGGGCACCGCCGTATCAAATTTGCGGCTTCTTGGTGTTATGATCTTGATATGCCTTGTTATTTGTCTTGAGGCTCTTTGTCCAGACGCCATTTGTCCAGGCTGATGCCCATAAACCGTTCCAGTTTGGTCACGTCATCCTCGAACATTGGAAACAGACGCTTCCTCAGCCCCGGGTCCAAGAACTGGTCGTCGTTGTTCTTCAGGTTCCATTCCAGAAGTTTGGTGCGGAAGGCGGCCCGGACGTTCTTGAAAGGAAAAAGGGCCTTGAATATACGCTTGGCAAGGGAATCCCGGCCCAGGATCAGGGCAAAGAGCCTGCTCTTGGGCGTCATGGCCTGGTGATGGCGGGCGCGGTTTTTTTTCTGGAGCGGCGTGGGGTCCACTTCAAGAAAATGGCAGATGTCGGCCAACACGCGGTCCGTGTCGGTCTTGAGGTCGTCGGAAAGGCGAACCAGCAGCTGGCCTTGGTCGATGCGTTCAAGGAACCGCATTATCTGGGCATGGTAGAATCCGCGCGAGGTGTAGCTCAGGTTCATCCTGGAATGGAAGTCCGGGCCTATGCGTTCCTTTTCCAGGGTCACTGCCCGCTCGAAATTTTCATTCTCGAATCCCCGCCGCAGGGACATGAGATAGTGGGAAAAGGCCCTGTCCACTGGCTGGCGCAGGAGAAGGATGAATTTCAATTCGCTCAGGCCAAAGTGTTTCTCCATGCGGTCCATGGCTTCCGGGAAAAAGATGATGTCCGGGTCCACCTCGCCCACGGCCTTTTCGCCGTTCCAACCGCTGAAATGTTGTTTTTCATAGTTTTCCAGGCCCAATGCGTAACGGTCGTCGCGAATGAAGAATTTCGTCTCCTTGCCCGGCGGAAGATAGATGTCCCAGTGCTCGCTGAGGTAGTGGTGCAGGGACGTTGTCCCGGCCTTTTGGACGCCGATTACAAAAAAATTTGGGAGCATGTCTGTATTTGGTGTATGGTGTAAACGGTTCTCTAAAACTTGTTCGGAGGCTAGCACAATATTTATTGCATGGGTAGCCGACAGGTCGAGGGACCGGGAAGCGGGGAGGCCCATCTGCCGTGCAATGGTGCTGTTTTTTTATAATTTGGTTGATCTTTCAGTGAAAGTTTACTAGATAATTTTTAAAGATTGTTTAAAACGATGGCGGATGCGATGGGGGTCGCATGGCCTGAAAAGACGGGCCACTCGTTATTAGTTTTAAATAATTGTATTTTTAGCTAACTGACGTTCGCTTGAATTTGGGGGCCGAACTCATGGCTGGTGTGCTGATAATCGACCACGAACGTAGCGTGTATGACGAACTGGCGCAAAATCCGTCGGAATTCGATCATGACATATACTATGTTTCCAGCCTGGCCGAGGGTATATCCGGAGCGAGAAAGAGCGGTGTCGACGTTATCTGCCTTTGCGAGCAGCTCGAGGGCTATGGCCCGGAAACCCTGGCTGTCCTGTCAAGACTTCCTTCCAGGCCCAAAGTGATAGTGACCACCAACGAGGGCGCCGCGGACAAGGCCGAAATGGCCATCAAGAGCGGCGTGCTGGACTATGTGGACAAGAACACTGGAATGGGCCGGATTCTTCCCGCAGTAAAGCGCGTCTTGGCCTTGCGGCTGTCCGGGTACCAGAGTCTAGGCCTGGATCGGGCCGGCATAATCGGCGAGTGTCAGAAAATCAGGGACAGTCTCTCCCTTGCCGCCACGGCCGCCTCCAGCCGCGCCAATGTCCTGATCACCGGGGAGACGGGTACGGGCAAGGAACTCTTTGCCAAGGCCATCCACGAGAACAGTCAGGCCAAGGATCACAATTTTGTGGTGGTCGATTGCGCCTCCCTGCCGGAAACCCTGGTGGAAAGCATTCTTTTCGGTCACGTCAAGGGGGCCTTCACCAGCGCTGATTCCAGCAACGAGGGGTTGGTAAAGCGCGCCGACAAGGGAACGCTTTTCCTGGACGAGGTGGCGGAATTGCCCATGACCATGCAGAAGAAGTTCTTGCGAGTCCTGCAGGAAAGAAAATTTCTGCCTGTGGGCGGAAAAATGGAAAGCTCTTCCGACTTCAGGCTTGTGGCGGCCACCAACAAGAACATGGCGGAACTGGTGGAGCAGGGGCAGTTTCGCAGCGACCTGCTCTACAGGCTCAAGTCCCTGTCCATCGAATTGCCGGCCCTGCGCGAGCGCGGTAACGATACGGTCAAGATCGCCAAGGCCTATGTGACGAAAATGGGCGCGGACGGCGGCGGCACGGACAAGTCTTTTTCCGAGGACTTCGTGGACGCCCTGATGAATTATGATTGGCCCGGCAACGTACGGGAATTATTGAACTGTCTGGACAGCGCCCTGGCCGTGTCCGGCGGGTCGCCCGAGCTTTATCCTGAACATCTGCCGGTATCGATAAGAGTCAGCATCGCCAAAAAGGCTTACAGTTCCAGCGTGTTGCCGGTTGAAGGCTTTACAGGCCCGGTGGATTCGGGGTATAAGGATGATATTTTCAAGAATTTTCCGGTGTTCAAGGAATACAAGCGCCA
This sequence comes from Desulfovibrionaceae bacterium, assembly GCA_963674955.2. Taxonomy (GTDB): domain Bacteria; phylum Desulfobacterota; class Desulfovibrionia; order Desulfovibrionales; family Desulfovibrionaceae. Next base: position 1,495,888 of record CAXXKR010000004.1, on the reverse strand, counting down.
GTGGACGGACAAGATCGAGAAGGATTATTTCCATAAACTCAGGCAGTTGACTCGGAAAAACATAAAAAGGGCTTGCGTCATCTCCAGGCTTTCAAGGGCCCGGATATACGAACAATATAAAAAGTATGGCATTATGACTTGATCCATGAGACATAGTAAATAGAGGTCTCAGGTTTGGTTGAGGTGCCTAGCGGTATGGGGTTGGTTGATTAACTATTTTTAGGAGCTTTGAGCAAATGAAGAAGGTAGTGTTTTTATCTCTGCTGGCTTTTGTCCTTGCCGGGTGTCTCGGTCCCGTGAACGTGACCACCATCCCGGATTCCCAGGTTTCCGGCTACAAGATCGGCCCTGAGGATATTCTTAAAATTTCTGTATGGGGTGACGAAGAGCTTTCTCCGGAAGTCATCGTCCGTCCCGACGGCAAAATCTCCATGCCTCTTGTCGGCGAGATTCAGGCCAGCGGTCGGACCACCGAAGAAATTCGCCAGGAGATCGAAGACAAGGTCAAGACCTACGTGCCCGACTCCCCGGTGACCGTCATGCTTCTCGAGATCAAGAGCCCCAAGGTCTATGTGTCCGGCAAGGTCAAGCGCCCCGGCATGTACATTATGGTGCACCCCATGACCATCACACAGGCTCTGGCCCTGGCCGGTGGATTCGACACCTTTGCCGAGAAAACCCATGTCCTTTTGGTTAGGGACCAGGACGGCAAGCAGTTGACCCACGAGTACGACTTTGACGAGGTTTCCCGGGGTATCGACCTTGAGCAGAACATTATGCTGAAGCCGAACGACACCATCGTCGTTCCTTAAGCATTGTCCCTATAAACATGGGAATGCAGAGAAAATGAGCTACAAGCATATTACCGTGAGGGCGATTCTCATCGCCCTCGCGCTGATAATCTTCCAGGGCCAGGTCGGCCATTGCGAGTTGGAGATAATCGCCACGCCCTATCTCAAGCTGAGGGAGTGCTATGACGACAATATCTTCTATACGAAAAAAACCGACTTCGAGCATAGGATAGTTCCGGGACTGAAACTCGACATCACCGGCGAGAAGGGCGAAATGCATCTCAAGGCCGAAGGGCGCCTCTATCGCTACGCCCACGAGACCGAGTACGACCGCGATGAACAGTTCTATACCATGGAATCGGCCTACTGGCTGTCGGAAAAGGCCCGAGTCGGCCTGGACGGCGGCTATTCGTTTGACTACGCCATCGACACGGAAGTTGAAGAAGGCGGGGACGCCAAATTCATCACCTGGCGACAGAATCATTACGTCAAACCCTTTACCCAGATAATCCTGGATGAGAGAAATTCTCTCGATTTTTCTTATACATACGATTTGACATCCTACGAACTGCGCAGGCATGTGGGCATAGAGAGTCAGACTGTTTCCGCAGGCTGGAACAGGGCCGCCACCGAACGGCTGACCACCCATGTGATCATGAACGGCATTTATTCCTATCATGACTTTGAGGAGGGCAACGGCTACAAGGGTACTTTTCAGGCCTTGGGGGGCCTGAGCTATCTGTTCTCAGAGACCGTCAACGCCTCCTTTTATGCCGGTTGGGACAGGTCCGTGACCAATATCGCAATTCCGGCCCAGCCCAAAGGCGAAGACACGCGCTATGCCTCCGGTTTAATCATGACTGCGGAGCTCAACGCCCAGCTTGACGACTGGACTTACCTGATGCTGGCCAATGAACGCTTCTCATCCACGGCTTTGGATGGCACCGGGCAGAACAAGGTCCGCTACATAGGCGAAATAAAGCGTCAGACATCTGCAAAGACCCTGGTCTACCTCAAGGGTATCTATACGGAAATCACTTCCGGCGGCGGAAACCTGAGCCGCAGAAGCGTGACAGACATCATCGACATAATTCCTCTGTTCAAATACCAGTTCCACGAGGATCACTATGTGCAGTTCTGGTACCACTATCAGAAACGCCTGAATGTCATAAACCATACTTCAAAGGATCGAAGCAGGGTTTTTATGGAGCTTGTCTTTAATTTTCCTGAGGAGTTGTAAATTTTATTCGCATTAGGTAATAGTTATGCTCTGCTCTGGCTAATATCTAAAAGGGGTGGTGGGAAATGGATGTAGAGAACCAGCAATCGTTGCAACTTGTCCAAGTTGGTGACCTGCTGAAGATATTTCAAAGACGCAAGAAGCTGATCCTGATTCCGGCCATGCTTCTGTTCCTGGCAGTGACGGCCATAGCCTTCATCCTGCCTTCCATTTATCAGTCCACAGCCACCATCTTGATCGAGGCCCAGGAGATTCCCCAGGAACTGGTGCAGTCCACCGTGTCCGGGTATATTGAAGAACGGGTCCAGACCATCACCAAGATTGTTCTCAGCCGCACCAATCTTCAACGGATCATCAAGGATTTCAATCTTTATCCTGAGTTGAGGGACAAATTCACCCTTGAAGAGCTGATAGACAAGATGCGGGAAGACGTGATCATGGAGCCCATTCAGACCGAGGTGGTCAATCCCCAGTCCGGACGGGCCAGCACGGCCACCATCGCCTTCATGCTTTCCTATCAGGGCAAGCAGCCGAGAAAGGTCCTGGACGTCACAAACACCCTTGTCTCCCTGTACCTTGAGGAGAACCTCCGCTCCAGAATGGAGAAGACCGAGACAGCCTACGCGTTTCTCGAAAAACAGCTGGACGACACCCGCCACCGTATCGAGATGATCGAGGAAAAGCTGGCGAGGTTCAAGGAATTGAATCTTAACGCGCTTCCAGAACTCCTGGAGTTGAATCTCAGGAATCTGGACCGGGCTCAGAAGGAAATCGACGCCAAAAGTTTGCAGATCGACTCTCTCAGGGATCGCAAGGTCTATCTTGAAGGCCAGTTGGCCACCATCGAGCCGGAACAGGGACTCCTGAGTTCCGACGGCAAGCGGGTCATGACGGCTGAAGAGCAGTACAACTATCTGCGCAACGAGTACTTGTCCCTCAAGGCCACGCGTTCCGAGAATCACCCGGAGATGCGCAAGCTGAAAAATCAGTTGGACGTTCTTGAAAAGGACATAGTGAACAAAGACGATCTTGCCACGGCTTCAGGAGATCTGCGCGAAAAAATGATGGAGTTGGAGTTCGCCAGAAAGAAATATTCGGCGGGCCATCCAACGGTCAAGAAGCTGGAACGAGAAGTAGACGCCCTGCGTGCGGGCCTGAAGACGATCACCGGCGACGAGGATTATCCGGTCATGACCTCCAGCGATCAGCCAAAGAATCCTGCCTATATCAATGTCTCTACCCAAATTGAAGCCACCAGACTCGAGCTTGAAAGCGAGATCAAAGGGTTGGCTGAAGCCAACCAAAAATATGAAAATTATCAAAAGCGCATAGAAGAGGCTCCCAAGGTCGAGCAGGAATACCTGCTGCTGCAACGCGACTACGCCAACGAGCAGACAAAGTACCAGGACACCCTGGCCAGATTGCAGTCCGCCAAGGAGGCCAAGGGCCTCGAAGAGGAGAGAATATCCGAAAGAATGACCCTGGTCGACGCTCCCCTGTACCCGGAAAAACCCATCAAGCCGAAGCGTTTTCTGATCATTGTGGTCGGCATGGTTCTGGCCGCCGGTCTGGGCATAGGCCTGGGCGGCCTGGCCGAACAGATGGACAAGGCGGTATACAACCCCGTCAGACTGTCCAACCAACTCGGCATCCAGGTTCTGGCCGGCATCCCGCGGATATACACGGCCAAGGAGATGGCCTCCAAGGCCAAGGAGCGGGTCAACTGGATACGATCGGCCATCCTCCTGGTGATTCTGGCCCTCGTCATGATCCATTTTTTGTATGAGCCTTTGGATTTTCTTTGGATCAAGGTTCACCGCAAACTGGGGCGGATGTTTTGATGGATGCTTCAACATCTAGCGGTGGAGAAAAATTATGAGCAAATTTGCCGATAAGATAGAAAAAGCCAAGGAAATGCGCGGCAAGTCCGGGACCGGTCAGGGGTTGATCAAGCCCGCCAGGGCAACAGTCGTCCCGAGCCGGGCGGATTCCGGGAAGACAATCGGCGGGGTCAAGCACACCTACAAGAAAACCAAGGTCTATAACCTGGACCCGGAAAAGCTGGACAAGCACCATATCATCATCGACTCGGCCGAGACCGAGGTTCTTGACCAATACAACATCCTGCGTACGCAGGTTCTGGAACTGACACGCGGCAGGGGCTGGAACTCCATCATGGTCACCAGCGTGGGGCCGGGCGAAGGCAAGACGGTGGTGGCCATCAATCTTGCCCTGACCCTGGCCAGGGACGCCCTGCAGACCGCCTTGCTGGTGGACTGCAATCTCAGGCATCCCACCCATTGCGAATACATGGGCATCAACGTGACGCGGGGCCTGTCCGATCACCTGCTCGACGACGTTCCCATTCCCGAACTGTTGGTGAACCCTGGCCTGGACAACATCACTTTGCTGCCCGGAGGCAAGCCCATCACCGGAACCGCCGACGTGCTCAGCTCCCCCAAGGTCAAGGAAATGGTCAAGGAGCTCAAGGAAAGATATCCCGAGCGCTACGTCATCTATGATTGCCCTCATCTTTTGAACATGCCCGACGCCCTGGTTTTTTCCTCCTATGTGGACGCCGTGCTGCTCGTGGTCCGGGCAAGCAAGACAGCCCTGTCGGATATTCGAGATTCGCTGAAACTTTTGTCCAAGAGAAACGTCCTTGGTATAGTGATGAATGGAGTTACCACTTAACCGGGATGTTGCCGAACAGGGCAGGGAATTATGTACACCGAATATTTTGGGTTGAGCGAACGGCCCTTTAACGTAATCCCGGACCCGGGCTATCTTTATTTCAGCACCCAACACCAAGCGGCCCTCACTTATCTAGAATACGGGATTAATGAGGGGCTCGGGTTTGTCCTCCTGACCGGCGACATCGGCGCGGGCAAGACCACTCTGGTTCAGCATCTTGTTTCGCGGCTGGACAAGAGCGTTGAACTGGGCGTCATCTTCAACACCAATCTGGCGGCAGACGACCTCCTGCAGATGATCCTGCAGGAATTCGGGGTCGAGGAAGAGGCCAAAAACAAGGCCAAGGCCCTGGACCTGCTGCAGGGGTTTCTCATAGACAGGTTTGCGGCCGGAAAGCGGGTCATTCTGATCATCGACGAGGCCCAGAATCTTTCCCGCGAAGCCCTGGAAGAGGTGCGCATGATCACCAATCTGCACACCGACAAGGCTCCGCTGATCCAGATAATATTGGTCGGCCAACCCGAACTGCGGGACCGCATCCGCGATCCCAGGCTTCTGCAACTGGCCCAGCGGGTGACCATCCACTACCATATCGGCCCCCTGACCCTTAAGGAAACTGAAAACTACATTCGCCATCGCCTGCAATACGCAGGGGCAGAAGACCCGGACATCTTCACCCTGGGCGCGGCAATGGCCATCCACGAGCATTGCGGCGGAATACCCCGGTCCATAAACATCATCTGCGACGCCGCGTTGCTTTCAGCCTTTTCGGAACAGTCGCCCAAGGTCACCAAGAAACTGGCCTTGGAGGTGATCAAGGAAAAGGATGAAGACGTATTGTTGCTGACGGATCAGGTCGTGGACCCTGGCGAGGCGGTTCCTGCCGGGACCGGGAAAAAAGAGGGCTACAACGGCTCGGAAGCCTTGTTTCACAGACTGAACCATGTGGAAGCACAGATAGCCAAGCTTTCGGCCCAATTCAACTGGCAGCTTGAGGAACTTAAAAGCCAATCCGAACTCAACCGCGACAGGCTGGTCAACGAACTGCAACGCAACCTTGAAAAGGAAAGAAAGCTGTCTCATGCCCTGACCATGAAATATTCCTCCATCAAGGCCGATTACGAAATGCTCAAAAAAAAATGCGGGCAGAGCGGAACGGACAGCAAACCATCCGACAAGAACTAGGTCCTTATATCCGGAGCCTGACGCCGCTGTGCACTTCAGGTTGGACGGCTAGGCCAGAACCAATCCATTTTTCAACATTGAGCGACAGGGGGTAGAATTGATTCGGCAAATTATCGACAATAAGCCTTTTGCCTTTTCCCTCCTGGCTTTTTTGGGTGGCTGGATTTATCTCTATCTTCCGCACTTTCAGACCCTGTACGGAAGGTGGAACCAGGACGACACCTCCTATTGCTTTCTCGTGCCCCTGATCACAGCCTACCTGATTTATGAGGAAAGAGACCGTCTGTTCTTTCGCGGCGGCCAGAAAGCCTGGACCGGTTATGCGGCCCTTTTTTGCAGCACCATTTTCTTTGTGGTGGGCCGACTCGGCTCCCTGGAAACCTTCGTCTATGTCTCCATGTGGCTCACCGTGGTGGCGTTCCTGGCTTTCATGCTGAATCCCCGATCCTTTTCCAGGGTGCGGTTCTCCATGCTGGTGCTGCTTTTCATGGTCCCGCCGCCGCCGTTTCTCAACAGGCTGCTGTCATTCAAACTCAAGCTGGCCTCAACGGCTCTGGCAACCAACATGCTGGAGATGTTCATGATTCCCGCCTACAGGGAAGGCAACGTCATCGACCTCGGCCTTATGCAGCTTGAGGTGGTCAATGCCTGCAGCGGCTTGCGCTATTTCATACCCACGTTGCTGCTCAGTTTGCTCATCGGCTATTTCTTTCACAAGAGGGTCTGGAAACGGATTCTGCTTCTGCTCCTCGGCCTTCCGGTTTCGGTTGTCGCCAACGCCTTTCGGATCGCCATAACCGGCGTGCTGGTCCGGGTTCTCTCTCCGGAAATGGCCGAGGGTTTTTTCCATGATTTTTCAGGTTGGCTTGTTTACGTCGTCTCCATAGCTCTGCTTCTCGGCCTGAGTTGGGGGCTGAAAAAAATAAGACCCGACTCAAGGAAAGAGACGGACGATGCCGGAGAGGAAGCAGCCGGTCTTGTGCGTGTCGGCTGGCACCGCTTTCTGCTGGCCGGGTCCGTATTCGTGACGGTGGCGGTGCTCAGTGCCGTTTTGGTGACCGTCCAGATCGAACCCCAGCGCAAAAGCTTCAACGAGTTTCCCATGACCCTCGGCAAATGGGAGGGGGAGAGGCAGTATTTGGATCAGGGAATTCTCAAGGCCCTCTGGGCCGACGATTACGTCAAGGCCCGCTACCGGAACAGCGATACGGGAGAATATGTCCATTTGCTTATTTCCTACTACGCCTGGCAGACGACGCAGCATACGGCCCATGCGCCTGCTTCCTGCTTTATCGGCGGCGGATGGGAGCTTGGAGACAAACATGACCTTTCTCCGGGCAAGGGCACGGGCCGCGATTTTTCCTTACAGCGCATGGTCCTGACCAAGGGCAAAAGCGAAGTCGTGGCCAACTTCTGGTTTCAACAACGCGGCAGGCTGATAACCAGCGAGTATCTGAACAAGCTTTACCTTGTTCTGGATTCGATTTTCAAGAAACGCTCGGATGGCGCATTGGTCCGGGTGGAAATGATCCTAAATCCCGGTCAGACTCCAGACGAGGCCCAGATCGTTATGGATGGATTCATATCGGAAATGGTCAAGGTCCTGCCCGAGTATGTTCCGGGTGAAATCGAGGGCCAAAAGTGAGAATGGATAATCGATTCTTCGAAGACGGATAACAGAGAAACCGGATGTACGCTCAACAAGTTCAGGTCCTTATAAACTTTTTGATTCTACTTGACGGCATTGTCGTCATTTGCAGTGGTTATCTGGCCGAGTATCTCCGTTGGGTTCTGAGCGACTACCAATGGTGGATAACGGACCAGATGCTGGTGGGCATGATAATGGCCCTGATGTTCGTGAACGCCTTTGTCATGGGACGTTTCGGCTTTTACGGCGACAAGCGGTTTGCCACCATCTACAGGCTCGTCGGAAAGATAATAGTCGTCATTCTCGTCGATTTTTCGGTCTTGGGCATTGGTATGTTTTCCCTCAAGATTCAGGATGTCTCGCGTCTTTTCCTGATAATTTACGCTGCCGTGCTTCTTATGGCCTTCATTGTGGTCCGGCTGATCATGGAATTGTACCTCGAGTCCAGAAAGGCCGACGGACTCCATGCCCGCAGAATCCTTTTGGTGGGTTCCGACAAAAGGGCGGCAATGGTTTTCGATGCCCTTGAACGGCAGAGAAGCTGGGGACACAAGGTTGTGGGATTCGTCAAGTCCTCGGCGGATTCCGGGGCCGAGGTCATGGGCCTTCCCTATCTGGGAACGCTCGACGACTTCGAAAATATCCTGGTCGGGCGTTCCATCGACGAGGTCGTGTTCGTGATGGGACCCGGCGGGGAGCTGAAAAAATATATGGCGGCCTGTGAACTGATCGGTCTGTCGTACCGGGTGGTGCCCTCCATGTACGACCCCATGTCCCTGACTCCGGTAAAGGTCGAGAATATACAGGAAATTCCGGTTCTGACCTGGAATGTGGTGCGCATAAACGCGACCGGTCTGCTTTACAAGCGGGTCCTGGATTTCGTGGTGGGCGGCGTCGGCTTCCTGGTTTTTGTCATGATGTATCCCCTCGTGGCCCTGGCCATCAAGCTTGATTCCAGTGGCCCGGTGCTTTTCAAGCAGGTCCGCGTGGGCGAGAACGGCAGGCGGTTCAAGATATACAAGTTCAGGACAATGTATCTGGACGCTGAAATGCGGAAAGAGGAGTTGCTTAAAAGCAACAAGATGAACGGCTTCATGTTCAAGGTGGACAAGGATCCCAGAATCACCAAGGTGGGCGCGTTTCTGCGCAAGACCTCCCTGGACGAATTTCCGCAGTTCATAAATGTCCTCAATGGTGATATGAGCATAGTGGGGACCAGACCTCCGTTGGAGGATGAAATCAGGGAGTATGAACACTGGCACAGGCGCCGGATTTCAATGAAGCCCGGCATAACGGGCCTTTGGCAGATTTCGGGACGAAGCGATATTACGGATTTCAACGATGTGGTCCGTCTTGATTTGCAGTATATTGACACTTGGCGATTTATAGATGATTTGAAAATAATATTTAAAACGATTCTTATTGTGTTCAAGGGTAAAGGGGCTTGTTGAATAACATGGCGGACGGTGGTTTCCGTTTGTTAAGACAAAAGGTGGCTTTCATGAGAGCGTATACGACCATTATAATAGCGGTGCTGCTAATCCTGGCTCTTTGCGCCTGCAGCCGGGAATCGAGGCGCGATTCGTTCTACCAGGACGGAGTCGAATATTATGAAAAGGGCGAGTACAAGGAAGCGGCGCTCATGGCCAAGAAGTCGGTCCAGGCCGACCCTGAGTTCGCCCCCGGCTTCCTGCTTATGGCCAAGGCCAGCTTTCAGCAGAAGCTTTGGAAACCTGCCTTCAATTTCTACACAGGCGCCCTGGCCCTGGATAATCGCCTTGACGAGGCCCATATAGGGCTGGCCCGGTTGTTCCTGCTCGGCGGCAACACTGAAAAGGCTCGCCAGGAGCTGCAGATGGTGCTCACGGAGGAACCGGAACACTACGAGGCCAATGTTGTGTTGGCTGCGGTTCTTTTCAGAGAGGGCGAGGTAGATCAGGCCAAGTCTCTGCTGGCCTCGGTCCTGGGCAAGGACCAGAAGAACGAGGAGGCCTACGCCTTTCTCAGCCACCTCTATGTGTCTCTCAAGCAGAACGACAAGGCGGAGTCCCTGCTGCTCAAGGCCCTGGACATCCTTCCCAATAACATTCCCCTGCGGCTGCAGCTGGCCTCCATCTATATGGACCAGAAAAATTACGATGCTGCCGGAGCGATATACAAGACCCTGGTTTCCGAGGACAAGGAGAACATTCAGCTGCGGCTGCTTCTGGTCAAGTTCTATCTGGACAGCGGCAACCAGGAAGGGGCCATTGCCGAGGCCCAGGGGCTGATCAGGGAATTCCCTGAAGAGCAGACCTACCGCTTGAGTCTCGCGGCCATATATCAGGTCGAAAATTTGTCTGAAAAACAGGAAGAAACACTGAGAAAAGGCATTGCAGAGGTTCCTGAGCCCTACGACCTCAGTCTGGCCCTGGTGAAATTTCTGCTGGACAACAAGCGGCGTCCGGAAGCCATTGAGCTTTGCACAAGCCTCATCAACGCCGACCCCGACCACCCAAAGGCCCAGGACGCAAGAAGGGTCTTGGCCGAGGTCTATCTGGCCAAGAACAATTTTGATTTGGCCTTGGAACAACTCAATCTCATTTTCGAGCGCAACCCCAGGGACTTCAATGCCCAATTTCTGAGGGGGCAGATATTCCTGGCCCAGGGTGCCTGGCTTCAGGCCATATCCCAGTTCAGACAGATAATTAGCGACCAGCCCGAGTTCCTGCAGGCCTACGTCATGATGGCCCGGGCTCATTTCAAGAATGATGAAGCGCAGATAGCCAAGGAAGCCCTGCAACGCGCATTGCGGGTCAACCCCAAGTTTTATCCGGCAAGGCAGGCCCTGGTCGAGGAACTTCTGAACGAGGGCAATTTTGAAAGCGCGGTTCTCGAGTTGAGGACGGCCGCTGAAAAGGATCCAACCAACGAAGCCGTTCAGGCCATGGTCGGCGACCTCTACCTCCAGCAAGGCGATTACGACAGGGCAGAGAGGGAGTACAACAAGCTTTTCGAACTCAACTCCGAAAGCCAGGTGGCCCACTTCAAGCTGGGACAGATGCACGCCCTGAAAAAGGAATATGAAAAATCCGTGGACCAGTTCAACAAGGTCCTGGCGCTCAACCCGGAATCCTTCCAGGCTTTCGAGGCCCTGGTGGGCGTGTTCATGCTTCAGGCCAAGTATGACGAGGCTCTGGGCCTGTGCAAGGAGAAGCTGGAGCAGTATTCCGACAGCCCCCTGTTGTACGACCTCATGGGCAGGCTGGAAGCCGCCAGGGGAAACCTGGATGCTGCGGAGAAGCATTTTTTTCAGGCCAGCAAGATCGAACCCAAGTGGCTGCAGCCCTACTACAGGATCGCTTCCCTTTATCTGGGCGGCGGACAAGTGGAAAAGGGCATAGCCAAGTTCGAGGAAGCCTTGTCCGTTGACCCGGAATCCATGCGCACCAAGTACATTCTGGGCATGCTTTACCAGGACAAGGGTGATTTGAAGAAGGCCGAGGAATATTATCTGGAAATTCTGGACGAGAATCCCAACTTCATACCTGCCGCCAACAACTTGGCCTATCTCTATTCGGAGAACGCCGAGGACGAGGAAACGCTGAACAAGGCCCTGAAGCTGGCCCAACTGGCCTCGGAGGACAATGTGCCGGAGGCCCTGGACACTTTGGGCTGGGTCTATCACAAGCTCGGCAATCAATACATGGCCGTAGCCACTCTGGAGCAGGCCCTGGAAGGCAAGAAGGACGATCCGACCATCATGCTCCATTTGGCCAAGGTTCAGATTCAGCGCCAGAACCCGGCCAAGGCCAAGGAACTGCTGCTCAAGATCGTGAATTCGGATCAGGCCTTTGATGGAAAGGAAGAGGCACGAAAATTGTATGAGTCTCTGAAATAAAAAAATCGAGTGGGCCTGCGCAGGACATTTCGGGGATATATTGATCGCGCAGGCCGGGAATAAAATGTGCAAGCACATTTGTTTTTGGGGGTATAAAATGAAGAAAATCACAGTGATGCTTTGCTTGGTTTTGCTAATGGGGACAAGCGTCCAGGCCCTGGCTTCGACATTCCCGTCAAATTTCTACAACTACACGCCCGGAAGCGCTGTTCCCGCCGCGCGGCAGGACGCCAGCCAGGCCTTGAGCTACGACGCGTCCACGGACGACCAGAGCGGACAGATCAATTTCGTTTCCCTGGGCTTCGGAGGGTCGGTTGTCCTGACCTTCGACAGGGCCATCAAGGACGGAGCCGGTTCTGATTTCACTGTCTACGAGACCACCTGGGGAACCAACGCGGATAATTGGAGATCCTACAAGGAGACTGTAAGCATTTACGGTTACAGTGGAAATTATGATCCGACAGTCACTTTCAACGATCCCGCACTTGATTCCAACTGGGTGCTGATCGGAACCGCCCAGCAGGACGGCAGCCTTGACCTGCAGGGGACCGGCCTTACTCGCACCACTGCGTTGCTTTTTCTCGATATCAGCCGCGAATCCGGGTTCACCGGCGGCGGCGATGGCTATGATATCGACGGAGTGGTCGCCACCAACCAGGTGCCTATTCCCGCAGCGGCCTGGCTCCTTGGTTCGGGCCTGCTCGGCCTGCTCGGCCTGAGGCGCAAGATAGGCAAGTAGCCGGGGCAATGGAGAATCATTGACGGGGCCTTGCAGGACCCGTTCTTATGTTTAAAAGTCTGCTTTAAGCGGACTAAAGGGTGTCTACAGTCTTGTTTGTTCGTACTAAAGAATCGGCAGGCAAGCTCTGAATTTAAAAAAAATGAATGATAATTCACTTTAAAAGGGTTTTATTTTCTGGCATGATATTAGCAATAGAAAATTAGGAAACCGAAGAAAAAGCCAAACCGCCAGCAATGACGGGACGGAAAGCCGCGGATCTCATCGAGACAGCCGGGCCGCCTCAAAAGAAGAATATTACGGGGGGCGAACATGAACGCTTTCAAAAGAATCACGATTTTAGGAACACTGTTGGTTGCCTTGGCCTTTTCCGGCCAGGCCTTTGCCGCCACATGGGGCGACACCACTTTGTGGCAGTTTCCCAATGAGCTTTCAGTTGCCGGCATGTACAACAATCTTTACGGCACAAGTTACCGCACCGACGTGCAGGGCGGCTTGGCCGACCTCCATGCCGATCACGGCGGTGTCGTAAGCACCACCTGGAACACGAATACCTTTGCCAGGCTCAAGGTGCTGTCTTTCGACACAGGCTCCAACGACAATCTTTACGTTCGCTACGGTGCCGGCTTCAGCCAGTCCATGCTGGTCTACGATCCCGTTAATTGGAACGGTGGGCCTTCCAGGGGCTATGAGCCGGGCGGACCTAACTTTCTGAACCTGCAGAACCTTCTGGGTGCCGGAACCGATTTTCAGCTTTACATCGGCAGCACTCTGATCAACAACGACAACAGCATCTTCCTGACCGGTTTGGATGGCAAGTTCTTCATCGGCTATAACGCTGGCGGCTTCAGTCAGGACATGGACTTCAACGAACCCCTGATCCAGGGCGCGGCCGTGCCTCTGCCGGCTGCGGTATGGCTTCTCGGCTCCGGACTTCTCGGACTGGTTGGCCTGAGAAGGAAGACCAAGAGCTGATCAGGTAAATCATAGCAAAAAAAAAGGCGGTTCCTTTCGGAGCCGCCTTTTTGTTGTCTGTCTTCTTTTGGACTAGGGCATGTTGGTGATGATTACCTCCACCCTCCTGTTGAGTTGCATGCCTTCAGTGGACTCGTTGTCCGCTACGGGTTTGTTTTCGCCGTGGGCGAAGGTGGAAAGCCTGTCCGGGGTAATGCTGAAACGGTCGATGAGGAATTGGCGGACGCTGTCGGCTCGCCTTTGGGAAAGACCTAGATTGTATTCGTCAGTGTTTCTTGAGTCCGTGTGTCCGGCAATGGCCGCCTGAGTGTCTGGGTGCATGGTCAGGAAGCGGGCCAACTCCGCGATTTCATTGTAGTATTCTGGCCTGATGTATGACTGGTTGGTGTCGAATTCCACCTTGAGTTCCATGGTGATGGGTTCGGCCACGGGTTCAGGCTCGGGAACGATCTCGGCCATTGTCCAGAAAACCTCATGCACGAAGTCCTCCAAGGTGGCCGGGTCCATGAGTGTCTCGGCGCGGGCGTTTATGGAACAGTCGTTGAGGGCCGCGATGCCGTCGAGGGTGGCTTGGTCCTCTTCGTTGTCAGCGTAGCTGATGATGTGGATGCATGTGTCGTGCTTGGCGTAGATATTCCTGGCGGCGGGTATGGGTGATTCGCCCACGTTTTGGCCGCCGTCGCTGACAAGGATGATGGCGGATTTTTCTCCTTCCTTATAGGTCAGGACGCCTTCAAGCTCGTTGATGCTCATGCCCAGATTGGTCTTGTTGCCGGATGTGGAGGAAAGTTGTTCAATGGCCGTACCGAACTGTGTCTGTTGGTAGGGCTGAAGTCTCAGGACAGGGGCGAAGTGCGCAAATTTGTAAATGGCGCCTTCATAATCCAGGGCCGGAATGAGTTGGTTCATGTCCTGCAAAAGTTTTTTGGCCTGATCGATCTTGAGTATGCCGGTATCGAGATAAAAGAATTGCATCGACCCCGAGCAGTCCACCGCGAAATAGAAGTCGTCGATCTTCGGAACCATTTGCTGTTCGCAGCGGACAGCCCCCGGAAGCGAGGCCCATATGACCATTGCGATAAGTAGGGACGATAAAAGTCGTCCAAGTGAATTGATGATAGACACCCCCGCTCCAAGATAATTGTTCTTTTTCATGACAGCCAACCAGCTTATTAAATTAAAACCAAAAAAGTAGAGTTCCCCATAACTCAGCAAACAAATTACGACATTTTTATTTTTGGTGCAATAGATACTTGGTTTTCAGCTGCTAGTCCGATTATTCCGGAAGAAAGTGCTTATCAATCCTGTTGCTGGAAACAGAAAAATAAATATGTATGTTTTGTTTTCATCATGACCATTTGGATGACCGCAAAGCGTAATTAAGCAAAAAAACGTTGGGTATAGTTGATTTAATCCTGTGAAACAGCCATAGTTGATTGGAGATTTTTTTAGGCTTTCGACTTGCCTTGTACGCGGGGAGGTAGCAGTGAGAGTCAACACGATTGCGAAGATGGTTTTTCTTGTTGCTGTGTGTGGATTGGTCGCCATGTCACTGTCCGTCAGACCCGCTTTGGGAGGCGACCTGGACGATTTGAAAAAGAGCGGCGTGCTCAGGCAGCTCGGAGTGCCTTATGCCCATTTTGTAGTAAGCCAGAATCAGGGCCTGAGCATCGAGTTGATGCAAAGATTCGCGAATCATCTCGGAGTCAGACATGAGTTCGTTCAAAGCGGCTGGGGTTCAATTTTTCAGGATCTGACCGGCAGGAAGCATCTTGTTGAGGGAGATTCCGTCAAGGAGGTCGGGCAGGCACAGGTGCGCGGCGACGTTATTGCCTGCGGCCTGACCAAGCTGGGTTGGCGGGAGAAGATCGTGGATTTTTCCGATCCGACTTTTCCGACCCAGGTCTGGGTCATTGCCGGGTCCGATTTCCCCGAGGAGCCGGTCAAGCCCAGCGGCGACATCGGGAAAGACATCGCTTCGGTCAAGAAACTCCTGACAGGGCACAGCCTGCTGACCACACCAAAGACATGCCTGGACCATTCCCTTTACGGCATCGACGCCTCGACCGTGAAGATCATGGTTTTCGAGGGCACTGTAAACGACATCGCCCCCGCCGTTCTCAAGGGGGATGCCGACCTTGCCTTGCTGGACGTGCCGGACTGTCTGGTGGCCTTTGGCAAATGGCCGGGAAAGATCAAGATTCAGGGTCCTGTTTCCGAAGAGCAGGAAATGGCCGCAGCCTTTCGCAAGGGTTCTCCGGAACTGCGGGCGGAGTTCAATGCCTTTTTGCACGGACTCAAGCAGAGTGGAGAGTATCGTATCCTGGTAGAGAAGCATTATCCGGGGGTCTTTCTGTTCTTCAAGGATTTTCTGCCCGGTTCCTGATGATTTTTCAATGTTGAAATCCGGCGGAATAATCTTCAACTGAGGTTGTCGTGGCTTTATCCATGAAGATCAGCGCTTCCAACATCAAGACCAGGGTAATACCCTCCCTGGCTGTTCTGCTTGTGGGATTCGTCATTGTTCTCATCGTCGGCAACTACAATTCCCAGGTGGCCCTTCGCCAGTCGGCCCTGCAGGGGTTCGGCGACAATGTCTGGAAACAGTCCAAGGCGACGGCCCAGTTCTATGTCGAAAGAATGCACGACATGGAGTACCTGCAGGTTGGCAAGGAGTTGTCCGGCTATTTCGAGAATCTGTCCCTGGGCATGAGCGAGGAATACGGGCTTTGGGCCAGCGTCGTGTCCGTGAACAGATTTTTTTACTGGTATGTCCGCTACAGGAAAATACATGACCGGAACATTTACCAGCGGATTCTCTTCGTAAAGTCGGACGGCTCGGTTCTTGCCGACAGCAACGTCCAGCCCGGGGCATCCAGGGAAGCCTACGAAAAGTCAAACTACAAGGCCTACACCAGCGTCGCGCCAGTCAAGCTGTTCAAAGAACGCTTGGAGGGCAAGAACTACATGGTCATGACTGTGCCCTATCATTTTGGGCAGGAGTACGTGGGCAACATCGTGGCCTGGCTGGACATCGGAAGTTTCGACTTGAACATGCTTGTTCACGTGGCCAGCATGTCCGGCCAGCTTTCATATCTTGTCTATGAGGATTCCATTCTCTCCAACGATTTGATCCCCGAAGAGTTGAGGGACATCTTGGCGAGTCCGGTCCAAAAGGAGGGGGAAACGGTCAAGGTCGACTTCAGGCAGCCCTGGAACGGGACAACCGAGTTTTTTTTCATGCGGGTCGGCGTCAAAGGGGTTCCCATGTCTATTGCCAGCATGGTTCCCAGGAGCAGCGTCGCGGGCGGTCCAAATCCCGTTTTGCTGTTGGCCTTGAGCATGGTTGCGGCAATTCTGGTCATCGGCGGCGGTCTGGCGGCGGTCAGATCATATGCCAGGACTCTTGAGCTGCGGGTCAGGGTGGACGAGGGGGCCAAACGCGAAGGCGAGGTCATGCGGGCCAATACAATGCTCAAGGAGCAGATGCGGCTCGGCAGGCGCAGGGAGGATGAGCTTTCCATGGCCAATTCCCTGTTGCAGAGCCTGATAAACGCCATGCCCGATCCCCTGTACTACAAAGGCCTGAACGGCCTTTACCTCGGATGCAACGAGGCCTTTGCAAAGCTTGTGGGCCGGGATCGCGAGACCATAATCGGCTGGGACGGCTGCAAGGTCCAGAGCGGCACCCAGACCCTGGCCTTTTGCCTGGGCGACAAGGAGGCCATGGATGAAAACAGGCCCTGCGCCACAGAGGAGATCTTCGTTAATCCCGACGGGCAGGTCATGAACATGGAAACAATTCGAACCCCTTACCGCGACCACAAGGGCCGGACCATAGGAATCATCGGCATCAGCCGGGACGTGACGGAAAGGACGCGCGTGCAGGAGGAATTGGAGAGGCATCGCAACAGCCTTGAGGATTTGGTGGGCGAGCGGACCAAGGATCTCCGGTCGGCCCTGGAAGGCGTCAAGGAGAGCGAACGGCTGATGCTCTCCATAATGGAGGGCATAAGGGCGGCAATCCTGATCGTGGACCCGAAGGAATTTCTTGTGGTGGACATGAACACTGTCGCCGAAGAGATGTTCATGGTTCAAAAGAAGGACTACATCGGCAAGAAATGTTATTCCCTGGCCTGCCAGGGCAAGGACAAGTGTCGAACACATTGCCCCCTGATGGAGTCAAACCTGCGCGAACAGGAAATGCTGCTTGAGCGTTCCGACGGAACCATAATCCCGGTCATCAAGACGGTCATTTCCGGCCAGTTCATGCACCACCTGCATCTGATCGAGGTCATTTTCGACATGTCGGACAGAAAGGCCTTGGAGCGGCAGCTGACACAGGCCCAGAAACTGGAGTCCGTGGGCCAGCTCGCCGCTGGAATAGCCCATGAAATCAACACGCCCATCCAGTATGTCGGCGACAATATAAGGTTCTTCTCAAGGGCGTATGGCCTGCTTGCCGGTCTGGTCGATGCCCTGTTGAAACTGTATGACGAAACCAGGAAGGCCGGGGAAAGGTCGGATCTTGTGGCTGCGATAGAAAATGAACTGGCCCAGTCCAAGCTGGATTTTATCCGCGAGGAGATACCAAACGCCATAGAGCAGGCCATAGAAGGGGTCGAGCGCGTTTCCGTCATCGTCCAGGGCATGAAGAAATTCTCCCATCCCGACGTGGAGGAGAAAAAGCCGGTGGACATCAACGCGGCCATAGAGAACACGGTTCTGATCGCGAAAAACGAATGGAAATATGTGTCCGAAGTGAAAATGGACACTGATCCCGACCTGCCGGTGGTCATGGGCCTGCCCGGAGACATCAACCAGGTCATTTTGAACCTGCTGGTGAACGCGGCCCACGCCGTGGGCGACGTGGTCGGCAAAAGCGGAGAAAAGGGACTTATCACCATTTCCACCAGAAGCAGGGGCCCCAATGTGGAAATCAGGGTCAAGGACACGGGTTCGGGAATACCCGAGGAAAACAGGAGCAAGATATTCGATCCGTTTTTCACCACCAAGGCGGTGGGCAAGGGCACCGGACAGGGTTTGGCCATTACCCATTCCATCATTGTCCAGAAGCATGGAGGGACCATCGACTTCCGGACCAAGCTCGGCGAGGGAACGACCTTTGTGATTGTATTGCCCACGGGCGAACCGAAGCCGTAGGGCCGGCGAGGGGTCGAAATGAAAATAATGTTCATAGATGACGACAAGAATGTTTTGAACGGCTTGCGGCGGTCGCTTTTCAACTACGCCGACAAGTGGGAGATGACTTTCTGTTCCGAGGGCAGGGAGGCAATGGAAGTCCTGGACAGGGAGCAGCCGGACATAGTGGTCACTGACATGCGCATGCCCCACATGGACGGTGCGGAAGTGCTTTCAATGGTCCAGGAGAAGCATCCCGAGGTTGTGAGGATAGTCCTGTCCGGCCATTCGGAACTGGACATGGTCATGAAATCCGTCAAGCCGGCCCATCAGTTTCTCAGCAAGCCCTGCCCAGAGGAGGAACTCATTTCCACCCTGGAACATGCCTTTCAACTCCGGGAGATCATGACCGACCAGCGGGTCAAGAAGATCGTTTCCGGTCTGGAGGAGCTTCCGGCCCTGCCGGAATTGTACGTCCAGGTCAGGGAGGAACTGGCCAGGGAAGATTATTCCATGGAAAGGGTGGGAAATTTGATTTCAAAAGACCTGGGAATGTCCACAACCATTCTCAAGCTGGTCAACTCCTCCTTCTTCGGTCTCCGCCGCCACGTATCCAGCCCGGCCCAGGCCGTTGTGCTTCTGGGCTCCGAGATAGTTGAAAGCCTGATTCTCACGGTCAAGCTTTTTTCGGAATTCAAGCCCGGTTCACTGTTGAACTATTCAATAAACGAGCTTTCCCAGCACGGAGTGGCGACCGGGGCGATGGCCAGGGTCATCGCCCAGAGCGAGAGCCAACCCGTAGAGTCTTGCGACAGGTGTTTTGTGGCCGGAGTGTTGCACGATGTGGGCAAGCTGATTCTGGCCAGCGGCTTCAATGAAGAGTATGCCGAGATAATAGGCATCGTGCAAAAGGAGAACCGTGGAGTGCGCCATGTGGAACAGAGATTCTTCAAGACGACCCATGCCCAGGTCGGCGCCCTTTGCCGTCCCCGACAAACACCACAGCCCCGCTTTTCAGATCCATGACCAAGGTCAGGTACTTGTGTCCCTTGCGCACGCTGATTTCATCGATGGCGATGTACTTGAGCCCGGACAAACGTGGTTTGCTATCTGATAGGGCTATGGGGGTTTTCGGCGGAGGTGGTCCAGGCCCTTGCCTTTCATCACACCCCCAGGGAGTCCGGAGAGATGGGATTTTCGCCTTTGACGGCGGTCCATGTGGCCGACGCCCTGGAGCATGAATTTTATACCCCGAATCCGCATTATTCGGTGAGTGAGATAGACATGGAGTATCTTGAAACCATCGGGATGACGGACAGGCTTCCCGCGTGGAGGGAAGGCTGCTTGAAGGTCGCCAGAACGGAGGAGCCCGATGGCCAATGAACGAATTCTGTTTGTGGATGACGAGCCCAACGTGTTGTCCAGCTACAAGCGCAATCTCGCCTTTACCTTTGATGTTGAAACTGCCCTCGGCGGCGAGGCGGCCATAGAGAAGATCAGGTCTCAGAAGCCTTTTGCCGTGGTTGTTTCCGATTTGCGCATGCCCGAGATGGACGGGGTCGAGTTCTTGGGGCACGTGCGGTCCCTGTCGCCGGATACCGTACGGATGATGCTTACCGGCTATGCGGATTTGGACGCGGCCATGGCCGCGGTCAACCAGGGCAGCGTGTTCAGGTTTTTGACCAAGCCCTGCGACGAGGCCGATCTGGCTGACGCCATCAGGGCCGGCCTAGAACAATACAGGCTGGTAACCGCTGAAAAGACCTTTTTGCGGGATACGCTGCGCGGCAGCGTGAAGGTGCTGACCGAGATTTTGTCCCTGTCCAACCCCGAAGCGTTCGGCCGTTGCGAGAGAATCAGGCGCAACATCAGCAGAGTCGGCAAGCACCTGAACCTGCCCAATCTCTGGAAACTGGAACTGGCGGCCATGATGTCCCAGATCGGCTGCATCATCGTGCCCGAGGAGTTGCTGAGAAGAAAGTATGCCGGCGAAGCCCTCAACCCGGAAGAGGAACAGATCGTTTCCCTGCATCCCATTGTCGGCTCGGGGCTCATCGCTCACATCCCCAGCCTTGATGGCGTGGCCGACATCATTGCCAGGCAGGAGGATTCATTTTCCAGCGATCCCAAGGGGTCGTTCGGCGCCCAGATGCTCAAGCTGGCCATTGACTTCGACACCCTTGAATACAAGGGTGTGAATCCGCCCGAGGCCTTCGCCGAGCTCAGGACCCGGGGACGAATGTACAATCCCAAGCTCCTTGCGGCCTTTGAAAGGGTTCTTTGCCAGGATCAGGGCTACATATCCCGCGCCTTGCCCCTGGAGAAACTTGAAGTGGGCATGATCTTGGCCGGCGGAGTGAGCACCACGGAGGGGGCGCTGCTCATGGCCAAGGGCCAGGAGTTGACCACCACCAGCATTTCCAGGCTCAAGAACTTTTCCCTCAGCGGACACGAGGTGTCGGAACCCATACATGTGCATCTTCCCCTCAAGGGCGCTTGACGGGACTGATTACGGTCGGTCAGAATATGTGGGTGGCGGTTTCCGGGATGAATATGAGAACGCTTTTGTCGGGCCCAAGTTCCATTTCCCGGGCCTGCCTGCCTGTGGCAAAGGCCGTGAAGAGGTGTCCGGAGCAGAGCAGGCGTATTTCGGTGTAGAAGCCCACAGGGAATATGCTTTGGACCGTGGCCTCGAAGGTGTTGAATCTGCTCTTGTTTCCGCCCTCGTCCTTCAGGATTACTATCTCTTCCGGCCTGACGGCCAGATGAGATCCCTGGCCTCGGTCGTTTCCTATGCTGATGTCCAGGCCCTCCAGCCTTGCCAGCCCGTTTTCCCTGTTCACGGGAAAGATGTTCTTCATGCCCACGAATTCCGCCACAAAGGGGTTCGCCGGACGTTCGAATATCTCCGAGACCCTTCCGGTCTGCATCAGTCTGCCTTCCCTGATGACCGATGCGCTTCTCGACAAGAACATGACCTCCCCGAAATTATGGGTGACCATGAGAAAGGTGATGCCCATTTTATCGTGGAGATTTTTAAGGATGTTTTGCACGTCCTGGCGAAAATTGGGATCAAGGGCGGACATTGGCTCGTCCAGCAGCAGCACGTCCGGCTTGACGATGAGCGCCCTGGCCAGGGCGGTGCGCTGGCGTTCCCCTCCGCTCAGGCCGTGCACCGAGCGGTCCAGAAGATGCCTGATTCCCAATTGCTCGGCAAGGGTGTCCAGGGAGTCGCCCGCGCTTTTGCCGTTACGCTGGTAGCGCAGGCCGTAGCTGATGTTCTGTCTAACCGTGAGGTGGGGGAAAAGGGCGCAGTCCTGGTAGACGATGCCGAAGCCTCTTTTCTCGGGCGGCATTTTGGTTATGTCCCTGCCGTGAAGATGGATGGAGCCGCTTTTCACGGGCAGCAGCCCGGCCATTACCTCCAGGAGTACTGACTTACCGGAACCGGTCGGCCCCATGAGGGAGAAGAATTCGCCGTCCTCAACGGAAAGGCGGATGTTTTTGAGGCTGAATCCGGGCAGCTCCACGCAAAGGTCCCTGATTTCGATCATCGGAGCACCTTTTCCCTGGAAATCCAGCGCAAAAGAAAGAAAAGTATAAGAGAGACCAGTATCAGCCACACGGCCACGGGCTGCGAGTACTTGAGGCCGTAGGCCGTGAACCGCTCGTAGATCATGACCGGCGCCACCATGGGATGGTAGGCCACGATGACGATGGCTCCGAATTCGCTGATGGCCCTGGCGATGCACATGATTATGCCCACCAGCATGCTCCTCCAGGCCAGGGGGAAGGTGACCCGGAAAAAAGTCTCGGCGGTTGAGGCCCCGAGGGTTCTGGAAACTTTTTCAAGCCTTGGCGGAACCGCTTCGAATCCGCTCTTGACCGCGTTCACGTAGAAGGGCAGGCCCACGAAGGTCAGCACGGTGATGATGCCGGTGACGCTGCCCATGAGCTTTACGCCGAGGGAGAGCAGTATCTCACCCAGCCAGTGATTGCGTCCGGCTATGCCCAGTATGGCGATGCCCACCACCGGGTGGGGGATCATGATGGGCAGGTCGATGACGCTTTCCATCAGTTTTTTACCTGGAAATTCCCTGCGCGCCAGCAGATAGGCGAAAGGCGTTCCAATGATGAAGGATATCCCGGCAGCGGCCATTGAAGTGGAGATGCTTAGGAAGATGGCCTTTTGAACATCCTTGTCCAGGATGGTTTCCTTCATGCCGGAGACGGTCGGCTGGAACATCATTTCCCCCAGGGGCAGGAGAATGAAGGTCAGGACCACGGCGGCGCAGAGGAAGGCCAGACGGATGAAGGGGTCTTTGTTGCTGATCATGTTGAAAGAGGCGGGACACGACTGCTCATGCGCCGTATCCCGCCCTTGTTGGTTGCCTTTAGTTCTTCACTTCAACCAGCGGCTTGAGCTGGCCGGGGAGCTTGTCCATCATCTCCTGGCTGGGAACGCGGCAGGGGATGAACGGCGGCTGGCCCATGTCCTTGAGCACCTTGAGTCCGCCCTCGGGTGAAAGCAGGTATTCCAGGAAAGCGACAGCGGCTTCCTTGTTGGGCGCGTCTTTGACCAGGGTCAGGCCGTATGTGCAGGACTGGCCCTTCTTTTCGATGAAGGTGCCGGGCTTTTTGCCGGTGACCTGGACCACGGCCTGCTTGTAGAAATCGTCGTACTTGTAGTTGCCCAGGTTGATGTGGTCGTCCAGGGTCACATACTTCAGGTCGTGCTGAACGGCCACGGAGAGGTATTCCCAAGCGTAGTCCATGTTGCCGGTCTTGAGCAGGTTGACCAGCTGCACGGACTTGGGACGGACGTTCTCGATGGGCCGGTTGGCGATGAGCTGGTCGTTCAGGCCGGGCTTGTTGTAGAACTTCTCAGCCAGCTGCAGGACCATGAGGCTGCGATAGCCGCAGGGGTCCAGGTTGGGATCGGAGTGGCCCCAGACCACGCCCTTGCGTGCAAGGATTTCGTACCAGTTGTCCGCGTTGATCTCTGCGGCGAACTTGCTCTGGTCCGTGTAGCAGAGCACCAGCTGGTTGAGGGCGAAACGGATGTTGAAGTCCGCATAGTTCGGAACCAGGTTGTTGTCGATGACCTTGTAGTCGGCCGAGGCCATGATGTCGGCCGGTTTCTTCAGCTCGGAGATCATGCGGGCCATTTTGGTGCTGCCGCCGCCTTCCCTGAGTATGTCGACTCCGGGGTGCAGGGCCTCGAAGTCCTTTTCAATCTGTGCGAAGGGCACGGTCAGGCTTCCGGCGTGAAACAGGATTACCTCTCCCTTGAGTTCGGCGGAAGCCTGTGCGGCGAAACCCAAAATCAACGTGAAAACTGCGATGGTGGTGATGATGCTTTTCATGTCGTTACCTCTTAAATTGGCGTATTATTCATTTATGCTTTTCGTAGCACGTAATAGGGAAACAGCACTTTGGTTGAGGTCTGTCAATTGCGCGTTTCTTAGTGAAGAAGTGACACAAATGAACATACATCATTTTCGAAAAAACCTGTCAATTAAAGCATTTCCTAGTCAGTGAGTAGGAAACGCCCATAAAGCATAGGGAAATTAAAGAGGTACTCTCCAACATGCTGTCCAGGGCTGAACTGTACTAATTTTCCGGCGGCGGCTATAAAGGATTTCTGTCGAGATAACCGCAGTCGCGTAATCCAAGAGAGTTGACACCATGAGACCGAATATTTTCGTTACCAGAGAAATACCAGCCCAGGGCTTGGAATTGCTGAAAAAAAGTTGCCGCGTGGAGATCAGCCCACACGACAGGCCCCTGACCAGGGTTGAGCTTTTGCAGAGCGTGCGCGGCCGGGACGGGGTGATCGGCATGCTCTCGGACAAGATCGACGGGGAATTCTTCGACGCTGCGGATTCCCTCAAGGGCTACGCCAATTACGCCGTGGGCTTCGACAACATCGACGTTGGAGAGGCCACGCGCCGGGGGTTGCCCGTGTCCAACACTCCGGGCGTACTCACTGATGCCACGGCCGAGCTGGCCTGGGCATTGATTTTCGCCGCGGCCCGCAGGGTGGTGGAGACGGACCGGATCATGCGTTCCGGCAGCTGGACCGGCTGGGGTCCGCTTCAGTTCATCGGCGGCGACGTGAAGGGCCGGACTCTCGGCATCGTGGGCGCGGGACGCATCGGCACGGCCACGGCCCTGATGTCCAGGGGCTTTGCAATGAAGGTCCTCTATACCAGCTCTTCGGGGCGCATCAACCATGTCCTGGAAAAGGAGCTGGGAGCGTCCCTGGTCTCCTTTGACGAACTTTTGAAGCAATCGGATTTCATCAGCATTCACACCCCGCTTACTCCGCAGACCCGCCATCTTTTCGACCAGTGGGCCTTTTCCCGCATGAAGCCGACAGCCTATCTGGTCAACACGGCGCGCGGCCCCGTAATCAAGGAGGACGACCTTGTGGCGGCACTGAAAAAGGGCGAGATCGCCGGGGCCGGTCTGGATGTTTACGAGTTCGAGCCGAAAATGGCCGAGGGCCTTGCGGAACTGGACAACGCGGTCATCCTGCCCCACGTGGGTTCGGCCACCAGGGATTCGCGCACGGGCATGGCCCTTCTTGCGGCGCGCAACCTTCTGGCCATGCTCAATGACCAGCGACCGGAAACCTGTCTCAACCCGGAAGTCCTGAAATAATCGGCAAAAGGAATCAATGGACGGAAAGGAGAAACTGCTGTTCCTCGCGTCCAGGGCCATACAGGCCGTGGCGGCGGACCGCGCCGTGCTTTCGGCCCTGCGCCTGGAAGGGGACAGGCTCATGGTCGGCGGCGGGAAGTACGATCTTTCGGATTACGGGAGAGTCGGTCTCATGGGCGCGGGCAAGGCTTCCGCGTCCATGGCCAAGGCCGTGACGCAGATTCTGGGCGACCGTTGCCGGGGAGGGACAGTGGTCACGAAATACGGACACGGCCTTGAACTGTCCGGTGTGGAAGTCATGGAATCCGCTCATCCCGTGCCCGACATCATGGGTGAGCGGGGGGCCGGACGCCTTCTGGACCTGGCCGCGGATGCCTCTGACAAGGATTTGGTCATTTTTCTGCTCTCCGGCGGAGCCAGTGCTCTGGCTCCCTGCCCGCGTCCGCCCGTGACCCTGGAGGACAAGATGCTGGTCACGGGCCTGCTTCTTGATTGCGGGGCCTCGATCCACGAGATAAACGCCGTTCGCAAGCACCTCTCGTCCATCAAGGGGGGGCATCTGGCCAAGGCCCTTGAACCGGCCACGGTCATTGCCCTGATCATTTCCGACGTGGTGGGCGACGACCTGGATGTCATCGGTTCCGGCCCTACCGCCCCGGACGAATCAACATTTGATCTCTGCCTTGAAATTATTTCAAAATACGCTCTTGGGGGGCGCATGCCCTGTGCGGTAATGGAGCTTCTGGAAAAGGGAGCGGCAGGCCGTGTCCCCGAGACGGTCAGGCAGGGCGATTCCTGCTTTGAAAGGGTTGAAAACGTAATCATTGCCGCCAACCACATGGCCCTGGATGGAGCCTCCGATGCGGCGCGGGAGTTGGGATACGAGCCGCAAATCCTGCGCCCGGAACTAACAGGCGAGGCCAGGGAAGTCGCGGTTCTGTTGGCTGCCGAGACGGAAAGGCGCGCTTCCCGTGGGTCCAGGATATGCCTGCTGGCGGGTGGTGAAACCACCGTGACCATCCGGGGCAAAGGCAAGGGCGGCCGCAACCAGGAACTGGCCCTGGCCCTCGGGCTGGAACTGGAAAAGCGTCCCGGAATCGCGGACAGGGTTTCCTTGCTTTGCGTGGGCACGGACGGCAGCGATGGGCCTACCGATGCGGCAGGGGGGGTGATTCTGCCCGGCACTTTGGACAAGGCCCGCAGGCTCGGCCTGGACCCGCTACGGTATCTGGATGACAATGACGCCTATCATTTTCTGGACAGGGCCGACGCCCTGCTCAAAACCGGCCCCACCCGGACCAATGTAATGGACCTCGCGGCGATTTTTATTGAATGAGAGGATGACCTATGCAGACCTATTGTCCTGAAAAGCCAATGGTGGCCAATGCCGAGTTCGGGGTGCACAAAGCGGCGGCCTTGGACTCTTTGCGCAAGGCCCGGATAGACGAGCCGATTCAGGAGCTTGTCCATGATCTGGCGAATTTGGATTTTTGTTTTACCTTGCAAAGCTGCTGGGGGCATTTCGTCTCAAGCTCCCTGCCCGACCCCCAGGCCATAAGGACGCTCCGCGCCGATTCCCTCGAGAACAGGTACCATTACAAAATCGCCTACCTCGCCCTGTGCCTGGACAATCGCCCCAGGGGGCGGGAATTTCTCGTCCGCTTGAGGGAGATTCCCGCAGCCGTTGACCCCAAATACGTCCAGTTCGGATGCGCGGACTGGTTCTGGAAACAGCAGGTCAATTCCTACGTGCTTCAGGTGCAGCCCCTGGACAACGCCCATGTGGACTCCATGGACGTGAACGGAGAGCTGGCCCTTGAGTTGCAAGGGGCGCGGGATGTGTTTTTCAGGCGCGTCCGGGAAGCGGCGGATGAATTTCAAGGCCGTGTGGCCTGACTATTGTTCCGTTGTTGCCAGCTTCAAGGCCAGGCCCAGGAACACGGTTCCGGCCACCCTGTTCATTATTTTTTGGAACCGCCCGGACCTGCTCAGCCACTGGCCGATGCTCCCGGCCAGAAGGGCTATGCTTCCGAAAACAAGGATGGTGGCGACGATGAAGACCCCTCCAAGAAGAAGAATCTGCATGGACACGGAGCCGCGCCCAGGATCGGCGAACTGGGGCAGGAAGGCCAGGAAGAATATGGAGACCTTGGGGTTGGTGATGTTCATGATGATGCCTCGGCGGTAGAGCCTCCAGCTGCGGATTTCGGTCACGGCTTCGCTTCTGACGACTTCGCCGGAGGCCCTGAAGGCCTGCCAGGCCAGATAGGCCAGATAGCCCGCGCCTATGAATTTCAGGACGGTGAAGGCCAGGGCCGAGGTCTGGAAGATGACGGCCACTCCTAAGGCCACGGCGGCGCTGTGGACAATCAGTCCGGTGCACAGGCCGAGCATCACGGCCATTCCGGCCCACCTCCCGCGCAGGGCGGACTGAGTGAGCACGAAGATGTTGTCCGGGCCGGGCGCTATGCCGAGCAGGACGGAGGCTGCGAAAAAGGTGGCCAGGGTTTCGGGTGTCAGCATCGGGCCTTTCTCCTTTGTGGGCTGCCGTGAAAATTACAGGGTCGGGCGCCGAATCGCAATCCAGTTCCCAAACTTCAACAGTTCTAGAAGGTGATGATCCGGTAGCCCTTGTCCAGGTAGCCGCCCATGGATGGGTGTCCGGCCATGTCGCCGGTCAGGGGCAGCCCTTCGGCCTGGACCGCCTCGGTCACGCCCAGCTTGGCCGAGCAGGCCTTGCACACCGCGTGGATCAGCCCCAGCCCCTTGGCTTTCTGGTAGAGCTTGGACAGGAAGTGGTCCGGCTTGCTCATTTCCGGCACCAATTTCACCGCCTCGCCTTCGATGACGATGAGTCCTTCCCTGCCGCGTTCCCTGAGGTCGATGGCGTTCAGAAGGACGTGGATGAAACAGAGCGGGTCGCCGCGAAAGGCGAAGATAACGGTCTTTTCTTCTTTCATTTTCAGCCTCGGATTGTTCGGCGGACAAGGTGCCGCAGTGTTTATGTGGCTTTAGGGGAACGTCATGTGCTGTCGTCCGGGATATTATATCGCCTGCGCGCCAAGCACAATTTTTTTCCGTGCTGTTGTTCACTGGCTTTTTATGTATTATATTAATATTCGATCTCCGTTTTGAGCCTGTGGGCAAGGTGGCGGACTTGTCGGGGGGATTGAGCACGCGATTACGCAGGATGCATCCTGTCAGGAGGTGGAATATGGATTTCAAGGAAATTCTGGAAACGAGAAGGGCGATAAACCATTTCGACCCCAATCGAGACGTGGATGACGCATTGCTCAAGAGGGTCGTGGAGGACGGGGCCAAGGCCCCATCCAGCTACAACCTGCAACCCTGGAAGATCATGGTCCTGCGCGACCCCGATAAAAAGGCGGCCCTCAGGAAACTGGCGTTCGACCAGCCCAAGGTGACCGAGGCCCCGGTGGTGCTCATCCTGCTGGCCGACCGTGACGGCTGGAAAGAGGGCAACGAGACCCTGGAAAAGGTCTTTGCCGGATTCGTCGAGGCCGGGGGAATGAAGCCGGAGCAGAAGGAATGGTTTCTCGGTTCCACCAGCGGCCTTTACGGCCGGGACTCCGAGGCGGCCCAGGCCTTCGCCAACAAGAACGCCGGGCTGTTCGCCATGTCCCTCATGTACGCGGCCAGCCACCACGGACTGCATACCCACCCCATGGACGGATTCGACCACGATGCGGTGAAAAAGGAGTTCGGCATAGCGGACAACTACTGGGTTTCCATGCTCATTGCCGTGGGGCATCTGAAGCCCGGTGTGAAAATCCACCCCAAGGGCTGGCGGCAGTCCTATGACGAAATGGTTTTGAAGTAGAATCCGAACGGAGACGGCGAAAAGGCCCTTGCAGAATTTTGCAAGGGCTTTCTCTTATCCTTTGCTGACGCATTGCACATCATTCCCAATGGCAGTAGAAAGGCGGCAAGGAAATCGAGATGCACAAATTCATGGTTCTTACGCCGGATGCGCCGGAGGCCGACCTGCTTGCCCTGATTCTTGCCGATCATGGCGATGTCCTGTCCTCTTCTTCCCTTGCGGAAGCCAAGGCGTCCATTGTCGCAAATCCTGCGGACGTTCTGTTCGTGGATTATCGAATCCTGGCGGAAGAAGGCCTGTCCTATCTCGAGGGCATCGGCCGGATATGGCAGGGACCTTCGGCCGCGGATGTCATCGTTTTGGTCGATTCGGACGACATGCGCGGAGCCGTGGACGCGGTAAAGGCCGGAGCAGCCGACTATCTGACTTATCCCATCGCCGCCGCCGATGTGCTGCGCGTCTTGGAACAACTCGACAAGAGCCGGATACTGCATTCCGAGCTGGACTACCTCAAGGATCAATTCTGGAACGAGGACGCCCTTGATGTGGTCAAGACGGAAAGCCCGGCAATGCGCGAAGTCTTTTTCAAGGTCCGCCAGATGGCCGGTACGAAAACCACCGTTCTCCTGACCGGGGAAACCGGGACCGGCAAGAGCCTTATCGCCCGGCTCATACACTCCCACAGCACGAGGCGTGACGCTCCATTTGTCAGCGTCCATTGCGGAGCCATACCCGACACGCTCATAGAGAGCGATCTGTTCGGCCATGAGAAGGGCGCGTTCACCGGGGCCATTCGCAGCAAGCCCGGCAAGTTTCAGCAGGCCGACGGGGGCACCCTGTTTCTGGACGAGGTGGGCACCATTTCTCCCTCCATGCAGATCAAGCTGCTCAACGTGCTTCAGGAGAGGACCATCCAGCGCGTGGGCGGCGACAAGACCATTCCGGTGGACGTGCGCATAATAGCGGCCACCAACGACGATCTCCTCGGCATGTGCGAACGGGGAGAATTCAGGAAGGATCTCTATTACAGGATGAACGTCTTTCCCATTGAGATTCCGCCCCTGCGGGAGCGCAAGAAGGACATTTTACGTTTCGCCGAGGTCTTCATCGCCAATTTCAACCTGCAGTTGGTAAAGAATTTGCGGGGCCTGGAGCCCAAGGTGCTGGAAGCCTTCCAGAGATACTCCTGGCCCGGAAACGTGCGCGAATTGGAGAATCTCGTGGAACGGGCCTGCATCCTGGAGGAAGGTGAATTCCTCAGCCCCCGCAGCATTCCCCAGGAGCTACTGCCCGGAGACATTGTCGCCATTTCGGATCACGTGGACATTTCCCTGCCCCTGGGCCGTGCGCGGCAGGAGGTGGTGGACCGTTTCGAGCGGGCTTACCTGACGGAACTCCTGGACACCACCCATGGCAGGATCAAGGATGCCGCGAAATGGGCGGGCGTAACCCCGCGCCAGCTGCACAAGCTGATGGCGCGTCACGGCTTGAAGCGCAGCGCCTTCAGGCCTGTGGAAAAAAAGAACTGACGGTTCCTGTTTTTGGGATTGGGAACCTCTGGTTCCCGTTTTTGATGCTGGCCCATATTGCTCTGAAACAATTTATTTTTTTATCCAAACATTCCTTCAATCTCCTTTTTGACGGCCGCCGTCGGAATCCAGGATTCGAAAATCGGAACCTGGAGGACCCATCATTATGCCACTTCTTATCATAATTTGATTTATTTCAGCATGTTGCACGCATGGCACCAGCCATGCAATGTCTTCGGCCAAACAGTCAGCCGTTGAAGAACGCATATGGATAGCGCCGTGGCAAAGAAAGAACAAAGGAAAGAAATCGTGGAAGGGGTTCTCATCCCGGACGGGTGGAACAAGGACTACGCAGTGACGAGCCTTTTCATTGCCTGCGACGGAGAACGGGAGATAGCGATCGGCAACCTGGACGACCATCCCGAACTTGTGACCATGCTTCGCAAGCGGGTCAGGGTCACGGGACTTGTAGCCAGGGGCAAAACGCGTGAATCCATCGAGGTCGAGAGCGTTCTTTCGCTCAATGCCGAGACGGAGTCAGGCGCAAGGCGAGTCAAGGCAAAGGGAAAATAACTGCCTGGTCTGCAAGGAATATTTTTTAGGTGCGGCAAAACCTAATCCGGCACGGGCCGGGAGTGAAACAAATTTTATTTAGCGAGGTGGTATGATGAAAGCAATTGTTGAAAATGCCGAAAAGGAGCCTCCCGATAGCCTGTGTTCCGAAGACGCTACTCGGGAGAGGATTGTTTTTGAAACTGGTTTCGTATTTCCTTCCATGTGGGAATTCAGGGAGAACCTGTATCCCAATGTTTCCGACGAGAAATGGAACGACTGGCGCTGGCAGCTCGCCAACAGGATTACCGACTCCGGGGCAATGGAAGCGGTGCTTGGTTTTTCCGTGGCCGGAGCCATGCCTGCCGGCAGCGGCCTGCCTGTTGCGGTGACTCCCTATTATCTGGGAACCGTGGCCGTGTCCGGTTCTGCCGGTCTGCGCCGCTGCATCGAACCCAGCGCCGGGGAATTTCTGACCGGTCCCGGCGAATGCGCCGACCCCCTCGGCGAGGACGGCCACAGTCCGGTTCCGGGCATTGTCCACCGCTACCCGGACAGGGTGCTTTTTCTGGTGACCGACTATTGCTCCACCTATTGCCGGTACTGCACCCGCTCCCGGCTGGTGGGCAGGACCAACCGTCCGCCCAGGATCAAGGATTGGAAGCGCGCCATGTCCTACATCAGGAAGACCTCGACCGTGCGCGATGTCCTGCTTTCAGGAGGCGATCCCCTGACCCTGTCCGATCAGCGTCTGGACTGGCTTCTAACCGAACTTCGCGCCATACCCCATGTGGAGATAATCCGCATCGGCACCAAGGTGCCCGCGGTTTTGCCCCAGCGCGTTACCCCGGAGCTCACGGCCATGCTCAGGAAACACCACCCCCTGTTCATGAGCCTGCATTTCGCGCATCCGGACGAGCTTACCCAGGAAACGGCCCAAGCCTGTTCCATGCTCGCCGATGCGGGCATTCCCCTGGGCAGCCAGACAGTTCTCCTCAAGGGTGTGAACGACGACGTGCCGACCATGAAAAGGCTGATGCAGGGCCTGCTCAAGATTCGGGTGCGTCCCTATTATCTTTATCAGTGCGACCCGATCCCCGGCTCCGGGCACTTCAGGACGCCGGTGGAGACGGGCCTGGAAATCATACGCGGCCTTCGGGGGCACACCTCCGGCTACGCCGTTCCCAGCTACGTCATCGACGCCCCCGGCGGCGGCGGAAAGATACCCCTGCTGCCCGAGTACTATGTCGGGCGCAACCGGGACGTTGTGTTTCTCAAAAACTACGAGGGCAAGACTTACGAATATCCCGACCCCTTGCCTTCACAATGTGTTCCCGCCAATTCGCGGAGGGTCATGTAATGAGGGTAGGCATAACCTACGATCTCAAGGACGATTATCTCAAACGGGGATTCTCCGCCGAAGAGGCCGCTGAATTCGATTCGGAGGTGACCATCGCGGGCATAGAGAATTCCCTCCGGGCGGCAGGCCAGGAAACGGACAGGATCGGCTGCATAACCGATCTGGTGTCCCGGCTGGCAGCAGGCGATACCTGGGACATGGTCTTCAATATCGCCGAGGGATACAGGGGCCTGGGCCGCGAGGCCCAGATTCCAGCCCTGTTGGACGCCTGGGGAATTCCGTACACATTTTCCGGTCCGGAATTGATGACCCTTACCCTCCATAAGGCCATGACCAACGCCGTGGTCCGCTCTGTCGGCGTAGACACGGCGGACTACGCGCTGGTTCGGAATATGGAGGATTTGACCAGGATAACGCTGCCCTTCCCCTTGTTCGCCAAGCCCGTTGCCGAGGGAACCAGCAAGGGAATCAGCAGCCGTTCATTGGTGCGCACCCAGGAGGACTTGCTGGACGTGTGCCGCGATCTGTTGGAGACATTTCGGCAACCCGTTCTGGTGGAGACCTATCTGCCGGGTCGCGAGTTCACGGTCGGCCTCTTGGGGTCCGGCGCTGAAAGCCGCGTTGCCGGAGTCATAGAGGTCAAGGCCGTGGGCCATGGCGACGCTTCCGCCTATACCTACGAGAACAAGCAGGAATGGCGGGAGCGCGTGGCGTATGAACTGGTGGACGACGAGGCCGCAATGGATGCGGCGGCTTTGGCCCTCAAGGCTTGGCGCGGACTGGCCTGCCTGGACGCCGGCAGGGTGGATGTGCGTCAGGGCGGGAACGGCGCTCCTCGCTTTCTCGAAGTCAATCCGCTTCCCGGTTTGAATCCGGAAAGTTCGGATCTGCCCATTCTCTGGAGACTGGGCGGAGGCAGGTACGAGGATCTGATCAGGGAGATATTTCATTCCGCTGTCCGCCGTTTGGAAGGAACCGGGAATCCGTGGAACCGCGGATGATGAAAAAGATCGCCGCCATAGTGAGAAATCACGTGCCTGCCAATGCCTCCAAGGACACTGCGGATGTCATTGCCCAGAGCCGCCTGATGGGCCGGGTCTTGCGCGAAATGGGCTGGAGCGTTGTGGAGGTGGAGCTTGGCGCTGATCTGGGCGAGGCCGTGGCCACGTTGCAGGGCATCCGGCCCACCGTGGTCATGAATCTGGTGGAAAGCATCATGGGCTCTGACGAGTTCGCCAATATAGTGCCGGTAATCTTTCGAAAGCTTGGACTGGCCTTCACAGGGTCCGACAGTGCGGCCCTTTTCCTGACCAACGACAAGTTGGCCTCCAAGCGGCTAATGCATTCCGTGGGCTTGCCCACTCCCCGTGGGGTGGACGAGGTGGGACTCAGGCGCGGCCGCTTTCCGGGACCCGGAAGGTACATCGTCAAAAGCCGCTGCGAACACGCCTCATTGGGTCTTGACGAAAGTTCCGTGGTTTGGGCCGAGGACGGCGACAGCCTTCTGGCCGCCATGAAATCCAGAAAGGCAAGGCTTGGCGGACTCTGCATGGCCGAGGAATTCATTGATGGCCGGGAGTTCAGCGTGTCCCTCCTGGAGTCGCCGGAGGGCAGGGGCAGGGTTCTCGGAGCTGCGGAAATGGTTTTTCAAAGCGACATGCCGGTGAAGATAGTCGGCTATGAGGCGAAATGGGAGGAGGGGTCGGACGCCGACAGGTTCACGACAAGGAGCTTCGCCTTCCGCAAGTCCGAGCCGGAGCTTTTCAGCCGATTGGCGGAAACAGCCCTGGCTTGTTGGGATGAAATGGGTCTGCGGGGCTATGCCCGGGTGGACTTCAGGTTGGACGGCGAACAGCGGTTGTATGTCATAGACGTGAACGCCAATCCCTGCCTCGCCGAAGACGCCGGATTCATGGCCACGGCCGGTGAAGCGGGCTGGCAGGCCAAGGACGTGGTTTCCGCGATTTTAATCGGAGCCCTGAGAAGGCTCGAGAGTGATAAAAATGACAATTGAATTGGATGACTCCGACTCTTGCGGCGGGATTGCCTTTACCAGCCAACTGACAGTCAAGGACGTGCGGTCGCTCAGTGAGATGACTTCCGGCACGGGATTCTTTTCGGAAGAGGAAGTGTCCATCGTCAAGGAGCTTATCTGGGCGGCCATTACCGACGGCGAGGAAAGCGGCTATCTGTTCATCATGGCCCTGCCGAAGGATGGAGACCGCTCCCGGCCCTTGGGGTTCGCCTGCTACGGCCCTGCGCCATGCACCAGGGACAGCTGGAGGCTTTACTGGATCGTGGTCGACGGCAAGATGCAGGGCCAAGGCCACGGCAAGAAGATCATCTGCGAGGTCGAACGCAGGGTCAGGGCCCGGGGCGGCAGAAAGATATTTCTGGAGACATCGAGCCGCCAACAGTATTCGTCAACCTGGCGCTTCTACGAATCAAGCGGCTACTCTCTGGAGACCCGCTTCAAGGATTACTATGCCCAGGGCGAGGACTGTCTGGTCTTCGCCAAGGAACTGGCCCGATAAAGCGCGCCGGTCAGTTTCGGCAGCTCCTCCGCATGGGTTCACCCCCAATCAGCTCCAGCGGATGAGATGGGTTTCATACTTCGACCCGAGTCCCGGATGAACGGGGATGATGCGAACGCCGTAGCGGCAGGCGCCTGAAAAGTTCGGCGAATAGTCGAGGCTGAACTCCAGGGTGTTGCCCTCGGTGTGTTTAAGGGTCATGGGCAGGCAATCTATGATCTGGTCTTCGCCTGGATTAGCCACCAGCAGTTCGGCAAGAACCTCCCCTTCCAGAAGCTGTCCCTTGTCCACCTTGGCGTTTATCGTCAACTCCCCGCCCAGCTTGAACACGTCGCCGACAATGCCTTCCACCTGAACTTCCTTGATGACGGAGGTTGCGAAACGGCCGGGAATCCGCTTGCGCCATTCGCCGATCTCCTGGGCCAGGGCGTAGCCCTTTTTGTTGCGCCGATTGGAGATGCTCATGGTCGGAAGGTACATTCCATTTATATATTCCCGGACCATGCGGTGCGTGCCGTACTGGCGAAACGCGGTTTTCATGGATTCCTTCATGCGCCTCAGCCAGGCGTGGGGCAGGCCGTCCTCTCCCCGGTCGTAGAATTCCGGAACAACATCCGTTTCCAGTACGGCGTAGAGATTTTCGGCATCCACGATATCCTGGTTCACCTGGGTCTCGTAGACAAGCCCCTGGCCCACGGCCCAGCCGTTTAGGCCGTCGTAGGCCTCGTCCCACCAGCCGTCGAGAATACTGCAGTTGGGGATGCCGTTTGCCGCCGCCTTCATGCCGCTGGTGCCGCTGGCCTCCATGAGTCTGGTGGGCGTGTTGAGCCAGACGTCCGCCCCGGACACGAGCAGGCGGGCCAGCCGGATGTCGTAGCCTTCCAGGAACACGACCTGGCCCAGGAAATCGTCCTGCTTGGCGAGGTGGCAGATAAGGTTGATGTAGCTGGCTCCGATGGTGTCCGCAGGGTGAGCCTTTCCGGCGAAAAGGATGTTCACCGGCCTTTCCGGGTTGCAGAAAATTTCCTTGACCTTGTTCAGGTTGTGGAACAGCAGGGTTGGCCTCTTATAGGCCGTGCACCGGCGTGCGAAACACAGGGTCAGGTGGTCCGGATTCAGTTTGCCCAGGAATTTGCGCAAACGGTTCGGGGGTTCCCCCTCTCTGGTCCACTGTTCGGTGATGGAGCGGCGTACCTTGTCATAGAGGCGATTTTTCAGTGCAACGTGGGTTTCCCACAATCGCTGGTTGTCGATTGCGTCCAGGCAGTCCCAGCTGTCGTTGTCCAGGAGGGCCTTGTGCACCGAGAGTCCGCAGCTTTCCTCAATGTCGCTGCGCATCCGTTCGTCGAGCCAGGATGTGATGTGCACCCCGTTGGTGATGTGACCCACGGGAACTTCGCTGAGCAGGAACCCGCGCCAGAGGTCCATCCACATGCGCCTTGAGACATCGCCATGCAGTCTGCTTACTCCGTTTCTGATGCAGGAAAGCTGCAAGGCCAGGACCGTCATGTTCAAATGGTCCGCTTCCTCCGCATACATGTGTCCCAGATTCCAGAGCGTGTCCCAGGTCACGCCCATTTCCGTCGCGTATTTTCGGAAGTAGTTTTCGGCCAGGGATTTTGGGAATTGTTCATTGCCCGCCGGAACCGGGGTGTGCATGGTGAAGACGGTCGAGCCGCTGACAACCTCCTTGGCCGTGGCAAAATCCTGGCCGTCGATGAGCATCAACTGGCGTATGCGCTCGAAGAGCAGGAAGGCCGAGTGTCCTTCGTTCAGGTGATAGATGCTCGGTTGGACATCAAGGGCCTTGAGCATGCGGACGCCGCCAACGCCCAGCACGATCTCCTGTTCGATGCGTCCCTTGGACGAAGGTTCATAGAGCTTGGCCCCGATGTCCCTGTCGGAGCGGGAGTTCTCCACCACGTCGGTGTCCAACAGGTAAAGCTTGGCCCGGCCCACGCGGACTTCCCAGATTTGCGCGTAAACCGTTCGTCCCGGCATGTCCACGGTGACGAGAACCCGCTCGGTTTCGCCGTTGTGCAGGGGGGCGACGGGCATGGAGGCGAAGTTGTTTTCCCTGTATTCCACCACCTGGTCGCCGTTGCCGTTGATCTTCTGATGGAAGTAGCCGTTCTTGTAGAGCAGTGAAACCCCGACAAAGGGCAGGTTGAGATCGCTGGCCGACTTGATGTGGTCGCCCGCCAGCAGGCCGAGGCCTCCGGAGTAGATGGGTATGGACTCGTGCAGGCCGAACTCCATAGAGAAGTATGAAATGGGGTTTTTCCAAGTGATGCCCGAGTGATCGGCCTTGCCGCTCTCGGACATGTAGGCTTCGAAGCGTTCCAGGACGCTTGAGAAGAAATTCATGAACTCCGGGTCCGCAGCAAGTTCGTTGAGCCGGTCGCGGTTCATGGTGTCCAGGAAATGAACCGGATTGCTGCCGCAGGCGCGCCATTTGTCGGCGTCGATCCATTCGAATATTTTTTGGGCGTCCCTGTGCCAGACCCACCAGAGGTTCTCTGCTATATCCCGAAGCTTTGCCAGGGGTTCGGGCAGCTCGGTTATGACGGAAAAGGAGCGCAGCCTTGGCTGGGTGGTGTTGACTCCGCTGAAGCTGATCTGCCTGCCCGGAGCTGCGGCCATGCGCTGCACGCCCGCCACCCGTTCGGTCCTGATGTCGGCGGCGTATTCATAGGCCTCGACATAGCGCGGGTAGAAATTCTTCCAGGTCGCTTCTTCGGCTATCCTCCTGGCCTCCTTGCAGCGATAGGCCCGCTCGTCCTTGTCCCAAGCGATGAACTCGCCCAGAAAGCCGGTCAATTTTACGACTGCCGTCTCGAAATCGTCCTCAAGGCGATTGAGCACATGAACTCCCGCGTGTCCGCCGGGGTGCTTTTCCATGATCCATTGGCCGAATCCGGCGCGGTCGGAGGTCACCGTGGGAACGGAAAAGGCCGCGCTTTCCATGGGGGTGTAGCCCCAGGGCTCGTAGAATGAGGGGAAGACCGTCAGGTCCATGCCGGCCAGGGCGTCGTAGTATTCAAGGTTCAGGATGCCGTCGTTGCCGTCCAGGTAGACCGGTATGAAGATGACGCAGCAGCGGTTGGCGGCCTCGTTGTCCAGCTTTTGTTCCCGGCATTTGAGAATGATGGAGTCGTGGTCTGCGTCGCCGAGGTGGTGGGTGGCTATCCCGCCGTATTTCTCGATGCCGTACCTCTCGTCCTTGAGACGCCTGCGCGCCTCGTCGCTGAAGCCCGCATACCCGCAGCTCACGAGCAGGAAGCAGACGACTGTGGTCTCGTCCCCGGACTCGGCGAGTTGTCTGTCGATTTTTCCCAGGCTCTCGATGAGAAGGTCGATGCCCTTGTTGTGGAATTCGTAGCGCCCGCTGGTGGCGATCAGCAACGTCTTGTCCGGGTCCAGTTCCCGTTCAAGGAAACGGGAGGACAGGCTGACGAGTTGCTTGCGCGCCTTCTTGCGCGTCGCTGCCACAGCCGCCGGTTCGGCGAACCCTTCGAGGTTGAATCCGTTGACCGTGACCACGGAAGGATTCGTGCCCAGCAGATGGGCGGCCTCCTGGCGCGTGATGTTGGACACGGTGGTGAAGCAGTCGGCCTCGCGGGCGGAAACGGATTCCATGGAGTGCTTGGCGGTTACGCCGAAGAGTTTGGCCTCCTGCGAGGGCTCGATCTCTTCAAGCCGTTCGTAGATGTCCACTCCGGAACCGGACATGGCCCGGCCCAGCATGGTGGCGTGGGTGGTGAGAACCGTCGATATGCCGGGGGCGTTCTTTTTGAGGTAGAGTACGCCGGCCCCCGACATCCATTCATGGAAATGGGCGAATATGTCGGCCGTTTCCTCCAGGTCGTCGTGGATTTCTTCGATTATTTTGGCCGAAGCCGTGCTGAACAGGACCGGCTCTATGTAATCCCAGCCTCCGGCCATTGAATCCACGCCGAAGTCGTTCCAGAGTTGAAAGAGAAGCTTGTCGTGATCGAAAGAGGCCTTTTGAAAATCCACGAGCAGGGCCCAGGGCCTGCCCGGAATTTCCCAGCGCCCGACAGCGGTCTTAAGGCCCTTGTCGGCCAATCGTCCAAGGGCGGGACTCAGTTCCGGGGGCGGTTCGCACGGCTCAAAGCCCGGGTTGCGGTCAAGTAGCGGTCCCATGACCACGTAGCGGCCCTCGAATGCGGCCATGGCCTCGACGGCCTTGCTGCTGATGACGGTGTGTATGCCGCCCACCTTGTTGCAGACTTCCCATGAAACCTCGAAAAGCCATTTGGTTCTCATCGACCGCTCTCCTCTGATTGTTCATTGTCAAGTCTTTGGTCAACGGTCAACATCAGGTCGTTGAGCACGTTCATGTAGGTGATGAAGGCCTGGTGCGGGGTTTCGTAAGGGTTGAAGTACTTGTGCACGTCCCCGTCGGAAAACCATTTTGTGCACATGTAGTAGAAATGGTCGCTGGTCAGCAGTTCCCTCCAGGTCGCGATGAGTCCGGCGTCCTTGGTGGCCAGGACTCTTTTTTCAAGAGAATACGCCAACTCCGCGGCCTGATCCTGCATGGGGTTGCCCAGCCAGGCCGTGACGTCTCGTTCCAAGTCGGCCCAGGACGTGAAGTGGGGTACGTCCAGCTGGGCCACCGGGTCGAGCCGGGCCGCCGCTTCCGCCGGAGTTTGGAAGATGAAGTCCTGTTGGGAGAGTATGGCCCTGGGCAGGGTTTTGAAGAATTCGAAGATTCCTGTATCCGCCCACTGGTGTTCGCCTATTGTTTCGTAGTCCATGAACAGGTTTACCACTTCGCCGTTGCCCGCGATGGAATGCACCCAGTCTGCGAATTTCTCGGTGGAGATGGGCCATTCGTTCCAGTTGCGGTCCGAGAAGCGGAAGGCGACATCGTCCGAGAGGCGGTAGTTCTTGAGGAGCGCCTTCAGCTTGCAGCAGCCCAGGGGCTGGTAGACGAAATTCGGGGACCGCCAGCCCAGGACATGGTCGGCCCCTTCGGCCAGGATGACCTTGTAGCCCATTTTCTCGATCTCAAGGGCGAGATCGTTGTTGTATATGAGTTCCGTGTTTCGGAAGGTGACGGGTGATGAACCGAAGAATTCCTTGAGTATCCGGTCATGCATGGCCACCTGCCGCCTGAATTCCTCCCTGGAGAAGAGAAAGGCCAGGGAGTGGTAGTGGGTCTCCCCTATGAACTCGACGCAGCCGGTGTCGGCCAGTTCCCGGAAAGAGGTGAGAACCTCCGGGCAGAACTCCTGGAACTGTTCCATGGCCACGCCCGTTATGGCGTAGGATATCCTGAAGTCGCCCTTGAATTCGTTGATCAGGTCGAGCATCATCCGGTTTGCGGGCAGGTAGCATTTATGTGCGACCTTGCGGAGAATGTCGCGGTTTGCGGTTTCGTCCCGGTAGTTGTGGCTGCGCCCCATGTCGAAGAATGTGTAGCCCTTGTCGAGACGCATGGGCTGGTGCACCTGAAAATAAAAGCACACGGAGATCATCGCAAACCTCCGGTCAATTCGTTGTAGACCTTCAGGACGCGTTCGGCGGCGATTTCCCATTTTATCTTTTTCAGGGTCTCAGCTCCCTTTTCCGCCAGTTGGCGGGCCCTATCCTTGTTTTCAAGAATGTCCAGCATCTCGTATGCCAGCTGGTCCACGTCCCAGAAATCGATCTTGACCGCGTCGTCCAGTATTTCGGCCACTCCGGATTGCTTTGAGACGATGGAAGGCACGTTGTAGACCATCGCCTCCAGGGGCGTGATGCCGAAAGGTTCGGACACGCTGGGCATGACGTAGAGGTCGCTCATGGCGTAGATGCGTTCCACGTCGGCTCCGCGCACGAAGCCGAGGAAATGGAACTTGTCGGCCATGCGCAACTGGGCCATGCGTTCGACCATGCGGGGAAACATGTCGCCGGTTCCGGCCATCGCAAAACGGACGTTCTTGTTTTTTTCAAGGACCTTGGCCGCGGCCTCCACGAAGTAGTCCGGTCCCTTCTGGAAGGTTATGCGCCCCAGAAAGAGCACCAGCTTTTCCTTGAAGGGCTTGTCGATCCGCATCTGCCAGAAGCGCCGTTCCTTGGATACGGCGTTGTGCACCACGGTTATCTTGTCCGGGGAGATGGAGTAGCGCTTGACGATGGAGTCCTTGGTGTAGTGGCTAACAACGATGATTCTGTCCGCAGCCTCGAGGCCCGCCCTTTCGATGTCGTAGACGCTCTGGTTCACGTGGTCGCCGCTGCGGTCGAATTCCAGGGCGTGGGCATGGACCACAAGGGGCTTGCCGGAGACCCGCTTGGCCTCGATTCCGGCCGGGGCGGTCATCCAGTCGTGGGCGTGGATGACGTCGAAATGCTCCTTTGAGGCCAAATGGGCGGCCACCACGCTGTAGCGCACGATTTCCGCCATGAGGTTGTCGCCGTAGCCCCCGGAAAAGTCGTTGTCCAGTTCCCCCAGGATGTCCCTGGACGTGAGGAACTTGTTGTTTTCAAGAATGTTGCGGTATTCCTTCTCAGTCAGGTAGGGCCGCAAAGGGGAAAGCACTTCCAGCACCTTGATGCGGTTTCGCAGTTCCAATATCTCGGATATGCCGACCTTGGCGCGAACCTGATTGGCGCCCATCAGTTTCAGGTGCCTGCCTTCGTCTTCCGAGTCGAGCCGGGGCAGGACAAAGAGGATTTCCACCCCTTTCTGGGCCAGCCCCTTGGTCAGGCCGAGGCAGGCGGTGCCCAGGCCTCCGGAGATGTATGGCGGGAATTCCCAGCCGAACATGAGTACTCGCATGACTCTACTTGCCCCCCAGAAGGTTGTTGAGGCGGACGGCTTCGCCCACGCTCCAGGCCTGGGCTATGCAGCCGTTCGGGATGTGCGGCGGATTGCCCGTGTATATTTCCGGGATCGAGGCGATGCCGAAATCATCTGGAAACGAGCGCAGAATGGGCTTGAAATATTTGCGCAGAAAAGCCTTGGCGCCTTTCTTGTCTTCGGCCTGACGCAAAAGCGCCTCGCCGAAGTGCCCGGCCAGCCAGGGCCAGACCATGCCCTGATGGTAGGCCGAGTCGCGGGCGTCCGAGTCCCCTCGATAAAAGGGCGAGTAGGACGGATTTCTCGGCGACAGGGTGCGCAGGCCGTACGGGGTCAGCAGGTGGGCCTGAACGGTGCTGACCACGGCGCGCATCCGGTCGATGTCCAGCATCGAGTGGGGCAGGGAAACGGCAAAAATCTGATTGGGTCTTATGGCCGTGTCCGGACTCCTTTCGTGCACCACGTCGTTCAGGCAGTTGTTTTCATGGTTCCAGAATTTGGCGATGAAGTTGGCGGCCAGGGCGTCCGCCGCCTTTTGGGCGCGGGCGGCGAGTTCTCCGTCTTTTTTGTCCGCCAATTCTAGAAACAGCTTCAGCCCGTTGTACCACAGGGCATTGATTTCCACGGCCGCGCCGTTGCGGGGCGTGACCGGGCCGCCGAAAGCCTGGGCGTCCATCCAGGTCAACTGGGTCTTCTCGTTCCCGGCGTAAAGCAGGCCGTCTTCGCCGATGCCGCACAGGGGCACCCGCCCGTCCAGATGGGCGGACACTATGTTCCTCAGCGCCCGGTAGACCTTCTTCATTACGAAGCCCATGCTTCCCTTTGTCTTCAGGTATTGCTGCACGGCCCAGAAGAACCACAGGGAGGCGTCCACGGAATTGTAGGCCAGATGCTCGGAGCTTTGATCCAGGTAGTTGGGCAGCAGCCCGCCCCGTTCGAGGTCCGAGTATGCGGCCAGGACTTTCTCGCCGAATTCCCTGCGTCCTGCGTAAAAGGTCAGTCCCGGCAGGGCGATCATGGTGTCGCGGCCCCATTCGCCGAACCAGTGGTAACCGGCGATCACCGAAGCGAAATCAGAAGCGTTGCGGATCAGGAACTGGTCCGACACGTACTTGAGCCACTGGACCTTGCTGCTGCGGTCCTTGCAGGCCGCGAACTCGGCCTCGCGCCGCCGGATTTCGCCCTTGCGCATTTTTTCAAGATTTCCCAGCCTGTCCACCGATGCCGCGAAAATGACCGGCTTGCCTTTTTTGAGCTTTGTCTCGAACATTCCGGGGATGAACAGGTCCTCCTGGTAGTCGAAGCCTCGGTCCCGCTCCACAAGGTATTCGACGTTGCGGGCCCACTTCGGTCCGGGAAAGAATTCGGACAACCTGTTGGTGCCCATGTATAGAGGCGGCAGGCCCTCGTAGGGCTGTATCTTGCAGCCGTTTCGCTCGGGGTAGGTCTTGGGACGCAGGAACATGTTTTCCCTCGCCAGGGAATGGATGTCCCGAAAGGCAAGCATGGGGCGAATCCTGAGGTCCGGTTCGACATCGCCCTCCAGCAGTTCATAGCAAAGCAGCACGGTGTTTCTGCCGTGCACCATCATCAGGCTTTCCCTGATTACGGCATGGCCGATCCGGTAGGTTGTGGACGGGTACAGCCCCTGCTCGAATTCCTCCACGAACTGGTGGCCCGTTGGGTGGTAGACGCCGGGGTA
Organism: Desulfovibrionaceae bacterium; assembly: GCA_963674955.2. Classification (GTDB taxonomy): domain Bacteria; phylum Desulfobacterota; class Desulfovibrionia; order Desulfovibrionales; family Desulfovibrionaceae. The sequence continues at coordinate 1,452,599 of CAXXKR010000004.1, read as the reverse complement.
CTTGTTGGTGGAGAGAAAGAATTCCTTGCCGTCGCCCACAAGGGAAGTCTCGACCTTCGAGAGCAGGACGAATCTGCCTCTGGGCTCCTTGAGGGAGGCCACCAGCAGGCCGTGGTACTTGCGCATGTGGCAGTTTATGATCGTGCTGGAGGCGTAGCCCCCAAGGCCGTTGGTGTCGAGCCATTCTTTGCGGGTGGCCGTTTCGGTGTTGACGCACTCATCCCTGTGAATCAGCTTCATGATCACCGCCAAGTTTGGTAAAAGGCATTGTTTAAAGTGGGCAGAAAAATCCGCTATATTGGTTATCTGAAAAAAAAAGAATAGTAGCAAGAGAAAAGCGTAACGGCGGTGTTATTTTTTGGTGAAAGGAGCGTACGCTGGCGGATGATTTATAGTCGGCGACGCTTCAGGGCTGCGGCATGCGACAGGCCAAAGGCCGTCATTCCTGGATTTCAGCCAGCTCCAGAACGCCGGGTTCCAGGGAATCCAGAAAAGTGGACGTTATGAAGTCCTCGCTTTCATGAACCATTCGGGCCTTGCACAGATAGCGCAGGGTCAGGCGGACGCCTCCGGTCACAACGGAGGTGTAGACGATGGGGTCCATCTTCCTGAAGAATATCATCTGGCGCTCAAAGGACCTCCGCACCTTGTTCGGGTCGATGGATTCCTTTTGCAGGTAGGCCTCTCCGCATCGGAGCAGGGCCTGTCGCCCCTTTTCCCGGTCGCTGTCCATGGATATGGTCAGGCCGACTTCGTTCCAGACATAACCGGCGCCGCGTGTGGCGTTGGTAATGGGTGTGGTCAGGATCAGGGCGTTGGGAATCTTGATTATCCTTCCCGTGCTGTGCCCTGTGGTGCCCTTGCCCCCGGTTTCGAGCAGGGTGAAGAAAAAGAGGCCCTTGCCTATCACGTCGCCGGAAAGTTCTCCCATCTGCACCCGGTCGCCGATGGTGAAGAGTTCCCGCCAGAAAATGACGAAGGAGCCCAGGAAATTGAGGATTACTTCCTTGGAGGCCAGGGTCAGGGCTGCGGCGACGATGGTCAAGGCGGTAAGTATCGAGCCGAATCCATCGAACCAGATGAAGACGAGGCCTATTCCGAACAGGCCTATCGCCGTGTATTTGATGAGGTAGGGCGCTTCCGAGGATCGCCTGCCCCGTCTGGCGGCAATGTATTGGCCCAGCTTGGTCAGGACGAACATGAGCAGGGCCAGGGCCAGGCTTTGCAGTGCATTGACCATATGCGGATTGTTCAGAAGATCATTCATTTTCGGCTCGTTTTAAATATCGCGTGGACATGCCCGTCATGTTCGGGGTATTTTGACAGGGAATCAAGAGAATAATTTGCAAGTCAAAGGGAAGGCCCATGTTCGATTTTCTGCGTTGGATACAAGTCAAGCATGATAACGCTCCGGGCTCCCTGGTCTATGCGGGCGTTGAGCGGGAATTCGACCCCTACGTCATCCACTACACCTACAACCCGCAGGGATTGACGGAAGAGAGGCTCGGCCGCAACGAGACCGTCAAGCCTCTTGATGGCTGCGTCAACCTTTTCCTGGCCATCGGCATCCATGACTCCGGCATGATCGCGGACATCGGCTCCGCCCTTGGTTTTTCGAACCTGACCCTTGAGGATGTCATGAATGCGGGTCAAAGGTCAAAGTTCGTATGGGCCGACGAGGAGACCGGGTTTTTCGTTCTCAAGGATATGGATGTCAATGAGGGGGAGCTTGAAAGCGAGCAGGTGAGCCTGTTCTGGCGCGACAATTTCGTGGTGGTCTTCATGGAGAAGGAGAGCGATCTCCTGGAAGGGGTGTTGATGCGCATCAGGAAAGGCAAGGGGCGCATTCGCGGCGAGGGAAGCGCCTATCTCCTGGCCGCCATCCTCGACGCCCTTGTGGATCGCCACATGATCACCCTTGCCCGCATCAGCGAGTTGGCAGAGGCCGTGGAGGCCAAGCTCAACGAGAAGATGACGGACGATCTCCTGGGGCAGCTTTACGCCCTCAAGCGGGAAGCCATCCTGATCCGGAACATGCTCATACCTGTCCGCGAGATTTTCAAGGCCCTCCTGCGGGAAGACGCGGAAATGCCAGAGTCGGTCCAGCCGTATTTGCGCGACACGGCGGATCACCATGAGCAGGCAGTGGAGGGCATCACCGCGCTGCACGACATCCTGAAATCCATGATCGACTATCAGTTGTCCCTGATCGGCATGCGCACCAACCGGGTCATGCAGTTCCTGACGGTCATCGCCACGATATTCATTCCCTTGACCTTTATTGTCGGAATCTACGGCATGAATTTCGAATACATGCCGGAACTGAAATGGCGCTACGGATATTTCATCGTCCTGGGAGCAATGGCGGCCATCGCCCTGTTCATGGTCTACTATTTTGTCAGGAAGAGATTCCTCACTTCCTGAAGACCCATACCAGGGACCGGCCAGATCAAGGAAAAAGCCCTAGCAGGCGACAGCTTGCCAGGGCTTTGCTTTTGAGGCCGGACAGAAGAATAAGGCTATTTGTAAACTTGCTTGGTTCCCATCATCTCCAGGTCGCGCTTGGAAAAAGGCTCGGCATAGACTCCAAGCTGAATCATGGTCTTGTCGGCTGGTTCGTATTCGACCCACTTGCCGTTTTTCTTCTCCAGAAACGGCCAGTCCAGAAGTTGCGGAACCAGAGGCACTACCCCGGGATTGAATGTCAGCTTGCCGTCCTTGGTCGTGGCCGGAACGTAAGGTTTGCCCGCCGCCATGTCGTTCACCGCTTTTGTGTCATGGCACTGTTCACATTTGCGCCCCTGGCTTGTCACTGAATGGGTGAAATAGGGGACGTAGGTCACGAAAGGATAGTTGTCCACGCCCACAAGGGTCTGCATGGTGCCGCTTGTGATTTTGCCGTTGAATTTGACAAGCAGCAGAAAGTCCTTGGCCTTGGCCGCAAAGCTTTCGGATTTTTTGCCCGTCTTTTTCAGCTCGCCGAAATGGCAATTGTAGCAGGTCATGGTGTTGGACACGTGGCAGGCCGTGCATTCCAGTTTTTCCTTGTGCACGGTATGCGAGTTGGTTCCCGGAATTTGGGGATAATCTCCGCCTTCTTTTTTGTGGCAGTTGGTGCACTTGGTGTCCATGGCTCCCGGGGCGCGCATGCTTTTGTAGCATGTGCCGTCGCCGTGAACCTCCCTCGCAGTATGGCAGTCCGCACATTCCATGGAAGACATGTGCACGCTCTCAACTCCCCTGGCCTTGTCGATCTGCAGCGTGGCCTGTTCCCTAGCGTGGCATCTGAGACAGGTCTCCGAGTTTCTGGCCTTGTCTATGGAATAGACATACCCGTTTTCGGTTTCGGCAAGGTGGCAATCGTTGCATGAAGCAATATGGCAGCTTTTGCACCCCAGATCCTTGTAGGGCGTGCCGGTGACCGCGCTAAAGCCATCCTTGGCATCGTACCAATGCTCCATGCCCCTGGTCGTATGGTGCAGGCTGGTTGCGAAGCATTCTTCCTTGTCCTTTTTTTTGTCTTCAGCCTTGGTGGCATCCGTCATCAGAAAGATAACGCATGCGAACAGCGAAAAAATGCACAGCACGGCTTTAACGGTTTTCATAAATCGCTCCTTGGTTTCAGATTGAAGCCCTGACTCCTTTTTTGGGGGATGAAAATCTGAATTCTAAGAGCAACGCATGTGCCATCTTTAATCGACATGCATCTGGCTGTTTACGTTATCTTTTTGTTTCTTGAAATATCGCGCTCAACAGGATTGTCATGCAGAATGCACGGGTATTTTTTTTATCACTTGCAAAATGCACAAAATCTAAGATAGATAATAAGATATATAAAACCATGACTGGGGGCATCGGCCTTGGGCAAGGGTACTCAACCACTTTTTCACGACACCATCCTTGATTGCATCAACGAGGGTGTTTTCACCGTGAACAAAGACAAGCGCATATTGTCCTTCAACGCTGCGGCGGAAACCATCACCAAAGTGCCCAGGTCCAAGGCCGTGGGCCGCAGGTGCTGTCGGATCATGCGAGCCGACGTCTGCGAGAATACATGCGCCATGGACCAGACCCTTAATACCGGGGAATCAGTGGTTCATGCCTCGGCCCGGATAAAAACCGCCTCGGGCTGCTGTGTTCCCGTGCGCATTTCCACGGCCCCCCTCAAGGATGCCGCCGGCAATGTGATCGGAGGCGTTGAGACTTTTCAGGACCTGACCCAGGTGGAACGCCTGCGCAGGGAACTCGAAGACAGCAACACCTTTGAGGGAATAATAGGTCGAAGCTATGGCATGACTCAACTCTTCAAGATTTTGCCCCTGGTTGCAGAAAGCGACAGCACGGTTCTCATACAGGGCGACACCGGAACCGGAAAAGAGCTTTTTGCCCGTACCATCCACAATCTTTCCACTCGTCGCGAAGGCCGTTTCGTGGCCGTAAACTGTGCCGCATTGCCGGACACGCTCCTGGAATCCGAACTTTTCGGGTACAAGGCCGGGGCCTTCACCGGTGCTGCCCAAGACAAGCCCGGCCGTTTCGCCCTGGCCGAGGGTGGAACCATTTTTCTGGATGAAATCGGGGACTTGCTCCCCTCCCTGCAAGTACGTCTGCTGCGCGTACTCCAGGAGCGCTACATTGAGCCTTTGGGCGGCGTGGAGCCTGTGCCGGTCAATGTCCGGGTCATTGCCGCCACCAACAAGAATCTGGTCGATTTGGTTGAGCAAGGGGCGTTTCGGGATGATCTGTTCTATCGCGTCAAGGTCGTCGATCTTGTGCTCCCGGCCTTGCGCGAGCGCCGCGAGGATATTCCGCTGTTGGTCGATCACTTGGTGGCCAGATTCAACCTCCTGCGGTCCAAGGCGGTTGCCGGTGTCTCCAATCAGGTCATGGCCAAGCTCATGGAGCATTCCTATCCGGGCAATGTCCGTGAACTTGAAAATATCATTGAACAGGCCTTTGTTCTCTGCCGCAGTGGGCGCATAGAACTTGAGCATCTTCCCCAGGAGTTCGCACGGGCAAGTATTTCCAGACCGGGGAATCTTCATGGGCCGTACACCCTGAAGGCCATGGAGCGCATTCTTCTTGTGGAGGCCCTGGAGCGCCACGGCGGGAATCGTGGCCGGGCCGCGAAATCCCTTGGCATCAATCCCAGCACCTTGTTTCGAAAAATGAAGGCGTACGGCATTATGCCCCGAAGCTGCAACGGAAGGACAAAATCAGCTTAACGCTCTGACTTTAATTGAAAATAAAGCCCTTGCAGGCGATTGCTTGCAAGGGCTTGTTTTTCGTGGTGCGCCCGGCAGGAAGAAGTGAATCAGCTTTTGAGGTTCGCAGTTTTTGCCCAGTGACGTTTTGCCTAGCTTGTTGAAAGAACGGTCAACAAACTAGGCGAAGTGCTTGAAGTCGCGTTTTATAAGGAATAAAGCCGCTTCAAAGGCAAGTCTCCAAAATTGGTGCAATTATCCAAGGAAGTTTGGATCAACAAACTAAATTGACAGGGATTTGTGGTCTAATTTTAGGAACGCAGTGTCTCCGCTTTGTTGACATACTTTTGGAGCATGATATAAAATTAATTTTTTTTTATTAGAATGTTTTGTTCTTCAATTGCTATAGGAAGAATTTGGTCAACCTTGGAAATGGAGTAGAAATGAAAAATTTCGTAGCTGTTTGTCTGTTTATTGCGGTGTTGGCGTTTTCTTTGCCTGTGGGCGCGGATGAGGGCACCACCCAGTCCGCCGATGCGCAGGGTTCCTCGGCATCTCAGGAGCAGAGCCAGGATCAGGGTCAGGACCAGGACCAGAGCCAAGGCGAGATTGACCCGGACGTTTTGGAGGCCACGGAACGTTGCACTCAGGCTGGAGCAGCGATTGGTACTGCAATCATTTTGCAAAATAGTTTGAAATCTGGAGACAACTGATCCGGTTGGGAACTCTAGGCTGTCGGGTGCGATCAATTTGGGATATGGCGCTTCAGCTTGGTCACCTAGGGCGCAAAGGGGAAAGCTGATGTACCGGATATGCTTCTTTGTGGGAACATTGTTGCTTTCGATGTCCGCCTTTGCTGCGGACTGGTCGGAAACCATTGAAGACAAAGGCTGGTTCTACGGCGAACGGGTGCAACTTGCAGGCACAAGAAGCGAATACTTCAATACGCGCCTTGCCTTTAATGGCGTGAGTCTTTCCGGAGATTACAAAAACGTTGTTACCCCTGTGGGCAGTTACTCGTGGGCAGTGGACCAATGGCCACCGGATCGTGAAGGCTACTGGATCGCCACGGAATCTGCACTGAATCCTTCCGCGCAGAGTTTTGGGCCGGACGACGGAGACATCAGCCGGGGTTGGTATCGCGCCGGGTTCAAGGAGAAACTTGAGGGCACACCCGGCCATTGGTTCTATGCTTTGCATTTTGGTTGCTGGGTGGACCCGGCTAGAGCCTCTGAGTTGATTGTGCAACTGCAACACGACAGCCAAGTCGCAGTACCCCCTCAAGTCCCTATAGCGGGTCTCGAGGAGGCCGGTATGCCTGCATCAGGGTCGGATTTGGAGTGCAGCATGCAGGAGGTTATTGCGGCAACTTTGAAATACGGTTCGCAGTGGTCGGCGCACGTTTCGGACAAGGATCGTGTCGATGCGTGGGGGACGCTATTCAAGGTGGAGCAACTCACCGAGTCGGAGGCGGCAGTGAAGGGCTACATGGCTGTGGTCCGTTCAGCTGGCCCGGACAAGGTTTTTCTAACCTCCGACGACTACCAGTATCACGCCGACCCTATGCCAGGACACACGCCGCCTGCACGTTACTTACCCGCTGAAGAAGAACTGGAAGTGCCTTAGTAACCCGTTGTGAAGGTCGTTTTTAAGTTTGCCGCTAGGATGCCGACAGCAATCGGCGTCCATTCCTCACATTGGTAGTCATGAATCATAGAAGTATCTTTACGTCCTTGATAGAAGCCGGGGGCGCGCGCAATTCCCCCCTCGGGGCTTGACGGTGAGGCCAAGCATTCCAGGCAGGCAGCGCAACTTTTTGACCTTTCCGGCTCTCTATATGATTATACCTAGATTTTCGGCAAAGAATTAGAAAAGGGGCTGCTGGGATCAGGATTATGAAACGAAAAAGGCTTTCAAGTCGTCATGACCTGAAAGCCTTTGCTTTCGTGGTGCGCCCGGCAGGATTCGAACCTGCGGCCTACGGATTCGTAGTCCGGCACTCTATCCAGCTGAGCTACGGGCGCACATTGAAGAAAGTGTTCATAATTCCAATCGGCCCCTGGCGTCAAGGTTTTTCCTCGGATCAGGATGCATTTTGGCCGGGGGCTTGCCAATGCGGACTTTCCAAGGCATTTTCAGCCCCGATGACCGAATGCAAGACAGACCCCCCCCGCACTCTCGACCAAAAGGTCGCCCGAAGCGCTGAGATTCTGGCCCAGCTGCTGAAGATGTACGGGCCGGAAGCAGTGGCCGTGGCCTGGACCGGCGGCAAGGACTCCACCGTGGCCCTCAGGCTCTGGAAGGACTGCCTTGACCGCATGAATCTGGGGCCGTTTAGGGCGCTGAGCGTGGACACCGGGCTCAAGTTCCCGGAGGTCATCAAGCTTCGGGACGAACTGGCCTCGGAGTGGGGCGTGGACCTGACCCTCGCCAGGCCGGAAATCGACCTCAAGGGCTATCCCGTGGCCGTTGATAAGGTGGCCTGCTGCCGAGACCTGAAGATCATGCCCTTGAACAGGGCAATCGCCCGGACCGGAATCAAGGCGCTCATCACCGGCCTTCGCGGGGACGAGCATTCAAGCCGCCGCGGGTTGCGGGCCTTTGAGGAACGGGAAGGGCATCTGCAATGCAATCCGCTTCTGGAGTGGACCGAGATGGATGTCTGGGCCTTTACGTCTGGTCGGGGCATCCGGTTTTGCGAGCTTTACGGCAAGGGCTATCGCTCCCTGGGCTGCATGCCCTGCACAAGGCCCGCGACCGGGCCGAAGGAGCGCTCCGGGCGCGACCGGGACAAGGAAAAAAACATGGGTCTTCTGCGCAGCATGGGCTATTTCTAGGCAGGCCGAAACTTGGCTTGCCGACCTAAATCGAGTACCATCCGCTACCTTAATCATGAACACACGAAAAAAGACAAAATCAATCAGTATCGGCAATGTGGGCATCGGCGGGGACAATCCCGTCAGGGTCCAGAGCATGTGCAACACGGACACGCGCGACGCGGACGCCACTTTGGACCAGATCGTCCGGCTGGCCGCGGCCGGGTGCGAGATCGTGCGTCTGGCCGTTCCCGACGAGGAAGCTGCGGAAACCCTGGCCCGGATTCGCAAGGCTTCACCCGTGCCCCTGATCGCGGACATTCATTTCGACTATCGGCTGGCACTCAAGGCCGTTGAGTCCGGAATGGACGGACTGCGCATCAATCCCGGCAACATCGGCGGCGAGAGCAAGGTGGACGCGGTGGTGGCTGCGGCCAGGGATCGCGGGGTGCCCATCCGCATCGGCGTGAACAGCGGCTCCGTGGACAAGAACATGCTCCGCAAGTACGGAGGCCCCACGCCCGAGGCCATGGTCGAGAGCGCCCTGGAGCACGTGGCCATGCTGGAGAAGAGGAATTTCGACCAGGTCAAGATTTCCCTCAAGTCCTCGTCCGTTCTGAACACCATCGCCGCCTACCGGCTTTTGTCCGAGCGCGTGGACTACCCCCTGCACATCGGCATCACCGAGGCCGGGACATTGGTCCGGGGCGCGGTCAAGTCCTCGGTGGGGCTGGGCATCCTGCTTTGGGAAGGCCTCGGAGACACCATGCGCGTCTCCCTGACCCACGACCCTGTGGACGAAATCGGCGTGGCCTGGGAAATACTGCGCGCGCTTGGCCTGCGCGAGCGCGGGCCTGAAATAATTTCCTGCCCCACCTGCGGGCGCACCGAGATCAATCTCATCTCCCTGGCCCAGGACGTGGAAGAGCATCTTCGCAGCGTGACCGAGGTTTTCACCGTGGCGGTCATGGGCTGCGTGGTCAACGGACCGGGTGAGGCCAAGGAGGCGGACATCGGCATAGCCGGAGGCCGCGATCTGGGCATAATCTTCCGCAAGGGCGAGGTGGTGCGCAAAATCAAGGGCAATGAAAATCTCATGCCTGAATTCATGAAGGAGATCGACGCCTTCATCAAGGAAAGAAAGGATAAAAAAAATGCGTCTTAGCCGTTACTATATCCCGACCCTCAAGGAAGACCCGGCGGAAGCCGAGGTAATCAGCCACAAACTGCTCATGCGTGCGGGAATGATTCGCAAGCTGACCTCCGGCATTTACGCCTACCTGCCTCTGGGACACAAGGCCGTGAACAAGGTCGCCGCCATCCTGCGCGAGGAAATGAATCGCGCCGGGGCCATCGAGATTTTCATGCCCTCGGTCCAGCCCGGCGATCTCTGGAAAGAGACGGGCCGCTGGGATTTCTACGGCAAGGAGTTGTTGCGCTTCAAGGACCGCCATGGCCGGGACTACTGCCTCGGACCGACCCACGAGGAGATCATCACCGACCTGGTGCGCGGCGAGGTGCGCTCCTACAAGCAGCTGCCCCTGAATCTCTACCAGATCCAGACCAAGTTCCGCGACGAGATCAGGCCCAGGTTCGGGCTGATGCGCGGACGCGAATTTCTGATGAAGGACGCCTATTCATTCGACAAGGACGAGGCCGGGGCCGAGGAAAGCTACCGGGGCATGTATCAGGCCTATACGGCGGCCTTTGAGCGTTTGGGACTGAAATTCAGGGCCGTGCAGGCCGACTCCGGGGCCATAGGCGGCGATTTTTCCCACGAGTTCATGGTCCTGGCCGACACGGGCGAGGATACCATCGCGGTCTGCGAGGACAGGGAATGCGGTTACGCGGCCAACCTTGAAAAGGCGGCGGTGGCCTTTGTCGGCGGCGACTTGGGCACGGGCGCGGAATGCCCGGCGGCAGAAGAGGTGGCCACACCCGGTACGCACACGGTTGAAGAGCTTTGCGCCTTTCTCAAGATCGAGCCTTCCACCCTGGTCAAGACCTTGCTCTTTGTTGCCGACGGCGAGCCAGTTGCAGCGCTTGTGCGCGGGGACAGGGAACTCAACGAGGTCAAGCTCAGAAATCTGTTGGGGGCCAACGAGATCGAGATGGCGGACGAGAAGCGGGTCAGGGAATGGACCGGAGCGCCCGTGGGCTTTGCCGGACCGGTTGGCCTCAAGGTGGAGCGAATCTTCGCGGACAGCGAGCTGGAGTTGGACCAGGGCTGGACAACAGGGGCCAACAAGGGCGACGCCCATCTTTTGAACGTGCATCTGGGCCGCGACTCCAAGGTCGAGAAGTTCGCGGACCTGCGCGTCATCGAGGAAAGCGACTCCTGCCCCAAGTGCGGCGCGAGGATCGGCTTTACCAAGGGCATCGAGGTGGGCCACGTCTTCAAGCTGGGCACCAAGTATTCCAAGGCCATGGACGCCAAATACCTGGACGAGAACGGCAAGGAGCAGCTCATGATCATGGGCTGCTACGGCATCGGGGTCTCGCGCATCGTGGCCGCTGCAATAGAACAGAACAATGACGAGAACGGTGCCATTTTTCCGCCTTCCATCGCGCCTTTCGAGGCGGCCATAATATCGCTTGGCGGCAAGGACGAGGCCGTGGTGAACAAGGCCGACGAGCTTTACGAGGAGCTTTGCGCCGGCGGCCTGGACGTGATCTACGACGACCGCAACGAGCGGCCCGGCGTCAAGTTCAACGACGCCGACCTCATCGGCTATCCCATGCAGCTGGTTCTGGGCGGCAAGGGCCTCAAGAACGGCATCATCGAGGCCAAGGACCGGCGCAGCGGCGAGCGCGTGGAACTGCCCCTGGACGGCTTTTCCGAGGCCTTCGCGGCCTGGAGAAAGGGCGTCTGGCAGGGCTGGGGGCTGGAGGGGTAGGGCATGTCCCGTATCCTGTCCGTCTCGGACCTGACCAGGGCAGTCAAGGAAGTCCTGGAGGCCCAGTTCCCCTTTGTCTGGGTTCGGGGCCAGGTCCGGAACCTTTCCCGCCCGGCCAGCGGCCACATCTATTTCTCCCTGACCGATGGGGAGGCCTCCCTGTCCGTGGTCTGGTTCAAGTCCGGCCAGTGGCGCCCCGAAGGCTCCAGCGACGTGAATCCCCTGACCGGCGAAGTTTCCGAAGAAGACCAGGACATGTCCGCCAGGATCGAGGAGGGCATGGAGGTCCTTTGCGCGGGGCGCATCAACGTCTACGAGCCGCGCGGGGCCTATCAGCTGGTGGCCGAGCTGGTGCAGGAGCAGGGCGTGGGCGACCTGCAACTGGCCTTTGAGGAGCTCAAGCGCAAACTTTCGGACAAGGGCTATTTCGACGAGGACCGCAAGATGCGGTTGCCCGCCCATGCCCGGAGAGTGGCCGTGGTCACCTCCCCCCAGGGCGCGGCGGTGCGCGATTTTTTGCGGCTGGCCGATGATCGCGGCTGGGGAAGCAAGATAAGAATCTATCCGACTCTGGTCCAGGGGGACAAGGCCCCGAAACAGATCGCCGAGGCTCTGGCCCAGGCGGACGGGGACGATTGGGCCGAGGTGGTGGTCCTGATACGCGGCGGCGGCTCCCTTGAAGACCTCTGGGCCTTCAATACCGAGGAGGTGGCCGACGCCATCCACAACATGAAAATACCGGTGCTCACGGGCATAGGCCACGAGCCGGACGTGAGCATAGCCGACTTCGTGGCCGACAGGCGGGCCGCAACCCCCAGCCACGCCGCGCAGGAGCTTTGGCCCGAGCGCGAGGCCCTGTATCAGGCCGTGGACGACCTGGAAATGTCCCTGGCCCGGGCCTACGCCGTCTTCGTGCGGGGCAAGGCCGAACGGTTCGAGGCGCTTAGAAAGGGACTTGTCTGGCTCTCTCCGGAAAGGACATTGGAACGGCTTTCGGAAAGATTCGACAATGAGGCCCTGCGCCTGGGGTCGGCCGGAAAGAATTTCATGCGCGACAAGATCGAAGATTTTTCAAGGCAGTGCCGGGGGCTTGTGTCGAGTTTCGGCATGGAAGCCCTTGAAGCTCGTTCCATGCGGCTGGACGATCTGGGCCGGAGGATTTTCCGGGCCGGGGCGAAGCATCCTGATTCATGTCTGCGTTCCCTGGAACTGCTGGCCGCCAGACTCAAGGGACTGGACCCCGAAGGACCGTTGGAAAGGGGCTACGGCCTGATCCGCGTGGAAAAGAGCGGCAGATTTTTGCGTCATCCAGATGAAGTGACTGCCGGAGACGCCCTGGATATCCGAGTCAGTCATGGACGGGTCCGGGCCAGGGTTGAAAAGGACAAAAACGGGGAACAGAGGCAATGACCAACGCCGGAAATTTAATCAAGATATTGCTGAGCGTTTTATGCGTGTTCATCTGTTTTTCAGGAAGCGCCTGGAGCGAGGATTCCTTTCCTGCGGAAGAGGCCGGGCAGGAATCCGCCAACGCGACTGCGGAACAGGAACAGATCACCCTGGCCGCGCCCTCAGCCGTTGACGTGGGCCAGCCCTTTCCGGTGCGGCTGACTTCCACGCGCCCGGTGGAATCGGTGTCCGTACGCTGGCTGGACAGGGAAGTCTTGCCCTCCATATCCGTCTGGAACGACAAGCAGGTGGCCTTGGCTTTGCTCGGAACCGACGTGCTGAACGCCGAGCCGGGCAAGAGCGAGTTGATAGTCACCGCCTTGATCAAGGGTGAGCAGAAAGTCTTTCAGCGCATGATTCTGGTTCGGGACAAGGTCTATCCGAAACAGGAACTGACCCTGGACGAGGACATGGTTTCCCCTCCTCCCGAGGCCCTTGAACGTGCGGCCCTTGAACGCAAGGCGGTCAAGCAGGCCCTTGATACCATGAGTATGCATCGTTTGTGGAGTCTGCCCCTGCTTCGTCCGGTAAAGGGCGAGACCACCAGCGTCTACGGGCTCAGGCGCATACTGAACGGCAAGCCCAAGAATCCGCATCGCGGCCTTGATTTCCGCGCTGCCGTGGGCACTGAAATCCAGGCCACGGCGGACGGCAGCGTAATCTTGTCGGGCGACCATTACTATGCGGGAAAAAGCGTGTATGTTGACCACGGCAACGGAGTGGTTTCCATGTATTTTCACCTTTCCGAGGCCAGGGTGTCGGAAGGGGAGCAGGTCAGGCGCGGGCAGGTGATCGGCATGACCGGCATGACGGGCAGGGCCACGGGGCCGCATCTGCATTTCAGCGTGGCGGTCATGGGGCGGCTGGTGGACCCCCTGCCCCTATTGGAAAAACGTGTGGATCAATTTCTGGCGGAATAGACATGGCCAAAAATCAGAGTTTCGAGAACGGTCTGGAGAGGCTCAGGCAAATAGTGGACAAGCTTGAGGGGGGCGACCTGCCCCTTGAAGATGGTGTGAAATTGTACAAGGAGGGCTTGACCTTGGCAAAGTCCTGCGGCAAACAACTAGATGCCGCTAAACACGAGGTTGAAATTGTGACCCAAGGGTTGCTTTCCGAGTTCAAGGGCCTTGAAGGGGATGATTCCGATGACGGTTAAAGAAAAGCTTGCGCTTCGGGCCAAGGATGTCGAAGCCTATCTCGCCATCTGCCTAAAGGACAAGGGTATTCCTGAAAGACTTCTGGCCGCCATGGAATACAGCCTGTTGGCCGGGGGCAAGAGGCTCAGGCCGGTGCTGACCCTTTCCTGGGCCGGGCTGCTTGGCGCGGACAGGAAAAAGGTCATGCCCTTTGCGGCCAGCCTGGAACTCATCCACACTTACTCCCTGATCCATGACGACCTTCCGGCGATGGACGACGACGATCTGCGGCGGGGCAAGCCCTCCAACCACAAGCAGTTCGACGAGGCCACGGCGATTCTCGCGGGCGACGGCCTGCTCACCGAGGCCTTCGGGCTGATGATGGAGGCCTCTCTTGACTGCGGACTGCCTTCCGGGGACGTGGTCCGTGCTGCCGGAGTCATGGCCGAATCGGCCGGAGCCAGGGGCATGGTAGGCGGACAGGCGGTGGACATGGAATTCACGGGTAAGAGCGGCGTGCCTCTTGACGATCTTCGGGCCATGCACGCCATGAAGACCGGGGCGCTCATCACCGCCGCCTGCGTCAGCGGGGCCATCTTGTCCGGCGCCGGGCAGGAGGCCGAGGAGCGGGCTGCGGAATATGGTCGGGCCATCGGCGTGGCCTTTCAGATCGTTGACGACGTTTTGGACGTTGTTGGCGACGAGGCTACCCTGGGCAAGCCTGTGGGCAGCGATGAGGAACAGGGGAAAACAACATATCCGGCCCTTATCGGGCTTGAGAAGAGCAAGGAGCTGGCCAGGGATTATGTGAACCGGGCCGTGGATAACCTCAGTCCGTATTCCGGCGAAGAAGCCGACTTCCTTTCTGAACTGGCTCAATATATAGTCGACAGGGTTTATTAGTAGTATCCAACAAAAGAGTTTTTTATGAGCATCAAAAACAGCGGAAACATTCCTGCGAAGTCCGAATACCAAATCCTACCCAAGATCGCCAAACCGGCCGACGTGGCCAAGCTTGAATGCGAAGAACTCGTAATCCTTGCGGACGAGCTCAGGCGCGTGATCATAGACAAGGTGTCCCAAAGCGGGGGCCATCTCGCTCCCGGACTGGGCGTGGTGGAACTGACCCTGGCCCTTTACAAGTGCTTCAACCTGGACAAGGACCAACTGGTCTGGGACGTGGGGCATCAGGCCTACGCCCACAAGATTCTTTCCGGCAGGCTGGACCGTTTCCATACCCTCAGGCAACTCAACGGCATCAGCGGTTTTCCGCGCCGCAGCGAAAGCCCTTACGACCATTTCGGCGTGGGCCATTCCAGCACCTCCATTTCCGCGGCCCTGGGCATGGCCGTGGCCAGGGATTTGTCCTGCGACGACAGGAACGTGGTTGCGGTCATCGGCGACGGCTCCATGACTGCGGGCATGGCCTACGAGGGGCTGAATCAGGCGGGCGGCATGGGCCGCAAGATGGTGGTCATCCTCAACGACAACGAGATGTCCATCTCCCCCAATGTGGGCGCCTTGTCCAATTTCCTGAGCCGCAAGCTTTCCCACCCCCTGCTTCAGAAGTTCAAGACCGAGGTGGAATCCTTCATGAAGCAGATTCCGCGCATCGGCGAGGATCTGGCCATGTACGCCAGGCGCGGCGAGGATTCCTTCAAGAGCTTCTTCACGCCAGGCATGCTTTTCGAGGCCTTCCGTTTCACTTATCTCGGCCCTGTTGACGGCCACAACATCGAACAGCTTTGCGACGTGTTCGAGCAGGTCAAGAAGATCAATAAACCGGTTTTGGTGCATGTCCTGACCAAGAAGGGCAAGGGCTATGACCCGGCGGAGAAGAACCCCACATACTTTCACGGCGTGGGCAGGTTCCAGCCCGAAACCGGCCTGGCCAAGAAGGCCAAGGAAGGCGAGAGCTATCCCTCCTACACGCAGGTTTTCGGCAGCACCCTCTGCAATCTTGCGCAAAAGGACGACAAGATCGTGACCATCACCGCAGCCATGCCCGAAGGAACCGGCACCGACTGTTTTCGCGAGAAGTTTCCCGAGAGGTTCGTGGACGTGGGCATTTGCGAACAGCATGCCGTGACCTTTGCCGCAGGCTTGGCCACCCAGGGCTACAAGCCCGCCGTGGCCATCTACTCGACTTTTTTGCAACGCGCCTACGACCAGGTGGTGCACGATGTCTGCCTGCAGAACCTGGACGTGAAATTCTTCCTGGACAGGGGTGGGCTTGTGGGCGAGGACGGGGCCACCCACCACGGCGTTTTCGACCTCACCTACCTGCGCCACATTCCCAACATGGTGCTCATGGCTCCCAAGGACGAGGCCGAACTGGGCTGCATGATGGCAACGGCCTTTGCCACTCCCGGTCCCGTGGCCATTCGCTATCCCAGAGGCATGGGCGTCGGCGCCAAGGTCAGTGACAATCCCCGCAAGATAGCCCTGGGCAAGGGTGAATTCGTGCGCGAGGCCAAGGACCCGTCCAAGGCGGTGGTCATCGTGACCCTTGGGTCAAGGGTTTACCCGGCCATCGAGGCGGCCATTGAGCTGGAAAAGACGAGCGGCCTGGACGTGGCCGTGTTCAATACCCGTTTCGTCAAGCCCCTGCCGCAGAAGCAGCTTCTGGATATGGCCAAGGAATTCAAGAACATGCTCATCGTCGAGGAAAATGCGTCAGCAGGCGGATTTTCTTCAGCAGTGCTGGAACTCCTGAACGACAACGACGCCCTGTCCGGAATCAGGGTCACGCGCCTGGGATTGCCGGACGAGTTCATCGAGCACGGCACCCAGAAGGAACTTCGGGCCATGATCGGCATTGACAAGAACGGCATCAAGAAGGCCGTCAGGAAAATGTTGAAATAGTCCGAGGGCCGGAGTCTGAAACCGGGGGAGGGGCGTTTTGCTCCTCCCTTTTTCGTTCCGGACCTTGGCAAGGACCAGGGTGGGTCTTTCTCATGATCTACATCAACGACAACCTTTCCATACCCGAGGGGGAGCTCACCTTCACGGCCGTCCGCAGTCCGGGGCCGGGCGGGCAGCACGTGAACAAGACCAGCACCGCCGTGGTGCTCAGGTTCGACCTTGCCTCGTCGCCCAGCCTGACCCAGCTGGAAAAGGTCATCCTCAAGGGCAAGCTCAGGCGCAGGATAAGCGGGAAAGGCATTCTTCAATTAGTCTCCCACTCCACCCGCAGTCAGGCCGAGAACAAACGGCGGGCCGTGGAGCGCTTTGCAAAGCTTTTGGCCGAGGCCCTGGAGCCGGTGATGCAGAGGATCAACACCAGGGTTCCCAGGTCGTCGAGACGGAGAAGGCTGGAAGGCAAGAAGCGGCGTAGCGCGGCCAAGCGGATGCGTATCAGGCCGGGGATTGACGAGGAGTAGGTGTCAGAATGCGCCCAGATTGTCCAGGGCCAGGTAGAGTTCCCGGCTGACCCAGGCGTCGGTTGCGGCGTACATGATTTGCTGGTTGGAAAGATTGACGCGCTCCCAGTTGGAGCATTGCGCGCCCTTGGTTATCCTGAATCCCAGAAGGTTGGCGGCCATGTTCCGCAGGCCGTGGGTCTTCATGTTCAGTTTGTTGGTGACAACCCCCAAATCCACGAAGCCCGCTTCCCTGAAGTGCGAAAGGCCCTTGAGCCCCTTGATGTCGTCGGACACGGCCACACCGGCCTTGATGATGCGCGGGTCGGCCAGGATGCCCTTTAGCCCGTTGTCAAAGGGTTGCCGCTTGAGCTGGAAAATGTAGACGCATTCCGAGTTGGCCAGCTGGATCAGGGCCGGGGAGTTCTGGGGGCGTCCCTTCTTGAAAACAGGCCTGGTCTCTGTGTCGAAGCCGATGATCTTGCTGCGCGACAGCCTTTTTACCGCCGCTGCGACCTGTTCCGGGGTGTACACCAGGCGGACTTCCCCCTCGTATCTTCGGATGGGAAGCTCGTTGATTTCCTCGTTGGGATATGCGCGGAGGTGAATTTCAGGTATTTCGGGTAGTTCTGGCTTCATATGGAAAATATGCAATGCCGGCCCCTCAGGGAGCCGTGCGGCGGGTCCATACTCGCCACATCTGGGCCAAAAGGTCAAGGGCGGGATAGGGATAAAGTGTCTTTTGCCGGAGCCAGGCTATTTGCGGCCGATTTCCGTCAGGTACTTTTTCCCTTCAATGTGCTTGGGGTTCATTTCCAGCAGTTCAGTAAACAATCGTTTGGCCTTGTCCATGTTTCCGGCCTCGTAATGGATGAAGGCCATGTTGTAGCAGACCGGCTCTGAAGACCTGTGCAGCTCGTTGTTCAAATCCAGGGCCTTGTCCATGCTGGACGCGGCTTTGATCGAGTTCCCGCCTTCGTAATAGGCCAGGGCCAGATTGTAGTACAGTCCTTCGTCCTTGGGCGCGATGGTCAGCGCCTTGGTGTAGTTGCTTATGGCTTCCTGAATCTTGCCCTGTTTCTTGAGGGAGATGCCCAGCCTGTTGAAGAGGCCGAGGTCGTCGCGGCCCAGGGTGTCGCCCTTGAGTTCCAGGATGTTGACCAGATATTGCTCGGCGATTTCCGGGGATTTGGCCGACAAGGTGTCCGCGATGTTTTCCACTATGGAACCCACAAAGCCCATTGCCTCCTTGGTGGCGTTTTCAATGGCTTGGTCGAAGTATGTCTTGGCCTGAAGAACTTCGTTTTTCTTGACGTAGACCTTGCCGATTTCGATCTTGCGGTCGGTGTTCAGCGGGCTGAGTTTGTCCAGTTTTTTAAGAAAGTTAAGATACATGTCATCGTTAAAATCCTTATGGATTTCGGCGAGTTTCTTTAACGGTTCCAGATAGAGATGCGAGCTGGCATGGGCCTCTTCCAGGGCCTTGATGGCCTCCTCCCTGTCGCCCATCGATTCCAGTGCGTCGCCCTTGAGCATCAGGCCTGCCGGGCTGCCGGGTTTTATTTTGAGCACCTTGTCGCTGATTTCCAGGACTTTTTTGTAGTCCCCCTGGGCCAGATACTCCTTTCCGCTCTGGATCAATTGCCCCAGTTTGCCTTGAGGCTTCAGGGTGCTGGCGATCTTTTCTATGAAGTTGGTCATGGAGACCGGTTTGGTGATGATGTTGTTCACGCCCAGTTCATGCAGAAACACGAGGTTGTCCCTGTCCGTCTCCGAAGTCAGGATGATTATCTTGACCTCGGGATAGAGTTTCTTGACGTTATAGATGAAATCGGAACTGGGCTTTCCGTTTAGTATCCTTTCCACGAACAGGATGAGGGGAATGCCGTGCCCGTGCTTGTCCTTGATTTCATTGAGAGCCCGATTGGTCACGGAAAAGCTGGCCACGCAATCGGTCTTTACGCCCAGGGTTTTGAAGGTCATGGACCTGAGGGTGCGGGTCACCAATGCGTCCTCGGACAGGACAACAAGAAAGCCCATTTTCTTTTCCAGAAAATCCAGGACAGTGGCGTCACTTTTCTTGCCAAGATGCAGGGAGTCTGTGTTTTTCATCAAGATTGGCCGAGTGTAATGTTTTTACAAGTCTAAAAAAGTTAATATCCCGGTCATTAGAACACCATACTCAAGGCGTTCATATCTGTCCACCGGTTTTAGTGAAACAAGATGCGGGTTTTTGCGGAAAAGATATTATATTGCAATATATTGGGATGAGATATGGCGCAAAAAAATAACAAAATAATAACATTGGCCTGCTGTTAGAGCATATAGGCCCGTGCGGTTCTGAATATTTCGTCGTAGGTCATTTTTTTTCTAATGCCCAAGGCCATTTCCAGGGCCATGTCCATTTTCCTGCCCACCTCTATGATGGTCTCGTTGCGTATGTCCATGAGGTGATGGGCCAGGAAGTCGGCCTCGAATCCGTCCACGGCCAGGGACAGGCCTTCGCTGAAATAGGGGGAGTGGTCGAAATGGATGTAGGGCGTCAGGGCGTGCTTGCCGTCGCGCCTGGAGGTGATGATGTAGAAGAGCAGTTTCACGATGAGCCTGTCCGGCTTGAGCTTGTGGTCCACCCGAAGCAGCGTGGGCAGGTCCACGCCGTTGTCGTTCATGCCCCGGATCATGCCGTGGGCCAGATCAAAGGCCTTGCGTTCGTCCATGGGCGGCCTGGAGAATTTCGAATCCATGCGCACCAGGGTCACCCTTGGATTCTCGCTGGCGGCCACGGCGAACAGGGCCAGGCGCATCAGGTCTATTTTCTTGCGATAGTCCGAGAGGAGCAGGCTGCGCTTGACCTTGACCAGCTTGCGGACATGGGCGATTTCGAATTTGGAGAAAACGGTCTCAAGGAGGAAATTGATGAACGGTTCTCCGGTGTTCTTCAATTCCTCTTTCAGCAGGTTTTTGCCCTTTCTTGTGTCCAGGACTTTTTTCAACGACAGCCAATAGGCCGCCAGTCCGTCCACGGGCATTTCCAGTATGTCGAATTCCTTGTTTGTTTCCATTTTTTGGCCTTCGCGCCCTTGACGTGGACGCCAAATAATCGGACCTTGTCGGCGGCGCTCGCCAAGTGAGTGTAACTGAAAAAATACCGAAAACAAAGGGTTAAGCCCTTTGAGGGAACAATGGATGATTGAACTTCCTGTTTTTGATCCGGTGATATTCAGGATCGGGCCATTCGCGGCCCGCTGGTACGGATTCATGTATGCCCTTGGCTTTGGAGCGGCCTGGCTTTTGGGCCGTTTTCGCGCCGGCCAGGAGTGGCGCGGCTGGACGGCAAAAGAGTTGGACGATCTGATCACCTGGCTCGTCGTCGGGCTGGTGGTGGGCGCCAGGGCCGGATACGTGCTGTTTTACGACCCCGTGCAGTTCTGGAACAATCCCGGTGATATATTGGCGGTCTGGAAGGGCGGCATGTCCTTTCACGGCGGCGCTCTGGGCGTGACCGTTGTGGGGCTGGTCTTTGCCAGACGCAGAGGCAAGAGTTTGCTGGAGATCGGCGATTTCATAGCCCCGCTGGCCCCTCCCGGACTGTTCGCCGGGCGCATCGGAAATTTCATAAACGGCGAGTTGTGGGGCAGGCCCACGGACCTTCCCTGGGGAGTGGTCTATCCCGGACCCATTTCAGGCAGCGTGCCCCGGCATCCGTCCCAGCTTTACGAGGCCGGGCTGGAAGGGATCGTCCTGTTCACCGTGGTTTGGATTTATTCCCGCAAGCCTCGGCAAAGCGGCGCGGTGCTCGGGCTTTTTCTGATGCTCTACGGGTTTTTCAGGTTCAGCGTGGAGTTCGTGCGCCAGCCCGACTCGCAACTTGGATTTCTGGCCTTTGACTGGCTGACAATGGGCCAAATCCTGAGCCTGCCCATGATCCTCCTGGGCGGCTGGCTGCTGTTCAGGAAGGGGAAGGAGTAGGGGCGAGAAGGTTTGATTTCAGTGAGGGTGGGATTTTGGTTTTAGGCTGTTGCATTTTAGAGTAATTAGTATTTATTGTTTCGTTTTCTGGTTTTGGTGTGGTTGTTTGGGGGCAAATGGTGTACTAACTTCAAGCGTACAGCTTAGACGGTATATATCGGGCTGAAGTTTATGTCCTTAGGTTCCAACAGGAGGTTTTGGAATGACTTTTTATAACCAACATGGTCAGCCCATCGCATACCTCTCCGAAATCGATTGCATATACTCATACACATTTGACGTCCCTTGGGTCTAATGTTACTTGACCGGTGACAATTATTTATTCATTCGGTGGTAAGCATCTAGGTTGTTATCCGTGAGGGTTGGGCAAAGCTCTCCAATGGATCATAATTGCGGTGCAGGTGTATTTTTTACTGAAGGCAGTTATTGGCGGTCCGGTGCAATCCTGTAAGGCAAGTCCAACCAGTCAAAAGGGTACGACAAATCCAGCCCGTTAGGTCCGTTCGACAGAATCAGCCGATCAAGCCTTGTCATGAATCGGTTATGGTGGTCTGATTGCTGCGACGAAGACTTCTTCGAGTAAATGGAATGAATTGAGTTGCTACCTCAGGAGTCCAATGGTGGCTCCTCTGTATGTTATATCGTTGGCGGGGTGAGGGAGGTTGTCCCTCCCTGCGCTAGCTTCAACGGATTATTGGCTAAGACAGGGTATTTGGATGCCTTCTTAACGGATCGGGCACAACCCCAGTTGCGATGCCATCCCCGCCTTGAGTAATCGAAATGGTGATTATTCCCATATTATCGAACCTGAACTTGGAACTTTGAAGTTAACTTCAGGCAAACAGGCGTGCACTCTACGCTAAGCATTCTCCCTGGGCAGTTCCAGAGGTCGAAGCCAACGCTGACTTTCTTTATATAATACCTTGTAGAAGTGGTATTATCAAGAGATAAACGTTTTCTGCCTAAGGTACAACTAATGTTCACGAAGACAAGATATTGATTTTCCCCAAAAGAGCCACACCCCATTTACAAACCACGCAAAGAAATTCGCCCATGAAGCAAGCCCGGCCCAGCCGCGTTGATTTGGCCACACTACTTCCAGGTAAGCTGCTAAGCGATTTCCATTCCCTCTCTGGCGTAGCGCATGAACGCGTTCAGCAGGGGCGAGCACCATTTTTCCGTATGCCAGATCATGAACACTGCGGCCTCGGGAAGGGGCGCATGCCAGGCCAGGGTTCGGAGTTCTCCGCTGGCCAGTTCGCGTTCCACTGACACGCGCGGGCATATTGTAACCCCCACTCCCCGCAGCAGGCATTGCCTCAGTCCCTGGTTGCAGGAGAACTCGATGACCGTGGGTTTTGCCTGATTTTCCTTGAGCAACTGCTCAAAAGGTTTCCTGTAGCTTCAGTCTGTTCGCGGCAGCAGCAGTGTTTGGCCGTTCAGGTCGCTAGGTCGCACAGCCCCGGCTGTTGTCAGCGGATGTGACGGCGCGGCAGCCAGCACCAGCTCCTCGGGGCGCAGGATTTCGTGGTTTACGCCCTTGACCGGCAGGGAATCGATAATGAGAAAGGCCAGGTCCAGTCGGCCCGAATTGAGTTCCTGCTGAAGTTCCGTGTCCGAGCAATTGATGAAGCGCAGCTTTACCAACGGGTATCGCTCGTGAAACCGCTTTACCGCCTGTGGAATTCGCGAGGTGGCGAGGGACTCCGGCATGCGGATGACCAGACTGCCTCGCGGGTCTTCGTGGCTGTTGATGTCGGCCTTGATTTCATCGGTCATTTCCACGACCTTTCGCGCATACCCCTTGAGCTTTTCCCCGGCTTCCGTGAGCCGCACCCGCCGGTTG
Organism: Desulfovibrionaceae bacterium; assembly: GCA_963674955.2. Taxonomy (GTDB): domain Bacteria; phylum Desulfobacterota; class Desulfovibrionia; order Desulfovibrionales; family Desulfovibrionaceae. The sequence continues at coordinate 1,429,917 of CAXXKR010000004.1, read as the reverse complement.
ACCCGCTCAAAGAGCGGCGTGCCAAGGCTGTGCTCCAAAGCCTGTATCTGCGCCGAGACCGACGACTGGGCAAGGTGAAGTTTTGTTGCCGCCCTGGAAAAATGCAACTCTTCGGCCACCACCAGAAAACTCTGCAACTGTCTGAATTCCATTGTTGATATCCTTATCAATCGAAAGTGTCGATGTGCCTTATCGGCAAAAATCGTTGGATTCGATTGTTTGCTTACATTAATCAATGCAGCAAATAGTTTCAACCTGGAGGGTTTATGCTTAACGAAAGGCAACAACAGGCGAGCATGAAGTTTGGCAAGGCGATGACAGCAGACACGCTGGACTCCAAAACGGTCTACTTGGTCCGCATTGCTGCGGCCATTGCTCTTGGTTGCGCTCCGTGAATGGAGCACCTCTTCGGCGGAGCCGAGGAAAACGGAGTCGGCAAGGAGGATTTGGATGCCGTTTTGGCCGTAGTCATGGTGGTTGCGGCTGGTTCGGTCAAGAACAAGGCGCAGGAGGTATACGATCGCCTCTAAATCATTGGCGGCAGATGTTTCTTGCTTAACTGAAAAGGGTTGCGGGACATTCCCACAACCCTTTTTTTGATTTGGAACTATTCCCTCCAGGGAATTTTGTCCGGCTTGATCTCAAAGACCCTGTCCCAATTCTTTCCGGTCACCAGGAGCCGGTCGTTTTCCTCGTCATAGGCCATGCCGTTGGCCGCGCCGGAGCCGTAGGCCAGTTCGGGCCGCAGGTTGGAAATGTCCAGCCAGGCCTTGACCAGCCCGCTGTCCAGGTCCACCACCGCTATCCTGTCGGATTTCCAGATGTTGCAGAGCAGGAAGCCCTTGACCAGTTCCAGCTCGTTGATGCGCGTGACCGGTACCCCTGCGTCGCGGACCAGGATCGAGCCTCGCGGGGTGAGGGTCTCGGGGTCCAGGAATTGCAGCCGCGCCGTGCCGTCGCTCATGACCAGCCGCTTTTCGTCGCAGGCCAGTCCCCAGCCTTCAGTCTCGTAGGTGAAGCTGCCCAGCTGCTCGTGGGTCCGGATATTGAAGATCAGACCTGTGCGGGCTTTCCAGGTCAGCATGTATAACCTTTCCCCGTAATGGTCCGCGCCCTCCGCGAAAAAGTTTTCGCCGATTTTCGTGCGCTTCAGCACGCGTCCTGTCTCGACTTCCACCGTCCGCAAAGTGGACCGGCCGTATTGGCCCGTGCTCTCGAGAAATTGCCCGTTGTAGAGGAACAGGCCCTGGGTGAAGGCCTCGGGGTCGTGGGGGAAGCTGTTCACGATCTCGCAGGGAATGACAGGGGTCCGTCCGGCCATGAGGCTGGGTGCGGAGGCCAGGGCCTGCGAGCACAGGCAAAGGAGCAGGGCCGACAGCAGGGTTATTGCCTTCATGTCTGGGTGGTAACTTGCCGTCAATATGTGTTTTCTCCCATTACACGCTTTGGCTTTTGCTCGCCATCCGGGCCTCCAGGCTTTCCTTGAGGGAGATGAGCACCGGCACCAGAACCAGGGTCAGCAGGGTGGCGAAGGCCAGCCCGAAGATCACGGCCACGGCCATCGCTCCCCACCACTGGGAGGATTCTCCGCCCACGTCCCACTGAAAGCCGAGGAAGTCGAAGCTGATTCCCGTGGCCATGGGCAAAAGCCCCAATATGGTGGTGATGGCCGTGAGCAGCACCGGCCTGAAACGCACGGACCCGGCCTGCATCAGGGCCTCGCGTACGGCCAGACCCCTGGCCTTGAGCTGTTCGAAGTAGTCGATAAGCACGATGGCGTTGTTGACCACGACCCCTGCAAGGCTGACCACTCCCACGCCGGTCATGATCACGCCGAAGGCCTGTCCGGTAAACAGCAGTCCCAGGAACACGCCCACCAGGGAGAGGGCCACCGAGGTCAGGATGATGAAGGGCGTCAGGATGGAATTGAACTGTGTTACCAGGACCAGGAAGATGATGAAGATGGTGGCCACGAAGGCTTGGGCCAGGAAGGCCGAGGCCTTGTCCTGTTCCTCCTGCTCGCCGGTGAAGGAGTATGAGTAGCCCTTGGGCCACTGGAATTTCTCAAGGCGTTTCTGGATGTCCACGATGATGTCGTTGGCCAATCGTCCGGAAACATCGGCCGAGATGGTCACCACCCGCTTCTGGTCGATGCGGTTGATGGTGCCCAGGCCGCTGGAAACGCGCACTTCCGCCAGGCTGGTCAGGGGGATGGGTTCCCCGTCAGGCCCGGACACGGTCAGCCGCTTGATGGCCTCCACGGATTTGAGTTCCTTTTTGGGCAGCTTGGCCACGATGTCGTACTCGTCCTTGCCTTCGCGGTAGGTGCCCACCTTTGCGCCGTTGACCGCGGACTTGACCGTGTAGGCGATCGTATAGGTGTCCAGGCCCAGGAGGGCGGCCTTTTCCTTGTCCACGTCGATCTTGATTTCGGGCTTGCCCGAGACGTAGTTGTCCTTGAGGTCGACCAATCCGGGAATGTCCTGGATGGCTTTTCTGATTTTCGAGGAGACCTCGCCCAAGCCTATCATGTCCGTGCCGTAGATTTCCAGGTTGATGGGCATGCCCGTGGGCGGGCCTTCCTCCGCCTTTTCCACGCGCACCTCCGCGCCCTTGATGGCCTTTTGCAGGCGGTCGCGGAGCTCCACCAGGATTTCGGACGAGGGGCGGGAGCGCTCATGTATGTCCAGGAAGTCGATGGCCACGGAGCTTTTGTGCGTTCCGTCTCCGCCGGAGGTCATCATGTCTCCGCCGCCTGATGAGCCGATGTTGGCGATGCAGAACTCGATATCCTTGTATTCCTTGACAATGCTTTCAACTTGTCTGGTCAGCTTGTCGGAAGCGTCAAGGTTGGTTCCGATGGGCGACTTGATGTTTATGTAGGCCCGCTTGGGTTCGATGTCCGGCATGAACTCCACGCCCTTGCCGAACATCCCGAAGGCCATGATGGAGACGATGAGAATGACCACGGATGCGGCCACGGTCTTGCCCCTGTTGTCCAGCGTCCAGTCCAGGAGCGGCAGGTAGACGCCCTTGACTCCCTCCAGGAGCTTGTCCACGCCCTTGGGCTTCACGTCCGCCGGGGGCTTGGGCTTGACCGTCTGATAGCGGGCCGAGAGCACCGGGTTGATGACCAGGGCCACGAACAGGGATGCGGTCAGGGCGATGATGACCGTTTTGGGCAGAAAGGACATGAATTCGCCCATGATGCCGGGCCAGAAGACCATGGGAAAGAAAGCGCCCACGGTGGTCAGGGTGGAGGAGATTACCGGCCAGGCCACTTCGTCGGTGGCCGCGCGGGCCGCCTCCAGCTTGGTCATGCCGTCCTGCATGTGGCGGTAGATGTTTTCCACGATGACGATGCCGTTGTCCACGAGCATGCCCAGGGCCAGGGTCAGGGAAAAGAGCACCACCATGTTCAGGGTTATGGAAAAGACCGAGAGCATGGAAAAGGTGATGAGCATGGACAGGGGGATGGCCAGGGCCACGAACAGGGCCGAGCGTCCGCCGATGAAAATGAAGACCACGGCCAGAACCAGTATCAGGCCCGTGATGATGTTGTTCTCAAGGTCCTTGACCATGGTCCGGATGTCCTTGGACTGGTCCGAGGTCATGTCGATCTTCAGGGTCGGGGGCAGATTCTGCTTCTGTTCGCCCACGATTTCCTTGATGGCGTCGGTTATCTCGATGATATTTTCGCCGGAGCGTTTTTTTATCTGGATGGTGACGCTGTTCTCGCCCCAGATGCGGCTGCGGGTCGTGGGTTCCTTGTAGTGGTCGCGGATTTCCGCCAGGTCTCGCAGGTAAACGGGCCTGCCGTCGCGCACAAAGGCCACGATGCTGTTGATCTCGGCGGGGTGCTGGTAGTCTTCGGGAACGCGGACCAGATACTTGGCGTTGCCGATGTCCATGGACCCGCCCGGCATGTTCACGTTGCCCTTTTCCACCGCGCTGAGCAGGGAGGAGAAGGGCACGTTGTAGAAGGCCACCCTGTCCAGGTCGAATTCAACATGTATTTCGCGGTCCAGGCCGCCGATGATTTCGGCTTCCAGCACTCCGGGCACGGCCTCGAACAGGTCCTCCATGTCCTCGGCAAAGACCTTGAGCCGCTTGAGGCTGAAAGGCCCGGACAGGACCACGTTCAGGATGGGCATGTCCGAGAAGTTCATCTCCTCGATGACCGGGTCGTCGGGAAGTTCCGCCGGAAGGTCGGGCTTGGCCAGGTCCACCTTGTCCCTGACCTTTTGCAGGGCGTCGTCGATGTCCACCGAGGGCAGAAACTTGATGGAGATTACCGATATGCCGTCGTCCGAAATGGAGGATATCTTTTCAGTGTCGTCCAGTCCCTTGAGCTTTCTTTCCAGGGGCATGGTGACCAGCGTTTCCATGTCCTCCGGCGCCACGCCCTCGTAGTTCGTGGTCACGAAGACATAGGGAATGGTGATGTCGGGCGAGGACTCCCTGGGCAGGGCCATATAACTGAAGGCCCCGGCCAGGACTATGAGCACCAGCAGCACCAGTACTGTGGACTGCCGGTCAAGGGCTGCGTGGTTTATTATCATTGAAAGGTCACCGTGGTTCCTTCTTCTACTTCGGTCTGTCCGGTGATTATCAGCTTGTCGCCGACTTTCAGGCCGTCAGTTATCTGCACGTATTCGTCGGATATTACGCCGATGGAAACCGTGCGCGCGTGGGCGACCCCGTCTTCGACCACAAAGACGATGCGCTCCCCGCCCTTGTCCAAGACGGCAAACAAGGGAGCGATGAGGGCCTCGGGAATGGACCTGCGCTGGAAGCTGGCCCGGGCCAGCATGCCGGGACGGATTCTGCCGTCGTCGTTTTTGACCACCACCCTGACCTTGAAGGTCTTGGTGGCTGGATCGGCCTTGAAGGAAACGAAATCTATTTCCCCGGCCCACTTTTCGTCCGGGTAGGCGTCCACAATGACGTCGGCGAATTCGCCCTTCTTAAGGTAGCGCACATCCATTTCCGGCACGTTTACGTTGATGCGGATGCTGTCCACGTTGACCATGTCGGCCACAGGAGCGCCGGTGTCCACGTATTCGCCGGGATCGACGTACAGCTTATTGACCACGCCCTTGAACGGGGCCTTGATCAGCCCCTGGTCGTAGGCCACTTGGGCTTCGCGCAGAGTGCCGCTGGCCAGAGCCAGGTCGGTCTCGGCCTGATCCAGCTCCTCCTTGGAAAGCACGTTGCTTTTGTGCAGGCTTTCCCTGCGCGCCGCCAGTTTCTTGGAAAGAACATGAGAGGCTTTGGCCTTGTTCAATGCGGCCGCGGCAGCAGCCATGTCGATCTTGACAATGTCCTGTCCCAGCTCGATCTCCTCGCCTTCCTCCGGTCCTATCCATTCCACGCGCCCGCCGCGCTCCGCGGAAAGAACCACGTCGTGCAGCGCTTCGGTCTGGCCGGGCAGGGTCAAAATGTCGTTCAAGGGGACGGGCTTAACGTCCATCACGTTGACCTTCACGACCTGAATTGCCGGGGCCGCCGTTTCCTCGGCCTGCTCCTTGGCGCCGCCGTTGCCAAGGGTGACAACCAGCACCACGATGATCGCCGCCGCGATTACGGCCATGATCTTCCTGTTGCGCACCGCGCCCAGAATGCGGGCGGTGAAATTCCTGTCTTGGGTCTTCATATCCTGTTCCTTTCGGCTGTCAGCCGAGGGTCTTCCTGATTGCGTTCAGGCCGCCCATGGCCATTTGGGTATAGTAGTCGGTAAGCGTGTCGATATCGTCTTCAAAAAGCGAGTATTCCGGGTACAGCCGCTTGTTTATTGGGCCGCACAGGACTTCGTACATGCACATGCCGTAGATGCTGTTGGCGCATTGGATGAGCATTTTCGCGTCCGCCTTGTCCCCAAGTATTTCCTTGAGGATTGATTCCATCACAAGCGCGTCTTCACGGATGTATTTTTCGGTCAAGTGGTCGAGGTAGTCACTGGGGTTGGCCATTTCCATAAGGAAGATCGAACTCAGGTTCCCGAATTCGTCGGGTTCGCACCAGTCTCCATACAATTCGATCATGAGTTGCTTGAGATAGGTGCGCAGCTTTTCTTCGGGAGGTGTTGATTCGTTGCCCACTGTTTTGCTGGTTGCGGTCTCCGTGAACATTTTTTCCAGGACCGCGAAATACAGCTTTTCCTTGTCCCCGTAATGGTAGTTTACCGCCGCCACATTGGCTCCGGCCAGGGCGCAGATGTCGCGGATTGTCGCGGACCGGTAGCCCTTTTGCGCAAAGACCTTGATGGCTGCGGAAAGCAGCTTTTCCTTGGTGTCCTTGTCTTTGTCCATCTTCATGGTTTAATCCCGGCTTTGTGAAACCTGAGTTTAAAACTATTGTTTGAATCAAGCAATTGAATCGTTTGTTTCAATCTTGGGATTGAATGTCAAGGGATTTTTTGTCAAAAAAATGTTAAATGATTTTTCATTGGTTTCGGTGGGCAGTTGGGTGTTTGAAACTATGATTCAATCTGGAAGTGTCAATGGGCAGACCCATAGGGATAGTGACAGCCATGACCGCCGAGGCGCGCGCCTTGCTTGGCGCCGGGCATTGGGCGCGTGAAGGGGTTTTTCGTTTCAGGGAGGGCCGTCTTGCCGGTGGGCGCGAATATGTCTGCGTACTTTCCGGACCTGGTCCGGAGAGGGCCGAAGCGGCGGCAAGATTTTTGGTCCGTAAAGGGGTCTTCGCCCTGGTCAGCGCCGGGGTTTCAGGCGGCTTGAACGATTGCGTCGAGCCGGGCAGCGTGCTGGTGGGGGACTCGATTTATGACGCGGACAAGGGAGACGTGGTCTGGAGTTCTGCCGATCAAACCGCATCCGAGGCCTGCGCCCAGTTGCAGGGGCTTGGGATTCACGCCCTGGTCGGGGGGCTGGCGGCAGTGGGCCGGGCCGTGGCTTCGGCCAAGGGTAAGAGGAGTCTTTTTGCCAGGAGCAACGCCCTGGGCGTGGACATGGAGAGCGGAGCAGTGGCGCGGGTGGCCGTGGAGAAAGGATTGAGGTTTTTCGTCCTGCGGGCCGTTTGCGACCACGTGGAGACGGAGATTCCACGGGAATTCCTTGCAGGACTCGGAGTGGAGGGCAAGGTCAAGCCATTGTCCATACTTGTCCGGCTTTTGTGCAGGCCCGGCCTGTTGCGGGTGCTTTTGGGCATGAACAGGGATTTCAGGGTTGCCCTGTCCGGCTTGTCCGGGGCCTGGAAGCCCTTGAGCGAGACTGTCCTGAAAGGTCTTTAGACCGGCTTCACGAACATCAGCTTGAAGGGATTCCGTACCGAATCGTCCACGGCCGTGGGCTCGTAGCCGCAATGAACCATGCAGTTGGAGCAGCGCGGGTCGTGACCGTTTCCGTACTTGTCCCAATCCGTCTTTTCCATGAGGTCTTTATATGTGGGCATGTAGCCGTCGTCCAGGAGATAGCAGGGAGTCTGCCAGCCGAAGATGTTGTATGTCGGGTTGCCCCATGGTGAGCACTGGTAGTCCTGGTTGCCCACCAGAAAGTCCAGATACAGGCTGCTGTGGTTGAAGACCCAGCCCCTGCCCTTGCTTTGGGCGAAAATGGCCTGGAAAAGTTTCTTGGTGTTCTCCCTTTCCAGAAAATTGTCCTGGTCCGAGGCCTTTTCGTAGTTGAAGCCTGCGGAAATGGTCATTCCTTCGACGTTCAGGGAGGTCAGCAGGTCGAACAGCTTGGCTGCCTCGACCGGGTCCTGGTCGTTGAAAAAGGTGGAGTTGGTGGTCACGCGAAAGCCCTTGGCCACGAGCTGTTTGATGGCGTCCACGGCGTTGTCGAAGGTGCCTTTGCGTCCGGTGAGCTGGTCGTGGCGATCGCGCAATCCGTCCAGGTGGACGTTGAAGGTCAGGTAGTTTGAGGGGGTGAACTCCTCGATGCGCTTCTGGGCCAGAAGGGCGTTGGTGCAGAGGTATACGAATTTCTTGCGTGCCGTGAGTTCCTTGACGATGGCCGTTATGTCCGGGTGGAGCAGGGGTTCTCCGCCGGGGATGGAGACCACGGGCGCGCCGCACTCCTCGACTGCGGAAAGGCACTGCTCCACGCTGAGCATCTTGTCCATGACCTCCGGCGGGAAGTCGATTTTGCCGCAACCCTTGCAGCGCAGGTTGCACTTGAACAGGGGCTCCAGCATGAGAACCAACGGGTATCTTTTTTGCCCCGTCAGTTTTTTCTTGATAATATAGGAACCTATCCGCGCCATTTGAATTGCAGGAATACCCAAGACCTTACCCCTCGTCACATGTTGTTTTGATGCGGACCGGAATCCGCCATGAATAATAGAGGCGTGTTAACTATCAGAAATAGCGGCAGGCTTCAACTGGGCTAGAGTTCCTTTTTTCAGGTTTATCCCGCGACCAGGGCGAGTATTGAACCATGGCGTGTTTTTTTGGCTTCCAGGGGCCTTTCAAAAAGTTGCCAAAACGTTTCGGGCATTATATCTGAATGCCGGGCGGATGGCCTGCTTCAAACGGGTTTGGCCTGAAAAAACATCGGGAGAATTTGAAATGGAAGTCATTTTGGCGGAAACCGCCGGTTTCTGCATGGGCGTGGACATGGCCCTGAACAAGCTCGATTCCCTGATCGAAAAAGGGACCGAGCGCGGCGGCAAGATATTCATACTCGGACCCATCATCCACAACCCCCAGGTTTTGGAGAGGTATGCGCGAAAGGGCGTTGTCATAGCCACGACGCCGGAGGAGATACCCTCCGGCTCGGCTGCCGTGATCCGCGCCCATGGCGTGCCCAAGTCCGTGGAGCAGGAACTCAAGGAGCGCGGCATCGAGGTGCTGGACGCAACCTGTCCCAGGGTCAAGAAGGCCCAGCTGATAATTGAGAAGGAATTCTTAAACGGCAGAAAGCTTCTTCTCTACGGGGAAAAGGAACACCCCGAGGTGCGCGGCCTGCTGAGCTACGCAGGTTCCGGCGCGCTGCTTTTCGGGACCAAGGAAGAGATAGAGGCCCATCATTTCAAGAAGGGCGAGAAATACAGCCTCGCGGCCCAGACCACCCAGGAACGCGAAGTCTTCAAGAGCATCGCCAAGAGCCTCAGGGCCCGCAGGGATTGCGACGTTTCCGTGCTGGAAACCATTTGCGACGCCACGCGCCTCAGGCAGGAGGAGGCCGTGCGCATTGCCAGGCAGGTCGATTTCATGGTGGTCGTGGGCGGCTACAACAGTGGAAACACCAGGCGGCTGGCCCAGGTGGCCGAGTCCCAGCACACCCCCTGCATCCATGTGGAGACCGGCCAGGAGCTGCCACTTGAGGAACTCAAGAAGTACAGGAAGATCGGCCTGACCGCAGGGGCCTCAACGCCAAGGGATCTGGTGGAAAACATCTACGACACACTCAAGGCGCTTTAGGCCTGTAGAGTATTCCGCTTGCGGGGTCTTTTAAGACCCCGCTTGCACATCCCCTTGTCCCCCAAAGTCTTTTGTCAAAGTCTGCGCTGCCTTCGGCAATATTGTTTTTTGTCTCAGCGTCGCCAAGGGCATGAATTTTAGTCGCCATTCTGGTTTCCGGGCGAGTCCTGTTCCATTGCCGACGCAAGGTGGCGGCGCACAGTGTCTTTTATCACGGGCCAGCCGTATTTTTCGCCAAGTTCCATTATCAGGCCGACTTTTTCCCTTGGATCAGTGGTTTCATTCAACCGTTTCAACATTTCAGGGTCGGCCACTGTCTGCTCGAAGATTCCCTTTCCATTGCCATTCATGCTTCTTTCATCCCTGTTTTTGAGTTTTGATGAAAGCGGTTGGCCGGTTCCGCTTTTGTTGGTCCGTTGTCTTAGGGATGGATCGGAAAAGGAAAAAGATTCAGGCGAATGTCATAAAATGGAACGGAATCGCGGGAAAGGTCGAAACTGGAAGGGTTTCGGGAAAGGGTCAGCGCCCCAGTTCGGCAATGAGATCGTCGGTTTTCAAGGCGGGTATGCCGATCTTTGCCAGTTCGCCGATTCCCCGGTCATAGATTCCGGCAATGGCGTTGCTAACGGCAACGGCACGGAAGTCCAGGGCGGCGGCATCAAAAAGGGTGGAGCGCACGCAATTGGGGAACCATGTCCCGGCCACGGCCACGCTGTTCACGTCCAGCTCGCGCAGCATCCCGGCCAGGGGCGTCTGGAAGAACGCGCTCCAGCGCGGCTTGTACAGGATGTATTCATTTCCCGGCAGTTCCTGCGCCCGGCCCTTGAGCAGCAGGTCGAAATTCATTTCAACGCCTTGGTGCAATAAGCCTTGAGCCAGTTTTGCTCCATCTGTGCCGGGATGGAGAATGGCCTCGCCCGATTCCACCCGCGCCCGGCGGCAGATGTCCGCGTCCGGGCAGCCCGGGCCGTAGAGCCTGATTATGTGCACGACGGGCAGACCGGCCTCGCGCCAGGAGCGGACAAGTTCCACCAAGCCCGGCAGCATGGCCTGTGCGCCGTCCGTGGTAACCGGGGCGTCGGGCAGGACAAAGTCGTTCTGCATATCGATGGTCAAAAGGGCGCATCTGGTAAAATCCGGCCTAGTGTAAGAGTCCATTTCCATGTCCGCCTCCTTTGCCGCAGACTTGAAACGCCTGTTCGGCAGGGCTGATTTTGACGCGGAAACCGGCCCTTGTCCAGGGGGAAGGGGCGGCATGGCCGCCTCCTCTTCGGAGTGCCGACTGTCAGGCTATAACCATTTTACTTGAAATTTAGCTTGACTTCTCTCAATAATTGATTACATATTATGCATTACACCAGCCGCACCCGTGAAGGCGCGGTCTAACTGTGACCAGAGCTGGTTTGAAATTGAACAAGTCTATCGAGGAGCCGTGTACGCATCTTGTACACGGCTCCTTTTTTTAGCGCACGGGCGCTATACATTATCACTTTTGGGAGAATTTGAATGTCTAAGAATCTTTATGTCGGCAATCTGTCCTGGTCCACTACTGAAGACGAAGTGCGCGCAGCTTTTGAAGCATTTGGCGAAGTCACTTCCGTCAAACTTGTCGAGGATCGTGAAACAGGTCGCCTTCCAGGAATTCTTCACAGGTCGCCCGCGCGGTTTCGGTTTTGTCGAAATGGACGAAAACGGCGCCCGCGAAGCTATCGAGTCCCTCGACGGCAAAGACTTCGGTGGCCGAAACATCAAGGTCAACGAAGCCAAACCTCGTGAAGAGCGCCCTCGCTGGTAATCTTCGGAGCTAAGCCCTAATTGGCATCAAGCGCCTGTCACTCTTCTGAGGGGCAGGCGCTTTTTTTTAGTCAAGGACAAGGTGGAGCCCTGTGTCTAATTCGGATTGTCTGTCTTGAGAATTTGGAGGCGACCAACAGATTTGGAGAAGCGGGGCTGCTTCTCCCCGGCCGAGCCAGTGAGCCTGCATGAAGTGATGGTCCTGTGACGGGAAAACGTTAGGTCGTTTCGAATACATCAGCTACGTCCCCAGAATAATCGTCAGCGACAAGGGGACGGTTGGCGTCACGGTCGACGGCTCCCCCACGCATATCGGCAACGGCTATTCCCTGTCCCATAAGATCGGTCTCGGCCTGCAGTACGAGTTCGAGTTTTAGCCGGGATTATCTCTTTTTTCATTGCTCCCTCCCCCAAAAAACCACAAAAAAAGCGCCTGGGAGTTGTCCCAAGCGCTTTATTATCCTATGGAGCCAGCGATCAGAGTTGAACTGACGACCTACTGATTACGAATCAGTTGCTCTACCAACTGAGCTACGCTGGCCCACAATGGAGAAGCCTTGTTATCCAAGGCGTCTGGCCAAGTCAAGATATAACAGGAATCGGCCCGTGTCCCCAGGATACAGCCTATGGCGATTGAATGTCCAGAGGCCCATGCCTTGTCCTGTCTTTCGGGTTGAGAACACGTCAAAATCTGGATTGTGCAGAAAATGGTATCTTTTTTGCTATCTAATGAAAACATGCGTTCCGACCGATAATTTATTGGCACAGGTTTATGCCCGTATCCGGTTCGGCATGAACGTTGATTGAAACCTTGACCTTTCCCCATAGCAAATATGTGGGGGGAGGTTGCCGACTTACAGCATAAAAGGTATATGGATTACACATGAAAAAGATCAACCACATCGTACTGCGTTCCGGAGTCAGGATCGGGCAAGATTGTCCCTGCTTCATCGTCGCCGAGATCGGGAACAACCACCAGGGTTGTTTTGAAGTGGCCAAGGATATGGTCAGGAAAGCCGCCGAGGCCGGTGTCCACGCCGTCAAGTTCCAGAAAAGGGACATGGAGGCATTGCTGACGCGAGCCGGAAGGCTGGCCCCGTATACCGGAAAGAACAGTTTCGGCCCCACTTACGGCGAGCATCGCCTGGCCCTGGAACTGGATATTGATGAAATGGCCCAGATCAAGGAATACACCGAGTCTCTGGGGCTGGTCTTTTTCGCCTCCTGCTGGGACGAACCCAGCCTGGAGCAGATTCTGGAATTGGATGTGGAGCTTTTGAAAATCAGTTCCGCCGATCTGGTCAACCTGCCGCTGGTGCGCCGTTGCGCACAGACGCGCATACCAATAATAATGTCATCGGGCATGAGCTCACTGGACGACATCGACGTGGCCCTGGCCGAAATCAGGCGCTACCACGACCAGATCGTGCTTCTGCACTGCAACAGCAGCTATCCCTGCCCGGAAGAGCAGATCGGCCTGCCGGTCATCGAGAGTCTTGCCGAGCGCTACGGCCTGCCTGTCGGCTACTCCGGCCATGAGCGCGGCCTCGGCCCCAGTATCGCTTCCGTGGCCTTTGGAGCCTGCGTCATAGAACGCCACTTCACCTTGGACAAGAGCATGAAGGGCACGGACCATCAGGTCTCCCTGGAACCAAGGCAGCTGGCCCAGATGGTCAGCATGGTCCGGGAAGTGGAGAAGGCCACCCAGGTCAAGGGCAAGATCGTTTTCCCGGAAGAACAGTCCGCGGCCAAGAAGCTGCGCAAGTGCATTGTTTTTTCAAGGGATTTGCCCGCAGGGCATACGCTCATCGAATCCGACCTGACCACCAGAAGCCCAAGGGACGGCATATCGCCCATTCATTGGGACGAGGTTCTGGGGGCCACTCTCAAGCGGTCGGTCAAGCATGAGGAGCCGCTGCAATGGGACACTCTGACCCTGAGCAATGCGGAATCCGCCACAGCGGTTTCATCCTGATCGGATTGCCTCATATTTCATGAAGCTATTCAGCTTCCCGCCGTTGCATCCCTGTTGCGGCGCGGGGCATGAGGCCCCTTGGTTCGCCGACTCTGTGATCTGCCTTCCCGGAGAGGCCATTATCCTTTTGAAGTCAATTTTTTGGCTTCGTCTTCCAGAATGTTGATAAAGCTCTTGGCCATGAGGGCCACGTACTTGAAATAATGGTGCAATCCGCGAAGCCTGACCTTCGAGTCTCCGCTCAGGAAAACGTCCGAAAAAAAGGAGCGGTAGGAAAAGCCCTTGAAGCGCTGGACAAGGTAGCTGATGTTGCCCTTGTCGAATTCGCTTAGGTTGTTCATGGCCAGGGCCGCCACGTCCGCATAGGTCCGTTCCTTCTTGCCGGGGTCCATTCCCCCGTTTTCGCCCTTGAGCAGCAGGGCTATGCTCTTCTCGTTTTCAGAGGCCACGCCGAACACGCGCTTCCAGTATCCGATGTGCTGGCGCACGTATTCCGCCACCTCTTTCAGGTCCAGATCCGGGGCCTTGGCCCGCAACACCTTTTCGTGCAGGGCGTTCACGTCCGATCCCTTGGGAAGGAAGTGGTTCTCGTCCACGGAAACGTCCTTGCCGAAGATGATGCTTTCGTGGGTCGTGTTCACGCACCGGATGCCCGTGCGCCTTATCTCGTCCAGGAGCCAGAGGGCGGCGTCCCGGAAGTTGAGGGTCGTGTAGCAGGTGTCGCCCTTGAGGTTTTTCACCGGGTAGAGCTGGGGATATTTCATGGGCAGTTTTTGCCCTTTTCTTTCCAGGCCGTTGCCCTTGATGCCCGATGTCTTGCTGTAGTCAAGGGACCAGGGATTGTCGCTGCATAGCTGCGCGCCCACAAAGACGCATTTCCCGCAGCCCAGGAACCGGGCCAGGGAAAAGGCCGTGCTGATCACCGACCCGTAAAGGCGCAGGTTTGGCCGTTTTCCGAAGATGTTGTGGTCCACGTTGCCGAACAGGAGCTTTTGCGGGAAGACATCGGTCCCGGTGTGGGACAGGCAATGGGCGGCCAGCACGGTTTTTTTGAAGGGTTTAAGGGCGGCGAATGTCGATTCCACCGCCATGGAGGTGTCGTTGACCACTGCGAAGTGCGGCTCGATGCCGTTGTCCTGCAAGGTCTTGAGAGCCCTGTTCACGGCGATGAGCACGGCCTTGTCCCTGTTTTGGGCAATGAAGTCCAGCTTGTTGTCCAGGTCCGGGCCGCTGGCGATGAGCATGGCCGTTTCCCCGTCAAAGGAGTTCTGGGCTTCTTTCAGGTTGGGGCATTTCGTGTACAGGCCGATGTTGTCGTACATGTGCTTTTGCTGGTCGTAGAACAGGCCCGTGGTGATGTTCCTGATGGGGTGGCACTTCTGGTGCTGCTGCCCCTCCACCGGATAGAGAATCTGGCGGTAGAACATGAATTCCATCTGCTCGATGACGGTTTGCACATATTCCGGGTGGGCCGTTTTCAGTTCCGGCTGAATGAAGATCAGGGGAAATCCGGCTTCAAAGGGGAGTGATTCCAGGAGCATGGAGAGGGGAACGGAAAAGGAGTTCAACTCTCCCCAAAAGGCGTGGACCCTGTTTTTGGCGAAGTCCTTGGGCTCGAAATCATTGATGAATTCCAGGTAGCGGTCAAGGCTCGGCTCAAATATCACGCAGACGCAACCCTTGCATTCCATGAAGGACCTGAAGCGGTCTGAGTTGCAGGCGCCGATGAAAACGGCCAGTTTGCTTTTCTTGGTCAGCACCTTGTCGCCGGGGTCGGATTTCAAGACCTCGAACAGCGGACCGGGCCGGACCTTTTCATCATAGGCAAAGGCGAGTTTCGGCCTGAGATAGGCCCAGACCGGATTATGCAGGGAAAGCTCGTGCCTCGGCTCCCTGGCTGCGGTGTCGGCATAGAAGGCGTTGGAGGCCTTCAGCATGCCGAGTTCCATGAGGATTCCGGCCTTGACTTTGTCTTTCACTCTTGGGGCTCCGTCTGGTTTGGTCGTCCCGGGCTGTGTTTTTAGACTGACTTGATGACTTCGCAGATTTCCATGATCTGGCTTTCCTTCAGATAAGGATGCATGGGCAGGCTGAAAACCCTGGCCGCGATGTCCTCGCTGACGGGCAGGTCACCATCGCGGTATCCCAGGTAATCGTACACGGTCTGCCTGTGCAGTGGTACGGGATAGTAGACCGCCGTTGGTATTCCCGCGTCGTTCAGGGCCTTCTGGATGTCCGCGCGTTTGTCCGAAAGCACGCTGTATTGCGCCCATGCGCTTTGGCAGTCTTCCGGAATGGCCGGAGTCACCACCGCCTCATCCAGATATCTCGTATATGTATCGGCAACTCTCTGGCGTTCCTTAAGTTCTCCGGGAAAGGCGGCCAGCTTGCAGAGCAGCACCGCGGCCTGGATCGTGTCTATTCTGGCGTTCAGGCCCAGGCGGACGTTGTCGTATTTATCCGTGCCCTGGCCGTGGATTCGGATGGAGTCCAATATGCCCAGCATCTCGTCGCTGTCCGTGAATACCGCGCCGCCGTCGCCGTATGCGCCCAGGGGCTTGGCCGGAAAGAAGCTGGTTGCCGCGGCCTCGGCCAGGGAACCGGCCATTTTGCCCTTGTACCTGCCGCCGAAACCCTGGGCCGTGTCTTCCAGGACGAAGAGGTCGTGCCTTTTGCCAATGGCGTTTATGGCTTCGTAGTCCGCAGGCAGGCCGAAGAGGTCTACGGGAATGATTGCCTTGGGAGTCAGGCCGGAGGCGTCAACCGAGCGGGGCAGGGGATGGGCCTGGGGGTCGTTGTTTTTCAGGGCCAGTATGGCCTCTTCCAGCTTGGCCGGGTCCATGTTGTAGGTCTTGGGGTCGATGTCCACGAAAATGGGAATGGCCCCGAGAAGCGCTATGACCTCCGCCGTGGCCACGAAGGTGAAGGGGGTCGTGAACACCGCGTCTCCGGGACCCACGCCAAGGGCCATGAGGGGCATGAGCAGGGCGTCGGTGCCGCTGGAGCAGGCCAGGCAGTGTTTGGTTCCGGCGAATTCGGCCAGGTTTTTTTCTAGTTCTTCGATTTCAGGCCCCATGACGTAGCGGCCATGCTCCAATACGGCTTCAATGCGGGCGCGGATATCCTTTTCAAGGGTCTTGAATTGCGATTTGAGGTCTATGAATGGGATCATTGTGATTCCTGTCGGTATTATAGGTTTCAACGAGTTTGCTTAAATAAATAAAACGTGGGTAATCTTACTCACACTGAATCATACGTCAATTGTCTTTAACGGTCCTTTCCATGCGGGCATTCTTGCCGCTCCACGGCTTGATTTTACGGTGCTCATGGCATAAACAAACGCCATATTATTATTAAAAAATGTGGGTTACGGCCTCAAGGCCCGACCCGGGAGATCGATTTGATTGTTCCCGTAATCCTTTCCGGCGGTTCCGGTACCCGTTTGTGGCCATTGTCGCGCAGCCTGCACCCCAAACAATACCTGCGTCTGGTGGATGAGCGGACCATGCTCCAGAACACGGTGCTGCGCCTGAACGGGCTCGCCGAGCCGGGCGGCATGCTGGTGCTCTGCAACGAGGAGCAGCGCTTCACAGTGGCCGAGCAGCTCAGGGTCATAGACAGGAAGGCTGCGGCCATCATCTTGGAGCCTGTGGGCAAGAATACCGCCCCGGCCGTGGCCGTGGCCGCTTTCAAGGCCCTGGAGGCCGACCCGGACCCGATCCTGCTGGTGCTTCCGGCCGACCATCACATCCGGGACGGCCTGGAGTTTCTCAGGGCGGTCAAGGTCGGCGAGGACTTGGCCCGGCAGGGGCGTCTCATCGCCTTCGGCATCCAGCCGCGTTCGCCAGAGACCGGATACGGCTACATCCGTTCCGGCGACCATCTGGCAGGGTCGGCCCAAAGCGGACCGGAAGCCTTTGAGATCGACGAGTTCGTGGAAAAGCCAGACCTTGAAACGGCCAGGAAATACATGGATTCCGGCGACTATTTCTGGAACAGCGGCATGTTCATGTTCAGCGCCAACACGTTTCTGGACGAGTTGAGGCATTTCGCCCCGGAAATGGTGGAGGCCTGCCAAAAGGCCTGCGCCGGAGGTGAGAGCGACCTGGATTTCTTTCGCCTGGACGCCGAGGCCTTCAAGGCTTGCCCGTCCGATTCCCTGGACTACGCCATAATGGAAAAGACCGAGAACGGCGCGGTCGTGCCCCTGGCCGTGGAATGGAGCGACCTTGGTTCCTGGGACGCCCTTTGGCAGGTGCGCCGGCGCGACGAGAACCAGAACGTGACCATCGGCGATGTCATCACCCATGACGTGGAAGACTGTTTCCTGCAATCCACGGACAGGCTTCTGGCCGTCATAGGCGTGCGTGACCATATCGTGGTGGAGACCGCCGACGCAGTGCTGGTCACGCCCAAGGACAGGGTCCAGGACGTGAAGGTGCTGGTGGAACGGCTGCGCGCCCAGGGCAGAGACGAGGCCGATTCCCACAAGAAGGTCTACAGGCCTTGGGGTTCATATGAAAGCATTGATTTGGGCGACCGTTTCCAGGTCAAGAGGATCACGGTCAAGCCCGGGGCCAAGCTTTCCCTGCAAAAGCATTTTCACAGGGCCGAACATTGGATAGTGGTTAGGGGTACGGCCCTGGTAATCCGCGACGAAGAACAGATAGTCCTGGAGGAGAACCAGTCCACGTATATTCCTCTCGGGGCCTTTCACCGTCTGGAGAATCCGGGCAAGATCCTTTTGGAACTCATCGAGGTCCAGTCGGGCAGCTATCTTGGCGAAGACGATATCGTGCGAACCGAGGATGTCTACGGGCGGGGGAAATAAGCTTTTATTTTTTCGATCCGCAATTGAAAAAAAAGCAGGCGGCGGGTATGCTGAAACAAATCGTCCAAAGGGCATTGCAGTCCCGCAGGCTCTATGGGACGGTTTCGGTGCCTGCGGATTCAAGACGGGCGTGACAAGCCGACAACCATAAACAGTCTCCGGAAGGCCTCAATGAACGGCAAAGAGAAACTGCACGCTTTCTTCTACCCTGACACAGTGGCCGTGATCGGCGCTTCCGGCACACCCGGCAAGGTGGGCCATACCGTGGTCTCCAACATGGTCGAGGCCGGCTACTCGGGCAAGCTCTATCCTGTCAATCCCAAGGGCGGGGAAATCATGGGCCGCCAAGTGGTAACGGAAATCTCATCCCTGCCCCGGGGGCTTGATCTCGCGGTCATTTCGGTCCCCAGAAAATTCGTGCTGCCCTCCATTGAGGAACTTGGGGCCATCGGCGCCAAGTCGGTCATCGTCATCACCGCCGGTTTCAAGGAAGTGGGCAAGGAAGGCTATTATCTCGAACAGGAGATGATCGAGCTGGTGGACAGGCACGGCATGGTCCTGCTTGGCCCCAACTGCCTGGGCATGATGAACACCGGCCACGGAGTGAACGCGTCCTTTGCCGCCGGTCAGCCCTCTCCCGGAAACATAGCCTTTTTCTCCCAGTCCGGGGCCCTTTGCGTGGCCATTCTGGACTGGGCCGTGGGCGAGAACATCGGATTTTCCAAGTTCGTGAGCCTGGGCAACAAAGCCGTGCTCAACGAGGCGGGCATGCTGGAGTATCTGGGGGAGGACCCCGAAAGCGACGTCATTCTCGGCTATATAGAGAACGTGGACCACGGGCAGGAATTTCTGAAGCAGGCCGGGAAGATCAGCAGGCAGAAGCCCGTGATCATGATCAAGTCCGGCACCACCGCAGCGGGAGCCAAGGCGGCCTCCTCGCACACCGGGGCCATAGCCGGTTCCGATCAGGCCTACACTGCGGCCTTCAGGAAAAGCGGCGTGATTCGAGTGGGCAACGTGGAGGCCCTTTTCAATCTGGCTCAGGCCTTTTCCACCCAGCCCCTGCCCATCGGCCCCAACCTGGCCATCGTGACCAATTCCGGCGGTCCCGGCATCCTGGCCGCCGACGCCTGCGAGAATTCAAGGCTGAACATGGCCGCCCTGAGCGCGGAAACCATCCAGAAGATGCAGGAATTCCTGCCTTCCTACGCCGCCCTCTACAACCCCGTGGACATCATCGGGGACGCGGACGCCAAGCGCTATCGCAAGACCCTTGAGGTCGTGCTGGCGGACAGGATGGTGCATGCCGTTCTGGTTTTGCTTTCGCCCACGGCCACAGTGGAGATAGAGGGCACGGCCAGGGCGGTCGTGGATTTGGCGCGCAAATCCAGGAAGCCGGTCTTCGGCTGCTTCATGGGCAAGAAACGCATCGAGGTCGGTCGGCGTATTTTGCAGGAAGCCGGAATACCCTGCTATGCCTTTCCCGTCCCGGCCATTGCCAGCATTGAGTCCATGTACAACTATTTTCTCTGGAAAAACAAGCCAATCGCGGACTTGGTAGAGATGGAGCGCGACCCGGAAAGGGCCGCGAAGGTCGTTAATGAGGCCGAGGCAAAGGGCGAAAACGAGATAGTTGAATTCCAGGCTCAGGAAGTCTTGAAGGCCTATGGCCTGCCCACGCCCAAGACCCGGCTGGCCCGCAGCAGCGACGAGGCCGTGGCCGCGGCCGACGAGTTCGGGTATCCCGTGGTCCTGAAGATCGCCTCGCCGCAGATTTCCCACAAGTCGGACGTGGGCGGCGTGAAGGTCGGCCTGGCCGACGCCAAGGCCGTGCGCGCGGCCTTTTGGGACATCACGTCCAGGGCGCAGCGCATGAGAGCCGACGCCTATATCGCGGGCTGCCTTGTCCAGGAGATGGCTCCCAGGGGAGCCAAGGAAATCATCATCGGCTTCAAGCGCGACGAGCAGTTCGGTCCCCTGGTCATGTTCGGCCTTGGCGGAATTTATGTGGAGATACTCAAGGACATCGCCTTCAGGCTTGCTCCCGTGAGCAGGCCGGACGCCTTCGAGATGATCCGCGAAATCAAGTCCTACATGCTGCTCAAGGGCGTTCGCGGCGAGCCGCCCGTGGATTTCAAGGCCATTGAGGACATAATCTTGAGCATGTCCGCCCTGGCCATGGATTTCCCCCAGATTTGGGAAGCGGAATTCAATCCTGTGCTGGTCAGCGACAAAGGGGCAGTGGTGGCCGACGTGCGCATGACCCTGCACAACGTGAAACAGACTTAATGTTAACAGGAACAAACCTCCCAAGGAGAACGACATGATCGGCGTCTACATAGGTTCCACTTCAACTTACGCCGGCAAGAATCTCATTGCCATGTCCCTGGGGCTCAAACTCCAAAAAGAAGGGTTGAGCGTCGGCTACATGAAGCCCGTGGGCGCGGTGCCCAGCAAGCAGGGCGGGGCGGCAGGCGACGAGGACGCCTTTTTCGTGCAGAACGTTCTGGGACTGGAACAGGACCCGGCTTTGGTGACGCCCGTCCTGGTGACCCGCGACTTCAAGGTCAAGGCCTTTGCCGAGGGTGTGGGCGATCTCATGGCGGGCATCAAGTCCGCCTACAAGAAGATAAGCAAGGGCAAGGACGTGATGATAATCTCCGGTTCCGGCACTTACCTGGGGTCCGGCACTTATTGCAACGTCGAAGGCTCCAGGGTGGCCAAGGCCTTGGGCGCCAAGACCCTGCTCGTGGACCGCTTCGACGGCGAGGTCCGCTACGACTATGTCCTGCGCACGAAGAATTTTCTCGGCTCGTCCCTGGCCGGGGTTGTCTTCAACGACATTCCCGACCATTACAGGGCTGAAATGGACGGCCTGATTCTGCCTTTCATGGAACGCAACGGTGTCAAGGTCATGGGCGTGGTGCCCAAGGATCCGCTCCTCGGCGCCATCACCGTCGAAGACCTGGCCGAGCGGTTGAGCGGCAAGGTTATTTCCGCCCAGGACAAGACCGACAGGGTCGTGGAGAATTTTCTCATCGGCACCATGCAGGTGGAGAATTTCATGACCCATTTCAAGCGCCACAAGAATTCGGCCATCATCGTGGGCGGCGACCGGTCCGATGTCCAACTGGTTGCCCTGGAGGGCAGCTGTCCCTGTCTGGTGCTGACCGGCAATCTTTACCCCAACGATATCATTCTTACCCGCTCCGAGGTTTTGAACACTCCGATAATCATGGTCCGCGAGGACACTTACACGGTTGCCAAGAAAATGGAGAATCTTCTCCTGCGCCATAAACTCAGGGACATGATAAAGGTCAGCCACGGCTCGCAGCTGGTGGGCGGTGTTCTGGATATGCCCAGATTGAAAAAAGAGTTGGGTATTTAAATTGGCATCCCTGGCCGGCTGCGGTGGTTTGGACTCAGCGCCAAGAAGTATACCAAATAAGTATGCTTTTGCTTTGGTTTTAAAAATAATTATTTCACAATCTGACCATTTCGTGTACTGTGCCGACAATTTATTAGCATGTACGGCGATGCGGAATCGCCTTGCAATAGAACGACTCCGGCCAGTCCATGGCCGGCTAGGTTAAGCAACAGACAAATGGTTCAGCTTAATTTCGGTTAGGGAGGCTTTTATGCAGGACATCAGTGGATGGAATTGGGAGCCGGGAAAACGTGTCGTACACGACACGAACAAGTGCTCCGCTGAGTATGAATGGCTGGAGGAACTTACCGCCAGCCCTGACGGTGAAAAGATTGCCGGGGTGGTCAACCTGGGTGAACTGGAGTTCACTGTCTGCACCAACGGCGAATTGTGGGAAGGCCGGTACGAGAGGATTTGGGATTTTCGCTTCAGCCCGGACAACAGGGCCGTGGCGTTGGTCACCAGCGAAATGATGCCCTCTCTGGCCATTGAAGACGAGGTCTGGGACGGATCATACGGGTTTGTCTGGGATATCAGGTTCAGTGAAAAGGGCGATGTGGTCGCCGCAGCCGTTCAGGAGGACATGCAGTACGGCATGGTCGTGGACGGCACGACCTGGGAGAATCTTTTCGACAACGCCAACAACTTTGCCCTCAGCAAGGACGGCGGATCGTCCGCCGCTGTGGTTCAGACCGAGAGCATGGGGCAGGCGGAAGTCTTCAAGTTCCAGTCCGGTATCTATACTGTCGCCGTGGACGGCAAGGCCTGGGACGAAAAGTACGTCAACGCCTGGACCCCGACCTTCAGCCCGGACGGCAAGAATGTGGCCGCGCAGGTGCGCATGTCCCTGTACGACTACACCATCAGCGTGAACGGAAAGAAGTGGGCCACCAGCTACCAGGGCGTGTGGGAGCCCGCCTTCAACCCGGCCACCGGAACCGTAGTCGCTCCCGTGCGCATCGCCGGCAAGTGGGGCCTGGCCGAGAATGACAATTTGATCTGGGACGCCAAGTTCGCCCAGTGCTGGCAGCAGCAGTTCAGCGCCGACGGCAAGAATCTCTATGCCATCGTGGCGCCCAAATACGGCAAGTTCACGGTCGCCAAGAACAAGGCCGCCTGGGACGTGGTTTTTCCGGTTGTCGTGGATATGGTTGTCAGCCCTGACGGAGAAAGCGTCGCGGCCTTGGGCAACTCCACCAACAGGGATTTCAGGGTTGTTGTCAACGGCAAGGTCTGGGACGGCGCCTATGAAATGGCCTGGAAGCCGGTGTTCAGCGCGGACGGCAAGAATGTCGCCGTGCATGTCGAGAAGAACGGCAGGCACACCATCCTGGTCAACGGCAAGCCCTACAAGGAAGACTTCGACAAGGCCTTCCAACCCGTTTTCA
Organism: Desulfovibrionaceae bacterium; assembly: GCA_963674955.2. Classification (GTDB taxonomy): domain Bacteria; phylum Desulfobacterota; class Desulfovibrionia; order Desulfovibrionales; family Desulfovibrionaceae. Next base: position 1,407,117 of record CAXXKR010000004.1, on the reverse strand, counting down.
GCCCTGACGGCGCCAAGGTGCTCATCAAGGGCGTGGACAAGGGCCAGTACTGCCGCATCATTGCCGATGTCGGCGAATTCTAGGCAAAGGGGGAAACCATGTTTCACAGCATTTATGAATTTGTCGTCGGTCCCCTGGCTTGGATTGGTTGGGGCATATTGGTCTTCGGGACCGTGTACCGGCTTCTTTACATGTACAATCTGGCCAGGACCAAGGATGCCTCATCCTGGGCCTACATGAGCTGCAAATACAGCTTCAGGTCCATTCTGGCCTGGCTCATCCCTTATAACGCACTGGGCTGGCAGAAGAACCCGATCCTGACTGCGGTCACCTTCGTGTTTCACATTTGTCTGCTGGCAGTGCCCATCTTTCTCCTGGGACATGTGGTCCTGTGGGAGAAATTCTTTGGGATCTCCTGGATAACCCTTCCCGACCAGATCGCGGATTACATGACCATGATCGTCCTGGCCTGCTGCGTATTCTTCGCGGTGCGCAGGATTCTGGACAAGGACGTCAAGTTCCTCACCTCGTCCAAGGACTGGTGGACACTTGTTGTCGTGGTCGCGCCGTTTTTGACCGGGCTTCTGGCCTACCATCAGATCTTCGACTACAAGTTCATGATCGTGCTCCACATCGTCTCCGGACTGATCTGGATCGCCCTCATCCCGTTTGGAAGATTGAGTCACGTGATCTTTGCCCTCTTTTCCAGGGCCTATATTGGTTCGGAATTTGGCGGCATACGCAAGGCCAAGGACTGGTAAACCGCGTTTAAGGAGGAATACTACAGTGAAAACTGAAGTCTTTGATAGAAAGATTGATGATATCGGGCTTAGCGAAGGCATCGCCAAGCTGAATCCCGAAAAGATACAAAAGGTAATTCAACGGGTTCTCAAGGGCGAGACCGGGGCCAAGTTGAAGGTCTATTCAGACACCTGCGTGCGTTGCGGCATGTGCGCCCAGGCCTGCCACTACTACGTGTCCCACGACGGCGATCCCAGCTATTCGCCCGCGGGCAAGGTGGCCCAGACCATGACCGTGATTCTCAAGAACAACGGACTGGTCAGCCCCGAATTCATATACAAGGCCGCCCAGATCGCCTACACCGAGTGCAACCTGTGCCGCCGCTGCATCCACTTCTGTCCGCTCGGCATCGATACCGGCTACATCATGCTGCAGGTGCGCAGAATCTGCCACATGCTGGGCGTAACTCCCCAGTATCTGCAGGACACCGCCCACAGCCATGCAGCCACCACGAACCAGATGTGGGTCAAGGAAGACGAGTGGGTCGACGCCCTGCAATGGCAGGAGGACGAGGCCAGGGACGAGATTCCCAACCTGCGCATCCCCCTGGACAAGGAAGGCGCTGATTTCATGTACTCGGTCATCGCACCCGAGCCCAAGTTCCGGACCCAGCTCATCTACCAGGCCGCCGCCATCTTCAACGAGGCCGGACTGAACTGGACCATGCCTTCGCTTCCCGGTTGGGACAACAGCGACATGGCCATGTATTCCGGAGACTTCGAGATCATGGGCAGGATCAAGAGGGAACACTTCGAGTGCGCCCAAAGGCTCAAGGTCAAGAAGATCGTCATGGGCGAATGCGGCCACGCCTTCAGGTCCATTTACGACATGGGCAACCGTTGGTGCGGCTGGGAGAATTACCCCGTCGAAGTGGTCCACTCCATTGAGTTCTTTGCCGAGCTGTTCAAGGCCGGCAAGATCAAGATGAAGGAAAAATATCAGGGTCCCGTGACAATCCACGACCCCTGCAACGTCATCCGCGGCCGCGGTCTCATGGATCAGCTGCGCTATGTCGTGAGCCAGATCGCCACAGAGACGATCGAAATGACGCCCAACCGCGAGCACAACTACTGCTGTTGCGCGGGCGGCGGAGTCATCAACTGCGGCCCTCCCTTCAAGAACGTGCGCGTGGAAGGCAACAAGGCCAAGGCCGACCAGCTCAAGGCCGTCAAGGAAAGGGGCGTTCAAACGGTAATCGCTCCTTGCCACAACTGCCACGGCGGACTGGAAGACATCATCCACGGATACCATCTCGATATGGAACTCAAGTTCCTCGGGGACATCATCTATCCGCTGATGGAAAAACCCAACGCTGCGGAATAAGGGAGGAGGAAGATCATGACAAAGAAAATACTCATGTCGGTCCTGGTTGTTTCGGCCGTGCTCCTCTACTTCCTGCCCGCGTTTTCCCAGGAAGACATCAAGGTCCTGCAGGACGAGGCGTTCACCAACGCCCAGCGCCCGGCAGCCGTGTTCAATCACGACGAGCACAACGAGAAAGCGGAGATCGAGGATTGCCTGCCCTGCCACCACGAGGGCAAGGACGATGACGGCAAGCTCATTGAAGGCGATTACCTGCCCTGCGCCGATTGCCATGATGTCAAGGCGGAAGAGGGAACAACATCCCTGATGCTGGCCTATCACATGCAATGCGAGAACTGCCACTTGGAAAAGAAGAAGGGCCCTGTCACCTGCGGCGAATGCCACGTAAAGTAGCGTTTATCGCCGGTTGGCGGTCAATCTATGCCTGACAACAGGGCCGTGGGGTTTGCGCCTCGCGGCCCTTTTTCAGTAGGGAGCGGTCAATGAGCGAAATCAGAATGACATCGGAACTCAGGACGGATTACGATTGCGAGGCCACGGGCATGCCTTCCGAAAGATGGGGCGAGGCCGTGTTTCAGATCGGGGACGAGGAGATAGTCCTTGAAGTCAGCGTGGAAAAGCAGGTCATCGTGGCCTTGATGCTGGGCGAGGACGTGCAGTGGAAGGGCACCCTGGAGGGCCTGAAAAAAACCCTCCAAGGCGAGATTCCGGTGAAATAGACTACAATATGTATCTGGACAGGTCGCGGTCTTCCATCACGTCCTTGAGCTGCTTCAGGACGTATTCGCGGTCTATGACCACTTTTTGGCCCGACTTGTCCGGGGCGCTGAATGAAAGCTCGGCCAGGATTTTCTCCATGATGGTGTATAGCCTGCGCGCGCCGATATTTTCCGTGTCCTCGTTTATCTTCTGGGCCGTCTCCGAGATTTCCTCCAGGGCCTCCCTGGTGAAGTCTATCTCGATCTGCTCCGTTTCCAGCAAAGCCTTGTACTGCACGGTCAGGGCGTTCTTCGGCTCGGTGAGGATGCGGTAGAATTCGTCCTTGCCCAGGGCCTGCAACTCCTCGCGCAGGGGAAATCGCCCCTGGAGTTCGGGGATGAGGTCCGAGGGCTTGGCGTAGTGGAAGGCTCCGGCTGCAATGAACAGGATATGGTCGGTCTTGACCATTCCGTACTTGGTGTTCACCACGCAGCCCTCCACAACGGGCAGGAGGTCGCGCTGCACGCCCTCCCTGGAGACGTCCGCTCCTGCGCCATGATCATGGCGCGCCGCCACCTTGTCCAGTTCGTCCAGGAAAAGAATTCCGCTTTGTTCCACGCGCTCGCGGGCCAGGTCCGTGACCTTGTCCATGTCGATGAGCTTGTCCGCCTCTTCCTGTATGAGGGCCTCGTAGGCGTCGGACACTTTCATCTTGCGGGCCTTCTTGCGTGAGGGGAACATGCGGCTCAGGGTGTCCTGCATCTGGATGCCCATGTCCTCCATGCCCGGAATGGCCATGATTTCCACCTGGGGTCCGCCCTGGCTGGTTATCTCCAGCTCTATCTCCCTGTCGTCCAGCTGTCCGGAACGCCACATGCTCCTGAACTTTTCCCTGGTCGAGTCCTTGGCGTTGTCGGCGTTGTCGGCGGATTCCTCGGGAGGGCGCATGAGAAAGCCGGTGCCGCCCCTTGATTTGCTGTTGGGCAGGAGCAGGTCCAGGAGCCTTTCCTCGGCGTTGTGCTCGGCCTTGGCCCGGACCCTTTCGGTTTCTTCCTTGCGCACCATGCCCACTCCGATCTCCATGAGATCGCGGATCATGGATTCCACGTCCCGGCCCACATAGCCCACTTCCGTGAACTTGGTGGCCTCGACCTTGAAGAAGGGGCAGCCCGAAAGCCTTGCCAGCCTGCGGGCGATTTCCGTCTTGCCCACGCCCGTCGGCCCCATGAGGATGATGTTCTTGGGCGCGATTTCGTCCCGCAGTTCCGGCTCTATCTGCTGTCTGCGCCAGCGGTTGCGCATGGCTATGGCCACCATGCGTTTGGCCGCGTTTTGGCCGATGATGTATTTGTCCAGTTCGGAGACTGTTTCCCTTGGGGTCAGGTTGCTCATCTGTCCTGGTTCTTCCATGTTATTTTTTGTCCTGGGTCTGAATAACGAGATTGTCGTTGGTGTATACGCATATCTCGGCGGCTATGTGCATTGCTTTTTCCGCGATTTCCCTGGCCGTAAAATTCGTGTTGCGGCTCAGGGCCCTGGCTGCGGCCAGGGCGTAGGGCCCGCCCGAGCCGATTGCCGCAAGCCCGTCGTCCGGTTCGATTACATCGCCGGTGCCGCTGATGATCAGGATGCTTTCGCCGTCGGCGGCCAGGAGCATGGCCTCCAGCCTGCGCAGGTACTTGTCTGTGCGCCAGTCCTTGGCCAGTTCAACCGCCGCCCGGACCAGATTGCCGGAATAGGATTCCAGCTTTTTTTCGAAACGTTCGAAAAGGGTGAAGGCGTCTGCCGTGGCCCCGGCAAAGCCCACGGTGACCTTGTCCTTGTAGATTGTCCGCACCTTGCGTGCTGTGTGCTTCATGGCCACGTTCTGGCCGAAGGTGACCTGGCCGTCTCCGGCCACTGCGGTCCCTGAATCGTCCTTGACCGCGAGTATGGTGGTTCCTCTGAGTTCCATCGTCACTCCAATATGTTTTCAGCCAGTTCGGTCCAGACCGAGTAGGCGTTTTCATCATGCAGATAAATGAACGCTTCCCTGACCAGGCCCATACTCAGCCCTTTTTTGATGGAGCGCAGGGCGACGGGCACGGCTTTTTGCAGGGGGTATCCGTAGGCTCCGCAGCTTATGGCCGGGAAGGCTATGCTTGAAAGATTTTTGGAGCGGGCCAGGGCCATGCTGTTCAGATAGGCGTCTTCGAGCCGGGACTGTTCGCCCTTGTCCCCGCCCCGCCAGATGGGGCCGACAGTGTGGATGATGTGCCGGGCAAGGAGATTGAATCCGGGGGTTATCACCGCCTGTCCCGGCGGCAGTGTTCCGCGACGGTTCACGAGTTCCCGGCAGGCGTCGGACAATTCCCTTCCGGCGGCCCTGTGTATTGCGCCGTCCACCCCGCCTCCCCCGGCAAGCCGCGAATTGGCCGCGTTGACGATTGCGTCAACGTCCGCCTTTGTCAGGTCGCCCTGGATCAGGGTCAGTGTGCGGTCGGATATTTTCCAGCTTTTCATGCTGGGAGAAAGGGTAATCCTTTTTCAGCAGTTGGCAAGGGGGCGGGGGTTATTGATCCTCTTCCTGCTTGATTTCCCTGATGGCCTTGGCATAGGCCTTGAACACGTCTTCGCGGTTGATGATGCCGATGATCTCGTTCTGGTCTTCAGGCCTGACCACGGGAATCTGGCCGTAGTCCGTGTCCACAAACTTGAGCAGGGCGGTGTACAGGTCGTAGTCCGGTCTGAGGAATGCAGGTTTTCCGGCCAAGTCGCGGGCCACGATGAGATCGGACAGGCTGCTTTCGAAAAGCACGTTGCGCACATCGTGGATGGAGATTATTCCGGTGATCACGCCCTGGTTGTCCCGGACCGGGAAATACAGCTCGTTGGTGTTGGCGATGATGTCCGTGAGGGCCTTGAGTGTGGTTCCCTCCTCAAGGGTGGTCACGCGGCCGGGCTTGTAGAAGTTCTTGACCTGGAGCTGCTCCAGGATGTTGATGGTCGAGTCCACTATATGCGCGGGGGAATCGAACTTGTTGTCCACCTGGTGTTCGTAGAGCGAGAATTTGTGGCCCAGGATGATGCACAGGGCCGAGGCCAGCATCAGCGGGGCCAGCAGGCCGTAGCCCTGCGTCAGTTCGCAGACCATGATCAGCGGGCCGATGGGCGCATTGGCCACGCCCGCGAAGAAGGCGGCCATGCCCACCAGTACGTATCCGCCGGGCTGGGTCACGATGTCCGGGTAGAAGTGGTGGCCGAGCTTGCCGACTATTCCGCCGCTCATGCCGCCCACGAAAAGGGCCGGGGCGAACATGCCGCCGCTCATGCCCGAGCCGATGGTCATGGAGGTGGCCAGGGTCTTGCCGACCACGATGGCCAGCATCATGAGCAGGGGAATCTGGCCCATGATGGCCAGTTCCAGCCAGCCGTAGCCGCCCGCCAGAACCTTGGGGAAGTACATGCCCAGAAGGCCCATCATCAATCCGCCGAGGCCCGTGGCCCACATCAGCCCGAGCTTGTCCTTGATGCGGAAGAAAATGGAGTATTTGATGTAGTAGAATGTCCGGCAGTATAGAAATCCGGATGCGGCGCAGGCCAGGGCCAGGGCCGCATAGAAAAGAAGTTCCCGCGGATCGCTGAAGCTGAATTCAGGTATGCCGAAGATGGGTTCCGTGCCGTAGAAAAGGGTGAACAGGGTATAGGCCGTGACCGAGGAGAGAACCGAGGGCAGGATGGCCTCGGCCTCGAAGTCCTCGCGGTAGATGACTTCAATGGCCGTGAGGGCTCCGCCCAGGGGCGCCCTGAATATGGCCCCCAGTCCGCCCGCAGCTCCGGCCAGGAGCAGCAGCCGTCGTTCCTTTGCCGAGAGGTTCAGCCTCTGGGCCAGCCAGGAGCCCATGCCCGCGCCCATTTGCGTGATGGGGCCTTCCCGCCCCGCGCTGCCGCCGGAAGCGATGGTCAATACGGAGGTAAGACCCTTGATTATGGGCACCCTTGGCCTGATTACGCCGCCCTGCTGGTGGAAGGACTTGATTGTGGCGTCCGTGCCGTCGGTTCCGCCGCTGATGGTGTCCGGGATGAAGCGGGTGACCAGCCAGCCCGTCAGCAGTCCCGTGCCCGTGGTGAAGATGGGGATGACCCAGGTCCGCAGTTCCCCCGCCGCGCCGTGGAAAAGTTTTTCTCCGGCCGGTTCGGGCAGGGTCAGTCCGGAAAGTTTGTGCAGGATAAGGAATTTGCCCAGTTCCACCGCGCCGAAGAAAAGCACTGCCACCAGACCGGACAAGAGACCGACCACAATGCCCAGCACCAGCCAGCGCATCGAGGTGATGCGGCGGTAGGACTTGACGAGTTCACGCCATTTTTTCCAGACCGGACCCAGAAAATCCATGTGCTATTCCCCTTGGCCCAGGCCGGCATGCGCCCTGAGCGGGCTTTGGATCTGAGCTTCCGGGGAGGCCAGAATCCTGCGGGCGAGGTTGATGTCCTCGCCGATTCTGGCCTTGAGTTCGTCCAGGCTGTTGAATTTTTTTTCGTCGCGTATGCGTTGCACGAAATGAACCTTGATGTCCCGCTCGTAAATGTCCGCGTCAAAGTCCAGGATGTGCGCCTCCACGGAGATGGCCTTGTTGCCGAAGGTCGGGTTGAAACCGATGTTGGCCACTCCGGCCTTGATTCCGCCTTCGAATTCGACCCAGATGGCGTAGACGCCCGGCTTTGGAAACAGTTCGTCCACCAGCTTGAGGTTTGCGGTGGGAAAGCCCAGAAGTTTTCCGCCCCGGTCCTTGCCGCGTATGACCCGGCCTTTGACCTGGTAGAAGCGGCCCAGAAGCGAACTGGAGTCCCAGACCTTTCCGGCCTGGACAAGGTCGCGGATGCGTGTCGAGCTGACAACGGCGTCGTCGAGGGCCACAGGTGAAAAGCGCTCCACTCCGAAGCCCAGCTTGTCGCCCAGCGCCTTGAGCGTCTCGTGGTTGCCGCTCCTGCCCTTGCCCATGGCGTAGTCGTAGCCGATGACCAGCTCCTTCATGTTCAGCCCGTCCAGAAGGTAGGTCTGCACGAAATCTTCGGGCGAGAGGGCCGCCATTTCCCGGTTGAATTCCAGGACAAGCACCGCCTCCGGCCCCAGAGCGGATATGAGTTCCAGTTTCTGTTCGGTGAGGGTGATGAAGGGCGGGGTCTTTTCGCCCATGATCACGCGCAGGGGATGGGGGTCGAAGGTGACCACCACGCTAATCAGGCCAAGGGTCTCGGCCTTTTGGCAGGTGCGGGTTATGAGCTTCTGGTGCCCTTTGTGCACACCGTCGAAGTTGCCGATGGTCACGCAAGAGCCGCTAATTGCGCCCTTTAATTCATCTATGGTCCTGGCGACGATCATTGTTCAGGCCGTATCCTGGGAAAGTTGAAATTTGGGAAGGGGTATAGCTACCCCAAAACAGGCGGGGCTTCAAGTCCGGGCCGTGGGCCGTGGTCAATTGATGTCCAAACGTTCCTCGCAGAGCTTTTCCAGCTCGGCCAGTTCCTTTGCCTGCTCTTCCGTCTTGACCAGTCTTCTGGTTTTGTCCAGATGGAATTTCGCTTTCTTGCGGTCGTGGTCGTAGACCGCAGCGTAGGTCAGTTGGGCGTGGGCCCGGAAGATGTCTCCGGATTCTCCGAGTATGCGTCCCAGGTGGTAGTGGACTTCCGGCTCCTCCGGCAGTTCCGCGACAGCCCTTTCCATGGCCGGTATGGCCTGGGCGAAGTCTTTACGTTCCGCCAGGAGCCGGGCGTTGTAGAAGAGCGACAGGGCGTCGCCGGGGTTGGCGGCCAGCGCCTTTTTCAGGATCGGTTCCGCCTTGTCGAATCTTCCCTGCAGAAAGTAGAACCTGCCCGCCTCCCTGAATACCAGCGGGTCGTCTCCGCTCTGGGCCAAGGCCTCGGCAAATGCCTGTTCGGCCTCGGCGGGCTTGTTCAACCTGTCCAGCACGATGCCCAGCCCCATCTTGTCAATGTAGCTGAAGCTTTCCGCAGGCTTGTTGTTGTAATAGGCCAGGGCGGTGTGGGCGTCGGTCCTCTTGGCCCGGATCAGGGTCTGGGCCCGGAGGAAACCCCTGTCGTCGCTGACCCGCCGGGTGTATTCCTCCGGCATGTTTCTCGCCCTGCTTTCAAGATAGGTGATGCGCGTGTTCAGGCCCGGGTGGGTGGAAAGATAGGAAGGGATGTCGCTGTTTGATTTGTACCAGCGATGCTTGATCATCAGATCGAAGGTGCGGGGCATGGCCAGGGGATTGTAGCCTGCGTCGACCAGGGCGTTCATGCCCACATGGTCCGCCTCGCGTTCGCTCTCCTGCGTGTAGCCCAGGAACGCGGCATGTGCCCCGGCCTGTGAACCGATGATCATTGCCTGGCCCAGCTGTCCGGCGTCTCCGCCCTGGGAGCCGAGAAAGGCCCCGGCCACCATGCCCACGAGCGAGCCCAGGCTGACCAGCTGCATGTGCTCGATGCGCTTGGCCACGTGGCGCAGGGAGACGTGGGCCAGTTCGTGGGCAATGACTCCGGCCATTTCATCTTCATGCTCGAGGTTGAGGATCAGCCCGGTGAAGACGTAGACGTAGCCGCCGGGAACGGCGAATGCGTTCATGGCCCCGTGTCCGACGACGGTGGTCGTGACCCGGAAGGGCAGGGGCGGCTTGGCTTCCACGATGCGGTCCACCACGCCCTTGACGTAATTCGTGATTTCCGGGTCTTCGATGATGGCCAGGGTCTTGCGCAGTTTCTTGTCGAACTCCGCCCCCATCTCGACTTCGTCCTGTATGGTGACCTTGCCGAACAGTCCCTGGGCCTGCAACGGCAGTGCGGTCTGGGCCATGAAGAGGGCAAGGGTCAGCAGGCAGACGGCCTTCATGCCTCGGCCCACCTTGCTCCAGCGCATTTTGTTTTTCACGTCCCAAGCTTATCAGCTTTGAATAAAATAAAAAAGGACGCGAAACAGGTCCGCGTCCTTTTTTATTGCATCGCTTCAAGTCGGTTATTTGTTCATCATGTCGAAGAATTCCTGATTGTCCTTGGTGCCCTTCATCTTGTCCAGGAGGAACTCCATGCTGTCGATGGAATTCATGGGGGCCAGAATCTTTCTCAGGATCCAGACTCTGTTCAGGACATCTTCGCCGAGCAGCAGCTCTTCCTTGCGCGTGCCGGACCTGTTGATGTCGATGGCCGGGAAGACGCGCTTTTCGGCCAGATGGCGGTCAAGATAGATTTCCATGTTGCCCGTGCCCTTGAACTCCTCGAAGATGACTTCGTCCATGCGTGAGCCCGTGTCGATGAGCGCGGTGGAAATGATGGTCAGGCTGCCGCCTTCCTCGATGTTCCTGGCCGCGCCGAAAAAGCGTTTTGGCCTTTGCAGGGCGTTGGCGTCCAGGCCGCCGGACAGGACCCTGCCGGAAGAGGGGGTCACGGCGTTGTAGGCCCTGCCGAGCCGGGTGATGGAGTCCAGCAGGATGACCACGTCGCGCTTGCGCTCCACAAGGCGTTTGGCCTTTTCCAGCACCATCTCGGCCACCTGGACGTGGCGCTGCGGAGGCTCGTCGAAAGTGGAGCTGACCACTTCGGCCTTGACCGTGCGGGCCATGTCCGTGACCTCTTCGGGGCGCTCGTCGATGAGCAGCACTATGAGGTAGGAGTCGGGCTTGTTGGCGCTGATGGAGTTGGCGATGTTCTGGAGCATCATGGTCTTGCCTGTGCGGGGCGGGGCGACGATTATGCCGCGTTGTCCGCAACCGATGGGGGCAAGGAGGTCTATGATTCGGGATGTGTAGTTCTCGGCCCCGTTTTCGATCTTGAAGGCCGTGTCTGGGTAAAGGGGGGTGAGGTTGTCGAAAAGTACCAGGTTTTTTGAATGTTCAGGGGGTTCGTAGCCGATTTCGTTGACTCGTAGCAGGGCGAAGTAGCGTTCGCCCTCTTTGGGCGGCCTGATCTGCCCGGAAATCACGTCCCCTTTTCGCAGGCCGAAGCGTCTGATTTGCGACGGGGAGACGTAGATGTCGTCCGGTCCCGGCGTGTAGCTGTACATGGGGGAGCGCAGAAAGCCGAATCCGTCCGGAAGGATTTCGAGGACGCCTTCGCCGTATATCTGGCCGTTGCGGCTGGAACAGCCTTGCAGCAGGGCGAATATTAGCTCCTGCTTGCGCATGCCGCTGGGGTTTTCAATCTTGTATTCGTTGGCGAGCTCCATGAGATCGGTCATGCTCTGGAGCTTCAAATCCGACAAATTCATTTTGTTGTTGGCGGAGTCTTCGTTGGCCTTTGTTTTTGTGGTCATAGCATTACGGGGTTAAAATTAATAAACGGTCATGGACTGCCATGGTTCAAGACCAATACGTGCGTTTGCGAGTGATGTCTGCGCAAGAGCCGGTTTGTCGCGGCAGTAATGAATTTCTTTGGGAATATTCTAGGATACCGGAAACTTGGTTAAGTTTTTGTTTTTCAAGCCAGAATCTTGGGAACCCGGACGGTTTTTCACGGCGCGAATTCCACGTGGCAGGGATTATATCTTGACTTATCGGCTGGCGGAGGAAAACCGCTTAGCTAAATCTCGGTTTGCCTTAACCGAATGCCTTTCGTTTGACAAGAAATTATTCTTCGTCCTGCTGCTCTTCCTCGTCGGGTTTGGCGATGACGTCCGCGAACAGTTCGAGGATTTCCTCTTTGACCGCTTCCTGTTCCCTGTTCAGGGCGTAGGCCAGTTCCAGTGTGACCAGACCCATGGCCTGTTCCTGCAGCCTCCTTTCGCCAAAGGACAATTCCTTGTCCTTGCAGATCAGGAACAGCTCCTTGAGCACATAGGCCACATCGCTCAAATCGTCGCTTTTCAGCTTTTCCGAATACTCGCGGTAGCGGCGGTTCCAGTTTTGTCCGGTGTAGCCGGTGAAATCCGAGCGGTCCTTGAGGGATTCGAATATGGCCTGCCCTGTACGCAGGCTGCAAACGGTCCTGAGACCAACGGCCACCGCGTTTGAAACGGGAACCATCAGAGTGACGTTGTTGCTCAAGATGCGCACGATGTAGAAGTCGGTTGTGGCCCCGCCGATTTCTTGAGACTCAACACGTTCTACTTTTCCCACTCCTTGAGAGGGGTAAACAACAAGTTCGCCAACTTCAAACACTGTACGGGGGCTCCTTGAAAGTACGGAAAAATGTCACCAATGCAGAGATCATGATATCCCAAACAAGCTTAAGAGTCCATTCCAAAAGGCGCTAATCGCCTTCCGGTGAAAAAGAGTGCAGATATTGCATGGCGAATCCGCTGCCGCGGCGGTAAAACATGTCCAGTCCCTTCCAGGCCCTTTCCAGGGCTTCGGAGACTATGGGCGTCTCGCTTTCCGCAAAGGGCTGGAGCACCCAGTCGTGGATGGCCATTCGGGTTTCCGGGCGTCCGATTCCGAACCTGAGCCTGAAGAAATCGGCCGTGTTCAAATGTTCTTCGATGGATTCCAGGCCGTGATGGCCGCCCATTCCGCCGCCGCGCTTGAGTTTCACCCTGCCCAGCTCCAAATCCAGGTCGTCGTGCATGACCAGAAGCTGGGCGGGTTGTATGGCGTGGTTGCCGCATATTTTGCCCACGGCCCGTCCGCTCAGGTTCATGTAAGTCATGGGCTTGGCCAGAAGATAAGCGCCGCCCGCCAGGTTGATCCTGTAGAGCAGATAGTCGGGCATGTCCTGCAGCAGTTCGCAACGCATGCTCTTTCTTGTCTCGGCCAGGGCAAGGATGAAGTCTGCGGCCATCCAGCCGAAGTTGTGTCTGGTCTTGGCGTAATCCTCGCCGGGATTGCCGAGTGCGGCTATCAGGCCCTTGTACTTCATTGGACTGGAATTCCGCTAAAGGTAAAAAGCCCCGGAGGTCCGGGGCCTTCAATGTTGGTTTTTCCGTGCAGGCTATTCTTCTGACGAAGCTTCGGATTCCTCGCCTTCTTCTTCGCCTTCCGCTCCCTCTTCCTCTTCTCCGATAGATTCCTCTTCCTCGACCATCTGAGGGACGGTGCAGGTGAGAATGCTGTAGTTCTCGTCGAACAGGGGCGTGACGCCTTCGGGGAACTCAACATCCTCAATCTGGATGCTGTCGTTGACATCCAGGTTGGTGGCGTCGAGCACAATGCTTTCCGGGATATCCAGGGGTTTGCAGATCACTTCGATGGTGTCGCGGACCAGGTCGATGACGCCGCCCTCGGCCGCGCCCTTGGCCGTGCCGGTGACTTCGAAGGGCACGCTGACCTTGAGTTCCTTGTCCAGGTCCACGCCGAAAAAGTCCACGTGAATGGGACGGGGGCGGACAGGGTCGTATTTCATGCGCCAGATGAGAGAGGGCAGGGCCTCTTTTTTGCCGTCAGTCCTTTCAATGGCCAGTTCGAAAACGCGGCCGCCGCCGATTTTTTCATAAGCCTTGACCAGGGGAAGCTCTTCCAGCTTGACCATGATGTTGGCGCCGTGTTGATCGTAGTATATGCCGGGAATGAATCCGCTTGCGCGCAAACGGCGGTTGTGGCCCTTGCCGCTGTGGGTGCGTTCCTGGACGTTGAGTTGGATCAGTTTTTTTGCCATTGGTTTTCTCCTTTCTTGTCTTGGCCGCCAACGATTGACGGACGGACGGTTTGTTTCTTTCTATACGAAAAGAACGCTGACCGACGATTCGGTATGCACGTTGTTGATTGCCTTGCCCAGCAGAGAGGCCACCGACAGTACCTCGATCTTGCTGCATTTCTTTTTGGACGGATCCAAGGGTATGGTGTCCGTGACCAGAACTTTTGTAAAGGCCGAGCCTTCGATTCTCTCGAGGCTGGGACCGGAAAGCACAGCGTGGGTGGCCATGGCCATCACTTCCTTGGCTCCGTTTTCGATGAGCACGTCGCTGGCTGCGCACATGGTGCCGGCCGTGTCGATCATGTCGTCCAGAACCACGGCGACCTTGTCCTTGACGTCGCCGATGACGTTCATGGCCTGGGCCTTGTTGGGGGCGTCGCGCCGCTTGTCGATGATGGCCAGTCCGGCGTTCAGCCTCTTGGCATAGGCCCTTGCGCGCTCCACGCCTCCGGCGTCCGGCGATACCAGCACCAGTTCGCCCTCGACGTTGCGCATGCGATCGAGAAAGATGGGCGCGGCATAGAGATTGTCCACGGGACAGTTGAAGAATCCCTGTATCTGTCCGGCGTGCAGGTCGATGGTCATCAGCCTGTGCATGCCTGCCGTGCTCAGGAAGTCGGCCACAAGCTTGGCGCTGATGGGCGCACGGGGCACGACCTTGCGGTCCTGCCGGGCATAGCCGTAATAGGGGATGACCGCGATGACTCTTTTGGCGCTGGCCCTTTTCAGGGCGTCGAGCATCAGGCAGAGTTCCATGAGGTGAAAATTGACCGGGGAACAGGTCGGCTGAACCACGAACACATCGTCGCCGCGAACGTTTTCGCCGATCTCGATGCGAATCTCGCCGTCACTGAAATTTTCCCTGAGGCAGGGGGCGAGATGGCAGCCGATATGGTCGCAGATAGCCTCTGCCAGCTGCACGTTCGCCGAACCGCTAATAATTTTGATTTCACCGTTGGCCATGCTTGTTACCCTACTTTAAATACAAATAAAGTGGCTGGGGTGGAAGGACTCGAACCCTCGAATGACGGGACCAAAACCCGTTGCCTTACCGACTTGGCTACACCCCAAAATTTGTCAAAAGGCCTGGACAAAAGTCCGGGCCCAAGGGGCGAATTCCATTGCCGCCCCGCGCGCCGTGGTCTCTTCACGGAAAAGGCCGAAAACGCTGGACCCGCTGCCGCTCATGACTGCGCCGCAGGCTCCCAGTAAGAGGAACTTTTCCTTTATCTTGCGAAGTTCCGAATGCGCATCGAACACTGTGGATTCAAAGTCGTTGAACAGTACAAGCTGCGAATTGGGAAAGGGATTATTATTATCTGAACCCGTTGATGTCAAGAAACCCTTGGCGGCTTTCGTTTCGGGATGGTTCGCGTATCGCTTGTCCCAATCCGAGTAGGCCCTGGCGGAGGAAACATGGACATCCGGGCAGACCAGCAACAGAGTGAGGCCCGCAAGGTTTACGTCCGCGGGTGTGAGCTTTTCTCCTATTCCCGTGGCCCAGGCCGGGCCGTCCATTAGAAAGAAGGGCACGTCCGCGCCTAGTGAGGCCGCCAGCGCGTTCAACCGGCCGGAATCAAGGGCCCTGTCTCCCGCCTGTCCGTTCAGAAAGCGCAAGATTGCCGCCGCATCGGTGCTGCCGCCGCCGAGTCCCGCGCCCGTCGGGATGTTTTTTACAAGGCGCACCCTCATGTCCGGGCCAAAGCCGGTGGCCTGCGCGAATCCGTTCCAGGCCTTGAAAATCAGGTTGTCCTGGTCCCTTAATCCGGGAATGGAGCAGTCCAGGACCAGGCCGCGTCCCGGTTTCAGGGGTTCGATTTCAAGGATGTCGCAGGGCTCGCGCAAATGGTGGAACAGTGTCAGCAGTTCATGGTAGCCGTCCGGGCGTCTGGACTTTATCTCCAGGTAGAGATTGACCTTGGCCGGGGCCTTGAGGGTGGCGCTTTGCATGGGAGATGGTTCGGGACGCGGGGGAGGGCGAACCCTCCCCTGTCCCGTTGGTTGCGTTAGTTGAGGGGCACGGTCCTGAATATGTTCTGTCCCTGTCGCTTGATCAAGAACATGACCACGCCTTTTTTCTTGCCGTCGCCCGTGACCACCCGGTTGAAATCGCCCACCGAGTTGATGCGGGTCTGGTTGACCTCGATGATGATGTCGCCGGGCCGCACATCGCCCTGGGCGGCTGCGGATCCTTGGTCGACTCCGGTCACGATGAGTCCCATGACCTTTTCCAGGCCCAGCTGGTTGGCCTCGTCCGGGGTCGGCGGACGCAGGGACAATCCCAGTTCGGCGGTGGAGCCTTCGTTGTTCGGACCTGAACCGGGACCGGGAGCGCCGTTCTTTTGGGCGGCGATGTTCTTGGAGCGTTCCTCCATGACCACGGTCACGTATTTCTTTTTCCCGTTGCGCCACAGGGTGAGCTTGGCGCGCTGGCCGGGTTTGATGGCCGCCACCATGCGCGAGAGATTCCTGATGTCCTCGACCGGAGTGCCGTTGACTTCGAGGATCACGTCGCCTGCCTTGACTCCGGCCTTGGCCGCCGGGTCGCCTTCAAAGGCCTCATTGACCAGGGCGCCCCTTAGGTCTTCCAGGCCAAGGGCCTTGGCCGATTCCTCGGTCAGGTCCTGTTGGCGGATGCCCAGCCAGCCCCTGCTGATGGCCTTGCCCGACTTGAGCTGGACGATGATGTCTTCGGCCATGCTGCTGGGGATGGCGAAGCCGATGCCCTGTCCCGAAGCGATGATGGCGGTGTTGATGCCCACCACCTTGCCGTCCAGGTTGATGAGCGGGCCGCCGCTGTTGCCGGGGTTGATGCTGGCGTCGGTCTGCAGGAAATTGTCATAGGGACCGGCGTTGATGACGCGGCCCTTGGCGCTGATGATGCCCGCCGTGACCGTGTGCCCCAGGCCGAAGGGGTTGCCGATGGCCATTACCCACTGGCCGACCTTGACGTTGTCCGAGTCGGCGAAGCTCAGCGTTGGCAGGTCGTCGCCCGCGTCGATCTTGAGCAGGGCGAGATCAGTGTCCTCGTCCTGGCCAACGATCTTGGCGTCGACATTCTTGCCGTTGGTGTGCAGCTTGACGGATATCTCGTCCGCGCCTTCGATGACGTGGTTGTTGGTCACGATGTAGCCGTCTTTTGAAATTATGAATCCGGAACCAAGGGAGTGCTGATCGCGGTTTCGCGGTCCCTGCTGTCCGAAGAATTTTTCGAATTGCTCAAAGAAATCCCCGAACGGGCTTCCCTTGGGGGCCTGGAAAAAGTTCTTGGGCAGGTTTTGTCCCTGGACCTTTTTCACTGTGCTGATGTTGACCACCGCGTTGCCCGCGCTTTCAGCGAGGCCTGTGAGGTCCGGCAGCTGTGCGGCGGCAAGGGAAGCCGACAGGACGAGCATGACCGTGAGCGCGGTTATCATTTGTATGCGTTTAAGAAACATAAATCCTCCAAAAGTACTTTTTGGAAACAGGTGTTGACTTGGGAAATTATATGTCCTTTTCAAGTATTGTAAATAGTCTTGTACGTGGAAAGTTCAACCGGGCGGGAGCGCCGGCGTTCCGGGAGCCGGCGATGGTGGCGCATGGCCGGGAAAAAAGGGCCTAATTAATGCTTGATGCCGGGAAAAGTTTGAAGTACGTTCCTTCTCCCGCATCCGTGCGGATAAAGGTCGGCCCCGTAGCTCAGTAGGATAGAGCACCAGATTCCTAATCCTGTGCGCGGGGAAAGCACGAAAACTACCGGAACATGTGGTAGTTTGGATGGTTGAAAGTCG
Source organism: Desulfovibrionaceae bacterium (assembly GCA_963674955.2). Classification (GTDB taxonomy): domain Bacteria; phylum Desulfobacterota; class Desulfovibrionia; order Desulfovibrionales; family Desulfovibrionaceae. The sequence continues at coordinate 1,389,928 of CAXXKR010000004.1, read as the reverse complement.
GAAGTAACGGGTTTATAAACTTTGAAAACTATGGCCCCGTAGCTCAGTAGGATAGAGCACTAGATTCCTAATCTAGGTGTCGCAAGTTCGAATCTTGCCGGGGTCACCATTATTCATAGAAGTACAAGGGGTTAGCCTAGCTTTGGGTTGACCCCTTGTTTCGTTGGTGCCAACCGATGGTGCCAACCATTCAGAACGCCGTTAAGATTTGTAAGTAGACCAACGTGGTCGGGTTGCCCTTGGCTGAAGTTGTAGAAGTGCTAGGAAGTTGGGGCGTTATCGTTCCAGCACAAGGCTGAAAAGTCCCCACATAGCCGGGTTTTCCTGGCGAACTCCCCACCAGATTCCCACTTGATTTCCCACGTTGACGGACGGGAACGAGGTGTAGACAAGGAAACAGCTGTGCTGTGCATCTCTTGTACTACCCTCAATAACTTCTCAAGGGTTTAACGTCAGGATAAAATTGATGACGAAGAGATTTATTGTCCCACAAATCATCCAACTGAGCTTCTGCAAGTTCTTCACCGCAATAAGTTGAACAAATGACAAGACTGCAACCATTTATTTTTATTGCTTTTTATGAGTTCTATAGTTCTAGAAAAAACTAGGACGAAAAATCGACGTCCAAAATTGGATTTGACTTTGTTCTTGATTCTGCGGCAGAACTTGGGTTACAAAAAAACAAATCCGAATCAAAATCAATTTTGGAGATGAGCGATAGTGGACACTAAAAGTATAATTTCTAACGAACTCCTTGAAAGGGTAACAGTCGGGCATGATTGCCTTCTACTGGACAACAGAAATCCCCGTTTTTATGGCGAAGAACTGAATAAAGATTTTATCAATGGACTTGAAGTTAGCGACCCGCGACTTCAAGAGTATTTACGACAGACAATATTTAACAAATACAACGTTCAAGACCTCGTGTCGTCAATAGTTGAAGTTGGTTTTTTGAGACTAGACCCGATAATTGTAGTGCCAGAAGGTGACTTATATAGAGTTGTTGAGGGGAATAGAAGACTTTCAGCTATCAAAACTATACATGGAGATATTAAACGAAAGACAATTTCAGTTTCAAGTGATGTGTACGAGAGTATCAGTGAAATTGAAGTGGTAAATTTAAAAGAAGGCTATGATGAAAGCCTCGTTTGGATGCTCCAAGGTATTCGCCATGTCTCAGGAATCAGGGATTGGGGACCATTCCAACAAGCTGAACTAATTAAAGCATTATACAACTCCCGGGGCATGACATACAAGCAAATAGGCTCCATTATTGGACTCAGCCCTGCGCGAGTATCGACCATTCTCAAGGCATACTGTGGAGTGACCCAGATGATGGAAAGCGAGGATTGGTCTCAATATGCAACCCCCGACCTATTTAGTCATTTTGAACAAGCGTATGTGAGAGCACCTATTCGTGATTGGCTAGGTTGGGACAAAGAAACTTCTCAATTCATGAACTCAGAAGGCTTGGAACTATTTTATAACTGGATTGTTAATGATGACGCTTCAATACCTAGAGAAAAGTTGAAATCTCGTGATGTCAGAGACAAATTGCCCTTTGTTTTAGAAAATCAAGAAGCAAGGGAGTTAATGTTAAGTGATGAAGTCAGCATTGATGAAGCTTATTCCATCCTTCTAACCAACAAAAAAGTAAAAACGAAATTAAGTAAAATCACGGATGATTTGACAGCGTGTTTAGAGGAAATGAGGCATTCGTCTAGTTTCTCTCAAAAGGAGAAAAAAGCTCTCATTGAACTTAGAGATAAAATTAATGAGTTACTGTAGATGAAAGTATTATTAGTTGAGCCAAAGTCAAGCACAACATACCCCCCTATGGGGTTAATGAAGTTTGCTCGATACCACAAACTCAAAGGCGACGATGTAACCTACGTTGTAGGAAAGAATAAAGAAGCCAAAAGGCAATTTTGGGACAAGGTGTATATCACCTCTGTATTTACTTATGATTTTAAAAATCTTTTGGATACAATAAACTACTACTCTGAAAATCTGTTCAACTTTGAGAACATGTCCGTAGGAGGGGTCGCAGCAACTTTGCTTGCAGATAAGATAAATAAAGATACTGGTGTAAATGTACACTGTGGTTTACAGGATGATGTTGATCATTTTCTCGTGGATCTAGCTCATGCTGACTCAAAGTATAAATATCTTTTTGATTGCTCACCAACCATTGACAATCTTCCTCCAGACTATGGAATAGTAAGTGAGAACTCGAAGTATAGCAAGATCACAGACAACGCTTATTTCTTATACTCTACAAAAGGATGTCCAAATAACTGCGGTTTTTGTGCCGTCAAGAAATTAGAGCCTACATATGTTGACTATATTCCAATTAAAAATAGAATTTCAATACTAAGAAATGAAATTGGTGATCGAGCTGGGTTGTTGTTTCTGGATAACAACATTGCTGCCTCAGATTCGTTTTTTAGGATCATTGACGAGATCGTTGACTGTGGTTATGGCTGTGGCGAAAAAATGTGTTATGAGAAAAATGGACGTAAAATTTACAAGCATCGGTATGTAGATTTCAATCAAGGAGTTGATCTCAGGCTACTTGACCGAAAGAAGATGGAAGCCCTGTCACGGATAGCAATTAATCCACTTCGTCTTGCATTTGATAGTGTTGATCTCGCTTGTGAATATGAAGCAAAAGCGAAGCTAGCAATCGAATGTGGCATTACCAAGCTTTCAAATTATATGCTTTATAATTACAAGGATAGTCCTGAAGACTTGTATGCTCGCATGGAAGTAAACACTGATATTATAAAAAAGTATGGGAATGAAAATGTTAAAATATTTTCATTTCCAATGCGTTATTCACCAATTGACAAAACAGATAGATCATACATCGGGAAGAAATGGCATAAGAGGCAGATTCGAGCTATACAGCTTATACTCAATGCGACACATGGAATTGTTTCTCATAGCTTGCGGGAATACAAGGAAGGGAAAGGATTTTTTTATAGAGCCTTTGGCGAAGATGAACGTGAATTCAGCGAAAATCTATGGATGCCGTTTCATTACTTAATCAATAGAGACTACTACGAGTTGGAACACTCAAATATCAAAGAGTGGAGAAGGGCCTTCCGAGCTCTTTCAGTGTCTGAGTCACAAGAAGTTATGAACTGGCTTCAAGATGGAATTCACAAAGAAAGATTGAACTTTCAAAGCAGAAAGCTTAAAGAACTTATGACACATTATGAAAGTGAGCACACTCAAGTCTTAAAAATAACAGACTAGACAAGCTTCTCTACCTTCTCCCGTAAATGTGAAAGACGAGTTTCTAGTTTATGTATCTCAAATTTGCATTTCTTTAATACCTCAGGACTCATGCCGCTAAGTTCTTCATCAATTGTAGTATCGGCAAATGCTTCTCGAGTTCTTTTTAATTTGCAATAGAAGGCAGCATCAGCCCCCTGAGCCTGGGCACTGTCATAAGCTTGAGATAAATCTCTTTCACCCAAGACATATTTTTTAAGATTCTTATTGTTACTTGTTGCGATTACCGGCAATTTGTCTCGAATATCAGCAGCTTTAGCAATGCGCCCATCTTGAATCTGCTCGACGACAACCTTGTCTAGTTCGGGGTACTCTTTACGGACAGAGTTAAGCTTCCTAGACTTTAGGTATTCATCGTAGTAACTCCATCGGTTCGGATTCTCCTCTCCATTGTCCATCATAAACTGAACGACATTAATTAAATGAGTGATTGCCTTTGTGCTTTTAGAAAGCTCGGTAGCTATCTGGCTTTTTGGTATCTTGTGTTTTTCATGTCTGCGATAAACATAACTTGCAACCTCAAAGGGTGACCAATCCTTTTTGCCATTTACGTGATACTCGCCGAGTAGTGTAAAAATTTGGGAATCATTAATGTCATCTGGTAATACTCTAACTAATATTTTGCTCCATGATATGGGATCTTTTTTAGCAAGCATTCTGTACGCTGCCAAACGGCTATTGCCTTCCAAAACCTCCAATGTATCTTTTTTAACTATTACCGGGTCCGTTAGCCCCCCGTTTAATTTGATTGATTGGTATAGGCGCTTAACATGGTCCATTTTGGATAGCGTTTCAAAAATTGTATCCTGTGTTGGTGTCTCGCCAGCCGAGCAAACGATTGAATAAATTCTAGGATTTTCAGCATAGAAACTTAACATCTCTTGGTCTAGTTCACCTTCGAGAACTTGTACTTTCCGTTTTTGGATCATAAAGTGAGTTTGTGTAAAGCCTTCAATCATTCTCAACTCCAAGAGCAATCTTAAGTTCATTGCCAAAATCAAAGGACATGCATTGATTATATGTCTCTAGGCTGATGTCTCTTAACGCCAAGCTCGCTGAGCACATCTTTGCATTAATGAGATTGTCTACCCATCGTTCAATTGAGTTTTCAATCTCTAGGATATACAGATTGCAGTCTTTTGTTTGTGATATTCGATGAATTCGATCCTGTGATTGAACATAATCGTCCAAACTCAAGCTTCGATCAAAGAAAATGGCATTGTTGGCAACAGTCAAAGTCAGCCCTTCTTTAGCTGCTCCATAAGTAGCCACTAAGCACATAATGTCAGCATCTTGCTTAAAAGCCGCAATGTTCTTGTTTCTAATGTCTATAGGAAGTTTCCCAGTGACTTTTTTCGCACCTTTACTCTGAAGATATTTGCAAAGATAGTCCGCTGTTCCTGTAAACTGTGTCCATATAATGACCTTCTCGCGCCTAGATTCAATCTCGTCGATTAACTCATCCAAATCATCTAGCTTCCCTGGCCTTAGTCCATAACTATCGTCGACTAATGTTGGCAGCGAGCAAATTTGCTGAAGTCGTAGAATCCTCTTCAAAATGCCTTCGGCAGACTCTTCAATTATTTCGTTTTCCTTTTGTACATATGTTTTGAAGTCATCCTTAATATCATTGTAGAGATCCCATTGCCTAGGCTCATAAGTTGATGCAATATAGAAATATTTTTTTTTAGGAAGCTCAAGTGAACATCCGTCCTTTGTCTCCCTAACAATGAACTTGCTTATACTTGGGAATACTTTCTGAAGCGATTGGACAAATGATTTTTGAGCCTCGTAGTCATCACTCATATCATTGCATAAGTCGTATTCTCTTTTGAAATCTTTAAAATTGCCTCCAAGGCTTTCTCCATTATCAAGAAAATAAATCTGCGACCATATGTCATATGGTCTGTTGGCAATTGGCGTGCCTGTAATAATAACTCTTCTTTTGAAATACGAAGAGATGCGGAGAAAGGCACTTGTTAGAGAAGATGTTGGTGTTTTTATCTTTTGAGATTCATCCAGAAACACTCCTACATCTCTCGTTTCACAAAACATCTTAAGTGAAGACTCAAACTTCTTAACCAACTCGTAGTGACATATTATAAATCGAACAGGACTTAATAATATAATACCATCATGCGACGTATTGCCTGTAAGGATTTTGGGCTTCACATGGCTATGGATCGAGAGTTCTTCAACCCAATTTGCAACTAATGATTTTTTTGTTACTATCAATACAGAGTCAAGTTTTTCTGTGCCAATCCACGACAAAGCTAAGTCAATGGCTATTTTCGATTTGCCAAGACCTTGCTCATGGAAAATAGCTGCGTACTCTAAATCTTTAATAGCGTCAGCAGCTCGCCTTTGGTAGTCAAAGGCTTCATGAATTGCTTTGTAGCTAGGCTCGTTCTTAAGCTTGATTACTTGCACGTAGCTTCCTGACCCCTAGCTCATGGACAACATAGCCATTTAGTTCGTACCCATTTGAGCTTGCCAGATACTCAATTCTTCCAGATGCAGCAACGTGATACGTGAATGGGACCGAGAGAAGAAATACGCACTGGTGTTTATGCGCATATTCCAAGAAGCATACAATTTGTTTTTGGGATCTGTCCGATTCAAAGTCTTTTGGGGTTTTAGCTTCTCCAATAATACAGGTGTCATTTGTTACCCTAGCATACAAGTCAGGTATGTGCCCTTTAATTTTGGGTGGCTTTGATTTTGCTCCAGTTACACCGTGATCGACAATCATCTGAACTATCGACTCCTCCCAGTTGGCAGAAATAAACTCAACTAACGTAGAAACTAGCGCATCGTGAAGCATTAATTTCCTTCAACCATGTCAATAGTGTCATCAAGGTCAACCTTAAGATCAAGTAAGGCTTGATATTCAGGGTGATTTGTATCAGCCTTATACTCGCGCATGGTCAAACCTTCAATAACCCGGAGCTTTTTCGTTAAAACTACTGCTATTTCCTTGATGCCTAGGTTCTCAAGATTTATATCATTTATGGGGCTATCTAGAACTTTTAAAGCTGCTTTGGCATCTTTTTTTAAGAATACTTCTTTAGCTTTTGGATTATCCAAAATTATCGGTAGCTTTCTAACGGTATTCAAAGGAAACAACTTGCTGTTTCCTTTGATCCATTTGGCGAAGTCTGAACTATTAAAGCCATGCCGAATGAGAGCGTCTTTAATGTTCTGTTTCTGGTATTCAACAAAGCCAGAAAACCTTGTCGTATCAAAATCAGTGTCATCGACAAGTGGTCGATAATACTTTTCCATGTCTTCATAAGCAGCAATGTACCTGCTTGCTTCTTCTTTTTTTCCACCACAGAAATCGACGATTTCATTCCATGTGAGATGCTTTTCATTTCTTAGCTTTGATAAATACTTTGCCTTTGAATACGGGTCCCAAGGTCTTACTCCGACAAGATGAGCTTGCAAGCGAATGCCATCAATTTCTTTTTCACTCATGTCTTCATGAACTAGGCAAGGTATCTTAGTCCAATCTCCAGCAACACCCTTTTCATGAAACTCTTTGTAGATTGCAAGCCTTGTATTGCCTTCAATGACAACATTTCTATCCTTTGTCCTATTCACGATGATAGGATTAATAAGCCCGCCATTAGTACGGATAGATTCTTTCAGGCTTCTAAATGTTGTCCCTGTATCGTTACTGTCTTCATCTGCGACTCCTTCACGAAGAGCAAAGGCTACCTGTTGAGCACTTGGAGTCATGCCAAAAATCTCTAAGAATCTAGCGATTCTAGGATTATTAAGGTCTAGGTCGATCTCATCGATGGGAATTAGTCTATGCACCCCCATGCCTGCCTCCTAGGCTTCATTGTCATCTGAATTTGTTATAAATTTAGATTTGCTGGTATTAAAGTTTATCGACTTGTTTGTTTCGTGGCAAGCATGTCCGCATCTTAAGTTTATCATACCTTCCCCGTAGGGAACGCTGAGAGCACTTGAATGTCTTCCAAAGTGATCACAACCACTATATGACCACCAGCATCTAAGCAAGTGTTTGAAGTCCTTATCCTCTCCGGGTAGTCTACTTTTTCAATATATTTAGATACCTCTGGATTCGAGAGGAGGCTTCTGCTATCTTTCGGACATGGGAAGCGGGACCGAAAAGATCAAGGCTGATGATGCGGATCGCCTGGAGCGCATTGCATTTTGGCTTTGGGAATACACCAGGAGGAACCACCAGTATCGAAGGTATGTGGATGTAATCCAGCACTATCTAGAAATCTTCAGTGAAATAGGGGAGCTGGACAACGTTCTGAGCTTCATGGGGTATGACAATCTCCAAGTGCTCTTGTCTGAACCCGATTTCGATTTGACTGACAACTTTCTTACCCATGAGCTATCGAAAAAGCATGGGAAGATATACGCAAAATATCTTTTCAAGATGTGCATCCTGCTTTCCAAGTTCAACATGCGTTTTGGACGTGTTTTCAAGGACTACACGGAAGGTCTTGATACTCACAAATCGTTGAAGGACCTTCTCGATGGTAAGGAAGTCTCCTTTCGATCAAAAGATCAGTATGACCAGTACGCTGTCATGCACCTTCGGAATGAATGGATGATGACGGTGGATGGCGATGCCCCCAATCTCAATATGGTCACTGTTGAAAACGACGCAGACATCAAGCTCGACCCGACGAAGGTGCTCACTCACGGCACGGAACTGGCGAAGGAGGCAAATTCCTTAAATATTTACAATCATATGTATCGAAACGCCAGCAAGGGTAGGAGGATCGATTACGATACGAAAATCCAGGTCTACCAACTTGGCGCAGCCGGGAAAGACATCAAGCCAAGCGGTGACCTGAAACGTTTCATCATGCTCTGGCTTTGGGATCAGGCCCATGCCCCCGAAGACAAGGGCGACCAGCCAAAATCCTTTGATGAAGTCTTTCCTTTGCTGAAAGAACACCTTCATGAAGGGCATCTTTCGACCCTCTGCCATGAAGTCACGTCTCGAAAGTCCCGGACCAGGGGCTACTACCAGACCACCGAGCAGTGCATCAAAGAACTCACCATTTTTCCGTTTAAGTCATAATTTTCAGAATATTGAGCTAGCCACGACTTTTTTGGGACGTGGTGGTTATCTTCTTCGTCCTCCTTTTGAGAGGTTTGAATCAACGGCAGGTTCGAGGTGGTTGTCACCTTCGCCACCAGCCGGAACAAAACTCTCTTCCGAAGGAGGAAGATCATGAGTGAATCGAAGAAGAATGGCAATGGCAACGGCTCTCTGAACCGCACCATGACCGAGTCTGAACTGGTCAAGACTGCTCAGAACTTGGCAACCCAGGTGCTCGATGAGACCTTTACCGAAACCCAGATCAATGTCAGCGACCTGTGCGAAACCTTCTGCTGCTCCAAGTCTCTGGCTGAGAAGATTTACATCAAGGCGATGCCCCAGCTGATCGCCAACGGCAAGGCCCTTCCTCTGGTGGACGACAAGGTTGCTTCCAAAATCGACCTGCCCTATGTCAACTCCAAGGGTACTCTGGTCATCCCCACCGAAGCTATGAAGGCTCTGCCCAACTTCGAGGAACTGAAGGCCAAGCAAACCAAGTACCAGATGGAAGAACATGACGGCACCATCACCCTGACTCCCGTCGCCTAACAAACCCGTCCTCTGGACACCGAAGGCACCCTCCGGGGTGCCTTTTCTTTTGTCGTATGAACACCAATCGAACTGCGTGACCGATTCATCAGGCAGAGGATACCATTGGATTCTTTTAATTTTCTAACCAATGGAGTTCTTATGAGTTCTGATAAGTTCGAAGTGATTTTTTCCTACACCAGAAAACAAGCTCTTGAAGACGGTGTACTTGTCGATGTTTCGCAAGCTGCGAAAGAAGCTGGCTTCAAGATACCTGTCGCAGTGACCGATCATTTGTATCATGGCTATGTTGTTCCACCTGAAGGACTTCAAGGCGAAGGGCAAAGCACTGAAGGTCGGCTTCATGATCTGTTTATGATGACGCAAGCAGCCGCAGTAAACAGATGGAAAGACAATCGGGTTTACTTCGATGTCTTGTTTCTGACAAAGCCGAGGACCCTTGAGAAAATTAAATGCTTGGCAATCGTCGGACCAGACGACGAAGGAAAACCATGTCTGACTTTGATGCTTCCAGAAGATGAGTAGCTTGCTCTTCTGGTGCTCCATGTCCCCAAGCTCCTCCCCCGGCCCCAACCCCGGTTCCCATTCCTGGCCCCGGAAGCTTGCATACTTCGCGTCTCCTGCCCGGAACTGCCCCGCCTGGGGTTTGGGTATCCCCTGGCCCCAGAAAACCCCTCCTACTTGGAATGTACGAAAACACCCAAATGAAAATGAAGTCCATAAACTTCTTTTCGTGCTTTTCTCCTGAAATGTAGAGATATTACAAATAAACAACCAGGAGGTTATCATGGCAAAGAAGCAAACGGATGAACCCAAGAAGCATTTCGAGAGCAAGTATGATTCCGCAACCCTTCGGAAGATGATCAATGAAGGAAAGACGGCAGATGAGATACAGGCTGAGCTTGGAATCGTTTCAAAGCAATCCCTTCGTCAGCATGTTCTCAAGCTCATCAGCACTGACAGGAAGTTCTATGAGATTCCGGGTTTGTATGTTCGGAACCTGAAACGTCCGATGATGAATTTCAAGGGCGAGATTCGACTGACCAAGAAGATGCTGGACTTTCCGGGATCGACCTACCAGCACAATGATCAATTCGAAATCGAAGTCGATAACGAAAAGATCATTCTGACTCGTATCTTCGATCAGATGGATGAAACCCCTGAACATTCGGAACCCGTCATTGATGGGGGTGAAGGCTAGAAAGCGGAAGCCACGGCGATATGTATCATCGTGGCTTCCGTTCTATTCTTGAAGCAGATGCACCCTGCAACCAAGGTGGTGAAGTTTGAGTTCTCTTGAAAAGTGTCGGGGGTGAGACCCCCACCCCCATTTTCGGCAGTACGGTTCTGCTTCTAGTGTTTGCAAACAATTGCGAGAACTCATCGAAGATCAAAACAAGGCAGAGCAATCAACTCCTTTCGGGTTAACTCCCCTTGGCATAGTTCTGATCGCGACTTTACCTTGGACACAGCCTCGTCCTACCCCAGCCAGTAATTTTCAAAAACAACGAAATCGGCGCCGGTCTACCGCCTACGCCTGCGCGGTAATATCCCCGCAACCCTTTCTGTCTCGGGCCTTGCGCTGTCATCCAGCCGGGCCACGCCGCCGCCTTCATCTGAGTACCTTTTTATTTTCCTGCCCCTTCATATGAATATGACGTAGGTAGGCACGCATTTTTTACTGAGGCGGAATTGTAATTTTTTCTTCAAATTTTCAGCTCATACATTCATCCATTTTCAGAAAATAGTACAACATCTTGAACACTTGCGAAGAAATCTGGGGTTTTGGCTAGATTTGATGCAAGTATCTAATTTTATGCACTTTTTTTTGGAAAATGAATGGTGTATGACAAAGAGCACTAGGGGATGTTATGGAACAAGTTAAGTTAGCGGAAAAGGTAATGTCCATTGTCTTGGGCAATGATATGAAAGATCAAGTCAATATGCTAGTTAGCAAAGATATTGATGATGAGAACTTACTAACATCTTTAATGGAATCATTTGCATCAATTGAATGTGCTTTGGGAAGATCAGAAATAGTAAATGATGTGATACAAGCTATACTTAGAGTATTGTCAGGCAAAATAATGCTCAAAGCAAAAGAAGTGATTGGTCATGGCAAATGGCATTATTATGCAATAGATCATTTTGACATGGATGAGTCTGAAAGAAACCTAAGAATGAAAGCTGCAAACATAGCTGGGATAGAAAACTATTTCTACCTGGGATGGAAAAGAATTGCAGCACTAGCAAAAGCAACTAAAAGATCATCAAAAAGATCAAAACAACCTGATCCATTTCAAGACATAGTTAATAATATTAGCTATATGATTGACCCACAAGACCCTGATGACTTTGAGCACTTTGAATGTTTGATAAATGCCTATGTGTTGAGAACTGAGTTTTCACCAAAGATGCAAAAGAGTATTAGCTTTGAATTAGTGGTTGATGCAATTGAATGTGGAGTTAGTTTTAATAGTGCATTCATCAATAAACTTAAAAAGTCTAAAAAGCCTGATACAAGTTTGAGAAACTTTATATTCTATGAAACGCTGGAAGAAAAACCTGGTTATGCTCCAAGAGAATTGAAAGCAAAGCGAAGAGAACTTGCTACCATTATTAATAAATTGTCTTTCATTGGTAATATGGTCATTCAAAATGTTGAACAATATTTAGAAAGAATATCTTTAGAGTCAATTGATAAGTGTTTTGATGTTGTGAAAACTCTTCGTGATATGAAGTGTGCTGAATTGAAAGGTATTTAATATGAGATTCTTTCAAAGTTCTATAACAACGGCAATTGTCTATGAACTTCGTAGCATAATGCCTAGCGTCAAGGTAAATGCCTTGCGTTCCTTTAGAACTGATGGTCTTGAAACGCTCAGACTTCTGAACTCTGGTTTGGTCCAAACTCAGGACCACATTCTGGATTCAGGAGTCTGGGCTTTGACCCAAGGGACATTGAAGCACAAGAGCAATGTTAAAATCTATGGCAAGTTTTTGAAGTCAGAAGCTTCGAAGTTTCGATTCTATATGAACTTTGATGAGGTTTTCAAAGATGAAGGCACGGAAGAGTTCGATGACAAAGCCATAGCAACAAATCTCAAGAATCAGAAATACCTAGAAAGCCAAGGGCTGAAGCCTGTTCCTGTTATCCATACCTTGGAAGATGATGAAATTGATTACTATATCAATGTCAAACAGAACAAGGGGTATGAGTACATTGCAATTGGTTCGACTCAAGCCAAAGTCCAGAAGGAAAGAAAGAAACTTATTGCTGCCGTTAACAAGCTATATCATGCAGGATTCAAAGTTCATATATTCGGAGTTGGTAGCTATAAGAACTTAACAGGATTGAAAGCATGGTCCTGTGATTCATCATCTTTTGCTCAATGGGCCAGTTGCGGAAGAGTCATATTTCTTTCTGACATTGCACCACCAAGTGCAGATGATATTAAGAATGGAATAAGCAAGAAAGAAATAACATTTTCATTCTTGTCTCATGACAAGGATGGAAAACCTGTTGATGATTTCATTGATGACCACAAGCACAAGCAATCGATACTTGATGAATACAATAAGAAGATACTTGATCCACTTGGGTTTACTGTTAATAAGTTATTTGCAGACGAAATGTCACGCATGATTGCAAACTGCTATTATTACACATTGCTTGAGAAGATACTAACTGAAGAACAAATCAAAGCCGGAGTGAATTTCGACGAGTGGTAATATTATCAGGTGGGGAAGGTTTTTAATCTTCTCCACCTTTTTACGTTTTTACTCATACAAACTTCATGCCCTTGATGGCGTTGAAAAGCTTGTCTTGGAATGAATGCTTTCTGTAATAGTGAAAAGGATTATGTTTTATGGATGATACGAGTTCTTTAACGGCAGGAAGTCCGCCACAGTTGGCATTGCCGTTCATGGCACCAACGAAATCCTCTTCAAACTGCCCGTGCTCATATCCTTCGATGCCTAGGTTTTTCAGGAACCTCTCAAAATCAAACGCTTCGATCTGTAACTTCCTAAACACCTCGTCCGCAGACACCTCAGTAGCAGCATACAGAGTTTCGATTCCCATCACCCGGTATTGCCTTTGCTTGATTGACACTTCCAGCCTGACAAACACCAGAGCCGACTTCTCCTTGATGTAAATCTTGCAGCCGACTTGATTATTGCCACGAACACTATTGAGGTACTGAGTCGGAGGATACCCATACTCGTCTACCGTGAAGAGTTTGCCAGGGTTTTTAAGGCTGGCGTGTGATGCCAAGAAGCTGAACATGCTGCCGTTCTCACAACCATGAAAATCCAAAGAGTATTCAGCCTCAGAAACAACGTATGGGAAATGAAGAATTTTAAATAGGTGCTGAAAGTAATCTTTGTCTGGATTGACCATTCTGAAAGTAGTCCGAAATGTCTTTGGTATAATCTGGCAGTACATGCCGAACCACTTATTGTTTATGCTGACCATGGCTTCGATGTTGGTGATGGTTTCATCTCCTTCGTCATGAGTGGTCCTCATCACTTCAAAAATTGTTCTTTTTAAGAAACGGAATAACTGAATGAGATGAAAGGTCAGAAAAGTGAACTGAGAATTTTATGAAGTCAATGCTTGGTTTGATTTCGATTGAGTTGAAGTCGAAGTTATTAAAAGATTCAGACAGCTCTTGATATTCAGCGAACGAACAAGGTTTGTAAGTATACATAGTTATTACCTCTTGAATTTAGATACGATTGAAGATGCTGCTTCAAGACAAATTTCGAAGCTGCTTGATATTCGATGATGAGATGAAAGATTTATTGAAACGTCAGTGACGTGCCGAACAGGCTGTTGCCTGTGCAGTTTCTAAGGGACCTCGGCAGACGGAACTAAAAGAAGACGGTGAAGCAGTAGAAGAGAAGAATGTAATGATTGTAAATTACACAACTATAATTACTTTTCATTTTTATGAATATAATAATATGTTGTTTAGGAGTACATATAGAAATATGCAAATGACAATAGTTAGAATTTACTGATTTGAAAACTGTATTTATAATAATATGTGTTTCCAAAACTTCATATTTTTTCAATCTTGCATTACACCACATTCGCTCTTAATTCTCTCAAATCACTTCTCTGTAAAGTAATAATATCTGTAAAGATTTTATCCTTGGTCGATTCTGAAGCAAGGCTAACTCGCTGTCATAAACGATCAATATAAACAGATATTATTATGCAATGGTAAGAACCTTTTGCAGAAGGAGGCGATATGGCACAAGTTGTGGCTCCGGGTAATATCGGAACCATCATCAAGATCATAGTGTCAAATAAGATTGCCAGAAAAATACTCAAATCAGTAATCATCATTGTCATCAATGAAAAGCTATGAAGAGTATTTTGAGAAGGAAGTGCTCTTTATGGGCATTTCCTTCTTTTTGTTGTTCTGGATGTTTTGAACGGCAGCTTCTTCATCACCGTCCTGAGTTTTTCGAACTATTGAAACAGATATTGGTTCATACAAAACGGAAAGTACGATTTTCCATAAAAACGTACTTTCGGGCTGTTGCATTGGATTAGGCAAAGGATAGCAACGGGTTATCCAGAAACAAAAATATCCAAGCCCCGTCGTGCCGTTTTGAATGGAACATAATACCCTTGTACCAATAAATTCGAACATTCAGGAGGGGACCATGAAGGTGGAACCGTTTACCAACCTCAAAGACGTAAAGAACATCAAGAAGCTCCTGAGAGGTGAATGCAAGTTTCGAGACTTGCTCATGTTCACCATGGGAATCAACTCTGGAATGCGAGTCCAGGACCTTCTTTCCCTGCGTGTCGAAGACGTGAACGGAAAGAATGTCGGTGATCGCATCGTGGTTCGCGAAAAGAAGACGGGAAAAGAGAACGTCATCATCGTGAACAAGGAAATCGCTGAGTGTTTCAAACTCTACATGGACGAGATTGATCCGAAAGATAAAGACTTCCTCTTCCGAAGCAGAAAGGGGAAGAACTACCCTCTCACCACATACAGAGTCACAGGATTGGTCAAAAGCTGGGCATCCTCGCTCAATATCAAAGGCAACTACGGTGCACATTCCTTGAGAAAAACGTTTTGTTACATACAGAGGATGCACTTCGGTGTTTCGTGGGAGGTGCTGAGTCAGAGGTTGAACCACTCATCACCATCCATAACGCGGCGGTACATCGGAGTTCAGAAGGAGGAGGTCGAATCCATCCTTCTGAACAACATCTAGTTTGGGAGTTTTGACGGGGCCTTGGACATTCGTGTGCCGAGGTCCCTTTTCTTTTTATCCACAGTCAGATATATTGAGGAGGCGTGAAAATGAGCGTCCACAAGCGCGGAAACACGTATTTCGTCCGATACCGGGATGCTGCCGGAAAACAGCACAACAAGCATTTCGGCCCAGGAGAGAGGGGCAAGACGAAAGCCGAGGAGTTTGACCTTGAAGTCAAGCTTGCCAGAAAACGAAAACTGGAAGTGATTTTGCTCAAAGGGGCTTCTGTGTATCTTGAAGAACTTTTCCAACTCTACATCAGGGATTATGAGCTGAGTGGTAAAAGTCGGGATCAGCTCAGGAATCTCAAGGGGTTGTTCAAGAACAAAATCCTCCCAAGACTTCCAAGTATTGAAGTCGACAAACTTCAGTACAAGCACATGCTGGACATGATCGACTGCTATCCCAATTTGTCCCAATCAGCCAAGAACAGGTATTTTGCCTATCTTCGTGCTGTCTTCAATTGGGGTATCCAGCACGACTATACCAGCGTCAATCCGTTGCAGAAGTGGAAGATGGGGAAGGAGAAGCCGCGCCGGTTCGTTCTTTCAGAGAAAGAGATTTCAAAACTGCTCAAGCACTGCCCACCTCATCTCAAGATGGCGATTCAAACGACATTCTATCTGGGGCTTCGACCTGGGAAGTCCGAGTTGTTTGCCCTGAGATGGGACGGAGTTGATTTTGAACGTCAAGAGGTTTCGATCTTCGCCACGAAAACCAACCAGCGTAGAACTATACCGATTCCAGATGCCTTTCTGCCCGTACTGAGAAAAGCTCAAAGACATGCACAAACGCCGTATGTCATTGAATACAAAGGCAAACAAGTTCTGCGTGTTTCGACTTCACTCAGGAACGCACTGAAGAAGGCGGGGATCGACAAGTCCTTCAGGCTCTATGATCTTAGGCATATGTACGCAACCTACATGCTGAATAGCGGTGGTGACCTTGCTGCTGTCAGTGCGATGTTGGGTCATAGCGATGTTTCTCTGACCGCGAACACCTACTACCAGGCGATGTCCAAGGAGAAGCAGCGGTCTGCCAACCTCTTGCCCAAACTCAACGAAGACATTGAACGAGATGAGAAATTTCAAATTCGGAGACAGGAGAGGGCTCAAGAAGCCCAGCCAGAGAAAAAGAAGAACAAACGCTCGGTCACAGATATGGGCTACAAGGTGACAACCAAATGAAGGATGAATTGATGGCTACGCTTGATACTCCTCTGGACGATCAGGAACTGGATGACCTGTCCAGCTTTCTTGAATCGATTCCCGATGCCATGAGCATCGAAATGATGGATGGTTTTTTTGCCGCTCTTGTCTGTTCTCCCGACCTGATCATGCCAAGCAGCTACTTCAAGTATGTTTGGGGTGATGATCATGAGTTTGAAACAATCGAAGAAGCCCAGAAATATGCCAGTTTGGTTCTCAGACATTGGAACTCCATATCTGAGCAATTGAGAGAAAACGAGTTCTTCGACCCTGTAATGATTCAGACAGAAAACCACTCCACGGGTAGCGAGTGGGCGATTGGCTTCATGACTGGTATGCAGCTGGGAGGTGAGGAATGGAATGACTACCTTGATGATGACGATCAGGCAGGTGTTTTTGTTCCTATCCTCATGCTTGCTCATGAGAACGATCCAGACCCGGAAATGAGACCAGAGCCTATCGACGATGAGAAGAGAGAAACACTCCTGGCTGGCATAGCTGTCGGTGTCCCCATGATGTACAAGTATATGGCATCGTTCCGAGCTTCAGGGCTTCCGAGGTATGAGCCGATTGAAACCTTCAAAAGAACCACTCGGAAGATTGGACGGAATGAACCATGCCCGTGTGGGAGTGGTCTGAAATACAAGAAGTGTTGCGGGAAGAACTGAGGTTTTTGAATGTCAAATTTCTTTAGCTTTTTTGCTGAGTCCCTTCTATACTGATAGCGAAAAAGTACCAATGCCATGATCCCGGAGAACCCATGCGAGATTTGACCGACATAAGTATTTTTGAGCGAGAATTCCTTGGCTATATGAAAGAACAGAAGCACATCCTCATGATGTATGAGGAGCTTGAAGATTATAGATATGTCGCTTCGAAATTTATAGCTGACGGACTTATTGCCAATGATTGCTGTATTATGGCAACCGACGCATATTCACATAATCTTGTATTTCAGGATTTGGAAAAACTTGGTATAATCCCTCAAGATGTAATTGATTGTGGGAGTCTAGTGCTTATCGATGTAAAACAGCATTATTCTTCAAAGGGTGGTTTCATTCCTGACGAGACGATGAACGGCTGGAAGGATTTCGCTACATCTGCTGTTGCAAAGGGATACGATAATATTCGAGCAGTAGGCGAAGCTACGTTTTGTCTTGGTGGTAATGGTCTTGAAGAAAAAATTATATACTATGAAAATATCATCAACGAGGAACTTTTTCCAAAGTATCCTTTCATGTCATTGTGTGTTTACGATAAGAACAGATATTCTGAAAAGGTTCTAAGAGCTGCTGTCCAGTCCCATCCCATGATGGTTTATGGGAAAAAAATATTTAAACAAAATATATATTTTATTCCGCCTGATGTTTACTTCTCAAAGGCAAAAGAAATCAGTGAGTTGGACTTGTGGCTTTCAAATGTGGAGAAAAACAACACCATTCATCAACAGGCAATTAGGAATAAAGAAAATCTTCAGCAAGCTTTAGAAGCAACTGACGATGGTATATGGGAGTATAACTTAGTCACTGGTGATTTTAATTGCTCTGAAAGATGGGCAACCATGCTCGGGTTTAGTAAAGAAGAGGTTCCTAGCTTTGGTTGCTATTGTAATGAGAATATACATCCTGAGGACCGAAAACTGTTTGATGATTCGTTTAATTCCTATTTGAACGGAACAAGTGAGAAGTATGAAGCCGAATTAAGGATTAAAAGCAAAGACGGGTCTTACAAGTGGATTTACACAAGGGGTAAAGTTGTACAGCGTGATGAAAGCGGTAAACCTGTTAAGGTGGTTGGCGCTCATACTGACATAACTACTAGGAAAGAATCAGAAAAAATAGTTAAAAACGCTTACGCAGATTTGCAATTGGCGCAGCAAATTGCCTCTATTGGTAATTGGAGTTTTGATCCAGAAGTTGGGACGCCAGAGTGGTCTGAAGAGGTGTATAAAGTATATAAAAGAGAACCGTCTCTTGGACCACCGACACTTGATGAATACAAAAATATTTACACTGGAGAGTATTTCAAGCTGTTTTGGCAGTCGATCAGAAGGGCCATACAGGACGGAACTCCATACGATATTTTGTTGTTTTTAGACTTGCCAAATGGTGAGAGCAAATGGGTACGATCTATCTGCAAGCCAGAGGCTGTGAAAGGCCCTAATGGTTATAAGCTTCGTGGAACAATACAAGATGTTACAAATATAAAAACATTAGAGAATAGCATTGTCAGAAATGAGCAGCGATTCCAAAGACTGAAAGATTGCTCAATTGATGCGATTTTTACAATCGATAGCGATGGTCGTTTTGTCGATGCGAACAAACAAGCTAGCATTTCTCTCGGAAGATCGAAAGATGAAATCTTGAAACTGACCATAGATGAAGTAGATGCGAATTTTGATAAAGCAAAGTTCGTTGATTTTTGGTCTAATATCAAGAATGAAGAACCTTTTCTTTTCGAAACTAAACACATTAGAATAGATGGGTATACTTTTCCTGTTGAGGTGAATGGTGTTTCTTTTGAAGAAGATAATCAAAGGTTCTTTTATGGTGTTGCAAGAGATATCACCGAAAGGAAGAATGCTGAGAAAAGACTTGAAGAAAGCGAACAAATGTTTCGAGTGCTATTCAACGACGCACCAATTCCATACCAATCATTGGATATTGATGGTAATTTCATTACAGTGAATAAAATGTTTTGTGAAACCCTAGGCTACAGATTAGACGAATTGATTGGCAAGAACTTTTCAGAAATCCTTCACCCTGATTGGGTAGAGCAATATCGAGAGAATTTTCCACGTCTCAAGGCAACAGGCGAAACCCGTGGTGTTGAATTGGGGATAAATAAGAAGAATGGTGAGTTCGCTCTGGTTACCTTCACTGGAAGAATTAGTAAAAACCCCGATGGCACTTTTAGGCAAACGCACTGTGTATTCCGAGACATCACGTCAGAGCGAGAGTATCAAGAAGGTCTTGTCAAAGCCAAAGAAGAAGCTGAACAAGCAAACCATACCAAATCCATGTTTCTTGCAAATATGAGCCATGAGTTAAGGACACCTCTTAATGGCATAATGGGAATGCACCAACTCCTCAAAACAACACATTTGAACGATGAGCAGGAAGAATATGTTTCTTTAGCAATCAACTCTGCCAAAAGACTAACAAACCTTTTGAGTGACATTTTAGATTTAACAAGGGTCGAAGCTAGAAAACTCAATCTCGTAGAAAATCCCTTCGAGTTAAAAGAGACTCTCGAACTCGCTAAGCAGTTATTCGGTCCTGCATGTGATCAAAAAGGCATTAGCCTTTTCTTCAATATTCATCCGTCACTCCCTTCTAAGCTCATTGGCGATCAGATCAGGGTGCAGCAGATACTAAATAACTTAATTGGAAATGCAGTCAAATTTACCGAGTCAGGTTCGATAAGATGTGAAGCATATCCGCTTCCTCACAAGACGAGAGACACCCTGCGAATCCTGTTTTCGGTGTCCGACACTGGCATAGGGATTGAAGAAGATAGACTTGACCAACTTTTCGAACCATTCACACAAGCTGATGAAGGATATAAACGAGCTTACCAAGGGGCTGGTCTTGGGCTATCCATTGTGCGTCAACTCGTAAAGCTTATGGGGGGTAATGTCTCTGTAGCGAGCGAGCCTGGAAATGGTACAGAGTTTCATTTCTGCCTACCGTTTAAGATTGACGAAAGTGAAAGTTTTGCCATTCAGCATGAAGCTTCTAGCCTGTGTCACGAACCCTGTCCCCATTCCATCCTTATCGCTGAAGATGAAAAGGTGAACAGGACAGCGTTGCAAACAATCCTTCAGAAAGCAGGATACAAAGTCACTTCTGTAGGTAATGGCAAAGAAGTCGTGGATGAGCTTGGCAAAAGCACCTTTGACATCATCCTGATGGACATCCAGATGCCCATAATGGACGGTGTCGAGGCAACCAAGGCAATACGTTCAGGACAGGCTGGGGAGAAAAACTCAACGATACCGATAGTAGCTCTCACAGCTTTTGCCATGTCTGGTGACAAGGAAAACTTCCTGAACGCTGGCATGAATGGTTACTTGGCAAAGCCTATTGAAGTAGACGAATTGAATTCGGTTATCTCTGAACTGCTCAAAGGTTGATGTTCTTTGATGCCATCAACCAATTATCCTTATGTTTTTCGACAACATACAAAGACAACCTAATGGAGTTTGCTAAAATGAAGCCGACAACCAAAATTGGCATCGTAATTTGTGATCGATATCGGCGTTGCGCTGGAGGTAAATGTTTTCGGGCTATGAAAAACAAAGAAGGTGCATTCGATATCTATAAAGATACAAACATCGAGCTTGTTGGCTACACTTCTTGTGACGGTTGTCCAGGCGGAAATATTGAATACCTCGGCGATGAAATGGTTAAGAACGGTGCCGAAGTCATTCATCTGGCGACCGGACTGGTTGTAGGGTATCCACCGTGTCCGTATATCGATGTCTTCAAGACATTTTTAGAAGAAAAATACTCAGTTAAGGTTGTGGTCGGAACACATCCAATTCCCAAGAAATATCTCGATATGCACACTACTCTGAAGACTTGGGATGATCCGGTATGGCAGCACATTATTGAGCCTTCAATGAGCGATGCTGCAACACGGGAGAAATATGATTAACTACAATATCATGACACGATAAAACTCTCTTTTGGCTCTGAATGCAACAAGTTCAGAACTATTCGATGGTGATGGTGTTTTCAAAGGTGTGTCCAGAATCCTGTTCACTTGTCACATAAAAAAGTACATTTATGCCAACCAGTTGCCAACCTCAAGCTCCAAAAATGTTGACATTTGACTTTTTCTAGACTTTTTTCTTCAATTATATCAAATGGTTGTGTATAGTGCACAGGATTCCTAATCTGGGTGTCGCAGGTTCGAATCCTGCCGGGGTCACCATATGAGAAATCAACCCGTTTGCATTCGCGAGCGGGTTTTTTTGTGCCGGGGTCACCACCATACCCGCCCCCCAAATCCGCCCCCGTTTCCCCTCATTCACCCTGGACACGTGGATAATGATTGCATTATTGCCGTGGCTTTAGGTCGGTTCGCGTTTTCGTCGCCGGTCGCAGCGGCGGATTTCAGCGGTTTTCCTGTTGAAAGCGTCCTGCCCATCGCCCATCCCATTATCCAGAAAAAGGCTCCTACGGGTTGTCGCCCGACACCAACAACACCTCGGCCTACGTGTGGCGGCCCATAGTCGGCGCGAGGAAGCTTTCCATGCACGCCATGAGCATGGCCATCGACATAAACCCGCGCCTGAACCCCTATATAAAGGGCGACCTGATCCTTCCTCCGGGGGCGACCTGTGACTTGTCCCTGCCGGGAACCATTGGGCCTGAATCCCCCGTGGTCAAGGCGTTCAAGCGCATGGGCTGGGAATGGGGTGGAGACTGGGCCGCAAAGGGCAAGATCGACTACATGCATTTCCAGAAAATCACCGCAGGTCAGGACGAGCGGGTGGCGAAGTTCAGGAAATAACCCGGCTGGCAGGGCGGCTTTCTTGTGGGCGCGGTTATTTGGCGGAGATGTCGTTGTAAAATGCGATATCCCTTTTGTATCTTTCTTCAATGAGTCTTTTGGTGAGGGGGGAGTAGAAGTCTTCGTAGCTGCGGGAGGGCCGTTTGGAAGCGTTCTTTTTCCCCGTCCGTTTGGGAATGCCGGTCCTGTCAGATATGTATTCCCAGTCGGCGTTGAAGGTCTCCAGCCTGCCGATGAAATCCGCGCATACTTGCCCGTTGGAGTCCGTGATGAAGTCCACTTGCGACTTGAAATGCACGTCCGCAAAAAGGTCGTCGCATTTAGCCACGAAATTTGCGAACAGGTCGAAGTTCAGCCTGTCGGCCCCCCAGTAGCCGGATATTTCATTGAACATGTAGTAGTCTTTAACACCGTCGCCCTTGTGATAGAGGGATGCCACCCTGTGCAGGGGGTGTCTCATGAAGGTGAAGGTGAAATAACCGTCAAGATCGAATTCGTCCAGATTGATGAATTTTAGCTTGGCTTCCGGGCCTGAGAAACGGTGAACCTGGGTCCCGTCGTCGAAAGTCTTCTGCAAAAGCGCCAATATGGAGGAGCTGCCGCATTTGGGAATCGGGAAATAGATTGCGGAAAGCTCTTCCATGACAAAGGCCTTGGCGTATTTCACCTGGGGAGCGTGGATGAAGGCCGGAATTTTGTTCGGCAGACGGGACAATGTGTTTTTGTAGAAGAGTCGGTTTTGCTCGGTCTTGGGACAGAGGACAACCGCCTCGGCCACCCCGTGTCCCTCCAGTGTCTTTTGGATGTCGGTTTCGGAGTGATGGTTGACGTAGCCCTCGTGGATTGTGTTGGGAAGGTTCAGAACATGGTTTGAGCTGTCGCTGTGCAGGACCAGCTTTTTCAGACCGTCCGCCGAGCCGTCCTTAGGGTAGTCGCCGACCTGCCGCCTGTCGGCAATGGCCACCAGTTCGATGATAAGTGCGTTGTAATCACGGGTGCGCTTGCGGCTCTTGTTGGGGTCGTAGATGAAAACATTGTCCAGGCCGTCGCGTTTCAAGTCGTCGCCTATCTCCTGCCAGAAGTTGGAGGCCACTATGACTTTGACCTTTTCCAATTCCGCTTTGGGAATGGATGAGTACTTTCTAACCGGTGTGCCGTCGTAATCGGTGTTATTGTAAGAGTCGACGAAAAATAGGACCCGGACGTCCTTGCCCGACTCCCCTATCTCCGCCAGAAGTTCAAGCCCTCTTCCGCCATACCCGTAGATGGCGATTTTATCGCCGTTTTCCAGGTTGTCGGCATCAATGAAGCGTGAAGGGGCCACGGTCGTCTCCATCGTTTTTTTGGGACAGGGAATGAGAAATGTGAGCTCTTTCTCACGCGAGTGTCGTATATGATATTATGATTCAACAGTCAAAAAAACGAGTGGTATTTTCGATAGGTTCAGGTCCGATTTGTCTGCCTCCCGAAAGGTCAGCAGATCCGGGAAGGGAGGTGGTTCGTGGGCTGTTTCCCCGGCGATCAGTCCGGCTTGTCAGTCGTTTCCAGAGTTTCTCCGATGACTTTCCCCGCCGGGTTTATTTCCGTGCCGTTTTCTTCCAGCCAGGGTCATTTCTTTGGGGGAAACGCGTGGCCGCATGAATTTACAGGGCTTTGTTTGCGGCGAGAGTCGGGTAAAATCCTTATGTCCATGACGGACTTGGATTATTCTTGTGCTAAGGGATGAACAGCAAATGTGCATGTTATAATCGTTCGGTCTTATTTATTAAATTATTTTTACCATTGACCTGTGGTTCATCAGGAATTATATTCCACAATAATGGGGAAAACCCCTGTCTGACAGGGTGGAAATAAAAACTAAAAGTGGAGGTAGCCATGAAGTCAAACACATTAAGAAGGCTTCTGGCGGCGATTTTGTTTTCAGCGGCCCTGCTTGGGGCGGGCGTTGCCCAGGCCGATTTCATAAAGCTCAACAATCTCAACGGCTACAACGAAGTCGGCTGGGAGATCACGGGCAGCTACAGGAATTCCCTGACCTCCGGCCAGATGGGCCAGGTCTGGGCCGGTGTCGAGGACATCACCAACCCCGCCAACCGGGGGACCAACACCTTTGCCGGGACATACGGCAACAAGGTCTGGTTCGATTTCGCCGTGACCCTAAGCCCTTCGCTCATCACGGCCACGGTCTCCAACTCGGTTTACGGCTCCAGCACCGCGACCTACGACCTGACCGGTTATTCCGGGACCATGTCCTTCAACGCGGTTAAGCTTTACATGAAGGGCAACAGCGCCAACCAGAAGTCCAGGGTCACGGACCTGAACGTGGGCGGCACGGCCTTCAACCAGATGTTCGACAGCGGAAACGCAGTGGACCAGCCCAAGACCTACTACTTCATGACGGACAATGGCGGGGCCATGGGCCTGCCCCTGACCGTGGAAGGCAAGTTCCAGTTCACGGGCTCCTTTCAGGACGGAGTACCCATGTTCGACGTTTCCTTCGGCAACCTGCAAAGCACGGCAGTGCCCATTCCCGCGGCGGTCTGGCTCCTGGGTTCCGGCCTCCTGGGCCTGCTCGGAATCAGGCGCGGAAAGAGATAAAACAGAAGCAAAGAAGACCATACGGGCGGGACTCTCAAAGGGTTCCGCCTTTTTTGTGTTTTATGGCAGGCGCTTGCGCTAAGAAAAGGCTTCCGGCGCCAAGGGGCTTTGTCACTGTTCAAACGGTTTCGGGCGTGTTAAAGTTGCATTTGTATAGCAGTATAAGTTATTGTGACATATTGACGCCTTAAATCGTGATGTAATAAGTCTACAAGCCTCAAGACAAGGAGTGCGACATGATAAAAATTCACAGGTTCTCTTTGCTGTTGATTTTGTTGGTGATGGCATCAATGCTGCTCAGCGCCGGTTGCGCCAAAAAGGAAAAGGCCGCTTCCCCGCAGGTCGTGGTGGTCGAGGACACCCAGCCCGCGCCCAAGCCCATGCCCAAGCCCCAGCCCGCTCCGGCCCCCGCCGAGATGACGGTTGAAGAGGCCATGAGTCTTTTGGGACAGCCCATTTATTTCGATTTCGACCGCTTCGAGGTCAAGCCCCTGGCCGAGGATGTTCTCAAGTACAAGGCCGAGTTGTTGCAGAAGTTTCCCCAGATCAGCATCGTGATCGAGGGACATTGCGACGAGCGCGGCACCAACGAGTACAATATGGGTCTCGGCGACCGCAGAGCCAAGTCCACCGTGAATTATCTCGGAATTCTGGGCATAGACGAGAAGCGCTTCACCATGATCAGCTATGGCGAGGAAAGGCCGGCGGACCCCGGTCACAACGAAGAGGCCTGGGCCAAGAACCGCCGTTGCGAGTTCCTGCCCAGCCGCTAAAGCCGCAAGACTTGGCGGGAGGTTCCGTTTCCGGGTTGTTCCAAGCCCGGAGTATTCGGAACCGGCCTGACCACTCGCATGGCAGAATGATAATCAGGGGCCGGTCCAATTCATGGATCGGCCTCTTTGTTTTTGACTTTTTTTTCGTATAGGCTAGAATTTCCTTCGTCACGTCAAACAGTCCAAGGAGGTCGGCATGTCGGCGAAAATATCAACCGAGAAATTTGAAAAGGCGTTGTCAATCGGGCGTCCGCCCAACGTTGTGCAATGTTTCCCCAATTCCAGGGCCTTGCTGGTAAGCGGCAAGGTCGTCGACCGGGCCATGCTCATGAAGGGCGGGGCCATGACCATCGCGGCCAATGGCCGCAACCTCATAGTCATTCAGGGCGCCCTCCAGGCCGCCCAAAAGGCCAATGCCGCCATCATCATCGAGATAGCCAGGTCCGAAAGCAACTACTGCATGACCAACCTGTGGAATATCGCCCGGCGCGTGGACGCCCTTTGCAACCAACTGGGCATAACCGTGCCCGTGGCCGTGCACGCCGACCATTACGGAATCAAGGTTCCGGAGGATGTGGCCGAGGCCAAGGTCGAGATTCCCACCCTGTTCGAGGCGGGCATCACCTCCATAGCCATTGACGCCTCACATCTGCCCGACGACGAGAATCTCCTGGCCAGCGCCGCCCTGACCCCCCTCATCCCGGACTGGGCCGGTTTCGAGACCGAGGTGGGCGAGATCAAGGGCAAGTTCGGACTTTCCACGCCGGCCGAGGCCCTATATCTGGTGCGCGGCCTGAACGCCTTTGGCGCATTTCCGGACTGGATCGCCCTGAACAACGGCACCACCCACGGCATCGAGGATACGGGCGGCGGAATCCAGGTCGAGCTGACTTCTGAAATTCACGAGGCCCTTTCCAAATTCGGCGTATCCGGCGCGCAGCACGGCACTTCCGGCAACAATTCCGACAAGCTCAGGGAAATAGCCGCCAAGACCCAGACCACCAAGGCCAATGTGGCCACGGCCCTGCAGATGGTCGCCTGGGGCGTGAAGGTCAACGATTACGGCAACGCCATCCTCAACGCCGACGGCGACTTCGACAAGGTTCAGGGCAAGGGCATGAGCGAGGAACTCTGGACCGTGATGACCGAATACGCCGACAAGAACGGCATCAAGGGCGGCAACTACAAGAAGTTGAATCTGCCTTTCGAGAACAAGATGCTGGGCCAGCCAAAGGACATTCGCGAACGCATGGCCAAGGGCGTGGAGGATTTCGTCTACGACCTGCTGGTCAATGTCTTCAACGCCAAGGATACCGCGCCCCTGGGCATCGAGGCCATACTGGACGCCGGTTCCCATGATCTGGGCCCCAAGGCCTCGGTCATTGAGAACAAGGCCGACTGGACCGAGGAAAAGCTCAGGGCGCGCGCTGCGGCAATGGACTCGGACAAGGGGCCGGAAGGCGATTTCGACGACTGATGCTTTTGACGGTTGATCTTTTGTGACCACAGGACCTCCGGGGGTTGCGTTTTTCGCGCCCCCTTTTTTTTTGAGCCTGTCTCGGCTATAGCCTCTCTTACGTTTCGGGCCGGACTGCTTGTCCGGCGGTCGCAAGAATAATTTCAGGTGGAAGAATATGAAATCGGGTACTGTTTTCGTGACCGGCGGGGCCGGGTTCATCGGCTCGCATCTGGTCAATCTCCTTGTGGATCAGGGCTTGAAGGTCAAGGTGCTGTCCTATTCGGATACGCCCAACCCCCAGCTGCCGGACCACGACGTGGACCTCATACCCGGCGACATCCGGGACCGGGCTTCGGTGGAAAGGGCTGCCCAGGGCTGCGAAATAGTTTTGCACCTCGCGGCCAATCCCAATCTCTGGGCGCGCGATTCCGGCGACTTCGAGCAGGTCAACCACCAGGGCACGCGCAACGTGCTCGAGGCGGCCCGCGCAGTTGGGGCCAAGCGCATCGTGCATGTCTCCACCGAATCCATACTCACATCCGACCGGCCCGGCGTGATCAACGACCAGACCGTGACCCGCATCGAGGACATGATCGGTCCCTACTGCCGCAGCAAGTGGCAGGCGGAGGAGGCCGCACGCAAGGCCGCCGCCGAGGGGTTGCCCGTGGTCATCGCCAGCCCCACCGTGCCCATCGGGGCGGGGGACAGGCACATGGGGCCGCCCACCAGAATGGTCCGGGACTTCTGCAGCGGAAAATTCAAGGCCTACCTGGACGCGGAGATCAACCTCATCGACGTTCGCGACTCGGCCCAAGGCATCTGGGCCGCCGCGCTCAAGGGCGAGATCGGCAGGCGCTACCTGCTTTCAAACGAGAACTGGACGGTCAAGGGCATCTTCGACGAACTGGGCCGCATAACAGGCATGCCCGCGCCGAAACACAAGGTTCCCTATTGGCTGGCATTATCGTTCGCCTGCGCCGAGGAATGGGTCTGCACCAACATCACGGGCCGCACGCCCATGGCCACGGTCACCGGCGTGAAACTGACCCGCCGCGCCTTTCGTTTCGACGGCAGCAGGTCGGCCAGGGATCTGGGGCTGAACTATCGTCCCTGCGCCCCGGCTCTCAAGGACACGGTCAACTGGCTCAGGGCTGAAGGCGGGATACCTTCCTGATTCAGGGCTTGAAATCCCTTTCGCTGAACATGGTTCCCATGACGTGGGAGGAAAGACCCGGCTCGTAGTCCGGGTCCCCGCCGCCGCCGTGGTGATATGCGCAGAAGAACGCTCCCGGCTCGGTTTCGGCCCAGCCCGAGTAGCCGAAGTCCGGGTGGGAGGCGAAGCGGTCGTTTTTCAGTTCCAGCACCCTTGAACGCACATACTCGTCCGGCCTGCCCATTGAGTGGTCCCATTCCCAACTGTAGTCGCGGCCATAGGTCGGCTCGTTGACGGACAATTTCACGCTCTTCCAGACGCTTTGCCCGGCGTTTTCCTCTTTGGGTGAAATGGTGCCGAACATGATGGCCCTGGTGTTGGCCCGCATGGGGTCGGCGGCAACGCTCATCCGTTTCCGTCCGTTGACCGAGAGGGTGCAGAGTCCCTCGTGATAGACGATGCGCAGGGTGTTGAACAGGCCCGGCTTGATCTTTACGGGTTTGGGCTGTTTCCCGTCGGGAGCGTCGTCAAGTTCGGCCTGGATTCTGTCCGGGAATATCTTCCACCAGACGCCCAGCCTCATGCCGCAGGCCTTGTCCTCGGCCTCGTCCACCCTGACCTCGGCCACCAGTTCCGCCTTGGCCGTCTCGGTGTCGGTCATGGGCCTCAGCGCGAATCTCGCAAGGGAATCCGTGCCGGACTCGCTTTTTATGAGCATTCCATCGGCAGTAAGGGCTGGAACCTCGGGGTCCGGCGTCAGGCTGTGGACAGCGAACTCGTCAAGCTCGTCAACATCGCCGATCCAGGCGGCTGTCCCGCCGCAAGGACCCACGTCGCGATAGGTGACCAGCAGTTTGCCGCTCTTTGTCAGACCCATTGTGGGCCTGTGGCCGATGAGCGGAGTCGGGGACGGGGCTGACCATGTGCGCCCGGAGTCGCGGCTCAGGCATTTGTACATGGGTTCGTAGACGTGGCTGTTTTCCCGCATCAGGGCCAGCAGGGAACCGTCGGGGAGCATGGTCATGGAGGCTTCGCAGAGCACCAGCCATTTTTCGTAGGCCATGACCGAGTAGGGGGTCCATTTCCGGCCCCTGTTTTCCGAGATGTAGACCATCTGTTCCGTGCTGGGCTGGCGGGTCTTGGGATGGGGGTATGCGCCGCGATGGCTGTGGCCGGTTGTAAGCAGGGTTTCGTGATCCAGTTCGATTATCCTGTCCAGCAGGCCGTGGGTCGCGTTGCCCATGCCGTGCTGGGACCAGGTCAGGCCGGAGTCCATGCTCCAGAGAACCTGATGCCCGGCGTCGTCCAGAATGACCAGCTGCCCGCCGCTGAGCAGGGTCAACCGGGGGCAGTGGCTGGTGTCGGAGCGCAGGTAGACCGGATCGGACCATGTCCTGCCCCGGTCACGGCTTCTTTTCAGCAGGAGCCTGCGCCGGGTGCCCACGTGCCGGTCGAATTCGTTGTAAACGGCCAGCAGGTCCCCGTTGGGCGCAACGCAGACATCGGGAAAGCAGATGTAGTGGCCCTCGCGCTTGTCGATCAGCACATGGCGTTCGCTGTCGTTGGTCAACGTCGGCATGGTCCGCCTCCCTAAATTTGTTGACTCGAGGCCTACTCCTCGTTTCTCTCGTCCAGGACCCTCTTGGTCTTGGCGAAGCTTCTGGGCAACTCTCCGGGCTGGGCTATCTCGATTTCGCTGCGCACCAGTATCTGGCTGCGGATTTCAGCCGAGACCCGCTTGTCCAACCCCTCGACGCCGGCGGCGGCCGTCTCCCGTTCGACCTTGATTTTCATATGGTCCAGGCCGTCCTGCCTGCGCAACAGTATCTGGTATTCGGAGCTTAGTTCCGGAAACTTGCTGAGCACAGACGCGATCTGTCCGGGGTAGATGTTCACGCCCCGGAAGATGAACATGTCGTCGGAACGGCCCTGGATTACATCGTGCCTGGGCATGGTGCAGCCGCAGTCGCAGTCGCCGGGTATGAGCCTCGTCAGGTCGCGGGTGCGGTAGCGGATCAGGGGCGAGGCCTCCTTGCACAGGGTGGTGACCACCATTTCGCCCACTTCCCCCGGTTCAACTGGCTTGAGTGTTTCCGGGTCAAGGATTTCCAGGATGAAGATGTCGGCCCAGTAGTGGATGCCGTTATGGGCGTTGCATTCGATGCCCGCGCCCGGCCCGTAGAGTTCGGTCATGCCCGCGATGTCGTAGCTGTCCTCTATTCCGAGAGAGGCCTCGAACCTTTCGCGCATTTTCGGGGTGTGGGCCTCGGCGCCGAAGATGCATTTCTTGAGTTTTATCTTGTCCTTTAGGCCGTGCTTTTGCACTTCCTCGCCCATGAGCAGGGCCATGGAGGCGGTGGAGCAGAGGCAGGTGGTGCCGAGATCGGTGAGCATCTGGAGCTGGATGTCCAGAAGTCCCGGCCCCACGGGCAGGGTCATGGCCCCGAAATGTTCGCAGCCCAACTGGAAACCCGCTCCGGCGGTCCAGAGTCCGTAGCCCACGCAAATCTGCACCCGGTCCAGAGTGGTCAGGCCGGTCAGTTCATAGCAGCGGGCGAAGCTGTTTTTCCAGACATCGATGTCTTTTTGGGTATAGGCCAGGATTTTTCGCTTGCCGGTTGTGCCGCTGGAACCGTGGATGCGGACAACGTCCTCTTCCGGCACGGAAAGCAGGGGCAGGGGATATCCGGCGCGAAGATCGTCGGCAGTGGTGAAGGGCAGGTCCTGAAGGTCGTCAAGGCTTTGGATGCAACCCGGTTCCAGGCCGGAATTCTTGAGCATTTCCTGATATTGCGGGCTGCCGGCGAGAACGTGGTCAACGGTCCATTTCAGCCCTTCAAGCTGCCTGTCCGCTATTTGTTCCCGGCTCAGTTCAGGCAGAAATCTATAGTCCCGGCCCATAATCTCTCCTTTTCATTCTCTTGCGCCTTGTATAAAATCCGAAATTCGCAAATATTGGTCGAGTCCCGTATTCATGCAGCAAAACACGGAGTTCTTCAAGCCCGTGCAGGTGGGAACATGATCCAGTCAGCCAACGCCATCGCCTTTTTGATCCTGTCCGCCGTTGCGGGGCTGGTGCTGGGCGGTTTCTATGCTTCCTGCGCCTTTCGCTACGTGAACCGGATTTCCCTGTTCAACCCCCTGCGGCCCGTGTGCCGCCATTGCGGCAGGACGCTGGCCCTGTGGGAGAGCATTCCCCTTGTCGGGTTCATGCTTCTTTGCGGTCGGTGCCGGGTCTGCTTTGAGTCCATAGGCCTGAAATATCCCCTGACGGAGATGTTCACCTCGTTATGGGCCGTGGCCCTGGCCTTCAAGTTCGGCCCTTCCCCGGCCTGGCTGGTGTTCATGCTTTTTGGCGGCATATTCATCGTGGCCAGCCTCATTGATCTTGAAATCTACATCCTTCCGGACCGTCTGACCCTGGCGGGAATCCCCCTGGCCTTTGCCTCGGCCTGGCTGGTCCTGGGCATGGACTGGCGCGTTTCCCTGGCTGGTTCGCTTCTGGGCGGCGGCTCTTTTTTCCTGCTGCAAAGGCTCTACCGCTTGATCAGAAAAGGCGAGGAGGGCATAGGCACCGGCGATGTGAAGCTCATGTTCCTCATTGGGGCCTTGCTTGGTCCCTCGTCCCTGCCCCTGGTCATCAGCATCGCATCCCTCGGCGCTTTGGCGGCCAGCCTGTACTTCATCTTCCGGCCCGGCAACGCGGGTTTCAGAACCCGCATTCCCTTCGGACCGTTTCTCTGTCTCGGCGCCATGTTTTCCATTCTCTATGGAACGGATTTCTGGCGCTGGTATCTGAGTTGATTATTCCCAGGCCTTCATGAATCCTGCGCTGTCCCCGCCCTGGTCGATGTGCGAGATGAGGGCGGAGCCGAACACGGCCGCGTCCACCAGCCCTTCAAGCTCTTTCAACTGTTCCGGCCTTTTCAGGCCGAAGCCCAGGGCCACGGGTATGTCGAATATCTCCCTGGCCTGGATGATCATTTCCCTGATTTCTCCGGGCAGTGATTCGCGCTGGCCCGTTGTGCCCAGCACGGACACGAAATAGGCGAAACCCGTTGCGTCTTTGGCATACAGGCGCATGCGCTCCGGCGAGGTGTTCAGGCCCACCAGCGGCACCAGCGAGATGCCTTGGGGCTTCAGGGCTTCCTTGACAAAGTCGGATTCCTCGAAGGGCAGGTCCGCGATGATCAGGCCGGAGACTCCGCCTTCGGAGGCTTCCTTGGCGAATTCCTTCACTCCGAATTGATAGACCGGGTTGAGATAGCCCATGAGCAGCAGGGCGGCCTTGAACAGCCCTTTGCGCTCCTTGAGGCCGTCCATAATCCATTTCAGGTTTATTCCGTCATCCAGGCATTTGAGGGAAGCCTTTTCCACCACCGGGCCGTCGGCCACGGGGTCGGAGAAGGGCATTCCGATCTCGATCACTGCGGCCCCGGCCTTGTCCAGCATTTCCAGTTCCTTCCAGAATCGTTTCTTGTCCGGGTATCCGGCCGGAAGGAAGGGGATGAGGGCCACCCGGCCCGCGTCCGTGGCTCTGCGTATGTTTGTCGTCAATGGTGACGTCATTTTTCGTTCTCCTGTGATTTATCCAAGTAGTTCTTCAACAATGCCCATGTCCTTGTCCCCGCGTCCGGAAAGGCAGATCAGAACGGAACTGCCTTTGAGCTCTTCGCTGTTTTCCAGGGGCCAGGCAACGGCGTGGGAGCTTTCCAGGGCCGGGATGATGCCCTCGCGCCTGGAAAGGGTCTGGAACGCTTTCAGGGCCTGGGAGTCGTTGATGGTCACGTAATCGACCCGGCCAATGGCTTCCAGGTGGGCGTGTTCCGGCCCCACTCCGGGATAGTCCAGGCCTGGGGCGATGGAGTGGGAGGGGAGTATCTGTCCGTCCTCGGTTTGCAAAAGCTTGGTCAGCATTCCGTGCAGAACGCCGTCCGTGCCGAGGTTCAGGGGCGCTGAATTGAAGCAGCCCGGCTCTCCGGTGCCCGCGGCCTCGACGCCCACGATGCGCACTGTCTCGTCCTGGATGAAATGATGGAACATGCCGATGGCGTTGGAGCCGCCTCCAACGCAGGCGCAGACAGCGTCGGGAAGTATGCCGGTGCGTTCCAGGAACTGGGCGCGCGCTTCCAGGCTGATGACGGCCTGGAGTTGGCGCACCAGAAGGGGGAAGGGGTGCGGTCCGGCTGCCGTGCCGAAGCAGTAGTGGGTGGTGCGCTGGTCCGCGATCCAGCGGCGCAGGGCCGCGTTGATGGCGTCCTTCAGGGTCTTTGTCCCGGATTCCACGGAAACGATCTCGGCCCCCAGGAGCTCCATGCGCCGGACGTTCAAGGACTGGCGCTCGATATCGGTCGCTCCCATGTAGATAAGGCACTTCATGTCCATCATGGCCGCAGCCGTGGCCGTGGCCACGCCGTGCATGCCCGCGCCTGTCTCGGCCAGCAGCACTTCCTTGCCCATCTTTTTGGCCAGCATTGCCTGGCCCAGGGTGTTGTTTATCTTGTGCGCGCCGGAATGGTTCAGGTCTTCGCGCTTGAGCCAGATGTCCACGCCCGTGTCCTTTGAGAGGTTGGGGCAGAAAGTGATGGCCGAGGGACGGCCAACGTTGTCGCGCAGGATCGCGGCCAGTTCGTTCTGGAATTCATCGGTCTTGCCGATGGTCTCCATGGCCTTTTCCAGTTCCAGCAGAGGCGGCATGAGCAGTTCCGGTATGAACTGGCCGCCGAAGTCTCCGAAATAACCTTTTTTCATCTATCCCTCCAAATCAGGCGCGGACCTTGGCCAGAACCTGTTTCAATTTAGTCTCGTCTTTTAGGCCCGGTGACGTTTCGACCCCTGAATTGAGGTCCAGGCCGTTTGGGTTCAGGCCCAGAACCTGTTCAACATTTTCAGGGCTTATTCCGCCTGCAACGAACCAAACATTTTTTATTTCAACATCTTGAAGTTTTGTAAAATCAATGGACGTTCCATGTCCGCCCCCGGATTTTCCTGAATCGAAGAGCAGGAAGCGGCAGACCGGGGCAAAACGGTCCAGGTCGGCCTGGAATTCATCTTTCGACTCGTAGCCGTCGGGCCAGATCGCCTTGATGACCCGCTTGGTTCCGACCTCGCGGCAGAATTCAGGGTCCTGCCCGCCGTGCAGCTGGGCCAGGTCCAGGCCGGACTTCTCCATTATCTCGTTTATTTCGTCTGCGGTCTGTTTCACGAAGACTCCGACCTTGAGCAGCCTGTCGGTCTTGATGGAGGCCGGAAAGGCGGTCTCGACGTTGCGCGGACTCCCAGGGTGGAAAATGAATCCCATGAGATCCACCCCGTGTTCGATGCACATGGCCGCGTCCGGGCCGTTGGTTATGCCGCAGACCTTGATCAGCGGGCCCTTGCTTTTCATTTCGCCTTTCTCCCGGTCAGGGATTTGAGCGCCGCTCCGGGATCGTTCTCGCGCATGAGCGAGGTGCCCACCAGCACGGCGTCGAATCCCAGCCCTGCCATTTCGCGCACTTGGCCGGAAGTCTCGATTCCGCTGGCGCAAATCCACAGTTCAGACCCCTTGCGCCTGATCATTTCCCTGGAATTGTCCAGGTCCGTGGCCAGGGTGTCCAGGTCGCGGTTGTTGACTTGAATTATGTCGGCTCCGGCTTCGCGCGCCATTTCCAGTTCTTCCGGGGCGAATATCTCCACCACGGATTCCAGGCCGGCTTTGCGGGCCGCGTTTATCATTTCGGCCAGATGGGCGGAGTTTTCGAACATGCGTACGATGAGCAACAGGGCCGAAGCCGGTGTCGCGGCCGTCTCCGCCACCTGCAACGGGTCGAACAGGAAATCCTTCCTGAGCAGGGGCAGGCCTGGTCCGGTCATGGCCTTGAGAAAGCCGAGTTCGCCCTTGAAGTAGGTCCTCTCGGTGAGCACGGATATGGCCGCCGCACCAGAGGCCGCGTATTTGGAGGCGATGGCTTCCGGTGAAAGGGAGAGGTTTATCTCCCCTTTGGAGGGCGAGGCCCTCTTGTATTCGGCTATTACCGCGCCCGGGCCGCAGTCCCTCAGCGATCCGGAAAAGGAAACCCGTTTTCCCTGCCAGGGGGCGGGCAAACTTTCGGATTCGGCGGCCCTGTGCAGGGCTTTTATTTCATCGGCCTTGGCCTTTCTGAATTTTTCAAGCACCGGGAAGCCCTCTGTCCAGGCCCTTGGCGACCTTGGCCTTGGCTGTTTCAGCGCATTCCTCCAGGGGGGCGCTGTTGAGCAGATGCAGGCAGGCGGCAAGGTTCAGGGCGACCATGTCCATCATGGCCTTTGGCCCGTGGCCGCCGAGTATGGCCTTGAGGGCGGCCACGGCCTCGTCCTTGTCCTTCACCTGCACGGCTTCGGGGCTGTGCTTCTCAAAGCCCAGACGGTCGGGATTGACAGCGGCCTTTTCCATCCTGCCGTTTTCTATGAGATAGCCGCGGGCCGGGCCGAATGTGGTCAGTTCGTCGAATCCGCCCGCGCCGTGGATTATCAATGCCTTTTCAACGCCTGTGAGCAGCATGGTTTCGCCCATGAGCATCAGCGCGTTGGGGTCGCCCACGCCGATGAGTTGATGGGTGGGGCGGGCCGGATTGAGGAGCGGTCCCATGAAGTTGAACAGGGTGCGGATGCCCAGCGCCTTGCGCACGGGAGCGATATGGGCGAAGGCCGGGTGGTAGGCCTGGGCGAAAAGAAAAACAAAATTGTCTTTGTCCAGTTCGTCCATGACCTTTTCCGGCTCCACGTTCAGGGGCACGCCCAAGGCCTCCAGCGCGTCCGCGCTGCCGCAGGACGAGGACACGGCCCGGTTGCCGTGCTTTACAACCTTGTGCCCCATGTCCGCCAGGATCAAAGCCACTGCGGTGGAGCAGTTGAAGCTGTTTGTGTTGTCGCCGCCCGTGCCGCATGTATCGATGCACTTGAAGGGGCTTTTGTCGGTCAAACCCGGTATTTTTTTGGCGTGGCTCAGGCCCGCCCTGACGCCGGAGGCCAGTTCCGTTGAGTCCTCGCCCTTGGCCCTGAGGCCCATGAGAAAGGCCCCGGACTGCGCCGGGTCAAGTTTTCCGTCCATCATGGCGTTGAACACCATGTCGGCCTGTTCATCGTTGACCGCTTCGCCTTTTGCCAATATTTCAAGTATTTGCGATATGTTCTCAGCCATGATTTCCCCCCTGGCCTATTTTCTCATTTTTAGGAAGTTTTCCAACAGGTTCGGCCCTTCCGGCGTTAGTATGGATTCCGGATGGAACTGCACTCCGACCCAGGGGCGGTCCTTGTATTCAAGGCCCATGACCTCGTCTTGGTCGGTACGCGCCGTTATGCGCAGCTTGTCCGGGGCCTGCTCGGCCAGGACGAGCAGGGAATGGTAGCGGCAGACCTCAAAGGGATTGGGCAGTCCCTTGAACAGTCCTGCGTCCTCGTGTCGGACCATGGAGGTCTTGCCGTGCATGATCCTTTCGGCGCGGACCACGTCCGCTCCGGCGAAATGGCCGAGGGTCTGGTGGCCAAGGCAGACGCCCAGAACCGGAATCTCCATGGGCAGCCGCTCCAGAAAGGCGAGGCAGAGGCCCGCGTTTTCAGGCCTGCTCGGTCCCGGAGAGAGGCAGACCCTGTCCAGCTTTCCGCTTTCGGCAAGTTCCAGCAGTTCGCAGCGGTCGTTGCGCATGACAACGGGGTCCGCGCCCAGTTGTTGAAAGGCCTGGACCAGGTTGAAGGTGAACGAGTCGAAATTATCTATTAGTAAAAACATCGCCGCTCTCCTTGCCGCTGACCACTTCCATGAGAATCCGGGCCTTGTTGTTGCACTCCAGCCATTCCTTTTCCGGGTCCGAGTCGTAGACGATTCCGGCTCCGGCCTGCCAGTGGCATTTGCCGTCTTTGATCCACATGCTGCGGATGGTTATGCCCGTGTCCAGGTTGACCGTGCCGTTGTCCAGGCCGATCCAGCCGATGGCCCCGGCATAGGGCCCGCGCTCTTCCTTCTCCAGGTCCGCGATGATTTCCATGGCCCTGATCTTTGGCGCTCCGGAAACCGTTCCGGCAGGAAAGGTGGCCTGGAGCACGTCGATGGCGTCCAGGTCCGGCTTGAGGTCCGCTTCAACATAGGAAGTCAGGTGCATGACATGGGAGAAGCGTTCCACCTGCATGAATTTCTCCACGCTCACCGAACCGGCTGTTGCGATGCGCCCCAGGTCGTTTCTGCCCAGATCAACCAGCATGATGTGCTCGGCCCGCTCCTTTGGGTCGGCCAGCAGTTCCTCGGCCAGTGCAATGTCTTCCTTTTCCGTTGCGCCGCGGGGTCTTGTCCCGGCGATGGGCCGGACCTCCAGCCTGCCTTTCTCGCAACGGACCATCATCTCCGGCGAGGAGCCCAGCAGGGTGGACTCGTCGAAACGCATGTAGAACATGAAGGGCGACGGGTTGGCCTGGCGCAGCCTTCTGTAGATGTTGAAGGGCTTGTCGGCCAGGGGCACGGAGAAGCGGGTGGACAGGACGATCTGGATGCACTCGCCTTCGGTTATCATCTCCTTTGCCTTGGCCACGGACTCGCAATATTCCTCCCTGCCCGGGGAGATGGTCGGCGCTTCGGTCTCCGGAGCGGTCAGCTCGGTGACCCATTCCGTGGGCGCTGGGTGCGGCGTTGCGTCCGGATCAAGACTCAGGAAGCAGCAGCGGTGGCGCAGGTGGTCGAAGAGGACCGCCCGTCCAGGCAGGACCATGCAGGTCTCGGCTTTTTTCTGGTCGATGACCGTGGACAGCTTGGGCTCGAACATGCCGCCCGCGCCATAGCCGAAATAGCCGTATAGCCCTCTGGTCAGAGGCGGCAGTTCGTCATGGTCGTGTTTGGGCACGATTTCCAGCATCTTCACGGCCTTCTTTCAGGCCGTCCATGAAGTCCATTCCTTCCAGCTTTGCAAGCGGGGCAAGGCGCTCGTCCTTGATTTCCAGGGCGAGCTTGCCTTCCTTGGGAAACAGCCTGAGCCGGAAGTCCCAGGCTATGAGGCTGAATCGCCCAAGCCTGCCGTCAACCTCGGCGCTTTCAAGCAGGATGCCGGGCCGGTCGCCCACCAGGCCGAGGTACAGGCTTATGGGAGTCTGTATGTCGGCCGGGAGCCATCTCCCGTACTGGTCGAGTTTCACGGAACTCATTTCGTCTCCTTGCGGTTATCGGTTTCGGAGTCCCTCCACCACCAACCGGCCCGCTGGGCCAGGAGATCGAGATCGCCGCCTGCGGCGATACTGAGCATGGCCCTGAACCTGCGGACCGTTTCCTGTGTATAGGGATTTGCCTCTGATATGGTTTCGAAAAGTTCCCTGTCCTGGGTGAGCATCTTTTGGGCCGAGTCCAGCCTGCGCTGGAGGGACGGGGTCATGAATTTCTCCACATCCTTGACTTGGCGCATGGCGGCCAGAAAGGCCACTGTTGTAGTGAAATTCAGCCCCTGCACGTAGGCCATGGCCTTGTCGTGCTCGTCCGCAGTGGTCATGAAGGGCTGGAATCCAATTTTTTTCAGCATGGAACAAAGCCTGCCCTCGTCCCGGCCCCGGCCGGGAACCACGGCCACTCTGGGAACAAAGCCTTCGGGTATCATCGGCCCGAACAGGGGATGGGTTCCGACAACGGGACCGGAATACGCGTCCAGCATTTTTCTCAAGGGCTGCACCTTCACCGAGCAGACATCCGCGAGGATGGTTTCGGGATCAAGATGCGGCACCACGGCCTCAAGCACCTCGTTCATTGCGGTTATGGGCACGCTCAGAAGAATCAGGTCGCGTCCCGCCACCTTGCCGGCGATGTCCGCTTGGGCCAGGGGCCTGTCCAGGGTGGCCGCGTCAAGGCCCGCGTTTTCGCAGGCGCGAACGAACATGTTGCCCATCTGTCCCCTGGCGCCGACCACTGTTATGCTTTTTATTGCACCGGACACGGGCTACCCCATCGCCTTGACGACAAGTTTCCATTCCTCGAAAAATCGGGGAAAGGACTTGGCCACGCAGCCCGGATTATCCAGGGCGACTTCAATGCCCGCCAGTTCGTGCAGGGACATGCTCATGGCCATGCGGTGGTCGTCGAAGGTCTTGAAATCGATTTTCGCACCAACGGGCATGGCCCCGGGTTCGATCCTGATGCCGTCCGGCAGTAATTCCGTCCGGCAGCCGGTCTTGGCGAGGTTGTGCGCCAGGGCCTCCAATCGGTCGCTTTCCTTGATGCGCAGGTGGGCCACGTTTCTGATCACCGTGGTTCCCTTGGCCATTGACGCGGCAACCGCAACGGTGGGCACGAGGTCCGGGCAATGGCCCATGTCCAAATCTGCCCCGTGAAGCTTGGCGGGGTTGACCGTCACGTTTTCCCCTTCCCATTTGACGCCGGCGCCCATTGTTTCAAGGATTTCCAATATGGCCCTGTCGCCCTGCAGCGAGTTTTTGCGCAGCCCCACGACCCTGACCGGGTTGGGTCCGATGGCCCCGGCGGCCAGGAAATAGGAGGCGTTGCTCCAGTCTCCCTCCACGCGGCAGGCGGCGCAGGCCTGGTAGCGGCCCGGCTCCACCAGGAATCTGATCCGTCCCGGTTCGACCTTGCTTGGTTCGTCGTAGGCCACGGTCTTCCATTCGTCGCCGTCAAGAATCTGCACCTGCACGGAAACGCCGAAATCATTCAGGGTCATCAGCGTCAGGGCCACGTAAGGCCAGGACACGACCTTTTCGCCGCTGACGGTGATTGTGATCCTCTGCCTGGAGAACGGCGCGGCCAGAAGCAGCCCGGACAGGTACTGGCTGGATTCCTCCAGGCTGATGTCCGCTTCCCCGCCCGGAAGGCCTTTGGTCTTCATGACGAAGGGCGGATAATCCTCTTTCCCTTCCCACTTAAACTCGACCCCCAGCTTTTCCAGGGTCCGGGTGAGCGCGCCCATGGGCCTGTCATGCATCCTGCCTTCGCCGAAAACATTGAACAGCCCATGCCCCGCGGCCAGCACTCCGGTCAGCAGGCGGCAGGTGGTTCCCGATTCTCCCACATTGAGCCGGACCGGTTTCGTCTCGCCGCCCAGCGGGCCGTTGTCCATGCCTGTGACGATGATTCTGCCCTGTGAGTCGGTGAAGGACGCGCCGCAGGCCGCCAGGCAGTCCCTGGTTCTGGAGATGTCCTGGCTTTGCAGCACTCCGGAAAGAACCGTCTTGCCGGGAGACAGGGCTCCGGCGATGAGCGCCCTGTGGGACAGGGACTTGGAGGCCGGAGCCTTGATGGTTATGGGTGTTTCGCCATTCATCTGCTTTTCGCTCCTCCGTTGCGGGAGCCGCTGGGGTAGCTGCCGAGAATGCGCAGGGTGTGGCAGTTCTCCCTGAGTATGCCCAGCAGGTTTTCGTACTCGGCCTTGTTCAGGTCGCATTCAAGGTCGGTGAAGAAAACGTATTTCCATTTTTCGCCCCTGAAGGGCCTGGATTCCAGCTTGGTCATGTTGATGCCGCTTCCGGCCAGGGTGTTCAGTACGGTGGCCAGCGCTCCCGGCTTGTCCGGAGTGGTGAACAGGATGGAAGTCTTGTCCCTGTTGCCTTCGGTGGATTGGTGCGGCCCTATGACCAGGAATCGGGTCCAGTTGTCCGGCAGGTCTTCAAGGTGCTCCCGGAGGATGTTCAGGCCGAAGATGCGGGCCAGCTTGACGTTGCCCACCACGGCTCCCCCGATGTTGGTCTCGGCCACCAGTTCGGCCGCGCTGGCCGTGCTGCTCATGGAGTTTTGCGGGCAGCCCGGCAGGTTGGCGTTCAGCCAGCCGGTGCACTGCTCAAGCGCCTTGGGATGCGAATATATCTTGTTCACCTGCTCCAGGGAATCCATTTTGCCCATCAGGGCGTGGGAGATGCGGGAGTAGACTTCGGCCTGGATGTAGACCGGGTATTGCATGAACAGGTCCACGTTCTGGCCCACCGTGCCCTGGATGGAGTTTTCCAGGGGGATGATGCCCAGTTCCGCGTCGCCGTCGGCAACCGCCCGGAAAATATCCTCGAAGCTGTTTTTCGGGTCCAGGTTGGCGGACTGGCCCAGGTGCTCGATGGCCGCGAAATATGAAAATGTTCCTTCGGGACCGAGATAGACCACGCGTTCCGGGCGTTGCAGCCGCCTGGAAGAAGAAAGTATCTCGCGGTAGATGGTGCGCAGGTGTTTTTCCGGCAGGGGACCGGGGTTGTGCGAGACCAGGTTGCTCAGCACTTCCTTTTCGCGGAAGGGCTTGAAGACCTGATCCGACGACCC
The DNA here is from genome assembly GCA_963674955.2 of Desulfovibrionaceae bacterium. Taxonomy (GTDB): domain Bacteria; phylum Desulfobacterota; class Desulfovibrionia; order Desulfovibrionales; family Desulfovibrionaceae. The sequence continues at coordinate 1,348,745 of CAXXKR010000004.1, read as the reverse complement.
GGCCTTTTGCTTGCCCACGGAAAGGCTGATCTCGGCCCGCTTGTTGAGCAGGCCCAGGATGTCCAGGTCCAGGCGGTCGATTTCTTCCCGCAACCCTTTGAGTTTGTTCTTTTCCGCCATTGTTCAACCTTCCTTGATCTCTTCCTGGATGCGCATGCCGAAATGGCGTCCGGCCTGATCCGGTCGGCAGAGGATTTCGTCCCCTTCCTTGATGTCCACCACGCTGACCGGCGTTCCATTCGGCTTGACCAGCCTGATGGTCTCGGCGTTTTGCAGGAAAATCTGTCCCTTTGCGCCGTCGGCCTCGGCCGTGATGAGCAGCATGGGCCTGATTTCGACCTTGACGCGGCCCACCGTTGCCAGGCTGGTGGAACCGTCCGCCGATACTATGAGAACATCCGTTCCGGCGCTCAGCTCCTCCAGGTAGGTGGTCTTGTCGCCGGGCATCTGGGCGTAGGCGTGAACGGCCCCGGCGTTGATGCGGAACGGTCTTGCAGCCACATAGGGATTCGATTCGGTCTCCGCGTGGACCAGGAAGGTGAATGCGCTGGAGTTGCCCACGAGCATGCCCTGGCCCTTTTTGAGCATGGAGATGGTGTCCACGCAGACACGGTGTCCCAGCCCTGCGGGCTTGATGCCGGTAATCTTGGCCTTGACCATGTCGATTTTCCCCTGACTGAGTTTGATTTCGGAGACAATGGCCTTGAGTTCCCCGGCCGCCTCGGGCAGCACCACCAGGGTGTCCGCTCCGCGTTCCAGAACCCCTGCCGCGAGGATCGCCCGGTCCAGGGACTCCACTTCCAGGGCCAATTTGTCCGACTGGGCCAGGAGGTTCTCAACCGGAATGATTTCCCAGCCCTTTTCAAGAACGACATCCTGTCCGCCCTTGAGCATCTTGGCCGCCTTTTCCTCGTCCGACTTGTCGTTCAGCTTCACCGAGGGCAAATCCTTGGGCACCAGCACTTCCACGCGCCCGAGGGACTTGATGGCCGCAACCTGTCCCGGTTCGGCCAGCACGGCGTCAACCCCGGATTCCAGGGCCAGGGTCAGCAGTTTTTTGTCATAGGGAATTGCCTTGAAAACTATCTTTTTCATGTTGGGTCCCGATTTGAGAGTTAAGATTTTCGGAGCAGGCTCAAAGCCTCCTCCACCTCCATGTCTTCGTGAACGACCTTGTTCAGGGCGTTGACCAGGGCGGTGGGGTTCTTGTCCTGGAAAATGTTTCTGCCCACGGAGAGTCCCGCGCCGCCTGCCTGGATGGAATCGTGGACCATTTGCAGGAAGTCCCGGGTGCTGTCCATTTTCGCTCCGCCCGCGATGACCACGGGAATGCAGCAGGCGTCCACGACTTTGGAAAAACTTTCCTGGTCGCCGGTATAGGGCACCTTGACCACGTCCGCGCCCAGTTCGGTCCCCACTCTTGCGCAATGGGCGACAATGGCCGGATCGTATTCGTCCTTCACTTTCGGTCCTCGGGCATAGACCATTGCCAGCAGAGGCATGCCCCAGTCGGAAGCCTCGGAAGCGACACGGCCCAAGTCGCCGAGCATTCCGGCTTCGGTCTCGTCGCCCAGGTTGAGGTGAACGCTTACACCGTCCGCTCCAAGCTTTATCGCGTCCCGCACCGAAGCCACAAGGCTTTTGGCGTTGGGAAATGGAGAAAGTGCGGTGCTGGCCGAAAGGTGGACGATGAGGCCTATGTCGCGTCCCCTGGCCCGGTGGCCGCAGCGAACCAGCCCCTTGTGTTCGATGACCGCGTTGGCGCCGCCGTCCACCACCTTGGTCACGGCCTCCTTGACGTCTTCCAGCCCTGGAATCGGACCTACGCTTACGCCGTGATCCATTGGTACGATGACCGTCCTTCCCGTATTCCGGTTGAAAATGCGTTCCAGCCTGATGCTTTTTCCGATGTGCATGAGAAAAACTCCCTTGTTTGCGCCCCCAGGGGCCGCCGGTTGCCGGAGAGCCAAAAAAAAGGGCCGCCGGCGTTTGCCTGCGGCCCTTTGAAGAGGTCTGGTGTTGTTAAACTAAGTCTAGCATGCACCTCTTCCGTGACCGCGGACGCGGAAATACCAGTAAAGCCAAAAATAGGAAAATATGGATTGCTGGTCACGAAAGTTGTTCATGGAGGAGGGGTTATCCCACAAGCAAAAGTTCTGTCAACAAGTTTTTTTGTTGGGGTTCAGATTTAATGCCTCTTTGCGATTTATCAATTTTGGAAAAAACTAAACTTAAACAAAATTGAGCAGTTTAAAAAATTACATTTTTGAATAATTAGACAAAATATGTGAAACAATTTTGTTAGTTTTTTGCCAGTAATGTTTGGCTCGGATCGAGTTTTGGTATTATATTCTTTTAAAACAGCATGTTGCGCGAATGGCCCGCATGTTGCTCTATGGGACAAGTCAAATGGGAGTTTTAATCCATCCTAAGGAGGAGCAGCATGTTTAAAGTGAATTCATTGCGCGACCTGACCAAGCGTGGCCTGTTGGCGGCGCTGTTGTCGGTCCTGGTCATAGTCCCGTCCGTAGCCCTTGCGGGCGAGGAACCTGTCGAATATCTTACCCAGACCAACGCCAACATTCTTTGGACGTTGATCGCGGCAGTGCTTGTCATGTTCATGCAGGCCGGTTTCGCCTGCGTCGAATGCGGTTTTACCCGTGCAAAAAGCGCGGGCAACATCCTGATGAAGAACTTTTTGGACTTTTCAGTCGGCGCCGTGGTTTTTTTCCTGTTCGGTTTCGGCCTCATGTTCGGAAACGATGTGGGCAGCCTCATAGGCATGAGCGGCTGGGGTCTCAGTCTTGATTTCGGCGGCGAGGGCGATGCGGCCTGGAACGCTGTTTTCTGGTTTTTCCAGTCCGTGTTCGCGGCCACAGCCGCCACAATCGTGTCCGGCGGAATCGCCGAGCGCACCAAGTTCAAGGGTTATATATTGATAAGCATTCTGGTCACCGGACTCATCTATCCCATCTCCGGCCACTGGGCCTGGAGCGGTCTCTGGGGCGAGGGCGGCGGCTGGCTCGAAACAATGGGCTTCCTCGATTTCGCCGGTTCTTCCGTGGTCCATTCCGTTGGCGGCTGGGTCGCCCTGGCCGGCGCCATGGTCATCGGTCCGCGCATCGGCAAGTACACCGCCGACGGCAAGGCCAAGGCCATTCCGGGTCACAACATTCCCCTGGCCGCCCTTGGCGTGTTCATCCTCTGGTTCGGCTGGTTCGGTTTCAACCCCGGCTCCACCACCACGGCCCAGGCCGATATCGGCCTGATCGCCATGAATACAAGCCTGGCTGCCTGCGGCGGCGTCATCGGCGCCATGGCCATCGCCTGGATGCGTTTCGGCAAGCCGGACATGTCCATGACCTTCAACGGAGCCCTGGCCGGTCTGGTTGGCATCACCGCCCCCTGTGACGGCGTCTCCCCCGGCGGTTCCATTATCATCGGTCTGGTTGCCGGTCTTCTGGTGGTCCTGGCCATCGAATTCATTGACAAGGTTCTCAAGATTGATGATCCAGTAGGTGCTTCTTCCGTGCACGGCGTATGCGGTGCCTGGGGCACGATTTCCGCCGGATTGTTCAATGTTGATGTTGGACTGTTCTACGGAGGCGGGTTCAAGGCCCTGGGCGTGCAGCTTCTGGGCGTGGGCGCTTTCTTCCTGTGGGCCTTTGGCGCCGGGTTCATCATCTTCAGCCTGGTCAAGGCCCTGTTCGGCCTGCGGGTCAGCAAGGAAGAGGAACTCAAGGGCCTGGACATCACGGAACACGGCAGCGAGTCCTACAACGGATTCCAGATCTTTGCCAACGAGTAACAGTGGCCTTTAAACCCTTACATCAAGGAGAAATCAGATGAAACTGATAATAGCATATATCCGCCCGGAACAGCTTACCGATGTGAAGCAGTCGCTTTACTCCAAGGGAATATATTCCATATCCGTGACCAATATTCTCGGATCGGGCAGGCAGAAGGGATTTACCGAAACCTATCGCGGCGTGGTCATGGAGGTGAATCTTTTGAAGAAGATCCGCGTCGAGGTGGGCATCAAGGAGGAACTCACCGACATGGCCGTCAAGTGCATAGTGGAAAGCGCAAAGACGGGCAAAGAGGGCGACGGAGTGATCTTTGTCCAGGACGTCGTCAAGTCCGTGCGCATCAGGACCGGCGAGGAAAACATTCTGGATTAGCAGGCCATAATCCGCATTGTTGCCGGGGCGGAGGGAATCCGTCCCGGCTTTTCATTAGGAGTAGCTGGACATGCAAAGCGGCATCGCCCCTGAACTGGACATTCATTACCTGATCGAAAACAGGGGCGTGGCAACCTGGTTTCAGCCTCTGGTCTCCATCAAGCGCGGCACCGTCTTCGGCGTGGAAGCCTTGAGCAGGGGACTGATGAACGGCTCGCGGGAATGCATTCCCCCGCAGCGTCTTTTCAGCCTGGCCCATGAGAGGGGGGCTGGGCTGGCCCTGGACCGCCTCTGCCGGGAAAAGGCTCTGGAAGCGTTTGCCCCCTTGCACCTGAAGAATCGCGGTCTCATGATCTCCCTGAATGTCGACGCTTCGACCATCAATCACCTCTCCGTAGGCTCGCAACGCATACTGAACAAGACCAAGAGTTGCGGCATAAATCCAAACAACGTCATTTTGGAAATAATCGAATCCGAGGCTAGGGATATCGATTCACTCATGGAATTCGTATCCTATTACAGGCGGCACGGATTCATCATCGCCCTGGACGACGTTGGGGCGGGCTATTCCAATCTGGACAGGATACCGCAGCTCAAGCCGGATATGCTCAAGCTGGATCGGTCTCTGGTCTCCGACGTTGACCGGCACTTTCACAAGCTGGAGGTGGTCAAGTCCCTGGTTCGCATGGCGAACCGCACGGGCGCGCTTGTTCTGGCAGAGGGAGTGGAAAGGCTTGAAGAGGCCGTTGAGCTTATGGAAGCCGGAGTGGATGTTTTTCAGGGCTACCATTTCGGACGGCCCGAACCTGCCGAGCCGGATTTTCTGCCGGATTACGGTCCCCTGGAGAAGCGAATCCAAAGCCTGTCGTCGACGTTCAAGGTGCGGACCATGGTGCGTCTGGGCGCGGAAAAGAAGAGATTCGCGGCCTATGACGCCATGATGGCCGAGCTTTGCGGCCTGATATCGAGGGAGAAGGCCTCGAACATCGACCAGACCCTCACGGGATTCCTGGACAGCAACGGCGACATCGAATGCCTGTATGTCCTCAACCTGCAGGGCGTTCAGGTCTCGAGCACTATCTGCAATCCAGGTCGGTTGAAGAAAAGCATGCGTTTCGTATACGAGCCTGCCAATTGCGGAACGGACCATTCGCTCAAGGAATACTATCTGCCCATCAGGGCCGGCTTGGACAAGTTCACCACCGAACCTTACATTTCCCTAGCTTCTGGCAACCGCTGCATCACAATCTCTGCCCAGTTCAACGACTTCAGGGGACAGCCTCATATTTTATGCGCCGACATCGGCCAGGGTTAAACTGTTAACTGAACATTCAATTTATAGAAATTACTATACCCTCTCCAGGCCGCCTTTCTATCTGCCTGATTTGCCGATGTGTATTGGTTCGTTTTTGCGATAAAGAATATATTTGCAATGTGCATGCTTTCATTATATCTTGCTATCATAGAAAACCGTCATTTTTACAACCAGATTGGGGGCATGTGCTATGAATTTCCTGAAGAAAGTCGGTATTGGGCAGCAGTTGATCCTTATTGTCAGCGTGGTTGTGTTTTTTTTGCTGGCCACGGTTATCTATGACGTGGATGTCAGCACTGAGGATTTGACCCTTTCCGTGACGGACAAGATTTTGAGCGAGAACGCGGAAACCGTGGCCACGACCATGGACAACTGGTTCAAGGACAGGCTCGGCTATCTGGAAGCCCTGGCCACCAACGAGGCCTTGGTGGAGGTGGCGGAAGGCGGGGAATATGTGTGGGCGGAGGAAATCCTCAGAAAGGAAAAGGCCAAGGATGAAACCCTGGAATCCCTTTTCATACATGACAGCAACGGATTTTCCATGGCTTCCACCAATCCCGGCAGCCAGGGAACGTCATATAGTTCCAAGGGTTACTTCAAGACCATCATCGAAGAGGGCAAGGACGTATATTTGTCGGACCTGGAGCTTTCGCCGGTTTCAAAGGAACCCAGGCTGGCCATAGCCGTGGCCCTCAAGAGCGCCGCCGGGGAAACCGTCGGCTACCTGGGCATGTCCATCCAGGCTGCGGCTTTTGCCAAGGCCTTCATCGAGCCCATCAATGTGGGTGAGCACGGCTACTGCTTCATTGTTGACGCCAAGGGCGTCATGGTTGCCCATCCCAAAAAGGATATGATTTTTCAGGACATGACCTCTTATGATTTCATCAAGAGGGCCTTGTCCCTGAAAAAGGGTTTTTTCGACTATGAATGGCAGGGCGTGCACAAGTACATGGCCGTCCACGACATCGCCAGGAACGGCTGGATAGTCTGCTTGGCCGCCGAGCAGGACGACCTGATGCAGGAAGCCTATGCCTTGCAGCAGAGGCTGATCATCATGGGCATAGTGGGGCTTTTGGCCACCTGCGCCATCATTTTCCTGACCATCCGCAAGATGGTCACCACGCCGCTCAAGTCCATCCAGGAGCAGGCCGTGTCCGTGAGCGAAGGGCATCTGGACAACAGGCTTTCCGGCAGTTTCCGGGGCGAGTTGGACGTGCTCAAGGGGGCCTTCGAGGTCATGATCGACCGCTTGCACAATATTGTCATGGACGTGCAGTCCGGAAGCGACAACGTCGCCTCCGGCAGCGAGGAGCTTAGCGCCACTGCGGAAACCCTGTCCCAGGGAGCGACCGAACAGGCTGCGTCCATCGAGGAGGTTTCGGCCTCCATGGAAGAGATGACCTCGAATATTCAACATAATGCCGACAACGCCCACCAGACAGAGACAATGGCCCTCAAGGCCGCAGAAGACGCGGCCAGCGGCGGCAAGGCCGTGGGCGAAGCCGTTGTGGCCATGAAGAATATCGCGGAAAAGATTTCCATAATTGAGGAGATCGCCCGTCAGACCAACCTTTTGGCTCTCAATGCGGCCATTGAGGCCGCAAGGGCGGGAGAACATGGCAAGGGGTTTGCGGTGGTTGCCGCCGAAGTGCGCAAGCTGGCCGAACGCAGCGGCGAGGCTGCGGCCGAGATAGGCGAGTTGTCCTCCTCCAGCGTTCAGGTCGCCGAGAGGGCCGGAGGCATGTTCGAACAGATCGTGCCGGACATCCAGAAGACCGCCGATTTGATTCAGGAGATCGCGGCCGCCAGCGCGGAGCAGAATTCAGGCGCAGAGCAGATAAACAAGGCCATCGCCGAACTGGACAACGTGATCCAGCAAAACGCCTCGGCCTCAGAGGAAATGGCGTCCACATCCGAAGAGCTTTCCGGCCAGGCCCAACAGCTGCAAAGCACCATCAGTTTCTTCAAGATCGGCACCGGCGGTTCGGGCATGCGCAGGACGGTTCAGGTCAAGCCCGTGAAGCGAGGCGGGCCCAAGAAGATCGCCGCACTTCCGCAACATTCGGAACCAGCCCAAGGTAACGGCTTTGACATGGACATGGGCATGGATGACGATGACGATGGATTCGAGAAGTTCTAGCTGACAGACGGCAGCCCCCACAGCAAAATAAAAACCCCCGACTCAGATAAGAGTCGGGGGTTTTTCAGTCTCAATGCCGGGGCATGGTCTCCGGCGGGTCGATGAATTTTTATATCTTGCAGAATGTCCTGAGGTCGGCGACCGCGTCGGTCTTTTCCCAGGTGAATTCCGGCAGTTCCCGGCCGAAGTGGCCGTAGTTGGTGGTTTTTTGGAAAATGGGCCTTCTGAGGTTGAGGCGTTCCAGGATGAAGTAGGGCCTGAGGTCGAAGACTTCCCGGACGGCGTTGGTCAGTGTCTCGTCGTCCACCTGTCCGGTGCCGTGGGATGTGACGACCACGGATACGGGTTCGGCGATGCCGATGGCGTAGGCGATCTGGACTTCGCACTCGTCGGCCAGCCCGGCGGCCACGACGTTCTTGGCCACGTAACGGGCCATGTATGCTCCGCTGCGGTCGACCTTGGACGGGTCTTTTCCTGAAAACGCTCCGCCGCCGTGGGCTCCGGCTCCGCCGTATGTGTCGTTGATGATCTTGCGTCCGGTGAGTCCGCAGTCGCCCACGGGGCCGCCGATGACGAACCTGCCGGTGGGGTTGACGTAAATCTTCATCTCGTCGTTGAGCAGTTCCTCGGGCAGAGAGGGGAAGATGACCTCTTTCTTGATGGCTTCCACCAGATCTGCGTAGGCGATGTTTTCGTCATGCTGGGCGGAGACGACAACGTTGTCGATGCGCACCGGCTTGCCTCCGTCGTACTGGATGGCCACCTGGGTCTTGCCGTCGGGCCTGAGGAAATCGAGAATGTTCTTCTTCCGCACGTAGGTCAGCCTGCGGCTGAGCTTGTGCGCGTAGTAGATTGGGGCGGGCATCAGGGTCTTGGTTTCCTTGCAGGCGAAACCGAACATCATGCCCTGGTCGCCGGCGCCTTGCTCTTCGGGCTTGATCCTGTCCACGCCCTGGGCGATGTCCGGGGACTGCTTGTCGATGGAGGAGATGACCGCGCAGGTCTCGAAGTCGAAGCCCATGTCCGAGCTGTGGTAGCCGATGTCCCTTACCGTCTCGCGGACGATTGAGGGCATGTCGGCGTAGGCCGTGGTGCTGATCTCGCCGGCGATGAAGGCCATGCCGGTGGTGACCAGTGTTTCGCAGGCCACGCGGGAGTTGGGGTCCTGACCGATAAGGGCGTCAAGAATAGCGTCGGAAATTTGATCGGCAACCTTGTCGGGATGTCCCTCGGTAACTGATTCCGAGGTGAACAGGTACTTGCCTTTGGGTGAAATCATTCCATATCCTCCTTGGGAAAAGCTTCAGTTGTGGCAATAAAAAAAGTGCGGCTAAATGGATTCCGGCACTTGGTATTTGATGGTCTTGCTCACTTCGTTGTTTTTACCGGCCATGACCACGGTGGGCTTGAAGTCCGGATGTTCTTCAGGCTCCAGCCAGGCGTAGGTGGCGATTATGACCCGCTGTCCGGGACGCCCCTTGTGGGCTGCGGCTCCGTTCAGGCAGATTTCGCCTTTTTCGCCGGGAATGGCGTAGGTGGTGAGTCTTTCTCCGTTGTCCAAGTTGTATACGTCCACCTGTTCGCAGGGCAGAATTCCGGCCTCGCGCATCAGGGCTGTGTCGATGGACAGGCTTCCCTCGTATTCGAGGTTGGCGCAGGTAATGGTCGCTCCGTGTATCTTGGCGCTGAGAAAGCACCTTTTCAATGATCTTGCCGTGGGCATGGCTTTTACACCTCTAAAAGACAATTGTCTATAAGTCGGGCCTTGCCCATGAACACCGCCACGGCGATCAGGGTCTTGCCGTTGATCTCGTCCACCGGCTGGATGGATTCGGAGTCCACCACGCTGATGTAGTCCGTTCTGCCAAGGGGCAGGGTCTCAGAATATATTTTTTCCAGGGTTTGGATAAGAGTTTTCGCGTTTTTTTCGCCTGCCGCGGCCAAGTCCCTGATTTTAAGGAGTCCCTTGCGAATGGCCGGAGCCTGGGCGCGCTCCTCACCGGTCAGGTAGACGTTTCTGGAACTCATGGCCAGTCCGTCGTCCTCCCTGAAGATGGGCCTGCCCTCTATCCTCACTGGGATGTTCAGGTCGCGGACCATGCGTTTGATTATCGCCAACTGCTGCCAGTCCTTTTCCCCGAACACCGCCAGACTGGGCATGGAGAGCATCAGGAGCTTGGTGACGATGGTGGCCACCCCCCTGAAATGCACGGGCCTGGACTTGCCGCAAAGATGCTTTGCCAGTTCGGGAACTTCCACCCAGGTGGCGTGATCCTCTTCGTACATGGTCCCGGCCTTTGGCGCGAACAGGATGTCCACTCCGTGCTGTTCGGCCAGTTTAGTGTCCCGCTTAAGGTCGTGGGGATACTTGTCCAAATCCTCGCCCGGGCCGAACTGGGAAGGGTTGACGAAAAGGGAAACCATCACCCTGTCCGCGTTTTCCCGGGCGTAGTCCATAAGGGACAGATGCCCCTGGTGAAAATAGCCCATGGTCGGCACCAGGGCCGTTGTCAGCCCCCGGCCTCGCAGACTCAGGCAGCGCTCCTGAAAGTCCTTGGGATTTGTTATTATGTCCATAGCCATTGGCTGCTAAGCCATTACACGTTCATTGTCCACACCTTTAGCCTTGGCAATGACACATTTGAAACAAACTGGGCCTTGAGCAAAGGGGCCGTGATGAGTATACTCAGCTCCATATGAGAGAGCAAAAAGATATTCCGGCGGATGATTCTGTTTTCCTGAGTCCTCAGGAACTTATCGCCTTCGAGTATTCCCTGAAGGATGCCATGGCCGAGTTCCTGGACTTTACTTCATACAGCCTCTATTTCCCGGAGTCTTTGCCCAGAGGGGCCGTCTCGGACAACGGGAAGCTGGTGCCGGTGTACAGGGAAAAGGAGCACGAGCTTCTGTTGCCGTTGGTGCTCAAGGGACGGCTGCTGGGGTATTTTCTGGCCAGGGGGGTGCGCCTCGCCGCGCCAAAGACCGCCCCGGGCTACATCATGGCCCTGGCCACGGCCGTGCTGGAGAAACAGCTGCTGTACAAGGTCGGCATAACCGACGCCCTGACCGGCCTGCATACCAGGGAATATTTTCTCAACCAACTGGGCCGCGAGATCGAGTTGATCCAGTCCAACATGCTTCCGCCCGTGAGCGGTGAGTCCGCAGCCGACGAAGGCGAGGGCGCGGATTCTCCGTTGCCCGGATTTTCCGCCTGCCTGGGCGTGATCTTTCTTGATCTGGACTGTTTCCAGTGGATCAACGAAAATTACGGATATTTGGTGGGCGACGACATTGTCTCCGAAGTGGGGCGGCTGTTGCGTCTGCTTTGTCCCAAGTACGTGGTGGCCTCCAGGTTCGCCAACGACAAGTTCGCGCTTTTCCTGCCCGACGCAAGGCCAAAAGCCTGTTTCCAACTGGGCGAGGTCATTCGGGAAGGCATCTCCAGGCTTTCATTCGAGGACGATGTGACCGGCGACAGGATCACCATCACCGGCAGCATCGGCTACGTCAATTACCCCCAGAATCTGAGCGGCAGCCAGTTCAGGCGTTCCGCCTCGGAACAGGCCAGGATCATGATCCGCAAGGCCCGCAAGGCCGTGACCACGGCCAAGGATCATGGCCGCAACCGTGTGTTTGCCTACGGCGATATTCTCAAGAAGGGCGGCAAGGTTTTGGAGGTATTGCCCTTGAGGCGTCTGGCCGTCAGCCTGGGCAGATCCGTGGACGCCCGTGAGGGGCAGCGGTTTCTGGTCAGTTCGCCGAGGTACATGAAAAACGTCGAGGCCCGGATCACCGAGGACGAACGCATAGTGGGCCGCTATCCCCCCATGTACAAGGCCGAGGTTGTGCTCATCGAGGTCCAGGAGGAGATGGCCTTTGCCGAGATCATGCACCTGGGCGATCCATCCTGGGAGGTGGAGCCCGGAGACATGCTGACAGTGGTTTCGGAGGATGAGAGCTTTTTTGAGCCCGAAACCGAGGACAGGTCCGATTCCATGCTTAAGAAAGACAGCATTACAGGTCTTTATGATTATCGGGATTTTGTTTCCTGGTGGACGGAAGCCAGGATGGGATGCCCGCGTTTCAGCCTGAGCCTGATAAAGTTCATGGAACAGCCCAGGGAGAGGTCTGGTAATTTCCAGAAATACATGGACGCCCAGATGGTCAAGGTCACCAAGTTGGTCCGCAGATTCCTCGGTTCTGAAACCGTGGGCGGACGGTTCGGACTCAACGGCTTGATCTGCTATTTCCCGGACGCCGAATCCAAGGAACTGCACAGGACTCTCAAGGAACTGGTGCTTCAGGCCAAGGGAGAGCTGAACATCGAGCTGGCCGTGGGCACGGCTTCCTATCCCTGCCTGACTTTCGGGCGGGAGGACGTTCTGGAGAATTGCCGCAAGGCCCTTGACCACGCCCTGCTTCTGGCCCACCCGAGAAATGCGGCGTTTGACAGCGTTTCCCTGAATATCTCTGCGGACAAGCTTTATATGGAAGGAGACAGCTACGGGGCCATAGAAGAGTTCAAGCTTTCCCTGCTGGCCGACGAGAGCAATGCCGTGGCCCGCAATTCCCTTGGCATCTGCTACGCCCAACTGAACAGGTTCGGCGAGGCCGTGCGCCAGTTCGAGGCCGTCATAGCGGGCGACCCCGAAGACACCATGGCCCTTTACAACCTGGGCTGGGCCTGCCAGCGCCTTGGTGATTTCAAGAGGGCCGGAGAGGCCTACAGGGCCTGCCTGGAATATGATCCCAACCACGTCTTCAGCCTCATCAGGCTCGGCAATCTGGCCGAACGCGACAAGAATCCGGACGCGGCCAATGAATATTATCTGGAAGCGTCCAGGCTGCCGGGCGGCGAACCCCTGACCATGCGCCATCTGGCCCGCCTGGCCCTGGCGCGTGGCGAGGATCAGGAGGCCAGGGAGTATCTGCATCTGGCCCTGAACGCCAACCACAACGATGCCCGGGCCATGCATCTGCTGGCCAAGCTTTATCTGGATACGGGCGAGGACCCGCAGATCGCCGAAGTCCTGGCGCGGCAGAGTTCGGCCTTGATGCCCGGCAAACAGGAATACTGGGATCTCTTGGTGCGTTCGCTGGAAGAGCAGGGCAAGGACGAGGAAGCGGCCAAGGCCGCAGCCAGGGGCGATGTTTAGGGGCGGAGCCTGTTGCGGTCGGGATGAAGCCTTCGCACTTGTTCCCGCCTTTTCTTTTGGTCTGGACAACCGAACTTTGCTTGGGCATACTTCCGCGTTGCCTGAATATGAATGCCGCAAGGTCATAGGGAGATATAATGAGCGCTGAATCAAAAAAGATTTTGGTAACCGGCGGGGCCGGATTCATCGGGTCCTTTATTTGCAGGAATCTCTTGAAACGCGGTTACCAGCCGGTAATCTACGACGAGTACATCCAGTACATTTCACCCCTGGAAAGCCAGTACCACAAGCATCTGGCCTACCGCTTCAGGGGCATCAAGGACAAATGCATTTTCGAGCGCGGCGACACGCGGCACAAGCTGAACCTGCGCGACGTGATCTCCAGGCACGAGCCCGAGGCCATCATCCACATGGCCAACATGCCCCTTGCCGACCTGAGCTTTCACCATCCTGAAGAGGCCGTGAGCAGCATCCTCGGCGGCACGGTGAACATCCTGGACGCGCTGCCTGAATTTTCTTTCGTCAAGCGCCTGGTCTACGCCTCCTCAAGCATGGTCTACGGCGATTTTCTGGAAATCCCCTGTCCCGAAGACCACCCCAAGAAGCCCAAGGACATCTACGGCGCCACAAAGTACGCCATCGAGACCCTTATCGAGGCCTACGGCAGGCGCCACGGCATCAAGTACAACATCGTCCGTCCCTCGGCGGTCTACGGCCCCACCGATGCCAACCGCCGGGTCAGCCAGATATTCATCGAAAACGCATTGAGGGGCGAGACCCTGGAACTGCACGGCGGCGGCGAAGCCATGCTGGACTTCACATACGTGGAGGACATCGCCCAGGGGCTGGTGCTGGCCACCATCACCCCGGACGTGGAAAACGAGACCTTCAACATCACCACCGGCCAGGGCCGCTCATTGCTGGAATATGCGGAGATCGTGCAGAAATACATTCCCAACCTGGACATCAAGGTGTTGCCCCACAGGGGACACCGCCCCAAGCGCGGCTCCCTTTCCATAGAAAAGGCGGGCAGGCTTTTGGGCTACAAGCCCCAATACACCCTGGAAACTGGAATTCCCGTTTACATCGACTATTTGCGCCAGATTCACGAACAACCCGATCCCTGGCCCGAGGACGAAAGCGGCGATGAATAAGATACCCCTTTGCAGGCCGCAGATCGGCCCGGAAGAACTGAAAGCCGTGGAAGAGGTTCTGCTCAGCGGCTGGCTGACCCACGGACCCAAGACCACGGAATTCGAGGAATCATTCGCCTCCTATCTCGGCGTGAAGCACGCCGTGGCCATGAACTCCTGCACCTCGGCCCTGTTTCTGGCGGTGTTGGCCCAGGGCATAACCGGCGACGTGCTGGTGCCGAGCTTCACCTTCGTGGCCTCGGCCAACGCCATCGCCACCGCCGGGGCCAATCCGGTCTTTGTGGACATCGCCTACCACGACTGCAACGTGGACGCGGACAAGCTGGAGCAGTATCTCACGCCCCGCACCGAGGCCATAATGGTGGTCCATTACGCGGGCCAGTGCTGCGACATGGACAAGATCACGGCCTTTGCCGGGAAGCACGGGCTGGCGGTCATCGAGGATTCAGCCGAGACCATCGGCGGCACATACAAGGGGTTGAAAAGCGGATCGTGGGGCACGGGCTGCTATTCCTTTTTCCCCACCAAGAACATCACCACGGGCGAAGGCGGCATGCTGACCACCAATGATGACCAAGTCGCCAGGGATGTCAGGACCCTCATGGCCCACGGCATCGACAAGTCCACCTTCGAGCGCACCTCCCAGGGCAACAGCTGGGCGCGTGCCGCGCGACTGCCAGGATATAATTTCCGTCTCAGCAACATCCTGGCCACCATCGGCGTGGAGCAGATGAAGAAGATCGATTCCATGAACGAAGCCCGCCGGAAACTGAGCTTCAGGCTCATGGACAGGCTTTCCGGTATTGAGGGAATCGACCTGCCCGTCGAGAACCCGGACTGCGAGCACGTCTTCCAAATGTTCACCATCAAGGTCAAGAACGGTGGCCGAGACAAGTTCGTCAAGGACCTGAACGGTCTGGGCGTGGGGGCCTCGGTCCATTTCGCGCCTCCTGTGCACCAGCACCCGGCCTATGCCGAACACTTGAAGGACGACCTTCCGGTTACGGAAGAGGTGGCCGCGAAGATAGTGACCCTGCCCATGTTTCCCATGCTCACCGAAGGGGAAATTGACGCAATGGCCGAGGCCGTGGCCAAATGCCTGGCCTAGCAGTATGATAAGGCCGGGATATTCGGCCTGATTGATTTATTCGCCTTATCCGGCTGGAGGGGTAATGCGCTTCGGACATCCGGTTGAACTCAAGGAGGACGCTTGGCTGGGCGGGCATCTCGGCTGTCCGGCCTTCAACCTCGCCCTGAACCCGGATATCCTTTCCCGCTCCGGCGAGCCTTCCACGCCTCTGCCCGGCGGCAGGAGCTTCATCCAGTCCAAGATTCCCATCAACGACCTGGAATCAACCAATTATCTCTCGTCATTGGGCTTCATGCTAGTCAGCACGGACGTTGATCTGGAAAAGGCCGCTCCATCAGGCCTTGAAAGCGGTTGTCCCTTGGAGATCCGGTTCGCGGAGGCCGTGGACCGGGAAGGCGTGGTCAATGTGGCGTCAGGTAATTTCGTCTACAGCCGCTTTCACCTTGACCCGCTCATGGATAATTCCCTGGCCGACAGGATCAAGGGCCAGTGGGCCGGTAATTTTTTCGCAGGCAAGCGCGGTACGCACATGGTCGTGGCCCTGAACCAGGGCCGGGTGGCCGGGTTTCTGCAACTTATCGTGGGAGACGGGTTTTTCAAGATCGATCTGGTGGCCGTGGACAAATCCTGCCGCAAGAAAAGGGCGGCCCAGGGCATGATCGAGTTCGCCGAGAATAACTTCAGGGACTGCGGGAGATTTCAGGTGGGTACCCAGCTGGCCAACATCCCCTCGCTGAACCTCTACGCCAAGCTCGGATACCGCATCAAGAGCGCGGTGCACATCTTCCACTGCCACCAAGGCTAGGCTTTTCGGGCCAGGGCCTTTTCCAAGGCCTTGATGTAGCCTTGCGCGGTATTGTCCCAGCTCATGGATTCGGCCATGATCCGGGCGTTTGTCTTTTTTTCCGCCAACAAGACCGGGTCATCGGCAAGGGTGCGCAGACATTGCCCCACGCTTTGGGCATTCACCTCGTCCAGGGCGAAACCCGCGCGTTCGATTGGCAACTCGTCGGCCACGGCCCTGGAGACGATGAGGGCCAGCCCGGAGGACAGCCCCTCCAGCATGACGTTTGAAAACCCTTCGGCCTTGGAAATCTGGGCCAATACATCGTTTGCGCGGTATATGTCGGGCATGGCTTCCCGTTTCTGGTGCCCGAGAACGATGACCGAAACGTTTTCCGGCAGGCTTCGGGCCATTTCCATGACCTTGACCCTCAAGGGTCCGTCTCCGACCACGGTCAGACTGATCCTCTGTCCGCTCAGATTGTTCAGGCTATCCATGAGTTCAAGGATGCGCTTGCGCTCGATGAGTTGCCCCACATAGAGAAGCCTTAGCGGACCTTCGGCCTTTTGGGCGGGATCGGGGCTGAAACGGTCCGTGTCCGTGCCGTTTGGGATGTTCAGGACCGGTTTTTCCGGCAGGAAGCTCTGGGCCAGTGCGGTCAGGCGGACCCCGCCCGTGGTCAGGATATCCGCGTTTTTCCAGGCCGGGCGCACCACCCATTTCAGGAACAGGCGCATCATGCCCCAGCGGGCGTCCGAGAATCCGGGTATGTCCGAGCCTCTCAGGGAGACCATCAGGGGCAGGTTAATTTTTTTAGCCAGACGTTTGGCTGTCAGCCCAGCGGGAAAGGCGAAAAAGGAGACTATGGCCTGCGGACTGAATGCGCGGACGAATTTTTCCGACTTGAACCGGAAGGCCAGGTGGGCGCGCAGAAGCTCCATGGAACCCGGCGAGAGAAGCTTTTTTCTTCCCCCTTCAAGGCGCACTATCTCCCGGCCCAGGGAGTCGATTTCCCTTTCCGGGAATTGCCCGTAGCCTATGGTCACGAGCTGGATGGCGTGCCCCTGTTCGGCCATGCAGGCTGTTATCTTGTCCACGGCCGTTGCCGCGCCGCCGCCCGTGGGCGGGTATTCGTGACAGAAAAAGGTGATCTTCACCCCTGATTCTCCTTATATCGTGATTCGGTTCGCCGCGGTCCAGTGGGCCAGTGTGTAGAGGCCCAGCAATTGTTTGGAGCCGTCGACGCGCATGTTCTTGTGATCGTCCACAAGGCGCTCAATGCGGCCTGCGTCAAGGACTCTTGAAATACCGCTGTCCCTGACCTTCTGCATCAGGGCCGGGCCGAGTTCTCCCCTGAACCATGAGCCAACCGGGCTTTCAAAGCCCTTTTTGGCTCCGCGGACCACCTTGTCCGGCAGCTTGCCTTTCGAGTAGCGGCGCAGGATAAATTTCTTTTCCCAGCCGCGAATCTTCATGGCCGAGGGCAGTGAGACCGCGAATTTTGCCAAATCCAGGTCCAGAAAGGGAACCCGCAACTCAAGGGAAGCGGCCATGCTGGTCCGGTCGGCCAGGGTCAGGTAGTCGTCGGCCATCATGGTGGCGATGTCCGTGAGCGCGGCCTTTTGCAGCCCGTCCCTTCCGGGGGCCCGGAGATATTTTTCGGTTATGGGATCGCCTGATTTGGGGCGGCCGGGATATATTTCGTCCAGGGCGTCGGGCATGAACAGCCGCACGGCCAGTGCATGGCGCATCTCCGGCGCGGCGCAGTTCAGCTCGAAAAAGCGTCTGGCGAACGTGATCAGGGAATTCTTGTTCGCACCCACGGGCAGCATCTTCACCAGGGGCAGCATGAGCGGCGAAAAGGGCCGGATCATGCGCAGGGGCAGGGGCGGCCTGACCGCGAAATAACGGTCGTATCCGCCGAAAAGTTCGTCTCCGCCGGAACCGCTCAGGGCCACCTTGAAATTTTCAACCGCGCTTCTGCTGAGCAGGAAGCAGGGCGGGATGCTGGTGTTGGCGAAAGGCTCGCCGTAGAGGTCCACCAGTCCGTCCAGGTCGCGGGCCTTGGGCATGGGCAGGCAGCCTATGCGGTGGGTCGCGCCCAGATGCTCGGCCGTGAGTTTGGCGTATTCGGTTTCGTCGTAGGATTTTTCCTCGAACCCGAGAGTATGGGAATTGACTTCGGAAGGTTTTCGGCCCTGGCAGGCGGCGTGGAGCAGCAGCCCGGAGTCGATGCCGCCGCTTAGGAAAAGGCCCAATGGAACGTCGCTGACCATCTGCCTGCGCACCGCGTCGCTGAGCAGCTGGCCTAGTTTTTCCTCGGCCTGTTCCAGACTCAAATCCATCGGTTCGGGAGCGAGCCGCCAGAATTTTCTTTCATTCACTTCAAGGGACTCGGCGTCCAGGGTCAGGGATGTGGCCGTGGTCAGCTTTTTTATTTCATTCAGAAAAGTCCTTGGAGCCGGAACGTATTTGTAGGCCAGATATGTTTCCAGGGCTTCCGGATCAAGGGAAAGGGAAAGTCCCGGAAGATTCATGAGCGGCTTGGGTTCGGAGCAGAAGGCGAAGAGCCCTTTTTGGCTGACGTAGTAGAGCGGTTTGACCCCGAAGTGGTCGCGGGCCAGGAAAATGGTCCCGGCCTTGTTGTCCAGCAGGGCGAAGGCGAACATGCCGTTCAGCCGCGTGGTCACATCCTCGCCCCACTCGGCGTAGCCCTGGAGGATTGCTTCCGTGTCGGATTTCGTCCTGAAGTCGCGCCCCTTGGCCTTCAATTCTTGGCGCAGCTCCCTGAAATTGTAGACCTCGCCGTTGTAGACGATGGTGAAGCGACCGTCCGCAGTGGTCATGGGCTGATGGCCGCCTTCAATGTCGATGATGCTAAGCCGCCGCATGCCAATGGCCAGGCCGCTTTGGACCAGCCGCCCGGAATCGTCGGGACCGCGGTGCCTGATGCCCTCCAAAAGGCTTTCCAGCACCGGCTCCAGTTCCCGCGCATCCTTGCCGGGGGCGAGTATGCCCGCTATTCCGCACATGTGTCTTCCGTCCTGTTTCCTTGGCCGATAACGGCCCTGGGCGTGGCTGGTTGTCTGATGGATGGTTCCGGCGTCAAGCTCATAGGGATGCGTCCTTATATTAAAAGCCATTTCACAAATCAATGCCGATCATTGTCCGTTTTTCAACGGCATTCGGGCAAGGCTGAACTTTACTGTTCATATCCTTTGGATTAAAGGGGTTCATTCACAGTGGCGCAACAGGAGTCTCGCGGTTTCAGTGACCGCGGCGGCATCCGCCCTGATTCACCAAACACAGTCCAGGTCAACGGGTCCAGGCGTGATATTCAGTTCTCTGCCTTTTCTGCTTTTCTTTCTGGTCTATTTTCTTCTGCATTCGCTGACCCCGCAAAGGTGGCGGCTGCTCTTGATAATAGCCGGCAGCATCTATTTCTACGGCTACTGGAACCCCATGCTCACCTGGGTGCCCTGCCTCCTGATCCTGCTTTCCTATCTGGGCGGCCTCTGGCTCGGCAGGCCGGGAAACAGGTCCGCGCAAAAAAAACGGCTGACGGTGCTGGTGGTCCTGCTGCTTCTGCCCCTGGCGATCTTCAAGTACACTAATTTTATTTATCTCGACCTGTTGGGAGCTTTCACCGGAGCAACTGAAAAGCTGCTGCACATACCCCTGCCTCTTGGCATCTCCTTCGTGACTTTCACCATGATCGCCTATCTGGTGGATATCTATCGGGGAGATTACCGGGTCGAGCGGCGTTTGGGAACGTTTTCCGGGTTTACGCTTTTTTTCCCCCAGCTTATCGCCGGTCCCATCCTGCGGCCCAGGGAGCTCATACCGCAGCTGGACAGGCCCAAGCCCAAGGAGGAGAGGGCCTTTACCGTGGGTCTTTCCATCTTCACCCTTGGCCTGTTCAAGAAGATGGTCTTTGCCGACGTCATGGCCCAGGCCGTGCAGAGGGTCTATGACGGCGGCACGGGTCTTTCCGCCTGGGATTATCTTGTGGCCATTTTCGGATTTTCCGTTCAGATTTATTGCGATTTCAGCGGCTACACGGACATGGCCATCGGCGTGGCAGTGATTCTGGGTATCGACCTGCCCAACAACTTTTCCCGCCCTTATCTTGCCGCATCCGCCGCCGAGTTCTGGCGCAAATGGCACATAACCCTTTCCAACTGGATCAGGGACTACATTTACATTCCCCTCGGCGGCAACAGGCAGGGCGCGGCCTCCAAGGTACGCAACCTGATGGCGGCCATGGGCCTTTGCGGCCTGTGGCACGGCGCCAACTGGACCTTCGTGGCCTGGGGCCTGGTCCACGGCGTCGGGATTGTGGTTTGCCACATGGCGAAAAGCCTGCGTCCGGGGGGTGCGGACAAGACCCTGCCCAAATGGCTGGGAGTCGGCCTGACCTTTCTCTTCGTCACCGCCGCCTGGATACTTTTTCGCTCCCCGAACATGGACACGGTGCTCAGGGTGGCTTGCGGACCATTCACCGCCGGGTATGCCGGGTTTTCCGAGTTTTTTCAGGCCAACAATACCTACCTGCTGATCATCGGGGCCTTCATGCTCACCCACCCCCTGGACAGCCACGATTTGGTCCGGCGATTCGTCAACAAGGCCCATCCTCTGGTTTTTTGGTACACCATAGCCACGGCCTGGGTCGTGGCCATCGGCGTGGCCACGGGCGGAACCACGGCCAAGTTCATTTATTTCGACTTTTGACAACATCGGCAGGATGTGAATAGCAAATGACAAGGCGAAACAGGGCCGGCAGGCTGAGAAAGATCATATACGTTGTTTTGGGCGCTCTCCTGTACGTCGCCTTGGGGGAACTGCTGCTGCGCGTGATTCCCAACGACGCCAGCACGTTGCGCGTCAAATCCCTGCCCGACAGATACGTTGGGGCTTGGTACGCTCCGGGCGACACCCTGGAAATTCGCACCTCCTGCTATGAAATAGACGGCATCGCCATAAATGATTTGGGCCTGCGCATGGACCGGAACGTGGACGCGCCCAAGGAAAGATACCGCATCGGCGTGTTCGGAGGTTCGTTTGTGGCCGCCCTGCAGGTGGACGATCACGAGCATCTATGCGCCCTGTTGCAGGACTATCTTCCGGATGCGGAGATTCTTAATTTCGGTCACGACGGGTTCAACACCATCCAGAAATACGTCTCGTATCTCAAGCACGGCCAGAATCTGGGCCTTGACTTGGTGGTGCTGGCCATGTTTCTCGAACACGATGTGAAGGGCAACAGCAAGGCCCTTGCCGCACGCGAACCGGGCGGCAATCCTTTTCGGCCCTGGATGGTTCGGGACGGCCGGGGCTACAGGGTGGAATACGCCAAGGAGACGCAACTCAAAAAGGTCTTCAAGACGGTTTTTCCCCTGCACTACAAGATATACCGGCACGTCTACGTCTACCGCATGCTCTACAACAAGTTCATAACCAAGCTGCCCGGTCTTTTGTCCGGCAAGAATAAGGGGCCTGCCGAGGCTGAAAGGCCGGAGAACGAGAACACTCTCTGGTCGGAAGCATGGGATATCACCGAGCAGTCCATCCTCATGTTCAGGGAGGCGGCAGAGAAGAAAGGTGCGAAATTCGTGCTGGCGGTCATCCCCACATACGGGCAGCTTTCCGGCGGCAAGGAGGAGGCCGGATTGCCGGGACTGGCCGGAATCTATCACGGCCTTGACCAGCCCCTTGCAGGTCTCCGGGCCTTTGCCCAGGAAGAGGGCATTGGCTCCATTGATTTCGGGCAGGGGCTAGAGAGCTACGCCCTTGGGCACCAGCTGCCGGAACCGTATTTTTCATACGGCTGCGACTTGCATTTCAACCCGCTGGGCCATTACGTCATGGCCAACGAGCTGGCCCGTTTTTTTGCCATGAAAGGCATGGTCGGCGGCAAGGTCGAGAAAAGGGCCTTGGCCAATCTTGAGAAAAGTCCGCGAGAAGTGCTCGGGGAGCACGCCTGGAAGGATATTTTTGAAGGCGGAGTCTACAAAGGCGGCAGCGAAACGGCCCGCCGGTAAAAGGCCGTTGGCAAGGTCATTCCTGCTTTTTCCTGGCCCTTCTGCGGTCGATCATGTTTCCCACTCCCATCATTGCGCCTATCCAGACGATGGTGATGAGCGCCGAGTTGTATCTTGAATTGCCGTGGGTCAGCAGGCTGTTGAACCCGATCAGCGCCAGTCCGGGCAGGAGCAGGGCCAGGGCCGGGTAATTGCGGGTCCGCAGGCAATGGATGAGCCCCATGAAATAAAAGACATAGACGATGATGTTCAGGACACCCAGATTGCCGTCCACCATGCCCCGGTAGGCGATGGGTACGGTCACCAGCAAATGGCGAATGGGATGGGAGAGTATCCGTTCCATTGATTCGTCCATCAGAACCTTGTCCGCCAGGGCCGTGTTTTCGTATTGTTCGAACACTTCCCGTTTTCGTTTCTTGACCTCGCCGGAAATGCCCGTGTCGCTGTCCGGGTCCAGGCCGTCGTAATACTCGCGTGGAAAGTTTTCCGTGAGCATGTCCTTGAGGGGCTTGAATCGCGACCAGTACAGGAATGATGAAAAGTATTCCCTGGCGCTCATCATGTTCAGCCAGGAACGGTAGAGAAGTATTTCCCCGCCGTGCTGGGCCACGAAGGAACGGTCGAATTGGCGGTAGTTTCTCAGTTTCCACGGTCCCACCAGGGAGTAGAAGCCCAGAACAAAAATCAGTCCACCGATCAGGCATCTTTTGCGGCTTTGCGGTTCGAGCCAGGCCAGGGCCGCGAACATCAGCAGGCAGAGATAGAAGATATAGTTCCATTGGGGCAGGGTCAGGGTCAGCGCTCCCAGGACAAATCCGGTGAAAAGGAATACCAACACTCTTTTGCCCTTGACTGTGAAGTAAAGGGACAGGGAAAAGCAGGTGATCAGAAAGACTCCGAAAAGCTCGACGTAGGTCCGGTTCACGTGCCGGTACAGGAATGGATGCACGGCCAGGATGATTAGGGCCGCATAGGCCAGATAGGCCTTGCCCGTGAGTTTCCAGACCAGATATGCGGCCATGAGCGCGGTCAGGAGCAGAAGAAAGGCCTGGATGTGCTTGACGTGCACGAACGACGGGGGCGGGTCCACGGGATTCTTGAAAGCCCAGTCGAATGGGCCGCTTCCGAGCTCGGGAATGAGCTTGAAGGTCAGGGCCAGAAAAAAGGGATAGCCGGGAGAGCGGCTGGAGGTGAGTGGATATGGTGAATTCAGATCATCGCTTTTGGAGACGGCGTTGTGTTTGTGGATATGATAGGCGATCCGGACGTAGACTATGGAATCGCCCTTGACCCCGCCGCTGTCCGTATTGATTCCGTAATAAAGGGCGAACAGGGGGATGAAGACCAGGGTGATGATCAGGATGTGCAGCCTGTTTTTGCGCAGGCGGTCCTTAAGGTCGCTGGTGTCTTTCAATGTTCTGGATTCCCTCCGGACTGTAGGCTATTCCGGGTCCTTGAGGCGTCTGGCAATGAATTTGGCCACTGTCTCGTTGCCCTTGGGCGAGAAGTGGCCTTCGTACATCCTGGCCAGGCCTTCGCCTCCGTCCTTTTCGTAGACTTCCCGGAATATGTCATAGGTGTCCATGACCATCAGTCCCATGTCGTGGGCGTGCTTGGCCAGTTCGATCATGTCGCCCACGGCTTCCTTCTTGTCCGAAATCTCCACAATTCCGTCGTCGTCAAGCTCGAGCCGGTAATAGATGTTCTTCAGCTTGTATTGGAGCAGCAGGACGACCTGCACGTCGAAGTCCTCCTTCAGGCCCAGGAGTTTGTCCAGGAGCAGGCGGGACACCTTCAGTCCCTTGTCATGGGCGAACTTGTATGGGTTCTTATAAAACAGCGGCACGCTGCTCTTGAAAAAGACGGAAGAGAGCAGGTAGCTGTAGCCGAGGATTTTCCACTTTGTCGTTTCTTCCGGAAGGGGGGCGTTGAAAAAGGACTCCATGTGTCCGGTCTGGTGCTCGAGCTTGCCGTAGGTCAGCGTGTAATAGGGCTTGGGCACTCCGTAGAGTTCCAGGCAGGAAGTCCTGGCCACGTCCGCAGGAATGATGCCGACGATGAGGATGTCCGGCCTGAGCTGTGGGACCAGTTCCTCTGCCCTGTGGATCATCTGGTCGATGCCGTATCCGCAGACTCCGCCGTTCAGGACCGGGATGCCGGTGTTTTTCTCCAGCACGGCCGACCAGGTTTCATTGTCCGAGACTTGGTCGCCGAAAGCGAACGAATCGCCCACCACCAGTATGGATTTTTCGTTTTCAGGGCGCGGACCGCCGTTGGAGCGCAGGCCGAAATCCAGCGTGGTCACCTGCTTGTCCCACTTGGTGACCATCTGTTCGTTGGGTTTGAGGGTCCAGCCCATGAACGGGTCGTACTGGGAGGGTTGGGAGGTGTTGAAATATTTTCTCTGGGTGTAGTTTTCCAGGTTGAGGATTTTTTCGCCGTGATAATACCTGTATCCCGCCTCAAGGGGCAGGAAGGTGCAGGCCAGAGCCAGCAGCGTCAGGAAGAGTCTCTGGAATATGAATGCGAGGCCTTTTTTCAAGATTCAGCTCCTTGTGGGTCTTCGTGACCCTGGCGATACCATTTGGCGTTGCGAAAGAGAACCCAGATCATGCCGCCCGAAAGGGCCTGCAGGACCATCAGGAAGTAGATCATCAGGCAGGTCAGGAGAATCTGTTCCCGTCCGGCGTCCGGTCCCTGCCAGAAATATATGGCCAGCAGTTCGGTCAGGCCGCGACCGTGCACGGTGACGGGGATTATCGCCGCCATCATCAGGAAGGGCACGGTCAGGGGGTAGACTGTCAGGGGCAGGGTCATGCCGAAGGCCTTGCCTGTGTAGTAGTAGATGACCATGACCAGGGACAGGAACAGGAAGTTCAGGGCAAAGGAAAGGAAATAGGTTCGCCTGTCGCGGAACATGCCGCTGAAGGCCCGCATGGCTTTTGGGATGTTGCGCTTCAGCGGATTTCCGCTTTCCTCCCAGCCGTTCATGGGGCAGGTCCGTTCCAGCGTGTAAAGGATTTTTTTGCCTGCCAGATAGAGGATGATTATGAGCAGGGCGAAAAGGGGCGGCAGGGCGTAGATGAATCCCGCAAAGGAGGTCGTCAGCCACAGCGCGCCGCTGCCCGCGAAAAACAGGATGGTCGCCAGTCCCTGGAAACGAAGGGCCAGCAGGGAGGTGACCAGATGGCTGGTGTCCTTTGATTTGCGGAAATATATGACGCGGTAGGCGTCGCTGCCCAGCTTTCCCGGGGCGTAAAGGTCGTGGAAAAATGCGGTGTAGTGGATGAGCTGTGTGCGCCGGAAATCCCATTTTTCGCCGTCGCTTTTCAGCAGGACGTACCATCTGGAGCCTTGCAGGAACACGCCGACGAGAAACAGGACAAGGGCGATGGCCAGGCATGACACGTCCGCCCGGGCAAGTGTTTCCGAAAGGGTTTTCCAGTCCAGGCTCCAGGCTACGATCCCGAGAAGCGCGGCGGAAAAAAAGATGGATATGAGGCGGAAGGTCTTACTGCCTGCGCGGCCCATTGTTTCTCCGGCTGTATAGCTTGACTATGAGGTCCGCCAGAAGCCCGAAAAAAAGTGTCTGAAGTCCGAAGGTGGACAGGCCCAGCACCAGATTCACATGTTGCACCGGCTTGGGACTCGCGCCGAACAGCCATTGCAGTATGTCCACCCCGAAGACCAGCGAACCCAGGCCCAGGAAGACCAGGCCCACGGGCGCGAAGATGAGCAGGGGCTTGACTCCCACCAGTACCTGAACGATCTGGGGCAGAACCTTGAACGGGTATTTCATGGAGATGAACGACGCGCCGGTTTCCCTGCGGTTGAAGGTCACGGACACCTGTGCGAAACGCATTCCCTTGTGGTAGGCGTCTAGGAGCAGTTGCTGGGTGTAGTTGTAGTCGCCCGGCAGGTAGGAAACCTGCAGGTAGGCGCTGTTCACCGCCAGGATTCCCGGCTGGCTGTCGGTCAGCGGCCATTTTGTCAGCCAGCGCATGATGCCTGTGAAGACCCTGTTTCCGATCTTGCGCACGAAGGGCATGCGGTACTGTATTTTTTCAAACCTGCTGCCGTAGACCACGTCGGCTTCGTCTTTTAGGATGGGCGTGATCAGGGGCAGGATGTCCGCCGGATCGTGTTGCAGGTCGGCGTCGAATTTGACGACGATGTCGGCCCCGTCGGAGTGCGCTCCGGCCAGGCCCGTGCGCACCGCAGCACCAAGGCCCATGTTCAGCTTGTGGTTCAGAATCCTGTCCGCTCCGGCTTTCTTTGCCAGCTTTGCCGTGTCGTCGGCCGAGCCGTCGTTGACCACGTATATGAGAAGTTCCCGCCCGTCCCTGGAAAAGGATTCCTTTTGGGTCAGCAGGGCCTTGACCGTTTCCGTGATTTTTTCGGCTTCGTTGTACGCCGGGACAATGACTATGACTTTATGCAAGGTGTCGGCTCCAGTGCTGTAAAGGGGGATTCTGCGTCGTGATACAAGTAAGGTTCGGAACCTGCTTAGTCAAGGGTCCGGGTCTCACAGTCCTGCCGCCTTGAAGGCATCGTTGACAATGTCCTGGGCCTCTTTCTGGATAAGGGCGAGGTGTTTTGAACCATTGAAGCTTTCCGCGTAAATCTTGTAGATGTTCTCGGTGCCGCTGGGTCTGGCGGCGAACCAGCCGTTTTCAGCGACCACCTTGAGTCCGCCGATGGGTGCGTCGTTGCCCGGCGCTTTGGTAAGCTTGGCCAGTATGGGTTCCCCTGCAAGCTCGTTGGCCAGGACCATGTCCGGGGTCAGGGAGGCGAAGGCCGCCTTCTGGTCGGGCGAGGCGGGCGCGTCCTTTCGCTCGTAAATTGGGCTGCCGTATCTTTCTTCCAGCGCGGCGTAAAGCTCTCCGGGGTCGCGTCCGGTACGGGCCGTTATTTCCGCCGCCAGCAGATCGAGAATGATGCCGTCCTTGTCCGTGGTCCAGACAGTAGCGTCCCTGCGCAGGAACGAGGCCCCGGCGGACTCCTCGCAACCGAAGCCGCAGGAGCCGTTAAGCAGGCATTCCACGAACCATTTGAAGCCCACCGGCACTTCGGTAAGTTTGCGTCCCAGCCCGGCGGCCACCCGGTCGATCATGGAGCTTGAGACCAGGGTCTTGCCGATGCTCAACTCTTTGCCCCAGCCGGGCCGGTTGGTGAAAAGGTAGTCCGCGCATACGGCAAGATAGTGGTTGGGATTCAGCAAACCCGCGCTCCTGGTCACGATGCCGTGGCGGTCGTAGTCCGGGTCGTTGCCGAATGCGATGTCGAAGCGGTCCTTGTGGGCGATGAGCCCGGCCATGGCGTATTTTGACGAGCAGTCCATGCGTATCTTGCCGTCCTTGTCCACGCTCATGAAGGAGAATGTGGGGTCCACCACCTTGTTCACGATTTCTAGATCAAGTCCGTACTCGTCGGCCATGGGTTCCCAGAAATCAATGCCCGCTCCGCCCAGGGGGTCCACGCCGATTTTCAATCCGGCGCGTGATATGGCCTCCATGTCCACCACGTTTTTCAGGTCCCGGACATAGGGGGCGATGTAATCGTATTCGTGCGTGGTGTCGGCCTTGAAGGCCTTGTCATAAGTCGTGCGCCTGACGTCCTTCAGCCCGTGGGCCATGATCTCGTTGGCCCTGTCCTGGATGGCCCTTGTGGTTTCAGTGTCGGCCGGGCCGCCTTGGGGCGGGTTGTATTTGAATCCGCCGTCCATGGGCGGGTTGTGCGAGGGCGTGACGACCACTCCGTCGGAAAGCGCCCCGTCCTCGGCGTTGTGCGTCAGAATGGCGTGTGAAATGACCGGCGTGGGCGTATAGCCCCGGCCGGACTGGATCATTACGCTTACCCCGTTTGCCGCAAAGACTTCCAGGGCGGTTTCAAGGGCCGGCTTGGAAAGGGCGTGGGTGTCCATGCCCATGAACAGCGGGCCGGTTATGTTTTTTTTCGCCCGATGCTCGCAGATGGCCTGGCTGATGGCCAGGATGTGGTCCTCGTTGAAGCCTCCGGCCTCGGATGTCCCGCGATGCCCTGAAGTCCCGAATGAAACGCGCTGGGCCGGATCGTCCGGGTCGGGCTTGACCGAATGGTAGGCCGCAAGGAGCCTTGGTATGTCGGTGAGTATTTCCTTGGGCGCGGGTTTTCCGGCAAGGGGACTGATGGGCATGGTTCTACTCTCCGGCTTGGGCGTGAAGGGGTCGAAATTCAGCAGCGACCGTGAAACCGACATGGATTATGACCAAATAAGGTCTGTGAGGCAAGGCGGAAGGAGATGGAAAAGGGTTACGCCGAATCCCTGATGGCCTTGATCCTTTGCAGCACCGGCGGGTGGCTGTAGTGCAGCCGGACGGTCAGCACGTGCGGGGTCAGATTGCTCAGGTTGGCGGCCGAGAGTTTCTTCAAAGCGCTGATCATGCTTTCCGGGTCGCCTGTGGTTTTGGCGGCGAATGCGTCGGCCTCGAATTCGTGCTTGCGGGAAATCCGGTTGGCAAAGATGGAAAGGGCCAGGGAGACAGGCGAATACAGCAGGCCGAAGAATATCAGCCCGGCGTAAACGCTTATTTGCTCCATGCCGAAGGCCGCGAACAGTCCGGGGCTGTCCAGGAAAAAGGACATGAGATAGAAGATGATTCCGGTCTTGGCCACGCTCATGAGCAGTCCCTTCTTCACATGCCCCAGCTTCTGGTGGCCGGCCTCGTGGGCCAGCACGGCCAGTATCTCCCCGGTTGTCTGCTTGTCCACGAGGGTGTCGAACAGGGCGATGCGCTTCTTGGAGCCCAGGCCCGTGAAAAAGGCGTTGGCCTTGTTGCTGCGTTTGGAGCCGTCCATGACGAAGACCCCGCCCAGCTTGAATCCGACCTTCCCGGCGTAGTCTTCGATGGCCGAGCGCAGTTCCCCCGCTTCAAGGGGCGTGAACTTGTTGAACAGGGGCAGAATCCAGACCGGGGCCACATAGGTGATGACCAGGGTGAGCAGCACCGTGAACAGCCAGCACCAGAGCCAGGCCGAATGCCCCGCCGCCTGAAAGAACCAGAGTACGGCTCCGAGCAGTACTCCGCCGATGACCAGGGCCAGCAGATAGCCCTTGATCTTGTCCAGCGCGTACAGCCCCGGCGTGGTGGTGTTGAACCCGAACCGTTCCTCAAGGACAAAGGTGTGGTAGAGGTCGAAGGGCAGGGAAGCGATATCGGCCAGGAGGCCCAGGGCCGCGAAGAAAATCAGCCCGGTGGGAATCATTGGCAGCCCGAAGGAGCGCACCGCCTGGTCCAGGATATTGAATCCGCCCAGCAGGATAAAGGCGATGGTCAGCGCGGTCATGGCCGTGTCGGACAGGTTGTCGAATTTGGCGTTGGCCCGTGCGTACTCCTGGGATTTGCGGTATTTTTCCGGGTCCAGGCTGTCCCTGAATTCCTCCGGGACATCGGGAGCCAGGGCCTTGAGGTTGAGATGAGCGGCAAATGCGTTTAAAATGTAGGCTGCGAGAATAGATCCGATGATTATGGCCAGGTATATGTTCATTGGCTTTTGCCTTCCGGGGTTTGGATGATGCGCGTCGAAATCTTGTTCAGGGGCGAGTTGGCTCAACTGCTGACCAGACCCAGCCGCGACGGGCTGATAAACTACGTTCTCAAAAGAAGGGCGTCAATAAAGGACGTGGTCGAATCCCTGGGCGTTCCGCATACCGAGGTCTATTCGATCCTTGTCGGCTCCGAGCCCGCCACCCTGGATCAACTGATTGCGCCCGGCGGCACAGTGAGCGTAGGCCCGGCCGCGTTGCCGGTCGACGTTACCCGCCCCACGCGGCTCAGGCCCGATCCTTTGCCCGGACTCAGGTTCGTGGTGGACGAAAATGTGGGCCGACTGGCCGGGCTGTTGCGGATGCTCGGCTTTGACGCGACCTATGACCGCACCTGGCCCGACGCCCTTATAGCGGACCTGGCCAGGGATGAGGGCAGGGTCGTCCTGAGCAGGGACAGGGCCCTGCTCAAGCGTTCCGGGATTGTTTACGGACGGCTCGTGCGAGCTGTCCGGCCCTGGGACCAGCTGGCGGAAGTGCTTGGCTTTTTCGGAGTGGAACGCCCACCGGCCCTTTTCAAACGTTGCATTCGCTGCAACGGGGAACTGGAAGTCGTGGACAAGAAGAAAATAATCGATCGCCTGGAGCCGAAAACAAGGAAATATTTCAACGAGTTCAACATGTGCGCCAGTTGTGGCCAGATATATTGGCGCGGTTCGCATTTTGAAAAAATGGTCAGGTTTCTGGAAGAGTTGAAAATACCGGACAGTCTTGCAAACAAGGGCTTGAAGGTATAATGATGTGCTAAACCATTGAAAGAGCAAAACGAATATGCAGACAAGCCCCAAATCAATAAAAGAAGACATCGCCAGGGCCAAAGGCCACACCCAGCGCGGAGACTACCTCAGGACGCTGGGCGCATTGTGCAAGGCCCTGGAAAGAATGCTGCAGAGTCAGATTTTCGGTCGCGACAAGTTCGAGATCGGCATCCTCATGGACGAGGCCGTAAACGACCTCATGGGCATGAAGGCCATGAAACGCATTTTCTCCACCCCTCTGAAATATGAGAAAGGCAAGGAGAAAAAGCTCTACCTGACCCTGAAGAAGTTGAGGACCAAGATCGAGGAAGCCGTTGAAAAGGCTCGCATCGAGAAGACCAGAAGTCGGCTGGCGAGGCTGGATGAACTGATTCTCAAGGCCCAGGGCCTTTTGGAGGCCAAGGAATCCTTGGAAGCCCGCAAGTTGTTTCGGCAGGTTTCCGATGAGCATCCGGACGTGCCGGGCATCAATACCGATATCGGTCGTCGCCTGGTCATGGCCGGGCTGTTGCAGGAGGCCGTGGAGTATTTGAAGAAGGCCATAGAGATCACGCCCGGAGATGTCCGTTCTTACGACCTGCTGGCCATGTGCCACGAGGGACTGGCCGAACCGGCCAAGGCCAGGGAAGTGATCTGGGACGCCATCAGGCGTTTCGGCAAAAAGGAGGGCTTGTATCTGAGGCTGGCCAAGCTTTGCCTTGCAGCCCAGGACTGGAGCGCGGCCCTGGATGCGGCAAACGTCGTCCTGAGCATCAACCCGCTCAACCGTGACGCGGCAAGGATAGTCAAGAAGGCCGAACCAAAGGTCTACCGTCAGGCCAAGGCCGCGCCCAAATCGAGAAAACCCACGGGCGAGGACATCAAACTGGACATGTAGGCGCTTTGGCGCAGGAAATGAAAAAGGCCGAAGCTGAACGCTCCGGCCTTTGTTTTTTTGTGGGAAGAGGGAAGCTTAGTACATGCCGCCCATGCCGCCCATTCCACCCATGCCGCCCATTCCGCCGGGCATGGCCGGAGCGTCGGACTTGGCGGCGGGCTTTTCGGCCACGGCGCACTCGGTGGTCAGCAGCAGACCAGCCACGGAGGCCGCGTTCTGCAGGGCGATGCGGGTGACCTTCTTGGGGTCGATGACACCGGCCTTGATCAGGTCGCCGTACTCGGAGGTGGCTGCGTTGAAGCCGAAGCCGTCCTTGCCGTCCTTGACCTTTTCGACAACCACTGAACCCTCGAAACCGGCGTTGCCGGCGATTTGCCTCAGGGGCTCCTGGATGGCGCGGCGGATGATGTTCACACCGGCGATTTCGTCGTCGTCAATGGTCTTGACCTTGTCCAGAACCTTGGTGCAGCGGGCCAGGGCCACGCCGCCGCCGGGAACAATGCCTTCCTGCACGGCCGCGCGGGTGGCGTTCAGGGCGTCCTCGACGCGGGCTTTCTT
Organism: Desulfovibrionaceae bacterium; assembly: GCA_963674955.2. GTDB lineage: Bacteria > Desulfobacterota > Desulfovibrionia > Desulfovibrionales > Desulfovibrionaceae. Next base: position 1,317,106 of record CAXXKR010000004.1, on the reverse strand, counting down.
TTCCTTCATCTCGGTCTCGGTGGCAGCGCCGACATTGATGACGGCCACGCCGCCCACGAGCTTGGCCAGGCGTTCCTGGAGCTTCTCGCGGTCATAGTCCGAGGAGGATTCGTTGATCTCGGCCTGAATCTGCTTTACGCGGGCCTTGATGGCCGAGCTTTCACCTGCGCCGTCGACGATGGTGGTGTTGTCCTTGTCCAGAACGATGCGCTTGGCGGAGCCGAGGTCGTTCAGGGTGACGTTTTCCAGCTTCACGCCCAGGTCTTCGGAAACGGCCTGGCCGCCGGTCAGGATGGCGATGTCCTGGAGCATGGCCTTGCGGCGTTCGCCAAATCCGGGGGCCTTGACCGCGGTCACGTTCAGCGTGCCGCGCAGCTTGTTGACCACCAAGGTGGCCAGGGCTTCGCCGTCAATGTCCTCGGCGATGATCAGCAGGGGTTTGGACATCTTGGCGACCTGTTCCAGAACGGGAAGCATGTCCTTCATGTTGGAGATTTTCTTTTCGCTGATCAGGATCAGGGGCTCTTCCATCTCGCAAGTCATTTTTTCGGCATTGGTCACGAAATAGGGGGAGAGGTAGCCGCGGTCGAACTGCATGCCTTCGACAACGTCCAGGGTGGTGTCCAGGCTCTTGGCCTCCTCGACCGTGATGACGCCTTCCTTGCCGACCTTGTTCATGGCCTCGGCGATGATGCCGCCGATGGTCTCGTCGTTGTTGGCGGAGATGGTGCCGACCTGGGCGATTTCCTTTTGGTCGCGTGTGGGCTTGGCTATTTTTTCAAGCTCGGCGACGATGGAGGTAACGGCCTTGTCGATGCCGCGCTTGATGGCCATGGGGTTGCGACCGGCGGAGACGAGCTTAACGCCTTCGGTGAATATGGCCTGGGCCAGGACCGTGGCTGTGGTGGTTCCGTCGCCTGCAACGTCGGAAGTCTTGGAAGCCACTTCCTTGACCATCTGGGCGCCCATGTTCTCGAACCTGTCTTCAAGCTCGATTTCCTTGGCCACGGTTACGCCGTCCTTGGTGATGACGGGGGAGCCAAAGGATTTTTCGATAACCACGTTGCGTCCCTTGGGTCCGAGGGTAACCTTGACGGCGTTGGCCAGTTTGTCCACGCCGATTTTCAGTTTTTCGCGAGCTTTCGCGTCAAAAAGAATTTCTTTCGCCATTTCTCTTGCTCCTTAAATATTGTTGTCTTGCTAACTGATTCAAAGGTGGGCGTTATTCGACGATAGCCAGAATGTCGTCTTCGCGCATGACCAGATGCTCTTCGCCGTCAATGCCGATCTCTGTTCCGGCGTACTTGCTGAACAGGACGGTGTCCCCTTTTTTGACGGTCATCTTGACCATCTTTCCTGACTCGTCGAGCTTGCCGGGACCGGCGGCCACGACTTTACCCTTCATGGGCTTTTCCTTGGCGGAGTCGGGGATGATGATGCCACCAGCGGTTTTTTCTTCCATTTCAAGGCGCTTAACCAGAACACGGTCATTAAGCGGTTTCAGTTTCATTCTCTATACCTCCGAATATTTTTAGCTGTGATTGCCGGATGCAAGCCCACGCCTGCCTTGCCGGTCGTGGCGTACTTCAGGTCTGCTGACGGGCGTCATCCGACCGTACGGGACCAAAGATAAACATGGATAAGCCTCTGTCAAGGCTGATTGGCCGGTTTTATTTTCAATGTTTGGAAAACGGTCAGGGTCTGGCGGTCTCAAGCTGTTCAAAGTTTCGTCTGATTTTCAGTGCGTAGGCCTTGGATTGCTCCTTCCTGCTCACGGGGTCGCCTGTGTGATAGGCCCCGATGGCGCTCCAGCCTTCGCCGTGGCGGTCGATGCAACTGCGCAGTATCCAGGCACCCAGCCTGACATTGGTGTCGGGGTCGAGCACCTCGACCGGGTCGAGGTTGAACTTGCGTATCCAGAAGGAGTTGATCTGCATGACGCCCAGGTCGTAGCTCTTGCCCCTGGCGTTTGTGATGAGCCTGAGGGCTTCCTTCTTGCTGGCGGGGTAATGGGCGCGGCCATTGATGTTCACGGCCCACGGCCTGTAGGAGCTTTCCTGCAGGGCCACGGCCGAAAGCATGTTGGCTGAAAGGCCGAACTCGTGCGCCGCCTGGCTGAAGACTCCGGGACGGCCTCGATATTCGTAGGGCTTGACCGGCCGCCGCATCTCGCTCATGACCATGGCCTTGCTGAGATTTTCCTCGGCCGGAGGAGTGGCCGCACGTCCGATGAGCCCCAGGGAATTGAAAATGAACAGGCCGCAGAGGACTATGTACCCGGACAGGGCAAGTCCGCACGTCCAGTGATGTCCTGTTTGTTTGTTTGATTTGTTACTCATAGTAGTGGTTGTCACGTGATCGTAATAATCTGTGAATCGGCCCAATATCTTTAAAACGAAGGAATGGCAAGGCGATGATATTGAGTCCCGGAGCGCAGGCTGGTTGACGATCCAGAGGTTTCGTTCTGTCTTTGGCGGCCTCGAGTATACCTGGATCGATTAAAAAAACACTCAGCGTGTACAGTCTTTGCGTCGGCCGGGTTACAGGGCCGTTATGTTCGGCCGCAACGCTTTTTGCAATTAAAACTGATGGTTTCACGCTTCAGCAGGGAGGTTGCAGGCGACCTTTGATCTTTACGGGCCATCTTTTTTCGGCTAATCTTCAAATATCTACTTTAGGGGGAATGAATGCCTGTAAATAGCGGCGACGACTTGTTCAATCTGGATATGTCCTTTGACGGACCGATCCGGAATAAAATGTTTTCCGTGGCCAAGAAGCCGCTTGGCAGTCTGCTTTGCCTGGACAAGTACAACAAGGTATATGCCAGGATCATCGACCCCAGGCTGTCCGGCGGCAAAAAGCCGGATTTCATTCAGCGCGCCCTTGAAGAGTTGGGCGTGGGCTGCGTGCTCACGGACGAGGATTTGAAAAAGATTCCATCCGAAGGGCCGCTTATGGTCGTGGCCAACCATCCCTTCGGCATCATCGAGGGACTGCTTCTCATCCGGGCCGTGCGCAAGGTTCGCTCCGATGTGAAGATCATGGCCAACGGCCTGCTGAACATCATCCCCGAAATGCGCGAATACGTCATCCCTGTGGACCCCTTCGGCAATCAGGATTCCTGGACCAAGAATCTTTCCGGCCTAAAAGAGGCCATTCGGCACATCAAGAAGGGAGGCGTCATGGGCGTGTTTCCGGCCGGAGAGGTGGCCAGCCTGCGGCTTCGAAAGAGGATGGTGGCCGACCCCGAGTGGAGCCCGACCGTGGCGGGAATAATCCGCAAGACCAAGGCCTCGGTGCTGCCCCTTTATTTCCGGGGCAAGAACAGCGCCCTGTTTCATGTCCTGGGCATGATCCATCCCCGCCTGCGAACGGCCATGCTGCCGCGCGAAAATTTAAGGCAGGGCAGCCGGGCAGTGGAAATGTTCGTGGGCAACCCCATTCCTTTCAAGAAACTGGCCGGGTTCAATTCAAACGAGGAAATCATAGACTACCTGCGTTTCAGGACTTATGTGCTCAAGAACAGGGACAGCGGCAACGGAAGCAAGTCCCTGCATGCCAAGGATCAGCACAAGCCCATTGCCGCGCAGAAACCGGTCGAATCCTTTCTCAGCGAGATAGAGTCCCTGCCCGAGGAGAGCTTTCTTGTGGAATCGGCTCCCTTCATTGTTTTCGAGGCCGGGGCGGACCAGATTCCCAACATCCTGCATGAAATAGGCAGGCTGCGCGAAGAGACCTTTCGGCCCGTTGGGGAGGGCACCGGCGACCCCCTTGATCTGGACAGGTTCGACCAGACCTATCGGCATCTTGTCCTGTGGAACAAGGAGAAGCGGGAACTGGCGGGAGCCTACCGCTTCGGCCAGACCGACAAGATCATCGCCAGGGAAGGAGTCAAGGGGCTTTACACCAGCACCTTGTTCAGCCTCAAGCCCAAGCTTTTGCGCAATATCTCGCCGGCACTGGAGATGGGCCGTTCATTCGTCAGAAGCGAGTATCAGAAGAGCTACCAGCCCCTGAGTCTTTTGTGGAGGGGGATCGGCGAATACGTGATCCGCAACCCCCGCTACAGGAACCTGTTCGGCTGCGTCAGCGTATCCAGCGACTACACGGCCCTTTCCAGGGAGTTGATCGTCGAGTTCCTGGAAAGGCACAGCTTCCTGCCGGAGCTGTCGGCCCTGGTCAAGCCCAAGAAACCGCCCAAGAAGAAGCAGGTCAAGCGCATCGACCTCAAGGTGCCCAAGACCGCCTTCGACGATCCGACCGACATTTCAAGCCTTGTGGGCGACCTGGAGATCGACAAGAGCATTCCTGTCTTGCTCAAGCAATACCTCAAGCTCGGCGGCAAGGTCATGGCCTTCAATGTCGATCCCAACTTCGGCAACTGCATGGACGGCCTGTTGCTGGTGGATTTGGCCTACACGGAACCAAAGATTCTGGGCCGATTCGTGGGCGGCCTGGACAGGGCCTTGGCCTTTCACGCCCACCACGAAAAAATAGCGTCCGGCGGTTCCGGCTCGGACACGACTTCCTAAATCGATTCTTTCAGGCTGGCGACGAATTCATCCACTTCCTGTTCCGTGGTCTTGAAGGAAGTCATCCAGCGCAGTTCCATGCTTTCCTCGTCCCAGACGTAGAAATAATACTTTTTCAGCATCCTTTCCACGGCATGGGCCGGGATGGTGGCGAAGACCGCGTTGCTCTGCACCGGACGGGTGATGGCCACGCCTTGTATCTTCGAGGCCTTCTCGGCCAGGGATGCGGCCATTGCGTTGGCCTTCCCGGCGTTTTCCAGCCACAGGCCGTCCCGCATGTAGCGCTCGAACTGGGCTGAAATGAAGCGCATCTTGCTGGTCAGCTGCATTCCCTGCTTGCGCAGGTATTTGAAATCGTGCCCGATGTCCGGATTGAGAAAGACCACGGCCTCGCCCAGCAGCAGGCCGTTCTTGGCTCCGCCGAAGGAGAGCATGTCCACGCCCGCGTCGGTGGTCATCTCTTTCAGGCCCACGCCCAGATGGGCCGCCGCGTTGGCCAGCCGCGCCCCGTCCATGTGCAGGTACAGACCGTTTTCATGGGCCAGGTCCGCGATGGCGCGTATTTCTTCCGGGGTGTAGACCGTTCCGAATTCCGTGCATTGGGTAATCTGCACCACCCTGGGCTGGCTGTGGTGCACGAAGCCCACGCCAAGCAGGCCGGGCTTGATGTCTTCGGGCCTGATCTTGCCGTTTTCTTCCCGGATCGGAACAAGCTTGTAGCCGCCCACGGCCTCGGGCGAACCGCATTCGTCGTTGTTTATGTGGGCCGTTTCCGCGCAGAGCACAGAGTTGTAGGATGCGCAGACGCTTTTCAGGGCCATGACGTTGGCCGCCGTGCCGGTGGTCACGAAAAATGTTCTGGCCTGGGTTCCGAATTCCCTTTCCAGGGCCTTGTCCGCCCTGGCGCTGGTCTCGTCCTCTCCGTAGGGTTTGGCCTGCCCACGGTTTTCCTGAAGCACGGCTTCCATTATGGCCGGATGGGCCTCGGAATTGTTGTCGCTGGCAAATGAACGCATGTCCGTGTCTATTCCTTTATTCTTGCTGTTGCTGTTTTTATTTCGATCACTACCACTGCTGTTTTGTCGACCACCTTTTGGTCAAAGGGGTATTGGCCGTCCGCGTACTTGGCCATGAGCAGTTCAAGGGCGGGGATTTTGTCGCCATGATCCTCAAGGAATCTTGCCTGGCCGACGCCGATGACGCTTTTGAATCTGTAGCCCCACTTGCAGGCTTTTTCACCGGTCTTGATCTCAAGGTCGGCCTCGGCGCAAAAGCCTATGTCCCCGCCAAGACGCAGGGCATCGGCCTTGCGTCCCTTGTATGAAGAATGAAAATATATTTTTCCGTTCGCATGGGCGAAGTTGACCGGCACCACATAGGGCCCCTGGCCATCGGCCAGGCCCAGGTGCAGGACTTCCGCCTTGTCCAGGATTTTGCCCACTTGGGCCATGTCTTCGGTCACGTCCTTGCGCATGTCGTCTCCGCTTCTTAAAATGAAAGGATGTCCAGCCGGTTGCCCTTGTCCCGGACTTTTTTGCTGAACCGGGCAACGTCGCAGGCCAGATCTCCGGCAATGCTGAATTCCCAGTCTCCGCCCGTGCCGAAGCCGTTGACGATCTCCGTTCGGATGCCCTGGCGGATTTTGAATTCGACCACGCCGGTTCCGGCCTTTTCAAGTTCGGCGAGTATTGCCGGAACCAGGCCGCAGGTCACCTCGCTGAAATCAAAAATCAGTTTGTCTTCAGACATGTTCAGCTCCTATTTCCCGATGCAAAAGCGCTCGAATATCGAGTCCAGCACTTGGGTGGGTGTGATTTCGCCGGTTATTTCGGACAGCGCCGCACAGGCCAGTTCCAGGCGCACCCCCAGCAGGTCGTAAGGAATGCCGGACAGGGCATCGGACTTGAGCGCCTCAAGCTCCATCATTGCGCGGTCCAGGGCTTCAGCCTGACGCGCGTTGGGCGCAAGCTCTCCTGGGTCCGGCTCGCCGCAGCCCGCCAGAACCCGCTCGCGGATGCGCGTGCAAAGTGCTTGCAGGTTCTTTCCGGTCTTGGCGGACAGGGAAATGGTTTCCATGCCCTTTTCTTTGAATTTCTTCACAATTGACGACGAGGCAGGGGAGATGTCGAGTTTGTTCAGGACCACTAGCGTCCTGTCCTTGCCCTGGTCCAACGCGGCTTCAATGGTCTCGGCGGCGGGTTCCTCCGTGCCGTCCAGGATGAAAAGGACAAGGTCGGCCCGCTCGGAAAGTTCTCGGCTCATGGTCAGCCCGGCGCGTTCAACACGGTCTTGGGTTTCCCTGAGGCCCGCCGTGTCCACCACTCGGACGTGCAGTCCGTCGAGGTTCACGATTTCCTCCAGGTAGTCACGGGTGGTGCCCGGAACGTCCGTGACTATTGCCCGGTTCTTGCCCAACAGAGCGTTGAGCAGGCTGGACTTGCCTGCGTTGACCCGGCCCATGAGCACCACGAGAGCGCCTTCGCGCCAGGCCCTGGCCCTGTCCACTCCGGCCAGCAGTTCCCTGATTTCAAGGGCGGCGGCTTCAACGCTTTCGGTCAGTTCTTCCGGGGGCAGGCAGTCCAGTTCCTCCTCGGGAAAATCCACGGCCACGCAGAGTTTGGCCCTGAGTTCCTCCAACTGCGAGCGCAGGGCGGCTATTTTTCGGCCCAGCAGTCCGGAAAGCTTGATTTGGGCCAGTTGCAGGGCGGCTTTGGTCGGGGCGCTTATCATCTCGGCCACGGCCTCGGCCTGGGTCAAGTCCATTCTGCCGTTCAGGAACCCCCTGAGGGTGAACTCGCCTGGATTTGCCCTGCGCGCTCCGTGGGCCAGTATTTCACCAAGCACGGCCCTGAGCACGGCCTGTCCGCCGTGGCAGTTTATTTCCACCACGTCTTCGCCCGTGTAGGAGCCGGGTCCGGGCATGTGCACGGCCAGAACCTCGTCCAGTTCCCGGCCGGAAGCGTCGTGTATGATGCCGTGATGAAGCCTGTAGGGCTTGAATCCTGTGAAGTTCGTTTTCGAAGAAGTGAAGAGCGCCCCGAGGATTTCCAGGCCCCTGGAGCCGCTGATGCGGATTATGCCGACTCCCCCTTCGCCGGGAGGGGTGGCAATGGCTGCGATGGTGTCTTTGTGTGAATCCTGGGCGGGCATGGGCAAGGCCCCCCTATAATAATGTTGTTTCCGCAAGCGAAGCCGGAAGGGCCGACCTCGGTTGCGGAATTGATATCCCCTGCGGCTGAAAAACTAGCGGCGACCGTTGGCCATCTTGCGTTTCGGTACGATGAGCACGCGCTTCAAGGGGCCGTCGCCCTTGCTGCGTGTGAAGACCCCACCGTCGTTTTGCAGGGCCAGGTGCACGATTCGCCGGTGGTATGAACTCATGGGTTTGGTGCTCTGGGTTCTTCCGGTGTCTTCGGCCTTGTCCGCCAGATGGTTGGCCAGTTGCCTGAGCTTCTCGTCCTGCCTTTCCCGGTAGTCGCCCGTGTCGATCTGCACGCGCACCGAGGCCTGCATCTTCCTGGAAACCAGCCGGTTGGCCAGATATTGCAGGGAAGCCAGGGTTTGTCCCTCGCGTCCGATTATCAGGCCTGAATATTCGTCGTCGTCGATGAATACGTTGACCCGTTCGGGGTTCAGGGTGACTTTGATTCTTGGCTCCGGGACTATGGGCGCCAGAAGGCGCTCCATGACTTCCTGCACCGTCGCGGTCAGTTGGTCCGGGTCGAGCTTGGCCATTTCCGGATCAGGCAGGGCGTCCTGCTCCTGGCCTTCGATTTGTTCCTCGATCCGCTCGTCAATCCGGTCTTCGGCCTGGCGTCTTTTGGGCTGCTGGTGTTCGCGTTCCTTTTTTGCCGGGCGCGGCCTGCGGTTCGCGGCCTTCCTTTCCGGCTTGGAGTCGCCATCCTGTTCAGGCTGGGACATGTTGCCCCGGGGGCGGGCCTTTATGGTCGCTTTTTTCACGCCGACCAAACCGAAGATTCCGGCCGAGCCGCCCCGTATTATTTCTATTTCCAGCTTGTCACGATTCAGATTGTAGTAGTCGCATGCGGCCTCTATGGCCTCATCCATATCTTTTCCGTGGAATTCCTTGAATTCGCTCATCGATAATATCCTTATTTTCTATCTGTGGCCCGGTTGCCTTTGTTCTAGGCCTTCTTTTCCTTCATCATCATCCACTGCTGGGCAATGGAGAGGACGTTGTTCACCAGCCAGTAGACCACGAGTCCGGCCGGGAAGTTCAGGAACAGGAAGGTGAAGACCACGGGCATGAGCAGCATGATTTTTGCCTGTGTCGGGTCGCCTGCGGTGGGTGACATCTTCTGTTGCAGGAACATGGTGGCGCCCATGACCAACGGGGTGATGTAGAAGGGGTCCTTGGCCGAGAGATCGGCGAGCCAGACCATGTCCGTGAAGGGCAGGTGGCTGATGAAGGGGGCGTGCCTGAGTTCGATTCCTTCCAGCAGGGCCTTGTACAGGCCGAAGAATACGGGAATCTGGATGACCATGGGCAGGCAGCCGCCGGCCGGATTGACCTTGTAGGTCTTGTAGAGGGCCATGGTTTCCTGGTTCAGCTTCTGCTTGTCGTCCCCGTATTTCTCCTTGAGTTTGGCAATCATGGGCTGGAGCTTCTTCATCTGGGCCATGGACTTGTAGCTTTTCTGGGAAAGGGGCCAGAAGAGCAGCTTGATGAGGATGGTCAGGATGATGATGGCCGTTCCGTAGTTGCCGACGTACTTGTAGCAGAAATTGAGCACCCAGAGCAGAGGCTTGGCCAGGATGTCGAACCAGCCGAAATCGATGGCCGCTGAAAGATTGGCCGGAGCCTTGTCCAGTTGCGCCAGGACCAGCGGGCCGATGTAGTAGGAGCAGCCAAGGGTCTTTTCCTGGCCCGGATCAAAGGAGGTGGGCTCGCCCATGACAACGCGGAAGATGTCGTCCTGGACCTTGCCCTTCATGGTCGATTCCGAGGCCTGGGGCAGCAGGGCGAACATGAAGTAGTTGCTGCTGATGGCGCCCCAGTTCAACTTGGAGGATATATCCAGCCCGGTTTCCACCAGGTCGTCCTTGCTATCCTCCTCTTCCAGCCCTTCGGGTCCGAGGTAGGAAATCTTCGTCAGGTTGTAGCGGTTGTCCGCTGCGGACATGCTTTCGGTGGCGGCGGTGAAGGCCAGCCAGCCGAGGCTCGCGTCTCCGCCGTTCAGGACCTTGACCTCTTCCTTGATCAGGTAGCTGTCGCCGGAAAAGGCGATGCGGCGTTCGAGCTGGAAATTGCCCAGCTTGCCGCGAAATATCAAAGTCTTCGACTCCTGGGCCGACAGGGATGCGTCCGAGCCGTCAAAGGCCCATTCGCCCTTGGACCACGTGGGCGAGCCGTTGAGAATGATGCCCAGGGGGGCAAGGTGCCGGGCTTTTTCGCCGATCAGGTCGACGTTGGCGGAATCAGGTTCGATGGTCTGTCTGTATTCCTTGAGCACGAAGCTTTCCAGAATGCCGCCCTGGGAATTGAGCACCGCGGTGTAGAGAGGGGTTTCCACGGTCACCTGGCGCGCAGTGTCCGGGATGAATTGCGGAATTGCCGGAACCTTGGGTTCGGGAGTAAGCGTGGTGGCGTCCACGTTCATCTCGACCTGCTGTTCGGGCGTTTTTGCCGTTGTCTCCTGTTTGGGAGTGGGGAAAAGGTATTGCCATCCGAAAAGGACGGCAAAGGACAGGACAAGGGCAATGATCATGTTTTTGTTTTCCATGGAAATCATCTCGCTTTAAGTTCTTTGCGGTTTTGGCAGGGTTCGGGAACGGGGTCGTAGCCGCCGCTGCAGAAAGGATGGCAACGCAACAGACGCCAAAGCGCCATAAGGGAACCCCTGAAGGCGCCGTGAAGAGTCACGGCCTCCTTGGCATATTCCGAGCAGGTGGGTCTGTACCTGCAACAGCCCGGAAACAGGGGGGATATGCAATTCTGGTAGAACCAAATGAGCGCCAGTGCAAAAGAGCGCATCATTTTCCTCACAATAAGCTGACCCGTCTGCCCGCTACCTTTGGGCGGCGGAGAGCAGGGGCGCGAATTCGTTTGTGGCCTGGGAAAGAGTCAGCCGCTTTGGGTCCAGGGATCGTTTCGGGACCACGACAATGTCCAGCGGCAGAAGGATCTCTTCTTGGTGTCGCCTGAAAAAATCGCGTACTACACGCTTTATGCGGTTGCGGACAACCGCCGGCCCCATTTTTCTGTTTACTGTCAGGCCCATCCGGAATCCATCGGGCCTGTCGTCCCGCCTGAGAACGAACAAAACAAAATTCTTGCTGAAATATTTTTCACCCTGTTCGAAGCAGGCGGCGAATTGGGGACTTTTGAGCAGGCGGCGCTCCCTGGGCCAGGTTAAACGCTTAATCTCTTGCGTCCCTTGGCACGGCGGCGGCGAAGCACCGCTCTTCCGCTTTTGGTGCGGGAGCGTACCAGAAAACCGTGAGTCCTCTTTCTTCTGATCTTGCTGGGCTGGTAAGTTCTTTTCATATATCTTCTCCTAGGATTGAATTCGTAATTATTGATGCGTGAAACATGGCAACATAGTCGGAAGAGGTATGGCAGTCAAGCCTTTGCCGCCATTATTCGAATTTTATTTTCAGCCGTTTCGCCTCCGGCCTCGACTCTTTTATTTTTATTGTTTTCTGGTATTCCTGTAAACCGAAAAAGGAGCAGGAAATGAAAAATCCCGTTAAGGAATTCTGGACCATAAGAATCGAGGAACTCAAGGTGAGTCTTGAAAAAAACGGATTCGAGGTTCATCTGGCCCAAAACGGCAAAGACGCCGCCAATTTTGTACTGAATGAATTGATACCCTCTCTCAACCCCTCCTCAATATCCTTTGGCGGCTCCATGACCGTGAGCGATTCCGGCCTTTACTCCGTCCTGAAGGAACGCGAGGGTCTCGAGGTGCTCGACACCTGGGACAAGAAATCCTCCCCAAAGGAGAAGGACGAGTTGCGCCGCCGCGCCCTGCTGGTGGATCTTTTCATTACCGGGACCAACGCCGTCACCGAGGACGGGATGCTGGTGAACCTGGACATGATCGGCAACCGCGCCGGGGCCATAACCTATGGCCCGCGCCATGTGCTCCTGCTCATCGGGCGGAACAAGATAGTCCCGGACATCGATCAGGCCATGCTGCGCATCAAGGAATACGCGGCGCCTGTGAACGCCATGCGTCTGGACAAGAAAACCCCTTGCGCCAAGACCGGCCGTTGCGCTGATTGCAGCAGCCCGGACCGGATTTGCAACGTCTGGACGATTACCGAGAAATCATTTCCCGCAGGGCGCATCAAGATCGTGCTCATCAACGCGGATCTGGGTTTTTGACTATGGCCGGTGAACATCTTTCTCCCGACCGGTCGTACCGCCGCACTGTCGGCCGGGGGCGCGGGGAAGTGTCTTTCCAGGCCGCGGTGGAGGAGACGGACCTCTATATCGTGGCCCAGGCGGACCTGAGCCGCGAGGTCTCGGATTTCCTGCACGCCGTGCGCGGCGAGATCAAGAGCCGCATTCTCATAGACCCGGCCTTCGGGAAGAGCCTTTTGCCTGTGGAGGTGGCTGATTCGGCCCCTGAGATAGTGCGAATCATGGCCAGGGCCGGAAAGGCGTGCGGTGTGGGGCCCATGGCCGCCGTGGCCGGTGCGATAGCCCAGGCCGTCGGCGACCGCTTTGCCCCTCGCAGCCCGAATATTCTGGTGGAAAACGGCGGAGACCTTTATCTGCGTTCGACCAGGGAAAGGACCGTTGCCCTTTTGTCCGACCCGGAGTCGGGCTCCAGCCTGGGCATAAGCCTTGGTGCAGCGGAATTCCCCACTGCCCTTTGTTCCTCTTCGGGCAGGATTGGCCATTCCCTGAGTCTGGGGCAGGGCGACTTGGTCACCGTCCGGGCGCGGGACGCGGCCTTTGCCGATGCCGCAGCCACGGCCCTGGCCAACCTGCTCCAGGAACCGTCCGACCTGGACCGTGTCCTGGCAGAGGCGCGCAAGCTGTCGGCCTTCGGCCTTGAAGGCGTATTTGCCCAGTTCAACGACAAGCTGGCCGTGTGGGGCGACCTGGAGCTGGTGGCCCTGGACTAGCCGTTATGGCGTGAACTTGATGCGTGGCGGCTATTCCTGCATGACCTTTTTCGCGGTTTCATCGGCCAATTCCATGATGTCCCGCCGCCCGTCGATGTCCCCCTGGAAATATACTCCGCAGGCACGGATCAAATGGCTCTTGGTGAAACCCAGCCAGTTGAAGAACATGCTGTATTTCGGATAGATGTCGGCGTTCAGGTCTTCCCGCACGTGTCCCTGCGAGACGATGAAGACCAGGGTCTTGCCCGGTGTCAGGCGGGACTTGTCGTCCGTGGCCCAGTATTCCGGCACCAGATAGGAGAAAGTCCTGTCGATGAAGGCCTTGAGCTGGCTGGACACGTCGCCGTAATAGACCGGGGTGCTCATGACCAGCACATCGCACTGGCGAACAGCCTCCAAGACCGGGGCCAGATCGTCTTTCAGCACGCATTTGTCCATTTCTTTCTTGCAGGTTTCACAGCCCTGGCAGCCCCGGAAGCTCATGGAGTTGAGGTTGTATGTCTCCACCCGGCCGCCTAGTTGAGTCGCCGCGTCGCAGAACATCCCGGCCATGGCCGCGCTGTTGCTTTTGGGCCTTGGGCTGCCCAGCAGATTTACGATGTTCATTGCCTTTCTCCGTTTGCGTTTATGATTTTTCGAGTTTGTCCCGCACGGATTCGACCTTGCCCTTGAGCCTGCCGGAACCGCCGTGCAGATAATCGAATTTTATGTTGAGATATATCCGGTCGCAGTCTTTTTTCATGTCCTTGAAGCATTGCCCGGCCAGGGCCATGAGGTCGCTCATGTCGCCTTCAACGCAGGTGCCCATGGGGCCGAATTCGTGGTCCAAACCCGACTTGCGGATGATGTCAACCGCCCTGGCCACGTAGGGGCTGAGGCTGACTCCCTTGTCCATGGGAAAGATCGACATCTCCATGATTGCGCTCATTTCATTCTCCTTTTGTCTGGATTTGACGGTCGCTGTCCGGTGTTGACAGCTTTCTTCAACAGTTTATAAGTTCCCCAACCGAACAACGCAAACCCCATTTAAGGACGGAAAACATGTCCAAGTATTACATGCCCCCGGAAGGCGACGGATTTATAAAGAAATTCATGCATTGGCGAAAGACCGGGGAAGTTCCCAGACCCTCGTTTCCCAGGGCCATACAGATACAGACCGACAGCCGCTGCAACGCGCGTTGCCTTTTTTGCGGCTATACAGACACCCACAAAAGCCTGCCCCAAGGGGCCATGGACGACGACCTTTTCAAAAAGATCGTTGACGAGTGCGGCAAACACTTGATCGGGCGCATCAGTCCCTATCTCATGAACGAGCCCCTTCTGGACAGGAAGATGCCCGAGCGCATCGCCTACATCAACAAGAAGAAGAAATTCATCACCAAGACCAAGATCAACTCCAACGGCGCGCTCTTGACTCCTGAAATGAGCGAGGGGCTGGTGGAGGCCGGACTCAGGCACCTTTGGATCAGCGTGCAGGGCTACAGCGAGGAAACCTATAATAAGAGCATGGGTCTTTCCCTGGACAGGGTGCTCGGCAATATCGACAAGTTCATCGAGATACGCGATCGCAGGAACGCCCAACTGCCCAAACTGACCATCACCACGCTCAAGACAAGCATCGTGGAGCCGGAGATTGAGTACGCCAAGAAGTACTGGGGTGACAGGAACGTTCGGTTCAAGGTGCACAAGATGGACAACCGTTCCGGCAAGGATCTTTCCGACCTCGGCACGGTAAAGCCCAGGCTCAGGCGCAATTGCGACCTTTTTCTGAAGCAGGCCTATGTTCTTTATAATGGAGACATGATTCTCTGCTGTCACGACTGGCGGCGTACAGTGGTCTTGGGCAACGTGCGTGAAAGGTCCATCAGCGAGATTTGGAATTCCGACCATTTTTTGCGTCTGATCCGCGAATACCAGGCGGGCAATTTCGAGAATCTGGCCATCTGCCGCAGCTGCACAGTCTCGTAGACAAGGCTTTTCGGATTGTTGCAAAACCCTCCTGCCCAGGTCGGCAGGAGGGTTTTTGTTTTTTTTCGACAGAGAGTCATGAAATTCAATATCATCGGCAGTCGGCTCTATGACTTGAGAAAAAAAAGGCACTGGCGTCTTTTGAATTGGGGCAAAATAGAAATAAGGCTCAATACTGTTGTAAGGATTGTTTTTTTCATTTTTGATGTTGCTTTTATGTTGAAAGGTGGTTAAAAGAAGCAGTAATTAATGTTGATACCAAGTGTAACATCAAATTTACAAAGGTGATGCATTAATAACACTTTTTTGAAAAACGTGTTATAGAAGAAGGACGTTTCTTTCTCGTTTGACATTGAGTCGGACGTTGAGAGTTGGAATAAAGACGTATCAGCGTCATGGTATGATCCCTTATTTAATTCGGAGGTGTTCTATGAAGCTTTCTGTGGGTCATGGCAGAGACGGAGCCGAACAAAGGCTGGCGAAACGTGGCGTCTCTCGTCGCGATTTCATGAAATTCTGTGGAACCATTGCCGCCGTCATGGGCATGGGTCCCGCCTTTGCTCCCAAAGTGGCTGAAGCTCTGACCGCCACTAAAAGGCCTTCCGTTGTCTGGCTGCACAATGCTGAATGTACAGGTTGTTCCGAGTCCATTCTCAGGACCGTACAGCCTTACATTGATGAGTTGATTCTTGATGTTATCTCCCTCGACTACCATGAAACCATCATGGCCGCCGCTGGTGAGATGGCTGAAAAGGCTCTGCACGACGCCATCAGTTCTCCTGACGGCTACGTGTGCGTGATTGAAGGCGGTATCCCCACCAAGGGTGGCGGCTACCACGGCAAGGTTGCCGGTCGCACAATGCTCGAAATCAACAAAGAGGTTGTCGGCGGCGCCCAGGCTGTTATCGCTTACGGTACCTGCGCCACTTTCGGTGGCGTCCAGGCCGCTTCTCCCAACCCGACCGAGGCCAAGGGTGTGAACGACGCTCTCAACGCCGGTGCAATCAACATTTCCGGTTGCCCGCCGAACCCCTACAACCTGGTTGGAACCATTGTTTACTATCTGACCAAAAAAGCCGTGCCCGAACTGGATGACCAGAACAGGCCGACCATGTTCTTTGGCGAGACCATTCACGACAATTGCCCCAGGCTCAAGTACTTCGAGGAAGACAAGTTCGCTCCTTCCTTCGATTCCGAAGAAGCCAGAATGGGTTATTGCCTGTACCAGCTCGGTTGCAAGGGCCCCTACACCTACAACAACTGCCCGACAGTCAAGTTCAACCAGACCATTTGGCCTGTTGAAGCCGGTCATCCCTGCATCGGTTGCTCAGAGCCCAATTTCTGGGATGAAATGTCTCCCTTCTACGAAGAGAGCTAGACTGAGGATTCAGTAATTGTTGTGGAGTAGGAAACTCATAATAAATACATGTTTTACACTCTGTAAGGAGGATAAATATGGCTGGTTGCAAACCTAAAGCTAAGCCCCTTGACTTCAGCGCCGTACCGATTCCGGCGACGCCCAAGGCTGCTTCTTATAAGGGGCCCGTTGTCGTTGACCCCATCACCAGGATCGAAGGTCACCTTCGCATTGAAGTTGAAGTGGAAAACGGCGTTGTCGCCGATGTCCGCAGCAGCGCTCAGCTGTTCAGGGGTCTGGAAATAATCCTCAAGGGCCGTGACCCCAGAGACGCTCAGCATTTCACTCAGCGTTCCTGCGGCGTCTGCACGTACGTGCACGCCCTTGCCTCCACCCGTTGCGTTGACAACGCCGTGAAGGTCAAGATTCCCAAAAACGCCATCCTGATCCGTAACCTGGTCATGGCCGCGCAGTACATGCACGACCACATCGTGCACTTCTATCACCTGCACGCCCTTGACTGGGTCAACGTTGCCAACGCCCTGCAGGCCGACCCCAAGGCTACCGCCGGTCTGTCTCAGAGCCTGGCCGACCGTCCCGAAGACACAGCCGAGTACTTCAAGGCTGTTCAGGACAAGGTCAAAGCCCTGGTCGAAAGCGGTCAGCTCGGTATCTTCACCAACGCCTACTTCCTGGGCGACACGAAGAACGAAGCTTACTATCTGCCCGCAGAGGCCGACCTTATGGCCACTGCCCACTACCTGAAGGCTCTGCATCTGCAGGTCAAGGCCGCTCGCGGCATGGCCGTCTTCGGTGGCAAGAACCCCCACACCCAGTTCACCGTCGTCGGTGGCGTGACCAACTACGATGCCCTCACTCCCGAGCGCATCGCCGAGTTCACAGCCCTGTACGAAGAGACCGCTGATTTCATCAGAAGGTTCTACATTCCGGATCTGCTGGCTGTGGCCGCTCATTACAAAGATTGGTCCGGCATTGGCGGAACCACCAACTTCATGACTTCCGGTGAGTTCCCCACTGACGAGTACGACCTGAACAGCCGCTGGTGGCCCCAGGGCGTCATCATGGATCGCAACCTCGGCGCTCCCGAAGACTTCAAGCCTGAAGCCATCGAAGAGCACGTCAAATACAGCTGGTACAAGTACAGCGAGCCCAAGCATCCCTACAAGGGTGTGACCGAGCCCAAGTACACCAAGCTGGGCGACAAAGATCATTATTCCTGGATGAAGGCTCCCAGGTACAACGGAAAGTCCACTGAGGTCGGTCCGCTGGCTCATTGCCTGGTCGCTTACGCCAGGGGTCAGAAGGAAGTCGTTGCAGCAGTCAACTACGTCCTCGGCGTCCTCGGCGTTGGCCCCGAAGCCCTGTTCTCCACCCTTGGTCGTACGGCTGCCCGCGGCATCGAAGCCCTGGTCACCGCCAACAAGACTCAGGACTGGATCAACGAGCTCAAGGCCAACATCGCTTCCGGCGACGGCAACATCTACCAGGATTGGGAGATGCCCGACGAAGCTCAGGGTGCTGGTTTCGTGGCTGCCCCCCGCGGCATGCTGAGCCACTGGATCAACATCAAGGGCGGAAAGATCGACAACTTCCAGCTCGTCGTTCCTTCCACATGGAACCTCGGACCCCGCTGCGACAAGGGCCTCCTGAGCCCCGTCGAAGAAGCCCTCATGGGCACCCCGGTGTTCGATCCCATGCGTCCTGTTGAGATTCTGCGCACGGTCCACTCCTATGACCCCTGCATCGCCTGCGGCGTGCACGTCATCGATTCCAAGACCGGCAACGTTGCCAAGTTCAAGATTCTCTAAATCTAGAGAAAATGAACAAATAACCAGCGGGAACCTGGACTTTCCAGGTTCCCGCTTTTATCTTACCCGACATGACAGACCAAACAAGAATTTTAGTATTGGGCGTGGGCAACATCCTCTATACCGACGAAGGCGTGGGCGTCAGAATCGTCGAAGAGTTGATGGATAAGTACGAATTTTCAGACAACGTCGAACTGATGGACGGCGGCACGCTGGGGACCAAGCTCATGGGTCCCATCATGGACTCCGATTTCCTGATTGTGGTCGACGCCGTGCTGGGCGACGGCGAGCCGGGCAGCATATACCGCCTTGTTGGCGACGATTTGCGTAAGAGCTTGGCCTTCAACGACTCCCTGCATCAGACCGACCTCGTGGATACGCTCATTACCTGCGACATCGCCGGGCACCGACCCGAAGCGATTATCGTGGGCATGGAACCGTTTGACTACAAGACCATGTCCGTGGAATTATCCGAGACGACGGTGAACAGCATGCCCAAGATGGCGGAAGCCGTGCTCAAGGAAATTGAAGACGCGGGCGGTTCCTTCAAGGCTCGCGGCTAAATAGGAGAGATGAAGATATGTGCCTTGCAGTTCCAGCAGAGATAGTCAAGATAGAAAACGATGTGGCCACTTGCCGCGTGGGTGAGGGCGACACCATGATCAATGCTTCGCTGATGATTATGAGCGAGGATGTGGAGATCGGCGATTACCTGATCATCCATGCCGGGTTCGGTATTCGCAAACTGGATCGCGGAGAGGCTGAGGAAACCCTGAAGACCCTGCGCGAAGTGATTCAGGCTGCGCGGGATGCCGGCGTGGAGCAGGATATAGATTTCGACGCTCCGGCGGTCTAGCTGTAGCACAGCCATATATTAATGTAGGGGAGCCGCGCTTGTCGCGGCTCCCCTTTTTCATGGTCAGGGTTTCTAGGCCGGGAAGAATGGTAACCACTCATGCCCGCTGCAAGGAATTTCGTAACCGTGGTTACATTTACCATGACGGCATGCACCACAAGCCACTCGCTGGTAAACGCTGGCGTATTGACTTACAACGCGCTCGGTCTTTTAGGGGCTTTTTAGATTGAATGTATTATAAATCAACCCTCGTCTCTAACAAAGAAACGGGTGACCTGCCCAAGAAAAACTGGTCCACGCCCAATGTTAGGGGTATGTGGGCTGTAGGAGGTTTCAATGGGCATCAGAAAACACACACCAGAACAGATTATTGCCAAGCTGCGCGAAGCAGAAGTTCTTCTGGCCCAGGGTGAGACAGTCCCCAAGGTCAGCCGCAGACTCGGAGTGACTGAGCAGACGTATTATCGGTGGCGCAAGGAATATGGTGGAATGCGTGTCAGCCAAGCCAAGAAGCTCAAAGATCTGGAAAAAGAAAACACTCGCCTGAAGCGGTTGGTAGCTGACCTCAATCTGGACAAGATGATCTTGGAAGAGGCAGCAAAGGGAAATTTCTAAGCCCTTCGCGCCGCCGTCATTGTGTATACCGGGTTCGAGAGAAGATACAGGTATCAGAGCGGAGAGCTTGCCGAGTACTTGGCCAAGTCCGCTCTACACAACGATACGCTTCCAATCCTCGAGCAGATGAAGCGGCACTGACCGCCGCAGTGATCGAATTGGCTACCCAATACGGGCGATATGGATACCGTCGGATATTGGCGCTGCTGCATAGAGATGGTTGGAAACTCAGCCACACGAGGCTGGAACGCATTTGGCGACGTGAGGGGCTACAAGTCCCACAAAAACAACCAAAACGTAAGCGGCTATGGCTTGCGGACGGCTCCTGCATTCGGCTTCGTCCGTGCTGGCCAGGTCATGTTTGGTCGTATGATTTCGTCATGGACAGAACCCATGACGGCAAAGCCTTTCGAATGCTTACTGTGATCGATGAATATACTCGCGAATGTCTGGCAATCGACGTAGCCAGAAGCCTCAAGTCGGAAGACGTGCTTTATCGCTTAAGCAGGCTGTTTGTTGAACGAGGAGCACCGGATCATATCCGATCGGATAACGGGCCGGAGTTCACGGCAAAAGCCGTCAGAAAATGGCTGGGACGAGTCGGAGTAAAGACTTTGTTTATTGAACCGGGAAGCCCATGGGAGAACGGATACAACGAAAGTTTCAATGGGAAATTGCGTGACGAATTCCTCAATGGAGAAATTTTCACAACACTCAGGGAAGCTCGCTACTTGATTGAAGAGTGGCGTTGGGAGTATAACACATTCAGGCCTCACAGTGCCCTGAGATACAAACCACCTGCGCCCGAGGCCACTCTCCCCCCCGGGGGGAGAGTGGAGCCAGCCCTCCCGTCAGCAAGGAGAGGCTACTAACATTGCAGGTGGTACAAACAAATAGGGCAGGCCACGGGGGTCAAATTAGTTCACAATTTAATACAAGTACTTAATATATTATTTTATATTAATCTAACATTTCAATAGCGTACTCTTTTGCATTGCTTTCATTATAATTTGAGCTAGGTAAAAGTACTGCTTCGTGTATAAGAGTTTGACCTTGTTTTCTCAAAAATTTATCATAATAGTAATAATCTGTGTCATAACTGGCCTTTTGACTTGTTGCAAAATTTGAAATCAAGTTGCGTAAGTCTTCACCAGCTGTCAATTTTCCAAACTCTGGCTTGGGTGATTTACCTGACCACTCCCATTGTGTTGACAGCCTCTTATATGTCAAAACAACAAGTTCAATAATAAATTTATCTTTAGCTTTAGCATATACTTTAAAGCGTTGGCGCAATCTTCCACGCCCTGGAGCCCCTGATGACTCTATGGCTTCACTTGTTGAGAATTCTCCAATAAAATTAAATCCCATTTTTTCTGGGTCAATCTCGCCGTTGGCTATGGAAGGTAAAAGTATAAAAGTCATGACAAGAAACAATGCAATTTTTTTCATTTCCTACCTCAAAATGGATAATTGATATTTTGAATAAAATTATATATACTAACATTGAAAATGTCAACTGATAAGTGAAGTAATGGGATGGACCCGCCCCTTGATAAGCTCTTTGGCTTTTCATCGGGGTCAGCCTAGGCTGCCACCAAGCTTGTACATAAAGTGCAAGCTCAAATGTGAAGGACGGGTCCAATGAAAAATCTTGCCACCATCGGCATTGATCTGGCAAAAAACGTCTTTCAGCTTCATGGTGTCGATGCCGCGGGCAAGACCGTTTTGAAGAAGCGACTCACCCGGAACAACGTGTTGCCATTTCTTGCCAACCTTGGCCCTTGCCTCATAGGCATTGAAGCTTGCTGCGGGTCTCACTTTTGGGCTCGGGAGTTGGAAAGTGATGGGCACACGGTCCGACAGATGCCGCCCCAGTATGTGAAACCTTACGTCAAAACCAACAAAAATGACGCGAATGACGCGGAAAGCTGTTTGCGAAGCCGTTACTCGGCCCAAACATGCGTTTTGTGCCGACGAAGAGCGAAGAAAAAGCTCACTCTCCAAGCCTTACATCGCATTCGTGAGCGTTTGGTCCGAAATCGAACAAGCCTATGCAACCAGACTCGCGGGTTGCTGTTGGAATCCGGCATATCCATACCTCAAGGTGTGGCCAAGATACGCAGCGCACTGCCTGTGATCGTTGAAGATGTGAGCAATAGGTTGGCCTTGATAGAGAGGGATTACCTTTCCGATCTTTACACGGAGCTTGGATTTAGACCGAAAACCAACTGAAACGCTTGGCTAATCAGTCCACGGAATGCCAGAAACTGCAATCCATCCCCGGCATTGGCTTGCTAACGGCAACCGCCCTGGTCTCTGCCGTAGGTGATGCCCAAGCCTTCAAAAATGGGAGGCAATTTGCCGCGTGGCTCGGCCTTACCCCTCGCCAGCATTCCTCAGGGGGAAAGGACAGGCTGATGGGCATAAGCAAACGCGGAAACTGCTATCTCCGAAAAATTCTTGTCCATGGTGCACGTAGCGTTGTCTATCGATGCCGGAATAAAGATGATCGCCGCAGTAAATGGCTTGCGGAACTTGAAATCCGCCGGGGGACGATGAAAGCAACGGTTGCACAAGCAAACAAGACTGCGCGGATAGTCTGGGCGGTACTTGCTAAAAACATTTCATACACCCAGGCAGCATAGCTCTGCTTGGAAAATCTACTGGATGCACAAGAGATGACTGAGGGCAAACAGGTCAGACCGGCTTCCGAAAAACCTGGTGAACCCACTGGTTGAGATAACCGCAGAAGTGATGAGGATTGGAAGCGCGGATTCCCATCAAGGCCAGAGCCTAAACGCTCATAAACAGGCCGGATATATGACTGCATCTGATTCTTGTTTGCCTGAAAAAATCTCTTGCCATCGGGGCGGGTCCATATATGGGTTCACTTCCTTGGACCACTGAGCGACGATTTTAAGGTGGACATGTTTACGAGCTACGCCGCCTTTTGGGGGCAAGCCAGATGGGTTAACCCCTCTGGCTTGAACTGCTGATATATCTCCATCGGCTTTCTGCCGTCAAAGGTCTTGTGTGGACGACGATTGTTGTAGAAATCGAACCACCAGGCCAAGGCCTGCCACAGTTCGCTTCCCGTCTCCAATTCCCGCAGGTAGACACATTCGTATTTCAGCGAGTGCCACAGTCGTTCGATCATGACGTTGTCCATCCAACGGCCTCGACCATCCATTGAAACCCGAGCTCCTGCCTCTCTGAACGTCCGTGTAAACTCATAACTGGTAAACTGCGAGCCTTGGTCCGTGTTGAAGATTTCTGGCACGCCATAACGGTTCAGAGCTTTCTCCAAGGCGGATACACAGAAGTCCGTATCCATCGTGTTCGACAGGCCCCAGGACAGTACGGCCCGGCTGTGCCAGTCCATGATCGCAACGAGATACAAGAAGCCTCGCCGCATCGGGATATACGTGATGTCCGCGCATCACACTTGGTTCGGTCTCGTTATCGCTTTGCCCCGAAGCAGAAGAATGCGGTTCTCAGGAACGAGGGGCGCAGGATGTCCAACGGCTTTTGCGCAATGCGGTCGGGAATGATGTGATACCAGCGGTAGCCGATGCTCCGGAAAAAGGCCCCGGCACGTTCCCGGCAACCAGCTTCATGGGCGGCCAGGAGAGCGGCGTCGCGCTGGCACTTGGAACCGGCCAACGGTGCGAAGATGCGTTTCGCAGTATCCGTATTTCAAGAGCATGGACTTGATGCGTTCATATTCGCGGTGCCTGGACAGGGCATCGGCCCTGGATATTACGGCCACCACCGTCCAGAAAGCCATCGCCAGAGCCAGTAGAATAAAGGCCAAGGGATGGGCCTCTCCCCATGAAATCCATGCCGCATAGGCCGGAACACCCGCCAGACAGAGGCTGAACGCCGCCGACAAATGGGGTAGCGGCGCGGCCCTGAGGCGCATTATCTCCTTTTTGATCCGTTTCCTGAGCATCCATTTCCCGCCGGTTAGAGATTCTCCAACAGCAGTTCGCCGAATTGAGCGCAGCCTACCTGGGTCGCGCCTGGAATCTGCCCGGCAAGGTCCACGGTGACCTTTTTCGCCGCCAGCGTCTTGCTTACGGACTCGCGAATGGCGTTGGCCGCTTCGTGCCAGCCGATGTGGTCAAGCATCATGGCCCCGGAGAGAATAAGGCTGCCGGGGTTGGCCAGGTCCTTGCCCGCGATGGTCGGGGCTGTGCCGTGGGTCGGCTCGAACAGGGCCAGCCTGTCGCCCATGTTTACGCCGGGGGCCAGACCCAGCCCGCCCACCTGGGCCGCCAGGGCGTCGGATATGTAATCGCCGTTCAGGTTGGTGGTGGCGATGACGCTGTATTGTTCGGGGCGCATGAGAACTTCCTGGAACATGGCGTCGGCGATGCGGTCCTTGATGATCACGGGCTTGTTTCCGCCGGACGCGGCTTCGTCCTCGGTCATGAGCTTGTCGGCATATTTTTCGGCGGCCAACTCATAGCCCCAGGCCCTGAAACCGCCTTCCGTAAACTTCATGATATTGCCTTTGTGCACCAAGGTTACGCTCGGCTTTCCCTGATCCAGAGCGAAGTTGATGGCCTTGTCCACCAGTCTTTTGGAGCCATTGGGCGTGATGGGCTTGAGTCCCAATCCGGCGGTGGCGTCCACTTCGATGTTGAATTCTCCGCGCAGGTAGTCGATGATTTTCTTGGCTTCGGCCGAACCGGACTGCCATTCGATTCCCGCGTAAACATCCTCTGTGTTTTCCCTGAAAACCACCATGTCCACCTTTTCAGGGTGCTTTACGGGCGATTCGATGCCGGGAAAATATTTGATTGGGCGGATGCAGGCGTAGAGATCGAAAGCTTGGCGCATGGTCACGTTCAGGCTTCTGAACCCTTTGCCGACCGGTGTCTGAAGGGGACCCTTCATGGCCAGATCGGCTCCGCTGAGCACATCCATCGTCCCCTGCGGAAGATGCTCCCCGGTTTCCTTGAAGGCCTTTTCGCCAGCCAGAAGTTCCTGCCAGTCAAGCTTGTTCGCGTTTCCGTATGCCTTTTTCACGGCGGCATCGATGACCGGGCGTCCGGCTTTCCAGACTTCAGCGCCGATTCCGTCGCCCTCGATGAAATAAATTGTTGTTTCAGACAAGATAATCCCCCTCTTTCTGCTCAATGCGAAAATATATTTTGTCGCGTAGACATAAATGAATTGGCCCTGATCAGTAAAGGAGAAAACGGTGAGCGGCCGCAATTATTGGTCGAAGGCAACGGCAAATAGAATTGTTCGACTATGGTTTCAGGGTTTGTCCGAAATGATTTTGAATAAAAAATTTTGATCTTGTGGCCGGTTTTTTTGCAATTGCCAAAAAAAACGGACTGATTTCAGTTAAATTATTGCTTCAATAGCGCGCCATGTCTGAACCATATCGGGGGGAACTTGATTTTTTTGTTCAAATGGCGTAGCAAACCGTCAAACAGGAAACGCTCTTTGTATGAGAAAGGAGGGGGCGGTCAGCCTTATGGTGGCTAGCTGCTTTTAATTACAACTTATTTTAAACCGGGCTACGGGCATTCTCTGGTTGAATACTATTGCAGCCATCACAATGAGCTGCTTTTTTTTGTCCCAAATTTGCTCGCAGACAATGAGGAGTCAAGGCCCATGACAGTGAACGCGGAAGGTTTTTTTGGCGAGTACGGCGGACAATATGTACCGGAACCGCTGGTTCCAATTCTAAACGAACTGGCAGCGACTTACGAAAAATTTCGAAATGATCCGGAATTTATCAAGGAATTTGAATACTATCTTGCAAGTTACTCCGGTCGCCAGACACCTCTGTATTTTTGCGAAAATCTGACGAAAAAGCTCGGCGGCGCAAAGATATACCTCAAGCGCGAAGACCTGAACCACCTTGGCGCCCACAAAGTCAACAACACCATCGGCCAGATTCTCCTGGCCAAGCGCATGGGCAAGAAGAAGATTATTGCCGAGACGGGCGCGGGCCAACACGGCGTGGCCACGGCCGCAACCGCAGCGCTCATGGGCATGGAGTGCACCATATACATGGGAGAGGTGGATGTTGAGCGCCAGAAATTAAACGTCTTTCGCATGCAGATGATGGGCGCCGAAGTCATTCCGGCCATGTCCGGACAGCGCACCCTGAAGGAAGCCGTGGACGAGGCCCTGGGGGCCTGGATTCAGAATCCAGCGGACACCCATTATCTCCTTGGCTCCGCCGTGGGACCGCATCCCTATCCGGCCATGGTCAGGGATTTCCAGTCCGTCATCGGCCGTGAAGCCAAGGTCCAGTGCATGGAACTGGAAGGACGCCTGCCTGATTACTGTATCGCCTGCGTAGGCGGCGGCTCCAACGCCATCGGTCTTTTCGCGGACTTCATCGACGACCCCTCCGTCAGGCTGGTGGGTGTCGAGCCTTCCGGGCGCGGCCTCGACCTGGGCGACCATGCGGCCACCCTGACCCTTGGCGAGCCGGGCATCATGCACGGATTCAACTCCTACATGCTGAAAGACGAAAACGGTGATCCCGCTCCGGTTTATTCCATTTCCGCGGGCCTGGACTATCCCAGCGTGGGACCTGAGCACTCCCACCTCAAGGACTTGAAGCGCGCCGAGTATGTTTACGCCTCGGACGCCGAGGCAGTGGACGCCTTTTTCGAGCTTTCCCAGCGCGAAGGCATCATCCCGGCCCTGGAGTCATCCCACGCCCTGGCCCACGCCATGCGCATCGCGCCGGATCTCTCCGGAGAAACGATCATCATCGTCAACCTTTCTGGCCGCGGGGACAAGGACGTGGCGGAAGTGGAGAAACTGGTCAGCGAAGGCAAGTTCAAACTGCCCTGCCTGCGCAATTAGCCTGAAAGGGATTTGAAAGACAGGGGGCCGCTTTTTGCGGCCCTTTTTTATTTCATGAGCTTTTTCAGGGCCATTATCCGATTGAAGGATTGTTCGATTCTTTTCCGGCTGATCCTGCCGTCCTCCACCATTTCCCTGACAAGGGAGCCGACCTTGGCCGCGATTTGGGGGTCATAGGAAAGGTTGTTGCCGAAGAGCAGGATGTCCGCCCCGGCGTCAATGGCCAGGAACACGGCTTGTTCCAGCCCGTATTGCTCGGCAATGGCCTTCATCTGCAAGTCATCGGTGACCACGACCCCGTCAAAGCCCAGTTTGTTTCGCAGCAGTCCGGTTATGGTTTTTTTTGACAGGGTGGCGGGGTGGTCCGGGTCCAGCCGGGCGTTGAAGATGTGCGCGGTCATGACCATCGGGGATGATTGCTGCGCGAGGATTTCGCGGTAGGGCAGAAGCTCCTTTTCACTCCACGTGTCGGTCACGTCCACCACTCCCAGATGGCTGTCCCCGGTGGAGCTGCCGTGACCCGGAAAGTGCTTGAGGCAGGGCAGGACGCCTTGTTCGACCAGACCGTCAATAAAGGCCAGGCAATCCCCGGCCACCTGTTCCGGGTCGGCGGAAAAACTGCGTCCAAGCTTGCCGATGACCGGGTTGTCCGGGTTCACATCCACGTCTGCCACGGGCGCGAAATCAAGATTGCAACCAACCGAGGCCAGGGTCCGGCCCACGGTGGTTCCGGCCTCGAGTACTTTCTCAATAGTTTCTCGGCCCAGTTCGCGGGCGGACGGCGTCTGCGCGAAACCGCGCTCCTCCTTGAAACGTTGAACCCTGCCGCCTTCCTGGTCCACGGCTATGAGCAGGGGTATTTGAGCCAGGGCCTGCAAATCACCGCTCAGTTTGCGGACCTGCTCCGGGGATTCGATGTTGCGGACCTTGCTCTTGAGCATGAGATCGCGGTCGAAAAGCACGACCCCGCCCACTAGCCCGGACTCGATGTCCCGGGCAATGACGTTGGACTCGTCGATTGCCGGCCCCCTGAATCCGACCATGACCATCTGGCCGATCATTCGGTCCAGCCCCTGGCCGGTCTCCCGCTCAACGGACGGTTGGCAGGATGCCGCGGCAGGCAGCAAGAGAAGCCCCAAAAGGACCGGCGTCAGGAAGCGGTTGAAGATGTTCATGCCTGGAGAAGTAACCGAAAAGCGGTTGTCTTGCCAATACATATGGCTGTATCGT
The DNA here is from genome assembly GCA_963674955.2 of Desulfovibrionaceae bacterium. GTDB lineage: Bacteria > Desulfobacterota > Desulfovibrionia > Desulfovibrionales > Desulfovibrionaceae. The sequence continues at coordinate 1,289,776 of CAXXKR010000004.1, read as the reverse complement.
GCCCGTCATGACCGTTAGAGAACCCCATCCCGCTTTCCTGCGCCGCATGTTCAGCCCGGTCTGGGCGGACGTGGCTCCTCTGGTTCAAGAGATAGAGGGCACCGAATCCGAGCCGTTGGATCGCGACAGGGCCAGGACATGGTCCCTGGTTCTTTCGTCCAGGCGCGTGCCCCACAGGGTGCGGCGGGAGGGGGAGGCGGCCAGTGTCCTGGTTCCGGCGGGTTTCGCGGACAGGGCAGCCTACGAGATTTCCCAATACATCGTGGAAAACCGCGCCGACCCCGCGCCCGAGCCGGTAAGGGAGATGGAGGGCGATCACTGGCCAGCCATTTTCACCGCGCTTCTGCTCCTGGCCTTCTATGCCTTTTACAACCAGACCTTCGCATCCCTTGGCCTTTATCCGGGCTATTGGCTGGAATACGGAATGGCCGATGCCGGAAAGATCATGGACGGCCAGTGGTGGCGGGCAATTACCGCCCTGACCCTGCACGCCGATCCGGCCCATGTGCTGGGAAATGCGCTCATTGGCGGGGTTTTTCTGGCTCTGGCCAGCCGCAGGCTGGGTGCGGGTCCGGCTTTGTTCCTGACGGTGGTTTCGGGCGTACTGGGAAATTTCGTCAACGCCTGGGTTTTGGGCGCCTCCCATCTGTCCATTGGCTTTTCAACCGCCGTCTTCGGCGCGGCCGGACTTTTGGCCGGGCTTCGCGCCGCAAGCGGCGAGGGATTGGGGTTCAGGAAGGCGTTCGTGCCGGTGGCCGCCGGTCTGGGCCTGCTGGCGACCCTTGGCTCCGGCGGCGAAAATACCGATCTGGGAGCGCATCTTTTCGGTTTTGGCGCGGGTTTGGCCCTTGGGATGGGGGCGGGGCTTGTTGTCAGGCGTTGCGGAGCGCTTGGCCCCAAGGCCGGGCATGTACTGTTGGCCGCGACCCTGGCCCTGCCCGTGGCCTCCTGGATAGTGGCCTGGGGCTAGGCCCTATTTCCTTGAATCCAGGGACCGGTAGAACGGGGTCTGCATGAGGATTTCAGCCGCAGCCTCATTGCCGTAGGCCGAGAGATGCATGTCGCAGGGAAAGATGAATTTCTCCCAGTCCTGGTCCAGTTCCAGCAATCCCGGCATCAGGTCCAGGTACTCGAAACCAACCTCTGAGCATATTTTTTCGATCTCGCCGGGCAGGGTCGGGGCCTCGCCTGTCTCCATAAATTTCCAGATGTCCCTGTCTCTTGGGATGGTGAAGAGCAGGACTTTTTTGCCCTTTGCCTCCTGGGCCATCTCTTCCAGGATGAACCTGAGCAGGTCGATTTGTTTTTGGGCGTAGTCGTAATAGATGGACTGGATCTGCCTGGGTCCGTCCTTTGCCGCTTGTCCGGCCTTGATGAGCTGCTCCACATAGATGATGGCGTTGTATGTGTATGTGAAGGTCTTGAGAAAGGACTTGAGCCTGAAGCGCTTGGCGTTGGAGTAGAGCAGGTCCATGCTGTTGTCCAGGTCCACCAGCTTGTTCGGCAGATGCAGTACGTAGTCGGGGTAGCGACCGGAATAGAAAGGGTGGTCGCAAAGATCGCCTTGTTTCGGCGGGTCGTGGGCCGTGGTCAGGTCGTTGTCCGGGAACAGCCCGATGAGCACGGCCTCGTGGTCGAATTTTTCGGCCCTTGTCTTGTAGACCTGCAGGTATTGCACCGGGTCGTGTCCGGCGCAGGCGAAGTTCAGGTGTTCGACTCCTGTGGCCTCTTCAAGGAGTGTGCTCATCCTCTGGTTGTAGTTCAGGCCCCAGCCCACCATGTAGGAGTCGCCGAGGACCACTACCCGTTTGTTGTCGGATTTCTTTTCATGCTCGCGGTCCAGTGCGCCGTAGGAGTTGGTCCTGTAGACCACGTCGAAACAGGCCTTGGTGTGTCTTTTGGTGACGTTCGGCACATGCCACTTTCCGATGTTCCTGTCATAGGGTACCATATGCGTGTGCTTGAAAAGGAGCATGGAGGTGTCGTAACTGGGCGTGTTGATGTTCAGGACGTTCAGTTGGGTGAGCAGGAACACTCCGGCCTCCATGAGCAGAGCGCAAAACAGCAAAGAGGCCAGAAGCAGGCCGAGCTTCGAGAAAATGTTTTTGATCACCTTGTTTCGTCCGTGTCCGTTGATTGTCTTGCGATTTCAGGTTGACGGTCCAAGTGGTTGTTGTGGGCCGTTATAATCTCTATGACATTGACAGGCAAATATCTTTTTGTACCATGTCCCGAAAGGAGCCGACTTGGACAAAGCGATCATAGAATTCGAGAATGTGGATTTTTCCTATAACGGCTCACCCGTGCTGACCGGCGTGAGTTTCAAGGTCTCGGCAGGCGAGTACCTGGCTGTGATGGGCCCCAACGGCGGCGGAAAATCCACCCTGCTCAAGCTCATGCTGGGCATCGTCAGGCCCGAGCGCGGCAGGATAACCGTGCTTGGCGGGCCTCCGGGCGCGACCGGCGGCCGCATAGGCTACCTGCCCCAGGCCTCGGGTTTTTCAGGCGCCTTTCCCATCACGGTCCTGGAAGCCGTCAAGCTGGGCATGGTCAAGCCCGGATTCGTGGGCATCAGCGGCTTTTCCGGCGGCAGGGCACAGGAGGAAAAGGCCCGGGCCATGCTCAAGCGCGTGGGCATGGAGGGCTTCGAACAGAGGCCCTTGCCCAATCTTTCCGGCGGCCAGAGGCAGCGCGTATTCATAGCCCGCGCCCTGGTCTCGGACCCGGAACTTCTGCTTCTGGACGAACCCACCGCCGGTGTGGACGCGCCGTCCCAGATCATGCTTTTCGAACTTCTTGCGGAATTGAACAAGAGGATCACCATCGTCATGGTCAGCCACGACATTTCCGCAGTGGCGCGCGGAGTCAAGTCCATTGCCTGCGTGAACAGGTCTCTTCACTTCCACGCGGCCCCGGAAATGACCGAGGAGATGTTCAGGAGCAGTTTCGGCTACGACGAAGCCTGCCCTGTGGAGCTGGTGACCCACGGAAATATTCCGCACAGGGTGCTTGAACATCATGAGGGCGAAGGCGAGAAATGACACATATATGGAGGCGGCATGGCTGAAATCAAGTTTCATTCTCCGGCGGTATTTGTGAAGGACGTTTCTGTTTCGCGGGAATTCTACGAGAGGATTTTCGGGCAAAAGGCCGTAATGAATGTCGGCGATGACTATGTAGCGTTTGAAGGGGGCTTCGCCCTTTGGGATGCCGAGCACGCCAAGGGCGTCATCTACGGCCAGGTATCGGACCGGGATCGCAAGTTCGCTCCCGGCGGGTTCGAGTTCTATTTCGAGAGCAGGGAGCTTGAAAAGGCCCAGGAGGATCTGAAAAAGGCGGGCGTGGAGTTCATACACGAAGTGCACGAGCATCCCTGGGGACAGCGGGGTTTTCGCGTCCACGACCCGGACGGGCACATCGTGGAGGTGGGCGAACCCATGGACGTGGTGGCCAAGCGTTTTCTTGATCAGGGCATGAGCCGTGAACAGGTTGCGAAAAGGATTCTCATGCCTGCGGAATTTGTGAACAAGGTCGCCGACGGCCAAACCGACAAGGGATGATGAATGTTTGAAGCCCTGCACATGGAGTTCATGCAGAACGCGCTCATGGCTGGCATCCTGGCTAGTCTGGTCTGCGGCCTGGTGGGCAGTCTGGTTGTGGTCAACAGGCTGGTTTTCCTGTCCGGCGGCGTGGCCCACGCCTCCTACGGCGGGGTGGGGCTGGCCTTTATGCTCGGACTGCCGGTCTTGCCCGTAACAGCGCTTTTCGCCGTGCTGTCCGCCCTGGTCATGGCCTGGGTGACCCTGCGCGTTCGGGAGCGCGCCGATACGGTAATAGGGGTCATGTGGGCCTCGGGCATGGCCCTGGGCATAATTCTCCTGGACCTGACGCCGGGCTACAACGTGGACCTGATGAGTTATCTTTTCGGAAGCATAATGGCCGTGCCCGGTCGGGATATCTGGTTCATGGCCTTTCTCGGCGCGGCTGTGGTCATCGTGGTTCTGGCCTGCTATCGCGGTTTTCTGGCCATGTCCCTGGACGAGGAGTTCGCGCGTTCCAGGGGCGTGCCGGTGACTTTTCTCTATTTTCTTCTGGTGGGCATGATCGCCCTTTGCGTGGTCATGATAATCAGGGTGGTGGGCCTGATACTGGTCATCGCCCTTTTGACCATTCCGCCCTTTATCGCCGAGAGGCGTTCCCTGTCGCTGGGCAGGATGATGATCCTGTCCTGCCTGCTGAGCATGATTTTCAGCATCCTGGGACTGTGGTTTTCCTATCTGCTGGACATATCGTCTGGGGCGACGATCATCGCCGTGGCGGCCTGCGCCTTTTTCCTGTCCTTTCTTTTGCCCGACAAAAGGACAAGGGCGGCAGAGGGTTAGTCGCTACGGGTTATTCCCCTTATCCAGACCTGGAACGGGGCCTCGATCTCGTCCAAGGCCCTGGACAGGGTCGAGTCCCCCTTGGCGTACAGCACGTCGATCTCGTCTCCCGGCTGAACGCTGGTCCATAGTTCTTTAGGAAAGCTGCCCTGGCGGGTGTGCTGAAATCCGTCCGAGTCCACGTAGCGGTAGATCAGGCCGTAGCGCGTACCGCCTGTGTCCTTGGGGTTTGAAGTGGCCTGTATCTTTTCCAGCACAAGGGCCTTTGTCATGGTCTCGCCCATTGCCCTGGCCCGTTCCTCGCGCAGAACCTGATAGGGTACCCTGTAGAGCAGCCAGAGGAAAAGCGCGGCCAGGAAAATTATGAACGCGCCCTTCAAATATTTTTGCAAACCCAGGTCAAGAGATTTTGTTTCCATGTTTTTTTTGCTACACTCCTATGTGTCACACATGCAAGCTTTGAACCTTGGAAAAGGGCTGAGGGAATAGCATATGGACTTGTCATCATTGGAATGCTGCATCCACAGGCTTACGGGAATGGTCAGGCAGAATTCCGGTAGGGAGTTCGCAAGGGAAATCCGTTCCAAGGGCTGGTGGGTCATGGCCTGCGGCGAAAGGTTCGGCTCTGCGCCAATCGAGTTGCGGGATTCCGCGAGGGAGCGCTTGCGCAAGATTGTCGAAAGAAAGGGCATACTGCTGGCCGAGCATCTTTGGGTCTGGGACGAGACGGACAGGGCGCAGCTTGTGCTGGCCACGCTGCCCACCGAGGTGCGGGCGGAAAAGGTCGCCGAGACCCTGCGCATGAAGGGGCTGGAAGTGCGCGTTAAGCGGGAAAGCGACTGATTCGGCCCAGGTCTATTCCAGGCCAAAATTCTTAAGTTCTCTTGATATCTTGTCTATGGTCAGGGGTTTGGCCACATAGGACGAATGTGCGCCGTCGAAAAGCGGTTGCGCCGTGTCCAGATCGTCGTCCAGGGCCGTGGTCACTATGACCTTGATTCGTCCCGCATCGTCCAGGCCAAGGATGTTTTCTTTGGTCCTGATCCGTTCCAGGGCTTGCAGCCCGTCCATTCCAGGCAGCAGAACGTCCATGAACACGAGATCGAAGGGTTCTCCTTGCTCCCAGGCCTTGTCCACCAGTTCAAGGGCTTCCTCGGCTGTTTCCACGGCCACGCATTGGGCGCGTTCTTCAAGAACGGCCATCAGGAATTCCCTGTTCACGAGATTGTCTTCGACTATTAGTGTGCGCATGGTGAGGGGACAGCCTTATGTGTTTGTTTCTTCGCTTAGGTATGGGTCAAGCTCCATGACCGCCTCGAACAGGAAATGGTCCACGATGAGGCAGAGCATATGCCCAGCGGCGATGTGCACTTCCTGCACCAGGGCCGTGTCGTTGCTGGGCACTGCCAGAAGATGGTCGCAGACCGGTAGCATTTCCTTGTCCTGCGCTCCGCACATGCCCACGGTCACCAACCCCCGGTTTTTGGCTTCGCGCATGGCCAGCATGACGTTGGCGCTGGTTCCTGATGTGGAGATGCCCACGAAAATGTCTCCGGGTTTGCCCAGGGCCTGGACCTGTTTTTCAAAGACGTGCTCGAACCCGTAGTCGTTGCCGATGGCCGTGAGGATTGAGGTGTCGGTGGTCAGGGCGATGGCCGGCAGCGGGGGGCGTTCAAGCTTGAAGCGGTTCACGAATTCCGCTGCCAGGTGCTGGCTGTCCGCCGCACTGCCGCCGTTTCCGCAAAAAAGCACTTTGCCGCCTTTGGCAAGGCTTACCGCCGCAGCCCTGGCCACATCCACCAGAATTTCGTCCTTGGCGTCGAAGAATTCCTCACGGACCTTGAGCCCGGCCTTGGCGTGCTGCTTGATTTTGAACAGGGCTTCTTTGGACATGTTCATCCTTGTTGGTTATAGCCTTTCAGCCGCGTGATCTGGCCTTGTAATAGCCAAAAACACCGGCCTTCGCAATTGATTGTAGAGGCGGCCGCAGGCGGGATGGATCAGGGCCGGAAGCCGCGCCGCCCTTTTGTTTCGTGGCCTATTGGGGTATGAGTTTGCCCTGGCCGGACGGGGACAACCGCAGCGTGTGCCTGTTTATCATAAGTTCCGGATCGGAAAACGGAAATGAATATTTTAAAATTCAAATAGATGGGAAGATAAAAATATAATGGAACCTACAAACGGCACAACCGCCAGATTGCTCATTACCTGTCCCGACAAACCGGGGATCGTGGCCGCTGTTTCCAACTTTCTCTTTTCCAGAGGAGCCAACATCATTCATTCGGACCAGCATTCGTCCGATCCCTGGGGCGGCATTTTCTTCATGCGCCTCGAATTCTGCCTGTCCTGCCTGAAGGACAGCCTGGAGAAGATAAGGAGGGATTTTCAGGATGGACCGGGGCGGGAATTCCGGATGTCCTGGAGCATGAATCCGGCCAGCGTGAGGAAGCGCGTGGCCGTCCTGGTTTCTAGGCATGATCATGCGCTCATGGACCTTCTCTGGCGCTGGAAGCGTTCCGAATTGCATATGGACATCAGGATGGTTGTCAGCAATCATCCCGATCTCAGGCGGGAGGTGGAAGGATTTGGCGTGGCCTATCATCACGTGCCCGTGGAAAAGGGCGGGAAAAAGGAAGCCGAGGCCGAAATACTGGGCCTGTTCGACGGCCAGGTGGATTTGGTCATCCTGGCCCGTTACATGCAAATTCTGTCCGGGGATTTCGTCGCGGCGGTTCCTGGCGGCATCATCAATATTCACCATTCGTTTCTTCCTGCGTTCAAGGGCGCCGATCCTTACCGCAGGGCCGCGGAGCGCGGCGTCAAGCTCATAGGCGCCACTGCCCATTACGTCACTGAGAAACTGGATCAGGGGCCGATAATTGAACAGGATGTCATTCGCGTGTCCCACCGCAGCACGGTGGACGAACTGAAGATACTGGGCCGCGACATTGAGCGGCAGGTATTGGCCAGGGCGGTTCGCTGGCACCTGGAGGACAGGGTCATAGTGGACGGGAACAAGACCATCGTCTTTGTCTGATTTTTAGTTTTTCAGCTTGACGATGTCGTAGCGGGCCAGAATTTCGTTGAGCTTGGCCTTGAGGTTGGTCGTGGTCTTGGCCAGCAGCTTGAGGTTGACAAGCAGGGTGATGTCCACCCTGTCGGTTCCCTGGCGCCAGAGTTTGGATATCTTGCCGCTCAACTCGTCTTCAAGCTGCAAGATGTTCATCAGGGCTGAAAGCTGGTTGGCGTCCCTGGTCCTGAACAGCAGTGTGTCGGGCCGGGAACCGTCGGTGGCCCAGATTTTTTTCTGGCGGATTTTGTTCATGTTCATGGAATACAGGGCCTTCACATCTTCAAGTTTCGCCCGCCTGGCCCTTTGGGCGCGCACTGTCAGCTTTGCCCCTTCTTCAGCGCCTTTTTTTCGCAGCAGTCCCACAAAGCTCGATTCCAGCAGGAACAGAACCGTTTTTTCCAGGGCGTGCAGGTCGAAGTAGCCTATGAGATTCTTAAGAACCTCGGCTTCATCCTTGTTCAGCTCGGTCATTGCGAAAAGGAGCCCTTTCTTGGTTTCGTCGATGGCGATGATGGAGCCCACGCCTGAGGCCACGATCTGGGAGGTGATGAATTTCAGTTCCTGGCGGAAATTTTCAGACTCCTCGATGGTGCATTCGGAATCCTTGCCCTGGCTTTTTTCAACATTTTCATAGGCTTTATGGTAGCTTTCGATGAATTCCATGATGGAGGGGTCGATGCAGGCGATGCGCGAGACCACATCCAACTCCTCTTCGGGCAACTGGCCTCCGGGTATGAAGTTCAACCCCTGGAGCAGACAGCCTTTGACCGTCTTGATGACTTTGGCGAATTCTTGCTTGTCGACTGATTCAGCGTAGGAGTTCTGTGCCCGGGTCTTCTCGATTTCCCCTGTCTCCCTGTCCAGCCCCGAAAGGACTTCGTCAAAGGGGAAGAGGATGGTCAGCATGTTGCCGTCCTTGCCCAATGTGAACTTTTTCCTGAAGACGATTTCGCCAAAGGCCTTTTCAGTATGCTTGGCAATGAAGCTTTCGTGAAAGGCGGTCCAGAAAGTATGGTTGATGGGGTGTTTCTCCACCAGCGCGTTGTACTCTCCAAGGGAGGCCTTCCCGAAATATCTGAGAACCAGCTCCTCGAAGTTGTCTGCGATGAGGGCCATTGCGTAAATGATGCCCTGCACGCAACGGATGATCTGTGTCTCGGTATTGATAAGCCGTCTTTCCAGGTCCGCGATGAGCTCCGCGTCCTTGCCGCCCTTCACTTTGGCGTAGCGTCCGAGGAGGGTGACGAATTTTCCGGTCAGCTTGCGCACATAGTCGTAGGCTGGATGCTCCGAGCGCATACAGATGAGATTAATGACGGTTTGTTGCTGCGACTTGAGCAGGGGAAATTCGTTTATGTTTCCCCTGTTGGTTTTCACGAATTCCAGCAGAAGTTCCTTTTCCAGGACCTCCCTGAGCGAGGAGCGTTCCTTGAGACTTGTCAGCTTGTCCAGATATGCGACTATTCTCTGTGCCCTGCTGAGTTTCGGCTGGCCTTGTTCCTGAGAGCTTTTTTCCGCGTCTTGGTTCATGTCTGGATAGTTTTTTTATGCTTTGATTGGCCCCGAATCAAAGCTACAGTCCCAAAATGGTTCTGCTGTTTTTTCTTCTGAGCCTGGAACAGTAGTCTTTGCCATTTTCCTCTAGGATGCAATGCAAATAATCCAGATTCTTTCGGACCGAGTTCAAATAGAAGTCCTCGTCTTCATCCAGCCAGGACTTGAAGTGTGTACGCATGTAACGGATCATGTTGCCCAGTTCCTTTTCCATGCGTTCTTCCATGATTCCGTAAAACCCTATGGTTTTCTTGAACAGGTCGTACTCCGAATCGAATTCGGTGATTTGCCCTTCTTGCAGCTCACGGTAGAGATGGGGAAGTCTCTCCAGATATATCTCGTCGGCCATTTGGCTGATTACGTCGGCTGTGCCGAGGATTTGCCCCAGGGCCAGGATGTTGTCTCCGCTGAAGCTTATGTCCTTGGTCCTTGTTCTGGCGTTGGTGCAGAGGATCATGTTTTCGCAGTCGCTGGAATCGGCCTTGGAACGACCGTGTTCGAGAAAATAGTTTTTCATGAAGTCCACGCTGCGCGAGATGTGGGTCAGGGTGTGGCGTGCGCCGGTCCCCTCCTTTTCGTCTTCGGATTGGATGTATCCGGAGTCGTGAAACAACGCTCCGGCCATGCATAGCTCGATTTCCCGGGCCGTGGCGGAATTGGATTCAAGGTGTCGGCCGTGCAGCATGCGCAAGGAGGCCAGAAGAACGGCCAAAGTGTGGTTCAGGTCGTGGTAAAGGGTGTTGCAGACCTTGTAGCCGGGGTATTCGCCCTTGAAGAGGCTGACAACATCGGTGAATGTTTTTTCGTAGAAGGAAAAATCAAAACGGGAATCCATACTCCGGGCGATGGCGCGGATTTCCCCGTCCAGCTTCTGGATGTCGTCGAAATGCAGAACTGCCGAGTTCCTGGAGTCGCGGGTGTTCAACAAAAATGGCTCCGGTGCATAGCATGGTTTCCGGTTTGCGTGACACTAAACCTAATTTCCGTTTGGCGTCAACTTTGTCTTCGGCCCTTGACCTGCGGGTCCGGACCCTGCAAAACGGGGTGATGATAATTTGCGTCAAATGCGGCGAATCAAATTCCGAAGACTCCCGTTTCTGCCAGGCCTGCGGCCGGAAGCTGCAATCCGAGCGAAATCCTCGTCCAGGGTCGTCGCTGGAGTCGCGTCTTGCCGGGATCAGACAGGGCGTGTCCCTCAAGGGGGCTGGCCTTATCTCCCGCTGCCTGGAAGTCCTGGGGCTTCTGGCCCTGATAGTGGGCACCTTGGCCTTGGGCGCCCATTCGGGAATCTGGTGGCCTCTTTACGCCGCGGTTATTGCTGCTGCGGTGTTTCTTCGGGTTCGGGGGATATAGTGAAATCCTCCTCTGTGGCGTTGCGTTCGCTGGCTATCCCGAATTTCAGTTCGTCTTCAAGTATCTCCGGCACCGGACGGTTCCAGAATTTGTCCTCTTCGTCCCTGCGCTTGTCCATGAGCGTTTTGGAGGAACGGCAGTATATCTTCCTGCCCACCGGGCATTCCGGCACCGAATAGTTGACCGTGGCGCTCAGGGTGCTTGCATCGTATTCGTAGGGAATGGTGCGCACGAGCTGGCGCTTGGTCTTGCCGTTGATGACGATGTTGCGTTCCGTCATGGTGCAGTAGAACCTGCTCTCCTTGGAACCGTAGAAGACGTTCAGCAGATAGGTGGCGTCTCCGATTTTTCCCACATAGTTGAAGTCTACCGGCTCCTTGCAGAGCGTCCTGGCCAGAACCTGCTTGCACAGGCAGACGTTCATGTCGTCGCGGCCCATTGCTTGCGCCGAAAGAGGCAGGGCGAGGGCGGCGGCAAGAACCAGAACCAAGAGGGTGTTGCGCATATTCATTCCTGTCCCAGAAAGACCTGGAATCCGACCGGGCTGTCGGTTTCGCATTGTTCGCGGCAGCCGATGCATTGGTAGCTGCCTTTTCTATAGTACCAAACCGCTTTGGCTGGATTTTCGCACCTGAAATATTCGTAGACCGAGACATCGACCTCCCCTTCATAGGGGACGTAACCCTCGGCTTTGATATATTGCAAAAATCTCATGCGTTTTCTTGCCGTATGATCGGACGATTCATGAAAAAATTTTACCTTGTCTTAAGGGTTTTTGCAAAGATGGAATATCCGCATAGAAGAGACAAGATGCCGTACAGGCAATCGGCCGGGGTGAACCTGACATGAAAAAGGGAAACTTTGGTTCACTCTTCAGCCTATGGCCATGCTGATTTCAGTGTTGAATAGTTTTTTTCCCACAGTTTTATTCAAGGAAAAAATGTGACGATCAGTAGTTTTTAATGTGTCGTTTCAGGGTCTGAATTGGGCCTGAAACGACCGTCTCAAGCCGTCGGAAGGGACATTTCTGCAGGTTTGGGGCAGTCAGGTTTTCCACTTTTTATATATACTTGTAATTTAACATTTTTTTGTCAAGGTATATTTTCATTCCGCCCTAAATATCAGGGGAAAAAAACTTCTAAACTAAGTCTAGAAAAAATCCTGTATTTTCAACTCGATGTTTTATCCTGACTTGTGGAAAAAAAAATTATTTCATCACCAATCGCTCATATTTCTCTATAACTCCAATAAACAGGTAGAGGGATCAAATATTTATGAAAACCCCCCTGTACAAAATTCAGGGTTTGGTCTATTTATCTACATCACAAAGCAGTCGCTTTTTCGGGGCGATCTTTGTTTAGGCGAGTCTTTAAATGGTTTTATCTGTGTCTGCCGGAACATAATTCCCTTGTCCGGCATGGCGATTACCGGGGTTGGTGGGCCATCAGCTGAAAAACCATTGAGTAACTGACAGTTTAATATGCCTTTGAAGCCGGGAGCGGATCGGGGCGAGAGGACGCTTTTTGCATTATGAATGAACCTGCCGGAGTCTGGAAATATATTCGCGGTCTTGAAAGGCTTAGCCTTTGCGATTGGCCGGGCCGGACTTGCTGCGTCCTTTTTCTCGGCGGCTGCAATTTGCGTTGCCCCACATGCCACAACGGAACTTTGGCCTGGAACATGGACAGCCTGCCGGTCATTCCGCACCGGAATATCAAGGCCTTTCTGGCCGAAAGGCGCAGGTGGCTTGAGGGCGTGACCATCACCGGCGGGGAGCCGACCACTGTTCCCGGTGTCGGAGAGCTGCTCTGGGAAATCAAGAAGCTCGGCCTGCCCGTGAAGATGGACAGCAACGGGATGCGGCCAAAGGTCATTCGGGAACTGCTGAGCTACAATCTGGTCGACAAGTTCGCCGTGGACGTGAAAGGGCCTTATGCCAAATACCCGAAGCTGACCGGCAACGCCGTGGAAGCCTACACGGCCAAGGAAAATCTGGAAGAGATATTCTCTCTGGCCAGAAAGGCTCATGGGAACTTTTATTTCAGGCTTACAAAAGTTCCGGGAATTTCAAACGAGGACATAAAGACGGCCCGCAGGTATCTGCCCAGCGGGTTTTCTTTGACACTTCAGGAATACGTACCGCCCAGGAGGGACAATGCCGAAACAGATAATGAAAAGGGACGGCCGGTTAGAGACCTGGTCCACTGATCGCATCGCACATGCAATTTTCAAGGCCCTCAATGCCAGCGGCATAAAGGATCCCATTCTTGCCCAGCGTCTGGCGGGCAAGGTGGCGAAGAAGCTTGACGGAATCGACATCCCCGAGCAGGAGGAAGTCCAGGACATGGTCGAGCTGGTCCTCATGGAGTCCAGGCAGTACGCCGTGGCCCGCAAGTACGTTCTCTACCGCGAGAAGCGCAGGCAGCTCAGGGGGCAGAAAGAGGCATACCTCGACATCAAGGAAACCATAGACGATTATCTGGGCAAGGCGGACTGGCGCGTTTCTGAAAACGCCAACATGACCCATTCCTTCCAGGGTCTCATGCTCCATCTCTCCGGAACCATCCAGGCCCGGTACGCCCTGGAAAAGTATCCCGAAGAGATCAGGCTGGCCCACGACCACGGCTATTTTCACATCCACGACCTTTCCTTTGGCCTGGCCGGATATTGCGCGGGCTGGAGCCTCAGGGATTTGCTGCTTGAAGGCTTCAATCTCGAAGGGCGCTCCTCGGCCGGACCGGCCAAGCATTTCGATTCCATCATGGGCCAGATGGTCAATTTTTTGGGCACCCTGCAGAACGAATGGGCCGGAGCCCAGGCCTTCAACAACGTGGACACATACCTGGCCCCCTTCATCCGCGCCGACGGCCTGAACTATGACCAGGTGCTGCAGGCCATGCAGAAGTTCGTGTTCAACCTGAACACCACCTCCCGCTGGGGCGGCCAAAGCCCCTTCACCAACCTTTCCCTGGATTTGCGCCCTCCCAAGCACATTGCCAAGGAAGGAGTGATCATCGGCGGCAAGATCACGGACACCACGTACGGAGAGTATACCGAAGAGCAGGACATGTTCAACAGGGCTTTCCTGGAGGTCATGCTGAGCGGCGACTACCACGGCCGCATCTTTTCCTTCCCCATTCCCACGTACAACGTGACAACGGACTTTCCCTGGGAATCCGAGATCGGCGAACTGCTCCTCAAGCTGACATCCAAGTACGGGGTTCCCTATTTCCAGAACTTCATCAACTCGGACATCTCGCCCGAGGATGTGCGCTCCATGTGCTGCCGCCTGCGCATGGACCTGCGCGAACTCAGGAAAAAGACCGGCGGACTGTTCGGCGCCGGCGACCTGACCGGCTCCATCGGCGTGGTCACCCTCAACCTGCCCAAGCTGGCCTACCTCTCACAGGGCGAGGATGATTTCTTTGATCTCCTTACGGAGTATGCGGAGTTGGCCAAGGAATCTTTGGAGTTCAAGCGCAAGGTCATCAACGAGAACATGAAAAACGGCATGTTCCCCTGGTCCAGACGCTATCTCACCAACGGCTTCAAGGGCCATTTTTCCACCATCGGCCTGCTGGGCGGCCACGAGGCTTGCTTGAATCTGTTGGGCAAGGGCATTGAGACCCCGTCCGGCATTCGCCTGATGCGCAGGGTGCTGGACCATCTGGCCGACCTGACCGCCAGCTTTCAGGAAGAGACCGGCAACATGTACAACCTTGAAGCCACACCGGCCGAGGGCACCAGCTATCGTCTGGCCAAGATCGACAAGGGGCTTTACGCGGACATCATCACCCAGGGCAACGGCACTCCCTACTACACAAATTCCACGGCCCTGCCCGTGGGCATATCCGACGATGTGGTCTTCGCCCTGGAACACCAGAACAAGCTCCAGCCGCACTATACCGGCGGAACCGTGTTCCATACCTTCCTGGGCGAATCAGTGTCCGACCTGAAAGCCTTGAAGCACTTCATCATCAAGGCCTTCACCAACACCAAGATGCCGTACCTGTCCATCACGCCGACCTTTTCCATCTGCAAGGAGCACGGCTACATCCGGGGCGAGCATTTCGACTGCCCGGAATGCGGCGCGGAAACCGAGGTCTATACCCGCATCGTGGGCTACTACCGCCCGGTCTCCCGCTGGAACAAGGGCAAGCAGGCCGAGTACGAGGACAGGATCGTCTTCGGCGAAGTCTGCGACAGGTGCTGATGAATATCAGTAGGAGCTGTATGGTTATTTGTCTGAAAACGAAATAGTCCAAAAGGGACTCTTCTGGTGCAACTGGGGGAGTCTCTTCTTTTTTGTATGTTATAATAGGGTATTAGAATAAAAAGTTATTTTAGAATTTGTATCAAAGATATTTCGTGCTGTTTTCCGTTTGGGCAAACGCTAAACAATGAACAGGAGGGTAGATATGTAAGAAAATTAAATCGGCAGAGGCTGACAACTGTGTTTGACAGCGAAAAACGGCCAAATGCGCCAACATTTGACCGTCTTCTAGGCTAACCCGCACTAACTGAAGTCGTTGCAGGTTTCTTTACAGCCCTCTCACTCAATGTCTAGACAATACCTGAGTGCTGTTAAAAGTCAAGGCGACTTCTTCTAAGGAAGAAGAAAATAATGATAAAAATAAGTGATTATGAGGCTATTGGCCCCTTTTTTTCTGCTGATGAGTTGGAAAAAAGGTCTGGTGTTTATGTAATTATGACCTCTCCTGATCGGAATATGGATCCCCTGACGGTGATAGACGTGGGTGAGTCCAACGATGTCAATGAGCGGGTATCAAACCATGATAGAAGCTCTTGTTGGCAACAGGCTAACATTGGCGAGCTTGTCGTTGCGGTTATTTATACCCTTAATCAGGACCAGCAAGGCAGGAAGTTGATTGAGCAAGAGTTGCGCGATCATTATCAACCTTGTTGCGGCGAAAGGTAACAATTAAATGAAAACGCCCTCTTAGGAGGGCGTTTTTTTAATGGTATGATGTTTCGGCTAGGGCATGAGCGGGGCCAGGTCAAGCCCCTGGTCCAGGGGCAGGCCCAGCATCAGGTTGGCGTTGGCCACGGCCTGTCCGGACGCGCCCCGGCAGAGGTTGTCGATGGCCGAGACGATGATCAGCCTTGAAGTGCGCGGGTCCACCGCAAGGCCGATGTCGCAGAACATTGTGCCCCGCACCCAGCGCGTTTCCGGCAGCGTGCCCATGGGCAGGACCCTGACCCAGGGCTTGTCCCCATAGAAATCATCATAAATTTTATGCACCTGTTCCAGGCTCTTCGCCTCCTTGAGCCGGGTGTAGGTGGTGGTCAGGATGCCCCGGTTCATGGGCAGAAGATGCGTGTTGAAGGACAGGGTGATCTCGGTCCCGGCGATGCGCGAGACTTCCTGCTCGATCTCCGGGGTGTGGCGGTGCTTGCCCAGGTTGTAGGCCCGGAAGGTGTCCGAGACCTCACAGAACATCGTGCCCACCGAAGGCTTGCGCCCCGCGCCCGTGGTCCCGGACTTGGAATCCACCACTATGCCGTCGGTCTCCACCAGCCCCTTGTCAAGGGCCGGGCAGAGTCCAAGGATGGCCGAGGTGGGATAGCAGCCCGGATTGGCCACCAGATGGGCTCCGGCCACGTCTGCGGCGTACAGCTCCGGCAGTCCGTAGACAGCGTCGGACAGCAGTTCGGTGCGGGTATGCTCGGTCTTGTACCATTTCTCGTACACGTCCTTGTCCCTGAGCCGGAAATCAGCGCTCAGGTCAACGACCTTCACGTTCTGTTCAAGGAGTTTGGCCGTGATTTCCATGGCCGTCTTGTGCGGAACGGCCAGGAACACGATCTTGCAGGCCCGGCCCAGATCGGCCGCGTCCGGTTCGCTTATTTCAATGTCGCCCGGCCCCAGTCCGTTCAGGAAGGGATAGATGTCGGAAAGCTTTTTCCCGGCCTCGGCCCTTGAAGTGGCCCGGACCAGTTCCAGGCCGGGGTGGCCGCAAAGGATGCGCGCCAGTTCCATTCCAGCGTAGCCCGTGACTCCCACCAAACCGGCGGCGATTTTCTTGCTCATTCTTTCGCCTATTTGACCTTGTTCACATATTTCATGCGCAGATCGTAGAGCAGACCGCAAAGGAGCTTCTTTTCCTCTTCGCTGAGCCCCTCCTCGGTCTTTTTCTGGATCATGGCCAGGATGTCGATGGTGTGCTTGGCGATATGCGGCATGAACTCGGTCTTGCCCGAAGTCGGTTCGGGCATTTCGCCCAGGGCCACCAGGGCCGATGAACTCAGGGACACGAGGAACGCCGAGAACGTCACCTCGGGCATGGGCATGTCCTTCATGGCCGCTTGGCCACAATCACATTTCTTGTCGTCGGCCATAGCCTTCTCCTTTTGCGCAGATGAATTTTGAAAAACCTTATCCTAGAGCGGGTTGGCGTTCAAGAGGGGTCAATGGGCCTCGGACCAGTTTCGTCCGATGCCCAGATCGACCTTCAGGGGGATGGACAGCCCGGACACGGACTGCATTATGGCCTTGAGGCGTTGACCGGCCGCATCCGCATTGCCCTCTGGAACCTCCAGCACCAGTTCATCATGCACCTGCAGTATGAGGCGCGCTGAAAGGTTCTTGAGCTGTTCGTCCTTGTGCACCGCAAGCATGGCCAGCTTGATGATGTCCGCCGCGCTGCCCTGAATCACGGTGTTGATGGCCTGCCTCCGGGCCTGGGAGGACTGCTGCTGGTTGCGCGAAGCCAGTTCCGGCAGGAGCCTGCGCCTGCCCTCAATGGTGGTCACGTGGCCTTGTTTTTCTGCCTCGGCCACCAGACCGTCGTAAAATCCCTTGAGGGTGGCCAGTTTTTCGAAATAGCGCTCGATGAATTCCTTGGCCTGGTTCAGGCTGATCTTCAACTCGCGGGCCAGTTTTTGCGGACCCATGCCGTAGATCAGGCCGAAGTTGATGGTTTTGGCGCTGGAGCGTTCCTCCCCGCTTACTTCGGATGGGTCCTTGTCGTAGAGCAGGGCGGCCGTGCGCGAGTGGATGTCCGCGTCCTGCTCAAAGGCCTGAACCAGGGCCGGGTCTTTGGAAAAATGGGCCAGAACCCTGAGTTCGATCTGCGAGTAGTCGGCGGCCACGAGGCTCTTGCCATCACTCGCGGTGAAGCAGGCCCGCATGCGCTTGCCCTGGGGTCCTCGGATGGGGATGTTCTGCAGATTGGGATTGGAGCTGGAAAGCCTGCCCGTGGCCGTGGCTAACTGGTTGAAATTCGTGTGCAGCCTGCCGTCCTTGGCCGCCAGCCTTGGCAGCGGTTCGAGGTAGGTGGAGCGCAGTTTCTCAAGGGTCCTGTATTCCAGGATGTTTTCGACGATGGGGTGCTTGTCCCTGATCTTTTCCAGGACCTGGCTGGAAGTGGAGAGCGCGCCGCCCGGAGTTTTTCCCGCAGGCTTGAGCCCCAGTGTCTCGAAGAGGACCACGGCCAGCTGTTGGCTGGAGCGGATGTTGAAGGTCTCGCCGGCCTGGGAAATTATGGTCCTGGTCAGGTCGGCTATCTGTGAATTGACCTCATCCAGGAATGCGGAAAAGGCCAGCGCGTCGATGGCCACGCCTTCCCGTTCCATGTCCACCAGAACCGGGATGAGCGGAGTTTCCAGCTTGTCCATGAGCCGCAGCAGGTCCGCGTTTTCCAACCGGGGGGCGATGCTCCGCATGTAGGCCAGGGCTGCCGGTCCCTGGGCGTCCGGATGCACGTCCTCGGCCTGGGCGTCCTGGAACAGGCTGTCGCGCAGCCGGGGCCAGGAATAGTTGCGCTCTTCGGGATTCAGCAGATAGGCCGCTAGGCTCAGGTCGAACCATTTCTCAAGGGGCACACCCATCCATGCGTCATCCTTCCTGAGCAGCTCCTGCAGACTTGGGATGGCCACGCGGTTGGCAACGGACAAGGCCTGAACCAGTTCCGCAGGGCTGTCGGTGAATTTCCATTCCCGGCCGTCAATGCCCAAGAAAAAACTGCGTCCGTCGAACACGAAACCGATATCAAGCCCGGACATGTCCGGCAGCTCCGAGCGGGTGGCGGCAGTCATGACCTCAAGCTTTCCGGCCCTTTCCCTGGCCTCCTGCTCCGATCCGAACAGGAGCAGGGGAACCTCGCCGCCGGCCCTGGCCTTTGACGCGGACACTGCGGGGGCCTTGGCTGCGGATTCGGCTGTCGTGTTTGGCGCGTCCCCTTGGGGCATCTGGCGCAGCAGGCTGCGGAATTCGTTTTCCTTGAGGAATTCTATGAATTCATCGCCAAGCGGTTGGACGGCGAAGTCGGAAAGGTCCCAATGGCGGCAGCAGTCGAGATCCATCCTGGTCAGTTGGCGGTAGATGAAAATATCGTCAAGATGCTCTTCGACCTTTTTGCTGAGCTTGTCCGGAAGCTGTTCATAGCCGTCTCGGATGTCTTCCAGCGTGGGCAGGTCCTTGAGAATCTTCATGGCCGTCTTGGGGCCGATTCCCGGTATGCCGGGGATGTTGTCCGCGGAGTCGCCGGTCAGGGCCTGGAAGTCGGCCCATTGCGCAGGGTTTATTTCGCTGGTTTCCGCGAAATCCCGGCTGCCCACCAGCTTTTCCTTTTTTGCCACCGGGTCCCAGATGTAGACGTTTTCGTCCAGGCATTGGTTCAAGTCCTTGTCCGAGCCCACGATGACGACCGGCAGTTCGCTCTTGAATTTGTCGGCCAGGGAGGCGATGCAGTCGTCCGCTTCCACTCCGTCGCTTACGATGAGCTTTATGCCCATCAGTTCCACAGCCTGGCGCATGGGTTCCACCTGCTGGACCAGGGCTTCGGGCATGGGCGACCTGTTGGCCTTGTATTCGCTGTATATCTCGTTTCTGAAGGTCGGTCCCTTGCCGTCCATGACAAAGGCGATGTGCGTGGGACGCTCTTCCTTGAGCAGCCGCAGAAGCAGGCGCAGGACAATGAAGATGGCGTTGGTGGGAAAGCCGTCGGAACGCTTGAGATCCTGATAGGCATAGAAGCCGCGATAGAAAAACGAAGTCCCGTCAATGAGGAAGACGGGATCACTGTTGAGTTTGAGGCGTTCCTTGAGAGGCATTTTTCGTCAGATTTTCTTGATGGGCGAACGTTTTCCCCGGCCCAGCTTCTTGAGCATGAACAGTTCCGGGTCCGCTCCGTCCAGAAGGTTGATGTCCACTTCGGCCCGGGCCGCTTCCTTGTGCCCCCCGGCGGAACCCATCTCGCCGAAAAGCTTGGCCGCCACCTTGCCCATGTCCCGGCGCAGGCCGTCGCCCCTGAGTATGATCACCAGCTTGTTTTCGTATTCGCCCGAGACCATGTCCCAGGGGATGCCGTGGACGCGCATGAAGAAGTCGGCCACGATGACCAGGATATCCGGGTTCTCGACCTTGCCCATGTGGGCGTAGAGGCCCTGGCCCACACGGCGCAGATTGTAGAAGGCGCGGGAAAAATAGCGCATCCAGTCCAGGTGGAATTCGCTTCTGGATATGCGGTTCAGTATCTGCATGTCAGCGTATTTGCTCAGGTACTTGAAGGCGGCAATGTCCGGATCGATGAACTCGCGTTCAAAGTCGTGGGTGTCGGTCTTGATGCCGTACATGAGGGCCGTGGCCAGCAGCTTTGGCGGCCTGATCTTCAGGTTGTAGAGGTATTCCACGAGCATGGTGCAGGTGGCGCCGTACTTGGGCCGGATGTCCAGGACTGTGCCGTTGGCCGGATGGTCCTTGACCAGTGGATGGTGGTCGATGACCAGGGAATAGTCGAATTGTGCCAGGTCGGGATGGTGGTGCGGCTGTGAATCCACCAGGGCGAAACGGTCATATTGGGCGGTCAGGTTGGGAATTATCTTGCGCACCGGTATGCGCAGATAGCGGATCATGGAAAGGTTGTCCGGCCGTTTGATCTCGTTGATCTGGCCTATGCCCACGTCAAGGACCTTGCGGGCAAAGATGCGCTTCAGGGCAAGGGCCGAACCAAGTGCGTCGGGGTCGGCATTGATGACGATCAACCAACGCTCTTTCTTGTCCAGAAGGGACATCATGGATTCAATCTGATCGTCGAGCTGTCTGAATAATGCCATTCTCACGCCTTCCGCTTCAGGGGCATCGCCAATCCCGCGGCAACGAAATAAGCTTCGTCCGCCGCCTTTGCCAGCTCCTGGTTCAATTTTCCCAGGCCGCTGACAAACCGTCTTGTCGCACTGCCTGCGGGCAAAGGGCCAAGCCCCGTTTCGGTGGATACGACAATCAAATCAGCCCCGTCCCAGCCGGAGGTC
This sequence comes from Desulfovibrionaceae bacterium, assembly GCA_963674955.2. Lineage (GTDB taxonomy): Bacteria > Desulfobacterota > Desulfovibrionia > Desulfovibrionales > Desulfovibrionaceae. The sequence continues at coordinate 1,269,142 of CAXXKR010000004.1, read as the reverse complement.
TCTTCAAGCAGAAGCCCCGACAGTTCTGAAGAACGTCCGGCCTCCAGGCAGGAGAAAAACCAAAAGTCCAGGCTGTCCACCAACACGGAGCAATTTCTGGCTTTAGCCTTATTGAGGGCTTGAGGCAAGTCAAGATTGATTTCCTGAACGGAAATTTCCGGTTTCCTGTCCCGGCGGTGATCCAATATGCGCTGTCTGAATTCCTGATCTTGAGCCTTGCCCGTGGCCATGAACAGTTTCGGCTCCGGGCAGGAATCGAACATTTCCAGGGCCAGGGCGGACTTGCCCGAACTGGCGCCGCCGACAATAAATGTCATCATCGGCAAAATCCCCATTCAGCGGCCCAGGCTTCCAGGGCGGACCTGGAAGCGGACAGGGCCTCGCCGTCGAAAACCTCGAGGGTGACGGTTTTTCCCGGTGTCAAAAGATTCAACATTTTTTTCAGCGTTTCCTTGCCCTTGTCGTCAAGCTTGGCAAGGCTTTCGTGCCTTGCCCCCGGACCTGGCGAATAGACGTGCAGCATGCCCACCCTGGACTTGAGTCCGGGCAGGTTGAAAATCTCATCCTGACCGTAGGCCAGAATATGCCCCAGATCGAGGCAGACGCCAAGACCGAGTTTTTGAATTCGGGGCCACATCCCCGTGAGGTCGCAGCCCTCGATGTTTTCCAGCAGCAGATTTTCGGGAGGCAGCCCTGTCGTTGCAAGCCAGTCCGCCAAATCGTCCAGCATGTCTGGGTCGGGTGGCGGGTGCAGCACATAGGCCCAGGGCTTGAGGTATGTGGTTTTGTCCATCAGCCCCTTTATTTTGCCCCATGATTTATCAGGTCCCAGGTGCCAGGGCAGGTCCAGGGGAAGGTGAACATGCCAGGCCATGTCCAGGTCCGCAAGCTCCGGGGGCAGATCGTTTTCATCGTAGGCCAGGCAGGATTCCGTCTCGAAAAAGGTCAGCCCGGTTTCCCTGGTGCGCGAGTCCAGGTAACGGCAGTTTTCGGCCACTGTCCCGGGGATGACGAAGGAGGTGGCGGCCAGCCGCCAGGGCAGGGTTGCCGGGGCGTTGGGATTTCGTCGTTTACCATTGTCTGTGGAGTTTTTTTCATCCCCCTGCGTAGAGCCTGGATGGGAATGGACCGGATTATTTGATGATGTGTTCGCGGGCATGGCAGTTGCAATAAATCGGGTAATTGTTTTCCAAACAGGAGAAAGAGGCATGAAGTGTCTTCGACGCTCTCTTCAGCATTGTTTCAATCCCCTGCACGTGTTTTGCAAATTGCGCAGGGCAGGGTTCGGAATTCCCCTGGCAAGGAGGATGAGCTCAGCCTACGAGCGTTACCTCTACAGGGTCATCATGAATTGACCTGGTCCAGAAAGCTGATCTGTTTTTCCTTTTTGACCCTTCGAGCCGCAAGGGATGATTTGGTCGAAACATCTTCCGGAATTTCCGCAAGAAATCTGGAACGCGGCAGGTTCAGAGTCTTTCCGTAGATGGAGCGTTTTTCAGCATGGCTCAGGAACAGCCTGCTCTTGGCCCTTGTCAGACCCACATAGAACAGCCGCCTCTCCTCCAACTCGTTGAAAATCGGCCCGTCGTTTGAATCGTTGACCTTGCCCGTGAGCATTCCGGTCCCGGCAAAAGGCAGAATTCCCTCTTCCAGGGCAGGCATGAAAACTGCCTCGAATTCAAGCCCCTTGGCCGCATGCAGAGTCATGAGTTGAACTTTTTCCGCCGAGCGGCGCACCAGTTCCAGTTCGCCTTGCAGATGCACCCAGTTTATGAGTCCGGACCAGCCGCCGCGTCTGTCGTAGGCGGCCTTGAACTCCTTGAAGGCCTTGCCTTGCCAGAAGAACTGGTCAAAGGGCGGTTCGTCGCCAAGGTATGACGAAAGTCCGGACGGGCCTTGGGCCATGATCCTTTCCGGCAGGTCCAGGGAATCGTCGGATTCGTTCTCCGACAGGCCAAGCAGCGCGCCGGCCGCGTCCAGTATGGCCGCGATCCTCGGCTCGTTCCAAAAGGCCTCCTTTTCCGGGATGGAGTATGGGATGCCGAAACGCTGGAGGGCCTTTTCAATCGTGGGCATGAGTCCGCGAAAGCGCACCAGGACCGCTATCTCGCCCGGAGTGAGTCCGCCGTGCCCCGTGGCGTCGGCCAGACTGTGGCTGGTGGCTCCGATGAGCTGATTGATTCTCTCGGCCATCCAGGAGGCCTCGCGCATGGAGTCCGGGGCCTTGAAAAGGTGCACTCCGGACTGGATGTCCTTTTCCGCCTTGAGCGGGGTCGTGTCGGGAAAGATCGGGGCCGCAGCCTTCAGGATGGTCTCGCCGGAACGGTAATTGGATTCCAGGCTGATGGTCCGCAGTCTGGGCCATTTTTCGCGCAGAAGTTCTTCCGGGTCGCTGGTCGCGCCCCGGAATCCGTAGATGGACTGGTTGGGGTCGCCGATGGCGAAGAACCCCTCGCCCTCCAGACCGCCAAGCCCTTTTACGACCTCGATTTGCAGGGGCGACAAGTCCTGTATCTCGTCAACAAGCACATGCCTGTAAGGGCTGACGAAACCTTCGCCGTTGAACTGCTCGGCCTGGAATTCCAGAAGGTCGGTGTAGTCCACGAGGTTCCAGCTTTCCTTGCGCAGGGAATAGTTGTCCCCGAATTCCCTCAAACCATTGTCCTGCGGCTTGAGTGTTTCGCGGCAAAGGGTGTATTCACGCCAGACCTCGGCCAGTTCCCTGTCCGTCAGGGACGGGTTGGCCTCGGCGAAGATTTTTTTGGACGACTCCTCGTTGAGCACCACCGGTTCCTCGCCGTGCACGTGCTTCCAGTAGTCGAATCCGTGGGCGTGCAGTGTTCCGGCCTGAGGCAGGGCCGCGCCCTGGCCCAGATCGCGTTCCAGCCGTTCGCGAAGTTCGGCGGCCGCACGTCTGGTGAAGGTCAGGGCCAATATGCGTCGCGGCTTTTCGCCTTGATCAAGCAGTCTGGTTATCCTGCCCATCAGGGTTTGGGTCTTGCCCGTTCCCGGTCCGGCCAGCACGAGCAGCGGTCCGGACTCGGCCTTGATGGCCTTTTTCTGGGCCTTGTTGAAATCGATTTTTGCGGGTTCCGGCACGGGAAAGGGCTGGGAAGCCGGGCAGGGTTCCTGATCCTTGAATTTCTCGGGCCGCTTTTCCGGCAGGGTGATTCCCGTGAGCATTGCTCCGCTTTTCATCTGCTGCCGTTCCTGGGGGGTGAACACGGAGATGACTCCGTACTGGCCGTCAAAGCCCGAGGCACGGATGACCTGGCCCTCGCGCATGCGGCTGATGCCTTCCGCAAGGCATGAGGATTGCCTTTTGATGTCTTCCACCGGGATTTTTTGCAGCACGTCCAGTTCCGACCCGACCTCGGATATGATGCGGTTGTACATGGCCTCGACCTTCTTGGTGCCGGGTCCGGTTCCCACCACCTCGGAGATTATCTCCTTCAGGGGGATGAGGGATACGAATCCGGGCTGACCTGCGGGCTGGACGGGTTCCGTCCTGTCGGCCAGTTCCGTGATCCGGTAGAGCACGCCGAGGGTCATGGGCTTGCCGCAGACAGGGCATATTCCGCCCCTGCTTCTCGTTTCCGCAGGGTCCATGACCACGGAGCACTTGCGGTGGCCGTCCAGGTGGTACTTGCCCTCCTCAGGGAAGAATTCCAAGGTGCCCAGGAACTTGTGTCCGAGTCCTTCGTTGCGCAAGGCCCGGTAAATGCCCTCGTAGGAAACATCGCCTTGAAAAATGTTCGCCTCGCGGCCGAGTTTCTCGCCGGAGTGGGCGTCTGAATTGGAAATGAGCCTGATCTTGTCCAGGGCGCTCCAAGTCCAGTTCATGTCCGGGTCCGAGGATAGCCCGGTCTCCATTGCGAAGATTTCGCTTGCCAGGTCGCCGTAGCATTCCTCCACGGTGTCGAAGCCGGATTTTGAGCCGAACAGGGAGAACCAGGGCGTCCAGATGTGGGCCGGGATGAGAAAGGCCATGGGGTGCGTTTCAAGGACCATCTCCAGCAGGTTGCGGCTGTCCAGGCCCAGGATCGGCCTGCCGTCCGAAGCCAGGTTGCCCACCTGAGCCAGTCTCTCGTTGAATTTTTTCACGCTTTGCAGGTCTGGCATGTACACGAGGTTGTGCACCTTGCGCACTTTACCGCCCCGCTTGTAGATGGAGCTGATTTCCGTCTGGAGCATGAACCGGACCCGGCGGCCCATGTTTTTTTCCACGCCGGGAATTTCTTCAACCAGATCGATCGGCGACTTGAGGCGGAAGAGTCCGTTGCCGTCCTCCTCAAGTTCGGTTTCGATTTCCTCCAGCCATTGGGGGTGGGTGAAGTCGCCTGTGCCGACGACCTTGATTCCCTTGACGCGGCCCCAGGAGTCGAGATTGCGGAGGGTCAGTTTTTTGCTTGTGGCGCGGGAAAAACGTGAATGGATGTGCAGGTCGGCGATGAATTTGTCCATGCAAAAAGTCTAGTCTTTCACAGGATGCAATGCAAGCCGGGGTCCAAAAAAAACGGCCCCCGCAGGGGCCGCCAAGGCATTTATGGATGATTGGTCAGAGAGGTCGTCAGGCAAGGCCCGATGCGATCTGGTAGGTGGCTGCGGCCAGGGCGAAGGCCAGCGCCGTGTTGAAAACCAGGGCGAATCCGGCCCAGCCCCACGAGGCCTCCTTGGCCATGGTCACCACGGTCACGAAGCAGGGCGCGTAGAGCATGATGAATATCATGAGCGACAGGGCCGTGGCCGGGCTGAAGCCCGGGTCCTGGGCGATCCTTTGGGACAGGGGTTCGGATTCCTCCGGGTCCACCTCGCCCAGTGAGTAGGCCGTGCCCAGTGTGGAGACAATGACCTCCTTGGCCGCCACTCCGCCCAGCAGGGCGATGTTCACGCGCCAGTCGAAACCGGCCAGCCTGCTGATCCCCTCAAGTGAAGTGCCCAACCGTCCGGCCAGGGAATTGCGCAAGGCGGCTTCGGCTTCAAGGCCGTCCACCGCCGAGACTTCAGCCTCGAACTTCGCCAGGGCGTCTTTTGTTGCGCCGGAGTCCTTGGCCGCCTGCATCTGGGCTGTTGCGGCTTGGCGCTGGGCTTCGAAAGAGGCCGCCTTTTCTTCCGGAAGCCCGGGAAAGGTCATGGCCGCCCAAAGCAGGATGGATATGGCCAGGATGATGGTTCCGGCCTTCTTGATATACTGCCAGGCCCGTTCCCAGGTGTGGATGAGCACGCCGCGCAGGGTGGGTATTCTGTAGGGCGGCAGTTCCATGATAAAGGGCGTTGCTTCTCCCCGGAGAACCGTGATTCGGAGGAATTTTGCCGTGAGCAGGGCCAGGCCCCAGGAAACCAGGGTCAGCCAGAACATGGCGTTTCCTGCCGAGTCCGGAAAAAAGGCCGCCACCAGCAGAATGAATACCGGCACTTTTGCGCCGCAGACCATGAACGGGGCCGTGAGAATGGTGGCCAGTCTTTCCCTGGGGCTGCGCAGGGTTCTCGCGGCCATGACGCCCGGCACGGCGCAGCCGCCGGGTATGCCGCCGGAAATGATGAAGGGCATGACCGAACTGCCGTGCAGGCCGAAGGCCTTGAACACGCGGTCCAGCATATAGGCCATGCGGGCCATGTAACCGAGATCCTCAAGGAAGGAGAGCATCAGGAACATGATGACGATGAGAGGCACGAAGCCCATGACTCCGCCCACGCCGTCGATGACCCCGGAGACGAGCATGGATTTGAACATCCCGTCGGGCAGCAGGGAATCGGCGGAATCGGCCAGCCAGCCGAAAAAGTTTTCGAACCAGCCCATGGGGACTTCACCCAGGATGAATGTGGCCTGGAACATGGCGTAGAGGATGAACAGCATGAGCAGGGGGCCGAAAAAGGTGCTGGTTACCACCCGGTCCACCTTGTCGGAGGCGGCGATGCGGTCATGGGAGGCGTCGCGCTTTACTATTCCCTTCTTGATCAGGGAGGCGATGAACCCGTAGCGATAATCGGCGACCAGGGCCTCGGTGTCGGTCTTCATGGTCCGTTCGAAGTGCAGGGAGAGTTTTTGGGCTATGTCTTCCAGTTGCGCCGAAACAGCGCCCTGCCTGCGCCCCATGGCCACAATCTGCACGTCGTGCTCCAGGTACTTGAGGGCCAGCCAGCGCGCCGGGTACTTGTCGGTCAGAAATTCGCTTTCTTCGATTAGAACCACCATCTCGGCCAGGGCTTCGTCGATGTCCTGGCCGTAGGATATGTTCAACGGTTTCCAGAGGCCCCTGTGGGCTTTGGCATGGGCCTGGGCTTCTCGGATCAGTTTGTCGCGTCCTTCGCCGGTCTTGCCCACGGTCTCCACCACGGGCAGTCCCAGCAGACTGGAGAGCAGTTCGCTGTCGATGTGCATGTTGCGTTTGCGCACCTCGTCCATCATGTTCAGGGCCAGGACAAGGGGGACGCCCATTTCCAGGAATTGAACGGCCAGATAGAGGCTGCGTTCAAGGGTGTTGGCGTCAAGGACATCGATGACCGCGTCCGGTCTTTCCTCGACCAGAAAGTCGCGGGCTGCCAGTTCTTCGGCCGTGTAGGCCGTGATGGAGTATGTTCCGGGAAGATCAACGACGTGGATTTCTTTCCCTTCCAGTTTGCAAGTTCCTTCCTTTTTTTCAACCGTGACGCCCGGATAGTTGCCGACATGCTGCCTGGAGCCGGTCAGGGCGTTGAACATGGTCGTCTTGCCGGAATTGGGGTTGCCGGCAAGTGCTATCGTCAATTTGTCCGCCACTATTCGCCTCCGCAGGGTTCGACTATGATGTTGTCGGCCTCATTGTTTCTGAGGGTTATGGTGAAGCCGGACAGCCTGAGGGCCACTGGGTCGCGCAGCGGGGCCTTGCCGATGACCATCAATTCGGTCCCTGGGATCAATCCAAGTTCCCTTATCCGTCTGCCAAGGTCGCCGTTTGCGTTTATTCTAACTATTCTGGCCGATTGATTGGCTGTCAGTTTTCTAAGTCCAATTTCCTTGGTCATGTTGCCTCACGGGTTGAATTTGACTTGCAGAAACTAAGTATTGACTCTGATTATCAATGTCAATCTATTTAGGATGTTTTTTTGAGTAGAGGGTGTATCAAGACGTGTTTCGAACTGCCAAAAGCCCGGCCTTGCATTCTGGTTGACGGGTGCTTAATTACCGAGTAGTGACTTTCATTCTCACTAGACAAGGATTTGAAAAATGCCTGAAAATAAAGAGAAGAAACCATTGTGCCGCTTCCACAAGGGGGATCTTGTCAAAGTCGAGGATCTCGACGGCTGCCCCAGGGCCAAGAGCAGGCTGTACGCAATGGGCCTTACCCCAGGGGCGGTCCTTGAAGTCGTTTCCACCGGCATGGGTCCATGCCGCCTAAAGGTTCGTGGATCCGATGTGGTCTTGGGCAGGGGGCTGGCCCACAAGATAATCGCCTGTTCAATGGCCGATTGCGATCAATGCCCCAGCGAATGACAAGCCCCGTATCATAACATTTCTCAATATTTTCGGTGAATTGTTTTTGCTGTTTTTGATTTTGTCTTATTGACTAATTGTTGATAGGAGTAAATAATTCTTTATTCAGTGAAGGTTATCTTATTAAGTCTGGTGGTGAAGCCGATGAGTAAAAGGCTCCTGGTTCTGTCCCTTTCGTTTCTGTTGTTGACCACTTCCCAAGCCCTGGCCCAGAAAGACGGTCGTCCTCCCGCACCGGTGGTCACGGCCAAGGTCTCTTCCGGCGAGGTGGCTCCCCAGTCCGAATTTATAGGCACTGTCAATTTTACCGAAATATCCGACGTGGCCGCCGAGATCGGGGGCAAGGTCGGATCGGTTGTCGTGAGCGACGGCCAGGAAGTCAAGGAAGGCGACGTGCTGGTCGAACTTTCCTCCGAAATTCTGGATGCCCAGATCAACGGCGCCAAGGCCAAGCTGAATCAGGCCGCCTCGGATTTCGAGCTGGCCCGCCTGAACAACACGCGGATCAAGGCCCTTTTCAAGAGCGAGTCCGTTGCCGAGGGCGAATACGACCAGAAACGTCTGGGTGCGCGTTCCTCACAGGCCGCCATGGCCGCCGCAAGGGCCAGCCTGGACCAGTTGAATACGGAAAAGGGCCTGAAGACCATCCGCGCCCCGTATGACGGAATGATTCTTGAGCGCCATGTGGACAGGGGCGAATGGGTTTCCTCGGGCGCGGCGGTCATAACCATGTCCAGGGCCGGCGAGTTCGACGTGGTCATAAACGCTCCCGAATCAGCCATGCGCGCCGTGAAGCCGGGCCTGGAAGTCTCGGTCAAGGCCGGGGGCGGCGAATACAAGGGCCGGGTTTACGCCGTGATTCCCAAAGGCGATGTGGCCACGCGCACCTTTCCGGTCAAGATCAGGCTCAACGGCGTGACCGGTCTGGCCGAAGGAATGGCGGCCCGCGTTTCCCTGCCCTCCGGGGCAGCCGGGACGACCCTGGTCCTGCCCAGGGACGCCGTGATCTCCAATCGCGGAACGTTGGTGGTCTGGGCCGTGCTTGAGGGCAAGGCCGTGCCCATGCCGGTCACGGTGGTGGGCTACAAGGGCCTTGTGGCCGGTGTCTCGTCCAAGGACCTCAAGGAGGGCATGGACGTGGTGGTCAAGGGGAACGAAAGGCTTCAGCCCGGACAGCCCGTGGCTCCCGCCGCTAACTGATTATTCCGGAGGCTGGGCGATTATGGATTTGGTCAAGGCTTCCATTGGGAAACCGGTTTCTGTTCTGGTCGGCGTCATCCTTGTCGTGCTCTTCGGCATGGTGGCCCTGACATCTTTGCCCTACCAACTCACGCCCAACGTCACCGAGCCGGAGATAACCGTTCAGACGAATTGGACCGGCGCCACTCCCTATGAGATCGAGCGGGACATCGTGGAGGAGCAGGAAAAGACCCTCAAGGGCGTTCCCGGTCTAATCGAGATGGAGAGCCAGTGCTATAACGGCCGGGGGGAGATAACCCTCAAATTTACCATTGACACAGATGTGGACGAGGCTCTGCTCAGGGTTTCCAACAAGCTGAACGAGGTTCCTTCCTACCCGGACAACGCGGACCGTCCGGTGATCAGCGCCACCGGCGCGGCCACCTCGCCCATCATCTGGATGATGCTCAAATCCCTGCCCGGAAACGAGATGTCGGCCCAACGCTACCGCACCTTTTTCGAGGATGAGGTCCGGCAGCATATAGAGCGGGTCCAGGGCGTGGCCGACCTTTTTATCGGCGGTGGCATTGAAAAGGAAATGCACGTCATCGTGGACCCGGAGAAGCTGGCGGCCTACAATCTGACCATCCCCGAACTGATTAACGTGCTCAAGGCTGAGAACGTCAACATATCGGCGGGAAATCTCGGCGTGGGAAGGCGGGATTACAGAATACGCATGCCCGCCGAACTGCATTCCACCGAGGAAATTGAGAGTATCGTCATCAATTCCACGGGGGACTACCGCGTTACTCTGGGGGACGTGGGCCGGGCCACGTTCGGCTACGAAAAGAATACCACCGCCATGCTGCATAACGGCGAGCCGGGTATCGCCGTGGGGGTCAAGCCCGAACCAGGAGCCAACGTCCTGGATCTGACGGACAAGGTTGACGAGGTCGTCAGGGGACTTAACGACGGAATGCTCAAGGAGCAGGGCATATTCCTGGATTGGGCCTACGACCAGCGGCCATACATCAACGGCGCCATCGGTCTTGTCCAGAACAATATCATGATCGGCGGCCTGCTGGCCGTGACGGTTCTCTTCATATTCCTGCAGAGCATATCCTCAACCATCATCGTGGCCATTGCCATTCCCATATCCATCATAGGCTCCTTCATCATTTTCGGCATGATGGGCAGAACTCTGAACGTGGTGAGCATGGCCGGCATCTCCTTTGCCGTGGGCATGCTCGTGGACAACGCCATCGTGGTGCTGGAGAATATCGACCGGCACCGCAACATGGGCAAAGGGCCGTTTGAGGCTGCCTATGACGGGGCCAGCGAGGTCTGGGGCGCGGTCATAGCCTCCACCCTCACGACCATAGCGGTGTTTCTCCCCGTGGCCTTCATCCAGGAAGAAGCAGGGCAGCTGTTCAAGGACATCGCCATTGCCGTGACCTGCGCAATTGTTCTTTCCCTGTTTGTCTCCATTTCGGTCATACCAATGTTGGCCAGGCAGTTCTATTCCTGGGCCGGAAGAAAGAGCGGGACTACGGAGAGCAGAGTCGGCGAGCTGGGTGAAAAGGCCCTGAACGGAATCAGGGAATTCAAGCCCGTGTCCAAAATACTTGAGTCCGGAAAGATAAAGGAAAATGGAAAAGGTTTTTTGAAGGCCGTGACCCGTTTCGGCTCAAGGGCTCAGGATTTCATCATGACTCTGCTGGAATGGTCCCTGCTGACCAGACGCAACAGGGTTCTCACTGTCGGAAGTCTGACCCTGGCTTCAGTGTTGATGGTCCTGATCTTTTTCCCAAAGATGGAATACCTGCCCCAGGGCAACCGGAACATGGTCATCAACATACTCATTCCTCCGCCGGGCCTTTCCTATGAGGAACGGTTGGCCAACGGCGAATTCATTTTCGACCAGGTTCAGCCGCTTATAGGCAAGCAGGAAGTCAACGGTATTCCGGGAGTCAAGAACATGTTCTATGTGGCCGCTCCCACCATCAATCTGTTCGGGGCCATTTCCACCCAGGAGCAGAGGGCCGGGGAACTTATCCCCGAGTTCAGAAGGATCATGAATTCCATTCCGGGCATGTTCGGGATAAGCATGCAGGCGGGCATTTTCCAGCAGGGGCTGGGCGAGGGGCGGACCATCGACGTGGACGTGAGCGGCGCTCATCTGGAACAGCTCATTGCTGCGGCCGGAACAATGTTCGGCATGATCGGCAAGGAAATTCCGGGTTCGCAGATCAGGCCCATACCCTCCCTTGAACTGCTTTATCCGGAAGTCCGTTTTTTGCCCGACCGCGACCGGGTTCGCGCTGCGGGTCTTTCCGCCGAGGATCTGGGCTTGGCTGTGGACGTGATCATGGACGGGCGCAAGATCGGGGATTTCAAGGAAGAGGGCAAGAAGAAGATCGATCTGGTCCTGAAGTCCTCGGACAAAGCCGCGACCACTCCCGAGGAACTTTATGATTCCCTGGTGGCGACGCCCATGGGCTGGGCTGTCCCCGTCTCTTCATTGGCCGGGATACAGCGCACCTACGGCGTGAATCAGATCAGGCACCTGGAACGCCAAAGGACCATAACCCTGCAGGTCACCCCGCCGAAGGCCATGCCCCTGGAGCAGGCCATGGAGATCATAGACTCCAATATCGTTCCGGCCGTGGGCAAGATGGGACTTCTGAAGGACGCGGATGTTCGCATGAGCGGGGCCGCGGACAAATTGACGGTCACCAGGGATGCATTGAAGTCCAATTTCATTCTGGCCGTGGTCATCACCTACCTGCTCATGTCCGCCCTGTTCGGAAATTTCATATATCCCCTGATCATCCTGTTCACCGTGCCCCTGGCCGGCGCCGGAGGGTTCCTGGGTCTCAAGCTGGAGAACTGGTTCATCGCGGCCCAGCCCCTGGACGTGCTGACCATGCTCGGCTTCGTTATTCTCATCGGCGTGGTGGTCAACAACGCCATTCTCATCGTGCACCAGTCCCTGAACAACATTCGGGACCACGGCATGGAGCACAAGGAGGCGATATTGGAGGCCACGCGCACCAGACTCAGGCCCATATACATGTCGGCCGCCACCTCGATTCTGGGCATGCTGCCCCTGGCCGTTGCGCCCGGTCCCGGCTCAGAGCTTTACCGCGGCCTTGGCTCCGTTGTCCTTGGCGGACTGGCCCTGTCCACGGTATTCACGATATTCGTCATCCCCTCGCTGCTCATGTTTTTCATCGGCATGGAAAAGGGCAAGATCGACGAGGACGGTCGGGCCGCCTGACCCGGCAATTGAAGCAAGTTGCGTGACCCTTCGGCCTTGGCCGGGGGGTCTTTTTTTTGGGGCGGGATTCGTCTTTTGGTATGGGCCATGCATTATTCGAAGACACGGAAAAAAATGCTTGCCGTGACCGATTTCAAGGAGACGTGAAATGAGTACCGAGTCGATAAACAGTTCCCTGTTGAATCTGAATTACGCCAGCGGCAGCCTGTCGGACCTGATCAGGCAAAGGTCGTCCGCCTATGGTTCGTCCCAGGGTCTGGCCTCCATGAAGGAGATAAGCCAATCCGTGAAGAGCCTTTTGGACGAGGTTCCAAGCAGCGGCGGCAAATTGACCTTCAAGGACGTAATGGACTACCGGGACGCGCTTCAGGAGAAATTTGAGGCCGAGCTGAAAAGTGATCTTGAAGCCATCGGCGTGAACACGGACATCGAATTCACTTTGAGCTACGACGCGGCCGGGGACAAGGTCACGGTGGACCAGAATCATCCGGACAAGGCCAAGATAGACAACTATTTCGATCAGAATCCCGAAAGGCGGGAGGAGTTCGCCAAGATCGTCAGCTATTCCAACATTTCCAATGTCGCCGAGAACAAACTCAGCCCCGGTCAGCTCAAGCAGCAGATTCAAGCCAGCGCCATGGAGACGTGGTGGTCGTCGGGGTCGGCCTCAAGCATTGCCAGCGGCAACATGCTCTTCGGCGCGGCAAGCGGACTACAGTTTTTCGGCCTGAATACCGTGGTCTAGAATTCTTCAGCCAGATATTTTTTCAGGCGGCTCATGGCCTCGCCGATGTTCTCCACGGAGTTTGCGTAGGAGAAGCGGATGTAGCCTTCGGCTCCGGGACCGAAATCTATGCCCGGAGTCACGCCGACCAACGCCTTTTCCAGGATATCGAAGGCCAGTTTATAAGAACTGCCGCCGAATTTTTCGGCCAGATGTTTGCAATCCACCAGCACGTAGAAGGCCCCGGTGGGATCGTTCTTGATTTCGAACCCCAGCTCCCTCAGCCCCTTGAGCATGAACTTGCGGCGCTTGTCGTAGGTTTTTCTCATGCGTTCCACGTCGGGGGCCGATTCCTTTAGCGCGGCGATGCCCGCCCACTGGGCCGTGGCGTTGGCCGAGATGAAGAAATTCTGGCAGAGCTTCTGCATGGGGCGAACGAAATCCTTGGGCGCTATGACATAGCCCAGCCTGAAGCCGGTCATGGCGTAGAGCTTGGAAAAACCGTTCAGGGCGAAGGCCCGGTCCGTGAATTCCAGGATGCTGCGCTCCCGCCCTTGGTAAACCAGACCGTGATAGATTTCGTCCGATACCACGTATGGCCCCATTTCGGCCACGGCCTGCATGCGTTCGTCCGAGAGCAGCGTGCCGGTGGGGTTGGATGGCGAGTTGATCATTATGGCCTTGACTTTTGGGTCAAGGGCTTCCCTGATGCGGCTCGGCCTGTACTGGAAACCGTCTTCCTCGCGCACGGGAACGCGCAAGGGTTCGGCTCCGGCAAAGGTGATGAAGTTCGGGTAGCAGGCGTAGCCCGGGTCGGGGATGACGACCTTGTCGCCTTCCTCCAGCAGGGCCGCGAAGACCAGGAACAGCGCCGGGGACGTGCCCTGGGTCACGATTATCCGGTCCGGGTGCGGCTCCACGCCGTAACGGTCCAGATAGTGCTCGCAGATGGCCTCGCGCAGTTCGATGATGCCCAGGCTGTGGGTGTAGTGGGTCTTGTTTTGCTCAAGGGACCGGCAGGCGGCCCTCTTGATGCAGTCCGGGGTGTCGAAATCGGGTTCACCGATTTCCAGGTGTATGACGGACTTCCCTTCCCGCTCCAGGGAATGGGCCGCCTCCAGCACGTCCATGACTAGAAAGGAGCTGATTTGCTGCGTGCGCTTCGAGATGCTCATTTAATCAATCTTTATTTATTTAAGCAATTTCCACGAGGTTTAATTCAAAGATAAGGTCTTTGCCCGCCAAGGGGTGGTTGCCGTCCAGGGTTATGACCTCGTCTTCGAGTTTGGTCACCGTGACGTGGGCCTTGCCGCCGTTTTCCAGGTTCACTTCCAGCATCATGCCTATTTCAGGCACGATGTCCGGAGGCATCTGCCTTTTTTCCACGGTGATGACCATTTCCGGATTGTGCTGCCCGTAGCCCTGGTCCGGGGGAATCTCGACGGTTTTTGTGTCGCCCACGGCCATGCCTTCCACCGCGTTTTCAAAGCCCTCGATGACCATGCCCTGGCCCAGGGAGAATTCCAGGGGGTCTCTCTCCAGGGAAGAGTCGAACACGGTGCCGTCTTTCAGGCTGCCCGTGTAGTGGATTTTGACATTGTCGCCTTTCTTGGCTTGGGACATCAGGTCCTCCTATTTTGGGAACGTGCGGCCCGCCACCGGGCAGGCCATGAATACGCTCATTTAATCGAAATTTATCAGTCGGCGCAAATCGCTCAAGGTCTTGACCGCGAATTTTCGGGCCCGTTCGTCGCCGTTTCTGAGGATTTCCTCGAGCCTGCCCGGATTTTTGTCCAGTTCGGCGCGGCGCTCATGGATGGGTTCCAGGAATTTCTCCATGGACTTGAAGAGCAGCTTCTTGCAGTCCACGCAGCCCCAGGAGGCGTCCCTGCACCCGGCCTCGATCTCGGCGCATTTTTCCGAGTCGGTCATGAGCTTGTGATAGGGATAGAGGTTGCAAATTTCCGGGTCGCCCGGATCGCTTTTGCGCATCCGGTTCTTGTCCGTGAGCATGCCCATGATCTTGGGCTGAATGTCTTCAAGGGATTCGCCGAGCATGATGCTGTTGCCGTAGCTCTTGCTCATCTTGCGACCGTCCAGGCCCGGAAGCTTGGCGTCCTCGGTGAGCAGCGCCTTGGGTTCGGGGAAGAAATCGCCGTTGATGTGGTTGAAGCGCCGGGCGATTTCGCGGGTCAGTTCAAGGTGCGGCAACTGGTCGTGGCCCACGGGCACGGCCTGGGGCAGGTACATGAGTATGTCCGAGCACATCAGCACCGGGTAGCCCAGGAAACCATAAGTGTTCAAGTCTTTCTGCACCAGCTCCTGCTTGATTTCCTTGTATGTGGGACAGCGTTCCAACCAGCCCAGGGGAGTGATCATGGACAGCAGGAGATGCAACTCCGCGTGTTCCTTGATGCGCGACTGCTGAAAAATGACGCATTTCTCCGGGTCCAGGCCGGAGGCGATCCAGTCCTTGACCAGTTCGGGCACGAAGGCCTTGATCCGCTTGGGATCTGCGTATTCGCTGGTCATGGCGTGCCAGTCGGCCACGAAGAAATAACAGTCGTACTCTTCCTGGAGCCTTACCCAGTTGACCAGCACTCCGAAGTAGTGGCCCAGATGCAGGGGGCCGGTGGGGCGCATTCCTGAAACCACACGTTCCCGTTTGTCGCTCATTTTAAATTCAGTCCTGTTGGTTTTGGTGATCATAGCATGGGCATTCTTAGCAGGGCCATCCCCCAGCCGATCAAGGGAAAAACGACCTTTTCGAACACACCGAGAAAGGCCAGGCCCAATATGATGATGATTCCGTAACGTCCGACGGACATGTACTTGACCGCCAGGTCCCTGGGCAGGAGTCCGGCCACGATATTGCTGCCGTCCAGGGGCGGGATGGGCGTGAGATTGAATATGCCCAGCGCCAGGTTCACGAACACGCCCGCATAGGCGATGGTCACGGCCGGTTCAAGAAATTTGAGCATGGGCGAATCCGGTCCGCTGATGCTCATGCCGTTTAAGAGATGAAAGATCAGGGCGAAGAACACGGCCAGCACGAAGTTGGCGCCGGGTCCGGCCAGGGCCACGTAGAGCATGCCCTTTTGCGGGTCTTTGAAATAGCGCGGGTTCACCGGCACGGGTTTGGCCCAGCCGATCATTCTGGTGACCAGAAAGACCAGGGTTCCGATGGGGTCCAGGTGCTTGATGGGGTTCAGGGTCAGCCGTCCGGCCAGCTTGGCCGTGGGGTCGCCCAGGAGATAGGCCACGTAGCCGTGGGCCGCTTCATGGCAGGTCAGGGCCAGGAGCAGGGGCACCAGAAAAATGCTGATCTGCTTGATGTATAGGGCGATGTCGGGCATGGGTTTAGCGGCTAGCACGAAGCAGGTTTCGCCGCAAGTAAAAAACGGGCGGCAATCCCGGCGGTGCGCCGTTTTCCAGGAGAAACGCGGGTTTTGTCCGGTGTCAGCCCTTGGCTGTGGCCGCCTTGTCCAGGGCCATCCTGACCTTGTCCTTGAGTTCGGTCAGGTCAACCGACTTGACCACGTAATAATCCGCTGCGATGGATTTCAGGTCGTGCTGGTAGGAGTCGTAGGCCGTGCTCAGTATCACCGGCAGCCTTTGGTCCTTGCTTCTTATTTCCTGTAACAGATCAAGTCCCGAGCGGTTGACGCCCAGCTTGATGTCCAGGATCACGATAGTCGGGTTCTCGCGGCCGACCACGTCCAGTATCTCTTCCTCGCCGTCTGAGGTAACAACCTCGAATCCTTCGGCTTCCAATTCTTCCTGATAGAGCATCCGAATGTGTATCTCGTCATCCACCACAAGGACTTTGGGCTTGTTCATATTCTTTCTCCTTAAAATATCTTCGCACGATACCACTTTAATGGATTATTTCATCTGTGGTCAACAACATCCGCATGATTTTTATGTTAATCCGGAAAAAAAAGAGGTGTCTCTTATAAATAACAGTTATTTTCAGTTGTTGTGCCCGCCTGTGCGACTTGACAAAAAACAGGCCCACAGTACATTTCCTATTCCCCGCAGCGAAAACAACAAGGACAAGTTATGGTAACCGTACACGTTGAGCCGGACGGAGAGACTCTGACCTTCGCGAGGCTGAACACAGTGTTGCAGCTTTTGAACAAGCTCGGCCTGAGGCCTACCCAGGCCCTGGTCATCCGAGGCAGGGACCTGCTGACCCAGGACATGCCCGTTGGCCGGGACGACGAAATAACCGTGCGCAAGGTCATATCCACAGGATAGTATTATGAAATGCAGACGATGCAAAGCCCCGGCCGTTGTCGGGTTGCCGAGCCACAACACGGCCTTTTGCGCCCCGTGTTTTCTTCGTTTTTTTTCCGGGCAGGTGGGCACGGCCATAAGGAAGCAGGAACTGTTCACCCGGGAGGACCGAGTTCTCGTGGCCCTGTCCGGAGGCAAGGACTCCCTGGCGCTCATGCTGGAGCTTGGGGAGCAGGGCTACGACGTGACGGGCCTGCACGTTGATCTGGCCATTCCCGGCTCATCGGAAAAGGCCAGGATAAAGGTCGAGGATTTTTGCGCCGAACACGGATTTTCGCTCATTGTGGTCGATCTGGACAAGGAAGGTCTGCCCATTCCGGAGATCAAGGCCAGGATCAGGCGGCCCATCTGCTCGGTCTGCGGCAAGGTCAAGCGGCACTATTTCAACAAGGTGGCAAGCGAGGGCGGGTTCACGGCCATGGCCACGGGCCACAACCTGGACGACGAGGTGGCGCGGCTTTTCGCCAACACCCTGCGCTGGGACAATTCCTACCTTTCGGACCAGGGTCCGTGCCTTGCGGCGGAAGAGGGATTCGTGCGCAAGGTCAAGCCGCTGTATCGGCTCTCCGAGTTCGAGACCGCCAACTACGCTTTCCTAAAGGGCATCGAGATTCATTCCGAGCCCTGCCCCTACAGCCAGGGAGCGAGCTTCACCGGGCACAAGCGGATTTGGGACGACATCGAATACAAAAGCCCCGGCTCCAAGATTGCGTTTTACGACGGCTTTTTGAAGCGCGGTCGTCCGGCCTTCGCGGCCGTGGCCGAGAAAGAGGGCTTTGAGCTTAAACCCTGCGCCTCCTGTGGTTCGCCCACCTCAATGGAGCTTTGCGGGGTTTGCCGCGTCAGGAATCGGCTGGCCGAGATTGCTGCCGCTGAAAACGACCCGGACAACGACCCGGCCAACAAATAGGAACCGCATGGCCGCGCCCAAAGTCTCAGTAAACCTGCCCTGTTACAATTCCGCCGCCACCCTGCCTGTCGCCCTGGACAGCCTGCTGGCCCAGACATTTCAGGATTTCGAGATCATAGCCGTTGACGACGGCTCCAAGGACCAGACCGCCGACATCCTGCGGGAATACGCAAGACGAGATTCGCGGTTGCGGCCTTTATTTATTGATCATGGCGGGGTTTCGGTTGCGGCCAACGCGGCCCTGGAGAAGAGCCGGGGACAATACGTGGCGCGCATGGATTCCGACGATCAGGCCCTGCCCGAACGGTTGGCGGCCCAGGCCGCACATCTGGATGACAGGCCGGAAGTGGGGCTGGTGGGCTGTCTGGCCCGGTTCGGCGGGGACCGCGAATCAAACGGCGGCTATGCCCATTACGTGGACTGGACCAACACCCTTGTGGACCACGAGAGCATTTCCCTGAACCGTTTCGTTGAGTCGCCATTCGCCAATCCGACCATCATGTTCCGCCGCGACTTGGCCGAGGTCCACGGCGGATACGAGCACGGTGATTTTCCGGAAGACTATGACATGATCCTGCGTTGGCTTGAGGGCGGGGTGCGCATGGAAAAGGTGGACCGGGAGCTGATGGTCTGGAACGACCCGCCCGGAAGGCTGACTCGCAACGACCCGCGCTACGATGTGGAGGCCTTTTACCGCGTCAAGACCGGGTATCTTGCCCGCTGGCTGGAGCGAAACAACGCGTTGCACCCGGACGTGGCCGTGGTCGGGGCCGGGCGCATCACCCGCAAGAGGGCGGACATGCTCCTTGATCACGGCGTGAACATCACCACGTATTTTGACATCGACCCCAACAAGATCGACCGCGTGGTGCATGGCAGGCCTGTTCTGCATCGACGGGAAATACCGGAGCCGGGCCGGGTCTTCTGTTTGTCCTATGTGGCCAGCCGGGGAGCGCGCGAGGACATCGCCGAACTTCTTGACAGCCGGGGCCACTCAATGGGCCGGGATTACCTCCTGGCGGGGTAGAGGGGGGAACATTTTTCTAGTCGACCCTCTCTCCGGTCCATTTGTAGCGGCTGGTGCCTGTTTTTGGCCGCCAGTAGCCCTTGAACTCCTTGAAGTCCTCGGAGAATTCGATTTTCAGTTTTCCCCAGCCGTGCTTGTCCCGCCATGTGCATTTGAGGATATTGCCTTCCTCCAGTTCGATGTCTTCCAGCTGGCCGCTGTAGGACTTGCCCGGATTCTTTATTTTGTAACCGCCGGAGAGGTTGCCTTCCCCGTCCTTGTGGAATGAGGTGGTCACTGGAACGCCGGATCTGCTGTCGTGAATCTTGCCGTCAAATTCGCCGGTAATCTTGTCGGCCAGTTCGGCAAGGGCTTGGTCCTCGGCCATGCATTTTTCAGGCGTGAAAATGGTGGCTAGGCAGAGAGTGAAAAGGGCGATAATGATGGTTTTGTGCATGTCTATTGTTGTCCTTAATGTATATGAGGAATCAATGAGATGTGGAGGTTGAGGCCAACCGGGCTATTTATCTTTTACTCCGGTCCAGCTGTAACGACCCGTGCCGGTCCTGCCTTTATAATAGCCCGAGAATTTCCTGAAATCTTGCGAGAAATCGACCTTGAGTGAACCCCAGCCGTCCTTGCTTCTCCACTTGCATTGCATGGTGTTGTCTTCGTCTATGGAAATGTTGGAAAGCTTACCCTTAAAGGTGTTCGCCCCTTCCTTGATGACGTAGCCGCCCACCAGATTGCCGTCTCCGTCCTTGAAAAAGGACGTTGTTATGGGAACTCCCGCCCGCCTGTTGTGGATTTTTCCTTCGTAGTCTCCCACGATTTTGTCCGCTATTTCAGCTGGAGTCGTGTCTGCGGCCCAAGCTGTGTGTGATGTGATAATTGCCGCGAGGCACATGACCATAACGGCAATAATGAACGGTTTGCGCATTTTCCCCCCTTCTTGAATGAAAAATTTCCAGGATCGTTTAAAACAATTCGTAATATATTTCAATATTATAGACTGTTTCGGCGGACAGGAAAGAAATAAGGGTGAACTACTCACCCAGCTTTAACCGCATTTCATTGGTCTGGGCGAAACCGAACCGTTCATAGAGCGGGACTCCGGCGGGGGTGGCGTGGAGCATGGCGTGGGCCGCGCCCCTGTCCTTTATATGTTCAAGGGCCTGTTTCAGGAGTTTGGAGCCGAGGCCCTTCCGCCTGTGTTCCGGCCGGGTGTACATGCTGGAAACATAGGCATACAGCCCGGTCCTTTCCCACGGCTTGGGCGGCAGCCGGTAGAACGTCACCGCGCACATGGCCGCGCTTTCACCACTCGGGGTCTCGGCCAGCCACACGCTCAGGTCTTTCGATTCAAGGGATGTTTTCAGCCATTCCCGGTCATGGTCCAGCCAGTCCGGGTCCAATTCGTCCGGCGCGAAGCTCTTGAACAGATCAAGGCGCAACAGGGCCAGGGTCTCGGCGTCATCCAAGTTTGCCCGGCGCAATATGTATTGGGATTCTTCCAAATCCTCTCCCACAATCAACCTGCCCGGAGCAGAGTCCCGGCCTTATAAGCCTCGAAGCAGCGGCGCACGCCCACGGCAGTGAGCAGGGCGCTTGAGGCCAGGGTCTCCGCGATCATGTATTCGCTCGGCGAGTGGTCCAGGTCGCCGGACGGACCCATGCCGTCCAGCACCGGGGTTCCGGCGAATGAAATGTAGTTGGCGTCGGACACGCCGCCCCGAAATTCCTCGCTTACCGGGATTCCAAGCTCATCGCCCGCTGCCCTGATTTTCTCGAAAAGGGTGGCTATCTCCGGCCCGCGTTCCATTGGCGGCCTGCCCGGAACGACCGTGACTTCAAGGGATGTGCCGGGAACCTGCGGATTGGCCGCGATTTGTTCAACGGCTTTGCGAATCCTGTCACCGTCCTCGGCGGACACGTAACGGCATTCAGCGGTCGCGCTGGCCGCCGGAGCCACGGTGTTGGGACCGATGCCGCCCTTGACCAGACCCACGTTCAGGGAGATTCCCGCGTCCGGGTCGTTCAACGCCTCAAGGGCGATGGTGGCGTGGGCCAGCTCAAGTATGGCGCTGGGCTTGTCGCCTTTGTATCCGCCGGAATGGCCCGCCTTGCCCTTGGCCTCAAGCTGAAAGGTGGTCTTGCCCTTGCGTCCGGTGACCAGTTCCCCGTTCAGGCCGGAGCATTCGAACACGAACGCCAGGCAGGCCTTTTTCGCCTCGGCCATTACAAGATCGCGGGAGTGGAGTGAGCCTGTCTCTTCATCCGAGTTGAACAAAAAGGCCACAGGCATGTCTCCAAGCAGGCCGAAATGGTCCAGGGCCTTGAGTGCGTAAATGCCCGTGACAAGGCCGCCCTTCATGTCGATGACGCCGGGGCCGACGATATTTTCCCCTTGCCGGTCGAAGCAGTCGAAG
This sequence comes from Desulfovibrionaceae bacterium, assembly GCA_963674955.2. Classification (GTDB taxonomy): domain Bacteria; phylum Desulfobacterota; class Desulfovibrionia; order Desulfovibrionales; family Desulfovibrionaceae. Next base: position 1,247,841 of record CAXXKR010000004.1, on the reverse strand, counting down.
CTTCCGTCGTCCGGGAACACGGTGTCCATGTGGCCGCAGAACATGACCCGTCCGCCGCCATTCTTTTCGGCCAGTGCGCAGGCCGGGCTTTCGGCGATTATGTTGTCGCCCACCTCGGATTGCCGGTCCACGCGCACGGAAAAGCCCATGTCTTTCATGACCTCGCGGACCACCGCACCCACCGCGTCGGTTCCGGCCTTGTTGGGGGTGTGGCTGTTGATGCGCACCATGCGTTCAAGGAGCGCGAACATCTCCTGCTCGCGCTCCATGATGAATTGCCTGATTTCCCGGGCGGGAATGTCCATTGTTTTTCCTATTTGCCGTACTTGTTGAAGGCGAAGTCCGTATCGTCATCGTACATCTCGGGCAGGGCGTCGGGGTAGCTGGTTTCCTCGCCGCTCCAGGGCTTGCGCAGGACGATGTCGCCGTCCTCGCGGCGCACCACGTTGTCCCTGTGCAACGGAATCTTGCCGCCCGCAGCCGCGATGTAGCGCGGGATGGCGTCGCCCGAGATGTTGCCGTACATGCTCTCCACGATGTCGCGCCCCTTTTCCACGGGCACGCGCATGTGCGTGTATTGGGGATTGCGGTAGCTGCAATTGAATATGTAATAGGGCCGGACATAGGCCGACTCTTGGATGGTCTCGCAGAGCTTCCACATCTTGACCTTGCTGTCGTTGATGCCCCTGAGCAGGACGGCCTGATTGAGCACCGCGCTGACCCGCTTGGATATGTCCTTGAAGGCCTTGGCCGAAACCGGGGTGATCTCCTGAGCCGTGTTGATCTGCGTGACCACGCGCACCGGCTTCTTGTCGTTGCTGCGCTCCAGCACGTCCAGCAGCCCTGCGTCCACGCGCTGGGGAGTGGTCACGGGAACGCGGGTTCCCAGCCGCTTCATCTTCACGTGGTCGATGGCGTCCAGCTCGGTGAGCAGCCAGTCCAGGTGGCTGTTGGAGAGCATGAAGGCGTCCCCGCCGGTGATGAGCACGTCGCGTATCTCGTCATGCTCGCGCACGTAGTCCAGGGCCTCGGAATAGGCCTTTTTGGAAAAGACGTGATCTGTCTTGCCGATGTGGGCGATGCGCAGGCAGTGGGTACAGTACATGGCGCAGATGTTGGTCACTTTCATGGCCACCACGCGCGGATAGAACTGGTCGATGAGGCGCACGGGCGAATGGTCCGAGGCCACGGGCGGCAACTCCACGCCCACGTTGTCCACCATCTCGGCGGTGGGCACGGCCTGGAGCAGCACCGGGTCGTTGTCGGTCTTCTGGATCAGGCTGCAATAGTAGGGTGTGAGCCGCATGCGGTACTGCTCGGTGATGCGGGTCACGTCCTTTATGACATCGGCGGGCATGTCCAGGCACTTGGCCAGGGTCTCCACGTCGTTTGATGGCGTACTTGAGCTGGCCGGAAAATGAGTTCCAGTCGTCGTCGCTCATGTTCAGGGCCTTTTTGATGCGCTTCTGGTTCTCCAGGATGTTGTCCCAGAGCTCGATTCCGCTGGGGGCTTCCTCGGTCTTGCGGGCCAAATAGTCCCTGACCCGTTCCCCGGCCTGTTGGGAGATTTCAATGGCCCGGCCCACGCGGCCGCCCACGGTCACTCCGTGCTCGTCTATGCCTGCGTGCTTGGCGCAAAGCTCCAGCAGCTGGGAGCGGTCAAAGCCGAAGCCTTCATAACCCACGCCGCCTGATTTCTTTTCTTCCACCAGGGCCTTGAAAAAGGAGACAATGGGCGCGGTGCCGTCGCTTTCCACGGCCTTGGCGTAAAGGGCTTTCACCTTGTTCAAGGCGTCCGCCGCAGGGTCGCCCCCTCCGGAAATCCGTTCCAACAGGTCTCGTGTAAATCCGTCCAGATCTCCGTTCAGGTCGTTTGCCACGGTATTCCTCCCAGCTTGTTTGATTTATTTTTTTATGGAATCTCTAAGTTCTTTTTTGCCTTGCGCAAGTTGCTCAAGCATGCCTTCCCGGCTCGCGCCCACGGCCACTGTGCGGCCCAAGAACGTCATGCCCTTGGTCAGGACATTGCCGCCCACGTGTTCCAAAATTACATGCCCGTCAGGACCGCCGCCTGCAATTCGGGCGAAAAGCTCTCCTTCATCGATTTTCTGGGGCAGGCCGTGGGAGGTGACCACGTCGATTTCTTCCTTGTGATTGAAGGTTCCCCAGTGGATGCCGCCCTCAAGGGCCAGGTCGTAGTCCGGCTGGACCATGTCTTCAGGAAATTCATCGTGCAGCACGGCGTGGCATTCCAGGTCGAAAAGATTGGGCGCGCTTTTAGGCAGCTGGTGCGACAGCGTACAACAGAATTCCATTGTGGTTCCCTGCTTGCGCGGGTTCACTTCGATGAAGAAAATTTCCCCCTGCTCGGTGACGATGTAGTCGCAGCCGAAGATGCCCCTGAATCCGAGGCGGGTCAACTCCCGGCCCACTGCGGCGGTGTGTTCGCGCAGTTCGGCCTGGATTTTCGGCGGCAGGACGGACGGAAAGGTGGAGCCTCGGAACTTGTTGCCGTCCACTATGTTCATGTCGGCCACGCCCGCCACCATGACTTCGTTTTCGCCTCCGGCCACGGCCAGGACCGTTGGGTCGTATTTGTGGGGCAGGTAGCGGCTCACGAGATAGCGTCCGTCAGGGTCAGTGAAGCGCTCGGCGGCCTGCGTCGCTGTCTTGGCCACCATGCTTTGCGCCCCGCCCGCGCTGTGGCTCGAGGAAACGAAGAGGCCGTGGGGGCTTGAGGCCTCGAAACTGTCCAGGGCCTTGAGCAGGTTGTCGCGGTTTTCGCAGATGGCGTGATCAACCACGGGCACGACTTTGCCCAAGGCCTGGTATTGCCAGGTCTTGTCGTTCAGCCCGTTGATCAGGCTTGCGTCCGGACCCAGCAGCCTGACTCCGTTCATATTCACGAGATCAAGTTCCGGCCTGCTTTCAAACATCCAGATGAAGATTATATCCTGATTCTTTTTCAAAGCCTCGAGCAGTTCCAGGACTTCCGGCACATTGGACAGGGTCTTTGAAAATTCGGCCATTGGCGTGCGAAAGGCCACCGGCCGTTTTTCGTTTTCAGCCATTTGGGACGCTTTGGGATTGATAACGGCCAGATTTTCAAAGGCGGAGTAGTCAACGAGGTCCGGAGCCAGTGAAATCGGTTGAAAGTCGGCGCCGAATTCACGGTTGAGCGCTTGGCCCACGAAACGATTTAGCCCATAGGCCTTTATTTCGCCGATGAAAATAAAATAGCGTGACTCAGAATTGAGAGAGATGTTGTTGAAATGGAACATGATGTTTGGTTTTGAGTCTTCCGGCACTTTTGAGTTGAATAAAAAGCAACGGCTATAGGTTCTCGGACACGAAAAAACGGTTAACAAAGTTTGCCGATGCTGTCTTCTTCTTGCAAGGGGTCGTTGCGAAAAAGTTATTTTTTTGTTAATCGCTTTGGGCATGGTAAAATTCTGCCCTCAGTCCGTTTGCATTATTGTGGAAGGGCTGTGGGCCTGAACAAGTTATGTGAATCAAGCCGCTTCACTGCCACTGGAATGCTGAATGCGAGACCGGGGGCTGAGGGCGGCAAAATAACGGAACATCCATTCGCTGGCCTGACCGGCAACCGTCAAGGCATGGTTTGCCGAATGCATGGATTTCCTGGCTTCGGCTCTGTTTCCGTTGGAATCAAGTCGGATTTGTTTCAATCATATTTAGTGGAGGAAGAATTGATGAAGAAGCTTTTTGTTATTGTAGCGCTTATGTGCTTTGCTCTTATTGTTGGCTGCTCGTCCGAGCCCGAACAAAAGGCGGAGAAAAAAGCGGAACCCGCCGCTGAGACTGCTCCTGCCCAGGAAGCGGCTCCTGCCGAAGCCCCGGCTAAAACCACCTTCGTCACCATCGGTACAGGCGGAATCACCGGCGTTTACTACCCCACCGGCGGCGCCATCGCCCGCGTGGTGAACCAGAAGAAAGACGAGTACGGCATCCGTTGCACGGTTGAATCCACCGGTGGTTCCGTGTTCAACGTCAACGCCGTCATGGCCGGCGACCTGGAATTCGGCGTTGTCCAGTCCGACCGCCAATACCAGGCCGTCAAGGGCTTGGCCGAATGGGAAGAGAAAGGTCCCCAGGACAAGCTGCGCGCCGTCTTCTCCATCCATCCCGAAACAGTGACTCTGGTGGCCGCTGACGACGCCGGAATCAAGACCATCGCCGACCTCAAGGGCAAGACCGTGAACATCGGCAACCCCGGTTCCGGACAGCTCCAGAACTCCATCGACGCCCTGACGGCCGCCGGACTGGATCCTGAAACGGACATCCAGGCCGAGAAGGTCAAGGCCGCAGAGGCCCCCAGCCTGTTGCAGGACAGCCGTATCGACGCCTTCTTTTACACAGTTGGTCATCCCAACGGTGCAATGAAGGAAGCCACAGCCGGTAACCGCAAGGTTCGTTTCGTGGCCATCGAAGGTCCCGGTGTTGACGAACTCGTAAAGGAAAAGCCTTACTACGCCAAGGCTTTTGTGCCCATGAGCAACTATGAGTCCGCCGTGAATACTGAAGACGTGCCCACATTCGGCGTCAAGGCCACATTCGTGACCTCCGCCGATGTTTCCGACGAAGTCGTCTACGCCGTGACCAAGGAAGTATTTGAGAACTTTGAAGAGTTCAAAAAGCTTCACCCCGCATACGCGGTGCTGACCAAGGAAAGCATGCTTGAAGGCCTCTCCGCCCCCATCCATCCGGGCGCGATGAAGTACTACAAGGAAGCCGGCCTCAAATAGCATAATTTCGGACCGGGCGAATTTCGCCCGGTCCGTTTTTTTTGCATAGGACTTCAAAAAGTCCGGTTTTGATCGACAACGGCTTGGTCGATTGCCTTTCGACCAGCCGCTTTCTTATGGAATCTGCTAGTTTCAGGGGGAATAATGGCTGACAACAAACACTTGGACAACAACATAAAAGGGGTGGAATACGCCAAGGAGCTGGCCAAGGCCGAACACGGCCTGCGCGGTGATACCGGGCGCATCACCCAGATGCTGACCCTGACAATCGCCGTAATGTGGTCCCTGTTTCAGCTCTCGATCGCAAGCTGGCTGATTTTGGACACTCTCTACATCAGGGCCTTCCACCTGGGATTCGCCATTTTGCTCGTATTTTTGAATGTCCCAATGTTCAAGTTCACCCCCAACTGGCGTCCCGACCTGCGCTGGATGCTGGTCATGCACAGGGTGACGATCCTGGACTATGTCCTCGGCATATTGGCGACCATGGCCGCTCTTTATATTTTTATCGATTATGACGGAATTTCATTGCGTTATGGCTCGCCCACAACGCGAGACCTGATCATGGGCATCATGCTGGTGGTCTTTTTGCTTGAGGCCACAAGAAGGGTCATCGGGCCGGCGCTGCCTGTCATTGCCCTGCTCTTTTGCGGCTATGCCTTCCTGGGACCCTACATGCCCGATGTGATCGCCTTCAAGGGCACTTCACTGAACAGATTTATCGGCCAGATGACAATGTCATCGGAGGGCATCTACGGCATACCCCTGGATGTTTCCGCGACCATTGTTTTTCTTTTTGTTCTTTTCGGGACCATGCTGGAGAAGGCAGGAGCAGGAAGTTTCTTCATTCGGCTGGCCCTTTGCATTTTAGGCGGCTTCAAGGGCGGACCGGCCAAAGCGGCCATCCTGGGCAGCGGTCTCACAGGCATGGTTTCAGGCTCCAGCATCGCCAACATCGTGACCACAGGAACCTTCACCATTCCGATGATGAAAAAGGTCGGCTATCCCCCGACCAAGGCCGGCGCCATCGAGGTGGCGGCCAGCACCGACGGCCAGCTCGCGCCTCCAATCATGGGCGCCGCAGCCTTCATCATCGCGGAATACGTAAACGTGCCCTACATCGAGGTGGTCAAGGCTGCGGCCATTCCGGCCTTTGTTTCCTACGCGGCGCTGATATACATTTCGCATATCGAGGCTTCCAAGCTCGGACTGCGGGGAATTCCGCGTGCCGAACTGCCCAAGTTCATACCCACTCTTCTCAGCGGACTGCATTTCCTGCTGCCGCTCGGCATGCTGCTCTATGAACTCATCGTGCTGCGCCACTCCCCGGAACTGGCCGCCTTCAGGGCCATCATCGTCCTGACCGTGATCATGGCCCTGCAGCACCCGGTGCGGGCCTTCATAGACAAGACGGACATCCGATCGGCCATTGTGAAGGGATTCAGGGAAATCATCCGATCCATGGCCGACGGAGCAAGGAATATGGCCGGCGTGGCAATGGCCACGGCCGCAGCCGGCATCATCGTCGGCGTGGTCGCCTTGGGTCTCGGCGGCCTGATTACGCAGGTCATCGACGTTCTCTCAGGCGGCAACATCTTCCTGATGCTGATCATCACGGCGGTTGCGAGCCTGCTTATCGGCATGGGCCTGCCCACCACGGCGACCTATATCGTAATGGCCTCCCTGACCGCCCCGGCAATAGTCAATCTCGGCGCGGTGCAGGATTTCATCGTACCGCTCATGGCGGCGCACCTGTTCTGCTTCTACTTCGGCATCCTGGCCGACGACACCCCGCCGGTGGGGCTTGCGGCCTATGCCGCAGCCGCCATTGCCGAGTCGCCACCCATTGCAACGGGCCTGCAGGGCTTCATGTACGACATACGAACGGCCATCTTGCCCTTCATGTTCATATTCAACCATGACCTGATCCTGCACGGTGTAAACAGCTGGCTTCAGGCCGGACTCATTTTCGCCATGGCCTGCATTGGCAACTTCGCGTTCGCCTCGGCGACCCAGGGCTGGTTCATCACCAAGAACCGCATTTACGAGATTCCGCTGCTTTTGGGCGTGACCCTCATAATGATGAGGCCGGACTTCATTGCCAGCGTCCTGGGCATGCCCCAGGAGCAGCGCTACTGGGTCTACCCCCTCGGACTTCTGTTGTGGGGCCTGATCTGGCTCATTCAGAGGCCCAGGGCCAAGAAAGACCTTCAGGTGGCCACAGCCTAGGCATCCGCAAAGAAAGGGAGAATGCAAGTGAATACACAAAGCGACTACATAGAGATGCTGAAATGCGAGAAATGCCAGGCCACTTTTGGCGACGACCTGGAAAAGTGCCCGGAATGCGGCAGCGGGGAATTGTCCAAGTACCAGATGGAAAATCCCATGTCCCGCCTGCCCATCCACAGGTTGCTCAGCGTGGCCGGGCATCTGGCCTGGATGATCGGAGTTGGGGTCTGCATCAGCCTGATCTGGCATACGAACACCCCGGACACTTCCGAGAATCTGGTCACTTTGCTCGTTGCCTTTGGTTCGCTGCTTCTCAGCCTGATCGTTTCCGTGACCCTTTTCGGAATGGGCGAACTGCTCAGGCGGGTCATACGCATCCAGAGGCGGCTCAGGGCCTTTGTGGACGTGTACGAGACGGAACGAACCAACTCTGATTGAGTTTAAAAAACCTGTTGAAATGAAAAAGGGAGTCCTCGCAGGCTCCCTTTTTTATGGGCACCGTGTAGCTGAGAGTTATTCCTTGATGGAACGGTAGGTTTGCCTGTTGCGCCTGAGCTGATACTTGGTCACGGCCTTGTCGTGCTCGGCGAAGTTCTTGCTGAAATGATGGGTGCCATCGCCCTTGGCCACGAAATAGAGGTAATTGTGTTCTTCGGGCCGGGCGGCGGCCTTGATTGACTCAAGGCCCGGGGAACAGATGGGTCCGGGCGGCAGTCCGGGCCGCTTGTAGGTATTGTAGCTGTTGGTTTCGCTGTCCAGATGCTTTCTGGTCAGGTTGCCGTTGAAGTCCGGTCCCAGTCCGTAGATCGTGGCTGGATCGGCCTGGATGAGCATGCCCCGCTTCAGGCGGTTGGCGAAGACACCGGCAATGCGTCTTCTTTCCTCGGGAACCCCGGTCTCCTTTTCCACCAGCGAGGCCAGGACGACCAGCTTGTGAATCTCTTCAGGCGAGGGAGGGTTGTCGGGCCATATTTTCGAAATGTTTCTCCTGAACTCCTTGACCATGGTGGCGGCCATTATAGAGGCCTTGTCCTTCCGGGGCATGGTCAGGAGGTAGGTTTCGGGAAAGAGGTAGCCCTCCGCACTCTCAGCGGGGATGCCGTGCTCGGCCAGAAAAGCCGGGTCATGGATGACAGCCCTGAATTCCTCGAACCCTCCCAGGTCGGCGTCCTCCACAAGCTTGGCTGTCTGCCACCAGGTAAGGCCCTCGCGTATCTGAATCTTGGTCATGACGCCCGGAGTGCTGGTCAGGACGTTCAGAATCTCATGGGGCAGCCAGCCGGTATTGAGCAGAAACTCTCCGGCCCGCACCTCGCCGGTCTTGTGGTTTTTCGAGGCCAGCTTTACGAAGCGGCCCACATCCTTGACCAGGGATTGGGATTTCAGGTTTCGGGCGATGACCAGAAAAGGCTGGCCCGGTTCCACCAGGAAGGAAACCTCGCGCCCCGGTTCTTCCGGGGGATTGTTCAGGAAGTCGTGGGACAGCCACCAGTACCTGCCTCCGACCGCAGCCAGGGCCAGGGCCGCCAGGACAAGAAAGGCGATCAGGGGTTTCAGGAGTCTCTTCGGTCCAGCCAGGACTGGAGAATCTTCACCGCCGCCTGGCTGTCCAGAACCTTTTTCCGCTTTCTGCCGCAAAGTCCCGCCTCCTTGAGTTCCTGTTCGGCCTGGTACGAGCTGAGTCGTTCGTCGGCCAGATGCACCGGCAAATCAGTGCGCCGTTTCAGGCTTTCCGTGAAATTCCGGACCTGCCGGGTGGTCAGGGTATCCTCGCCTTCAAGGGATACGGGCAGACCGACCACCACGGCCTCGACGCACTCTTTTTCCATGACTTTAAGCAGCTCGTCAAAGAGTTTGTCCCGGGTGGTCCGCTGGATCACGTCGTAGGGCGTGGCCAGTATTCCGCCTTCATCGCAGATGGCCAGTCCCACTCGTTTCAGACCGAAGTCGATGCCCAGTACTCTCATGTTGCTAAAGGAGAACCACTCCCTTTTTCCTCTCGGCCTTGTCGACCATTTTCTTGAGTTCGCGTTTCCATTTCCTGCCGCCCACGCGCTCGGCCACGTATTCCACTGTGTGCATGACCGGGTTGTGCTTTCTCATTTCCATGAGGCCTCGCTTTATGCCCACCTTGCAGGAGGGGCAGCCCACCAGCACGGGCCTGGATTTGGTGCTGCCTTCCAGGTCTGCGGCAAGCTGTTCCTTTTTGCGCTCGCGCAGCTTGTTGTAGATTTCCGGGCTGGTCATGGCTCCCAGCCCGGACTCGCCGCAGCAGCCTTGGGAGAGGGTGACCGAGGATTCGAGCAGCCCGGCCAGGGCCGAGCGGTAGGCCTCGGCGGCCTTGGTCTTGGGCATGTCCACCCATTCGGTATGGCAGGCCGCGTGGTAGATCACGTCGCCGCTGTTCGGCAGGGGGGCGTCCATACGCTCCAGAAGATACTGGACAACGTCCAGGTGTTTCAGGGGCGCGGTAAGCTCCTGCTCAAAAGGAAAGCTTTCCAGGGACTCGCGGCAGGTTCCGCAGGCCGTGAGCAGGGTGGTGGCCATGAGACCGGCCTTGCCCGTTTTGACCAGCAGGTCGAAGATGTCCTGCATGGTGCGGTGGCGGTTGGTCTTGTAGGCCTCCATGCAGCCGGAAGCCAGCAGCGGGTAGCCGCAGCAGAGATGCTTGTCGGGCATGACCACGTTGGCCCCGCTTTTCAGCAGGAGATAGAGAGAGGCCATGCCGATGGAGCGGGAAAACAGACCGGCTCCGCATCCGGGGAAATAGAGCACGGTTTCGTCGGCCTTGGCTTGGGGCTGCTTGAACACGGACCCCTGGTCCAGTTTCAGTTCCTGGATCAGGTTCACGAAATCCATGCCCGGCGTGGCGCTCCGGAAGATCGGGCTTGTCATGCGCCTGCGCCAGATTCCGGGAATCAGGCCCACGGACTTGCTTTGCAGGCTCTGGCCCACGGAGAGCAGTTTGGCTGCCGTGGGCAGCCTGCCGTTGGGATCTTTTGCCAGGGTGTGCAAGACAGTGGTCTTTACGGGATGCCCGGCCTGTCCCTTGTAGTCCAGAAAGGCGCGCATTCGCAGGGCCGCTCCGGCGGAATCTATCTTCACCGGGCAGACGGCCATGCACTTTCCGCAGGCCGTGCAGTGCTCCATGAGGCTGCGCAATTCGTCCATGAGTTCCGGCGCTGGTTCGCCGCCCTGAATCTGGGAATAGAAGATGGCCTCGATGAGCGCGCCCAGGCTGATGTTCTTGTTTCGGGGGTGGAACATCAGTCCGGACTGGGGGTGGAACATGGGGCAGACCTGCTTGCATTTGCCGCAGCGGGTGCAGGTCTGGATGTTCCTGAGCAGGGCCACCAGTTCTTCCTTGTCTTTGAGGGCCGTCTTGTTCAAATCCTGGATGAGCCGGTTGAAGGAGAAGGTGAATGGTTCCGAAGGCAGTTTCCTGCGCGTCAGCTTGGCCGGGTTGAGGATGTCCTTGGGATCGATCCTTTTCTTGTATTCTGAAAGGGCCTTGATCTTTTCCTCGGAAAGGTAGGCGATCTTGGTCACGCCGATGCCGTGCTCACCGGATACTTCGCCGCCAAGTTCCAAAACCTTCTTGAAAACTTCGTCCGCAGCCTCATGCGCCTGGGCCAGCATTTCAGGATCGTTGGAGTTGACCGGGAAGTTTACGTGGCAGTTGCCGTCGCCGGCGTGCATGTGGTTGGCGATCACGATGCGTTTTTCCAGAAGTTGTACGTGCAGGGCGTTTATTTCGCGGTCCAGCTTGGGGTAGCGGTCCCTCAGCTTTTGAATCAGTCCGGTTACGCGTTCCTCAAGCTCCACGTCGCTCAAGTCCCTGGACGTGATTTTCCTTTTCAGGATGGCTCTGGCCTCCTCAATGGCTGCGTCCACGTCCGGGTCCTCGAAGGGAAGGCCCGGCAAATCCCTGATTTGAAGCAGGGCCCGGCGAAAGGCCTTGGCCAGGTAGATGAGGTTCAGGTCTTCCAGGAACAGGGCGAACTCAGGAATGACTTCAAGGGGGATGACGATGTCTTCGTTGATCTTGAAGCCGGATGTGCGCTTGGCGATTGCCGAAAGCTTGTGCCGGTCCTCCCAAAATAATTCGGCTTCCTTTTGGTCGCGGGCCGCGAATATCTCGACGCCTTCGTATGGCTGGGCCAGTGTGATGATGGTGTCCACTGCCCGGTTCAGGGCCTCCATGTCGTCGGAATCCAGCTGCAGAAGGAGCACGGAGATGGGATCGGTTTGCTGGGCCTGGGATTTTTTCTGGTATTCGATGGCCTGTACGTATTTGGGTCCGAATTCCTCCAAAGCGGAAATCTTGACCAGATCGCCTTCGGCCCTGATCTTGTCTCTGAGTCTCACCACGTCTTTTATGACCAGCATGGCGTTGTGCATGCTCCGGCCGTAGAACTCCAGGCAGAGGGTGCGCGAGTGCTCGGGTTTGGGGTAAAGGGTGAAGGTGGCTTCGGTTATGATGCCGTCCACCCCTTCCTTCTGGATGCCGGGCAGTCCGCCCAGGTATTTGTTGGACACGTCCTTGCCCAGTCCGGGGGCGCGGATTTCCAGACCGCCCAGGCTCACCGTGTCCAGGAGTTTTCCATGCTTGTCGCTGATTTCGAATACCGCGTCCTCGTTCTCGAATATCTTGTGCCGGGGGTGATCCTTGCGGCTGATTTCGATGACCTCGCCGTCGGGCCTGACCATTCTATAGCTCAGGACGTTGTCTATGGTGGTGCCGTATTCGAAGGCGAAGGGTCCGCCGGAGTTCTCGGAGACGTTGCCGCCCAGGCTGGATGCCGCCTTGGATGCCGGGTCCACTGTGAAAAGCGTTCCCCGTTTATCCGCAGCCTGTATGGCGTCCAGGGTGATGACTCCGGCCTGGGCCCTCAGGGTCATGTTCCCGGTGTCGATGTCCAGGATTTTTTTGAACCGGGACAGGGAGAGTATGACGGTGCGCCCTGTGGCCGGTATGGCGCCGCCGGTTAGGCCCGTGCCGCCCCCCCTGGGGATCAGACCGAAATTCATTTCTCCGGCCAGCTTGACGATGCTGCATATCTGCTCCTCGGTTTCCGGGAAGAGCACCAGCATGGGCAGTTCCATGCGCAGGTCCGTTGAGTCCGTGGCGCATTCGATCAGGTTTTTGGCCTTCCGGCCAATGCATTCCCTGGGCAGAATTTTTTCCAGCCTTTCCACAAGTGATTTTTTGAAAGCCTGGTCCGCGTCGAACTGCTTCCAGAATTCTTCAATGGCTGCGGCCAGTATCTTGGGGTATTCTCCGGAGATCACCGGGCGGGCCATGTAGAAGCGTCTTTCAACGCCCCGACGCACCGATTCAGGGTCCACGAAGGGATTGTAGCGGACCAGAAAAAGCTCTGCGGCAAGACTGGTGGCCAGTTTCTTAACATCGTCGGGCCAGTCCTGGTAAAGCTCCATGTCCATGAGGCCGAAGGCCCTGGTCAGAAGCTGTTCGTCGGAAACGGATATATGCGGACCTAATTGAGGCATTGAAATTCTCCGGAGAATTTTTTGGCAAGTACCATATTAGCAAAAAGGGAGAGGGGAATATAGGGCCGCTTCCCACGGTTGGCAAGTGTCGCTGGACATGATCGGCGGTAACATATAAGACATTTCCTGTTTTTCATCGTACTTGGCCCTCCCTCCTTCACTCTTTATCTAAGAGGATTTTTTGATGATTGAAAATGATTTCGCCCAATTAAAGCTTTTCATCACCGGCCCCACCCTTGTCAGGCAGGAAGTCCGGGAAGCCGGATTGCTGCCCGAATTCGGACATCGCGACACTGAAAATGTCAAACGTTTTGCTCCCATCATGGAAAATCTGAAGAAGTTGGCTGGAGTGGGAGACGAATATGAGGCGATAATTTTCAATGGTTCCGGCTCCACGGCGATGGAGGCCTCCATTCGTTCCCTGGTCGCCGACGACGACACCGTGCTCAACGTTTCCGTGGGCGCGTTCGGCGACCTTTATCACAAGATAGCGGTCGCCAACGGCAAGAAGGCCGTGCAACTCAAGTTCGACTACGGCAAGGCCGTCGACCTCGGCGAAATGGCCGAGGCCCTAAACAAGCACAAGCCCCAGGTGGTGACCTTCACCCACAACGAGACCTCCACCGGCGTGACCAACGACATAGTCGCGGTCTGCGATCTGGTGCGTGAGCACGGCGCTTTGCCCCTGGTTGACGGGGTGAGCATTTTCGGGGGCGCGGACATCCGGCTGAAAGCGGCCAATCCTGTCATGTACAGCACCGCCACCCAGAAATCCCTGGGTCTGCCCGCGGGTTTCGGTCTCGGCTTCGTGAACAAGGAGGCCGAGGAAAAGGCCGCCAAGGTCAAGAATCGGGGATTTTCTTCGGATATCGTCAACCAGCTCGGTCGGGCCAGGAAGAACCAGACCCTGACCACTCCCAACTGCACCTTGGCCAACCAGATGTATGTCCAGCTCAGGAACATCGTGGAGGTTGAAGGCGTGGAAAACCGTTTCGCCCGGCACCTGAAGATGCGCGACATGGTCCGCGACTGGGTCGACGGCGTTGACGGGTTCGAGCTTTTCGCGCCGGAAGGGCATCGCTCGCCCACCGTGACCACGGTGCTGGTTCCGCAGGGCGTGACAGTGGCCCGGCTCAAGGAAGTCAAGGAAGAGATGCGGGGCAAGGGCTATCTTTACGACCCCGGCTACGGCAAGCTCAACGCACTGCTGGAGGAGAACAAGCGCCGCCTGGTTTTCAGGATCGGGCACATGGGCGACATCATGCCCGACATGCTTGAGGAATACCTGTCCGTTCTGAAACCTGTTCTGGAAAACATCTAGGGGGCGCGTGTGAACAAGAAAATATTGGCCAACGACGGATTGGTGGAAGAGGCCGTCAGCTATCTCAAGAAAGAGGGCTTTTCAGTGGACACGGTCAAGCGCGGCCAGGACGACCTGCTGGGCGAGATCGGCGGATACGACGCCCTGCTGGTCAGGAGCGCCACCAAGGTCACGCGGGAGGTCATCGAGGCCGGGACGAAAAACGGCGGCAAGCTCAAGATTGTGGGACGCGGCGGCGTGGGCACCGACAACATCGACCTGAACGCGGCCAAGGAAAACGGCGTCATCGTCAAGTTCGCGCCCCACGGCAACACCAACGCCACGGCCGAACACGCCCTTGGATTGATGTTCGCGGCGGCCAGGAAAGTGCCCATGGCCCATCACACCCTCAAGGGCGGGGTCTGGCACAAGAAACGCTTCGCAGGCGTGGAGCTGGAAGGCAAGACCCTTGGCGTCATCGGCTGCGGTCGCATCGGGCAGAGTCTGGCGGGCAAGGCTCGCGGCCTGGGCATGAAGGTCGTGGGCTATGACCTCTACCGGGCCATGGATTCCGTGGTCGAGTATCTGGACAGCATCGACGAGGTGCTCAAGGTCTCGGATTTCATAAGCCTGCACACCGGCGGAAAGGACGTGATCATCGGCGAGGAGCAGTTCAAGATCATGAAGCCCACCGCCATCCTGGTCAACGCCTCCAGAGGCAGGAACGTGAGCGAGGACGCCCTGTACGACGCCCTGGAGAAAGGGGAAATACTGGGCGCGGCCCTGGACTGCTACTGGACCGAACCCAAGCGCGAGGGCGAGCCGTTCACCAGCAAGCTTCTCGAGTTGGACAATATCGTTTTGAGCGCCCACCTCGGGGCCTCCACCAAGAACGCCGGACGCAGGACCGGGCTGGAGATAGCCGAGGTCGTGGCCAAGTACCTGCGCCGGGGCGACTATTGCAACTCGGTCAATGTTGGCGAGACGGTGGAAGAGGAAGGCAAGAAGATTTACACCATTTTCATCACCCACGAGGACAAGCCGGGCATGTTCGGCCGCTTCGGCACCACGTTGGGCGACATGGGCGTCAACATCCGTGAGAACAACTCCAGGCGCTTGGGCGAGGTGGTCCAGACCGTGTACATCGTGCACCAGCCGCCCACTGAGGAGGTCCGCAAGGCCATCGCAGCCATTGACGGGGTTATCAGAGTGAGTATTTAGATTTGTAAATATATGATTGATGGAAGCCCGGCCAAGGCCGGGCTTTTTCATTTCCCAAGCAGCAAATACTTTTGCCCGTAGGCGGCCTGTCCAAGTGAGATGCAGCCGTCGTTGGGCGACATGATGGTGTGCACCAGGGGGGTAAGGCCCTTTTGGGCCAGGGCCTTGGGCAACTCGGTTGCCAGGGTCAGGTTCTGCATGACCCCGCCGCTCAGGGCGATGGCCTTCACGCCGATTTGTCCGGCGAAAAGCGCGGCCATTTCCGCAAGGCCCCGGATCAGCCCCAGATGAAACCGCCTGCTGATGATCGAAGCCTCCACCCCGGCTTCGGCGTCACCCAGCACATAGGAGAACAGGGTCCTGGTGTCCAGCACCGCCGGAACGCCCTCAAGGAGCGAGCAGGGATATCCGCTGGTCTCCTTCATGTCCTGGACCCTTTCCAGCATGATGGCCGCCTGCCCTTCGTACGAGATTTCAGCGACAAGACCCAGCAGGGCGGAAACCGCGTCGAACAATCGGCCGCAACTGCTGGTCATGGGCGTGTTGATGTTCTTTTCCAGGACCTGCGGCAGGAAGTTTGAAGCCTCTTGGTGCTCTTCCAGCCAGGGCCAGGGGTGCTTGCCCGGCTTTTTGACTCCCAGGTCCCAGAGCAGCCCCTGGGCTATGCGCCAGGGTTCGCGAACCGCGGCCTCGCCTCCGGGCAGGCGGATGGGCGTGAAATGGGCCAGCCGCTTGTGTTCCAGGGTCAGGTTGTTCACATACAAACATTCGCCGCCCCAGATGGTCCCGTCCTCGCCGAAGCCGGTGCCGTCCAGGGCCAGACCGATGGCCGGTCCCTGATGCCGTGTCTCGGCCAGCACGGAGTGGATGTGGGCGTAGTGGTGCTGCAGTCCGATGACCGGGATGTCCAGCTTCCCGGCGATTTCCGTGGTCATGTAGTTGGGGTGCAGGTCGCGCACGGCCAGGACCGGTTCGGTCTGGAGTATGGATTTCAGGTGTTCTGTGATTTCCTCGTAAAAGCCCAGTGTTTCCAGGTTTTCCATGTTGCCGATATGCTGGCTGGGAAAGGCTTGGTTTTCCTTGGTCAGGCACAGCGTGCACTTAAGCTCCGGTCCCAGCCCCAGCACGGACGGCCCTTTTTGCGACAGGAACACCGGGGTTGGCGTGAAGCCCCTGGCCCGGCGCATGAACAGGGGTTCGCCCGATTCCGGATTCACGCGCAGCACCGAGTCGTCGGTGCGGATGAGTATGTCCCGGTTGTGGAAAAGATAGAGGTCGGCAATGTCCTTTAGCCGTTTCAAGGCCTCGCGGTTGCCGAGGCAGATGGGTTCGGAGCTCATGTTGCCGGAGGTCATGACCAGGGCCGCCGGGCGCATGTCGCCGATGGCTTTGGCCAGGTGGTGCAGCAGGATATGGTGCAGCGGGGTATAGGGCAGCATGACGCCAGCGAACTCGGTGTCCGGGGCCACGCCCGGAGCCAGGGCGATGAGTTGTTTCTTTTTAGCCAGGACGATTGGCCGGTACATGCCGGTCAGCCACATCTCCTCGTCCGGCGAGGTGTAGACCAGCTTTCTGGCCGTGGTCATATCCGGGACCATGACCGCCAGGGGCTTGTCCGGGCGGTTTTTGCGCTGCCTGAGGGTGCTGACGGCCAGGGCGTTGGTGGCGTCGCAGGCCAGGTGAAAACCGCCCAACCCCTTTATGGCCGCGACCTTGCCGTCGGCCAGGGCCTGGGCCAGGATGCGCAGGGCGTTGTCGCCCTGGGAAATTCTGCCGCCCTTCATATCCGTGAGCCAGACTTCGGGACCGCAATCCGGGCAGGCGTTGGGCTGTGCGTGAAAGCGCCGGTCCAGCGGGTCTTCGTATTCCCCTTGGCATTTTTCGCACATGGGGAAGCAGTTCATGGAGGTGAAGGGGCGGTCATAGGGGATGGAGCGGGTGATGGTGTAGCGCGGCCCGCAGTTGGTGCAGTTGGTGAAAGGGTAGAGATAGCGCCGGTCCTGGCGGTCGAATATTTCCTTCAGGCAGTCCGGGCAGGTGGCGATGTCCGGGCTGATGAGCACGCTGTGTCCCTTTCCGGCCGTACTGGCCAGGATTTCGAATTTTTCCTCCCTGCCGACCGGCTCAATATTTTTCGCGTCCAGGGATACGATGCGGGCCAGAGGCGGCAGCCTGTTTTCCAGGTCGTGTTCAAAGGCCTCTGCGGACTCGGGACCGCCCTGGATTTCTATGACCACGCCTTCCGGGCTGTTGCGCACGGTTCCGGTCAGGTTGTGGTCAAGGGCCAAGCGATAGACAAAGGGCCTGAACCCCACGCCTTGCACTTGTCCGGTGATGGTCAGGCGACGACGGACTTTTTTCTTGGGCATTTGGGGCTAATAGCCTTGAGAGCGTCGGGAATCAAGGGGTTTGCTCAATCCAGTGTCCGCCTGTAGCGCTTGAGGCCGATGATTATGGCCGCCAGCCAGAAGATCAGCATGGGCCAGACGTGGACCAATGAGTCGCCCAGGCCGTTGCCTTTGAGCAGGATGCCGCGCACCATGCGTAGGTAATGGGTCAGGGGCAGGATCGAGCCGATGTACTGCGCCCACTGGGGCATGCCCCTGAAGGGGAACATGAATCCGGAAAGAAGCATTGAGGGCAGGAAGAAGAATATGGAAAGCTGCACGGCCTGAAGCTGGTTGCGGGCTACGGTGGACATGGTGACGCCCACAGTCAGGTTGGCGGCGATGAATATCAGGGACAGGATGAGCAGGAGCAAGATGCTTCCGTGCATGGGTACGTCGAACAGGATTTTCGCCGCAGTAAGGATCAATCCCACCTGGACGTAGCCCACGATGATGTACGGCATGATCTTTCCCAGCATGACCTCCAGCGGCGTGACCGGCATGGAGAGCAGGTTCTCCATGGTGCCGCGCTCGTGCTCGCGGGTGATGGCCAGGGCGGTGATCATGACCAGGGTCAGGGTCAGTATGACGCCCATGAGTCCGGGCACGATGTTGTACTGGGTCACGGCTTCCGGGTTGTATTGGGCGTGAATCCTGATGTCCACGGGCGATTCTTCGGGTATGAGGTGCTGGAAGCTGCCGCCCAGCTCCCGCGCGACGGCTCGGTTGACCATTTCTCCCATCCCCTTGAGCGCCCCGCTGGTGGCTGCGGGGTCCGTGGCGTCCGCTTCAAGGAGCAGGGTGGGGCGCTGGCCGCGCAACAGGTCGCGCTGGAAGTTCTCCGGTATGGTTAGGGCGAACTGGACCTCTCCTTCCTTGAGCAGCCTCTGGACCTCGGCCCTGGACCGGGCTGTCTCTGCAATGGTGAAATAGGTGCTGGTCTGCATCGCGCTGAGAATGGAACGGGACACGGGTGAATTGTCCGCTGAAAGGACTGCGGTGGGCAGGTGGCGGGGGTCGGAGTTGATGGCGTAGCCGAACAGGACGAGTTGCATGAGCGGAATGCCGATCATCATGGCGAAGGTGAGGCGGTCCCTGCGCATTTGTATGAATTCCTTGAAGATGACCGCCTTGAAGCGACGCAGTGAAAATAATTCAGCCATGGCTAACCGTCCTGGGCCTGCTGCATGAGGTTGATGAAGACCTCTTCCAGGCTGGTTTCGATTTTCTCCCACTGATATTTTGCGGTGCGGAAGGCGGCTATGCTCGAATCCATGAGCGCTTCGTTCTTGCCGCTGACGTGCAGGGTGTTGCCGAAGGCCACCACCTGATCCACGCCTGGCAGGGGCTTGAGGGTTTCGGACAGCTGGTGCAGTCCGTTGGCGTCCGTTTCGTCCCCCGCGGCGGTCACGCTGTAGGTGGTAAGTGCGGAGTCGCGGATGAGGCTTTTGACAGTGCCGGTGGCCAGCAGGTCTCCGTAGGCGATGTAGGCCAGCCTGTGGCAGCGCTCGGCTTCGTCCATGTAGTGGGTGCTGATGAGGGAGGTGATGCCCTGGGAGGCCAGGGTGTGCACCTGATCCCAGAAATCCCTTCTGGCTCCTGGGTCCACCCCTGCGGTGGGTTCGTCAAGGAGCAGCAGCTTCGGTCCGTGCAGGGTGCAGGCGCCCAGGGCCAGGCGCTGTTTCCAGCCGCCGGAAAGGCTGCCGGCCAACTGGTCCGTGAACCGGTCCAGGCCCATGCGTTCGATGCATTGGCCGACGATCTTTCCCGGCTGATCCAGGCCGTAGACCCTGGCCATGAAGTCCAGATTTTCGCGAACGGTCAGATCGCCGTAAAGGCTGAATTTTTGGGTCATGTAGCCGACATGGGGCTTGATCTTATCGGACTCGTTGATCACGTCGTAGCCAAGGCAGACGCCCTGCCCGGAATCGGGCCGCAACAGGCCGCAGAGCATGCGGATGGACGTGGTCTTGCCCGAACCGTTGGGACCGAGAAAACCGTATATCTCGCCCTTGCGCACCTTTATGTCAAAGTTGCGGACAACCGTCTTGGGGCCGAAGGATTTGGTCAGCCCCTGGACATCAATTATCAATTCCTGCTCACTCATTTCCGCCTTCTTCCATCAGGGAAATGTCCACCGGCTGTCCGGGGTGCAGCATTGAAGCCTGCTTTTCGTCCGGTCTGGCCTCGATCATGAACACCAGTTTCGTCCTGCTCTGGCTGGAGTAGATCACGGGCGGCGTGTACTCGGCCCTGTCCGAGATGTAACTGATGCTGGCCCCTACCGGAGCCTTCCCCCCGTCAAAGGTGATGAGGGCCTTTTGCCCCAACGAAAGGGTGCCGACAACGGTTTCAGGCACGAAGAATCTGGCCTTGACCATCTTCGCCGGCAGGAGAGCCACAACCGGGCGTCCGGCGGGTACCCATTCTCCCTGGTCGAAGATGGTGTCGTGCACAAGGGCGTCCTGCGGCGTGGTCCGCTTTTTCTGGTCCAGGTTCCACTGGGCCTGTTCCAGCTTGGCCCTGCTGGCCTCCATTGCCGCCTCGGCGGCCCCGATTTCGTCGGTGCGGCCGCCGAGCAGGGCTGTTTCCAGCTCGGCCGTTATTTCACGGACCTTTTGGCCGGTCTGGGTGTATTGGCTTTTGGACTGGTCGCGCTCCTCTTCGGAGATGGTGTTTTCAGAAAAAAGCTTGTCGCGGCGTTGGTATTCGTCCCTGGCCAGACTGTAAGCCGCCTCGGTCTGCCTGAGCCTGGCCCTGATGGCCGCCACTTCTGAGGGCCTGCGGCCCTTTCCCAGGTCGGCCAGCCGGTTTTCGGCCTGGCGCAGCAGTTCCTCGGCCTCCTTCACAGTGGCGGCCTCCAGTCCGTTTTCAAGTTCGAACAGAGGCTGCCCGGCCTTTACGCTCTCCCCCTTGCCTACGTGCAGTCGCTCGAGAGTGCCGCCCAACGGGGAGGATATGTATATGAAATCGCCTTCAATGTAGCCCTGAAACTCCTGATCGGCATCACCAAGGCAGCCTCCGGCCAAAAGGGCCGGTAAAAGCCACAGGCAGGCGAGAAATAGAGGGTACAATCTCGAGGCGCCTTTATGGTCTTTTTTCATTTTCCGCTCCTGGATGGAGAATTATAATTCACTTTCATCTTGCTTTCCTGTTTCCAAAAACAGTCTGTAAAGCTCCCAGTTGCGTGTGGTCTGGCCAAGCAGGTCGAATCGACGATTTGTCAGGTGGTGCAGGTAGATGGGCGGCAGGAGCAAACCGAAAAACATGAAAGTCAGGTCTTCAGGGTCGGCGTCCGCCCTGATTCCGCCGTTGTTTTGGCCTTTTATGATTATCCTGGTCACCGCTCCGAAGAATTTTTTTTGCACGCCCCGCATTTTTTCCCTGCGGCCCGGTTCTCTGGAGGTGATTTCATCGGAGAACATGATCTTGGTCAGGCCCGGATTGTCCATAAACAAACGGACATGTCGGACGAGAAAGCGTTTCAAGGTTTCAATTGGCGTGGATGCCTCTTCCGAGGCCAGCCTGACATTGTCCATGATTCTGTTTTGCAGAAGTTCCTGCACCGCGTCCAGAATTTCGCTCTTGTTCTTGAAATGGCGGTACAGGGCCGAAGGGACAATGCCCACCAGCCGGGCCACGTTCTCCACCGTGATCGCCTTGAGGCCGTCCGCCGCCAGAGTCAGTGCCGCCTCGGCGATTTGTATCTTGCGGACTTCTCCGCCAAGCCTGTGAGCCATTGGGTGTCCTTTTTTTGGTGTGAAAGTGAATTCACTTTAACTTCGCCCCGTCAATCCGTCAACCCTACAGCCGAGGATGCGGGAACATTCAGCGCGGTCCGCTCAGGCGATGCATGAGGCTTCTCAAGCGGCCCTTGAGCAGCCGGTCCAGGGAGAAGCCGATGGAGTCGAGTTTTTCGGGCAGGATGAAACCTTCGGCTTTGAAGCGTTCCGGTTTTTCCAGGGGGTAGGAGAGGTCCGCAGGGGAGGAGCCGGGAAGGTTTCTGCGCTGCGCCTCCTTCCAGAGCGGAACCTGGTTTGGGGCCAGGCCGAGCATGGTGTATACGGCGGTGTCCAGGGCCACGGCGCTGGCCGATGCGGCCACAAGTCCCAGCTCGAAGGGATCGCCGCCGATGGGTCCGGTCCTGTGCATGGGGTGCACTGCGTCCAGCACGGACACGGTTTCCGGCAGGGCCTGCATGACCTCGATGATCATGGCCGGGAACAAGTTGTCCTTGTCTCCCATGCTGGCGTGGGCCAGGGCCTTGCGGAATCCGCAGACGCAGCCGAAAAGATTTTTCACCGCCCCGGTCAGGCGCATCTGGCAATGGGCCTTGAGCTTGGGGAGGTTGACGATGATGTCGGTTTCAAGGGCGTCCCGGGAAATGGAAATCCTTCGCCCGGAGGAAAGATCAAGAGGAATAGGGCGGCCCAGTCCGCTGACTGGCAGGCCCAGGTCCTTGAGGGCCTTGGTCAGTCCGCTGGCCTTTGCGACCTGCGCGGCCGAGCCGAATGCCGGGGAGTCGGCCACCTTGACTCTGGCCCCGCAGTCCAGCAGGTGGACGCAGACGGCCCTGACCAGCAGGGGGTTGGTGCAGCTGAGGCCTGCGTTTTTCCTGTTCACCAGATTGGGCTTGACCAGCACCCTGGCGCCGGGTTCCAGCCTCAGTCCGCACTCTTCCAGCAGCAGGGAGGCGGCCGGTTCCAGCAGTGTGGATTCGTATTCAAGTATGCGGGCAAAGGCCACGGGGTTGGTCATGGACTCATTGTAGTTCACATTGGTCGATTTTTACAAGCCTTGCCGTAGCTTGGCTCTTGTGCCAACAATGGGAAAAACAAGGACATGCGGGCCGTGACAAAAGACTTGAAAAAGAAGCCGCTGATTTCATTGAAGGGCGCGAAGGTGACAAGGGCGGGCCGGGCCATGCTTTCAGGCGTGGACTGGGTTCTTGAGCCGGGACGGCACTGGGCCGTGCTGGGCGCCAACGGCGCGGGCAAAAGCACGTTTCTCAGGCTGGTTCGCGGCGACATGCCTCCGGACAGTCATGAACAGCGGACATACTGCTTTGACGGCCTGGATCAGAACACGCCCATCGGACTGCGTGAGCGCATCGGCCTTGTTTCGCCTGAATTGCAGGATACGTATGCTTCGCGCGCCTGGAAGGTGAGCGGTCTGGAGGTCGTGCTGGCGGGCATGTACGACACCCCGCTTCTTTACGGCAAGCCGGAACCGGAACAGGTATTGGCGGCGAGAGAGGTGATGAACGAGTTGGGCATCGCCGATCTTGGCGACAGACTCATGCAGGCCATGTCCACAGGACAGGCCCGGAAGATATTCATTGCCAGGGCCCTGGCTTGCAGGCCGAAAATACTGGTTCTGGACGAAACCCTGGACGGACTGGACGCCGCATCAAGGAAACAGGTCCTGGAGCTCATCGACAGGGCCTCGGCCTCGGCCCAGATCATTTGCGCGGCCCACCGGCTGGACGAGGTGCCCGGGTGCATAACCGACGTGTTGTTGCTTCGCGGAGGCAGGATTCAAGCCGGTGGGAGCAGGGAAGAGATGCTGTCCAGGGCAGCCGGGGTCTATGAAATTCGGTCCGAGCCTCTGCCTAAATCCTTGCCCGCCCCAGCGAGTCGCTTGTCCATTGCCGGTGGGACTGAACCGGAAATGATTCTGGAGATTGAAAAGGCCCATGCCGAGATTCACGGCAGGAAGATACTGTCGGACATGAATTGGAAGATTAGGGCCGGAGAGAAGTGGGTCCTGCTGGGCGAGAATGGGGCCGGGAAAAGCACCTTGCTGAAAATGATCACCGGCGAGGTGGCTCCCCTTGCGGGAGGGGGCGTGGTCCGTTTCGGCGACCCGGACATGCGTCAAGTTGACGCTGCAAAGCGCATAGGTCTTGTTTCCGCCGGGCTGCACACTGATTTCGAGTACGACCTGACAGTGGAGGAAACGATCTGGTCCGGGTTTCATTCCACTTTGGGCCTGTACCAGGAGGTTGACAGGGAGCAGAGGGCGCGGGCCCATGAACTCGTGTTTTTTTTCGGGCTTGGCTCTTTGGCCCGGAAGAGCATTCGCAGCCTGTCCTACGGCCAGTTGAGGAAGACCTTGATCGCCAGGGCCTTGGCCTCGGACCCTGAACTGCTTCTGCTGGACGAGCCCTTGTCCGGGCTGGACCCCGCCGCCAGGGAAGAGGTTCGTGAAATTTTAAAAATCCTGGCCGCCGGTGGACTGGCCATGGTCTATGTGACCCACAGGCCGGGCGAACTCATAGAAGACTTTGACCGCGTCCTGGTCTTGAAGGAGGGCAGGATCGCCTTCAAGGGCTCGATCCGGGATTGCCCGGAAATGGAAATGCCTTAGGCCGTGACCATGAACCCGTTGTTGCGCAGGGATTCCTTGTTGTAGATGAACCTGTTGCCGTCCATGTCCGTGACGGCGCCTCCGGCTCCTTCCACAATGGCTTGTCCGGCTCCGGTGTCCCACTCCATGGTCGGGTTGAACCGAGGGTATATGTTGGCCGCGCCCTGGGCCACGAGGCAGAATTTCAGTGCGCTGCCGGCCGGGGTCATGTCCTTGACCTTTTTTCCGGCCAGGAATTCGTCCAGCCGCTTGTCCGGGTGGGAACGGCTGGCCACCACGACCAATCCTTCCTCGCCCGCCGGGCTGGTGCTTATGGCCTGAGGTTTGCCCCGGCCTTCCTGTTTGAATGCGCCAAGGCCCATTCCGCCCCAGTAGGTTGTGTCCCTGGTGGGCGCGTAAACCGCCCCAAGCAGGGGGTAGCGGTCCTTGATAAAGGCTATGCAGACGCAGAACTCGCCAAGTTCCTTGACGAATTCCTTTGTGCCGTCCAGAGGGTCCACCAGGAAGAATTCGTTCCAGCCGCTTCTTTCCGAATAGGGGATGGCGGCTCCCTCTTCGGACAGAATCGGAATGCCTGGGTAGCTTTTCCCGAGACCTGCCATGATGATTTCGTGGGAGGCCTTGTCGGCTTGGGTCAGGGGGGAGTTGTCTTCCTTGTATTCGACTTCGAAGCCCTTGGAGCGGACATCCATGATGCCTGCCCCGGCTTTTTGGGCCAGGGCCGCCAGAACGGGAAACATGTCTTTCATTTTAATCCTGTCGGGTGCGGGTTGAGGCGCTGATCAGGCGTCGCTGAACTTGATTCTGATGGCCCTGATGACATCAATGATGTCGAAAAATGCGTCCACCACTTCCGGGTCGAAGTGCTTGCCGCGTTCCGCCTTGATGAGATTCAGAACCTTTTCTTCGGGCCAGGCGTCCTTGTAGACGCGGTTGGACATGAGGGCGTCGAACACGTCGGCCAGGGCTGCTATGCGCGCCGCCAGGGGGATTTCAAGGCCTTTTACGTTTTCCGTTCTCAAGGCCGTGACCTGGGACAGGTCGGCGGGCATTTTGCCGGGGTAGCCTTTTCCGTCCCACCTTTCGTGGTGATACAGGGCGATTTCCTTGCACATCTCGTCGAGGCCGGAGGTGGTGTTGGCGAACAGGGCGGCCCCGTATATCGTGTGCCACCTGATGACCTCGAATTCTTCCTCGTTCAGCTTGCCCGGCTTTTTCAGAATCTTGTCCGGAATTCCGACTTTGCCCACGTCGTGGAGCATGCCCGCCAACCGGATGTGATCCTTGTTTCTGTCGCGTTCGAACTGTTCCACACCGTTGTTCAGGGCCCATTGATGATATATCTCCGCAGTGTAGGCTCCGACGCGTTGAACATGGGCGCCTGTCTCGGAGCTGTCGCGCATTTCGGCCATCTTGACCATCCTTAGGATCAGTTCGCGGGTCATGATGCCGCGTTCGATGGCGACCGAGGCGTGATTGGCCAGAAGGGGCGCGTATTGCAGGTCGTTTTCCCTGTATGGGACGCTGTTGCCCTTCTCGTCCTTGGCGTTTATGAGCTGCATGACGCCGACGGTCACCTGCCGGAAGGTGGTCAGGGGTATGACCAGCAGGGAGCGGGTCTTGTATCCGGACTCGTCGTCGAAAGAGCGGTTGAATGAATAAGGCGTGCCTTCAGGCAGCCTGTAGGCGTCCTCAATGCTCAGGATTTTGCCGCTTTTGGCGGTATAGCCCACGATGGACGTGTCATCGATGGGCACGGAATAGTTCGAGTAGATATGCTTGTTTACTTCGTTTCTCTGGAAAAGTGTGTCGTTTTGGACATAGCTGAACTTCAGGGCGTCTTTTTCGATGAGAAATATTGAGCCGGCATCGGAGTTGGTCAGTCGACGCGCTTCGAGCAGAACCTTGTCCAGGATGGTGTCGACATCCTTGAGGTGGTTAAGTTCCTCAAGGATTCTCATTATGCCTTTGACAATATCAACCGGCAGTTTGTCGTTGGTCAGCAAGGATTTACTTCCTGTTTTTCGTTTTTTGACGAACCCGTTTTTGATGCTGGAATTCCCTACGCCATAGAGCCTACACATGATTTGGTGAAAAATCCACCGCATTTCTGCAAAAATCAAGTGGGTATAGTGTTCGTGGCTGCGGGCGGTTTTCCGGCGCCGGCCCGGGCCGATTTGCGGCCTTTGGCGAATGCATGCAATGCAGGGCTCGGGTGGTTGCCCGGTTTCCGCGACACGGGATATTGTTGCCAATTTTTGACTAAGAGGGTAAGTGGTATCAGCTTTCCAGCTTGGTTTGGGATTCCAGCCGGAGTCCGGACCGGTAAGCGATACTGATTCAGGAGGAGCTTTATATGGCCAAAGAGGAAGCCATTGAGGTAGAAGGCGTAATCCAGGAAGCCTTGCCCAATGCCATGTTCAGGGTGGAGCTGGAAAACGGCCACACCATTCTGGGACACATTTCCGGGAAGATGCGCAAGCATTACATACGCATCCTGCCCGGCGACAAGGTCAAGGTGGAACTCTCCCCTTACGACCTGACCAGGGGGCGCATCACCTTTCGCATGCGCTAATTCATTATTTATATTCCGCTATCCCCGCAGAATCATTTTTATCTGCCAGGCCCGGTTTCCGGCGGCAGGATTGAGTCGCTTTCAACCGGGCGGTAAAGCTATCTCCAAGGAGCGTTGCCATGAAACAAAAGGGCGAAGTTAGCTGGTTCAACGAGCGAAAGGGATTCGGATTCATCCGCGGTGATGAGGGCCAGGAGCTGTTTGTTCACTTTACCGAAATAAAGCGCGAGGGGTTTCAGACCCTTGCCGTTGGCGAGCGGGTCTCCTTCGAGGTCGTGGACGAGGACAGGGGGCCCAAGGCCGTCAAGGTAGTCCCTGAAAAGACCGGCTAGAAGTTGAAAGGCGAACCCGTGGCCTGATCCACGCTGATCCTCTTGGACTCGTAGCCGCCTTTTTTTATCCTGTACCTGGTGATTTCCCACTCTATCTGATCAATGTAGTCGACCATCCCCCAGCCGTTGTCGCTTAGGGTTTCCGACACGGCCTTGAGAAAATCATCCACATCTATGTAGTGCCCCTCGTAGTCCACGTTCAGAACCTGGTCGGCGTACTTGATCTGGTCAAAGGGCATGTGCTCCATGACCTTTTCGAATCCTTCCTCGCTCAGCCCGTGTATGTCGCCGTATACTCTTACAGCCTCCATGATCAGCCTTCCTTCTCAATCGCCTCGATGTCGTCCATGATTATCTTTGCTGCACGCACGGGCGCTCCCGGTTTTCCGACCATGTCGCGCAATTTTATCAGCTCACGGCGTATGGCCTCCACCCTTTCGGGGCCGTCCAGCCATTGGCAGGCCTGACGGGCCAGGGCCTCGGGCGTGGCTTTGTCCTGGATGAATTCCGGAAAAATTTCCTTGTCCAGGATCAGGTTGGGCAGGCTGATCCATTTCACGTTGACCACCAGTCTGGCCAGGAAGAAGGTCAGGCCGGATAGGCGGTAGGCCACTATTGTCGGCGTTCCGATGAGCGCGGTCTCCAGGCTTACCGTGCCGGACGCGGCCAGGATCAGTCGGCAGGATTTCATGCACTGGTATCTGTTTTCCGGTGGCACCAGCTCGACGTCCAGTTCTTCAGGCCAGTGGCCGAGAAGCGCTTCCCTGCTCATGCCCGGAGCCTGGACGATGGAGAATTTCACCTCGGGATGCTTTCTTATGATAATTTTTGCGGCTTCGGCAAAACGGGGCATGAGTTCGGAAATTTCCTTTTTCCGGCTGCCGGGCAGTATGCCCACCCGCTTTTTTTCAACGGCCACGCTTTCCAGCTCCTTGAGCGGCAGTTGGTCCAGAAGGGGATTGCCGACGTATTCGGCGTCAAGGCCGCGCTCGCGATAATAGCCCTCTTCAAAGGGCTGGATGCAAAGGACCTTGCGGAAATATTTTCTGAGCAGCTTTATGCGTCCGGAACGCCAGGCCCAGATTTGGGGCGTGATGTGGTAGTAAACCGGGATTCCCAGCTTGTGGGCGCGCCTGGCCACCTGGAAATTGAATTCCGGGCAGTCGATGAGCACCACGGCCAAGGGCTTTTCCCTGGCGAAGTATCGTTTCATTTCGCCCAGAAGGCGGATGAGCCGGGGCAGGGCCGGGAGTATCTCGGTGCCGCCCATGAGGGAGATGAGGCCCATTGGGTGAACCACCTCGCAACCGGCCTCTTTCATGGCCGGTCCGCCCATGCACCTGATCTTCAGTCCCGGCCTGAGCTTTACAAGCTCCCTGGCCAGAAGCGCTCCGTGCATGTCGCCCGAGGCCTCGCCGGCGTTTATCCAGATATATTCGTTTGCTGCTGCGGCATTTTCCGGGCTGCTGTCTTTTTTCATCTTTTGGAATATCCTGCTGCTTCAGGCAGCATTTTTTTTTCTTGCGCATAGATCGGTTAACCAATTGCCGTTGCCCGGTAAAGGGTTTTGTGCCTTTGGAAGAGGGGGGCGGCATGGTTGCAATGAACTGCGGGAGAGGGTAGGTAGCCCCAAAATGTAGTGACTGCGTTATTGAATGAAACCAAACGGGAAAACCATATGATGAAAGTAGGAGTTGTCGGGCTGGGCTGGATGGGCAGGGTCCATCTGAGGAACTACACCGAGATGTCCGGCGTTGAAGTGGCCGGAGTGGTGGACGTGAGCAAGGAGGCCCTGGCCGAGGTCAAGGAGCGGTTCGGTGTTCCTGTCTTTTCCGATTTGGAGGACATCCTGGACCTTGGACTTGACGCGGTTAGCGTCTGCGTTCCCACCAGCCTGCATCATGAAGTCGGACTGAGGATCATCGACAAGGGCATCCCCCTGCTCATTGAGAAACCCCTGGCCGTGAACGTGGCCGAGGGCGCCGAGCTGGTGGAAAAGGCTGCGGCCAAGAATGTTCCGCTCATGGTCGGCCATATCGAGCGCTTCAACCCGGCCGTGCAGCGGGTCAAGGAGCTTATCGGCGACGACCTCATTTCCATCCAGATCGAGCGCGTCGGCCCGTATCCGCCGCGCATCCAGGACGTTGGAGTCATCACGGACCTCGGTTCCCACGACATCGACCTGATTCGTTTTCTCTCCGGCTCGGACTACGACAGCGTCTACGCCGTGACCTCCACCAGCATCGGCAAGCACGAGGACACCGCGCTGATCACCGCCAAGATGAAGAACGGCGTGCTGGCCAACATCAACACCAACTGGGTCACGCCCTACAAGTCGCGCAAGATTCACGTGGCCTGCGAGACCAAGTATATCGAGGCCAACCTCATCACCCAGGAAGTCAAGGAGTACAGCAAGTTCTCCACCTACGACAAAAGCTACAGCATCCGCGAATGGCCCTTGATCTACAAGGAGCCGGTCAAGGAGGAACTGACCACTTTTCTGGGAGCGCTGAGAAGCGGCGGCCCGCTGCCCATTACCGGCGACGACGGCCTCATGGTCCTGAGCACCATCGAACGCGTGTTCGCCTGCGAAAGGAAATAGATTCATTTATTGGATAGAGAAGGTGAAGGGGGGGAGCCAAAGGGTTCTTTCCCTTGTCTCAATCATCCTTCGGGTTCCTGTTCCATGACCAGTTGCGGCTGTTCCTCCACGGTCAGATAGGAGGTCACGGAGATCATGCCGGGCACGGACTTGGCGTGTTCCATGATCCTGTCGCGGTCCTGGGGCGAGTCCACGAAGCCGAGGAGTATTGCGTTGTGGTGAATGACGCTGACCCTCATGCGTTTTGAGCGGATGGATTCGTCCACCACGACCTGGGCCAGTATTTCGTCGCGCATGGACTCGTTGTCGTCTCTGGTGAACACCGGTCCCTTGCGCTCGTCGTACAGGCATCTGGTCACAGAGCGCACTCCCGG
The DNA here is from genome assembly GCA_963674955.2 of Desulfovibrionaceae bacterium. Lineage (GTDB taxonomy): Bacteria > Desulfobacterota > Desulfovibrionia > Desulfovibrionales > Desulfovibrionaceae. The sequence goes on along the minus strand of CAXXKR010000004.1, from coordinate 1,218,175 downwards.
CGAGTTGGCCGCAAGGCGCGTGGCTTCCTGAAACTGCTTGTCGTTGTTGAAAGCGCCCAACAGGTAGACATGGCCATTGTAGCAGTGGGGCCTGATATCCTTGTAGTGCAGTATCCGGCTTTCCCTGAATCTGGAGAGGATGCGGTCCTCTATGGCGATGTCCTGGCTCTGGGAGGTTACTATCTCGTCTCTGGGGGCGTATTCGCGTACGAAATTGTATCCGGAATGAGCGGCGCTTCCGTACTGGACCATTGGTATGACAACGGCCAGCGGACCCGCCGCGCAACCGGAAAGGGTAACGGCAAGAAGTATCAAAAGCGGCGTCAGATATTTGTTCATAGCAATGCCCTGAGAGAAATATTGCAGGGAACATGCCAGCCGGCGGATTGAAAGACAAGGCCCCGCGCCGATTTCAGCCGGACCGGAAGCAGCTGTTATTGATCCCTGACCAGCAGATAGTATGTCATTCCGGCCACGCTTTGCTCCATGGCCTTGGTGAAGCCCTGGGGTTTATTGTCCCAGGGTTCGTCCCAGTTGATGGCCCGCATGATGAGCGCCACCTTGTCGTGCCTCTCTAAAATCCCTCTCAGTTGGATTCGTTCGGTCACTTCCTCGATATTTTTTCCAGTATAATATGTGAATATCCCCGGATAGATGCGGTAGGCAGTCGGATGATATCCCTTTTCCACGTATCCGCGCATGGCAAGTCCGGTTTGTTTGGGGCTGAGGACCGGGTCCAGGGAGGCGAGGGTGGTGTTGTACAGGGGCGGCACCCAAATGGTCACGGCCAGGATGACCGCCAGCAGCGGAACCCGCACTCCCCTGCCGCGCAGGGCCAGAAGCAGCAGCCCGGCCGGGCCGAGAATCAGGGTCGTGTACCAGAGGCCTTTGATTTCAAAAGGAAGAAAATTTTTCGAGACGGGCGCGGCAACGGCAATCAGCAGGAAGAATCCGGCCATGAGCGTCCATGTTTTGCGGCCTGCCGCCTCGGACTGCGAAAAAAGCTTGTCCGCCGTGAGCAGGGACAGGGGCGCGAACAGGGGCAGGATGTAGACCAGCACCTTGCCCGACAGGCAGGAGAGAAAGATGAATCCGCCAAGAAACATGGCCCAGAGCCAGACCTTGGCCGGGTCGCCTGATGTCCTGCGGTTTCGCCACATCTCGGCCAGCCGTGCGGGACCGGGGATGGATTTCGGGTCGGCCAAGAGGGTCAGGGTCCAGGGCAGCCAGGCCGGGGGCAGGGCCAGGATGTAATAATAAAATGCTTCCTTGTGGTGGAAGGTGTTGGTGGCCCGGACGAAAATCTGGGTGTAGAGGATGTTGTGCACGAAATCGCGGCCCTCAACGGCCAGGGCCGCAAGTATCCAGGCCAGGATCAGGGCCAGGAAAATGCCCAGTCCGCCCAGCACGGCCCTGCTGCGCAATTTGCCCAGCTCCCCTCGCCAGCCCAGAAAGGCGGCGCTGGTCAGAAGCGGGAAGATCAGTCCCAGCGGCCCCTTGGTCATGACCGCCGCCGCAGCCAGCGCGAAACCGCAAAGAATGGCCTTTCCGCCGTTGTCGCGGGTGAAGCCTCCATAGAAACAGGCCTGGCTGAAGATTATGAATCCGGCGAAAAGCAGGTCCATGCGCGAATAATGCGTAAGCTGGATGAAAAACAAAGCGCTCAGAAGTATCAGGCCCGAAGCCAGCCGCGTTTTCTTGTCCAGCCCCAGGGTCTTTGCCAGAATCTGCGTGGCGTAGAGAAAGAAAAGCCCGGACAGGGCGGCGGCCACGAAAAACAACCTGGGCATGTCGAACGGCGTGAGCTTGTGGATGGCGGCCAGCAGCCAGAAATAGACCGGGGGCTTGTCCGGGTAGGGCAGGCCGTTCAGGTAGAGCACCACCCACTTTCCGGCCTTGATCAGGTTTTCAAAGGCGTTGGCGTAGCGAACCTCGTCCGAAAACCACAAGGCCCTGGCGTCCAGTGTGAAGGCCGTCTGCAGGGCCAGTATCAGGGCCAGGGCGATCCAGGGGTGTCTTTCCATCGCGGCCCAGAGGCTTTCGGCTGGATTGCGTCGCATGTCAGTCCTTTTGGGCAAAGAGATGTATGGCGAATCCGGCCACGCTGCCTAGCAGCAGGCCGAAGAACACGTCCGAGGGATGGTGCCAGCCGAGGTAGATGCGCGAAAACCCGACCAAAGCCAGGAACAGCCCGAAGCCCAATGAAACGGCTGGTTGCAACAACCTCAGGCTCAGGGGCAGCATGGCCCCCGTGATCTCGGTGGTGTGCCCCGACGGCAGGGAATGGTGGGAGGGTGAGGTGGACATGAACTGGAAATGCCCTTCCACGCCGGGCCTTGGCCGTCCGATGGCGATTTTGAGCAGCCTGACCAGGAGCAGGGACACGGCGAGTTGCACCACTATGTAGACCAGCACGAAGCGCACGAGCTTTTTGTCTCCCGTTTTCCAGCCCTTGTAGAGCAGCCAGGCGTAGACCGCGTAAAACAGGGGGTTGGAATAATCCGTGAGGATCGTCATGAAGGTCTTGAGGCCGGGGTGAGCGTTGCGGTGTTCGTGGAAATGGCGGGCGATGTCCGATTCCGAACCCAGGCTGACGACCAGCAGCAACAGCACGGCCAGCAGGGGCAGGACGGTCAGCAGCCAGTGGAAGATGGGCCTGGAAATGCGCATGCGGATTTATAGTTCCAAACAGTCGCCCTTGCAAGGCTCAGTCTTTTTCGCCGCCTGGATAGGGGGCTCTGGTGTATTTTGCCCAGATTTCCTCGGAAGCCTCAAGCTCCTCGAGTATCTCCGGGATGCTCATTCCCTCGCTTTTCCAGTACTTGTACCTGTGGTCCGCGCACTCAAAGGGGATGACCAGGGTTCCGTCTTCCAGCAGATAGGGCTTGTTGTTGTCCAAGGGGGGATGGCTCCAATGATTCGGATTGATTGACCAAGGCCGGAAAGATACGCAAAACCGGCTGGCTGCGCAAGTTCGGGCTGGAGTCCGGGAAAAGGCAATTAAAAAAGGCTCTCCCGAAAAGGAGAGCCTTTCGATTTGCGGGGTTTCAATTTATGACGCCATGGCCTGTGCGGCCGATGAAACGCATCTGTCCACTTCCCGGACTTTCTTCTTGACCGTTTTCACGATCTGCCGGAATTCGGAAAAGTCCTTGGGGTGGTACTTCTGTCTTGCCCTGGCCAGTCCCGACATGCTGATGGTCTCGTTGAACAGGTAGGGCAGGTACATGGGTTCCTGCTTGATGAAGATGCAGACCTTTTCCAGGTGGTCGTGAATGGCGTCCTGATTTTTTGTGTGTTTCTTGAACAGTTTTTCCATGCGTTTTTCCGCGTTGCGCAGGGATGTCGACCACTGGTTGCTCTTGGGTTCGAAGAAAAGTGCTGTCCGGGCCTTTCTGGACTGGTTCAGCGCATTGAGGAAGTTGTCCAGGCTGCCCGGTTCGGATGAGAGCAGCCCTTTCATGAGCACGGTTTTGAGGTCCACGGGAGTGGTTTCTTCGATGGGCGCGCCGCCGCCGTAAAGATTGCAGACCCTGAGTCCGGACTGGCGGATGTGCGATTCCAGTTCACGCTTGGCCGTCATGTACTGGACCGTGGTGATGATCTCCTCGCCGTCCAGGTTCTTTATTTTCTGGTGCCGCGCTGGATTGAATTTGCGCTTGACGTGGGAGGCGTGGTGGCCCGAGGCGTGCGAGGCCTGTCCGCTCCAGGCGAAGTCCTGTCCGGCCAGCAAAATGTTCTTGACGCCGCACCAATCCAGGAAGCGGATCAGGGCCAGACTGACGTTGCCGCCCGCGTCCAGAACAAGTTCGCTGTTCTGCATGGTGAAGGTGGCCATGCCGCCCTGGGTCCACAGGGGGTGCGTGGGGCCGGGGTATCTTTTGACCACTTCGGGATTGAGCTTGGTGGAGTAGATCAGGGGGATGTCCCTGGCCCATTCCATGTCCAGCCTGTCGTATATTCGGAGCATGCTGTCGTCGTAGTCGATGGCCAGGCAGAAATGCGGTTTGATCCCCACTTCCTTCAGGGCGGGCAGGGTCTGCAATGCCGAGGTATAGAGCGCGTAGCCCTGGTTTTCGGCCAGCATGGGACCGTATTTGGCCAGGGATGGTCCGGCGCCGAGTACGACCGCCGCGAGCTTGTCGCCCCTGCCTTTCAGGGGGGTCAGGCTGCCGTCGTTCAGGGCGCGTTGGAAATTGCCCAGTTCGTTGCCCACCATGACATCCTGGCGATAGCGCAGGGTGGTCATCTCAACGCTGAAATTTTCGATGCGGTTTTTTGTCCGTATGGTCCACTGCGCGTATTCCGGTCCGATTTGCTGGCTGGCCATGTCCCCGCGCAAAAAAAGGCTGCCGAAGATGAACTGCAGGTCGAGATGCTTGATGACGTTGGCGATGTATTCCTCGTTGGGCGGAGCGAAATGCAGCTTCTTTATTTCCAGGAAAGGGCGGTAATCGGTCTGGCTCAGGCAGGCCAGCAGGACTTCCCTGTTGGGTTCGATGAGGATGATCTTGTGGCTGTCCGGGGTGTTGCTCAGCAGGTGGTTCAAGCCGTAGCCAACATTGCAGCCCACGACGATGCTTGCCCCGGTGTCGGCCTTTTCCTTGGGAATCCAGTCCTGGTACAGGGGTTGGGGCGGCATTTTTTCGAACATGCCCTTGCCGTCCGCCAGCCGCCAGTCCAGCAGGCCCCATTTGTTGGTGAACAGGCTCTTTTCCAACGCCTTTTCGTATTTGGCGAAATCATAGGCGGAAAGCCATTCGTAGATCGCATGGCCGCCCTTTTGAAGGGCTTCGATGTTTTTCATGAGGAATGGATAGGCTGTCATTTATTCGTCCTTTTGGCTATGGTTGACAGGCGTATTTGCAGTTAATGTGCCAGTTGCAGGCCAGCCCGTTTTCGCCTAAACCGAATGCGGAAACAGCAAATACTCTTGGCAAAATACAAGGTAGACCATGATCCACAATACTTCTCTTTCAAGAATCGGAAACACCCCGCTGGTGGAGATAACCAAGCTGAATCCTTACCCCGGCGTCAGGATTTTGGCGAAGATCGAGTCCGTGAATCCGGGCGGTTCCATCAAGGACCGCGTGGCCCTGGCCATGATCGAGGCCGCCGAGGAAAGCGGCGAGCTTACGCCCGACAAGACCATCCTGGAGGCCACGTCGGGCAATACCGGCGTGGGACTGGCCATGGTCGCGGCCATCAAGGGCTACAGGATAAAGCTGCTCATGCCCGAGACCGCGTCCGAGGAACGCAAGATGATCATGCGCGCCTACGGGGCGGACATCCAACTGACGCCGGGCAGGCTGGCCACCGACGGGGCCATCGAGGCCGCCTACCGCATGGCCAGGGAGGAGCCGGACAAGTACGTGCTGGTTGACCAGTACAACAATCCCGCCAGCATCCTGGCCCACTGCAAGGGGACGGCCCAGGAGATATGGGACCAGACCGAGGGCAAGGTGACCCACGCTGTATCCGCAATGGGCACCACCGGCACGGTCATGGGGCTGGCCAAGAGGCTCAGGGAGCTGAATCCCGACATTGTCGTGGTCGGCGTCGAGCCTTATGCCGGGCACAAGATTCAGGGGCTCAAGAACATGCACGAGTCCTACCCGCCCGGAATATATGACAAGAAACAGCTGAGCGCGGTCCTGCACGTGGACGACAACGAGGCCTTCGACCTCTGCCGCAAGCTGGCCAGCGAAGAGGGCATCCTCGGCGGAATGAGCACCGGCGCGGCCCTTGGAGGGGCCTTGAAGCTGGCCTCGACCTTGAAGTCCGGCCTCATCGTGGCCATTTTTCCGGACAGCGGCGAGCGCTATCTGAGCACCTCCCTGTTCGCCACCAAGGCGCAAAGGGGCGTCAGGGTCTATAACGTGGCCACGGGCAGGAAAAAGGCCCTGGCCTCTGAAAGCGAACTGGGGCTCTTCACCATCGGCCCCAGCCTGGACAATCACGAATCCCTGGACGCCTGGCGGCGCATCGTGCTGCTGGACGTGTTGGCCCGGTTCAGGCGTTCAAGGGGGCTGCCCGCCAAGGTCGTTGTGGGACTGGCCGACCTTGATGACCGCACTCTTGCCGCAGCCCGCGACAAGGGGCTGTCCAGAGAGGACTACGCCCAGGGCATCAGGGCCGACATATTGGAGCGGGCCGCACAACTGGGCATTGACGGCGACACTGTTTTTCCCCTGGCCTCCCAAAGCGTGGACGCCTCCCTGGACATCTGCCGCAAGCTCCTGGCCAAGGGGTTGGCCTATGAAAAGCTCAGAAGCGTATATTTCGATGTCTTCCGCGACCAGCGGTACGGCGAATTGAATCTCATGGACGTGGACAAGCTCAGCGCGGGCAAGACCGTGGATCTTGACGATTACGTCAAGGACAATCCCAGGGACTTCACCCTGCTCAAGAGGGCCAGCCTGCTGGACCTCAAGCGCGGAGAGGTGGTGGAAACCGAATGGGGCAACGTCCGGCCCAGCTGGTTCCTGCAGCACGCGGCCGTGGCCCTGGACTCCCTGTCCGGCATCAGCCTGTTCCTGGCCGGAGAGACGCACCGTTTTCCGCACATGGACAATTTGAGGGCCTTGTGGTCCGTGGCCGGGAAGGAACTCGAAGCCTGGATGGTGGAGCAGCCCGTGTTCTCGGAAAGCGGCGATTCAATGACCTATGTCCGCGCCCTTGAACAGGCCGGCGGCGAAAAGGCTTTGCGCATGTGGCTTCTTTCCTCCTCCTACCGCAAGACCCTGGCCGCCACGGAAAAGGGGCTGGAGATGTGGGCCAGGAACTGGAAGCGTGTCCAGGAGGGAGCGGCCCAGCTTGTTCTGGCTCAGGATGCGCCGGGAGAGGATGTGTCCGAGGAAGTGGAACAGGCGGTTTTCGATCTCAAGGCCGGGCTGAGCGGGGCCGTGGAAGACGATTTGAGCATGCAGCATTTCTGGCCCGTTCTCTTCAAGTTCGTAAAGGACGTGAACGGCTTGTGCGCCAAGGGCCGACTTTCGGGCGCGGCGGCCAAGGCCTGCCTCAAGCAGCTCAGGGCGGTTGACCTGATTTTGGGCATACTGGATGAAAAGCGCATGCCGGTGCCGGTCTCTGAATTGCCCGAGGACGTTCAGGCCCTGGTCCGGGAAAGGGAAGAGGCGCGCAAGGGAAAGGATTTTGCGAAATCCGATCAATTGCGGGACAGGATTCTTGATGCGGGATGGCGTGTGGAGGATAGCTCCACAGGCGCCAGACTTTTCAGGACTTGATTCCGGCGAGGCGGATTATTTTTTTGTCCTGGACTTGATCGACGAGAACTTTTTAGGGTCTATGCCGTACTTCTTCACCTTGTAGTTTATGATGCGGTAGGAGGCCCTCAGATCGCGGGCCGTCTGCAGCATGTTGCCCCGCGTTTTTTTCAGCGAATCAACAAGAAGCTCCTGCTCGAATTTGGCCACTGATTCGCCGAAAGAGAGATTGGTGCCCGTGGCCGAACTTTCGGCCGATTGCAGGGTGGGCGGCAGGTGATAGGTGCGGATGACCTCTTCCTCGCAGATCAGGACGCTTCGCTCGATGCAGTTTTTGAGTTCCCGCACGTTGCCGGGCCAGTGGTACATGTTCAGAAGGTCGATGGCCGGCGTTGATATGCGCTTTATCTCCTTTCCGTATTCCTTGGAAAAATCTTCAAGAAAACGCTCGGCCAGAGGCAGGATGTCTTCACGTCTCTCCTTGAGCGAAGGGATGAAGATGGGAAAGACGTTTATGCGGTAATAGAGGTCTTCGCGGAACCTTCCCTGGGTCAAGAGTTTTTCAAGGGGCTGGTGGGTGGCGCAGATCAGGCGAACGTCGACCGGGATGGTCTGTTCCCCGCCCACGCGCTGGATTTCCTTTTCCTGAATGGCCCTGAGCACCTTTGCCTGGGCGTCCAGGGAAAGTTCCCCGATCTCGTCCAGGAACAGGGTTCCCTGGTTGGCCACTTCGAACAGCCCGCGCTTGTTCTGCATGGCTCCGGTGAACGCGCCCTTCTGGTAGCCGAAGAGTTCGCTTTCCACCAGGTCGGCGGGCAGGGCCGCGCAATTGAGCTTGATCAGCGTTTCCTCGCAACGGGGGCTGCCGGAGTGTATGGCCTCGGCCAAAAGCTCCTTGCCTGTTCCCGATTCGCCCCTGAGCAGCACGGTTGCCCGGCTGGGGGCGACCTGATGAGCCTGGTTCAGGACCATGCGCATGCTCTTGCTGGAGGCCACGAAGTTGCGGGGCGGCGGGGAGTCCGAGCCTGTCAGGCATCAGCCCCTGGGCCGCCAAACGTCTGCTTGTGGCCATTTCATCCTGCAAACGGGCCGCCTGGTTGGCGATCATGGAGGCCACCACCGACAGGTAGTCCAGGTGTTCGTAGAGTTCAGCTTCGGGCATTGTCGGCAGGTCCACGCTGAGTACGCCCAAGGTCACGTCGCCGCCCTTGTACGGGGTGGCGATGGGCACGCAGAGAAAGGCCAGCTTGTCCAACTCCTCGTCGGTACGGCCAAAGGCCTTGTTCAGGAAATCCGGGCTCTTGGACATGCGCGGCACAACGATGGGCTTGCCGGTCTCAAAGACCTGCCCGGTTACGCCCTGGCCCGGAGTGTAGGCCACCTTGTCCGATTTTGCCGCACTGGACGCCAGACTTAGTTTTAACTGTTCAGTCTCCGGGTCCATTATGGCCAGATAGGCTCGGACATAGCCCATGTCCTTGGTCAGAATCTTGAGCAGCGAATTCAGGCTGTCGTCCAGGGGTGCCAGCGGGTCCAGTTCATCCTGGATTCGTCGCAGCGTATTCAGATATGACCGACCGGGCATGGCATACTCTTGGGCAATGGTTATCGGATCGCCGCAACGCCCAGTTCCAGGGCCTTGAGGTTGATTTCCGCAATGCGCGGCTTCATGTGCGCCTTGATTGTTTCGGCGATGGCCTCGCTTCCGAAAGGCAGAGCGCCGGTTGCGGCCAATGCGCCCAGCATGGCGGTGTTGCCGCTTTGCACGGCCCCGGCTTTCTGCCCCAGGGTCTGGCTGGGAAGAAAGATGCTCTTGCCTGCAACGGCCTCGACCTTGGCCTTGATTTCGTCCAGGCTCGGATTTGTCTGCTTGCCTGTGGCCACCGACAGCGGTTGCATGAACTCGGTGCTGGAAAGGACCAGTCCTCCCGGTTTCAGGTAGGGCAGGGCCCTGAGTGTTTCCAGAGGTTCGAAGCCCAGCAGGATGTCCGCCTCCCCGGGACCGATCTTGGGGCTTTTCAGCCCGATGAGCAGGGTGGACTCGACCACGCCGCCGCGTTGGGCCATGCCGTGAATCTCGCCCGAAGTGACCTCCAGGTCCTGGCCGAGGGCGGCGCGGGACAGAAGGGTGGTGGCGGTCAGGGTGCCTTGGCCGCCGACGCCTGTCATGAATATGCGAATGGGTTTGGTTTTAGCCATTGTCAGCCTCTTTTCCGCGCCTTTATGTTTTTACTGACCTGCAGGCAGAGCATGCAGCCGCTGCAAAGCAGGGGGTTGATCTCGGTCCTGTTTCCTTCCTTGTAAAAGGCCGGGCAGGCCAGGGTCTCCAGACATTCATCAACCCCGGCTTCCGGATCGACCACATAGGCGGTTTGAACCGGCTTTTTGCCGTATACCCGTCTGGCAAAGAGCGGACACGGTTCCTCGGCGATGAGCACGCGCACGCCGGAAAGGGTTTTGAGTTCCTCGAAAGCGGCCACGGTTTTCTTCAGGTTCAGGGGGTTCACCGTGCGTATTTCATTTACTCCGCAGCCCCTGACGATGGCTTCGATGTTCACGCGCAGTTCATTGTCGCCGATGAAGGTCTTGTCCACGCCGGGATTGGGCTGGTGGCCGGTCATGGCCGTGGTCCGGTTGTCCATGATGACCAGCAGAACGTCGTGGTCGTTGAAGACCGCGTTGATCAGGCCGGTCACTCCGGAGTGGAAAAAAGTCGAGTCGCCGATGAATGCCACCACGGTCTGTCCAGAGGCCTTGGCCGCGCCGGAGCCTGCGGAAATGGACGACCCCATGCAGATCAGAAAATCCGCAGCCTGGAGGGGCGGGAGTATGCCAAGGGTGTAGCAGCCGATGTCGGATGAGTAGACAGCGTCTTCGCCAAAGACCTTCTTGGCCGCAAAGTATGTTCCCCGGTGGGGACAGCCGGCGCAGAGGTTGGGCGGACGCATGGGCAGACCTTCCTCGCCCGGGCAGGAGTCCTTGGAGGCGGGAGCGTTGTCCAGAAGCCGGTTGACCGCGTTTTCCACCAGACAGACGCTGTATTCGCCGTTCAAGGGCAGGAAGTCCGAGTTCTTGCCGATTATTTCAAGCCCCAGCCCGTTTTTCTGGGCCAGAACCCGCACGTCGTTTTCAAGGACCGGCTCCAGTTCTTCCAGGATCATGACTTTTTCAAGGCCCTTGATGAAGTTCAGAACCAGATTCTCAGGCAGGGGATGGGTCATGCCCAGTTCCAGCACCTTGACCTTGTCTTCAAGCCCCAGGTCGGTCAGGGCGTCGGAGAGATAGGCCCGGCTGATTCCCGAGGCGATGACGCCGACCTTTCCGTTGCCTCCGGCCTTGTTGTAGGGCGATTTTTCCGCCTCGCCGCGCATTCTGTCCATGCTTTCCATGAGCCTTACGCGCATGGGCCGCGCAAAGGCCGGGATGGGCACGAACTGCGAGGGGTTCTTCTTGAACCCTTCGGCCTTGCCCGGTGCGGGTACGGGACCGAACTCGACAGGGCCGCGCAGATGGTTGACCCTGGTGGTGGTGCGCAGGATGATCGGCCTGCCTGTCTTTTTGGAGAGCAGCAGGGCGTCGCGGGTCATGTCCTTTGCTTCCTGGGCCGTGGACGGCTCGAACACGGCCAGCCCGGCCAGGCGACCGTAGATGCGGTTGTCCTGTTCGTTCTGGCTGGAGTGGCATCCGGGATCGTCGGCCGAAAGCAGTACGAGACCGCCGGGCGAACCGACATAGGCCAGGGTCATGAGCGGGTCGGCGGCCACGTTGACGCCGACGTGTTTCATGGTGGTCAGGGTCATGGCCCCGGCAAGGGAGGCCCCGCCGCCCACTTCCAGGGCCACTTTTTCATTCACCGAATATTCGAAATAGAACTCCCCCTCGGGCGAAAGCTTGAAAAAGGTGTCCGGCACCTCCGAGGAGGGTGTCCCCGGATAGCAGGTCACCACCTGTATGCCCGCTTCAAGGGCGCCCCTGACAATGGCTTCGTTGCCTAAAAGGAGTTGTTTCTCACCCGGCGCTCCGGCCAGAAGTGGGTGTGGCATGTCTTGTTCTCCTTGAATGATCTTTGCTGCTGGAACTTATTTTTTCGACTGAAGTTCGCGAATCTTGAATTCGAGATACTGCTTGTTTCCGGCCTGGTCCTTTTCCGCCAATTCGCCGTAAGCGGCCAAAGCGGTCTCGAAGTCGCCGGCCTGTTCTGCGGTCTCGGCCAGCTGTCTGTTAACCGGCATGGCGAAGTGTTCCGAGACATGGGCCTTGAGAGCCACGAGTTGATTCACGGCCTCCTCGGCCTTTCCATCCAGCAGGAGGCATCTGGCGCGGCCCATTATGGCCACGGGCTGGATTTCCTCTCCGCCGATCTCAATGAGGGATGTCCAGTAACCCTGAGCCTTGGCGTATTGCTTGTCGGCCATTGAAGCGTCGGCAAGCTCCAGGAAGATGCTGGGCTTGAGGACCTCCGGTGCGCCATTGAGAAAGGCTTCCAGGGAGGTGATCTTGTCCTGCCCGCTTTTCTCGGCCAGGATTGTTCCCATCTCGTTTCTGGCCTGAACCAGATTGCGGGCGGTGTACCAGTTGTATACGGACACTGCGGCAACGATCAGCAAAAGGGCTGCGATGGCGGCCGCGATGTATTTCATATTGTCGACGAGCAACTTGAATGCCGGGTGCAGGCTTTCCTGGACTCCCTCTGCGGCGGGATTTTGGCCTGAAGGGGCGTTGTTGTTCACGGGGTTCATGTTTTGGGTTATCCTCCAAATTTGAAAAATATGGTTAACGAAAAAGGTCTGTAAGCAAAAAGATATGAAAGGTCAAAGTGTGTTTTACTGAAAAGTTAAATGATTGTTTTTATATATCAGATGGTTGTTCAAAAAGAAAGGGAAATGACAAAAAAAGCAAATAAAGGGGCAAAAAAACGTCGCTGATCAGTTTAATTGACTTTTTTTGTTTGCTGGGGTTAGCAAATTGCTTGCTGGAAGGCTACCCGCACGCCAGGGGAGTCCCAAATTCTTTATTGAGATGGAGGAGTGCATGGATATTGGTTTGCAAATGAAGGAGATCGGGGCCAAGGCCAGGGAAGCGGCCAGGAAGATGTCCGCCGTGGATGGCCGGGCCAAGCAACTGGCCCTGGAGACCCTGGCCGACCTGCTGGAGGAAAGGAAGGAGACGGTGTTGGAGGCCAACGGCAAGGATCTGGAACAGGCTCGCGAAAACGGCCTGGACAAGGCCCGCACACAGCGCTTGACCATATCCGAGAAAATTCTTGGTTCCATGATTCAGGGCTGTCGCGAAATAGCGGCCATGCCTGATCCCGTGGGCGAAATCGAATCCATGAAAAAGAGGCCCAACGGCATGCTCGTGGGCCGGATGCGCGTGCCTCTGGGCGTGGTGGCCATGATCTACGAATCCAGGCCCAACGCCACTGTGGACGCAGGAATACTCTGCCTCAAGGCCGGAAACGCCACGGTGCTTCGCGGCGGCTCCGAGGCCTTTTATTCCAACATGGCCCTGGCCGGGCTCATGCATCAGGCCCTGGAAAAGGCGGGTCTGCCTGCGGACGCCGTACAGGTCGTGCCCACCACGGACCGCGAGGCCGTGTCCGAGCTGCTCAAGCTTGAGGACCACATCGACGTGGTCATCCCGCGCGGCGGCGAGGGGCTGATCCGGGCCGTGACCAGGCAAGCCACCATGCCCGTACTCAAGCACTACAAGGGCGTGTGCCAGATTTTCGCCGACGAGTCCTGCGATGTGGAACGGGCCGTTGAAATTATTCATAACGCCAAAACCCAGTACCCCAGCGGCTGCAACGCGTTGGAGTGTTTGCTGGTCCATGAGGGCGTGGCCGCCGAATTGCTGCCCAGGGTGGCCGATAGGCTGGGCCCGGACGGCGTGCGTTTCAAGGCCTGCCCCAAGTCCCTGCCCCTTCTCGGAAAATACGCCGAGGCCGCGACGGACGAGGATTGGGGAACCGAATACCTGGAGCTGACCATGGCCGTGAAGGTCGTTTCCGGCCAGGACGAGGCCCAGGACTACATCGCCCGTTACGGCTCCAACCATACCGAAGCCATTCTCACCGCCCGCCACGAGAACGCCATGCGCTTTTTGCGCGAGGTGGACGCCTCCCTAGTGGTGGTCAACTCCACCACCCGCTTCAACGATGGGGCGCAGTTGGGCCTTGGCGCGGAGATCGGCATATCCACCTCCAAACTGCACGCCTACGGACCCATGGGCATCAAGGAACTGACCACCACCAAGTTCGTGCTCTTGGGTGAGGGGCAGATCAGGGAATAGGAGAGGCCATGGCCAGGGTAGGCATTCTGGGCGGGAGCTTTAATCCCATTCATTCCGGACATCTGCGCATGGCCGTGGAAGTTCTTGAGCGTCTGGGCCTTGCCCGCGTGGACCTGGTTCCGGCCGGGGTGCCGCCCCACAAGCCCGGCCAGGGAATGCTGCCCTTCAGGGTGCGCCTTGATTTGGTTCAAAGGGCCGTGGAGGGAATATCCGGGCTGCGCGCCGAGCCGATGGAGGGGCAGAGGCAAGGTCCCTCCTACACCTCGGAAACCGTGGAAGCCTATGCCGAGCGCGACCCAGGAGACGAGCATTTCTTCATTCTCGGAACCGGCACTTTCATGGAACTTCCCACCTGGCGTCGCGGGCTTGAATTGCCCGGGCGCGTTTCAATGGCCGTGGTCAACAGGGGGCGCGTGGAGCTTGGCGAGGTGGAGGACTTCATATCCCGGCATTGGCCCCAGGCCGGTTGGGAAGAACGGGCCAACGGCGAGTTCGTCTGGTCCTTTTCTTCGGGAACCCGGCTGCACTATCTTGAAATTCCCAGATTGGACATCAAGGCTTCGGACATCCGGGAGCGCTGGCGCTCGGGCAGGAATCTAACCCTGCTGGTGCCCCCGGCCGTGGAAAAGGCTCTCGAGGAGGGGGGTGCGGAATATGCGGCCGCCTGGAAATGAGGATCAGGAGTAGAAGAATTTCTTGAAAAAGGCCTCTATGGACAGGGGCCTTTTTTCATGTGTCTTGTAGATGCCGTAGTTCAGGTAGATGGAGCGGTAGAAGTCGCAGCCGACGCACGCGGTCTCGAAAACACCCCTCTGCTGCCGTGCGATCAGTTGATTGTAAGCCTTGTTCCTCATGGAATAGATTTCGTCGAATCCCTGGTTTTTCAGGTCGCCGATGATCATGGTCCGGCCCACGTCGCGGCAGGCGCAGGCGTTTACGCTGCCGTCCGCGCCGACGCAGTTCTTGTAGAAGATCAGGGAGCAGGCTCCCAGTTTGCGGTTGTTTTCCGGCCTGACCGACATGTCCAGCCCCTCAAGGTCTTCCTGTGTGACGAGGCCTCCCCAGTTGTTGTATTTCTTGGTCACATGGGCCTGGACGCCATTGAATCCGGCCAGGAGCTCCAATATGCTGCCCTTGGGGTCGAAGGAATTGTAGCTTCTAAGCCCGAAGCTCAGGTTCAGGTTTCGGCTTTGCATCTTTTGTTGCAGGTAGGCGATGTTGGAGACGAGCCTGTCGTGCATCTCAGGGCCTGCGCCGGTGATTTTCGCGAAACTTTCCCGGTCGTGCCCATAGAGGCTGATGGTCATGGATTCAAGTTTCTTGAGGTCGAAGAGCAGGTCGATGAGCCCCTGGTCCGCAAGGGTGAAATTGGTGAAGAAACTGTAGGAATCGACGCCCGGATCGGATTCCAGGGCCGAGAGCTTGTCGGCGAATCCCTTGTCCGCGAAGACCTCGCCGGTTACCGGGGTCAGTCCGAACTTGCGGAAGCCGAAGGCCGAGGCCCGGCGCAGGATGTCCTTGAACAGCTCAAGGCCCATGCTCTGTTTTTTGTAGGACGACTTGCGGTAGGCGCAGAAGCGGCAGGCCAGATTGCAGACGTTGGTCGGCTCGATGTAGATTTTGTCCCGATATGGGACGTATGATATCCCGGAGTTGCGGTTCTCCTCCATGGCCGCCAGCAGAATCTTTTCCTGTCCCATGCCTAGCCCCGCCTCGTCTGTTCTCTCAAATCTTCAGCCCCGCGCGGGCCGCACCTCGTTCAACACGCGGCCGAGTCTATTGCCCAGCTCCCGCACATCCTCGAGGGTGGTTGACCGGCCCCAGGAAAAACGCACGGTGCCCAGCGCGAATTCCCTGGGAACCTCCATCGCTTCAAGAACATGTGAAATCTTCACCTCCGCCGAATGGCAGGCCGCACCGGGCGAAACGCCGACATCAGCCAGTGCCAGCCCTTCCACGATCCTGTCGGCTGGCAGATTCCTGAATCCTATGCTCATGGTGTTGGGCAATCTGGGCGCGTCCTTGGCGTGCAGGATGCATTCCTGGTCAAGCCCGTCCAGTTCGGCCAGAAAGGCCAGCCCCAGATCGCGCTGCCTTGTGGTTTCCGCTTCCATGTCCTCTTTGGCCAAAAGGCAGGCCGCGCCAAGGGCCACGGCAAAGGCCACGTTCTCTGTCCCGGATTTCAGACCGTATTCCTGGCCGCCGCCGTAAAGCTGCGGAGGCAGGGAAAGTCCCTTTCGCACGTAGAGCGCGCCCACTCCCTTGGGGGCGTAAAGCTTGTGACCGGCAATGGTCATGAAATCCAGGCCCAGTTCCTTTACGTCCACCGGAATCTTGCCCACGGCCTGGGCCGCATCGCTGTGAAAGAAGACGCCGCGTTCCAGAAGGGAGCCGATTCGGCGAACGGGCTGGACAGCGCCCACTTCGTTGTTGGCCAGCATGATGGAGACCAGCTTGGTGTCCCTGCGGCATGCCTTGCGTACCGCTTCCGGGTCCACCAGTCCGTTCCTGTCCACCGGGACAAGGGTGGTTTCCAGTCCGTACCTTCGCAGGGCCCTGGCCGGTTCGAGAATGGCCGGGTGCTCCACGGCGCTGGTCACGAAGCGGCCCTCGCTCAAGCCGAGGGTGCCGAAAAGGACCATGTTGTTGCTTTCCGTGGCGCAGGAGGTGAAGAATATTTCCTCCGGGTCGGCGTTGATCAGGCCGGCCACGTTCATCCTGGCCTCTTCCAGTGCTTCCCGGGCCTCCAGCCCCCATTGGTGGGGACTGCCGGGGTTGCCGAATTTTTCGACGAGAAAGGGGCGCATGGCCTTGAAGACCTGCGGATGTACGGGGGTTGTCGCGTTGTGGTCGAAGTAGAGGGGCTTCACGGCGGTCAATCCTTTTCAATGATGCTTGCGATTGCTTCCAGTACCTGGAGAGGCAGGATGGCGTTCAGGCATTCCCGCCCCTCCGCGCATGAGCCCCTGCCGTGCAGCGAACAGGGCCTGCATGGGAGGTCCTCCCGTTCCAGGACCACATCGCGCGGTCCGGCCGGATAGAATCCCCAGGCCTTTGAAGTCGGGCCGAACAGCGCGGCAACGGGCGTGCCCACTGCAGTGGCCAGATGCATGGGACCGGAGTCGTTGGTCGCCAGGGCCTTGGCGCGGGTCAGCAGGGCGCAGGTCTGCCGCAGGTCCGTCCTGCCTGTCAGGTCGTTGGCCTTGCCCGGAAAAAGAGGCTTCGGATTGCTGCCCACCACGATCCAGTTCAGCCCCGCCCCTTCCAGAAGCGAGGTCAGGGCGGTCCAGTGTTCCCTGGGCCAGGCCTTGTCCGGGTGGGTGGCGTATGGGTGCAGGGCCACGAAGGGTCCGGTCGCCCCGGCTTGTTTCAGGATGGCGTCGCCTTTTTCCAGTTCGTCCGGCAAGAGGTGTATCTTCGGCAAAAGGTCCGACCGGCTGGGCGGGATTTTTTCCAGGGCCAGAGAGTAGCGCTGGGGGACGTTTGTCCTGGTGAGCATGTTTTCAAGGAATCCGAGTCTGGTGCGGTTGTAAAGCCTTCTGGTCAGGCCGCGTTTGGGATAGCGGACCACCTGGCCTTTCCAGCGCACCGACAGGATGCGCGAGCGCAGGGTTCCGTGCAGGTCGAGCAGTCCCAACCCCCTGAACTCACGAGCCAGCTGTCCGGCTTGCTCAACCCAGTTCCTGCCCTGCATTTTTTTCGGATCAAGGGCCACGGTTTGGGCAATGGCCGGATTGTTCTCCAGGACCGGAAGCATTGCCGGGCGGGTAAGATAGATGAACCTGGTTCCGTCGCGCCTGTGCCAGTAGTCCAGAACCCCTGTGGTCAGGACGATGTCACCCAGGGCGCTGAGGCGGAAGACCACCCAAGTGGCCGGGAGGGAATCCTTCATGCTTAAATCCGTATCTTTAAAATGTCTGGTCAGATTCAATGTCCCGGAAACGGCCGCCAAGTCAAGGGCAGGGATGTTGCTTCCCTGAAAAGCATCTGCTAGTATTGATAACTGGTAGCTGCGGGCAAGGCTTGCCTCATTGCTTCCCGGAGTGTAATAAAAAATAAAATGATCGAACTCATACTGGCCGTCGTGCTGGCAACCTTTGTCTCGGCATCGTGTTCCGTGGCCGAGGCCGTCCTATATTCGTTTCCCCTAAGCACCGTTGAAAAGCTCAAGCGTGAAGGGAAAAAAAGCGGCATTATCCTGGACCGTTTGCGACGGGATATCGAAGAACCCATCACGGCCATCCTGACCCTGAACACCATCGCCCACACCGCCGGAGCGGCGATTGCCGGAGCCGCCTGGGCCAAGCTTTACGGCGAGAAGACTTTGGGCCTTTTCGCGCTTTTCTTCACCATAGTCATTCTGATTTTTTCCGAGATTCTGCCCAAGACGGTGGGCGTGGTCTACAGCAGGCCTTTGGCCCCCGTGCTGGCCAAGCCTCTGCTTTGGCTCGTCCTGGCCTTCGGGCCGCTCATCAAGGTCTGCGGCTACATGGGCCGCATGGTCAGAAGCGGTCAGGCAGGGCCGGAACACAACGAGGACGACATCAGGGCCATAGTCTCCCTTACCCGCCGCAGCGGGGTGCTCAAACCCTATGAGGCGGAATCAATCCGCAATATTCTTTCCCTGGACACAAAGGTCGCCGAGCAGATAATGACTCCGCGGACCGTGGTCTTCAGCCTGCCTGCGGACATGACCGTGGCCCAGGCCAGGGAGACACACGTCACTTGGCCCCATAGCCGAATCCCTGTATACGGCGACGATTCCGAGGACGTTGTGGGCGTGGTCTACAGACGCAGCGTGTTCGAGGCTCTGGCCGACGGGAATGACGACAAGAGGCTGTCGGACGTGATGAAGCCCGTGCGGTTCATACCGGAAAACCTGACCCTGGATCGGCTCCTGGTCAAGTTTCTGGGCAGCAGGATGCATCTGCTCGTGGTCCTGGACGAGTACGGCGGCGTCGCCGGGGTGGTTACCCTGGAAGACGTGCTGGAGGAAATTTTGGGCAGCGAGATAGTTGACGAAACAGACCAGGTGGTCGATATGCGCGAACTGGCGCGCCGCCAGCGTAGCGAACTCATTGAAGAACGGGCCAAGGAGTCCGGCAAGACAGGGGCCTAGCCCTTAATGGTGAAATATATGGCTAAGAAGAGCAACAAGGGTATATACATAGCGGCGTTGATCCTCTTTTTGGGAGGGTTTTCCTATCTGGTTTTTTCCGGCCTGTCCCAGGACAGCGTTTATTTCCTCAACGTGTCCGAGGCCATGGCCATGGAAAGGAGCGAAATCAACCAGGCCAGACTTTTCGGCAAGGTTGCAGGAGAGGACATTGAACGGGAAAGCCTGGGCGTAGCATTTTCCCTGGTGGACAAGGTGAATTCCGAGCAGTCCATCCGGGTTGACTACAGGGGCGCGGTGCCCGATACTTTCAAGCCCGGCGCGGAAGTAATCGTTGAAGGTTCCTTTGACGCGGCCGGGCAGGTCTTCGAGGCCCGGACCCTGATCACCAAGTGTCCTTCGAAATACAAGAGTAAAAGCGAAGAAATGGAAGAGGGGGACTAGCTCCTCGTTTTGACATGACGGCCACCGTCCCTTTCCTGGCGGCGGCTTCCCGTAAATATAAAGGAAATGCGCGTTGGCGCTTTTCATTTTTAGTAAGGAGAGAATATGCATCTGGCCGCTTACATGGGGTTGCTTGTATCGCTTCTGATCCTCCTGGCCGCCACCGGCTACGGCTGTATTTCAGCCTTAAATGGTAGGAATAATGCCCTGGGGATGATGGAAAAGGTTCAGTTGGGAACGACCGGGCTGGTAACGTTGTCGAGTCTGGTGCTTTTGCGCGCCCTTGTGGCCCGCGATTATTCCTATCTGTACGTCTTCGAGCACGTGGACAATACCCTGCCTTTTTCCTACACGCTGACCGCCTTTTGGGCCGGTCGGGAAGGCTCGCTTCTGTTCTGGGCGGAGATCATCCTCCTTTGCGGAACCGCTTTCCTGTTTTCCAGGAGCTACAAGGAGCTTGAGGAAAGAACCAGACAGTATTTCTGGATATTCTACCTTTTGATACAAGGCTTTTTTCTGCTTCTGCTCACCTGCTGGAGCAACCCCTTCGTGGAGGTTGCCCCCGTGCCCTTTGACGGCCAGGGACTCAACCCCCTGCTCAGGAATCCGGGCATGATCTTTCATCCGCCCCTCTTGTTCCTGGGGTTTGCAGGATTCACCGTGCCGGCCGCCGTGGCCCTGGCTTCCGCCTTGTCCGCCGAGTCCGGTTCCTGGATCAAGGCCTGCCGCGACTGGAACATACTTTCCTGGATATTCCTCACCGCGGGCATCATCCTTGGCGGCTGGTGGTCGTACATGGAGCTGGGTTGGGGCGGCTACTGGGCCTGGGACCCGGTGGAGAACGCCTCCATGATCCCCTGGTTTTCGGCCACGGCCTTCCTGCACACGGCCATAATCGAGAGCAGGGGCGGGGCGTTGCGAAAGACCAACGTCTTTCTCATTGTCCTGACTTTCCTGCTTTGCATTTTCAGCACCTACCTGACCAGAAGCGGGGTCATCGACTCCCTGCACGCCTTCGGCACGGGCGGTGTGGGCTTTCCGCTCATGATCTTCATGCTCGCCGGACTGGCCCTTGCTCTTTTGGCGATTTTTGTCGGTCCAGACAGGGAGATTCGCCGTCTTCCCGGTTTTTTCAGCCGCCAGGGACTGTTGGTGGTCGCGGCCTGGTCCTTTCTGGCCATAGGACTGGTGGTTGGCGTGGGCACAATGTGGCCGGTCATCAGCAAGACCTGGAGCTCCAATCCCGTGGGCCTGGAGGCGGCCTTCTACAACAGGGTCTGCCTGCCCTTCATGGCTTTGCTGGTTTTTCTCTTCTGTCTCTGTCCCTGGCTGGATTGGAAGGACGGCATCAGAAACCGCAAGGGGCTTATAGCCGTATCCGTGATCTTCATCGGTTCGCTTGGCGCGTTTTGGCTGGGCGGGATCAAGCTGCCCCTGGCCAATTTCGCGGCGGCCTCCTCCGTGGCGGCCATGGCCGGAATAGCGGTCCTGTTCCTGCTCGTACCGGGCATGCGCAAAATGCGCGAATCCTTCGGGGCCTACGGCATCCACATGGGGCTGGCGCTCATGGCCCTGGGTATCGCCTTTTCCGGCCCGTACAAGATCGAACAGGAACTGTCCCTGAACAAGGGGCAGACGGCCATGCTGGCCGAGTACGAGTTAAAGTACATGGACATGGATTCCAAGACCTCGCCCCAGATGTCTCAGGTCCGGGCCAAGGTGGAGGTGACCAGGAACGGTGAGCCTGTGGGCGTTATGTATCCGGAACGGCGCATGTACCGCAATTTCAAGCAGCCCTTTGCCGAGGTTTCTCTGATACCGGGCCTTGGCGACGAACTCTACGCCACGCTGCTCGGTTTCGACGAGGACGGTTCCGTGGTTCTCAAGGTCAGCGTCAATCCGCTGGTCAACTGGATCTGGATCGGAGGCACCATCATGTGCCTGGCCGGATTTCTGCTCATGAAAAGGAAAACAGGGCGCAAATGACCGGAGCCGAAGGGAAAGCCGTTCTCAAGGCCGACCGGGTGGCCAAGCTTTTCGGCTCCAAGCTGGTGTTCAGGAACGTCAGCTTTGACCTTTGCCGGGGCGAGATTCTGCTTTTGGTCGGCGGAAACGGGGCCGGAAAATCCACGCTCATGAAGATAATGGCCGGACTGTCCAGGCCTTCCGCAGGCTCATGCCGGACAGCCATCGAGCCGGAAAAAACGGCTTTCCTGGGCCACGCGACATTCATATATCCAAAGCTTACGGCCGTGCAGAACTTGGCCTTCTGGGCCGGAATGTACGGCCTGGACGCGGGACCGGAAGAGTTGGCCGCGGTTTTGGAGAGGGTGGGGCTGTCCAGGGCGGCGGAAGAGGCTGCGGGCGGATTTTCAAGGGGCATGGCCCAGAGGCTCAACCTTGCGCGTGTCTTTCTCGTGGAGCCGGAACTGGTCTTTCTGGACGAGCCGGGCACAGGCCTTGACGTGGCCTCGCTCAAGCTCCTGCGACGGGAAATCTCGGCCCTGCGCGATAACGGGGCTTCCGTGGTCTGGGTCAGCCACCACGTGGCCGAGGACTTGAATCTGGCCGACAGGGTCCTGTCCCTGGCCGACCGCACGGCGGACTATTTCGGACCAGCCGGGGATTTCGTTCCGGGAGGGCCGCTATGCTGAGGCGGGCCTGCATCATCGCTGCCAAGGATTTCCGCGTCTCCTGCTCCGGCGGACAGGGGCTGGTACAGGCCATGCTTTTGGGTCTGCTGCTGATTTTTCTGTTCAGCCTGTCCACGCCCATCGGCGGAAAGGTCACGGGACAAGCGGCGGCCACCATTTTCTGGCTGGCCTCGGCCTTCGGGCTGGTGCTGGTCTTCAACGACCTGTTCAGCCTGGAAGAGGCCAACGGCGCACGGCTGGGGCTTTTGTCCTCCCCTGTCCCGACTCATTCCATCTGGATGGGCAAGGGGCTGGCCGGTCTGGGGTTGCTGCTTATGTCGCAACTGGTTTTTTTCCCGGCCCTTCTGGTTTTTCTGGGCCAGGACTTGAGCGGACCAGCTTGGCTTCCATTTGTGGCCGTGGCTTCGGTCGACCTGGGGCTGGTGGCCCTGGGCGCGTTGCTGGGAGCACTGTCCCAGGGGCAGGCGGCCCGCGAGTCGCTTTTGTCGGTGATACTTTTTCCCTTGCTCCTGCCCGTGCTTCTCGGCGGCATAAAGCTCATGGCCGGGAGCTTTTCCGGCGGCGCGGGAGGGGATTTCGGGACATGGTTCGGCTTGATACTGGCCTTTGACGCTTTGTTTTCCGGGGCCGGGTTGATACTCTTTCCCTTTGTGTACAGCGGAGAGGAATAGCATGACGGAGATTTCGAGATGAAGGCAAGAATACTTCCACTGAGCGCCGGGCTGGCCCTGTGCGCGGCCCAGTATTTCATATGGATTTACGCGCCCCTTGAAGAGACCATGGGACTGTTGCAGAAGATTTTCTACATCCATCTGCCCATGTCCTGGTGGGCCCTGGTAAGTTTTTTCGTGGTCTTCGCGGCCAGCGTCGGCTACCTGGTCAAGCGCAGCGACTGGCTGGACAGTCTGGCCGGGGCGGCCGGAGAGATCGGCGTGCTTCTCAGCACCTTGACCCTGATCACCGGCTCCATATGGGGCCGGGCCGCGTGGAACGTCTGGTGGACATGGGACCCCCGGCTGACCACGGCCCTGGTCATGTGGTTCGTCTACATGGGCTATCTGGTGCTCAGGGCCGCGCCCATGGGTGCCGAACGCAGGGCGCTGGTCTGCGCCGTGCTGGGCATCGTGGCCTTTTTGGACGTGCCTTTGGTTTTCTATTCGGCCCGAATCTGGCGCAGCGTGCATCCCGCCGTGTTCGGCAGGCAGGGCGGCGGACTTGAGCCTGAAATGTGGCATGCCGTGGCCGTGTCCCTTGCGGCCTTCGGCCTGCTCTGGCTGTCCATGCTTCTGGCCAGGTACAGGCAGGTCAGGGCGGAGAGGCGGCTTGAGGCCCTTACGGTCTGGGACGATGAAACATTTGATAAAATCAGCGAGGAATAGAATATGTCCGGTACATCTTTTTTGATTGCGGCCAATGTGGCCGTCTGGCTGGGGCTTGCGGGCTATCTGGTCTTCATGGCCGGAAAGGCGGCAGGCATAGAGCGGCGTATCAGGCAACTGGAGGTGATGGGCGATGACAACGGCAGCTAGCCCCTTGAGCGGCGGGCGCAAGCTCATCTTTCTGGCCGTGCTTGTTGCGGTCCTGGCGATTTTCGCCACCTCTCTCTACTACCGCCTGGACAACCCGTCCCTGAAGGTGCAGATAAACCAGGGCAACCAGCAGCCGCCGGCCGGAATGGGAGAGATGCCTGCAGAGATGTCCAGGATCAAGGACCTGATGGCCAAGGTTGAGCAAGACCCGAACGACTTCGGCACTCTGGTGGAACTGGGCGGAATGTTCGTCATGATGCAGGCCTGGGACCGGGCGGGTGAGTTTCTGGAAAAGGCCGCAGCAATTGAGCCGGAGAATGACGAGGTGCTCATGCCGCTGGGCATGGTCTATTTCCGGACCAACGAATTCGCCAAGGCGGCGGACCTGTTTTCCGGAGTGGTCCAGCGGGACGAGACCAACGCGGTCGCCAACTTCAATTTGGGGGTGCTGTACAAGCATTATCTGGAGAAGCCGGAGCTGGCCCAAAAACATTTTAAGGCCGCGCTGGACAATTCCGCCAAGGACAGTGAGCTGCACAAAAGCGCCCATGACGAACTGGAGAATCAGCACGGCGGTTAAGGGACCTCGGTCGCGAATAAGGACGGGACTTTTGTTGACAAGTCCTGATAAGTAACTACAATGCCTTTCCTTAACCATTGACTGGCTGCTATTGGGTAATTGAGGCCCGGCTACTCTAACTTATTGAATTTTAAGTTTTGGTTTTTTTATTCCCCATGGGGACAAATTGTTAGGAGGAAGCGATGAAAAGGAATTGGGTTTTTACTGCGCTTGCTTTTGTCTTTGCGGCACTTCTGATTGTCGGCTGCGGCGAACAGAAAAAAGAGGAGACTGCACAGGAACCTGCTCAGGAAGCTGCACAGGAACAGGCTGAAGCTCCCAAGGGAGAACTGCTTCTCGGTGTGGCCGGCGCTCATAGCGGCGACCTCGCCTCTTACGGACTTCCCTCGATCAACGCGGCCAAGCTGGTCGTTGACGAGATCAACGCCAATGGCGGTGTTCTCGGCATGCAGGTTAAGGTTGTTCCCCAGGACGACCAGTGCAAGCCCGAGTTCGCCACCAATGCGGCCACCAAGATGCTTTCCGACGATGTGAAGATCGTGCTCGGACACATCTGCAGCGGCGCCACCAAAGCGGCTCTGCCCATTTACAACGAGTCCAAGATCGTCTGCATGTCCCCTTCGGCCACCAACCCGCCCTTGACCCAGAGCGGCGACTATCCGAACTTTTTCAGGACCATCGCTTCCGACGATGCCCAGGCGTTGGTTGAAGTCGAATTCGCCAAGGGACTCGGCCTGACCAAGATCGCCGTCATCCACGACAAGGGCGACTACGGCAAGGGTTTTGCCGAATTCAGCGAGAAGTTCGTCAAGGAGACCGAGGGCATGGAAGTTGTCCTGTTCGAGGGCGTGACTCCCGGCGCAGTGGACTATTCCGCTGTTGTCCAGAAAATCAAGGGCTCCGGCGCCGACGGTGTCATCTTCGGCGGCTACCACCCCGAAGCCTCCAAGATTGTCATGCAGATGCGCAAAAAGGGTCTGGAAATTCCCTTCCTGTCCGACGACGGCGTGAAGGACGACACCTTCATCAAGGTCGCCGGTGAATTCGCCGAAGGCGTTTACGCCACCGGTCCCATGGATATCTCCAGCAATCCCATGTATTCCAAGGCTCTTGAAGGCCACAAGGCCGCTTTCAACAGCGATCCCGGCGCCTTCTACTACGAAGCCTATTCCGCTGCCCTGGCCCTGCTCAACGCCGTTGAGAAGGCCGGTTCCACGGATTACGACAAGATCGTCAACGCCCTGCGCACCGAATATGTCGAAACACCTGTGGGCAAGATCAAGTTCGACGCCCGCGGCGATGCCGAAGGTGTCGGCTTCTCGGTCTATCAGGTTCAGGACGGAAAGTACGTAGAGCTTAAGAAATAACAATGGGCCGTGACATGCGGTCTTAAAGCAAAACATCAGGGGGCGGGCAGAAATGTTCGTCCCCTGGTATTATATTTTGGACAGGTAAACTCATGGATTATTTTTGGGAGCTGTTTTTCGGAGGATTGACCCGAGGCAGCATATATGCGCTCATCGCCCTGGGCTACACGATGGTCTACGGCATCATCGAGCTCATTAATTTCGCCCACGGCGAGATATACATGATCGGGGCCTTTACGGGGCTTATTGTGGCCGGAGTATTGACCACCCTCGGTTTTCCGGTGCTATCC
Source organism: Desulfovibrionaceae bacterium (assembly GCA_963674955.2). Taxonomy (GTDB): domain Bacteria; phylum Desulfobacterota; class Desulfovibrionia; order Desulfovibrionales; family Desulfovibrionaceae. The sequence continues at coordinate 1,192,678 of CAXXKR010000004.1, read as the reverse complement.
ATTTTGTTGCTGGCGAGCCTTGCCGCGGTCATCTGGTCCGCCGCCTACGGCTACACTGTCGAAAAGATCGCCTACAAGCCCCTTCGGGGCGCGCAGCGCCTTTCCCCGCTCATCTCGGCCATCGGAATGTCCATATTCCTGCAGAACTACGTGCTTCTGGCCCAGACTTCCGACTTTCTGCCCTTTCCCAACCTGATCCCCGAGTTGAAATTTCTGAAACCGTTTTCGCAGTTTCTGGGAGCCTCTGAATTTTTCATCGTCGCGGCCACCATAATCATGTGCGTGGGCCTGAGCCTGTTCATCAAGTACACCCGGTTGGGCAAGGCCATGCGCGCCACGGCCCAGAGCAGGACAATGGCCATGCTGGTGGGCGTCAACGTGGACCGGGTCATATCCGCCACGTTCATCATCGGCTCCAGCCTGGCCGCCGTGGGCGGCGTGCTCATCGCCTCCCATATCGGACAGATAAATTTTTACATAGGCTTCATAGCGGGCATCAAGGCCTTTACGGCCGCGGTTCTCGGCGGGATCGGCAGCATACCGGGCGCCATGCTGGGCGGGCTGATTCTCGGCTGGACCGAAAGCTTCGCTACCGGCTACGTGTCCAGCGACTACGAGGACGTGTTCGCCTTTGCCCTGCTTGTGCTTATCTTGATCTTCAAGCCCTCAGGCGTGCTGGGCAAGGAATCTTCGCAAAAGGTGTAACGGGATGTACGGAAGTCTTAAAAAATCCATAATAGCCAGCGTCTGGTTCATGTTCCTGACCTTTCCGGTAATGGTCATCCGCGTGAACACGGTGGAGAAGACCATTGATTGGCGCTGGATGAACATGCTCTATGTCGGCGTCGGCATATTTTTTCTCTCATTCGTCTGGCGCTGGCTGCTCAAGAAAAAGGAGCAGGGGCGCAAGCAGGCGGAAGAGGGCGTGGAAAAGACCCAACCCCTGACCAATAAGCTGGCCGGGGACAAAAGGGTGCAGGTGCCCGCTCTGGCGGCGGTTGGTCTTCTGGTCATATCCTTTCCCTACCTTTTCGATCTCTACCAGACCAACATCATGGTCACGGCCCTGATCTATGTGGTCATGGGTTTGGGGCTGAACATAGTGGTCGGGCTGGCCGGTCTTCTCGACCTCGGTTACGTGGCCTTCTACGCCGTGGGGGCCTATGCCTACGCCCTCCTGAACCACCATTTCGGACTGGGCTTCTGGTATGTCCTGCCCCTTGGCGCGTTTTTGAGCATGCTTTTCGGCATAGTGCTCGGCTTTCCCGTGCTGCGGCTCAGGGGAGACTACCTGGCCATCGTCACGTTGGGTTTCGGCGAGATCATCAGGCTGGTGCTTGAGAACTGGAGCAGCTTCTCCTTCGGTCCCAGCGGAATCTCCAGCATCGACAGGCCGCCCCTGTTCGGTTTCAAGATGTCGGTCCAGGATTCCACGACATACATGTACTACATCATGATCGGGCTGGCGCTGCTTACCATTTTCGTGGTCAACCGGCTCAAGAATTCGCGCATCGGCAGGGCCTGGCTGGCCCTGAGGGAAGACGAGGTCGCCTGTCAGGCAATGGGCATCGACAAGACCAAGACAATGCTCACCGCCTTTGCCCTGGGCGCGACCTGGGCCGGAATGGGCGGAGTGGTCTTCGCCGCAAAGACGACCTTCGTCAACCCGGCCAGTTTCACCTTCCTTGAATCGGCCATCATCCTTTCGGTGGTGGTCATCGGCGGAATGGGGTCCATAGCCGGCGTCATCGTCGGCGCCTTCGTGCTCATACTGGTTCCGGAATATCTGCGGGCCTTTTCCGAATACAGGATGCTCATTTTCGGCCTGACAATGGTTCTGGTCATGGTCTTCAGGCCCCAGGGTCTGGTCACGGCGAAACGAAAGATTTACGAATTCAAGGGATTGGCCAAGGATAATGGCGATGAGCGATAATCAGGTACTGAACGTAACCGGGCTGTGCAAGGACTTTGGCGGCCTTCGCGCCCTGGACGATGTGGACTTCACTGTGGAGTCCGGGGAAATAGTGGCCCTCATCGGTCCCAACGGGGCAGGCAAGACCACTTTCTTCAACTGCATCACAGGCATGTACGTGCCTTCGGCGGGCGATGTGCTGGCCGGTCCGGTCGGCGGGAAAAAGAAAAGGCTCAACGGCAGGAAGCCCAACAGGGTCACCGAGCTGGGGCTGGCCAGAACCTTTCAGAACATCAGGCTCTTTCCGTCCATGACCGTGTTGGAGAACGTCATGATCGGCTGCCACTGCCGCAGCCATTCGACGATCCTGGGCGCTGTTCTGCGGAGCAAGGGGACCATCCGCGAAGAGGAGGAGGTCATCGCCAAGAGCTATGAACTCCTCAAGGTGATGGGCCTGGAGGGATTCGTGAACGAATATTCGAGCAACCTGCCCTATGGCGCGCAGCGCAGGCTGGAGATCGCCAGGGCCCTGGCCACGGACCCCTTTTTGTTGCTTCTGGACGAGCCCGCCGCAGGCATGAATCCCCAGGAAACAAAAGCCCTGCAAGTGCTCGTCCAGAAGATCAAGGAAAAATACAAGGTTTCCATCCTGCTCATCGAGCATGACATGAAAATGGTCATGTCCATTTCGGATAGGGTTTACGTCATGGAATACGGCAGGGAAATCGCCATGGGCACCCCGGAGGAAGTGAGCCGGAATCCGCAAGTTATTCAAGCCTACCTTGGAGAAGAGGTCGTTGGTTGATATGGGCAAAATGCTTGAACTGAAAAACATCAATACCTTTTACGGTAACATCCAGGCCCTGCGCGATGTCAGCATCGAAGTGGCGGAAGGCGAAATCATCACCCTTATCGGGGCCAACGGCGCGGGCAAGACCACGACGCTCATGTCCGTCTGCGGCATCGTCACTCCCAGGCGCGGCGAAATTCTTTTCAAGGGGCGGCCCATTTCCGGGATGACCGCCGACAAGATCGTGTCTCTGGGCATCTGCCAGGTGCCTGAGGGCCGCCTGATCTTTCCGGGACTGACCGTTGCCGAGAATCTGGATATGGGCGCGTTTTTGCGTAACGACAAAAGCGCCATCAAGCGCGACGCGGAATATGTTTTCGAACTTTTCCCCATTTTGGCCGAGCGCCGCAGACAGGCCGGCGGCACCCTGTCCGGCGGAGAGCAGCAGATGCTGGCCATTTCCAGGGCGCTCATGGCCCGTCCGCAGCTTCTGCTTCTGGACGAGCCGTCCCTTGGGCTGGCGCCTTTGGTGACGAGGCAGATTTTCGAGATCATCGCCAAGATCAACAAAGAGAACAATACCACGATTTTTTTGGTCGAACAGAACGCCAATCTGGCGTTGAAGGTTGCCAACCGCGGCTACGTGATGGAGAACGGGCAGGTGACCATGTCCGACGCCAGCGAGAATCTGCTGGCCAATGAAGAGGTCAAAAAGGCCTATCTGGGCCTGTAATTCAAGGAGAACGACGTGGAGAAGAACATGGAAAAAGTTATCGGACAGGCTCTTACGTTCGACGACGTTTTGCTGTTGCCTGATTATTCCGAGGTGTTGCCGGATTCCGTTGATGTCTCCACCCAGCTTACCCCTGAAATCAGCCTGAACATACCGCTCATAAGCGCGGCAATGGATACGGTTACGGAAGCCCGCATGGCCATCTCAATGGCCAGACACGGCGGAGTGGGCGTGGTGCACAAGAACATCTCGGTGCGCGAACAGGTTCGCGAGGTGGACAAGGTCAAGAAGTCCGAAAGCGGAATGATTCACGATCCCATCACCGTGCACCCGGACGACACAGTGGAAAAGGCCATGGACCTCATGTCCGAGTATCGCATCTCCGGCCTGCCCGTGGTCAAGGGCACGCATCTGGTGGGCATCGTGACCAACAGGGACGTGCGCTTTGTGGAATCCGGGGAGATTCTGGTTTCCGAGGTAATGACCAGCCGCAACCTGATCACCGTGCCCGAAGGCATAACCCCGGAAGAGGCCAAGCGCCATCTGCACCAGAACAGGATCGAGAAGCTTCTGGTGGTGGATGAGGAAAACACCCTGCGCGGCCTGATCACCATCAAGGACATCAAGAAGGTCAAGAAATATCCCAACGCCTGCAAGGACGAACGGGGCAGGCTGCGCGTTGGCGCCGCCGTTGGGGCGGGCAAGGACCTGGAATCCCGCGCCGAGGCCCTGCTGCGGGCCGGGGCGGATTTTCTGGTGGTCGATTCGGCCCACGGCCACTCCAAGAACATACTCAAGGCGGTGCGCACCTTGCGTTCCGATTTCAAGGACTGCCAGATCGTGGCGGGCAACGTGGCCACCTACGAGGGGGCCAAGGCCCTGATCGAGGCCGGCGTGGACACCGTGAAGGTCGGCATCGGCCCGGGCTCCATCTGCACCACCCGCATCGTGGCCGGAGTGGGAGTGCCTCAGGTGACCGCGGTCATGGAAGTGAGCAGGGCCTGCCTGGAAGAGGACAAATGCCTCATCGCCGACGGCGGCATCAAGTTTTCCGGCGACGTGGTCAAATCAATCGCGGCCGGAGCAGACACCGTGATGATCGGCAGCCTGTTCGCCGGTACGGAGGAGAGTCCCGGAGAGACGGTCCTGTACCAGGGCCGGACCTACAAGCGCTACCGCGGCATGGGGTCCATAGACGCCATGAAGAAGGGCAGTTCGGACCGCTACTTTCAGGACAAGTCCAAGAAACTGGTGCCCGAAGGCATTGTCGGCCGCGTTCCTTACAGAGGCGATGTTTCCGAGAGCATCTACCAGCTCGTGGGCGGGCTTCGTTCCGGCATGGGCTACACAGGCTCGGCCAACATCTGGGAATTGAAGAACAATGCCCGCTTTGTGCAGATATCTCCGGCGGGCCTGCGCGAGAGCCATGTGCACGACGTGATCATCACCAAGGAAGCGCCCAACTACAGGGTTGATCACTCCTAACCGGATTTCAGGGCTTGGCATCGTCCCGGCCTTGGCTTAAGAGAGATTTATGCAGCACGACGACATCATAGCAATACTGGACTTCGGGTCTCAGTTCACCCAACTCATAGCCCGGCGTGTGCGCGAGTTGGGTGTCTACTGCGAGATTCATCCCTGCAACGTGGACCCGGCCAAGGTGAAGGCCTTGAACCCCAAGGCCCTGATCCTTTCCGGAGGTCCGTCCAGCGTGCTTGACGCTGATTCTCCCGGCCTGGACACCGAATATCTCGATTGGGGATTGCCCATGCTGGGCATCTGCTACGGCATGCAGCTCATGGCCCATTATCTCGGCGGCAAGGTCGTGTCCTCCCTGGACCGCGAATACGGACGTTCGGAGTTCTCGGCCATCGGCGACTGCGCGCTGTTTGAAGGGTTGGAGAACAAGGACAGGCTCACGGCCTGGATGTCCCACGGCGACCGCGTTCAGGAATTGCCCGAAGGATTTTCGCTCATGGGCAAGACCGACAGCATCGAGATTGCGGCCATGGGCGATCCGGACAGAAAGATGTACGCCCTGCAGTTCCACCCGGAAGTGGCGCACACCGAGGACGGCAACCTGATCCTGTCCAATTTTCTTTTCAAGGTTGCCGGAGTGAAACCGGGCTGGAGCATGTCCTCCTTTGTGGAGTCCACCATCAGCGATCTTGCCGAAAGGATCGGAGACGACCAGGTCGTGCTGGGCCTTTCCGGCGGCATTGATTCCACGGTGGCGGCCATAATGCTGCACAAGGCCATCGGCAGCCAGCTGCATTGCATCTTCGTGGACAACGGGCTTTTGCGCATGCACGAGCGCCAGGAGGTCATAGGTTTTCTTGAAGAGCATTTCGAACTGAACGTGCGGGTGGTGGATGCCAGGGACCTCTTCCTGGACCGCCTCAAGGGCGTCGAGGATCCGGAAAAAAAACGCAAGATCATCGGCCACTCCTTTATCGAGGTCTTCGACCAGGAGGCCAAGTCCCTGGAGAACGTGAAGTATCTGGGGCAGGGCACCCTTTACCCGGATGTAATCGAGAGCGAGTCCTTCAAGGGGCCGTCCGCAGTTATCAAGAGCCATCACAACGTGGGCGGACTGCCGGAAAAAATGAATCTTTCACTTGTGGAACCCCTTCGCGAACTGTTCAAGGACGAGGTGCGCAAGGCCGCCTACGAGTTGGGACTGCCGGAGAACATCATCTGGCGTCACCCTTTCCCCGGTCCGGGTCTGGCCATCAGGGTCATCGGCGAGGTGACCGACAGCCGCCTGGAGATACTCCGGCAGGCGGACAAGATCGTGCAGAACGAGTTGGTGGCGGCGGACTGGTACCGCAAGGTCTGGCAGGGATTCGCCGTTTTGCTGCCCCTGAAGACCGTGGGCGTCATGGGCGACGACCGCACTTACGAGAACGTCATCGCCCTGCGCGTGGTGGACAGCATCGACGCCATGACTGCGGACTGGTCCAGATTGCCCTCCGAGCTTCTGGCCAGGATATCCAACAGAATAATCAATGAAGTCAAAGGTGTGAACAGGGTGGTTCTGGATATATCATCCAAGCCTCCGAGCACCATAGAGTGGGAATAGTCTTAATCAACAGGTAACTGACAGGAAACATCAATGTTCGGCATCGGATCAACAGAACTTTTGATAATCGTAGTGGTCGCCCTGATAGTCATCGGGCCCAAGAAACTGCCTGAAATGATGCGGACCCTGGGCAAGGGGCTCGCCGAATTCAAGAGCATGGGCTCAGACGTGAAACGGACCCTGGATCGCGAGATCGAACAGGCTGAGCAGGATATCCGCACCGCCACCGCCAAGGAAAAGCTTTTCAAGGAAGAAAAGGAAAAGACCGAAGACGCTTCTCCCGAAGAGGGTGACAAGGCTGATGGCGCTTCCCAAAAGACGGAAGCCGATTCTCCTGACTCTTCCGATTCTTCCAAGCCTGTTGCGGACAAGGATGCCGAACCCACCGTGGGCAAGGAGTCCGCATGAGCGCCTCCGACGAATTGAAAGTCGCCGGGGAGGAAACCAAGGAAGTCGAAACCGCCAAGGAGAGCTCCGAGGGCGGAGGCGAATCCGGGGAAACCGGCAGCGAAGGGGCAATGACCCTTTTGCAGCACCTTGAGGAGTTGCGCAAGGCAATGGTGCGCAGCGTGATTGCCTTGGTTATCGGCTTTGGCGCCTGCTACGGGTTTTCAGAGCAGATGTTCCAGATGCTCATGCAGCCCATGGAGGATGTTCTCAAACAGGGCAGCTTCATCTACACCTATCCGCCCGAAGCGTTTTTCGCGCACATCAAGGTCGGTCTGGTTGCCGGATTTTTTTTGGCCAGCCCCTACATCTTCTGGCAGATTTGGAAGTTCGTTGCTCCTGGACTCTATCAACATGAACGCAAGTGGCTGATACCTATAGCGATTTGTTCGGCAATCTTTTTCGTTACCGGCGCCTTGTTCGGTTATTTCGCGGTTTTTCCCTACGGATTCGAATTTTTCGCCAGCTATTCCACCGAGCAGATACAGTTCATGCCCAAGCTCAGCGAGTACCTTGGCTTTGCGCTGAAGTTGCTGTTCGCCTTTGGTATCGTGTTCGAACTGCCCCTGGTGATCTTTTTTCTCTCCCGTCTGGGCCTGGTCACGTCCAAGGGCCTTAGGAAGAAACGCAAGTATGCGCTTTTGTTCTCTTTTGTCGTAGCTGCTCTCTTGACCCCTCCCGATCCCTTCACCCAAAGCCTCATGGCCGGGCCTCTGGTCCTTCTGTATGAAATGGGCATTTGGGTCGCCTATTTCTTCGGCAAGGAGAAAAAGGCTCCGGCTGAAGGTCAAGAGGATGGAGAGAAGGACGAAAAGGATAAGGCTCCGGAAAGCGGGGAGGCCTAAGCCCCTTGCGGCTTTATTCATTCTCGCCTACATGTTTACATATCTAGAGTTTTTCTATATTGAGCTTTGTTAAGGGGTGACAAAGTGAGCAAACGACAGGCAACGGTAGCCAGAAAGACCAGGGAAACGGACATACGGCTGAAGCTGGATCTGGACGGGCAGGGCAATGTCAAGGTCGAAACCGGAGTCGGTTTCGCCGACCACATGCTGACCCTGCTTTGCTTCTGGGCCGGTTTCGATCTCGAGCTCAGCTGCAAGGGCGACCTGGAGGTCGATGCCCATCACAGCCTGGAGGATGTCGGACTCGTTCTGGGACAGGCATTGACCGAAGCCTTGGGCGACAAGGAGGGCGTCACCCGCGTGGCCTCCGCCAAGGTGCCGATGGACGAAGCCCTGGCCGAGGTCATCGTCGATCTTTCCGGCCGTCCCTATATCGTCTACCAGGAGGACGTGCTTCCGGCCACCATCGGCGGGGAGGAGAAGGATGTCTGGCGTGAATTCTTCAAGTCGTTCGCTTTCAAGTCCGGAATGAACCTTCACATACGTTATGAATATGGTCTTAACGGCCATCATCTGCTGGAAGCGGCATTCAAGGCTTTGGGCATAGCCCTGGGTCGGGCAACGAGCCGCGGTCGTAAAGGCATACCCAGCACCAAAGGGAGTCTTGACTGATGAAACTGCGCAACCATTGCATTTTTTTGATTTCCCTTGCACTCGGGCTGATCCTGCTCGGCGGCTGCGGCCCCAAGGTGATTCCCTTGGAAAGGCCTGCGGGAAAGCTGGCCGTGGCGGGATTCGCCAATCCCCGGTTCTCATGGGAACTGCTTGCCGGCTACCTGCCTGAAGAGGGCAAGACCGTCAGCGGAGGGGTGCTGATGGGACTGGATGAGACGGTCAGATTGACCCTGGCCAAGCATGGTGTTGTGGATTACGTCCCTCCTTCCGCCGTGAGCCGCTGCAGCGAATCCCTGACCTACGAAGACACGGGCACGGGCCGGGTTGCCGCTCTCAAGTATTGGCTCAAGGTCGGCGACTGCGCTGACGTGGACTATCTCCTTGTTCCCCAGCTGCTTTACTGGAAGGAGCGTGTGGGCGGTGAAATGACGGCCGGGAATCCTTCGTCAGTGATGTTGGACCTTTATCTCGTCGATGTGAACAACCAGCGCATCTATCCTGGCGGCCGTTACCATTTCGACGAGACCCAGGCCCCCCTGTCCGAGAACCTGCTTGAGGCCGGAAAATATGTGGACCGCGGCGGCAAGTGGATATCCGCCCAGGAACTGGCTGCCGAGGGCATTGAAGCGGGGCTCGAGGAACTCGGATTATGATCCTTTTCCCCGCCGTTGACATCAAGGACGGCCAATGCGTCCGCTTGGCCCAAGGCAAGGCGGAGGAGGTGACCGTTTTTTCCCAGGACCCCGTGTCCCAGGCAGTGCTTTGGGCCGACAAGGGTTGCGAGTTTTTGCACGTGGTTGACCTGGACGGAGCCTTCAGCGGCCTGCCGCGCAATTTCGAGCTTATCAAGAAAATCTGTTCCAGCATCGACATCCCTGTCCAGCTGGGAGGCGGAATCCGCGATCTGGCGATAGCCAAGGCTTATGTGGAAGCCGGAGTCAACAGGCTGATCATCGGCACCATTGCCCTTGAGGAACCCGACACTTATGCCGAACTTTGCCGTGAACTGCCGGGCAGGATCGGCGTTTCCCTGGATGCTGTGGATGGTCGCCTCAAGACCAGAGGCTGGGTGGCCGATGCCGGGATGACGGTTTTCGACGTCCTGCCCAGGCTGGAGGAAACGGGCACGGCCTTCATCGTCTATACCGACATTTCCCGCGACGGCATGCAGACCGGCGTCAACGTGCAAGGCCTTGCCGCCCTGTGCGGAAAGACCTCCATACCGGTCCTTGCGGCCGGCGGAGTGCACACCCTGGACGACATCAAGGCCCTGTATCCGCTTTGCGCCAAGGGGCTGGAAGGCGCCATCTCGGGCCGGGCGATATACACCGGAACCCTTGACGTGGCCGAGGCTCTGGCCTGGATCAGAGCCCAGTAACCGCTTATTGTTTCACGGAAATCTGAAGGCGTCCCATTGGGGCGTCTTTTTTTGTCTTTCAAACAGGAAAGAAGACTGAATCGCTATCCGCTCCAGTCCCCTTTCTCTTCAATGCGGATGTATTTCTGGAAGGTGTAGTGGAAACCGGCCAGGGCGTTTATGAATCCAGCCCGGCCGTCAAGAAAACCCAGCTTGAGGACGTAGAGCTTGAAGAAGCGGACCTTGGCGTGGACAAGGGCCCTGAACAGGCCGCCTTTTCTGCCCTTGCTCCTGAGATCGTCCGCGCCCTGTTGGGCGTAGGAATTGATCTTGTCCATGTGTTCCCTGAAGTTTGAATACGGATAGTGGACGATGTCGCCCTGGAGTTTGGCCGTGGGACCGAGGGGCTTGAAGTGGTAGTGGGCGCCGCTGGCCGTGACTTCCATGTTGCCGAGCTTGAAGAGCCGGAAAAGATGGTCCGGGTACCAGCCGCTGTGTTTCATGAAGCGGTTGAAATAGAAGGAGCGGCGCGGGAGATAATATCCGGCCAGATCGGTTTCCTCTTCAATGGCCTTGATGACGTTGCGCCTCAGTTTTGGCGACAGGAATTCGTCCTGATCCAGGCTGACGACCCATTTTGTCTTGATCTTGTCCAGGGCGTAGATGAACTGCGGCACAGGTCCTTCCCACTGGCGCACCAGGACTTTGGCGTCGAAGCTTTCGGCTATTGCCCGCGTGCGGTCGGTGCTTTGGGAGTCCACAACGAGTATCTCGTCGCAGAAATCAAGGGAGGCCAGACATTTGTCCAGCAGCCTTTCGCCGTTGTAGGTCAGTATCAGGCCAGTGATGGTTTCGCTCATGATGGCGAATTCTTACATGAGTATTGACGGAGGGTCCAGGGGATGCGGCAGCACCCCCCGGACTTCCGAAACAGGATGTTTATTCTTCCGGTTGGGGCAGGATCAGGTTCAGAAACACGCCCACGATGCCGGCCAGGCCGATTCCGCCAAGACGGAATTCCGCGCCAAAGGGCAGGGACATGCCGCCCACGCCGAAGATGACGATGATGGCGACGATGGCCAGGTTTCTGGCGACCATGAGGTCTTGGCCCGCCTTGACCAGGGTGTTCATGCCCACGACCATGATGGCGCCGAAGAGTAGGATCATGATTCCGCCCATGACCGGGACCGGAATGGTCAGGAGCAGAGCGCCCAGCTTGCCGATGAAGGCCAGGGCGATGGCCGCTATGGCCGCCCAGGTCATGATGGCCGGGTTGAAGACCTTGGTCAGGGCCACTGCGCCGGAGACCTCGGAATAGGTGGTGTTGGGAGGTCCGCCCAGGCAGGAGGCCAGGGATGTGGCCAGTCCGTCGCCCAGCATGGTGTTTTGTATGCCTGGGTCCTTGACGTAGTCCTTGCCGGTGATGGAGCCGATGGCCAGCACGTCGCCGAAGTGTTCGATGGCCGGGGCGATGGCCACCGGGACGATGAACAGGATGGCTTCCCACTTGAAGACCGGGAAAGTGAAATTGGGTACTGCGAACCAAGGGGCCTTGCTTACCGTCGTGAAATCGACCAGACCGAAAAACAGAGCGACAACGTAGCCCACGCCCACGCCGCAGAGGATCGGCACCAGCTTGAGCCATTTCTTGCCCAGCAGGGAGACCAGGATGGTGGTCACCAGGGCGGACATTGAAACTATGAGCGCCTTCCATTCGACGACCAGCACCGCGGAACCGTCTCCGGTCTTGCCAAGGGCCATGAACACGGCCACGGGGGCCAGTATCAGGCCGATGACCATGATCACCGGTCCGGTGACTATCGGCGGCAGCACTTTCTTCAGCACTTCCGCACCCTGCCAGCGGATCAGGAGGCTGAGGATGATGTAAAGGCCGCCGGCGGCCGCCAGTCCGCCCAAAGTGGCGGGGATGCCCCAGGTCTGCACGCCGTAGATGATGGGCGCGATGAAGGCGAAGGACGAAGCCAGGAATACCGGAATCTTGCCTTTGGTCACGACCTGGAAGACCAGGGTTCCCGCGCCTGCGGTGAACAGCGCCACGTTGGGATCAAGGCCGGTCAGCAACGGAACCAGAACCAGTGCGCCGAAGGCCACGAAAAGCATCTGCGCTCCCAGGGCGCAATCCTTGACCCGGAATTTGTACTCAGTCGAATGCACGTCACTCATTAATTTCCCCTCCTCCTCGAATTAAGCGTGGATATAAAAAAAGGCACGCTTTGAAACGTGCCTACTTGGTACCGAAAATCTTGTCCCCGGCGTCTCCCAGCCCTGGAAGGATGTAGCCTACCTCGTTGAGTCTTTCGTCAACGGCGGCCACGTAGATGTCCACATCGGGGTGCGCCTTGGTCACGTTTTCAATGCCTTCGGGCGCGGCGACCAGAAACAACCCCCTGATGTTCTTGCAGCCCGCTTCCTTGAGAAGCTCGATGGTGGCCATGAGAGTTCCGCCCGTGGCCAGCATGGGATCAAGAATGAAGGCCATTCGTTTGTGGATGTTCTTGGCCAGCTTTACGTAATATTGGACCGGCTTGAGGGTTTCCTCGTTGCGGTAGAATCCGACCACGCTGACCTTGGCTCCGGGTATCATGTCGAACACCCCGTCCATCATGCCCAGGCCCGCCCTGAGGATCGGGACCACCGTGGCCTTCTTGCCCCTGATGCGTTCGACTTCAACCTTGCCGGCCCAACCCTGGATGGAGGTTTTTTCCGTTTCCAGGTTCTTGGTCGCTTCGTAGGTCAGCAGGCGGGTAATCTCCTTGGAAAGGTCCCGAAACTGGTTTGTGCTGACATCGTGGACCCTCAAAAGGCCGACCTTGTGCCGGATAAGCGGGTGGTCTACAACGTATACTGCCAAAACGTCCCTCCTTTAAAAACATGCCCTTGTCCGCTTCGTGCGGGCAAACTTATCATTTCTAAATGCCAGGGCCGGAAGGGTCAAGTCTGATCTGACTTTGGGTCGAAATCTTTTTTGCCTTCGCGGTCATCCGCGTATACTATCGAAACATGGAAAATGCCGATTCTGTAAATAGATGGAAGCGTCGAGCGGAAGATGCGGACAAGGGCTGTCGCCTGGACCGTTTTTGGGGACGTGAACTTGAAAGCGGGAATGTTTCCAGGGAACGGATCAAGAAGTGGATAAGCTCCGGATTCGCCCTGGTGGACGGCGAGGTCTGCCGAAAACCAGGATTGAAACTGGTCGGCGGCGAGGAATTGCTGCTTTCCGGACCGCTGGAATCGCCGGTCATCACGCCTGAAGCAGGCGGCATAGATGTCATATTCAAGGACCACGGCCTGCTGGTGATAAACAAGCCCGCCGGGTTGACCACTCATCCGGCGCCGGGGGAGCCGCAGGGCACCCTGGCCAACAGGCTGGCGCACAATTTTACGGAAATCGCAGCCATGGAAGGGCAAAGACCGGGCATCGTGCATCGCCTGGACAAGGACACCTCCGGAGTCATGGCCGTGGCCCTGAGCGAAGGGGTGCGGCTGAAGCTTACCGATATTTTTTCCAGGCGCGAGGCGGACAAACTGTATCTGGCCCTGGTCCATGGCCGCCCCGAAAATGAAAGCGGAAGCATTGACCGGCCCATTGGCCGCCATCCCAAGTCCAAGGTCAAGATGGCCGTGGTGTCCAAGGGCGGGCGAGAAGCCAGGAGCGAATACCGCGTTCTCTGGACCGACAGGCGGGAACGGGCCAGCCTAGTGGCCGTAAAGATATTCACGGGCCGGACTCATCAGGTGCGCGTGCACATGGCCGACATGGGCCATCCCCTGGTTGGCGACCGCGTCTACGGACCGCAGGAGCACGCGGGCTGGCTGGAGCGCGGAGGCGAGGTGGCCGGGCTGGCCGGACGCCAGATGCTTCACGCCTACAGGCTCGGACTGATCCACCCCGAAACCGGCGAGCGCAAGGTTTTCACCAGCAATCCGCCCGACGACTTCATGCTCCTTCTCAGGGTTTTGGGCCGGGATTGCCTGCGTGTTGGGCTGGTGGGCATGCTGGGCAGCGGCAAGTCCGCGCTGCTCTCCTCCCTGGACGGTCTGGGCGTGCCGGTCTTCAGCTCCGACGAGGCCGTGGCCGCGCTCTATGCGCCGGGCATGGACGGGGCGCACATGATCGGCGGCAGGTTCGGCCCCGAGCTTCTGGATTCGGATGGCGCGGTGGACAAGGGAAAACTTTTTCAGGCCATGCAGGACTCGGAAGAACTGCGCCGAGAGGTCATGGCCATGATCCATCCCATGGTGGAGCACGGTGTTCGGGAGTTTTTCAGGGCCAACGCCGAAAGGCATCATGCCGTGGCCGAGATTCCACTTTTGCTGGAGGGTGCTCCCGGGCTGCGTGAAAGCGTGGATGTCGTTGCCGGGGTCTTCTGTCCGGAAGGGAAACGGCTTGGCGTCATGCGCGAGAAGCGCGGGCTGGACGCCGGGACAATGGCCGTGTTCGATTCCTGGCAGTGGGGCCTTGGCGAGAAGATGCGGGCCTGCGGACTTGTGGTGGACAATTCCGGCGGGTTGGACGACCTTGGGCGCAAGGCGGCAGGACTGGTGTCGGCCCTTGAATACGTCAGGGCGAAGAGGGAAGATCGGTTCAACTCCTTTTTAATGCGCACATTGCGGGAACTTGCGGAAGACAACGAATGATACCCCTGCGCGACAACATTCCACGTGTCCATTATCCGGTGATGGTGGTGGCCCTGATCGTAGTGAACTCCCTGTTCTACCTTCTTGAGACCAGACTCAGCCCCTTTCAGTTACAGGGGCTGTTTCACCTTCTGGGAGTCGTGCCGGCCAGGTTTGTGCATCCGGATTGGGCGCAGGGCGTCGGATATCCGGCGGCCAACATCTGGCCATTTTTTACATACATGTTTCTGCACAGCGGCTTCTGGCATCTGCTCATGAACATGTGGATGCTCTGGATCTTTGCGGACAACATCGAGGACGTGACCGGCCATTTCCGGTTCCTGGCCTTTTATCTGCTTTGCGGGCTTGCGGCTCTGATCGTGCACATCATCTTCAATCTCGACTCGTCCGTTCCGGTGGTCGGGGCCTCGGGAGCCATCGCCGGAGTCATGGGCGCTTACTTCGTGCTTTATCCCCACGGAAAGGTGCATACCTTCCTCCCGGTCATCTTTCTGCCCCTGTTCGTGCAGGTTCCCGCCGTGATTTTTCTGGGTGTCTGGATACTGATGCAGATTTTCTCCGGCATGATCAGCCAGGCCGGGAGTTCCCAGGGCGTGGCCTGGTGGGCGCACGTCGGCGGTTTCCTGGCGGGCATGTTCCTGATCAGGTTCTTTCGCAGAAAAGACCGCTGCTATTACTGTTACGATCCAGACGAAAAGGACTATCGGCCCTATTGATTCCGCAGTCTCCGAAGTGGCCGGTCCACGGCAATTCCCGCACCTATATGGGGTTTATTGGATTCCTTTGCTCCCTTGCCGCTTGACTTGGCGGTAATCCTTATTAATTTTGTACTATTGAACGAAGTGCCGATCTTCGCGAAATCGTGAGGTAACTAGCGTGGAATACAAGGATTATTACAAAATTCTGGGGGTGTCCAAAGACGCTTCCAAAAGCGACATCTCCAAGGCCTTCAAAAAGCTGGCCCGAAAATACCATCCGGACCTCAATCCCAACGACAAGGAAGCGGAAACCAAGTTCAAGGAGATGAACGAGGCTCACGAGGTTCTCAAGGACCCTGAAAAGCGCAAGATGTACGACACCCTTGGGCCGGACTGGGAGCATGGCCAGAATTTCCGTCCGCCTCCGGGCTATGAGAACGTGCGGTTCAATTTCGGCGGCTCGGGCGGTGGCTTCAGCGGCGGCGGGTTCAGCGATTTTTTTGAGACCATATTCGGCGGCCAGGGGTTTTCCCAGGGCGGATTTGCCGGAGGGCAGAGGTTTCAGCAGCGGCCCAGGCGCGGCTCGGATTCCGAGGCCGTATACAGCATAACCTTGGAAGAGGCCTATCAGGGAGGCGAAAGATCGCTCACCCTCCAGGAGCAGGTCGCGGGTCCTGACGGCAGGCCCTCCATGCGCAGCAAGACCCTGAACGTCAAGGTTCCCGCAGGCGTCAAGGACGGTCAGCGAATCCGTCTTTCCGGCCAGGGCAATCCCGGAATGGGCGGCGGCGCCAGGGGCGACCTCTACCTGAGGATCAAGCTCCAGCCGCATCCCGTGTTCAAGGTTCAGGACGGAAATATCCTTTACGATCTGCCTCTCGCTCCGTGGGAAGCGGCCCTGGGAGCCAAGGTCGAGGTGCCCACCCTTGGCGGCGAAGTGAGAATGAGCATTCCGCCGGGCATCGGTTCCGGAAAGAAGCTCAGGCTTCCGGGCAAGGGGCTGGGCAGCGGTTCCAAACGCGGCGACCAGCTTGTGCGCATAATGGTCCAGATTCCAGGCGAGTTGACCGACAGGGAAAAGGAGCTTTGGGAGGAATTGGCCGAAAAATCGAAATTCAAGCCGAGGAACCAATAGGCAGGTGGAACAATGGTTGAGAGAAGACTGAAAAAAATGTTGCTGGAATTGTCGGAACCCGCCCTGCCCGAGCCTTCAAAACTCATCGCCTGGGCGCAGATGGTGGAACTGACCGGCATCGATCCCTCCACCATGGCCGAGCTAATGGAAATGGAGTGGGTCCATCCGGTGAAGACCGGCGCGGAAGAATACCTTTTCACGGCTTGGGATGTCTACCGCATCCAGAAGATGCTCAGGCTCTGCCGCGATTTGGAGGTTTCCTTTGTCGGCTCAAGCATCATCGTGGATTTGCTGGAACGAATCGAAGAACTTGAGAAACGCGTGCAGGAACTGTCCAAACTTGTTTGAGTCGAAGAAAATTTCCCCGGTCCGGAAAGGGCCGGGACATCTCGCATTGAGGAGGTAACCTCATGGACATGAACAAATTGACGCAGAAATCACAGGAAGCCTTGATCGAGGCCCAAAATATCGCTGTCCGGTTCGGGCAGCAGAGCGTTGACGTGGAGCACCTTTTGCTGGCCCTGGCCAGGCAGGAGGGCGGTCTGGTCTCCGAACTCATCAAGAAGGCCGGGGTCAAGGCCCAGGACTACGCCAAGGAGGTGGAGGCAGAGGTCAAGAAGCTGCCCCGCGTGAGCGGACCCGGAGCGCAGATGGATCAGGTCTCCGTGACCCAGAGGCTCAATTCCGCCCTGGTGCGCGCATCGGACACCGCCGAGCGCATGCGCGACGAATACATAAGCGTGGAACACCTGTTTCTGGCCCTGCTGGAGGAATCGCCCTCCACCGGCGCGGGCAAGGTGAACCGGAAGTTCATGCTGGACAAGGACAAGGTCTTTTCGGCCTTGACCGAAGTCCGCGGCAGTCAGCGGGTGACGTCCGACAATCCGGAAGCCACCTACGACTCCCTCAAGAAATATGGCCGCGACCTGGTGGACGAGGCCCGCAGGGGCAAGCTCGATCCGGTCATAGGCCGCGATTCCGAAATCAGGCGGGTCATTCGCATTCTTTCCAGGCGCACCAAGAACAATCCCGTGCTCATCGGTGACGCGGGCGTGGGCAAGACCGCCATCGTGGAAGGTCTGGCCCAGCGCATCGTCAAGCAGGACGTGCCCGAGGGGTTGAAGGACAAGAAGGTCTTTGCCCTGGACATGGGCGCTCTCATCGCCGGAGCCAAGTTCCGCGGCGAGTTCGAGGAGCGGCTCAAGGCCGTTTTGAAGGACGTGCAGGACTCGGCGGGGCAGATCATCATGTTCATCGACGAACTGCACACCATTGTCGGCGCGGGCAAGGCCGAAGGCGCAATGGACGCCGGGAACCTGCTCAAGCCCATGCTGGCCCGCGGCGAACTGCACTGCATCGGGGCCACTACAACCGACGAGTACCGCAAGTACATAGAGAAGGACCCGGCCTTGGAACGCCGTTTCCAGACCATCATGGTCGCTGAGCCGGATGTGGAGGACACCATCTCCATCCTGCGCGGCCTGCGCGAACGTTTCGAGGTGCACCACGGCGTGCGCATCAGCGATTCCGCAGTTGTCGAGGCGGCCGTGCTTTCCGACCGCTACATCACCGATCGCCAGCTTCCCGACAAGGCCATCGACCTCATTGACGAGGCCGCAGCCCTGATCCGCACGGAGATCGACTCCCAGCCCTACGAGCTGGACAAGGCCAACCGGACCATCCTCCAACTGGAGATCGAGCGCGAGGCCCTGAAGCGGGAGACCGACAAGACTAGCCGCGAACGGCTGGAAAAGCTGGAAAGGGAACTGGCCGAACTCAAGGAAGTCCAGGCCGGCCTCCTGAACCAGTGGGAGCGCGAAAAGGGCTCCATCGAAGGTCTGCGCAAGCTCAAGCAGGATATTGAAGGGGTCCGCCTGGAGGTGGAGGCGGCGGAGCGCGTCCTGGACTACAACAAGGCCGCCGAACTGCGTTACGGCAAGCTGGATGTCATGGAAAAGCAGCTGGCGGAGCGTGAATCCGATCTGGCCGAAGGCGGCAAGCGCCGTCTGGTCAGGGAGGAGGTGGGGCCGGACGACGTGGCCGACATCATTTCCCGCTGGACGGGCATACCCGTGAGCAGGCTGATTGAGGGCGAGCGCGACAAGCTAATGCGTCTTGAAGAGGTTCTGCACGAAAGGGTCATTGGCCAGGACGAGGCCGTGACCTCCGTTGCCGACGCCGTGCTCAGGGCCAGGGCCGGACTCAAGGACCCGTCAAGGCCCATCGGGTCGTTTATTTTTCTCGGTCCCACCGGAGTGGGCAAGACCGAACTGAGCAAGACCCTGGCCGAGGCCCTGTTCGATTCCGAGGACAACATGATCCGCATCGACATGTCCGAGTACATGGAGAAGCATACCGTGGCCCGGCTCATCGGGGCTCCTCCGGGATACGTGGGCTACGACGAGGGCGGCCAGCTCACAGAGGCCGTGCGCCGCAAGCCATACAGCGTGGTGCTTTTCGACGAGATCGAAAAGGCGCACCCCGATGTCTTCAACGTGCTCCTGCAGATACTGGACGACGGAAGGCTCACGGACAGCCACGGTCGCACCGTGGATTTCAAGAACACCATCATCATCATGACCTCCAACATCGGAGCGGCCATCATGCTGGACGGCATCGACGCTTCCGGAGAGTTCATGGAGGGGGTCGGGGATCAGGTCATGGGCCAGCTGCGCAATCATTTCCGCCCGGAGTTTTTGAACAGGGTGGATGACGTTGTGCTTTTCAAGCCCCTGCGCAGCGAGCAACTCAAGTTGATTATCGACCTTCTGGCCGCAGGGCTTCGAGGCCGTCTGGAAGATAGAAAAATTAATTTGGAGATCACCGACAGGGCCAAGGAATTCATTGCCGAGGCGGCTTACGACCCTGTCTTCGGGGCCAGGCCCCTGCACCGCTTTTTGCAATCCAGGCTGGAGACGCCTCTGGCCAAGATGCTCATTGGCGGTAAATTGGCCGACGGGCAGACAGTGATCGTGGATGAAGAAAATAACGAATTGGTGTTCGAGCAATCTTAAGTATCAAGCCCCCGCCAAGCGGGGGTTTTTTTGGGAGAAGCGAATGGGTCTGATGTCTGAAGTCGATCTGGAGAACTACGCGGACGTTCTGTTCTGGTCTCTCGGCGTTTCCCGCCGCAAGCCGTTCAGGAACGGGGACACGGTTCTCATCCGCTACGACATTCAGGCCGCGCCCCTGGCCGAGGCGGTTTATTCGCGGCTCATAAGCGGCCACATGCACCCCTTCGCCCTGGCCAATCCGACCCCGGCAATGGAAGCCGACCTGTTCCGCAACTCCAGCTTCGGACAGCTGGTGGCCCAGATGCCCGGCCTGGAAGCCCTTTACGGCGAAACAGCAGGCGTGGTGACCATTCTGGCTCCCTCGGACCTCGGCCATCTTCAGGATGCGGACCCTCGGACCATCGCCGAGGGCAGGGCTGCGGCCCGTCCTTTGATGGGCATACTGGAGAGGCGCAGGCGGTTGGGCAAGCTTGGCTGGACCACCTGCCTTTATCCCACCGAGGCCCTGGCCCGTGCCGCAGGTGTCGGCCTTGAAGAATACGCCCGGCTGCTTGAACGGGCCTGCTACCTGAACATGTCCGATCCCCTGCGCGAATGGCGTCGCATCAAGGGTGAGGTGGACGCTTTGGCCCTTGAACTGGACGGCCTTGAGGCTAGCGGCTTTCACCTCGAGTCGGAAAATATGGATTTGACCGTGGAGACTGGCCGGGACCGGCGATTCGTGGGATTCAACGGGGTGAACGTGCCCGGTTACGAGCTCTACATCGCCCCGGACTGCCGCAGGACGCGCGGGGTATATTATGCCGACCAGCCGTCAATACTTTACGGCAGGCTCGTTCATGGCGTTCGCCTTGAATTCTACGATGGCGTGGCCGTGCGGGCCGAGGCGGAAAAGGGAGCAGTGTTTTTGCAGAATCAGCTTTATTCCGATTCCGGCGCGAGAAGGGTGGGCGAGTTTTCCCTCACGGACAAGAGGATTTCCAGGGTGGACCAGTTCATGGCCCATACCCTGCTGGACGAGAACTTCGGCGGCGAGAACGGCAACTGCCATCTGGCCCTGGGCGCTTCGGCCGTGGAAAGCTATACCGGACCTCCGGAAATTTTGACCTCGGCCATGGAGGCCGAACTGGGCCTGAACAGCTCGGCCCTGCATTGGGATTTCGTGAACACCGAACCCAAGCGGGTCAGCGCCCTGCTGCCCGGTGGAAGGCACAGGCTCGTTTATGAGAGCGGCGAGTTCCGGCTGTAAAAATAGTTTTCAGAGGGTTCCGGTTTGCTTGACTTTGTCTTTTCAGTGCTTACCAGTGTGTGCAGGAAAAAATAGATTGCATTGAGGATTGATACCAAATGTCTGTCGATAAGAACGAAATGTACAAAGAAGAATCCCTTGAAGCGGCCGTGGCCTCGGACGAGGACGAAGCCGTGGAAGAGGTCGGAGACAGCGAGTCCGACGAGCTCTCCCTTACCGAAGAGGAATTGACGGCCCTTTGCAAGGAGCATGTCTGCCCTCTCTGCGAGGTTGGCAAGGAGGCGGAGGAGTTCAAACTCAGGCTTCTGGCCGACAGCGAGAATCTCAAGAAGCGGCTGTGCAAGGAAGCGGACGATATCCGGAAGTACGCCGGAGAATCCGTTCTGGCCGATTTTTTGCCGGTCCTGGACAATCTCGACTTGGCCCTGGCTCATGCCGAGGGGCTTGAATTGTGCAAGGATTTCGTGGTCGGCGTGGACATGACCAGAAAGATTTTTTTGGACACCATGAAGAAGCACGGCCTGGAACCGGCGGGCGTTGAAGGCGAGGAATTCAACCCCCAGTATCATGAAGCCCTTGGCGTGGCTTCCGACCCCAACATGGCCAACGGCCAGGTGGCCCAGGTGGTTCAGAAGGGATACATCCTCAAGGGACGGTTGCTCAGACCCGCCAAGGTCATGGTCAACAAGCTGGAACAATAGGAATTTGATCTCTTTACAATTGGTAAACAGAACTTACAGTTAGGAATAACGAGTTTTTTCAAGGAGGATACATAATGGGAAAAATAATCGGGATCGACCTCGGGACGACCAACTCCTGCGTATACGTTATGGAGGGAAAGGATCCCAAGTGCATCACCAATCCTGAGGGCGGACGGACAACTCCATCCGTGGTGGCCTTCACAGACAAGGAAAGGCTGGTGGGCGACATTGCCAAGAGGCAGTCGGTCACCAACCCCGAAAATACCGTGTTCGCCATCAAGAGGCTTATGGGCCGTTCTTTCGACGCCCCTGAAGTCAAGACCTGGAAGGAGCATTGCCCCTACAAGATCGTTTCCGGCAAGAACAACGACGCCTGGATCGAGGTCAACGGGAAGAAATACGGTTCCCCGGAGATTTCAGGGATGATCCTGCAAAAGCTGAAGGCCGATGCGGAGGCATATCTCGGCGAACCGGTGACCGAAGCGGTCATCACAGTTCCGGCCTATTTCAACGACTCCCAGCGTCAGGCCACCAAGGACGCGGGCAAGATCGCCGGACTTGATGTCAAGCGCATCATCAACGAACCCACTGCGGCCTCCCTGGCCTACGGGTTCGACAAGAAAGCCAATGAAAAGATAGCCGTGTTCGACTTGGGCGGCGGCACCTTCGACATCTCCATTCTGGAGGTCGGGGATAACGTTGTCGAAGTCCGCGCCACCAACGGAGACACCTTCCTGGGCGGCGAAGATTTCGACCAGCGCATCATCGAATACCTGGTGGGCGAATTCAAGAAGGAAAACGGCATCGACCTGTCCAAGGATCGCATGGCCCTCCAGCGCCTCAAGGAGGCTTCGGAAAAGGCCAAGCACGAGTTGTCCTCAGCCGTGGAGACAGAGATAAACCTGCCTTTCATCACCGCCGACCAGAATGGACCCAAGCACTTGATGATCAAGTTGACCAGGGCCAAGCTGGAAAGTCTGGTGGGAGATTTGGTTGAACGCACAGTGGGTCCCTGTCAGAAGGCCCTCAAGGACGCCGGTTTGAGCAAGTCCGACATCGACGAGATCGTTCTGGTGGGCGGCATGACCCGCATGCCCCTGGTGCAGCAGAAGGTCAAGGAGTTCTTCGGCAAGGAAGCCAACCGCAGCGTGAACCCCGACGAGGTCGTGGCCATGGGCGCGGCCATTCAGGGCGGTATTCTGGCCGGAGACGTAAAGGACGTGCTGCTTCTGGACGTCACGCCTCTTTCACTGGGCATCGAGACAATGGGCGGCGTGTTCACCAAACTCATTGACCGCAACACCACCATCCCGACCCGCAAGAGCCAGGTCTTCACCACTGCGGCCGACAACCAGCCCTCTGTTTCCATCCGCGTATTCCAGGGTGAACGCCCCATGTCCGTGGATAATATGCTTCTGGGCAACTTCGAGTTGACCGGAATTCTTCCCGCGCCCCGCGGCGTGCCGCAGGTCGAGGTCACCTTCGACATCGACGCCAACGGCATTGTCAACGTTTCGGCCAAGGACATGGGCACCGGCAAGGAACAGTCCATCCAGATCACCGCTTCCAGCGGCCTGTCCGACGACGAGATCGACAAGATGGTCAAGGACGCCGAGGCCCATGCCGACGAGGACAAGAAGAAGCAGGAGCTTATCGAGGTACGTAATCAGGCCGACACCCTGGTCTACACCACCGAGAAATCCCTGCGCGACATCGGCGAGAATGTCGATGCCGTATTGAAGGGCGAGATCGAGGTCAAGATCGAGGAACTCAAGAAGATTCAGGATAGCGACGACGCGGAGGCCATCAAGCAGGCCACCGAGGCGTTGGCCAAGGCTTCTCACAAGCTGGCCGAGCAGCTCTATGCCCAGAAGAGCCAGGCCGAAGGCGAACCCCAGGCCGGGGAGCAGCCGGAAGCTTCGGCCGGTGCCGGGCAACCCAAGGATGACGACGACGTGGTCGACGCCGACTACACAGAAGTGAAATAGGTCCGACTTGCCTTGTAGGGCCAACAAGTATAATTTAGCCCGGCCCGCTGATTCAGCGGGCCGGGCTTTATTTTTACTGCCTGAATCCTTGAACGGGAATTTAGCAATGTTTGTCGAATATCGCAAAGAATACGCGTTTTGGTTGGCGAGGATGCTTGCCGTGGCTATCCTTGTGGCCTTTGTGGCCGGTTGCGCCGCCAA
Organism: Desulfovibrionaceae bacterium; assembly: GCA_963674955.2. Taxonomy (GTDB): domain Bacteria; phylum Desulfobacterota; class Desulfovibrionia; order Desulfovibrionales; family Desulfovibrionaceae. Next base: position 1,169,192 of record CAXXKR010000004.1, on the reverse strand, counting down.
GGGGCCGGGCTTTAGCGCGGCTGAACTTGAGGCCGTGAATCTTCTCAGTACCCAGGAGTTGATCGCCGAGGCGGATCAGGCCTGGAATGAGAAGCAGTACACCAGAAGCGAGCTTTACTACGGCAGGCTGGTGGAGCGTGCGGACTTGGCCCCTGAAACGCGACCGGTGGCCACTGTTCGGCTGGCCTGGAGCGCATACGAGGCCGGTCATTTCCTTCAGTCCAAGACGGTTCTGGACAATTGGGCGAAAGAGGATGCCGGCGTCATGAACCAATGGCTCTGGCACGAGCTTTACATCAAGGATCTGAGCGCCCTCAGGAAATTCAACGAACTCGACAACCATCTCGACTGGCTCAGGTCCAACCGGGAAATACCCTGGAAGATCAGATACTGGTCGGCGATTCTCGTTTCCGAGCTTTACACGGACAAGGGCAAGGAGGCGCAGGCTCTGGATATCCCGGCCGCGTTTTATTCCGATGCCCCGGACACGGGCGGAAAGGCCTCTTTCGAGCAGGAGTTTTTCAAGCGTATCGAGGGATACGATGACGGAGCGCTGGACAGCCTCGCAAGGGCGGCGGAAGGCGTGAACCGCACCCGTTTCCCCAACGCCCTGGTTCTCTTCGAGCAGGCCAAGCGCAACTCCCTGGATGAGAAGGAATGGAACGAGGCCTGGAAGACGATGCGCGTCCTGGTGGCCGAAGCCGACATGGTGGACAAGACCTTCCTGGGCGAAATCCTGGCCAACCTGGAGCGGACCAAAGGCCATCCCGCAGTGGGAGTCGCCCTGGCCCTGCCCCTGACCGGCCGCTACCAGGACATTGCCAAGCGCATAATCCGGGGTGCGGGCGTGGCCCAGTGGAAGCTCGCCAACATGGGCGTGGAGATGGAGCTTCTGGTCATCAACACCGAGGCCCAGGGCTGGGTGGAAAGGCTTGACCGGCTGCCTCCCAATTTCAGGCTTGTGGGCGGACCCTTGCGGGTCGATTCCTTCAAGGAGATTCAGGAGCATTCCGTCCTGTCGGAACGCGTTTTCTTCACCTTCATGCCCACCCTGGGCGACAAGGAGGAGGGGCGCGAGGCCTGGAGGTTTTTTTCCAGCCCCGAGGATCAGGTTCGCGCCCTTGTGGATTTGAGCATGGACCAGTTGGGCGTGGACTCTTTTGCCGTTCTCTATCCCGACGAGAAATTCGGCAAGAGCATGGCCGGGATGTTCAACGCAGAGGTCAAGAGCCGCGGCGGACAGGTCGCGGGCGTCGGCGTATATCCTCCCGGCGACCATCCCCAGTGGGGCAAGAGCGTGGCCAAGCTGTTGCAGGTGCCCGACAATTTCAGGGACAACAAGGACATTCCCCTGCCCCTGCCCAGGTTTGGAGCCGTTTTCCTGCCCGACGGCTGGTCCCAGGCACAGCTCCTGGTTTCGAACTTTTTTTTCTACGAGGGCAATCAATTGATTTTTCTCGGACCTGAACTCTGGAGCCGGGCTTTGGACGAAACAAGGGACATCGAGTCCAATTATTTTCGTCTTGCCGCATGTCCGGGAGCTTGGTGGCCCGCCAGTCCAGGCGCATCCAGCCTTGAAGCGGACCTGACCGCGTCCGGGCTGGGCGAGCCTGATTTCTGGGTGGCCCTGGGCTTCGATTTCGTCAGCTTCATTAGCAGGTTCGGGCCGCTCGAGAATGGCTGGAGCCCTGCGGAAGTCAATGCCAGGATAGCCGAGGCCCAGGATATGGAATTCAGCATGGCTCCTCTTTCCTGGGACTTGAACGGCAGGGCGGCGCAGAAGCTTTACCTGTTCACCCCCACGGCGGACGGCAAGGAATTGACCGACGCCGCCCATTTGTCGGCCCTCAGGCAAAAGGCCACCGCCCGCCGAGAGAAACGCATGGAAGCCTACAAACAGGAAATGAAGACAAAGGCCAAGGCCGGACAATAAGGCCGGGTTAAAGGAGAATATGGATGAAACTCAGTCCGGACGAAGTGGCAAAGGTCGCCAGGCTGGCCAGACTGGACCTGGTGCCTGAAAAGCTGGTGCAGTTCGCGGAGCAGTTCAACGACATACTTGGCTACATGGACAAGTTGGGCGAACTGGACACCGCCGACGTGGAGCCCATCTACAGCCCCGTGGAACACTGCACAGTGATGCGCAAGGACGAGGCGCGCAAGGATTATTCACGCGACGAGGTCCTGTCCAACGCGCCGGAAGGCGATGGCCGGTTCTTCATCGTTCCTAAAATAGTATAAACTTTCCGGAAGAGTCATGTCCGAACTATATGCAAAATCATTGTCCGAAATTCGCGGCCTTCTGGCCGACGGGCAGGTGGGTGCCGAGGAAACGGTCAAGTCCTGCCTGGATCGCGTCCAGGCCACGGAACCGGAGATCAAGGCCCTGATAAGCGTCCAGGCCGAGGAATCCATCAGGCTTGCCAGGGAGATGGACAAATCAGGTCCGGATAGGGACAAGCCCTTGTGGGGAGTGCCCATTGTAGTGAAAGACCTTTTGGCAACCAAGGGCGTGACCACCACCTGCGCCTCCAGGATGCTGGAAAATTTCGTTCCCTGTTACGATGCCGATTGCGTGACCAGATTGCGTGAGGCCGGAGCCGTGATTATCGGCAAGGCCAACATGGACGAGTTCGCAATGGGCTCCAGCACTGAGAACTCGGCGTTTTTCGCCACGGCCAACCCCTGGAATACGAGCAGAGTTCCGGGCGGATCAAGCGGCGGGTCCGGCGCCACGGTTGCCGCTCAGCAGTGCTTCGGCGCATTGGGCACCGACACCGGCGGTTCCATCCGCCTGCCAGCGTCCTTTTGCGGCATTGTCGGGCTCAAGCCCAGCTACGGCCGCGTTTCCAGGTTCGGGCTTGTGGCCTACGGCTCCTCATTGGACCAGATCGGGCCCATGACTCGCAACGTGGAGGACGCCGCGCTAATGCTCCAGGCCATTGCCGGGCATGATGAAAAGGATTCCACCTCGGTTGACAGGGAGGTGCCGGATTATCTGGAAGCCCTGTCCGGACGAAAGGATCTCAAGGGCGTGACCATCAGCCTGCCCGAAGAGTATTGGGGCGAAGGCCTGTCCCGGGAAGTGGGCGAGGCCTGCCGCGCCGCCGTTGAGAAGGCCAGGGAACTGGGCGCGGAAATAAGGCCCGTTTCCCTGAAAATGACCGAATACGCCATCGCGGCCTACTACATCATAGCCATGGCCGAGGCCAGCTCCAACCTGGCCCGCTTCGACGGGGTGCGCTACGGCCATCGCAACAGGGACGCCGACGAGCTTGTCGACATGTACACCAAAAGCCGCACCGAGGGCTTCGGCGAAGAGGTGCAGCGCAGGATCGTCATCGGCTCCTACGTGCTTTCGGCCGGTTACTACGATGCTTATTACCGCAAGGCGGCCCAGGCCCGCGCCCTGATGCGCCGCGATTTTGACCAGGCTTTTTCCCAGTGCGACCTCATAGCCGGTCCGGTCTGCCCGACCACGGCCTTTAGAAAAGGCGAAATAACTTCCGATCCGCTTCAGATGTATCTTATGGATGTTTTTACCATTTCGGCCAACCTCGCCGGGCTGCCTGGCCTGAGCCTGCCGGTGGGCCTTGGCGGCGAGACCGGGATGCCTGTTGGATTGCAGCTGATGGGTCCGGCATTCAGCGAGGCCATGATGCTTTCCGTGGCCAACGTGCTGGAAGGTGGACTGCCCAAGATTGGGTCTCCGTCCGGGCTTTAGGTCCGGACTTCGGACCGGAATGCGGGGCATGCAGCCGGGTACGGTCGCTGCCGGAAAAGGTGTTGGATTATGAAGACAGCGGTCGCCGTGAGCGGAGGGATGGACAGTCTCCTGGCGCTGGCCCTGCTCAAGGGGCAGGGGCGAGACCTGCTGGCGGTGCACGGCCTGTTTCTCCCGCCAGGGCCTCAAGACGGCGAAGTGCTTGCCGCCCTTGAAAGGCAATGTCGGACCCTTGATGTTGATTTCGAGGTCCTTGACCTGCGCCGCGAGTTCCAGAGGGAGGTGGTGACCCCTTTTGTCAGGGCCTATGCCTCCGGCCTGACCCCCAATCCCTGCGCCTGGTGCAACCCGCGCATCAAATTCGGCATCCTCTTGGACCGTGTCAACGGACTTGGAGCGGACCGTCTGGCCACCGGCCATTACGTGCGCATGGCCGAACACGGGCAGTGGGGTCCGACCCTGCAAAGGGGCGCGGACCCGGTCAAGGACCAGAGTTATTTCCTTTCCCTCGTGCCCAGGGATCGCCTTGAGAGGGCTGATTTTCCACTGGGCGGCAGATTCAAGAATGATACCCCGGCCTTCCTGTCGGAGCTGGGCCTTGAGCCGGTCCATTCTTCTGAAAGCCAGGAAATATGTTTCGTGCCGGACGACGACTACAGGAAGTTTCTGTTGGAATCAGGCCTGTCCTTGCCCGGAGGCGGAAACATCGAGCTTTCCGACGGAACCGTGTTGGGAAGGCATGACGGACTTTGGCGTCACACCCAGGGGCAGCGCAAGGGGCTGGGCATAGCATACAGCGAGCCTCTCTACGTCCTGGACAAGGACGTGGAGCGCAATGTCCTCGTTGTGGGCCCGGGCCATGAGTTGGCGACCGAAGGCTGTCTGGCTCGCAGGATGAATTATCTGGTGTCGCCTGATAAGTGGCCGGAAGAGGTCATGGTCCAGACCAGATATCGCCAACAGGCCAAGCCTTCCCGTTTTTTGGCTCGCGGAGACGAATTGGAACTTTTGTTTCTGGAACCCCATGCCAAGCCCACTCCGGGGCAGGTGGCCGCAATCTACTCCAGCGACGGCCTGGTGCTGGGAGGCGGCGTCATCGAGTCATGAACAGATTCTTCGCCGCGACAATGGGTTGCAAGATCAACCAGTACGAGACCCAGGCCATCTGCGAAGCCTGGGAAAAGAAAGGTGCGGAGCGCTCCTTTTTTCCCGGAGACGTGGACACAATTCTTATAAATTCCTGCGCGGTCACGGCCAACGCGGTCCGGGATTTGCGGCGCATGGTTCGCAAGCTGCACCGCGAGAATCCTTCGGCCGGAATTGTCGTGACGGGTTGCGCCGCCCAGATTCTTGATGAGGAGATACGCGGACTGCCGGGCGTCACCAGGGTCGTTCCCCAGGAAAGCAAGTCCGAACTTGCCTCGGGCGGACTGTTCATCAGCGGCTACGACCGCGCCAGGGCCGTGGTCAAGGTCCAGGACGGCTGCTCCCACCGTTGCGCCTTCTGCATCGTTCCGGTCACGCGCGGCCCCAGCAGGAGCAGGGAGGCCGCCGATATTCTGGCTGAGATGAAAAGGCTTCTGGCCGGTGGATTCCGCGAGATGATTTTAAGCGGCATAAACCTGCGTCATTACGGGCGCGACTTCCCAACCTACTATGATTTTTGGGATTTGATTGATTTTCTTGAAAGAGAGTTGGCTCCGCAATGGGCGGGACGGATGCGCTTGCGCTTAAGCTCGCTGGAACCCGGACAGCTGGACGCCAAGGCACTGGACGTGCTTGGTTCCTCCTCTCTGGTCTGTCCGCATTTGCACCTTTCCCTGCAAAGCGGGGACAGAAACGTTCTGAGGCGCATGGGTCGTGGACATTACGACCCGACGCTCATCGCGGACTTCCTGCACGAGCTTGCGGGAATCTGGCCGATTTTCGGCCTTGGCGCGGACCTGCTGGTGGGCTTTCCCGGAGAAAGCGGAGAACATTACGGAAACACTTATGACCTGTGCCAAGAACTGCCGCTGACATACGCCCATGTCTTTCCCTATTCTCCCAGGCCCGGCACCAGGGCGGCGGACATGGACGGACAGGTGGAGGAAGAGATAAAGGTTGCCCGGGCCAAGAAGCTGCGTTCGCTCGTGGCCAGCAAGAAGCGTTCTTTTTTCAGGAAGCTGAGCGGACTGCCCAGATTGAACGTCCTTGTGCAGGACGCTTCGGGAAAAGGGGTTTGCGAGTATTACGCTCCGTGCAGGTTCGTTGGAGGTGCGCCAGTCGGGGCAAAGGCTTTGGCGGTTGCGAGGCCAGTGGGCCTGGACAGGGGCGTCGTCGAGGTTGTTGAGGATTCGGAGGCGGGGCATGAGTAGGCTGAAAGAGGCGGATCCCGGACAGCTGATCCTGTCGATTCTGTCTTCCGCATGGGACCGTTTCTGGCCCGGATTGCAGGGCCGACTGGAGGAATGTTTCGGTCCGCTGGAATCCATATCCCCTGAAATGCCTTTCGACCATACCGGCTACTATGAACAGGAATTCGGAACCCCCTTGATCAGGCGGATTCTTTGCTTTGAGCGCCTTTGGCCTCTGGACCGGCTCAGGGACGCCAAGCTTTTCGCCGTGGAACTGGAAATGGAGCACACATTTGAAGGCAGGCGGCTTTTCAATCTCGATCCTGGTCTTGTGACCCTGGAGAGGGTGGTTTTGGCTTCGGGCAAGAATTTCACTCACAGGATTTATCAGGGCGGAGGGGTCTGGGCCGACCTTACCCTGATGTATACGGGCGGCGATTGGGTCGAGTTCCCGTGGACGTTCCCGGACTATGCCGCGGCGGATATGCGCGATATGCTGACAAAAATTCGATCCGGGTATAAGAACAAGATAGAAACGATCAAGAAAATGCGCGGCTGCGCAAATCAAGAGGAATAGATATGCTCGCTAGCATGACCGGCTTCGGCCGTTTCGAGACCAACGACAAGGACTGGACCCATGTTTGGGAGATACGCAGCGTCAACGGCAGGTTCCTTGACGTCAAATGGCGCATGCCCTCGTTTTTGCGCTGCATGGAAACGGAATGGGAAAAGACCGTCCGCAGGTACGGGGCCAGGGGCCGAGTGGACATAAGCCTCAACCTGGACATCCGGGACGCCGCGCTTCTGGGTGTGACGTTCAACAAGGCCCAGGCCCAGGGCATGGTCGATCAGCTCAGGGAATACGCCGGCCAGTGCGGCGCGGAATTCACGCCCGACCTGAACAGGATGCTGACCATCTCCACTCTCTGGCGCGAGGGCGGCGGGGAGCCGGACCCGAATCTGGCCCGGAGCCTGACAAGTGGCCTTGAAAGCGCTCTTGCCGACTGGCGCGAATCAAAGCTCGGCGAAGGCAAGGTCATGGTCGACGACCTCATGGAGCGCACCGGGCGCATGACAGGATTCGCTGCGGAAATAAGGGAAAGGATTCCCCAGGTCCTTGAAGAGAAGAAGACCTCTCTGCTACAACGCGTTCAGGAAATGTTGGAGACGGCAGGGGCCGAGTTCTCCGAGGAACGCCTGCTTCAGGAAGTGGCGATTTTGACCGATAAGCTTGATGTGTCGGAGGAATTGACCCGCCTGGACGCCCATCTGGATCGGCTGCGCGAGGTTCTGGGTGAAGAGGGCGAGCAGGGCAAGAGATTGGATTTCATCGTTCAGGAGACTTTTCGCGAGATAAACACCTGCGGCAACAAGGCCCAGGACATAGCCGTCAGCCGTCTGGTGGTGGATTTCAAGGCCGAGCTGGAAAAGTGCCGCGAGCAAGTGCAAAACATGGAATAGGCGAGATGCAGAAAAACAGGTTGCTGAACGTGGGATTTGGGAATTTCGTGGTCCTGGACAGAGTCGTGAGCATCGTCAGCCCTTCGTCCTCTCCCATGCGCAGGCTCAGGGAGGATGCTCGTCAGGAGGGAAAGCTCATAGACGTGACCCAGGGGCGCAAGACGCGGGCCATCATCGTCACCGACTCAAATCATGTGATCCTGTCGGCCATTCAGGCCGAAACCATCAGCCAGCGATTTGCCGCCGAGGGAGAGGGCAGTGTTTGAGTGGGAAGAGCACGGCAAGGAACGTCTGGGTCTCATTCTGGTGGTCTGCGCGCCGTCCGGCACGGGAAAGAGCACGTTGGTCAAGAGGCTGTTGCAGGAATTTCCGCGCTTCAGCTTTTCGGTTTCATACACCACCCGCCAGCCGCGCAAGGGAGAGGTCGACGGAAAGGATTACATTTTCATCGGACGCGACGAATTTCTTTCCATGCGCGACAAGGGACTGTTCGCGGAATGGGCCGAGGTTCACGGGAATTACTACGGCACGGCGGTGAAGCCTGTTCGCGACTTGCTCAATCAGGGGCGCGACGTGCTTTTCGACATCGACGTTCAGGGCGCCATGCAGCTCAAGGAGAGTTTTCCGGAAGGGCTCTACGTCTTTTTGCTTCCGCCTTCCAAGGCGGATCTCAAGGCGCGCCTGGAAGGGCGGGCCACGGATGCGCCCGAGGCCATCGCCAGAAGGCTTGGAAATGCTGTGGGCGAGTTGAAATCAGCCGTGAAATTTGATTATTGGATAGTGAACGACGAGCTTGATTCGGCTTATGACGACCTGCGGGCAGTGTACATAGCGGGCAGGAAGAAACCGGTCTTTCGCCCGCAATTGTTGAACAAGGTTCTTTCAACCTGGAAACAAGATGGCTGAACTCGTAGTGGCGCTGGATTACCCCGATTCAGGGTCCGCACTGGAGATGGCCGGCCTGCTCAAGGGCGTGTGCCCCTGGGTCAAGGTGGGGCTGGAGCTTTTCACCAGTGCGGGACCGGACATTGTGGGCCGTCTCAAGGACATGGGGTTCAACGTATTTCTGGATTTGAAGTTTTTCGACATACCCAACACCGTAAAAGGCGCTGTGCGCTCCGCCGCGAATCTCGGGGCGGACATGGTCAATATTCATGTCCTCGGCGGTTCGCGCATGGCAGAGGCCGCGTTGCAGGGCAGGGACGAGGCTTCGGCCCGGGGAAGGGGGCCGCTCATTTTCGGGGTCACGATTCTGACCAGCATGGGCCGCGGCGACCTGCCTTTGCCGGGTCTTCCCGAGCCCTCTGATTTGGCCCTTGACCTTGCCCTTAAGGCCAAGCAATATGTACTGGACGGCATAGTATGCTCGGGACTTGAGGTTTCCAGGGTGAAGGAATCCTGCGGGGATGGTTTTTTGTGCCTGACTCCGGGCATAAGACCCGAAAACGGAGCAACCGGCGGCGACGATCAGCGCAGGACGGTCACTCCGGCCCAGGCTGTGAAAAACGGTTCGGATTATTTGGTTTTGGGAAGGCCTGTCACTTCGGCGCCCTTCCCCGGCAGAGTTGTCGAGGCCGTGCTGGAAGAGATGAACAGCTGACGGATTCAAGCATAAAGAGGACGGCGGATGGCGGGCGAAGGAGAACATAAAATCATTATTGGCGCTGGCGAGGAAAAGATAAAAGGTGTCTTTTCCACCCAGTCCGTGGTCAAGGTCGGCACCGGAACCACCCAGCGCCGAACCATTCAGAAGACGTTCTGGTTTGTTGAGGAAAAGGACCGGGACTCCATCGATGTCCAGCCCCTGAACAAGAATTATGTGCCCTCCGGTCCGAAACGCACAATACCCAGAGAGGATTTTCTTTCAAAGTTCAATCCGGAACCGGAGTTCTACATCAGCACGGTCTACCCCAAGATGATGGAACTGAACGAGACCATCGTTCGAGGAGAGCAGCACCGCGACCGGGGCGCCCATTACAGCGCGGAGTTCGAATTCAAGAGCGCGACCAGGGTGGACGAGGAAAATGTTCGCGCCAATTTCGGCCTCGGCCTGACATATCTGGAGCATGGGGAAACAACAAAGGCCAACGACATTTTCGAGCGTCTGGTCAATCTGGACGCGGCCTTTGAAACGCAGCACAAACATTTGTTCAACGATTTCGGCATCAACTTGCGCAAGAACAAGATGCTCGATCAGGCTGTGGATTATTACGAAAAGGCTGAGCAGCTGGTGGAGAACGACGAGCACCTTTTTCACAATATCGCAAGGGTGTATTTCGACAAGGGCGAAAGGGACAAGTGTGTCGAATATTTGAAAAAATGTTTGACAATAAATCCGAACCTGGAAGAGGGGCGGCTGTTTTGGGACTATCTTGAAAAGGAAGGCTGGCTCAAGCCCGACGACAATATCCCTTCGCCGACCACCACTCCCAAGAAGAAAGACTCTTCCACAAAGGTCAAGTCGGACATGGAAGGCCTTGACGGCAAGGATTCGCCTGGATCAAAAGACCACAAGGAAAAGAAGAAGATCATACTCTGATGGGACATGAACACGCGCAGAAATTCTTGGGCAAGATCCCCCAAATAAAAAACGACCTTCCGTTTTCCCCCTCCCTTTTGCAAAAGCTTTTCGTCATGACCGGCCGGGATTCCCTGTCTCCCCTGGAGGAGATAGGCGAGATCATGAGCCGGGACCAGGGATTGTCCACCCGCGTTCTGGACGTGGCCAACTCCGCGTTTTACGGCTTGCAGTCGCAAGTCAGCACCGTCACGCGCGCCGTGGCCATACTGGGGCTCAACGAGATTCGCAACATCGTCGTTTCATTGGGTGTGAAGGGATTGTCCAGGGGCAATCCCCTGCCAAAAGAGTTTGACCTGAAAAAATACTGGAAGCATCAGATATACGTAGCCGTCATGGCCAGAAAACTGGCCGACGGAATTGAGGGCTTGAATCCAGACAACATGTTTACAGCAGGTCTTTTGCACGATCTTGGGAAGCTGATCGTCGCCATGTACGCCCCGGACGACTGGCGGGCAATATTTCTTGAAAACGCTGAACGCGGCGGTCCGGATATCGAGGCCGAGGATGAATACTGGGGTCTGGACCACGGCGTGGTGGGCGGTCTGGTGCTCAAGTCCTGGGATTTGCCTTCCGAGTTGGTGGAGCCCATAAGTTGGCACCATCTGCCTCTGCGCGCCCCCGAGTTCAAGGAGGAAACCACCGTCCTCTACCTGGCCGATTGCCTGGCCCACCACCTGACCAACGAACCGGGACCTTATGCCCAGGAGATACAGGAAGTGTGCGGTCAGCTGGGGCTTGATCGGGAAGCGATATTGACTCAAGGCCGGGAAGTCCTGGAAGACGAGACCCTTGATCATTTCGTAAGGGAATTGATTTAATCCCCACCCTTTCCCCCCGGAGCGGAATATTGCCTGGCAACTGGAAGACGAGATCGGACGAGGAAGTTCCGGCGCATGTGGAGCGGATCGCCGAGGAACTGCAGATAACGCCTCTCATCGCGGGCATACTCTGGAGCCGGGGCTACCGGACCCGCGAGGAAATGGACGGTTTTCTGAGCCCCGGCCTGCGAAATCTTTCCCAACCTTCATCCATCCCCGGCCTGTCGGAGGCCGCCGCTGTCCTGGCTCGTGGTCTTGAACAGGGGAGGAGGATGGCCGTGTGGGGCGATTATGACGTTGACGGCGTGACCTCCACGGCCCTGGTCAAGAGTTTCCTTGCCGGGCGCGGCTTCGATGTCGTCCACCACCTGCCAAACCGCATGGAGGAGGGCTACGGATTGAGCGTGCCGGGCCTGGAAGGGCTGGCCGCAAACGGGGTGAAGCTTCTTCTGACCGTGGACTGCGGAATTTCGGATCATGAGGCAATCGGGCGGGCCAACGAGTTGGGCATGACCGTGGTCGTTTCCGATCACCATCTGCCGGGCGACGAGCTTCCGCCCGCCGCCGCCATCTGCAATCCCCGCCTGGAGGATTGCGAGTGCGCGGATCTGGCCGGAGTGGGCGTGGCCTTCATGCTCATGGGTGCCCTGAACAGGCTCCTGCCCGGCAATCCGGTGGACATGAAGGAATATCTCGACCTGGTCGCCCTCGGCACCGTGGCCGACGTGGTCAGGCTCACTGGGCAGAACCGTATTCTGGTCAAGAACGGCCTGCTGCTTATCAAGGAGGCCAGGCGTCCCGGCGTTGCGGTGTTGAAGGAGGTCAGCGGCTATGACCGTTTTGCCGCGCTGGGAGCCGGGCAGATCGGTTTCGGCCTTGCGCCCCGGATAAACGCGGCCGGAAGGCTGGGCGATCCTGAAATGGCCCTGGATCTTCTGCTGGCTCCGGATGTGGAAACGGCCAAACCCCTTGCGGCAAAGCTAAACGAGTTCAATGTCCAGCGTCGAAGCGAGGAGCAGGATATCTTCGACCAGGCCCTTGAGCAGGCCGAGGAACAGATCAGGCTCCACAACAGGGCGGGGCTGGTGCTTTACGCCCCCCACTGGCACCAGGGCATCATCGGCATAGTGGCCTCGCGCATAGTGGAGAAGTTCTATCGGCCCGCGCTCATACTCTGCGAGGACGGGGACAGGCTCAAGGGGTCCGGGAGAAGCATCGGGGAGTTCGACCTGCATGAGGGCCTGCTCTCCATAAGCGATATTCTTCTGACCTTCGGCGGTCACAAACAGGCTGCGGGGCTCAGCATCGAGCCTGGAAAACTGGAGTTGTTGCGGCAGAGATTTCACGAAGCCGTGGTCGGGCAGGTGGGGGAGGAGCCTCTGAAACCCACGGTCAGGTTCGACCGTGCGCTGGGCTTCGGCGAGATCGGCTTTGAGCTTTTAAAGGAATTGGAACTCTTGCAGCCCTTCGGAATGGGCAACCCGGAACCGCTGTTCACCTCGCCGCCGGTGACGGTCAAGGATTTTCGCACCTTCGGCAAGGGCAACATCCACGTCAAGCTGGTCCTGAGCGACAAGGAGGCCGGCGTGACCCTGCAGGCCAAGGCCTGGAGGCAGGGTGAGATCATGTCCGGCCACGACTTCGGGGGCCGGAAAGTGTCCTTTGCCTATACTCCCAAAATAGACCGCTTCAACGGCGTGCCCAGGATTGAGCTTCTCATCAGGGACTGGAACTTCAAGTAGGATTTTTTAGTCCTGCATGAATTCTTCCGCATGGTAGCTGCTTCTGACCAGGGGGGCGCTGAACATGTGCGGCACGCCCTTTTCCCTGCCGTAATCCGCCAACAATGCGAATTCATCCGGTGGCATGTAGCGCTCGACGCGAGGGTGGTTGCGCGTGGGCTGCATGTATTGGCCGATGGTCACGATGTCGCAGCCGATCCCCGCCAGATGGTCGATGACCAGCTTGATTTCCGCCGGTGTCTCGCCCAGCCCGGTCATGAGTCCGCTCTTGCAGGCGATGCCCGGACCGGATTCCTTGACCCGGCGCAGTAGTTCCAGGCTTTGTTCGTAGGAGGCCTGGGGACGGATTCTGGAATACAGTCCGGGAACCGTTTCAACGTTGTGGTTCAGCACGTCCGGTCTCGATTCAAGCACCAAGTTCAGGGCGGCTTGGTCGCCCCGGAAATCAGGTATGAGCACCTCGATGGTGCAGGTGGGCCGCTTCTCCCTGATGCGCCGCACGGTCTCGGCAAAAAAGCCTGCGCCGCCGTCCGGCATGTCGTCGCGGGTCACGGAGGTGACCACGGCGTGCTTCAGTTCCAGCCGGTTCACGGCTTCGGCCACTCGGAGCGGTTCGGTGGGATCGATGTCCTCCGGCCTGCCCGCAGTGATGTTGCAGAAGGCGCAGTTGCGCGTGCAGACCTGCCCCATGATCAGGAACGTGGCCGTCTTCTTGGAAAAGCACTCCCACTTGTTGGGACACTTGGCGCTTTGGCAGACCGTGTTCAGGCCCAGGTCCCCGATAAGCGAGCAGGTTGACTTGAAGGCCCCGCCTTCGGGCAGGGGCGTCCTAAGCCAGGGGGGAATGCGTAAATATTTCCGTGAATTCTCGTTTGAAGACATTCTTTGCTTCCTTTACGGATACGTCCCGCCCCGCTTCCAGGGAAATGGAGGTCGGCACCGCGCCCTGGATTCCGCAGGGCGTGATGGTCCGGAACAGGGACAGGTCTTTTTCAACATTCAGGGCCAGCCCGTGGTAGGTCACCCAGCGGCGCACCCCGATGCCGATGGAACAGATTTTTCTTTGCCCCAGCCAGACGCCCGGATGTCCTTCCCGTCTCTGGGCAGTGACGCCGAATGCCGCGCAGGTCCTGACTACCGATTCTTCCAGGTCGAAGAAGAATTTGCGTATGCCGCCGGGCCTTTTTTCCACGCGGATGATGGGATAGGCCACGAGCTGTCCGGGAAAATGGCAGGTGATGTTGCCTCCGCGCGTGGTCTGGACCACGTCGATCCCCAGGCTTTTCAGCCCTTCCTCGTTGGCCAGCAGGTTTTCCAGCCCGCCCTGCCTGCCCAGGGTCACGACCTTGGGGTGCTCCAGCAGATACAGCGCGCCTTCATCCTCGCCCCTGGTGACCTTTTCCAGCCTTTCCAGCTGGATTTCAACCGCCTCGCCGTAGGGGATGAGGCCGAGATCGATTATTTCCACCCGGCCTCCTTGTGATCAGGGTACATATTCGAAAATCATCCGTTCAAGATACTGTTTGCCGAATCCGCTGTCCGAAGCCAGGTCCAGGACTCGCGTGCGTGCAGCCAGGCCTTTTATCCATTGGCGGGTCTTTGCGTTTTCCAGTAGAAGTTCCGAGCCCTTGAGGGACGTGTTCCCGGCCTTGACCGTCCTGCTTGCGGAACCGGGGGGCAGGAAGCCTAGTCGTTCCAGGTCGTCGGTATTGGCGTGTTCGCCCATGGCCCCGGCGATGTATATGGCCGCAAGGCCGCCGCGTTCAAGCCCGGCTTCGGACAAAAGGGCGGACAGGGCCAGATTGAAGGCCGCCTTGACCTTGAGAATTTCCTCTATGTCGGATGCCGGGAGTCTCAGGCCGTCAGCAAGTTCCATGAGAGGCTCTCCGCCTTGGGAGGTGATGTTTCGGGCCAGTTTTTCGGCCAGTGGGGAAGCGCCGGCGGCAAAGCGTCCGCTCTTGTCCAGCAGGCCGTTTTGCAGGAGCAGGGCTGTCAGGGATAGGTAGCCGGTGCCTGAAATGCCGGGGAGCTTCTTGTCCGGACCTGTGTCGTCGTAATAGAGCGCCGCGATCCCGTTTGGGGTCAGGCGAAAGGACGTGGCCGCTCCCGGTCCGGCTGTGCGGCCCATTTTAAGCCCCACGCCTTCAAGGGCCGGTCCCATGGGCACGCTGGCCGCAATGTATTCATCTTCGGACAGGGCCAGGACGAATTCGCCGTTGGTTCCCATGTCCGCTAGGACGTATGGATAGGCAGGTCCGGTATCGCCTCCCCATCTCAGTGCCGCCAGTCCTGCGGACAGGTCCGCGCCGACAAAAGGGGCCAGGAGTGGCGGGAAATAGGCCGGGGGCAGGTCCGGCAGCAATCCTTCGCTGCTGTCTCCGGCATAGTCCAGGTGGTAGGGGGCCTGTGAAATGCCCTTGGCGTCCAGTCCGAGCAGGATGTAGGTCATGGCCGGGTTTCCGGCAATGGTCAGGGATTCGAAAGGACCGCCGATTTCAGAGTTCAGCCATTTGACCAGGGTTTTCAGCCTGTCCAGAATCAGTTGGCGCAACTGCCTTCCGCCGCCCGGTCTGGCCGAGTAGGCCAGCCTGGACATGATTTCGCCGCCAAGGCCTATCTGCGGGTTGAGTTCGCGTCCACGGGCCACGACCCTGCCGCGCCGCAGGGCGGACCAGTGAATGCTGGTGGTGCCGAGGTCCAGGGCCAGGGAGTACGGGCCGTGGGCATGGTCGATGATTTCAGTGACCGGCGGGGCGGAAAGTATGTTTTCCGGGATGAAGATTTCAACCGGGTCGGCCTGGTGCATGCAGGACAGACGCCAGCCCTGGGCCAGTTCTTCTTTCGAGATTTTCTTGAGCTCCGGTCCCAGGGGGACCGGCGGCTCGGAGAGGTAGCGCACCCTGCAAAGGCCGCAACGTCCAAGTCCGGAGCAAAGGGGCGTGTTGGGCCAGGCCCCGTGGCTGAACAGGGTCTGGGCCAGGTTGGCGTCATGGTCCGCCGGGATGTCAAAGGCCCTGCCGTCAGCGGTCTTGACCAGGATTTTCGTTTTCATGGCAATCTGTCCGGAGCTGGTTGTACAGGGACGGAATCTAGCCCAACGCACCGTTCCTGTAAACTTCCCGGCCCTGAGCTATCTTCTTTCCAGGCGGCGCATGGCGTCTCGCAGATGGTCCATCCAGATTTCGGCCAGTTCCGGGTATTCTCCGGCCCCCTTGAGGATTCCCTCGCATTCGATGCCCACGCTTGTGAGGATCGACTCCCAGGAGCCGCTTTTTTCGCCGACCATGTCCTTGGCCGCGTGGCGGCCCGCGCCGAACAGAAAGGGCAGCAGATAGGCCTTTTTGACTTCATCCTTTACCAGCCTGTCCCGGATGCCCTCGATGCCCGGTTCGGCGTCCATGGCCCCGATGAACACGCCCGGGTCTTTTTTGCGGATATGGGCGGCAAGGCTTTCATAATAGACATTGCCCGGATGCATGGTGCCGTGGCCCATGAACAGGACGGCCTCGCTCTTGTCCTCGCGCTTGGGCGCAATTTTTAAAATCGCTTCCGAAACCCTTTCGATATCCCGTTCACCGGCCAGCAGGGGGAAACCCACCTCGATGCGCTCGAATCCGCCTTCTTTGAGCATCTGTGCGTTGGCCGTGGTCAGGATGCCGTGAAATTCAACGCCGGGTATGATGTGCAGGGATTGGACAACGGCGCGGGTCACGCCGTTCTTGAGCATAGTTTCCAATGCCTGTTCCACGCTGCTCGCTTCGTGGCCACGTTCTTCCATGCGGTTCAGAACGGCGTCGGAGGTGTAGGCCACGGAACAGAGAACGTGCGGGTAGGCGGCTTGGATGCGTTCCAGCATGCCCTGCACCGAGGCGTGGGCGCGGGGGTGGGTGGAGCCGTAGGCGGCAAGGAGTATGGCTATGCTCATGTATTTATTTGTTTACCAGCAGCAGGGAGAAATAATGTGGATTATCCCGGATTTCGTTAATGTCTTGAACGATTTTTTCGCCTTCCAGCCCAAGCCGGGAGATGAACTTCGTCCTGCCCGACAGGTCCAGTTTGTTCAGGCATTTCCTGATTTCCTCGAAATTGCGATAGACTTTTAGGATAACAGCATTGTCGGCCGCGTCAAGAAGCTGTTCCAGCCTTTCCGGGGGGCAGATTCCAGGCACCACGACAAGGCTTTGGCCCGATTCAGCCAGCACGGTGCGCGTCTTTGCCGCTGCGGCCTGATAGGAGGTGATGCCCGGAACGATCTCAACGTTGTTTTCTTTCCCGGAAGGGTCCAGGGTCTTGAGCAGATACCCGAAAGTGCTGTAGGTCATGGGGTCGCCCAGAGTCAGGAAGGCGCAGTTTTGCCCCGTGTCCAGGGTCGCCCGGACCTTTTCCGCGTTGGCCTCCCAGGCCTGGCCAAGGGTTTCCTGGTTTCGGGTCATGGGAAAGTCCAGCTTGACGACCTCCACGTCCTTTTTCAGGTGCGGGCCGGCTATGGATAATGCCTGCGAATAGTCGTTTTTTGTGGAGGCAGCGGCAAAGACCACGTCAATCTCCCCCAGTATCCGCGCTGCCTTTAAGCTGATGAGCTCCGGGTCGCCCGGGCCCACGCCCACTCCGTACAGTGTTCCCTTGTTCATTTTATTCCCCTGATTGCGGATCGGTCCGCTGTTGGGCGTGCAGGATTTCGGAGAGCCGTTCCACGGCCTCCACGTTTCTCGGGCCCGGCCTGGAGAAAATCTGTTCGTCGATTTCGTAAACCTGTCCCCGTCGCACGGCCTTGAGGCCTTTGTAATGAGGCCTTTCGGTCACTGGGGCGGGCGCTGGGTTCATGGGCCCTTTTTGGACGAGATATATGTCCGGATCGAGCCGGATCAGTTCCTCCTCGCTCAGGCGCACCAGCTTTTTGGGGTTGTCCAGGCAGTTCAGGCCACCGGCCTTGGCGATGATGTCCGTGATTATCGATCCCTTGCCCGCGCCCAGCAGGTTGGGGTGGCGGACTTCGAAAAAGACCCTTGGTTTTTCATTGCCGGGACTGGCGCTTTTCTTGACGACGGCCAGCCTTTTTTCAAGCGATTTCACAAGGGCCTCGGCCCTGTCCGGCGTGCCGGTCAAAACGCCCAGCCTATTGATGACCGAGAACAGTTCCTCGAAATTGGCGGGCTTGAAAAAGGCGGTTTTCAGGCCGAGTTTTTCAAGCGCCTCCACCGGAACGGATGCGTCCCGCCTGCCGCCCATCTGTAGAACCAGGTCCGGTTTCAGCCCGAAGACCATTTCCACGTTGGGCCGCATGTGGGTGCCGATGCAGGGCTTGTCCAGTATGGAGGGCGGCAGTTTGTCCGCCTTGGTCCGGGCCGCGATACGGTCTTCCAGTCCCATTTCGGCCAGGATTTCGTTGAAGGCGCCATACAGGGCCACGATGCGCCTTGCCGGTTCCTCCAGGCGCACGGTCCGGCCCAGGTCGTCCTTGATCTGGACGAACGCGGAAGCCTCAGTCGCCGCAAGCAGAGCCAGCGCCGCCAGGAACAAGATGAGCTTGGGGAGCGCCAGTGACCGGGTGGCTGGATATTCTGATTTCCGTTTCATATATTTTTGTCAGGTTGTTTTCCGTGAAGGTGTTTTTCACTGGTCCGTCCAGGATCACTCTGCCGTTTTTCAGGAAAATGAGCCTTTGGCTGTACAGGGCTGCATGGTTCAGGTCGTGAATGGCCGAGATTATTGTCATGCCCTGTCTGTTCTTGCGGGCCAGCAGGTCGTAAATTTCCACTTTTCGGGCCGCGTCCAGGCCGGACGTGGCTTCGTCAAGGAGCAGGATGTCCGTGCCCTGGGCCAGGGCCCTGGCCATGATCACCCGTTGCGACTCCCCGCCGGACAGTTCACCCACCGACCGTTCGGCGAAATGTCTTGTTCCTGTTTCCTTCATTGCCCTTTCCGCCTCTTGGCGGTCCTCGCGGCTGTAGCCCCGGAAAAAGGAAAGGTAGGGGTAGCGGCCCATGAGAACCAACGAGGAAACCTTTAGACCGAAAGGAGTTTCAGTTTTCTGCGGCACCGAGGCCATGCGCGTGGCCCTTTGCCGGTCGTTGAGCGTGGACACCGATTCGCCGTCCAGCTCTATGCTTCCGGAGGAGAGGGGCAGTATGCCCGACAGGGCCAGCAGGAGGGTTGTCTTGCCGGAGCCGTTGGGGCCGAGAACGGCCACCATTTCCCCCTTGTCCACCTGGAGATCGATGCCGTGCAGCACATCGTTTCGGCCATATCCGCAGGATGCGTTTCTGAAGCGGATCATCGTCTGCTCCCTGCAGCCTTGCCGCGCAGCAGGAAACAGAAGAACGGGCCGCCCACCAGGGCCGTGATCACGCCCACCGGAAGCTCGGACCCGTCGGAAAGCATGGTTCTGGCCAGCACATCCGACCAGAGCAGAAGCGTTCCGCCCAACAGCCCGGAGGTTATGAGCAGGGGCCTGTGCTCCGCGCCGAGGCTCAGGCGCACGAGGTGCGGGACCACCAGCCCCACAAAGCCGATGACTCCGGAGACGGCAACAGCCGCTCCGGTGAGCAGGCTGGCCCCCACGAGGAGGAACAGGCGGACCCTGCCCGCATCGACGCCCAGTTGTCTGGCCTGTATTTCGCCCAGTGAGAGTATGTCCAGTTCGCGGAAGTAGCGGATGACCATGAGCAGGCCCAGAATGAAGTAGGGCAGGAAAATTCGCACGTGTTCCCAGCCGCGTCCCTGGAAGCTGCCCATGATCCAGAAGACGATGCCCGCCACTGATTCCTCGTCCAGGGATTTCAGGAGCGAGATCAGGGCGGAAAGGAAGGTGGCCACCACGATTCCCGCCAGCACCAGTGTTTCCCGCCGCAACGTTCCGCCTGAGCGACCGAGGGCGATGACTGCGGCCAGGGCCAGGAGCGCGCCCAGAAGCGCCATGCAGGGCAGGGTTCCCAAGAAGGGCAGGAAAGCCATGCTGCCGAGGCCCAGGTAGATGCCCACGGTTGCGCCGAAAGCCGCGCCGGTTGAGACTCCGATGGTGAAGGGGTCGGCCAGGGGGTTTCTGAGTATACCCTGGAAAACGGCACCGCTAACCGCCAGTGCCGCGCCAACCAGCCAGGAGAGGCATATCCGGCTCAATCGGATGTCCAGGACCACGGTTGACATTGTCTGATCCAGATTCGCGTCGCTCAGTCCCGCAGCGACTGCAAGAATTTCGGCCAGTCGGCTGAATGGAATATCCAGCGGGCCGAAGCCCGAGGCCAGAAACAGGGAAGCCGCCGACAGCATGGCAAGGGCCGGGACCGCATACCTGTAACCGGATATGCGGCCCTGGTTCGGTTTTGACTTGGTTTCCGCCATGTCTGTCCGGCCCGCAAGGGTGACTGTTAGAAGTGCGCCAGGGCGGCTTTCAGGTGACTGATCCAGACGTCGGCCACCTGATCGAACTCGGCCGTGCCCTTGAGCACGGGAACGCATTTGATTCCGGCCTTGGTCAGCACCGATTTCCAGGAGTCCTCCTCATCCCCGGCCATGTCGTTTCTGGCGTGGTCGCCGGCCACGGACATGAAGGGCATGAGATAGGCGGTCTTGATATTGTTCTTTTTCAGCTTGCCCAGGACATCGTCCAGGCTGGGAGCGCCTTCAACCGTGCCCACGAAGATGTTGGAATCTTTTTCCCCGAAGTAATATTGCGCCGCCGGGTAGTAGATGTTGCCGGGGTGGTGGGTTCCGTGGCCCATGAGCACCACGGCTTCGTCCTTTTTCCTGGCCTTGGGGATATTGGCCATGACCGCGTCAACGGTTTTTTGCATGTCTTCATGGGAGACCATGAGCGGCTGGCCCACTATGATTTTCTTCATGCCCTTGGGCATGCCTTCGAATGCGTGGGCGGTCTCAAGCAGGGAGTCGTACTCCTCGCCGGGGATGCTGTGCAGCGACTGCACGGCCACATGTGTGAAGTCCTCGTCCATCATGGCTGAAAGCGCTGTGGCCGGGGAAGCCAGATTCTTGCCTTCCTCCTTGGCCAGTTTGTTGCGGATGATCTTGGAGGTGTAGGCCCAGCGCACCGGGATGCCGGGAAAGGCCTTTTTCACCTTTTTGTCGATGTTTTCAAAGGATACCTGCGCCTCGGGCATGCTGGAACCGAAAGCCACCAGCAGGATTCCTTTTTTTACGGGGCGCTCGTCGTCGTGGGCCATGGCCGGGGATGCTGCGAAGATGAGAATCAGGGATGCCGACAGGATTGCCGCAATGCGCGAGCTGGTTTTGTAGATCTTGAACATCAGAGCCTCCAATAGGTAGGAGGGGCGTTGACAAGGGAATAAAAAACCCCTTCGACCGTCTGGCGGAAGAAGGGACTGGTGTCGTATTCCCGTTTACCCGTGCAAAAAAGCCCCCGTCTTCGCACGAGTGATCCTGAGTATCAGGCTTCAGGCAGGTCTTCCGGCTTGTCCCACCGACCCCGCCTTCCCGGAACTTGGCGTTCCAGTGGCATTGAGGGGTCGGCCTTTGGGGACTTACGGCGGCGGGACCGCTCCCGACTTTAACGGGATTCCCTGTTAGGCCCTTTTGGGCGCCCAAAGCTGTTCGTATTTATCCGGGGCCAGGCAGACTGTCAACAGCCATATTTCTAGAGCGCGGCCACGTTCGCCACCGCGAAGTTCTGGATCAATCCCTCCGTGTCCACGACCATTGCGTCGGATTCGCCCATCATGCCGTAGCCGAGTATGGGGATGTCGAATATCTCCTGCACCGGCACGGTGAATCCGGTTATGACCACCTGCTGCTGCTTGAGGACCTCGTCCACCAGGATGGCGGCCTTTATTTCACCGACCCGGACCACCACGGCCTGGGCGAATCCCATTTCGTCGAACTCATGCTGCACGTCAAGGTAGTCGGCCAGCCGCAGCAGGGAGTAGACCTCGCCCCGGACATCAACCGTTTCGCGGCCGTCCGGCAGGTGAACAACGTCCTTGTCCGTGGGCACGTAAATCTCCACCACGTCGCGGCTGGGAATGATGAAGGTCTCGGTTCCTATCCTGCAGACCAGCGCTTCCACGATGCCTTCGTTGGCCGAGCGGCTCAGGGGGATGGAGATGATGAATTTTGCGCCCTTTCCAAGTTCGCTTTCGATCTCGATGTCTCCGTCCAGCTGGTTCTTTATCACGTTGAGAACGGCGTCCATGCCCACGCCGCGCCCCGACACGTCGGTGATCTTTTCGGCCGTGCTGAATCCTGAGCGGAGCACGAATTGCAGAATTTCCTTGTCCGTGAACTCCTCCGACTCCTTCATCAGGTCTTTCTCAATGGCCTTGTTGCGGATTTTTTCCGGATTCAGGCCCCGTCCGTCGTCCACCACCTCGATATAGGCGACCTCGCCCTTGCGATAGGCGATGAGGTCGATGGCCCCCTGGTCGTCCTTGGCGGCTTCCCTGCGCTCATCCGCGTCTTCAAGCCCATGATCCACCGCGTTTCTGAGCAGGTGCACCAGAGGCTCGTTGAGCATTTCGACGATGGATTTGTCCAGGGCCAAGTCTTCGCCTATGACGGTGAATTTCACCTTCTTGGACACTTTTTGGCTCAGGCTTTTCACCAGGCGGTGCATGGGCATGAAAATCTGTTTCAGGGGCACCAGGCGGATTGCGTCCACCTCTTTCTGGAGGTTGCCGATGACCTTGTCCAGCTCGACCAGACTGGCCGAGGTCTTGTTGGAACTGTCCGTATTGCCCTGGGAGATGACGGCATAGGTGACCATCAGCTTGCCCACCAGCTCTATGACCCTGTCCAGCCTGTCCGTGGCCACCCGGATGGAGGATATGGACTGGGGCTTCATGGCTTCGGCTTTTTGCGCCTGGGGGGCAGTCTTTTCCTTTGCTTCCGGCTTTACAACATCGTCGGGCACGGGTTCGACCGGAATGTCGTGGTCCACCGCCATCTGGGAAGGAACTTCCTCGGCAACGGTTTCGGTTGCTGAAATTTCCTTGGCCTTTTCAATGGCGGCCACGCCTTCTTCAAGCAACCCGGCCATGGAATACAGAAATCTTTTCTGCGCTTCGCACAGTCCAAGAAGCGAGGTGATGATTCCTTCGTTGATGGGCGTTATCCCGTCCGCCAGCATGTCCAGCAGCGCTATGACCTGGGCCGACGGAGGCTTGAGATGCGATATCCCCAGGACCTCAAGGACGTCCTTGAGCTGATCCGGACTGGGCGAGTCCTCAAGAGAGAGGATTGCCGCTTCAAAGGATTCTATGCATTGGGAGATACTGTCCTTCATTGCTCAACCTGGGTTGGTGTGATGGTTTTCCAGAAATTCTCCTCTTCGGCATAGGCCGCTATCTCACGGTCAAAGCCCCAGGAGTAGAAAACGTCCTTGCAGGTATAAGCCATGCCGAAGACCGAGATGTCGCATTTTTCAGCATAGGCGGCCACGTCCTCCCAGGCGGCCGAGTTGAACGTCTTGGTTTTGGACATGTCGATGAGAACTCTTTTCCCCGCTTTTGCTTCTTCAAGCACTGTGGAAATTTTTTTTCTTTCAGGCTCCAGGTGGATTCTTGGGGCGAGAATGCGCAGCACTATTACGCCGTCGCGAAGCTCCACCTCCAGGCATTCCGAAGTTTCGGCCTTGGCCTTGACCTTGCCTGCGGAGCGTTCAAGTATCTCCTTGAGCAGGGCTTCGGTTTCCTCCTTGTCCGGAGTGCCGGTCTCCCGTATCTGCTCAAGAACCTGGAAGATCATGTTTACGCCCTTGGTCAGCAGGCCGACGTTCTCTTCGCCCGAATCAACGTCTCCTGATTGTATTTTCTTGAGGTAGTCCTCGACCTTGTGCGTGAATTTGGACGCGGCCTCGAAACCGGACATGAATCCGGAGACGCCCTTGATCGTGTGCAGCGGCCTTGCCAGGACTTCGACCCCTTGCGCGACCTCTCCTCCGTCCAGAAGCTCAAGCCCTTCCAGAACCTGTGGATAATACTTGTCGTTCAATTCGGAGAAAAACTCTTCGACCATGGCGTCGTCGTCGCTCATGTCCGCTCCCGGTGGTCTCGTGCAGGTTTATTTCTTGAGAAAACCCAACTTCGCCAGTTCATCGTACAATTTGTTCTTGTCGATCGGTTTGACAATATACGCAGAAGCCTCGCCGTCATAAAATGATTTTATAACCGTTTTCGGGTCATCCAGCGCCGTGGTCATGATTACCTTGGCCCTGGGCTTGAGCGATTTGTCCGACTCCAGTTTGCGTATTTCCTTGAGCGCGTCCATGCCGTTCACTTCGGGCATCATTATGTCCATCAGGATCAGGTCGTATGGTCGGGACTCCTCATGGGCCAGGCCGAACGCGTCCAGAGCCTCCCTGCCGTTGACCACCACGTCGACCTCGAACATGGCTGCAAGGAATGTGCTCATTATTTTTCTGCTGAGAAATTCGTCCTCTGCGATAAGCGCACGCATGTTTTGCTCCAGGCGGTTATGAAAATCAAAATATTATCCGTTTTATTAATTTTCACCTTGTAGGCTGATTTGTCAAGGAAAATGCAAAAATCAAATGACTTGCCTGCGACCCGCGGGATCGGTTAGGGAGAGTCCATGCCAGAATCCATCACACCGGAAAGGAAAAAAAGAATACATGATGTCCTGTCCAGGCGACAGCAAGACCTGACGCTGATCATGGACAACATCTGGGATCCGCACAATGTTTCGGCCGTGCTCAGAAGTTGCGACGCCTTTGGGGTTCTTGCCGTCCATCTTTATTACACGACGGCCGAGTGGCCTGAACTGGGCAAGAAGTCCTCGGCCTCGGCCAAGAAATGGGTCCAGAGGTTCAGGCATTCCGATCCGGCTGAAATGATCGGCGGATTGAGGGCAAAGGGCTTCAACGTAATGCGCACCGGTTTTTCGGAAACGGCCCGGCCTTTGGACGCCTACGACCTGTCCGCTCCGTCGGCCGTAATCCTCAGCAATGAGCATCGCGGCACATCACCTGAACTGGCCGAGCTGGTGCCCGATGAAATATACATTCCCATGCAGGGCATGATCCAAAGCTTCAACGTCTCGGTTGCTGCGGCGATCATCCTTTACGAGGCTTCCAGGCAGAGAGGCGCAAAGGGCATGTACGACCGGACGGGACTTGACGCCGAAGAGTTTGAGGCTTTGGAAAGGGAGTGGCGGGAACGCTAGGCTGCTTCCGGCCGCAGGTCTCTTGTCAGGCGGTTCCACTTCACCTTGTAGTCTTCCCAGAGCCTGTCCAGGCCCCCCTGGGCCAGGGTTTGAATCTGTTTCCTCTCGAACTTGCCTTCCAGCTTGATCTTGTTGCCGAAGACCTGGGCCATGGCCTTGGCGCTGGTGGCCTTGGCCAGACTGGAATGCTGCACGTGCCTGACGGCCAAATCTCCTGCATAGATGGTGGAATAGCCCGCCAGGGCCGTCCGCATGTCCCGCTCCAGGTCGTCGAACTGGGTGGGGCTGAAGCGGATGTCGAATCCGCCCGCGTCGCGCACGGAAGCCATGTTCAGCAGATGGCAGCACCCGGACACGGACAGGGCGGGGCGGCGGTAGGTGAACAGTCCCGTGTCCAGGCTCCCGGCGCAATTGTCGAAGACCATGATGTTTTCCTCGAAATCCTGAAAGGTCTTTATTCCGCTCCTGGGCGGCAGGAGATTGTAGTCCGCCGATTGCAGGGCCGGGGGGGTGTCCGCGGAGACGATTCGGCAACCCACGGTTCCTATGCCGGACGCCGAGGACGCGGCTGAAAGCAGCCTTGCAAGCCAGTCGACCGGCAGGAGCACGTCGTCGTCCAGAAAGGCCGCCCACTTGCGCTCTCTGACCTCGGGCCTGGACAGGAGCCAGTTCCTGGCGCCCGGTGCGCCGATGTTCACGGGCAGGGAAACGGTTTCCAGCACTCCTGTCGGGAATTCCCCGGCAATTTTTTCTAGCATTCCAGAGGTTCCGTCATCCGAACCGTTGTCCAGGACCAGCACGCGGGCTTGGCCGTAGTCGGTGCCGGAAAGACTCTTGAGGGTGTCTTCGAGCAGTTCGGCCTTGTTCCATGAATAGAGCAGGATGCATACGTCGTCGGTGCCGATGTCCGTTTCGGGGAAAGAGTGAATCAGATCATGCAGCTTGAGGGTCAGGCCGGGATGGTGGGGGAATTTTCGCCACAGCCCGGACAGGCGGCTCAGGGCGCTCTTCCTGTTGCCGAGACGCAGTTCCAGTTCGGCCGCTGCATACTCGCGCCACAGGTCCCAGGTGTCGGGATCAAGCTCAAGGACCAGGGCCAGCGCCCTTTCCGGCGGCTTGTAGTGAAAGGCCCATTCCGCCCGCAACCGATCGCGCACGGTGTCGAGGTTTTCCGGCCAGGGGTAGGCCTCTAGGGCGGCCATGGGAATGTCTTCGCGCCCCAGGCGCAGCAGCGAATCCCAGACCGACCCCAGAAGCGGCAAGCCGGAATCTGGATTTCCAAGAGCAGGAAGTATGATTTTCAGGGTCTGGGCCCGGTTTTCGGCCATAAGCTGTTCAATGCCGTCCAGCGGATCGGAGGACACAAGCGTTCCTTCCAGTCGGTCGAACACGGTGCGGCATGCAGGGGGCAGGGCCTCCCTCAGGCCGTTGGTTCCGGCCAGGGTCTTGAATACGCCGGGTTTGAGGGGTTTGAACTGCCAGGACCAGGCGGCAAGACTTTGGCCCAGTCCCCGGAATTCTTGATTGGCGGGAGCCATGGTCTTTCGGATCAGGTTCAGCTGGGCGGTTTCCTCGTCTAGGCCCAGAATCCAAGTGGGGATATCCCTTTCCAGCTTGTCAATGAATGCTTGGCCGGATAAAGTGTGTCCTTTCAAGTCGGCTCCCTGTGCTGGGTGATTGTCTTTTGTTTTCTTTACGGAAAATACCGGGAAATGCAAAGTGCCGGGCCGCAACCCAGGAGTTGGAATTTGTCTGAGGCGCTGGAAACAATCAGATCGGGCGGCCTGCTCGTCTACCCCACGGAAACCCTGTACGCGTTGGGCTGCGACGCCTTTAACCGCGTTGCCGTGCGCAGGGTCTTCGAGATCAAGGACAGGCCCACGCAAAAGCCCCTGCCGCTGGTTGTCGGAGGCATGGAAGGCCTGGGCCGGGTCACGGACAAGATACCCGAGGCGCTTCTGGCCCTGGCCGACAGGTTCTGGCCCGGACCCCTGTCGATCCTGGTCAGGGCCAAGGGTGAACTGCCTCCGGAAGTCAAGGACTCCCGCGGCTACACATCGGTTCGTTGGACAGCCCACCCCCTTGCGGCCCGGCTTTGCCTCGAAGCGGGCACGGCCCTGGTCGCCACCAGCGCCAACCTGAGCGGCAAACCAGCGGCGGCCATCCCCACGGCCATTGATCCCGCCTTGCTGGCTGCGGTGGATTGCGCCTTGCTGGACGAGCCCTATCCGGCGGGGGGCGAGCCTTCCACAGTGATAGCCATACGCGGAAACGAAATTTTGGTTTTGCGCGAGGGGGCCATACCCGCAAGCAAATTGAACGAAGCCGGTCTTTTCAAAGAATAGTGAATACTCACTGATGCTTTGATTTTTATAGTGTTTACCTTGCCTGTGACCTGTGTCATATGGTTAACTAATTGTGAAATCAGGTGGACTTGGTTGCAGGCATGGAAAAGACTAAGATACTCATAGTTGAAGACAGCTTGACGCTTTCATCCGAGCTCAAGCGCAGGATCGAGGGAGAGGTCGGCTTCGAGGCGGTCCTGGCCCGGAATTTTTCCGAGGCCAAGAAGAGCATCTCGATGCAAAGTCATGATTTTTTCCTGGCCGTGCTGGATCTTTCCCTGCCCGACGCGCCCAACGGGGAGATAGTGGATTACGCCAAGGCCTTTGACATTCCCAGCATCGTCTTCACTGCGACCCTGGATCAGGAGACACGCAAGCGAATCCTGGCCAAGGAGGTCATAGACTACGTCTACAAGGCCGACAGGGGCATAGACAATCTGCTGGCCATGATCAAGCGGCTGCAGCTGAATCTTGATGTAAAGGTCCTCATCGTCGATGATTCCAAAACCACCCGTTCCTACCTGAAGCTGTTGTTGAACCGCTATTTTCTGCAGGTTTACGAAGCAAAGGACGGCGAGTCAGCCCTGGAAATCCTTGAATCCAGTCCGGACATAAAGCTGGCGGTTACCGATTTCGAGATGCCCGGCATGGACGGAATCGAACTGACCAAGCGAATCAGGTCCAGATTCGGCCCCGATGAGATAGCCATAGTGGGCATCTCCTCCAATGTTACCGAACCGTTGTCTGTCCTTTTCATCAAGAGCGGAGCCAACGATTTTCTGAACAAGCCTTTCGAGGCCGAGGAGTTTTTTTGCCGCGTGATTCAGAACGTGGAGAGCGTGGAGCGCACCAAGAGGCTGCGCGAGCTGGACATGCTGAAAAACAAGTTTCTGGGCATTGCGGCCCACGACCTGCGGAACCCCATAAACGGCATCAAGGGCTTCACCCAGCTGTTGCTGGAGGGCGGGGTTGGCCAACTCAACGAGCAGCAGAGCATGATGCTGGGCTATATTGAGAAGACCAGCTCCCAGATGAACAGTCTGGTCAATGATCTGCTGGACGTGTCCGTGATCGAGTCCGGCAGGCTGGAGCTGGAAATGACTTCAGTTGATTTAGGCGAACTGCTTGCCGAGCAGATCAGGACCAATCAGATTGTGGCTGAGAGAAAGAGTATTGATATCCAGGCCCGCCTGGAAGATTCGGTCGTGGTCGTTGCCGACGGAACACGCATAGCCCAGGTGGCCGACAACCTGCTCAGCAACGCGGTCAAGTTTTCTCCCGAAGGCGGTACCGTTGAGGTTTCCTTGACCAGGAAGGACGAAACCGCCGTTGTCTGCGTGCGGGATAACGGACCCGGAATTTCCGAGCAGGATCAGGAAAAGCTTTTCCAGTCTTTTCAACGCCTGAGCACAAAGCCCACCGGGGGCGAGACAAGCACCGGACTGGGCTTGGCCATCGTGAA
Source organism: Desulfovibrionaceae bacterium (assembly GCA_963674955.2). Classification (GTDB taxonomy): domain Bacteria; phylum Desulfobacterota; class Desulfovibrionia; order Desulfovibrionales; family Desulfovibrionaceae. Next base: position 1,140,570 of record CAXXKR010000004.1, on the reverse strand, counting down.
GAAGATCATGGACGGTCACAACGGCAAGGTCTGGGTAGAAAGCGCTCCGGGACAGGGCGCCTCCTTCTGTTTTGCCCTCGGTTAGCTTCCGATGCCATCCTTTCTGGTAAAAAAAGTTGAACCGCGAATCCGGCCTGGCCGGGGATGACTGTAAAAAGGTATAATTTTTTTTACCCTCCGCAGCTTGCAAGCAGGCTTCAAAAACATGCTTGATTCCCGGAAAAGCCATGAGCCAGGCGGCTTGATGAATTTTATTGGTTGATTCTGAAAAAATGGCACGAGGATTGCTGTATAGAAAGTATCCTTCTTCTTTTGCACAAAGCACGAAAAAACAGCTTCCCAGGGACGGTCCCTCGGAAGCTTTTTTCGTTTCCGGGTTCAGAAAGATTTTGCAATGGATTTTTTGTTTAATCTTTTTGTCCTTGTATCTCAGTGCCATATGCCAAATCAGCGCTATCCAGAAGCCGAGTTCAAATAATTATACCCTTTGGCCGAAAACGGATCACTTGAGTAGTCCGGGAAATGGTTTTAAGTAGCTGATGAACTTGGACGCCATAAACGAAGGAAAGAGATCGTGGCCTTGACCAAACCTTGCCCCAAGTGCGGAGCGGCAATCGAGATTTACAGGAACCCCGTGCCCACGGTGGACATAATAATCCCCCTGCCTTTGCCGGACGGCGGCGGGCCGGGCGTGGTGCTCATCCAGCGCGCCAATCCGCCATATGGTTGGGCCTTGCCAGGCGGTTTCGTGGATTACGGCGAGACCTGCGAGAGTGCGGCCGTTCGCGAGGCCAGGGAGGAGACCGGGCTGGAAGTGGAACTGACCGGACTTGTGGGCGTTTATTCCGATCCAAAGCGCGATCCGCGCCAGCACAGCATGAGCGTTGTCTATGCCGCCCGCGCCTTGAATCCCGGCGATATTCAGGCAGGCGACGACGCCGCCGGAACCGAAGTCTTTCCATTGTCCGGTCTGCCGGATATGGCCTTTGACCACGCGATTATCCTTGCCGACTACAAACGGCTTTGCGGGGCCGGAAGATGAAAACAATCTGCATCACCCTGGGCGATCCCAACGGTCTAGGTCCTGAACTTGTTTGCCGCCACTACCTGAAAAAATCGCATGACGGCGAAGACAGAGTATTGCTGGTGGGGCCGGAAAAGGCCCTTGAACATCATCTCGGACTGATCGGCGGGTCGCGATTCCATACTCGTCTGGAAAGGGCCGCAGAGGTCGCGGGCAGGGAACCGGGAATCTATCTATACGAACCGCCGGAGCTTTCCGGCCTGGCCCTCAATTGCGGACAGCCGGAAATCGGTGGAGGGCGCGCTGCGGGGATCAGTCTGGACCAAGCCGCAAGTCTCCTTCTTTCCGGAACGGTGCATGGGCTTTTGACCTGCCCTTTGAACAAGGCCATGCTTCAAGAGGCCGGGTTCGATTTTCCGGGCCACACCGAATTTCTGGCCGAACGGCTCGGGCCGGGCCGGGACAATGTCTGCATGCACCTCGGCGGACCAAGGCTCAGGGTCAGCCTTGCGACCACCCATCCGCCGCTGAAGGATGTTCCCGGATTGATCACGCGGGAGCGCATCCTGCATTGCCTGAGGCTGACCTCCGGCCATATGGGCAGGCTCGGCCTTGCTGAACCCGTGGCAGTGTGCGGACTGAACCCCCACGCCGGTGAGTCGGGGCGCATCGGCAGGGAAGAGATCGAGATCATCATCCCGGCCATTGAAGAGGCTCGGAAGCTGGGGCTGAAGGTGGAAGGCCCTTTTCCTGCGGATACCGTGTTTTATTTCGCGGCTCGCGGCGCTTATTCGGCTGTCTTGGCCATGTATCACGATCAGGGGCTGGCCCCGCTCAAGCTGCTGCATTTCAGCCAGGCGGTGAACGTTACTCTCGGCTTGCCGTATCCGCGCACCTCGCCGGACCACGGGACCGGCTACGACCTCGTCGGCAGGGGCAAGGCTTCACTTGACAGTTTCAGGGCCGCCCTGGACATGCTGGGGAGGATGATATGAACGGGCGCTGCGTGTTGCTGGACCGTGACGGGACCGTTATTGTGGACAAGCATTATTTGTCCGATCCCGGCCTTGTGGAATTTTTGCCCGGAGCCGTGAAAGGGCTGAGGCGCATGTCCGAATCCGGCTGGGGGCTGGTTCTCTTGACCAACCAGTCGGGTGTGGGGCGCGGCTATTTCGACGAGGAGTCGGTGGCCCGGGTGCATGGGCGGCTTAGGGAGATGCTTGAGAATGAAGGGTTGCGTCTCAAGGGTATCTACCACTGCCCTCACGCTCCGGAAGACCATTGCTCCTGCCGCAAGCCCGCTGCGGGCATGGCCGAGCAGGCGGCTGCGGACCTTGGCCTTGAGCTCAGGAACTGCGTCGTGGTCGGCGACAAGGAGGCCGACGTGCGCCTGGGGAGGAATATCGGCGCGTTGTCGATTCTGGTGCGCACCGGCAAGGGTGCGGCCCATGAAGAGCGCTGTCGAGGCGTTGCTGACCACATCGTGGACGGCCTGGAGCAGGCCGCCGAGATCATTTGCGCATTGCCGTCAGGTGCGAAGTGATCGCCAGGGCCGACAGGGCCGTTAGCTCCGTTTGGCGGTCTTGCGTCCTGGACCGACATTCCTTCAGTCCGGCCTGAAATTCAGACAGGCCCGGCCTGCCGCCGAATATCGCGTATTCCTGCATTCCCTTTTTGATCCAGGATATCTCTTCTTGATGATCATGGTTGTTCACTGTTGGGCGTTGGTCCGGGCATAGCTCCCGCAACGTTTTCTCTCCGACCAGACCGCAGGCTGCCGAAATTTCAGCGGCGGCTTTTCCGGCCCTGTGGCCGAAGACCTGGGTAGCTAGGATCATTGCTCCGCCCAGCCGGTTTGCCCCGTGCATGCCCGTTGCGCATTCCCCGCAGGCCAAAAGTCCGGGCAGGGAAGTTCGGCCCTGCTCGTTTATGACCGCGCCGCCGTTTCCGGCATGGGCCATGAGCCGTCCCCGGAAGTCGCCTTTCGGCCCGGAAACGCGAACGCTGCCGTCAGGTCCGACATTGTCCAGAAGCAGCAGGTCGAGAACCGAGTCTTCAAGCCCGTACCCCGCAGGGCAGTGGCCGCCCCTGGACCGGCGCAACCGGTCGAGCCGCATTGAATTTTCTTCGGGCAGGTCAAGGGGGATTCGTATGGCGCCACCGCCGGGCTTGTGCACGGTCATTCCTTTTTTGACCATCACGGAGGGCGAGATGAACCTTCCCGGCCCGGAATCGACGTCCGGTCCGCTCCAGAGCCACATGAACTGGATGAATCCCGCGTTGTCCAGACGCGCCCCGGCCTCTGAAAGAAGACCTAGGCCATAGCCGGTGTTGCCGGGGCCGGACATGTCCTGTGCGAACAGGGGGGCCGGTCCGCCCAGGCAGAGCACCACGGCCCCGGCCCGGACAAGAGTCGTCTCGCCTGTGGTCTTGGATGAGATTTGCGCGCCCACGGCGCGGCTGGCGGACAGGAGGATTTTTCGGACTTCGCCGCCATGCAGCAGGCGGCCGCCCTGGGCGACGAATCTTGCGTGGAATGCCGAATAAATGCTGCTCAGGCCGTTGAAAATGTAGGCCCGTTGCCCCTTGCTGAAACAGCCTTTTTTTCGTTCCTCGCCCGTCGCCTGGACCGGACTGAGGCCCAAGTCCAGGAGATCGCGGTATCGTGCCCGAGCCTCTTCAGCCATGATGCGGACCAGATTCCCGTCCACATGGCCCGGAGGTGCGATCCGCATGGCTTCGCGAATGAAGTCTTCCTGCTCGGCCCCGGATTCCGGCACCTGGATGCCCAGGGCGTCGTTCATGTTGGCGAAGGACGAACCGGCTGGTCCCCGACCCGTTGCGGCCACGGTCACCGCAAGTTTCGGGTTTTGGTCAAGGGCTGAAACAGCGGCCCTCAAGCCGGACAGGCCGGCTCCCAGCACAAGCACGTCGGCATGTTCAGTGCGCGTCACGGCATGTTTACCTCAAAAAAAGACGCATGGCCGCTTTAAACGGCCATGCGTCCATTGACATCTGAAAATACGGTATGTGTCGGGCTGTTCAGACCGTCATCCTTCCAGCTTCTTCTGGGCGAACTGGAGCATCTTGTGCGCTTCCTTGAAGCCCGGGTTTACCTTGAGGGCCTTTTCCGCCGCGTCCATGACCTGATCCCATTTTCCCCAGTCGATGTACAGCCTGCCGATGTTGAAATACAGGTACTCGTCCTTGTGGGTCAGTTCCAGGGCCCTGTTGAAGTAGCGCTCGGCAGTGTCGAAGTCCTTCATCTTGCGCAGGACCATGCCGATGCGGTTGTAGAGGTGGATGGCGTTGGGATCGTGTTTCAGGGCCGCGTCCAAGTAGGAGAAGGCGTCCTCGTAGCGACCGGCCTTCAGGAAGCGGTCGGCGATGTCGGCCTTGAGGTCGGTGTCGGTCTCGTGATCCTTGACCAGGGCGTCGAATATGGTTTTGGCCTTGTCGTAATCCTGCTGGTCTATCTGCTCCTGGCCCTTGGCCAGTTCATCGGCCTTGCGCTGTTCCATTTCAGCGGCGCTTTCCTGGGCCGTTTGGGTCACCACGTTCTGCATTTCCACCAGAAGTTCGCGCATGGCCTCCAGGAGTTCACGCTCCTGGCCCATCTTGTAGTTGATCACCAGGGGGTATATCTCGCGAATGCCCGGATTGTTGTTCAGGTTGGTGACCACGTCTTTCAGGATGCCCGCGAATTCCTCCTTTTCGCTTTTCATCAACGGCTGCTTGACTATCAGGGTCAAGGCTTCGTGGATGGACTGAATGGCAGGCATGTACTTGGCCTTTTTCAGGTTGGTATTGACGTTGGCAAGTCTTTTTCTGGCCTTGATCAGTTCTGTGGACATGTCTTCGGTTCCTTTCCCGCAGGGGTATAGGTATATTTTAAGCCATCTATACCATGTTTATCGACCGGTTGCATCCCGAACGATATTTCTGAATTTGGGAAAGAAGTATTCGCTGTCGTGGGGGCCGGGAGCTGCCTCGGGGTGGAACTGGATTGCGATGATGGGCAGCTTCTTGTGGGCGAAGCCTTCAAGGGTGTCGTCGTTCAGGTTCTTGTGCGTCACCTTGACGCCTTTGAGGCTGGCCACGTCCACGCAGAAGCCGTGGTTCTGGGAGGATATCTCGATCTTTTCGGTTTCCATGTCCATGACCGGATGATTGCAGCCGTGGTGACCGAACTTGAGCTTGTAGGTGGTTCCGCCCAGGGCCAGGCCGATTATCTGGTGGCCGAGGCATATTCCGGCAATGGGGTATTCCTTGTGCAGGTCCTTGACGGCCTGCACCGCCGAGGTCACAACGGCGGGGTCTCCGGGGCCGTTGGAAAGAAAGATGGCGTCCGGCTCCACTGCGCGGACCTGATCCGCAGTCCAGGAGGAGGGAACCATGAGCATGTCGAAGCCCTCGGCCTCAAGCAGGCGCATGATGTTCCACTTGATGCCGAAGTCGTAGACAACGAGCTTCGGTCCCTTGCCGTTCCATTTGAAATCCTTGATGTCCACCTCTTCCGGCCCGGTTCCGTTCCAGGTGTAGGGTGTCTTGGAACTGACCCTGTCGGCCAGGTTCAGTCCTTCCATGGATGGTGTCTGGGCCGCCTTTTTGGCAAGCTTTTGCGGGGAGAGTTCCTTTGTGGAGATTATGCCGCGCATGGCTCCGTAGAGGCGCAGGTGCCGGGTGAGGGCTCTGGTGTCGATGCCTTCAATGCCCATTACCCCGTTGCGCACGAGATAGTCGGGCAGGGATTCCGTGGACCGCCAGTTGCTCGGCTCCTTGCAGCATTCCTTGACGATGAAGCCTGCGGCGTGGACGTTTCCGGATTCCACGTCTTCCGGGTTGACCCCGTAGTTGCCGATCAGCGGGTAGGTCATGCAGACCATTTGTCCAGTGTAGGAGGGGTCGGTGAGTATCTCCTGATAGCCGGTCATGCCGGTGTTGAAGATGACCTCGCCGTTGGTTTCGCCGGGTCCGGTGAAGGAGGTTCCTTCAAAATAGGTGCCGTCTTCAAGGGCCAGGATAGCTTTCATTTATGTCCGCTCCATAAGGATTTTTTTTATCATCGCCAAATCCTCGGGCCGGTCCACGCCGTGGCAGGCGTGGTCCGTTTCGGCCACATGGATTTGTATTCCGTTTTCCAACAGCCTGAGCTGCTCCAGCTTTTCGCGCCGTTCCAGGGGGCTTGGCTCCAACGCGGCAAAGCGCCGCAAGGTGGCCATGCGAAAGGCGTACAGCCCGATGTGCAACAGGTGCCCGCCGTCGCTCCCCTCGCGTGTGTAGGGGATGGGGGCCCTGGAAAAATAAAGCGCCCGCCCGTCGGGGGCCGTGACCACCTTCACCCGGTCCGGTGATTCCGCGTCGCGGCTTTCCATTGCCGTGGCCAGGGTTGTGGCCTCGACTCCGGGCGACTTGAAGGGGGCCAGCAACTGGGAGAGCATTCCCGGTTCCAGGGCCGGTTCGTCGCCCTGTATGTTCACCACCACTGCGTCTTCCGGAACTTCGAGGATGGTGGCCGCCTCGAGTACGCGGTCCGTGCCGCTGACATGATCGCTACGGGTCATGACCACGGCCAGGCCCAGTTCGCTCGCCACGTCGAAGATGCGCTGGTCGTCGGTGGCCAGGGTCACCCTGGCTAGGTCCGGGCATTGGGACGCCCTGGTATAGACGTGCCATAGCATCGGTTTTCCCAGTATATCAACCAGGGGTTTTCCGGGGAAACGCGAGGATTCGTATCTCGCTGGAATGATGCCGTGACAGTCGGGGAGTCCGTTCATGATCAACCGTTTGTTCGCGCCTCTTTACTCTTTATTCATTGAATCGGCAATAAGTTTGCAGGCGGCCATCCCGCCGCCCCGGCGGTCCCTCACGTAATTCGCCAGGGCCTTGGCCGTTTTTTGCGGAGACGGGGCTTCATCCATGAGCTTGAGGAGGATGTCGAGGGCCTCCTGCCGGTCTGCGGCCCGGCGCACCAGCCCGTTTTCCATTATCGCCTCGCCCACCCATTGAAAGTTGGACCAGTGAGGCCCTATCACCGGCACGACCCCGCAAGTCAAGGGTTCGAGAAAGTTCTGTCCGCCCAGCGGCGCGAGGCTGCCGCCCACGAAGGCGGTCCTGGCCAGGGCGTAGGCCTGCATCATCTCGCCGAAAACGTCCCAGAGGATGACGCCCTTGGCCTTGCCTTTGGTCTCCGATCGAAGGCTCCATTCCAGTCCGTCGCGGTCCAGGGTCTCGCGCCAGTGGTCGAGCCTGTGCATGTGCCGGGGAAAGAGCCCCACCAGCGCGTCGGGCCTTTTCTCCAGCAGGCCCAGGAGCAGCTTTTCCACCTGTTCTTCCTCTTCCTCGCGCACCGAACCGAGGACAACGAAAGGTGAATCGCCCAACAGCGGAGCCAGGGGATTGTCGTCGGCCGTGGCGCAGCCCGCGTCATCCAGGCGGTCGAACTTGATGTTGTTCATGACCCCTGTCTTCTCGGGTCCGTAAAGGGTGCGGAATCTTCCGGCATCCTCTTCGGACATGGCCAGTATCCTGTCCGGGGCGAATTCACGGAAAAACGAGGGCCACTTCATGTACCCCTGGAGACTCTTTTCCGTGATCCTGCCGTTTATGAGCAGGACCTCGGTTCCCTGTGCATGGCAGGCGCGGATGAAGCCGGGCCAGATTTCCGATTCCAGAAGCACGGCTGTCCTGGGGCGTACCTGCGCCAGGGCCTTGTTCATCAGGGTCGGGCGGTCAAAGGGAAAATATGAAAGATGCAGGGCCAATTCGGGCTTTTTTTTGGCCACGTCTTTTGCGGCCTTCTCCAATATGTCCAGTCCTTGGCTGGTGTTGGTGGTGGCCAGGACGGTGACCGGGCCGCCCGTGTCCAGGTTCTTGAACAGCTCCCAGGCCAGATAGGCCTCGCCGCCGGACGCGGCCTGAATCCAGAGGTCCGCACGGGGCAGGGGACCGTCCTTCAACACGCGCCGCTCCCAGCCCTCCTTCAACCGTTTGTTGCGGTGCAGGATGGGCAGGGCCGGAAGCCAGAGCAGGTCGTAAAGGCTGAAAACGGCCTTGGCGAGAAATGAGTTCATGGATTAGGTCCGCCTCTTAATTCCCAGCCGGATCAGTTCGGCGATGAGTTCCTCGAAGGAAAAGCCCATTTGCGCGGCGGCGCGCGGGATCAGGCTGGTGGCGGTCATGCCGGGCAGGGTGTTCATTTCCAGCAAATAGGGCTTCCCGTCGTGCAGCATGAAGTCGCCCCGGCTGTAGCCTTCCAGCCCAAGGGCCTCGTGCGCCTGCAAGGTCAGCCTCTGAATCTCGTCGGACACGGCCTTGTCCACGGGCGCGGGGCAGATTTCCTCGGCCCCGTCCTCCGCGTATTTGTTCTCGTAGTCGAAAAAGCCCGCGCCCTCCTTGGGCCGGATCATGATCAGGGGCATGGGGGTCTTGTCCAGGATGCCGCAGGTCAGCTCGGTGCCGGGCAGGTATTCCTCCACCAGGGCCACGTCGCACATCTCGAAGACCTTTTCCAGGGCCGGGCGGATTTCCTCCTCCTCGCGCACCAGGCTCATGCCCAGGCTGGAGCCGCCAGAATTGGGCTTGACGAACACGGGCAGGTCCATGGCAATGCCCCTTCCGGACTTCAGTTCGGTGACCAGTTCCCATTTGGGGGAGGGAATGCCCTTTGTCCTGAATATTTCCTTGGATGCGGCCTTGTTCAGGGCCAGAAAGGAAGCCGTGGGACCGGACCCCTGGTAGGGGCAGCCGACCTTGTCGAGCATGGCCTGCACCAGCCCATCCTCGCCGGGGGAGCCGTGCAGGTTGATGAAGGCGAAGTCGCTTTGCTTTGCGCTTTCCAAAAGGACGGCGAAATCTTCCGCCAGATCGAAAAAGTTGACCTCGTGTCCGAGGTTCTTCAGGGCCGATTCGATTTTTCTGGCCCCGGAAAGGGAGACCTCCCTTTCGCTAGACCATCCGCCCGCTATCAAAAGTACATTCATTCAGTTCCACTCCCAAAAAGCGGCTAAAGGATTCTTCGATTTCCAGGGCCTGTATCTCGGTCAGGGCGATCTTGGCCTTGATTCCGCCTGTGGTGCCGTATCGTTCCACCAGGTCCTTGAACCTGTCGGAGACATTGACCAGCTTGTCGTGGGAGACCCGCTTGTCGGCGTAAAGCACGGCCAGGGGCAGAAAATATTTCTCAAGGTCCGGCTCGAAGGGCCAGTAAATGTGGTGGGTGACGCCCTGGGCCACGACCGGATTTCCGGTCAGGTCCATGACCCAGGCCCCGCCCAACTGATTGTGGTGGCCGCCGTGCAGGATGGTGTAGTGCTTGGCAAGATCGTGGAGCAGGGCCGAGGCCCGGACGCTTTTCAGGCATACGTCCAAACCTTTTTCCTGGGCCTTTTGGGCCAGGAACGTGGCCACCATGGCCACCATCAGGCTGTGCCGCCTTATATGGTCGGGCATGGCGAAGTCGTTCCAGTAGTCCTCGCACTCGCGTTCAGAAGGCACGTGCCATTCGGGTCTGCACCGGCTGGGCGAAGGGGCAGGGATGTTCGGCGACATGAAGCTTCGTGGGTTGTTGCTGTTTTGCATTTGTTTTCGGTTGCGGGCTTGGAAAAAAATGGAGGATAGGTCCCGCCACTGGCCGGAACGCCTTAAACCGCCTTGAAGTTATCAGCACGCGGTGCAAAAATAAAGTGCGCCACTGGAGGTTATTTGAAACAAGAAGGGCTTAATTTTAATTTTTTTCTTGAGTTTCTTTCCCGCAGGTCTTAATGGTCCGGCTAAAGATCGGCAGCAAAAGCCGCGAGGGTGCTTTTGAAAGGGGCCGAAACCCAATTATTTGAAACTCATGTTCCAGGAGGACAAAATGGCAGTTGTAGAATTTCAGGGTTCCACGTTTGAAGTTGATGAAGACGGTTTCCTGCTCAAATTCGAAGAATGGACTCCGGCCTGGATCGACCACGTCAAGGGCGAAGAAGGCATTCCGGAGATCACCGACGATCACCAGAAGGTTATCGAATTCTTGCAGGACTACTACAAGAAGAACGGCATCGCCCCCATGGTGCGCATCCTGTCCAAGGTTACCGGCTTCAAGCTGAAACAGATCTACGAACTGTTTCCGTCCGGACCCGGCAAGGGAGCCTGTAAGATGGCAGGCCTGCCCAAGCCCACCGGCTGTGTATAGATCGCGCCGGATCAGGAACTCAAGGCGGGGCAATGCTCCGCCTTTTTTATTTTCATTTGAAAAGCTCCGCCTATAGGTATATGTAGTCCTCTCCGGTCGATAACCGGACCCTATCGCCACCTTTTTTACCCGGAGACAGAGACTTGAACCTAGATTCCCTGGAAAAATTTCATGACCCCGATTTGTGCAAAGGCCTGCTGGCAAGGCTGGAGAGCGTCCTGGACGAGCCCCTGCGCTTCATGGAGGTCTGCGGAACCCATACGGTCGCCATCTTTCAGAGCGGCCTGCGGTCGCTCTTGCCCAAAGAGATAGTCCATCTCAGCGGACCGGGCTGTCCCGTCTGCGTGACCCATGAATCCGAGGTCAACGCCTTTCTCGATCTGGCCGGAAGGAAGGATGTCATCATCGCCACCTTCGGCGACCTGATGCGCGTACCCGGCGGCAGGAGCATAACCCTGAAATCGGCCCAGGCTGACGGGGCCAGGATAAACGTGGTTTACTCCACCTTCGACGCCTTGAATCTTGCCCGGGAAAATCCAGGCGCCACGGTGGTTTTTCTGGGTGTCGGATTCGAGACCACGGCGCCAACGGTGGCCGCGACAGTGAAGATGGCCAAGGCCGAGGGCATAACCAATTTTCGGGTGCTTTCCTTTCACAAGCTGGTTCCTCCGGCCCTTACGGCCCTTTTGGCCGACGACTCGACCTCCATCGACGCCTTTATCCTGCCCGGCCACGTGTCGGCCATGATCGGTCTGGAGCCTTACAAGTTCATCGGCGAGGAGTTCAAACGCCCCGCCGTGATCACCGGTTTCGAGCCGGTGGACATCCTGCAGGCCCTGATCAATCTTGCGGAACAGCGCAAGGAGGGCAGGGCCGAGGTTCTCAACCTCTACCGCCGCGTGGTTTCCGACCATGGCAATCCCAAGGCCCTGGAGGTCATGTACGAGGTGTTCAAGCCGACCGACGCCCTTTGGCGGGGTATCGGCAGGATTCCCCAAAGCGGACTGGAGTTTTCCGACGAGTATTCCGAATTCGACGCCCAGGCCCAGTTCGGACTGGATATCCAGGAATCTCCGCCCCTTCCTGGCTGCAAATGCGGGGACGTGCTCAAGGGCAAGATTCGCCCGGACCAGTGCCCCCTGTTCAAGAAAGCCTGCACCCCGGCGTCTCCCGTGGGGCCATGCATGGTCTCCACCGAGGGCAGTTGCGCCGCCTACTTCAAATACAACGTGGACTAGATAATGAGCGAAAAAAAGGTACTTCTCGACTACGGCAGCGGCGGCCGGGCCTCCCAGCGCCTGATTTCCGAACTGTTTCTCAAATACCTGGGCAACCCGGAGCTGAACCGCCTCAACGACGCGGCCCAGATCAACCTTTCCGGCCCCCTGGCCATGAGCACCGACTCCTTCACCGTTGACCCCATTTTCTTTCCCGGCGGCGACATCGGCTCATTGGCCGTGCATGGAACCGTCAACGACGTGGCCATGCTGGGCGCCGTGCCCAGGTATCTGACCTGCGGCTACATCATCGAGGAAGGCCTGCCCATGGACGACCTGGAGCGCATCGTGGCTTCCATGGGCGAGGCCGCAAGGCATGCCGGGGTGGAAGTCGTCACCGGAGACACAAAGGTCGTGCCCAAGGGCGCTGTGGACAAGATTTTCATCAACACCACAGGCATCGGCGAGATAATCGTGGACCCCTGCCCCTGCGGCGATCTGGCCGCTCCAGGAGACGTTGTCCTGGTCAGCGGCACCATGGGCGACCACGGCCTGGCCATTCTCGGCACCCGCCAGGGGCTGTCCTTCGAGGCTTCGGTCAAGAGCGATTCAGCGGCCCTGAACCATCTGCTGGTAAAGCTGGTTCGCGAGGTTCCGGATATTCACGTCCTGCGTGATCCCACCCGCGGCGGCCTAGCCACCACCCTGAACGAGATAGCCATTTCATCAAATGTCTGCTGCGAGCTGGAAGAAGACAGGATGCCGGTGCGTCCGGAGGTCAAGGGCGGTTGTTCCATCCTTGGGCTGGACCCCCTTTATCTGGCCAACGAGGGCAAGTTCCTTTGTGTTTTGCCGGAAGCCCGTGCTGAAAAGGCGTTGGAAATCATGCACGCCGATCCCTTGGGAACCGATGCCTGCATGATAGGGCGCGTGGTGGCGGACAATCCGGGCAAGGTCATCCTCAAGACCCCCCTTGGGGGCAAGAGGCTTTTGAACATGCTTGAAGGCGAGCAGCTGCCCAGAATCTGTTAGGCCTGCAACGCTTCCTTTTCTTCCAGATCCATGCGGTTTTGAATAAGGTATACGGCCTTTTGGGCCAGCCTTGTCATTTCCGGCTTTGATATCTGGTCGTCAGCGCCGACCGTGTCGCCCTTGTGACGGAGCTTTTCCGTGATCAGGGACGAGAAGAGGATCACGGGCAGTTTCCGCAATTCCGGGTCTTCCTTGATGCGCTTGGTCAGGTTGTGGCCGTCCATCATGGGCATTTCAATGTCCGAGACAACCACCTGGACGTAGTCCGAAAGGGGGCGTCCCGCCTCAATGGACTTGGCCTTGAGATCAAGGAGCCTGTTCCAGCATTCGCGTCCGTTGGTGGTCGTCTCCACCTGAAAGTTGGCTTTTCTGAGCAAATCCTTCATCATTTCACGGATAAGAGTGGAGTCGTCGGCGATCAACGCCTTGTAATGGTGTTCCGCGCTCCAGTCCACGGTGTCGTCAAGCTTGAGCGCGGCATCGGGATTCAGGTCTGAAATTATCTTTTCCAAATCCAGGACAAAGACTATCCTGCCCTCCATCTTGACTACGCCTGTGATGCTGTTTCCCGTCAGGGACGACATGTATTTGTCCGGGGCTTCGACGTCCTCCCAACTTATGCGGTGGATTCTTGTCACGCCCGAAACCAGGAAGGCGGACTTGAGCTGGTTGAATTCAGTGACTATGACCTTGGGCGGTTCGGTTTCCACCCGTTTCTTGTTCAGCCACTTGCCCAGGTCCACCAGGGGGATGATCTTGGAGCGCAGGTTGAAGGCTCCCAGGACCGCAGGGTGCGAGACGTCCGGCATGTCCGTTATCTCCGGCATGCGAAGTATTTCCAGAACCTTGGCCACGTTGACGCCGTAGTGTCCCTTGTAGCTCTTTTTCTTTTCGTCCCGTGACTCTTCTTCAATGTAAAATTCGACAATTTCCAGCTCGTTGGTGCCGGCCTCGAGGAGGATGTTTGTTTGCAGGCTCATAAGAATGACTCCAAATCCAAGGATGCGTTTTTATATTTTGATGATTGATTACACTTTATCCACTCTTTTGAGAAGCGCAATTTCCCTGGCGGCCTTTTCCAATTCGTCCCAGTCCGAACATTCGGCCAGCCTGGAGCGCAAGGCGCGTATGTTTTCCAGTCCCTTGGCATATCTTGGGATGATGGAACGAATTTTTCTGAAGGAGCGGCGGCATCCGTCCAGCTCGCGTGTCAGGCGGATATGCTCGCCGACCATTCGGGAAAGTTTTTCGCCGTCAAGGGGCTCGGGTTGCCCGCCTCTGGAAAGAATGGCGAAATCTTCAAATATGGACGGGTTGTATAGGGCGCCGCGGGCAAACATCACGCACTGGATTCCGGTTTCGTCCAGACACCTGACCGCGTCCAGGGCCGTGAACAGGTCTCCGCTGCCGATGATCGGGACGGCCACGGCCTTCCTCAGCTCGGCCAGCTTGCTCCAGTCCGCCTTGCCCATGAACATCTGTTTGGCGTAACGGGGGTGCAGGGTGATCCAGCCCACGCCCTCCTGTTCAAGCTCCTTGGACAGGTCGATGAAGATGTCCTCGTTCATGTTGAAGCCGAGCCTGATTTTCACCCCGACATTGCCCGCTCCCGCGGTATTGACCATTTCGCGCACGATCCTCACGAGTTTTTTGGGGTGGGTGAGCAGGGCGGACCCGCTGCCGGATTTGAGGACTTTTTTCACCGGGCAGCCGGAGTTCAGGTCGAAATGAGTGAATCCCTGCTCGATAAGCGTATTCATTATCGGAGGGTAGGTGTCGGGTTCCGATCCGAAAAGCTGGACTACCAGCGGCTTGTCCTTGGGGCAGGTGGCCAACAGCCTGTTGGTTCCGGTGTTTTCATACACCAGTCCCTTGGCGCTGATCATTTCGGTAAAGGCCCCGGCGCAGCCGTATTGACGGCAGAGCATTCTGAAGGGCAGATCCGAGTATCCGGCCAAAGGGGCGAGCCAGGGTCTGTCCGGCGCGAAAGGCAGGCTGTTCATGGGTTAGATGCATTACGCCCAGAAGGCCTGTGAGTCAAAACCCAATCAGCGCGAAAAATAAAAAACTATTTTAGCTAATGCGCTTGACAAGGTTCAGGTTATCTGAGTAATTGCCGCTGCTTCGGGTATGGAAAAAAACAGATGCGGACAAAAAAATAAATTGCTTGGAAAAACCTTGCAATTTTGTAATTAGACGTATATTGAGTTGCGTTCACGAGTGCTGGCGTAGCTCAATTGGTAGAGCAGCTGATTTGTAATCAGCAGGTTGCGGGTTCAAGTCCCATCGCCAGCTCCATGATTGAATTTTGGTGGGGTTCCCGAGTGGCCAAAGGGAACAGACTGTAAATCTGTCGGCGTACGCCTTCGGAGGTTCAAATCCTCCCCCCACCACCATAAAGGTTAGCCGTACTGTAGGAGGTAGGATCGTACCTGCCGGTGGACTACGGAATGACGGGCGGGAATAGCTCAATTTGGCTAGAGCATCAGCCTTCCAAGCTGAGGGTTGCGGGTTCGAGTCCCGTTTCCCGCTCCAGCTTGACTTCCAATGACCACCCTACACGAGCTTTGCCCACGTAGCTCAGCAGGTAGAGCACTTCCTTGGTAAGGAAGAGGTCACCGGTTCAAATCCGGTCGTGGGCTCCATACATTTTTAACTGTAAACGCCCTTTGGGACAAATCTGAAAGAACTTTAGGGGGATTTCAAAATGGGTAAGGCAAAATTTGAGCGGACCAAGCCGCACGTTAACATCGGTACCATCGGCCATATCGACCACGGCAAAACCACTCTGACCGCCGCCATCACCAAACTGGCGTCCATGAAGGGTCAGGGCACGTACATTGCCTTCGACGAGATCGATAAGGCTCCTGAAGAAAAAGAGCGCGGCATCACCATCGCCACAGCTCACGTCGAGTACGAGACTGAGACACGTCACTATGCTCACGTGGACTGCCCTGGTCACGCCGACTACATCAAGAACATGATCACCGGCGCAGCCCAGATGGACGGCGCTATCCTGGTCGTGGCCGCAACCGACGGCCCCATGCCCCAGACCCGTGAGCACATCCTGCTCGCCCGTCAGGTCGGCGTGCCCAGCATGGTCGTGTTCCTCAACAAGTGCGACATGGTCGACGACGAAGAGCTCCTGGAACTGGTCGAGCTGGAAGTTCGCGAACTTCTTAGCAAGTACGAGTTCCCCGGCGACGACATTCCGGTCGTCATGGGCAGCGCCCTGAAGGCCCTGGAATGCGAGAGCGTCGACGACGAGGCCGCCAAGCCGATCTTCGAGCTTTTGGATGCATGCGACAGCTACATCCCCGAGCCCGAGCGCGACATCGACATGCCCTTCCTCATGCCTGTTGAAGACGTTTTCTCCATCTCCGGCCGCGGCACCGTCGTGACTGGTCGTGTCGAGCGCGGCATCGTCAGGGTCGGCGAGGAAGTCGAAATCATCGGCATCAAGGACACCATCAAGACCACCTGCACAGGCGTGGAAATGTTCCGCAAGGTTCTGGACCAGGGCCAGGCCGGTGACAACGTCGGTATCCTCGTTCGCGGCATCAAGCGCGAAGAAGTCGAGCGCGGCCAGGTTGTGGCCAAGCCCGGCAGCATCACCCCGCACACCAAGTTCAAGGGCGAAGTTTACGTCCTGAGCAAGGATGAGGGCGGCCGCCACACTCCCTTCTTCTCCGGCTATCGTCCGCAGTTCTACTTCCGCACCACCGACATCACCGGTGTCGTGACCCTGGAAGAGGGCGTGGAAATGGTCATGCCCGGCGACAACGCCACATTCGAAGTCCAGATGATCGCACCCATCGCCATGGAAAAGGGCGTCAGGTTCGCCATCCGCGAGGGCGGAAGGACTGTCGGAGCGGGCGTGGTCACCGAGATCATGGAGTAAGGCATGCGCGTTAATATCTTGTTGCAGTGCACCGAGTGCAAACGTCGGAACTATTCGACGAGAAAGAACAAGAAGAACACTACTGGTCGCCTTGAACTGAAAAAGTACTGCCCCTTTGACAGGAAGCATACTGTTCACAAGGAATCCAAGTAGCTTCAATAACGCAGGGGTGTAACTCTAACGGCTAGAGTGCCGGTCTCCAAAACCGGAAGCTGGGGGTTCGAATCCCTCCACCCCTGCCATTATTGATTTTAGCTGGGAATAAAACATGGCCAAAACTAAGAATAAGAAAACCGGAGAGGGAGAGTCTCAGCGCAAGGTTGCCGCAAGCACCCAGCCCGCAAAGTCCAAACCCACCGGGATCGTGGGCAAAGTCAAGGAATTCATCGAATTCTTTGAGGAGTCCAAGGTCGAAATAAAAAAGGTAGTCTGGCCTTCCCGTAAAGAGACTGTTACTACATGCATTGCGGTGATTGTTCTGACCATCGTCATGGCTCTTTATTTGGGTCTCGTTGACTTGGGTTTGTCCAAGATCGTAGAGGCTATATTATCCTAACCTTTATTAAGGTGTGGCCCCGATGAATGGTGAAGAAATCCTGAATAGCCAGGAAAGACCCGCACGCTGGTATATACTGCATACCTACTCGGGCTACGAGCAGCGTGTCGAGAAGACTATTCTCGAAATGATGCGGACCGGACAGGACAACGGCTTGATAAAACAGGTCGTGATGCCGACGGAAAAGGTCGTTGAGATGGTCAAGGGCGAGAGAAAAACCTCGACCCGCAAGTTTTATCCCGGCTATATAATGATCCAGATGGTCATGGACGACGAGTCCTGGCATCTGGTTCAGTCCATACCCAGGGTCACTGGCTTTGTGGGCGGCAAGAATCGTCCGACTCCAATGAAGGATAGCGAGGCTCAGCATATTTTGAATATGATGGAGACCCGGCAGGAACAACCACGTCCCAAGTTCAACTTCGAGAGAGGGGACGAGATCAGGGTTGTCGATGGTCCTTTCAGCGGTTTCAACGGAGTAGTGGAAGAAGTAAATTACGAAAAGGGCAAACTTAAGGCCTCGGTTTCCATTTTTGGAAGGCAGACCCCTGTTGAGCTCGATTTCGTTCAGGTAACCAAAGGGTAATCTGCTCCAACCCTGAGCGTACCGCTAGAATTTGAGGTAATCAAAATGGCCAAGAAAGAAATAGGCAAAATAAAACTGCAGATTCCTGCCGCCTCGGCCAACCCTTCCCCCCCGGTGGGGCCGGCGTTGGGCCAGCACGGCGTGAACATCATGGAGTTCTGCAAGGCGTTCAACGCCAAGACGCAGGACCAGAAAGGGATGATCATTCCCGTGGTCATCACTGTCTACGCCGACAGATCCTTTTCCTTCATCACCAAGACTCCGCCGGCTTCGACCCTTATTCTCAAGGCCGCCAAGCTGGACAAGGGAAGCGGTGAGCCCAACAAGACCAAGGTCGGCAAGGTCACCAAGGCACAGATCAAGGAAATTGCCGAGATCAAGATGCCCGACCTCAATGCCATGGACATCAATGCCGCAATGCTTTGCATTGAGGGTACCGCCCGTAGCATGGGTATAGAAGTAAAAGGTTAGCGAGGACTTATAATCATGGCTAAACATGGAAAGAATTATCGCAACGCCGCTGAGGGCTTGGACCAGGTTCAAAAGGTTCCTGTGGACGAAGCCGTTAAGGTCGCTGTTGACAAGGCTTTCGCCAAATTCGACGAAACCGTTGACATCGCCCTGAATCTCGGAGTTGATCCAAAATATTCCGACCAGATGGTCCGCGGAGCAGTGACCCTGCCCAACGGCCTTGGAAAGGATGTTCGCGTCGCAGCCTTCTGCAAGAGCGACAAGGAAGCCGAGGCCAAGGAGGCCGGAGCCGATGTCGTTGGCGCCGAAGACCTGATCGAAAGGATCAAGGGCGGCTGGATGGAATTCGACAAGGTCGTGGCCACGCCCGACATGATGGCCCTGGTCGGCAAGATCGGCAAGGTGCTTGGCCCCAGGGGCTTGATGCCCAACGCCAAGACCGGAACGGTCACATTCGACATCGGACAGGCCGTCAAGGAACTCAAGGCGGGCAAGATCGAATTCAGGGTCGACAAGGCCGGAGTGCTGCACGCCCCCATCGGCAAGGTTTCCTTCGGAGCCGAGAAGCTGTTGGAGAATCTGCGCGCCCTCCTGGATACCGTGAATCGCCTGAAGCCTTCCTCCTCCAAGGGCACATACATGCGCGGCTTGGCTGTCGCCACCACCATGGGTCCCGGAGTGAAGATCGATCCCCAGACCATTCGCAAGTTTCTGGAGGCCTAATTAGGCGTTATGCTTGGCCGCTCCCGTTGGCCAGGCTTTAATATATGCACGGGAAGTCGAGTCGAAGAAAGCAGGTGGACGTGGTCCTTAAATTCCTGCCGAGACAGAACTTTGACTTGCTTTCCGGGCCGAATGAATAAGGAGTGTGTTTGGTGAACAGGCAAGAGAAAGCCCAGATTATTGAGCAGCTTAATGAAAAAGCTGGCAGGGCAAGCATTGCCATCGTCACCGACTTCAAGGGCATGACCGTCGAGGAGATAACGAACCTCAGGGTCAAGCTCAATGAAGCCGGAGTCGATTACCAAGTCGTCAAGAACACCCTGGCCCGGTTGGCTATGAAGGATACCGATCATGGTGTCCTGACCGAACATTTCAAGGAAAACTGCGCCATTGCCATCGGATATGACGATCCCGTGGCCCTGGCAAAGGCTCTTGCTGACTTTGCGAAGACCAGCAAGAAATTTAAATTGAAGTTCGGTAGCCTTGAGGGGAGTTTTCTTGACGCTGGTGGCGTTAATGAGCTTGCTAAGCTACCGAGCAAGCCGGAACTGTTGGCCATGGCTCTCGGCACAATGAATGCCGTGCCCACCAACTTTGTCGGCTTGTTCGCAAACCTGTTGCGGAATTTCCTTTACGCATTGAATGCTATCAAGGATCAGAAGGAAGCCGCATAATTTTCGCCTAAAGCGAAGTCAAAGTTTCAAAAGGAGAAATCAGAAATGGCTGATATCACAAGAGAGCAGGTTGCTGAGTTCATCGGCAACATGACCGTTTTGGAATTGTCCGAGTTCATCAAGGAGCTCGAAGAGAAGTTTGGCGTTTCCGCCGCCGCCCCCGTGGCTGCCGTCGCCGTTGCCCCCGCCGCTGACGGCGGTGCCGCAGCCGACGACGAGCAGACCGAGTTCGACGTTGTCCTCTCCGGTGTCGGCGACAACAAGATCGCCGTCATCAAGGCCGTTCGCGCCATCACCGGACTCGGCCTCAAGGAGGCCAAAGCCAAGGTGGACGAGATTCCCCAGGCCATCAAGGAAGGCGTTTCCAAGGAAGAGGCAGACGAAGTCGTCAAGCAGCTTGAGGAAGCAGGCGCAAGCGTTGAAGTTAAGTAATAAATCGGTATATAATTATAAAGAGCGCAACCCCGTTCTGGGGTTTGCGCTCTTTGTGCTATCGGCTTTCTAAGGCCACTTTTCAATAATTCTAATAGGTTACACGAATTGACGCATTGATGGTTCAATTCCTGCAACCGGACCGCCCCCAAACACCAAACCACTCAAGCGTGAGGGTAAAATGGGCCAACTAACAAAAAAATTCGGGAAAATCAAAACAACGCTTCCGATTCCCAACCTCTTGGATCTTCAAGTCGGGTCCTATCGCAGGTTTCTGCAGGTCGATGTTCCTCCGGCCAGCAGAGGGGATTACGGATTGGCTGGAGTCTTCAAATCTGTCTTTCCAATCGAAGACTTCAACAAGACCGCGAGTCTTGACTATGTAAGCTATGAAATAGGGGAGCCCAAATACGACGAAGACGAGTGCATCTCCAAAGGCATGACTTATGAGACGCCCATCCGCATCAAGGTGCGCCTCGTGGTCTACGACGTGGACGAGGAGTCCGGCAACAGGACAATCCGCGACATCAAGGAACAGGACATATATTTCGGAACTCTGCCGCTCATGACGGACAAGGGCACCTTCATCATCAACGGCACCGAGCGGGTAATCGTAAACCAGCTCCAGCGTTCGCCCGGCATCATTTTCGAGCACGACTCGGGCAAGTCACACTCCAGCCGAAAAATTCTGTATTCCTGCCGCATCATACCCATGCGCGGATCCTGGCTTGACTTTGATTTCGACCATAAGGACATTCTCTACGTGCGCATCGACCGCCGCCGCAAGATGCCTGCGACCATTCTGCTCAAAGCCATGGGCATGACCAAGAGTGATATCCTTGAATATTTTTACGATATTGAAAACTACTCCCTCAAGGGCAAAAAAGTCTTGCGCGAGGTGGTCGAGGATCAGTTCCGCAAGGAAATCGCCTTCAAGGAGGTCAAGCTCTCGGACGACACCGTCGTTGCCAAGAAGGGCGCGAGCATCGGCAAGGCTGCCTGGCGCAAGATGGTCAAGGACGGAATCAAGGAATTTGAGGTTGATCCAGAATCCCTGTTGGGCCTTTTCCTGGCCGACGATCTGGTTGACCCCGCCTCCGGGGAAGTGTTGGCCGTGGCTGCAGATGAGATCACTGAAGAGCTTCTGGAAAAGGTAAAGGAAACCAAGATCAAGAATCTGCCGGTCCTTTATACCAGCGGCCTTGCGGTTTCATCCTCCATCCGCGACACCATGATGTTGGACAAGACCGAGGACGTGGAGTCGGCCCAGATAGAGATCTACAGGCGGCTGCGCCCCAGTTCCCCGCCCACGCCGGAGATCGCATCCAGCTTTTTCGAGAATTTGTTTCGCAGTTCGGACTATTACGACCTGTCCGGCGTCGGCCGCTACAAACTCAATTCCAGGATCAACAGCAACCAGCCCCTGGAACTCAGGACCCTGGCCAACGACGATATTCTCAAGGCCCTGGGCGAGCTTGTCCGGCTCAAGGATTCCCACGGACCGGCAGACGACATCGATCATCTGGGCAACCGCCGCGTGCGGCCAGTGGGCGAACTGGTCGAGAACCAGTACCGCATCGGTCTGGTGCGCATGGAAAGGGCCATCAAGGAGCGCATGAGTCTCCAGGAAGTGGCGACCCTCATGCCCCATGACCTGATCAATCCCAAGCCGGTGGCCGCCGTGCTCAAGGAATTCTTCGGCACCTCCCAGCTCTCCCAGTTCATGGACCAGACCAACCCCCTGTCCGAGGTCACGCACAAGCGGCGCTTGTCCGCCCTCGGACCCGGAGGCCTGACCCGCGAGCGTGCGGGCTTTGAAGTGCGCGACGTGCATACCAGCCACTATGGCCGCATCTGCCCCATCGAGACACCCGAAGGACCGAACATCGGCCTTATCGTTTCCCTGACCACCTATGCCAAGGTCAACGATTACGGCTTTATCGAGACGCCTTTCAGGGTCATCAAGGACTCAAAGACCACCGACGAGGTTATTTATCTCGACGCGACCAGGGAAGCCGGCGAAACAGTCGCCCAGGCCAACGCGCCCCTGGATGCCAAAGGGGCATTCGTCAACCAGCTGGTAACCGCCCGCATCACCGGCGATGTCTCCATGGTCCCGCGCGAGGACGTGACTTTCATGGACATCAGTCCCAGCCAAATCGTGTCCGTGTCCGCCGCGCTCATTCCCTTTCTGGAGCATGACGACGCCAACCGCGCCCTCATGGGCTCCAACATGCAGCGTCAGGCCGTGCCCCTGCTCAAGCCGGAACAGCCCTTGGTGGGCACCGGCATGGAAGGCGTGGTGGCCCGCGATTCCGGTTCCTGCCTTTTGGCCGCCGGAGACGGGCTGGTGCATTATGCAGACGCCGAGCGGATCATCGTCAACTACGACAACGGCGTGTCCCCCAACACTGGCGGCTCGGTACATTACGAACTGCAGAAATGGCACAAGTCCAACCAGAACTCCTGCTTTGGGCAGCGTTCCGTGGTCAAGGTCGGGCAGAAAGTGGTCAAGGGACAGGTCCTGGCCGACGGCCCGGCCATCAGCGAGGGTGAACTGGCCCTGGGCAAGAACCTGCTGGTGGCCTTCATGCCCTGGTGCGGTTACAACTTCGAGGACTCCATCCTCATTTCCGAACGCATGGTCAAGGAGGACGTTTTCACCTCCATCCATGTTGAGGAATTCGAGGTGGTGGCCCGCGACACCAAGTTGGGACCCGAAGAGATAACCAGGGACATATCCAACGTTTCGGAAGACATGCTCAGGAACCTGGACGATTGCGGCATCATCCGCATCGGCGCCAGGGTCCAGGCCGACGACATACTGGTGGGCAAGATCACGCCCAAGGGCGAGACGCAGCTTACACCCGAGGAAAAGCTCCTCAGGGCCATCTTCGGCGACAAGGCCCGCGACGTGAAAAACACCTCCCTCAAGGTCCCGCCGGGAATCGAGGGAACAGTTGTGGACGTCAAGGTCTTCAACCGCCGTTCCGGCGACAAGGACGACCGCACCAGGCTCATCGAGGATTTCGAGCTGGGCAAGTTCGACCTCAAGGAAGGCAAGCACATCGCCGCCCTGGGCGACCGCACCAGGGAAAGAATCTGGGAGATCGCCAAGGGCAAGAAGGTCGCCCAGGATTTGTCCGGACGCAAAAAGGAGCAGGCGGGTCTGCTTAAGGCCGAAGAGGCCCTGACACGCGAGGCCCTGGAAAGCGTTCCCGTGAAGAAAATAGTCGGTCTGTTTGAAGACAAGGCAGTGAACGAGGCCGTCAAGGATCTCTTTGCCGAGTACGACAAGCAGGTCAAGTTCATCAAGAATATCTACGATGTGAAAAGGGAGAAGGTCACCGAAGGCGACGACCTGCCTCCCGGCGTCATCAAAATGGTCAAGGTCTACATCGCGGTCAAGAGAAAGCTCTCCGTGGGCGACAAGATGGCCGGACGCCACGGCAACAAGGGTGTTGTTTCCTGTATCCTGCCCGTGGAGGACATGCCGTTTTTTGCTGACGGAACTCCCATGGACATCGTTCTCAACCCCCTTGGTGTGCCTTCGCGCATGAATATCGGCCAGATCATGGAAACCCACCTTGGCTGGGCCGGCCGTGAACTCGGCGCGCAGCTTGCCGAGATGATCGATAACGAGGACGCCCTCAAGAGCGTCAGGGACGAAATCAAGGATGTCTTCGGAACCGAAGAGATCGCGGAATTGGTGGACGGTCTTTCGGACGACGAGTTCAAGGATACGGTGCGCAAGCTCAGAAACGGCATCGTGTCCAAGACCCCCGTCTTTGACGGCGCCGACGAGGAAGAGATGTGGAACTGGCTCTCCAGGGCCGGTCTGCCCGACGACGGCAAGACCATTCTCTATGACGGGCGCACGGGCGAACCTTTCCACAATCGGGTAACGGTGGGCGTGATGTACATACTCAAGCTGCACCACCTTGTTGACGAGAAGATTCATGCCAGGTCCACAGGTCCGTACTCCCTGGTTACCCAGCAGCCTCTCGGCGGCAAGGCCCAGTTTGGCGGCCAGCGTCTGGGCGAGATGGAAGTCTGGGCCCTTGAGGCTTACGGAGCTGCCCATCTGTTGCAGGAGTTCCTGACGGTCAAGTCCGACGACGTGGTCGGCCGTGTGAAGATGTACGAAAAGATCGTCAAGGGAGAGAACTTCCTTGAAGCCGGTCTGCCTGAATCCTTCAACGTGCTCATCAAGGAGCTCATGTCCCTGGGACTGAACGTGAACCTCATTACCGAGGAAAAGAAGAGGCCCGCCCCTGCAAAGCAGCAGCCGGTCCCCCTGGTGCCTTAGAGCGCCGGGAAACAGTGTTGATTACACCCGGCCTCGCTTAGGCGGGGCCGGGATGATAATAAAAACTTTAATTACGAAGAGGTAGCCATGACATTGGACGACCTGTTCTCCGTGCGCGGAACTCCGGGCGTGAACGCCCCCGGACAAAACCTGAAGGCTCTTCAGATTTCCATAGCCTCCCCCGAAGTCATCAGGGAATGGTCCTTCGGCGAGGTCAAGAAGCCGGAGACCATCAACTACCGGACTTTCAAGCCGGAACGTGACGGGCTTTTCTGCGCCAAGATATTCGGTCCCGTTAAGGACTACGAATGCAACTGCGGAAAGTACAAACGCATGAAGCACCGCGGCATCGTCTGCGAAAAGTGCGGAGTCGAAGTCATTTCCTCAAAGGTGCGCCGCGAGCGCATGGGGCACATCGAGCTTGCCGCTCCCGTGGCCCATATCTGGTTTCTCAAGACCCTGCCTTCCAAGATCGGAACTCTGCTGGACATCACCATGGCCGATCTGGAAAAGGTTTTGTATTTTGATTCCTACATCGTGCTTGAGCCTGGCGAAACGCCTCTCAAGAAGTTGCAGATCATTTCCGAGGACCAGTATCTCCAGGTAATCGAGCATTTCGGCGAGGACGCCCTGGAAGTGGGCATGGGTGCGGAAACCATCCGCAAGCTTCTGGAGGTCATCAATCTTGATGAACTTCGGGTCGAGTTGCGCGATGAATCCCAGAACACCCGCTCCCAGACCAAGAAAAAGAAGATCACCAAGCGTCTCAAGATAGTGGAGGCCTTTCTCGAATCAGGCAACAAGCCTGAGTGGATGATCCTGGAAGTGGTGCCCATCATTCCGCCCGAACTGAGGCCTTTGGTGCCCCTGGACGGCGGACGTTTCGCCACCTCGGACTTGAACGACCTCTACCGCCGGGTGATCAACAGGAACAACCGCCTCAAGAGGCTGCTGGAGCTGGGCGCTCCGGACATCATCATCCGCAATGAAAAGCGCATGCTTCAGGAATCCGTTGACGCCCTGTTCGACAACGGCCGTCGCGGCCGGGCCATCACCGGCACCAACGGCAGGCCCCTCAAGTCGCTTTCCGACATGATCAAGGGCAAACAGGGCCGTTTCCGCCAGAACCTTTTGGGCAAGCGCGTGGACTATTCCGGCCGTTCCGTCATCGTGGTCGGTCCCAGCCTCAAGCTGCACCAGTGCGGCCTGCCCAAGAAAATGGCTTTGGAGCTGTTCAAGCCCTTCATCTACGCCGAACTCGAGCGCCGCGAAATAGCCACGACCATCAAGAGCGCCAAGAAGATGGTGGAGCGGGAAGACCTGGTCGTCTGGGATATCCTGGAAGACGTGGTCACCGAGTATCCCATCATGCTCAACCGCGCCCCGACACTGCACAGGCTTGGCATCCAGTCCTTTGAACCGCTTTTGGTCGAGGGCAAGGCCATTCAGCTTCATCCCCTGGTCTGCAGCGCCTACAACGCCGACTTTGACGGCGACCAGATGGCCGTGCACGTGCCCCTGTCCGTGGAAGCGCAGATCGAGTGCCGGGTGCTGATGATGTCAACCAACAACATCCTTTCGCCATCCAACGGCTCGCCCATAATCAACCCCAGCCAGGACATCGTCCTCGGCCTCTACTACCTGACCACCGAGCGCTCCTTTGAAAAGGGCGAGGGCAAGGTCTTCACTGCGCCTTGGGAGGTCATCGCCGCCCATGACGCCGGAGTTCTGGACCTGCACGCCAGGATCAAGGTCAGGATCGACGGCGAACTCAAGAACACCACCTGCGGACGCGTCATAGTCAGCGAGCTTCTTCCCGAAGGGCTGACCTTCGACAGCGTGAACTGCGTCCTGGACAAGAAGAATATCGGACGGCTCGTATCCGGCGTCTACCGCTCGGCCGGGGCCAAGGCCACGGTCCTGCTCTGCGACAGGCTCAAGAGCCTGGGCTACGAGTACGCCACCAGGGCGGGCGTGACCATCGGCGTTAAGGACCTCAAGATTCCCTACAAGAAGGAAGGCCTGCTCGTCGCCGCGCAGAACGAGGTCGAGAACATAGAAAGCCAGTATCGCGACGGTATCATCACCCGCACTGAGAAATACAACAAGGTCGTCGACGTCTGGACCAAGACCACCAACGATGTCTCCAACGAGATGATCAAGGAGATGTCCACGGACGAGCTCAAGGATCCCAAGACCGGGGCCGTGGAGATCAACTCCAGCTTCAATCCCATCTTCATGATGGCCAACTCCGGGTCCAGGGGCAACCAGGACCAGATGCGCCAGCTTGCCGGAATGCGCGGCCTCATGGCCAAGCCTTCGGGCGAGATCATCGAGACACCCATCACATCCTCGTTCCGTGAAGGGCTTTCGGTTCTCCAGTACTTCATCTCCACCCACGGCGCACGCAAGGGCCTTGCGGACACGGCCCTGAAAACGGCCAACTCCGGTTACCTGACCCGCCGTCTGGTGGACGTTGTTCAGGATGTCACGGTCACTGAGATCGACTGCGGCACAGTGGACGGCCTTGAGCTCGGCCACTACATCAAGGGCGGCGAGATCAAGCAGAGGCTGTCCGAGAGGATTCTCGGCCGCGTGTCCATGTTCGACGTTTACGACGAGGATACCGGCGAGGTTATTCTCCCGGCCAACACGCTCATTGACGAGGCCTATGCCACCAAGATCGACGAACAGGGCATCAACTCCATGACCATCCGTTCGCCCCTGACCTGCAGAAGCGCCCACGGCGTCTGCGCGTCCTGCTATGGTCGAGACCTGGCCAGGGGACACCTTGTCAACGTCGGCGAGACCGTGGGCATCATCGCGGCCCAGTCCATCGGCGAGCCGGGAACCCAGTTGACCATGCGCACCTTCCACATCGGCGGCACCGCCAGCAGAGAGATCGAGCAGTCCTCCATCGAGGCGCAGCACAATGGCAGTATCGTTTTCGAGCGCATGCGCACTGTCAAGAATCTTGAAGGCCGCCATATGGTCATGGGCAAGAGCTGCCAGGTGGGAGTCGTGGACGAGCAGGGCAGGGAGCGCGAAAAATACGTGTTGCCTTCCGGCGCCAAGCTTCTGGTGGAAGAGGGCGAAGCGGTCAAGAAGGGCCAGATGTTGGCCGAATGGGACCCTTTCAACGAACCCTTCATCACCGATGTCAAGGGCGTGGTCAAGTTCACCGACATAATCGAGAGCAAGACCTTCCAGGAAAGGGTGGACGACGCCACAAAACGCGCCACCATGACCATCATGGAATACAGGACCACCAACTTCAAGCCGACCATCTCCATTTGCGGCGAGGACGGCAAGCCGTTGACCAGGGCGGGAACTTCCAGCCCTGCGGTCTACCCCCTGCCCGTGGGAGCCATTCTCATGGCCAAGGACGGAGAGGTCATCGAGGCCGGCGAGATATTTGCCCGCAAGCCTCGCGAGACATCCAAGACCAAGGACATCGTCGGCGGTCTGCCGCGCGTTGCCGAGCTCTTCGAGGCCCGCAAGCCCAAGGATCAGGCTGTTGTCTCCGAAATCGACGGCATTGTTTCCTACGGCCCGGACACCAAGGGCAAGCGCAAGATCATCATCACGCCGGAAACGGGCGTGATCAAGGAATACCTCATTCCCAAGGGCAGGCACATCACGGTTCAGGAGGCCGACTTCGTGGAAGCCGGCGATCTGCTCACCGAAGGTCATCCCGAACTGTACGACATCCTGAAGATCAAGGGCGAAAAGCACCTGGCAAGATACCTCGTTGAGGAAATCCAGGATGTCTACCGCTTCCAGGGCGTCAACATAAACGACAAGCACATCGAGATAATAGTCAGGCAGATGCTCAAGAAGGTCGCCATCATTGAGCCTGGCGACACCAGCTTCCTCATCGGCGAGCAGGTGGACAAGCAGAGGTTCATGGAAGAGAACAGCAAAATCGTTGCCGAGGGCAAGGCTCCGGCAATGGCCGAGACATTGGTTCTGGGCATCACCCAGGCCTCCCTGTCCACGGATTCGTTCATTTCCGCAGCGTCCTTCCAGGAGACCACCAAGGTCCTCACCGAGGCCTCCCTCAAGGGCAAGGCGGACTACCTGCGCGGACTCAAGGAAAACGTCATCGTGGGCAGGCTCATTCCCGCCGGAACCGGATTCAGGCCCTATGCCGAAGTGGGCATCGACGTGCCCGATCAGCCGGAACGTCCCGACAAGTTTCTTGAAGAACTTGAAGAAGATCCGCTGCTTGTGAGATGAGTTGAAACCGGGCTGGCCCGGAACTGAAAAAAAACTGAGAATGGAGAGGTTTTCCTCTCCATTTTCATGAAATTTATGCTATGAAACAAGGCCCAGACCCTTGACAGAGTCAGGGTTTTTAGCATAAATCCTGCTCTCTTTGGCTTATAAATATATTTACTATGCCTGAGCGTATTTAATAAATTGATTTGGAGGATGCATGCCAACCATTAATCAGCTGATTCGAAAACAGCGCAAAGCGATGCCCAAACGCAAGAAAACTCCTGCACTTATGGAGTGCCCCCAGCGCAGGGGCGTTTGCACCAGGGTTTACACCACCACACCCAAGAAGCCCAACTCGGCTTTGAGGAAGGTCGCACGCGTGCGGCTGACAAACGGACTGGAAGTCACCGCCTACATTCCCGGCGAAGGACACAACCTGCAGGAGCACTCCGTGGTTCTTATCCGCGGCGGCCGTGTCAAGGACCTTCCCGGTGTGCGGTACCATATCGTGCGCGGCGTCCTGGATACCGCAGGCGTTGACGACAGGCGCAGAGGTCGTTCCAAATACGGCGCCAAACGTCCGAAATAGCGCCGTAACGACATTAAGGAGTATTGATTATGCCTCGCAAAGGACCCGTACCCAAACGGCAGGTTCTTCCTGATCCCGTTTACGGAAGCAAGCTGGCCACCAAATTTGTCAACCGTCTCATGATGGACGGCAAGAAGAACGTGGCTGAAAGAATTTTTTATGAAGCCCTTGAGGAACTCGGGTCAAAGACCAACGAGAATCCCATCAAGGCTTTTGAAAAGGCATTGGACCACGTCAAGCCCCACCTGGAAGTCAAATCCAGGCGCGTGGGCGGCGCTACATACCAGGTGCCCATGGAGGTAAGGCCTGAACGTCAGTTCGCATTGGCCATAAGATGGGTGATCGGCTATGCGCGACAGCGCGGCGAAAAGGGCATGACCGCCCGACTCGGCGGGGAACTGCTCGATGCCTACAATCTCCGCGGCGGCGCCGTAAAAAAGAGAGAGGACGTCCACAAGATGGCCGAAGCCAACAAGGCTTTCGCCCATTACCGGTGGTAGTCCAGGAGGCTCGTCGTGGCTAGAAAGGTAGCAAGGGATAAACAGCGCAACATTGGTATAATGGCCCACATCGACGCGGGCAAGACTACCACGACCGAGCGCATTCTTTTTTACACCGGTGTTTCGCACAAGATCGGCGAAGTCCATGATGGCGAGGCCACCATGGACTGGATGGTCCAGGAGCAGGAACGAGGCATTACCATCACCAGTGCCGCAACGACCTGTTTTTGGCGCGACCACCGCATCTGCATCATTGACACGCCCGGACACGTGGACTTCACCATGGAAGTCGAGCGGTCCCTGCGTGTACTGGACGGCGCCATCGCCGTATTCGACGCCGTGGCCGGCGTGGAACCCCAGTCGGAGACAGTCTGGCGTCAGGCCGACCGGTACAAGGTGCCGCGCATGGCCTTCGTCAACAAGATGGACCGCATCGGAGCGGATTTCAACCGTTGCGTAAGGATGCTCAAGGACCGCCTCGGCGCCAAGGCCGTTCCCCTTCAGATTCCCATCGGCGCGGAGGACAATTTCTCCGGCGTGGTGGATTTGGTTGCGGGCAAGGCCTACATTTACGCCGACACCGAAAGCATGGGCACCCAGTTCGAGGTTCAGGACATTCCGGCTGAATTGCAGGAAGAGTACGAACTCCAGCGCAATGAGCTTCTCGACGCCATTGTCGAGGAGGATGAGACTCTCATGGAGAAGTACCTTGGCGGCGAGGAACTCACCGTCGAGGAGATCATGCAAGGCGTGCGCAAGGCTACGGTCCACTTGGCCATGTGCCCGGTTTTTTGCGGTACGGCCTTCAAGAACAAGGGGGTACAGCCCCTTCTCGACGCCATCGTCGACTACATGCCTTCTCCCCTGGATGTAGAGGTCATGGTCGGCGAAGATCCCGACAGCGGTGAAAAGATCAATTGTCCCTGCGAGGACGATCTTCCCTTGTCGGCTTTGGCCTTCAAACTCATGACCGACCCCTTTGTGGGTCACCTGACCTTCTTGCGCATCTATTCCGGGCGCATCGAATCCGGTTCCACCCTGGTCAACGGGGCCACCGGCAAGAAGGAGCGCATCGGACGCCTTTTGAAAATGCACGCCAACAAGCGTGAAGAAATAAAGGAAGCCTATGCCGGCGACATCGTCGCCGCCGTCGGCCTCAAGACCATGTCCACAGGTGACACCCTGGCCGAGCCCAAGAGTCGCGTGGTCCTGGAGACGCTGGATATCCCCGAGCCGGTTATCGAGGTGGCCATCGAGCCCAAGACCAAGGCCGACCGCGATCATTTGTCCGACAGCCTTGTCAAACTGGCCAAGGAAGACCCGTCTTTCAGGGTCAAGACCGACGAGGAGACCGGACAGACCCTAATCGCCGGAATGGGCGAGCTGCACCTGGAGATCATCGTTGACCGCCTTTTGCGCGAGTTCAACGTCAACGCCAATGTGGGCGCTCCCCAGGTCGCCTATCGCGAAACCATCACCAAGCCCGCCAAGGTCGATGTCAAGCACGCCAAGCAGTCTGGTGGCCGCGGCCAGTACGGACATGTGGTGCTTGAAGTCGAACCCAATCCGGGCAACGGCTATGAGTTCATGGACGAGATTAAGGGCGGCGTGATTCCCAAGGAATACATTCCAGCCGTCAACAAGGGCGTGGAATCGGCCCTGAAAACCGGTGTTATGGCCGGGTTCCCCGTGGTGGATGTGAAGGTGAAGCTGGTCTTCGGCTCCTATCACGATGTGGACTCCAGCGAACAGGCCTTTTTCGTTGCCGGTTCAATGGCCATCAAGGAGGCCTGCAGACAGGCATCCTCCGTGCTGCTCGAACCCATCATGGATGTGGAGGTCGTCACCCCGGACGAGTACCTGGGCGACGTCATGGGCGATCTGAACGGACGCCGCGGACGCGTCGGACAGATGGACACAAGGGGAGGGGCGCAAGTCGTTTCCGTCAATGTGCCCCTGTCCGAGATGTTCGGCTATGCCACCGACCTGAGGTCCAAGACCCAGGGGCGCGCCACTTTCACCATGCAGTTCGATCATTACGAGCAGGTTCCGGCCAGCATTGCAGAGGAAGTGGTTAAAAAGGTTTAGATGTTTTCCTTGACGTGAGTTGATAAGAGCGATAAGCCTTCAGACCGCTTTGTAACGGGACGAAGACAAGTAGATAAATGTTTTAGGAGTTTAATATGGTTGCTTCAATGACGAGTGATCGGATCAGAATCAAGCTCAAGGCCTACGATTACCGCATTCTGGACAAAGCGGTCACCGAGATCGTGGATACCGCCAAAAATACTGGCGCTGCCATTGTCGGTCCTGTTCCTTTGCCTACCAATGTACATAGGACCACGGTTCAGAAGTCGGTCCATGTAGACAAGAAGTCCAGGGAACAGTTTGAAATGCGTATTCACAAGCGCCTTTTGGACATCCTGGAACCAACTCAGCAGACGGTTGACGCACTGGGCAAGCTTTCGCTGCCCACCGGCGTGGACGTCGAAATTAAGCTTTAACGAGGTTGTCATGGCCAATTCACTTGGAATACTTGGTAAAAAGTTGGGCATGACCAGGGTTTTCGGCCCTGGCGGGAAGATAATTCCCGTTACTGTCGTCTCCGCCGGTCCATGCCCGATCATGCAGATCAAGACTGATGAAAAAGAAGGTTACAACGCCCTTCAGGTTGCCTTCGGCAAAGCCGCCGACAGGAAGGCCAACAAGCCCATTAAGGGCCACCAGGCCAAGGCCGGAAAGGGTTTCTTCCGTCATCTTCGGGAGTTCCGGTTGGACAAGGTTGACGAGTATGAAGTTGGTCAGGAATTGACCATCGACATGTTCGAGCCGGGCGAAAGGGTCAAGGTTTCGGGAACCAGCAAGGGAAAGGGGTTCCAGGGCGCTATGAAGCGCTGGAATTTCAGGGGCCTGCGCGCCTCTCACGGCGCCGAGAAGGTTCACCGTTCCGTAGGTTCGGTTGGTAATGCCGAATTCCCGGGCAAGATATTCAAGGGCAAGAAAATGCCCGGACAGATGGGTAATGCACGTGTAACCTACAGCAATGCGGAAATTTTTGACATCAGGCCGGACGAGAATATCATCCTGATCAGGGGACAGGTCCCCGGTCCCAAGGATGGCCTGATTATGATTCGGAAAAAGAGCTGATAAGTTGATCTAGAGGAAGAAATCATGGCTACGGTTAGCATATTTGATCAAACGAATAAGGAAGTGGGCAAGCTGGACTTGGCTCCCGAGGTCTTCGAGGTCGAGGTGAAGCCCGAGATCCTGCATCTTGTTGTCCGCGCCCAGCTTGCGGCGAAGAGAAGTGGAACCCATTCCGTCAAGGGACGTTCCACTATCCGCGGCGGCGGACGCAAGCCCTGGAAACAGAAGGGAACCGGCCGCGCCAGAGCCGGTACCGTTCGTTCGCCCCTGTGGCGCGGCGGTGCCGTTACCTTTGGGCCGCAGCCCAGGGATTACTCTTTCAAGGTCAACAAGAAAATCAGGAAGCTCGCGCTCAAGATGGCCCTTGCCGCACGTCTTGCGGAAGAGAAGCTCCTTGTGGTGAACACCATCGACATGCCTGAGATCAAGACCAAGACCTTCAAGGAGATTGCAATTGCTCTCGGACTTGAAAAGGCC
This sequence comes from Desulfovibrionaceae bacterium, assembly GCA_963674955.2. GTDB lineage: Bacteria > Desulfobacterota > Desulfovibrionia > Desulfovibrionales > Desulfovibrionaceae. The sequence goes on along the minus strand of CAXXKR010000004.1, from coordinate 1,107,536 downwards.
TTGATTGTTCTCAAGGATGCTGATAATAATCTCGCTCTTTCGGCAAGGAACATTCCTGGCATAAAGGTACTCGAGAGCGACAAGCTCAATGTTTATGACATCTTGCGTCACAACAAGCTTGTTATGTTCGAAGGTGCCGCCAAAGACGTTCAGGAGAGGTTGAAATAATCATGGACTACACGCAGATTTTGCTCAGGCCTGTCGTCTCCGAGAAGGCGAACGAGGCCAAGGAACTGGACAACCAGGTTTCCTTCTACGTGCACACTTCGGCCAACAAGCTTCAGGTCAAGAAGGCGGTTGAAGACGCTTTCAAGGTCAAGGTCGAGTCCGTGAATATCGTCAGGAAGAAGCCTCTTACAAGGATGCGTTTCGGCAGGGCCACCGGCAAGATTTCCGGTTACAAAAAGGCTTACGTCAAGTTGGCTGCCGGCGACAAAATAGAGTTTTTTGAGGGAGTTTAGAAAATGCCAACTCGCAAGTTAAAACCGACTTCACCGGGTCGCAGGTTTCAGACCATCTCCACTTTTGAGGAGATCACCGAAACCACCCCGGAAAAGTCCCTGACCGTCGGCCTGCGCAAGAAAGCCGGTCGCAACAACCTCGGCAGGGTCACGGCCAGGCGTCGTGGCGGCGGCCATAAGAGACTGTACCGGATCATCGATTTCAAGCGCGACAAGAGGGACATCCCCGCCAAGGTCGCTACCATAGAGTATGATCCCAATCGCAGCGCCAGAATCGCTCTTTTGAATTATGTCGATGGCGAGAAGCGTTACATTCTCGCTCCTGTGGGCTTAGGCGTGGGCGACACGGTTCATGCCGGCGACGGCGCGGACATCAAGCCCGGCAATGCTCTTTATCTGCAGAGGATTCCGGTTGGTACCGTTATTCACAACATCGAGCTTCACCCCGGCAAGGGCGGACAGTTTTGCCGCGCGGCCGGAACATATGCCCAGCTTATCGCCAAGGAAGGGAAATACGCCCTTTTGAGGATGCCTTCCGGCGAGGTTCGCAAGGTGCTTGTCACCTGCACCGCCACCGTGGGCCAGGTTGGGAACATACATCATGAGAATATTTCTCTGGGCAAGGCAGGACGCAACCGTTGGCTCGGTCGCCGTCCCAAGGTCAGGGGCGTGGCAATGAACCCCATCGACCACCCGCTGGGCGGCGGCGAAGGCAAGAGCTCCGGCGGCAGGCATCCCTGTTCGCCCTGGGGCGTTCCCGCCAAGGGTTACAGGACGCGCAGTCCCAAGAAGACGACTTCCAAGCTCATAGTCAAACGGCGCGGCAAGAAGTAGGAGTTAAGATATGCCAAGGTCACTGAAAAAAGGACCCTTTATCGACGGTCACCTGATGAGGAAAGTCGACAGGGCCAACGAGAACAATGATCGCAAGGTCATCCAGACTTGGTCCCGCAGATCGACCATCAGCCCCGATATGGTCGGCCTCACTTTCGCGGTACACAATGGTCGCAAGTTCATACCGGTTTTCGTCACGGAAAATATGGTCGGGCACAAGCTCGGGGAATTTTCTCCCACTCGCACCTATTTTGGCCATGCCGCTGACCGCAAGAAATAGGAAAAGGTAAAAACCGATGGAAGCGAAAGCAGTCGCCAAATATATAAGGGTTTCTCCGCGCAAGGCACGTATTGTCGCGGGAAACATCAAGGGCAAGCCGGTTGAGGACGCTCTGAACATTTTGAAGTTCACTCCCAAGAAATCGGCTGAGCTGATCGGAAAGGTTTTGTATTCGGCAGTGGCCAATGCGGAACAGATTCCCGGAGTGGACATGGATTCCCTGATAGTCGCCAATGTCGTGATTGATGAGGGACCCACTTGGAAGCGCATTCAGCCCAGGGCAATGGGGCGGGCCTACCGCATCCGCAAGCGGACCAGCCACATTACCGTGGTTGTCAAGGAAATTTAGGGAACTGTTATGGGTCAGAAAGTACATCCTTACGGATTCAGACTGGGGTACAACAAGAATTGGCTGTCCAGATGGTTCAGCAAAAAGGATTACCCCGCTTTCGTCTTGGAAGACGACAAGATTCGCAAATACGTCAAGTCCATTCTTTTTCAAGCTGGTATCGCCCGTATTGAAATCGAAAGGGCAGGCGGCAAGGTTCGTTTGATTTTGCACACTGCGCGCCCCGGTATCGTGATCGGCCGCAAGGGTGTTGAGATTGAAAAGCTTCGCGATGATTTGAGAAACAAATTCAATGTTGAATTCACCATTGAAGTCAACGAGATTCGCAGGCCCGAAGTCGAGGCCCAGCTCGTTGCCGAAAACATTGCGCTTCAGCTCGAGCGCAGGGTCGCATTTCGCCGCGCCATGAAGCGCACCGTTGGCCTGAGCCGCAGGTTCGGCGCCGAGGGAATCAAGATCGCCTGTTCCGGCCGTCTGGCCGGTGCGGAAATCGCTCGCAGCGAGTGGTACCGCGACGGTCGGGTTCCGCTGCACACCCTCAGGGCTGATATTGACTACGGATTTGCCACGGCCAAGACCACTTACGGCATCATCGGAGTCAAGGTTTGGATTTTCAAGGGTGAGATTCTTGATCAAGAGGTGGAACAGTAATGCTTTCTCCGAGAAAAGTTAAATACCGCAAACGCCAGAAAGGGCGTTTGAGAGGCAAAGCCCAGAGAGGCAACAGCATCGCCTTCGGCGATATAGGACTGAAGGCCCTGGAGCATGGCAGACTTACGAGCCAGCAGATAGAATCCGCCCGTGTCGCCATCATGAGGCACATCAAGCGCGGCGGTAAGGTCTGGATCAGGGTTTTTCCGGATTATCCCATGACCAAGAAGCCCGCCGAAGTCAGGATGGGCAAGGGAAAGGGATCTCCCGAAGGTTGGTGCGCCCCGGTCAAGCCCGGACGCATCCTTTATGAAGTCAAGGGCGTCGACGTAGAGCTGGCCAAGAAAGCGCTTAGCCTTGCCGCCTACAAGCTGCCCATCAAGGTGTCCATAGTTGTCAAGGAGGGCCTGTAAAAATGGTGTCTTCGAAAAAGCTCCGCGATATGGAGACTGATCAGCTTGCCGAAAAGCTCGTTGAATACAGAAAAGAAATTTTCAACCTCCGGTTCCAACACGCCACGGCGCAGTTGGAGAATACCCAGCGTATCCCGGAAGTGAAGAGAAACATAGCCCGGATTCTAACCGAACAGCGTCAAAGGGAATTGGGGGCTTAAGGAAATGTCTGAGATGAAGTCACACGACAACAGGCGGAGAGTGACCGGAATGGTGGTCAGCGACAAAGCTGAAAAAACCATTGTCGTCCGGGTTGAAACATTGATCAAGCATCCCTTGCTCAAGAAGTACATCCGCCGTCACAAGAAGTTCATGGCCCATGACCCTTCCAACGATTGTTCCATTGGAGACAAGGTGCAGATCGTTGAATCCAGGCCCCTCTCCCGCCGCAAGCGGTGGCAGTTGGAAAAAATAATAGATAAGGCTGTTTAGGTGTTATCATGATTCAGGTAGAATCCAATCTCGACGTTGCCGACAACTCCGGGGCCAAAAGGGTCTCGTGCATCAAGGTGCTCGGCGGCTCCAGGAGAAGGTATGCAAGCGTGGGCGACATCATTGTCGTGTCCGTGAAGGAAGCCATGCCTCACTCCAAGGTTAAAAAGGGCGCGGTGATGAAGGCCGTTGTCGTGCGGACCAAGAAGGATGTCGGTCGACCCGACGGTTCCTTCATCAAGTTCGACAACAATTCCGCCGTTCTTCTGAACGCCCAGATGGAGCCTGTGGGAACGCGCATTTTCGGACCGGTGGCCAGGGAGCTTCGTCAAAGAAATTTTATGAAGATTGTCTCCCTCGCTCCTGAGGTCATATAAGGATTGACGGCATGAAAACCAAGATACGTAAAGATGACAAGGTGATGGTCCTGTCCGGAAAGGACAAGGGCAAGATCGGCAAGGTTCTCAAGCTTGTCAAAAAGAAAGACGCCGTGCTTGTGGAAGGGGTGAACAAGATTCAGCGCCACACAAAGGGCAACCCCTATGCCAACCAGCCCGGCGGTATTGTAGAGAAAGAGGCTCCGATTCATTATTCCAACGTGGCAGTGGTCTGCAATGCCTGCACCAAGCCTGCCCGGATCGGATATAAGAAGACCACTGACGGCAAGAAAGTTCGCTTTTGCAAGAAGTGCAACGAAGTCCTTGACTAGGATTGAACCATGACACGTTTGGAAAAAGTATACGCAGAAAAGGTTGTGCCGGCCCTTCAGAAGGAGTTCGGTTACAAAAGCCCCATGGAATTGCCAAGGTTGGAGAAGATTTCTCTGAACATCGGCATGGGTGAAGGTACGCAGAACAGCAAGATCGTCGACGAGGCCGCACAGGACTTGACCAGGATCGCCGGTCAGAAGGCCGTAATCACCAAGGCGAAGAAGTCCATAGCCGCTTTCAAGCTCAGGGAAGGAATGCCCATCGGCACCCGAGTTACCCTGAGAAAGGAGAGGATGTGGGACTTCTACGATAAGCTTGTAAGCTTCGCTCTGCCCCGTGTTCGCGATTTTCGCGGAATTCCGGATCGCGGCTTTGATGGTCGCGGCAACTTCACCTTGGGCGTCAAGGAACACACTATTTTCCCTGAGCTTGAAGTAGACAAGGTTGAAAATGTGAAGGGCATGAACATTACCATCGTTACCACCGCCAAGACGGACAAGGAAGGCAAGATGCTTCTTGACCTTCTGGGTATGCCCTTTAAGAAGTAGGAGGAATTCTAAGTTGGCCAGGACAAGTTTAAGAGTCAAAGCGCGCCGCAAAGCCAAATTCAAGGTTCGCGCCTATAACAGGTGCCCCGTGTGTGGAAGGCCCAGGGCTTTCTTGAGAAAGTACGGCCTTTGCCGAATTTGCTTCAGGAACAAGGCCCTGGCTGGCGAGTTGCCGGGCGTGCGCAAGGCTAGTTGGTAAAATTTTTTAGGAGATAGCAATGGCTGTTGTTGATCCCATATCCGATATGCTTACCCGTATCCGCAATGCTCATGGTGCATTCCATAAGAGCGTTGCCGTACCCGCCTCCAAAATGAAGGCTGCTATGGCTGAGATACTCAAAGAGGAAGGCTATATAACGGATTATGAAGTCAAAGACCTGAATATGCAAATCGAGTTGAAGTATTCCGGAGGAAAATCGACAATTTCCGGACTCAACAAAATCAGCAAACCTGGTCGCAGGGTGTTTGTCGGCGTTGAGGATATTCCCAGAGTCCAGAACGGACTGGGCATTTGCATCCTGTCCACCTCCAAGGGCCTTCGCGAAGGCAGCAAGGCTCGCACCGAGAATGTCGGCGGCGAACTCTTGTGTGAAATCTGGTAAAGAGGTTCGATATGTCCAGAATTGGAAAGATACCCATCGCGATACCTTCCGGTGTTGATGTGACTGTTGACGCCCTGGGCGTCAAGGTCAAGGGGCCCAAGGGCACTTTGGTCACACCCGTGCACCCCAAGGTTGAATATAAGGTTGAAGGGAACGAAATCGAGATCATCCGTGTTGGCGACAGCAAGGAAGCAAGGTCTCAGCACGGACTGAGAAGGACGCTTCTCTCCAACTGCATTGAAGGCGTGACCAAAGGCTACCAGAAAGGGCTTGAAGCCGTCGGTGTCGGTTACAAGGTCGCTGTGCAGGGCAAGAAGGTCGTACTCAACGTGGGCTATTCCCACGAGGTCAACTATGATCTTCCCGATGGAATCGAAGCTAATGTCGAAGGCAGCAAGCTGATGATTTCCGGTATTGACAAGCAGTTGGTGGGCGAGGTCGCGGCGCAGATTCGTCGTATCCGTCCGCCTGAACCTTACAAGGGTAAGGGAATCAAATACATTGACGAGCAGATCAGGCGCAAGGCTGGTAAGTCCGGCGCCAAGGGTTAAGCGGCTATGAAAAAGACAAAGAATGAAGCGAGACTGCGTAGAAAAGTCCGCATACGCAAGAAGATATCCGGAACCCCGGAAAAGCCCAGGCTGGTTGTCTTCAGATCCAATACGCATATTTACGCTCAGGTTGTGGACGATTTGACCGGCAGCACCATTGCCAGTTCCTCTACCCAGGCTCTCAGCCAAGGCAAGGAACTCAAATGCAATCGCGAGAGCGCTGCAATGGTCGGCAAGGACATTGCAGCCAAGGTCAAGGAAAAGAACATCGAGCGTGTCGTATTCGACCGCAACGGGTACATATACCACGGCAAGATCAAGGCCCTGGCTGATGGTGCCCGCGAAGCCGGGCTTAACTTTTAGGGGATAACCAGATGGCTAAATTTGAAAAACAGAATGAATCCGGTTTCATCGAGAAGATTGTCTATCTCAATCGCGTGGCCAAAGTTGTCAAGGGTGGCCGGAGATTCTCCTTCAGCTGTCTGGCCGTCGTAGGCGATGGCGAAGGCAAGGTCGGTTACGGCCTTGGCAAGGCCAACGAAGTTCCCGAAGCAATCCGCAAGGCCACCGAAAGGGCCAGGAAGGACATGATAACTGTGCCCCTTTTGGAAGGGACGCTGCCTTATGAAGTCCTCGGCAGGTTCGGTGCCGGTCGCGTTATGCTCAAGCCCGCCAGCCGCGGTACCGGCATAATCGCCGGTGGCCCTGTGCGAGCCATCATGGAAGCTGTCGGCGTTCACGACATTTTGACCAAGGCTATCGGAACCACCAATCCGCATAACGTGCTCCGTGCGACCATTTCCGGACTTGCCTCTTTGCGCAGCGCCGAGGAAGTGGGCGAACTGCGCGGCAAGCAGGTCGTTACGCCCAGGAAGTAAGGTATATAGATATGGCTACAAAGAAGAATTCAGCCTCGGTTACGGTGAGGCTCGTCAAAAGCAAGATCGGTTGTACTCCAAAGCAGCGTGCAACCCTCGAGGCCATGGGGCTGAGGAAAATCCGCCAGCAGAAAACCTACGCCGAAAGCTCATCCTTGGCGGGCATGATTGAAAAAGTGAAGCACCTGGTGGAGGTCGTTTAATAATGAGGCTACACGAACTTTATCCTTTTCCCGAGGAATATAAGGACAGGAAGCGTCTTGGCCGTGGCCGAGGCACTGGCCAGGGTACCACCGCCGGCAGGGGAACCAAAGGTCAGAACTGCCGTTCCGGCGGCGGGGTAAGGCCCGGTTTCGAGGGCGGACAGATGCCTTTGGCGCGCCGTCTTCCCAAGCGCGGTTTCAAGAACTTCACCCGCGTCGAATACGCCGTTATCAATCTGGGTAAACTCGTTGAGGCCTTTGAAGGCAAGAGCGACATTTCCCTGGTGGACATTTACGAAAGAGGGCTGGCCAAGACCGGTTCCCCCGTGAAGATTCTTGGTGTCGGTGAATTGTCGGCCGCTGTTTCGGTGGAAGCGCACCGCTTTAGCGCCACAGCCATGGAAAAGATCACTAAGGCTGGCGGAACCGCCAAAGCCCTTGAAGGACAGGAAGGTTAATACATGGCCTTGTCCGGAGTTGAGAATCTCGCCCGTCTGCCTGAACTCAAGAAGAAACTGTTCTGGACGTTTGTTCTCCTGGCCGTCTACCGCATGGGCATCCATATCCCGGTGCCCGGCGTGGACAGCGGCGCAATGGCCGATTTTTTCGCCAACGCCGAGAACACCCTGTTCGGACTTTTCGACATGTTTTCCGGCGGTGGACTGAGGAATCTGTCCATATTCGCGCTGGGCATCATGCCCTACATTTCCGCTTCCATTATCATTCAGCTCCTGACCGTGGTCAGTCCCGAACTGAAACGCCTTTCCAAAGAGGAAGGACAGGCCGGGCGCAAGAAGATCACTCAGTACACCCGTTACGGGACCGTGTTGATCACCGTCGTCCAGGGTTTCGCCATCGCCATGGGGCTTGAGACCATGACCAGTCCCACAGGCGCGCCCGTGGTTTTGTATACCGGCTTTGCCTTCAGGGTTGTGACCATCATCACTCTTACAGCTGGCACAGTCTTTCTGATGTGGCTTGGCGAGCAGATGACGGAAAAGGGCATCGGCAACGGGATTTCCCTGATCATATTCGCGGGAATCGTGGCCGGTCTTCCCGGAGCGGTCATCAACACTGTCCGGCTTATGACGGCCGGCGAGATGACCTTGTTCCTGCTGTTGCTCGTGCTCGTGGTCATAGTCGGCGTTCTCGGCTTTATCGTGTTCATGGAACGCGGCCAGCGGAGAATACCCATTCACTACGCCAAGCGAATGATGGGTAGGAAGATGTTCGGCGGACAGACCACTCATTTGCCTTTGCGCGTTAACACCGCAGGCGTCATTCCTCCGATTTTCGCCAGCAGCATCCTGCTTTTCCCTGCAACCATCGCCAACTTCTCAAGTGTTGACATATTGCAAAGGGTTTCCGATTTTCTGAATCCGGGATCTCTTGCCTACAATATACTGTTTGTCGCAATCATCATCTTCTTCTGCTATTTCTATACGGCGATCATTTTCGATCCCAAGGGAATATCCGAGAACATACAGAAGCAGGGCGGATTCATTCCGGGTATTCGTCCCGGCGCCAAGACCCGTGAATACATAGACCGCGTTCTGGCCAGAATCACCTTGTGGGGTGCCTTGTATATATCCGCCATATGCGTCCTGCCCATGATCATGATCAAACAGCTGAACGTGCCTTTTTATTTCGGCGGCACTTCCGTGCTTATCGTCGTGGGCGTGGCCATGGATTTCATGGGCCAGATCGAGTCCTACCTGATTTCTCGTCAGTATGAAGGGCTCATGGGCAAGGGTGGAAAGCTGAAAGGAAGGCGATAGGCCTTGAAGAAGTTCAGGGGTATCTACCTCAAGAATGAAAGAGAGATAGGCCTCATGCGTGAGGCCAATCGCATAGTCGCTAAAATACTTGACGCCCTGGGCGAAGCAGTCAAACCGGGCGTTGCGACCATTGAATTTGAGAATATCTGCCGACGAATGTGCGACGATTTCAAAGTGCGCCCGGCGTTTTTGGGATACCACGGTTTTCCGTTCGCCCTTTGCTGCTCCGTGAATGAGGAAGTTGTTCACGGTTTTCCTTCCGAGACCAGGGTTCTTCAGGAAGGGGATATTGTCAGTTTTGACATGGGTGTGGTATACGAGGGCTTTCACGGTGATTCTGCGAGGACCTATCCCGTTGGGCAGATAACCGAAACGACGCAGAGACTTCTGGATGTCACGCGGGAGTCTTTGAACAAGGGCATTGAACAGGCCCTGGCCGGAAACAATCTTTACGACATAGGCGCAGCCGTGCAGGATTATGTCGAGGATTCCGGATTCGGAGTGGTCAGGCGCTTTGTGGGACACGGCATAGGAACGCATCTGCACGAAAAGCCTGAAGTACCCAACTTCGTGCCCAAGGGTGGCGGGAACGGGGTGCCGCTCAAGGCTGGGATGACCATAGCCATAGAGCCGATGGTCACGGTCGGTTCGCCGGAAGTTGAAGTGTTGTCCGACAACTGGACAGCCGTGACGAAAGACAGGAAACTGTCGGCTCACTTTGAGCATACAATCGCCGTAACGGCGAACGGCCCGACAATATTGAGCCTTTCAAACTGAGAAGGCCGGTGAGTAGGGACTTGCGGTTTTTTTTGAACTGCTGTAATTAAGTCCACTTCGTTTTTTGCGGTAAACAAATGCAGGGTAGGGTCTTCAAATTTTGATGAGCGGCCTTGCAAGACGATAATATGGAGTTCGGTCATGAAAGTTAGACCATCTGTCAAGAAAATGTGCTCTAAGTGCAAGGTCATCAGGCGCAAGGGCGTTTTGAGAGTAATTTGTGACAACCCCAGGCACAAACAGCGCCAGGGCTAAAGCAAGGATAAAAGGGGAAGTATAGTGGCACGCATTGCTGGCGTTGATCTGCCCAGAAACAAGCGGATGGATATCGCCCTGACCTACATTTATGGTATAGGCAGGACGACGGCTCTTAAGTTGCTCAATGATGTTGGTGTGGACTGGAATAAAAATTCCGACAACCTGTCCGCTGACGACGTTACCGTCATTCGTAAGGAGCTTGAGGCCAAGTATCTGGTCGAGGGCGACTTGAGGCGAGACATCACGCAGAACATCAAGCGGCTCATGGAAATCGGTTGCTACCGTGGCCTTCGCCACCGCAAGGGCCTGCCCGTACGCGGCCAGAAGACCCATACCAACGCCAGGACCAGAAAAGGCCCCAGGCGTTCGGTAATGAAGAAGAAAAAATAGTTTTTGAGCAAATTGAACTTTCATTTTGAAGCGCTGGCCAAGGGCTTGATGCTTTGAAAAAACAAATTCTGATTGGAGTAACAGGCAATGGCTAAGCCCCGTCGTTCAGGGAAGAAGAAAGAGAAAAAGAATATCCCAGTTGGCCTTGCGCATATCAAGGCCACTTTCAACAACACGATCATCACCTTCACCGACCAGAAGGGCAACGTTGTGAGCTGGGCAAGCGCTGGCGCTCATTTCAAGGGTTCCAGGAAAAGCACCCCTTTTGCTGCCCAGATGGCTGCTGAAAACGCGGCAATGGTCGCCAGAGACAATGGCATGCGCACCGTGGGTATTTTCGTCAGAGGACCGGGGTCCGGTCGTGAAGCCGCCATGCGCGCCATTGGCAATGCCGGTTTCAAAGTGACATTCATTCGTGACGTGACACCCATTCCGCACAACGGTTGCAGGCCGCCCAAGCGTCGCCGGGTATAATTTCTTAGGAGGAAATCGTGGCAAGATATACAGAAGCAAAGTGCAGGATGTGCCGCCGGGAGGAAGAGAAGCTTTTCCTCAAGGGTGACCGCTGCTACACTGATAAATGCGCTTATGAGCGCCGCCCCTATCCCCCGGGTGGTTCCGGTCGGATGAGAAGGAAAAAAGTCAGCGACTACGCTGTTCAGCTTCGCGAGAAGCAGAAAGTGCGTCGCATGTACGGCATCCTTGAAGGGCAGTTCAGGAATTACTACAAACGCGCAGTCAGCCAGAAAGGCGTTACCGGCGCCAATTTGCTCATAATGCTTGAACGCAGGCTGGACAATGTCATCTACAGACTCGGATTCGCCAATTCTCGCAGCCAGGCCAGACAGCTTGTCCGCCACGGAGTCTTCATGCTCAACGGCAGAAGGGTCAACGTTCCCTCCATGCTGGTCAAGCCCGAAGACGTGATCATGGTGCGCGAAGAGAGCAAGAAAATACCGGTTATTGCCGAGGCGCAGGAAGTAATTGCAAGACGCGGCTGCCCTGATTGGCTGGAGTCCGACGGCAAGGCGTTCAAGGGCCAGATTAAGGCCATGCCTTCCAGAGAAGACATACAGTTCCCGATCAACGAACAGCTTATCGTCGAGTTGTATTCTAAATAACCAGGTGTATACATGCTTATTCAAAATGGTGAAAAGCTAATTAATGCCCGCAATTGGGCAGAATTGGTCAAGCCCGAACAACTGATCCGCGATCCCAAGTCCAAGGAGGCGTACGGCAAATTTATTTGCGAGCCTCTGGAGCGTGGTTTCGCAACCACGATCGGCAATGCGCTCCGTCGAGTACTTCTCTCCTCTTTGCAGGGCGCGGCCATAGTCGCGGCCAGGGTCGAGGGAGTACAGCACGAGTTCACCACCATCGAGGGCGTCTTGGAGGACGTGACCGAGATCGCGCTTAATCTTAAGCAGGTCCGTCTGGCCATGACCACTGAAGAACCTCAGATCCTGATTCTTGAGGCCAACAAGAAAGGCGACGTAACCGCCTCCATGATCAAGGAAAATCAGAATGTCACGGTTCTGAACAAGGATCAACACATAGCGACTCTGTCGGAGAACAAGCCTTTGAAGATGGAGCTGGAAGTCCGCATGGGCAAGGGCTATGTGCCGGCTGAAATGCATGAGGGCCTTTCCGAGGATATCGGGATAATTACCCTGGACGCCAGCTTTTCTCCCGTCCGCAAGGTGGCCTATACGGTCGAGCAGGCTCGCGTCGGCCAAATGACAAACTATGACAAGCTGATTCTTGAAGTCTGGACCGACGGTTCCGTGACTCCTGAAGACGCCAGCGCCTACAGCGCTAAAATACTCAAGGACCAACTCTCGGTGTTCATCAATTTCGACGAACTTACTTCCGAGCAGGAAAAGTCCGACGACGATGGCATTGACCTCAACCCCAACCTGTTCAAAAGCATTGATGAGCTTGAGCTTTCAGTCAGGGCCACCAACTGCCTCAAGGCCGCCAGCATTCAGTATGTGGGCGAGCTCGTACAGCGCACTGAACAGGCCATGCTTAAGACAAAGAATTTCGGTCGCAAGTCTCTTGATGAAATCCGCCGTGTACTGGATTCCATGAGTCTGAAATTCGGTATGGGAATTGAGGATTTTGATAAGAAACATCAGGAATGGCTGAAGAGGAAAGAGAAAAATGAGGCATAGAAAGGCCGGAAGAAAGCTTAACAGAACCACGTCTCACAGGAAGGCCTTGTTCAAGAACATGGCCCGTGCCCTCCTGACCTATGAGCATATCCGCACGACGGAACCCAAGGCCAAGGAACTTCGCAAGGTCGTTGAAAAATTGATTACTCTTGCTCTTCGCAACGATCTCCATTCCCGCCGCCAGGCCTACAAAGCCCTTGGAAGCCACCAGATCGTACAGAGGCTGTTTGACGAGATAGGTCCGCGCTTTGCGGGAGGCTCCGGCGGATATACGCGGATCATCAAGCTCAGCCTGCCCAGAAAAGGCGATTGCGCACCCATGGTGGTCATTGAACTGACCAAGCTCGCCGAGGCACCGGCCAAGAAGGAAGCCAAAAAGGCTGAAGAATCCAAGGCCGTGGATAAGAAGGCTGACGACGACCAGGCTGAAAAGAAGCCTGTCGCCAAGAAGGCGCCGGCCAAGAAGGCGCCTGCAAAAAAGGCTGCAGCAAAGAAATCGGATGATGACAAGGCTGAAAAGAAACCTGCCGCCAAGAAGGCCCCGGCCAAGAAAGCTCCGGCCAAGAAGGCTCCTGCTAAAAAAGCGGCCGCAAAGAAAGATTCCGAATAGAGTAAAATCATTCCAAAAAGGGCAGCCCATGTGGTTGCCCTTTTTTTTTGTCCAGTGTATTGACAAATTCAATACAAAGGAGTGGCGAAATGGATTTCAGACGATTGGAAGCATTTTACAAAGTATATGAACTGAGAAGTTTCTCCAAGGCAGGCAAGGAATTGTTCCTTTCACAGCCGACAATCAGCGCCCATGTGGCCAGCCTGGAGGCCGAGCTTGGAGTCAAGCTTTTTGATCGTCTTGGCCGGACAATCATGCCTACCCAAGCCGGTGATGTGTTGTTCAGCGGGGCCAGGAGGGTTTTTAGCCTTCTGGAGGAGATGGTGGGCGAGATCAATCTGCTCCAGGACAAGGTTGTAGGAGATTTGAGCGTCGGGGGCAGCACCATCCCGGCGCATTTTATTTTGCCTGATTTGCTGGCTGGCTTTTTCAGGGCGCATCCACAGGTTCGGGTCCACCTGACCGTTGGCGACAGCCGGTCCGTTACGGAACAAATCCTGGACGGCAGGCTGCTTATCGGGATGGTCGGGGCCAAGCCGGAGCAGGCCGAGATTGATTCATTCTTTTCCGTGCGCGACGAGTTGGTGCTCATAGCTTCGCCTTCTTTGGCCGGAGGAAAGAACATCGGCTTGAATGAACTTTCGACCATGCCCTGGGTCATGCGTGAGTCCGGGTCGGGAACACGTCGATCCCTGGAGGACGCCCTGATCAAGAAAGGGATTTCAGTTTCAAGTCTCAATATTACGACCTGGGTCGAAAGCACTCAGGCCGCAGTCCAGTGCGTCAAGGCCGGTATGGGTCTGAGCGTCACTTCCAGACTCGCGGCTCAGTCGGCCATCGACAGCGGCGACCTACGGGTGGTTGATTCTGTTCCCCTTGACCTGGAGCGTTCCTTTTATCTCATTCATCGCCACGGCAGGGAATTCCTCCCCGCAGCGCGGTCGTTCGTGGAATATGTGAAAAAGAACGCCAAGGTCGCTTAATTCGTCTTTGGGCTGCCCTTGTGGCTCAGGTAGACGCCTGCCAGAACCAGGGCGGAACCGCCGTATTGGACAATGGTGAGTTTTTCGTCCAGTACGGCCCAACCCAAAGCCAGGGTGATGACCGGAATCAGGTTCACGAAGGCCGAAGCCTGGCTGGCCGGCACTTTACTCATGCCGTAGTTGTAAAGCCCGTAGGCTCCAAGGGTTATGAATACCCCTAGGTAGATGATGGAAAAAAAAGGCAGGGGCACAAAACTTGTCGGCCAGGTCGTGCCGGGCAGGAAAAGCAGCGGCAGATAGAATACAGCTCCCACCCAAGCCTGGACGGCGGTCAGAAACCAGGGCGAATACCTGTCGCTCAGCGTCTTGACCGTGATCATGTAACCCACCGCGCAGACCATCGCCACAAATTCAAGGAAATTGCCCAGTATCGGATTCGGGGATTGTTCAGTGGAAGTCGCGGCGGCCGACAGCCCCACAGCGCCGACAATGGCCAGGAAAAAGCCGGACAGCGTCAGACGCGTGATAGTCTCCTTGAGCACCAAACGTGCGGCTACGGCCATCAGGAGCGGCAACAGGGCGCAAATCATTCCAGCCTGGGAGGCGTCCGTGTTCTTGAGGGCCAAGGCCTCGAATATGAAGTAGAGGCAGGGCTCGCAAAAGGCCATGAACATGAGCGGTTTCCAGTCCCCCTGGCGGTAGGAGTTCCTTCTTATGTTTTTCAGCAGGAGCAGGAAGCAGAGGCTGGCCACGGCCATTCGGCCGAAGATTACCACCATTGGATCATAGGCCATAAAAGCGAGCTTCAGAGCGATGAAGGAACTGGCCCAGAGAAACATGGCAAGCAGCAGGGCCGTCAGCGCAATCCAGTTGGAATTTTTCTCTAGCATCGGAACGATCCTGCTTCAGCAAGCGGTTGGCAAAGAGGGGATGAGCGGCCGTGTTAATCAGAAAAGCGGCCCGGTGGACCGCTTTTCTGTTTCAATCTCTATACAAAGGCCGGTCTTAAAAACAGACAGCGACAAGGTTGAACGGCTTGTAGCCGTTATCGGGATTTTCCGCGTATCGGCAGCCCAGGCGCGAGTCGTCGCGCTTGTTGTATATTGTCTCGGCGGAGCCGTCGTAATGAGGGCATTTCTCGTTGTTGCAGACAAGGATCACTCCCCAGCCGCTCTCAGGGGGTCCGAGCCAAGGCTCCAACTGCTGACCGCAATGGGGGCAGTCCCTGTCTTCAAGGACGGTCTCTATACCTGCATATGTGTGTACAACCATTTCATGCTCCTTATTGGTATTAACGGCAGGAGTATTAAATAATCCTATTTGGCCCAACGTCAAGGGGCTTATGCAATCCAATCGTCGTCATCGCCGATGGGGGCGAAGCCTCGGCGCATGGTGTTTTCTGAAACAAGGCGCGGATCCATGAACTGCAGCAGGTAGTCGTGGCCGCCGGATTTGGAGCCCACACCCGACATCTTGAAGCCGCCGAAGGCGTGCCGTTCGACCAGGGCGCCCGTGGACCCCTTGTTCAGGTAGAGGTTGCCCACGCGGAATTCCCTGCGGATTTTTTCCAGGTTGGCAGGGCTGCGGCTATAGGCCGCACCGGTCAGGGCGAAGCGCGTGGAGTTGGCGATGTCCAGGGCCTCGTCCATGTCCTTGGCCCGCATGACCGACAGAACAGGGCCGAATATCTCTTCCTGGGCCAGCCTGTGCTCCCTGGTGATGCCTTCAACGATGACCAAAGGCACGTAGCAGTCCCCGGCGGGCATGTCCTCGCGCTTGACCAGTATTTTCCCTTCCCTTTCGGCCAGTTCCACATATTTCAGGACATTGTTTCTGGCGGCCTTGTCCACCACCGGTCCCATGTAGTTGGCCGGGTCTTCGGAGGGTCCGATCTTTATGGAATTGGCGGCTTCCTTCAGTCTATGTATGAAGCGGTCGTAAATGGGGTCCAGCACGATGGCCCTGGAGCAGGCCGAGCATTTCTGGCCCTGGAAACCGAAGGCGGAGTAGAGCACTCCCAGAACGGCCTCGTCCAGGTCCGCGTCGTCGTCGATGATGATGGCGTTCTTGCCGCCCATCTCGGCGATGACCTTTTTGCACTGCTCCTGTCCGGGCTGAACTTTGGCGGCCTTTTCCTGGATGCGCAGTCCCACTTCCATGGAGCCGGTGAAGGCGATGACCGCGATGTCGGGGTGCTCCACCAGATAATCGCCCATGACCGAGCCGCGCCCCGGGGTGTAGTTGAATACGCCGTCGGGCAATCCGGCTTCCTTGAATATTTCAACCAGGCCGTAGCCGATCACCGAGGACAGCCCCGCTGGTTTGTAGACCACGGAGCAGCCTCCGGCGAGGGCTCCCGAAACCATGCCCATGCTGATGGCCAGCGGAAAGTTCCAGGGGGCCACCACGGCGGCCACGCCCTTGCCCTGGTAGAAGTAGCGGCTGTCCTCGCCCGGTGCGTTGCCCATGCGCTTTGGAGCGCCCAGCCTGATGGCCTCGCGTCCGTAGTATTCCAGAAAGTCGATGGCCTCGGCCACGTCGGCGTGGGCCTGATCCCATTGCTTGCCCACTTCCAGCACCTGCAGCGCCGAAAGTTCGTTGATGCGCTTTTTGGCTATGTCCGCAGCCTTGAACAGGACCTTGGCCCTTTGCTCCGGTTCCACGTCGCGCCAGGAAAGGTAAGCCGCCCTGGCGGTTTTTATGGCCAGATCGACCTCTGCTGTTCCGGCCTGGCAGACCGAGCCGATTATTTCCGTGGTCTTGGCCGGATTGTACGAGTCCAGCCTGTCGTCCGTGATTATCTCCTTGCCGCCGATGACCAGGGGATAGGTCTGGCCCAGCTTGGCGCGAACGGCCTTGATGGCCGAGGGAAAGGCCTCGCGTTCGGCCTTGATGGTGAAATCCACGGCCGGAAAGTTTTGGAATGGTTCCCGGTCGCCGTAAACCGGTCTGTTGTCGTTCGCCTGCGACGGCCTGGACTCAAGCTCTCTTTGCAGGGTTGCTTCCGGATTCTCCAGCAGACGCTCGATGTCCGCTTCCTCGGCAAAGCTCTGACGCAGGAAGGATTCATTGGCAGTGTTTTCAAGGAGCCTGCGCACCAGATAGGCCATGCCGGGAATGAGATCGCCGTATGGGCAGTAGAGGCGCACCCGCCCGGCAACGTTCTTGAGCCCCTTTCTGACCGGTTCGGCCATACCGTACAGCACCTGGAATTCGTACCTGTCCTTGGGCACGTTCAGCTCTTCGGCGGTTTCCATGATAGCCGAGATGGTGCGGATGTTGTGCGAGGCGCAGGCAAAATGACAGATGTCCTGGTTTTCCATGATCATCTTGGCTATGCGCTCGAAGGCCATGTCCGATTCGGCCTTGACCGTGTAAACGGGTATCTCCCAGCCGTTCTGTTTGGCCAGCACGGTCTCGTAGTCCCAGTAGGCACCCTTGACCAGCCGGATGGAGATCGGCAGGTTTTCGGCCCTGGCCCAGGAGAGCATTTCCTCCACATCGCGGTCCGTGCTTTTCAGGTAGGCCTGAAAGACTATGCCCAGATGGGGATAGTCGCGATGCTCCGGGCTGGAACGCAGCCGCTTATAAAGCTCTATTGTGATGTCCTTGTATTTGAGCTGCTCCATGTCGATGCACAGGAAGCCGCCCATCTCCTTGACCTTGCGGAAGATGGGTTCGATGCGGTCCATCATGCCCTGGACCGAGCCATCCATGTCCACGGGCTTGGATTGGGAATAAAAGGCCGACGGCTTCACGGCCACGTTGACCTTGGGCGCGCCGCCCCAGTCCAGGTCGCCCTCCGCGTCAAGGGCCGGCCACTTCTTAAATTCCTCCTGGATGGCCTCGAGCACTTCCAGATAGCCCTCGCGGTAGGCATCGGATTCTTCCTCGCTGACTGTGGCCTCGCCCAGCAGGTCCAGAACAAAGGCGAATCCTTCTTTTCTCAGTTTCTTGATGCCCTTGACCGCTTCCTTCGCCTCCTGGCCGATTATGAATTGCCGGGCCATGGACTCGATGTTGGAGCGGATGGTCCGGTTCAGGACCTTGGCCACAAGCCCGCCGGCGATGCCGGTCTTGCCAGCGCCCCATTTGAGAACGTCCGGGATGTTCTGGTCTTTTCCGGCGAAGTATTCCTCAATGTGCCTGGACAGGGACTGGGAGGTGTTCAGGTAGGGCAGAACGTCCACGAACCTGAACATCTGAATCTTGAAGTCCTCGTTTTTCATGGCCCAGTCCATGACCTTGCCGGTCCACCAGCCCTTGTTGAAGATGGAAGGAGCCTCTCCGGCGATGCTCGTGAAAAATTCCTTGCCCCGTCCGATAATCCTTGGTTCCAGGGAAGCGTGGTCTGCGTTCATTTATCAGTCTCCAGCCATTTAATGGTTGTTTTCATCCAGGGCCAGCGCCCTGGTTTCCTTGACCGTTGTCAGGACAATGGTGGTGTGAGTGTCCCGGACATTTGGAATGCTGCCGAATTTTACCAGGAGCCGTTGCAGGGCTTCGGTGTCCTCCACCCGGACCTTGACCAGATAGCTGTCCCGCCCGGCTGTGTAGTGGACTTCCAGCACTTCCGGCATCTTGGAAAGCAGCTCGCCGGTCTCGATGGAACCGACCCCTTCCTCCACATTGACCGAAGTGAAGGCCGTAAGGCTTTTGCCAAGGGCCTTTGGGGCCACCACGGCCTCGTAGCCCTGGATTACACCCTTTTTTTCCAGCTTGCGTATGCGTTCAAGCACTCCGGATGGGGCCATTCCCACCTGTCTGGCGATTTCAGCGTTTGATGTCCTGCCGTTGTGCTGAATGATCGTCAAAATTTGACTATCAATCTTGTCGATTCTTCTTATATTTTTCATATTAGAGAATAAAATTCTATTTTTCAAAAAAAGTCAAGCTCCATGCGTGCTGGAGTTCCGCTTACTATGGATAATACTCTGGTCCGGGAAAAAGAAAAGGAGCCTTTCGGCTCCTTTTGAAATGGTTCATGATGAATTTTGAATTACAAGGTGCAGGCCTCAAGGAATTTCCGATGTCTCTCGGCGTAGGAGGGGGTGTTGAAGAAAGCCGAGCCGGAGACAAGCACGTCCGCTCCGGCCTCCACGATTTGCGCGCAGTTTTCCAGGGTCACTCCGCCGTCCACCTGGATCAGGGCCTTGGACCCCTGCTCCTTGAGCATGGCCTTGAGTTCCCTGATCTTGTCCAGGCAGAAGGGGATGAATTTCTGTCCGCCGAAACCGGGATTGACGCTCATGATCAGGACCATGTCCAGCTGGGGCAGGAGGTAGCGGATACTCTCCAGCGGTGTGGCCGGATTCAAGGCCACTGCCGACTTTATTCCGGCGTCGCTGATTTGGCTGATTGCCCGTTCCAGGTGGTTGGTGGCCTCGGCATGGATGCAGATCAGGTCGGCTCCTGCCTGGGCGAATTCGTCTATGTACCTTTCCGGTTCCTTGATCATCAGGTGGGTGTCGAAGAACAGTTTGCTGTTTTTGCGCATGGACTTTATGACGGGGGGGCCGAAGGTGATGTTGGGCACGAACCGTCCGTCCATCACGTCCAGGTGCGCCCATTTGACTTCGGCCTTTTCCAGGGCCTCAAGCTCTTGGGCCAGACGGCTGAAGTCCGCCGACAACAGCGAGGGCGAAATGATGACCTTGTTTTCCATATCCCCTCCGGTTACTTGCCGCTTTCCATGTCGAAATCGACCTTGATTTTGTACATCCGGTCGGCGGGCAGATTCAAGACCTTCACTCCGGTACGCTCGGTTATGCCGGCCAGGGTGGTTTCCACCTCGTCCATGCCTTTCCCGATGTAGGTGAACCAGACGTTGAACTCGTTTTCCCGTAAATAATTATGGGTCACGCCGTCCAGCCTGTTCACCTCGGCAACGAACAGGTCCATCTTTTCCTCAGGTACGCTGGCCGCGCAAAGGGTGGACTGCCAGCCCAGCTTTTTGGAGTGGAAATTGGCCCCGATGCGTCTGATGACTCCGGATTCTTTGAGCCTTGCGACCCTGTCAAGAACGTCTTCCTCACTCAGTCCCAGCTTTTCGCCCACTACTTTGTACGGCCTGGGGGCCAGGGGAAAGTCGGACTGGATCATGTCCAGTATCTTTTTGTCGTTTAGATCCATCTTGCACCGGACCTTGCTATCTGAGTTTCATGGGCGTGTAGGAGCAGAGCGGCTCCTCGGCCAGGTAGCTGCCGTTCATGGTCTGGGCCCTGGCCCGGCAGCCTCCGCAGACCTTCTCATATTCGCAGACCCCGCACTTGCCGTCGTAGACCTTGGGGTTGCGCAGGTTCAGGAATTGGGGCGACTTGGCCCATATTTCCGGGAAGGGTGTCTTGCGCACGTTTCCGCAATCAAGCTCCAGGTAGCCGCAGGGCTGGACCTGCCCGGTATGGGAGATGAAACAGAAGCCCACGCCGCCCAGGCAGCCTCGGCTGACGGCGTCCAGGCCGAAGGTTTCGAAATTCACTGGAATTCCCTCTTCCTTGGCGCGCTGCCTGAGGATGCGGTGGTAGTGGGGCGCGCAGGTGGCCTTGAGTTGCATGTCCGTGGTTTTTCTGAAGTCGTAGAACCAGTTGAGCACGTTCTCGTATTCCTGGGCCGAGATGACTTCTGCTCCCAGGTCGGCGGCCCGGCCCGTGGGCACCAGCAAAAAGATGTGCCAGGCCGCGGCCCCGATATCCCTGGCTAGGTTGAAAATGTCCTTGAACATGGATAGGTTGTTGCGGGTCACGGTGGTGTTGATCTGGAATTCCATGCCCGCTTTTTTCAGATATTCGATTCCGCGCATGGAGGCCTCGAAAGCGCCCTGAACTCCCCTGAATTCGTCGTGGTTCGCCTTGTCCGGCGCGTCGATGGAAATGGAGCAGCGCTCGATTCCCAACTCCTTGATGCGCACCGCGTTTTCCTCGGTGAGCAGGGTGCCGTTGGGGGCCATGACGCAACGCAATCCCTTGGACTTGGCGTAGGGGATCAGTTCGAAGATGTCGTGGCGCAGGAAAGGTTCACCGCCCGTGAAGATGATGATCGGGTTGCCCGCTTCCGGGAAGGTGTCGATTAGCGCCTTGGCTTCCTCGGTGCTCAATTCGCCGGGATAGGGCTCGGGGTGCGCCTCGGCCCGGCAGTGCTTGCAGGCCAGGTTGCAGGAGCGGGTTACCTCCCAGGCGATGAGCCTCAGGGGAGGCACGCCGTCCTTGCTTTTCGCGCCCGGATGCCCACCTGGGTGGTCGCCGGGATGTCCTTTTTGGTGTGGATGCATATTTCTATTTTCCCAACATTTTCAGTACGTCTTCAGCAAAGTAGGTGAGGATCAGGTCCGCCCCGGCCCTCTTGATGGAGGTCAGGGATTCAAGGACCAGATTCTTTTCGTCCACCCAGCCGTTGGCTGATGCGGCCTTGATCAGGCTGTACTCGCCGCTGACCTGATAGGCGGCCAAAGGCAGGTCGAAGGAGTCGCGCACCATGCGCAGGATGTCCAGATAGGGCAGGGCGGGCTTGACCATGAGTATGTCCGCGCCCTCGTCCACGTCGGCCTGCGCCTCGCGCATGGCCTCGCGGAAATTGCCCGGGTCCATCTGGTAGGATTTGCGGTCGCCCTGTTTGGGGGTGTTTTCCGCCGCGTCCCTGAACGGGCCGTAAAACGAGGAGGCGTATTTCACGGCATAGGACATGATGGGCGTGTTCACGAACCCCTCGTCGTCCAACGCGGCCCTGATGGCTCCGACCCTGCCGTCCATCATGTCCGAGGGGGCCACGATGTCGGCCCCGGCCCTGACGTGGGAAATGGCCGTTTGGGCCAGCAGTTCCAGGGTCGGGTCGTTGAGTATCTCGCCGTCCTTGCTCAGCAGCCCGCAATGGGAATGGGAGGTGAATTCGCAAAGGCAGACATCGGTGACCAGCACAAGGTCCGGCCAGCGGTCCTTTAGCAGTCGCACGGCCTCCTGGACAATGCCGTCGTCGGCATAGGCCTGGCTGCCCACCTCGTCCTTTTCCTTGGGGATGCCGAAAAGAAGCGCGCTTCTCAGTCCTCTGTCCACGGCCTTGGCCACGGTCTTTTCCAGTTCGTTCAGTCCCAACTGGAACTGTCCGGGCATGGACTTGATGGGATTCTTGAAATCCCTGCCGCCGGTTTCGGCCACGAAATAAGGCATGATCAAATCCTGCGGCCTGACCTCGGTTTCCCTGATCAGTTCGCGCAGGGCCGCCGTGCCCCTCAGCCTTCTCCCTCTGTGAAAAGACAGGTCGGACATATATCCCTCCGGGCTAATCCTTTTTAATTTCCTCGTCAGTGAGGAAACAGGCCGGGTCCTGTGCCCAGATGTCGCCGTAATAGGCTTCGGCCCTGGCCCTGAAGTTGCCGGCGCAGATGTTCAGGTATCTGCAGTCCGCGCAACGACCGCCCACATGGGGCTTCTTGTCTTTCAGCTTGTGCAGCAGTTCGATCTTGGGGTCGGTCCAGATTTCGGAAAAGGGCCGTTCCAGAACATTGCCGAAGGTGTGGTTGCGCCAGAACTGGTCGGCGTGGACCTTGCCGTCCCAGGAGATGCAGCCGATGCCGCGTCCGGAGTTGTTGCCTTCGTTGAACTGCAACAGCTCCATGACTTCCTTGGCGCGTGCGGGGTCTTCCTTTTTCAGGCGCAGGTAGACGTAGGGACCGTCCGCGTGGTTGTCCACGGTCAGGACTTCCTTGGGCATGCCCGCGTCGAACAGGGCCTTGGTCTCGTCCATGATCAGGTCCAGGACCTTGCGGGTTTCCTGATGGTCCAGGTCTTCCTTGATCAGCTCGGAGCCGCGTCCGGAGTAGACCAGATGGTAAAAACAGATGCGCGGGACTTCCATTTCCCTGATGATCTTGAACAGGGTGGGAATTTCGGGCGCGTTGCGCTTGTTGATGGTGAAGCGCAGGCCGACCTTGAGTCCTTCGGCCTGACAGTTCTCCACGCCCTGCAAGGCCTTCTTGAAGGAACCGGGAACGCCCCTGAACTTGTCGTGAATCTCTTCGCCGCCGTCAAGGGAGATGCCCACGTAGGAGAGGCCCACTTCCTTGAGTTCCCTGGCCTTTTCCTTGGTTATCAGGGTGCCGTTGGTGGAGATGACGGCGCGCATGCCCTGTCCCACGGCATAGTGGGCCAGTTCCACCAAATCCTGGCGCACCAGTGGTTCGCCGCCGGAAAAGAGCATCACCGGAGCGCCGAACTGGGCCAGATCCTTGATCATGGTCTTGGCCTGATCCGTGGATATGTCGTCCTGACCGTCTGGTTCCACGGCCTGGGCGTAGCAGTGCACGCACTTCAGGTTGCAGCGCTGGGTCATGTTCCAGACCACGACCGGTTTCTTGTCCTTGGAGAATTGGAGCAGATGCGAGGGAAGCTTGCCGGACTCGCGTCCGTAGCGAAGGGCGTCGGAAGTTTCCACGGCGCCGCAGTAAAGTTTGGAAATGCCTATCATTAAAGAACCTCTCAGATCGTATTGTCCCGGATTATGGTTTTCAGCCGGGTCTGTTGCGGTTGCTGTCGGCCCGGTGGCGGTTCGGTTGACAACATGTATGCCGCCCGCCGTTTTCGGGTGTGGGTCAGAGGTACCACAAAAGGTTTACAGGGAAAAGCCGAAAAAAGGGGGCGTGGCGCCCCCTGTGTGATTCAGATTTTGTGACCGGATGCCGGTGGTTCTTATTCCATCAGCCGGACTTCCACTCGCCTGTTGAGTTGCTTGTTGGCGTCCGTGCTGTTGGGGGCCAGGGGCCGCGTCTCGCCGTATCCCCTTGCGGAAATGAGGTCCGCCGGAATGCCCAGCTTGGTGACCAGATATTTTTTCACGGCAAAGGCCCGCTCGTGGGAAAGGTTCATGTTGTAGTCGTCCGAGGCGTCCGAGTCGGTATGGCCGCTGATGGAGACCTTCTTGCCCTTGAGGGCCGGGCTGTTCAGCGCCCTGCCCAGTTCGTCGAGCAGCGGATATGAAGTGGTGCGAATGGTGCTCTTGTCCACGTCGAACTCGATCTTGAGATTCACGCCGGGCATGTTTGGGTTCATGGTTTCGGAAAGTCGGTATTCCATGCCCGTGCCCGGTTGCGGTTCGGGTTTTGTCGGTTCCTTGGTCAGTTCCTGGACGATTTCCTCGGAGGTGCTCACGAAGCGCAGGTCCGAGCCTATGGGCGGCAGCCATGAGCGCAGGGGAATGGCCATGTCCCTGGCGATTGCCCCGATGAGCGCCGGCAGCGGATTCTCCGGCAGTCTCGTGCGTTCCGACCAGAGAATCCAGTCCTTGGCCAGCTTGGCCTCTATGCGTCCCGCCTGCTCCATGGAGCAGATGAGCTGTCCCCGGTAGGCGTCGTAAATCTTGAGCTGAATGGATATGGCCGAATCGCCCCTTGTCCCGCCGTCGAGAAAGTGGGGAACCGTGCCCACGATGACCACGTCCATGCCCCGGTTGCGGGCCACGGCCACGGCGCGTTCATAGCCTTTGTACTCCACATCCTCGTCGAAGAGCAGCACCGGGAAAAGTTCTTCGGCGGCCCAGGTCTGGTGAAATATTTTTCCGAATTGGCGTCCCAGCACAACCGGATATTGGCTCTTTTGGGCCACCCAGAAGGGATAGAACATGGCCTTTACCGGCCGATATTGCCGCGTCTTGGGCTGCACGTATATGGCCAGTTCCGAGAGATCCAGGGGCGCGTCGACATACAGCTTGGGTTGCTGTGTAAGGTGCGGGTCAATGTTCCCACACGCGCCCAAGACCAGAAGCAGGATGGCTATGATGATTTTTTTCATGGCTCGTCGGCGGTTGAGGTTCGCGGGGCCGCCAAGCAAGTGACGGACCCGGCTGTTACGCATGTTTGTAAGCAAGATGCGTACCTCTCGTGACGGCTTGCGCCCATGGCCGAGCTTGCTACATGGGATTATTCTGAAGCCAGTAAAAGACCAGGACGCCGGTCATGACCAGAGGTATCAGCAGGGCGCCGATGACTCTGGTATATGTGGTTCTGTGCACGTACCTGAAGGCGATGACCGTGATCACGGTGCTCCAGGCCCATCCGCCCAGCGGGCCGATCACGGGTAGCAGAGAAAGCACGAAGGGGGCGCTGGAATAGGCCAGGGCCCTGAACGTGGCCTCGTATCCCCGGTTGGCCGCTCCCGTGAGAGCCAGAAAGAGGTGGTTGATGCCCGCTCCAAGGAAGAGTATCGGCGCGAGGATCAGGGGTTGCAGCACGATGGACACGAAGTCTATCCCTCCGGAAACAGTCGGGTCTCCGGGGGCGTAACCGGGCAGGGGCGGCATCAGGGGCCGGAGTCCGGCCTGTTGCCAGAACAGTTCGGCCACGACCTGCAGTTCGGAAATGAGAATGAAGAAAATAAGCGGTTTGACCAAACCCGTCAGGGGCATGACCTGGAAGAACAGGCGCGGGGAGAACATGGCCCGTTTGATGGTCTGGAAAAGTCCGGGAAAGAATCCGTATTCCTGCAACTCTTCGAAAGGCACAGGTATTTCCACGTCCGGCTCATCGCCCAGGCCTGAAAAAAGGTCTTCCTCTTCATCCTCGTCCGGTTCGGGGCTTTCCTCGGGCTGCATGGATTCCAGCTTGCCCCAGAGGTCTTCCGATTGTTCGGCGTTTTCTGCTTCCGCATCCTGTTCGGGCTGCGTCGGCGCGGATTCGGCTTCAGGCCGAGATTCCGGCTGATCTTCCTCGCGCTGGGTCTTCTCACCCGATACTTCAGGGGCCGGTTGTTCCTGAGTGGCCTGTTCCGGTGTCGGCGGTTCTTGCGTTGGACGCTCCTGGGATCGATCATCATTAACCGGTTGCGCATCCGCTTCGGGCGGAAGGTCGCGGAACTTGAACTTGTGCTTGCATTTGGGGCAGGTGGCGACCTGCGCCCTTTCGGGAAGCTTGTCGTCCCGGACATCCCGGGTGAAATTGCATTCTGGGCAGGTTATGAGCATATGGTCCTCGTTGCTTTCCTTCAGTTCCGCGTCAGGCGTTGACTTGCCTAATACTTTAGATGGAAAAGGTTCGCAACAAGCTCAGGATTTTGCGGGGTTCTCCGGCAGGACCATGATGCGCAGGACACCGGCCATGCTGTTGGGGTCGGGGAAGTATTCCGCAGGCAGGTTCGGATAGTCGCTGCTCAGGGTGTGGCTTATGGAACCCTTGCCCGCCTGATCGAACAGGGCCAGCTTTTCCTTCAGTTGCTCCGGCTTCTTGTCCAGGTGGCTCCAGTGGCGGATGGAGCCGTCAAGGAGCAGTCCCACCGCTCCCCGCACTCCGGTCAGCCGTTCGTGCACGGTGTTTTCGAATTTCAGTCCCGGAGCGTTCTTGAACAGCCTGAGCTGCAAATCAGGCCAAAGTCCCAGCCCCACCCTTACCCGCTTCTCGTCCGGGAAGTAGGTTGTCCTCGGCAGGTAGCAGGCGGAAATTTTTGCCAGGAGCAATCCGGGAAACAGGTCCCATACATCGTCGGACAGGGTCTCGTCGCCATCCAGGTAGATAATCCAGTCGGCTTTGCAGGCTTCAAGCATGGCGTTGCGCTGGGCGGCGAAATCATTGCCCAGGGGACGGGCGATTTGCCGGACGGGAATGGAAGTTCTCAGGTCGACATCCGGTATCTCCCGACTGTCCCAGACGATCACAAGCTCTTCCAGCCAGGCTGGAAACTGATCGAAAAATCTGTCCAGGTTCGGTTCGTCCGGGCTGAGGATGGCTGCCGCGGCAAGGGAAGGAGGCTGGGTGGCCACATGGCTCAGCAGCGGACTGTTGAATGCGTTTTTGATCCTGATTTGATGGAACATCCGTTGCAGGTTTTGAAGCTGTTCCTTTTCCTCGGGCGAGGCCTCCGGATTCAGGATCAGGCAGGAATTGCCCGCATCCACTCCCAGCATGGTCAGCAGGTGCAGGTGCGCCCATGGGGAAGAGTCGGCCAGGAGTTGGCGGGACGATGTCCCGCTCCACCATGAAAGGCGGCCTGCGTCATAAACGGCCTTGGCCTTTTGCGTATCCAGTTCACAGACGAACATGTTCGTGTCCGTGGGCAGCCTGTCCTGCATCTCGGAGGCGAAGCCGCCTGAACCCAAACCGAAGACCACGAGGTTGTCGGCTTTTTTCTTGCCCAAGATTTTGAGAGTGCGTTCAACGGCCCTTTCCTGGTTCCCCGACAGGGGTGGAATCGTTGTCGGTTTCTCGTTGTTTTTCCAGGAAAAGGAGAGAACTTCGGTGGAATAATCGAAAATTAATTTAAGGTCTTGCATCAGGATACTTGCGCCTTTTTGAGTTTGAGAAGGTCAATGTAGATTTGTTCCAGCTGCCGGGCGATTGTCTGGGCGCGGAAAAGCTTTTGGGCTTTTTCCCTCCCGGCCTGCCCCATGCGCCCGGCCTCTTCCGGGTTGTCCAGAAGATGCCTCACCGCTGCCGCGTAGTCGGTTGCGTTCTCGGCCACAAGACCGGTGCGGCCGTGCTCCACCAGTTCCAGCTGGGCGTTGTCCCTCAGGCCGGGGCAGGGGTGCGTGACCACCGGCAGGCCCGCGGCCATGGCTTCGGCTATGACCAGCCCGAAGGATTCCCCTGTGTCGTTGGCATGGGCCAGGACCGAAATGGAATTGAGGAACTCCGCCAGTTCATTGTCCGTGAGTATGGGCGGGAGAAAGGATACCGATGATTCCAGTCCGTGATTTATCACGAACTCGCGTGCTTCGGGGATTGCGCCGATGACGCGGTAGCGAAAGCCGGGAACTTCCCTGGCCAGGATTGGGAGAATGTCCAAAGCCAGCCGCGACCACTTGCCGGGGTCCGCCCTGGATATCCTGCCCACGACCGGGCGGGATAAGTCTCTTCTGTCGCCTGCAATCCGGGCGAAAAAGTCGGTGTCCACCGGGTTGTAGAGTACGCCGTATTCCGGCGCTTCCGCCTTGATCCCGGTTTCCCGCTCGAATCTGTCGGCGCAGAAGTTGGAGACGAACAGGTGGCGGTCAATGATTCTTCCAAGTGGGCTTGGGTCGTGTCGCCCGAAGACATTGGTTTCCACGACCACGGGTATTCCGGCTCCCCGCAGGGGGGAGAGCAGCTCCGGGTCGGGCCAGCCCGCCCTGTGCAGGTGAACGACGTGGGGCTTGAATGACTCCACGACCTTGAGCAGATCGGTGGAGATGTATGTCGGGATGCCTTCTTTTCTGATCAGGGAGCCGCGTTCGCCGTCCCTTGGAGAGTAGACTGCGGCCTGGAATTGAGTCCGGTCCAGATGCACGGCGAAAAGCTGCATCACCTTTTCCGTTCCGCCCGGACCTAGGGAATTGGCGGCGTGAAGGACACGAATGGGCATGGCGCAAGGTGCCACAACCTGGACGATAAGTAAATTGCGCCCCGGTTACTTGAGGCTGGAATAGGCGTTGGCGGCCCTTTTCCTGTCGAACCCGGCCTTGGTGGTGACGGGTTGTCCCGTTTTCTCCTTGGCGCTCGGTTGCATGGCTGACTGGGTCATGTTCGGCGAATACAGGGGAGCTGCCGGGCCTTGGGGAACAGTGGATTCCTGAACTGGATTTTTGGGCTGGGCCTTTGGCGCGGCGGTTGTGGAGGCCGGTGCCGCGTCTTCCTGTCCGGGAACGATCTGCGCGTAGGCCGAGCGCAGGCCGCTGAGGATATTTATGACTTCCTGGAGCATGGCCGGGCTCATTTTCAGGTTGGCCTTGGCAAGCTGCGTGCTGCAAAAGAAATATATCTGGCTCAGATGGGCGGACAGGTCTCCGCCCTTTTCCTTGTTCAGGCAATTGGCCAGCTCAGCAATGATGTCGATGGCCCGGGAGATGAGGATGCCCTTTTCGGCGTAGTTCTTTTCCTCCATCTTGACCATGGCCTGCTTCAGGAACTTGATGGCCGCGTCGTAGAGCATGATCAGCAGGTCGCCCTGGGTCGTTGTTGTGACCTGAGTCGCCAGATAGGCTTTTGCGGCTTGGGACATTAGTTGATGACCTCCGTTCTTTTATCGCTAATCACTGGATAATTGGCTGATGCTGCTGCCCAGCTGGGTGTTGATGTTTTCGTATTCTCCGAGAAGCGCTTCAAGCCGGGCGTATTTGAGTTTCAAGGTTCTTTCCATTTTTTCAAGGCGAACGGCTTCGGAGGCGATTTTTTCATCGATCTGGTCGATGATGTCCAGGTAGTTTTCTTCCAGGATGTGCAGGGGTCCACTGGAAGTGCTGTTTAAATCTTCCAGTTGGTCAATGAGTTGTGGAATCTTGCCCAGCTTGAGGGAAACGTTGCTTGAATAGTTGCCGTCCGCATGGTTGTCCACCTGAACGGCTAAACCCGCTTCATCCGTACCGGCCGCGCCGGTTATTTCCCATCCGCTGACCGTGGCGGCATGGCCGTTGATGGTCGCGCTGGTGATGGCCCCGCCGGAAACAGTTACTTCGACCTCGTAGGTTCCGGCCTTTGTAGTTCCTTCAATGCAGGAGTAGTAGGACAGGTCACCGTTGTCCGAGCTGCCGACATACTGCCCGGAAAAAAGTTGTGCGACCAAATCCGGGTGATCGTCCAAGGCATCGTCCAGCGCGTCTTCGTCAATTTTCAGAAGTCCGTATGTGGCGGAACCTTGTTCCGCATCCGTCATTATACCAATGTGGGAAAGCGCTGAATACAGGTCGCCTGTGCCGGTCGAGTCGTCGTAGTAGACAAAGCCCAACCCCTTGTCCGCGACCATGTTCTTCAGGTTTTGGGAAATAAACTCGATTCC
The DNA here is from genome assembly GCA_963674955.2 of Desulfovibrionaceae bacterium. Taxonomy (GTDB): domain Bacteria; phylum Desulfobacterota; class Desulfovibrionia; order Desulfovibrionales; family Desulfovibrionaceae. The sequence goes on along the minus strand of CAXXKR010000004.1, from coordinate 1,077,893 downwards.
GTAGTTGCCCGTCAGGATCGATCCGCTGGTTTCGGTGGTCAAGCTGCTGTCCGTAGCCATCGAGACGTTGCCGGAGCTTTCATCCACTTCAGTCAGGGTCTGTATGGCTGAACGCACCTCGTTCATCTGCGCGACAAAAGTTCTGATATTTTCCTTGATGGTCTCGGTATCCGTGTCCACGGTGATGGTCACCTCCGTGGGCGGGGATGAACCCTCGTCCTTGAGGTTCAGGGTCAAGCCCTCAATGACGTTGGTCACGGTGTTGCTGGCGTTGCTTATCCAACTGCCTGCGCCAGTGGGCCAGCCGTCCACCTTGATTTGCGAGTTCTGGTTTGTCTGCGTCGTCGTCCAGTTTCCTGCGTCCCAATTTGTCAGGGTAGTACCCGCTTCGATGATTAGAGATGATTCCACTCCGAGATCCATGCCTTTGAGCTGCATGAAATAGCTGGAACCGTCCGAAATGATTGAGGCCCTCACTCCGGGGTTGTCCGGGTCGTTGTTGATTAGGTTTTTCAGGCCGTCCAGGGTCGTGCCGTCGGCAACGGAAATCTGGTAGTCCGTGCCCTTGTATTCGTACTCCAGGACGAGCGCTCCGCCCGAGGAATTCACCGAATTAGTGATAGCGCTGAATCCGTTGTCGTTGACCATGACTTTGTTTTGGGCCAGCTGGTTGATTTCTATGCTATAGGTTCCCTCGCTTGCATCGCTGTCCGGTGTGGCGGTAAGCAGCGTGGAGTCGGAACTGGAAGCGCTTTTTGACAGGAACTCGTTCATGGAGTCCATGCCTTCAAGGGTGGTCTGGAGGGACAAAAGCTTTGTGTTCAGGGCCTTAAAGGCCTCTACTTTCAAATCCCAGGTATTTCGCCAGCTCTCGAGGCGGTAGGTATGGGTCTTTTCAACTTCTACCAATCCTTCGATCAGTGTGTCGAAGTCCGTACCGCTTCCAAGTCCTGTGAAGGAAATTGCTCCTGATGTATATGTGCTCATGGTCTAGTCCTTGGCAGGAAATTTTTTCCGCGTAGCTGTTCGCTCATAATGTCTGCAAGGCTGGTGCCATGAAAGTGGGAAAGCCGGACCGGCAACCGCCGGTCCGGCTTTCCCGGTTGATCAGTTTTGTTCGTTTCTGTTCGTTTACTAGCCGCCGATGAGCTGCAGGGCCATCCTCGGCAGGGAGTTGGCCTGGGCCAGCATGGCCACTGCGGCCTGGGTCAGAATCTGCTGACGCACGAATTCGGTCATTTCGGTTGCCACGTCCACGTCGGAGATGCGGGATTCGGCGGCCTGCGTGTTCTCGGCCTGGATGCTCAGGTTGGTAATGGTGTTTTCCAGCCTGTTTTGCAGGGCGCCGAGGTTGGCGCGAATCTTGTCCTTGGAGACAATGGCGTTGCCGATGGCGTCCAGTGTGGCCTGGGCCAGGGACTGTGTGGAAATGCTCTGTCCGGCAACAGCGGCTTCCCCGGTTCCGGTCTTGGTGGCGGCGTCATGGCCGAGGCCAAGGGCCGAAGCCGTGGAGGTGCCGATGGACACGTAGTAGTAGTCCTCGGCCGAGTCGTTGCCTGTGCCGAAGTGAACCTTCAGCGGACCGCTGGCCTTGAGGCCGTGTCCGTTGTGAGCGTTCATGTTGCCGCCGCTTGCAGCCAGGGCGCCGTTGAGCAGATAAACTCCGTTGAAGTCCGTGGCGTTGGCGATACGGGTGATTTCCGAAGCCATGGCCTGATACTCGGAGTCGATGATCAGACGCTGGTCTGAACTGTAGGTACCCGTGGCGGCCTGCTGCGCCAGTTCCTTCATGCGGATCAGCTTTTCGTCGATAACGCTGAGAGCGCCGTCAGCCGTCTGGATGAGGGAAATGGCGTCGTTGGCGTTGCGAATGCCCTGTTGCAGAGAAGTTACTTCCGCACGCATGAGCTCGCGAACTGCCAGACCGGCGGCGTCGTCAGCAGCGTTGTCCACGCGCAGTCCCGAGGACAAGCGCCTTGTGGATTGAGCCAATGACGAATAAGCCCTGCCCAGGTTTCTGGACACGTTCATGGCCATCAAGTTGTGGTTAATAATGAGGGACATGTCTTCCTCCTTGAATCGTTACGGCATCCGTGCCTGATGTTTATGGATTCGTCCTGAGGGCGCATAGGCCTCCGACGCAATCCGTCCTTTGTTATAGTCCTGATCGGCTGGCCCGGTTAAAACTTTAGGAAAGCCCTTTGTTTTTTTGCGAATAAATATTCGTGCGGTTGGCGATGTGAACGCCTTGTGGTGTCTTGATTTTCAAGAAATCAGTTGCGGCTGATTGAGTGAAAAGAAAAAGGCCGCGCTCAATTGAACGCGACCTTGCCGTTTCGGTATGATTTGTGCGGACTACTCAAACAAACTCTTCACGCCTTTGGTCAAGGACTCGGCGCCTTCCTCGACTTCCTTGCCTGCGCCTTCAACGCCTTCCTGGAGTGCCTCGGCGCCGTCCTTGAGCAGGTCGAGGCCGGAAGTGACGGCGCTGCCGATGCCGTCGGCCAGGGAGCCGAAGATCTGGGAAAAAGCCTCGGCCGGAGAGGCTCCGCCTTTGTCCTTGCCGATGTCGGTGAGTTCGATGTCAGGCAGGGGCAGGGTCACACCTTCTCCCAGAAGTCCTCCCGCAAGGGTGATCTCGCCGTCCGTGACGACGACGCGATTAATGATGAGCTTCTTTTCCTTGCCGCCCTCTCCGGAGGAGTCTCCGGATTTGGCCGCTTCTTTGGTTGCTCCGGAAGACTTGGTGACGTTGTTCTGGATGGTCTTGAAGTTGTCGGTCTTCCCCTTGGTCTCGTAGGTTATCCGAGGCGAAGAGATTTCGATCTTGTCGATGACGATCACGTCCTTGGTCAGGGAGGCCTCGTCTATGTCCACGTACACCGAACCGACCTTCATGGCCGTGGGGGTCTTGAATCCCTTGGGGTTGCCGAGGACAAATCCCTTGAGTTTGGCCTCGCCCGAGAAGATGGAGATGCCCACATCGGCCAGTTTGACCTCGGTTTTGGTCATCTTGGGTCCGACGGTCTCCACGGCCTTCTTAATGATGGGGCCGAGATTGGAAAGACCGACTATCAGCAAAGTGATGATGATGAGAACTACGGCGCCGACACCTATGAGCAACCATTTTTTCATGATCGATTTCTCCTGGATATTGATTTGATTTATCTTGGCAAACATAAAGGAGTTGTCCCGGACCTGCAAGGGTTCGGGACAACTCCCTGCCGGACATGGGGATGTCCGCCCTTGAGTCTTGGGCCGACCACCTTTATATAAGGATTCCGCCTGAAGCTAAAATCACTGTAGTGATTTGGTCGGGGTTTTGGAGCCGGTGGACGGCAATTTAACAGAATTTCAATGTGTCCGGGCAATTGCCCGTTAAAATCAAGAGGGAGCATGGGTATATGACTTTCATTCGCAAGAGGATTCAGGTTCAGGACATGGACCGGAAACAGGTTCTAAGAAAACGCAAGGCCAGCGACTTCAAATCCGCGGGGTTTGAAACCGGCAACGTTTTTATCCTGGGCCTGCCCGGTTCCGGGAAGAGCAGCCTTGGCGCGGCCCTGGCCGAGCGCCTTGGACTGGAGTTCAGCGAGTTCGGCGGCGGGGACCATTCGGAACTGGCCTCACTGGCAGCCAAGGGCAAGCAGGTGGTGGCCGTAAACGGCCTTGAACTCTCAAGCGAAATCCAGGAGATCGTAAGGGAGCAGGGCATGGGCTTTTATCTGATGGTGGATTTTACCACCCTGGCCGGGCGTGTGCCGGGCATGGATTCGGACCCGGAAACGGGACGGCCCCTTATGTCCGATCTGTACGAAGCACGGGAACCAGTGCTCATGTCCTCGGTCCATTTCGTATTGCAGGGCGCCAAGCCCTTGGATCAGGTGCTGAAGGACGCGCTGGAAAGAATAGGGCTGGCCGGGAGGTGATCCGGGCTAAGCCCCCAGGTGGCGGTCGATTTCGATTTTCAGCGTGTTGAGCATGATGCGGATGTCCCAGAGAAAGAAGAGCAGGGAGCTGAAAAGGCAGATCAGGCTGGCCGTGAAAAGCGATTCCACAAGAAAGGGCGAGGACAGGTCAAAGAGGAAACTGTAGAAAAGCACCAGGACCATGACGCTGATGCAAAGTATGGAGGCCACGGCCAGGGCGATGGCCGTGCGCATCAATCGGCAGCGGTGGTGCAGGATGCGTATCTGCTCGGACAGCATGCGCCTGGTTCTGCCTTGGGCCGTTGCAGCCTCGCCGAGCAGCCGCCTGATGAGGTCCAGGGGCCTTGCCAGCCTGTTGGTCATGGACAGGAGCAGCAGGCCGGTTCCGGAGATAAGCAGAAAAGGTGCGATTGAGGCGGTGAGAATATCCACCAGGTCTTTCGTGTTCATGCCCGAAAACTAAGTCCGCTCATGCCGGCGGTCAAGGCCGCAGGGCCGGGGAATGACAAAAGGGTGCTAATAATTTAGAAAGTCGGTCAGCGACTGGTTGAACATCAATAAACCACGGAGTTAGGAGATGCCCCAAAAGGAAGCCAGGGTCGAGTTCCTGGCCATGACGCCGGATGCCCTTTCATTGATCTACGCCGCTTTCAGACAGTGCTATCACGCCGGGTTCGTGGCCGACATGTGGCCCAAGCTTCTTGCGGGCGAGGTGCCCATGGAGGATCAGGCCAGGTTCGTCGAAAACGTACTGGAGTCCGGTCACGACAGCCCCATCGAGCACGTCTCCTTCACCTTTGCCGTGGAGGGGGTTTCCAGGGCCTGCTCGCACCAGATCGTGCGCCACCGCATCGCCTCCTACTCCCAGCAGAGCCAGCGTTATGTGGACGAGTCGGACATGGACTACATCATGCCCCCGGCCATTGCCCGCATCCCCGAGGCCAGGGAGAGATTCGAGGCATTCATGGAAGAGGTCGGCAGCGCCTATCGCGATCTGAAGGGGATACTCGTGGCCAACGGCAGGAAGAACAAGGCCAACGAGGACGCCCGGTTCGTATTGCCCCAGGCCGCGGAGACCAAGATCGTCATAACCATGAACTGCCGCAGCCTGCACCACTTCTTTCATCTTCGCTGCTGTTCCCGCGCCCAGTGGGAAGTGCGCAGGGTGGCGGACATGATGCTGGCCATCTGCAAGGAAAAGCTGCCGGCCCTGTTCGCTGTGGCCGGTCCACGCTGCGAACAGTTGGGATATTGTCCGGAATCGGCCCGCTTCACTTGCGGCAAGTATCCTCCCCTGGAGAAATGAAAGGCAGGAACTTCCTGGCAGGACTAAAGGGTTTTGCCGACGCTTCAAGCGATTGTTTTTCCTTGTCAAGGGGGCAATCCATACTCATGGTTTTCAAATAAAAGATGTTTCTAATCCAAGAGGCAACCAGTGCCTGTCAGTAAAGGGCTTCCGGGCTTGGCACTGATTTGGCTGTGTAAAACTTTTTTTTAAATTGATTTCTTCGTTTTCTGTTATTAATTTTATTTCAGCATGTTATGTTTATGGTGTCTGCAAAATTAGGGCGATTTCCCAAAAAATTGTCTAGAAATTTTTTGTGCAAATGAGATAAATAAAATTATCGGTCATTTTTACTAAAAACGGGACTGAGTGGGTGTTGAAAAATAATTTAACTACTGTTTAAAGATTTTGCGTTCTCAACTGCCAAGCCTTGAATGCTCTAAGCCGCTAACCGATGATGAGAATGTCTTACTGAATGAGGGTTTTGGAAAAGATGTTTAATGAAAGGGTGTTGCCTTGTAGATAATGTTTTTGTCGGACTAGCTGTCCGTGGTGAATACCACAGTTGCCCATTTGCTGGCGGTCAGTCTATCACATTGCTCATGCTTAAAGACAGCTGGAACGACATACTCCTGGCGCTCGAAAAGAGCCTAAACCCCGGGCTATTCAAGGTCTGGATCAAGCCATTGCGCGCCGTGGTCAATGGCCGGTCGGTGACCCTGCATGCGCCCAACGAATTCGTGGCCTCCTGGGTCAGGGACCGTTTGGCCGGGGCCATAGAAGAGGCCGCCGCCCAGGTCCTGGGAGTACAGCCCAAGATCGAGATCGTCGCTTCCGAAATCGAAAAGGAAGAATCCCTTGAGGTCGCTGGCAAGGGAATTCCTTCCGGCGAAGAATCTTCCCGCCCCCTTGGGCTGCCCATTGTCCATGTTCCCAATGGAAGGCGTTGCGCCAAATGGCGTTTCACCTTCAACGATTTCGTGGTCGGTCCCTGCAACGAGTTGGCATACGCCGCCTCTCAGGGACTTTGTCGCGATTCCCTGCCTTCAGACAGCCTGTTTCTCAGTTCCGGCCCCGGACTGGGCAAGACGCATCTTTTGCAATCCATCGGCCACATGCTTACGGCCGCCAGCAACAAGGACCGTCTTTCCATCGCCTGCCTCACGGCCGAGGAATTCGCCACCAGGCTGATCCTGGCCATCAAGTCCAGGGAAGTGCCCCGTTTCAAGGCCGAGTTCAGGGATGCCGTGGATGTGCTTCTTCTGGAGGACGTGCATTTTTTTCAGGGCAAGGAAAAGATGCAGGATGAGCTTCTGGGCACGCTCAATGCCCTGCAGGCCAGAGGTTGCAAGGTCGTCCTGACCAGTTCCTTTCTGCCCAAGGATTTGTCCAAACTGGATTCCCAGCTCATTTCCCGCATCACCTCCGGGTTCCTGGCGGTCATCGACAGGCCCGATTATGAGACGAGAAAGCGCATTCTGATACGCAAGGCAAAGGCCCTGAACGTGGAAGTGCCGGACAGCGTCTCCAGCCTTTTGGCCGAGCGCATCACCACCGACATCCGCCAGTTGGAAAGCTGTCTGAACAATCTTGTGCTCAAGGCCAAACTTCTGAACCACAAGGTATCCATGGAATTGGCTTGGGAAGTGCTGGACAACTATGCTCTGGCCCATTCCAGCCCCGACCTTGAACACATCATCGAATTCATCTGCAAGGGCTACGACCTGACCAGAAAACAGCTCAAATCCAAGAGCCGCAAGAAACAGATAGTCCTGGCCCGCAACACCGCTTTTTTCCTTGCCCGCAAACATACCGAACTTTCCCTTAAAGACATTGGCGAAGCCTTGGGACGCAAGCATTCGACCGTGCTCAAGGGCATTACCAACGTCGAGCGCGAGATAACCATGCAGACCCCGCTGGGCAGACAGCTGGAGCATACCGTGGAGCGGCTCACGCCATAGGGCGTCAAGTGATATGGTAGATTGGGAGGCGGTCGGAAGATCGCCTTTTTTTATTTTTCCCGGCTCTGGTCCAGAATCCTGCGGGCGGCCTCCGGGTCCAGTCCGCGCTTGGCCGCGATCTGATCCAGGTTGGCTTCAGCGTCCGATTCGCGCAGATAGCGGGGGACGATGGGGTCCAGGCTGAATTGCGCCTTCTCCGCCGCCTTGAGCAGCAGTTCGGGGCGCGTCCTGTTCCACTCCGGACCCAGCATGGAAATGTCGGCCCTCTCCTGCGCCAGTCCGGAAAAGAAATCCAGGTTGTTCCTGAGGCCGCTGCCCAGCAGGCTGACGGGGCCCTCGGCCTGGACGATGGATTCCCGCGCAGCGTCAAGGGACACGGCGTCGAGAGGTGAAAGGGGTTGTCCCTGCGGGCAGTTGAAGGACTGGATGTAGACCTGCCTGCGTCTGGAATGGGTCAGCACCACCAGTGTGCCTTTCAGGAGCGGGGCGGGTCCGGCGGCCAGGATGGGCAGATAGTCCAGCCCGGCCAGCAGTTGGCCCCTCCCGGCCGAGATGCCTGCGGCAAAGGCCAGGGAGAGCCGCAGGCCCGTGAAGCTGCCTGGACCGTGAACGCAGGCGATCCTTGATATCGACCCGACGCCGACGCCGAAGAGCTTCAGGGTCTGCTCCATGCCCGTCGCCAGAAAGCGCACTGATTGTCCGGGCACGTTCCATTCCTGTGCCGCAAGCAGTTCCATTTTGTCAGGGCCGGGCCTGCCAAGCACAAGCTGCAGCCTTTCCTCCACCCCGTTCAGGCAGAGCAGCAGGCCGCCGAGGTCAGCTGAAGATTCTTTGCAGGTCATTGTAAATGGCCAGGGACATCAGCATCAGCAAAAAGGCGATGCCGATGCGTGTCGCGATATTCCGCCAGCGTTCGCTGATGGGTTTCTTGAAGATCATTTCCAGTCCGAAATACAGGATATGACCGCCGTCCAGCACGGGTATGGGCAGCAGGTTTATGATGGCCAGATTGATGCTGATGAGCGCGGCCAGGGCCAGGATGTCGGCCAGGCCCGATTGGGCGCTTTCTCCCACGATCTGGGCGATGAGTATGGGACCGCCGAGGGTCTCCAGCGGTATGACCCGTTCGATGATCTTGACGAAGCCTTGGATGGTGAGCTTGGTCACTACCCAGGTCTGTTCCAGGGCCGCCAAGGCCCCGACGCCTTCCAGGGGCAGGGTGACGGTTTCCCCGGCGACTTGGATGCCGATCATGGGCACCCGTTTTTCCTCGCCGAAGATGTTCTTGCGCATGCTGATTTTGGGCTGCACGTTGATGTTCAGGATTTCCTGGCCGCGTTGCACCTCGAAACGCATGACCTGTCCGGTGTTTTCCTGGATGGCCTCCACAAGGTCTCCCCAATATTCTATGGCCAGTCCGTCCGACTTGAGAATGCGGTCCCCGGTCTGGAAGCCGGAGGCCAGGGCGGGGCTTTCGGGCAATATCTTGCCCACTGTGGGCAGCATGGCCGTTTGGCCCTGAGAGAGGATCAGCACCCAGTAGATGAGCCAAGCCAGAAGCAGGTTGAAGACCGGACCTGCGGCCACCACCAGCATTCGCTGCCAGGCGGGCCTGAGTTTGAACAGGGTGGAATCGGGAAAATCGCCATTATCCTCTTCCGTGTCGGGATTTTCTCCCGCCAGGCTCACGAAGCCGCCGATGGGAATGATGGAAATCCTGTATTCGGTCAGGCCGCGCTTGAAGCCGACCAGCTTGGGCCCCCAGCCCAGGGAAAAGGTTTTCACTCCGATGCCCTGGATGCGGGCCACCAGGAAATGACCCAGTTCGTGAAAGAATATCAGCCCGCCAAGGACGAGCAGTACTGCGACTATGCTTGTTATCATGTTTTCCCCGATGGGCCTATCTCCCATATGGCTGGGCCCATCCGTTTCGGTTTAAGGTTCGCGGCGTTGATCAGGACCGTCCGCGGGCCTCCGCCCTGGCCGCCACGTCCAGCTCCAAAATGGATTCCAGGGTGTCCACGGTCATGGGCGAGTGATTCTCCAGGGCCTTTTCGATCATGCCCGGTATGTCAAGATACTTGATTTTTTCATTCAGAAAAAGTTCCACGGCGATTTCGTTGACCGCGTTCAGGACTATGGGGTGGCTCGGCCCGGCGGCGTATGCCTCCATCGCCAGCCTAAGGCAGGGAAACGCGTCCAGGTCCGGTTTTTCAAAGGTCAGCGTGCCCACTTCGGACAGCTTGAGGGGTTTCAGTTCCAGGGGCACGCGCCTGGGAAAGCACATGCAGTAGGCGATCGGAATCTGCATGTTCGGCACGCCCAGATGCCCAAGCTGTGAGCCGTCCACGTATTCCACAAGGGAGTGCACTATGCTCTGGGGGTGGACGACCACGTCGATCTTGTCCACGCCGAGGCCATAGAGGTGAAAGGCTTCGATGACCTCCAGCCCCTTGTTCATCAGGGTGGAGGAGTCGATGGTTATTTTCGGTCCCATGGACCAGTTGGGATGATCCAGGGCCTGTTTCAGGGTCACGGATTCCAGAAATGAGCGGTCCCTGCCCCTGAACGGTCCGCCGGAGGCGGTCAGGATCAATTGTTTGACCTCGTCGCCATGTCCGGCCAATCCCTGGAAAAGGGCGTTGTGTTCGGAATCCACGGGAAGGATCACCGCGCCGGACTCGTGGCAGGCCTTGCGGATCAGGTTGCCGCCGAGTACGAGGCTTTCCTTGTTGGCCAGGGCGATGACCTTGCCGGCCTTGGCGGCGGCCAGGGTTGGCTCGAAACCCGCCGCACCGACAATGCTTGAAAGGATCAGGTCCGCTTCCGGCAAAACGGCAAGGGCCACATAGGCTTCCGGGCCCACCAGTATTTTAGGCGAATATCCGGAGGGCAGCGCAGCTTTAAGTTCCGCAGCGGCTTTATCCGTGAGCAGCGCAAGATATCCGGGCTTGTATTTGTCGGCCTGCTGCGCCAGGCGGGCCGCGTTGCGACCGCCGGCCAGGGCCGCCACCTTGAACATTCCGGGATGCTGGTCGATGACGTTCAGTGCGCTGGTTCCAATGGAACCTGTGGAGCCGAGGATGGAGACGCTTCTCGGGAAATCGGGCAGGGCTGCTGTTTCCGGCCAGGGCGAAATGTATGTTTTCACGGATGCTGTCCTGGATTGGGGTTAGAAAAAGGGGTGGAACATTTTGGCCAGGCCGAAGACGGGAACCACGAACAGCAGGCTGTCCATTCGGTCCAGGACTCCGCCGTGGCCGGGCAGGATGGAGCCCGTGTCCTTGACCGAAAGCTTGCGTTTCAACGCGGATTCGAAGAAATCACCGAGCTGGGCGGCCATATTGAGCACGGCGCCCAGGATGATCCAGGACCACCAGGGAGAGTCGCCCAGGCTCAGGCCCAGGATGAGCGTGCAGAGAACGCAGGCCATGAATCCGCCCACGCTTCCGGCGATTGTCTTGTTGGGGCTGATAACCGGCCAGACTTTTTTCTTTCCCAGCCAGGAACCGGCATAGTATGCGGCAGTGTCGGAAACCGAGGCGGCAAGCAGGACCAGGATGATCTCGGCTCTCTGGAAATGCAGGGTGAAGTGTAGGGAAAAGGGGATGTACATGAGGCCGCTGAAAAGTATCAGGCAGTCCGAATAGGACGTTTCTTCGGGGTTGGAGGCGTATTTTTTCAGGTAGTAGATGTTAACGGCCCAGAACAGCGCCAGAAGCGCGGCCAGGGCCAGCCTGCCGTCGGTCTGGCTGAGGGCCGCCAGGAGCAGGGCGGCGCAGATAAGGCCTCCGATTTTTGTCCGCCTGAATTTGTCTCCGGACCAGAAGAGTCCGTAATATTCCCATAGTCCGGCTCCGCAAAAAATGGCCAGAACGACCAGCAATACGTAGCCCTGCATTATTATGGCAATTATTGGCAGCGTGAGAACGGCGGCGGCGGTGATGACTCTTTTCTGGTGGGTTTCCATTGTCTATTCCGTGGATTCAGTGTGGCTGACGAAAAGCGCCCTCAATGGGAAATGGTTTAATCCATTCCCCTGCCGGGGGCAACCCGGACAGGACGAAGAATGTTCGTGTTCCCGGAAGGTAAGGAAGAGTTGCAAAGAGTAGTGAATCGGTCGCCGGGGTTGTGTCACTCTTCCGGGTTGTCCTGTTCCGAAGAAAGGCACTGGTCGCCGGTTTTGCCGAAGCGGCGCTGGCGGCCAGTGAAATCGTCGATGGCCTTGTCCAGTTCCTGCGGCGAAAAGTCCGGCCAGTAGGTTTCCGTGAAGTAGAACTCGGAGTAAGCGGCCTGGAAGAGCAAAAAGTTGGAAAGTCTCAGTTCCCCGCTGGTTCTGATTATCAGGTCCGGGTCGGGCTGGCCCGAAGTGTAGAGCTCGGCAGCGAAGGCCTCCTCGTTGATTTCGTCTTCTCCCAGCCCTTTGGACGCAAGGTTGCGGCAGGCTCGCAGTATCTCCTCCCGGCTGGAATAGTTCAGGGCCAGGTTGAGCGTCATGGAGCGGCAATGGCTGGTCTTGGAGCAGACATGGCTGACGATCTGTCGAGCCCCAAGGGGTAGGTCGTTGATCTCCCCCAACACGTTCAGGCGGATGTCCTGATCCAGGAGGTTGCGGGTTTCCTGTTTGAGGAACTTGGACAGCAATTCAAAGAGATAGACCACTTCTGTTTTGGGCCTTGACCAGTTTTCCTTGGAGAAAGTGTAGAGCGTCAGGTGGCCCACGCCGAGTTCGCGGCATCTGCGCACAACGGCCATTGCGGCTTCGGTTCCCGCCTTGTGGCCGTCGTTTCTGTTCAGTCCCCGCGCCTGCGCCCACCTGCCGTTGCCATCCATTATGATGGCTATATGATTGGGGGCCATCCTAGATTTCAAGGATTTCCTTTTCTTTTTTGCCCAGGGCTGAATCGCATTTGGCCACATAGTCGTCGGTCAATTTTTGCACGTCGTCGCCGGCGTTGTGCTGCTCGTCCTCGGTGATTTCCTTGTCCTTGAGCATCCTCTTGAAGGATTCGTTCATGTCGCGCCTGACGTTGCGGACAGCCACCTTGGCCTCTTCGGTGTATTTCTTGGCCAGCTTGACCAGTTCCTTGCGGCGTTCCTCGGTCAGGGCCGGGATGTTGATGCGGATAAGTTTGCCGTCATTTACGGGGTTCAGGCCCAGGTCGGATTTCATGATGGCCTTTTCAACCTCGCTGAACGCGCCCTTGTCCCAAGGCTGGATTGTAATGCTGCGGGGGTCGGGAACAGAGACGGAGGCAAGCTGGTTCAGGGGGGTTGGCGTGCCGTAGTAGTCCACGGTCAGGTTGTCCACCAGAGAGGTGGATGCACGTCCGGTCCTTAGCTTTTCAAAATCACCCTCAAGGCTGGCGATGGCGCCCGCCATGCGTTTTTTCCCGTCGTCCATAACCGATTGCATGATTAGTCTCCTCCTTGAACAATGGTTCCCACCTTCTCGCCGGTGGTTACCCTATGGATATTTCCCTCAGTAAACAAGTTGAAAACGATAATGGGCATATTGTTTTCCCGGGCCAGGGAGATGGCTGTTGCGTCCATGACGCCGAGCCTCTTTTCCAGGGCCTCCAGGTAGGTAACCTTGTCGTACTTTTTCGCGTCGTTATACTTGGAAGGGTCTTTGTCGTAAACCCCGTCCACCTTGGTGGCCTTGAGCAGGGCTTCGGCCTTGAGTTCCATGGCCCTGAGAGCGGCGGCCGTATCCGTAGTAAAATAGGGGTTTCCGGTTCCGGCTGCGCAGATGACCACGCGTCCTTTTTCAAGATGCCTCTCGGCTCTTCTGCGGATATACGGTTCGGCCACTTCCTTCATGTCGAAGGCGGTCATTACCCGTGTGTCGCAACCGAGTTTCTCCAGCGCGTCCTGAACCGCCAGCGCGTTCATGACCGTGGCCAGCATGCCCATGTAGTCGGCCGAGACCCTGTCCATTCCCTGCGAGGATGCGTGCATTCCGCGGAATATGTTTCCGCCTCCGATTACCAGGGCTATCTGTAAACCGGATTTGGCGACTTCGGCGATTTCTTTGCAGAACTTGCCGATTGCCTTGGGTTCGATGCCGAACTTTTGGTTTCCGGCCAGAGCCTCGCCGCTCAACTTGATCATTACCCGCGAATAGCGCAGTTTGTCCATATCCCTTCCCCGATGTTCTATAAAAAAAACGGGCCGTTCGGCCCGTTTTATTATTCTTCGCCTTCGGCGTCTTCGCCCAGTTCAAAACGGGTGAATCGACCGATTTGCATGTTTTCGCCCAGTACGGCGATGGTCTCGTTCAACAAGTCCCTGATGGATTTCTTGTCTTCCTTGATGAAAGGCTGTTCGATGAGGCAGACTTCCTTGTAGTATTTGCTGATGCGTCCTTCGACGATCTTCTCGGCTATGTTTTCAGGTTTGCCCTCTTCCATCGCCTGATTCTTGTAAATTTCCCTTTCCTTTTCCAGAACGTCCTGGGGAAGCTCCTCGGGGTTCACGCAAAGGGGGTTGGTGGCCGCGACCTGCATGGCCAAGTCCTTGGCCAGTTCCTGGAACTTCTCGTTCTTGGCCACGAAGTCGGTCTCGCACTTGAGCTCGACCATGACGCCGATCTTGCCGTTGGAATGGATGTAGGAGCCGACTATGCCCTGGGAAGTGGCCCTGCCGGACTTCTTGGCGGCCTTGGAAAGACCTTTCTCCCTCAGGTAGGCGATGGCCTTTTCCTCGTCGCCGCCGGATTCCACAAGAGCCTTTTTGCAGTCCATCATGCCCGCGCCGGTCTTTTCGCGCAGGCCTTTTACCATTTGAGCGCTGATAGCCATTTAAGCGTCCTCCTGGGTCTTTGTCTCGGTTTCCTTGGCTTCGGCCTTGGGCTCGGCTTCAGCTTTCTTTTCTTCTTTGGCCTTGGGCTTGTCTTCAGCCTTGGCTTCCTTTTTGGGGGCGGCCTTCTTGGGACCAGGCTTTGGGGGAGCGGCCTTCTTGGGCTTTTCCGACTTCTTGGCCTCGGCCTCGGCTTTCTTGGCCTCTTCAGCGGCCTTCTTGCTTTCTTCGGCAGCCTTCTTGGCCTCACCGGCCTTGTATTCTTCATAAAGGGCCGCGCCTTCGATGCAGGCATCGGCCATGTGGGTTGCAAAGAGCTTGATGGCCCTGATGGCGTCGTCGTTGCCCGGTATGATGTAGTCGATCACGTCCGGATCGCAGTTGGAGTCGACGACCGCGACAATGGGGATGCCCAGTTTGCGGCATTCCATGACCGCGATGTGTTCGCGCTTGGGGTCGACCATGAAGGCGACCTTGGGCGGTTCGGTCATGTCCTTGATTCCGCCTAGGGCGTTATTGAGCTTCTTGACCTCGCGATTCATGCAGACGATTTCTTTTTTGGGAAATTTGCTGATGGAACCGTCCTCGAACATCTCTTCAAGGGTCTTGAGGCGGTCGATGCTGTGCTTGATGGTCTGGAAGTTGGTCAGTGTGCCGCCCATCCAGCGGTGTGTGACATAGTACATCCCGCTTCGGGCCGCCTCGGTCTTGAAGGCCTCCTGGGCCTGGCGCTTGGTGCCGATGAACAGGACCTTTCCGCCCTTGGCCACCGCGTCGACAACGTAGTCGTGGGCGGTCTGAAAGAGCTTGACGGTTTGCTGCAGGTCCATGATGTGGATTCCGTTGCGGGCCCCGAATATGTATGGGCGCATCTTGGGATTCCAGCGGCGGGTCTGGTGACCGAAATGAACACCGGTCTCCAGCATTTGTTTCATGCTGATGTAAGCCATTATTCCTCCTGGGTTTTTCCTCCATCCCGGTAATTATGAACCGCCCCGATTCACTGGGGTTACCCAGGGTCCATCCGAGATGTGTGAATTTTGAAACAGAAACTTCTACGGTTATAACATAAAAAAGGCAAGGAAAAAAATCGAGAACCGCTACATTGTAATGACCAGCGGAACCACCACGGGATCGCGGTCCAGAACCTTGCGGAAAAAGCGGCGCAGGGCCGAGCGTATCTTTTCCTTGAGCTTTTTCGTCTCTCCGGGCGCGATGTTCTCGAATACGTCCAACACTATGCATTTGGCGTCTTCCAAGCAGGTGCGAATAATCCTGTTCAAAGACGAAGCCCTTGGAGACGATATCCGGTCCCAGGGTTATTTCGCCCGTGGCCTTGTCGACGACCAGCAGGACGATGACCATGCCTTCCCCGGCCAGAAGCTGGCGTTCCTTGAGAACCGCCTGGCCTACGTCGCCCACGCCTTTTCCGTCCACCAGGATCATGTCCGCCGAGACGGCTTCCTCGAATCTCACTCCCTGTTCTAAAAAGGTCACGGGCATTCCGTCTTCGAGGAGGATGGCCCTTTCCTCGGCGATTCCGCTTTCCTCCGCCAGCCGCTTGTGTTTGACAAGGTGGCGGTATTCGCCATGAACCGGGATGAAATAGGTCGGTTTGACCGTGTCCAGCATGATTCTCAGTTCTTCGCGGTGGGCGTGGCCCGAAGCGTGGATGGCCTGGACCCTTTCGTAAAACACCTCCGCGCCCAGCTTGTAGAGCCGGTCGATGAGTTTCGTGATGGCCCGGACGTTTCCGGGGATGAAGCGCGAGGACAAGAGCACCAGATCGCCCGGCTTGATGGAGACCTGCCTGTGTTCGTCCTGGGAGATGCGCGTCAGGGCGGACAGTGGTTCGCCCTGGGATCCGGTCAGGAGCAGGACGAGTTGGTCGTCGGCGTAGTTGTTGATCTCGTCAACGTTTATGAGTGTGTTGCCGGGAACCTTGAGGTAGCCGAGTTCCCTGGCCAGTTCGATGTTTCGGAGCAGGCTCTTGCCGCTGACCCCGACCTTTCTGTTGGCTGCTTCCGCCAGATCGAATATTTCCTGCATGCGCTGGATGTGGCTGGAAAAGAGGGTGACCAGGATGCGTCCGTGGGGCTGGCAGAATATTTCCCGCAGACTGGACTTGATTTCCCTCTCCGTCAGGGCAAAGCCTTCACGCTCCACATTGGTCGAATCGGACATGAGCAGCTTGACGCCCGGTTCCGAAAATTTCTTGAAGGCCTTGAGGTCTGTGGCGTGGCCGTCCAGTGGGTTTCTGTCGATCTTGAAATCCCCGGTGTGCACCATGCGGCCCACAGGGGTCTCGATGCCCAGCCCGTAGCCCTTGATCACGGAATGGCAGACCGGAAAGAAGTTGAAGGCCAGATCGCCCAGCTGGACTCGTTCATTGGGTTTGACTTCCCTCAAATCGACATAGTTCAGGAGATCGTGCTCACGAAGCTTGTTTTCCACCAGTCCGAGGGTAAACCGCGAACCGTAGACCGGGGCGTCCACATATGGCAGCAGCCAGGGCAGGGCTCCGATGTGGTCCTCATGGCCGTGGGTCAGGACGATGCCTTTGAGGATGTCTTTGTTTTTGATGATCATGTCGAAGCGGGGGATGGCGATGTCCACTCGTAGAGGTAGTCGTCGGGGAACATGAGTCCGCAGTCCACCACAGCCATTGTTTCCCTTGTCTTAAGAACCATGCAGTTGCGCCCGATTTCGCCGAGCCCGCCCAAGGGATAGAGGGTCAGGAATTTTTCAGCTTCGCTCATTGAGCATCTCCAGATAGGCCTTGTTCATTATCGTCCACATGTCGTCCTTGAATTTGTCGCGGTCCTTGAGGGTGTATTTTGAAATGTCTATGGGTTTGAGGGCCTTTACCCGCACAGGGCGTCGCCGGACAAGAATCTTTTTTTTGGGCAGGACCTTGTCCGTCCCGGTTATGATCAGCGGCACCACGGGCAATCCGCATTTCAGGGCCAGTATCATGCCTCCCACCCTGAATTTCATGAGTTCGTCAGGGGCCGAATTTCTGGTTCCCTCGGGAAAGATGAGCGGCGATATGCCGCTTTTTGCCGAGTCCACGGCGTCCTGCACGCTTTTCATTGCCGAGCGGCGGTTCTCCCTGTCGATTGATATGTGGCCGGCTTTTTTCATTGCCCTGCCCAGAAGGGGTATGTCGAAAAGGCTTTTCTTGGCCACGAAGCGCAGGCGGTTGTCCCAGAGCAGGGAGGACAATATCCAGATGTCGAAGTTGCTCAGATGGTTGGACATGAAGACGTAGTGGCCGTTTGGTTCGATGCTGGAAAGGTCGGCCTCCACATCCAGGCCCATGAGCGCGACGACTCTTTTGCCCCAGACCCTTCCGGCCCAGTTCTCGTGAATTTTGCCCTTGTTGAATAGGATGCTGGCAAGGGCGCGCAGGCTGTACCATGCGGTGAAAGGTAAGATAAGGATGTAGAATAATATAGCTCTAAACATTTCAATGCCTTGTTTCAGTATGACCGAAGATAGAACAAATTTCCCGCTCTAACAAGGTTGAATCGGGAATAAGTGTATCTTTTACAGTCCACAGCAAAAAGGGCGGCGAACCAAAGCTCGCCGCCCCTGGTATGGCTGGATTGCCTCTTGCCTATTCTTCCGCGTCTTTCTTGCTGTCGGCGACAACCTTTTCGGCCACCTGCGGCGGGCACTCTTCGTAGTGGGAGAACTCCATGCTGAAGGTTCCCTGTCCGCCGGTCATGGAGTTGAGGTCCGGAGCGTATCTAAGAATTTCGGACATGGGCACATGGGCCTTGACCTCGGTGACTCCGCCCTGGGCGTCGGAACCCAGAACCTTGCCCCTGCGGCTGGACAGGTCGCCTATCACATCGCCCATGAAGGAGTCGGGCACGCTGACGCTGATGGTCATGATCGGTTCAAGCAGGGCGATTCCGGCTTTTTCGCAGGCTTTCTTGAAGGCCAGGGAGCCGGCCACCTTGAAGGCCATTTCAGAGGAGTCCACCGAATGGTAGGAGCCGTCGTAAAGGGTGACCTTGAAGTCGATCATGGGGTATCCGGCCAGCACGCCGCGGACCATTGATTCCTGAATGCCCTTGTCCACTGCGGGAATGAACTGTCTGGGAATGGAGCCGCCCACGATCTGGTCCACGAATTCGTAGCCCTCGCCCTTGGGTTGGGGCTCCAGGTGAATCCAGCAGTCGCCGAACTGTCCGCGTCCGCCGGTCTGTTTTTTGTGCCTTCCCTGGATTTCCCTGGCCGTGCCCTTGATGGTTTCGCGGTAGGGCACCTTGGGCGTCTTGAGCAGGATGTCCGCCTTGTAGCGGCGCTTGGCCTTGTCCACCGAAACTTCGATGTGGTTCTGGCCCATGCCGGACAAGAGGGTGTCGCCTGTTTCCTCATCGCGGGACAGCTTCAGGGTGATGTCCTCGTCCAGCAGTTTGCTCACGGCGGAGTAGACCTTGTCCTCGTCGCCCTTTTCGGCCGGGGCCAGGGCGAATGTGATCAGTTTGGGGGCCGTTTCCGGGGCGATAAAGGTGAAAGGCGCTTTTTCAGCGCAAAGGGTGTCGCCGGTGGCCGTATTCTTCAGCTTGGCCAGGGTGACGATGGAACCGGGACCGAGCGGCTCCTTGCTGGGTTTTTGTTCCTTGCCCAGCATGAGCAGGAGTTGGCCGACTCTTTCCTTGTCGTCTTTTTTGGTGTTCAGCAGGGTGCTGTCCGGATTGAGCGTTCCGGAGAGTACGCGCATGACCGTGAGCTGTCCGGCAAAGGGGTCGGCCAGGGTCTTGAACACGAAGCAGGCCACTGGTTCGTTCGGATCGCTTTTGCGCTCCGCGCCGTCTTCGCCCTTCCAGGGGGCGTGGGCCAGAGGGGAGGGCAGAAGAGCCTGGACTGTGTCCAGAAGCAGGGAGCCGCCCTGGTTGTTGAGGGCCGAACCAACGCAGACCGGCACCAATTCGCCGGAAAGGATTCCCTTGCCCAATGCGGACTGGAGCTCCTCCACGGACAGTTCGCCTTCCTCGAAATATTTTTCCATGAGCGCTTCGTCGCTTTCCGCGATGTTTTCGATCATGGTCTCGCGCATGGTTTCGACTTCATCGGCGATGTCGGCCGGAATGTCGCCTTCCGTGATGCCGCCCTTGTCGTCGAGCATCAGAGCCTTGCCCGCCAGCATGTCCACCACGCCCTTGAAGTCTTCCTTGCTGCCGATGGGGTAATAGAGAAGCGCGGGCTTCACTCCCAGCACGTTGGAGATGCTGGCGAAGGCGGAATCGAAATCCGCGCGGTCGCGGTCCATCTTGTTTATGAAGATCAGGGAGGGCAATCCCGCTTTCTGGATTTCGCCCCAGATTTTTCTGCTCAGGGGTTTTACGCCGTCCACGGCGTCGATGACGAATACAACTCCGTCAGCGGCGGTCAGACTGTATGAAAGGTCGCCGCTGAAGTTGGAGTCGCCGGGGGTGTCTATGAGAAAGTGGCTGTTCTTTTTCCACTTGTAGTTGGCAAAACCGGGCTGGGTTGAGCCGCGGCGCTTGGTTTCCTCGGGTTCGTAGTCAAGGGAGGTGGTCCCATCCTCGACCTTGCCCAGACGATTGATCACTCCGGCTGAGAGCAAAAGCATTTCGGCGACAGAGGTTTTCCCGCTGCCGCCATGTCCGGCCAAGACGTAGGTCCTTTGGTTTTTTAGTGCTTCCGACATTGCCAACTCCATGTATCTATTGATTTTATTTACTATCGAGGGCTGCCCCCCGATTTCCTTTTCATGGTCAGCTTGGTTTTTCTAAGGTTTAGACCTATAGGAAGAGCAACGCGATAATGTCAAGCCCCCTTGGATTGCCGATACGACGCATCGTGCCGGAATGAAATGTCTTTATATTTTGACAACGGCATTGTCCCAAGCTTCTGGAGAAAGGAATATTGAGACTGTCAGACAATCTGCTGAAACTGTCCGCCGAATCCATGTCATTGTCCTCGCCGAGTCTTTTTTGGGCAAGGGAGCCGGATGACGAGTTGCTCCGGTCCATCGGCGAACATGGACAACTCCAGCCCGTTCTGGCGGAGGGGGGCGAGTCGCCTGTGCTTTTGGCCGGATACAAGCGGGTCAAGGCCCTTGCCGCATTGGGGTTGCCGGTTCTGGTTCGTTGCGTGGAGGGGGAGCTTGGCGATTTTGAAAAGGGTTTGCTGTACCTTGCGGACAATGGGACGCGGGCGCTGGACGAGGGCTTGCGCGTTGCCGCATTGAGGTATTTCTCAAGGGTCGCGGACGGCAAAATCCCTGTTGACGAGTTGGTCCTTATGCTGGGGCTGAAAACCGGGTCCGGGGAGTTGCGGCAATACTTGAACTGGCTGAAATTGCCCCTGTCCTTTGACGCTCATCTGGAGGCCGGACGCATTCCCCTGGCCGCCGTGCGGATTTTGGAGTGTTTCGATGCGCAAGGGTTGGCGGCAGTGGAGCCGTTCTTTCGTGAATTGAAATGGTCCAGGTCCAATGCCTTGATTTTTTTGACAATGGCTTACGAGACGGCCAGGGCTCGTTCCGTCGGGGTTCGGGAATTTCTGGAAACCGAAGCCTTTGCCGGAATTCTTGACCAAGACCTTTCCCCCAAGGACAGGATAGCCGCGCTCACTGCCCTGGCCCGCAAGCTGCGCCTGCCCGTTTTGGCCGAGCTGGAGAGAAGTTTCGGAGATGACGGCGCGAGGCTGGTGG
This sequence comes from Desulfovibrionaceae bacterium, assembly GCA_963674955.2. Taxonomy (GTDB): domain Bacteria; phylum Desulfobacterota; class Desulfovibrionia; order Desulfovibrionales; family Desulfovibrionaceae. Next base: position 1,057,223 of record CAXXKR010000004.1, on the reverse strand, counting down.
CCGGTACGCCCTGGAAAGTGGCCCACGGCATCAATTTCGAGGCCGGAGCCGTTGACCTGACTATCCAGATCAGGAACAAGGAGCAACTGGAAAAGGCCGTGCAAACCTTGCGTGAAATTTCAGGCTCCGAACTCTGGGAGCGGCTTTGGTCCGTGGGCGGTGACGACAGATGAGCCTGCCCGAACATCTTCGGGAGATAGTCGAGGTCCATGCCGACCCTTCTGTAATAGATTCATCCATTGCCAATCGCGTGCGGGAGCGGCTGCCCGGAGTGCCCTGGTTTGAGACAGAACCCGACTCCGGTCCGGTCAGGCCCAGGGGTGACGGACAGGCCCTGTATCTCAAGGAGTACAGGGGGCGTTTTCTGCGCAACTGCCCGGGCACGCGCAGATACCATTGTTGCGGCTACCGCATCATCCACATCGGCGAGAACTGTCCCATGCGCTGCTCCTATTGCATCCTGCAGGCCTATTTCCAGGACCGGGTGCTCAAGGTCTGGGCCAACCAGGAGCCGTTGTTCGACGAGTTGGGCCGGGCTTTCGGTGTTGACCCGTCCAGGCGGTTCAGGGTCGGCACCGGCGAGTTCACCGATTCATTGGCCCTGGAGGCTTTGACAGGCTACGCCCTTGATCTGGTTGAGTTTCTGAACGATTACCCCAATGTCTGCCTGGAATTGAAATCCAAGGTCATCGACCTGTCCTGGATGGACGCGGTGAGGAATCCGGGCCGGGTGTTGCCCGCCTGGTCCCTGAACACCCCGCTCATCAACAGGAAAGAGGAGCACGGGACCACGACCCTGAAGCAGAGGCTTGAGGCGGCAAGGACATGCGCGGAAAACGGCTTCAGGGTCTGCCTGCATTTCGACCCCATCATCCGCTACCCCGGCTGGGAAAAGGGCTACGCGGAGATAGTGGACATGATCTTCGATTACGTCAGGCCCCAGGACATCGCCTACATGAGTTTGGGCTCGTTTCGCCACATGCCGGAACTGAAAGGCATAATTCAGGATAATTTTCCGGACACCAATTACATCTATGATGAGTTCATACCCGGTCTGGACGGCAAGATGCGCCTGCTGCGGCCCTTGCGCGTGGAGCAGTTTCGTTTTCTCGTGGACCGGCTTCGAGGCCACGGCCTGGACAGGCAGCTTTATTTCTGCATGGAATCGGGGGAGGTCTGGCGCGAGGTCTTCGGCTATGCCCCGCCTGATTTCGGAGGCCTGGACAAGCGGCTCATGGCGCAGGCTTTCGGGGAGTAGTTGATAAAAAACGGGTTTTGTGTTTTCTGTTTGTCTATAGGAGGATAGCCATGCCGCTTAAAGACTATCAGGAGATCGTTTCCAGGCTGCAAAAGGGATTGGCAAAGGTCTTTGCCCAGACTCCCTACATCCTCAACCTGCCGGACAAGGCCGTGGCCTGCAAGGTCGATCCCTATTATTACATAGCCTTTCAGCCCGCCTTCACCCAGGCCCTGGCCCGCTGGTCCGGAATGCTTCCGGATACGGTCATGGAAGCCCTGACCAAGACCGGCAACCTCGTGACCCGTCCCCCTGAGCGTGAACACACCCTGCGACTTGAGGTCAATTGGGGCGGGCAGCCCCATGAGGTGGAGGCTTCTTTCCTGGCCGCGGACTTCATAGACCGGGCCTTGAAGTTCTATGCCGGCCTTCCCGCAGGCCTGGAGGTCGCGGATATCAAAATCCTGCCCGGTCACAAGGCAAGGCTGGACGAGTTGTTCACGGACAAGGAGCCGCTCAAGGATTTCGTTTACGTTTAAGGACTTGCCGCGCTATTGCTTCTTTACCTTGCTCTTTGGGCAGGTGTCGGACAGAAAACAGATTTCGCAGCCTCCGGCGTAGGGATAGGGAGTGAAGACTGCAAACTGGCGGTTGATTGTCCCTTCCATGTTCCATTCAAGTCCCAGTTCCCTGAAGGCCTCCTGAACCGCCTGGCCCGGCTTGGGCAGGGGGGCGCACTGTGTTTCCAGAAGTTCCGGAATCAGGCTCTGGGCTGCGGACATGACCATGGTGATGGCCAGATGGTGGAAGGCCAGGCCCAGGGTGGGCGAATCCTGCCAGATGCCCTCGATTTCGCTTTCGATCTCGCTTTCCAGATAAAGCAGCAGAAAGCTGCCGCCGCCCGGCTTCGGGCTTTTCAGGCTGTAGGCCTTCATGTGCTTTTGCCACTTGTTCCAGCGGGGCTCCAATTCCTCGAGCAGATCGTGGTCCAGGCGGCTTTCTCCCGCCACCTCGCAGTAGTACCACATGTCGAATTCAGGTACGGCCTTTATTTCCTCAAGGATCATCTTGTCCATTTGTCGGCTCCGTTTGAAAGATGCTTGCGTTTTGCGCTGTATGGCGTCCGGCAGTGTTTAGCCGGTTTTGCGCCGGGGTTCAAGGTTTTGGAAATGATGCGTTGCAATCCCTGGCGTAACTGCGTACATTGCCGGTAAGAACTGAAATATCGAGACGTTGGCCTGCAGTTGGACTTCATCCTGTAACTTAATCGGTCTCGGCGAATGTCAGAAGGAAGCTTAGCAAAACTATTGAAAAGAGTCCGGCGTCCCAAGGCCGGGCGAGACGTCAGGCACCTCTTGCTGGCGATAATAATAGGCGTTCTGGCCGGCTACGGGGCTGTCCTCTTTCGATTCGTGCTCAAGTCCATGCAATGGGTTTTTTACCAGAACGGATCGGACTTTCTGGAATTCACCGACAGCGTACCCTCATATCTAAAGATTCTTCTTCCTGCGGCAGGCGGTCTCGTGGCGGGAGTGATTATCCATTTCTTCGCCAAGGAAGCCAAGGGGCACGGAGTCCCGGAGGTCATGGAGGCCATCGCCATGCGCGGCGGCCACATCCGCAAGCGCGTGGCCGTGGCCAAGATATTCGCCTCGGCCATCACCATCGGCTCGGGCGGTTCCGTGGGCCGCGAGGGACCGATGGTTCAGATCGGCTCGTCGATCGGTTCATCCGTGGGACAGCTCTTCAAGATTCCGTCCATCCACATGAAGACCATGGTCGGCTGCGGGGCTGCTGCGGGTATTGCAGCGACCTTCAACGCCCCCATCGCCGGAGTGCTTTTCGCCCTTGAGATCATCATCGGCGATTTCGGGCTCATGTCCTTTTCGCCCGTGGTTTTGTCGTCGGTCACGGCCACCACCATTTCCCGCTATTACTTCGGCGATTTTCCGGCCTTTCACATCCCGGACTACAGCATAGTCTCCTTGTGGGAGTTCGGGTTCTATCCATTGCTGGGCATTGCCTCCGGGCTGGTGGCCCTGGCCTTTATCGTGGTGCTCTACAAGTTCGAGGACGTTTTCGACGCCTTGAAGTTTCCGGGCTGGCTCAAGCCCGCCCTGGGCGGCGCTCTTCTGGGCCTGGTCATAATCAAGTATCCCTTCATCTTCGGCGTGGGCTACGGGGCAATGAACCTCTCCCTGACCAACCAGATGGGCGCGCTGGTTCTTTTCACCCTCATCTGGGTCAAGATACTGGCCACCTCCATCACGCTCGGCAGCGGAGGGTCCGGCGGAATTTTCGCGCCTTCGCTGTTCATCGGGGCCATGACCGGCGGAGCCTTCGGCTGCGTGGTTCACGGGCTGTTTCCCGAAATCACGGCCACGCCCGGCGCCTACGCGCTGGTGGCCATGGGCGGCGTGGTGGCCGGAACAACCTATGCGCCCATCACGGCCATACTCATCATTTTCGAACTGACCAACAAGTACTCCATCATTCTGCCTCTGATGATCACCTGCATCATCGCTTCGGTCCTGAACTCCACCCTCAGGCGCGGGTCCATATACACCACCAAGCTTTTGCGCCGGGGCATAGACATCGAGGCGGGCCGGGAGATGACCGTCTTGCAGGGCATAAAGGTGGGCGATGTCATGGACAGGGATGTCCTGAGCATACCGGAAAGCATGCCCCTGGAAGGAATCATCGAGACCTTCAAGAACGAAAACGCGCCCTATCTGCACGTGGTCAACCACAAGGGCTGGCTTACCGGCATAATATCATTCAGGGATATCCGCTCCCTGCTTCACGAGGAAGGGCTTTTGAAGCTGATAATAGCCAAGGACATCGCCAGTTCGCAGCTGGTCACGGTGATTCCCGGCGAGACCCTGCAGGCGGCCATGGAAAAGATGACCAACAAGGGCGTGTCCCAACTGCCGGTCACCCAGAGCACTGCGGCCAGGAAGCTTGTGGGCACCTTGACCGAAAGGGCCGTAACCTCGGCCTACAACCAGGCCCTGGTCAGGATGGAGATTGAGCGGGGGGCCTGATTGCCGTCTTCCAAGGCTTGAGCGCTGTGTTGCGTGACAAGGCTCAAATCCCCGTGCATCTTTTGCGCACACCGGACTTGAGCCTTTTTTGCGTTTCGCGTTCAAGCCATTTGGGTCTTTTGCTAAGAGATATTCTTTAAGCCCTCAGGCTTCCCTTTGTTCGGACAGAATGGCTTCCTTGAGCATTTCGTCCAGCGAGGGGTGGTGAAATATGAACTTTTCCGCGTCCTTCACGGTCCAGCCCTGTTCGACCATCATGCCCGCCGCCGTGGTCAGGCGCGAAACGTCGTGGCCCACCGCGGTGACTCCGACAATCCTGTCTCCGGACCAGACGACCTTTACGAAGCCCTGGGTGGCCGCATGGGCCTGGGCCATTGGGCTGGCCGCCAGTTGAAAGCTGGAAACCAGGCAGGGTTCGCCCTTGTCCTTCAGTTCGTGGGCCTTTGCGCCCACGCACATGGCCTCCGGAGAGCCGTAGAGCACGCTGGGGACCGATGCGGAGTAGGGATTGTCGTTTTCCCCGGCAATGCGGCTCACCACGTAGTGGGCCTGATGCGAGGCCGCATGGGCCAGCATGGCCCTGCCGTTGACATCGCCCACGGCGTAGATGCCGGGAGCGGCCGCGAGATTCCGGTCCACGTTGATCCAGCCGGGGCCGGATGTTTCGATTCCCGCCTTTTCCAGTCCGAGGTCGCCGGTGTTTGGTCTGCGCCCCACGGCCACAAGGGCCTTGTCGGCTTCAAGCTCCTCGCCTGTGTCCAGGGTCAGCAGGGCCTTGCCGCTTTTGGTGGCCACCGAGGAAACCTTGACTCCCAGACGGATGTCCCATTTCCTGCGCTTGAATGAGGATTGCAGGGCCTTGGAGACCTCCGGGTCTTCCATGGGGGCCATGCGTTCGGCATAGTCCAGTATGGTGATGTCCGCTCCCAGCCGGTGGGCGATCTGGGCCATCTCCAGGCCGATGTAGCCCGCGCCGATGACGATCAGGCTTTTGGGGATGTCTTCGAGTTTCAGGAAACCTGTGGAGTCGATGACCGCGTCGCCGTCAGGAGCCATGCCCGGAAATGAGGACGGGCTGGAGCCTGTGGCGATGATCAGGTTCTTGAACTGGACTGTTTCCTGGCCATTGTCCGAGACGATTTCGATGTTTTCCGGTCCGGCAAGACTGCCCCGGCCTGGAAACAGGTCCGCGCCGAGGTTTTTCAGCCGCTGGGACATGGCCTTGCGCGTCGCGCCCAGCAGCCGCTCCTTGCGTCTTTGCACGGCCGGAAAGTCCACGGCTATGTCGCCGGAAATGATCTTGACCTTGGACTGGTTGGCCACTTCCTCCAGGGAGGAAGTGGCTCCGAGCATGAGCTTGGTGGGGATGCAGCCCCGGTTCAGACAGGTTCCGCCCATCTCGTCCTTTTCAATGAGCGCGGTCTTCAATCCGCGTCCGGCGGCCAGGACGGCGGCGTCATAGCCTCCCGGCCCGGCCCCCAACACCACGAGATCATAGGTCATCGGTCAGTTCCATTGCCCTGGCGGCCTTGGTCTCGTCCAGGCGACCCACGGGCAGGCTGACGGGCGCGGCCTGCAGGCTTTCGGGATCGGAATCGGCCAGCTTGGCTATCTCAATGAGATCGTCCACGAATTTGTCCAGGGTTTCCTTGTTTTCCGTCTCGGTGGGTTCGACCATGATGGCTTCCTTGATGATCAGCGGGAAGTAAACGGTGGGGGCGTGATAGCCTCTGTCCAGGAGCGCCTTGGCAATGTCCAGGGCGCGGACGCCTTTTTCCGCCTGCTTGACCGCCGAGGCCACGAATTCGTGCATGCAGATTCGGTTGTAGGGGACCTGCAGGTAGTCCTCCAGCCTCTTGCGCATGTAGTTGGCCGCCAGGACCGCGCCTTCCGTGGCCCTGGTCAGGCCATCGCGGCCCAGCCGCAGGATGTAGGCGTAGGCCTTGAGGGCCACCCCGAAGTTTCCGTAGAACGGGGCCACGTAGCCGATGGATTTGGGGTAGTCGTAGTCCAGAAAATACTGGCCGTCTTCCAGCTTGGCCACGCGGGAGATGGGCAGATATGGTTCCAGCCTTTTGCAGACGCCGACCGGACCGGAACCGGGACCGCCGCCGCCGTGGGGCGTGGCGAACGTCTTGTGCAGGTTCAGGTGAACCACGTCGAAGCCCACGTCGCCCACGCGCATCTTGCCCATGACCGCGTTCAGGTTCGCGCCGTCGTAATAGAGCAGGGCGTCCACTTCCCGGAGCATGTCCACGATTTCAGGCAGGTTGCGCTCGAAAAGGCCGAGTGTGTTGGGGCAGGTCATCATCATGCCCGCCACCTCGTCGTCAAGCACTTCGCGCAGGGCTTCGGGATCGACAATGCCGTCCTTGGAGTCGATGTTCACAACGTCGAAACCGGCGATGGCGGCGGAAGCGGGGTTGGTGCCGTGGGCCGAGTCCGGGCAGATGATTTTGGTCTTATTGTTGCCCTTGTCCTTATGATAGGCGGCCATGATCATGGCTCCGGTCAGTTCGCCGTGGGCGCCGGCCATGGGATGCAGGGTAAAGGCGGCCATGCCGCAGATTTCACAGAGCATCTTTTCCAGGTCGTGCATGACCCCCAGCGCTCCCTGGCAGAGCCTGCCCGCTCCCTTGAGCTGGGGCAGGACCGGATGCAGCCTGGTGAATCCGGGCATTGCGGCCACGGTTTCCGTGAACTTGGGGTTGTATTTCATGGTGCAGGAACCGAGGGGGTAGAAATTCCCGTCCACGCCATAGTTTTTCTGGGAGAGCCTGGTGAAGTGGCGGACCACGTCAAGCTCGGAAACCGAAGGCAGGTTCGTGTCTCCGGACCTCAGCAGGTTTCCGGGGATGAAATCCTCAAGAACGCCTTCGGGCTTTCTGGGCCAGACGCCTTCGCGCCCGGGGATCGACTTGTCGTATATGGTCTTCATGACAGAATACCTTGCAGCATCTCGGCGAATATGCCGATTTGTTCCTTTGTGTTCTTTTCGGTGCAGGCCACGAGCAGCCCGTTCTCCAGACCCTTGTAATAGCGTCCCAGGGGAAAGCCCGGCACGATGCCGCGCCCGGTGAGCGCGTCGATGACCTCGAAGGCATTTACGGGCAGGGTGACGGCGAATTCGTTGCCGAAGGGGCCGTCGGTGAGCAGCTCCACTCCGGGGATGGAGCTCAGGCGCTTGGCCGCGTAATGGGCGCGTTCGATGCTTGTCTGGGCGGTCCGCCTGAGTCCTTCCTGTCCCAGCAGGCAGACGTGAATCAGGGCGCGCAGGGCGCACAGGGCCTGATTGGAGCAGATGTTGGACGTGGCCCTTTGGCGGCGGATGTGCTGCTCACGGGCTTGCAGAGTCAGCACATATCCGGTGCGCCCCTGATCGTCCTGGGTGCGTCCGGCTATGCGTCCTGGCATCTGGCGGATCATGGCCTTGGTGCAGGTCATGACGCCGAGATAGGGGCCGCCGAATGAAAGGGGCAGTCCAAGGCTTTGGCCTTCGGCCACTGCGATGTCGGCCTGCATTTCGCCGGGGGTCTTGAGCACCGACTGCAACACAGGGTAGGCGGAAATGATGGATACGGCCTTCTTTTCCTTGGCGGCGGCGAAGAGGTCGCTGAAGTCATTGACGCTGCCGAAGAAATTGGGGTTCTGGACCAGCACTGCCGCCGTGTTGTCGTCCAGGGCCTTCATCAGCCCGGCCGCGTCGGTCTGCCCCTTGACGTGGGGCACGGTGATCAGTTCAAGGTTCAGGTTGGTGGTGTAGGAGTCGAGCATGACCCTGTAGATGGGGTTCAGCCCTTCGCTGACCACAAGTCTGTTGCGCTTGGTCTTGCGCACGGCCATCATGGCCGCTTCGTACAGGGCGGTGCCGCCGTCATATACCGAAGCGTTGGCGCATTCCATGCCCATGATTCGGGTCATGGCGGTCTGGTATTCGAATATGGCCTGCAGGGTGCCTTGGGCCGCCTCGGGCTGATACGGGGTGTAGGCCGTGTAGAATTCACTGCGCGAGGTAAGCGCTCCGACGGCCGCCGGGATGTGGTGGTCGTAGAATCCCGCTCCGAGAAAGCTGAACTGATCGCTCAGGTTCCTGTCGGCCAGGCGTTCCATGTGCTCCAGCACTTCCATTTCGCTTTTGCCGTTGGCCAGGTCAAAGCTCTTGGGCTGCATCTCCGGGCCGATTTCGGCAAAGAGGTCCGCCACCGAGTCCACGCCTATGACTTCGAGCATTTCCCGAATCTCGTCCGGGGTATGTGGGACAAAGGGCATTGCCGGGATACTCCTTGGGAGTTAGTGTGCTTCCGATTCGATGAATATCTGGTACTCGTCGGCCGTGAGCAGCCCCTCAGGGGCCTGCGAGACCTTGAATTTCAACAGCCAGCCAGCGCCGTACGGCTCTTCGTTGACCTTTTCGGGCGCGTCTTCCAGAGCCTCGTTGACTTCCACGACCTCTCCGGCCACGGGAGTGTAGATTTCGCTGGCTGCCTTGACGGATTCCACGGACCCGATTTCATTGCCCTGGCTGAAAGTGTCGCCGACGTCGGGCAGCTCGACGTAGGTGAGATCGCCGAGCTGTTCCTGGGCAAAGTGGGTGATGCCAATGGTCACGATCTCGCCTTCGATCTTTGCCCATTCATGGGTCTTGTCGTAAAGTAAATCCTGGGGAATCATGTTTCCTCCTGGTTGTGCTTGGTTGCTTTGGGTGCATCTTGTTATCATTCCTTTTTTGGAAATTGAACCCTAATTTTAGCCTTAATTTCAAATGGGCGGCCATGCCGGGCGGAAGGAAACAAGAGCAATGCGTGTCACCGGGTTGTCGCAGAAGGCATTAGTGATGACAAAAAAACGCTTGCCAATAACACTATGCCCTTGTTATTTTGCCTTAACATAGTGTGCGGCCCGAATTTTTTGGACAACATAACGCAGATGAACAGCAATAGCACTGAAAATGAAGGGCGGAGCCTGGAGATTTCGTTGAACGGGCGGATCTGGACAATCAGGCGCACCGCAGATCTTGAGACCCTGTGGGAAAGCATCGGCGCTGATTTGGGTGACGACGAAAGGCTGCCCTACTGGGCCGAGATATGGCCCTCAAGCCTGGCCCTGGCCAAGTGGCTGAACGCCAACAGGGACCGGATCAGGGACCGGATATGTCTGGACGTTGGCTGCGGCCTGGGCCTGACCGCCCTTGTTGCCGCCGACATGGGGGCGAAGGTGCTGGCCCTGGATTATGAACTGGAAGCCCTTGAGTGGGCGCGGATCAACACCGTGCTCAACCGTGTTGAAAGTCCCTTGTGGACTCAGATGGACTGGCGAATGTCGGGAATCAAGGAAAAATCCTGTTCCTTCATCTGGGGCGGGGATATTTTTTACGAGAAGCGTTTTTTCGAGCCGCTGCGTGATTTTTTCAAATGGGCTTTGGCTCCCGGCGGCGTCATCTGGATTGCGGACCAGGAACGGAACGTATCCGGACCCGTATGGGACAGGCTCCAAAAGAGCGGGTTTCAGGTGGAAAAGGTTCAGACCGGGAAGGAGTCCTTTGGCGGGCAGAACGCCACGGTCAACATCTGGAGCATGACCAGACCTTGAACAAACCTATTGCTGGAGGCAGACATGGGCAAGACCATTCGATTCGGTGTATCGCTTGATTCCGATCTTCTGACCAAGTTCGACAAGCTGTGCGATGAAAAAAGCTACCAGACCAGATCCGAGGCCATCAGGGACCTGATCCGCAACAAGCTGGTGCAGCAGGAGTGGGAACAGTCCAGCGGCGAGCTGGCGGGAACCCTGTCCATGGTCTACGACCACCACCAGAGCGGTCTGGCACAGAAGCTGACCGAGATTCAGCACGAGGTCCACGAAGTGATCCTTTCCACCCTGCACGTGCACCTGGATCATCACAACTGCCTTGAAGTGCTGGTGCTCAAGGGCGAGGCCGAAAAGATCAAGTCCCTGGGGCAGAGGCTCATCTCCACCAAGGGAGTGAAGCACGGCAATCTCGGCCTGACCACCACCGGGCATGAACTTACTTAAATGAAGCCCATGCAGGACGTACAGAGCGGGCCTTCGGACGTCTCGTTGCCCATAGACCGCGTAGGGGTCAAGGGACTCAGGCTGCCCCTGGTGGTCCGGGACAGGGAGTCCGGCACCCAGCATACCGTGGCCAGCGTGGATTTGTCCGTTGATCTCCCTGCGGAGTTCAAGGGCACGCACATGAGCCGTTTCGTGGAGGCCCTTGAGGACTGGTCCGAGGACCTAAGCTATGCTTCGTTCAAGGGTCTTCTTTCGGACATAGCCAAGCGTCTTCAGGCCAGGAAGGCCTTTGCCCGTTTTGTTTTTCCCTACTTTCTGCGCCAGTCGTCGCCCATGAGCGGGAGCAAAGGGCTGATGAGTTATACCTGCAGTGTGATCGGGGAATACCAGGACGGAAGACTGGATTTCACCCTGGGTGTGGAAGTGCCGATCATGACGGTTTGTCCCTGTTCCAAGGCCATCAGCGACGAGGGGGCGCACAGCCAGCGGGCCATGGTCAGTGTCATGGCCCGGTACAAGGGATTTCTCTGGCTGGAGGACCTCATCGAACTGGCCGAGGCCGCCGGATCGTCCCCAGTCTACTCCCTGCTCAAGCGCGAGGACGAGAAGTTCGTGACCGAGGCGGCCTTTGCCAATCCCTGCTTTGTGGAGGACGTGGTTCGCACGGCGGCCAAGGGGCTGGCCGACCATCCCCAGATTACCTGGTTCAAGGTGGAGGTTGAGAGCTTCGAATCCATCCACGACCACTCGGCATATTCATCTATTGAAAGAAGTTTGAAAAAGGGCTAAATTCCTTAATAGGGAAAACAGCGGGCAACGCTGTTTCGGTCCTTGGCCGGAGGCTGTCGGCCGCAAGTCGGCCAGAGGTGAATTGTGAGAATTGACGCCAATATTCAGGCCCTGTCCGCTTTCGGAGTGGAACAGAACGTCACGGCCAACAATGTGGCCAACGTGAACACGGACGAGTTTCAGTCCAGCCGGGTGCATCTGGAAACCGGCGACGAAGGATACGGTGTGCGTATCCAGGACATCACACGATCCACAGCCGACGGGCCGCTCGTTCCCGCCACCATTCCCGGGATGAACGAGTCCGGGATGATGGTGGGAGTGCCCGGTTACGTGGAGGGCAGCAACACCGACATCGCCACCGAAATGACCGGCATGATCAGAACCCAGAACGCCTTTTCCGCCAACGTCGCGGCCGTGCGCAACTGGGATCAGACCACAGGTTACCTGATGGACATGATGATCTGACTCCTTCCCAACCTTCAGAAGATTGATCCAGACGATGTTAAAGAAAAGAATCCGATTGGGAACCATTGCGTCTGCACGGACGCCCTTGTCCCACGCCCAGGAGATATGAATGGCGCCGACCAAGCAGACGAAAACCGAATTCGACGTGATAATAGTGGGTGCCGGTCCGGCAGGACTTTTCGCATCCTACTATCTGGCCGAGCATACCGGCCTTGACGTGCTGGTCATTGAAAAGGGCAAACGGTCGCTGAACCGCGAGTGCCCCATCGCCGGGGACAGCCCCTGCATCAAGTGCAGGCCCTGCAACATCCTTTGCGGCGAGGGCGGCGCGGGACTTTTTTCCGACGGCAAGCTCAACTACATCCACAAGCTCGGCAAGACCGACCTGACCCAGTTCCTGAGCCCGTCCAAGGCCATGCGGCTTATTGACGAGACGGAGGAAATCTTCAACCGTTTCGGCATGGACGGCCAAGTCTATCCTACAGACATGGACGCGGCCAAGGCCATTCGCAAGGAAGCCAGGAAACACGGCATAGACCTTCTGGTCATCAAGCAGAAACATCTGGGCAGCGACAAGCTGCCAAATCACATAGCGGGCATGGCCGACTACATCCGCAACAACGGCGTGACCATGCACACCTCCGAGGATGTCAAGGACATCCTTGTGGAAAAGGGGCGCGTGGTCGGCGTGACCACCAGCCGGGCCGAATACCGGGCCGAAAACGTCATACTCGCTCCGGGCAGGGCAGGCGCGGAGTGGGTCGGCTCTCTGGCCAAAAGCCACGGACTGGGCCTGTCCCAGCGCGGAATCGAGGTCGGCGTGCGCGTGGAGGTGCACAAGGAGATCACCCAGGACCTGTGCTCCATAATCTACGACCCGACGTTTTTCATCCGCACCTCAAAATACGACGACGAGACCAGGACCTTTTGCACCAACCAGGGCGGATACGTGGCCCTGGAAAACTATCAGGATTTCGTCTGCGTCAACGGCCACGCCTACATGGACAGGAAATCCGAGAACACCAATTTCGCCTTTCTGTCCAAGGTGGTGCTCAACGAGCCGGTGACCGACAACCAGAGCTACGGCGAATCCATAGGCCGACTTGCCACCCTTATCGGCGGCGGCAAGCCCATCCTGCAACGCTTCGGCGATCTCAAGCGCGGACGCAGAAGCACCTGGAACAGGATCAAGCACAGCTATATCGAACCGACCATGAAGAATGTGACCTGCGGCGACATAGCAATGGCCTTGCCTGAGCGCATTTTGACCAATCTCGTGGAAGGCCTTGAGCAACTGAATCAGGTGGTGCCGGGGGTTTCCAACGACGAGACCTTGCTCTACGCCCCTGAAATAAAGTTTTTCGCCACCCAGGTGGACACCAGCAAGGTCCTGGAAACCGGAATCCAGGGATTGTTCGTGGCCGGAGACGGTCCGGGAGTGGCCGGAAACATTGTTTCCGCTGCCGCCACGGGCATTATCCCGGCCAGGGAGATCGCCCGGCGAAAGAAATAGGGCTGGTCGAGGACGACTTCAGGGAATCCTTTTTTCTATTAGGATTCCCTTTTTTTATATTTTTTCTAGAAAAATGATTGACTTTGTGTCATTAAATTGACAGGGAGGAAGTAAAGTATTGCAGGACGCGTACCGAAAGTATTTTACGGCCTTTTGAACCGTATCCCAAGCGGAGGATGAATGTCCCTCGATCTGACCGGAATAATAGGCGAAAGCCCAGCCCTGAGCGAAGTCTATTCCATTTTGGGAAAAGTTGCGCCCACCGACAGTACGGTTCTTGTCACCGGCGAATCGGGGACGGGCAAGGAACTTCTTGTCCGCGCCCTGCACCGCAACAGCCAGCGCTACGGCAGGCCTTTCGTTCCCGTGAACTGTGGTGCCATACCCAAGGAACTTCTGGAGTCGGAGCTCTTCGGCCACGAGAAGGGCGCCTTCACCCACGCCATCCGTTCCAAGCCGGGTCGTTTCGAGCTGGCCGACGGCGGGACCATTTTTCTTGACGAGATCGCGGAAATGGACCTGAGCCTTCAGGTCAAGATACTGCGGGCCTTGCAGGAACGCGAGATCGAGCGGGTCGGCGGCACCCAGATCACCAAGGTCAGCGTGCGCGTGGTGGCGGCCACCAACCGCGACCTTGAGCTTGAAGTGGCCCAGGGCCGGTTCAGGGAAGACCTGTATTACCGCCTGAACGTCATTCCCATGCATCTTCCGCCCCTCAGGGAAAGGGGCAACGATATAATGCTTCTGACCCGCCATTTTCTTTCCGGGTTCTGCGCCGGGCGCGAAAGAAAGCTTCTTTCCATCTCCAAAGAGGCCGAAGAGATGTTCTTGTCCTATTCCTGGCCCGGCAACGTGCGCGAGCTTGAAAATTTCATGGAAAGGCTGGCCATCCTTTGCGACGGGGACAAGATCGTTCCGGATGATCTGCCTGAGAAGATATGGAAGGATGTGGGCAAGACTCCCAAGAAGAAGGTCGTTGTCCAGACTGTTCCGGCGGGATTCTCCTGGCCCAGGCTCAAGGATATGACCGATAGGGAACTGGCCTTGAAGGATTTCCTTGAAGCCATTGAGGATAAGCTTCTTTCCGAGGCCCTTGATGCGGCTGGGGGCGTGAAGAATCAGGCCGCCGAAATGCTGGGCATCAAGCGCACGACCCTCATCGAGAAGCTCAAGAAGAAAAATTTGATGATTAAATAGGAAAAGTAAGCATCACATACCATTAGCCGGGGCGATTTATTTGGCTGGTTGCATGATATTTGCAAATATTCGCGGCGTGATCGCGAAACATTTCGCCAAGATGCTTTGGCCGCTTCTGCTTGCCTTCCTGGCGGGGCTGTTTGCCCCTTCGGACGGGTACGCCCTTTTGGTCCGGCTTCAGACCAGACCGGATATTGATGTTTTAAGTTTTATCTTTGAATCCGGTCAGATACCTGAGTATTCAGTCAGTCGAACCGGCAAGCAGACAGTGACCCTTTCCCTGCCCGGCGGGGCCTGGGCCTCGGAACGCAGGCCGGAATCCAAACCTTTGACAGGATCGAGGTTGGCTGCTTCCGTGTCCGCCACGGACAACGGCGTGACCATTTCCATGAAGAGCAACGCCTTCGGCTACATAACTGTTCCGGTTTCTGGGCAGCCCGAGCTTCAAATCCATATTTTTCGCGATCCCATCGGGGCCAAGTGGGGCGACAGGTCAAAGCCTGCTCCGGCAAAGAAACCGGAACCTCCGGCCCAGGTTGCGGAGACGCCGAAACCGACACCTGAACCGGTGCCTGCCGCCAAACCCGCTCCCAAGCCGGAAACGACTCCTGCGGTCAAGCCCGAGCCGACACCCGAAGCGAAGCCCGTTGCCGCTGAGACTGAACTCGCGCCCGCTCCCACAGCCCAACCCGCAGCGGACAAAACTCCGGCTGTCGACGGAGAGAAGGATATTCCGGCGGAGGGACCACAAACTCTCGCGCAGAAGCCGGTTTTGCCTGCGGAAAGCGGTACTCCGGGCATTCAGCGTTCGTTTTTTTCCGTGCCCTATTCCATGAGGGCCGAGGTTCTCAAGGTCGGTCCTGATCAGGCCGTGATAATGGAGCCGGGCGACCCATCCTCCAGCGACAAGGACGAGTCGGAACTCCGTTTCGTGGCTGTGCGCAAGGGACCGGAAGAGGTGGATTTCGCCCAGATCGTGACCAGGGAGCTCGAATCCGCCGTGCAGGAAACGCAGCCCGGACCGGCTGCCGTGGACAACGCCACGCCGGAGCGGGAACAGACCCAGGCCGTGGCCGAAGCTCCGCAGCCGCAGGAAGTTCAGACCGAAACCCAACCGGAAGCCACCCCAGAAACGCGGCAGCCTGAAGCTTCACCGGAAGCTCCACAGGAAGACCAGCAGCAGGCGCAACAGCCCGCTGCGCAGATCGAAGACGCGGGGGAGGAAGCCGCAGACCAGGCCGAGCCTGCCGTCCAGGAACAGGAAGGCGCGGACGGGCAGGTCGCCGAAGAAGGAGCGGAAAAGACCCTGACCGAGCGCGAGCAGTATCTGGACGACCTGAAATACGCAGCCCAGTCGGCCATGGCTGCCGGCGATCTCAGGGGCGCGTCCGTCAAGTTCGAGGAACTGCTCAAGCAGCCGGACACCGGCGAGCCGCTCAGGGAAGAGGCCCTGTATACATTGGGCGACATCTACTCCCAGCTCTACAAGGACAGCCTTGTCGATCATTTCGAGGAGATAAAGAGCAAGTACGAGGAAGCCATGAACAGCAACCTCAAGTCTTCCAGGGTGCCCCAGGCCCTGCTCAACCTCGGTCTCCTGAATCTCAAGGTGGGCAACATTCCGGAGGCGCAGGCCTATTTCAACATTCTCGCCGACCGCTACCCGGACGACGACAACATTCCCTTCATCGGCTACTACTGGGGAGAGTACTATTTTAACAAGGGCGACTTCGAGAAGGCCTCCGACAAGTTCCAGGAGTTGGTCCAGACCTATCCGGACAGCAGGATCGTCAAGAACGCGGCCTTTCTCCTGGCCCAGGCCCTGAACGAGCTTCAGTACGACGACCAGGCCTTCCAGATCGTGGACTACATCGACAAGCGCTGGCCACTTTACTATCTTGAGAATCCGGAATTCCTGAAGCTGGCGGCGGACGTGGAAAGGCGGCTGGAGAAGATCGCCGAGGCCAAGGATCATTACTGGACCTATTACAACATCAATCCCGAATCCGAATCGGCCGACGTGGTGCTGGCCCGCATCGGCGACATCTATCTGACCCAGGGCAAGAACGCCGCGGCCAAGGAAATATACCAGAAGGCCATCAAGGAGTTCCCGGACCGTGAGGGCGGATTGGTGGCCAAGATGCGCCTTGCGGAAGAGGCCATTTACGACAAGCCGACCATGACGGAGATGGTTTCGGTCTTTGACCGGCCATACAATATGCGGCCCAAGGAAATATACACGGAGATAATCGAAAATTATCCCGAGAGCCCGGTGGCTCCGCTGGCCCTGCTCAAGCTGGCCATGTGGTATTCGTTTCACGACAAGTATGCCGAGGCCCTGGCCGCGGCCCAGGATTTTCTGGACAGGTACCCGGACAGCGAATTGGCCGACAGGGCCAGGGAAGTGGGCGACAAGAGCTTCACCCTGGCGGTTCCCCAGCTGGTGGCCGACGGCAACTATGGCCGGGTGGTCAGGTACTGGGAGGATTACCGTTTTGTGGACGAGGCCCAGAGCAGCATAACCGACGAGGTCAAGCTGGATGTGGCTCTCAGCTATTGGAAAACAGGCAACCCGGCAAAGGCCCTTGAACTTGTCCAGCCCTATCTCGGCAAGAATCAGATCGAAAGGTATTCCGAGGAGGCCTTGAGTCTGGCTGTGAACATCTACCTTGAGCAACTGGCCTGGAACAATATTTCCCAACTGGTGGGCATGGCGCGTACCAACTGGACCATCACGCCAAGGCTGGACAGGCAATTGGAGTTCGCAAGGGCCATGTCCCTAGAAAGCCTGGGCGATTCCGGCAAGGCGCTGCCCATCTGGGCCAAGCTGGCCGGGGACGTGAATTTCGAGACCGGGCCCCGTGCCTACGCCATGTACTACATGGCCAAGGCGGGCATGGAAAAGCAGGACCTTCGCCGGGTCTTTCTCTATTCGCAGGAAGCTCTTTCCCTGCTTCTGGAAAGCGATGGCGATCCGCAGAAGATCAAGGATTGCATCCTCATGTCCATTTACGCCACAGAGCGGTCGGGGCGTTATTCAGAGGCCTTGAAGTGGGCTCGGGAGTACGGCAAGTATGTGCCGGAGGAAGATCCTGAATGGTCTTCCGCCAGATACAAGCTGGCCCAGATTTACCGCATGAACGGCGACGTGGCTCAGTGGCGGGAGATAATGAACGACATCAAGGACAAGAAGCCCGACAGCCTGTACGGTCGCCTGGCGGCCTCGGCCGTTGAAACCTACAACATCGAGCAACGGGCCATGGAATACGCTCCCGTGCCCAACTGATCTGGAGGATCGATGGACAGGCAGCCGGTGGTCAGCGGACAGTTTTATCCCGGGACGGCAGAAGCCCTGGTGTCGGAAGTGGACGGATATCTGGCCCAGGCCGGAGATCGCGAGATTGATCCAACCATCCTGGCCATGGTCCCCCATGCCGGTTACGTGTTTTCGGGTGGGGTCTGCGGCAAGACTCTGGGCCGGGCCAGACTGCGTTCAACGGTGGTTCTGCTCGGACCCAACCACACGGGCCTGGGGGCGCGTTTGGCCCTTTGGCCCGATGGCCAGTGGCTTTTTCCCGGCGGCGGCCTGGAAGTGGACAGCGAGCTGGCCCTTGAGATCATGGAGGCCGAACCGAGGTTCACGGCCAACAGGGACGCGCATTTGAACGAGCACTCCCTGGAAGTGGTCCTGCCTTTTCTGGCCCGGCTCAATCCGGACACACGAATAGTGCCGGTTTGCGTGGCGGAATCCAACCCGGAGACATTGCTTGCGGTTGGCGGGGCCTTGGCGACAGTGCTGAACAGGAAAGACCGTTCCGTGTCCATAGTGGTCAGCTCGGACATGAGCCATTACGTTTCCCACGACCGGGCCAGGGAACAGGATGTGCTGGCAATCAAGGCCGCCTGCGGACTGAAGCCGCTGGACTTGTACAGTGTGGTGCGGGGAAAGGGCATCAGCATGTGCGGCGTGCTTCCCATGACTCTGGGGTTGTCCGCAGCGCTTGGTCTTGGCGCTCAAAGGGCTGAACTGGTCGCCTACGCCACCTCCGGAGAGATGAACCGGGATTTCAGCAAGGTGGTGGGCTACGCCGGGATTTTGGTGAGCTGATTTCGGATTTTTTTATTTTTTTTTCCGGCAGACCGCCGGAATGATCATACCCCTCACGATCCCCTGTTGAATCCGATGCTGACCTGTCCATTTTCCACCAGCACGGGCACCTTGCGCGCGCCGTTGGTCAGTTTGAGCATCTCTTCCAGCTTGGTGGGATCAAGAAGCACGTCATGGAAGACAGCGTCCTTCAGGGCCTCACGGGCCCGTGTGGTGTGAGGTCAAGTGCTTTTCCCGTAGATCACAATTCGTTCATCCATTTTCAGCCTCCCCGTTATCATTAAAAATAATCTAGACGAGGCATATCCACTTGTCAAAGTGATGCAATCTTTGAATTCCATAAAAAAACGGCGGCCACAATGGACCGCCGTTTTTGTTGTTTATCTTTTTTGCAGCCTATCTGCGCCCGCCGCCACGGCTGTCTCGTCCACCGCCACGGCTGTCTCGTCCACCGCCGCGACTGTCGCGCCTGCCGTCGCGTCCGCCTCCTCCGTCGCGCCTGGGGGCGGGACGCTTGAAGTCCTCAAGGTTGACCTCCTGCCCGGCCTGCTCCATGAGCCATGCCTTTCGGGAGAGACGGATGCGGTCGTTGGGACCGAGTTCAATGCATTTGACCGTCACTTCCTGGCCCAGCTGGAGCAGGTCGGTGACGTTCTCGATGCGGTCCACGTCAAGTTGGGACACGTGCAGCATGCCTTCGAGGCCGGGAAGTATCTCCACGAGGGCTCCGGATTCGAGAATCCTTTTCACCGTGCCCACGTAGTTCTTGCCCGGTTCCGGGCTCTGGTCGTAGTAGAGGACCATTTCCTTGGCCTTTTCCATGGACTCCAGGGTCGGGGCGAAGATGGAAATCTTTCCGGAATCTTCGATGTCGATGTCGGCCTGGGTCTCGGCGGTGATGGCTTTGATGTTCTTGCCGCCGGGTCCGATGACGCTGCGGATTTTTTCCGGATTGATTTGCAGAACGGTCATTTGCGGCGCCAGGTCGGACAACTCGGCCCTGGGCGCGGCGATGATCTCGTTCATGTGTCCGAGGATGTGCAGGCGGGCGTCCTTGGCCTGATGCAGGGCGCGGCGCAGCACGTCATAGGGGATGCCGCTGATCTTTATGTCCATCTGGATGGCGGTGATGCCGTCCTTGGAACCGGCGACCTTGAAGTCCATGTCGCCCAGCGCGTCCTCGTCGCCGAGGATGTCGGTGAGGATGAAGAAGTCTTCGCCTTCCTTGGCCAGGCCCATTGCGATGCCCGCGATGGGTTCCTTGATGGGCACGCCCGCGTCCATCAGGGCCAGGGTTGTTCCGCAGACCGAGGCCATGCTGGAAGAACCGTTGGATTCCATGATTTCGGAGACCACGCGGATGGTGAAGGGGAAGTCGTCGGTATCGGGAAGCACGGGTGTGAGGGCTCTTTCGGCCAGCGCGCCGTGTCCGACCTCGCGCCTGCTGGGGCCGCGAAGCATTCTGGCCTCGCCGACGCAGTAGGGCGGGAAGTTGTAATGGAGCATGAAGCGCTTGCTGATTTCGCCGGTCAGGGTTTCCATGCGCTGTTCGTCGCGGGAGCTGCCCAAGGTGGCGATGGCCAAGGCCGATGTCTCGCCGCGCCTGAACAGGGATGAGCCGTGGGTCGAGGGAAGCAGGCCGACTTCGATGGACAGGGGCCTGACGGTGGTCAGGTCGCGGCCGTCGATTCTGACGCCTTCTTCCTTGATCCTGGCGCGGACGATCTTCTTTTCGAGATCGCCAAAAACTTCGGAAACCTGCTTCTGGGCCTCTTCGTTCTCAGTGAATTTTTCGGCAACCGCTTCGACGGTCTTGGCCTTGGCCTTGGCCTTGGCTTCCTTGCGGGCCATTTTCTCCGGTGTGGTCAGGGCCTTTTTCAGGTCGTCGCTGATGATTTCTCCGATGTAGGAAGCCAGGGCTTCGTCCCGTACCGGAGGTTCGACCGCGATCTTGGGTTTGCCGATTTTTTCCCTGAGCTCGTCCTGAATGTCCAGAAGGGGCATGATCTGTTGGTGGCCCCATTCAAGGGCTTCGGCGATTATGTCTTCGGAAAGGAATTCGGCCGCGCCTTCGACCATGACCACGGCGTCGCGGGAGGCCGCAAAAATCAGGTTCAGGGCGCTTTGCTCGTTGATTCCCTTATATGTGGGATAGAGAACGAATTTTCCGTCCACGTATCCGACCCTGGCGCCGGCGATGGGGCCGAGGAAGGGGATTTCTGAGATGTGCAGGGCTGCCGAGGCTCCGGTGATGGCCAGAACGTCGGGGTTGGTGTTCTTTCCTGCGGAAAGCACCGTGGCGATGACCTGGACTTCGTCCTTGAAGCCTTTGGCGAACAGGGGGCGGATGGGGCGGTCGATGAGGCGGGAGACCAGGGTCTCGCGCTCGGAGGGACGGCCCACCTCGCGGCGGAAGTAGCCGCCGGGGATGCGTCCCGCGGCATAGGCCATTTCCTGATAGTTGCAGGTCAGGGGGAAAAAGCCCCTGTCGAATTCAAGCGTCTGGGTGGTGGCGGTGACCAGAATGACGGTCCCGCCGACCTGGACACGGATGGCGCCGCCGGCCTGATTGGCCAGCTTGCCGGTTTCAAGTGAGATGTCCAGATCGCCGACTCGTGTCTCGATGCTGGTTTTGTCAAAAGGTATTAGCATAATTTCCTCCGCGTATTTGCGGTGTTGGGGTGAACTCGGCGCTACGCCCCAGGAATCTTAGTCGGCTCTGGCAAGGGCTTTTGCGATTTGTCGTCAATAATTCGCAAAAACACCTGACGCAGCCGGCTAATATCAAACTCTCCTGTGCGGCCGAATGTCAATAGCCGGGAAGGGTCACGTCGACCCTTCCCGGACTTCTCATCGCTACTTGCGCAGACCCAGTTGCTGGATCAGTTCGCGATAGCGCTGAACGTCTTTCTTCTTCAGGTAGTTCAGAAGCTTTCTGCGCTGGCCTACGAGTTTAAGCAGGCCGGTGCGGGAGTGAAAATCCTTCTTGTGCACCTTGAAGTGGTCAGTCAGGTAGGTAATACGTTCGGTGAGCAGTGCCACCTGCACTTCGGGCGAACCAGTATCGCCTTCGTGCGCCTTGTACTTCTCGATGATTTCGCTTTTCTTAGCGGCATCCATTACCACAGCGGTTCCTCCTTGTTGTTGGATTGGACATTATTTCGAAGCTGGATTTCTATCCGCATCGGCGGAAGCCTGTTTATTCCACAGGCCTCTAAGAATCGCCCATCTCAGTTGGTCGTCCTTCATTTTCGCCTCCACCAGGGCCAGCGGCACGCCGTCTTCGCTCTTGAAGATCGCCCGGTCTCCGGGCTTTCCGGAAAGAGCTTCTCCGGCTTGTTCGTTGACCGGCAGCCAGGCTCCGTTTCTGACCAGTCCGGACAGGGGTCCGGTCAGGCAGAATTTGGGCCAGTGGGGTAGGGCTTCCGAAAGAGGTATGACCTTTTCCGGGAACCTTTCCGGCTCATTGAGGACGTCCTCCAGACGGTGCGCGGCATCCAGCCCGAAGGGGTGGCTGCTCTCGCGCGTCAATTCGGTCAGGATGGCGCCGCATCCCAGTCGTTTCCCCAAGCTGTGGACCAGGGAACGTACATAGGTGCCTGCGGAGCATGTTATCCTGAATTCCGCCATCGGGAGTTCGATATCCAGCACTTCGACATTTGAAAGAGCAATGGTCTTTGTCTTGACCGGCACATCCTGCCCCGCTCTCGCGAGAGAGTAAAGGGCCTTGCCATTATGTTTAGCCGCCGAATAGGCGGGTACTTCCTGTTCTGTCAAGTCTTTCCAGGCAACTATTTGGTTACGGACCTCTTGGGGCGTTGCCTTCACCTCGGCCTCGGAGGTGGTTTCACCCTGGCTGTCGTAGGTGTCCGTGGTCAGTCCCAGCCTGAGCCTGCCCCGGTAGGTCTTTTCTCTTCCGGTCAGGTAGGAGGCCAGTTTCGTGCCGTGGCCCAGCAGAACCAGGAGCACTCCCGTGGCCAGCGGGTCGAGGGTTCCGGCGTGTCCTATCTTGTATTGCTTCAGCTTGTGCTTGATCTCGTTCAGGCAACCGGCGGAAGTCGGGCCGGAAGGCTTGTCGAGAATCAGCAGGCCGTCAAGCTGTTGCGGACTGCGTTTCGGTTTGCGTCCCATTATTCTACACCAGATTCAGGGCTTCGCCAATGGCCGCCAGCAATTGCTTTTTGGCCGAGTCCAGGTCGGCGTTGATCTGGCCGCCTGCGGCGTTTATGTGTCCGCCGCCGCCGAAAGTCGCCGCTATGGCCTGGACGTTGTCCTTGCCGTGGGAACGCAGGCTGAATTTGTAAACCCCGGCCCCGTTTTCCCTGAGTATGGCTGAAATTCTAATGCCCCTCAACCTGCGGACGATGTTGATCAATCCTTCGGTGTCCGGGATGGCCGCACCGGTCTTGGTGAAATCCTCTTTGGTGATGCAGACCAGTCCGGTAAGCTTGTCGTGGTGCAGCTCCAATTTGCCGATGGCCCTGTGCCAGAGGCGCATGCGGTTCAATGACCACTGGTTGGTGATCTTGGCGCTGATGGGGCCGGGTTCGAGGCCCAGGCGCAGGATCTCAGCCGCAAGATCGTGGGATTCGGCTGTGGTCGAGCCGTATGTGAAGAACCCGGTGTCCGTGGCCAGCGCGAGATAAACGGCTTCGCCAAGGCCTTCGGAAAGGGGGATGTCCAGTTCCCTGGCCAGTTGCGCGATCATGGACCCCACGGAGGGCTGTTTCATGTCCACCCAGTTCACTGTCCCGAATTCGGGATTGCTCACATGATGGTCAATGTTCACGACGTTTAGTCCTTCCATGAAATTCACAAGGGCCGAGCCGGACCTTTCGGCGTTGCCGCAGTCCAGCACGAAGGTCCATTGCGGAGGCTCGTCCGGCAGGACATCCAGAAAGGGGCCGGGCATGTCCACCCAATTGAAACGTTCAGGCAGGCCCGAAGGATTGTACATGATGAATTTCTTGCCCAATGCCTTGAGTATGAATCCAAGGGCAACAGTGGAGCCGATGGCGTCGCCGTCCGGGTTGTAGTGGGACGCAATCAGAAATCCGTCGTTATTCTTGATTATCCGGGCTATTTCCCGGACAGGGCTTGCCATAAATCATATCCTCGAGAAATCTGTCGTGTACGAAACGCAGTTCCGGCAAGTATCTTAGTTTCAGCCGTTTGCCGAGTCCGGAGCGCAAGAATCCCTTGGCCTTTTCAAGGGCGACTTCCGCGTCCTTCAGGTTTTCTTCTCCGCCGGACAGGGTGAACAGGATTTCGGCCACGCGCAGATTGCTGTTCATGCGCACCCCGCTGAGGGTGACGAAGGCCAGTCTGGGGTCCTGGCTTTCCTCCAGGAGCATGTTGGCCAACTCGCGCATGATCTGGTCGCCGAGACGGCTGGCTCTCCTGCCGCTTGATATTTTCATCGGGTTTCAGCCTCCCGGCTGGAAAAAATTTCAGTCCCGCAATTGGTCAACTCCGCTGGGGATATGGCTTCGACCATTGCCAGGGCCTTGGCCAGCCTGCTTTCCACAATGGCGGTTTCGTTGCCAAGGGTGACCACGCCCAGAACAAGCTTTTCATGCACGTCCTGGTGGCTGGTCTCGGCCACGGCCACGTTGAACTTGTTTCTGAGCTTCTGCTTGAGGCTCGACGCCACCTTGCGCTTGCCCTTGAGGGAGCTGTTGCCGTGCAGGTGAAATTCCAGGTTCAATACGCCGATTATCATGCCTTGACCGCTGCCTCACAACAGTTGGACGCCCCCAAAGGGTTAGTCCAGGGTGCGGGCCACCTCTTTTTCCTCAAATGCTTCGATGAGGTCGCCGACCTTGATGTCGTTGAAACGCTCCAGGCTGGCGCCGCATTCGTAGCCCTTGGCCACTTCCTTGGCGTCGTCCTTGAATCTCTTGAGGGAAGCCAGGCTGCCGGTATAGATGACCGCACCGTCGCGCAACAGGCGAATTTGGGCGTTTCTGGACAGCTTTCCGTCCACCACGAAGCAGCCGGCGATGGTCCCGATCTTGGAAACGCTGAAGGTGTCGCGCACCTCGGCCTGTCCGAGGTAGACCTCTTCGATGTCCGGTGCGAGCATTCCGGACATGGCCGCCTTGATCTCGGCAACCAGCTTGTAAATGATGTCGTAGAACCTGATCTCCACCTTTTCGGTTTCCGCGA
Organism: Desulfovibrionaceae bacterium; assembly: GCA_963674955.2. Taxonomy (GTDB): domain Bacteria; phylum Desulfobacterota; class Desulfovibrionia; order Desulfovibrionales; family Desulfovibrionaceae. The sequence continues at coordinate 1,032,669 of CAXXKR010000004.1, read as the reverse complement.
TGTCCTTGATCCGTGCTTCCGGACGCACGTTGAATCCAAGTATGATGGCCTGGGAGGCGGAAGCGAGCAGGATGTCCGATTCAGTGATCGCTCCTGTGGCGCCGTGCACGACCTCGATCTTGATTTCGTCGGTGCTGAGCTTTTGCAATGCCTCGTTCACGGCCTCAAGGGAACCCTGCACATCGGCCTTGATGACCAGATTGAGGGACTGCGCCTCCTGATCCGGCCTGGAGGCCAGGAAGGACTCGAGGGTGACCTTGGTCTTGCCGGCCAGTTCCTTTTCGCGTTGTTTGGACATCCTGGTCTGGGCGATGCGCCTCGCGACCTTGTCGTCGGCCACGACAACGAACTCGTCACCGGCTTCCGGCAGTCCGTCAAAGCCCTGGATTTCAACGGGAATGGCAGGCCCGACCTTGTGCGTCTTCTGCCCCTGGTCCGTGAACATGGCCCGGACCTTGCCGAAATGCACGCCGCAGACGAATGCGTCGCCCTGTTTCAAGGTGCCCTCGGCCATGAGCATTGTGCCCACTGGTCCGCGTCCCTTGTCCAGCCGCGCCTCGACTATGTGGCCTCTGGCGGGCTTGTCCGGGTTGGCCGAGAGTTCCATGACTTCCGCCTGGAGCTGGACAAGTTCCAGCAATTCGTCAAGGCCGGTTCCCTTTTTCGCGGAAACGTTGGCAAAGATGGTGTCCCCGCCCCAGTCTTCCGGAGCAAGGCCGTGCTCGGCCAGTTCCCGTTTCACGTTGTCCGGGTTGGCCCCTTCCTTGTCGATCTTGTTCACGGCCACGACAATGGGCACGCCTGCGGCCCTGGAGTGGTTGATGGCTTCGCGGGTCTGGTCCATGACGCCGTCGTCGGCGGCCACGACCAGGATGACGATGTCTGTCACCTGGGCGCCCCTGGCGCGCATAGTTGTAAAGGCCTCGTGGCCCGGAGTGTCCAGAAAGACGATGTCGCCGCGTTTCGTGGTGACGTGGTACGCTCCGATATGCTGGGTTATGCCGCCGGCCTCGCCGTCGGTGACGTGGGTCTTGCGGATGGCGTCCAACAGGGATGTCTTGCCGTGGTCGACGTGGCCCATGATGGTCACGATGGGCGGCCTGGGCTTCAGTTCTTCGGGCTTGTCCTTTTCCACGGGAATGAGGAATTCCTGCTCGTCGAAAGTGACATTCTCAACCTCATAGCCGAACTCGGAGGCGACCAGAGTCGCCGTATCAAGATCAAGTGACTGGTTGATGGTGGCCATGACGCCGAGACCAAACAGGGCCTTGATCAGTTCCTGGGCCTTGACGCCCATCTGTTTGGCCATGTCGCTCAAGCGGATGGCCTCGTCGATCCTGATCTTGCGCTTGGCAGCCTTGAGGGGCTGCGTCCCCGAAGGTTCGGGAGTGTGGATTGCGGGCTGTCTGCCCTTTTTCCGGCGCCCCTTGCCTGCGCCTATAAATTTATCCTGGGACCCGCCGTCCTGCTTTTTGCCTTTTTTCCAGCCCTGTTCCTTTTTGTCATGAGTGAATTCCACAACGCGTTTTTTGCGCTTGCGGCCATCGGCCGGGTCCACGCCTCCCGGTTCGGTCGGAGCGGAGGAGGGGGCCGGACGGCTTTTTCTGCCTACGCTCGGACGGGACGGACTCTTGGGCTCCGTAGGTTTGACCTGGCTGGGGTCGGGACGGGAAATAACGCGTACCTGGGGTTCAGGGGCAGCAGTCCTTCTCTTTTTCTTGACCTTTTTGGACTGCCTGTCCGAGACTTCTTCCGCAACGGTCTGCGCGGGGGTCTCGTCGCTTATCGGGGCGTCCTCGACAGGCGCCGCGGCCTTGGCCGCATCTTCAGCCTGTGCGTCGGCGGGCTTCAGCTCCTGGGTCTCGACCTCTTGCGTCGGCGGCACCGTGGTTTCGGGCTTTTCGGCAACCTCCTCCTCGGTTTTTACCTCTGAAATTTCTACAGGTTCCTCCTCCGACTTCGGTCTTTGGATGATCCTGGCGACTTGTTCTTTCCTGGGGGCTGCCTTCTTGGTTTTCTTGGCCGGGGATTTTTTGGCGGGGGCTGCCTCTTCCTCGGCTTTATCGACTACGGGTTCCTTGGCCTCGACAGGCGTTTCTTCCTTGCTCTCGTCGGCCAGGGCCTCTTCCTGCTCGTCTGCCGTCTCGGCCGCTTTGGGGCGGGCCTTTCTGCGCCTGACAATGATGCCGGGCTCGACTTCGCGGCTGACAACCTGCGAAGTCTTCTGGTCGGGGTTCTTCAACACGGTTTTGAGCTTTTCAACGTCTTCAGGCTCGATACTGCTCATGTGACTTTTCACTTGAACCTCGACTTCCCGAAGATGCTGAATAATATCTTTGTTGCTGACTCCGAATTGGGCAGCAAGGTCTTTGACTCTGACCTTTGTGGACATTAATTATCCCCCTTGAATATTCCGCAGCCCCGTAGCGCTTTGAAATTTTTCCCGGCATTTAGCCTGGGAACATACATATTTACCCCGACCAGACAATTTCTGCTCAGGATCAGGGATCAGCCTGGTCCCATTGTCCCGGCAGGCGAAGCGCATGAGTTCCCTCTTGGGGAACCGTTTGCGGCAGATCGCGCACATCCGGATGGGGCCGAGGTCGGCCTTACCCTTTTCTTTCAATATAATTTACTCGGCCTTGTCCTCGGACTCCTCTTGGGAAGCCTCGGAAGTTTCAGCCTGTTTTTCTTCTTTTTCCTCGACCGCGGCTTCTTCAGCCTCTGTCTCCACTTCGGTATTGGCCTCGATCTCAGCCTCTTCTTCCGTCGGCTCGGTTTCCGTGGGAATGCCCAGCAGATTGATGGCTGCGCGCAGGTCCGAGATTTTCGATTCGGTCAGGCCTTCCACCGCGAGCAGCTCTTCGTTGGTGGCCTTGGTCAGGGATTCGAGGGTTTCAAATCCGGCCGAAATGAAGTTGCCCATGTTGACCTCGGCAACGCTGGCCACCTGGTCCAGGCCTTGCCTGGCGGCATTAAGTTCGCCGTAACGGCTTTCGGTAAAGATGTCTATTTTCCAGCCCAGAAGCTTGGAGGCCAGCTTCACGTTCTGTCCCTTGCGGCCAATGGCCAGGGTAAGCTGATCGTCGGGCACGATCACTTCCAGCATGTTCTCTTCCTCGTCCACTGTTATGCGGGTCACAACTGCGGGGGAGAGGGCGTGCTGGGCGTACATGGCGATGTCCGGACTCCAGACCACGATGTCTATGCGTTCGCCCTTGAGTTCCTGCACCACGTTTTGAATGCGCGACCCCCTGATGCCGACGCAGGCGCCAACCGGGTCCACATCCCTGTCCCTGGACTGGACAGCCACCTTGGCCCTGAGGCCAGGATCGCGAGCCACGCCCATGATCTTGACGGTGCCGTCCGACACTTCGGGCACCTCGCGGTCGAACAGGGTGGCCATGTAGTCGGGATGCGACCTGGAGACAAGGACCTGCGGGCCGCGGGATTCTTTCTGAACGTCGATGATGTAGGCCTGGACCCTGTCGCCCCGTTTGTACCTTTCGCGGGGGATCTGTTCGTCCTTGGGAAGCAGGGCTTCGGTGCGCCCCATATTTATGATCCAGCCGGTGCGGTCCCGACGCTGGATGATGCCGGACACGATTTCTCCTATCCGGTCCTTGTATTCCTCGTATATGATTTCCTGCTCTGCGTCGCGCATGCGCTGGATGATGACCTGTTTTGCGGACTGGGCGGCGATTCTTCCCAAATCTTCAATGTTCAGCTTGAAGCCCATCTCGTCGTCCAGCTGTACGGCCGGATCATGGGTCCTGGCTTCCTCCAGTTGAATCTCGCTTACGTCGTCCGTGATCTCTTTGACCACGACCTTGAATTGGTAAACGTCGATTTCGCCGGTCTCTTCGTTGAAGTTGACCTCGATATCCATGTCCTCGCCGTATTTGCGGGCCACGGAAGAGCGCACGGCCTCTTCAAGCGTGTCGATGAGCAGATCGCGGTCGATCCCTCTGTCCTTGCTGATCTGATCGATTGCTTTTTTTAGTTCAGACATTTTCAGTCCTCTTGATCAGTTGTTTTTAAAAATTATGCACAAGCTTGGCGCGTTTGATCAGTTGCCAGTCGAATTCGATTCTTTCTCCGTTTTCATCAAGGGTGAAGGAATCGTCCGCCGCGCTTGTTATGGTGCCGTGAAAGCTCTTTCGTTCGTTCAGGGCCTCATGAAGTTTTACATCTATTTCGCGGCCAATGTAAGCGTGCATCTGCAAAGGGGAAAAGAAAACTCTTTCCAGCCCCGGCGAGGACACTTCCAGGGTGTAGGCCCCGGGAATTGCGTCCTCGACTTCAATGTTCAGGCCCACGTGCCTGCTCACCTGTGCGCACTGGTCGATGTTAACCCCGTTGGGGGAATCGACGTATATCTTGAGCACCCGCCTGTGTCCCGCCTGCCCGATGGTGAATCCCCACAAATCCAGGCCAAATGATTCCACCACTGGGTCGATCAGCTCGTGAAGCCGTTTTTCCAAATCGTTTCGTGCCATGCAAACACCAATAAAAAAGGTGAGCCCTAAGGCCCACCCGGCTTTAAAGCGAAACAAACAGGCGGTTGTACCAAAATAGGCCTTGGAGCGGGTGACGGGGGTCGAACCCGCGACACCAAGCTTGGGAAGCTTGTACTCTACCAACTGAGCTACACCCGCTCTGAAACGACACTATTTAGACATACCTGTAGCCGTTGTCAACTCTTGTTTTTCTGCTGCGCGGGCCGGGAAACCCTATTGTGCGGAAAATGATGTCGTCGGGTCGGATGATTCGCCCGGAAGAAACGTCCAGGCGGGGCTGAGGCATTGAAGAAGCCCGGCGACGCCGTGCAGGTCTTCGGCTGGAACGTTTATGTTTTAATTGTCCACTTCTGTTCTTGTTGGTTCCCTAAGCCGAAAGCCTGAACCTGCGTCCCAGGCTAATAATACAATAAGACCTATCTTTTTTTTGTCAACGGGCGGTTCTGCCTGTTTTTCGGTCGTCCATGAAATATGTCCGGCGTTTTTTGGTTGGCTCGCATGTTGCATATTTTTTGCCCAGAGCAGGAGGGAAACTCATGCGAGACAGCGTATACAGCGCCATGTACGGCGCAATGGCCAATGAAGTCAGGATGAACCTGATAGCCAATAATTTGGCGAACGTTAACACCACGGGATACAAAAAGGACAAGGTCGCGTTTCACGACACCTTCTTGCGCTATGCCCATGATTATCTGGTGGATGCCAAGCCTTTTCTTCGCGATAAGGAGCTTTGGCCCAAGCCGGATATTGTGGCCAAGCCCAGGCTGTCCGACGAGAAGATGGACTTCACCCAGGGCAGCATGCAAGTCACCGGGAACTCATTGGATTTCGCCCTGAACGGTGAGGGCTTCTTCAAGGTTCGAACCCCGGAAGGCGATTTTTTGACGCGCAGCGGCAGTTTTCAGCTTTCCTCGGACGGGCGCGTGCTGACCGAGCAGGGCTTCGAGGTTCTCGGCCAGGGCGGACCCATCAACCTGCCCATAGGGGCGCAGCTCCAGGTCGACACCAGCGGCACCTTCCGGGTTGACGGCGAGGTTGTCGGAGCCTTGGAGCTTGTCGGGGTTACCGACCTCAAGGAATTGGAAAAGATCGGCAGCAATCTTTTGAAAATACGTGACGGAAGCGCGGCTCAGGAGACCGAGCCTGAAGGCTTGACCGTGGAACAGGGCTACCTGGAAAAGAGCAACGTGGAGGTGGTCACGGAAATGGTTTCCATGATCGAGACCCAGCGCTCCTTTCAGGCCTATCAGAAAATGATGACCACCACGGATCAGATGAGCAAGCAGATGATCATGAGGCTTGGCCGTACAACTTGATGAGAAACGGAGGGTTTTAAGAAATGATGCGTTCATTGTGGACCGCGGCCACGGGAATGGTTGCCCAGCAGACTCACATAGATGTGCTGTCCAACAACCTGGCCAACGTCAATACCACAGCCTTCAAGAAAAGCAGGGCCGAGTTCGAGGATCTCATGTACCAGACCATGCAGATCGCCGGTACAGTCAATGCGGGCGGCAACAGGCTGCCTGTGGGCATGCAGGTCGGCATGGGCGTCAGGCCCGTGACGGTGCACAAGTTCTTTGCCCAGGGCGATTTCCAGAATACGGGCAACCCTCTGGACGTGGCCATCGAGGGCAACGGCTTTTTCCTGGTCAACCAGAACGGCGAGGATGTCTACACGCGCGACGGTTCCTTCAAGCTGGACAATGACGGCAAGGTCGTGACCGCCAACGGGTATCCCCTTCAGCCGGAATTCACTGTTCCGGCGGAGACCGTGAACGTGACCATCACCGAGGATGGACACATAGCGGCTCTGGACAAGGGAGGGCAGGAACTGGCCTCCGCCGATATCCAGGTCTACGATTTCATCAATCCCGCCGGACTCAACGCCGTGGGCCGCAATCTCTACGTGGCCACCGAGGCATCCGGTCCTGCGGTCCAGGGAACTCCCGGCGACAACCAGTACGGCACTTTGGCCCAGGGATTTCTGGAAGGCTCCAACGTGGAGATGGTGGACGAAATGGTCGGCCTGATCATCGGGCAGAGGGCCTTTGAGGTCAACTCCAAGGCCATCACCACTTCGGACGCCATGTTGCAGACGGCCATCAACGTCAAGCGTTAGCGGACTTGACAGGGAGAGGAGGGATTATGCTCGGAACCGGGACGACGGACATGCTGGCCAGGACGGGAAGGGTATTGCTGGTGGCGCTTGTCTTGGGCCTCGCGGTCATGTCCTTTTCCGCGCCCGAAGAGGCCGGAGCCAGCCAGTGGCGGCTCAAGATCATGGACGCCGCCTGCGTGAAGGGCGAAAAGGTCCTGCTTGGCGACATAGCCGAAGCCTATGGCGAAGTCCCGGAAAGGCTTTGGCAAGAACTGTCAATGAAGGAGCTTTGGGCCTCGCCTCCGGATGGCCGCGCCGTCACTGTGGTCCGTTCCAAGCTTCAAGGGCTCTTGAAATACTATCTCGGAGCCGAATTGGCGGCCATGTGCGCCTTGCCCTCCCAATTGTCCATACAAAAAGGCGGACTGGTCATCACCGCCGACGAACTCAGGAAACGGATCAGCGAATTCGTCAGGATTCGATTGGCCGGCCTGGACGGACAGGCGGAATTGAGGGATTTCAGACTGCCGCCCAGTGTTTTTCTGGCCAATGAGTTCGAAAGGCTTGAGATAACCTCGGCCAGGGATGTCAACGCCGGGCGGCTGCCTCTGAGGCTGAACATCATGAGTTCAGGCGACCGGATTCGGCAAAGGCTTTCGGCCAGCGTGTTCATCAATCTCTGGCGGTCTGTTCCCTGCGCCGCGCATCCCATACACCGGGGTGCGGCCATCAAGCCGGAAAACATAACTTTCAAGCGCAAGAACACCGCATATTATCAAGACGCCTGGGACGGGAAGGGCGGTCCCTGGAGGACCATCCGCTCGGTGGGCGCGGGGCAGATCATATCTCTGGACATTATTGAACCCATGCCGGCGGTGGCCAAGGGCGACAAGGTCGTTTTGGTCTACCAGGGCGACAGGATCAAGCTGTCCGTAAAGGCCCTGGCCCTTGGCGACGGTTCTGTGGGCGACGATGTTTCCGTACGCAACCTGCAAAGCAACAAGACCGTTCAGGCCACAGTGGTGGACGAACACACAGTGGCCGTCAGGTGATTATCAACGGCCCGTTAGGAGAAGGTCATGAATAGATTGATGTTGTCAGCCATTGCCGTGCTTTTTTTGATCTACGGATGCGCCGCACGACAGGAACCGGCCACCATGCCGGCATTGACGCCGCCCGATCAGGTGGACCTGGAGCCGGTGGACAATCCGGGTTCCCTGTACAGCCCGGCACAGGCTGAATTTTTGTTTGACGACAATCGCGCCACCAGGGTGGGCGACATCGTCCTGGTTACGGTTTCCGAAGCCACCAAGGCCAGCAACAAGGCCGACACCGACGCGGACCGCGAAAGCAACATCGAACTGGGAATAGAGGCCTTTCCCACAGAAGGGATAGTAGGCCTTCTGGCCACGCCTCTTGGAGTCCAGCACATGCAGGATCCCAAGGTCAAGGCGGGTTCCACCAGCGACTTCAAGGGCAGCGGTGAGACCAAGCAGGAATCGAGCTTCAACGCCACTGTGGCCTGCCGCATCGTGCGCATGCTGCCCGGCAAGGTCATGCAGGTGGAGGGCGCCCGTCAGATCAGGATCAACAACGAGACCCAGATTTTGGTGGTCCGGGGGCTGGTGCGCAAGAGCGACGTGGCCTCGGACAACACCGTTTCATCCAAGAACCTGGCCGAGGCCCGCATAGAGGTTTACGGCGAAGGCGTGCTTTCGGACAAGCAGCGTCCCGGCTGGCTGGCCAGGATTCTGGACAATATTTGGCCCTTTTAAGGAATCAGCCAATGGTTTCGCGTAGAAAGCGGACCCGCAAGGAGATGAAGATGGCCGTTCAGAGGTATTATAATGTAAGCGCACTGGTTGCCGCAGCTCTCGTCATGGCGCTGCTGCTGACCCTTTTTCCGGCCCGGAACGTATCCGCGGTCAGGCTCAAGGACATCGCATCCTTCAGCGGCGTGCGCACCAACGAACTCATCGGCTACGGCCTGGTGGTCGGACTTTCGGGCACGGGCGACGGCAATTCCTCCCCGTTCACCATGCGCTCCATGAGCAACATGCTGGACAAGATGGGCGTCGAGGTGAACGTGAACACCCTCAAGCCCAAGAACGTCGCCGCAGTCATGGTTTCGGCCAAGATGCCGGTCTCCATCAAGCCCGGTTCGCCCATGGACGTGACGGTTTCCTCCCTCGGCGACGCCAAGAGTCTTTTGGGCGGAACCCTGTTGGTCACCCCTCTTAAGGGGCTGGATGGCAAGGTCTACGCGGTTGCGCAGGGGCCTTTGACCATCGGCGGATTCAGCGCCGCGGGCGAGGCGGCCACTGCTCAGAAGAACATTCCCACCGTTGGCCGCATTCCGGGGGGAGCAACGGTGGAGAGAGGCGTTCCCTTCAAATTCAACCAGCAGGATATTTTGACCCTGAATCTCAGCACGCGTGATTTCGGAACCACCATGCAGGTGGTCCGAAGCATCAACGGAGCCATCGGCGGGCAGTTTGCAAGGGCTTTGGACATTTCCACCGTTTCCCTGGACGTGCCCGAGAAGTTCAGGGGCGACATGGTCCCGCTCATGGCCTCCCTGGAAAATCTGGAAGTCACCCCCGACGGCAGGTCCAGGGTCGTGGTGGACGAAAAGACCGGCACCATCGTGCTCGGCGGCAACGTGCGTCTGTCCAAGGTGGCCGTGGCTCACGGCAACCTTCAGATCGTCATCGCCGAGAGCGCGGACGTGAGCCAGCCCCTGCCCGCATCCCAGGGCCAGACCGTGACCACACCGGTCACGGACATAGCCGTGGAGGAGCAGAACAACAGGCTGATGCTCATGGAGGGCGCGACCTTGCAGGAACTGGTGGACGGGTTGAACTCCATCGGCGCGGCCCCCAGGGATCTCATCTCGATAATCAGGGCGCTCAAGGCGGCCGGTTCGCTGCATTCAGTGGTGGAGGTGATTTAAGATGATCGAATCAGGCGTCAATGCCGCGACCATGAAGGCCCAGGCCAGCAATCAGGAGCTGGTCCGTTTCAAGGTCCAGATGGACAACCTGAAGAACAACCTGACCCCAGGCCCGGGCAAGGAAAAGAAGCTCAAAGAGGCCTGCCAGGATTTCGAGGCTGTGTTCATCAGCAAGCTTTGGCAGGAGATGCAGTCCACCATACCCAAGGAAGGCTATCTGCACAGCAAGCAGGAGGAAATGTACCTGTCCATGTTCGACCGGGCCTTTGCCGAAAAGATTGCCGAGGGCGGAGGCATCGGCCTCAGCGACATGCTCTATGACCAGCTCAAGGACAAGCTCAAGAACACAGGCGCGGAAAGCATGCCGGGGACCGTCGAGATCAAACCCCTGACCGAGTCCGGCAAGAACGGAATCCGCTCCCTGCAAGAGGCGGAAGATGGATTCAAGTCCCCTGAAAAGGCCTTGAACGGGGATGCGTCTACAAACAAGGCCGTTTCCAGGCCCATAGTGGGAAACAACGACGTAATGTCCCGGGTCAACGCCCTGGCCCGGCAGATTGAGCTGGACCACGCGAGGGAGCAGGCCGGAACCATGAACGTGGTCATGAAGGACGGCGGCAAATAGGCCGAGACAGCCTTTTTCATCGTGGCAGGGTACTTGCAAAATCAACGGCGAAGCAAATTGTTCGTCAGGGCCGTGCGAATCTAAAATTGTTTATTAATGGCTTAAAAAACAAGTTATTATGTAGTATCAAGGGGCAGGATGATGCAAAGGATACAGGAAAGTTTGACCCGCCAGCAAAAGGGAATGCTCCTTTTGCGCACCCTTCTTGAGGAAGAATTTTCCCTGCTCATGGATCGCCGTCCCAAGGAAGTCTCGCGCATGGAATTGTCCATTCAGGAACTCATGCGCCAGCTGGCGGTGGAACGCTTGTCTCTCAAGACCGAGATCAAGAGACACGACCCCGAGGCTGAAAGGCTTGTCCAGCTGGACATGGCGTGCGACGACAGGGACAAGGTGGACGCGCTTCTGGCCGAATTGGACGAAATGGAGCAGCAAAGCGCTGTCCAGGCGGCCAAGAACCAGAACCTGGCAATGGGCCTGTTTGACCAGAGCAAGCAACTTCTGCAGTTCCTGCACAAGGAAATCCAGCCCAAGAACAGGGACACCTATTCAGCCAAGGGGCGTTTCGCCAATGTAGGCGGGACGCAGCCCTCGCTGCTTAGTGGTAGGCTCTGATGTCCAGTCCCAGTTCCATACTCAATGTAGGCCGCTGGGCGCTTTTTGCGTCCCAGGCCGCTCTCCAGGTCACGGGCGAGAACATCGCCAATGTGGACACGGAAGGCTATGCCCGAAGGCGGGTGGTTCTGGAGGAAGGTCCGGGAATAGACTATTATCCCGGACAGATCGGCACAGGGGTGCGGGCCACCCAGATCATGCGCAGTTTCGACGAATTCGTGGAACTGCAATACTATTCCGAAGCCGCCAAGTCTTCCCGCTGGGAAGCCCTTGACAGCACCCTCGGCTCGGTGGAGGCCCTGTTCAACGAATCCAAGGAAAACGGCATCAGCGGCGCCATATCCGCCTATTTCAATTCATGGAACGACCTGACCCAGGACCCATCCGGATACGCCAGCCGTCTTCAGGTGGTCAACCAGGCGACCACTTTGAGCGGCCTGCTTAATCAGGCGGACACCAGCCTTGCCGTCATGCAGGACAGGGTGGAGCTGCTTATCGACGAGACCGTGAAGACGGCCAATCAGTTGATGGAGGATATTGCCGAGTTGAACCGGCAGATCAACATCCACCATATCGAGGGGAGCAATACTCCCAATTCTCTCTACGACAAGAGGGATCTGTTGGTGCGCAGCCTGGGCGAAACCATCGACATCAACTACATCGACAACGGCAGGGGCGAGGTGACCATCACCACCCTGGCCGGTCAGGTGCTGGTGGACGGCCAAGATCATTTTCTTCTGGAGTACTCCGCAGGCGAGACCACCAAGGATTTGTACCACAGTTCGACCTTTGACGGGGAATTGTATTACGAGGGCAACGACACTTACGAATATACTCTCGAGTTCGTTGATCCGGCCAATTTGGGCAATGAAGGCGCCGCACTGGGCATGGTCAGCAATGGTTCCGCTGCGGCCCAGTTCAGGGTTTCCCTGGACGGCGGCAACACCTGGCTCACGGATGAGAACGGAGACGTGAAATATTTTTATGCCCGTCCTGAAGACGGCAAGGTCCAGGTCGAGAACCTGGACATTTGGTTCGGAACCAGCGCCGACCCGGCTGCCGCTCCCGCCCAGAACTTCACGGCGGGCGACCGTTTCACCATCGTGCCCAAAAAGGCCCTTTACTGGGTGCGGAACACTTCCCACAAGGAAAACATTACCCCCCAGATATTCCAGAGCGGCGAAGACAATACGCGCCGGGTGCGCGGCGGGACACTGGCCGCATATTTCAATTTTCACGACGACTATGTGGGTAAGTATCGCGACAAGCTGGACACCTTCACCGAGAATCTGATCTGGAACGTGAACCGGCTGCACAGCCAGGGAACCGGGCAGGAAACTTATTCCTTCATGAACGGGACCTATTCCGTGGACCATACCGACATGGCCCTGGGCAGCGACTCCACCGGGCTTTACTTCAACAGAAGGCTGCAGTCCGGCAGCTCCATGATGTATGTCTACAATACCAGCACCGGCAATCTGGCTTCGGGCGCGGCCCTGGACTGGAGCGCCGCCGCCGGGCAGCAGAATTTCAATCCCGATGTTCATACCTTGAGTGATGCGGCTGCGGCCATCAACAGGACGTTCAACGGGGCCCTGACCGCCACCCTGGTCAACAACCAGCTCAGGATCGAAGCCCAGTCTGGCTATAATTTCGCCTTTGGGACCGATTCCACCGGAATATACGCCGCATTGGGACTGAACACTTTTTTTAAGGGCACCGACGCCGGAAGCATAGCCGTCTGCGATCACCTCGGCAGCGACCTCGACCATCTGGCCACCGGCCACGTCAACGGCGCGGGAGAGATGAACAGCGGCGACATAACCACGGCCCAGCTGCTTTACGATGTGAAGGACATGGAAATGGCCTTCGTGACCTTTCAGGAAGGCTCCACGACCAGCACCCTGCTGGAATACTATAACGGACTGGTCACCAACGTGGGCAGGGACGTGGCCAACGTTTCATACAACAAGGATTACACCAAAGCGCTGACCGACAATCTGAACGATCGCCAGCAGTCCATGGCGGGCGTCAACCTGGACGAGGAAATGACCAATCTCGTCATGTACCAGCATGCCTACACGGCCGCTGCCAAGCTCATAACCACGGCCGACGAGATGCTGCAAACCGTGCTGGCTCTGAAACAGTAGGGAGAGGGATAAGCCATGCGTGTTTCTCAACAGATGCTCTTTACAAATTATATCAGCAACATGAATAAGTCGTTGTCTGAATTGATGGAGCTGAACATTCAGGCCCAGACCCAGAAGAAGGTCAATAAGCCTTCGGACGATCCGTCAGGCATGGCGAATATCCTCGATCACAGGGACGCCATAAACGCCTTGGAACAGTACGAGGAGAACATCAGCACGGCCAAGGGCTGGCTTGCCCAGTCCGACGGCACCATCCAGCAGGTTTCCGTGCTCCTGACCAGGGCCAAGGAACTGGCCCAGCAAGCGGCGACAGGCACCTTGACCGACGACAACAGGGAGCAGATCGGATACGAGCTTCGGAACATCATGAGCCAGCTTGTGGGGCTCAGCAACACTGAATTTTCCGGAAAAAGCATCTATGCGGGGCACAAGACCGACCAGCCCGCCTTCAAGGAAATCCTCTGGATGACCACCAACGACGAGAATCTGGTGGACACCGGCAGCGCCACCGGTTCGTCTTTTTCCATTGAGGGCGATTCCAGAACCACGGTTCTGGTCCAGTTCTACGACACCACGGGAGCCACTCCCACAGGCGGGAGCATAGCCCTTTCCAATCCAAACTGCGCGGTGCGTTACAGCGTTGACGGCGGAGACAGCTGGGAGACCGACGGCGCCATCACGGTGGCCGGCAGCAACGTCAGGCTGGATTTGCCTTCAAGCGGCACTGCCGTGGTTTTCGACAACGTGAACACTGCGGTCAAGGTCACTCCCGAGAACGATCCGGGAGAGTCTCAGGGCACATGGCTCTGGCTGCGGCCTTCGGCCCAGTACATGGGCGACGACGAGGAGAGCATTGCGGTCCAGAAGTTCGGAGCGAACCTGAGCACGATAAACGCCACGGTGGGCGGCGGAACGCTGAACAGAAATCTTCTGGTGCGCATCGACAACAGCACGGCCGTGGGCCTTGATCAGCAGATCGAGTATTCCTACAGCGAAGACGGCGGAATGACCTGGGTGTCGGGCAACACTACTCCGGCCGACGGGACGGCCTCCAATGCGGTCATCAGCATCCCGCCTGCGGTCCTTACCCTGACCTCCAACGGCGGCAACACCCTGCAGCCGGGCAACCAATTTCTCCTTACCCCCAGGACCGCCTCCATTAATCTTGGGATAACGTCCACGGAAACAGTGCGCATCAATGATGTGGGCATGGATATTTTCGGCGGAATCTTTCAGGATCCGGACCTGGTGTTGTCGGCCGGCGGTGATAATCTTGACCTGGCCAGCAGCAACGCCTCCGTTGTTTTCTCTGAGGCCGGCAATCCCAATGCGACCATTGTCCTGACCTCCAACAGCGGCGGTTCCAAGAATCTGTTCGAGACCATAGGAAACCTTGTGGCCTTCCTGGAAACCAACAACCAGACCGGCGTGCAGCAGGCCCTGGCCAATCTCAAGGAAGTTCACGCCCATGTGATGAACTCGGCGGGCAGCGTAGGCGGCCGTGAAAATCGGGTCGAGACCGCCGAGGCGATAATCGATTCCGTCAAGATCAACGAGATAGAACAGTTGAGCCAGGTCGAAGACGTGGATATCACCGAGCTCATGACCCAGCTCACCCAACAGCAGATCGTGTACGAATCGGTTCTCCGGTCGGCCAGCATGATCATGCAGATGAATCTGATGAAGTACATTTAGGCCGATCCGGGCTTGTGGACTTTGAACTGTGTTTGGGCTAGAAAATCATACGGTTCGGACGGGTTCTCATTATTTCTTTCATTGTACCGTCCGGTATTTCAATCAAACCCACGGGAAGCCTTTAAGACATGTTGATCCTTACCCGGAGACCGGGAGAAAGCCTATACCTGGGAGACCACATCAAGCTGAAGGTGCTCAACGTTCAGGGAAAACAGGTCAAGATCGGACTGGACGTGCCTGAAGACATGACGGTGTACAGGGAAGAGGTTTACCAGAAAATCAAAGAGCAGAACCGGCTGGCCTTGGAGACCAAGGAGCAGGATTTGCTTGCGGCGGCTACGTTATGGCTAAGAAAAGAAAGCAAGTAATAAGAACTCGCCTCGGTGAGAGGGAAATCGACCTGGACAGTATCATCTACTTTCCTCAGGGGTTGATAGGTCTGGCGGACAAGCGCGAATACGTTCTGCTCAACGTGAGCGAGAACTCGCCGTTTTTTCTCCTGCAGTCGGTGACGGACCCCCATCTGGGATTGCTGGTGGCCGACCCGTATCCCTTTATCAAGGATTACGACATAAAGCTGGAGCAGGCCGAGAAAAGGATTTTGCGGATCAAGAACATCAGGCAGATCGCCGTGCTGGTGACTGTGACCATTCCGGAAAACAAGCCGGACGAAACAACCCTTAATCTGTCGGGTCCCGTGGTGATGAATACCGAAGCCAAGTTGGGGATGCAGGTGCCCCAGGTCGGGGCGAACCATCCTACGCATTATCGCCTTGTGGAGGGGAAGACCGTCTAGCGATAAGGCGCAGGACTAGATGAGCATATCAAGGTCGTCGCGGATGAGATTCGCGGCGGCCTTTTTAACGTCGGGCTTGTAGGTGCCGTTGCGCACCTGTTCCTTGAGTTCGCGAACCTTTTCGGCCCTGATGTCGGAAGAGTTGGTGGCCGTGTTCAGGGCGGTTCCCCTGAGGCGCGCTTCCGGCGAAAGGTGTACTACATCGCTTCCTTCGGACGAGGCCTTGTTGGCCTGTTGCCTGAGGGAGGCGTCGGCGGTCTTCTGTTGCTTTGCCGCTTCGTCGAGCTTTTTCTTGGCGTATGGATTAAGCTCGCCCGCGATGTTCTTTATGTTCATGGTTCCCCTCCACCCCCGGCGGGTCTAAAGCATGGTCGCGTCGACCTTTGCCAGGGTGATTTCCCATAGTCTCTGCATTGTCTGTTCTTTTTCGTTCCCGGACATCTCAATCGGTCCCTGTTCAGTTTCTTTTATCAGCTGCACGTCGTTTCCGTCCAGTGGGTACTCGAACATGATACGTTGCCCGTAATCCTTTTCCAGCTGCTCCAGAACCTCGTTTACCGTCGTGTTTTCAGTGCCGTTCACTATGAGGTTCTCTATTATCTCCCTTGCTATTCTCTCGACCAGCTCACGGCGGCGCGCCTGCCTTGATATGTCCACCACGTCTTCAGCGTGGGAGAGACGGAGGGCGCGCCTGAATCTGGCGAGCCTTTTTGCGCTTGTCAGCTGCCTGCCGTAAGTGCGCAGCATTCGTCTGACTTCTGCCGTATTAGCTGTCAACCCATTACTCCTTTAGTTAATGATATGATCGACGCGTCCGGGAATAACTTTAGGGTTGAAATGCGAAAAAAATGAAAAAAGTTTTCCCCGGCCGGGCCGGCAAGGTTCAAGTTGAATGTTTATTCTTTTTTTAATAGTAAGTTAACTTATGCCGGATGCAATAAAAACAGTTTTGATAATAACCAAGGCCAACGACGGCTCGGCCGAGTCCGTGGGGCGGGATGTCGCCGGGTTTCTCGAGGAAAAAGGCGTGCGCACGGATCAGTGCGAACAGCGGCTGGACGTGTATGCCGCCGTGTCCGGAAGAAAGGGGCGTCCCTTTGATTTGGCCCTTGTCCTCGGCGGAGACGGAACCTTCATCGGCGTTGCCAGGAGGCTGCATGGGCTGGACGTACCCTTGCTGGGTGTAAACCTGGGTCAGGTCGGTTTTCTCACGGGCCTGTCGCGCGAGGATTGGAGGTCCGGCTTGGAGAAAGTCCTTGCAGGCCGTTATTCAATATCCCGGCGCATGGTGCTTTCCTACAACATAGAGAGAAAGGGAGCTGTGGTTTGCCAGGGGCTGGCAGTCAATGATCTGGTAATCGGCCGCGGGGAATTGGCCCGGCTCATACATCTGGGCGTCATGTACCAGGGCCGCGACATATCCTCCTTCAGGGCCGACGCGGTCATCGTTTCCACGCCCACCGGCTCCACCGCCTACAGCGTTTCAGCCGGAGGCCCTTTGGTTCATCCAGATATTTCAGCCTACTGCGTGACCCCTGTCTGCGCCTTTCAAAATGCCCTCAAACCTTTGGTGTTGCCGGCAGAGGGCGAATTGAGAATCAGGGTTGAAGAGGACGGGGACATGAATCTCACCGAAGACGGCCAGGTCCTGTACGGACTGGAGCCGGGCGACGAGGTCGTAGTCGTGAAATCAGGTTCTGCGGTTCCGGTTGTGGAGATAAGCGAGTCCGAATATTTTTCCAAGTTGCGTGGAAAGGGTTTTTTGACGGAGAGATAGCAGTGAGCAAATTGTCTGATATCAGTTCGGCCCTGGATGTGGGATACGGAAGCAGTCCCGACCTGGACGCCCTGCTTTTGCATTTCATGACCGAGAACAATCTGGAATATTCCATTGATCCCATGAAAAACGCTTCAGCCGAGCAGGTCCGCTTCATGGTCGCTCTGAGCGACGAGGCCTTTTACGCCCCCTGTTCGGATTGGATGTTCCTCGACTTGCTCAAGCAGGGGCTGCCTGACGACCTCAAGCGGGAGTATACGGCCCAGTGGCGCGAGCTTGTCAGGCTGGTGCGGAAGTTCGTGCCTGACAGATACCTGCGCAGGAGGATAATTTCCCTTTGCCGCCACAAATTCAGGCTGGCCCTTGCCTCGCCGATAGTAATACCGTCGCGGCTCATGAAGCGGATGATCACCATGTTCATGACCCAGAGCGGCCTCGACGACCCCTACAGGCGGCGCAAGCGGCTCATGAACCAGAGGGCCAACGAGATCATGGACAGCCGGGAATTCGACAGGGCCATAAATCTTTGCCCGGACAACAACCCGGCCTGCCAGAGCATAGCGGACCTGCGTTTCGACTTGGACTGCCTTGAGCTTGAGCGGTTGATCAAATTTTCCACTGTTTCGGAATTGTGGGATGTGGACGAGAACGGACAGGTCAAGGACTGTCCGGACAATCTGGAAGAATTGTTGTCCTTTGTGGACGGGGAATGCGAGGAAGGATTTGCCGAGTTGCGCGCGGCCCTCGATCCCGAGAAGGGCGCTCCCCTGAAGATTCTCTACCTGCCGTTGCAAAGCGGCGGAATCGTTTTCGACCTTGAAATCATCAAGAGCCTGATCAGGCAGGGGCACAAGGTGGTGTTGGCCCTCAAGGAGGGGTTTTATTTCGACGCTCCCACCTTCTGGGACGTGGAAGGCGATCTGGTCCTCACCGACGCCTTGCGTCAGGCCTATACCATTCTGGACATGAAGATTTCCAAGGCTGAGCTTCTGAGGCTCTGGCGGCACAACCAGCTTATCGTCATCTCCGACGGCACCAGGGAGAATTTCAACCCCTACAGGACCAGCGTGACCCTGGCCAGGGCCTGGAAGGAGGCGGACATTATCTTGGCCAAGGGCGAGGACAAGTACCGCCGTCTGGTCCAGACGAGCCACGATTTCACCAGGGACATATTCTGTTTTTTCCGGGACTCGAACGGCAGGTTCCATCTTCATTACGAGCCAAAGGCCGAATGGGTGCGCAAGTTCAGCGAGGAATACATTTTGTCCAAGGCCGAGAGCATCATCGCGGAGATGCAGAGCGCCAGATCGGCCGGAAACGCGGTCATGTTCTATAGCGGCATCATCGGCAGCGTTCCCGGTCAGACCAAGGAAGCCATCGAGATCATGAATGTTTTTATCAAGCATTTGCGTTCCAGGATGGACAAGGTCTACATCGTGAACCCGGCCGAGCATTTCGAGGAAGGCATGGACGCCGACGACTTGATGTTCATGTGGGAAAGGGTCCAGAGAAGCGGCCTTTTGAACGTCTGGCGTTTCCAGACCAGCCTGGACATCGAAAAGAGTTTCGAGTTGATGAAGGCCAAGGTTCCGCCCATCTGGACGGGCAAGGATTCGACCTATTCCACTGGCTGCACCAAGGAAATGCACATTGCCCTGGACATGCAAAAGAGGCAGCCCGAGCTTCAGATCACCGGGCCAAATCCCGAAAATTTCTTCAGGCGCAGGGAATACGGCGTGGGCAAGTTCTGCGACGTGGCCATTGACGAATGCTGATTGTCGGGCGAATGCCGGGCGAATGCCGGAGAATGGGCCGGGCCGATTGGCCTGAATAATTGATCAACGGAAACAGCAAATGAAGGATAAGATCATGCCCGGACTTTTGGTCCGGGCCTTGTTTGTCGTAGCCTGCATGGCCCTTGCCAGTGGTTGCGCCCTGCAAAAGAAGCCGGGGTCGCGGCCCGAAACGGATCTTTCGCGGGTGGCCCTGGCCGAGAACGCCAGCTATCTGTCCTTTTCCGGTTTTCAGAGCGCCGGAGTCAGCCGGTTGTTCGACATCTCCTCCCAGGGCCTGAAGACATGGCTGGAATACGAGGTTCCGCTGCGGCACAGCCTGTCCTATGTCCTGGCCCAGCCCCAGGGCGGATACGCCATAAAGCGCAAGGACGTTTCCCTGACCTGGCGGCAGATCAGGATGAGCCTGGAGGCCATGATAGGGCTTTTGCCCAAGCTGGACAGGAATCCCGAGCTTCTGGCCGAACATTTCGTTTGGTTCTCCCTTTCGCCCGATCCCCTGACGACCTCCTATTACACGCCGGAGGTGGAGGCCAGCCTGCGTCCCAAACCCGGATACCACTACCCCATCTACGGCGTTCCGCAGGATCTGGAGCGCAATCGCCACCTTTACGACCGCCGCTCCGTGGACATGGACAGGGTTCTGGCGGGCAAGGGGCTGGAGATCGCCTGGGCAAAGGACGCGGTTGACGTCTTCTATATGCAGGTCGAGGGTGCGGGCAGGCTCAGGCTGCCCGACGGCAGGGTCAAGACCGCGATTTACGGGGGCGCCAACGGCCATGAATTCAAGGGGCTGGGCGCCATCATGCACGACAACGGGTTGCTGCCCTATTCCCGGCTGGACAAGAAGAGCGTGCAGGACTATTTGAACCGTCACCCGGAGAAAATGTTCGAGCTCATGGCCGAGAACAGGAGTTATGTGTTTTTCCGCCTTTCCGACTCCGGGGCCGAAGGGGCGCTGGGCCGGCCCTTGACTCCCCTGGTCAGTGTGGCTACCGACAGAAAACTCATACCTCTTGGCAGCATTCTGGCCATGGAGCTGAAGATTCCAAGGGGGCGTGAAGGCGGCGTCCGGCATGTGCGCGGAATCTGTCTGGCCCAGGATACCGGAACGGCCATACGCGGCACCCGGCTTGATTATTATCTCGGAGTCGGCGACGAAGTGGAGTGGGCGGCCCACAGGGTCAAGTCCCCGGCCAGGGTCTATATGTTAATCAGTAAACAAGCGCTTGGAAGATGAAAAAAACCACATTCGACGAAATCAGGGAAATGTTGCTGGATTGCTTTGAGTTGCAGGAAAAGTCCGTGGCTATCTGGCATTTCGGCGACCCGGACATCGATGACGATGATCCCGCGCCCGAGAATCTCGCGGCCTTGCGGGTTCTTGTGCATCGCCAGCACTACACGAATTTCAGGCTTTGGCATGTGGAGGACGAGGCCCGGCGCAGGGACGTGGGGCCGGAAGTCATCGCCAAGTGCAAGCAGGATATCGACAGCCTCAATCAGCAGCGCAACGACTACATCGAAAAGATGGATACCTGCCTTCTGAACGTCATTCTGCCCCTGCTGCCGGAAGAATGTCAGGACCGCTTCAACACTGAGACCATCGGCTGCGCCCTGGATCGCCTCTCCATCCTGAACCTGAAAATATATCATATGTATGAACAGACCCGGCGCAAGGACGTGGACGAAAAGCATAGAGGCGAATGCCAATGCAAGCTTGAAGTGCTCAAGGAGCAGAGCCGCGACCTGGGCCGCAGCGTTCTTCATCTTGTGGAAGAATATTCCCAGGGCCTCAAGAGGCCAAAAGTCTACTATCAGTTCAAGATGTACAACGATCCCAACCTGAACCCCAGCCTGTACCAGGCCAAGGGCGGTCCGGGCGGGGAGCAGGGGGGCTGATCATGAGCCAGTTCGAGACGGTCATCGGCCTTGAGGTGCATGCGCAGCTGCGCACCGACTCCAAGATTTTCTGTGCCTGTTCAACCAGGTTCGGCAACGATCCCAACGAGAACGTCTGCCCGGTCTGTTCCGGCATGCCCGGGGTCCTGCCGGTGCTCAACGAGAAGGTGGTGGAATACGCCTCCAAGATGGGCATGGCCGTGAACTGCACCATCAACCGCAAATCGGTCTTCGCGCGCAAGAACTACTTTTATCCCGACCTGCCCAAGGGCTATCAGATTTCCCAGTTTGAGCTGCCCATCTGCGAGCACGGCCACGTGGACATCGAGGTGGAGGGCCAAAGCAAGCGCATCGGCATCACGCGCATCCACATGGAGGAGGACGCGGGCAAGAACATCCATTCCAGCGTGGACAACGCCAGCTTCGTGGACCTGAACCGCACCGGGGTTCCGCTCATCGAGATCGTGAGCGAACCGGACATGCGCAGTTCCGAGGAGGCAGTGGCCTACCTCAAGACCCTGCGTTCCATCCTGGTCTATCTCGGCATTTGCGACGGCAACATGGAGGAAGGCTCCTTCCGCTGCGACGCCAACGTCTCCATCCGTCCCAGGGGGCGGGAGGAGTTCGGGACCAGGGCCGAACTCAAGAATCTCAACTCCTTCCGGCACGTGCAAAAGGCCATCGAGTACGAGGTGGACCGCCAGGAAAGCGTATTGGAGGACGGCGAGGAAGTGGTTCAGGAGACGCGCCTCTATGACGCCGGAAAGGGCACGACCCATTCCATGCGCGGCAAGGAGGAGGCCCACGACTACAGGTATTTTCCGGACCCGGACCTGGTTCCCCTGGTCTTGGAGGAAGCCTGGCTGGAGAAATGGAAATCCGAGTTGCCCGAACTCCCGGCGGCGAGACGCGAGCGGTTCATGGCCCAATACGGGCTGGCCGACTATGACGCGGACCTTCTGGTGGCGGAAAAGGCGCTGGCCGATTATTTCGAGTCGGCGGTGGAAGAATATTCCCAGCCGGTGAAGGTTTCCAACTGGATGAAGACCGAGCTTTTGCGCGAGTTGAACCAGGCCGAGGCCGATATTTCGCAGTGCAAATTCATGCCGAAGGAGTTCGGAGCGCTGGTCCGTATCGTGGACAAGGGCGTGATCAGCGCCAAGTCCGGCAAGGAAGTCCTGGCCAGCCTGCTTATGAAAGGCGGCGACCCGGAAAAGTACGCCAAGGAAAAGGGGCTGGCCCAGATTTCCGACTCCTCGGCCCTGGACGGGGTGGTTGACGAGGTCCTGGCCGAGAACCCGGACGAGGTGGCGGCCTACAAGGGCGGCAAGACCAAGCTCATCAGCTTCTTCGTGGGCCGGATAATGGCAAAGACAAAGGGACAGGCCAATCCCGCCCTGGTAAATCAATTGCTCAAGGACAAGTTGTCCTAGACCGGAGAGACCATGACCGAACATATTCAATATTCGCCTGAAAAGGATTGCCTCGTGCTACTGGATCAGCGCTATCTGCCCAACCGCGAGGACTGGTTCGATTGCCGCACCACCAAGGATATCTGTTTCGCGCTGGTGGTCATGGTCGTGCGCGGCGCTCCGGCCATCGGCGTGACAGCGGCCTACGGCTGCTACCTTGCGGCCCGTGAGGTGGCGGGCATGGACGGAGACTGGGAAAAGAATCTTTCCGCCAAGCTGGACGAGATCGAGAACGCCCGGCCCACTGCCGTTAACCTGCGCTGGGCAGTGCGCGAGATGCGCCGCCTCTGGGACGAGAATTCCGACCTCGACCTTGACGGGCTCTCCACTCTCTGGCTGGAACGGGCCAAGGAAATCCATCAGTTGGACATTGAGATGTGCGAGGCCATCGGACGCTTCGGCGCGGATCTCATCGACGAGGGCGACACGGTCATGACCCACTGCAACGCCGGTGCCCTGGCCACCGCCGGATACGGTACGGCCCTGGGCGTGATTCGCGGCGCGGTTGACGCGGGCAAGAAGATTCAGGTCATTGCCAACGAGACCCGTCCCTTTCTCCAGGGAGCGCGCCTCACTGCCTGGGAGCTGCATAGGGACGGCATTCCGGTCAAGGTGGCCTGCGACAACGCCTGTGCCCTGCTCATGCAAAAGGGGCTGGTGCAAAAAGTCGTGGTCGGCGCGGACCGCATCACGGCCAACGGCGACGCCGTGAACAAGATCGGCACCTATGGAGTGGCCCTGCTGGCAAAGAATTTCAACATTCCCTTTTATGTTGCCGCTCCTGTGTATACAATCGATCCCGAGACGCCCACGGGCGCGGACGTTCCCATTGAGGACCGCGACCCGCGCGAGGTCACCCATGTGGGCGACACCCGCATCACCCCGGAAGGGGTGGAAGTCTACAACCTGGCCTTCGACCCGACTCCCAACGAGTTGATTGCCGGGATCGTCACGGAAAAGGGCGTGCTCAGGCCGCCTTATTCCGAGGCCATTAAAAAGCTCTTTGAATAGGGCCGTCGCAGGAGGGGGAAGATGATTCCCACCATAGCTCTCATAGGACGCCCCAATGTGGGCAAGTCCACTATTTTCAATCGCCTGCTTCGAAAGAGCAAGGCCATAACCCACGACACTCCGGGCGTGACCCGGGACCGGATTATCGGCCAGGGCTCCATTTCCGGGGTGGATTTTACCCTTGTGGACACGGGCGGCATGGTCCTGGAGTCCGTAGCAGGCGAGGAAAATTTCGAGCGGGCCATTTTCGAGCAGGCCCGGGAAGCCATCCATGAATCCCAGGCCCTGTTGCTGGTGGTGGACGGCCGGGAGGGGCTGACCCTGCTTGACGAACAGGCTGCCGAAATCGTGCGCCAGAGCGGAAAGCCGGTGCTGCTGCTGGTGAACAAGGTCGATGGATTCGAGCTTGAAGATTCCGCCACTGCGGAGTTCCATGTCCTGGGCTTTGAGATGATCCCGGTTTCCGCTTCCCACGGATACAACCTGAACGAGTTGAGGGAACGGGTCGCGTCCATTGCCGAGGCCGAAACCATTGCCGAGCCCGAAGGCAAGCCCATTGAGCGCGGCTTGAGGCTGGCGGTTTTGGGCAGGCCCAATGCCGGAAAGTCCTCCATAATCAACGCCATGGTCGGCGAGGAGCGGCTCATCGTCAGCGACGTGCCCGGAACCACCAGGGACAGCGTGGACGTGACCTTCGACCATGACGGCAGGCGTTTCACATTTGTGGATACAGCGGGCGTGCGTCGGCGCACCCACGTCAAGGAGGCGGTGGAGCGGTTCAGCGTGCTCAGGGCGCTGAAGAGCAGCACCAAGGCCGACGTGACCATACTGGTGCTTAATTCCATGGAGGGCGTGGCGCGTCAGGACAAGCGTCTCTTGGACTATCTGGTCTCGGAAAAGATTCCATTCATCGTGGCCGTGAACAAGATCGACCTGGTTCCCAAGTCGGAAGACAAGAACATGCGCGAGGGATTTGAACGCGCCTTGCGCATCGCGCCACACGTGCCCGTGATCTACACTTCGGCCCTGAACAGGGTGGGACTGGGAAAGGTGCTGCCATTGGCGGCAAAGCTGATGGAAGAGTGCGCCACCCGCACCACCACGGGCGAACTGAACCGGGCCATGAGCGCGGTCATTGAGAAGCATCAGCCGCCGTTGGTCAAACGCAGGCGGGCCAAGTTCTACTACCTGACCCAGGCCGAGAGGCAGCCGCCGACATTCGTTTTTTTCGTCAATGATACCGAGCTGGTCCGTGATTCATACGTGCGCTACCTGGAAAACCAGCTGCGCAAGATGTTCAGGATAAAGATCGCTCCGTTGAGCGTCGTGCTCAGGGCCAGCCATGAGAAGAAGCCAAAGGTCAGGAAGAAGCGCGTGGTTAAGCGCAAATGATTTTTCCTTCCTTGACATGACGTTGCGCAAGAGGGTAGAAATTCGCCTTCGCACGGTCCAAGGGGCCGGCGAAGGCATTGGAGAGGTGGCCGAGCTGGCTGAAGGCGCACGCCTGCTAAGCGTGTAATGGGGTAACTCATTCGGGGGTTCAAATCCCCCCCTCTCCGCCAGCAAATTAAGGGTTTACGTTGAAAAACGTAAGCCCTTTTTTGTTTTTGTCCGTATTCAAAAACAGTAAGATTTGGAAGACTCGGGAGATTCTCCCGATCGCTCCTGCGGTTTATGCAGGCTGCTCCGCTGCCAATTGCGGAGCAGCCTGCGAAAGATGGCAATGGAAACAATGGAAAAGGGCGGGAAGCTGCTATTTGCATCAGGCTGTCATTGTTCTTTGGATCAGATGTGCATTGTCGGGCTCCTTCTTTATAGTGCAACCTTTAAAGGGCGTCTTGTCGAAACAAGCGTTTATTTCAATGCAGATTGCATTAGTCCAATTACAATATGGAATTGGAGCTCTTTGCGGGAGCTGCCCGGCAAACCGCAACCAATGATGCTTGTTTATTTTTGTCCGGGCTTGCTGTATTGTTTAAAACATGCGCGACAAAAGAACGGGTGGTTCTTATAGGGGTTTCACTCCGTATTGTTTGTTTTTTAAATCAACAGGTATGTTTTGATGTCGAAGATCGATGACCGGAAACCAGGGAGAGCTGTTCGCGACTCTTCCGAAGGGCTGATTTTTTCCGACAAGGACTACAGGCTGTTTTTTGAAAACGCTTCCGTCGGTATCTTCAAGACCACACTCGCTGGCAGGGCTCTTGGTTGCAATGAGGAATGTGCCAGGATCATGGGTTTTTCAAGCGTCTCCGAGTGTCTCAACAGTGTCAGCAATGTGGCTTATGACCTTTACGCCCACGCCAAGGACCGGGAAAGGATGCTCAGGCAGGTTCGGGAAGAGGGCGGTGTCGAGGGTTTCGAGGTCCTGTTCAAACGGAAGGACGGGAAAAAGATTTGGGTTTCCATATCCCTTAAAACTGTGCCCGACACTGAAGCAAAGGGCGTCCTGATCGGTTTTGTCAGGGACATCAGCAGCCACATGCGGGCCAAGAGGTTCGCCACAACGGTTTCCCGCATATCAAACGCCTTGAATGAATCCAGGGACTTGGACGAATTGTTTCGGGAGATACACGGAGTCTTCTTTGACAAGCTCGGCGCCAAGAATTTTTTTATCGCCCTTATTGATCAACCCAACGACAGGATTGTTTTTCCCTATTTCGCGGATGAGATGGACAGGGAAATCACCGAGATTCCCAATATCAGCGATCCTGCCAACATGACTCTGACCGTGGAAGTCGTAAATACCGGAAAACCCTTGTGCATAGGCAAGACCGCGAGAATCGAGAGGGCTGCCCGGGGCCATTCCAAAATTCTGGGCACTGTCCCGGAGATTTGGCTGGGCGTTCCACTGATGCTCAAGGGCAGGGTCATAGGAGCAATGGCCGTGCAGGATTACCATGACCGCAACTATTTTTCCGAAAAGGACATCGAGCTTTTTTCATCCGTGTCCGAGCAGGTCGCCCTGGCCATTGAACGCAAGCAGGCTGCGGATGCCCTGAGGGAAAGCGAGAACAGATACCGGGAAATTTACGAGAACTCGGTTGAAGGCATCTATCGGACTTCGTACGAAGGAAGGTTCATAAGCGTCAATCCGGCTTTGGCCCATATACTGGGCTATTCTTCCCCGGAAGAACTGATGGAGGCCGATCTGGATTTGGCCACTCAGTTTTACGCCGAAACAGGGACCAGAGAGAGGTTGTTGGATATTCTGGACAGGGATGGAAGAATAACCGATTTCATGACCAGCGTCCGGCACAGGGACGGGCGGATCATCTGGTGCGTGGAGACTTCCCGTTGCCAAAAGGATGAATCAGGCCGCGTTCTTTATTTCGAGGGAACCCTGAAGGACATGACGCAACAGAAGCTGGCCCAGGAGCAATTGCTGCGGGCCAAGGAAGCTGCGGAATCGGCCAATGCGGCCAAAACCGAATTTTTGGCCAATATCAGCCACGAGCTGCGCACTCCGCTCAACGGGGTTCTCGGCATGCTCCAATTGGTGCAGGTCACCGAACTGAACGGGGAACAAAGAGAGTATATCGAGACGGCCCTGAATTCCGGCAGGAATTTGACCTATCTCATAAACGATCTGCTGAGCCTGTCCAGGATCGAGGCCGGGGCCATGGAGATCAAGCGGGAGAAATTCAAGGTCGCCGAGGTTCTCGATACTGCGGCTTCCATGTTCAAGCCGCAGCTGGCGTATAAGAACCTGTCCATTGAATGCGAAGTCGACGAATCTGTTCCGGAGATTGTTTTGGGGGACGAGATCAGGCTCAGGCAGATACTTTTCAATCTGGTGGGAAATTCTCTCAAGTTTACCGACAGCGGCGAGGTCCGCATCGCGGTCAGCAGGATAAAATCATATGGCCAGGGTAAGACGGTTTTGCTGCTTTTTACGGTCTCCGACACGGGTATAGGAATTCAGCCGGAAAAGACGGAACAGGCCTTCAAGACATTCGCCCAGTTGGACGGTTCGTACACCAGGAAGTACGGCGGCACGGGTCTGGGATTGGGCATTGTCAGGCGGCTGGTCGGGCTGATGGGCGGGAGCATCGCGGTGGAGAGCGAAGAGGGTGAGGGGACGGCGATCCATTTCACCATCAAGGTCGGCATGCCTGAATGCGAACCTTTTGCGGGATCGTCGCCAAGGGATTTCAGCGAGATCGGCCCGTTGAGGATTCTCCTTGCCGAGGACGACAGGGTCAACCGGATATCGGCCACCAGGATGCTTGAAAAGCATGGTCATTCGGTCGTGGGTGTTGAAAACGGATTTGAAGTTCTTGAAGCCCTTTCCTCCGGCGAATTCAACGTGGTGCTCATGGATGTCCAGATGCCGGGCATGGACGGCATGGAGGCGACCAGGAAAATCCGTGGGTCGTCGGTGCTCGGTAAAATGTCTCAAATCCCCATAATCGCCCTGACCGCCCATGCCATGGAAGGTGACAAAGACAAGTTTTTTAGAGTAGGCATGACGGATTATGTCGCCAAACCTTTTGATATTAACAACCTCTTGGAAGCGATGGGGCGGATACTGGATAGGGTCGACTGATTTTCTGCTGTTTTTTCCTTGATGAAATTCGGTTGATATCAAGCATGCAGCGAATGACGGATGCGGCCTTGAGGGGTGCCGTCTTCGGCGACTGCAATATTTGGGGGGAATTATTGTGGCTGATGCCGACTCGATTTGCAGGGATTTGGAAGCAATAAGAAAAGACAATCCGCTTGTGGTCAACGTGACCAACAACGTGGTCACCAATTATACCGCCAACGCCCTTTTGGCTCTCGGAGCCTCGCCCGCCATGTCTCATGACGCCGACGACCTTGAGGAGCTTGCGGCCCTTGCGGGCGCCCTTGTGATCAATATCGGCACGCCCGGCGACGAGTTCATCAGGGGCATGGCCGCAGCGGGCGCGGCAGCCAGGGCCAACGGCGTGCCCATAGTCGTGGATCCAGTGGCTGCCGGCGTCACCAAAAGGCGCACCCGGACGATCGTTGAATTCATGGACGCCTATCCTCCGGCCATAATAAGGGGCAACGCCTCCGAAATAATGAGCCTGGCGGGCGGCGGCAATTCGGCCAGGGGCGTTGACAGCAGGCTGGAATCGAACATTGCCAGGGATGCGGCCATTGCCTTGGCCAAGGACAGGAAGTGCGCGGTATGCGTCAGCGGAGCCGTGGACATCGTCACCGACGGACGGAATGTCGTTCGCCTGAAAAACGGCAAGGCGATGATGACCAGGGTCACCGGGATGGGCTGCGCGGCCACCGCCCTTTGCGGAGCCTTTGCCGCAGTGAACGGCTCAGCCCTGGATGCGGCCGTGGGCGCAATGGCCGTGATGGGCGTGGCCGGAGACATGGCTGCGGAACGGGCCCTTGGCCCCGGCACTTTGCAGCTTCATTTCCTCGACGCCTTGTATCGTTTGGCTGAATCGGATATTACCGGACGGTTGAAGATTGACGCCTAGAAAATTGACAAGACGGCTTGTGCGCGGATAATCAAAATCTGCGGTTTTATTGGGGCGGTTTATTCATTTTTTGAGCCAAACGAGAGAGACGGCCTTTTGCGATGATTGATCCTGTTGGACAGCTCGGTTTCATTCGAGACATGCAGCGCAGTTTCGTCCACGGCGGCGGCGGTGTGGACCCCCTGCAAATCCTCAGCTACCTGCTGATGGTCGGGATTCCTGCATTCATTCTCTACTTCGTGTGGAGGCATTTTCGATTCATCGCCTTTTATTTCTCCAGGCTCACCCATACCTTCCTGGAGATGGGAAAGCGCCACAAGATCAACACCCACCTGATGAACAGCAAGGCCCTGATGAGCGTCCTGACCGTGGAGAAGGAGGGCGCGCCAAGGCCCCTTTGCACCGGCAGGGTGGTGGACATCGGCACCGGGTTCATTGTCCTGGACCTGAAGACCAAGCTCTCCTCGGCCAAGCCCCACGGCAGGCTGAAGGTCATCTGTTTCTGCAAGCCTTTTCTTTTTGCGGGCAAGCGGGTCAACGCCTTTGAGACCTACACCTGGAAGGCCTTGAACCAGGGGGGCATGGTCCAGTCTCTGATGCTTTTCACTCCGGCCGTCTATGGCTCGGCCAAGCGCAGGATGCATCTGCGGAAAAAGATTATGCGTTCGGACGCGGTCAAGATGCGCATCTGGACCGGAGCCAAGAAGCTCAGGTTCCAGAAGGAGGAACCGGATTTCGTGAGCGAATCCCTGCTTCCCAAGGGTTCGCGGCTGCCCACCGTTTCCGTGGGCAACATATCTCCCGGTGGCATGAAGCTGGTGGTGGAGCCCAGGGGCAACCCCATGCGTTTGCGCCAGGGGCACGAGATAGTGATCAGGTTCGTGATCTATGATCCCCGGACCAAGCGTTATGTCCAGTTTCTGTTCGACGGCACAGTGCGCAGCGTGTTCAGCATGCCCGGCGACAGGATCGGCCTGGGCATCAAGTTCATGGCCTCCGGGCGCGAAATGGGCGATCCGGGCAACCGCGTGGAGTGGAAGGTCGTGGACAAGGAGATTCCGGCCCTGGCCAAGCTGCTTGAGGCCGCAGGCAAGCCCGGAAATCCAGCCTAGTCGGTCAGGACTCGCTTTTGGCGTAAGCCCTGACCACGTCCCTCACGATTCCCGAATAGCCGATGCCCACATGCACCCCGGCCTCGCGCAGGCGCAGGGCGGTCTTGGGGCCGCAATTGCCGGCCAGGGCCGCGTTTACTTCGTTGTCCAGCAGCAGCCTGGCCACCTTCACGCCGATGTCCTTGGAGTGGTCGGCAAAGGGGTTGGCCACGGACCGGACATCGGACATTTCCGGATCAGTGAATATGAAGTAATCGGCCCGGCCCAGGACCGGTTCCACCTTTGAATCGAGGCTCGGACCCGTGGAAGCTATGGCTATTTTCCGTTCCATGCTTGGCTCCTGGCGACACGCCTTGGATTGCGGGATGTGTTTTCATAGGTCATGTGCTACTGAGCAATATGCGTTCCAGATATTGCCTTGTATCTAAAGCCTGTAAAAACAAACTGTTAGGTCTCTGGGCTGAAATGCGTCCCTGAAATGGGCGTAAAATGTTCCTGCATTGGCAAGGGTGTTGGAAGAATTTTGCGCCTTGACAGGGCGCGGGTTATGGGCAAGAAGGTTTTTTCCTGTCATTCAGTGACAATGGAGGGGTGGCCGAGTGGCTTAAGGCGGTGGTCTTGAAAACCATTGACGGTGTGAGCCGTCCGGGGGTTCGAATCCTCTCCCCTCCGCCAGACGACAATGGCCTCCAGCATCAGCTGGGGGCTTTTTTCGCCTCGTCCCATATGGCGTTCAGCCCGTCCATATCCATTTCCCCTATTGCCTCTGCAAAACAATAAGACCCTGCTCAATTTTACAGGGTCTTATTAATCAGGGTTTAACTAGATATTAATTTTCTGGAGTATCTAAAGCAGGCATTTTGCCCACGACTCTCGCATCTATGACCATGTTGCTGATAAATGTGGAGCCATCAATAAACACCTCTAGAACTTCACCGTTTGGCAGTTCGTGGTCAAATCCCAACGATGTGATTCCCGGGGTTTCTATGAACATTACTTTTTTGGAATTGATATAAAGTTCGACTGCAAGGTCTGCGTGGCCCAACTTTTCATATACTCCACGCCAAATGTAAGAATAGGTGGCGGCCTTGGTTTTCGAGGCTGCTGTGGATATTTTAATGCTTACTGGTTCGCCCTGGCTATCCTTGTACACAGTATTCCAATTGGCATAAAACCTATCTCCCTTCGGAGCCTTATACTTTAGACGTCTGGTCTTGACACTGACATTGTCTGCCAAGAGCACAGGCTCTACTGCAAAAGCATACGAAATCCAAGCGAGACATAACAAGAAGGTCAATAGGCTGATTTTTTTCATAAAAACAAAAGCTCCTGTGTTTACTGTTCGTTTTCAGCATCCGAACATTGTTCTTTTAGTTTGCCTTGTGATCCGTCGGTGCAAATGAGCCAATAACCAATACTCAATGCCAAGATTACAACGCCAAGGGAAATTATTTCAAGATAAGTGGTCACGCTGAAATCCATTACAATCACTTTTCTTGCAGCAGCCATCAGTGCTGTTGACATGACAAGCTTTAGGTGGATCGTTTCAGATTGTAAGTATATAATGATATTGGCAAATATTTCGATAGCAATCAGGACGGCCATGAAGGCTCCGAATGTTGCCAGGATGTCATTGATGTTCAGCAGGTAAAGCGGAGGAGTGGTAAGCCGCTGGTAGAGAACATATATGACATCGAAGATGCCCCAGATTATTACAAGGGTCATTAGAACCGCCAGAACGGCTAAAGACCCCTTGACAATCTTCCACAGCCTGTTCGTGAGGGGGCTCTCTTTCCCTATTTTCAATTCCGCAGGATCAATAAGTACCAATGTGTTACTCCGGTCAATCTGGATTGACATGCAGCATCATTCGCGAGATATATGTTACCATAAATTTTTTCTCCTTTTCGTCGGCATTTGTCAACAATGCATATGTCCAAAAACAAACAAAACCTTTTAATGAATGAAGAAAACAGGATAATTTTTTATGGAGACATTACTTGATAAACATTGGCATCATATCCCTTTCGAAGAAGTGGCAAATCTTTTCAACGTTAAGATAGAGAATGGTCTAGACCTTTTTGAGGTGGAGCGGAGGTTTGAGCATTTCGGGCCAAATCTTATTCAGGGTAAAGAATCACTGACGATTATCGAGATTTTTTTTCAGCAACTCAACCAGCCGCTTGTCTATATTTTGCTAATTGCAGGCCTCGTAACCTTGCTGTTGGGTGAATGGGTGGATTCACTGGTCATCATGTCCGTTGTCGCAGTGAATGCGGTCATGGGGTTTATACAGGAGTACCGGGCGTTTAATACTCTTGAGTCATTAAAGAAAACGATCAACATGATCACTTCGGTGGTACGTTCAGGCAAAGAGGTCAATGTTGATGCTTCCGGCCTTGTCCCCGGCGACATTGTAATTCTGCGCTCTGGCGACAAGGTGCCCGCCGACCTCAGGCTTATCGCAGCCAAAGACTTGCGCATTGACGAGGCATCCATGACGGGCGAGTCTGTTCCGGTTTCAAAGCAGTCCGGCGCTACCGGCCATGAAGCGGTTCTCGCTGAACGCACATCCATGGCTTACGCCGGAACGATAGTTAGCTACGGCCAAGGCCGCGGAATTGTTGTTGCAACCGGAAATCGCACGGAGCTGGGACGGATTTCGAGCCTGATCGACTCAGCCCAGGGAATCGATACTCCTCTTACACAGAAGATTAAGAAATTCAGCCACATAGTTCTTTACGCGATTTTGGGTCTGGCCGCAGCTTCTTTTTTGGCTGGAGTGATTCGGGACGAGTCGGTTTCAGAAATGTTCATGGTTGCCGTGGCATTGGCGGTTGGCGCAATACCTGAAGGACTTCCGGCCGTTGTTACGGTCATTTTGGCCATGGCAGTGTCCCGCATGGCCAAAAAACGGGCCATCATAAGAAAACTGCCGGCAGTGGAAACCCTGGGTGGCACAACGGTGATTTGTTCGGACAAGACCGGCACGCTTACGGAAAATCAGATGACCACCAAGAATATCTATGCCGGAGAATTCGAATACACTGTAAGCGGCTCGGGTTATTCACCTGTTGGCGGGATTGAACCGGACCCGGGTGGCGGCCGGCACGATCCGGAAAACAATTTTGCACTGGCCGCATGTCTTGAAGCCGGCCTGCTTTGCAATGACGCTGAATTGATATTTGATGGGGAGCGATATGAGGCGCAAGGCGACCCCACAGAGGCGGCCCTGCTGGTTTCTGCGGCAAAGATGGGATTTAACCGTGACCTTGCTACGGCCAAGGCCCCGCGTGTGGACGAAATACCCTTTGAGTCCGACTTGCAGTATATGGCCACACTTCATTCAACTGAAGACGGAACGGTTATTTATATGAAAGGCGCCGCCGAGAAGGTGGCGGAAAACTGTTCTACGGCCATGACATTTGCAGGGGACAGCAAGAGCCTGGAATTGAATGCGGTCACGGAAAAGCTCCATTCCTATGCCTCAGCGGGCAAGCGTGTCCTGGCTTTTTCCCGCAGGCTTTTTCCTGCGGACAAAACCATAATCATGCAGGACGACCTTCAGGACATGGAGTTTCTAGGGCTTCAAGGCATCATTGATCCGCCCAGGGAAGAAGCAAAAAAAGCCATTGCCACATGTCACAATGCCGGTATTGATGTAAAGATGATAACGGGTGACCATGCGGTTACAGCGCAGGTGATTGGCGAAATGCTCGGCCTGACCGCACCTGACTGCACCACCGATAATTGCGTGGTCATCACTGGTTCGGAGATAGAAGCACTGTCCGACAGGCAACTGATTGAAGTAGTGGGGGACACGTCGGTATTCGCAAGGGTTTCACCCGAACAAAAGCTCAGATTGGTCATGGCCCTTCAGGCTCGCAAGGAAGTTTGCGCAATGACCGGCGACGGAGTGAACGATGCTCCGGCCCTGAAACAGGCGGATATAGGCATCGCAATGGGCCTGGGAGGTACTGAGGCCGCCAAGGAAGCCTCGGACATGGTGCTCACGGACGACAACTTCGCCACGATCGAAGAAGCCGTCGAAGAAGGGCGTTGCGTTTTTTCAAATTTGCTGAAGTTCATCGCATGGACCCTGCCGACAAACGCCGGTGAAGGGTTGGTGATCATGATGGCGATCATATTCGGTGCGACATTGCCGATTCTACCGGTGCAGATCCTGTGGATCAATATGACCACTGCGGTCTGCCTCGGAATGATGCTTGCGTTCGAGCCCAGGGAGCCGGGGTTGATGGACAAGCCTCCCAGAGGTTCGGAAAAGCCTTTGCTGGACAGGCTGATCCTGAAGCGAATATCCATGATAAGCATTTTGTTGCTTGTTTCTGCATTCGGCCTGTTCGAGTTGGTGCTTGTTTCCGGCGGCACGGAAGAGAAGGCCAGAACTGTGGCCGTAAACGTGTTCATAATCGTTGAAGCGTTTTATCTTTTCAATTCAAGGTCTTTTGACAAGTCTCCTTTGGAACTTGGGCTCATGAGCAATCCTTGGGTTATCATTGGGTTTGTGGCCAGTATCGCGTTGCAAATGCTGTATACCTATGCGCCATTCATGAATGATATTTTCCATAGCGTCCCGATATCGTTTACGGACTGGATGATTATCATCAGTTGCGGTGTGGCGGGTCTGCTGATTGTGGAAGCCGACAAGAAATGGGAAAAAAACAAAGCTCGGAATCCTTGATTATTGATCCCTCCGCCAGACGACAATGGCCTCCAGCATCAGCTGGGGGCTTTTTTTGTTGCCTGTCCACAAAACTGACAGCATTATTATAATAAAATGTCGGCAGGGGTTTTAATGTCGGCGTTTGTCGTGCTATGGTTGGAACGCTTGGGAACTTTTCATTTTTCGAGCGCATTGCTGACAGGATGGGTGTCCTGATTTTACTAAATAGCATTGAATTAGTTGGGTATTATTTGTGGACTGGGCAATTCTAATCGACATTGATTGGGAGAAATTTGATGCCTGCGGGATATGATGAAAAGTCAATAGCTACTGTTTATCAGGAAAATCAGGAGCTGCGCCGTCGCCTTGAAGCAGTTGAAAAGCGTTTAATGAATTCGCTTTTTTTTGGTGAACTCGTTGAAAGCATTCCCCATCCGGTTTTCTGCAAGGACAAGATGGGAAAGTTTACATACGGAAATGAGGTGTATTGCCAGTTGCAGGGCATCACTTGCGAGGAATTGATCGGTCTTGATGACTTCGCATTGCACCCCAGGGAAGCCGCTGAAAAGTATCGGGCCAATGATCGGCAGGTGATTGAGACGGAAACTATTTTCACATGTGAAGAGGAGCACATTCAACTGAAAGGCGACACGCGTTATATCCAGGTGGTCAAGGCTCCTATGTATGATAATGGCGACAGGGTTTGCGGAATAATGGGGATGTTTTGGGATATTACCAACCGCAAGCAGATCGAGCTGGAACTACGTGAGGCCGGGGAGACGCTAGAGGCCAGGATTCTTGAAAGGACCAGCGAGCTCCGTGAAGCAAATCGTAAGCTGCAGCATCTGAATGCCCAGAAATCAGCTTTTCTGTCATCCGCATCCCATGAACTGCGCACGCCGTTGACATCAATCATGGGTTTTGCCCGGCTGATCAATAGAGATGCCGGGAAAGTCTCTGAACGGCAGGCCGTTCACGGGGCAAATGAAAAAAAGCTCTGCAGGCGAATTATAGAGAATTCCGGGATTATTTTCTTGGAAAGCGAACGCCTCGCACGCCTCATCGACGACTTGCTTGATCTGAACAAAATTGAGGCGGGCAAGATGGGATGGAATGATGCCCGGATTGATCTCGCAGAGATCGTGGGCGAGTCGTTTCGATCAATCAAGGGCCAGATTCCCGACGATCTCCCGCTGGAGCTTGAGTTTTTGGCTCCCAAACAGCCATTGTTTGTCAATGCCGATCCGGACAAGATTAAGCAATTGATGATCAATCTTTTGAATAATTCGCTCAAATTCACGAAAAGCGGGTTTGTTCGCGCTGTGGTGCGGAAAACATCCAATAGTCACGGGGAAATTATTGTCCAGGATACGGGCAAGGGTATACCGGCAAATGATGTGGAGCATATTTTCGAAAAGTATTACCAGTGTCTGGAAACCAAGGAAAACACCAAGGGCGCCGGGTTGGGTCTAGCCATCTGCAAGCAGATTGTGGAACATTACAAAGGTGTCATCCGGGCCGAATCGGAAGAGGGGAAGGGAACGACTATTGCGGTACGGTTGCCTTTGATTGCATGATAAAATTTGTTGCAATTGCGCATGTTGTACCCTCCGCCAGACGACAATGGCCTCCAGCATCAGCTGGGGGCTTTTTTCGCCTCATCCCATAGGGCGTTTAGCCCTTCCATCTCCATTTCCCCCATGTCCAGGCCTCTCTCACGGGCCAAATCTTCCATGATCTCGAACCGCTCCAGGAATTTGCGGTTTGCCCCGGCCAAAGCGGAGTTGGCCTTGTAACCCTTGCGGCGGCCCAGTTCCACCAGCGTGAACAGATAGTCCCCGAATTCCTCTTCCTGCGCCTCAAGATCGTTGCCCGAAAGAGTCTCGCGCCATTCCCGCCATTCCGACTCAAGCTGCCTTTCCACTTCCTCGTCCGTTTCCCAGGTGAAGCCCAGCCGTGCGGCCTTGGAATTGATGCGGTATGCCCGGAGCAGGGGCGGAAGCCCCTTGGGCAGGGAGGCGAAGGCCCGTTTTTTTTCCTCGCTCTTGTCGCTTTTCTCTTCCTTTTTGGTGCGCTCCCAATTGTCCATCAGGGCTTTGCGGTCCTTGAAATTCTTGTCCCCGAACACATGTGGGTGGCGGCGGATCATCTTTTCCGCGCTACCGTCCAGGGCCTGGGCCAGATCAAAGTCTCCGGCCCTTTCATAGAGCGTGGCCGCGAATATGAGCAGGAAAAGCACGTCGCCAAGCTCCTCCCTGGCCTCCTCCCTGTCGCCGGAGCGGATGGCCTCCACCAGCTCGAAGCCTTCCTCTATTATATAGTCGCAAAGGCTTTCCGGGGTTTGCTGCCTGTCCCACGGACAACCGTCGGGACCGAGCAGGGCGTCGATTACCTTGCGCAATTCGGTCAGTGATTTTTCAGGGGAACCCACAAATATTCTCCGTTTATGGTTCAAGGCCGGAAAAGGCCGGAAATGATCGGTCTATTGCACCGGTTGATCCTCTTTGGGGGATTCGGGCAGGACGATGCCGCCTTCCTTCAAGGTTTCGCGCATGGATTCCGGGGTGAAGTCGGCCAGATAGACCAGGGCGGGTTCGGCCTTGGGAGCCAGCACGGATTCCTTGAGGAAGTTTACCTTGGGCATGAAGGACTGGATCATGAGCAGGATGAGCAGGCCGATGAGAGCGCCTTCGAGCGCGCCGAAGGCCCCGCCCGCGATCCTGTCCGCGCCGCCCAGTATCGGCACCACAAGCATGGTCTTGATCAGCTTGCCCACCAGCGAGACCAGGATCATGGCCGCCAGAAAGGTCAAAAGGTAGCTGGCCGCCTTAACGCCCGTGGGGTTGGACATGTAGACCTGCAGATGCGGCTCCACCACGTCGTAGTAGCGCGAGGCCGCAATAGTCCCGGCCACCAGCGCGCCCAGGGCGAAGACCTCGCTCAGGAAGCCCTTGGACAGGCCCCTAAGGGCGAAAAGAACCACAATGGCCAGCAGACTGATATCCAGAAAGTTCATAATCAAGCCCCGGGTTAAGATCGGTTTTGTTTCTGGAAAGCAAGTAGCAGAGGGCAGTGGAAAAGTGAATACGCGGCAATTTGTTTTAATTGTTTAGCGCATTGCTTGTGTCGGAGGCCCAACTCGGATAAATGATTTGTGAATCCAAAGCTGGAGGTGTTTTCGTGAAGGTCGTGCCAACGGATTTCCCCGGACTATTGATACTGGAGCCGAAGGTGTTCGGCGACGAGCGTGGTTTTTTTTTGGAGAGCTACAACCGGGGGCGTTTCCTTGAAATGGGCATAGAAACGGAATTCGTCCAGGACAATCATGCTTACTCCAAGGACGCCGGGGTGCTCAGGGGATTTCATTTCCAGGCTCCGCCAATGGCCCAGGCCAAGCTGGTGTGGGTCACCAGGGGCAGGGTGCTGGACGTGGTGGTGGACCTGCGCAAAGGGTCGCCTCGCTATGGCAAGTGGTTCAAGGCCGAACTTTCCGCCGCCAATTTCCGCCGACTTTTCGTGCCCAAGGGGTTTGCCCATGCCTACCTGACCCTGGAGCAGGACTGCGAATTCTTCTACAAGGTGGATGCGGACTATTCTCCTCAATACGAGGGGGGCATCGCCTGGGACGACCCGGATCTCGGGGTGGACTGGTCCGGCGGCATGCCCGAGACGGGACCGATCCTTTCGGAAAAGGACAGGGGACTTCAGAAAATGAAGGATTTTGATTCGCCCTTTGTCTTTGAGGTCGCATGAAACATTTGTCCGGGGCGGTGTTTTATTGTTTTTTTGCGGGGGAATCGCTCGTGAAATATTTCATAATCCCTTGACACGGAAAAGAAGACTAACTTAAAGAGACGTAGTTTAGTTGGTAATTATCACATCATTTAACATTAGGAGTGATGGGGCGAGGTTATGGAGGAAAAAAGAGCATCGAGCAGGTGTGGAGGGGTTCTGCCGTTCCTCCTTGGCTTCCTGGCGTCCGTGGTCGTTTTGTGGGTGGTTTTTCCTCAGCTGCTTTTCAGCGAAAAGGAACAGCCCGTGCAATTCAGCCACAAGCTTCACGTTGAGGACCAGGGAATGGAATGTGACAGTTGTCACGTCTACCGGGATGACGGTTCCTATGCTGGCATGCCCAGCAACGAGCAGTGCACCGACTGTCACGAGGAAGTGATGGGCGAAGACCCTGCCGAGGAAAAATTTGTTACCGAGTACGTGCAGCAGGAAAAGGAAGTGCCGTGGCTGAATTATCAGTATCAGCCCGATAACGTGTACTTTTCTCATATGGCGCATGACGGCATGGATTGCACTGAATGCCATCCGGATGTTGCAAACGCTGAGAAGGCGCCTCTGTACTATGAAAACAGAATTACCGGATACAGCAAGCAGACGATGAAGATGTGGCAGTGTGAACGTTGTCATGCAGAATCCGGCGTAAGCAATGCCTGCTACGTCTGCCATAAGTAAAAAGGGGTGCTGCAATGGGTTTGAATCGCAGAACATTTATACAGCTGTCAATTGGCGGCACCGTCGGCGCTCTGTTTACGCCGGTGCCTTGGAAATTGATCGACGACGTGTCCATCTGGACTCAGAATTGGTCTTGGATTCCCAAACTTAAAAAAGGGGAAGTCAAGGCCGTTCCAGCTTTGAGCAAACTTTGTCCTTCCGGCTGTCCGGTCATGGTCAAGACCGTGGGCGGATATCCTTTCGCCACGGAAGGCAATACCGAGAATCCCCTGAGCAAGGGCGGCGTTGATCCTGTCAGCGTCTCTGGCGCCCAATTGCTTAACAGCGCAGCCCGCGTGGCCGGTCCCTTGAAAAAGGTCGGCGAAGGCAAGTACGAATCCATCACTTGGGAAGACGCGGAAGCGCTTCTGGCCGAAAAGGTTTCCGCTGCGGGCGGAAAGGTTGCGGTCATCAGCGGCGACGAGACCGGCACGGCCAACGAGGTCTTCTCCGGCCTGATGTCGCAGCTCGGCGGCTTTTTCTACAAGATGCCTTCGGACATGCAGGTTGCCAACAAGGCCTGGAACGAGTTGATGAAAGGCAACGGCCAGCTCGGTTTCGATCTGGAAAACTCCGATTTCGTGCTGCTGCTCGGCGCGGACGCCCTGGAATCCTGGGGCCCCACCGTCAGCAACCAGAAGGCCTTTGACGCCTCCCACGCGATGGGCGAAGACCCCACCGCGGAATATGTCTACGCCGGACCGGTGCAGAACCGCACCGCCGCCGTCTGTGACCAGTGGGTGCCCGTCTCTCCCGAAGGCGCTGCCGCCTTTGCCCTCGGCCTTGCCTACTACCTCATAAAGAACGGTGCCTACACCATGGCCGACGACTTCAGTCAGTTCGACTACTTGGTTCGCTCCAAGTTCTCGCCGAGCCAGGTTGAGAAGGCCACCGGCGTCAAGGCCGACGTGCTCGAGGGCTTGGCCAAGAAACTCATGTCCGCCGGAAGGCCCGTGGTCGTGCCCGGTTCCGGTTTCGGAGCCGCCGCCTTTGCGGCCGGTGCGGCCCTGAATCTGCTGCTCGGCAGGCTTAATGCCAGCGGCGGCATGTACGCGGTTGCCGAATTCCCCACAGTCGTCTCTTCCGCTCAGGAAGGCGGCAAGGATTTGCTGGCCGACCTGGCCGGCGGCGGATTCGCACCCGACGTGCTCATGGTTTACGAAGCCAACCCCGTTTATGCGCTGCCTCAGTCCGAAACCATGGCCCAGTCTCTGGCCAAAGCCGGTTTCACCGTGAGTTTCAGCACATACAACGACGAGACCGCTGCAATTGCCGATCTCGTCCTGCCCACGCCTCATTCCTTTGAACGCTACGACGACATACAGACTCCCTACGGAGTCGCCCAGGCCACTTACTGCGCCGGAGCGCCCGTGGTCGCACCCGAAAAGGACGTCAAGTCCGCCCCCGACTTCGTTCTGGGGCTGGCCGCCAAGCTTGGAAGCGACCTTGGCTTTGAAACCTTTGAGGACGTGCTGAAGGCCAAGGCCGAAGCCGTGGGCGCCGACTGGGATGAACTGATGGAAGGCAAGGCCGCTGTTTCCGACGGCGCAGCCGAACAGTACAGCCTGAGCATGGCCGCCGACGCATTGGCCAAGGCCGCCGCTCCGGGCAAGGGCCCCGACGCCCTGATTCTGGCCACCGTCGAGATACTGAACATTGGAACAGATTATGTGGCCACTCCTCCGCACAACGCATCCGCCGTCAGGGACACTGAACTGTCGGGAAAGGGTATGTTTGTCCGGATCAGCGGAGCCACAGCCCAGAAGTTCGGCCTCAGCGAAGGTTCAATGGTCAAGCTGTCCAGCCAGAACGGCGAGTGCAAGGCACTGGTACACATCAATGAAGGTGTGATGCCCGGAGTCGTTGCCGCGCCCAAGGGCTTTGGACACACGGCTTGGGACGAGTTCTCAAAAGGCAAGGGCGATAACACGAACAAGATTCTTACTGTGAGCGCCGAACCCGGCACCGGCTTGACCATGTGGGCCGGCTCCACAGTAAATATCGCCAAAATCTAGGGGGACCTGGCATGGCTCATGGACATATAAAAGAATTCAAAGTCAGATGGGGAATGGTCATTGATATTGACAAATGCACCGGATGCGGAGCCTGTATGGTTTCCTGTCAGGTGGAGAACAATATCGCACCGATGACCGGAAAAGACCCCTATAACTACGTACAGGCTCTGACCTTCGACAGGGACGATCCTTCAAACAAGCTGCGCACGCTCACCTGGATGAACGTGTACGAGCTTTCCAACCAGCAACAGTATCCCGAGCATGAAACGGCGTTTTTGCCCAGGCCGTGCATGCAGTGCGCCAACCCGGCCTGCGTTCCCGTCTGTCCCGTGGTCGCCACGGACAAGAACGAGGAAGGCGGAATCGTCAGCCAGATATACCCCAGGTGCATCGGCTGCCGGTACTGCATGGCTGCCTGCCCTTACCATGCCCGCTACTTCAACTGGTGGGATCCGCTTTGGCCCGAAGGCATGGACAAGGCCCTGAGTCCGAATACTTCTGTTCGCCCCAGGGGCGTGGTCGAGAAGTGCAACTTCTGCCACACGCGTTTCCTCAAGGCCAAGGAAGAAGCTCGCATGAACGGCAACGATCCGGAAAGTCTGGCCGAAGACGCCTATGTTCCGGCCTGTTCCGAAGCCTGTCCCACAGGCGCCATCGTGTTCGGCGACCTGAACAATCCCGAGCACAAGGTACATGAATTGGCCCACAGCAAGTATGCTTTCCGTCTTCTCGAGAAGCTTGGTCTGGAACCCCAGGTCTACTACCTCAGCAGACGCGAATGGGTACGCCAGCAGGGCGACAACCATGCGGCGGGACATGGCCAGGACAATGGCCACGGCACTGCCGAAAAAGCTTAATAGTGGGGGTCGATAATGGATAGCAAACTCTTCCCTGAAGGCCTGGAGCGGTGCTCGCTCGGCAAGTTCCTGCTCTGGCTCGGTTTCATCGGACTGTTCCTGCTCTGGGGAGCTTACGCCTCCGTCGTTATCCTGTATAACGGCATCGGCGTATCCGGCCTGGACAACTACTTCGGGTTCGGACTCTGGATCACCTTTGACCTCGCGGTCATCGCACTGGGAGCCGGGGCGTTTTTTACCGGTTTCCTGAAATACATCCTTAAAATCAAGCAGTTGGAAAAGATAATCAACCTGACGGTTATCGTCGGCTTCATCTGCTATTCGGGTGCCATGCTCGTACTGACCCTGGACATCGGCCAGCCTGGTCGCTCCTGGTTCGGCTACTGGCACCCCAACGTGCACTCCATGCTCACGGAAGTTATCTTCTGCATTACCTGCTATTGCCTGGTGCTGGTAATCGAGTTCATTCCGCTCGTTCTTGAGCAGAAGCAACTGAACAAGATTCCCTTCATCCATGCCCTGGCTCACAACATGCACGTGAACATGGCTCTGTTCGCCGGTCTCGGCACCTTCCTGTCCACCTTTCACCAGGGTTCCCTGGGCGGCATGTACGGCGTGCTTTTCGGCCGTCCTTACGCCGTCCGCGACGGATTCTTCATCTGGCCCTGGACCTTCTTCCTGTTCATCCTCTCCGCAGTCGCTTCCGGCCCGGTCTTCACCGTGCTGGTCTGCACCTTCATGGAGAAGCTGACAGGCAGGAAACTGGTGGAATACAAGGTCAAGGCCCTCATGGGCAAGATCGCGGGCTCCATGCTTTGCCTGTACATGTTCTTCAAACTTCTGGACACCTGGGCCTGGGCCAACAATCTGTTGCCCCACATGGGCATGACCTTTGACCAGATGTTTTACGGCGTGGTTTACGGCAAGTGGATGCTCTGGACCGAGTTGTTCCTTTGCGGCGTGGTCCCCGCCGTCATGCTCATCATCCCGGCAATCAGAAACAGGCCCGGCCTGCTTTACACGGCCGCCATCCTTGACTGCCTGGGCATCTGCATCAACCGCTACGTCTTCACTGTCCAGACCATCGCCCTTCCGGTGATGCCTTTCGACAAGTGGTTCGTATACGTTCCCAACTGGGCCGAGATCGCTCCCAGCTTCATGATTATCGCTTATGGTTTCGTGGTGCTGAGCCTTGCCTACAGATACCTTCCGGTATTCCCGCAGGAAAAGGGACTCAACAGCTAGATTGATGGAATTCGAATGATTAAAGCCCGGCTTCGGCCGGGCTTTTTTTTGAGCTGGAAAGATAGTCCAGGGGAATAGGTTCCACACTGAAAGAGTCTTGAATTGGGTTGCCTGGCCCACATCTTTGTTTTATGCCCCAAAGGGAGATCGAATCAGGAGAGCGAGGTACAGTTCCCATATGACTTTGACTCCGGCTGAAATGGCCTCTCGGATAGATCATACCCTTCTCAGGGCCGACGCCCTGCCTCAGGACATTGAGGTCTTGTGCCGCGAGGCAGTTGATTACGGCTTCAAGTCGGTCTGTGTGAATCCCTGGCATCTGCCTCTGGCGGCCAGACTGCTCAAGGGCGAAAAATCTTTTCCCATAACCGTGGTCGGCTTTCCCCTGGGAGCTGGACTGGCATCGAGCAAGGCCCGTGAGGCTTCTGATGCTGTTGGTTGCGGCGCTCGAGA
Organism: Desulfovibrionaceae bacterium; assembly: GCA_963674955.2. Classification (GTDB taxonomy): domain Bacteria; phylum Desulfobacterota; class Desulfovibrionia; order Desulfovibrionales; family Desulfovibrionaceae. The sequence continues at coordinate 988,925 of CAXXKR010000004.1, read as the reverse complement.
GATAGACATGGTCCTGAATATCGGAGCGCTCAAGTCCGGCGACCAGGAGACCGTGTCCGCAGAGATTCGGGCCGTAGTCCGGACTGCGGGCTGTCCCGTCAAGGTCATTTTGGAAACATGCCTCTTGAGCAACGAGGAAAAGACCCTGGCCTGCCGTCTGGCCGCCGAATCCGGCGCGGCCTTCGTCAAGACCAGTACGGGGTTTTCCTTCGGCGGAGCGGAAATCGATGATATAGTCCTGATGCGCCGGGAGGCCGGGCCGGAGGTCCAGGTCAAGGCCAGCGGCGGCATAAAGACCTGGGAGCGTGCCCTGGCCATGATTGAAGCCGGTGCGCGGCGTCTCGGAACGTCCGCCTCAGTGGCCATAGTCAAGGAAGGTGGTTGATGTCGCGGAAGATCAAAATACAGAAGGTTTCCCATCCGGAGGGCATTGAATCGCTTTCCCTTGGGATCATCGATTCCGAGGTGCCGGAACCAAGGCCATACCAAGGTCGGCAATGGGCGATTGTCCGGCGCATGATCCACACGACAGCGGATTTCGGCCTACTCGATTTGGTCAGGTTCCATCCCCGGTCCGTCGAAGCGGGGCTCATTGCTCTGGGCAAAGGCTGCACCATAGTCGCCGACACCGAGATGGCCAGGGTCGGGATGCCGGTGCGCAGGCTGGAGCCTCTGGGCTGCAAGGCCCTTTGCCTGATGAACGACCAGAGGGTGGTGGAGCGGGCCGCAAGCGAGGGCATTACCAGGGCCTACGCGGCTGTTGACGTGGCTGTGAATGAAATCAGGCCTGAGATTTACGTCATAGGTAATGCGCCGACAGCGCTCATTCGTCTGGTCGAGCACATGGAGGCGGGCAGGGCGAAGCCTGAACTTGTGGTAGGTATGCCCGTCGGCTTCGTCAATGCCGTCGAATCAAAGGAATTGCTTTTGGCGCAAGAAAAAGTGCCTTTTATAACCATTCGGGGGCGAAAAGGCGGCTCAGCCCTTGCCGCTTGCGTCATAAACGCTTTGTCCGTTCTTTTTCTTGAAGAAAAGTCCGCCAGGGGTTAGGATTAATTTGTTGCCCTTTGACTTGAAAAGATGTTAGGCCCGAAAACTCGTAAGTAATGTTTAAATTAACTCATTTTTGGACAAGGCTATGGCCATAAAAGACAAGAAAGGCAAGAGTTCGGTAACGATTTATCCGGATTGGTGTAAGGGTTGCGGCATTTGTGTCGCATTTTGCCCCGGAAAGGTTCTTGAGATGGACCCCCAGGGCAAGGCTGTGGTGGTGCGCGAGGATGAATGCATCCATTGCGGCTTCTGCGAACTCCACTGTCCGGATTTTGCTATTGTGGTCGTTGACAAGGAAACAAAAACGACGCCAACGGAATCCATCTCAAAAGTAGGTAAGTAGTTATTATGGCTGCCACCAAGAGAAAGAAGAAGCGTAAAGAGATTTTCGCCTTGGGAAACGAGGCTGTGGTCGAAGGGGCTCTCCTCGCGGGATGTTCCTTTTATGCGGGCTATCCCATAACTCCCTCCAGCGAGATAATGGAAATTCTGGGCACCAGGCTGCCCAAGACCACTGACGGTGTGTTCATCCAGATGGAGGACGAGATAGCCAGCATGGGAGCCATAATCGGCGCGTCCCTTGCCGGGCGGAAAGCCATGACCGCCACTTCCGGTCCCGGGTTTTCCCTGATGCAGGAGAACCTCGGATACGCCTGCATGGCCGAGACCCCGTTGGTCGTGGTCAACGTTATGCGCGGCGGACCCAGCACCGGCCTGCCCACCAGCCCGGCGCAGTCCGATGTGCAGCAGGCCAGATGGGGAACCCATGGCGACCATTCGATAATTGTGCTGTCGGCGTCCAATGTTCAGGAATGTCTGGAAATGACGGTTGAGGCCTTCAACATGGCCGAAAAATACCGCACTCCGGTCATTCTGCTTTTGGACGAGGTCACGGGCCACACCAGGGAGAAGATCACCATTCCCAACGAGAATGAGTACGAGGTTTTTTCGCGGGTCATTCCCACCATGCCTCCGGAATGGTACAAGCCCTATGAGGAGACCGTGCGCGGAGTTCCGCCCATGCCGCCCATAGGCGCGGGCTACCGCTTCCACGTGACCGGGTTGACCCACGACCACAACGGTTTTCCCACTTCCAAGCCGGACGAGGTCGTCGATCTCATGGAGCGCATGCACCGCAAGATAGACCAGTTCTATGAGGACGTGCAGATCGTTGAGGAGATTCAGACCGACGACGCCGACGTGGTGGTCATCGCCTACGGCTCAGTGGCCCGTTCAGCGGAACTGGCCATAAATCAGGCTAGGGAGCGGGGCATCAAGGCCGGTCTGCTCAAGCTCAAGACCCTGTTTCCGTATCCCCGGCGGGCTACGGAGAAGATTCTCAGCCACGCCAAGGCCCTTGTGGTGCCTGAAATGAATATGGGGCAGATGTCCCGCGAAGTTAAGCGGGTCAACAACGGCCACGCCCTGGTGCGGACCATCAACAGGGTGGACGGGCAGATCATCACGCCCGCAGAAATCCTTAAAGTACTCACGCAGGTGTAAAAATGTCAGCTTTAACAGGCAATGAAGTAATTCATCAGTACCTGAGGCATAATAAGAAATTCCCCCACGTGCTTTGTCCGGGATGCGGCCATGGAATCGTCCTGGGAGCCCTGGTCCGCAGCGTGCACGACCTCGGACTGGCCAAGGACGATGTCGTCGTGGTGGCCGGGATCGGCTGTTCCGGCAGACTGGCCGTATATGTGGACTTCAATACTGTCCACACCACGCACGGCCGCGCCCTGACCTTTGCAACAGGCATCAAGATGGCCAGCCCGAATCTGAACGTCATAGTCATAATGGGCGACGGTGATTCCATGTCCATCGGCGGGAATCATCTCATCCACGCGGCCCGGCGCAACATCGGAGTGACCGCTCTCATCCTGAACAACAATATCTACGGCATGACGGGCGGCCAGTGTTCCCCGACCACGCCCGGCGGGTCGTTTTCCATGACCAGCGTATACGGACAGATGGAACAGCCCTTCGACATCGTGGACATGGCTTTGGCCGCCAAGGCCAACTACGTGGCCAGGGGCACTGTTTTCCACGTCAACAGGCTGGAGAAAATGATTTGCGAGGCCATACTGAATCCGGGCTTCGGACTTGTGGAGATAATGTCCCCCTGTTTCACTCAGTATGGGCGCAAGAACAAGTTCAAGAATCCCGTTGAGATGTACCAGGATCTTAAGAAAAATGTGATCTCCAGCGAAAGATACGCGGAGTTGCCGCCTGAAAAACAGGTTGGCAAGGCACCCATGGGCGTGTTCGCCAAAAAGGACGCTCCCGGTTACGAAGAGCAGTACATGGCCCTGAAGAAAACCCTCAGCAAAAAAGTCAAGGAGGGTTGATCATAATGAAGAATCAACCACTTGAGCGATTCGAGATCAGGTTTTCCGGCCTGGGCGGACAGGGGATATTGACCTTGGGGAAAATCATGGGCGGCGGCCTGGCTTTGGGGCACGGCTACAACGTCACCCAGACCCAGAGTTACGGCCCCGAAGCCAGGGGCGGGTCCAGCAAGTGCGATCTGGTGATCAGCTCCGACCCCATCAGCTACCCCAAGGCCGAATGCCTGGACATACTGGTGGCCCTTTCACAGGAAGCCTGCAATACCCACTACCGCTACCTCAAACCCAGGGGAATCCTCGTGCTGGAGACCGATCTGGTCAAGCAGCCACCCTCAAACATGTATCTGGGCCTGCCTTTCACAGCCCTGGCCAAGGACAAGATCAAGATAGTGCAGGCCATGAACACCATCGTTTTGGGCGCTCTGACCTATCTTCTGCCCTTTGCCAAGTCCGCGGTCATGCGCAAGAGCCTTGAAGAGGCCCTGCCGCCCAAATTGAGGGAGATTAATATAAAGGCATTCAATCTCGGCCATCGCGAGGCCAAGAAGAATTTCGGTTCCGCGCCTGAAGCCTGGGCGGTGGAAGACGACCAGACGGATTAGTGAATCTGCATTGAAAGTGAAAGACCGCCGGGGTTCCGGCGGTCTTTTTTAGTTGGTCTGGACGGTTGGAATCAGTCCGCCCCGTTGCTTCAACTGCGGCAGGAGTTCCCGGGTGTTTTTGTTTATGGGCAGGGTCCAGTCGTGGCTGCCCGCTATGGTTCCGTCGTCAAGGCGGGTGATTTTTCCTGAAACGTAGATCACGTCCTCGCCGATAACGTAGCTGCCGGTCAACACGGCCGGCCGCGGATCCTCAACTTCCGACATCTGTTCAAAGAATCCCTTTTCCTCTTCCTGTATCGCCGGTTCCATTTTTTCGGGCAGCTTGGGAGGTCCGGACGCAACGGTGTGGCCGTTTTGGGTCAACCGTGCAGCCACTTGGTTGGCAACGATGGTTCCAAATGCGTTTTTTGCGATGGGCGCGTCGAGTTCGGTGAATTTTTGGATGTAGATGGGCGAGCCGGCCGGCAGATACTTTGAAAGATTGTCGTCGATGTCGTCGGCCGCGTCGTAGTTCAGCTCGATTATGGGGGTGTCGTCCTCGTCGTAAAGAGGCCGGGCCGTGGGTTCCGTGTCCAGGGCCTTGTTTACGGCACGTTTCGTCTTCGTCCAGGAGCATCCGGCCAGAAGACAGGCCGTAATGGCCGCGATGATGGTTAGGTATGCCCATTTTTTCATTTTTTTCGCCCTTGGATGTGTTTCTTGTATTTATTATGCAAAACCTGAAAAAAATCTATCCCAGCGATTCCATGACCGCCTCAATGATCCTGCCGATGCTGCCTGCCGATTTTTCCGCCTGGGCTATGACCTGTTCCAGGCTGGTCTCGACCATGCAGTCAGGCAGATTCTTGTTTGTAAGGCAGGCCAGTCCCAGGACTTCCATGCCCATGTGCCGCGCCGCCACGGTTTCGATGGCCGTGGACATGCCCACGGCGTCGGCACCGAGCAGCCTCAAAGCCCTGGTTTCCGCCGGCGTTTCCATGCTGGGCCCCATTACCTGGATGTAGGTTCCGCGTTCCAGTCTGAGTCCGAGTTCAAGGGCTTTTTGCATGGCCAAATCCCTGAGTCTCTCTGAATATGGTGCGCTCATGTCCGGGAACCGAGGCCCCCAGAAGTCGTTGTTGGGTCCGCGAAGAGGGTTGCGGCCCGTGAAATTGATGTGGTCGTCGATGAGCATGGGGCTGCCGGTGTCAAATGTGGGGTTCAGAGCCCCGGCGGAATTGGTCAGTACGAGCGTCTTGACTCCCAGTTCTCCCAGAACGCGTATCCCTATGCAGGCTTGGCGGGCGGTGAATCCTTCGTAGAGATGGAAACGGCCGCGCAGGGCGATGACGGGCTTGTCCGCCACTTGGCCGAAAACCAGGGAGCCTTTGTGGCTCTGGACAGAGGAGACCGGAAAACCGGGAATGTCCTTGTAGTCGAGGCTTTCTTCCTCAGTCAGGCACTGGCCGGCGCGGTCCAGGCCGGTGCCCAAAACCAGGCCTATAGATGCGGGTTGAACATTACCTAGTTTTTCCTGTATACGGATGGTGGCAGATTTAATGATATCAGGGTAATCCATGTTGATTCCGTCTCGGGAGTTAATGTTTTCAAGTGTGCTGACGGTCGATCTCCAACTGGTTCTGAAGTGTTATCGGCACATATTGTAATTTACCTTAAACAAAAGGTTAACTAATGGATTTCGCCACGCTTCTTGGTCTTGTTGTCGGCGCGTCGCTTGTGGTCGGGGCCATCTTTCTCGGCGGCGCCGTTGACGTATTCGTCAACATACCGGGAATGATGATCGTATTCGGCGGCACCACGGCGGCCATCATGGTCGCATTCCCCTTTGAAGAGGTGATACAGGCCTTTGTGGCCGGTATCAAGATTTTTGCCACTCGCAAGGTGAAGGACAGGGAAGTGGTCAACATCATGGTCAAGGTGGCCGAGATCAGCCGCCGCGAAGGCCTCGTGGCCTTGGAAAATGTCCAGACGGAGAACATGGTTCTCAAGAAGTCCTGTCAGCTCATCGCGGACAACGCGGACCCCAAACTCATACGGTCGACCCTGAGCATCGAGATCGCCTCCATGAAACGCAGGCACAAGATCGGACAGGAGGTATTCCGGAGGTTGGCTGAATTTGCTCCATCGTTTGGCATGATTGGAACACTTATCGGCCTTGTTCAGATGTTGTCTGCCCTTGACGATCCTGCAGCTATCGGCCCCGCAATGGCCGTGGCCATCTTGACGACTTTTTATGGTTTTTTAATATCGTCTTTGATTTTCAGACCTATCGCAGCAAAGCTCAAGGCCCGCACCCTTCAGGAGCAGTTGCACCTGGAGATTATTTTCGAGGGTGCCAGTTCCATCCTGGAGAACAACAACCCCAGGCTTGTTTATGAAAAGTTGTCTTCGTTCATAGCGCCAAGCGAGCGCAGGGGGTAGACCATGTCTCCGGACGATTTCGAGACCATTATCCTGGATGAAGATGACGATGACACCAGCGAGGATCAGACATGGCTGACCACCTTTGCCGATCTGTCCATGCTTTTGCTGGTCTTTTTCATTTTGCTTTTTTCCATGTCCACCTTGGACGTTCAGAAATTTTCCGAAACCTTTTCGTCGGTTCAGAAGGCCATATCCGGCAAGATGCAGGAGATCGCCAGCAGCACCATAACCAGGGAGGAGGCCGGGGCCATTCTCGACCAGATTCTGGTCAAGCGGCAGATCGTGGAGTCCCAGAAAAAGGTTTTCGCCGACGTGAAGACCTTGAATACGACCAAGGGCATGGAAGGCGTACTCACGGCCAATTTCGAGGATGGATTGATTACCCTGCGCCTGCCGGGCGACGTGCTGTTCGCTTCCGGCGATGTTCGTCTTTCAGCCGAAGGGCGGCGTCTGATAACCACCCTCAAGAATTTTTTCATCCAGCACCCGGATCAGGTGATCAACATCAGGGGTTTTACCGACAACGTCCAGCCTCAGGGCGGGCGTTTCGTTGACAATTGGGAGATATCCTCCTTGAGGGCGGTGAATGTTCTGCGGGAGTTGCTTGATCTTGGGATAAAACCCAACAGGCTGACTGCCACGGGGTTGGCCGACCTTGAACCCCTATTCCCCAATTCCACCGAGGAGTTCAAGGCAAAGAACCGGAGGGTGGAGTTTATTATGGAGAAGCGTGTTATCGGCCAGTAGGCTAGTTCCCGATTTAAGGGTTTTGTTTTTAATTTTCGTTTTTGAGGGAAAAAATGAAATTTTCAGTTAATTTGCCGGGTGATGAAGACAGGTTGCGCAAGGCCTTCAGAACGAAGGTTCCAGGCTTTCGGGTCCAGGTGACCGGGGGCAGGGATTATCAGGTCAGGGATATCAGCGCATCGGGATTCGCCGTGGTGGACAGCCCCAGAAGCCTGTCCGAGGGGACTCTGTACGAGACTGAGTTTTTCTTGAACAAGAAAAAATTTCTTGGCGGCGTTCAGGCCAGGGTCGTTCGCTTCATGTCCGATGGGCTTGTGGGCTTTAGTTTCGAGAACCTGGAGCGCCGTCAGCAGATGAAGCTGGACAAGCTCGTGCTTGAGATTCAAAAACGCCTCATAGAGCTGAAAAAGGCCAGGAAGAGGGAATTGGGCGAGGATTAGGGCCGGGTTTTTCCAGGCGAGGTCCTGCCGGTTTTCCTTGACCTGGGGACCTTGGTGCCACTATTACCGACTTACCGCGTTCATGGATTCAACATGATTGGAAATAGAGGATGATTTTTTGCTTAACATAAAAGAATTACTTGAAGAAATTAAGGCCTCTCCCTACGAGGAGGTCGAGATAATCGCGCCCCACACCGGAGTGGTGGAATTCGCCGGCCTCAAGGTCGGCGACAAGGTTGTCGGGCGGTCCGGAACATGGAAGGAGAAACCGGGAACCCTGGTTGCTCATTTGACCCGCGAGCGGAACAGGAAGCCGCTTTACTCGCCGCGCAAGGGCGAGATCGTAAGGTTGTGCTCCGAGGTTGAGGGCAAGTTCGTGGAGGCAGGCCAGAGTCTGGGCATGGTCCGCCATTTCCTGTCCAGAAAAGAGGTCATTGAATTCATTCTCAAAAAGGCGCTTTTTTTGTTTCCGGCACCTGAACGGGCCAAGTATTTTTTTATTCCTGAAATCGACACCAAGCTCAAGGCCTCCGGAAAGCGCTCCGTCAAGGTTCATGACGGCATGGAGCTGTTCATTGTTTCCAGGATGAAACGCGAAACCCCTCTGGCCTATTCCGGCCCTGAAGGCATAATCCATTCCGTGTATTTTCAACGCGGAGACAGCGTGGATGCCGGGCAGCCCCTGATCGGAGTGTGCCCCGAAGATCAACTCTTCCTCATCCAGGAAGTTATCACCAAGGTGCAAAGCGAGTGGGAGGAGCAGGACTGATATGGGAGCCGTACTTCAGATACGCGTTTCAGCCTGGACCTATGATGAACGGGAAATGGAGAAAAGATGGCCTAAACTTGTCGGGTTGGCTTGGCAGCCGGGTGTTCTGTTCGAGCCGACCAAGGGCGTCTTGGAGATGGTCTCGGCTTTGGGACAGCGTCTGGAAGCCGGGCTTCTTGCCGATGAACAGCGTAACGCACTGGGCGATGGAATACGCAAGGCCGTGGCCTTGAAGCAGTCCCTGGAAGATTACCTCGCCGAATGGAAACCAGCCGATGCCAACAAAGTCAGCGACGAGCTTGAGGACGGCCTGGACCAAGTGGAAAAGCTGGCGGGAAGTTTATAGATTTCAAGCAACCCCAAAGGAGTACATATGGCTGGCAGCATGAACAAGGTTATAATTATCGGGAGGATGGGACAGGATCCCAAGTTGTCCTATACCCAGTCCGGCCAGAGCGTGGCCAATTTCACTTTGGCTACCGATGAAGGCTACAAGGACAAGCAGAGCGGCCAGCGCGTAGACAAGACCGAGTGGCACAGGATCGTCGTCTGGGGTCAGCAGGCCGAGTTTTGCGGTAACTACCTTGGCAAAGGTCGGCTGGTCCTGGTGGAAGGGCGTTTGCAGACCCGTAAATGGCAGGCCCAGGACGGCTCGGACCGCTGGACAACCGAGGTCGTGGCCCAAAGGGTTCAGGCTCTGGACGGCAGGCCGCAGGAGGGCCAGCAGAGGCCCCAGCAGGGGCAGCAGCAGGGCGGGTCGCAGGGTTCGCCCTATGACGGTTCTCAGGGCGGACAACAAGGGCCTCCAGATGACGAGGACATGGGTCCGGCTTTTCCGTCCGAGGCCAGCGGCATGGATGACGTCCCGTTCTGACCGTGGGAGGCGGGGCTGTTCCGCAGCACTTATTTCAAGTGCTTGTTCGGCAGCAGCAAACAATATTTGGTTATTATCAAGCCCCCGCAAGGGGGCTTTTTCATGACCTGTCGCCGTGTCCTTTTTTCTTGGAAGAAAAAAGTTGGTTGAAGATCAGCGTCAGCAGCACTGCGAAAAGGGCGGACGTCACTCCCGTGAGGGCTTTGTAGTGTCCGGGAGCGGTCAGGGCCAAGCGCATGAGCAGGGTGGATAGGGCGAAGCCTGAGTTTCTGAAAATTGCCCGGAAGGAGGGCAGAAAGCGTTGGGATATAAGAACCAGCAGTATGTCGCTGAAAATGAGCACCGTGTAGAATTCCGAAAAGAATTCAAAGTGCTTCCCGCCCGTCGCCTGCCGCCAGATGTTGTCTCCGCCCATTGCGATGAAGGTGGCCAGGATGATCAGGGCCACTATTTTTTTTGCCGCCACATAGTGAAACAGGGATTCGCCGGACATGGAGTCCTCGGATTGCCGCGAAAGCAGGAGATGGAAGATTCCCAGCAGTGCGAATATGGCCAGCGCTCCGGAGCCTTGGACCAGGATGTTCACAAGGGAACCCATGTGGTCCGCGAGGTGGATCGGAGCGTCGAAATGCGTCAGTTCCTTGAAGGCCCCCCGGATGAGAATCAGGGCCAGTATTTCCAGTTGCTTGCCCACGGCCTTGGATATGGAGCAGGGCAGCACGAAGATCAGGCTGATCACCTCGACGATGAGGACCAGGGTGAAGGCCAGGCTGATGGCCTGGAACGGGTTGGTGTACGGAAACCAGGCCAGTTGTTCGACCAAAAAGCCGTTCCGCTTCAGCAGCGAACCCGCCAGCGAAAGCAGGAATACGGCGATGAGCAGGGTGGTCACCGCCCCTGTCGTTCTTTTGCTCTCCCAGAAGGAGTGCAGCGGGTCGAAGACGTGGGTGGCCGTCTCGAAAATGGTGGCCATTGATTCTCCCTAGATTTCGAAAAGCATTTCCAGATCGTCCCTGGTCAGGGACTTGAGAGCCGACTGGCCGGGGATGATGGCCTCGGCCATGCCTTTTTTCTGTTCCTGCAGTTTGAGGATTTTTTCCTCGACCGTGTTCTGGCAGATCATCTTGTAGGCGAAGACTTGGCGTTTTTGGCCGATGCGGTGCGTGCGGTCCGTGGCCTGGTTCTCCACGGCCGGGTTCCACCAGGGGTCATAGTGGATCACGTAATCTGCGGAAGTGAGGTTCAGGCCGGTTCCACCGGCCTTGAGGGAAATGAGGAAAATCGGGATGTCCTCCCTTTCGTTGAACATGTCCACTTGCTCGAAGCGGTCCTTGCTGGATCCGTCGAGATAGGCGAAGGGAATCTCCTTGATGGTCAGCCAGGAGCGGATGACGTGTAGCATCTGCACGAACTGGGAAAAGACCAGCACCTTGTGTCCGCCTTCAATGATGTCCTTGATCAGGTCCTTGAAGGCGTCGAACTTGCCTGAAGGCAGATTGGTGGACATGCCGGGCATTTCCAGCTTCAGCAGCCTGGGGTGGCAGCAAATTTGTCTGAGCTTGAGCAGGGCGTCCAGTATGGACATCTGGCTTTTGGCCAGACCTTTTTCGTCCACGTCCCTGAGGACCTGATCCTTGAGCTTCTTGGCCAGGGCGTTGTAGAGGTCGCGCTGCTCGTCGATGAGGTCGCAGTAATGGGTGGTCTCGACCTTGGGCGGAAGGTCTTTGGCCACCTCGGACTTGGTGCGCCGGAGAATGAACGGCTTCACCCTCGTGCGCAGATAGTCCAGGGTTTCTTCGTCGCCGTCCTTGATGGGTTTGACGATGCCGCGCTGAAAGGAATGCTGCGAACCAAGGAAACCGGGCATGAGAAATTCGAAAAGGGACCAGAGTTCAAAAAGGTTGTTCTCAATGGGCGTGCCGGAAAGGCAGAGCTTCTGGTCCGCTTCAAGCTTGCGAACCGATCGCGCTGTTATGGTGTTGGGGTTCTTGATGTTCTGGGCTTCGTCAAGGATGATGGACAGGTACTTGAACTTGAGAAGCTCTTCCAGGTCGCGCCTAAGCAGGGCATAGGTCGTGACCACGATGTGGGATTCTGCGATGTGCTGGAACAGGTCTTCGCGCTTGGCGCCGTATATGGTCAGCAGTTTCAGGTCGGGGACGAATTTTGCCGCTTCCCGTTCCCAGTTGGGCAGAACCGACGTGGGAACAATAATCAGGGTCGGGCCTTCAAGGCCTTTCTCCACCAGGGTCTGGATATAGGAAAGGGTCTGGATTGTTTTGCCCAGTCCCATTTCGTCGGCAAGTATTCCGCCGAATCCGTAATCGCGCAGGAAATTGAGATAGCTCAAACCCTGAACCTGATACGGCCTGAGCTTGGCATTCAGTCCTTTGGGTGCAGGTATTTGTTTTATCTGGTCAAAATTGTTTATTTTTTCTTTCAGTTTTACATAGAAGGAGTCTGTGTGGACATTGGGCAGGTCTTCCAGAATCTTGTCCAGGACAGGGGCCTCGAACTGATTGAACTGAGCCTGGGGCGGTTTATCCTGGTCAAGACCCAGAGTGGACAGCTTGTGTCCCAGCTTCTTGAGCCAGGATTCCGGCAGGCTGGTATATGAACCATCCTTGAGCTGCACGTAGCGTTTGCCCTGGGTCCAGGCCTGCCATATTTTTTCGATGGGCACTTTCTGGTTGTCGTATTGGACGCTCAGGTCGAGGTTGAACCACTTGTTTTCCTCGTCCGTCTCCACTTCGGCCACGATTTCCGGCTTGGAGGCCCTGACCTTGTATTTTGTCAGGTTCTTTTCGCCATAGACCCTGTAAGCTTCCACCAGCATGGGGTAGTGGTCCAGGAGAAAAGTGATGGCCGCCTCCTGTTCCATGAACCAACTGCTGTTGCTTCTGGCCTGGAAACCCATGTCCTGCAACTCCGAGAAAAGCCTGGCTTCTTCGTCCTGCGCCCTGCGGATCAGAAAAGCCTTTCCTTCGCTGTGATAGCTGCCCGTCTGCAGGTCCGGGTTGGGACCGGGCAACGATGTCTCGCCGCCTTCCGTGTCGTAGACGTTGTCGATCTTGAGGGTCAGCAGGCTGCCTTCCTCATCAAGAAAAAGCTTGGGATTGTAGGAAGCGGGAGCGAATATGGGGTCCATGCGTTCAAGGAAGTCCTCCTGGCCGTGCAGGTCGGAGACCGGTATTTTTGTCCAGACTCTGTCCAGGAACTCTGAAATGTCGGCATGGGGAATGATCGGTTTTCTTTCGACCATCTCCTGTATGAGCAGCGGGTCCAGGCCGGTCTGCACCGGATAGAAGGCGTTCTTGCGGTAGACCCACAAGGGGAGCCTGCCATAGAAATAGATTTCGTCCTGATCGGTTATGGCGAAGGGCGGGCGTCCCTCCCTGGCCAGCATGATGTCGAAGTGCAGGCCATTTTCGGAAAGCTGCGGGGAGAGCTTGAGCTGCATGGTCTTGTTCTCTATGCGTACCGGCTGGTCCGTTTCGCGCAGGAACAGATAATATTCAGTCTTGAGCGCCCTGAAAAACCAGGAATGCAGCCCGGCCGGCACCTCGACCCTGTGTCCCCAGTAGTCCAGGTAAAGGCCGATCTGGCGGGCCACGCCGGGCAGCGTGCTGGCGTTTTCGCACCAGTCCGGGTTGTCCGCGATTTGTTCAAGGGTGATGGGGCTCTGAACGGTTGAAAGTTCCGTCTTGTTTTGCCTGCCCCGGAAGAACGAGACCTGAAGCCGGCCCGGTTCGGGAAAGAACCGGAAGATAATGTAATGGCGTCCGGCCTCCGGTTCAAGCTCGGTGGCAAAGAAGGACCTGAAGTTTTGGCGCCATTCCGTCCGTGGCTTGAGATCAGTTTCCTCAGAGTCTTTGTCAAGCGATTTCAACAGCTTCAGAGCTGTGGCGCTGACATGCCTGCAGGCTCCTGAAAATGATTCGGGACAGTTGCAATAGTAGTTGAGGGTTTCATCCTTCAGGTTCAGGCCGATTTCCGAGGTGTATATCTGGAAGTCCTCTCCCTGAACCTGTCCGTCAACATCCCAGAATTGCTCTCGTTTTCTGAGGTCAAGCTTCTGGACGCCGTCGGACTGGACAATGGCTTGGGCGTCCTCCAGGATATAATCTGTGACCGTTTCCTGGGTGAAACGGGTTAGGATTTTTTTTACTATTGTTTCTTCTGCACTGGCCATACTGTCTAACGATCTTGCATATTTGAATAAAACCAAATAGTTGTTTAAACTTCGGGAGATGAAAAAACCTCAAAAGAACAGAACCTAGGCATATAACCAAAAAACAATCTACATATCAAGAGGCACTTGGCTTTTTCCATACATTGGTACATATTGAAACTGGCGGTTGAGTATATATACTTCATATTATTAGTTTCCGGGAATTTAGCAAGAGAAAATGAAAATTTACCTTACCTGTCTTTTACTGCTCGCGTCCCTGTCTCTTTTCGGCTGCGAAGGTCCTGTGGAAGGCCAAAAGCAAACGGCTGGAACAACAGGGACCCAAACCGTTGATTTCGGGGAGCCGGTGACCGGCGGGCGCATAATCGAGGCCATGCTGGGCGAGCCGAGCAACATGATATCGGTTTTGTCTTCGGACAGCGCCTCCCATACGGTGTCCAGCCATATCTACGTCTCTCCCCTCAAGTACGACAAGGACATCAATCTTGTGCCGTACGCCGCCGAACATTACGAGGTCCTGGACGGAGGAAGGCTGCTCAGGTTCAAGCTCAGGGAGGACATCCGCTGGTTCGACGGAAAGCCCCTCACCGCCGAGGACGTGGAATTCACATACAAGCTCATGGTCGATCCCAAGACCCCCACGGCCTATGCCGAGGATTACAAGATCATCAAGGAGTTCAGGCTCACCGGGCCGTATTCCTTTGAAGTTGTCTACGACAAGCCCTTTGCCCGCGCGCTCATAACCTGGGCCCACGACATCCTGCCCAGGCACGCCCTTGAAAATGAGGATTTGCTGAACACCAAATACAGCCGCGAGCCTTTGGGGGCCGGGCCGTACAAGCTCAAGGAATGGGTTTCCGGCAGGCATATCGTACTTGAGGCCAACGAGGACTATTTCGAGGGAAGGCCCTACATCGATCAGGTCGTTTACCGCTTCATCCCTGACCAGTCCACTCAGTTTCTGGAACTCAAGGCCGGCAACCTGGATACCATGGGCCTTTCCCCGCAACAGTATCTTTACCAGACTTCGGGGTTGGACTGGGACGGCAATTTTCAGAAGTTCAAGTATCTTTCCTTTGGTTATACGTATCTGGGATATAATCTGAAGAATCCCATGTTCAGCGACGTGCGGGTGAGAAAGGCTTTTGCCCACGCCATCAACAAGGAGGAGTTGGTCAAGGGCGTTCTCCTGGGATTGGGCGTCCCGGCCCAGGGGCCTTACAAACCCGGAACCTGGGTCTACAACGACAAGATCGTCCCTTATGAATTTGACCCGGGCAAGGCGCGGGCCTTGCTGGCCGAGGCGGGCTGGACGGACACGGACAACGACGGGCTGCTGGACAAGGATGGAAAGCCTTTCGCCTTCACCATCCTGACCAACCAGGGCAACACGGAGCGCATCAAGACGGCAACCATCATTCAGGAAAGGCTCAAGAATATCGGCATCAAGATCGATGTCAGGACCGTGGAGTGGGCGGCCTTTCTCAAGGAGTTCATCGATCCCAGGCGGTTCGAGGCCACCATTTTGGGCTGGAACATCCTGCAGGACCCGGAACTGTACGATGTCTGGCATTCCTCGCGCGATTTTCCGGGCGGGCTCAATTTCGTGGGTTACAGGAATCAGGAGCTGGACGATCTTCTCGAACAGGGCAGGCGGCTTCTGGAACAGGACAAGCGCAAGCCCATCTATGACAGGCTGCAGGAGATACTGCACGAAGAGCAGCCCTACTGCTTTTTGTATCTGCCCATGGCCCTGCCCATTGTCCAGGCCAGGATACAGGGCATAGAGCCGGCCCCGGCGGGGATAGCCCACAATTTCAACAGGTGGTGGGTGCCTGAGAGTCTGCAAAGGAGCAAGGTGGCCTACTAGTGTCCATGATCCGCATCACAGAGATAACCGACAAGGTCGAGTCCTATATCGGCAAGCCCGACCTTGCCCTGATACAGAAGGCATACATCTTTTCGGCCCAGGCCCATGACGGACAGACAAGGTTGTCCGGCGAGCCGTATCTTTCTCATCCCATGGCCGTGGCCAACATCCTGGCCGACATGCAGCTTGACGAGGCCACCGTGGTCGCCGGTCTGTTGCACGACACCGTTGAGGACACCGACACTTCCGTTGACGAGATCGAGGAATTGTTCGGCGAGGAAGTGGCCGACATCGTTGACGGCGTGACCAAGATCAGCCAGATGCAGTTCAAGTCCAAGGCCGTGGCCAAGGCCGAGAATATTCGCAAGATGATCCTGGCCATGGCCGAGGACATCCGCGTGATCATGGTCAAGCTGGCCGACAGGCTGCACAACATGCGCACCCTGGATTTCCAGGACACGGTCAAGCAGCGCATAGTGGCCCAGGAGACTCAGGAGATATACGCCCCCCTGGCCAACAGGCTGGGCCTGCACCGCACCAAGATCGAGCTTGAGGATTTGTGCCTCAAGTATTTGAAGCCGGACATCTACGCCCAACTTGAGGACGGCATTCGCGCCCACCATACCGCAGGGCAGGAGTATATCGACAAGGTCCTGGGGCTGATCGGCGACATATTGAAGAAAAACAAGTTCAAGGGCCGGGTTTTCGGCAGAACCAAGCACCTGTACAGCACGTATACCAAGATGACCCAGCAGAGCCTGACACTTGATCAGGTCTACGACCTTATCGCCTTCAGGGTCGTGGTGGGCTCGATACGGGACTGCTACGCCGTTTTGGGGCTGGTGCATTCAATATGGAAGCCCGTGGCGGGCAGGTTCAAGGATTATATTTCCATTCCCAAGGCCAACATGTATCAGAGCCTGCACACCACGGTGATCGGTCCGGAAGGCGAACGCATCGAGATTCAGATCAGGACGGAGGAGATGCATCGCGTGGCCGAACACGGCGTGGCCGCCCACTGGCATTACAAGGAAGGCCAGAAGATGGGCGCTTCCAGGGACGCCGAGCGCTTCACCTGGCTCAGGCAGATAATGGACTGGCAGCGGGAGCTGAACGACCCGCGCGAGTTCATGGCTTCCCTCAGGTTCGACCTGTTTCAGGACGAGGTTTACGTCTTCACCCCGGCCGGCGACATCAAGGAGCTTCCGGAAGGGGCCACGCCTGTGGATTTCGCCTATTCCATCCATACGGAAGTGGGAGACCATTGCGCCGGGGCCAAGGTCAACGGGCGTCTGGTTCCCCTGAGCACCGCCCTGACCAACGGGGACCGCGTGGAGGTCATAACCGACAAGAAGCGCAGTCCCAGCCGGGACTGGCTCAAGTTCGTCAAGACGGCCAAGGCCAGAACCAGGATCAAGCAGTACATCCGCACCGAGGAGCGGGACCGCAGCATAGCCCTGGGCAAGGAGCTTCTGGAAAAGGAGGGGCGGCGCAAGGGCATCAACGTGGCCAAGGAAATGAAGGCCGGGCATTTTCTCCTTCTGGCCCAGGAGTTTTCCTGCAACAGCGTGGACGATCTTCTCTCCCAGGTTGGTTTTTTCCGTTTCACGCCCAACAAGGTGCTCAAGCGGCTTTACGCCGTCCTGCATGAGGGCGAGCCGGAGCCCAAGAAGGTTCGGGAGCCGAAGCCGGAGGGTCAGCCTCAAAAGAGCGAAGGCAAGAGCGAGGGCATCAAGATCAGCGGCGTGGACAATGTCCTGGTGCGTTTTGCCAGCTGCTGCAACCCCCTGCCCGGAGAACCGATCATCGGCTACATCACCAAGGGACGCGGCGTGACTATTCACACCACCGACTGTCACAATGTGGCCAATTTCGAGTCCCAGAGGCTCTTGTCGGTGTCCTGGGAAGGGGGCGAGGACAAGCCCTATCCCGCAAAGGTCAAGATCAAGTGCAAGAATGAAAAGGGAATGCTGGGCAAGATATGCACACTGTTCAGCGAAGAGGACGTGAATATCGACTCCGGCACTTTTGAATCAAACGTGGACGGTAATTCGCGCCTGGAGTTCGTGGTTGAGGTCAGGGACTTGAATCAGCTCTATTCGGTGCTGTCCAAGGTCAAAGCCCTGGAGTCGGTATTCGAGGCCATCAGGGTTTCATAAACCAGAGGCGATTGAAAATGTCGGAACCTGTCGAACATGCGGATTTGGAGAATTTGGATAAGCAGGAGCTTCTTGAATACCTGGTGGGCGGCGTTTATTCCATTCTGGTGGAGAACGAGGAGTACCAGGAGCTTATCCCCATGACCGCGGCTTTGGGAATTCAGTCTTTCATCAGGGAACGGATGTCCGGATTGGGCAAGCGGGAAATACTTGATTTGTTCCTGGACGGCGAGGCTGTCCTCCAGGAGCTTGTGCGCTACGGCGCGGAAAAGGGCCTGGTGGATATGGAAGAGTAGGCGGTCTTTTAAAGGAATGTGCCGTTTTCCTGGGGTTTGTCCTGGAATGTGATCCGTATGTTGGCCCCTTCTTCGTTTGAGTGGTTCACCGAGCCCTTGAGCTGTTTGGTCAGACCGCTCACGAGTTGTGTTCCCAGAGAGGGGTTTTCCTCGAAGTCGAAGCCCGGAGGCAATCCCCTGCCGTTGTCCCGGACATTGACCGTTATTTTGTCGTTCTCCTTTTCCACCAGTATGTCCAGTCTACAGTTGTCCGATTCCGGGCTTCCGTGTTTTATGGCGTTGGATATCAGTTCGTTGAGTATCAGGCCGCAGGGTATGGCGGCCTCTATCGAGATGTAGGCGTTTTTCGTTTTGATGTCGTAGTCCGTCTGTCTGCCATGGCCCATGGAGTGTATCATCTGGGGCACCAGCTTGTGCAGATATGAGTTGAAGTCGATGCTGGAAAGGTCCGGGGATTTGTAAAGCTCCTCGTGGACGAGGGCCATTGAGAAAATTCTGTGCTGGCTTTCGGAAAAGGCCTGCTGGGATTTTTCGTCGTCCACCTTGCCGGCCTGCAAGCGCAAGAGGCTGGTAATGACCTGTAAATTGTTTTTGACCCTGTGGTGGATTTCCTTGAGCAGAACCTCCTTTTCCTTGAGCGAGGTTTTGATTCTTTCTTCCGTTTCTTTTCGCCTTGCTATTTCCTCTTCCAGTTCGCTGGTCCTTTCGCTGACCAGATTTTCAAGGTGTTCTCTGTAATTGTTGTTTTCCTTGATGAGCCTTGCCCGTTCCAGGGCCTTTTTCAAAGAGTGGGCTATAACGTCCAGGTCGTCTATGGGCTTAGTTATGAAGTCCCATGCGCCAAGGCGAACGGCCCTGATGCCTTCCTGGATTATCCCTATGCCGGAAACCACGATGACCGGGGTGTTTGGCGAGGCATGCGACACCTCCTTGAGCACCCCGAATCCGTCTATCTTGGGCATGTTCAGGTCGACCAGTATGGCGTCCGGCTTCTCTGCCTTGAATAGCGTCAAACCCTGTTCGCCGTCTCGGGCGGTGAGCGTCTGATAGCCATTGTCTCCAAGGTAGTCGGCAATGGTCTCGCAAAGCATCGGCTCGTCGTCGATTACCAGAATTTTAGCGGGTTGGGTCAAAATGGCCTCTTCCTTGCTGTTGTAGAGAACGTGTTTTGGAAGGACAACGGCTTAATTATGCACCATCCTTAATTATTCAGTCAATGATTGTTAAAGAAAATGTGATACTGATTCCCCCCACGCCCAGGGGCTTGCCTCTTTGTGCCGGAATTAATCCAATTCGCCGATGCCGCCCATTTTGAAAATGGTTTTCGCCAGGATGGAAAGATCGATCAAGGGTTTCTGAAAGACGTGTTCCCGGATGACGCCTATGTCGGACAGTTCTTTCGGCAGCTTATAATCCGTCGACCCCGTGTAGATAATGAATTTCAGGTCGGCGTTCAGTTTGTTGGCCCGGAGTATGAACTCGTTTCCATCCATTCCCGGAAGACGCATGTCCACCATGCATAAATCGACGTGTTCGCTTTTGAGCAGTTCAAGGGCCTCTTCGGCCGATGAAGCCGGAAGCACGTGGTAGCCTTCGTCTTCGAGGTAGTCGCACACTGTCTGGCGCAACATGTCCTCGTCGTCCAGGACCAGGATGGAGTGGACATGGGAATTATTCATTGTGCATCCCTCATGGGCAGCCTGATCGTGAATTTCGTTCCCCGACCCGGCGCTGATTCGGCATCGAATACGCCGTCATGGTTCCTGGTGATGATGAAGTAGGAAACCGAAAGCCCCAGTCCTGTTCCCACCCCCACCTGCTTGGTGGTGAAAAAGGGCTCGAACACGCGTTTGAGCGTGGCCTGGTCCATGCCGGGGCCATTGTCTTCTATCTCTGCTATGGCGAAGCCCTCGTCGTGCCTCGTGCGGATGGTTATTGTGGGTTTTTCGTCCTTGTAGTCCCTCTCCGACATGGCCTGGACCGCGTTTTTGATCAGGGTGAGCATGACCTGTTGGATTTCTGTTTCAGTCATTGAGAAGTCGGGCAAATTCTCTTCATATTCGCGGACGATGGATATCCTGTCGAAATCGTATCTTGTCTTGAGCTCATAGTCGCTTGCGGCCAGGTCGATGCTTTTGTCCAGAATTTCGTTCAGGCAGTGGGGCGCCATCATGGATTCGCTTTTGCGGGTGAAATCGAGCATGCTGGCGACGATGCGTGCGGCCCGTTGTCCTGCTTCCCTGATGCCGTTCAGATAGTTTATTATTCCGCGCTTCTCCATGTATTCATTCATTTTTTCAAGATCAAGCCCCAACTCGCGGGCTGTTTCCCTGTTTTTTTCCAGACTGGTCGAGAAGCGTCGTTCCGTGCTTTGGGCGGACTGCATGATTATCCCGAGGGGATTGTTGATCTCATGGGCCATGCCTGCGGCGAGCCCCCCAACCGAAACCATTTTTTCAGATTGAACCAGCATCTCCTCGACCTGAACGCGTGAAGTCACATCGTCCAGGCGTACCACCGCGCCTTCGATCCCGTTGGCTATCAGCGGGTAGATGGTCACGTCCTCGAAACGCGTATCCTTTTCCAGGTAATAGGGAATTTTTCTGGCCTGTTGCACCTGCCGCAGTGAAAGGGCGCTTTTTATGCTGTCGAGTTGCTTGGCCAGACGCGGGAAGACCTTGTCCAGCGGCTGATTTTTGGCCTTTTCCTCGGAAAGGCCTGTGGCCTTGACCGCTTCAAGATTCCATTGGGTGACGTTCAGGTCCGGATCCACGCCGATGAGTATCGAAGGCATGGAGTTGAAGATGTTTGACAGCAAATTGCGCAAGCGTCGCAGCTCGCGTTCGGCTTCCTTGGCTTCGGTAATGTCCTCATGGATCAGCACGATGTTCAGGATTTCATTCCGTTCGTTTCTTACCGGATATGCCCTGGTGCGGAGGGTCCTTGCCCGCCCCGGCCAGCCGCTTTTGGCCGGATCGAAATGCAATTCCTCGATGAGTATGTTTTCACCGGAAAAAGCCCTGTCAAAAACTTCAGAGAGTTTCTGTTCCTTGATTTGAGGCTCTTCAAAGAGGTTGAACCGGCCGACCGCGTCCAGCGGGTCGGTGCCCCACAATTCCCCCCAAGCCTTGTTGGCATGGGTCTGAATTCCGGAAGGGTCGTAGAACTCTATGGACAGGGGCGATTGCTCCACCATTATTCTCAGCCGTTCTTCCCTGTCGGCAAGGCTGGACATGAGTTCGGCCCGTTTGCGGTCATCAAGGATCGCGTTTCTTAGGATATAGAGGGTGAGAAGGGCGATCGCGCCAAGGATCAGAAGGCATATGTTTATCAGGCGGCTTTTTGTCCGGGACATTTCGGCGCGCACGTCTTCAATGTATATGCCCGTGCCCACTATCCATCCCCAGGGTTTAAACCCGACAACAAAGGAAAGCTTGGGCACTATCATGTCGGGGTCGTCCTTCCACTGCCACATGTAGTCGACAAAGCCCGAACCGTTTTCGCGAACCGTTTTCACGAATTCGACAAAGAGCCTTTTCCCTTCGGGATCGCTGAAATCGCTTATATCGGTACCGTCCAAATCCGGACGGTATGGGTGCATGATCATCCAGGGGCGCATGTCGTTTATCCAGAAATAGTCCTTGCCTTCGCTGCCGAAACGCATGCCTTTGATTATTTCCACTGCCTGGGCCTGGGCCTTATCCCTTGTCAGAAGTCCGGCCAGTTCCTTTTGGTGGGCCATGTCCATGACCGACCAGGCGGCCATGGTAAGCTCACGGATCATTTCCCGTTTTCGATCAAGGAAGCTTTCCTCCCAGGACGGCAGGATTATACCGAATATCGTCGCGACGAAAAGTGCGAGGGCCAAGACGGCAGGAACAGCGATTTTGAAGATATTGCGTCTTATGTGAGGGGCTTTTTCGCCCTTGTAGGCATTTTGGCTATTTTGGGGCATCAATGCCGTCACGTTGGTAGCAGTGTTGTTCAAAATAAAAAAAACCATATTTGGCAATAGATTAAAAAATACAAACTTAAATCGTATGTTATCAAAATTGAAAAATTTGGCAATAGGCCCTGGAATAAAGTTGGAAATGGAACAAGGAGGTGGGCCGCATTTTGCCGATAGGCCGGGAAGGATTATGGGTCCAGTAAATAGGTTTAAAGCGTGGTCAGTACGACCGACATGGCCTTGAAGCGGAATTCAAGCTGGTCGCCGGGAGTGATGTCCATTTGATCGGCGCTTTGGCTGGAAATCAGGGCGCACAGGTCTGTGCCGTGTTCGGTTTGGCCCGAAATCTCCGCCAGTACCTCGGTCTTGCGCACGGACACGGTTTTGGCAGGCAGGCGGTTTCTTGCGCTTCCCCGTGCTTGCGTGTCCAGCCGGTAGACATTGACGAGAGGCGCCTTGATGCTTGCGGCGACCGGCGAACCAATCTCCAGGCCAAGATTCAGAACGCTTGCAGCCGTTATTACGGCGCAGATGGTTTCGCCCGAGTCCGTGGTCATTGTGACTTCCGCCATGACTCCGTCCCTGACGATCTCGGTGACGTGGCCCAGAAAGGTATTCCTGGCGCTGGTGCGCTTGTTCAGGTCCTTGAGGGCCAGTTGGCGGACAATGGCCGAAGAGTCTCCTTCCGAATATTGCTGGTAGACCGAGGTCAGGTCGGCCGAAGACTGGCCCAGAAAGTCGCGGACCACGGACAGGGGGACGCCTCGCCTGAGCAGTTCCACGGCTCTGGTGTTGCGCAGGGAGCGCGGGGCGGCCAATTCCTTGGGGATTTTGCATTTTTCGGCTTGGACGTAGAAAATACGGCGCACGTATCCCGGATCAATCTTGAAGATTTCATCCGTTTTGGAGGTCGCTGCGGGAGAGCCCAGAAAAAGCGCCAGTTCCTTGCAGATGCGCGGCGGCAGGGGAACGTTCCGGCGCATTCCGTTTTTTCCCAGGAAGATGACGCCTTTGCCTTGATCGAAGTCGCGGCTTCCGTCCAGTGACAATATTTCACCAAGGCGCGCCCCTGTGTAGCGCAGCAAAAGGAAGACCATGCGCAGCCTTTCGCGTGAATGCAGACTGTCGGTCCGCCTTGCCCTGTCCCGCCAGGAGTCGAAGGCTTGCTCCAGGCCTCTGGACTGGTCCGGGGACAAATGCCGTACGTTTTCAGGAACCGCGAATATCGCGCTTGGCGGAATATTGGAAGTTTTCATGTATTCGGTCTTCTTGTGCCGCAAGCCTTTTTGGGTCACGCCTTCAGTCGGTTGCGTGATCAGATTGTCGCCCCGGTTTAATACTCCTACAAACTGTATGGAATTGTTATCGGCAACAGGTTAAAATTGCAAACTAATATTTGCATGACGACATATATGGGTTCATTTGACCGCAGTCTTGAATTAAGGACAACTAAAGAGACAACCGCCCTGAACTATTTGATTTATTCAGGGCGGTTGTGGTTTGAGGATTGCCGGGCCTATTGTCCGTCGGTCTGACGATAGCCCAGTGGAAGCTTCTTGAAACGTCCTCCATGGATGATCGGATCGCCTTTGTATCCCAGCTTTTTGAAGTTTATGTAGTCTGTCGTGCCTATAAGGCTGCCTACATCTCGTCCGTTGGCTTTCAATTTTTTGAAGTCCATGCCGCTTTCCACCAATTCTTTGTATTTTATGTTGCGGTCGTCCTGATGGCAGCGGTTGCAGGTTTTTTCTTCCTTGAGACTTGGATGGCAGTGAACGCACGACAAGGCGTTTTCCTTGGGCATGACTTCATGCTCGATCCTCCAGTACATGTCCGTGGCGACCCAGATGAATTCACCGCTGTATGGCAGTTTGGCCTTTTCCATGCCTTCCTTGAATGCGGTCTGCCAGTCGGCTCCCGCCCAAAAGGCCGTCTTGTCCTCCTTGTCGTATGGAAAGAGGTGGGGGATAAGAAAGTATCGGTGCTTTGCATCGACCGGCTGAATTCCCGACATCACCTTGAAGGGCGTGATCTTGGAATTGGGATCTCCTATGGAACCTACGGGTTCGGTAAGGTTCGTGATCACGAGTTGGCGTTTTTGCTCATAACTCAGTGTCTCGCCTTGCCTGAAGCCTTTTGCCTCGGGGTTTATTCTGTCACCCAGCGAAAGCCTTTTGGTGAATCCGTTGTACCAGGCATACTCCGGCTTGGCCGACTCCTTCCATTGGAATGATCCTTTGTTCCAGCTGTAAAGAGGCTTGCCGTACTTGTCCTTCAAAACCTCGCGTTTTTTGTCGCCTGCCGTTGACCAGTCCCACCAGGTCTTCGTGGCTGCGCATTTTGAATATATGGGCGAGTGGCAGGTGTTGCAGGCTACTGTTGCGCAGTGCTTGTCGAGGTGTTTGTCGAGCAGGGTGTCGCCGTAGTGGGGCGTCGAGGTGTGGCAGTCTTCGCAGGCGCGGTCGCCCTCCGCCACCGGAGCGGATGTGCTGCGTCCCGATATCTTGTGGTTTCTGGTTTTGTGGCATTCAACGCAGCTGAAGTCGTAGCCGCCCATGTGCACGTCGCAATTCCTGCTTGGCCAGAACAACTCCGCGCTCATGTCCGCGTGTTTCACGGCGTCCCCGCCGCCTCCGCTGAAATGGCAGTCACCGCATGTCCTGCGGCTGGTGGGGCCGACGTTTTGCGCCACAAAGGCCAAATCCACCTCTGGGGCTGGCATTCCGGCCTTGGGCGGAGCCTTTTTATAGCTGCCCGTGGTGTCGTGACACACAAGGCAGTCAATATTATTGCTGTTTTTGAAGTCAAAGGAAGCGTCCTTCCAACCGTATCCCGCATGGCATGATGTGCAACGAGCCTCGTTGCTGATGGGGGATATTCAGAAGTTGTTGATGGTCGTGGTCCCCTTGCCCGCCATGACACTTTTCCGGTGCTCGGCGGTGTAGGGCGATGGACCTCTCCATAGCCAGTGGGCTGTGTCCAGCATGTCCTTGCCGACTTTCTGGTGGCAGCGCAGACATTCAGCCGTGACCTCCGAAGGTTTAGGGTTGTCCGGAAGTATTACCAGCTCCTTGTGGTCGGTACTGCTGTTGGCGTGACACCCCTCGCAGCTTACCGGACCCTGTTTCATGGATTCGTGGCAGTCCATGCACTGCATGTGATAGGCGGCCTTGAGGCCGATCCGTTCCTGGTCTTTTTGGGTGAAGGCGTCCTGGTGGCATGTCCGGCAGGCAACTGTTTCCTCGGCCTTTTTGTCCGCAGGCCTGTAATGGTGACAGGCGGCGCAATCGCCGTTCAGCGACGCGGCGTGCTTGGCGTGCATGAAGCGCACAGGGCCGTATTTGTTCTCGTATGTGTTGACGTAAGGACTATCAAGGAGAATGTAGCTGTTCTTGATGTCCTTGAAGCCTATGCCCAAAGAACGCAGACGCTGTTGGCGTATGGGCAGGTCTTCAATGAGGACTTCGGACACATAAGGGTATTTTTGGTGTGCGTTTTCAATGGCCTTTTGTTGGTCAAGCGCGATCCATCCATCTGGTTTGGGGTTTTTGTCCTTGCGGTTTTTTTCAACTGGCTTTGGATTGTCGGCAGGGACGGGAGCGGACCAAGCCGCTCCGCACAGGCCGAAGACGACAAGGAATACAGCCGTGAAGGCTTTCAACAATATCTTGTTAGGCATTTCAGACCTCCTGCTTTTTGGCGGCCAGCACCGGGAATTGAGTGGAAAAGACCCTGTAGAGGAAGAAGATGGCGGCCACTGCCCCAACCGTGACCAGAATTTCGCCGATGGCCGGGTAATATGGCTCGGTGGCGTAGGGTGCCTTAAACGAGACCACGAACACGTTGAAGCGGTTGAGCATTACTCCGAGCACAATCATGAGCGAGGCCGTGAAAAGAAGCCGTCGCGATTTGCGGACCGAACTGAAGATGAGTATGAACCAGGGAATGATCACTCCCAAAAGCATTTCGACCAGGAACGAATTGCTTTGTGAAGATCCGTCAAGCAGCGTCAGGTAGGCCTTCCTTGCCGCGAGGTCGCCGATTTTCAGGGCCATGTATATGCCCAGCATCAGAATGGTGATCCTGGAAAGCGGTGTTAGGATTTCCATCTCCGACTCCAGTTTGAACGAGGTCGTGGCGATGGTCGTTTCCACTATGACCATGGGATAGCCCACTGCGAAAGCCGAAGTGAGGAACAGGAGCGGCAGGAAGGGTGTGTACCAAAGCTCAGAGACCTTGGTGGGCGCTATGACCAGCAAGGTGCCCAAGCTGGACTGGTGCATGCAGGAAAGAACCACGCCCAGAATGATGAAGACCCACATGGTCTTGTCCAGGATGCGGTTCAGGAACCTCAAGGGAGGAATATTATCTCCCAGGCGTTCGGCCAGCACGGGAATGAATTCGATCCATAAGACGGTGACGTAGGCCATGACGCACATGGCCACTTCGAAAAGAGCCGAGGTGTGGTTTTGATGGAAGATAGGTTTCCAGATGGCCCAGGATCTGCCTATGTCCACGAAAACGGCAATGGCGACGAAAGTGTAGCCCAGGGCGGCGGTCAATAGGGCCGGGCGGGTGATGGCCTCGTAATGGTGGCGGCCCAGGATGTGGGCCAGGAAGGCCGTGGTGAATCCTCCCGCTGCCAGGGCCACGCCGGAAGCGACGTCAAGGCCGATCCATATTCCCCAAGGGTAGTGGTTGTTCAGGTTGGTCACCGCTCCCAGTCCGAAACTGTAGCGAACGGCCAGGGTCAGCGCCCCTCCTGTCATCAGAGCCAGCATGACCAGCGTGCCCGGCGTCCAAAAGGGGGTGTTTATGGGTGTCGGTTTATGACTCATGGCGGTCCTCCTCCTGTTTGGGGCTGCGGGAGGTGAAGCTCATTATCGACCCAAGTGCGCCGAAGAGAACCAGCGGCGACCACAAATAGCTGAACAGGGAGCTTTGTATGGTTTCCGTGGTTTTGGGTATTGGCTCTGTGGGCAGGTTTTGGAAGCCGATGCTTTCGAAATCCACGTCTGAGATGTACAGCCAGCCGGTCCCGCCGACTTCTTTTTCGCCATAGATACGGTCGATGTATTTGCCTGGATCGTCGGTCACTTTGTCCCTGGCCAGTTTCAACATGTCCGTGCGTTTTCCGAAAGTGATGGCTTCCACTGGGCAGATGGAAGCGCAGCCCGGTTTTTTGCCTTCCTTCTCGATTCGTTCATAGCAGAAGGTGCATTTGCGCACTCTCGGCGTGATGGGCTCGTTATATTCATATGCGGGAATTTCAAAGGGGCACGCAGCCATGCAGTAGCGGCAGCCGATGCATTTCGATTCATCGTAATGCACCGCCCCGTTTTCCTTCTTGGTCAGGGCTCCGGTTATGCAAGCGGAAACGCACGCCGGGTCCTGGCAATGCATGCATTGGACCTTGACGTAGGTGGGGATGAGCCGGTTTCTGTCGTCCAGGCGACCCGGATAATATCTGTTGATGACCGTGAAGGTTGAAGTGTCCGGTCGCCTTTTGGCGTCAAGGATGGTCAGGTCGTTGAATTTGCGTTCCGGTTCCGGCAACGCGTTCACCTCGCTGCAGGCCTGTTCGCATTTTCGGCATCCGACACAGCGCGTCAAATCCACTAGACATCCGTATGGGTCCGGCGGAGCCTTGGATTGCCATGCTTGCGCCTTTCCCGGCGACATGGCGGCCAGCCCCGCGGCCCCCATGCTGCCCAAAAATGCTCGTCGTGAGATGGTCATGATGTCCTCCTGAATCGTTTGCTCTGAAATAGAATTTTTGCCGGATAATATCAGTCGTATATCCAAATAACAGATGCGCGTCATTGATCATTATCAATTTTTATGGAAAGGATTCCATTGTGAACGCATATGAACTGCTTCGAGATATTTCTTTTTTCAACGACCTTGATGGCGACGCTCTGGAGGCGCTTGCCCAAAAGGCGCGGATAAAAACGTTCTCAGCCAACGAGCAGGTCGTGAGCCAGTCGGAAAGAATAAAGGCGTTCTTTATCGTCATTTCGGGGCGTGTGAAGATTTTCCGCAGCAATACCGAAGGCAAGGAGCAGATACTGTATCTCGTAGAGGACGGTCAGCCTTTTTGCTTTTGCACCGCCTTCAACAGCAAGCCCTACCCGGTCAACGTGACGGCGTTGGAAGAAACATGCATAGCGCATATTCCGGCAGCGGACATGGAGGAATTCGCCCGAAAGGAGCCGAACCTCATGTTGAAGGTCGTCCAGATTTTGTCCAGTAGGCTTTTGGAGGCCATGAATCTGGTCGAGTCCCTGGCCCTGCAGCGCATCAAGGAGAGGGTCGCCTATTACCTGCTGCAGGCGGAAGCCGGTTCCGACGGGGAAATGGGTGAAGCATACACCTTGCAAGTCTCTCACAGGGAGATGTCCAAGATTCTCGGCACCACTCCTGAAACCCTTTCCCGGATTATCCAAAAGTTCAAGCGGAGCAGGGTGATCGAGGCAAGCGGAAGGACGATCCGCATCCTGAACAGAAAAGAACTTGAACTAATGTCCAAACTGCCCTGACCTCGTAATCTTCTTTTTGTCCGAATCAGCTTATTGGGGTTTGTCCCGGCCTGTTGTCCGCCGGCCCTTTCTTCGGTCACGCTTTCAGCCGTTTGCGTGACCAGATTGTCACGCCGGTTGAATATCCCTAGATACTGGATGGATTGTTGTAGGCAACAGATGAAGAATGCAAACCAATACACGAGGCACAACATGAAAAGACTGATCTGTTCATTATTCATCATTATTCTGGCGCTGCCCCTTTCGGCTTCAGCGGCTGATCTGCTCATAGCCCAGGCCGCCAACTTCATGCCCGCCATGCAGGAAATCATACCGGCTTTCGAGGCCGAGACCGGCATCAAGGCCCAGGCCACTTACGCCTCCACCGGCAAGCTTTACGGCCAGATCACAAACGGCGCCCCATTTGACGTTTTTTTGGCGGCTGACGAGCGTCGTCCCAAGAAGCTTTATGCCGACGGCGCGTGCGACGAGCCTTTTGTCTACGCCAAGGGGCAGGTCGTATTCTGGTCCCTGAACAAGAAGCTTTGCGAAAAATCCTGGCAGGAAGCCGTGCTTTCCCAAGAGGCCGGAGCGGTGGGCATTGCCAATACCGAGACCGCCCCATACGGAACTGCGGCCATGATCGCCATGCAAAACGAGAAAGTTTGGGACAAGGTTCAGTCCAAGCTCGTCTTTGGCCAGAGCATTGCCCAGGTTTTCCAGTTCGCGGTCACAGGCAGCGCCGATGCCGGGTTCTGCGCCTACTCCTCGGTCTTCACCGACGAAGGGGCCAAGGGCTGCTACACGGTGGTGGAACAGGCCCCTCCGGTAATCCAGGCCGCCTGTATTCTCAAAAATGCTCCCAACCCTGAAGCTGCGGCCAAATTCGTGAATTTCCTTGGTTCCGCCAAGGTTCAGGCCATCAAGGAAAAATACGGCTACAGGTAGAAACGATGGATTGGACTCCGCTGCTGCTTTCGGCAAAGCTAGCTTTGCTGACCATGGTCCTCATACCGGTTCTGGCCGCGCCCGCCGCGTACATCCTGGCCTTTTGCCGATTTCCGGGCAAGAGCGGGTTCGACGCGTTGGTGACGCTGCCTATGGTTCTCCCTCCAACCGTGCTGGGTTTCGGCCTGCTGGTGGTCATGGGGCCGCAGGGTTTCTTGGGCTCATTCTGGGGGAATGTTTTCGGAGAGCGTTTGGTTTTCAGCTTTTCGGGAATCCTCCTGGCTTCGCTGGTCTTCAACCTGCCTTTCGCGGTTCAGCCTTTGCGGGCATCCTTTGAGAAAATGGATGTCCGCCTTTTGGAAGGGGCCGCGATTCTCGGGTTGTCCGGCTTCGCCACATTCTTCCGGGTGGTTTTGCCCAATTGCCTCGGCGGCCTGGCGGCGGCGGCGATCCTCGTTTTCGTTCACAGTCTTGGCGAATTCGGCGTGATTCTCATGGTCGGCGGCAGCATACCGGGCAAGACCAAGGTCGCGTCCATCGCCATCTACGAAGCGGTTGAAGCGTTGCGCTACGATGACGCCTTGGTCATGTCCCTGGCCCTTATCCCCATCAGCTTTATCGTGCTGGTGGTGATCAACAAGATAAACAGGAGGCGATGATGTCCCTGCGCGTTTCCATAAGCAAGAAACTGCCCCGCTTTGATCTGGAAGTGGATATGGGATTCGAGCCGGGAAGCCTGACGGTCATTGTCGGACCTTCCGGCGCGGGCAAGACCACGCTGATACGGATCATCGCCGGCCTTGAGAAACCGGACAGCGGTTCAATTGTCTTTGACGGGGTTTCCTGGGTTGATACAGGCAAGAAAACCTGGCTGCCGCCGCAAAGGCGCGGCCTGGGCCTGGTCTTTCAGGAATACACATTGTTTCCCCATCTGAACGTGCGAAAGAACGTGGCCTTTGCCGCCCGCAATCCGGAAAGGGTCACCGAACTCATGGACATGTTCGGAATCCGCCATCTGGAAGACAAGAAGCCGGGCGTCATTTCCGGCGGGGAGCGGCAGCGCGCCGCCTTTTGCCAGGCCCTGGCAAGGGAGCCCGTGCTTCTTTTGCTGGACGAACCATTTTCCGCCCTGGACATCGGCACCCGCACCACCCTGCGCAGGGAACTCAAGGACCTGAAAGGAGACCTCGGCATACCCATCCTGCACGTGACTCATGATCTTGGGGAGGCCGAGTATTTGGGCGACAGGATTCTGCCTGTTGTGGAGGGGCGTATTTGCCCCGATTGGCTGGTTCAGCAGCATCGCCATCTGGCCGTGCTGGCTGGCGGAAATTCAACAGAATGCGACCACAAAATGACTGCCTGATCGTTGGGCAGCGAGGTATGCCATGAAAAAACTGATCTGCACCATAATCGTTTCCGCGATGCTTTTCGCTTTGCCCGCCATCGCCTCCGCCGGATCCCTGGTCCTGGCCTCAGGCGCCGGATACAAGAAATTGGTCAACAATCTTGTGGAGGTCTATTCGCAGGAGAGCGGCGACAAGGTCGATCTTGTTTACGGAAACATGGCCCAGGTGACGGCCCAGGCCAAGATAAGCGGCAAAGTCGATCTGGTGCTCGGAGCTGAGTGGTTTTTGTCCAGGTCGGGTATCGATTTTGCCGGGATGCATCGCCTCGGACAAGGCCGTCTCGTTGTCGCCTGGTCAAAAGGCAACGAGTTCCATTCATATGAAGACATGCTTTCGAACTCGGTCAAACGCATAGCCATGCCTGATTCCAAACGGGCCATCTACGGCAAGGCCGCCCTGGAATATCTCAAGAACACCGGACTTTTCGACAAGGTTAAGGACAAGCTGGTTGAGGTGGCCACCATCCCCCAGGTCAGTTCCTACGTCATTGCCAATGAAGTGGACATGGGTTTCATCAACTTGACCCACGCCCAGCAGATAAAGGATAAGCTGGCGGGCTACGCCCTGGCCGAGGAAGACAAGTACGACGAGATCACCATCCAGGTCGGCGAGTTGTCCGGGGCGGCGAACCCGGAATCAGTGGCCAAGTTCGTCAAGTTTCTGGGCGCCGATGGGGCCAAGGCCATCATCAAGGCCCACGGTCTTTGATGCCGTTGGTTTTGATGTCGGATTATGACCTATCTTGAAATCCTGTGGGATCAGGGTACTCGCGGTCCCTTGCTGCTTACGGCCAAGGTTCTGGCCCTGGCCGGAGCAATGCAGTTGATCGCCGGCGTGCTTACGGGGTATTACCTGACGACCCGGAAGACGTTTCTCAGGGAGGTTGTTGACTTTCTGGTCACCCTCCCTTTGGTCTTTCCGCCCATTGCCACGGGGTTCGCACTGCTCATGCTTTTGGGGCGCGACGGGCTGCTCGGGCAATGGCTGGGCCTGGATTTCATTTTCAGTTTCAAGGGCGTTGTCCTGGCTTCATTCGTGGCCGGATTGCCGTTGGTGGTCAAGCCCATACAGGCTGCCCTGTCCGGGGACATGAGGCGTCTGGCCGAGACCGCCTACGTGCTGGGCAAGGGCAGGTGGCAGACCTTTATTCTGGTCCTGCTGCCCAACATCCGGCGCAACGTCGCGGCCGGAATGCTGCTGGCCCTTGGCCGTTCACTTGGAGAGGTGGGCATTACCCTGATGCTCGGCGGCAACGTGTTGGGCAAGACCAACACATTGTCCCTTGAAATATACAATGCGGTCTTCAGCGGGGAGTTCGACAGGGCGTTCGTCCTTTCCTGCATGATCGGCATAGTGTCCATGCTGATGTTTGTATTTTTGAAGCGGCTGTCCGCAGCCGGTTGCGATCAAGAAAAGGAGTATTGAAGTGGAGCCTGTTATCGAGGAAGTGCGCCGCAGGGCTGTTGAGCTGTGGGAGCGGGAAGGAATAATGGAAGGACGGGTCAAGGTCACGGCCAAGACCCTGAGCACCGAAGAGGCCATAGGCAACCCCGAAGGGGACGATTTCCCGCTTCAGACGGGCAGGGAAAGGCTCATGGAAGCGGAGTTTATGGGTTCACGCGGTCAGGCCTTTACCGACCGTTTCGGAGATTTTTCCGGAAGGCTTGGAGACATCGCGGCCATGCCCCTTGAGAACAATTTCAGGCGCGCGGTTTTCGTGGCCACCCTGAACGCGGTCATGCGCGGCTTGGGCCGGGCGGACAGGACGGTCCACTGCAAGGACGAGGGACCGTCCGAATGCGCTTCGGAACTTCCGCAATACATAAAAGACAAATACGGGGACGTGAAGATCGTCCAGATCGGCTTCCAGCCCGCCATGGTCCAGGCCCTGGGCAAGGGATTCAAATTGCGGGTTCTGGACATGGATGAGGCCAATATCGGGCAGGTCAAGAGGGGAACGCTGATCGAGGGGCCGGAGGCCACGGCCGAGGCCATTGAATGGGCCGACCTGCTGTCCGTGACCGGAACGGTGCTGGTCAACAGCACCATTGACAATTTCCTGTCTGCAAAGCCGGTTTTCTTTTACGGAACCACCATTGCCGGCGCCGCCGGCCTTATGGGCTGGGAAAGGTTCTGCGCCAAGGGCAGTTGATCTTATTATTTTTTTGAAATGGGCCAGGGAAAGAGTTCATCGGCCTTTTTCTGCGCTTCGGCTTCAAGCTGGGAAATCCAGCCCTCGTAGGCGGCCAGGAGCTTGATGCCCAATTTGGAAAGGCTGTATCCAGCCTTGTTGCCTTTCTTTTTTGTCAAGAGCGGCTCGCCCAGATTGTCTTCCATTTTTTTTATTCTGCCCCAGGCCGCCCTGTAGGACATTTTCAAGTCCTTGGCCGCTCCTGAAAGGGAGCCGGTGCGTTCCACTCCCTTGAGCAGCAGGGCCGCTCCCTGTCCGAACAGTATCTTTCCGTCGCTTTCAATCCATAGCTTGACCTGGATATGCGGACCGCTGGTTGCGCAGGGTTTATCCATCTCGGTTCCTCCTCGCTGTGCTCGCTACCTGCCCATTGTTACATATTATTACGGTTGTAACCATATAATTATATTTTCTTTTGTCCAGGTGATCCTGTTGACTAATTATGTCTTTTGGTGCATAATAAATATTGTTTAATATATCAAATAGTTAAGTTATAAAAAAGTTTTTGAATAACAGTTCAGATGTGTTGCAAGGATTGCTGAGGAATAAGCCGATGATGAAGACCGTTTCCGTTGAAGACGCCGTGGGTATGGTTCTGTGCCATGACATGACGCGCATTGTGCCCGGCCAGTGCAAGGGCAGGGCCTTTAAGAAGGGCCATGTTATTTCTGAAGACGACATTCCGGTCCTTTTGGAGATCGGGAAGGAGAATATTTTTGTTTTGAGTCTGGACAGCGACCAGATTCACGAGAACGAGGCCGCCGAACGCATAGCAAAGGCGGCCGCAGGTCCTGGCTTGACTCTCTCCGCCGTTTGTGAGGGCAGGGTGGACTTCGTGGCGGCTCCAGGTTTGCTCAACGTCAATGTCGAAGCCCTG
This sequence comes from Desulfovibrionaceae bacterium, assembly GCA_963674955.2. Taxonomy (GTDB): domain Bacteria; phylum Desulfobacterota; class Desulfovibrionia; order Desulfovibrionales; family Desulfovibrionaceae. Next base: position 955,256 of record CAXXKR010000004.1, on the reverse strand, counting down.
AACAGGATCAACTCCATAGAGGAGATCGTCCTCTCCACCATGCATACGGGCCAGCAGGTCCTTGAATCCCGGCGCGTGGCCGGGACCAGGGTTGTTCCACTGGTGGTGGCTGAGGAAAAGATCAGGCAGGTGGAGGCCATTTGTGCTGAAAATTATCCGGTGATTCAGATCAAGCCCTTTCAGAAACTTCGCGTGGGCGTGGTTACCACTGGCAGCGAAGTCTACAAGGGCCGCATCAAGGACAAGTTCGGCCCGGTGATCAGGAAGAAATTCAAGGCGCTTGGTTCGGAAGTGATGGACCAGCGTTTCGTGAGCGACGATCCCAAGATCACCCGGGACGTGATCATGGATTTTATAAATGAGGGCGCGGACATGGTCGTGGTCACTGGCGGCATGTCCGTTGATCCCGACGACCAGACGCCCACCGCTATTCGCGCCACCGGAGCAGAAGTTGTTACTTACGGCGCGCCGACCTTTCCGGGAGCCATGTTCATGCTCGCCTACAAGGGTGATGTTCCCATCGTGGGTCTGCCGGGATGCGTCATGTACTACCGGGCCAGCATATTCGACTTGGTGGTTCCCAGGCTTGCGGCGGGCGAAAAGGTTACGCGCGAGGATATAGTGCTCATGGGCCACGGCGGATTTTGCGCCGGGTGCGAGACCTGTCGCTATCCCACCTGTCCATTCGGGAAATAAGGGTAAACGGATTTTCCCCCATGTGGAGGAAATCTATCAAATATTGCTGATCGCATTATATTCAAGGAGGATTGAATATGATCAAGCTCAATCTCAAGGTGAATGGCATCGCCAGGATGCTGGTGGCTGAAGAGGACGACTCTCTTGCCACTCTCTTGCGCGAAGGACTCGGACTTACAAGCGTGAAGATCGGCTGCAATCAGGGCCAGTGCGGCGCTTGCTCCGTCATTCTTGACGGCAAGCTGGTGCGCTCCTGTTCGTTTAAAGTGGCGAAATTAAAAAACGGGATGTCCGTTACGACTCTTGAAGGCATAGGAACTCCCGACAACCTGCACCCGGTACAGGTGGCCTGGATCGCCCACGGCGGCGCCCAGTGCGGATTCTGCACGCCCGGTTTCATTATCTCCACCAAGGCGCTTCTGGATCAGAATCCAAGCCCCACGCGTGAAGACATTCGCGACTGGTTCCAGAAGAACCGCAATGCCTGCCGCTGCACCGGCTACAAGCAGCTGGTGGACTCGGTCATGGCCGCCGCGGAAGTCATGCGCGGCGAAAAGTCCATTGACGATCTGTACATGGAAGTGCCTGAGAATGGCCGCATTTGGGGCACCAGATACCCCCGTCCCTCCGCTGTGGCCAAGGTCACCGGCACCTGGGACTTCGGTGCGGACCTTGGCCTGAAGCTGCCCCAGGGCAGTCTGCATTGCGCCCTGGTCCAGGCCGAGGTCTCCCACGCCAATATCCTGAATATCGACACTTCCGAAGCCGAGAAGATGCCCGGCGTGGTCAAGGTCGTGACCCACAAGGATGTCAAGGGCAAGAACAGGATCACCGGGCTGATCACCTTCCCCACCAACAAGGGCGACGGCTGGGACCGTCCCATACTTTGCGACGAGAAGGTCTTCCAGTACGGCGACGCCCTGGCCATTGTCTGCGCGGACACGGACAAGCATGCCAAGGCTGCGGCCGCCAAGGTCAAGGTGGACCTGGAACAGCTTCCGGAATACATGAGCGCTCCCGCCGCCATGGCCGAAGACGCCATGGAAATCCATCCCGGCACCCCCAACATCTATTATGAACAGAAAATTGCCAAGGGCGACGACACCGGACCCATCTTCGACAAGGCCGATGTCGTGGTGGAAGGTGATTTCTACACCACCCGCCAGCCGCACATGCCCATCGAACCGGACGTGGGTTTCGCCTATCAGGATGAGAACGGCAAGCTGTTCATCCATTCCAAGTCCATCGGCCTGCATCTGCATCTGTACATGGTCGCCCCCGGCCTTGGAGTGGAGCCCGAAAATCTGGCCTTGGTCCAGAACCCCACGGGCGGAACCTTCGGCTACAAATTCAGCCCGACCATGGAAGCCCTGGTTGGAGCGGCGGCTTTGGCCACCGGTCGTCCCGTTTTCCTGAACTACAGTTGGAAGCAGCAGCAGACCTACACCGGCAAGCGCTCCCCGTTCATCACCTGGTTGCGTTACGCCGCCACCAAGGACGGCAAGCTGCTGGGCATGGAGACCGACTGGTCCGTTGATCACGGTCCCTATTCCGAGTTCGGCGACCTGCTGACCCTGCGCGGCGCACAGTACATCGGCGCGGGCTACGACATCCCGAGCATTCGCGGCAATGGCCGGACCGTCTGCACCAACCATGCCTGGGGCGCGGCCTTCCGTGGCTACGGCGCTCCCGAGAGCGAGTTCCCCTCGGAAGTTCTCATGGACGAGCTGGCCGAAAAGCTGGGCATGGACCCCTTTGAACTGCGCTACAAGAATGTGTACCGCAAGGGTTCCACCACTCCCACGGGCCAGGATCCCGAAGTTTACAGCCTGCCCGAGATGATGGACAAGCTTCGTCCCAAGTACGAAGAGGCCAAGAAGCGCGTCAAAGCCAATTCCACCGCCGAGATCAAGCGCGGAGTGGGCATTTCCATCGGCGTATACGGCGCCGGTCTTGACGGGCCGGACGCATCCGAAGCCGATGCGGAACTCAATCCGGACGGAACCGTGACCATCTACAGCTGCTGGGAAGACCACGGTCAGGGCGCGGACATGGGTGCCCTGGGCACGGCCCATGAGGCCCTGCGTCCCCTGAACATCGCTCCGGACCGGATCAAACTGGTCATGAACGACACCAGCCTTGCCCCCAATTCCGGTCCTGCGGGCGGCAGCCGTTCACAGGTCGTTACAGGGCAGGCCATCAAGAACGCCTGCGAGCAGCTCATTGAGGGCATGCGCAAACCCGACGGTTCCTTCCGTACTTATGACGAGATGGTCGCCGAGAAGCTGACGTTGCGCTACAACGGCAAGTGGAGCGCCCCGGCCAATAATTGCGACGAGAACGGACAGGGCAATCCCTTCTGCTGCTACATGTACGGCGTGTTCATGTCCGAGGTGGCCGTGGAAGTGTCCACAGGCAAGACCACCGTCGAGAAGATGGTCGTTGTGGCCGACATCGGCAAGGTCAACAACTTCCTGGTTGTTGACGGCCAGATTTACGGCGGCGTGGCCCAGGGCATCGGCCTGGCTTTGTCCGAGGACTACGAGGACATCAAGAAGCATTCGACCATGGTCGGAGCAGGTTTCCCGTACATCAAGCAGATCCCAGACGACATGGAGATCATCTACGTGGAGACCCCGCGTCCCGACGGTCCCTTTGGCGCTTCCGGCGTGGGCGAGATGCCTCTCACCGCGCCCCATGCCGCAGTGATCAACGCCATCAACAACGCTTGCGGAGTGCGCATCCGCGAATTGCCGGCGCGGCCTGAAAAGGTCCTGGCCGGACTCAAGGGCTAGGCGCAGGTTAATAAACGACGTCAAGGGGCGGCGGTCGTGCTTCATTGAGGCCGGTCGCCGCCCTGAATCGTTGGGAGAAGCAAATGGACCAGAAGGAACTCAGGCTGCTTGAGGCTCAGTGCGTTCAGGAGGAACCGGCGCTGTGCGTCGCCGCCTGTCCGTTGCATGTGGACGCCAAGGGGTTTTGTGCTCTTGTTTCCGAGGGAATCTGGAACAAGGCCTGGGCCATCCTGGCCCGGACCATGCCTCTTCCCGGGGTAATGGCCCGTATCTGCGACGGCCCCTGCAAAAGCGTCTGCCTGCGAAAGGACAGGGGCGGCTCCATAGAGCTTCCGGCCCTGGAGCGTTTTTGCGCCGCTGCCGCCACCAAATTTCCGGTTGTTCGCCCACTGCCTTCGCGCGGGAAAAAGATCGCCATACTTGGCGGAGGTCTGGCCGCTTTGACCGCAGCCTGGGATTTGGCCCGCAAGGGATTTTCCGTAACGATATTTTGCGGCAGGGCCGGCGGTTTTCTTTTGTCCCTGCCGGACACGGTCCTTCCCGCCGGAATTCTTGAGTCCGAGCTGGAAAATCTGGGCAAGCTCAAGGTCGAGTTCAGGGAAGCTGTGGAGATGGACGGCGGTTTCGCCCGGTCAACGCTGGACGACTTTGACGCCGTGTTTGTGGATTCCGAGGAGTGTCCGCAGGAAAAACTGGGCCTTGGCGAACCCGATTCCGTAACTTTGGGTACTGAACAGCCGGGAATTTTCGCCGGCCGGATGCCGTCCGGACAGGAGAAGAGCCCCGCTTTCATGGCCGCGGCCGGACGCCGGGCCGCCAATTCCATAGAGCGTTTCGTGCAGGGCGCGTCCCTGGTTGCCGGTCGTGAGAGGGAAGGTCCTTTCGAGACAAGATTGTTCACCAATGTGGACAAGGTTGAAGATGCTTCGACCATTGTCCTATCTGCCGCCGGATACTCGGAAGAGCAGGCCAAACAAGAGGCTGGGCGCTGCATCCGGTGCCAGTGCCTGGAGTGCGTGAAGAATTGCGTCTATCTGGAGCATTACGGCTCATATCCAAAGGTCTATGTCCGCCAGATGTACAATAATGAATCCATTGTCATGGGCACTCGCCACGCCAATGAGATGATCAATTCCTGCATGCTCTGCGGACTTTGCGAGACTCTTTGCCCTGAGGATTTTTCAATGGCCGATGTCTGCCTGGAGGCCCGGCGCGGCATGGTCCGAAGCGGCAAGATGCCGCCATCGGCCCATGAGTTCGCCCTGCGGGACATGTCGTTCGCCAACGGGGAAAAGGCCGCCTTTGCCCGACACGCGCCGGGCGTCGAAAAAAGCTCTTATCTTTTTTTCCCTGGCTGCCAGCTCACGGCCTCCGATCCCCTGGCCGTGGAAGCGGCCTATGTCGAACTTTGCCAGAGGCACGGCGATGTGGGACTCATGCTGGGCTGTTGCGGAGCACCGGCCCATTGGGCAGGGCGGCAGGACATGTTTTCCGGCTCATTGGAACGACTGCGCGGCCAGTGGGAGGAGTTGGGCAAACCCGTGCTGGTCACGGCCTGTCCCACCTGCCGGAAGGTGTTTCATGAATTTATGCCCGAAGTGGATGTCCGTTCCTATTGGTCCATGTTGCGGGAAGGGGACCTGCCGGATTTCAGTGTCCGGGCGGGCGCGGTTTTTGCGGTACACGATCCTTGCGCCGCCCGTGACGACAAGGACTTGCAGGACGGTGTGCGCGCCCTGCTTGCCGGGCTTGGGGTGAAGACCGTTGAACCCGGACTCACCCGCGAGCTTACGGAGTGTTGCGGTTTCGGCGGACTGCTGTCCGAGGCCAATCCCCCGCTTGGAGCCAAGGCTGCTGCGCACAGGGCCCAAGCCGCAGATGAGGATTTCATAACCTATTGCGCCATGTGCCGGGACATGCTGGCGAAGGCCGGAAAACGCGCCCTGCACGTTTTTGACCTGCTTTTCCCCCACGGTGAAGACCCGGCCTCCCGCGTTGCTCCGGGATATTCCCAAAGACGCGAGAATCGCGCCCGACTCAAGGAAAAGCTGCTGTTCGAATTGTGGGGCGAGTCCGGCGGCGAGCCAAGGCCTTTTGAATTGGTGCGGGTCGATTTCACGGACCAGGCCCGTGAGAGAATGGAGAAGAGACGAATTCTGGTCAGCGACGTGCAGAAGACACTCCTGCACGCCCGGGAGAACGGGCGTTGTCTTTTTAATTATGAATCAGGAAGGTTTCTTGCCGCTCACAGGCCGGTGGTTGTTACCTATTGGGTGGATTATGAGACGGACGGTACGGGTGTTTATATGGTGCACAACGTCTGGTGCCACCGCATGCGCATAGTGGGAGGTTCGGCATGAGCGTCATAAAGGTGCCCGAAGCAGAGGCCGGAGGCTGGAAATGCGTGGCCTGTGATCAGGAACTGATTTTGGCCCCGGTGGAGCTTGAATATTTGGACAGCCATTTCAACGTGGAATTGCCCACATGCCCCCAATGCGGATTCGTGCTTATCCCGGAAGACCTGGCCCTGGGCAAGATGGCCGAGGTGGAGAAGCTTTTGGAGGACAAATAGTCGTGAACGTCGGTTGCGCCGAGACTCCCTTGTGGGAACGTCCGGGACTTCGACGGGCCGCAGGGAATACTTTGCGCCCCGGCGGGTTTAGGCTCACGGACAGGGCGGCCTCATTCGCGGGCCTGGCTCCGGGCTGGCGCGTGCTTGACGTGGGCAGCGGCCTTGGAGCCACGGTCAACCGGCTTCGCTCCAGATACGGGGTTTGGGCCGTGGGCGTAGAGCTTTCGGGACGGCAGATATCAAATGCGTCAGGGGCAGGGGGCATGGTTCGAGGCAACGGGGCGGATTTGCCGTTTGTGTCCAATGTGTTTCGGGCGGTTTTTTGTGAATGCGTTCTTTCACTGCTGCCCGATCCTGTCGCGGCCCTGAAAGGGTTTTGGCGCGTTTTGGCCCCGGGCGGCTTCTTGTGCCTGTCCGACCTGTACGGGGTGGAGCATCGTACCCATGGCGGCGGTTCCTGCGCGGAGGGCGCTTTTGGACGACAGGAAATCGGAGAGGCGCTGGAGTATTGCGGATTTGAGACAAGGCTTTTCGAGGACCATACCCAACTGCTCAAGGAATTGGCTGCCCGGCTGATCCTTGGCGGTGAGATTTGCGACTCTGATGGCGGGTGTGGCGGGAGAGAATCAGGTCTTGGCTATTTTCTCGTGGTTGCTCAAAAGATGGAGGCTGGTTCATGTTGAGCGAGACTGGTTTGCGCATGATGCGGCTTGCGGGCAAGGGATATTGCTGCAGCCAGATCATGCTGCTTTTGGCCCTTGAGGATATGGACCGGAACAATCCGGATATGGTGCGCGCCTTAGCCGGACTCTGCCAGGGGTTGGGCGATTGTTCCGGACCCTGCGGCGTGCTTACGGGCGGGGTCTGCATGATCTCGCTTTACGCGGCCAAGGGCCGTGACGACGAGGAAGCGTTGGACGGCTTGCCGCTCATGCTGGAATCCTTTCGGGACTGGTTCACGGAAACTGTGGGCAATCAATTCGGCGGCATCCATTGCCGGGACATCCTGGGAGATGAATGCGGGAGTCCGGACCCGGAACGCTGCGGCGGCCTGATGGCTTCGGCCTATGACCGCATTCAGGAAATTTTTATGGAACAGGGAATCGATCCGGCCATGGGCAGGGACGACTGATGGCCGGGGAAAAACCCCGCAGCGTTTGCCCGGTCTGCCTGAGGGCCATACCGGCCCACCATGAATCCCAGGGCGGGAATACCTATTTGGTCAAGGAGTGCCCCAAGCACGGTCTTTTCAGGACCGTGGTCTGGCGCGGTGAACCGGACATGAACAAGTGGTCGCGGGAAAAGATTCCCTCCAGGCCAAAAACGCCCATGGCTTCGGTTCAAGACGGCTGCCCATTTGACTGCGGCCTCTGCCCAGAACACCGCCAGCATACATGCACAGCCATAATCGAGATAACCTGGCGTTGCGACCTGGGCTGCCCTGTCTGTTTTGCTTCGGCTGGTGTGCACACGCCGCCCGATCCCACTGTGGATGAGATAGGTACTCTTCTGGACAGGGTCATGGAGGCTTCCGGGCCCTGCAACATCCAGTTTTCCGGCGGCGAGCCGTCGGTCCGGGAAAATTTGCCGGAACTGATTGCCTTGGCCAAGGAAAAGGGCTTCCTGTTCGTCCAGCTCAACACCAACGGTCTGCGTGCGGCCAGGGAGATTGATTTTGCCCGGCGTCTGTCCGAGGCGGGTCTTGATTCCGTGTTTCTGCAATTCGACGGGACAGAGGACTCCATCCACCAGATCCTGCGCGGGCGACCTCTGGTTGAAGAGAAATATCTGGCCGTGGAAAGGTTCTCCGAGGCGGGCATCGGCGTGGTTCTGGTACCCACGGTGGTTCCAGGAGTAAACGACCACAACCTCGGCGGAATTATCGATTTCGCGGTTTCAAATTCTCCGGGAGTCAGGGGCGTTCATTTTCAGCCGGTCAGTTATTTCGGACGTTACCCGGATCATCCCACTGACGACCAGCGTATCACCCTGCCCGAGGTCATGAGCCGCCTTGAAGAACAGACCGGCGGGGCCATCGGCCTTGATGATTTTCTGCCGCCGGGTTGCGAACATTCGCGCTGTTCCTTTCACGCCAATTATCTGGTCACGGAGCAGGGTGAGCTCAAGAGGATGTCGGCAAGGCGCACGGCCTGCAATTGCAGTCCCCAACTTGCCGAAGAGGGCGCGAACAAGGCGAAGTCATTTGTCAGGCGGCAATGGGCGGTGCCGGAAGAGCGGCCGCTCATTGCACACAAGCCGCTGGACGACCTGGACCGTTTTCTGGCCCGTGCCGCCACCCATGCCCTGGCTGTTTCCGGCATGGCCTTTCAGGATGCCTGGACCCTTGACCTGGAGCGGCTCAGGGGCTGCTGCATTCATGTCGTTTCGCCGGAAGGCAGGCTTGTGCCGTTTTGCGCCTACAATCTGACTGCCGCCAATGGCCGGACCCTGTACAGGAGGACCTTTCTTGAGTCTCCCGCCCCTTGAGCGCTGGCTGGTGAAAGCCATGAAATTGCCGCCAAACGGATCGCTTCCAAGTCCTGGTGACTTGGCGGCCTGGCGATTGGAGCGAATTCGTGCGGTCGTTGGACAGGCGCGGGAAAAAAGTCCCTTTTATCGCATGCTGTTGCCTGATATTGGCCCGGATTCGATCAAGACGTTGGACGATTTTGAGAAGTTGCCCAAAACCACGGCGGACGATCTGCGGCGGTCGCCGGATGATTTTCTTTGCGTGTCCCGCGACGAGGTGGCCCGCGTTGTGACCCTGAACAGCTCCGGCACCACGGGCAGCCCCAAACGGATATTTCATACCGATGAGGACTTGGAACGGACCATTGAGTTCTTTCGGCATGGGATGGAGAATATTGCGGCTCCCGGCAGGGCCGTCGTCATCCTTCTGCCCGGCGACAAGAGCGGCGGGGTGGGGCGGCTGCTTACCGAATCCTTGCGGCGCATGGGCGCGTATGGCGTTCCTCTTGGTCCGCTGGAGGACGCGGACAAGGTGATCGATTGCATATTGGAAGAGAGAGCTTCCTGCATTGTCGGTTCCCCGGCCCATCTCAATGTCCTGGCCTCGGCCTGGAGCGAGAGGAGCTTGCCGAGAAATGTCGTGTCCTCGGTTCTTGTCTGCTGGGACAGCATACCTCAGGCCGTGGTCCATAACGTGGCCCGGAATATGGGCGCGGAAGTGTTTTCTCATTGGGGCATGATCGAGACCGGCCTGGGCGGTGCAGTGGACTGCTTCGGCGGTTCGGGCATGCATCTGAGGGAGGCCGAGATTTATATGGAGATAACCGACCCGGATTCGGGACGGAGAGTTTCCGACGGGGAATGGGGCGAGATGACAGTGACCACCCTTAGTCGTATGGGCATGCCCCTGATCAGGTATCGCACCGGGGACCGGGGGCGAATAATCCCCGGAGACTGCAATTGCGGTTCACTCTTGCGCCGGTTGGACAGGCGCATCAGCCGCATGGGAAGCCGCATCGCCTTGGTTCATGGCGGCGAGTTCGGTTTGGATGATTTGAACGAGGCTCTTTACGCCTTGCCGGGATTGTCTGATTTCAAGGCGGAATATGAACCCCGGGGTCGATCCATTTTGCGAATTGAAGCGGTCACCGGCCTTGAGCGCGGCTCTACGGTTGATGAAATGCGCTTGGCCCTGTTAGGAGTTGAACCGATTGGCCGGGCGGTCGGGGCAAAAAAACTGGATTTGGACCTGAAATTGTCATCCGGACGCGGTCCGGCCCTGCCCGGATTTGATAAACGCCGCATACGGATAACGGCAAAGAGGAATGTTGGAACATGAAGAATTTGGTGCGCGCCATGTGCGATTTGCTGGACAGGGGCGAGAAAGTGGTTTTGGCAACGGTGGTTGAGAGTTCCGGTTCCACGCCCAGGTCGTCCGGCGCCAAGATGGTGGTGCGCGAAAGTGGGCAAATACTTGGAACCGTGGGCGGCGGAATCGTAGAAGCCCTGGCCTGCCGCGATGCCGCCCAGTTGCTCAAAACCGGTGACGGGGCGGTCAGAATCTCAGAATTCGATTTGACCCAGGACATGGCCGCCAAGTCGGACATGATCTGCGGCGGCAGGCTCAGGGTCTTGCTGGAGGTGGTCTCGCCGGAAGGGGACGGGGCCAAGGCCTATGGGCGGTTGGACGGGATGCTCAGGCATGGTCGCCGCTCGTCGCTGTTGACCTTTCTTGACGGCGGCGAGGATATTTTAGCTGTAGGCCATTGTGTTCTGGATGAACAAGGCGTCGTTCATGGAACATGGCCCCAGGGACTCGGCAGGCCGGCTGACGCCGCTGCGGAATTTGTGAGCCATGTCTCGGCCAGCCTGTTGGAGGAAGGCGGCGTGAGAGTTTTTTCCGAACCCTTCATCCCGCCCGCGCCGCTGTTCATTGTCGGGGCCGGGCATGTTTCCAGGTTCACGGCCCGCGTGGGGGCCATGGTCGGGTTCAGGACCGTTGTCCTCGACGACCGGGAGGATTTCGCCAATGTCGAGCGATTTCCGGAGGCCGACGAGGTGGTTGTTTTGCCCTCCTTCAAGGACGCCTTTGGCGGAAGGGCCGTGGGCGAGGATGCCTTCGTGGTTATCGTCACCAGGGGGCATGTCCACGACCAGACCGTGCTGGCTCAGGCCTTGAGGTCGCCCGCCCGCTATGTGGGCATGATCGGCAGCAGCAAAAAGAAGAAAGCCGTATATGATGGACTCAGAAAACAGGGCTTTGGCGAGGACGATCTGGCCCGTTGCCATTGCCCCATCGGCCTGGGCATAGGCGCGCAGACCCCGGAGGAGATCGCCTTGAGTATCGGCTCGGAATTGGTCAGCGTAAGGGCCGGGCAGAAGTCGTGAAGCGTCTCGCGGCCTTGATTCCAGCAGCCGGGCTGTCGTCCAGGATGGACGGCTTCAAGCCTCTTCTGCCCTTGTACGGGGAAACGGTTCTTTTTCGTTGCATAAGTGTTTTCAAGGCCGTGGGCCTTGATGACGTTTTGGTCGTTGCCGGGCACAGGGCCGAAGAAGTGGCGGCGGAAGCGCAAAGGGCCGGGGCGCGGGTCGCGGTGAATCGGGAATACGAGCAGGGCATGTTTTCTTCCATCCTCACTGGCGCAAAGGCCCTGCCCCCGGGCTGCGAAGCCTTTTTCGTGCTTCCGGCGGACATTCCGCTGGTTAGGCTGGAAACACTGGCCCTGATTGCTGCGGATTATCTTGAGAACAGGGCGGCTGTCACATATCCAGCGCTCATGGGGCAACGCGGCCATCCGCCCATTGTTCAGCGCGAGGTTCTGCCCGGCATACTGGCCCACGACGGGCAGGGCGGTCTGCGCACGGTTCTTGAGAAATGGGAGGAACGCTCGCGTGATGTGGCAGTGGCCGACGCCGGAATCCTCCATGATCTCGATTTTCGTCGGGACTATGATGAAGCCCTGCACCGGGCCGGGCGGGCTTATCCCTCGCCGAATGAATGCCGGGCCTTGTGGGAGATCATGGCTTTGCCTGATCCAGTCAGGGAACATTGCCGGGCCGTGTCCATAATTGCGCGGGCCATGTGCGAGGCCTTGAACGAGTCCCGGAGTTCGCAGGACAAACTTGATGCCGAATTGGCCGTGAGCGCGGCAATGGTTCACGATCTGGCCAAGGGGCGTCCAAGGCACGCTGCAGAGGGAGCCGCTATTTTGCGTAGGCACGGTTTTCATCAAGTGGCCGACATCGTGGCGGACCATGCCGATTTGGAGCTGGCTGGCCATATGCCGGTTACTGAGCGGGAGATTGTGTTTCTGGCCGACAAATTTGTCGGTGGAGTTGAACCTGTTCCCCTTGAGGATCGCTATGCAGCCAAGATTGAGAAGTTCGGCGGCGATCCTGAGGTCAGGAAAGCCATTGAGGGCAGATTGTCCAGGGCCCTTGAAGTCTGCCGCAGGTTTCAGGCAGAGACAGGTATTTTGATGTCGGACCTTGCGCGGGAGAGTCTTGGATGATTGTGTTGATGCGCCACGCCAGGACCGAGGGCGGCAAGGGCAGGTATATCGGAACAACTGATCTTGCCCTGTCGAAATATGGCAGGAAGCAGGCCGTTGTTTTGTCCGAAAGCCTGAAGGGATTGCCTTTCAAATCACTTTGGACCAGCCCCTTGGGACGCGCCCGCGATACTGCCGCACCCATTGCCGCAGGTTTGGGACTCAGCCTGGAGACAATGCCCGGACTGGCTGAGATTTCATTGGGGCAATGGGAAGGACGGACCTTCGAAGAGGTTGAGCGGGACGACCCAAAGGGATACGAGGCCCGTGGTCTGAATTTCGCCGATTTTCGGCCCCCTGGAGGAGAGTCGTTTGCCGATGTGGGCCAACGCGCTCTTGAGGCCTGTGCGCGGATGGCGGCATGCCCGATGCCTTGTCTGGCCGTGACCCATGCGGGAGTGATTCGCGTTTTGCTCTGCCGAATTCTGGGTTTGCCTTTGAATGAGCTTTTTACCTTCACGCCGCTTAATACCTGTTCCACTGTTTTGAAGTCTGGGAAAAAACGGTCTTTTCGTCCAGGCCTTCAATTGTCCTCCGGGCGGCCTGGCTGAGCTTTTGGAAACCGTTTGATGCGGAAACAAGGTGCCTTTCAGCATGAAATCGTGTTTGTTACATAAAAAAGCGCTGGTTAAGTTGTTTTCATGCAATTACTTGAATTGTTTACGATACTCGATAATTTGTCTTCCTGTCTATTGATTCTGTCTATTGGTTAATATTGAAATTGTAGATGTGTATAGCCCCGCCTGAATTGAAAAATACAGTCTAAACAGAGTGTTGAGAGCACGGCAATCTTTGTAAGGTGCCAAAGCTTGAGCAATTATCATGTTTTTGCTTGCTCACGAGGTATTGGTTAGCCGCTAAGCATAATATGCCTGATCAGACATAGTAATTTGCTGGTCATATCAAGGAGCAAAAAATGCAGGCGACCGATATCGGACAATATTCCTATGACGAATTCATGCAGGCGGCGCGCGGATTTCACGGCTCTCCCGCGCCGGGGCTGATACTCGGCGGCTACATGGTCGAGGAGGCCAAGCGCCATCTGCCGAAGGACACTATCTTCGACGCAATTTCCGAGACCTCCTGGTGTCTTCCGGATGCCGTCCAGATGCTGACGCTGTGCACCATCGGCAACGGTTGGCTCAAGGTCGTGAATAATGGCGTCTACGCCATCAGTCTCTTCGACAAATACACCGGCGAGGGCGTCCGGGTGGCCATTGATCCGGAAAAGCTTTCAGCCTACCCGGAATTTCGTTCCTGGTTTTTCAAGCTGGTCCCCAAGCGCGAACAGGATTCGGACAAGCTGCGCCAGGAGATTCGCAAGGCCGGCGCTTCAGTCTGTTCGATTGAGAAAATCAGCGTCAGCCCCAAATATCTTGAGCACCGTTCCAAAGGAAATATCGTGGTCTGTCCGCTGTGCGGCGACGCCTATCCCGGCAAATACGGCGGAATCTGTAGATCCTGCCAAGGCGAGGCCCCCTATGCGAGATGGTCCGGGAGCCGCGAGGTCGCGACATCCGCTCCCAGTCTTCGGGCCATACCGGTCACCGAAGCCGTGGGCGAAAAGGCCGTGCACGACATGACCAGGATCATCCCGGGTTTGAAGAAGGGCCCTGCGTTTTTGCGCGGACAGGAATTCGAGGCGGGCGACATTTGCAGGCTTCAGCGCATCGGCAAGAACCGGGTTTATGTGGATGACGGGACTCTCGGCGACGAGTGGGTGCATGAGGACGATGTGGCCCGAGCCTTTGGCGAGGTTATGGTCGGCGAAGGGGTCAAGGCCGCAAGTGGTCCCTGTGAAGGCAAGGTCAATTTCAAGGCTTCCAGAGACGGCCTGTTTGTTGCCGATGTGGACCAATTGGAGCGCTTCAATCTTGTGCCTGACGTTATGGTTGCCTGTCGCCAGAGCTATACCGCCGTGAAGAAGGGAACCCAATTGGCCGGGACTCGGGCCATTCCACTTTATATGGCCCGGCCCGTTTTCGAGAGCGCCATGCGTCTTTTGGACGAGGAGCCTCTGTTTTCGGTTCTGCCCATGCGCAAGGCCAAGGTCGGCATCCTGGTGACGGGTGACGAGATTTTCAACGGGCTGATTCAGGACAAGTTCGCGCCCATCATTTCGGGCAAGGTCATGGAGTACGGGTGCGAGGTGAAGGACGTGCTCATCGTTCCAGACGACCGCTCCGAAGTGAAAAAGGGCGTTTTGAGCTTTGTGCAGGCCGGCTGCGATTTGGTGGTCACCACTGCGGGGCTTTCGGTTGACCCGGACGATGTCAGCCGCCACGGACTGATGGACGCCGGGGTCGAGGACCTTCTTTACGGAGCGCCTGTCCTGCCGGGGGCGATGACCCTTTTGGCGCGCATCGGCAAGACCAGGATCATCGGCGTGCCTGCCTGCGGACTTTTCTACAAAACCACCAGCTTCGATTTGCTGCTTCCGCGCATCCTGGCGGACGTTCCGATCAGGCGTCGGGATTTGGCACGCATGGGCCATGGGGCCATGTGCATGGAATGCAAGAAATGCACGTTTCCAAAATGTCCCTTCGGCAAATGACCTTACAACGGAGGATATAGCCATGACGGACGAGATGATCACCACAACCGCCTCCAGTGTTCAGGACAGCAATTGTGTTTTTGACGGGCAGCCCACTGTAAGGCTGCATATCTGGCTGGAAAACGATGAGGGCATGCTCTTCGGCGCGGGACGGATGCTGCTTTTGGAGGGCGTGGCTCGTTACGGATCGCTCAAAAGGGCTTCGGAGCATCTCGGCATGTCCTACAGGGCGGCCTGGGGCAAGATCAAGCAAAGCGAGAAAGCCCTGGGCATCAAGCTTCTTGAAAAAAAGGGCAGCGACCGGCGCGGGTACTGTCTGACAAAGTCCGGACTGGATATCGTCAACAGTTATGCCGAATGGTTTGAAAAGGTCGAGAATTCGGCCGTGCGCCACGCCAAAAAGGCATTTCCGTTCAACGATTTTCGGAGTTTCAGGGAGAAGGCGCTGTAAATTCCATGGAAGCTTCGGCAAGGATGTGTGTTAATGTTAACATACTAAAATAATTGGAAAAATATTGACGCATCTTGCCCTTTATGTCTAACTGGACATAACAATGTTTTAGGATGGGAATCCTTCCGGGCAAGTGACCGGCGGGAGGACCGTTCGAGAAAGGAGGCATCTATGGAATGTTCACGAAGATGGTTTCTCAAGCTGGCTGGAGCGGGCCTCGCAAGCCTGCCCCTGACGCAGCTCGGATTCGACCTTGGGTCGACCCGGGCTTATGCGTCCGGCTTGAAAATCAAGGGGGCCAAAGAGGTAATCTCTATCTGCCCGTTCTGTGCCGTGTGTTGTCATTTTATCGCGCACGTCAAGGACGGAAAGCTTGTCAGTACGGAAGGCGATCCCGACTATCCGGTCAGTGAAGGCGCTTTGTGCGCCAAGGGCGCTTCCATGCTTTCCATGCACAATGGCGAGCACAGGTTGACCAAGCCCTTGTACCGCGCTCCCTACAGCGAGAAGTGGGAGGAAAAGAGCTGGGAATGGACGCTGGACACCATGGCCAAGCGGATCAAGAAGACCCGCGATGCCGATTTCAAGCTCAAGAATGACTTGGGGCAGGAAGTGAACAGGGTGGAATCCATTTTCCATCTGGGCACTTCTCAAATGGACAACGAAGAGTGCACGGTCGTGCACCAGGGAGTCAGAAGCCTAGGCCTGGTTCATTTCGATCACCAGGCTCGTATCTGACACAGCGCTACAGTTGCGGCTCTGGCAGAGTCGTTCGGACGCGGCGCGATGACCAATCACTGGTGTGACATCGGCAATGCCGATTCCATCCTGATTATCGGCAGTAATGCTGCCGAGCACCACCCAATTTCCTTTAAATGGGTCTTGCGGGCCAAGGACAAGGGAGCCACCGTCATGCACGTGGACCCGAAGTTCTCACGTACTTCCGCAAGGTCCGACTTTCATGTCCCCTTGAGGTCCGGTACGGACATTCCCTTCATGGGCGGCATGATCAACTACATCCTGAGCAATGACAAGTTCTTCCACGAATACGTCGTGCAGTACACCAACGCGGCTTTCGTGGTCGGCAAGGACTTCAGCTTCAAGGACGGCCTGTTTGCAGGTTACGATCCCAAGACCAGGTCCTACGACAAGAAGGCCTGGAGTTTCGAACTGGACGAGAACGGAGTGCCCGTCAAGGACAAGAGTCTAAAGAACGAGCGTTGCGTGTTCCAGCTCATGAAGAAGCACTACTCACGCTACAGCCTGGATAAGGTCTCCAGCATCACGGGCGTGTCCGTGAATCAGTTGAAAAAGGTCTATGAGACTTTCTCGGCCACAGGCAAGTCCGACAAGTCCGGAACCATCATGTACGCCCTGGGCTGGACACAGCACACCGTTGGCGTCCAGAACATTCGCTCCAGCACCATTGTCCAGCTTCTGCTCGGCAACATCGGCGTGGCGGGCGGAGGCATCAACGCCCTGAGGGGCGAGCCCAATGTCCAGGGTTCCACAGACCATTGCATCCTTTACCACATTCTGCCCGGCTATCTGAACATGCCCAGTGCAAAATGGCCGACCCTTGACGACTACATCAAGGCCACAACCCCCAAGAGCGGGGATGCGGAAAGCGCCAACTGGTGGCAGAACAAGCCCAAGTATATCGTCAGCCTGCTCAAGGCTTGGTTCGGCGACAACGGAACCAAGGAAAACGGTTTCGGCTACAAGTGGCTGCCCAAGGCGGACGTGGGCGGAGATTATTCCTACATCTTCCTGTTCGACAGGATGTACAAGGGCGAGATCAAGGGCGGTTTCGTGTTCGGAACCAACCCGGCCATGAGCGTGCCCAATTCCAACAAGGTGCGCAAGGCGTTTGACAATCTTGATTGGCTCATCGTCGGCGAACTGCACCACACCGAGACATCGGACAACTGGCACAGGCCCGGGGTTGATCCGAAAAAGGTCAAGACCGAGGTCTTCCTCCTGCCTTCCTGCCAGCGTGCCGAAAAAGAAGGCAGCATCACCAACAGCGGCCGTTGGCAGCTCTGGCACTACAAGGCCATCGAACCCATGGGCGAATCCAAATCCATGGGCGCCATGTACGTGGATATGTTCAACAGCGTGCGCAAGCTGTACGCCAAGGAAGGGGGCACGTTCGCCGAGCCCATCCTCAAGATGGACTATCCGGAAAAGTACGATGCCGATGAAAGGGCCAGGATCATCAACGGTGTCTTCACCGTGGATTCCGAGGTCAAGGGCAAGAAGTACAAGAAGGGGCAATTGGTTCCCAGCTTCGGCGCCCTTAAGGACGACGGCTCCACCAAGAGCCTGAACTGGCTGTATTGCGGCGGCTACACTGAAGAGAATGGTCTCATGGCCAAGCGCAGAGACCTTTCCCAGACGCCAATGCAGAAGAAGATTGGGCTGTTCCCGAACTTCTCCTGGTGCTGGCCCGTCAACAGGCGCGTTCTCTACAACCGCGCTTCAGTGGACGCGAACGGCAAGCCCTACGCGCCTCAGAAGGCCGTCATCGCCTGGAACGGCAAGTCCTGGGACGGCGACATTCCGGACGGCGGCTGGCCGCCGACCGCCACGGGCAAGGGCCGCTATGCATTCATCATGCGTAAGGAAGGCCATGCCCAGCTCTACGGCCCGGGCAGGCAGGAAGGCCCCTTCCCCGAACACTACGAACCGGCTGAAACCCCGGTGGCTTCGCATCCCTTCTCCAAGCAGATGCACAACCCCTGCATGAAGATAGCCAAGAGCGACGCCGACCGTTTGGCCAAGAACGCCGATCCCAAGTATCCCATCGTGCTGACTACCTACAGCCTGACGGAACACTGGTGCGGCGGCGCGGAGACTCGCAATACTCCCGTGCTTCTCGAGGCCGAGCCTCAGCAGTACGTTGAGATGAGTCCCCAGTTGGCAGGCGAGAAAGGAATCAAGAATGGCGACGTGGTCATAGTCGAGAGCATCAGGGGCAGCGTGGAAGCCGTTGCCATGGTGACAATCCGCATCAGACCGTTCGATATCCAGGGCAAGGTGGTCCACTTGGTGGGCATGCCCTTCTGCTTCGGCTGGACGACACCTGGCTGCGGCGATGCAACCAACCGCCTGACACCGGCGGTGGGCGACCCGAACACCACCATTCCTGAATTCAAGGCCTCGCTGGTCAATATCAGGAAGGCTGGCAAACCCAAGGAATTGGCATAATCATAATGACCGGCGGGCTTGTCCCGTTGGTCCGATGATAAGGAGAAAGTGCTATGTCGAAAGCCTTTTTTGTAGATACGACACGATGCACGGCGTGCCGAGGGTGCCAGGTCGCTTGCAAGGAGTGGAATGAGCTGCCCATCGTCAAGACACGCCAGACAGGTACACATCAGAACCCTCCGGATCTGAGCGCCGCCACCTTTAAGCTCGTCAGGTTCAATGAACACCTGGTGGACGGCAAGGTGGAGTGGTACTTCTTCCCGGACCAGTGCCGCCACTGCATTGTTCCGCCATGCAAGTTCATAGCGGACGACTATGTGGAGGGCGCCGTGCTTCAGGACGACAAGACCGGAGCCGTCATCTATACGGACCTCACCAAAAAGATGACCAAGGAACAGTTTGAGGAAATGCGCGAGTCATGTCCCTACGACATTCCCCGCCGGGATGAGAAGACCGGCGCGGCCATGAAGTGCGACATGTGCTACGACAGGATCGTGAACGGCCTTTTGCCCATGTGCGTGAAGGCCTGCCCCACGGGCACCATGAACTTCGGCGAGTCCGAGGACATGGTCAAGCTGGCGGCCAAACGCCTTGCGGAAGTCAAGAAGAAGTATCCCAAGGCGACGCTTGTGGATTACAAGGATGTCAACGTGATTTATCTCATCGTTGACGATCAGGACAAGTATGGCGCTTTCTTCGCTGACAACTCGCTTCCACTCACCTCCAGGAAGCAGAGCATGGTCTAGCGAAGCAGGTTTACTGCGCCGCGGGCGGACACGCGGCGCAGATAATACGGCATCCCCGTAGAACCAGGGCCTAGTCAGCCCTGAAACATTTCGCCCCGGGGCCGGAGCAACGGTTCCGGGGCGGATTTTACCATCGGCAAGAACGCTTAATAATGGAGACGCGAACATGAGCACCAAGGCAGGTCCGGTCAATGATTCGGATTACATCAATCGTTCCTTTGATCGAGTGCGCCACAGAAGGCCTTCCCTTGAGGGCATTCTGGATGCCTATGAGAAATTTTCCCTGAAACGGGCGGAAATCCGGTCCGGCCTGAACGGCCTCGCGGACATGCCCGCTGTTGAAGTGGACCCGGTCCGCTTCGGCGAAGGCGTTCCGGTCATGGATGACCTTCCGCTGGATGCTTTGGCAAAGGAATTTCCCGGCGTGATGAAGTTGTTGGCCCCGGCTTTGGCCGAGGTTTTCCCTTCCCTGAAATTGGCGATCGTCAAGTGTTCCAAGGCCCTGGAAAAGGGCGATCTTGAACCGGCGGATTGCGTGGTCAGCGTGTTTGACGCCGATGAATTGGAGAAAATGGCCAAAAAGATCGGCGTGGAACCGGCGGAAGTCGGGTTCGTGTTCGGCCAGGGCGTTAAACTGCTCATGGAGCATTACCAAAAGCCCATGGCCGAGGCCGTGGAGGATTTGCGCTGGACCAAGGGCTATTGTCCCGTGTGCGGCTCTTTCCCCGAGATTTCCATGCTCAGGCCCAAACCTGCCGAGCAGGACATTTCAGCCTATCTCAAGGCCCACGGTGGCCAGTGCTGGCTGCATTGTTCCCTGTGCGGCCATGAATGGCGCTTCAAGCGCAGCATGTGCGCCTTTTGCGACAACGAGGACAAGGATACCCTGGGATATTTTTCAGCTGACGGCGACGAGACCGAGCGGGTCTATACCTGCAAAAAGTGCAAGAAGTATATTGTGAGCGTGGACGAGAGGGAATTCATCGAACCCTATCACCCGGACGCCGCGCCCCTGGAACTGATCGTTCTGGACATGGTGGCCCAGGACAAGGGGTTCAGCCCCATGGTCCATACGCCTTGGAACAGCCTGGGATAGCGAATTCAGTCATCTTCCTCCTCGGTCGGTAGACCGGGATTGAAAAGCCTGCGGGGTCGTCCCGTGGGCTTTTTTAGTGGGGAGATGTATTTTTATGCTTCAACTGCAGGGCGCATTTCAAATTGCCATCCCGCTTGACAAGCTAAAGTGATATTATTATTGATATCAAGTAAGGGGTGTTCGTGAATAAAAGCAAGATTGCCAAGATTCTAAAACAAATGACAGCGACGCCTCAGAATGTTCGCTTCAATGATCTTGCCGCCGTTTGCGAGCATTACTTTGGCAAGCCCCGCCAGAGCGGGACGAGCCACAAGGTTTATCAGACGCCGTGGAAGGGTGATCCCAGAGTGAACATTCAGGATAAAAAGGGAAAGGCAAAGCCTTATCAGGTCAAGCAGGTGCTTGGGGCCATAACCAAAATGAGCAAAAAAGAGGAAGGCGCCAAATGAACGTGAAGCATTATTCCTACCGCGTTATTTGGTCGGAGGAAGACCGGGAGTATGTAGGCCTGTGCGCTGAATTTCCAGGTCTTTCATGGCTTGAAGAAGAGCAGTTTGCCGCCCTTGAGGGAATTGTGCGGCTGGTTGCGGACGTGGTCGCCGACATGACGGAGAACGGGGAACCCGTGCCCGAACCCCTGAGCCAAAAACGCTTTTCCGGCAAAATTTCGTTGCGCACCACGCCGGATGTTCATCGCGGCCTTGCAATGTCTGCGGCCGAGAGCGGCGTCAGTCTTAATCGGCATATCAATGCCCTTATCACCGGGCAGGGGTGCGGCAAGACAAAGTCGGCTCCGTAGGGTGAAGCTTGACTGGGGAGGACTTTTATTTAAAGTCAACTACCGTGCGCGGAATGGGAAAGCCTGTGGGGCCGACCCGCCAGGGGCGGTTTTGTCAGGTGAATACTATCACTGTACAAATTTAAGAAATTAGCAGTCACACTCTTTTAATCTTTTGCCAACATCTGTTAGCATTTTTAATATATTTTCCTCTGATGGAAGAGGGCCGAAGATCATGTCTTTAAAGTCTCCATGGTAAGTGTTTCTAAGATGTGGCCATATCTCAGTCGGGGTAGAAAAAAGAGCGCATTGGTAACAGGGGGTTTCCAGCCAGGTTTTGCTGCCTATGGGACATTTTTTATCGTCAGTCTTTACCTTCTTAATCATATCAGTAAAATCCTTTTTTCTAAGGAACAGTTGCATATTCTCAACATCTAATAGCTGGTGTAGATCGTATATGTGCCTTATTTTTCTTTTAAGGTCGTCAACAAGGTTTTTCGAGGTGCTCGCCTTTACAAGAGCCATAATCTTTTCAGTCAAAGTCCTTTCTAAATCTAATACGTTGAGCTTAAATGGTTCAAGATTGAATTCTGAAATAGTGCTTTTGTTTCCTTCAGAATTAAGAAATTGATAAATGTATGATGCAATTGGGATATTGGAGTAAGGTGAAGGAGTGGCAAAGGCATTGGCTTCGACCAAAAGATTTTGTGAGATTTGTCCCCATTCGCCCTGTGTTTTTGTTTTTGGATATGTATAGTAGACTTTTCTTGTAGTAGAAAATTTTTTTGATTTTTCTGTATCTTCTTGAAGACCTTGACCTGCAATGTTTGTTATTTCTTTTAGATTTTTTTGTTGTTTGAGTTTTTGGCCGTCCATCTTGGGGTATCAATGCTATGTCAATATCTTCTGAGAACCTTTTTATTACGTGGTGTGCTTTAGAGAGGGATGTACCGCCTTTGAAAACAATTTTGTCCGCTATTTTGGAGTTCGAAAGATTAAAAAGAGCTAATGTTACCCAGTAATCTTTTTCGATATAAAAGTATTTTATTCCTAATTTTTGTGAGGTTGCCTGTATAGCATCTTTAAAAGTGGCATCTTTGTGCAGGATCATCTAATCCTCCAATCGTATTTATTTGGAAGAATATCATCAGAAATATTAATTAGGTAGTTGCTGTTAGGATTTAATGTCTCTTTTAATGCTGATGCTAGTTGCTTATATCCTTGTTCTTCGATTATTGCACCCAATAGAGCTCTGGTTGAAGGTCTATAATGTAGCGCATATCTTGTTAACTGATTTATTTCTTTGGCTTCAAGTTGGTTTATTATTTCGGCCATTCTGGAGATTATTTTGTCAGGGGTCGTATCTTGAGCTTTTTTTATAAATCTTAAAGCATCAAGCATCTGCAAATATATAATATTGTCATTGTTTATTTTGTTAACATAGCTTTTTATATATTTTATATTTTTATTTTTAATATTTTTTTTGGAGTCTGGGGTGGCAATGGTAGTGGTGTTCGGAACCTGCGTGGAAATTCTAAATAACAAATACACCGACAATCCAGATAGGTACCCTTTGTATTTGCCATTTTTTATGAGCAAGTTATTGACGAGTTTGTTGTCTGTAGGGTCGAGGTCGCCAAAACGGGTTTTTTTCATCTTAAAAAATACACCCTTTTGCTGACGAACAAGTAGCCCCTCTTCAACCAAACGCTGTAGGGCTTTGGCTAAAGCCTGTGGGGACTTTCTGTTGAATTCTTTGAAATCGTCATAAGTTATGAATCGACCAGAGGTAAGTCTGGCTACCTTTCTTTTTATTTGCTCATATGTGGTCATTTTGCTCTCTCTTTGCCTTGAAAGGTAGACAAAAATGAAGTTTTGTCAAGTTTATTCTGGAATAAACATGACAAATGTATATTTTAATTTACTGTAAATAATAAGTAATCAAGAAATGGAATGCAGCATGCATTGCTCGATTGGGTGTGCCGGCTGTAAATGAAAATGTACAACCCAAAAAAGGCCTACGGATTTTTCCGCAAGCCTTTATTTTTTCTGGTCGGGATGAGAGGATTTGAACCTCCGGTCTCTGCGTCCCGAACGCAGCGCTCTACCAGACTGAGCCACATCCCGTTGAAGTGAGAAGAGTGTCATTATCCGAATCGTAACCAAAAGGCAAGGTTCACGAAGGTCTGTTTTTGCCCTGTGCACTGACCCCGGATTCAGGTGATTTCTCGCACCGCCGCCGCACTCCCTCAAGGCAAAACCTATTTGAATTCTTGCGCGATAACGGGTAAGTACTTGAGAGGTGTGAGATAAGGGGGAGCTGTCTGGTCTTGATCCTGAAATCCTTTTCCTAATGAGCAGTGCTTACGGGGAGAAAAATACCGTGATTAAAGTGCTAGTTGTCGATGACTCCGCATTCATGCGCAAAGCCATCAGCACCATGCTGGACAAAGCCCCGGACATCAAGGTCATAGGAGTGGCCCGCGACGGAGAGGAAGGGCTGGAGCTTGTCCGGACCCTTGACCCCGATGTCGTGACAATGGACATCGAGATGCCGCGCATGGACGGCCTCACCGCCTTACGCCGGATAATGATGGAGTCGCCCCGGCCCGTGCTCATGATCAGTTCCCTGACCACCGAGGGCGCGGAATCCACACTCAAGGCCCTGGAGCTGGGCGCGGCCGACTATATTTCCAAGCAGCTTTCCCGCGTTTCCCTGGACATCATCAAGATCGAAAAGGACTTGCTGGCCAAGGTCAGGGCCATTGCCGGCCGCAAGGTCATCAGTTCCGCGGCCAGGGTCAGGCCCGCTACGGTCGCGCCCCGGCGTGTACGGCCCGGCGACAGGCTGCTGCGCGACGTGGTGGCCATCGGCGTCTCGACCGGCGGACCTCCGGCCGTGCAAAAGGTTCTTTCCTCCCTGCCCGAGGATTTTCCCGCCGGAATAGTCATTGCCCAGCACATGCCCGCGGCCTTTACCGGCCCGTTCGCGGCCCGGCTGGACAAGCTCTGCAAGGTTTCGGTCAAGGAAGCCGAGACCGGCGACGTGGTCAGGGCCGGGACGGTTTTCGTGGCTCCGGGCGGCCAGCATCTTGTGCTGGAAAGGCAAGGGGGCCGGATCACCCTGAAGGTTACGCCCGAACCTGCCGATGCTCTGTACAAGCCTTCGGCCAATGTGCTGATCTCCTCGGCTGCCGAAGTGCTGTCCAGAAGGGCTCTCGGTGTCATTCTCACGGGCATGGGCAGCGACGGCATGGAAGGCATCAGGACTCTCAAGGACAAGGGCGGAAGAGCCCTGGCCCAGAGTGATTCAACCTGCGTGGTCTATGGAATGCCCAAGGCCATCGTGGACGCCAGGCTCTCGGACGAAGTCGTGGACATCGACGACATGGGAGCCGCAATCATCGACAACCTGTACAAAGACTAGAAACGCGAATTGACACATCTTCGGGTATGAAAAGGACGGGGGCTATGCCTGATTGTAAGACTATTTTGAAGCAGTTGCAGAGCGAAGACAGGGAAGAGCAGCGCGAGGGGGCGTTTCTCGCCGGTGAAAATCTTTGCGGCGAAGCAACGCCGCTCCTGGCCGAGTTGCTTAATTCCGGCCACTTGGGAGTCCAGGAAGCGGCGGAGAGCGCATTGCGCAAGATCGGCGGAAAGGAAGTGATCGCGGCCATGATACCGCTTCTGCGTTCCGACGACACGCCGGTCCGCAACCTGTCCATGGATATCCTTCGGGAAATCGGGAACCAGGACATTTCGGCACTTATAACGGTGCTTCACGACGACGACCCGGATATCCGCATCTTCATCGCGGACATATTGGGTTCGACGAATTACGTCATGGCCGTGGAGCCGCTGTGCAACGCCCTGTTGAAGGACCCGGAGGTCAATGTCCGCTACCAGGCGGCCGTCAGCCTCGGCAATCTGGCCAAGGCGGATGCGGCCGTATGCCTGAACAAGGCCCTTGAAGACGAGGAGTGGGTCCAGTACGCCGTGATCGAGGCCCTGGCCAAGATCAAGCATTCCAGTTCGGTTTCCTCGCTGCTCAAGGCTCTCAAGACTTCCTCCGACCTTGTCTGCTCCATGATCATCGACGCCCTTGGCGAAATGGGCAACCTCAAGGCCGTGCCCATGCTCCTGAAACGCATGGAGGAATCCCCCACAGCCCTGCGCAACAAGATCATCAAGGCCGTTGTCGGCATTCTGGGCGGCAAGTCCCTGACCCTGCTCTCAAAGGATGAGCGGGAGAAATTCAGGCTCTACATGCTCGTCGCTTTGGAGGATGAGGACAGGGAGATTCGCGATGCGGCCATCAACGGCCTGGCCTTTGTGGGCGGTGAAGACGCCTCCAAGGCCATCCTCAAGATCGCCGCGCGCATGGACCCGGAACAGGATCAGGAACGGTTGGACATGACCATCCGGCGCCTTGCGGACATCGGCCTTACCGAGGCTTTGAAAGCCGGGCTGGACGGCTCCGATTTTCTCATTTCCAGAACCGCGGTCCGAGTGCTTGCCCTTATCGACTCCCCGGATGTCCCGGTTGTTCTTGAAAAGGCGTTCTGGGGCAAGGAACTGGAACTCCAGCGCGAGATCATAACCGTGCTTACGGAGGTCGCGGACAAGTCCGCCGGGAGTTTCTTCGTGGACGTTCTGGATAATCATCAGGACGGTACGGTGCTGAAAAGGGCATTGTACTTTCTTGGTGAAAAGATGAAATTCCGGGATGAGGGAGACAAACTGTTCGCCCTTCTGGACCACCAATACAACGACGTGAAGGAAGCGGCTCTCGAAGCCTGCATAGCGGTCAACGGAAAGGACATGGCCGCCAAGTTCGTGGAGATCGTGCAAAGCCCGGACCCGATTCAGCGGCTCATGGCCGTCTATGCCTTGGGCAAGCTCGGCGTGAAAGAGTACATGGAGGAGCTGAAGACCGCTCTCAACGACGAGATACCCGACATCAGAAAGGCGGCCCTGGAAGCCATCGCCAATCTGTGCGACGGGTCGGACGATGAATGGCTTTATCTGATCGTTTCGCGCATGAATGACGAGAGCAAGGAAGTGCGCCTGACCGTAATCGACCTGATGGGCAAGTGCTACAAGAGTGAAGTGCTGCCGTTTCTGATCCAGGCCCTTGACGATTCGGACGATTGGGTCAGGATCAGGGCCTTGGACGCGCTCGGCCGCCAGAGCGAGAGAAGTGCCGTGAAGAGGATCGTCGAGCTGTTGGAGGACCCGAACAAGATGCTGACCATGAAGGTGTTGGAAGCCTTGGGCAACATCGGCGGGGAAGTGGCCTTCAATTCCCTGCTTCATGTCTCGGACAGCGACGACCCTGAATTCGCAAAGGCCGCCGAAGCCGCCATAGCCAAGATTCAAGAGAGCCAGGAGTAAATAAACAGAATGTCGTCCCTGTTTTCAAACACCATATCCCTGGGCAAGGGACTCAAGATCACCGACGAGGAGTTCAAGAGCCTTAGGGATTATGTCTATAAACTTTGCGGAATATTCATAGCCGACAACCGGAAGTACCTTCTTGAGAATCGTCTGGCCAACAGGCTGAAGCATCTCAACCTGAAAAGTTTTGGTGAATACTACTATTTTCTTCAATACGATCCAGGCAGGCAGAATGAGATAAACAGGCTTTTCGAGGTAATAACCACTAACGAGACCAGTTTTTTCAGAAACCCGCCGCAATTGAAGGTCTTTCAGGATCAGGTTCTGAAGGATGTGCTCGATACCCAGAGGGCCAAAGGCGAAAAACGCTTGAGGATATGGTCTGCCGGGTGCTCCACAGGCGAGGAGCCGTATACGCTGTCCATAATCGTGGACGACTCCCTGGGGGCCGAGATGCCGACATGGGATGTCAAGATTACGGCCAACGACCTCTCGGAAAAGGTTCTGGTCTCGGCCCGCAAGGGCGTTTACGGCGACTACGCATTGCGCACCACTCCCGACGATGTCAAGGACAAGTATTTTGACAAAGAGGGGGATCAGTTTAAGATCAAGCCGAACATCAAGCGCAGCGTGTCCTATGGCCAGATAAACCTGAGCGACCGCATGCAGCTGAAACGGGTTGAGCGTTCCCATATTGTTTTTTGCAGGAACGTCATCATATACTTTGACGACGAAATGAAGAAAAAGGTTATAAATGCCTTTTACGACAACCTTTTGCCCGGAGGGTATCTTTTGATCGGGCATTCCGAGTCCCTGCACAACATAACAAGGGCGTTCAAGCCTATACATTATCCTGGAGCGATTATATACAAGAAGGAAGGGTAGTGATGAAAGAAAATATATGGACTGAAGTCGGATACGGAATTGATGCTGGTTCTTTTCTTCAAAACCGGCTGCCCTTGGTTTTTTTTTGCAGGCCGCAGGGAGGGACGGATGCCTAAACACATACTGATAGTCGACGACTCCAAGACCGTTCGCAACCTGGTTGCCTTCGTGATGAAGAAAGAGGGCTACAAGGTGACCACCGCCGAGGATGGACTCGACGGACTTGAAAAGCTCTACGGGTCCGAAGGAGTTGATTTGATCATTTCCGACATCAACATGCCACGCATGGACGGGTTGACCTTCATACGCAATCTGCGGGAACAGGATGCCTACAGGGACATACCGGTCATCGTCCTTTCCACGGAAGGGCAGGAAAACGATATTCAAAAGGGGTTGAACGTGGGGGCCAACGTGTACATGGTCAAACCCGCGCAACCTGAGAAAATGGTCAGAAACGTTAAGATGCTGCTCGGATAGGCAGTCGGCCTTGTGACGGGCTGAAAACAGAGGAAGACCTATGAATCAGGATTACATGGATTCTGAAATTCTTGCTGATTTTTTTATCGAAGCCAGAGAACATCTTGAGTCCATTGAGCCCAACCTGTTGGAACTGGAACAAAATCCTTCCAACTTGGGCTTGCTGACCGAAATTTTCAGGCCGATGCATTCCTTGAAAGGGGCATCCGGTTTTTTGGGACTGAATCTGATCAATCGCCTGGCCCACAAGGCGGAAAACATCCTTGATGAACTTCGCAACGGCTCAATGTCCGTCACTTCCGAGATCATGGATTTGATCCTGGCCGCAACGGACGCATTGCGGTCCATGGTCGACAACCTGGAGGAGTCCGGCAGCGAAGGCGATGTGGACATCGAAGACATCGTGGCCAGGATAGGCGTCTTGCTGGAGGGCGGCGATGCGGCTACACCCGCCACCCCCGAGCCACCGGTAGAATCAACAGCGGCCCCTGTGCCGGAAGATTCGCAGCCGGAGCCTGAAATAGTCGTCGAGCAGGTCCGGGAACCGGTTATCTCCCAGGAGGAAAATATCGTGTCCAAGCCAAAAGCCAACCCCAATTTCGACGCGACCCCATACAGTCTCACCACCGTAGGCGAGGGACATCTGTCGGATTTTCTCGAAGAGGCACATGATATAATCGAAAATCTGAACAGTTCCCTGCTGACCCTGGAAGGCGAAGATCATGACGGCGGCGAGACGGTCAACGACATATTCCGCTATTACCACAATCTAAAAGGCAACAGCGGGATCATCGGCTTTCGGGAATTGAACTCACTGACCCATGAGGCTGAAACCCTTTTGAACAGGGTCCGCAAGGGCGAGATAGCAGTGTCCCAGGGGCTTATTGACCTTCTGCTGCAGGTGGTCGATCTGATCGAGAGCCTGGTCAACAATGTTGATTCGGCATCGGGCAAGGTCACACCCATTGACACCTTTGCCATAGAGTCGTCTTTGAAGGCTGCGACAACCGAGGGTGGAGTGCCCTCCAGTGGGGACGCGGGCAAAAAGGCTGTTGAGCAGGAAGCCCCGGCTGAAGAGCCTGCCGAGGAAAATGCCGGCGTTGCGGATTTTGATCCTGAGGATGTTTCGATATTCGTTGAAACAGTGAATCAGCAGCTGGACAACCTGCATATTTCCTTCAAGGAATTGAAAGAGGATGCAAGCCAGTCCGAATATGTGGACGGCTTGTTCAGGTCCATGAAGGCCATTCAGAATTCAGCGGGTTACATGGGCTTCGACGAGTTGAGCACCCTGGCCGAAAGGACGGCTGGGTTGGTGGATCAAGCCCGCAAGAGCGGCACCGATTTCGGGATAATGCTCGACTTACTGGAGCAGGAGATATCCATCTTGTCGGATCGGGTCTTCAAGGAGATTGATCAGCTTGGCGGAGGCGACTCCGAAGGGGCAAAGGCTTCGGCGCAGGAGGAAAAGCAGGAGCCGAAGGAGGCAGTCGAGCCTCAACCCGTTCCGGCCCCGGAAGCAGCTCCGGAACCTGTTGCTGTCGCCGCTTCAAAACAGCCTGCCGCGCCAAAACCTCCTATTGCAAAGGCTCCCGCGCCAGTTGCGCCTCCAGTTGCGAAAGTGGCTGCAAAGTCATCTCCTCCGGCCAAACCCGTGCAGGATGCGCCGGCGATCCAGACCGTAAAGCAGAAGATTTCGACGACCATCAGGGTGGAGCACCAGAAGCTCGACCACTTGATGAATCTCATCGGCGAATTGATCATCAACCGCAACAGGTATTCCATGCTGGCGAAAGCCCTTGAGGGCGAGACCGAGGATGTCCAGGTGGTGGCCCAGCAGTTGACGGAAACGACCTATGCCATGGCCAGGCTTTCCGACGACCTGCAGGACACCATCATGAAGGTGCGCATGGTTCCCGTGCAGACCGTTTTTTCCCGTTTCCCCCGGTTGGTCCGCGACCTGAGCCGCAAGAGCGGCAAACAGGTAGATTTGATCATGGAAGGCGAAGAGACCGAACTGGACAAGAGCGTTGTGGAGGAAATCGGCGATCCCCTGGTGCATTTGGTTAGAAACGCAGTGGACCACGGCCTTGAAAGCGAGGAGGAACGTCTCGCCGCCGGCAAGCCGGCCAAGGGGCATGTCTGGCTGCGGGCCTATCACAAGGGCAACTCTGTGGCCATTGAAGTCGAAGACGACGGCAAGGGCATCGATCCCGAAAAGATGCGCGAGGTGGCCGTCAGAAAGGGTGTGATCACTGCGGAGGAAGCCAGGAACCTTGATGACCGCGAGGCCATCGAACTTATTTTCGCCCCCGGCTTTTCCTCGGCGGAAAAGGTCACGGATATTTCCGGACGCGGCGTAGGCATGGATGTGGTCAAGACGAACATCAAGAATCTTAAGGGCAGCGTGCATACGGCTTCCGAGAAAGGCAAAGGCACCAAGCTCACCCTGACCCTGCCCCTGACCCTGGCCATCATCGATGCGCTCATGGTGGAAATCGGCAGCGAGACCTATGCAATTCCTTTGGATGCGGTTTCCGAGACCACAAAGATTGAGATTGAGAAGTTGTCCGAAGTGAACAACTGCAAGGCGGTGACCCTCAGGGGCGAGGTCCTGGGCATTGTGGAGTTGTCCGAGTTGCTCGAGTTGCCCATGAACACCGAGGAGCGCGACATCCTGCCCGTTGTGGTCATTCACGATCATGACCGCCGCTTGGGCCTTGTGGTCGACAAGTTGCTGGAGCGGCAGGAGATCGTGATCAAACCTCTGGGCCAGTATCTGGACGAGTATGATTTGCCGGGGCTTTCCGGCGCGACCATCATGGGCGATGGTTCGGTGGTGCTGATTCTCGATCCTCACGAGATTTACAGCCTGGCTTCGTCCCTGGAAAAGGGAGCGTCGACGCAACCTCAAGTGGCCTAGACTGATCAAGGCAAAAAACAAGGCCGGAAGGGATTTCCCTTCCGGCCTTTTATCATTTCATTAAGGCGCAGAATCAACCGGCCAGCAGGATGTTCATGTTCAGGGTCAGGTCCAACGCATTCAGCGCCCACGCCAACACGGAACTGGCCAGGGCGGCTCCTTTCAGGCGCATGGGATGGGGGCTTTTCGCCAACAGCGTCCAGAGGATGCAGCACAAGACTGCGGCTCCCACCGTTCCCCACCATGCGGGGGCCAAGGTGCCGGAGGACAGGAGTGTTTTCATTTCAGTGCTGGACAAGGCGTATAGCCAACCCTGGCAAAAAAGGGCCGGAATCATCGGGAAAAGAGCCCACTTAGCCGCTGTTCTCAATGAAAAGCCGTAATAGTCGCGCCCGAAGTCGTCATGTTTTCGACGGTGTATGAGATACGGGAGGCTCAGCGCCCCGGCATAGGCCAGGGCCAGAAATATTTGCCGCAGGACCAGGGACCAGAGCGGCGAATCCTGTGCGGGAAGGGTGGGCCACTGGGCTATTGCCTGTTCCGAAACAAGCATGGGCAGCATCCCCCGGACCATGTCCATGAGCAGGACGACCGAAACCAGGGAGCAGACAGCGGCCAGAAGACCAATGGCCATGTGCAACACCTTTATGCTTTTCATTTTATTCCAGAAAAGGCTGTGCACTCCGCCAAGGATCAGCGAGGCTCCAAGGGCGGCGGCCAGGGCTGTGAAAGGGGAGCCGGGGATGTCGACCATTTCCATGAATTTTGCGGTCGCGCCTTTGCCGACGAAAGCTCCTGCGACGCCAACCGCCAGGGCGAAGAGAAAAAAGAGCAGGGACATGGACGCGACCTGTTGCGCGTATTTGTCCAGGAATATTTTTTGACGCGCTTTACCCCATGCTTCGCAACAAGCCGCAACAATTATTCCACCCAAGGCGGCCAAGGCCAGCAGATGGAAAAAAGCTGGCGCAGCCATGTCTGCGGCCACAGCTATAATGCTAACAGAATCGGACATTTAGAACTCCATATTGCCTGACAAACTCTGGTGCTGTCAGTCCCCCTGTATGATGGACCCGCAGAATTTCTGCCTGATTTTTGGACTTGAGGCAAGGGCGGTCGCTCCCTTTGGGATCAATTTGGCAGAATCCTTGCAAAAATTTATGACTTCACATATTTAGTTAATAAATTGTCCAAGCGACCTTTGGGAGTTTTCGGGATGAAGTTCATAAATGTTCTGCTTTTGTCACTTGCGGTTGTCCTGTTGTCCGCCTGCGCAGGCATGTCGGTCTCCAAGGCGGGAAGCGACGAGTGGCGTATCCAGAGTCTGGAAGAAAGCTTTTTGGATTTCAAGGAAAAGCAGCTTCAGATGGAAGATGCGGCAGCCAAGCGGGAACAGGACGTGGACAGCCGCCTGCGTTCCATTGAAGAGCGACTGAAGGAGATGAGCGAAAAGACTTCGGGCGGCGGAGCTTCCATGACCGGCGAGACATCGCTGCCCACGGAAAGCGCTCAGGAACCGACCGTGTCCGGCGATGCCAAGAGCGCCGAGGAAAGGCCCTGGGACAACGTTCCCGGAGGCATGCCCGGTCAAGCGTCTGTCGGCGGGCCGGAGGCCATGTATGAGCACGCCCTCAACCTCCTGAAGAACGACAGCCCGGCCCAGTCCCGTTTGGAATTCAAGGAATTTTTGGCAAAGTATTCCGACAACGCCCTGGCTCCCAATGCCCTGTACTGGCTTGGCGAGACCTATTATTCCGAAAAGGACTACACTCAGGCCATCTTGGGTTTCAAGGAAGTGACGATGCGGTTTCCAAAGCATTCAAAGGCCGCAGCCGCATTGCTCAAGACCGGTATGGCCTATGAGTTGACCGGGGACAAGGAAAACGCCGTCTTTTACCTGCAGGCGCTTATCGACGACTACCCCAACTCCGACCCCGCCGCGCTCGCACGGAAGAAGTTGGCCTCTCTGGGGCGCTGATCCCCATGCCGGACAAGGAATTCTTCTCCTGTTTGGCTTTGCGTTGCACTCCCGGAATCGGACCCAAGACCTGGAAAAAGATATTCCGCCACTATTCGTGCGCCTACAAGGCGTTAGCCGACGCCGGTTCCTGGCACGAGAGGAGATTGACGGGACCAAAGGTGGCCAGGGCTGCGAGGGAGGAGGTCTGGCGGGAAGACGCCGAGGCCGAATTCAAGGCGGCCAAGGCCAGGGGCATGAAGGTCTTGACCTGGTTCGATCCCTTGTTTCCCGAAAGGCTTAGGAACATCCCCGACCCACCGGCCCTTTTGTATTATTCCGGCGATATCTCATTGCTGGGAAATCCCGGAGTGGCCATTGTCGGTGCGCGCAAATGCACTGAGTTCGGGCTCAAGGCCGCAAAACGCATCGGGGCGGAGCTTTCCTCAAGCGGCATTACTGTGATTTCGGGCATGGCCTGCGGCATTGACCGCCAGGCTCATCTCGCCGGACTTGAAGGAGTCGGAAGCTCCATTGCCGTTTTGGGCACGGGCCTGGACGTGCGTTATCCGGCTTCCAACGCCGATCTTCGCCGGGGCCTGACTGAAAAGGGGCTGATCGTCACCGAGTATGCTCCGGGCGTGAAACCGGACGCCAACAACTTTCCGCATCGCAACAGGATAATCAGCGGCCTTTCCCTGGGTGTCCTGGTCGCCGAGGCCGCCAACAAGAGCGGCAGCCTGATTAATATCAGTCTTACTTAATTCCATTAGCTAATTATTTTATAGTTTTTAAGCCTTTACTGAAAAAGTAAATGGTGATTTTGTCGTTTGATGACGTTTTGCCACTGGGGGGTGAGGATGGAATAATAAACTTGAGACACATGAAGTAGCTAACCTGTGTTGCCGAAAGGTTGGTGGAGCGAAGACCTTGAAACTTCGCTCCACCATCACCCTATCAAGGAGGGGCAATGGGAAATCGAAGTCGTCTTGACTTGATAAGAAAGACTAGAAATGCAGCGAAGGCCAGAATTGAAAAACGGATTGGGACACCACAATGGCTTCTTGAAAATCGGAATTTTGACCAAAGTCTTCGTTTTGACCACCCTGCCCTTGAGAAGTTTTTTGATCAACTCATTGAGGGCTTAAGGATTTATAAACGGCAGGAAAAGATTCGTGATATGAGTATAATTTTGGCGAATTTATTTTATTCGTGGCTTAGGCGAAAAAAGTGTGTCGCCATTCCCCGTGGAGAGAATCACTACACGGCAACGAGATATACCCGGTCCAGCTATTTCACAGTAAAGTTGATGGATTTACTCGCAGCCAAAGGGATGATCAAAATGGAAAAAGGCTATTACAGCGAAAATGAATCTCGCCTAACGCGAATCTGGCCAACAAAATGTTTGCTAGAGTGGTTTCCTGAGATGTCTAAGCACATTAGGTCAACACCCTTGGAATTAGTCGTGCTTAAAGACAAAAATGGTAAACTCAAAGAGTACAGGGATACGGCTAAAACTATACGAATACGAAAAATTTTGGAACGAGCCAACAGCGTTAATGCCGCACGCACCATTCTTTACAAGGACTATGAAGTAAGCACTGATTTGTACGCTATTTTCATTGAAAAGTTTACGCTTTATGGGCGATTGCATACACGGGGTGACCGACATTATCAGGGTATGTCTGAAAACGTGCGCCAACAGATGACCATAGACGGGGAGCCGGTTGTGGAACTTGATTACAGCGGGTTGCATCCACGCTTACTCTACGCCGCAGAGGGAATCCAGTACGATGATGATCCATACGCCGAAGTAGATGACAGGCCTGAAGCGCGATCTACATTAAAGGTAATATTGCTGCGTCTCCTTAACATCGACAGCATTGAGTTGGCCAAGGCCAAAACAAAATGGGCTCTTATCATCGACGACGAAAAACGGGAAGAGCTTGAGGCGATTGGCCTGGATGGAGAAATTCTTGTGAATGCTTTTCTTGAGGCGCACAGGCCTATCGCACATCATCTGTGTCAGGGCAAGAAGACAGGTTTAAGACTTATGAACAAAGATAGCCGTATCGCATTGGACGTGGTTGATCATTTTACAAGGCAGGGCAAACCGATTCTTGTTGTCCACGATTCTTTTATCGTGCAATCAAGGTATGAGTCAGAATTAAGAAAGGTGATGGTAGACAAATACGCAAAGCACACAGGCGGTTTTTCTTGCCCA
The DNA here is from genome assembly GCA_963674955.2 of Desulfovibrionaceae bacterium. Classification (GTDB taxonomy): domain Bacteria; phylum Desulfobacterota; class Desulfovibrionia; order Desulfovibrionales; family Desulfovibrionaceae. Next base: position 920,475 of record CAXXKR010000004.1, on the reverse strand, counting down.
ATCAAATAGCATTGTAATTTTATAAAATTATTAACTTAATATTCAATTCCTTTAAGTTAAAAATGGTTTGGTTGGTGCGTGCGTGCGGCGGGTGCCGGTGGGGGCCCGGCGGGCCGGGTCGGGGGGGTAGGTGGATATGACAACGAACCCCCCCAAAAATCTGAGTACTGGTTCACGAGGATTGAGCTTGAGGCGCACAAAGATTTTTTTGATCCAACACGAACTCGATTTTATGGACCTCCCCCTTTGTCCTGAAGCTGTCGACGTGCTGGATCATGTCGTGTTTCGCAACAAAATCGATATTCGCGCTGCTGCTGAATCCTACGCCAAAGCACGATTTAAAAATTCCAACATCACCGACCCCCGGCGCAAGCATGCGGGTCTCCTGACATGCAGGGCAGTGATGGTGAGAATTATGACCCGTGAACTCACCAGTTCACGCTATGAGGCCTGCGATTTGAGTGCGGCCGAGCAAATAAGCCAGCTGAAAGCAAATAATTCCTGCGATTTTAGCTTTGTATTTGCCGCCTACCGGCATTTTCTCGCCTTCCCCAAGGGAAGATGTGGGAAGGCCCGGTGGAGGGCTTGAGAGGCGAGGATATGGCTTTGTAGGAAAGTCGTATCTGAAGGTGTGTGGCCTGGATTGCTTAAGCGCGATCCAGGCCTCTTTAAACGAGGAGGAAAACGTGGGGGCGCGCGCAAAAAAACAAAACACTGGTCATTAGAGTATAATAAGATTTGGGGGCCAGTTCAGGAGGAGAAGGCGTCTGATTTTCTACAGATTTATTATGGATGATTTGAAGAAGTCTGACCACCTTTAAAAACATATTTTTCAGATAAAACTAGGTTGATTGTGTTTTAGGATTTAAAAAATTCCCTATAGATGTTGACCAGTAAAAGTCTATATTGTATAATAAAACAATACGAGTACGGGAGGAAATATTACTAATGAGACAATCATTATTGTTTTTGTTTCTTTTGGTTTTAATGGTTTTTTGCGGGTGCGTATCCGCCTCGAAACATAGAGCGGATGTGCGTGATGATACTGGCGACAGAATTACAGTTGGTACTGTCCAACGCGAAATAAAAACTGGAATGCCTAGCGCTGAGGTTGTCGAGGTCCTAGGGGCACCAAACATGGTTTCTACAGATTCAAAACGTCGTGAAGTCTGGGTCTATGACAAAATTTCCACTGAGCGAGTCTACTCCTCAAGTTCAGGGGGAATAAGCGTCCTCGGTCTGGGTGGAGGTCCTGTCGGTGCTGGTGGTGCTGGCGGCATAGGAGGCGGCAGCTATTCTGGCAGTTCTGGCGCATCATCCACTACCCAGAGGACTTTGACCATCATCATAAAGTTCAACGAAGAGTCCAAAGTAAGGGATTTTTCGTATCGCACGTCAAGCTTCTAGTTCTTCAAGGGAGATAACGTGATATTCAAAAGCATTCGAGTAGCCATGATGCTGCTCGTTTTTCTTGTTGTTTTTGCCGTTGGTTGTGCCCCAAAGGTAGCCAAAGATGCTTTAAGTTTAACGCCTGAAAGTCTCCAAGACAGACAGGCCCAGACTCGCTACTTCGACACTACAGGTGAATCCATGCTCTTGTCCGCAAGTGCTCAGGTCCTTCAGGATCTTGGCTTTAACCTTGACGAAAGCGAAATGGCTTTGGGGGTTCTAGTCGGATCTAAAAATAGGGACGCTACAGACGCGGGGCAGGTTGTAGCGTCTATTTTTCTGGGGTTGTTTACAGGTGTATCTGTCCCCACTGATCACAACCAAGTTATTCGAGTTTCCCTAGTGACCCGCCCGTTAGAAAACGATTCGGAACCTGTCGAAGAAGGTAAAAAAAATGAATTATTACGACAAGAAATTGTTGAGACAGTTAAGACTAGGGCCGAACAAATGCTCGGGGAAGAACTGACGACAAAACTTGATGGAAAAGTGCAACAGCCCATTATAGAAGGACTTTGCAAGACTCTTGCTCATCAAATGAAAGAAGATCTTGATCGTGACCTGCATCTTTATTTGGAGTCTGGAAGGACGGCTGTCCGCATTACATTTCAGCGGACCATTTTTAATACAAGAGGAGAAATATCGTGTTTGGAGGCAATCAACGAGCCTAAAGTTTATCAGGAATTTTTTGACAAGCTGTCGCAGTCAGTGTTTTTGGAGGCACATGAGATATGAAAAAAATTATAATCGTAGTTAGTTTGTTTTTCGCAATGGGGTTATGCTCATGCGCACATAGGAACGAACAAATTCTTGATTCTGGTGTTGAGTCTCAAGTAAAATTGAGAAATATTCAATCACGCGTGTTCGACACCACAGACCGGGAGACGACGCTTCGTACCATTATTGCTACCCTGCAAGATTTAGGTTTTGTAATCGACAAGGCTGACGAGCAACTTGGCACCGTTAGCGGCACAAAACTTAACAAATACAACTTAAGGATGACTGTCTCTGTTCGGCCCAAAAATGGAAGCCAGCTTTTGGTAAGAGCCAATGCACAATATAATATCGTTCCTGTTAAAGATCCTGAACCTTACCAACAGTTCTTTGAAGCGCTGTCAAAATCTATGTTTTTGACAGCACATCTTGATGAATAGCAAAATTTGTTAAATTTTATTAGAAAAGCCCTAGGACAAAAAATCTAGGGCTTTTTATTTTAGTGCTTTTATATTATCTTAAATTTTTAACCCTTAATTTTCTGTGCTTCCAAATATACCATCCAAGAGCATTTCAGCGTGGGTGACCCGCCCCCAGTTTATGTACCAAGCTTATGTTAGTCTGCATTCTTACTATTGAGGTTGTCCAGACCCCAGCCTAGCTTCCCTTAGAAGAAACTGTGTGACTTGACCTGCCCTATTTGTTTGTACCACCTGCAATGTTAGTAGCCTCTCCTTGCTGACGGGAGGGCTGGCTCCACTCTCCCTCCGGGGGGAGAAGAGTGGCCTCGGGCGCAGGTGGTTTGTATCCCAGGGCGCTGTGAGGACTGAATATGTTGTACTCCCAACGCCACTCTTCAATCAAGTAGCGAGCTTCCCTGAGCGTTGTGAAGATTTCTCCATTGAGAAGTTCGTCACGCAACTTACCGTTGAAACTCTCGTTGTATCCGTTCTCCCATGGGCTTCCCGGTTCAATAAACAAAGTCTTTACTCCGACTCGTCCCAGCCATTTTCTGACGGCTTTTGCCGTAAACTCTGGTCCGTTATCCGATCGGATGTGATCAGGTGCTCCTCGTTCAACAAACAGCATGCTTAAGCGGTAAAGCACGTCTTCCGACTTGAGGCTTCTGGCCACGTCGATTGCCAGGCACTCACGAGTATATTCATCGATCACGGTGAGCATCCGAAAGGCTTTGCCGTCATGGGTTCTGTCCATGACGAAATCATACGACCAAACATGACCTGGCCAGCACGGACGAAGCCGAATGCAGGAGCCGTCCGCAAGCCATAGCCGCTTACGTTTTGGTTGTTTTTGTGGGACTTGTAGCCCCTCACGTCGCCAAATGCGTTCCAGCCTCGTGTGGCTGAGTTTCCAACCATCTCTATGCAGCAGCGCCAATATCCGACGGTATCCATATCGCCCGTATTGGGTAGCCAATTCGATCACTGCGGCGGTCAGTGCCGCTTCATCTGCTCGAGGATTGGAAGCGTATCGTTGTGTAGAGCGGACTTGGCCAAGTACTCGGCAAGCTCTCCGCTCTGATACCTGTATCTTCTCTCGAACCCGGTATACACAATGACGGCGGCGCGAAGGGCTTAGAAGTTTCCCTTTGCTGCCTCTTCCAAGATCATCTTGTCCAGATTGAGGTCAGCTACCAACCGCTTCAGGCGAGTGTTTTCTTTTTCCAGATCTTTGAGCTTCTTGGCTTGGCTGACACGCATTCCACCATATTCCTTGCGCCACCGATAATACGTCTGCTCAGTCACTCCGAGTCTGCGGCTGACCTTGGGGACTGTCTCACCCTGGGCCAGAAGAACTTCTGCTTCGCGCAGCTTGGCAATAATCTGTTCTGGTGTGTGTTTTCTGATGCCCATTGAAACCTCCTACAGCCCACATACCCCTAACATTGGGCGTGGACCAGTTTTTCATGGGCAGGTCAGACTGGCGCAGGCGGTTAACACACGACGCACGTCTTTTGTCGAATGGCTTCCGTGAATGATTTTGATTAATTACCGTAATCCATATTTGCTGGGATTGCTCCACGAACACCACCGCGAGGGCGTGGAGTGTCGCCATCTCGTCTAGGTATCAGGTGGATGTGGGCATGAAAAATTGTCTGTCCGGCAGACTCGCCGGTGTTCATGCCCACATTGAAGCCCGTAATATTCTTGTCAGCTGATTCCAAGCGGTTTTTGAGTACTCGGGTCAACTCTTCTGCCTCGCGACGCTCTTGGGCCGTCATGACGAACCAGTCAGAGGCATGGCGTTTGGGAATGATAAGGTGGTGGCCTTCAGACACCGGGTACTTGTCTAGGATGGCAAATACAGAATTGTGCTCCTCGACCACCCTGGCGGGATCAATCTCAGTAAAGCAGAATTTGCACCCCGATACGCTTTCTATGCGCTTTATTTTTCGGAAGTCGGTATCGTCCTTATTTCCTTTGGTTCTGTTACATCTGGAGCAAAGCACTTGTAAATTGTCTTTCGTGGATTTGCCGCCTTTGGAGCGAGGAATTATGTGATCCACATCTAGCGGACGATCGTCTTTTGTGGCTCCGCATAAGGCGCAGCGGCCACCGGACTCTTTCATGACCTCATAATAAACGTTGCCGCTGACAGGCGTGTCGAGGAGACGGTAATCCCAAATACTGAGGCCCCGCTTGACGATAAAATCCTGCATCTTTTGGTCGCAGAGCATTTTGATTTGGGCCTTTTGCTCAAACGTCAGTTTGCCAGTCTTTAGGGCAACCAGATTCCCCTGTCGGTCAATGACACCGTTTTTTTTGAGCACCCGCACCGGCATTTTCTTGATTCGATCCTCGTAGTATTTGAGTTGGCTTTCGTCCTGAATAATGAATGCGTGGGCCAATTGCCGAATTGTGGCCGTACCATCTGCCTCCACAAGACTGCGGATCATCAGCGGTTGGTAGATGTGGCTCATCCTCATCCTGTTGGTGAGGTAATCAACGAGGTTGTCAAATTGAGTTGCAGTCATGGTCTTCTTTGAGGTTGCACTAAAAGTCTACCTAGCTGTTGCTGGCCGGTGTTGTGCTAGGAGCCTATCTGAGCTGGACCAACTTTTCAATTATTTGAATATCGTATGAAACGAAATTTGACCTTCTAAAGATTCTTCCATTTCATCTGGTAGTTGCCAAAAAAAATCTAGCCCGGAGCGCTTTTCAATTTCGTTCACTGTTGCAAGGTGGTCAACAACCTTTTCGCTTCTCGCAGTTTCTTGGTCAAAGATGAATCCTGCCAAAACAATCGGGTGGTTTTCATAGCTCTGCAACGCAATAATTTTCCAGTAGCCCGAAGGAATCCGGTGATCTTCATCGGCGTTTGGCAATCTCGGCATTTCGCGTTCGTACAGAGGGCCAGTGATAACATAGACGGTGTGTTGGGCTGCAAGCCACCTAATTTTATCTTCAACCTAAATCGAGCGGAGGGCTCCCATTCAAACCTTCCTCGGCAGAAACCGGGAGAAGGTTGACTCCCAAAATGGCGAGAATGGGAACAGCTTGATAGTTGAACGTGAAAATGTTGCTCGTTTCGGTTGAGAAACCGAATTTTTCAGGAAGTTGGACGCACCTCTCCCGTCGCTAGACATGGAGCGGGACGTTCTGATCAGGCCCAGACGAATTTGGGAGCGCTCAGGCATCGCTCCCATAGCTCTTTGAAGCGCATCGACTCCATGGTGACAGCCGTAACCTTGAGCACAGTCCGCCCAGCATGCCTCACAATTTTGGCCGCCACATCGACAAGTCTGCGACGCAGTGTTGTCGGGAATGCCGTGACAGGAACCACCGGCTCACTCACATCTTCCTTGAACGCTTCAAACAGGAAGAAGCCGAGGAGCATGGTGTAATAGAATGCGGCGTTGGGCACGAAGCGCTGAAACGGCAACTCCTCGAATCCAAAATCCTTGAATGCCCTGTGCACCAGTTCGTCCGCGCCGCGCTGGTGGTAGGAGTGGATGATGGCATCGGTCTCGGTCATGAATTCACAGTCAGCCTTCCGCAGTTGCTGATCGGCGACACCACCCATGCCGAGATTGGTATAAACGATGGTGCCGGGTCGCGATCCAGGGAGCAAAAATTGCTTCTCCTCCAGCAGAGGCCTCCAAAAGATAGCCCTGTAGGATTTTGTCCAAGACTTGCGGCGGTCGCTGAACTCGAAGCACTGCCAGACGTCCTCGTCGGCCTTGCCGAAGTGATGCTGAAAGGCGGTCTCTGGGAGTGCTCCGATTCTGTCCTTGATGTCGCCGTAGAATTTGCCCGCGCAGATGAAGCCAATATTCAGGCGCTCCATCTCGGCGAAGAGGTCCTGATCGAAGAATCCGGAGTCCATGCGAATGACGATAGGGACGGTCTCGCTGTAACGGGTGCGGATCATGCGCACCACGTGGCGGATCATGTTCGGGGCCGAGTCGCCGTTGAGGGAATGCTTGTCGCCGCCACGGAATACGGCGTCTATAATGTACCGCCCCCAGGTCATTTGTAGCGGCTGGAAGCCCAGGACTCTCTTGTATGTGGGTTTGACACCGTCTCGTTTCGGGGCTTGGTCGTTATCCATGACCATGGTGTCGATATTGAGTTCTATCACTTCAGGGTTGGCAATATTGAGTCGCCAAAGAAACAGGTTTTGCAACAGACGACGGAAAAGGTAAGTCCTTTGTGCGGAAAAGGCTTGGTAGAATCGCTTGACGGTATGCGAAGAGGCCATGCCATTGATGTCTGTTTCAATGGCGGCTGCGTAGCCGGGGTCTTTGGCCAGGGCATCGAAGTGGGCCAGGTGACGACTGGTGCCGTCGAAGAGGAAGCAGAGCACCTGCTTGAACAGCTCGTCGATGGGAGCGCCCTTGGGGTGCTTGCGCATGGAGCCGAAAAGGCGATTGATGTGGGGGAAAAGACCAATTCCACGAAGGTAGCGAGCAAAGAGGTTGAGCCCGGCCCGTCCGGTTAGACAGTCACTCGTGACCTGGACTTCGTCTTGACTTCGTCTATGAATTTTGGTTTATTACGCTTATGCTTGGGCATCCAGTCCTCCGCCATGTGGTGAAATGATTTTGGCCTTTGACTGGGTTGTATTGTAAACAAAAACAAGATGATACACCAGGATTGACGTGATGTCAGGCTGGAGAGTTGTAAGGCTAGGTTATGAGTACAAACAGGCACGTCTTCGCGATATTCGTTCTTTTGGTTGCTGTTGTTTTTAATGCCATACCTGCAAATGCAGCGCAAAAACGGGCGTTGTTGATAAGTTCATATCACCCTGGATTTCCGACTTTTTTTCAACAAATTGACGGACTGAATTCAGTGCTTGAGCCTGAGGGCATCACCCTGGATGTTGAATTCATGGACAGCAAGAGATTCTTTGACACCGATTCGCTGTCGCGTTTTCATGATCTCCTAAAATCGAAACTTGCAGCTATTGAACCATATGATGTCATCTTCACTTCAGATGACAACGCTCTTATATTTGCTTTGGAACACAGGGATGAATTGTTCCCGAATATTCCGATTATTTTCTTTGGGGTAAACAACCAGATATTGGCCAGATCTCTTGAACCAGAACAGGGAATAACCGGTGTTATTGAGGCTGTTTCCATGCGTGAAACCTTGGAGCTGATGAAGCAACTCATTCCCGATGTCCCAAAAGTATATGCCATCGTGGATGCGACACCCAGTGGCCAAGGTGATTTGAATCGCTTCAAAGAGTTGGCTGCAAGTTTTCCAGATCTGACTTTTGAAACTCTTTCCTTGGCCGATATGACATGGGCTGACTTTAGCTCTCGTTTAGACTCAATTAATCCAAAGGATGCGATATTACTGCTCTCTGCATATAGAGACAAGCATGACAACAAAAAGTTATTTGGGCAGAGCCTTGAATTAATTCTAGCTCATGCTCCTGTGCCTGTTTTTCACCTATGGGAGCATGGTGTGGGAGATGGTGTGCTTGGCGGTAAAATCATCTCCCATTTTATGCAGGGCAGGTTTGCAGGAGAGATTGGAATCCAGATTCTTCGCGGCACTCCAATTGAACACATATCTATTGTCGAGGGGGATGCGGCCAATCAGGACACCATTGACTATTCAGTGCTTACCCATTTCCAGATCCCCGAAGGAGCCGTCCCCGAAGGGGTGAGATGGGTGAATAAACCAAGGTCTATCTTGAGAACGTACTGGCGAGAACTTGCTGCTGCCTTTATTGTTGTTGCTGTTCTCTCTCTCGCTGTGGTCACTTTGTTAGCAATGAATGTTCGACTTCGTTCGCCCCGAAAGGCCCTTAGAATTAGCGATGAGCGCCATAAGGCCCTATTCGCTGCTGTTGCTGATCCTGTGCTGGTGGCCGACGTGAACACGGGCATACTGGTTGAGTGCAACGAGGCTGCGATTCACTTTTTTGGGCGCAGCAGAGAGCAACTCATCGGCTCGCCCCAACGCGAACTGCACCCGCCGCAAACGCCCACTTCTGAAGATGGCGTTACCGAAGACTTCAAGCGCCATGTGACTAATCCAAATCACGCAGAGGAAGTTTGGCTCTTGGCCGCTGGAGAAAAACCGCGGCTCGCAGAGGTTTCTACTGTTAAGTTTGAGATCGGGGAAAGCAATCTCATCTTGGGTGTATTCAGGGACATCACCGATCGCAAGCAGACTACGGATGCCCTGCGGGGGAGTGAGGAGCGGCTGGCACTGGCTGTATCCGGAACTGGGGTCGGATTATGGGATTGGAATATGGTGGAAGATGTTGTTTACTTTTCTCCTCAATGGAAGCGAATGCTCGGATACGAAGAGCATGAAGTGGAAGACGCTTTTGCAGGATGGAAAGGACTCTGGCATCCGGATGATGCAGACGCAATAGAACGAGCCATCGACAATTATTTGTCCGGGAAAACATCCGAATATGAGATCGAACACCGGATGCGCCATAAAAACGGCTCTTGGCGGTGGATATTGACCCGCGGCGACATCGTAAAGGATTCCGAGGGGAAACCTTTGCGCTGGGTGGGAACTAATCTTGACATCACGGACCGCAAGAAAGCCGAACAGCGAGTGTTGAATGCCAAGGAGCAGGCCGAAGCGGCAAACCAAGTCAAATCCGAATTCCTGGCCAATATGAGTCATGAAATCCGCACGCCCATGAACGGTATTATTGGCATGCTCCAGCTTTTGCAAACCACTGAACTCGACAACGAGCAAAAAGAGTATTCATTGATGGCCCTTCAGTCATCTAACCGACTGACGCGCCTGCTTTCCGACATCCTGGACCTTTCCAGAATCGAGGCCAAAAGACTGGAGATCAGGTCCGAGCCGTTCGACCTGTTTGAGGCTCTTGACCAGTGTATGAAACTGTTCAAACCCACAGCAAAGCAATCTGACATTCTTTTGAACGTAGACATTCACCCCGGTGTTCAAAAAATGGTTCTTGGCGATCCGGCGCGTCTCCAGCAGGTGCTTGTCAACATAATTGGGAATGCGCTCAAGTTCACGAATTCAGGTCAAATCTTGGTGGCAGCCTCCCCATTGCCTACCATCGGAAAAGAGCAGGCCAGGGTATTGTTTTCCATCTCTGATACGGGGATAGGGATTCCCGACGATACCCTCGACAGGCTCTTCACGCCGTTTACTCAAGGCAGCCAAGGGCATACGCGCACTCATCAGGGGGCTGGGCTCGGCCTTTCCATTTGCAAGCAGTTGATTGAATTGATGGGCGGCAATATTTCCGTTGAAAGTGAGAGCAGCAAGGGTACCACCGTGCATTTCACCATCACTTTTCTGCGGGATGAAACTCCTTCATCAACTGACGAAATCGTTGAAGGCGGGACTCGGCTTATGGGTACAACGAGAAAAATCCTTTTGGCTGAAGATGACCAGATTAGCAGCATGGCAGCCATCAAGCAGATGGAAAAAATGGGTTTCGAAGTGACAGCTGTGGCGGATGGGAGGCAGGTGCTGGAAGCCTTGCGCAAAGAGTCCTTTGACCTGATTTTGATGGACGTGCAGATGCCGGTCATAGATGGCGTTGAAGCGACCAGAGCAGTTCGTGGAGGCGAAGCGGACGAAAAGAACAAAGACATCCCCATCGTCGCCATGACGGCTTACGCCATGGAAGGTGACAGGGAGAAGTTCCTGGCGGCCGGGATGGACGACTATCTGGCCAAACCCGTGGACATGGATGAATTAGAACAGGCCATCAAGAGGGTGATGGGGAAAAAGTAGTCAGAATGTTCTGCCACACCCAATGGGTGAACGGCCGAGGCAAAGACTGCTAAAGGAAAAACCACAAAAAAACAGGGTGTTATCGTGGTGTAACACTCTGTGTCTCGACTGTGAATCGCTCAGCTTAGGTTCAAGCCGTTTCCAAGGGCCTTGGTTCAAGTTGCTTCTTTGGGGGGTGATGTTGGAAAGATAGTTTGTCTGGTGCCAAAATTTGGTACCCTTGAATGAGGCCAAAGGTGCTTGATGTCCTCTGTCAGTTTTCAGCACAGCAAAGGCTCCTTTGTAATCGTCGGGTTCAAGAGTCTCGGTGCTGTTTATGTCTGGGTCGGCTTTCCACTTTCGTGTTTTGACCGAAGGGCCAAGGACGGATGTCTTGTCAAGTCTGTATGCCACCCAATCGGCAAATTTAGTTTTGGCATTGTTTGAAATGCAGTAGATTGGCCTTGCAATAAGTTTGTTGGTGGAAGGTGTCCCTTGTGGCGTACCATACAGTATGTGGGGCTGGATGATAGCAATGCTAGCTTTGTCAACGACAACAGATTTTTTTAAAAAAGGAAGTGTTCCCGCAAAAACTTGAAACGAAATCAAAAGACAGCTGATTGTCAAATTTATGGTGCAAAGTCGCTTCATGGTTAAGAACTACAACCTCAGCAGGAAGAGTGCAAACTAACATAAACCCTGAACATAAACTGGGGGCAGGTCACTTTTGACTTGGAGATAATGTGGTCAACGTCTAATGGGCGTTTTTTCTTCGTGGTGACCTGCCCATTGAAACCTCCTACAGCCCACATACCCCTAACATTGGGCGTGGACCAGTTTTTCATGGGCAGGTCAGATGTTTAGTTCGATCACTTCCGGCTTGGTCAAGTTGAGCCGCGAGAGGAAGAGTTGGTGCAGCAATCGGCGGAACAGGTAGCTCCGCTGTACGGAGAAGGCCTGGTAAAACCGCTTGACGGTATGTGAAGAGGCCATTCCTTTGATGTCCGTTTCGATGGCGGTTGCATATCCGGAGTCTTTGGTCAATACATCGAAGTGGGCTAGGTGACGGGCTGGTGCCATCAAAGAGAAAGCAGAGCACCTGCTTGAAGATGTCATCAATGGGCGTGCCCTTCGGGTGTTTGCGCATGGAGCCGAAGATGCGGTCGAGATGCGAAAGCATGTCGATTCTCCGCAGGTAGCGGACGAAGGGGTTGAGGCCAGCTCGGCTCGTCAGGAAGTCGTTGGTGACCTGGATATCGTCGATGGTTTTTGCTTTAGAGATGTGTCGCTTGGCCATCCGGATTTCCATCAAATGGGGTGACAATCTGGGCTCCTGAGTTTAATAATTGTATACAAAAGCAGCATGATATGCAATATTTTATGTAGCACCTGGTTGGTGAATAGCTCATGATAGGTTAAAAGTTGTTAAAATACTTTCAACACCTAGGCCAAAAGGTGGGATACCATGTCGATAGAAGAACTCTTCAAAGCCGCGGAGCAGCTTTCGGCACCAAAAGTAACTTCAGGTATTGTCCTCAAAGAACAAGCAGAAATCATGGCCAGTCTACTTACAGCGCGCTTGCTCAAACGGGATGACCTTGAGGGATTGATAGGCCCCGGCAATGAAGGGGTAATGGAAAACAACCACCTCAATCATTTCAAATATATCAGCACACTTGCGGCTCTTTATGATCCGAAATCTTTTGTAGAAACTGTTCTCTGGGTGGTCAGGACATATATTGGCCGGGGATTCACCCCCAAGTATTGGAAAGTTATGCTCCCGGAAGCGAAATCCGTCATTCTTGAACACCTTGCCAAAGAAGATTCCGTTCAAGTTCAAACGATTTATTCTTGGCTTGAAGATCATATAGATGATTTTTTACAGGTAAGCAGGGATGCCAGTTCGTTCTACGAACGCATAGGACCTCTCACAAGGACTGGGGATAATGACTGAAGTAAGCCGAGACATGAAGCCTGAAGAAATCAAGCTGGCCAAGACGTATCTCAGCCATCTCCTTCAAGCCAGAAGACAGGATGCTCTTCTGTGTATTGTTGAGAGTATCAAAAATGGAACCCCATTAAAAGATATATATCTCCATGTACTGCAGCCAGTTATGTATGAAGCTGGACGGCTTTGGCAGATAAATCAGATAGACATCGCAGTGGAGCACTACATAACAGCAGCTACTCAGCTTACGATGGCACATGTTTTTCCTCACGCAATGACTTCAAAGCGTAACGGCAAAAAGCTTGTTGGGGGATGCCTCGGTAGCGAGTTACACGAATTGGGCCTCCACATGCTTTGTGATATTTTTGAGGCGGAGGGCTGGGACACTTACTTCATGGGAGCAGTAACTCCTGACGCCAGCTTTCTCAGCGCGATTGAAGAGCAACGCCCCGATCTCCTCTGCCTGTCTGTAACTATGATGTTTGGCGTACCTGAAACGCGGGATCTCATAACTTCAATCCGCACGAGAATGAAAAAGAATTGCCCCAAAATCCTTGTCGGTGGTTTGTCGTTCATTATGAGTCCCCATTTGGTAACTGTAGTTGGTGCAGACGGCACAGGGAAGGACGCCCAACAAGCCCTTGACGTCGCAAGCCGCTTGGTAGTCTGAGGCAGATATGCGCCACGTCAAAGATACTTCAAGTATTCGATTCGAAGTGGATTGCGATGGTACGATTAAGTGGGACGCAACAGACAATACTGGGTTTTGGGGGACATTTGAAAAGATTCAGAATCTTGATGCCATCCTATCTTCCTCAGCTAAGAATCGCTTTGAAAGCTTTTTAGCCCAGGTGCGTTCTGAAGGTTTTGGGTTTTGTGACTCAATAGAAATCCAAGGCATTAAATCGAAAGCGCGTTTTTCTCTGTTCGCTGTTTTTCACAACGACAAACACCAAATTATCGGTGTACAGGTGCCGGAGCATTTACTCAAATCCTTTGAAGAGTTTATGCTAATGATGAATGAACAAGGACAGCTGTTACGGGATGCCCAAAAAAAATTGCATGGAGCGCAGCAGGTCAAAGAAGAGAAAGAGCGATTGCTAGAAGACTATATGCTGATAAACAACTCGCTAGCTAAAATGCAACGAGATTTAGCTAAAAAGCATGAGTTGCTCAAACAAGCCCAATATGAACTGCAAAGAAGTGAGCGAAGACTCAAGGAAGCACAAACTATCTCCTCAACGGGTAATTTTGAACGCAATCTTGAGACTGGAAAGGGCTGTTTGCGCCTCCCCCCATCCTTTGGACCACTGATCGGTCATTTTAAGGTGGAGTCCGGCGTCCGAGTTCATGCGTCCGAGGAGGCGGTTTGCCGTATCCGTTGTGGAGCGTAGCCCGTCCCCGTAGGGGCGGCCCGAAGGGCCGAGGGCGGAGCGGAACAACGGATACGAGCCAAGTCAATGAACATTGAAACAGCCTCTGTATACGTCCGCTGGAGTCCTTTTGTCCAACGATGAATGTCTGCGCTCTTCATTGTAGTAGTGAAAATACCGTGTCAGCCCATGGTATAGCTCGATTCCATCGGAATACGCCTTGGGGTAGACGTCCTCGTATTTCACAGTCCACCACAGCCGCTCGACGAACACATTGTCGATTGCCCGCCCTTTGCCGTCCATGCTGATGGCTATGCCCTTGTCCTGCAGGATGCCCGTGAACTCTCGACTGGTGAACTGCGCTCCCTGGTCCGTGTTGAACACCTCCGGCGTGGAGATGCATAACGCCTTGTTCAGCGCATCCACGCAGAAGGAACTATCCATGGAATTCGACAGCTCCCAGGCCAAAACGAACCGACTCCGCCAGTCGATCACTGCGACAAGATACAGAAAGCCGCGCTGCATGGGAATATAGGTAATATCAGCGCTCCAGACTTGGTTTTTTCGTTCAATGGCAACTCCTTTCAACAGATACGGATATACGGGGTGCTCAGGGTTGGGCGTGCTCGTGTGCGGTCCCGGAGTGATTGCCTGAAGCCCCATCAATTTCATCAGCCGCTCAACCCGTTTATGGTTCACTCGACAGCCCTGGGCTTTCAGCCAGTCCGTCATGCGCGGGGAACCGTAGTCCGGCTGGCGCAGGTATTGTTCGTCGATCAGCCGCATCAGATCCAGGTTCTCATCGGACTCGGCTACGGACTTGTAGTAAAAACCTGAGCGGGAAACGCCTGCCAACCTGCATTGCCGCCGGATGGAATATTCCCGATCCGGTTTAATCCACTGGCGGCGCAGTTCAAGCGGCAGGCTTACAACTTTTTTTCAAGCCACTTGATATCCATCTTGAGCCGCCCGATCTCTTCAAACAGCGGAGCGGTGACCTCTTCCTGGCTCTTGGCTTTCTTGTCGCCGGAGAAGATGCCCTCGGCATTTTCAAGGAGCTGTCTTTTCCACGTAGAAATTTGGTTTGGGTGCACTTTGTGCTCAGCAGCCAATTGCGCCAGCGTCTTCACGCCACGTATCGCCTCAAGCGCGACCTTGGCCTTGAACTTGTCCGAATGCTTCCGTCTTTTGTTGCTCTTAGTCATACGTCCTTCCTTATCGGTTTAAGGACGCAGATTCCACTTTAACCGGTGGTCCGAATTTCGGGGGAAAGCGCAGTCATTAGGGTGTATTAAATCTTTTGCGTTCAAGCCTACAAGTTCATCCGGAGAGTCATAGCCAAGAATTTCCGCTGCCGATTGATTTGCATCAGTTATTGTCGAGGACCCGTCTGCGATAAAAATACCTTCCCCCGCATTATCGAACAGGGATTGAAACTTTGATTTCGAACTCGATATTCTGCGTTCAGATTCCTTTCGTTCTGTAATGTCACGTGTCACTCCTACAAACCCTTGTAGAGTGCCATCTTCTGAATATGCAGGAGAAACATTGAACTCAACCCAAACACCATGCCCATCTTTGTGTCTAAGTAATGCCTCAGAAGTAACACTTCCAATTTCAGGGGTGGAGCGAATATTGTTGAAAACATCTACAACTGATTTCATATGTTCTGGATCGACAACATCTTCCCAATCGAGAGTATACCAAGACTGAACAGGATAACCCAAAAGATATTCTGTCGAGGGAGAGAGGTACGTGAACTTGAAATTTGAATCCATAGACCATATGGAATCGGTGGTATTCTCGGCAAGCAACCGGTAGCGTTGCTCATTGTCCAGAATCGTTTGTTCAGTTTGTTTCTGCTTTGTAATATCCGTCGATATGCCGCAAAGCGCCACGGGTTTGCCTTCCTGGTCATGAACTCTTTGGATGCGGCAGTCCAGAATGACCCTTTCGCCGTCGGCGGGTATAATTGACCACTTCTCCGCGCCAACTTCCGTCGTGCAGCGTTGTTTTCAGTATCTCTCTTTGTGAGGAGCCGCATTTTGGATCGTCGCCAAATATGTTGACAGACTTGCCAATAAGTTTTTCGGGCTCGTAGCCCAACATCTTCACTGTCGCGTCGTTGATAAAACTGATTGTTCCATCTAAATCGGTTATGACAACTCGGTCTTGAATCTGGTTAAGCACAAGTCCCTGAAGCGAGAGCGACTCTTCCGCCTTCTTGCTCAAGGTGATGTCGGTAAGAACACTGATAAAGCCCGTAAGGCTGCCATCCTGATCGTGTAAATAATCCCAGTCAACGAGGACATCTATCACTTCACCTGTTTTCTTGACATTTTTTGAGACATAAGGCTCTGGTGTCGGCTTTTCGGTTTTGATATACTCGAAGTAGTCTTTTAGACGGTCAATATAATTCTGGTCTGGGTCGTGATCCCAGATATAAGTACCGATAAGTTCTCCAGGATTATACCCAAGAATGGTCGAACATGCGTCATTGTGAAAGACGATTCTGCCTTCCAGATCGACTTCTTCGACGCCGTACTTCATTGTTTGTCTGAGGTTTTGATAACGGAAAGAGCTTTTCTTAAGACTCTTCTCCGCCGTTTTCCTCTTTGAAATATCAATGAACGTGTTCAGAGTGGCGGGATTTCCCTTCCAGTCGATGAGTGTGCCAGACACTTCTACCCAAATGGATTCACCGGACTTACGCAACAACCGATGCTCGTATCTCTCAGGAGTATTCTGGCCTGAACTGCGACTCGCATGGTAACGAAGGACTATTTCCCGGTCTTCCGGATGAATGAAAAATTCCATGCCATGGGATTGCAACTCAATCTTTGAGTACCCCAGAATTTCGCATGCACGTGGATTGCAAAAGACGACTACGCCATCTTGGGTGACGGCGATACCTTCTCGCGCGTTTTGAACAATAAGCCACAACTGGTCTCGTTCGAGACTCGTAGAGCCAGATTTATGCCCCATGCTCCCCCCGAATTGATAATCTACTTGTACTACATGAAGATGCCCATTTTCATGTAAAAATCACAGTCTGACCCGTGACCACCACCCTTGAGTGCTGCTGATACGGGCCCTTGGCCCTGGAGAATTTTACCTGAAAACCCCGGGAAAAACTATGCGGAGCACACGTCAATACCTAAATAGCACCAGGAGTAGTCAAGCTCAAGAAGAAGATAATTCTGGGAGAGATTCACCTCCTTCAAATTCGAAACCGGACTAGAAGCTGGAGGATTGAGAAAAGCGCAGGTTCATGCGTTTATTGAAGTTTTTCGACCCCCTGTCACCGTCGTGAGAGAGCCCGCGCTTCTTCAATTATTTCAAGTACTTTACGCCGTTACCAGAATCACGTCACGCATCTGGCTCACCTGGATCACCAGGATTTGTGTCCAATTTGTGTCCAGGGGGCTGGGGCAAGTGGAAGCAGTAACAGCTCTGATGGCGTCCAAGATGCCGTTGTAATATATGACTGATGCAGCTGAATCATTTAGTTTGTGTGGTTGTGTTCACTAAAACTGAATGGTTAGTGTTGAACGATCCACCCATTTCATTTGCTCTTGATCGGTTAGCGGTTCGTACATAAACGCAGGATGCTGCGTTTTTCAAAAAGTCGTATTCGTGTGCATTTCTGTAAGCAGTATCAATCGCTATCAAAACTGTTCAATCAACAATGTAATCACTTGTCACTCGGAGTATTGAAAACCTTCTGAAGTAAATCCTCAAGCTGTTCCAGGTCGACAGGCTTAGCAATGTACCCATTCATTCCCGCCTCAAGAAACTTTTCCTTGTCCCCACCCATGGCATAGGCTGTCATGGCAATGATCGGGATATCCTTCTTGCCTTGCCCCGCATCTCCCCCTCGAATGGCTTTGGTAGCTTCCACGCCGTCCATGACAGGCATCTGAATGTCCATCAGGATTAGGTCGAAGCTGTCATCCTTGAGAAGGGCAATTGCTTCCTGACCATCCTTGGCGGCTTTGACAACATGCCCCTTTCTTTCCAGAAGCTTTGAGGTGGCGAACCGGTTCACGTCCTCATCTTCAGCTAGCAGAATTCGAAGCTGCTTGCTCTTTCCAATTATTGGAGAGGAAATTTCCTGACTCACTATCGGCTCATCAACGCTAAAGGTGATGCAAAAATGGACGGTTGTTCCTTCACCTAATTCACTCTCAATGGAAATACTTCCTCCCATGAGTTCAATCAGTTTTTTGCAGATCGAGAGACCCAGGCCTGCGCCTTGGTAATCTCTCCGATAGCCTGTACTCACCTGCGAGAAAGGCTGAAACAACTGTTCAATCTTCTCGTCTGCTATGCCGATGCCGGTGTCAGTGACGCTAAAAAGAACTCGGGATTTGTATAGATCGTAAGTGGTAAGAGGATACGCTTCGACAGAAATATATCCTTCCCTGGTGAATTTGAACGCGTTCCCAATGATATTTGTCAAAACCTGCTGGAGGCGAGCTGAATCCCCAGTCAGGTTGCTGGGGATACTGGGTTCGACGTGACATACCAACTTGACCTGGGTCTGTTGCGCAATTGGCTTGAACAGTTCGCATGTTTGACTCACCACTTCTGCGAGATCAAGCGGTCTGGATTGAATGGAAAGACGATTTGCTTCGACTCTGGACAAGTCGAGGATGTCTGAGAGTAGACGGGTCAGTCTCTTAGAGGACTGAATTGCTGTAAGGGTATATTCCTTTTGCTCCGCGCTCTGGCTGGTCGTTTGCAATAGTTGGAGCATCCCGAGAACACCGTTCATCGGCGTTCGGATCTCATGGCTCATATTGGCAAGGAATTCAGACTTAGTGCGGTTAGCGGCTTCGGCTTGCTCCTTTGCTTGCAACAAATTATATTCAAACTCTTTGAGTTCAGTCACGTCCGCCACCTGCGAAAGTATTGAGATCATATTGCCGTTATCGTCTCTGAGCGGAGAATTGTACCAATTGCAATATACAACCGATTTATCTTTTCTGAAGTTTCGGTTTTGAATGGTATTGGAAGTATCTACTCCTTCAAAAAGCCGGGCAATCTGCTTTTCAGCAGCCTCTTGATCTTCAGGGTGGATTAATTCAAAGTCCGACCAACTCTTGCCAGTGACCTCTTCAGCCCTCCAGCCAAAAATCTTTTCTGCCTGCTTGGACCACGTCTTAATATGCGTCCCATTTTTCCATTCTATGACAGCCAAGGGTGAATTTTCTACATGAAAGGATAGACGTCTATGTGCTTGTATGAGTTCCTGTTCAGCTTTTCTCCGATTGGTTATATCAACATGATTGCCAACCAGTAATTGTGGAGCGCCTGAGGAATCATACTTCACAACCTTTGCCTTGGCTTCAATCCAGCGGTATTCGCCCTGCTTGGTTCGCATCCGGAATGTGTTCTCATACATGCCATCCATCGACTCTAACCATGCATTGGCAATTTGTTGGGTCGAATCCCGGTCTTCAGGGTGAAGAAGATCAGACCACGCCGCGAATGAAGCAGGGAATTCACCTGGCTCATATCCAAGTATGGTGTAATACTTTGAACTGAAGGACAAAGTGTCCGTACTCATATCCCATTCCCAAATACCATCCGCCGTGGCTTCCAAGACGTTTTGCAAGTGCTTCGCATGGCGCTCTTTATCTAGCGATGCGTGTTTTTGTTCGGTGATGTCCGTGACGATGCCTTCCAAGGCCACTGGCTTGCCTTGATCGTCGAGGATCAACATGTTTCGCTGGTTGAGCCACCTTTGCTCACCGGACTTTTTGATAATTTGATATTCGTAGGTCTTTGGCACTTCACCCCGGAGGAGCATCTCCCATTGTTCCCGGAAATAATCGCGCCAATCAGGATGTACGATACTTTTGATCAGCATTGGGTTGTCATAGAATTCTTGAGGGGTGTATCCGACTATTTCCTGTGACGCAGGGCTCACGATTTCGTAAATGCCCTGGGGCAAGACCATCCTGAAAATCATGTCCTTGGCGTTCTCCAACAAGCGGCGGATCCGTTCTTCACTTGCCCTAAGCGCCTCTTCGGCCTCCTTGCGTTCTGTGATATCCTGAACGGTGCCTTTCAGGCGGACAAGGTTCCCGCCAGAGTCCATCTCTGGAACGCCCCGAACTTGAAAATGGAAAACCCGTCCATCCGGGTTGGTGCGAGAAAGGTCCACGCTATAGGGGCGGCCCTGCTCTAGGGCTTGAGTTACTGCTTCATGCAGCCTCTGAGCGCTTTCCGCATTATAGAGGGCCAATTGACCTTCGTAGTTTGGCGGTGGCAAGTCAGGGTCTAGTCCAAGAAGATGGTACAAGTTCTCAGACCAGGTGACGATATCCGTCTCCGGATTCCAGTCCCAGTCGCCCAGACCGCCAAGGACCTGGGACTCGTTAAGGCGCTCTACGGTCGCCTCGAGTTGCTTATGTGCCTGTTGTTGATCGGTGATATTGCGACAGAAGCAAATTAATTGTCCACCTTCGACATCTAGATAACTCGCCGATATTTCTACGGGGAAAATGCTTCCGTCCTTGCGTCGATGGCGGACTTTGAATATCTCGTGCCCGTTTGCGATGATCCGCTCGAGCCGGGTGGCAGTCACGTCAGGGGACTCTCCGTCGTCCAGGTCATGGATTCCCATGCCGATGATCTCCTGGCGCTCGTAGCCGGACATGGCGCAATAGCTATCGTTGACCTCGATGATGCGGCCTCTGTTGTCGATAACCCAGAAGCCGTCGACTGTTGTCTGCAAAATGGCGTTGCGATATTGTTCGCTCGCCGAGAGTTCACTCAGGGTTTTTGAAAGTCGGGCCGATGTGTACCCTGTCATGGAAACGTATTCCGTGAACATGGCGTAAAACTTCATGACCGTGTTCACTTGTTCCCGACTCCAGCGAGGAACCCGGTCCAGTGCGTCCAGGTACTGGGCTTCATCAAACCCGTATTGGCGCGCCTGCTGTCGGAATGATTCGCGATCCGGCTCCTCGTCATCAAAGAAGAACTGGCCCAGGAAAATATTGCCCACGTGAATTCCATCCACCACGATGGGAGTCGCGATGTCCCACATGTTGTTCTTGCACTTGTAGCGTTTGAACTCACCGGGCTGGACACCCCTTGAGAGGGAGCAGTCGCTTTCAAGGCAATTCACATTGGTATCCGGGTGAACCCGGTGAAACTTCGTGCAGAGGTCTTGCCAACCAGTAGCCACGAGCACTTTGCCTGAAATATCCAAAACGGCGATACCAATGCCGGTCAACCGGTGGAACTCATTCATCATTGCCTGGATGGCTTGCGTGTCGACTATGGACGCAAGATCAGGGGCCTGTTCCTCTGTGGGGAAGAGCGGGAAGTCAAGGGCGTTGGGGGTCTCCGAAAGCTCAGCTTCAAGCTCTCGAACGCGATGCCTTGCCTGCTCCAATTCATTGAGCAGTTCTTTCTTTGATTTCCTATTCTCCCGACTCATCTTTCCCCCAAAGAAGAACCCGACAAAAAAAAGATTGCGATGGCAAAGGTTACATGCAAATGCCCATTTTCATATAAAAATCCACAGCCTGACCCGCGACAACCTTCCCTGAGTGTCTGATACTGACCTTGTGACCTGGGGCACTTTACCTGAAAACCCCAGGGAAAACCATGTCGGAGCACGCGTCAATTCTTAAATAGCACCAGGAGTAGTCAAGCTCAAAAAGAAGAGAAGCAAGGAAAAGAGCCACCTTCTTCAAATTCGAAACCCGATTAGAAGCTGGAGGCTCGAGAAAAAGCGCAGGCTCCTGCGTTTATTGAAGTTTTTCGACCCCCTGTCACCGGCGTGAGAGGCCGGAGGCCAAGAGTAGAATAGGGTATACCCTAACTTTATCCCACTAAACCGCCAGAATCCCATCTAGTTAGACTTCAAAATTTATTTTCTTTACGTTTTGTCCATGTTAGTCTAGAATCTATTTTAACGTTTTAAATAGACAGGAGGCTAAAATGTCAGGACAAAATATTGCCTACATCCGAGTTAGCACGGTCGAGCAAAACACGTCCCGACAGCTTGACGGGATAACGTTTGATAAAACCTTTACGGACAAGGCCAGCGCAAAGGACACCAACAGACCTGCCTTGCAGGAGTGCCTTACTTACATCCGTGAGGGCGACACACTGAACGTCCATTCCATTGACAGGCTTTGTCGAAATCTTCGCGACTGCCAGGATTTGCTTGATTCATTGGTCAGCAAGGGTGTTACCGTTAGGTTCCACCGAGAAGGGCTAACGTTCAACGGCAATGACGACTCCATGTCCAAGCTTATGCTTCAGATGATGGGAGCTTTTGCGGAGTTCGAGCGAAATTTGTTGCGGGAAAGGCAAGCTGAGGGAATTGCCAAGGCAAAGGCCGCTGGAAAGTATAAAGGTCGGAAGAGGGCATTGTCTGCTGAGCAGGTCAATGAGATAAAAAGAAGACTTGCTTATGGAGAAAAAAAGGCAGCGTTGGCAGATGAATATAGGATTAGTAGGCAGACATTATACACGGCGCTAAAAAAAAGTATCCCTGATTTTTAGCTCTAACTCTGTATACAGTAATAGGAGCAGGGCTGGTCCGCCAAAGTTGTTGCGGATAAGCAGTACGCGGGCCTAGCGATTAGCGTGTTGGACGGCCATAATCATATATCCTTGAGAGGCAAGTGATGAAATGTGCGATAGGCTATACGAGAGTTTCTACTCAAGCCCAGGTTGAAAATGGTAATTCTTTAGAGATGCAGCGGAAGAAAATTGAAACCCAATGCAAACTGAACGATTTGAAGTTGGTAAATATCTTCACCGATGAGGGGATTAGCGGAGCTAGCAAAGATGGGCGGTTAGGACTTAAAGCTGCACTTGATAAGGCTGCGGAAGGTGAAATTGACTATTTCATCGTTTGGAAGCTTGATCGCTTTGGTCGAAAAACTGAGGATGTATTGAATAGCGTGACTTTCCTAACGGATAACGGAGTAGAGTTTGTTTCGATTGCTGATCATATCGATACGGGCGGTCATATGGGTAAGTTTCTTTTAACCGTTCTTTCGGCTGTGGCTGAAATGGAGGCAGCCGTGATTAGTGAGCGGACCCAGGGGGTAAGAGCTGCTCTTTGGCAGAAGAAGAAACGGTTTATAGGCCAATTGCCATATGGGTACTGTTTTGATGGTGAAGAAGACGGGCAGATTAATGCCAAGGGGAAAAGTGAAAAAAACATCCGCCATCACCCCAAGGAGAAAGAAATATATTTGAAGATTGTGAATCTTTACTTGGACTTAGGTCTAGGGACTAAGGCTGTTGCCGATGAACTCGGAAAGCTTGGTTACGTAGGCCGTAAGGGAAAGCCCTTTACGGGAGTTACTGTGGCTGAGAAATTGCGGCATCCTGCCCCTGCGGGAAGATTTTATACAGGCCAGTATGTGTATGAGAAGGAAAAGAAAACAAAAAAAATGAAGCCCGAAAGTGAATGGATAG
Organism: Desulfovibrionaceae bacterium; assembly: GCA_963674955.2. Classification (GTDB taxonomy): domain Bacteria; phylum Desulfobacterota; class Desulfovibrionia; order Desulfovibrionales; family Desulfovibrionaceae. The sequence continues at coordinate 897,337 of CAXXKR010000004.1, read as the reverse complement.
CCTGGGAAGTAGAACCCCTAATTACTAAGTCACGTTGGCGGGCGATACAAGATCGGCTTGATCACAACAAAACGAAAAGCAAGCGCGCTGGCTGGTCGCAGGATTTTTGGCTGCGAGACAAGCTTGTGTGTGCAGAATGTGGAGGTAGGATTAAACCTTATAGCAATGCATACCATGACAGAAAAACCCCGGCACGCCTTTATTGTTGCTATTGGAAGCAAACAAACAAGAAGGAACTTGAACGAAAAGGCCGTGAGCGTTGTAGATTGCCATATTTGAACCAAGACAAGCTGGAAAGAAGTTTATGGAGCAATTTTGTGCAGCGTTTGGCCTATGGTGGTTTGCGCCTCCCCCCATCCTTTGGACCACTGATCGGTCATTTTAAGGTGGAGTCCGGCGTCCGAGTTCATGCGTCCGAGGAGGCGGTTTGCCGTATCCGTTGTGGAGCGTAGCCCGTCCCCGTAGGGGCGGCCCGAAGGGCCGAGGGCGGAGCGGAACAACGGATACGAGCCAAGTCAATGAACATTGAAACAGCCTCTGTATACGTCCGCTGGAGTCCTTTTGTCCAACGATGAATGTCTGCGCTCTTCATTGTAGTAGTGAAAATACCGTGTCAGCCCATGGTATAGCTCGATTCCATCGGAATACGCCTTGGGGTAGACGTCCTCGTATTTCACAGTCCACCACAGCCGCTCGACGAACACATTGTCGATTGCCCGCCCTTTGCCGTCCATGCTGATGGCTATGCCCTTGTCCTGCAGGATGCCCGTGAACTCTCGACTGGTGAACTGCGCTCCCTGGTCCGTGTTGAACACCTCCGGCGTGGAGATGCATAACGCCTTGTTCAGCGCATCCACGCAGAAGGAACTATCCATGGAATTCGACAGCTCCCAGGCCAAAACGAACCGACTCCGCCAGTCGATCACTGCGACAAGATACAGAAAGCCGCGCTGCATGGGAATATAGGTAATATCAGCGCTCCAGACTTGGTTTTTTCGTTCAATGGCAACTCCTTTCAACAGATACGGATATACGGGGTGCTCAGGGTTGGGCGTGCTCGTGTGCGGTCCCGGAGTGATTGCCTGAAGCCCCATCAATTTCATCAGCCGCTCAACCCGTTTATGGTTCACTCGACAGCCCTGGGCTTTCAGCCAGTCCGTCATGCGCGGGGAACCGTAGTCCGGCTGGCGCAGGTATTGTTCGTCGATCAGCCGCATCAGATCCAGGTTCTCATCGGACTCGGCTACGGACTTGTAGTAAAAACCTGAGCGGGAAACGCCTGCCAACCTGCATTGCCGCCGGATGGAATATTCCCGATCCGGTTTAATCCACTGGCGGCGCAGTTCAAGCGGCAGGCTTACAACTTTTTTTCAAGCCACTTGATATCCATCTTGAGCCGCCCGATCTCTTCAAACAGCGGAGCGGTGACCTCTTCCTGGCTCTTGGCTTTCTTGTCGCCGGAGAAGATGCCCTCGGCATTTTCAAGGAGCTGTCTTTTCCACGTAGAAATTTGGTTTGGGTGCACTTTGTGCTCAGCAGCCAATTGCGCCAGCGTCTTCACGCCACGTATCGCCTCAAGCGCGACCTTGGCCTTGAACTTGTCCGAATGCTTCCGTCTTTTGTTGCTCTTAGTCATACGTCCTTCCTTATCGGTTTAAGGACGCAGATTCCACTTTAACCGGTGGTCCGAATTTCGGGGGAAAGCGCAGTTGTACCGATGCAAATTTTATGAAAACATTTTTTGATACCAATAATCTACAAGAACAGATTGATGAAATTAAGACTGCTTTGAAGATTGCGATTAAAAGGATAGAAGATGTAAACCGTAAGATAAATAAATATGAAAATGAGTTTGAATCTGACGAATTACCGGCTGAATATTTTAGGGATAAAATTAGAGAACTGCGTGATGAAAAAGCTAATGCCACGAAGAGAAAGGATACACTTGATGAGGAACTTGCTAGGGCTACAGGTGCAATGGAGCAAGAAAAGCATCTGCGTGAGTTTTTGAGTGATAATAACTCGTTGATGAGGAGATTTGCGCGGGAATTGAATGCGCTTGACCACAAGGACAAGAAGCGCATGATTGAGTGTATGGTGGATGGCCCGATAAAAGTGTGTGAGGAGTATGATGACTACCATGACGAATACTTGTGGAAAGTGATGCCGTTTAGAATCACGGTGAACACCTCTTTACTCACTGAAATGATGAAAGAACAAAAATTGAGATCGCTTGAAAAATTAGAACAGGCGGATTACGGCGCGCCTGGCCGGTGAGCAGGGCAGGGACGTGTTCGCCCTGCCCGGTCCTCTGGGCCAACCGACCTTTACCGGCTGCCATCGTTTGATCAAGCAGGGCGCCGCCTTGGTGGAGAGCGGCCGGGACATCATTCGCGAACTCAGCCTTGAACTCAGTTCCAGCCTCGTCAGGGCCGGGACTCCGAATAAGCCTGATTCAAGCCCGGCGACTTCCGAAGAGATAGCCGTTCCGGTTTCCCCGCTGGAAAGGGAGGCTCAAAAGAGCGTGGGACCCAATTTGGAGGGCGCTGAACTGGAATTGTTTTCCGCTTTGCCGGAAGATGAGAAGCTGCATATCGACAAGGTCATCCGGGCCTTGGGCTGGGACAGTTCCAAAGTGAGCGGGACCATGCTCATGCTTGAGATGCGCGGCCTGGTCAGGCAATGGCCGGGCATGTACTACAGCCGCGTTTGATGCTTGATGGTCGGCGTATCAGCTGAAGAAGGCCGAAAAAATTTCTTCTATCTGGCGGTCGTGCTCCCTGACCGCGTCACCCAGGTCGCTCAGCTCAAGGTTGAGCAGTTCCCATGCTTCGTCAACCAGACCTGGCAAAACGTACATGTTGCCCTTGGACACTTCCATTGCGTTGGCAAGGTTGTCCGCGATGTGGATCACTGCCGCGTCAAGGGCGTTTTCCGCGGACATGGGGTCGTGGTGATGAGCGATCATCTCGATAAGGTTTTGGGGGAATTTCCACTCCGCGAGCAGGGCGCGTCCCACTTCCGTGTGGTCGAATCCCATGATTTCCTTTTCGGCGTCGGTAATGGGCACGGAATCTCCCCGGGCAAATAGCAGGGCCTGTACTGAAGCCTGTGGCATGCCCTTGAAGAGGATCAGCCTGCCGACATCGTGCAGCAATCCCGCAGTGAAGAATTTTTCGCCCGATGGTTGGCGCAGCTTGTCGGCCAGTATCTTGCTGAAAATGGCGCAGGATATGGAGTGCTTCCAGAAGGACTTCATGTCCACGAGTTCCTTTGGAATGTCCTTGAAATAGTTGATGCTGGAGATGCCCATGGCCAGGGTCGATATCTCCTTGACGCCCACCAGGGCCACCGCCCTGGAGACCGAGTCGATGTTGCCCGAAAGGGCGTAGACAGGGCTGTTGACCAGTTTCAGCAGCGTGGTGGACAGGCCAACGTCCGTGCCGACCACCTTGGCTATGTCCGTTGCCGAGGCTTTCTTGGAGTCAAGCACCTCCCTGATCTTGAAATAGATGTCCGGAAAAGAGGCCACCTGGGTTTCGTTCTTGACCAAGTCCTCAATCGTCCCCTCATCCTTGAAGAAAAGGTCTCGCTGGTCCTGAATGTTCAGGGCTCGTCGTTGATTTTCGTCAGGCAGTTTCCAGCCCGCCGCGACTTCCTGCACGGTCTTCTTCAAACTGATTCCAAATATCTCGTTCATGGCCTGGTTGTCGGGGTTCGCGTAGCAGTAGAGGCTGCGAACGTACCTTTCGCATTCGGCAAGAAGGGCTTCGTCCATGTCCCCTGTCAACCCCGCTTGCTGAACATCCACTGCTTCAAGGCCTATCTTCCCGAGAAGTTTCAGGTGGGATTCGGTCAGTTCGCAGCCGGACGGCAATATGAGTCTGCCGTCGTCTGTTTTCAGATCATCGGCGAGAACCATTCCAGCTTTCAGCTTGTCGATGCCGATTGAGGCCAAAACATTTCCTCCCGAATTCCGGCTGGTACAGGCCTGCCGGAGTTCATTCCGCCCGGTCACTATTCCTTTTTGTAGACTATCGTGCCGGGCAGCCGTTTGAGTTGGAAGGCCATTGAAAGTTTGTGTATTGATTCCGAGTGCCCAAGAATCAGGTAGCCGCCAGGTAGTAAATTATCATAAAAATTTGATATTACTTTCTTTTTCATTTCGTCATCAAAGTATATGATCACGTTTCTGCAAAAAATTATGTGCGAGCGGGGGATCTTTTTTAGGTCCGCGTTGTCGTTGAGGTTGAGCTGGCTGAAGGTGACCAGTTTCTTGATTTCCGGTTTTACCGCGAACTCTCCGTCGGTTTCCGTGAAGAATTTGGATATTGCCTCATCCGAGGTGGTTCGCATGGCGTATTGCTTGTACACGCCTGTCTTGGCCTGTTCCAGAACGGACTGCGAAATGTCGTTGGCCGTTATTCTGATGCGCCAGGAACCGAGCTCCCTGCCGAGAACGGAGTGCAGGATCATGGACAGGGTGTAGGGCTCCTCTCCGGATGAGCAGCCGGCCGACCAGATGTTCAGCTGCTTTCCGCCGGATTCCCGCTGCTTGTCCAGGATTTCGGAAAGCACGGTATCCCGAAATGAATTGAGCTGGTTCATGTCCCGGAAGAAGCTGGTTTCGTTGGTTGTCACCGCTTCCAGAAGTCTGTTCAACTCATTGGCCTTGTCCGGTCCATATTTCAGGTATGTGTAGTAGTCGCCGTAGCTAAGGATGCCGTGTTTCTTAAGGCGGCTGTTCAGTCTGTTTTCCAGGAGATATTTTCGTTTGTCGGGTATGGAAATGCCGGAAAGCTCGTATATGAAATCCGTGAGGAGCTTGAATTCCTCGTCGGATATCTTGACGCTCTCCCTGAGCGTGAGGCTGCTTGAACTTAATAACGACATTTCTGACTCGTCTTCAGTTTTGTGTAAGTACTTACTGTGGCAATACGGTTATAATATGGCATGATTGCAAAAAAAATCAAATGGTTTGTTTTGTTTGGGGTATGGGGACCGGCCAGGAACGTGTTTCCCGGCGGCGGGGGATGATGTAGTCTGATTTGGGGCTGAATGCAACAACCCGTCAAATACTCCTTGGCAATGGCTGCCGTTAAGTGTTAACTGTTCAATATCCTGATGTTTTATCCTTGTCCGCTGTTGGAGGGGACATGCAGAAAATACCTTTGAAATTGGGGCGGCCGGGAATGAAGCTGGCCAAGGCCGTGGTCAACGATGGCGGTATAACCATTGTTGCCGAGGGTTTGGAGCTTAGCGAGAGTCTTCTTTTCCGCCTCGAGAATATGGGCGTCGAGCGAATAGTGGTTCAGGGAAACCCCGTGGACATGGGCGGCGTGGGCGAAGGGACCTCCTTTGCCCAGCGGCTGGCGCGGTTGGATCATCTGTTTCGCGCTCACTCCGGCGACAAGTGGATGGAACGCGTAAGCGCTTTCCTGAGAGAGTATTTCAAGATCAAGGCCGCGGCCCAGGAGGCCGCCGAGGAATCCGAAAACGGCGATAACGAAGAAAACGGGGCTGAAAGCTGATGGACGATGATCTGAAAACAACCGTCAGGGGGCAGATACTGTCCATTCAGGATTTGCCCACCCTGCCCAATGTGTTGGACGAGGTCACCAAACTGGTCCAGAATCCGGAATCCTCCACCGAGGATATCGCCAAGGTCATTTCCCAGGATCAGGTTCTGTCGGCCAAGGTGTTGAAGATGGTCAATTCCCCGGTCTACGGCTTTCCTGGGCGCATCGGCTCCATACAGCACGCCTTGGTTCTTCTCGGTTTCAACGTCATCAGGGGCATCATCATCTCCACCTCGGTCTTCGACATGATGGAGCAGACCATGAAGGGACTGTGGGAGCACAGTCTCGGATGCGCCACGGCCAGCGGCATAATTGCCAAGGCTGCGGGATTAGAGGAGCCGGAGGAATACTCCGTGGCTGGTCTTCTGCATGATCTGGGCAAGGTCGTCTCGGCGGTCCAGCTTCCCGAACTGCATCAGGCCGTGTCCGCCGTGGTCGAGGAAAAGGACTTGTCCTATTTTCAGGCGGAAAAGGATGTGATGGGTTTCGGCCATGACAGGATCAACCACTGGCTGGCGAGGCACTGGAATCTTCCGGGCAACATCCGCGAGGGCATGAGCCATCATCACAGGCCGGAGACTGCCCAGCACTATCCAAAGGTTCCGGCCGTGGTGCATGTAGGCGATTTCCTGGTCCGGGTCTTCGAATTCGGATACAGCGGGGACGACCATGTCCCGGTCCTTTCCCAGGATGCGCTCAAGCTCCTGAATCTGGGGCTCAAGGATTTGGAGTCCATCATGGATGAGCTGAGCGAGCAGTTCATGGACATCGCGGACTTGAAGTTCTGATTTTTTGCGGTTTTTTGACGAAGCCTGTGCCTGGTGCTAGCCTGAGTACGCGATGAGCCAGAAAAAAGTCCCCATATTGTTTCGGCGAAAACAAAAGGCCTTTGTCCTCTCTCCGGACGCCAAGTTCGTGGAGACCCTCCGCAAGCTCTGGCCGCCGGAGGAGATGGAATTTTCCGTGTTCGAAAGGGGGCGGGGCGCCATAGAGCATCTGTTCAACGAGCCGCCGGATTTGCTTGTGGTGGACAATCGACTGGAGGACATTGCCGGGGCCGAGGTGGCCAGCCTCGTGAAAAGCGAGAACGTCTACCGCCAGGTGCCAGTGATAATCTGTCTGGACAAGGGTGAACTGGCCAATTCATGGGACTGGAATCTGATCGAAGTGGACGATTTTCTGCTCAGGCCGTTTTCGCCGGAGGAGGCCAGGGAGCGCATCAACCTGACCCTTTGCCGGGCCATGCGCGCCCTGGACGCCAATCCACTGTCCAGGCTGCCGGGCAACACCTCCATCATCCAGCGCATCCAGAGCCTTATCGACCGGCAGGAGGATTTCGCCCTGGCCTATTGCGACCTTGATTCCTTCAAGCCCTTCAACGACAAGTACGGGTTTTCCAGGGGCGACGAAGTCCTGATGATGAGCGCCAGGATCATAGTGAACACGGTCAGGGGACTTTCGGCACCGGATTCCTTTGTGGGGCATATCGGCGGCGACGATTTCGTATTCATCCTGACTCCCGATCTTGTGGAGGACGCCTGCAACGGGATCATCAAGGCCTTTGACCAGATCGTGCCGCATTTCTACGACCCCGAAGATCGGCAGCGCGGCTGCATTCTCTCAAAGGACCGCCGGGGCAGGAAGCGCACCTTTCCCCTGATGGGCATTTCAATCGCCGTGGTCTTCAACATCGACGGACGCCTGAAGCATTTCGGCGAGGCCTCGTCCATCGCCATGTCTCTCAAGAAAAAGGCCAAGGAGAACCCCAAGAGCTGCTATGTCCTCGACAAACGAAGTAACTGATTCCGGGCTTCCCGAAATCTGCCGGGGATTTCTGGCCTACCTTGCGGTGGAAAAAGGCTATTCGCCGTCCACAGTGTCGTCTTATGAAACCGATCTGGCAGGATTCCAGGCCTATCTCGTGGGCAGCAACGCCTCCCTTGAGGATTTTGACGCGGTCACCAAGTCACACGTGCGCGGATTTCTGGCGGATTTGCACCGCCGCAGGATCAAGAAGAGTTCAACTTCGCGCAAGCTTTCGGCCTTGCGTTCCTTTTTCAAGTATCTGGCCGCCCAGGACCTCATAAGCGTGAATCCCGTGGCCGGTGTCCGGAACCCCAAGCAGGAGCAGTGGCACCCCAAGGCCCTGAACGTGGATCAGGCCGTTGGCATCATGGAAGCCAAGCTTCCGCCGGACCCCGAAGGGCTGCGCGATTTGGCTTTGGCCGAACTGTTGTACGGTTCGGGGTTGCGCATCAGCGAGGCACTGTTGCTGGAGGTGGACGATATGGACACCTCAAAGGGCGTTGTCCGTGTCATGGGCAAGGGCTCCAAGGAGCGCGTCGTCCCCATGAGCTCCATGTGCATGAAGCGCATGTCCCGCTATCTGGCCCAGCGCCACGCCTTCAAGCCGGAACCTGAGGAACTGGCCTTGTTTCTGGGCAGGCGGGGGGGACGCCTGAACCGCAGGCAGGCCAACAGGATAGTGGCGAGGCTGGCCTCACTGGCCGGTCTTCCGGCCAACGTGCATCCGCATATGCTTCGTGGAAGCTTCGCTTCGCACATGCTTCAGGGCGGGGCGGACCTGCGCGACGTGCAGGAGCTGCTGGGGCACAAGCGCATAAGCACGACCCAGCGCTACACCAAGCTTGACCTGCAACAGATCATGAAGGTCTACGACAAGGCCCACCCAATGGCCGGCGGAAGCGGGATGGATAAAAAGAAGAAGGGCGAGGAATGATTTCCCCGCCCTTTGATGTGCTATGATTTATCTGTTTTTTCCGATTCCATGAATTCGCTTTTCAGCGACGAGAACAATTCCTTGACCGAAACGATTTTGTCCACCAAGTAGGCGTTGGCCCCTGCGAAGGCGAATCCGTGTTTGAGCTTGCCTTTCATGGCGTTGCCCAGGGCCATTGCAATGCAGTAGGGGCTTTTCTTGTGGTCGCAGGTGGCCAGGCAGTGGAAGGGGCACTTGAAGGGCTTGCGTTTTCCTGCCCTGACATCGGAAAGGAAGCTGCTCATGATGGCCCGGCCCGGCATGCCCACGGGACTCTTGATGATGGTGAGGTCTTCCTGCCTTGCGGCCACGTACGCCTTTTTGAATTCGATGTCCGCATCGCACTCGTGGGTGGCCACGAAGCGGGTGCCCATCTGTACGCCCGACGCGCCCAGCTTGAGGAATTTCATTATATCCGAACCGCTGTAGACGCCACCGGCCGCGATGACCGGAATGGCGTTCTTGAGTTTTTCACCGAAAGGCCTGACCATGTCGATAACCTCGGTCACGATCTTTTCCAGCGTAAATGCGGGGTCGTCGATCTGTTCGGCCTTGAAGCCTATGTGTCCGCCAGCCCGAGGACCTTCGACCACAATGGCATCTGGAGGGTAGTTGAATTTTGAAACCCATTTTTTGCAGATGATCCTGGCCGCCCTGGCCGAGGAGACAATGGGCACCAGCTTGGTCTTGGACTTGGCCCTGATTTCCTCGGGCAGACTGGTTATGTATTTGGGAAGGTCCAGGGGCAGCCCGGCGCCGGAAAAGATTACATCGACACCTTCCTTGACGGCGGTGCTCACAAGTTCGGCGTAATTGGTCATGGCGACCATTATGTTCACGCCGATGATGCCTTTGGTGGCCTGCCTGGCCTTTCTGATTTCCTTGATCAAGGCCCGGATATTGGCCTCTCTGGGGTTTGAACCGATATCCGGTTCGTTCAGACCGATCATGGGCGTGGCGATTACGCCGATGCCGCCTTCATTGGCGACGGCTGACGCCAGACCGGAAAGGGATATGCCCACGCCCATTCCACCCTGGATGATGGGCATGTCGGCGATAAGGTCGCCGATCTTTAATTTGGGAAGATTCATTACTTTTTTTTCTCCGAGAGGATTTTTGTGCGATAACTCTTGCGCGAACTTGAACGGAAGTCAAGTGGCTGATTGTTGGACGCGCAATGTGGCGTTTTTGTTAAATATAGGTATCCACCACAATTTCCGCGAAATGCATTGAACTGGTGAAGGCCGGGGAAATGGAGTTCAGGACATGGACGCTGTCATTTGATTTTTTTACTATAAAGTCCATTACCAATTCATTTTTTTCGATATCCACCAGCTGAGGTCGTATCCCCACCTTGGGACTATCTTCAATATAAGACGGCTCCAGATGTTTGACCAGTTTTTTGGCGTCGCTGAAAAAATATTTAAAAAAATATTTGCGCGGTTCGTCCAGGGCCACGCCACGAAATTTTTTGTTCTTCATGAACAGCACCGCGTCGCGGTAAAGGATTTCAGGGAATTCCAGGTCAAGGCCCTTGACGATGCCGTAGTTTTCGCGGCTCAGGGCCGGGATGGCCGTGGGGCCGAGATAAACGTCGCCGTATACGTTCCTGGTGAAATGGATGCCCAGAAAGGGGTTCTTGATGTTGGGCACAGGATAGATGCTGCCCCGGATCATGTCCGAACATTTCTTTCCAAGCTTCTTGTAGATGCCCTTGAACGGAATGAGCCTGTATTCGAGGCCCACTCCGAAGGCCTTGGCCACCTTGTCGCTGTAGGCCCCGGCGGCGTTTATGAACATCTCGTAGCCGACGGGCCCGGTGCTGGTTGCGGCCACGTTGCCCGACTCCCTGCCCAGGAATTTGGAACCAAGCATGAATCGGACCTTGCCCGTGTCCAGCAGGTCCCGGCGCAGCGCTTCCAGAATCTTTTTGGGGTCCACCACTGCGGTATAGTGTGAGAGCAGGGCTTCCTTCGAGGTCTTGGCGTTGGGCTCTACGTCGGCCAGTCTCTTTTCACTGATCAGCTCCACCTTGGCGCCGTTTTCCACGGCCCTGTCATGCAGGGTGTGCAGGGTGGGCAACTCGTCTTCGGTCCGGGCCACTATGACCTTGCCGGATTCCAGCAGGGGCAGCCCCTTTTCCTTGCAGTACTCGCGCATCTTGAAGTTGCCGCGCAGACAGTGGCGGGCCTTGAGGGTGCCCGGATCATAATAGATGCCCGCGTGGAGCACTCCACTGTTGCGGCCCGAGGCGTGTCTGCCCAGGTCCGTCTCCTTGTCCATGATGACGATGTCGCTCCTGCCGGTTTTTACCAATTGGCGGGCGATGGTCAGGCCAATTATCCCGGCGCCGCAAATGAGGATGGAGGTTTTTTGCATATCAGTCTTTTGCCAGCAGTTCGAAGCCGGTCTGGGGGTCTTTTTTTCTGATCATGTCCACACCCAGTATCTCCATGACCACAACTTCGCCGATGCACCAGATGTCAAGCCCCGGACGGATGCAGCCCGTGCGCGTCCGGCCCTCGCGGCCGAGGGCCGCGTGCATGTGCAGCCTCGGGCTTCCGTCCTCGGCCGGGAATATGGTGCCCAGGGCAACGGCTTCATGGGCCTGGCCCACGGCCTGGAGCATGGGTTTCGGCCTTTGCGCCGAGCCGTCTTCCGGGCCTGCCACGATGTTTCCGTTGTCCATTCCGCCCACCAGGGTGCATTGGGCGCATCTGATTTTGTTGTCGGCTGCAAATCGTTCCACGCAGTCGGGCATGCGGTCGTTGTCTTCCAGCCTGAGCACGAACACGCGGCCGATCTTTCCTTCCGAGCTTTTCATGTCTTTTCTCCGATTTTCTCGTTATGCCCCGCACGGTCCTCGAAAATCGCACCATTGGCATTGTCCGCCGGGCATCGGGACGAACCTTGGGCTTTCCAGCATATGCCTCAGGAGAAATTCAGCCAGTTGCGGTATCGCTTGCGTCACTGCTTCCAGTCTTTCCTGGTCCGTCCATTTGTCGGGGAAAAGCGGCAGTTCCCTGCCTTCCTTGGCCAGCTCGACCCAGAAGGCGTTTTCCGGAAGCACGGATTGGGAGTGGTAATACATGAACAGGTACAAGGGAAGCTGCAAATCCTGGCCTTTGGCGGCCAGTTCCGCAAGAAATTTCGGGTCGGGATCGGTTTGGGGGTCGGAATTGTCCAGCCTTTCCCATAGCGCTTGATCCTGCCAGAAGTTTTTCTGCGGTTTGTGCACCGAACCGGTCTTGTAGTCCAGGATGATAATTTTTCCGTTCCGCCGGTCGATTCTGTCTATCCTGCCTTTGAGGATTATGCCTGTTCCCTGTGTTTTGATTTTGGAGGCGATTTCCTGTTCCAGTGCCATGATTTCCGTCCATTCCTGGGACGCAAGGAAAGCCTCAAGCCGTTTCAGCCCGGTTTTTCTAAGAGCTCGCCGCTGGTCGAAGGGCATTGCCGGATAAAAGGCGCTCGCCTCAAGGGCCTTGCTGAACAGGCCGGCCAGTTGCAGCTTGTCCAGCGATGAGATGTCCACCTGGCGGCCAACGTGGGGCGCGATAAAATTCTTGAGCGTTTCGTGGACTATGGTGCCGAATTCGGCCTTGTCTCCCTGCTCGTCGATTTCATGAACCGGCTTGAGGTGGGTCAGGTTTTGGTAGAAGAATCTTTTGGGGCAGTGCAGATAGCTGTTCAGGGCCGAAGGGCTGATAGGCCTGGACAGCCGGTCTTCAAGGGCGTCCTGCACGGGGCCGCTCTTTTCTATGGGAACGGTCCCCAGGGGCATGGCCCCAAGGGGCAGGGTCACAGCCTGCACCGGAGGCCCGTCTCCTGTACTGATCAGCCGTTTTTCCTTTTTTTCCATCTCCCAGATGAGTTGTTCCACGTAGCGGCTGCGTACACTTTTGGAGTCCAGGAGACCGGGCTTGATTCCTGTCTGGTAGAAGATGACCGCCTCATTCGCACCCTGGATCAGGCGGTGGAAGTTGTAGCCGGCAACGTTGTCCCGGTCCACGGCGTCTGGCAGCCCGAGCATCCGGCGCATGGGGTCCGGGAGCAGTGGGTCGTAAGGTCGCGTTCCGGGGAGTTTTTCCTCCACCGCGTCCATCACAAAGACCCGTTTGAAGCGCAAGAGGCGCGTTTCCAGAACGCCAAGGACCTGCAAGCCGGTCAGCGGGTCCGGCTCAAAGGAAACCCGTTCCTGCGAGCAGAGTTGGCGGAGCACCGAGAACAGAACCGGGCGGGAGTATTTATCTTCGCTGATGGAACTGCGGAGCAGTTCGGGCACGACCCGGGTCATGAGCCGGACCAGGCATTCTGCGTCCACCAGATGTCTGTGCCAGAGGTCGCCGCCCCTGTTGCCGAGCATGGTCAGGAGTCCGCCGAGACTTGCCGAAAGCTGCGCCAGGGATTCCGGGACCGAGAATCCGTTCAGGCAGACTTCGAGAATTTCCCTGCGCAGGTCTTCGGCCTGCTTTTCGTTCACGCCTTCCGGCAGTTCCTCGTAAAGAGGCGTCCAGTCAAAGGGGTCCAGATACTTTTCGCCCTGGCGCACCGCCGTTTCCCAATGATGGAAGACTTGCCTAAGCGGCTGGGTCCCGTCGATTCCGAGCATTTTGACGTAGGGATGGCGGATGAGGGTGATAAGGTCGCGCCAGAAATATCTTCCGTCTTCCAAACGGTTTTCCTGCAGGGCCAGAATGCATTCCAGAAGCTGGAAAAGAGCCGAGCGATCAAGCGGGTAGCCCATGCTTATGTTCACGTCCATGTCCGGGAGGTGGTGCAGCACGGGCATAAGTGTGCCGGTATCGGGCAGGACGATGGCCGTTCGGTCAAGGTCCGGGGCCTCTCTCAGTTCCCGTTCCAGGACGCTGATCTGGGAATGGAGATCGAAACCCTCGTAAAAGCGGATTGACGGTTCCTTGGAATGGGAATCGTTTTCGTCCTCGGCCACAGCCCTGGCCGTCCATCTCCCGAGCCAGCGCTTGTGCTCGCGCACCGACCAATGGGCCTCCTTGCCGAGGGCCAGCACCGGATCGGAGTGCCAGACGATTTCCGCGTCCATTTCGGACCAGAGCCTCTTGAGCAGGGCGTCTTCCGTCGCCCCAAGGGCGTAAAAACCGGCAATAAGGATATTTCTGTCTTTCAGCAGGTCCGTTGCCTGGTCCAGCCGTCCTGAAACGTAGCGGCTTTCAAGTCCGGGAGTGGACCAGCCTCTTTCCTCCAGGCCAGAAACGTATTTTTCGTGAATTTCGCTCAGGTGTTCCAGAAGGACGGCGGCCTGCTCCGTGACCTGATCCTGCATGTAGTCGAGATTCGGCGGCTCCACGCCCTGCCTCAGAAATTCCTCCAGCAAGGCGGCCAGCCGCAGGCCCCAGGGGAAGAATCGCTCCTGGTCCAGGTCGGGCAGCCTGGAAAGAGGGCTTTGCGCGCCGGAACCGAGTTCACCGGCAATGCGGAAGAGCAGCCCGGCCTGGTCCAGACGGTTGGCCTTGCGCCTTGTGGACAGGCCCAGGTCGGCGGCTAGTTGGGAAGTGAAATCGGGAAACGACACGGCTTGAGGCAGCATGCAGGGCTTTGGTATTCCCGGATGGTCGCGCAGGGCGTCCTTGAGGTAGCGTTTCGGTCTGTTGTGGGGAAAGATGATCAAGGTCTTGGCCAGGGAATCCGGATCAAGGAACGCGTTTTCGGCCAGGATGTCCGCCAGCCCCCGGATGAAGTCCCTTTTCCATGAAATTATTCTGATGGGGTTCATTTCCGGTCCCTACAGCCCGACTTCCAGGGTTTCGCGCCTGTCCAGGTAGATGATCAGCCCGGAAAGTCGGTGGTCTGGTCCGTGGATGTCCCTGAGCAGCCGGAGGTAGCCTCGCACCTGGCTCAGGTGGTCCGGGGACGGCTGGCCGGTCTTGTATTCCAGCACAATGCTTTTCCCCGGTTCGCTGTAAAGGTGGTCGGCCCGGTGCACTCCTCCTTCCGCGTCCAGCATTTCCGGTTCGCTTCTGCCCTTTGCCAACATTTCTTTCATGCCGGGGAGGGCCAAGACCCAGAGGAGCATGGCGTTCAGCTCTTTCTCCAGTTCCTCAGTCCGGGGCAGGGCCGGGAATTGGTCCAGGGACTGGAAGACGGCCCGGCGGGAGTCCAACACGTCTTCGCCGGTGATTTTCAACAACTCCAAGGCCTTGTGCGCCAGCTCGCCGCGCATGCGCTGTTCCTGGGAAAAATCTTCAAGGGAATGGCGAAAGACGCGCAGCCTGGGCAGCCAGCCCATGAATTCCGGCAGATTGTCCCGCAGGGGAAGTCGGCGAGGTTTCAACGTTCCGGTCGTGGTGCGCGGTTTTCCGGATTTGGGCCTTGCACCCCTTTCGAACGTTTCGCCGACTGCGTCCAACTCGAGCAGGTGCGTCATGGTCGTGACCACCGGTCCCAGGCCGCCCCGTTCACCCTTTTGGGGGAATATTCCGTAAAGCTCCTCTCTGGGGCGGGTCCAGGCCACATAAAGCAGATTGAGCTGCTCGCGCAGTTCCTTGCGCCGTTTGGCGTAGTATTCCGCGCCAAGAGCCTTGGCCGCCGCTGTCAGAAAGGTCTCATCGCCCAGCCTTGCGCTTGTGAGGCCCTTTTCCGTGGGTGTCATCCAGTGGTGGAAAGGGATCATGACAACCGGAAATTCAAGCCCCTTGGCCTTGTGGATGGTGATTATGCGCACGGCGTCGACGTTTTCGGGCAGGGGAACCTTTTCCTCCCGGCCCTTGTCCGTCCAGAATTCAAGAAACGTGGAAAGGGAACCATGCCCTTTTTCCTCGGCCAGATGCACTATCTCCAGAAATCTGAGCACATACAACCCGGCCTGGGGGTCGCGCTCCAGAAGCCTGAAGCAGACCACCATCTCGCGCACCAGGTCATAGGGCGTCATCAGTCCGGACTTGGCGTAAAAGGGCTTGATGAGCCGCCACGCTTCGGGGAAGTCGTCGCGGAATTTTCCGGAAAGGCTGGCGCTTTTGGTTTGGCCTACGAGCCAGCAGTGCAACTGATCAGTGTCAAGGCCCGCCTCGGCCGAAAAGTCCGGGCCGGTAATAAACTCCATGAAGGCCAGATTGTCCTGTGGATAGTCCAGCCAGGCCATGAAGGCTGCCAACTGCCTGACCGCCGGATGCCTGGAAAGGAGCAGGCTGTTCTCCGTTATCATCGGCAGGTTCATGGAGACGAGCCTTTCGCAGACCAGGGCTGCGTGGGCGTGGGAGCGGACCAGCACGGCCACTTCACCGGGTTTTCTGCGCGTCAGCACTTCCTCCAGCAATTCTTCCAGGCGGTCCAGGGACTGGTTTTGGATTTCTTCCGCGCTTCCGCCCGGGACGCTTTCCATGCATACATAGCCGGGCGCTGTTTTGGCGTTGTCCGGCAGTTTCTGTCGGGAGTTGCTGAAATTCCGGGCCAACTGGTCCGACAGGTTATTTATTTCCTCTGCGGGAGCCCCGGACAGCAGAACCTCGGCCAGCTCGAGAGCCGTGGCCTCGTCTTCCAGTTTCCCGAAGAATTCGTTGTTGAATTCGACCACCTCGCTTGAACTGCGCCAGTTGCACTCAAGCGGTTCGGTTTTTCTTGATGCGGCCACCTCGGCAAGCCCGGGCTGGCCCATGACCTCGTCGAACAGGTTGGAGTCGCCGCCCCGCCAGCCGTAGATGGCCTGTTTCACGTCGCCCACGTAGAACAGGCTGCCGCCCTTGGACAGGCATTCCTCGGCCAGGGGAGTCACGGCCTTCCACTGGTCGCGGCCCGTGTCCTGAAATTCGTCTATGAGCAGGTGTTGCAGCCTGCCTCCCATGCGGCAGAATGCGTCCGGTACCGCGAAGTCGCCGGACAGCCTTTCCCTGACCATGCCCGCCAGGGACGAGCCGAGAATCAGTCCATGCCTGCGCTGGTATTTTTTGAGGTCTTCAAGGATGCCCTTGGCTATCGTCACGCTGGGGGCCAGGGAATGCGCTCCGGAAAGGATGGCCTGGACGCGGCCATGTTCAGCATGGAGGTCCTTGAAGCGGGCGAACAGAGCCTCTCCCTTGTCCGTGATGTCTTTGGAGGACTTGTTCATGCATTCGGAAAGGGTGCTTTTTTTGGCGTATGCCGAGTCGGAAGGGGAATCGAATATGTCCAGGGCACAGGTTTTCGACAGGAAGTTCAGGAAGCGTTTGTCGGCGGACAGTCCTTGAATTTCAATGTGATCGGAAAGAAGGGTCGCCGCCTTTTTGTATGATGCCAGGGAACGGGCCAGGAGGTCGCGCATCAGCTTCTGGTCCGTGCAGAAATTGTCCTCCAGGACGTTCAGATGGTTCAGGAGGGTGAATATCTTTTTCTTTAATTTGTCCCTGAGCCAGAAGCCGTCGGACTTGTCATATACGAGCAGCGTTTCAAGGGCCTGTTCCAAAAGGTCGTTTTCCGGGCCTGTCCCAGCCTCGCATTTGCTGATGAAGCGTTCGAAAAGCGGCTCGTAGAGTTCATTCTGGTCAAAGATCAATTCGAAGTCCGGCGCCATTTTTAGGTCCAGGGCGAAGAGGCGCAGGAGCAGGTTCAAAAGGCTGTCGATGGTCCTGATGTTCAACTGGTGGGAGCGGCGCAGTATTGATTCCAAGGCTTGCCCGGCCTGTTGTCCGGTCAGTCCGGCCTTTTGTCCCTGCCCGTCGATGTCCAGCGCGGCCAGTTTCAGGGTCCTGACCACCCGTTCCTTCATCTCGGCTGCGGCCTTGTTGGTAAAGGTCACGGCCAGGATTTCCGGCCAGGAATAGCCCTGGATGGGCGTGCGCCCGCAACTGGGGATGTCCCTTTGGTCCCCGGCCTTTTCCATGAGCTCGAGGAAACGCCCAGTCAGGGAGTATGTCTTGCCGGAACCGGCGGAAGCCTTGACCTGTATCAGCTCGGAAATCACTGCCCGTTGCCTCCCGGCCTTCTGTCAACCAGGGGTTTGGCGGATTTTCTGCGCGAGCTTTCCGCAATGGTCAGCAGGACAGCCGAGAGGATGAGGCCGCTGCCGATATAGCCCATGAAATCGAATCGTTCGTGCCAGATAGTGAAGGCCAGGAGCGAGGCGATGACCGGCTCAAGGGTGGCGATAATGGACACGCGGGTGGCTTCCAGCCTTTTTAGCCCCGCGTAATAGAAGATGTAGGCCCCATAGGTGGTGGTCGCGGCTAGGAGCAGCAGCCAGAGCCAGGTGGAGCCTGCCTTGGGCGCGAATTCGATGAAGGGGTAGAGGCCAATGGAACCGACTGGCAGGGCGTAGAAGAACAGTGTCGGCGTGGCGTAGCCGCTGAAGTACTTTTTACCGAAGATGTAATACAGGGCATAGGTGAAACCGGCGGTCAGGCCGCACATCAGGCCAAGCCAGCTGAAGGAGACGTTGCCGCCGCCGTTGAACATCTGCGGTCCGAGGCTCACGCAGGTCACGCCTGTAAGCGTCAGCATCAATGCCGAGAGTTTCCAGCCGGTCATCTTTTCGTCCAGGAATATCCAGGAAAGAAGGGCGACCCAGGCCGGGGCCGTGTAGAGCAGCACCGAGGCCAGGGCCGCTCCCACATACTCTATGGAGACCATGTAGGAACCGTAGAACAGGGTGATGCCGAGGACGCTGAAGACCGCCAGGGGGACGAAGTGTTCCCTAGATATCCTGAAGCCCGTGACCAGCAGGGCGTGGAGCGCGAACATGCACCAGCCCAGGGAGGAGCGCCAGAAAGCGGTTTCCAGGGCCGACACGCCGTGGGCGAAGATGAATTTGGATATGGGGCCGATGAGTCCCCAGAGGACTGCGGCCCCCAGTACGTAGAGATATCCCCTTGGGTCCATTACAATTTGACCTTGGTCCCGATGCCCTTGGAAGCGGCCTTTTCATAGACCAGTTGCCCGGTCATCACGTCGTGGCTGGCAATGCCCATGAGCACTGCGCCGCGCAGCCCGGAGGTAGTCGGGGTCTTGTTGCCGCAGCAGATTTCACCCATGTCCGCATACAGGCCGTCCCTGTCCGGATAGCCGTCCTGGAAATAGGTGCCCTGCTCTTTTGTCCAGAGATACTGCCCTGCATTGTCGCAGACGAAGTTGCCGGACATGGTCTCGGCGTCGAAGGCCGAGTCGTAGTCCACGGCAATGGCCAGGACATCGTCCTTGAGCCATTTGCGGGAAACGAAGCGTTCCGGTTTTTCAACGATGGGCGAGCAGGTGATGACCACGTCGGCGCCTTTGACCACGCTCTGCACGTCCGGGCAGGGGGTCAGGTCGATTCCCGGAAAATGCGGGGCCATGTCTTTCGTGAATCTGTCCACCTGCGCCGGGAAGGGATCGTAGACCTGGATGGTGTCCAGTTTGGGAAAGACTTCCTTCATGGCCAGGAGGTTTACCCGGCCCTGCACGCCCAGGCCGATGACGGCCACGGAAGAGCTGTCCGGATTGCCGAAATATTTCGCGTACACGCCCGAGGCCGCGCCGGTGCGCCAGGCGGTTATCCAGCCCGCATCCATGACCGATTTGATGATGCCCGTGTCCGGATCGATGAGGCAGAACACGCCGGTTATGTATGGCAGCCCTTTTTGGGCGTTGGAGGGGTAGCCGGAAACGCATTTGACCCCGGCCTGGTCGATGGCGCCGCCCACCCAGCAGGGCATGGCGTGGATGAAGCAATCCTCGCGGGGATGGATTCCGATCTTGGCCGGGAGTTCCACCCGTCCCTCGCCCACGGCTGCAAAGCCTTTTTCCACGGCCAGCATTACTTCACTCATGCCGATCCCAAGAGAATCTATTTCCCGCATTGAGAGCCAGAGTACGTCGAATTCCATGTTCCCTCCAATCCTCTATGGCTTGATGAAAATGAAGGGCAAAGATTAGGTTTTTTTGGGCTTGGCGTCAAAGAATCCTTGCCTTGTTTCCTTGCCTAGTGCGGACCTTATGTGTTTGATTGGCATTGGTTATGAAGAAAATGATCGTGAGTTCGGAACAAGCCGGGAAAAGGCTGGACAAGGTTCTTGGCAAGCTGTTGCCCAAGGCCGGCCTAAGGCACAGGCGCAGGCTCTGCGACGAGGGCCGGATTCTTGTGGACGGTCAAGCCATGACCTCGGCTTACAAGGTCAGTTCCGGACAGGAGCTTGCGGTTGCCGAGTTCCTGAAGCCGGCCATGCCCCAAGGGCTGCGGGTCATTAAGCGCGAAAATGGTTTTGCCGCGATCTTCAAGCCTGCCGGTCTGCATTCGGCAGCCATAGCCGGGCGCGACAACTCCAGCGTTGAGCTGTTTATTCCGGAACTCTTGAATTCTCAGGGCGCAAAGCTTTTGAACAGGCTTGACCGCGACACCTCGGGGTTGCTCCTTGCGGCCCTGACCAACGAGGCTGGAGAAGAGTACTTGCGTCTTGAGCGGCAAGGTAAAATTCGGAAAACGTACCTGGCCAGGGTTGCAGGGCGGCTGGAAGGCGACATCGTCGTCAGGAACCGCCTGGACACGAACGACAGGGCCAGGACTTTGGTCCTGGGTGAAGAAGACTCCGATTTCAGGCGCTGGACCGAGGTCGAGGTTCTGGAGCATTCCTTGTCCGAAGGTTTCACACTGGTCAGAGCGGTTATTCATAAAGGCGCGCGGCACCAGATTCGCGCCCATCTCGCTTCGCTCGGCCATCCCATAGTGGGCGATCCGCTTTATGGAGAAGGCGGCGACCTTCTTTTCCTTCACCATCAGCATATCGAGTTTTCGGATTTCAGCGCCCAGTGTCCGCTTTTGTGGTTGGAATAGCATGCCTTTCGGCGTTCCCTCATTGTACGCAATTGTAATTCTCACAACCTCCGATTGAAACGGGAGCCACATTTTATTCTTAATCGAATGACAATTCGATTTGGGCGTGGTAATATTTTCATGAGGTCCGAAATTCGTATTGGTCATGACGTGCGGCTCGGATTGAGTATGGTTTGTTGTTGATTGCCTAGATGCGGAGGGCAATGTTGTCGATCAGCCTTTTTCGTATATTATTCTTTTCAGCACTGCTTGTCCTTGTTTTGCCTTGCGCTTCCAGGGCCGATCACATCCTGGTACGCGGCGACTACAACTATCCTCCATACGAATATCTGGAAAACGGCATACCGGTCGGGTTCAACGTGGACATGATGCGTGCGGTGGCCGAGGTCATGGGCCTGCACATCCGGATTGATCTCGGCCCCTGGGAAGAGGTTCGGAGCCAGCTCGAACGGGGTGAGATCGACGCGTTGACAGGCATGTACTATTCGCCTGAGCGAGCCAAGAATGTCGAATTCTCGACGCCGCACATCAATGTTTCCCATTCCATTTTCGTGCGCGTCGACTCGGATATCCGTTCTCTTGAAGATCTTTCCGGAAAGGATGTGCTGGTTCAGAAAAGCGACATAATGCACGACTATGCCCTGGCCAATCTGTCCGAATCGAACATCTTGGCTGTGGAGTCCCAGATAGACGCCTTGCGGCTGATATCCTCGGGCAAATATGACGCGGCTTTGCTTGGGAAATTGCAGAATCTGTTTTGGGCCAGACTGGAGAAAATGATCAACATAGCGACTGTGGGGCCTCCCATAGAAATTGTTGACTATTGCTTCGCCGCCAGAAAGGGCAATGATCGTTTGATCAGCCAGTTCAACGAGGGGCTGGCCCTGGTCAGGAATTCCGGAAAATATGAAGAAATTTACCACAAGTGGTTCGGGGCGTATGAGCAGGAGTCGATGTATGGAAAAGCGGCCTGGTATGCCCTTTGGGGCGGGGGGCCTCTTGTCCTTTTGCTGGCTGTGCTTGTTGTCTGGCACTGGCAGCTCCGGCGAAAGGTGGCGCAGAAAACAGCCGAATTGACTCAGGAATTGAATGAAAGGTTGAGGGTTGAGGCGGCGCTTAGGGAAAGCGAGGCCAAGTTTCGCGGACTTATCGAATCCACCAGCGATTGGATATGGGAGGTGAACAAGCAAGGCATATACAGCTATGCCAGCCCGCAGGTTGAAGGGATTCTCGGCTACAAGCCCGAAGAGATTGTGGGAAAGAGTCCCTTCGACTTTATGCCGGAGGATGAGATTGTCAGGGTTGAAGTTCTCTTGAGGGAGCTTTTTGAATCAAGTAGGCCGTTCACAACTCTGGAAAATGCCTGTTTGCACAAGGATGGGCGGCGAATAGTATTGGAGACAAGCGGTGTTCCGGTTTTGGATCAATTCGGGAATCTCGTCGGGTACCGTGGCGTGGATCGCGACATAACCGGCAGGAAAATCGACGAAAGGCAGATGCGTT
Source organism: Desulfovibrionaceae bacterium (assembly GCA_963674955.2). GTDB lineage: Bacteria > Desulfobacterota > Desulfovibrionia > Desulfovibrionales > Desulfovibrionaceae. Next base: position 875,724 of record CAXXKR010000004.1, on the reverse strand, counting down.
TGGTCCAGTACGGCGTGGACGGCGCTCGTGACGCCGTTTTTTGGCTGAATCGCGAGACGAAGCTGCTTTATGTCAATGACGCGGCCTGCCGTTCATTGGGTTACTCGCGTGAAGAGTTGCTTAACATGAAGATAAGCCAGATTGATCCCGATTTTCCTCCAGAAGCCTGGGAATCCCACTTGGCTGAATTGCGTAGGCACAAATCCATCAAGTTTGAATCGCGGCACAGCAGAAAGGACGGACGGGTGTTCCCCGTCGAAGTCACAAGCAATTATTTGATGTTCGAGGGCGAGGAGGGCAGCTTTTCCTTTGCCCGCGACATTACCGAGCGCAAACGCTCGGGAGAGGTCTTGCGCCTTAATGAATCGCGCCTTGAGACCCTGGTCGAACTGGGGCGCATGAGCTCCAACACCATGCAGGAGATAACCGACTTCGCCCTTGAAGAGGCCGTAAAGCTGACGGGCAGCAAAATTGGCTACCTTGCCTTTCTCAATGAAGACGAAAGCGTGATGACAATCCACAGCTGGTCGCAGTCGGCAATGAAGGAGTGCCTGGTGCAGGACAAGCCCATTGCTTATCCGGTTGAAGAGACCGGACTTTGGGGCGAGGCGGTGCGCCAGAGGAAGCCGGTCGTCACCAATGATTACAACGCGCCCAACCCCCTGAAACGGGGGATTCCCAAAGGGCATGTGGCCGTGGACAGACATATGAACGTGCCGGTGTTCGACGGCGAACGCATAGTGGCGGTGGCCGGGGTCGGTAACAAGGAGGGCGCTTACGACCAGTCCGATGTCCGCCAGCTGACTCTGCTGATGGAGGGCATGTGGAAACTTATTCAGCGCAAGCGGGCTGAAGAGGAAATTCGTCATGTCTTTGAACATTCCCTGGTCGGGATTCTCAGGACCGATTTTTCAGGCAGACTGCTTCTCATTAACCCGTCGGGACTTCGCATTTTGGGATACGATTCCCTGGATGCCGTAAACAAGGTCGGGCTGGTCAATATCTACAAGAATCCTCAGGACCGTGAACGTTTGCTGGAAGCCCTCAAGGATAATTACGAAGTCACCTTTGAAACACAGCTTGTCCGTTTTGGTGGCGAAGTTATTGATGTATTGTTGAAGGTCTACACTATCCCGGATGAAGAGGGAAAAGTGCGATTTCTGGAAAGCAATCTGATAGACATTACTGATCGCAAACTGGCTGAACAGGCGTTGAAAAAGCGTATTGTGACCTTGACTCGTCCTTTGGGTGACGTGGAGGGAATCACTTTTGAAGAGTTGTTCGACCTTGACGACATTCAGCTTATTCAGGACCAGTTCGCCGATGCGACGGGTGTTGCCTCCATCATCACGAACATCGATGGTACGCCGATTACGGCTCCCAGCAATTTTTGCCGACTATGCAAGGATGTCATCCGCAAGACTGAAAAAGGCTTGGCCAATTGCTATAGATCGGATGCGGTGCTTGGGAAGTTTCAGTTGGACGGGCCTCAAATACAGGAATGCCTGAGCGGGGGATTGTGGGACGCCGGGGCCGGGATCAGCATCGGCAACAAGCATTTGGCCAACTGGTTGATAGGGCAAGTGCGTGACGAGGCTCAGACCGAGGAAAGGATTCGGAACTATGCCCGGGAAATAGGGGCTGACGAAGACGAAGCAGCCGAGGCTTTTCTTGAAGTGCCGGCCATGTCGCGCGAGCGGTTCGGGAAAGTGGCCCAAGCCCTGTTTTCAATTGCCAGGCAACTATCCAATGCGGCCTTTCAGAACGTTCAGCAGGCCCGTCTGATATATGAGCAGCAGCAGGCCGAGGACGAACTTCAACGTCTGCGGAACCTCCTGGCGAACGTGGTCAATTCCATGCCCTCGGTTCTAATCGGCGTGGACGTGGATGGCAGGATCATTCAATGGAACGCCCAGGCTGAAAAGAAGACGGGAATTTCCTCGGCAGAGGCAACTGGGAAAATCTTAGCCAGCGTATATCCGAGGCTCGCTTCCGAGATGGAGCGGATCGGGGAAGCAATCCGTCGCCGCACGGTTCAAGTGGAGCCTCGGTTGATCAGACATTTGGATGGAGAAACAGGTTTCGAGGATATGACCATTTATCCGCTGGTTTCCAACGGGATAGAGGGGGCGGTCATCAGGCTGGACGACGTGACCGACAGGGTGCGCTTGGAGGAAATGATGATCCAGTCCGAAAAGATGGTTTCCATCGGCGGCATGGCCGCAGGCATGGCCCATGAGATCAACAATCCCCTGGGAGTGATCATGGCCGCCGCGCAGTCGATGACGCGAAGGTTCTCCAGTGGACTGAAGGGCAACGTCGAGGCGGCCAGGAAGATCGGCGTTGATTTGGAAAAAATACATGAATATAATGAAATACGAGGAATATACAGTTATCTGGAAGGTGTCCGCGAGGCCGGGGAACGGGCCGCCAAGATTGTCCGCAACATGCTCAATTTTAGTCGCAAGAGTGATTCCGTCCGCAGCCTGCACGATTTGAGCGAGGTTCTGGACAGATCCGTCGAGCTGGCCTCCAAGGATTATGACCTTAAGAAGAAATATGATTTCAGAATGATAGAAATAATCAGGCACTACGCCCCGGACACGCCGCCGGTCATGGTATTGGTTACGGAAATAGAGCAGGTTTTTCTTAATCTGCTCAAGAATGCCGCCCAGGCCATGGGAGAAAAGGAGTACGGGGACCAAAAGCCGACCATTTCACTGAGCCTGACCCGTGAAGGCCGATGGGTGCGCGTCGAGATAGAGGACAACGGTCCCGGCATGGATCAGGAGACCAGAAAACGTATTTTCGAACCTTTTTTCACCACCAAGGCGGTGGGCGTGGGCACTGGACTAGGTCTTTCGGTTTCCTATTTCATTGTCACGGATCAGCACAAGGGACGCATGGACGTCCTTTCCGAGCCGGGCAGGTTTACCCGCTTCATAATCAGGCTGCCTGTCGATTAGCCTTTTAACGGCGGCAGCTAATTCCCCTCCTGCCGTCCGCGCCATGTGCGTCCGCTATTTCTTTTTCATGGCGGCCTGGAGCTTTTGTCCCAGAAGGCCCATGCCCTGATCGCTGCCGGAGTCCTCGGCGAATTTCTTCCAGTCCCCGGCCTCGCGCTCGTCGCCGGTTCCCAGGCTTATCTTGCGTTCGTCCAGCTTCATTTCGTCGATGACCACGGCCACATTGTCTCCGGGCTTGAGCTTGTCCAGTTCCGACTTCTTTTCCGAGCGGCTGATCTTGGATTTGGGCAGCAGCCCGGTAATGCCCGGTTCAAGGTTCACGAAAAGCCCGAAGCTTTCTATTTTCTCTACAGTCCCTGAAACGGTCTGTCCGACCTTGAATTTGGTTTCGACATCCAGCCAGGGGTCGCCCACCGCGTCGCGCAGGCTCAGGGAAACGCGCTTGTTCTCCGTGTCGATGCCCTTGATGAGCACGGATACGGTCTCTCCGGTTTTGACGATTTCCTCGGGGTTCAGGACGCGCTTGGTGTAGCTGAGCTCGCTGATGTGCACCAGACCCTCGATGCCGGGGGCGATGTCCACGAAGGCACCGAACTTGGCGCAACGGGTGACCTTGCCCGTGACCTTGTCGCCCTCGCTGAAATCGTCGGCGAATGTGGCCCAGGGATCGGGCAGGGCCTGTTTCATGGACAGGGAAATTTTCATTCTGCCCTTGTCGCCCGGCTCCACCGAGAGAATAAGCGCCTTGACCCTGTCTCCGGGCGAGACCACGGCTTCCGGCGACTCCACGCGCGCCCAGCCCAGTTCGGAGATGTGCACGAGGCCTTCAAGGCCGGGTACCAGCTCCACAAAGGCCCCGAAAGGTGCGAGACGGGTGACCGTGCCCTCGATCTCGGTTCCGGTCTCGATTTCCGACAAAAAGGATTCAGCGGCTTTTTTCTGTTCTTCTTCCAGAAGCACACGGCGGGAGACCACCACGTTGCGTCCGCCTTCCGTGAGCTTGGTGACCTGGAATTGAAAGGTCTGGCCCACATAGTCTTCGGCGTTTTCAACGTATTTCGTGTCGATCTGGCTCACCGGGCAAAAGGCCCTGCGGCGCAGGACATCGACGTTCAGTCCGCCCTTGCAGGTGCCAGTGACCTTGCCGTCCACGGGCAGTTTCTTGTCAAAGGCCTCGGAAAGAAGTTCCAGGCCTCCGGCCCCGGACAGGGCGCGGGACAGGCGCACTCCGCCGCTGTCGATGCCGACCACGAACAGTTCAATGCTGTCGCCTTCGGCATAGGCCATTTCCCCATCTTCGTTCAGGAGCTCGTCTTTCTCGGTCACTCCGTCGACCTTTGTGCCGATGTCCAGGAAGACGCCGTCCTTGCCGATGGAGATGATGGTTCCGGTTACCTTGTCGCCGATCTGGGCGGAATCGCTCATTCCGGCGCTGTATTCCTCGAAAAGTTCCTCGAAGCTCTGTTCTTCCATGCCGTTTTCCGGTGTGTCGGTCATCTGAAATGGTTCCTTGAATGTTTCGTTGTTATGCGAGCAGGGCCCTGGCGAAATCCTCGCCGTTGAAGGGCCGCAAATCTTCCATTTTTTCTCCCAGGCCCACGAAGGTTATGGGCAGGGAGTTTTGCAGGGTCACGGCGACCACAACGCCGCCTTTGGCCGTGCCGTCCAGCTTGGTCAGGATTATCTCGTCCACGCCCACGGCCGCATTGAAAAGTTTTGTCTGTGAAAGGGCGTTCTGTCCGGTGGTGGCGTCCAGCACCAGCACGCTGCGGTGGGGCGCTCCGGGGTGCTTCTTGTCCAGCACGCGCTTCACCTTTTCCAGCTCGTCCATGAGGTTGGTCTGGGTGTGCAGCCTGCCCGCCGTATCCAGCAGGAGCAGATCGTAGCCTTCGCTCAAGGCCTTGTCCATGGCCTCGAAGGCCACGGCCGCCGGGTCGGACCCTTCGCTCTTGGCGTAAAAGCCCGCGCCCACCCTGTCGGCCCATATCTCAAGCTGTTCGATGGCCGCGGCCCTGAATGTGTCGCCCGCAGCGATGAGCACCTTGCGGCCCTGCATCTGGGCCCGGTAGGCCAGCTTGGCGATGGTCGTGGTCTTGCCCGCGCCGTTGACGCCGATCATCATGACCACTTCCGGCGGGTTGACTGCGGTGATGCGCTTGGGAGCCTTGAATATCTCGCTTAGTTCATCCTTGAGCAGTTCGCGGAATCCTTGAGGATCGGTCAGCCCGGACCGGCGTACCCTGGACTTGAGATTGTCCATGAGCATTGACGCGCCTTCCATGCCCACGTCGGCCATAATCAGGATTTCCTCCAACTCGTCCCAGAATTCGTCGTTCATGGACGAATGACTGGAGAGCAGGGAATCCATGCGTTTTGAAATCTGTTCCCTGGTCTTGCTGATGCCCTCGGAAAGTTTGAGGAACAATCGGTCGCGTTCGTCTTCCTCGTCTTCCAAGTCCAGGGCCAGGGCCAGGCGGTATTGCAGTTCGGAGCGGAATTCCTCCACCCGGACGTAGCCCATGCTTTCCAGCCAGGACCGGAACTTGGAAACAAAATCCTCGGCCTCGTTTTCCGGCGCGTCCAGGGCCTGGAACAGGAAAAGCAGCCTGTCCCAGAGGTCCGGTCCGGCCTTGCCCACACCCTTGAGGATGACGTCGAGCCACTGGGAGAGCCTGGGTTCGGTCTGGCGCAGGGCAAGGGTCAACCCTGCCTGCCAATCGTCGCCTCCGCCTTTGGTTGCGGGGCTGTCCGAGGCGTCCTTGTCCCTGCTTCCCCAGACGTTCTTTATCTTCGAGAAAAAACCCATGCGGCAACTCCTTTGCGCTTCTTGTCGGCAACGCTTGTATATCAGGCAGTCACCGCTGGCAACAGCGCGGCATTGTGACTTGCGAAAAAACACTCGGCAAGTTTATCCTTAGCACCGACAGCCTTTATGGCTTGTATCAATGTAAAATGACGGTATTGCAAATGGATTGCAGGGTAACGTACATATACCACAATTGTTTCGTGCTTGACCTGGGGGTCAGGACTTTTCTTTTTGACTGCCCGGCCGACAGCCATCTGCAACCGGCAGCCAGGGCCGGGATGCGTTCCGCCATCAGGGGGAAGGATTTGTATGTGTTCGTCACCCACGGCCACGAGGATCATTTCAATCCCGACCTGCCGATCTTCACCAATGAAGCGGCTCAGGTCCATTATGTTTTTTCCGACGACATCGATGACATGTACCCGGAGTCCGTGCCGGCCGGAACCCTTGTGGTGGAGCCGGACGGGGAGTATGAGGCTTGGGGCATGGAGATTTCGACGCTCATGAGCAACGACCTGGGCGTGGCCTTCATCATTCACGTTGACGGCCAAGTCGTCTATTACGGCGGCGATCTGGCCGAGTGGCGCTGGGACGACGCCGGGCCGAGGGATCAGGAATTCGCGGTCTCCTTTTTCGAAAAGGCCTTGGAGAGAATTTCAAAACAGCGGGTTGACATCGCCTTCTCCAATGTGGACAAACGCCTTTCCAACCTCACGGGTGGCGTCAAGTTTGTCCGCAAGGTGGAACCCGGCCTGTTCGTGCCCATGCATGCCTTCGGGAACACGGACTGGTTGGACGATTTCAGGCAAAAGCTTGGACCCGATGAGACGGATGTTTTCTATTATACCAAATCCGGCGAGAGCCTGAATTTCAAACTTGAAGAACGCAAACGAAAACAGTCTGGAGAGGATGCACATGAAGCGAACAAAGGTAGTCGAGGCCCTGAACGCCGACGGCCCGATGAGTGAGATCGTGATCAAGGGCTGGGTCCGCACCAAGCGGGATTCCAAGGGGTTTTCATTCCTTGAGATCAACGACGGCTCATGCCTGAAGAATATTCAGGCCGTGGTGGACCATACCCCGGAGATCGTCAAAACCTTGGAATTCATCGGCACGGGTGCGTGCGTGGCCGTGGGCGGCGAGCTGGTGGAATCTCCGGGCAAGGGACAGAAGTGGGAGGTCAAGGCCAGCGAAATAACCCTTTTGGGCGAGGCCGACCAGGAGACCTTTCCCTTGCAGAAGAAGCGCCATTCCGACGAGTTCCTGCGCACCATCGCCCATCTGCGGCCAAGGACCAACAAGTTCGGTGCCATGTTCCGCATCCGTTCCGAACTGGCCCAGGCCATACATCAGTATTTCAAGGAACGCGGCTTTTTCTACATCCATACGCCCATCATCACCGGCTCGGACTGCGAGGGCGCGGGCGAGATGTTCCGCGTAACCAGCAGGGATTTGGACGGCAAGTGGAAGGCCGAGGAGGATTTTTTCGGCAAGGCAGCTTATCTCACCGTATCGGGCCAGCTTGATGCGGAGATGTTCGCCCTGTCCCTTGGCGATGTCTACACCTTCGGCCCCACCTTCAGGGCCGAGAATTCCAACACCCCGCGCCACGTGGCCGAGTTCTGGATGATCGAGCCGGAAATGGCCTTTGCCGACCTGAACGACAACATGGATCTGGGCGAGGACATGATCAAGTATCTCGTCAGCCACATCCTGGACAATTGCGCCGACGACGTGGAGCTGTTCGCCAAGTGGGTGGACAAGACCCTGGCCGGAACCCTTGAGACCATCGTCAAGGAGCCGTTCAAGCGGTTGCCCTACACCGAGGCAATAGACATCCTCAAATCGGCCAAGAAAAAATTCGAGTACCCGGTGGAGTGGGGTATCGACCTTCAGACCGAGCACGAGCGTTTTCTTTGCGAGGAGAAATTCAAGAAGCCGGTTTTTGTTTATGACTATCCCAAGACCATCAAGCCTTTTTACATGCGCCTGAACGACGACGACAAGACCGTGGCCGCAATGGACTGCCTTGTGCCGCGCATCGGCGAGATCATCGGAGGCAGCCAGCGCGAGGAGCGCATGGACGTTTTGGAAAGGCGCATGGACGAGACAAAGCTCGATAAGGAACACTACTGGTGGTATCTGGATTCCCGCCGCTACGGGACCGCGCCGCACTCCGGCTTCGGCATGGGCTTTGAGCGCCTGCTCATGCTGGTCACGGGCGTGAGCAACATCCGCGACGCCCTGCCTTTCCCCAGGACTCCCAACAGTCTGGAATTCTGATCGGCTGGAATTTCGACCGGCCTGACAAGACGAAATGAAAAGGCCCGGCGTTGATGCGCGTCGGGCCTTTGTTTTACTCAACGGGAAGGTAGATGTCGGTGATAAGTTCTTCCGGCGGGGTGGTTTCGGGGTCGTTCATGTACATCTCGAAGCATGTGCCTTCCTTATATTTCTTGCCGCTAGAGGGCAGCCAGTCGTTGACCATGGCGTCCCAGCTATCCTTGAGTTTGTCATACGGCCCCACATGTCGATAGACAGCGTATTCGCCTGCGGGAATGTTGCCGGTCTTGACCTCGCCATCCATCCCTTCTGTTCCGGCGCAGGTGATGCAGGCGTCGGAGCGCAGTTGTTCCTTTGGCGTAGTGTTTGGATCATCATGATAAATGCCGATGAATGTGGTGTCCGGCCCTAGAAGCCCTTTGGGACCAGCCCATGCGCATATTTTTTCCCAGGCGGGCTTGCACTCTTCATAGGGGCCGACGTGGCGCACGCAGGCCAGGGGCATGGCTTCGACTTTTCTGATGTTCACTTCCATGATGTTGTCTCCGTTTATTAAGGGCGGCGTCCCGCCGTTGTTTCAGGCCCGGTCCAGATTTTCCGCGAGATTATCCTGGATGTACTGAAGCACCCTGAGCATCCGCTCGTGGTAGCTGTCCCGCGTGGATTCGCGCATGTTTTTGTTCATGGGCGGTTATGTAGCAGAAAGCCGGGGAAGTGTCCTATGGTTTGCGGTGAAGATTTAATCTGGAGAATACGTTTTGTTGATCTTCTCTCCTTGACACGGCCTTTCCCCTTTGGCATTTGAAAAGTTAATTGTCGAACAGTTAGACAAATAGCCCGGACAAGCAATCCAAATCGCCCTGGCGAGGAAGGCTCATGACGCTTAACGTAACGAAGTTAAAGAATAATCGCATGTACCAGCATGTGGTGGAGCAGATCGAGGCCTCGATTCTGAACGGGGACATCAAGCCTGGCGAGAGCCTGCCGCCGGAATTGAAACTCAAGGAGATGTTCGACACCAGCCGGGGCACCATCCGCGAGGCCTTGCGCGTCTTGGAGGAAAAGGGGCTTGTTGACGTGCGCGTGGGCGTGGGCGGCGGAGCCTTCGTGCGCGCGCCGGACGCCGGGAAGATTTCCCAGAGCCTGGATCTGCTGCTCAAGCTCGGACAGGTGGGTTACGACCATCTGGCCGAGTTCCGCGAGGCCGTGGAGGGCATAGTGGCCTCTCTGGCCGCGCAAAGGGTCGGGCCTGCCGATGTAAGGCGTTTCGAGGCCTTGCTTGAACGCGCCGGGCAGGCCTTGGAAAAAGGGGACCAGGAGGCCTTTCTCAAGGTGGACATCGAGGTGCATGTGGCCATTGCCGAGATAGCGGACAATCCCCTGTTCACGGCGGTGCTGCGCATGGTCCATGAAAACATCCTGGACGCTTACGACGAGTTCTCATTGTCCGGCCAAGAGACCCTGGACGAGAACCACCGCGACCTTTGTGAATTGGTGGAGAGCATTGCGGCGGGCAGGGCCGACGAAGCCGCCGAACTGGCCCGGCAGCATGTGCGCAAATACAACAATACAATGAAGGCGCAACATTTGCGCCAGGAAGGGAGGACTCAGAAATGAAGGCCAAGGACTACATCGCATTGGAAAACCGTTACGGGGCGCACAACTACAAGCCCCTGGACGTTGTGCTGGAGCGCGGCCAGGGCATCTGGGTCTGGGACGTCGAGGGCAACAAGTATTTGGACTGCCTTTCCGCATACTCGGCGGTCAACCAGGGTCACTGCCATCCAAGAATCAAAAAGGCCATGCTGGATCAGGCTGACAAGCTGACCCTGACCTCGAGAGCCTTTCGAAACGACCAACTGGGGTTTCTGTACGAGGAACTTTGCCGGTTGACCAACTCCCACAAGGTCCTGCCCATGAATTCCGGGGCCGAGGCGGTTGAGACGGCCATCAAGGCCGTGCGCAAGTGGGGCTACCTGTCCAAGGGCGTGCCCGAGAACAAGGCCGAGATAATTGTCTGTTCCGATAATTTTCACGGCCGCACCGTGACCATAATCAGCTTTTCCACGGACCCGGTGTCCACCACCGGCTTCGGTCCCTTTACGCCCGGATTCAGGATCGTGCCCTTTGGCGATGCCGAGGCCCTGAAACAGGCCGTGACGCCCAATACCGTGGCCTTTCTGGTTGAACCCATCCAGGGCGAGGCCGGGGTGATAATCCCGCCCCATGGATACCTGCAAAGGGCCCGCGAGATTTGCGATCAAAACGACATGGTGCTGGTTTTCGACGAAATCCAGACCGGACTGGGCCGCACCGGCAAGCTGCTGGCCGAGGAACACGAAGGCGTTGTGGCCGATGTGACGCTCATAGGCAAGGCCCTGTCCGGCGGATTCTATCCGGTGTCCGCAGTTCTTTCCAACACGGCGGTGCTGGACGTGCTCAAGCCGGGCGAACACGGCTCCACCTTCGGCGGCAATCCCCTGGCCTGCGCCGTGGCCCGCGAGGCTTTGAAGGTTTTGGTGGAGGAGGGGCTGATCGACAACGCCCGCGAGGTTGGCGAATACTTCATGTCCGGCCTGAAAGCCATCGACAATCCCAAGATCAGGGAAGTGCGCGGTCGCGGTTTGCTGATCGGCGTGGAATTCAAAAAGGAAGCGGGCGGGGCAAGGCAGTATTGCGAAAGGCTCAAGGACGCGGGTCTGCTCTGCAAGGAGACACACGACAACATCATCCGCTTCGCGCCGCCTCTGGTTATCGGCAAAAAAGACGTGGACTGGGCGCTGGAGCGCATTGTTCCCATTTTAGGCAAATAGACAAGGAAGGAGTCATGGTGGAAAAAGTAATAATCATGGGCGCCGCAGGGCGCGACTTTCACAATTTCAACGTCTATTTTCGCGGCAATAAACGGTATGATGTGGTCTGCTTCACGGCCACCCAGATACCGGACATCGACGGCCGCAAGTATCCGGCTGAACTGGCCGGTGATGGTTATCCGGACGGCATTCCCATCATTTCCGATGACAGGCTTTCAGAGATGATAGCCGAATACAAGGTCGATCTGGTTGTCTTTTCCTATTCCGACATTCCCCATGTCGAGGTCATGCACAGTGCGTCGATCGCCACAGCCGCCGGGGCCGATTTCATGATCGTGGGCGCTCCATATACTATGATAGAGTCCGGCAAACCTGTGGTCTCGGTCTGCGCCATACGCACGGGCTGCGGAAAGTCCCAGACCAGTCGCGAGGTCATGCGCATCCTGCAGGATAAGGGCAAGAAGGTCGTGGCCGTGCGCCATCCCATGCCCTACGGCGACCTGCTCAAGCAGGAAGTTCAGCGTTTTGCCGAGTATTCGGACCTGGACAAGCATGAATGCACCATCGAGGAACGCGAGGAGTATGAACCATATATTCGCATGGGCGCGGTGGTCTACGCCGGGGTCGATTACGAGAAGATTCTCAGGCAGGCCGAGGCCGAGGCGGACGTGGTGATCTGGGACGGGGGCAACAACGACACCTCGTTCTTCAAGCCGGACGTGAATATAGTAGTCTTCGACCCGCACCGGGCCGGGCACGAGTTGAACTATCATCCGGGTGAGACAAACATGCGCATGGCCGACGTGGCGGTCATAAACAAGATGGACAGCGCGGACCCGGGAAAAATCGAGCAGGTTGTTTCAACCATCAGGAGATGCAACCCAAAGGCCGAGATAGTGCTTGCCGATTCCATGGTCACTGTTGATGATCCGAAAATGATCAAGGGCAAGAGGGTGCTGGTCATCGAGGACGGACCCACCCTGACCCACGGCGAGATGGATTTCGGCGCGGGCGTGGTTGCCGCCAAGCGCATCGGCGTGGCCGAATTCGTTGACCCCAGGCCATATCTTGTCGGTACCATGAAGCAAACTTTCGACAAGTATCCCGGAATCGGCAAGCTGTTGCCGGCCATGGGCTATAGTCCGCAACAGGTGTCCGACCTGGAGGCGACCATAAACGCAACCGACTGCGATGTGGTCGTATCGGCCACCCCCATCGACATCACAGGTTTGATCAAGATCGACAAACCACTTGTGCAGGTTAAGTATGGCTATGGCGATCACGGTGATCCCACATTGGAACAGGTCTTAGCAAGGCGGTTGGGCCTTTAGGGAGAACGTATGGCTTCAGCAAGGAAGCGCAAGCCGGTCCTGCTGGTGGCTCTGGGCGGAAACGCCCTGATCCGCAAGGGGCAGGAAGGCACCATAGACCAGCAGTTCGAGAATTTGCGCCTGCCCCTGAGCCAGGTGGCCGAATTGTCCAGGGGCTGGAAGATCATCATCACCCACGGCAACGGGCCGCAGGTGGGCAATCTGCTTTTGCAGCAGGAATGCTGCGATGCCGGGCCGAAGCTGCCGCTTGAAATATTGGTGGCCCAGACCGAGGGGCAGATCGGCTACATGATCGAGTCCACTCTTGACGGCGAGCTCATGGCCCTTGGAGTTGAGTACAGGCCCTTGCTCAGCATCATTACATATGTGGTGGTGGACCGTAACGACCCGGCCCTGCAAGCGCCCACCAAACCCATCGGCCCGGTGCTGGGACAGGAAGAACCCTTGGGTTTGCCTTATCCGGTTCGCAAGACCGCCAAGGGCTGGCGGCGGGTGGTGGGTTCGCCCGCCCCGGTGACCATCGTTGAACGGCGGGAGATCAAGCAACTGGTGGACATGGATTTCATAGTCATTTGTTGCGGCGGTGGCGGCATTCCGGTCATCCGCGAAGGTCGCGGCTTTAACGGCGTGGATGCGGTCATAGACAAGGATTTGGCCAGTTCGCTTCTGGGAGTGGAGGTTGGAGTGGACATGTTCATCATGGCCACGGACGTGCCGGGCGCGATTTTGAATTACGGCACGGACAGGGAAGAGATATTAAGGACCATGACGCTGGAAGAGGGCGACCGCTATGCCGCGGAAGGACATTTCCCGCCCGGGACAATGCTGCCCAAGGTCGAGGCCGGAAAGCGCTTTGTCATGAGCACCGGCAAGCCTGCGGTCATCTGCTCCATAGAGGAGATCGATGCCGCCGTGCGTGGCGAGGCCGGGACGGTTTTCAGGCCGTAGCGTGATTTTGAGAGGCCGCAGTGCAGTCCGGTCATGTGTTAAGTGCCGGACGGGTATGGCCGACAAGAAGAGTGCGG
>CAXXKR010000004.1:0-857500 GCA_963674955.2 Desulfovibrionaceae bacterium | reverse complement strand
GCGCCAGCGGCATTGCAGGGTAGCTATGTTCGGACAGGATAACCGCTGAAAGCATCTAAGCGGGAAGCCTACCTCAAGATGAGTTCTCCCTGGACTTCGGTCCCTGAAGATCCCAGGCAGACCACCTGGTTGATAGGCCGGAAGTGTAAGCGTGGCGACACGTTCAGCTGACCGGTACTAATAGATCGTGCGACTTATTTGATTCAGTAAAGTCTCTCTCTTCCCTATTAACTTATATATTTGTCCTGGTGGTCACGGAGGCGGGGGTACACCCGATCCCATTCCGAACTCGGAAGTTAAGCCCGCCATCGCCGATGATACTGCATCCTAAGGTGTGGGAAAGTAGGTCACTGCCAGGACTTTTTTTAAAAAAAGGCGCTCTTGTTAATCAAGAGCGCCTTTTTGCGTTTGGGGGAAAGTAGGGGAATTCTTGACTACGAGTGACACGGAACTTAAAGGGGTTATATAGTCTATACTATTTATATTCTTAAGGGGAAAGGGAATGACACATCTCAAGGTTATTCCAATTCGCGGCAAAGAGATCACCAAGTCGAAACTGATTAGGGCGGTGGGCAAGGTTTTGGCCAGGGATGGTTTCCGCAATCTTGGAGTTACTGCCGTTGCCCGCGAGGCCGGCGTGGATAAGAAATTAATCTATCGTTATTATCATGGCCTGCCCAATCTTGTCGCCGCCTACAGCAAGACTGTCGAGTTCTGGCCTCCCGCCAGGGAACTGATGGGAGGTGACGTGGACTACATCCGGGAAATGCCATCGGGACAATTGATGGCCTTGTTTTTTAAAAGATATCTCGGCGCGATTATGAGGCGACCTGAAACCCTGGACATACTGGCCTGGGAGGCAGTGGAGCAAAACGATCTCACAAGATGCCTGGAAGGAGTGCGTGTCAGGACCGCTTTGGAATTTTTCGAGTATATGCGTGATGATCCGCCGGATGATGTGGATCTGACGGCTCTTGTGGCCTTCATGGCCGGCGCCGTCAATTTTTTTGCGGTTCGTTCCAGAAATCACAGGACTCTTGGCGGGATCGACATACAATCAAGAGAAGGAATAAGAAGGTTGGAACGGACTATTGATCTGCTTATGAAAAGCACTTTGCATGGAGAACGCTAAATTGAAGTTTAAAAAACGGGAAAACGCATTTTGCGTTTCCCCGTTTGCTATGATTGTCATTGATAAACAAGCGGCAGAAATAAAAACATTAGTCTTGTTTCTTCTTGCCTCTTTTTTTCCAAAGCTGCATTTCTTTCATCTTTTTGCGGCGTTCACGTTGCAGGGATTTGCAGACTAGAGGCAAATTCTTCTTGTAGCCCCATTTTTCACGATATTCATCAGGAGTGAGTCCGAATTTGGCCAGGTTCTTTTTGGTAAGTATCTTGTATGCCTTGCCGTCTTCAAGGTTTATTATTGATTTTTCCCTTATGGCCTTCGCTGGATCGACAGCAGGCTCCTGTTCAGGTTGCTGCTGAACGCCGTCTGATATTGCCTGAATGCCTTCGGCAAGTTTTTTGACCATGGAGGTAATCTCTTCCTCATTCATGGTTCTTACACTCGCTTGGGCTTTTACAATCTCCAATGCCTGTTTAAGATGGTCTTCCATATTGCACTCCTTTATTTTTAAATATAAATGGCAATGTTGCAGTACCGTAGTTCGCCTAATAAAATAATTCCTATCATGTCAAGATAAAAAGGTCTAGGGGGGTAGCTGTTTTTTTATGCTTGTCCAATAAAAAGACAACGCTGGGCAGTGTCCGTGGCATGCTGATGAATGCTCTTTTATGTCTTCCGGGGCATTGGAGCAGGCCTTTTTGAGTCTTACCTAAATCGAGCGGAGGGGGGCCATTGAAGCCTACCTTGGCAGAAACCGGGAGAAGGTTGACTCCAAAAATGGCGCGAATGGGAACAACTTGATTGCTGAACGTGAAAATGTTGCTCGTTTCGGTTGTGAAACCGGATTTTTCAGGAAGTTGGACGCACCTCTCCCCCGTCGCTGGACATGGAGTGGGACGTTCAGATCAAGCCCAGACGAATTTTGGAGCGCTCAGGCAGTGCTCCCACAGTTCTTTGAAACGCAACGATTCCATGGCTATCGCCGTGACCTTGAGTACGGTTTTGCCAGCATGGGACACCACTTTGGCGGCAACGTCCACCAAGCGGCGACGCAACGTGGTCGCGAATGACTTGACCGGCACTACCGGCTCACTCACATCTTCCTTGAACGCTTCAAACAGGAAGAAGCCGAGGAGCATGGTGTAATAGAAGGCGGCGTTGGGCACGAAGCGCTTGAATGGCAACTCCTCGAAGCCGAAATCCTTGAAAGCCCTGTGGACCAGTTCATCTGCCCCGCGCTGGTGGTAAGAGTGGATGATAGCATCGGTTTTGGTCATGAACGCAAGGCCAGCCTCCCGCAACTGCCGATCAACGACACCTCCCATGCCGAGGTTGGTGTAGACGATGGTGCCGGGTCGTGATCCCGGCAGCAAGAACTGCTTCTCCTCCAGCAGCGGCCTCCAAAAGATGGCCCTGTAGGACTTTGCCCAGGACTTGCGGCGGTTGCTGAATTCGTAGCACTGCCAAACATCCTCGTCGGTCTTGCCGAAGTGATGGTTAAAGGCGGTCTCGGGGAGTGACCCGAGCATGGCCTTAATGTCGCCGTAGAATTTGCCTGCGCAGATAAAGCCGATATTCAGACACTCCATCTCGTCGAAGAGCTCCTGGTCGGAGAATCCGGAGTCCATGCGAATGACGATGGGTACGGTTTTGCTGTAGCGTGAACGGATCATCTGCACCACGTGGCGGATCATTATCGGGGCCGAGTCACCGTTCAGAGAATGCTTGTCGCCGCCACGAAACACGGCGTCTATGATGTATCGCCCCCAAGTCATCTGGAGCGGTTGAAAGCCCAAAACTTTTTTGTAGGTGGGCTTGACGCCGTGCCGCTTCGGTGCTTGGTCGTTGTCCATGATCATGGTGTCGATGTTTAGTTCGATCACTTCCGGCCTGGTCAGGTTGAGCCGCGAGAGGAAGATTTGGTGCAGCAATCGGCGGAACAGGTAGCTCCGCTGTACGGAGAAGGCCTGGTAAAACCGCTTGACGGTATGTGAAGAGGCCATTCCTTTGATGTCCGTTTCGATGGCGGCTGCATATCCGGAGTCTTTGGTCAGGACATCGAAGTGGGCTAGGTGACGGCTGGTGCCATCAAAGAGAAAACAGAGCACCTGCTTGAAGAGGTCATCAATGGGCGTGCCTTTAGGGTTCTTGCGCATGGAGCCGAAAAGGCGATTGATGTGGGGAAAAAGGTCAATGCCGCGAAGGTAGCGAGCAAAAAGGTTGAGCCCGCCCCGCCCTGTCAGGCAGTCGGTCGTGACCTGGACATCGTCGATGAATTTTGCTTTGCTTTTTTTGAGGTTGGACATCCTACCCTCCAATCTGTTGGCGAGACAACACTTGGCTTTGGCTAGATGTGATTGTAAATAAAAACGTCATGATATGATAGCGCTGGCGCAGTGTTAGCCAAGCGAATCGCTCAAGCTAGGCATTGCTGGGCTCAGTGCCTGGACAGAGCTTCAACTTCTCACACCGCAGGGAGACGGTCCCATGGAAAAAGAGCTTGTCCAGGATTATGACAGCAATAAGATGGAACTGTTTTATGAGGATTACTACCGTGCTCTGCTCCGACACCACAAAGTTCGCCTAAGACTCTTTTTTGCCCTTCAATTTCCCGAAAGACGTCTAGACGATGAAACATATCAAGTCCGCATTGAACAGCTTGATTTTAGGTGTTGGCTGGCTGAATCTCCCCCAGACTCGAGTAATCAACATCACATATATCAAAAAATGGTCAAGATAATGCTCACGTTGCACCGGTCTGCTGAAAAACTGCTTTCAGATTTCGACTCAACCAAATTGCAGGAAAATGAGTTCCGTGCTTTGCTGAAAAGTTTTCACGGATTTGATCAATTGAGTTTTAGGCTTGGGAGCGTGGTATCCAAATCCCTTTCCAATGTAGACGAGTTGACCGGACTGCTGAACAGGTCAGCTTTGAGCCGTGACTTGGAACGTATCCCAGCGTTGACAAAAAAAGAACCGCGCCTCGTTTCCATCGCAATGATAGATCTGGATCATTTCAAAAAAGTCAATGACGATTTCGGACACCTTTTCGGCGACTATGTGTTGGAAACTATGGCCCAGCTTTTCTGTGACTGTTTGCGTCCAGGTGATGAAGTTTATCGTTATGGCGGGGAAGAGTTTTTGGTTTTGCTGCCAGAAACAAACCTTAAAAAAGCAGCGTCAGTGCTGGAGCGGTTGAGGGGATTAGTATGTGCCAGTGAGATCGCCGATGAAGAAAATAGAACTACAGTTACTGTTTCTATCGGTGTGGCCCAGTTGAGCAAAGGGGAGTCCCCTGACGAAGCCATCCAGCGAGCGGATGAAGCTTTGTACCGGGCAAAAGAAGCGGGGCGGAATCGGGTTGTACTGGACCGTGAGGAGCGGAGCAATTGAGATGAAATCACATTTTAATCTTGAGGATCTGAGCCAGACTCTTGTAGGGGCATTTGCATTGGCAGTACCGATTTCCTTTTCCGAGGAAGCTTGGAGCATGGGCCCGTCTTTGCCACTGTTTAATTTACTTTTGATTTTCTTTTTGTCCGTTTTATTTTTAGCTTTTTTCTCCTATGAAAGCGTATTTCGCGGGAACGTGAAGCACAGGATGGGAGCGTTCTTTTTTCGACTTCTTATTGCTTACACTATAGCAAGCTTAGTGGTAGCCCTTCTTCTCTTTGCTTTGGATAAATTCCCGTTAATTTCAGCTCCTGAAGTTGCAATCAAACGTCTGATAGTCATAACTATGCCTGCTTCGATGGGTGCAATTGTTGTAGACAGTTTTGATAAGGAATAAAGAGAACCACTTTGGCAATACGTGTTTTTCTTTGCTGAGAGCAATGACTCTGTGCCTGAAGAACTCTGTATACCAACATTCGTTGCCTTGCTTATGTTTCTCGAGTTTTGAAACGTAAATAACGGACTGCTAAAATTTTGTTAAATCTCCTACTGTACACCGAATGGGTCAGCTGCTTTTTGAAGACTATATGAATATTACTACAAACAAAACAGGACCATAGAATGCATTTGATATTAAACAACGCTTGAGAATCGCTCAGATTAGGTCTTATTTTCATTTGGGCTCCTGATTTTGGTCCTGACGATGTACACCACGTTAAAATTTGGATTTCAGGCTTGATTTGATCCATTGTTTTAAGTAGTCACTGCATACGTTGAAATATCCGTCAGGGAGCAGCTGCATGACCGAAATGAATGAGAAAGTCAGTCATATCGACAATCCTATTGGTGAGGAAAAGACCATTCCCGAACAGCCTGCCGTAAAAGGCAAGGGATGGAACGACATGGGAAGGTCCGCCCTGGTCGTTTCGCTATTGTCTCTCGTGCTTCTTGCAATATTCTTTTTTGGTCTCAGCAGGAATCTTTCCGGCCTGACCGAAGAGGTCAAGCGGTTGAACTCTCTTCGTCGGGATGTTGAAGGCATCGAAGCCCGACTGGTTGAGGTGGAAAAGATGCCCTTGAAGGCCCGAAACATGATCATCGACAGTGAGTTGGATTCCATGGCTCAACGCGCTGCTTATCTGGGTGGGCTGGTCGATCCTGAGCGAGGTGAAAAGTTGTCCAGGGCACAGGAGTTGTTGCGCGAAGTTCAGTATGGTCTTGAGAAGTAATTCTCCGCTCAGTGAATTGTATTTCAGTCTGCCGGTGCGCCTTTTCGCGCACCGTTTTTTTTATCCGTCTTATTGGTTGTTCATTGTTGTTCAGTAAAAGTGTTTACATGACAGGCAGATAATGATACTGGAAAAGATATCAACCAATTGTGAACAGTGGACAAAATCTCATGACCAAACGATATATCAGTCTGCGTGAAGTCGGGCGGCAACTGGGTGTCCCGCCGTCCACCATCGTCTATTACAAGGACAGGTTCTCACGCCACATACCTTCCGTGGGAGGGGATGGGCGCCGCCGCAGATATCCTGCGGAAGTGCTGGAAATATTCCGTCGAATACGCGAGATGTTCGAGAACAACTGGTCGGCCGAACAGATCGAACAAGAGCTTTCCGCAGTTGGCCCTGATGTTGCCGACAACTCGCTTGTGAAGGCCGTGTCCGGGGACAGTACTCCAGGCAACGGTGTTGTGGTGACAGACATTTTGGACAGCCAGAATCTGTTTCGCGATGAGATCAGGGCGTTGGTGAAAGAGGTCGCCGGCCTGAAAAAGGAGCGTCTGGAATCCGACGGTCTGCATGGCAGGGCCATTGAGAATCTGAACAGGGAACTGGCTGCCCTTCGCCAGGAGAATGAACGTCTGGTGAAGCAGTTGGCCGCAAAGAACGAAATGCAGAGTGCGGCAGTGTTTCCGCCAGATGACTTGTTGGCTTCGCCTCTTGTTTTCCGCAATGACAAGGATGAATATCGCGGTGTTCTGGGGAAAACCAAGAAAAGGTTCACACTCCGGGATTTTCTCGGCCTTATTGACCCGGGAGAGGCGGAAAGCGGGGTGGAGATGTCCTGGGGGCGCGAGAGCGACCGCTGGGTGCTCATGTTCACTTCGCCGGGGGAAAACGGAAACGGCCAGAAAATAGTCATGGTCGTCGGCTTGGTCGTGACCCCCAGAAAGAACAAGGTGGCGAGGATAGTTCGTCTGAGCATCAATGGCGGGGACGTGCCGGACGCCCTGCTGCCGGGCCTTTTCAAACAGGTCAGGGCCAAGTTCGAGCATTAGCTTCCCATATGATTTCATATCAAACCATTATCTAGAAAAAATCTTGATTTGCTTGTGGAATTCGGTTATTGCTAATCGACTTTTGGTATTCTTTTGTCGGAGGAGTACGGTATGCCGCAAGTTGCTGCCCGAATTTCAGACGACCATGAAAAGTGGTTGAAGGATTACTTCAAAACTAAGAGCGCGGGGGCCGAGTTCATCCTCCCTTGGGCTGTTGATGTCTTTTTCAAGTGTATCCGCAATGTGTCAGGCGAATTTTCCATTGCCGAGTTGAAGACCATCCTTGAGGCTCACCGGGATGTGAAGCTGCTGCCCAACCAGTCCAAGCAGGCCTACCTGATGCTGAGGGTCGAAGAGGCCTGCGAGGAAAAGAATGTTCACATCCAGCACGGCGCCAGCAAGAGCAATCTGGAAGTGAAGCTTCGCAGGCTAACGGACCTGCAGGCCACCGCCCTGATGATCTGGGCCACCGCCTTTTGGGTCAGCAAGGTCTGGAACGGCATCGCGGTAGACGATTACGTCAAGCTGTCCTGCGGCTAACGACATTTCTTTTCCGGCGCACAGCGCCTTCACCCGGTCCGGGTATTGAAGCCAAAACAATGAACAAGCTCCCTTGCATTTTGACCATTGCCGGGTCTGACTCCAGCGGCGGAGCCGGCATTCAGGCCGATCTGAAGACCATATCCGTGCTCGGAGCCTATGGAGCCAGCGTCATAACGGCGCTCACCGCCCAAAACACCCGGACCGTTGCCGGTATCCACGCTCCTCCGGCAAGCTTTGTTTCCCTTCAGCTGGAGACTGTTCTTTCCGACCTAGACGTGAAGGCGGCCAAGACGGGCATGCTTTTTTCCGCATCCATAATACAGGCCGTGGCCTCATTTCTTAAAGGCAAGTCTTTCAAACTGGTGGTCGATCCGGTTTGCGTGGCCCAGAGCGGAGGGCGGCTTCTGGAATCCAATGCGGTGGAAGCACTGGTGGAGTTGATTTTTCCTCATGCCGACCTGCTGACCCCAAACATTCCGGAAACCGAATTGTTCACCGGGGTTTCGATCAAGGGGCCGGACGACATTCGCAAGGCCGCAGACATACTGCTGGGCATGGGTCCGGCCGCAGTGCTCATCAAGGGCGGGCACATGGATTCGGTTTCCTCCACCGACTGGTTTGCCGCCAAGGATGAAAAGCTCATACCTTTCATCCAGCGCCGGATTGAGACCAAAAACAATCACGGAACGGGCTGCACGCTGTCCGCGGCAATAGCCACCGGTCTTGGGCAGGGGCTGGACATGGCCTCGGCCATACGGGGTGCGCAAAAATATTTGAGCCTGGCGCTAAGGACCGGATTCGACGTAGGGACGGGAAGCGGTCCCCCAAACCATCTGGCCCCTTTGTTCAAGGAGAGGGGCAGGCCCGATCTTTTGGCCGAGTTGGCTGGATTCGGACGGGTTTTGGCCTCCATGCCCGGCCTGCATCTGCTCATTCCCCGCACAGGCGCCAATGTGGCCCTGGCTTTGCCCAGCCCGGACGGTCCCCAGGACGCCGCAGCCTTTTCCGGGGGGATTGTCGCAACGCAGCGAGGCGAGGTGTTGGTGGCCGGGTGTCCGGAGTTCGGGTCTTCCGCGCATCTTTCCCGGGTCATCATGTCCGCAGCCAGGGTCAATCCGGAAATAAGATGCGTGGCGGAAATCAAGCTGGACCGCGATGTTTACGACGCCATTGAGGCGGCTGGTCTGGTGCAGGCCGGATTTGAACGCGGAGACGAGCCCGTTCATGTGAAAAACAATCAGGGGCGCATTATGGAGTGGGGCGTAAGCGATGCCCTGGCCAAGCATCCCGAACCGTTGCTGGTTGATGTCGTCTGTGACAGGGAAAAAGTGGATGGCGTTTCCAGGGGGCTGGTTTTGGGCAGAGATGTCCAGGATCTGCAGAGAAAATTGTCCCATCTCGTGGGCTGTCTGGAGCGGTAACGGGACAACAGTGCAATATATGGGTTGACAGGGTAAAAGAGGCTTGCTTAATAACCTCACTTTTCGGCGAGAGTGGCGGAATTGGTAGACGCACTGGCCTTAGGAGCCAGCGGCTTAGTCCGTGGGAGTTCGAGTCTCCCCTCTCGCACCATATCAGCATTCAAACCAAGCCGGGAAATCGGCAATTTTTCTAGGAGGATGGAACATAATGAAATATGATGTCGAAGAAGTTTCCCCGGTAGAACGCAAGATCACCGTCACTGTCGAGGTCGAAGAAGTCAACGGCGCCCTCGCGGCTGCCATCGCCATGTACAAGCGCGCCCACGAAATCAAGGGCTTTCGCAAGGGCAAGGCCCCGGCTTCCGTAATCGAGTCCAAGTTCAAGAAGCAGATTTACGGCGAGGCGACAACCGACCTGATCAATTATCAGATCAACGAGATGATGGCCGAACTCAATGTCATGCCCCTTTCCAAGATCGATGTCGACGCCAAGGAATTTGTAAGAGACGAGCCTTTCACATACAAGATTTCATTTGAGACGGCGCCCGAAATCAAGCTGCCGGATTTTTCCTCCCTGACAGTGGAGGAAGAGAAGGTCGAGGTCAGCGACGAGGACATCAAGGAGATTGAGAACAAGATTCTCAACAACGCCGCCAAGATCAGCCCCATTGAGGACGTGCGTGCGCCCAAGGACGGCGAGATAGTCACCGTCAGCTTCGGCACCTACGACAAGGAAGGCAATGTGGTGGAGGGCATCAAGGCCGAGAGCTTCGACCTGACCCTTGGCGAGGCCCAGGCCCTGCCAGAATTCGAGGAGTTGGTCAAAACCTTGAAGGCGGGCGAGTCCGGCGAGAAGGACGTGACCTTTCCCGAAGACTTCATCAATACGAAGATCGCCGGTCAGACCCTGACCATGAAGGTCAAGGTCCACGCCGTCAAGGCCAAGGAAGTGCCTGAGATGAGCGACGAGATCGCCAAGGGTTCCGGGTTCGAATCAGCGGAAAAGATGCGCGAAGCCATTGAAAAATCATATTATCAGCAGCGCAAGCAGCTCGCCAGGTCCAACTCTCAGAAAAAATTGCTGGACGGCATTCTGGCCGACATGGATTTCGAGTTGCCGCCGAGCATGCTGGCCGACCGTGTTGATCGCATGGTTCAGGACTTGGCCTACAGGCTGGAGCGTCAGGGCAAGAGTTTGGAATCCTTGGGCAAGACCCTTGCTGAATTGCGCAAGGAACAAACCGAATCCGCCAAGGAGAGCGTCAGGGCCGAGCTGTTGCTGCTGACTGTGGCCAGGAATGAAGGCCTGGAAGTCGGTCCTCAGGACATTGACGCCGCCATCAACCAGATGGCCATGCAGAGCAACCAGCCTTTCCACAACCTCAAGCAGTACTACGAGGAAAATAATCTTATCGTGCCCTTGAAGGACCGCCTGTTGGCCGACAGGGCCATGGAACTGATCTACGAGAGTGCGGAGGTCAAGGAGGTCGCCGTGGGCGAGGAAGCGGCGAAAAAGGCTCCGGCCAAAAAAGCCGCTGACAAGAAAGCTGCGCCCAAGAAAACCGCGGACAAGAAAGCTCCGGCCAAGAAGACACCTGCCAAGAAGGCACCTGCCAAGAAGGCCGCAGACGACAAATAGCTGGACCGGCGGCATGAAAGTTGCTTCGACCTTGAAGCTCTTGTGCTGAATTAAATGCTTGTTAATCTGGTCCCGCCGAAATATATTGAATATCAAGGCGAGCAGGAAAATATGGCCGCAGCAGACCCTTCGGGTTAAGCGTGGCGGCCCCATGACCGATAAATGGTTCAAGGAGTGATGGATGGCCACAGTTCCCATTGTCATCGAGACCACAGGACGCACCGAACGCGCCTATGACATCTATTCGCGACTGCTCAAGGACAGGATAATCCTGCTGGGCAGCCAGGTGGACGACCATGTGTCCAGCCTGATCTGCGCCCAGCTTCTCTTTTTGGAGTCGGAAGACCCGGAGAAGGAGATATACATGTACATCAACTCCCCCGGAGGCGCGGTGACGGCGGGCATGGCCATCTACGACACCATGCAGTACATCTCGGCTCCGGTGGCAACCCTGTGCATGGGACAGGCCGCCAGCATGGGGGCGCTGCTTCTGGCTGCAGGCGAGGCGGGAATGCGTTATGCATTGCCTCACAGCCGCATCCTGATTCATCAGCCTTTGGGCGGGACCCAGGGGCAGGCTACGGATGTCGAAATCCAGGCCAAGGAGATCATGCGGCTAAAGGCCGATTTGAACCGGATTCTGGCCAGCCACACCGGCCAGACCCTGAAGAAGATCGAAAAGGACACGGATCGCGACTATTTCATGTCTGCCCAGGAAGCCAAGGAATACGGCCTTATTGATAAAATAATGGTTTCAAGGAAAGAGACGGGAACCAGCAAGGAATAAGATTATGCCCAGCAAGGATTCGAACACCACTTCCGACCTGAGCTGCTCCTTTTGCGGAAAGAGCCAGAGCGATGTGCAGCGGCTCATCGCGGGACCGGATGTCTACATATGCGACGAATGCGTCAGCCTGTGCAACGACATCATGGCCCAGGAGACGGTCAGCGAGGAGTTCGAGGACGGCAGACTGCTGCCTCCCCAGGAGATCAACAGACTGCTCAATGAGTACGTGATCGGCCAGAACCACGCCAAGAAGATTCTCTCGGTGGCGGTTCACAACCATTACAAACGTGTTTTTTACTCTTCCGCCGCCAATGACGATGTGGAGATAGACAAGAGCAACATCCTGCTCATCGGTCCCACCGGTTCGGGCAAGACGCTGTTGGCCCAGACCCTGGCCAGGGTGCTCAAGGTGCCCTTCGCCATAGCCGACGCCACGACCCTTACCGAGGCTGGCTACGTGGGCGAGGATGTCGAGAACATTCTGGTTCAGCTTCTGCAGAATGCGGATTACGACATCGAATCCGCTTCGCGCGGGATCATCTACATCGACGAGATCGACAAGATCGCCCGCAAGGGCGACAGCCCGTCCATCACCCGCGACGTGTCCGGCGAAGGCGTGCAGCAGGCCCTGCTCAAGATCATCGAAGGCACCGAGGCCAACATTCCGCCCAAGGGCGGCCGCAAGCACCCCCAGCAGGAATTCATCCGCATGGACACCTCCAATATCCTGTTCATTCTGGGCGGAGCCTTTATCGGCCTGGACAAGATCGTCCAGCAGCGGACTTCCGGGACCAGCATGGGCTTCGGGGCCAATGTGGAAATGAAAAAAGAACTGGATATCGGCGAGTTGCTCGTGCAGGCTCAGCCCATGGACCTGATCAAGTTCGGGCTTATTCCCGAATTCGTTGGCCGTATTCCGGTCATGACCGCACTTTCAGAGCTTACGGAAAACGATCTGATCAGGATTTTGCAGGAACCCAAGAATGCCTTGATCAAGCAGTACCAGAAGCTTTTCGAACTGGACAAGGTCAGGCTTCGTTTTACCGAGAACGCAATGCAAAGCGTTGCCAAATTGGCTTCCGAGCGGAAAACCGGAGCGCGCGGACTGCGCAATGTTCTTGAGAATATCATGCTGGACATCATGTACCAGCTTCCTTCCCTTACCGGGGTCAAGGAGTGCGTCATAAATCAGGCGGTGGTGGACAAGGGCATGGAACCCCTGCTCATTTTCCACCAGGAAGTGAAGAGCGCCTAGCATCCCTCCGGTTGATTCGTCGAAATCTGATTGACTTTCCGCACTGCGGTATTAACATTATTCAGTAGTACGAAAGGCTCCCCACCGGGGGGCCGAATCAATTCCATTCGGAGGAATACATGCCGGATTTCGGATTTACCAGAAAGGCTTCCAGGCCTGAGCAGGAACTCCTGCCCATGATGTCACTCAGGGAAGTCGTAATGTTTCCCAAGTCCATCGTGCCGCTTTTCGTGGGCCGGGACGCCTCCATCAAAGCCATTGAAAGTTCACTTGCCGACTATGGCAAGAAAATATTCTTAGTCACCCAGAAAAGCCCGGAAAAAGAACATCCGGAGAACGACGATCTCTATGAAATGGGAACCGTCAGCAAGATTCTCCAGATGCTCAGGCTCCCCGACGGAACCATCAAGGTGCTGTTCGAGGGCTTGCATCGGGCCAAGTGGACCCCGGAAGACGAGGCGTCCGTTGAGCAAAGGGGATATCCCCTTGTCCGCGCCGAACGGATGGAAGAGCAGTCGGTTTCCAGCCCGGAAGGGCAGGCCCTGATTCGCACGGTTCATGAAGCCCTGGACAAATACGCCAAGGCCGACAAGAAATTCGCCGCCGAAACCGTTGCCGCCCTCTCGAGCATCAAGGATCCGGCCCGGCTGGCGGACGCGGTCATGCCCCATCTCAAGGCCGAATTCTCCAGGAAACAGGAACTGCTTGAGATGCTCGATCCCCTGGCCCGGCTGGAAGCGGTTTACGAGCTTCTGCTGAGCGAGGTGGAGATTCTTTCCATCGAGAGAAAGGTCAAGGGGCGGGTCAAGTCCCAGATGGAGAAGAATCAGCGGGAATACTATCTCAACGAGAAGGTCAAGGCCCTTCACAAGGAGATGGGCCGCGAGGACGATCCCCAGGCCGAGGCCGACGAACTGGCGAAACAGCTTGAAGAAAAAAAGATGTCCGAGGAGTCCAAGGAAAGGGTGCTCAAGGAGATCAAGAAGCTCAGGCAGATGCCTCCATCGTCGGCTGAATACACCGTTGTCCGCAATTATGTGGACTGGGTGCTGGATTTGCCCTGGGGCGAAGTCAAGGAGACTGATCTGGACATATCCAGGTCCAGGGTCATGCTTGACGAGGATCACTACGGCCTTGAAAAGCCCAAGGAAAGGATTCTCGAATACATGGCCGTGCAGAGTCTCGTGGAGAGCCTCAAAGGCCCCATACTCTGTTTTGTGGGCCCTCCCGGTGTCGGCAAGACCTCCATTGCCAAGTCCATCGCCAGGGCCATGGACCGCGAATTCATGCGCCTTTCCCTGGGCGGAGTGCGCGACGAGGCTGAGATACGCGGCCACCGCCGCACATATGTGGGGGCTCTGCCGGGCAAGATTATCCAGTCTCTGCGCCGCTGCAAGTTCAACAACCCCGTGCTTTGCCTGGACGAAGTGGACAAGATGAGCACCGATTTCAGGGGCGACCCCTCTTCGGCGCTGCTGGAAGTCCTGGACCCGGAGCAGAACTACGCTTTCAATGATCATTACCTGGACTTGGATTACGATTTGTCCAAGGTCTTTTTCATAACAACGGCCAACACGCTGGATTCCATTCCGCCGCCCCTCAGGGACCGCATGGAAATCATACGCCTGCCCGGATACCTGGAAAACGAGAAATTGCAGATCGCAAAGAAGTTCCTGCAACCCAAGCAGATCGAGCAACACGGCCTCAAGGAAGGAAATCTGTCCATATCCGAGAACGCCATGTTGGAATTGATCCGCCAGTATACCCGCGAAGCCGGCGTCCGCAATCTGGAACGGGAAATCGCATCCCTATGTCGAAAGACGGCCATGAAGCTGGTCGAGGAAAACGACAGGGAAAGGTCTGTCAGCATCAGCAAGCAGAACCTGTCCAAGTTCCTGGGAGTGCCCAAGCACCGTCACGGCGAAAAAGAGGAGAAAGCCCTGGTGGGAGTCAGCACAGGCCTGGCCTGGACCCAGATGGGCGGGGAACTGTTGTTGGTGGAGGTCTCTCTCATGCCCGGAAGCGGCAAGGTGGAGATCACCGGCAAGTTGGGCGATGTGATGCAGGAGTCGGCCAAGGCCGCCCTGACCTATATCCGCTCCCGTAGCGACCTTTTCGGCCTGAAGCCTGATTTCCACAAGGAAATAGACATCCACGTGCACGTGCCGGACGGCGCCACGCCAAAGGACGGCCCTTCGGCGGGCATCACGCTGGTCACGGCCATTGTTTCAGCCCTTTTGCACCTGCCAGTGCGCAACGATCTGGCCATGACGGGTGAAATAACCCTTCGCGGCCGCGTGCTGCCCATCGGCGGACTGCGCGAGAAGCTCCTGGCCGCACACAGGGGGCTGATGACCACTGTGCTCATCCCCAGGGACAACAAGAAGGACCTCAAGGAAGTGCCCAGGGAAATCCTGAAGGACCTGGAGATAATCGCCGTGGAGAACGCGGACGAGGTTCTGGAAAAGGCCCTGGTCACCAACGGCGTGGACATCTTCTGCGGCAAGGAATGCAACAGGCCGCTGGCCCTGGGACTGGCCAAGGACGAATACCAGAGGCCGACCCATTAGCCTGTCCGCAAATTGAAAGACAAAGGCCGGGAGGATTTCCTCCCGGCCTTTTTTTGTTTTGGGATCTGGTCGGTTATCTGCCCAGCTTGTCTTCCACGTTCACCCTCAGCCAGTGGGAGTCCCACCATTCCAAGGGGTTGACCGGTTGCCCGGCCACGATGACTCCGAAGTGCAGGTGGTCTCCGCCCGCCAGGCCGCTGGTGCCGGTCAGGCCGATGATCTGTCCCTTGGTCACGGTGTCGCCCTTGGCCAGATCCAGCTGGCTGAGGTGGGCGTACAGGGTCTGCAGGCCGAGGCCGTGGTCGATGATGATGGAATCGCCGTAGATGCCGAAGGTTCCGCTGTGCACGACCTTGCCGCTGTTGGCTGCCGGGACCGGGGCGTTCTTGGTGCTGGCCAGGTCGACTCCCAGATGGGTCTGCTCGTCGACCTTTTCGCCTTCGTAATAGTACTTGCGCTGGTCGCCGAATCCGGCGGTGGTGGCCGCATTGGGCAGTCTGCTGAACGTGCCCTCCCAAAGGGGCGTGGGCGAGGTCTCAAGGCTGATTTTCGTCAACTCGGCCCTGTTCATTTCCCTGAGTTTTCTGTTGACCATCAGGAACTGGCCCAGGCGAGTGTCTTCATTGGGGAACATGGCTTCGAACTGCGGCATTTTCCTTTCCATGAACCCTTTGGACAGGTTGAGCTTGTCGCTTGGAAACTCCTTTGCCCGCGCATAATGGGAGAAGGAGCGTTTCTTGACGTTTCCGGCCTGGTCCGAGGCCATGAGCTGGGGATTGAACTCCTCCGTGGAAACGTCATAGGGCAGGGCGAAGAGACAGGCGTAGGGGCCTTTTTCGGATTGCTTGTGGCCGGGAAAGAATCTGTCGCCCACGTATATTCCGGTTTCCTTTGGCTCCTCGTTCAATTCGTATACGATGATTCCGCTCCCGCCTTGCACCAGATTGTGTTGAAGGCTTTTGACTTGAATCTTGGGCGGCAGCGAGTCCAGGAGCATTGATCTCTCGATGGTTGTGCTGCCGGCCTGCCCCAGAGGGTAGTGGGAGGCGTCGCGGGCCGTTATCCTGATGCTGAACGGCCCGTCCACCAGCGCGGCGTCGGCCAGGGGCATGGCCTCTGAAAAGCGGCCCGGAGTGTCGCTGAACTCCTTCTGGACCTGGCCCACGGTCTTGCCGTTTTGAACCAGCAATATCTCAAGGCTTCGCAGGCCGGAGTCGGCGTCGCTCACCTCCACGGTCAGCACGTCCTTTCTGTTGACCGCCTCCCTGCTGGGCGAGAGCATGACGGTTGGCGGCGTGGTATCCCGGAAAAGCATGTAGCCCGCAGCGGCCAGCACCAGCGCCAGTCCGACCCAGGTCAGGGTCCGGGGGAATGATTTTTCGGCTGATTTGCTCATGAGTATGTTTTGTCTCCATTTTGAGTGACGAATCTAGAAAAATTCTATACTTTTTTTGTTGAGGGCACAAGCCAAGGCTGCCGGAGGCGTTTCCGGTGTTGATTTGGGGCTTGAGGGCAGGGGCGGGAGGAAACTGAATGCTATTCGCTGTCGCTTCGGTCCAGGGCGTCCATCAGGTTGATGACCAGCTTGAGGAAGTCGGCCTCGGTGACGATGCCCACCAGCTTGCGGTTCTTGACGACGGGAAGACAGCCGTACTTGTGGTTCAGGAGCAGGCTGGCGGCCTCCTTGATATCCATGTCCGGTTCGACGGTGTGCAGGTCCGTGCGCATTATTTCCTTGATGGGAATGCCTGCGTCGATTTCCTTTTGCGTTTCAGGGTCTATTTCGGCCAAATGGGATATGGTCGCGGAGAGGATGTCGCGATGGGTCACCAGGCCGATGAAAACGTTGTCCGTGGTGACGATGGGAATGTGTCTGATGCGTTGCAGGGACATCAGGGAGCGGGCGTTGTGCAGCGTATCCATTTCTCTGAGCGAGAAAACGTCCTGTGTCATCAGGTCCTTGATCTTGTACATGCCTAATCCTCCCTATTGTCATATTATTTTGTCCAATTGGGCGAGTGCTGTCAACTATATTTGGAAAGAATCCATGTGCGTCTCACCTTTGTTTTCCGGCGTATTGACTTGCAGGACAAAATTTGGTCTCACCCGCAAAGTGACGCGGCAAGCCCGGCGTTTTGGAAAGGAAACGGATCAAATGAAAGGGGGGGTCTTTTGCCCATAGACCTGAAACGCTCCAGGGAGCGCATGTGCCGGGAACAGATAGAAGCCAGGGGCATCAGGAACCCGGCAGTGCTTTCGGCCATGCGCAAGGTCAAGCGGCACTTGTTCGTTGACGAGGCTTTGGCGGCCAAGGCCTACATGGACAACCCCCTGCCCATCGGCGAAGGACAGACCATATCCCAACCCTACATAGTTGCCCTGATGTCCGAACTTCTGGAAGTGGAGCCGGGGCACAGGGTGCTTGAGATCGGAACCGGTTCCGGATACCAGGCCGCAGTGCTGGCCGCCATGGGGGCCGAGGTCTACACCGTGGAGCGCATCCGCTCCCTGTTCCACCAGGCGCGCAAAAGGTTTTTCGAGATGCGGTTGTTCGATGTCAACGTCAAGCTGGACGACGGAACCATGGGCTGGCCGGAGCAGGCGCCCTTTGACAGGATAATAGTCACGGCGGGAGGGCCTGAGATTCCGGAACCGCTCATCGACCAGCTGGCCGATCCCGGCAAATTGATAATACCCGTGGGCGGGTCGAAACAGCTTCAGAAGCTGATGCTGGTTGAAAAGAGCGAGGGCCGGGTTGAAATTCACGACAAGGGCGGAGTGCAGTTTGTCGATTTGGTGGGGACGCATGGTTGGTAGCCTTTGCGGAAGCGAAGTGTTAGTTGGGGGTCGCCATGAGTGAAAACCGTTGGAAAAAGCTCGCAAGGGCATGGGCATCAACCCCCGGCCCCCAGGGCGGGCGCGACTCCCTGCTTTTGTCCCTCAAGGGGTTGTGCATGGGGGTGGCCGACATCATTCCCGGAGTTTCCGGCGGAACCATCGCCTTTATCACCGGCATCTACGATCAATTGCTCCTGGCCATCAAATCATTGGACGTGGTCGCCTTGAATCGGCTGGTGCGGCTGGATCTGGCCGGTTTCTTGGGGACATTTCATGCCCGGTTCCTCTTTTTTCTCGTTCTCGGCATCGGCACGGCGCTCATAAGCGTGTCCAGGGTCATGAATCATCTCATGGCTCATTACCCCGTCGAGGTCTGGTCCCTTTTCTTCGGACTCATAGGCGCTTCCATTCTGGTCGTGGGCCGCAAGATAGGGAATATCGATTTTTCCTGCCTTGTTGCCGGTCTTCTGGGAACGGTATTCAGCTATTTTCTGGTGGGCGCGATTCCCGTGACCACGCCCGAGGACCTCTGGTTCGTGTTTTTTTGCGGATCTCTGGCCATTTGCGCCATGATTCTGCCCGGCATCAGCGGGGCCTTCATTTTGTTGATACTGGGCAAGTATGAATACGTGACCGGCGCCTTGAGAAATCCGTTTTTGCCGGAGAACGCCCTGATTTTGGCGGTTTTCATATGCGGAGCGGCGGTGGGTATTGTCGTTTTTTCCAGATTTCTAAGCTGGTTGCTTGCAAATTGGCACTCTTTGGCCATTAGCGTTCTGAGCGGCTTTATGTTAGGAGCAATGCGCAAGGTCTGGCCCTGGAAAGAGGTTTTGGAATCCAGTGTCATTCGGGGTAAGATGCATGTTCTGGCGGAAAGAAACGTACTGCCCGCCGGAATTGATTCGGAATTTTATCTGGCCGTGGCCCTCATGATTGCGGGGGCCGCCGCCGTGCTTATATTGGATGGCCTGAACGGCGGCAGTGTCCGCCATGAAAATGATTAGGAGACTTTAGCCCAATGAGTTCAAACTGTAGTTCCTGTTCCAGCGCAAGCAGCGGCAAAGAGAAGAGCGATGCCAAGCTCGCCCTGCAGGACGAGCTGATCACTTCGACGCTGGCCAAGATAAAGTACAAGATATTCGTCATGAGCGGCAAAGGCGGCGTGGGCAAGAGTTCCGTGGCCGTCAACATCGCGGCCGCCCTTGCCGACAAGGGTTACAAGGTCGGGTTGATGGACGTGGACATACACGGCCCCAGCGTGCCCACGCTCCTCGGACTGAAGGGACAGCTGGACGTTGATCGGGGCAGCCTGATCAAGCCCAAGCGCTACAACGACAATCTGCATGTGGTGTCAATGGAGTCTTTGCTTCTTGATCCGGATCAGGCGGTTCTCTGGCGCGGTCCCATGAAGACTTCGGCCATCAGGCAGTTCATCTCCGACGTGCAGTGGGGCGAACTGGATTTTCTCGTGGTCGATTCCCCTCCCGGCACCGGCGACGAGCCCATGACCGTAATCAAGACCATACCCGACGCCTTGAGCGTGGTGGTCACCACTCCCCAGGAGGTTTCCCTGGCCGATGTGCGCAAGGCCATCAATTTTCTCCAATACGCCAAGACCAGCGTTCTCGGCGTGGTCGAGAACATGAGCGGTTTGGCCTGCCCTCACTGCGGAAAGGACATCGACCTGTTCAAGAAGGGCGGCGGCAGGGAATTGGCGGAGCAGTACGGATTGGAGTTTCTGGGGGCCGTGCCGCTTGATCCGGCCACTGTCGTGGCCGGCGATCTGGGCGTTCCAGTTGTGCTTCTGAAAGAGGATTCACCGGCCAAGAAGGCGATGCTCGAACTCGGCGACAACGTGGCCGCCGCTGCGGAGAAAAGCCTGGAAGCGGCATCGTCCATTCACGCCTAAAGGACCGACAGGAAGTAGATGTGAAAATATTCAATCTGGCCAACAGCCTGACATTGACCAGGATACTGGCAGCCCCCCTGATCGTTTTGCTGCTCTATTTCCCCAATCGGATGACGACCTCCTTGGCGACCCTTATTTTCATATTGGCTTCCCTCACGGACATGTTCGACGGCATAGTCGCCAGGTACCAGAATACCATAACAAGCCTGGGCAAATTCCTCGATCCCCTGGCCGACAAGCTGCTCATAGGTTCCGTGCTCATCATGCTGGTCGAGTTGGGCTGGGTCCCGGGCTGGATCGTGGTCGTCATCATCGGGCGCGAGCTGGCTGTGACGGGGATGCGGGCCGTGGCCGCTGAAAAGGGCGAAGTGGTCGCCGCCGACCGCTACGGCAAACTCAAGACCGTTTTCCAGTGCATCGCCCTGATCCCCCTGATCTGGCATTATCCCCTGTTCGGGTACGACCCCGTGCCTACGGGCATGATTTTGTTGTATGTGGCCCTTGGCCTTACTGTTTTTTCCGGTGGAAATTATCTGTACAATTTCTATAAAAAATGGTTAACGACCGGGTAGCGTCAATTTATAAACTGATATATACGTATATTATGCCTGAAACCAATACTGTGAGCCATTTGGTGCGCATCACCAACTGTCTGCAAACCATTCTGGACTTGGAACCTGAATTATCCAAGCTGGATTTGGGGCACTCTCTTCTTGACGAATTCGTGGTCCTCAAGTCCTTCCTGCAAAAAATCGACGAGGTCGAGCTTAGCGAAGATGACGTTTTGCGCATCGAACAGGCAACATCCAATTTTCTCAGGGAGTTGCAAGAGCCTCTCAGGAAACTTGGGGAGGCCGTGGAATCGGGAAGCCGTTTGCAGTGAGTGTCCTGAATGCTTGGTCGTAGGCTATTGATAGGGCTGCTGATTTTTTTCAACCTGTTTTTGTTCTTCAGGTTGATTTGGAGCGGCCAGGGCATATTCGCCTATTTTGATTTGAAAGGTCGCCATGAGTTTCTTCGGGAACAACTCAATGCGACAGACCAGAAAAGTCTTGAGCTTAGCCGCGAGATCAGGAGGCTGAAGAACAACAGGTCCTATCAGGAAAAAGTGATTCGGGACCGAATGAATTTTATCAAGGAAAACGAGATTCTGTATGTCTTTCCAGAAAGTAGCGGACAGTCCGGCGGGGTTGGAGAAAATGAAGAAGATTGAATGGTTTCAAGAGGTTCTTTCGCTTGAGCCCGGATCAAAGGTTTTTTTCCCATTGGCCAAGCTCTTTGTGGAGACGGACCAGCTGGAAGAGGCTGTCCTGACTCTCGGCAAAGGCCTTGATCGCCATCCCGACTTCATGGAAGCCAGGCTTTTGTATGTCCAGACCCTGAGCGCCCTCGGCCGGAACGAACAGGCCGTGGAAGAGGCCCTGCGCATAGTCGAGGCGGTCGGCCAGTATCCTGCATTCTGGGAAACATGGGCCAAGAGCCTGCCCGACGATCAGCGCGACGTTTCCGTTTTCATCATGCTTGTGGCCGCGAATATCGGCGGCGAGAGGATTACCTGGACGGATGTGGTGCTTGAGGGCCTCAATTCCCTTTCCGAACGTCTGGTGGGACCGCCTCTGGTCGCAGGCGAAAAGGTAGCCGTTCCCAGAACGGCAAAGCCGGTGAAGGAGCCAAGGGCAAAGTCCGTATTTCTCTCGGAACCCGTACCCGCCGTGTCCACGGAAATCGGCAGCCTGCGCACGCGAACAATGGCTTCGCTTTTGGCCTCCCAGGGCGACAGCAAGGGAGCGTTGGCCATATACCGCGAACTGCTGGCCTCGGCAAAGTCCGATGCCGAGCGGGCTGAACTGGAAGAGTACATAAGGGTGGTTGAAACCGGACCGGACGCTTCAGGCTCAGGCGAGGCCGTGGACAAGGAAAGTGATCCCTTCGGCAAACATGCCAAGAACAGGCTCATCGGAACGCTGGAAGTGCTTGCCTCTCGTTTCGAAGCTAGGGCCGAAGCCTAGGGGCGCCTTGTCTTTCGGGGCGGGACCGATGCTCTTTCGACATTTTTTGCTGATATGAAATTAAACCAATACGCTTGCCAGTTTTTCGGCCATAAAGAATCGAGGCAACTCTTTTGACATCCAAAACCATTTTTATTTCATCCTTTCTTTCCCTGTGCCTTCTGGCCGCTTGCGGCGCAATGGAAGACACCTGGGACGGCACCAGCGATCTCGCTGTCTCAGCCTTCAACAGCACCAAGGAGTGGGTAAACCCGGATCCCGAGATCGATTTGGACGCCTATCAGGTGGATAATCCCAACCAGGAAAAGCTGGCGCTTCTTTTTTCGCCTGTGGACGAGCAGGTCGCGGCCCTGATGCGCTATGTGGAGGATCAGGATATTTATCCAAGCGACGAATGGCTGGACTTGCTGTTCATGCGCTATCCCTGGATACACGGAGTGATCATCGCCAACGCCGAGGGAGACATCAAGCTCAGGAAGCCGGAGATACCGGTCAAGAGATTCAGCCAGCCGCTCTGGTTTGAAGGCGTTTGGCGCGAGACCTTGCTCAAGACTGTGGTGGATTATCCGGACCTGGGTCCTGAGATGTACATAGGGACTCCATATTTCAAGGATATTTCATTCATGGGCCTGATAGTCGTCCACTTCGACCCGCGTACCCTGCTTGATTTCTGCCCCCATCCTGAGGGACTGCTCATCATTCAGCCCGACGGCGATGTCTGGACCAAGCGGACGGATGTGGACAAGGACGCGTTGATGGCCATTCCCTGGGCTGAAAAGCTGGAGGACGAGGTTCAGGGAACAGTGTCCGCAGGGGGCAGGAATTTCACATGGCTTGCCCGATTCATCGGCCGGGACCTTTTCGTCTACGCCACGGAAAGCCAAGACCCTGATTTTGACGATTCCTGGCTTTTTTAGCCTGATTCCGTTACATTTCATATTGAATCAATCTCATGACGACCCCGGACAGCAAGGAGGCGACAATGACCCAACAGGTCACCGTCATGGAACATCTGCTTTTGCATCAGAATCTGGCCGGAGCTACCGGCCGGTTCACTCGGCTTTTCAATGAGCTGATCTTGTCGGCCAAGATCATTTCGCGGGAAGTGAACAAGGCCGGTCTGGTGGATGTTCTGGGATTTACCGGAGACATCAATGTCTACGGAGAAGAGGTCAAGAAGCTGGATGAATATTCCAACCGCATACTCATCCACAGAATGGCCAGGTCCGGGATGCTCTGTGCAATGGCCTCCGAGGAGAACGCCGATCTCATCGAGATTCCCGTGGGGCTGCCCACCGGCGAGTACATACTGATATTCGACCCGCTGGATGGTTCCTCCAACATCGACGTGAACGTGGCCATCGGGACCATCTTTTCCATATATCGCCGCAAGAGTCCGGTTGATACGCCCGTGCTCTCGGACGACATGCTCCAGAAAGGGCTTGAGCAGGTCGCTGCCGGGTATTTCCTCTACGGGTCGTCGACCATGCTCGTCTTCACCACGGGCGATGGAGTGCACGGCTTCACCCTGGACCCCAACGTGGGCGAATTTCTTTTGTCGCACACGAACATCATGATCCCGGAACAGGGCAAGATTTATTCGGTCAACGAGGGCTATCATCAGTACTGGGACAAGCAGACCAAAAAGATCGTTTCATATTTCAAGTCCTCAAAGAACGCGGTCCGCAAACCATACAGTCTGCGCTACATAGGCTCCTTGGTGGCCGACTTTCATCGAAACCTTCTTTACGGCGGCATATTCCTTTATCCGGCTGACAACCGCGACCCCAAGAAGCCGCAAGGCAAACTGCGCCTGCTTTGCGAGGCTTCCCCGATGGCCATGATCGTGGAGCAGGCAGGGGGCATGGCCACCGATGGCAAGCAGAGAATTCTGGACATCGAACCCCAACATCTGCATCAGCGTGTTCCTCTGTTCATCGGTTCCAAGAACGACGTTGAAAAGGTCATGGAAATCTACAACGAGGAATAATGCTCTGCCTCGGTATTGAAACCTCCTGCGACGAGACCGCATTGGCCCTTGTGTCCGAAAAGGGCCTGCTTGCACACTCCCTGGCCACTCAGGCCGATGTCCACGCCCTGTTCGGCGGGGTCGTGCCTGAAATCGCGTCCAGGGAGCACTTGCGTATTCTTCCCGGTCTTTTCGACGACGTGATGGAGCAGGGGAATGTAAGTCCGAACGACATCGACGTGGTGGCCGTCACCCGCGGCCCGGGCCTTTTGGGCAGCCTTCTGGTGGGACTGAGCTTCGCCAAGGGGCTTTGCCTTTCCTGTGACGCCGGTCTGCTGGGAGTCAACCATCTTTGGGCTCATTTGCTCGCTCCGGGCCTGGAACGCGAAATGACCTTTCCGGCGTTGGGCCTGTTGGTGTCCGGCGGACATACCCACACCTACCGCATGAATTCGCCCCACGAGTTCATTCTCATGGGCCGGACCCTGGATGACGCCGCAGGCGAGGCCTTTGACAAGGTCGCTAAACTTTTGAATTTTTCATATCCAGGGGGCCGGTTCGTTGACGAGCTTGGTCAGGGGGCGGAGCCCGACAGGAAGATGTTCCCCCGGGCATATATCGACAACGACAATCTTGATTTCAGCTTCAGCGGACTGAAGACCGCAGTGGCTAGGCATATTCAGGATAATCCGGGGTTGGCTCCGGTCAAGATGGTCGAGCCATCGGATATTGACGCGTTGAAAATGGACGGCCGTTTGGCCGAGGTCTGCGCCTCCTTCAATTGGAGCGTGGCGGACACCTTGCGGATCAAGGTCGAGAGGGCCCTGGATCGCGAGCCTGAAGTTCGCGTTCTGGTGGTCGCCGGAGGGGTTGCGGCCAACTCCTTTTTGCGCGCCGCCATGTCCGGTCTGGCCGAGGACAGGGGGCTTGAACTGGTAATGCCCGGCATTGATCTTTGCACCGACAACGGCGCCATGATCGCCCACGCCGGGTTCCTTTTGGCCAGGGCCGGTTTCAGGCACGACTTGTCGCTGGAGGCCGTGCCCAGGGGCGGAACAATCCCTATGGATTGGACTGTCGAATAAAGGTTGGGTATTTGTTTTTTGACACAACTCTGCTCCGCATATCCCTTGACAGTTTCACAGAGGGACCCTAATTTATAAATTTAGAAGGGATATATGCAGAGTTCAGAGCGAGGTCTTGTGTTTGAACCTGACTGAGAAATGAAACTAATAGCCCAACAAGGAGATTAGATATGGCAATACAGGTCACTGATGGCAATTTTGAAGCTGAAGTATTGAATTCCGAACTGCCTGTGCTGGTCGATTTTTGGGCTCCCTGGTGTGGACCCTGCCGTGCTATGGGACCGGTTATTGACGAACTTACCGAAGAGTATGAAGGTCAGGTGAAAATCTGCAAGATGAACGTCGATGAGAACTCCGGTTCACCCAGCAAATTCGGCATTCGCGCCATTCCCACCCTTATTCTTTTCAAGGGTGGAGAGGTTGTTGATCAGACCACCGGCGCGGTTTCCAAGAGCAGCATTAAGGAAATGATCAGTAAAAAGGCCCTTTAATTGATGAAATCATACGACGCTGTAGTCATTGGCGGCGGTCCGGCTGGTACGACCGCCGCCTTGTATCTTTTAAGGTCCGGAGTTTCGGTCGCGATGGTCGAAAAGCTGGCCCCCGGCGGCCAGATTCTCCTGACCGAGGAAATCGAGAACTATCCAGGATTTCCCAAAGGAATCAAGGGCTATGAACTGGTTGATCTGTTTTCTGCCCAGCTTGACGCCTACCCCCACGACAAGATCAGGGATGAAGTCTCGGAGATTAAGCTCGGCAAGGGCGTTCATCGGATCAAGGTCGGCGACGAATGGATTGAATGCAAATCCATTGTCCTTTGCTCCGGAGCAAGGTTCAGCAAGCTCGGCGTCCCCGGCGAGGGAAAATATCTAGGCCGGGGCGTATCCTATTGCGCACTTTGCGACGGCAATTTTTTCAGGGGCAAGGTGGTGGCCGTCGTCGGAGGCGGCAACTCCGCTCTTGAGGAGGCCCTGTATCTGGCCCGGATCACCGAAAAGGTCTACCTGATCCATCGCCGGGACGAGTTCCGGGGCGACAAGCATTATCAGGAAAAGTGTCTGGCCAATCCCAAGATCGAGCCTTTGCTCAGCAAGGTCGTTGAGGAAATAGTGGGCGACGACGACGTGAAATCCATTGCCCTCAAAGACACCAAAACCGGCGAGAAGAGCAGCATCGACCTGGACGGCGTATTCATTTTCGTCGGGTATCTGCCCAATTTTGAATTTATTCCCGGCGAAGTCGACCGCGACAGGGTCGGCATAATAACCGATGTTGAAATGCGTACAAATATTCCCGGCGTTTTCGCCGCAGGCGATGTCAGGTCCAAGGCCTGCCGCCAGGTCGCCACGGCTGTGGGGGACGGCGCAACGGCCGCACATTCCGCGTTCATTTATCTGGAAAGCCTGAATGCCTAGAAAAAACCTGTTGCCTTTATGCCTGTTTCTGGCCTTGAGCCTTTTGTCCGCCTGCGGTCTTTGGGACTATTATTTTCTTCCGCCGCCTGAAGACACGCCGCAGGAACTTTTCGAGGCCGCCATGGATGCCATGGACGAAAAGGATTACGGCGCGGCCCAGGGCTATTTCGAAAAGCTGAAGGATAATTTTCCTTTCAGTCCTTATGCGGTGCAGGCCGAACTGGGCCTGGGCGACGCTTATTTTCTCGACGATAAGTATCTTGAAGCTGTGGAAGCCTACAAGGAGTTCGAGGCCCTGCACCCCAGCCATGAGATGATTCCGGATGTCCTCTTTCAAATCGGCCTGTCCAGCTACAAGCTGAGAAAGACCATTGACCGCCGCCAGGAAGAAATTATCGAGGCTTTGGAGTATTTCTACA
Organism: Desulfovibrionaceae bacterium; assembly: GCA_963674955.2. Taxonomy (GTDB): domain Bacteria; phylum Desulfobacterota; class Desulfovibrionia; order Desulfovibrionales; family Desulfovibrionaceae. Next base: position 830,835 of record CAXXKR010000004.1, on the reverse strand, counting down.
GGGTCGAGGAAAGCTATCCCGACACGAAATATGCGGCCGAGGCCAAAAAGTATATCGTCATGTGCAGAAGACACCTGGCCGAGCACGAGGTCTATGTGGCCGACCTTTATTGGCGCATGGAGAAGTACGGTTCAGCAGCCAGCAGATACCGCGAGATCGTTGAAAATTTTTCCGATATACCCGATATCCAGAAATATGCCCGCAGACGCGCTGAGTATTCCTATTACGAGTACCAGAAGACTCTTTCCGAGGATGAACGGGTAAGGGTCCACGGCAGCTGGACCAAGTGGCTGAAGGATTGGTTGTAGTCAAACCGGAAGACGGCCCTCGGGCCGTTTTTTCTTATGGGCTTCGCTATGGTTTCATTTCCCGACTGGATTGACGAGCATATCCCGGAAGACGCCGAGTTTGCCGATGCCTTCGAATCCGTTTCGCAGGAGCGCAGGGCCTGGCTGAAAACGGCTATCGCACGTCTGTTCGACTGGTACGGACATTCCGGGGGGACAAGAGTCCTGAACAGGACCACCTGGAGGTCGGGGCTGACCGCCCGCGTTGACAGGCGGCCCAGGGATTTCGCCCTGCTCTTTGTGGACGGCGCGCAGGAGTCCCCGGTCAGGGCTTTGGCCGCCGTCGTTCCAGCGTTGGCCCTTGGCGTGCCCCGCGTCATGGTGGCCAGGGTCGATGGAAAAGGGCCGTGGCCCGGTGCGTTGCTGGCCGCCCTGGAGTTGGCCGGTGTGGAAACCGTGGCAACCCTTGATCAGAGCCTCGCTGATTCCCTGGTTCTGGAGATGTGCGGTTCGGGCGCTTCCGGTCTGGTCATGGGACTTGGTCCCGATGTTCGCGGATTTTTGGGCCAATGCAGTGAATTTTCTCCCCGCATCTATTCCTGGTTTTCAGATTTTGGAGGCAAGGCCCACGTCTGGCTTGACTCTGCCGACGACTTTGATCTGGATATCCTTGCCTTTGCTCATCCGCAGGCCAGTTTTTCCGTTTGGGGCGCCAAGGCCGGACTCCCCGGTCAGGGGTTCGAGTCAAGGACCGGAGAGTGGGCCGACTTCATGAATTGCCGCCCGGCCCTGGTCTATGCCCCCGCAGGAAAACCCCGCACAGGCGCTTGTGTCGAATACCTGCCGGGACAGGAAGGGTGCTGGTTTTGGCCCGACCTTTATTCCGAATTGTTCTTTTTTCAAAATATCGGCTGGGGGGCCGACGGGTAGGGTTGGCTCAACGGCATAAAATGGAGGGAATCGTGGGCGGCAGCAAAGGCACCGGCGGGAAACATCTGCGCAGTCTTCGCAATATCGGCATCATTGCCCATATCGACGCGGGCAAGACCACTCTGACCGAAAGAATTCTCTTTTATTCCGGACGAATCCATCGCATGGGCGAGGTCCACGACGGAACCGCCACAATGGACTACATGCCCGAAGAGCAGGAGCGGGGGATTACCATCACCTCGGCGGTGACTTCCTGTCAGTGGAAGGGGCAGACCATAAATATCATCGACACTCCCGGGCACGTTGATTTCACCATTGAGGTGGAAAGGTCGTTGCGTGTGCTTGACGGGGCCGTGGGTGTCTTTTGCGGCGTAAGCGGGGTGGAACCGCAATCCGAGACCGTCTGGCATCAGAGCGAGAGCTATCATGTGCCAAAGCTTATCTTCGTGAACAAGCTGGACCGGCTGGGAGCCGACTACGAGGCCGTTCTCAATTCCATCGTGAACAAGCTTGGGGCCAAGCCGCTGCCGTTGCAGGTGCCTGATGGAGAAGGCAGCGATCTCAAGGGCGTTTTCGATCTCGTGTCCATGAAAAAGCTGGTTTTCGACCAAGCCACCCAGGGCGAGATATTCGAAGCCCTGGACTTGAACGATGAGGAGATGGAGCGTGTTTCCCCCTGGCGCGAAAGGTTGTTGGAGACCCTGGCCGAAGAGGATGATGATTTTCTCGAGTTGTATCTGGGCGGGGCCGAGATCGGACCGGAAATCCTGAAACCGGCCATCAGGAAGGCGACCCTGGCCCTGAAGCTGGTTCCCGTCCTGGCAGGATCGGCCCTTAAGAATATTGGCGTCCAGCCTGTGGTGGATGCTGTTTGCGATTATTTGCCCAGCCCGGCGGAAGTTCCCACGGCTGAGGGCCTGAATCCAAAGACCAAGAAAAAGATTTCCTATCCGCCTTCCGGGGCTGAGCCGTTGTCGGCTCTTGTCTTTAAGGTCACTCTTGATTCCGGGCGCAAGATGGCCATGATGCGGATTTATTCCGGCAAGATCAATGCCGGGGACACGGTCTACAACGTCACGCAGGATCAGGACGAGCGGGTGGCCCGCCTTTTTCGCCTGCATGCCGGGCGCAAGGAGAAGATTGATCAGGCCCTGGCCGGAGACATTGTCGCTGCGGCGGGGATGAAGTTTTCGCGCACAGGAGACACATTGGCGAGCAGGGAGAATCCCTTGATTCTGGAGAGGATCGCCGACTACAAGCCGGTTATTTCATTGGCCATAGAACCCAGAAATTCAGAGGAGTCGGAAAAGCTGGACGAGGTGCTGGAGAAGTACCTCATGGAAGACCCCACCCTAGCCCTGGAGCGTGACGAGGATACGGATCAGATTATCCTGTCGGGCATGGGGGAATTGCATTTGGAGGTGGTGCTGGAGCGTCTTGCCAGGGAGTACGGGCTGAAACCGCGCACGGGCAAGCCTCAGGTGGTCTATCAGGAGACCGTCTCCAAAAAAGCGGAGGCCCAGGGCGAATTTCAGAAGGAGCTGGGCGAGACTCTTCACTACGGAGGAGTTCGTCTGTCCGTCGAGCCCAGGGAGCGTGACAGCGGACGCAAGATCACTTTCGAGATTGATGTTGCCGTCTGGCCGGAGAATTGGGTCGACGCGGTTTCCGAAGGAGTGTCCGACGGGTTGCAGAGCGGAGTTCTCAAAGGCTACCCTGTGCAGGATGTCCACGTGCGCGTTCTGGACATGAAGCGCATTGACGGCGAATCGAGCCCCCCAGGCTACAGAATGGCTGCGGCAATGGCCTTGAAGGACGCCATAAGCAAGGCCGGGCCTCTCATGCTTGAACCTGTCATGTGGGTCGAGGTGGGAGTGCCGGAGGAATTTGTGGGAGATGTGGTCGGTCTTCTCGGCGCAAAAGGGGCCAAGATTGAGAACATGCAGGATTCAGCAGGGCGAAAAGTGGTTCAGGCCCTTGCCCCCCTGGGCAGACTTTTTGGATTCTCCACCGATCTCAGATCCGCCACGCAGGGCCGTGCCGGGTTCATCATGAAATTCCATCGATTCGACGTGCTGGGGTAGCAATGCCGGAATTCAACGACAAAACTAACGGCCATGCCGGAAATGGCCGTCAGAACAAGTATTCCCTGAACGAGCGCCTGAAGCGCTATGGCCGGTACATATATCTGCGGATCATCCGGCTGAGGACTTCTCCTCACAATATCGCATTGGGCTTGGCCCTGGGTGTCTTTGTCGGCGCTTTGCCCATAATCCCGTTTCAGTCCGTGTTGGTCCTGGCCCTGGCCGTGATTTTCAGGGGCAACAAGGTGGCCGCGTTTTTTTCCACCTTCTACTCCAACGTGTTTACGTTGGCCCCCATGTATTACGTTCTCTTCCTGGTGGGAAAGTTCTTTTTTCCCTTTGAAAACGTACAGTTCGATCCGTCAAAGGTGTCCATGAGCGAGTTGTTCGATGCGGGATGGCAGGTTTTCATGGTCATGATGGCGGGCGGGGTACTGGTCGGCATTCCATTGGGCATTGCCGCCTACTTTGCGGGCTATTACGGAATCAAGCGCTATCGCGTCCGAAAGGCGTTGCGTCGGCTGAAAAGGCAGGCCAGACGCAGATAGTTTGCAACAACACTCTCAAGCTATTGGTTTTTATCCATTCGTTGCTTTTAACCCCCATACATATTACAAGGAAAACAATAAGACGGGTGTATAGCAGAGGATCGCCGAAGCCGCCTGTCGACGGGGGGATTATGAAATTCGACGGTTTGGGACATGGCGTCAAGATCGGATTCCTCGGAGTTGCCTTGTCCGTCTTGTTTGCAGTCGCTTTTTATATCGGCCGGGACTGGATTGCGCTATGCGCCCTTGCCGCAGCCATCGTTTTAACCATCCTGGCGGTTGCCGACGCCTCCAGGCATTTCGTTCGTGCCGGAGAAGCCCTGAACAAGCTGTCCGAATCGCTTTCCCCGGAAATATTGATCAGTCCTTCCGCCGTAAAGGAGGTTGACGCCTATTTGAAGCCGGTTGTCTGGGCTGCGGAAAGGCTGAAGGAGAGGTCTTTCTTTTTGACGGCAGCCATCATGTCCTTGAAAAATCCGGTCATAGTCTGCGACGATGCAGGCAGGATAGTCCTGGCCACTAAGGCGGTGAAGGTCTTATTGAACAAGCCGGAGTCCGAGATAATCGGTTCCACTGTGGGCAAGGCGTTCTATGGCAGGGAGGGATCATCGATTACGGATAAAGCCTTGCGGTCCGGGACTTCCCTGGACAGGCAGGAGGAGGTCGAGCTTTGGGACGGCAGAAAGTTCAATCTCAGAATCGGAGTCAACGTGGTCAAGGATGAGGGCGGCCGGATTATCGGAGTTGTCTGTTCCATGGTCGATATGCATACGATTGTGGAAAATCAGCGGGTAATTGAAGAGCAAAAGGACAATATGCTCAAGGTCGGATTGGAGATTAATCTTTTGGCGGAGAGGGTGGCTTCGGCATCGGAAGAACTGTCCGCAGCGGCGGATGAACAGGCCGTGGGCGCCCGGAATCAGAAATCGCAGACCGGAAATATTGCCGTGGCCATGGAGCAAATGACTTCCACAGTTCTGGAGGTGGCTCAAAACGCGAGCGCCGCCGCCCAAGTTGCCGAGGAATCGCGGGTTTCCGCTGAAGAGGGAGAAAAAATGGTTTCCCGCGCAGTCGGGGCCATCAATGAAGTTTCCACCGTGGCGGAGGAATTGTCCCAGAATATCGGCCATCTCGATGCACAATCCGAGGAGATCGGCCGTACGATGGAAGTGATCGGCGAGATTGCCGATCAGACGAATTTATTGGCTTTGAACGCGGCCATTGAAGCCGCTCGCGCCGGTGAGGCCGGACGCGGATTCGCGGTTGTGGCCGACGAGGTGCGCAAACTGGCCGAGAAGACGATGGCCGCGACAAAGGAGGTTGAAAATGCAATAACCTCCATTCAGGAAAGATCAAAAAGCGCCAAGAGTTCCATGAGGCGGACCGAGGACCGGATTGGCGAAAGCACCAATTTGGCGAATCAGGCGGGCGAATCCCTGCGCAAGATAATGGAAGAGATCGGGGACATGACCATGCGTGTGACCCAGATAGCCACGGCTGCGGAGGAACAGTCGGCCTCCACCGAGGAGATAAACAGCAACCTCGAATCCATTGCCGCTGTTGCGGCCGAGGCGGACGAGGGGGCTGTGCAGGCTGCGGTGGCGACGCGCGAACTGGCGGAGCTTTCCATGAATCTGGTCAAGGTGTCCGAGGTTTTCACGGGTGTGGACAAGGGAGCGGACAAGGGAGCTGATGAGCCAAGGAAAACCAGCGCCCTGCCGGATGCGGACACAAAGCCCGCAAAGGCTGCTTTGCCCAAACCAAAACCAACGGCTCTCGCCAAGCCGAAGCCCGGACGGGAAATCAGGCCTGAAGCGGCAAAGCCGTCCAGAGTTGATTCAAGCGGTAGGAGCGATCAGGCACAAACAGTTGTGAAAAATGGTCTCCCTGACGAAAAGGCCATGACCGGGATCGTACCCAAGCTGGCCCTGGACATGGTTCTGGACAGGCACGGCAAGGAAATTCAGGAAGAGTTGCTTGATATGCTTGGTCATCCGGACTTCGATGCAAACGGGTTTTCCGTGGAGACGTTAAATAAAATTGCGGCCTATGTCGCTGATAAAACGGGAACCACCGTAAAGGATTTTTACATGGATTTTGGACGCTTCTCTGTAGTCTCGTTTCACAAGATCCATGACGGCGTTTTTTCCAGGGGCAGCCTCAAGGAAGTGCTCATGAGCCTGAACGGCATTCACGACGGACTGCCCAAGGATTTGGCCCGCCGGGCCAAGCCGCCCAGGTTCAGCTATGAAGACAAGGGCGATGTCCTTTTCCTCAATTACAAGTCCAAGCGCGGTCTGGGAGACTATCTCGAAGGTCTGATCCATGGCGCGGCCGAATTCAAAGGAGAAAAGGTCAAGGTCCGAATGGTCAAGCTGGATGGTGAAACCATTCGTGCGGAGATTTCATTTCTCTGAGAGCGGGCGAATTTTTAACGATTTCCCTTCAATGGCAATTTTATCTGTATTTTTACCTTTTGTTGTGACATTATCCAGTAAGTGAGGAATTTTATACTTGTAAGCAGCTAGGTCGTTTGTCAAATTCCGGTTCAAAAGTGTTTTTGTAGGAGCATCCCGACATGTCTGAAGATTTGAACAGACAGATATTCAAAGAAGAGGCCTATGATCTTCTTGGCGAGCTTGAATCCACACTGCTGGAGTTGGAGGATGAACCAGACAACCTGGACACCATCAATCGGGTGTTCAGGGCCTTGCATACCATCAAGGGGTCCGGGTCCATGTTCGGATTCGACGCCATCGCCGATTTCACCCATAAGGTGGAGACGGTTTTTGACATGGTCAGAAACGGCGAACTGGCCGTAACCAAGGAATTGATCAATCTTGCCTTCATGTCTCGCGATTTCATAAAGAATCTCCTTGATAATTCCGATGACGACGAGTCATTCCAGACGGAGGGTGCGGATACAATTATTGCCGGACTGAACAATCTTGCTGTCGGACAGGGAGCTGCCCAGACAAAGCCTGGCGATGACGGTTCGGATGAAGAACCGGAAGCTGATTCCGCGACAGATGAAGCCCCAAGAATTTTGACCACCTACCAGGTCAGCGTCACTCCGAAAGTGGAAACTCTGCCCGAAGGGTTCAGCCTTCAGCCGATAATAGACGAATTGAACAAGCTCGGCCCTTGCCAGGTGTCGGAGAAGGGGCCGGATTGCCGCGAGGGCGCCGAGGCCGGTGTTCCGGTCTGTTGGGATATAACAATTGAGACCGATGCCGACGAAGAGAACATCAAGGACGTTTTTTTCTTTTCCGATGTCGATATGGTGGTGAAGGTCGAGAAATTTAGGCCTTCGATTCCAAGAAAAGAGGATGTCGAGGACCAGGAGATCGAAGAATACCCCAAGATTGGAGAAATTTTGGTCGAAGAGGGAGTTGTCGGGGAACAGGATATCGACGAGGCCCTGGCGCAACAAAAGCCGTTGGGCCAGATTCTAAAGGAAAGCGGCAAGGTGAGCGTTGACCAGGTCGAAAGCGCTGCCGAGAGACAGCGTCAGGCCCGGGAGAGAAGGGCCACCAATCGTCAACAGGAGGCCATGACCAGCCTTCGTGTCGCTGCGGACAAGCTGGACAAGCTTGTCGATCTGGTGGGCGAGCTTGTGATCGTCCAGGCCCAGATCAGTCAGGTCGTGGCCACACGCAAGGATGCCGACCTGACAGTGCTGGTCGAGGATCTGGAGAGGCTTTCCGACGAGCTTCGCGATTCAACTCTTGGAATCCGCATGCTGCCCATTGGCACGACTTTCAGCAAGTTCAGGCGACTGGTGCGCGACCTGTCCTCGGAATTGGGCAAGGAGATTGTCCTTGTCACCGAGGGGGCGGATACCGAAATGGACAAGACTGTCATCGAGCGTCTTGGCGACCCTCTGGTTCATTTGCTGCGCAACAGCATAGACCACGGAATCGAGTTGCCCGAAGAGAGGAAGGCCGCAGGCAAAAAGCCCGAGGGGACCATAACCCTGGCTGCCGAGCATTCAGGCGGCGAGGTGCTGATTCGGATTACCGACGATGGCAAGGGCATGGATGCTGAGGCTCTCAGGATGAAGGCCGTTGAAAGGGGCCTCATTTCCCCTGAGTCGGAAATTCCGGAAAAAGAGATATACACTTTGATTTTCGAGGCTGGATTTTCCACGGCCAAGCAGGTGACCAGCGTGTCGGGCCGCGGAGTGGGAATGGATGTGGTTAAAAGAGCCATCGACTCCCTGCGCGGAAGGATTGAGATCGAGTCCGAACCGGACAAGGGTACAAGCATCATAATTCGCTTGCCTTTGACCCTGGCCATAATCGACGGTTTGCAGGTCAAGGTCGCGGACGAGTATTTCGTCATTCCCCTGTCCCTGGTGGAGGAGTGCGTGGAGTTGAACAGGGACGAAGTGGATGATTCGGAAAGGCAGCGCATTCTTCATCTGCGAGGAGAAATCGTGCCGTACATCATGCTCAGGGAGTGGTTTCAGCTGAACGGGGAGCCGCCTTCCATCGAGCAGATTGTCGTTACCGGCGTTGCCGGAAACAGGATAGGAATAGTCGTTGACCATGTGGTCGGCGAGCACCAGACGGTCATCAAATCCTTGAGCAAGGTTTACAAGGATGTTGAAGGGATATCCGGTGCGACCATCAAGGGCGACGGTTCCATAGCCCTGATTTTGGATATCCCGCGCCTCGTGAGACGCGTTGCGGTTGAAACCGGGTAAAAAAATCAAGCGCCGATCGATATTGAACAGGTACCTGATGCAGAATTCGCAATTGAAAAATCAAAAGAACGGTTCACGAGCCGACTCCGATCCTTCCTCGGTTTCAGTGCAGCGGATGACTGACAAGCAGTTCAGTCAGTTCAGCCAGTTCATCACTTCCGAATTGGGAATCAAGCTGCCTCCTTCCAAGAAGAATATGCTGGAGGCCCGGCTCCAAAAGAGGCTCAGGTTTCTGGAACTTGCATCCTATGGGGAGTATTGCGACTACGTCTTCAGCCAGGATGGCATGAAGAACGAGTTGCCGCATCTCTACAATGTGGTCACCACCAACACCACGCATTTTTTTCGTGAACCCCGGCATTTCGATATTCTCAGCCAGAACGTCCTGCCCGACCTCTATTCGCGCTACGGCAGGGGGAAGCGTCTTGAGGTCTGGAGCGCCGGCTGCTCCACCGGTGAAGAGCCATACACCCTGGCCATGGTGCTTGGCGAATTCGCCGCCAGGAGTCCGGGCTTCAATTTTTCGATAATGGCCAGCGACATTTCAACAGAGGTGCTTCAGCACGCTGCGAGAGCCATATACACCTTCGACAAGATCGAACCTGTGCCGCAGGTGATGAAGAAGAAGTATCTCCTCAAGAGCAAGGACCGCAAAAAGAATCTGGTTCGCATTGTCCCGGAGTTGAGATCGAAGATCAATTTTCGAAGGCTGAATTTCATGCGCGAGTTCGATTTCAGGCATGACATCGACATAATCTTTTGCCGAAACGTGGTGATTTATTTTGATCGTCCCACGCAGGAGGTTTTGTTCAAGAGGTTTTGTTCAAAACTCGTCTCCGGCGGGTATCTTTTTATCGGACATTCGGAAAGCATTACCGGGTTGGATTTGCCGCTCAGGCAGATCGCGCCCACAGTTTATGTGAGAATATAATTCAAGGACGGTTCCCCGCCCGCAGGTAGGATTATCAAGGCGTTGCAAATGAAAAATAAAATCAGGGTGCTTGTTGTGGATGACTCGGCGGTGGTGCGCCAGACTTTGATAAGCCTGCTTGAGTCGGACCCTCAGATAGAGATTATGGCTGCGGCCCAGGATCCCCTGGTCGCCGCCGAAAGAATGAAGCAGGAAGTGCCCGATGTAATCACTTTGGATATTGAGATGCCGCGCATGGACGGCCTGACATTTTTGCGCAAGCTGATGTCCCAGCACCCCATTCCCGTGGTCATCTGCTCTTCCCTGGCCGAATCCGGCAGTGAAATGGCGCTCAAGGCCATGGAATATGGCGCTGTCGACGTCATCACCAAGCCCCGGGTCGGCACCAAGCAGTTTCTTGAAGAGTCCCGGATTAGAATCTGCGACGCGGTCAAGGCGGCAGGCATTGCCAAGATCAAGCCCTTTACCGGAGCCAAAAGGCTCGTTGTCACGCCCAAACTCAGCGCCGACGCCATGCTGCCGAAGACCAAGCCTCTGCCCATTCAGACGACCGAGAAAGTGGTTTTGGTGGGGGCCTCCACAGGGGGCACCGAGGCCCTGCGAGTTTTTCTTGAGGCCCTGCCCATGGGCTGCCCGGCGGTGGCCATCGTCCAGCACATGCCGGAACATTTTACGGCCGCCTTTGCCAACCGGCTCAACTCCATCTGCAAGGTGACCATCAAGGAGGCCAAGGACAACGATTCCATGCTCAGGGGGCAGGTGCTTATCGCTCCCGGCAACAAGCACATGCTGCTCAAGCGCAGCGGGGCGCGATACTATGTGGAGGTCAAGGACGGACCTCTTGTTTCCAGGCACAGGCCATCCGTGGACGTGCTTTTCAGATCCGGGGAGCGGTATGCGGGCAAGAACGCCGTGGCGGTCATCATGACCGGCATGGGCGACGACGGGGCCAAGGGCATGAAGGAATTGCACGATGCGGGCGCATATACCATCGCCCAGGACGAAGCCACTTCGGTGGTCTTCGGGATGCCCCAGGAAGCGATAAAGACCGGCGGAGTAGACAAGGTGATGGCCCTGGAAAAAATCGCGGCGGAAGTGATTCGGTCGGCAGGCTGATTCAAATGGAGACCAATGGGGTGCTCTAGTCTATGGGGCACTCCTTGTGCCTGTAGAAGATGACCTTGACCTTTTCCCGCGTCACAAGCCCCTCCCGCATGACCTTGTCCAGGGTGGGCAAAAAGGCTTCGATCTTTTCGGAAACGTCCACGATTTCGATAACCAGCGACAGGTCTTCGGACAAGCGCAATATCTTGTTGGAATGGACTATGCTGTTGGCCCCGTAGCCCATGATCCCTCGCAGCACGGTGGCTCCGGCAAGGCCCTGCTTTCTGGCCTCCTCGACGATCAGTTCATGCAGCAGACGCCCTTTGTATTTGTCCGTCTCGCCAGTGAAGATGCACAGCCTTTCCGCGTTTTCCGGCAGTTCCATGAGCGGTTTCTCCTTGCTTGCTGGTTGTTGTCTCCGTGCAGGTTTTCACCTACAACATACGACCAAGGGCTGTGCCCAGGATGACCAGGGCCAGACCGGCCACGGTCTGCCCTATGACGTTTGCGAAGAGCAGGGTGTATTGCCCCAGTTTCAGCAATGCGGCTGATTCGAACATATAGGTCGAGAAGGTTGTGAAGGCGCCCAGAAAACCGGTCAGGGCCAGGAACCTGAATTCCGCGCTCAGGGATATCCTGTTCTCAAAGAAGCCCCATATTGCTCCGAACAGCAGGCAGCCCGCCATGTTCACGGCAAATGTCCCATATGGAAACGCCGTGCCGAGCAATCTCTGGGTCAGTCCGGACAGCCAATAGCGGGACAGGGTTCCTGCGGCCCCGCCCATGGCGATGAAAAGCAGTTTGTTCAAGATCAATCCTTGTGCTCTTGTTTGCCTGAATTCTTTTAGTAACAGCGTATCGGTTGGGAGAAAAGAAGGAAAATGGCTCTTGAAATAGAATTGAAGTACCTGGACGCCGACCTGGATGTCCTGCGTGCCCGGCTTGGAGAGAAGGGAGCCGGTTTCATGGGGCGTCATTACGAGTTCAACAGGGTTTTCGATGATGCGGACAGGACTCTGCGTTCCCGTTCCGTTCTGCTGCGTCTGCGCCGCAGACGGGGGCCGGGCAGGGACGACGCTCTTCTGACGGTCAAAAGCCCGTCACTGGAAAAAACGTCTTCCAGGGCAAAGGTCTACGTGGAGTCGGAAACCGTGGTGGACAATGCGGACGGGATGGCCGAGGCCTTGGAGGTTCTGGGATACCGTCCTGCCTTTGCCTATGAGAAAGTGCGCGAGAAATGGAGTCTTATGGGTTGTGCTGTCTGCCTGGACAGGCTGCCTTTCGGCGATTTTGTGGAGATTGAAGGCCCGGAAGACGATATCCTGGCCTGCGAATCTGCGTTGGGCCTCGACCCCGGCAAGCGTTCCAGGGAAACCTATCACGCCTTGAATCTGGCTCACCGGGAGCGAAACGGATTGCCCGGGAACGAGAATTTTCTGTTCAGCGACAAGGAACGGGAAAACATTGAGAGGGAATTGGTTGCCAAATAAAATGAGCCTGTCGCCCTCGACAGGGGCGGGAAAGGATATTATTGTATTAATCGGGTTGAAAAGAAAGATTTGTAACCATACTGTTGTTTGGAGTTGGTATAGTGCCCAAACCCTTTAGCCATAGCGAATTTGAAACAGGCCTCACGTTTGAGGAAGAACTCAAGGAGCCCCGGCGATACAAAGTCCTGTTGCACAACGATGACTACACGACGATGGATTTCGTCGTGGAGATACTGATGAAGGTGTTTGGAAAGACGGAAACCCAGGCGACGATTATCATGCTGGCCGTTCACAACGAGGGAGTCGGCGTTTCCGGAGTCTATACGGCCGAGGTCGCCGAGACCAAGGTCGAATTGGTGCACCGCCTGGCAAAGACCGCCGGGTTCCCGCTGAGATGCAGTATGGAAGAGGTATGACTTATGCTTAGCAAGAGCCTTGAAAGCGCGTTGACCATGGCAGTTGACGAGGTCAAGAACCGAAACCACGAGTTTCTCACCCTTGAGCATCTTCTCTACGCCCTGACCTCCGAGGAGGCCGGCGAAAAGATACTGTCGTCCTGCGGGGCGGACGTGCCGAAGCTGAGGACGCAGCTTGAGAATTTTTTCAGCGAGAACATGGAATCCCTGCCCGAGGATATGGATACCGAGGTGATACAGACCCTTGGAGTTCGAAGGGTGCTGCAGAGGTCCGTGTGGCAGAAGCGGGCCGCGGGCAAGGAGATTGTCGAGATCGGGGATGTCATCGCCGCCATGTTCGAGGAGGAGGACTCCTACGCGGTCTATTTCCTCAAGACACATGACGTTTCCCGCCTGGATGTCCTCGAATACATTTCGCACTCGATTCCAGGAGAGCGCAAGTGGGCCGAACCTGCGAAAAAGGAAGAGGGGAGGATCAGGCCCACCCCCTTTCCCGCAGAGCAGCCCGCAGCGGCTCCCGGCGAAGAGAAGAAGACGCCTTTGGAGGAATTCACCGTCAACCTGACCAACAAGGCGGCGGAAGGGTTCATTGATCCCCTTATCGGAAGGTCCGCCGAGTTGGAGCGGACGGTTCAGGTCTTGTCCAGACGGCGCAAGAACAATCCGATTTTTGTCGGCGATCCCGGCGTGGGCAAGACCGCAATGGCCGAGGGGCTGGCTTTGATGATCGTCGAGGGCAAGGTGCCCAAGGCCTTCCTGGATGCCGAGATTTTCGGCCTGGACATGGGTGCGCTTCTGGCCGGGACAAAGTACCGGGGCGACTTTGAGGGCCGACTCAAGAGTGTGCTTTCGGAACTCAAGAATACCGAGGGCGCCATCCTTTTTGTTGACGAGATTCACACCATTGTTGGTGCGGGTTCGGTCAGCGGCGGCAGCCTGGACGCGTCCAATCTGCTCAAGCCCTTTTTGCAGTCCGGCGAAGTGCGTTGCATCGGCTCCACGACATACGAGGAATTCAAGAATCATTTCGAGAAGGACAGGGCCTTGTCCCGCCGTTTTCAGAAAATAGAGATATCCGAGCCGTCGGTGGAGGACACCATCGACATCCTCAAGGGGTTGAAGCCCTATTACGAGGACTTTCACGGCGTGAGCTACACGAATCCCGCCCTGAAGACGGCGGCCGAGCTTTCGTCCCGCTACATCAACGACCGCTACCTGCCGGACAAGGCCATTGATGTCATTGACGAGGCCGGAGCTTTGTACAAGCTTTCCGCCAGACAGCGCAAGGGCAACAGGATTTCCGTGAACGACATCGAGAAGATCGTGGCCCGCATGGCCAGGATTCCGGCCCGCAGGCTTACGGTTTCCGACCGGGTGCGGTTGCGTGACCTGGAGCCTGAGCTCAAGGCCGTGGTCTTTGGCCAGGATGAGGCCGTGTCCGTTCTTTCTCAGGCCATCAAGCGATCAAGGGCGGGCATGAAGCAGGTGGGCAGGCCCACAGGTTCCTTTCTGCTTACCGGTCCCACGGGCGTCGGCAAGACCGAACTGGCAAGGCAGCTGGCCTCGGTCATGGGCGTGCAGTTTCTCCGGTTCGACATGAGCGAATACATGGAGAAGCATGCCGTGGCCCGGCTGATCGGCGCGCCCCCCGGTTATGTGGGCTTCGACCAGGGCGGACTGCTCACCGAGGGCGTGCGCAAGAATCCGCATTGCGTTCTGCTTTTCGACGAGATCGAGAAGGCCCATCCCGACGTGTTCAACATCCTGCTGCAGGTCATGGATTATGCCACGCTAACGGACAACAACGGCCGCAAGGCCGACTTCCGTCAGGTGATTCTGCTCATGACCTCCAACGTGGGTGCCAGGGAGTCGACCAGGGCCGGCATCGGCTTCAAGCGCGAAGAGGCCGGTGAAATGAAGGCGGTCGGGAAAAAGGCCCTGGAGAGGTTGTTCAGTCCTGAATTCAGGAACCGCCTGGACGCGGTGGTCAATTTCAGTTCCCTGGACCAGAAGGTCATGGAAATGATCGTGGACAAGTTCATCGGCGAATTGAACGAACAGCTCAAGGAAAGACGGGTGTCCGTGGCCCTGACCGACAAGGCCAGGAAAAGGCTGGCCAGGGACGGGCATGATCCGGCCTACGGCGCAAGACCCCTCGGCAGGGTCATTCAGACAAAGATCAAGGACCCGTTGGCTGACGAACTGTTGTTCGGCGAATTGAGCAACGGCGGAGATGCGGTCGTGGACGCGCCTGCCAAGTCGGCCGCAAAGGACAATCCTTTCGTCTTCAAATTCAAGAAGCTGCAACGGGACAAGACTGCTACGGGTAAGAGCAAGTAACAAACGGCGGCCCCTTGGCCGCCGTTTTTGAGCGCATGGTGATTTACAGACTGTTTGATGATCCGGTTTTTCCCGATCCAATGGAGGCTGATCCCGACGGACTTCTGGCCGTTGGCGGCGATTTGAGCCCCCAACGGTTGATCAATGCCTATGCGTCCGGGATTTTCCCCTGGTACGGAAAGCAGTCTCCCATACTCTGGTGGTCCACAGATCCAAGACTGGTGCTTGAGCCCGCCAAGTTGCATGTACCCAGAAGTCTTAGGCGCGTTTTGAACCGCGATGTTTTTCAGATCACCTATGACCGCGATTTCCAGGGCGTGATACGGGCCTGCGCCGCCATGCCCAGGCCGGGGCAGGACGGGACCTGGATAATGGACGAGATGGTGGAGGCCTATGTGCGTCTGCACGAAATGGGCTACGCCCACAGCGTGGAGGCCAGGCTTGAGGGCAAGCTGGTGGGCGGTCTTTACGGGGTGTCCCTGGGGCGCGTTTTTTTTGGCGAATCCATGTTCCACTCGCGGCCCGACGCATCCAAGGCGGCCTTTGTCCATCTTGTGCGCAGGCTGGAAGGCCTCGGCTTCAGGCTTATTGATTGTCAGCAGACCACAGAGCACCTGTCAAGGTTCGGGGCCAGGGAAATCACAAGGGCCGAGTTTCTTTCCAGACTGGGACGGGCGGTCTGCGAACAGCCGCCCGTCATCGGTTTCTGGGATGTCGACTGTCCCTAAGAGTTTTCGACTATGGGCTTGTGCTGGCTCAGGTCATACAGGCCGCGCAAGGGGTATTCCAGAGGGTAGCTGGGGATCTTTTCAAAGCGGATGAAGCCCACGCTCTTGCTTTCGCTCATGCTGGACAGGGAAGGCAGGCCTGCCGGGACGGGCAGGTCCAGGGGCAGGGAGGTGATGGCCGAAAGTCTTGTGGCGTACTGGTCTTTGAGGTACTCGATTATGGTGTCCCGCTCCTCGGCGGTGAAGGATTCCAGAATGATCTTGCGGCTGCTTTCCGGGGGCAGGCCGGTGTCCTGCTCAAAGGATTCGCCGATGACGGCGTCCCAATTGATGGATTTTTCTTCGGACTGGTCCCAGGCGTGCCGGAAAAGGTGAACTTCCACGTCGCGGCGGCCCTTGAAGCTTTTGATGGTCATGGACAGCGCAAACGACCTGTCCAGAAAGGGTTTTTTCGCGGGGTAGACAATATTCATATCCATGAGATTCGCTCCACATTTGGGTTTTGATACGATTATTCGGCGCAGATTACTGATTTTGGCCTATTGATACAAGTCCGTATTACGATGGTGAACTTATGCCCGCTTTCAAGCTGATTAGCGACTACACGCTCAAGGGGGACCAGGCCGAGGCCCTTGAACAACTGGCCGCCAATGTTCGGGACGGGGTGCGCGATCAGGTGCTTCTCGGCGTTACCGGTTCCGGCAAGACCTTCACCATGGCCAATCTCGTGGCTGAACTGGACAGACCCGCGCTTGTTCTGGCTCCCAACAAGACCCTTGCCGCCCAGCTTTACAGCGAGTTCAAGGGGTTGTTTCCGAAAAATGCGGTAGAATATTTCGTCAGTTATTACGATTATTATCAGCCCGAAGCCTATCTGCCCCATTCCGATGTGTATATAGAAAAGGACTCGTCCATCAACGACGACATCGATAAGCTCAGGCACGCGGCAACCCATGCCCTGCTTACCCGCCGCGACGTGCTGATCGTGGCCTCGGTTTCCTGCATCTACGGTCTGGGTTCGCCGGAATACTACTCCAAAATGATCATTCCTGTGGAACAGGGGCAGAACATGTCCATGGAAAGCCTGCTCGCAAGGCTGGTGGAGGTTCATTACGAGCGCAACGACTATGATTTTCATCGGGGAACATTTCGAGTGCGCGGCGATGTGGTGGAGATAATACCCGCCTACAGCCGGGAGCGCGCCTTGCGGCTTGAGTTTTTCGGTGACGAGATCGACTCGATTCTCGAGACCGATCCCCTTACCGGGCAGGTCACGGATAGGCTTTCCAAGACGGTCATCTACCCCGGCAGCCACTATGTTTCGGACCGGGACAACCTGAGCCGGGCCATTGATGACATTCGCGATGAATTGTCCGGGCGGCTCGCGGAACTTAAGAAGGACAACAAGCTGGTGGAGGCCCAGCGCCTTGAACAGCGCACCATGTATGACCTGGAAACCATGGAGGAGCTTGGGTATTGCAACGGAATCGAGAACTATTCCCTGCACCTGGACGGCAGAAAGAAGGGGCAGCCCCCGGCCACATTGCTGGATTATTTTCCTGACGACTTCCTCATGTTTGTTGACGAATCGCATATTTCCATTCCCCAGGTCGGCGGCATGTTCAACGGCGACCGTTCGCGCAAGACGACCCTTGTTGATTTCGGTTTCAGGCTGCCTTCGGCCCTGGACAACAGGCCTCTGTGCTTTGACGAGTTTCTGGAACGCATGGGCCAGGCCGTTTATGTGTCCGCCACTCCCGGTCCCTGGGAACTGGACCGGGCGCAGGGACTGGTCGTGGAACAGATAATCAGGCCCACCGGGCTGGTGGACCCGGAAGTGGAAGTGCGTCCGGTAAAAGGGCAGATTGACGATTTGCTCACTGAATGTAAAAAGAGACAATCCGGCAATGAGCGGGTTCTTGTGACGACTCTTACAAAACGCATGGCCGAGGATTTGACTGAATATCTAGTTCAGATGGGGGTCGAGGCCCGCTACCTGCATTCCGACATCGACACCCTGGAACGAATGGCCCTGATCCAGGACCTGCGTGCCGGAGAATACTCCGTGCTGGTGGGCATCAATCTGCTTCGGGAAGGGCTGGACATCCCGGAGGTTTCCCTGGTGGCCATTCTTGATGCAGACAAGGAAGGCTTTCTGCGTTCGGCGAGATCGCTGATACAGACCTTTGGCCGGGCCGCCAGAAACGTCGGGGGCAGGGTTGTCATGTATGCCGATTCGGTAACCGGTTCCATGGCCTCGGCCATGGAGGAAACGGCAAGGAGAAGGGAGAGGCAGGCCGAACACAACCGTTTGCACGGCATTGTGCCCCAGACCATCCGCAAGGAGTTGGGAAATGTCCTTGGCGGGTTGCATGGGGGGGGTGAAGGCGGTTCCCGGCCGGTTTTCGCGGCGGAGGATGCCGGGGATTACGTTTTAAACCCCGTAAAGCTGGACAAAGAGATAAAAAGATTGGAAAAAGAAATGCGAAGTGCAGCCAAGGAACTTGAGTTCGAGCGGGCCGCGCAATTGAGGGATCGGATAGGTCTTCTTCGCGAGAAGTTTCTCCAACTGGGGTAGTAAATGAATCTACAGAAGTTGAAAGCCCGTTTTCATGCCATCAGGGTCAAACTCGGCGCTTTTTGGAATATTTTCACCGGGTTCCTCTACCTGGTGTTCGTGTTCGTTGCCGGAATCTGGGCCTACATGTGGATGGAGGGCTGGGATTTTCTCAGCAGTTTCTACATGGTGGTCATCACCCTTTCCACCGTGGGCTTCATGGAAGTCCACCCCCTGTCCGATAACGGACGGATCATCACGATTTTTCTCGTCCTTGGCGGAGTCGGCGGATTTTTGTATTTGGCCGCGGCCTTCACGCAGATGCTGGTCGAGGGCCGTCTGCAAATGTTTTTGGGGAGACGTAGGATGCAAAAAAATATCGATAGGCTGAAAGAACATTTCATTGTCTGCGGCCATGGCCGCATCGGCAGCATAGTGACTCAGGAAATTCTCGGCGAAGGGCATCCCGTTGTGGTCATCGAGCAAAATCCAGAGCTTGTGGAAGATATGGAGCAGAGGGGCCTTCTTTGTCTGGATGGCGACGCCACCAAGGATGAGGTGCTGCAATCCGCCGGCCTGCTGAGGGCCAGATCGCTAATCACCACCTTGTCCGACGAGGCCGCCAATGTGTATGTCACCCTGACGGCAAGGCAGCTGAATCCGGAATTGACCATAATCGCCAGGGCCAACAACGCCGCGCACATAACCCGTCTTGAGCTGGCCGGAGCCAACAGAGTCGTTTTGCCGCATTTCATCGGCGGCATTCGCATGGCCCAAAGCGTGCTCAGACCAACGGTCACCAACTTTCTGGAACTGGCGCAGCGTGGGGGCATAGACTTGCAGATGGAAGAACTGGAAGTTTCTCCCTGGTCCGAGCTGGTGGACAAGGATTTGATCGCCTCCCAGATTCGTCCCCGGTACAATCTGATCATCATCGCCATCAAGAAGGAATCGGGAGACATGGTCTTCAATCCGGGGCCCAAGGAAATAATCCAGGCCAACGACACCTTGCTGGCGGTGGGACTCAAGTCCAATCTTACCGACATAAAGGCGATACTTTAAGAATTGGTGAAAACAGTGTCCGGGAAGATTCCACAAGATGTCGAGGCCAGGGTTGACCGGCTGAGACGGGACTTGGAGTATCACAATCATCGATACTATGTCCTGGACAATCCTGAAATTTCCGATGCCGAGTACGATGCCATGTTTCGCGAGCTGGCGGACCTGGAGCGTGACCATCCCCATCTGGACGATCCCAACTCACCCACCAAACGCATTGGCGGAGAACCCGCAAAGGGTTTCGTGTCCTACAGGCATGGGCTGCGCATGTACAGCCTGGACAACGCCATGAATCTTGATGAGTGGCGCGAGCATGCCGCAAAGACCGTCAAGGCTGCGGGATCGGAATCCCTTGAATATTGGGTCGATCCAAAAATGGACGGCTTGGCCGTGGAGGTCGTTTACCGGAGTGGTCGGCTGGACGTTGCCGCCACACGGGGCGACGGCGAGGTGGGGGAGACCGTCACCGGCAACATGCGCACTGTCATGAATCTCCCTTTGGTCCTCAGAACCGGCGTCGGGGCGGTGCCCGAGCTTTTGGAGATTCGCGGGGAAGTGGTCATGTCCAAGGCTGATTTCGAGACGCTGAACCGTCGGCAGGAAGAGGCCGGGGAAAAGGTGTTCGCCAATCCGCGCAACGCAGCAGCAGGATCGATTCGCCAACTTGATCCCAAGGTCGCCGCGGAGCGCCCCTTGCGTTTCCTGGCCTACGGCATCGGGCGCGTGGAACCCGATACGGTTCAGTGGCATACCCAGGGGGAGATAATGAATGCCCTGCGCGGGTACGGCCTTGCGGTTCCACCCCAGGCCAGGCTTTGCCGCAACGCCGAGGAGGTCGCCTCCTATTACGCCGAGATGATGGAGCAACGTGACGAGCAGCCCTTTGAGATAGACGGAGTGGTGGCCAAGGTCGACCGCCTGGACATTCAGCGGCGGCTGGGGTTCACATCCCGCGCTCCCCGTTGGGCCTTGGCCCTCAAATTTCCTGCCGTCCAGGCCCGGACAAGGCTTCTGGGCATCAATGTCCAGGTGGGGCGGACAGGCGCGCTTACGCCCGTGGCTGAGCTCGAGCCGGTGCGGCTTGCCGGGGTGGAGGTCTCCAGGGCGACGCTGCACAATGTCGACGAGATACGGGCCAAGGATTTTCGCGAAGGGGATACCGTGCTGGTGCAGCGGGCGGGCGACGTGATTCCCCAACTGGTGCGTGTCTTGGACCGGGACAGGCCCGGGCGCGGCAAGCCTTACGAATTTCCGGACCGGTGTCCGGTCTGCCATACCCCGGTGAAGAGAATGGCCGGTGAGGCCGCAGTGCGCTGTGTGAACATATCCTGTCCGGCCGTGCTCGAGCAGGGGCTGATACATTTCGTTTCCAAGGCCGGCCTGGACATGCAGGGGGTGGGCAGGGAATGGATCAGGCGGCTTGCCCGCAAAGGCGTTCTCAAGTCTTCCGCCGACATCTTCACTTTGCGCAAGGGAGACCTCCTTGCTTTCGAGCGCATGGGGGACAAGTCCGCCGAGAATTTCATCAAGGCCGTTGAAAAGGCGAAAAGGGAAGCGACGCTGGCCAGGCTGATAGCGGCCCTGGGAATCAGGCATGTGGGCGAGAGAACCGCGAGGACGCTTTCCGAGAATTTTCAGGACATGGAAGCGCTGTCCGAAGCCCACGAGGAGCGCCTGCTGGAACTGCCGGATGTGGGACCGGAAGTGACCTCTTCCATACAGGCTTTTTTTCAGAATCAGGGGAACGTGGAGCTGCTGGCGCGGTTCAAGGAAATAGGCCTGTGGCCCAAGGGCGGCGGAGTCGGCCTTGGGGCGGATTTGCCTCTATCGGGAAAAACATTCATATTCACCGGCAGCATGCCCGACATGCCTAGGGGCAGGGCCGAGGCCCTGGTGGAGAGTCTCGGAGCCAAGGCCGTCAAATCAATCTCCAGAAAGGTGGACTTCGTGGTGGCGGGGCCAGGCGCAGGCGGCAAGCTGGTCAAGGCTGAAAAATTGGGGCTTGAAATCCTTGATTTTGACGGGTTTATTCGTCTTGTTGAACAATTGTAAAAATAAATATAAGGTATTTTAACCATATGGAGGAATCATGGCCTGTGATGTGATCATAATGGGAGCTAATGGTCGAATGGGGGCGACCCTGACGGGTCTGGCAAAGGCGGATTCCGAATTGAATCTGGCCGCTGTCGTGGAGAGGCAGGGACACTCGGACGGACTGGAAAACTTGGGGTGTTTCGTGACCACCGACCTGAACAAGGCCGTTGCCGAATTTCCCAAAGCCGTCATCGTGGACTTCACCGCGCCCTCGGCCAGCGTGGACATGGCCAGAATCGCCGCCAAGAGCGGCAATCCGGCGGTCATAGGAACTACGGGCCTGGACAAGAATCAGCAGGACGAGCTTCAAGCCCTGGCCAAGCAGACTCCGATTTTCTGGGCGCCGAACATGAGCGTCGGGGTCAATGTCCTGCTCAAGATTCTTCCGCAACTGGTTCAAAGCCTGGGAGAGGCCTACGACATCGAGATGGTCGAGACCCATCACAACAAGAAAAAGGACGCCCCCAGCGGCACGGCCATCAAGCTGGCGCAATGCCTTGCCGAGGCCCGCAATTGGGATCTGGACGAGGTGAAGAACTATGCCCGCGACGGCATCATCGGAGAGCGTCCGGCCAGGGAGATCGGCGTGCAGACCTTGCGCGGCGGCGATGTGGTCGGCGATCATACCATGTTCTTTTTCGGTCCTGGGGAACGCATAGAAGTTACTCATCGCGCTCATTCGCGTGAAACCTTTGCCCAGGGCGCCTTGAGGGCGGCAAAATGGCTGGCCGGGCAGAAGTCGGGAAGACTTTACGCCATGGCCGACATTTTCTAGTCGGCCGGAAAAAAAGGGGATTTTATTTTGGAGGACGGGAAGAAAACCAGGGAGACCGACTGCTCCATACGGGAGGTTTTTCCCGATGCGGAAAAGGCGTTCGGCCTTTTCATGGATAACCTGCCCGCCCTGGCCTTCATCAAGGACCTTGAAGGCCGGTATCTCCTTACCAACCGCCATTTCGACAAATTGTTCGGCTTGTCCAGGGAGGATGCCCCGGGCAAGTTGGACATCGACATCCTGTCCCCCGATTTGGCTGCCAAGTTCAGGGCTCACGACAAATTGGTTCTGTCTAAAAACGGCACCATAGAAGTCGAGGAGCAGATACTGGTCAACGGCGAAGAGCGGATATTTCATTCAGTCAAATTTCCTTTCTATGACAAGAAAGGCGAACCCTGCGGAATTTGCACCATCGCCACCGACCGGACGGATATCAAACATGCCGAGCAGGTCTTCATGGAAGGCCTGTTGGTCGCCTTTCGCTCCAATCCGGCGGCAATCGCCATCAGTTCGGTTGAAAGCGGCCAGTTCGTCGAGGTGAACGACAGTTTTGTCCGGATTTCAGGATATTCCAGGGACGAGGCCCTGGGCCGCACCAGCGAGGAATTGGGCTTGTGGGAAGATCGGTCCTTGCGGGAGGAAATGTTCCGGCGGCTCAGGGAAACGGGCAAGGTGCAGGATTTCGAGTGCGTCTTCCGCATCAAGGAGGGCCAGTTGGTGACCGGCCTTCTTTCCGCCGACATGGTCGTTCTTTGCGGAGAGAATTGCATCCTCACAACCATTGTGGACATCACTGACCGAAAAAAGGCCGAGGACGCGCTCGCCAGGAATGAAGAGCGCTATCGCATGCTGGCCGACTACAACTACAATTGGGAGTCCTGGATCGGACCGGACGGCAGGATGATTTACGTCAGCCCGTCCTGCGAACGCATTACCGGCTATCCGCAGGAAGACTTTATGGATGATCCCGGCTTCATCGAACAGATTATCCATGAACACGACCTGGACAACTGGAAAAAGCATATGGAGGAGGAATCGTTTCTGGACGGGCGGCTGCCCGATTACCGTATTTTCCGCAAGAACGGCCGCATGAGTTGGATTTCACAGACCAATCGCAGGGTAAAGGGCGACCAGGGCGAGGACATGGGTTTGCGCTGCAGCATGCAGGACATAACAGACCGCAAGTTCATGGAAAAGCAGCTTCATTACGAAGCATTGCACGATCCCTTGACCGGGCTTGCCAACCGCGTCCTCTGTCTGGACCGCATAAGCCAGGCCATGGAAAGGGCCAAACGCAGGACAAATTATTATTTCGCGGTCATCTTCATGGACCTGGACAGGTTCAAGGTTGTCAACGACAGCCTTGGGCACAATTTCGGCGACAAAGTATTGCAGGAGGTCAGCGACAGGCTTTTGCGCTGTGTCCGCGACCTGGACACGGTATCCCGTTTCGGCGGCGACGAATTCGTGTTGCTGCTGGAGGAGATGCCGCTGCCTCGCGAGGCCATCCGGATAGTGAAGCGGGTGCGCCGGACCATGAACAACCCCATCAAGATAGACGGCCACGATGTGCTGATTTCCGCCAGTTTCGGAATAGTCTTCAGCCCGATGAACTATGAGGAGCCGGAAGAGTTGCTGCAAAACGCAAACATCGCCATGCATCGGGCCAAGGAGTCCGGACGCAACCGGGTCAAGGTCTTCAACGCCAGGATGCTGGACACGGCCATCAAGCTCATGACCCTGGAAGGCGACATGCGTCGGGTCATCGGAAGCAACGAGTTTTTTCTCGAATATCAGCCGATGTTCGCCTTAAGCGACATGCGGCTCAAGGGGTTTGAAGCCCTTGTGCGTTGGAATCATTCCACCAAGGGGCTTCTGCCGCCTTCGGATTTCATCCCCATGGCCGAGGAGACCGGGTTGATTCTTGAACTTGGACAGTGGGTGCTCGAGGCCGCCTGCAGGGTCCTTGTGGCTTGGCGCGAACGACTCCCGGCGGCCAGGGATTTGACCATGTCCGTAAATATTTCAGGCCGACAGTTTTCCCAGCACGACCTGGTGGACAGGATATTCAAGGTGCTTCAGAAAACGAAGCTGCCCCCGGACAGGCTGAAACTGGAAATAACCGAAACGTCCATCATGGAAGACGCCGACGCTTCCGTGGTCAAGCTGGAACAGCTCAAGAGGATGGGCATAAAGGTCAGCATCGACGACTTCGGGACGGGCTATTCCTCAATGAACTATTTGCAGAAGTTTCCCCTGGACAATTTGAAGATAGATTTGAGCTTTGTGCAGAAGATGGACACGGCCAGGGGTAATATCGGCATTGTCAGGGCAATCATCGAGCTTGCCCACAGCCTGGAGCTTGAGGTCGTGGCCGAGGGAGTCGAGAAAAAAGAGCATTATGAAATTCTCAGGGAACTTGGCTGCGAACTGGGGCAGGGCTTTCTTTTTTCCAGGCCTGTTGACCTGAAGAAGGCCGAGGACTTCATTCTTTCAATGGAAATGGACAACTGAACGTTTTCAGACCGTGATCAGGCGGTTTGGGCGTGTCAGCTTTTTTCTAAATAATCCGTCCATGAATTCAAATACATAATTGATTTCAGCGCTTAGAGATTTAAAACAGTTTTCCATGTCCTCTGCGTTTCCCGCCTTTAGGGCTTTTTCCATTTCCACGCATTGCGTCTTGACCTGGAGCGCTCCCATTGTCACGGAGGCCCCCTTGAGGGAATGGGTCAGATGCCTGACACGGTCGATGTCCCCATCGGCTACGGCTTCCTGAATCTCGATGATCCTGGCCGGTTCTTCGCGCACGAAGACCGCGAAGAGCCTCTGGACAAGGTGCTCCTTTCCGTTCATGGCTTCAAACCATTCTCTGGCTATGGGTGAATTGGGGGTCATAATGTGCCCCTTTATACGCGAAAAGCGAAAAGAGTCTACACCTATCTTCATCCTTTGACGCATACTACGGGCGAAAGCCGGGCGACCATGTCGGCAAGACCGGCGCCGCATGCGCTCTTCACGACTCTGTCCACGTCCTTGTAAGCGTCCGGCGCTTCCTCGGCCAGGCCTTTCATGCTTCCGCTGCGAACGAGGATTCCCCGATGCATCAATTTGTTGACGATGTCCGCGCCCTTGTGGAGCTTTTTGGATTGAGCCCGGCTCAAGGCCCTGCCTGCACCGTGACAGGCCGAAGCGAATGATTTTTCCAAAGCGGTCTCCGCTCCGGCCAGGATGTATGAGGCTGTGCCCATTGTCCCGCCGACCAGGACCGGCTGACCCGCGTGGCGAATGTCCGCTGGAATGTCCGGGTGTCCTGGCCCCAGTGATCGCGTCGCGCCTTTGCGGTGCACGAAAAGCGATTTATCCCGGCCGCCGATCCTGTGCCGTTCAACCTTGCAGGTGTTGTGGGACACGTCGAACAACAGGTTGAGTTGCGCTTCGGGCAACAGGGCCGAGAAGGCCTCGCGCACTTGATGGGTAAGAACCTGCCGGTTGGCTAGGGCGCAATTGATGCCGCAGAGCATGGCTCCGATATAGCTCTGGCCCAGTTTGGAATGTATGGGCGCGCAGGCCAGTTCCCTGTCCGGCAGTTCAAGCCCGTGTTTCGGGGCCTGATCCAGCATGAGCCGCAGGTAGTCCTTGCCGATCTGATGACCCAATCCCCTTGACCCGCAATGGATGGTGACAAGAATGTCGTCCCTGTTCAGACAGTAGGCGTCCGCCTTTTCAGCATCGTATATCTCTTCGACTTTTTGGATTTCAAGGTAGTGGTTGCCTGAACCGAGGCTCCCCAATTGATCCCTGATGCGTTTTTTTGCCGTGTCCGACACTTGCCCAGGGTCCGCTCCATTGACCTTGCCGTTTTCTTCGGTGCGCGCCAGGTCCCGCGGCAGGCCGTAGCCGCGTCCCACTGCCCAGGAGGCCCCATTGACAAGCATCTGATCGATTTCGGCGTTGTCCAGGCGCAATCGGCCGGTGCTGCCGACCCCCGAAGGAATAGCCGTGAAGAGCAGGTCGGCCAGTTTTTCCCGGATTCCGCGAATGTCGTCGAAAACCAGTCCCGTGGTCAGGGTCCTCACTCCGCAGGCGATGTCGAAGCCCACGCCTCCGGCCGAGATCACGCCGCCCTGTTTGGGGTCGAAGGCCGCAACTCCGCCGATGGGGAATCCGTAACCCTGGTGGGCGTCGGGCATGGCGTAGGAGGCTTTGACTATTCCAGGCAGGGAGGCGACATTCTTGACCTGCTGAACTGTTTTTTCCTCGATTCCGGAAATCAGTTTTCTGTCGGCAAAGAAGATACCAGGAACCCGCATCCTGCCCGATTTGGGGAGAAGCCATTCATATTCAGAGCGCTGTTCAAGGATTGATGAATCCATACCGCATGCTCCTTTCAGCCGTGGGAAAGGCCGTCAATTACGTCGGGCGGAGATGGACAAGGGGGATCCCTTGCGGGACCCCCGGATGGAATATTCTAAAGGGTGTAGAGTTTTTCCCCGGGCACAAGGGGAATCTTGTTTTTCTGAAGCACTTCAATGGCCTGGTCCGTGCGGTCGAAGCGGAAGATTATTATGGCGTGGCTGCCGCTTTGCTGGACAAAGGCGTACATGTACTCGACATTTATTCCTTCCTTGTCCAGCAGCTTGAGAATGTTGTTCAGGCCGCCGGGCTTGTCGTCCACTTCCACTGCCACGACAGTGGTTCTTCCGACCGTGAAGCCGTTTTCCTTGAGATGGGTTCTTGCTTTTTCGAAATCCGAGACAATGAGCCTCAGGATGCCGAAGTCCGAGGTGTCGGCCAGGGAAAGGGCTCGTATGCTGACGCCTGATTTGGCCAGGATGCCTGTAACTTCTGCAAGACGTCCCGCTCTGTTTTCCAAGAATATGGACAGCTGATCGACTTTCATATCATTCCTCGCTTGGTTAGGCTTTTCAGTTTTCATCATTTTTGCGGCTAACCTTATTTCTGGCGCATATCGATGATGCGTTTGGCCTTTCCTTCGGAACGTTCGATTCCCTTGGGTTCAACCAGTTTGCATTTTGCTGTTACGCCAAGAAATTCCTTGATATTTTTTTGTACCTTTGTTTCCAGGCGTTGTAAATTCTTAATTTCGTCGGAGAACACGCGCTCGTCGATTTCCACCCGCACTTCCAGGGTGTCCAGGGTACCCATGCGGTCCACGATGAGTTGATAGTGGGGGCTGAGTCCTTCGGTCTCAAGAAGAATGGACTCGATCTGCGACGGGAAGACATTGACGCCCCGGATGATGAGCATGTCGTCGCTGCGGCCCGTGATTCTCTTCATTCTGGCCAATGTCCTGCCGCAACGGCAGGGAGCCTGGTTCAGGCAGGACAGGTCGCGGGTTCTGTAGCGGATCAGGGGAATGGCTTCCTTGGTCAGGGTGGTGATGACCAACTCGCCCTCGGAGCCCGGAGGCAGAGGTTCGCCCGTGCTGGGGTCGATTATCTCAGCCAGGAAATGGTCTTCCATGATGTGCAGTCCGTTTTGGGCCTCGGCGCATTCGATTGATACGCCCGGTCCCATGATTTCAGACAGGCCGTAAATATCCAGGGCCTGGAGGCCGAGTTTGGACTCGATTTCCTTGCGCATGGACTCGCTCCAGGGTTCGGCCCCGAAGATGCCGACCCTGAGGGGCAGCTCCTTGAAGTCGATTCCCATCTCCTTTGCCGTCTCATAAAGGTACAGGCTGTAGGACGGTGTGCAGCAAATGGCCGTGGCGCCGAAGTCCTTGAGCAGCATGACCTGTCGCCTGGTGGCGCCGCCGGAAATGGGAACCGCCGTGGCTCCAAGCTCCTCCGCGCCGTAGTGGGCGCCTAGTCCGCCCGTGAACAGGCCGTAGCCGTAGGCGTTGTGGATCATGTCCTCGCTGGTCACGCCGGCCGCGGCAAAGCTTCTGGCCATCATCTTGGCCCAGTTTTTTATGTCGCGCTTGGTATAGCCTACGACAGTGGCCTTGCCTGTGGTTCCGGAGGAGGAATGGATGCGCACTATGTTGTCCCTGGAAACCGCGAAAAGGCCGAAGGGATAGTGGTTTCGCAAATCCTGTTTTTCGGTGAAGGGCAGGTACTTGAGGTCGGAAAGGCTTTTGATGTCCGCCGGTGTGATGCCCAGCTCTTTGAATTTCTTGGTGTAAAAGGGAACATTCTCATAGACCCTTTCCACGAGGCTTTTCAATCGTTTGAGCTGAAGTTTTTCCAGCTCCTCCCTGGGCATAGTTTCATTGTCAACGTCAAAAATCATGTCCCCCTCCCTGATTGTTTGAAAAGCCAAAAAAAACCGCGAATCTGGTCCGCGGTCTTGTTGATGTTGATCCCGAACACATCAAACCACGGATTCCCTTGATCCGTTGAAGAAAAACAAAAAAAAGAAAAAAAGAATGGTGCTGAAATTCATAGCCATTTATTGCCCTAATACCTTTTTCAGGTCAAGCTCATGCATTGCCGGGGCTGATGGAATCTTATACATACCTATAACAAGGACCGTGATTATTGATAAAGTTTTCGGAGGTGAAATGAGTCTCAGAGAACTCGTATACAGGAACAGGTCGTACCGCCGTTTCGACCAGGGCAAGGCCGTTTCCATGAGGACATTGGACCAACTCGTTGATTTGACCCGGCTCGCGCCTTCGGCCGGCAATCTTCAGCCGTTGAAATACTTTCTGAGCACGGACCCCGCCACCAATGCGCTGATATTCGACACCCTGGCCTGGGCCGCGTATCTGAAGGACTGGTCAGGACCGGAAGATGGTGAGCGGCCCGCCGCCTATGTGGTCATGCTCGGAGACGGCGACGTGGCCGGAAAGATCATATGCGATCACGGAATCGCGGCCCAGACTATCATGCTGGGATCTGTGGAAAAGGGACTTGGGGGCTGCATCCTGGCTTCGGTGGACAGGAAGAAGCTGAAGTCCGCGCTGTCCATCCCCGAAGGGCTTGACGTTCTGCTGGTTTTGGCCTTAGGCGTACCCGCCGAAGAGGTTCGCGTTGAACCCATGCCCGGGGATGGATCGGTGAAGTACTGGCGGGACGGTTCCAATGTCCACCACGTGCCCAAGAGAAGCCTTGATGAACTCGTGGTTTCCCGCTATCCGGGTGCATAACAAATTTTGAATCAAGGAAAGAAATGAGCAAAAGCGATAAAAAGTATCAGGATATTTCCACTGCGGAGAAGGCCGTTCTGGTCGCCCGGTGGCTTGAGGAGAAGCAGGGCAGAGACATAGTGGCCCTGGAGGTGCGGGGCACCTGCTCCATTACAGAGACGATAATGATAGTCTCGGCCAAGGGTGTTCGCCATGCCCAGGCCCTGTCGGATTTCGTGCTGGAGTCCCTGGCCCAGCGCAAGCTGGAATATCTGGGCATGGAAGGATACAAGTCCGGGGATTGGATATTGCTCGACCTGAATGATATCATCGTCCATGTTTTTTCTGGAGGATGTGCGCAGTTTTTACAATCTTGAAGGCCTTTGGGCTGACGGAGTTCCCCTGGACTGGAAGGCTGAATAGCCCCGGAGACAGACATGAAGCCGATCCTGCTTTTGATTCTCGACGGTTGGGGGATAGCGCCCAAGGGCCGGGGAAACGCGGTCAGTCTGGCCGACACGCCGGTTCTGGACTCCCTGTTCGCCGAGTATCCCCACTCCCGCCTGACCTGTTCGGGCCGGGCCGTGGGATTGCCTGACGGCTTCATGGGCAACTCCGAAGTGGGGCACATGAACATCGGCGCGGGACGCGTTGTCTATCAGGACATGACCCGCATCGACATCTCCATTGAGGACGGCTCCTTTTACGAGAATCCGGTGCTGGTCGAACTCATGGAAAAGACCAGGGCCGGGAGCGGGCGGCTGCACCTCATGGGCCTCATCTCCGACGGCGGTGTGCACAGCCATCAGAACCACCTCTACGCCCTGCTGAAGATAGCCAAGAAATACGGCATTGAGCAGGTTTACATTCACGTTTTTCTGGACGGGCGGGACACTCCGCCGGACAGCGGCCTCGGCTATGTGGAAAAGCTCATGCAGGAGGCCTCCGGGATAGGGGTCGGCCAAGTGGCCACGGTATCGGGACGTTTCTACGCAATGGACCGGGACAAGCGATGGGAGCGCACGGAATTGGCGTACGACGCCCTGGTTTTGGGCCGGGGGCCGGTGGTGAGCGATCCCTTGTCGGGCATCAGGGCCTCCTATGAGGCCGGGGAAATGGACGAATTCGTCAAACCCTGCGTTGTGAGCGGCCTGGACGGCAGGATAGGCGATGGTGACGGCGTGTTTTTCTTCAATTTCAGGGCCGATCGCGCCAGGCAGATAAGTCGGGCTCTTTTTGATGCTGAATTCGAAGGCTTCACGGCCAAGTCAAGGCCGGAAATGGCCATGATGGCCACCATGACGGAATATGAAGGCGGTTCGCCTCTGGCTGCGGCCTTCCCGCCGGTGATGGTGATCAAAACCCTGGGCGAGGTGATTTCCGGGCTGGGCAAAAAGCAGTTGCGCATCGCCGAGACCGAGAAATACGCCCATGTGACCTATTTTTTCAATTGCGGCCGTGAAGAGCCTTTTCCCGGCGAGGACAGGATAATGATCCCTTCGCCCCGGGAAGTCGCCACCTATGACCTCAAGCCGCAGATGAGCGCTGAGGAGGTCACGGAGAACCTCGTGTCCAGGTTGCCGGAATACGACATGTGCGTCTGCAATCTGGCCAATCTGGACATGGTCGGCCATTCAGGGATAATCAAGGCCGCAATCAAGGCCTGCGAGACAGTGGACAAATGCGTGGGGCGGATCGTGGACAAGGTGCTGGCTGTGGGAGGCCACATGCTTCTGACCGCGGACCACGGCAATGCCGAGGAGATGCTCAGTCCGGAAGGCAGGCCCCAGACGGCCCACAGCCTGAACAAGGTGCCCCTGGTCTACATCGGGGCGGATTCCGGCGGAATCAAGCTGGGCGAGGGGGTGCTCGGAGACCTTGCTCCGACCATCCTGGACTTGAGCGGCCTTGAGCAACCTGTGGAAATGACCGGCAAGAGTCTGGTCCTCAAAGGATAGAAAATGGCTGAAAACAAATCAAGCAAGCCGGTCCTGCCGGTCAAGCCCGTGAACATGGAGATCATCTATCTCTATCCCTGCCCCTTTTGCGAACGCGAGGTTCCACTCATCGCGCCCACCCGTCCGGCAATGGCCCAGTGCGACGCCTGCCGCAAGAATTTTCCCATCGTTCCGGTGGACGACCGGACCATTCGCTACGTGAAATTGATCATGGCCGGCGGCAAGGCCAGCGTGGACCCGGATTTCCTCTAGTTTTTCGCCTTTCCCTCTATTTGCGCCTGTTGCCCATCTGCATCAGCGCGTTTCCCGCAATTATGAACGCCAGTCCCGCGATGGTGGCCGTTCGTATTTCCTCGCCCACAAAAAAGCGGATGAAGACCAATGACAGGAACGGGGAAAGGAATATCAGGTTGGCAACCCTGGCTGATGATTCGGTGAGTTGCATGGCTTTCAGCCAGAGCACGAAGGTTACGCCCATCTCGAACACTCCAACGTAGGCCGCGCCCAACAGCCCCGGAACCGATGCCGGGGGCAGCTTTGAGAACGTCAGCGTGGCGATCAGAACGAGCGGGAACCCGAACAGGAAGTTCAGAAAAAGTCCGGCCACCGGGTCCTTTCCGCTTTTTGTGTTGTAAATCCAGTACAAGGCCCAGATTATCGTGCTGCCCAGGGCCAGAGCCACGCCGGGACCGTTACTGAATTTCAGCGCCAGGGGGTCGCCGTGGGTCGAGATGACCACCACCCCGAAATAGCTGACCAGGATGGCGGCCATGTCCTTGAGGCCGACCTTGTGCCCTAGAAGCGGGACCGAGAGCAGGGTCAGGGTTATGGCCCAGGTGTAGTTCAGGGGCTGGGCCTCCTGCGCTGGAAGCAGGTCGTAGGCCTTGAACAGGATAAGGTAGTAGAGAAAGGGGTTCAGTGCGCCCAGTGCGGCGCAATGCAAAAGCTCTTTTCTCGAGTATTCCCTGAGCGTTTGCAGCTTGCCCTGGACGGCGAGAACCGCCAGCAGCACCAGCATGGACGTACCCGAGGCCACCAGCAGCAGCTGGAGCGGGTCCAGGTGGCGCAGGGTGATCTTGAAGGCCGAGGCCACGGTGGACCAGATGAGCACCGCTGCCAGGCCGTATGCGCAGGCCCGTTTCTGCCTGTCCATGGGCTGTTAGACGACCACGTGTTTCTTGATGTAGGTCACCGCCTCTTCTGGGGAATCGGTGACCAGGAACAGGTCCAGGTCGTCTTCGTGCATGTACTGATTTTTCACCAGTTGGCCCTTGAACCATTCGATGAGTCCGCCCCAGAATTCAGTGCCCATGAGCACGATTGGGAAGGGTCGGATGCGCTTGGTCTGGATCAGCACGAGGGCCTCGCTCAGTTCGTCGAGGGTGCCGTAACCGCCGGGCATGGCCACGTAGGCCGTGGCGTATTTGATGAACATGAGCTTGCGCACGAAAAAGTAGCGGAAATCGCATTTCATGCTCAGGTATTGGTTGGGTTTTTGTTCCAGAGGCAGGTGGATGTGCAGGCCCACGGAGTTTCCTCCGGCCTCCTTGCAGCCCTTGTTGCCCGCTTCCATGAGACCGGGGCCTCCGCCCGTGATGACCGAGAATCCGGCCTTGGCCAGCAGGGAGGAAAGTTCCTCGGTTTGCTGGTAGACTTTGTCCTCAGGCTTGATTCTGGCAGAGCCGAACACGGATACTGCGGGTCCGAGGGAACTGAGCGTTTCGAAGCCGTCCACTATCTCGGACATGATTTTGAACAGTCGCCACGATTCCTTTATGGACAGGTCGTCAATGACATATTGTTGCGAATTGGACATTTGCGTCTCCTAAGGGTCGCGTCAAAAGGTTGCCTGGACGCTGATAATAATGCATGAAGCGTCCGTGGGACTAGTTTTTGCCACGATGGAATGGTCATAGTCAAACTATAGAGGTGGTTGAATGAAGATTACTTTCATGGGCGCGGCCCAGACCGTAACCGGGTCTTGTTACATAGCCGAGGCCGATGGCGCCCGTTTTGCGATCGATTGCGGAATGCATCAGGGCAATGCTGAAATCGAGAAAAGGAACAGGAACATTGAGGCCTACCGTGCCAAGGAGCTGGATTTCATCCTGCTGACCCATGCCCACATCGACCATTCCGGGCTTCTCCCGGCTTTGGTTGCGGCAGGTTTCAACGGCAAGGTTTACGCCACCAAGCCCACGCTGGAACTCATTGAGATATTGCTCCTGGACAGCGCGCACATCCAGGAGATGGAAGCCGAATGGGCAAACAAGAAGCGCCGTCGCCACGGCGAGGAACCGCAGCCGCCTCTGTATACTCAGGCCGATGCCGAGGCCGTCATGCCCCTGTTGAGTGAAATAAGGTACGAAGAGGAATTTGAACCGGCAAAGGGCATAAAGGTCAAGTTCCGCGACGCGGGCCATATCCTGGGTTCCGCCTTTGTCGAATTGATTTACCAGAACGGCGGCGACCAGACCAAGGCCGTGTTTTCCGGCGACCTGGGCAGGCCGGACCAGCTCATAGTCAGCGACCCCAAGGTCGCGGCAACGCCCGATTACCTCTTCCTGGAATCCACGTACGGCGACAGGAACCACAAGGATGCCGAGAACAGCATGGCCGAATTGGCCGAGGCCATCGCCTACAGTTACAAGAACGGCGAAAAGGTGGTCATACCGGCCTTTGCTGTGGAGCGATCCCAGCAGATAATCTACTGTCTTTTCCTTTTGGCAAAGCAGGGCAAGCTGCCGGAGGACATGCCCGTGTATCTGGACAGTCCCCTGGCCATCAGGGCCACCAAGATATTCAAGGCCAATCCCAATTTCTTGGATGCCAACGCCCGGAAATACATCGACGCGGGCGATCATCCCTTTGACCTGCCGAACCTGAAGCTCACCCTGAAGGCGGACGAATCCATAGCCATCAACGAAAGGCCCGGTCCGGCCGTGATCATCTCCGCCAGCGGCATGGCCAACGCCGGGCGCATCAAGCATCATCTCAAGCACAATCTGTGGCGC
This sequence comes from Desulfovibrionaceae bacterium, assembly GCA_963674955.2. Taxonomy (GTDB): domain Bacteria; phylum Desulfobacterota; class Desulfovibrionia; order Desulfovibrionales; family Desulfovibrionaceae. The sequence goes on along the minus strand of CAXXKR010000004.1, from coordinate 796,716 downwards.
AAGGGAGCGAGCGTTATCTTTGTGGGCTATCAGGCCCAGGGCACTCCGGGACGCAAGATAGTCAACGGCGCAAGGCGGATCAAGATATTCGGCGAAGACGTTGCCGTGGCGGCCAAGATATACACCATCGGCGGTTTTTCGGCCCATGCCGGGCAAAGCGAACTCATGGATTGGCTCAATGCGTTTCGCGACGGAGACATGCAGGTCATGCTGGTCCACGGCGAATATTCCGCCCAGCAGAAATTCGCGAAATTGATTACGGAACAGACCGGGCTTTCCGTGCACATCCCGGGCTACCTTGAGGAATTGACTCTTGAGGCCGGGCGGGAGATCGTTCCGGTGCTGGACGTGGAAAAGGCCATGCCCAAGGTGGACTGGGAGTTTCTGGCTCAGGATTCCGAAAGGCTTTACATCGAACTCAGAAAAAGACTCAAGACGGCTGGCGAAAAGCCCTGGTTGGAGCAGACCGAGGTCAGGGACCGGCTTTTGGATTTGAACAAGGGCGTGATGGAACTGATTTCGGAATTGTAGTAGATGAGGATAATAAGCGGAGAATTCGGCGGACGCGTCCTGAAGACCGTCAAGAGCGCGGCAGGCTACAGGCCTGCGACCTCCAAGGTGCGCCAGTCGATTTTTTCCATGCTCGAGGCCAGGGGGATTTCCTGGCCGGGTCTAAGGGTCGTGGACATGTTCGCCGGAAGCGGCAGCCTGGGAATGGAGGCCCTGAGCCGGGGCGCGGACGAGGCCTGGTTCGTGGAGAAGAACAAACAGGCGGCGGGCCTGATCAGGGACAATTTGGACATGCTCGGCGTGGACAAGTCCAGGTTCAAGGTCCTGCCCAGGGATTTGTTCCCCCTTCTTTCCAAACCGCCGGAGCGGACTTTCGGGCTGGCGTTCATCGACCCGCCCTATGGGAAGGGGCTGCTTGTTCCGGCCCTTGAAAAGGCCCTGAACAACAAATGGATAGGGCTGGACGGGTTTGTGCTTGCAGAGGTGGAAGCGTACGCCGAGCCGCCTGATTTTGAACCGAATCTTGAATTGTTAACGGACCGGACGTTCGGTCAGACCAGGATACTTTTATGGCGCAACCAGACAGGAACCTAGCGGTATATCCGGGCACCTTCGATCCCCTGACCAAGGGGCATGTGAGCCTTATCAAGAGAGGGCTCAAGGTCTTTGAGCACCTCGTGGTCGGGGTGGCCAAAAGCACGCCCAAGAACACGATTTTCACCGTTGAGGAACGCGTGGAGATGGCCGCTGAGATATTTGCCGACGAACCGCAGGTTTCCGTGGAGCCTTTTGACGGGTTGCTGGTGGATTACGTGGCCCGCAGGGGCGCAGGTGCCATCCTGCGCGGCCTGAGGGCGGTCAGCGATTTCGAGTACGAGTTCCAGATGGCGCTCATGAACCGCAGGCTTGAGCATGACATTCAGACGGTCTTCATGATGACCGATTACAAATGGATGTATCTCAGTTCGACCATCATCAAGGAAGTCGCATCCTACGGTGGGAACATCAAGGGGCTGGTGCCCGATCAGCTGGTGTCGCGCGTCTATGCCAGATGCGTGGAAAACCTGAAGGTCAAGAACGGCCTGCGTTAGTTTGGCGCTTATGCCTTCCCGCATCGTCAGCATTCTCGGTCCCACCGGCACGGGCAAGACCGAATCCGCCTTGGCCCTGTCCGATGCAATGGACGTGGGCGTCGTCAATTTCGATTCCCGCCAGGTTTACAGGGATTTTCCGATCATCACCGCCCAACCGACGCCTGAAGAGCAGGGGCGCTGCCCGCATTTGCTTTACGGCATGCTCGGTCCGGACCGGAAGATCAACGCAGCCGCCTTTGCGGACTTGGCCGGAGCGGCCGTGGCGGATTTGGAGGGGAGGGGGCTGCTGCCCGTTCTCGTGGGCGGGACCGGACTTTATCTCAAGACGCTGCTGCAGGGTATCGCGCCCATCCCGGACATACCCCCTGAAATACGCAGGAAGGTTCTGGACCGGATCGCCGCCCACGGCCCGCAGGCTTTGCATCGGGAGCTGAAGCTTGCCGACCCTGAATACGCCGCAATAATCCATCCCAACGACACCCAGCGCAATGCCCGCGCCGCCGAGGTCTACGAGGCCACGGGCAGGACCATGACCTGGTGGCACTCTCAAAGGCTGCCTGACCCGGGTTTCGATTGCCTGAAGATCGGCATCGGCGTCGAATTGGACGAATTGACGCCGCGCCTTGCCGGGCGCGTGGACAGGATGCTTGAGGCCGGGGCGCTGGAAGAGGCGCGCAAGGCCTGGGAGAATTATCCCGACCCCCAACTGCCGGGCTGGACGGGCATCGGCTGCGCCGAGCTTCTTTCGCATCTGCGCGGGGAAGTCACTCTTGAGAGGGCCAGGGAGTTGTGGATTCAGAACACCCGGGCCTATGCCAAGAGACAGATCACTTGGTTCAAGAGGGAAGAGGACATGCGCTGGTTCCGCCCCGGCGATTTTCAGGGCGTGGTCCAGTGCGTGCGGGATTGGTTTTAACCGTCAGCGATCATCTTCAGCTGGAAGGGCGGCAGGTAGAAGAGCAGCGTACCGGAGCCGTGGGTCAGGCTTTCCGTGTCCAGGCACATCAGGCCGCTGTTCTCGACGTTGATGGAAACGTCGGCACCCAGCAGTCGGCAGGCCAGATTGGCGATGTTCGGCATGTGCCCGGCGATGAAGGCCCGTTTCACCCCATTCAATCCGCGCAGGTATTCGAGACCGTCCCTGGGCGAGGCCATGGCCTTGAATGCGTCCGTCTTCAGCATGTATTTGGTTTCGAAACCGATTCTTAAGGCCACTGCCTCGGCGGTCTGCATTGCCCGTTTTTTTGGGCTGGAGATGACGGCGTCGAACCAGAGCCCCATTTTCTTCACGGCCAGCGCGCTGGTCGCCACCTGATCCTTGCCCACCGGACTGAGGGGTTGGCTCGGGTCAAGCTCCTTGGTCAGACAGGCCCCATGCTGCATAAGATAAATTTGCATGCCAAGCTCCGGTAGTATGGTTCGATCAGTAAGTTTTTTCCGGCTGTCCGCTGAGATGAGACAGCCGCCTGGAAACAGCTTACCGGAAAGTGCAAAACTCCATCAAGTCCGATTGCAGGATCGCCTCGAGTTCGGACATGTCGCTTTCCGCGGTTTCCACGAACAGGAATCCCAGCACCGAGTATTTAGCGTAGTCCACCTTGCGCAGTTCCAGGAGCTTGGAAAATTTACCAGCAAGGGCTTCGTAATCAACCGAAACAATGTCCGCACAATTTATACTGGAGGGCATGTCGGCCACCACCAGGCTCCAGGCCTTGCCCTCGCGATCTTTTAAAATTTGGTCCCAGTTCGGTTTTTTCTGCTCAAGAAAATACTCGTAAGGGTTCAAGTCGTATGCGAAATGGGCCAGGTCGGTGCAGCACCAACCCGCAAAGCGCATGGGGTTGACCTCGATAAAGGCGATATTGCCCCTGTCATCCACTCTGAGTTCGGCGTGGACCGGAAAGTCGGTCAGCCCCGCCAGCCTTCCAAGCTTGCCGAGAACCGATCTGAAGGCCGTCTCCCATTTCCTGATCAGGGTCGCCGACGTGTAATAGACCCTGTCGCTCACATCGTTTTCGGACGCGAAAAGGTGCCCCAGGATGTCCAGGATCACCGGTTCGCCTTTTGTGTCGAAATAGGCGTCCACGGCGAATTCTTGGCCGTTGATGCATTCCTCGATTATGAATTTGCTGACATCCAGAACCTGTTCCGGATACATTCTGCGGATGTCCCGCACTTCCTCGGTTATGGCTTTTACTGTTTTGGTCCAGTCCTCGTCCTTGTGCACCTTGTGCACTCCGAGACTGAAAAATCCCACCGCCGGTTTGACAATGAACGGTTTGTTGAATTTGGACGGGTCCACTTTGTCCAGTTCCTTGAAATCAAGTCCCTGGAAAACGTATTCGGGATATATCTCTTTGAGTATTTCGCGAAATTTGATTTTGTTTTTCAGCCGTTCGATTTGATCGGGCAGGGTAGTCCGTGACAGGTTCCTGCCGACCCAGTCGATGGCGTTTTCAGAATTGGAGTAGATCAGCGGCAACCGGGTCTCGCTGGCCAGGCGGATGAATTCATCTTCCGGGGTCGGTTTAAGGCCTGTCCCGGCCAGTACGCGCCGGGCCGTGGTATTGTCCAGAATCGGCAAGCCCATGCCGACCGCTGTCTTTTTCAGAAAATCCGAGACGTATGGTTCTTCGAGAATGAACATGAGGTTCTCCTGTCGCAGTGGCCGGTTCTTTTCGGTGTTGTCGGATTTGCCGGCGGACAAGTGCATACTTCACGGGAGGATGAAGATCAATTGCCAAGGCAGGAGGACCGCAAGTGGTGGAGTCCTTTTCCAGGGCAGTGTTTACCGGGGCAGTTTTATGCTGAAAGTGGTTCCGTGACCCGGAAGCGATTGGACCATGAACTCTCCCTGGTGGTTCTGGGTGATTATGAAATAGGAGACCGACAGCCCCAGCCCGGTTCCCGCTCCCACCGGCTTGGTGGTGAAGAAGGGCTCGAAGATGCGCTTTTTTGTTTTTGAGTCCATTCCGGGTCCGTTGTCCTGTATCTCGACCTTTACGAACTTTTCGTCGTGGCTGGTCCTGATGTTGATTGTCGGCTTGCTTTCCCTTTGTTCCATCTCGCCTATGGCCTGGGCCGCGTTTTTCAGCAGGTTCAAAAAGACCTGCTCTATTTCCGTCTCCAGGATGGCGACTGGCGGCAGGCTTTGGTCGTAGTCCCTGACTATCTCGATTTTCTTGAAATCGAACTTGCGCCTGAGGCTGTAGTCGTTGGCGGCCAAGGCGATGGCCTTGTCCAGGATGCCGTTCAAGCTGTGACGAGTGGTCAGTGACTCGCTCTTGCGGCTGAAGTTGAGCATGTTCTTGACGATTGCCGCTGCCCTCTGGCCCGCTTCCTTGATGCCTTCCAGGTACTGCAGTATTCCGCGTTCCTCCATGTATTCGTGAATCTTGTCCAGATCGAGCTCCAGGCGTTGGGCGGCTTCCACGTTCTTTTTTATGTTGCGGGAAAATCTTCGTTCCACGCTTTGGGCCGCCTGCAGTATGATTCCCAACGGGTTGTTGATCTCGTGGGCCATGCCCGCGGCAAGGCCGCCCACGGACATCATCTTCTCCGTCTGGATCATCATTTCCTCTATGCGGACCCTTGCCGTCACATTGTCCACGCGGATCACCGCGCCGACCACGCCGTTGGCGATGAGCGGATAAACCGTGACATCCTCATATTCCGTCTCGCCTTTTTCAGTCCTGGGCACCTTGAGGTTTTCCTGAGGCTCGCGATTCTTGATTGCCGTGTGGACGCGTTCCATTTCACCGGCCAGGCGCGGGTAGACTTCAACGAGCATTTTTCCGTATGTGTCTTTGGCGTTCAATCCCGTTGCCTTTTCCGCTCCCAGATTCCACTGGTTGACCCGCCCCAGCTGATCCACACCCACCAGGGCGGAGGGCATGGAGTCGATTATGTTGCCCAGAAGGCTCTTCAGGCGGCGAAGCTCCTCTTCCGCGAGCTTGTTTCCGGTTATGTCCAGGAGCACTCCCTGGTAGGCCTTGACCTCGCCGGACGCTTCCCTGACGACCCATGTGCGGTCCGCTATCCAGCGTGTGGCGCCTGAGGCCGTTACGATGCGGTACGTCAGGCTGAGCTCGTTCTCTCCTTTTTCCTTGTATTGTCTGATTGTTTCCTGGACGCGTTCCCTGTCGTCAGGGTGGAGCAGCTGGAACATGGAGATTTTTCCGGAATAGAAATCCCTTCTCGAATAGCCGAATTGGTCGACATTTTTTGAGACAAATTTAACATGTTGTTTTTTTTGCAGATCGATAAGAAAAGCCACGGCATGGCTTTTGTTTATGATGCCTTCCAACTGACTGACCGGAATGATTATATTTTTTATGAATATCAGGGCAATGAGCAGTACGAGCAGAATCCCTCCAATGAGTACGGCGGTCAGCAGATAGGTTGATCTCTGAAATGTGGTGTTCAGGGACTTGTCTATCGTGCTGAGTTTCGATCTCAGTGAGCGCCTGGTTATCTCGATATTGTTGCGAGCCTTTTCGGCTGTGGAGTTCAATCTTTTGAGGATGTTGTTTTTTTGATTCGCATAGGCCCGCATGTCTTTGATGATGGTCGGATACCGCATCATGTGTTTTGCCCCCTCGGCGACAACATCCCGAAGGGCGCTTGGAGCAGTGTTGAGTTTGCTCGACAAATCGGAAAGCAGCATTCCGGCTTGTCCAAGATGCTGACAGGCCTTTTCGCCATTGTTCCTGCAACCTTCCTGCAAGTTGTCCAGTGAGGTGATTCTGCCGTTCAGAAAGAGATGCAAAGCCTTGTCGATGGTCCTTCGTTCCACCGCGCCAAGGGTGCCGGAGTACGTTGAAAACAACTCGTCGAAGCGAATTATCCGGGCATCAAGAGCGGTTAATTCCTCTTCGAGGTTGTGGAGTCTGAGGTTGAGGTCTGAGATTTGGTCGATGCTGTCGGCAAAGTTTTTTATGTCGGCGGTGAGCCTGTCTATGATTGATGAGGCTTGATGGGATATGACTGCGGATTTGTGTGTCTTCAACAGCAGATTTATCGCGGCAAGGCGGAATTGGAATTCGTCCATGGCTTCCGGCTGGCCGGAGAACAGATATTGGTCCAGTGCTGTCTGAAGCAGAAGCAGGTTCGCCTCCACCTCTCCGGCCATAATGCTGTCGTTGGCCAGCTCTTTGTATTGGTTGGCTCCTGTTACGGACGAACGCAACGTAAGGTGGCCCACAATGGCCGCTGAAACGATCAATGCGGACATGAAGGCGAAGCTGAGTATTATTCTGGCTTTTATCGGAAGATTCATGCTGCCTGTCGCCTGTGGGATGATTTTATAATAAGATAGCACATTTGTGGGTGAAATCAAACGTTCGGGCGATAGTTGTTTTTCTAAACATACATTTTGAATCTGCATTGTCGTCTCTCGGGCCACAAAGAGTGGAAATCAGCCCTCTTCAATTACAACTTGCGCAATGACTGAGAGCAGGATAAATGCTCGGGAGCTTCCTAAAAATGTCCGTAAGTGGGCATGAGGTGCCCAAGTGGTTAGAAAAACAGCGCTATTAGTCACACTATTTATATCCACTCTCGCTTTGGTTCCGGTTTCGGCCCAGGCCGAAAAGCGTGAGTTGGGCGGTTCAGGCCATTTCGTCCAAAGGTTTGAATCAGGAAGGGTCGATTGGACCACCGGCGCTGTATACGTTTCAACCGAGGCTTCGTCCGGCAGCGGCTATCAATCCTCTCTGGCAGTGCGCAAGGCCACTGTCCTGGCGCGAAAGGAGCTTTATAGTATTGTATCCTCATTGAATCTTGATTCCTCCAGAACCATAGGCGGTTTTCTTTCCCTCGACGACTCGGCGGAATCCAGGGTGCGGGGGTTGCTTCAGAATTCGCGAATGGATCGCTTTTCACAGGTCGGCAGGGTGTCGGTGCGGGCGGGGGCCGATTTGCGCGGCTCCCTGGCCAAGGCTCTGTTTCCGTATACCGTTCAGTTTCAGGGCGGCGTGGCTCCGCAAATGAGCATTTTGACATCCGGCAGCCAGGAGCAGTCATCCGGAATACGTAATGTTGAGCCGGAACTTGGCCCTCCCCCGGCCAGGACGTCAGACGGATTTGCCGAGGAATTGTTGCCGACTGATGCAAGTTTCGCGGCTTTGGGCCTGTATACGGGCCTTGTGGTCGATGCCAGGGGGTTGGGAGCGTTGCCCGCTTTGCTGCCGGTGATTTTTGACGAGAAGGGGCAAGGGGTTTACGGTCCCCATATGGTTGGCCGCGAGTCGGCCGCCAGACTTGGAGTTGTTGCCTATGTCCGTTCGGAAAAGTGCCGTACGGTTAATTCAAGAATAGGTCGAAGGCCTTTTGTCGCAAAGGCCCTGGCCGTTGTCGGGTCCTGTCGTTCCGACCTGGTCTTGTCCGGGGGGGACGGCGAGATCGCACGGGGATTGTTTAAGCGCAGGGACGTTCTGGACCGCTGCGGCGTGGTGGTGATCCTGGATTGAGGCCTGAAACGGGATATGTCTGATTATGCTCATGAAACATCTGTTCTTCTTGTCTGTTTTTGCCGTTCTTCTTGTTCTTCCCGGGAAAGCAGTGCCGGGTCGGGCTTTTGCGGCCGAAGTACAGGTCTTCAAGGTCGCCGAAGAGGGCGTGGCCGGACTTGAATTGCGCAACCAAGCCCTGGACATGGCCTTTGGCGAGGCGGTCTTTCAGGACGCTGTGAAGATTCTTCCATGCGTTGTCTCGGCCACACGCCAGGATTTGCTCAGGGAATACCTCGGAGACACCGCCGGGCAGTACGTGACAGGGTACAGGGAAATCTCCTCCAAGGCCTCCAACGAGGGCCTGGCCCTTGAGGTCGATGTGGACGTAAACCGTCGCGCCTTGCGGGAAATGCTCCAAAAGATGGGGATTTACTATACTTGCGCCAAGAACAAGACTGCAGCCATAAGGGTTACAGGTCTTGAGGCTCCCGACGAGGCCGACCGCTTGAAGGGACTGTTGATCCTGTCGGGAATTCGTCATGCCGAGGGAGTGCTGCCGGAACTGAGCCTCATGCGCGAGGTGGACGGCCGCTGGGAAGGAGTCCTGCGCACTTCAGAGAACAAGTGGACCAGCAGCAGTGAGGATTTGTCTTCGGTCTGGATCGCCCTTTGGGGCAGATATTTTTCGGGCCAGGATACTTACGGCGCGGGTCCGGCTTCCGAAATCCTCAAGGTTTCCGGCTGGTTCATGCCTGACGGAGTTTACGAGTTCGATCGCGTGCTGGCCGGATGGGAAGGCGTTGTCGAAGAATCCGAACTTCTTGATCTTGAGATGCGCAACTCAGGCATCACCGCCAAATGGAGCGTTCGGGTCACGGACCTGCAACTGTTGAAGTTGAAGCTCAGGGAGTACCTCCCCGGCCGCGGGTTGAATTTTACCTTTTCGGAACTTGGTTTTTCAGGGGATCAGAACTAACTGCCCAGGCGCTAGGAGGTTGTTTTGGTCAGGGAAACCAATTGGACGATAGCCAATCTGTTGACCATCAGCAGGGTCTTGCTGACCCCAGGGTTCGTGATCGCCTTTCAGAACAACCGATTTGACCTGGCCTGGATTCTGTTCGGCGTGGCCGGGCTGACCGATGCCCTGGACGGGGTGCTGGCCAGGGTGCTGAAACAGAAGTCGCGTTTCGGGGCCATGCTGGACCCTCTCGCCGACAAGATTCTGCTTGTCACTTCCTTCATTTGCCTGTCCCTGCAAGGCTGGCTGCCGCAATGGTTCGTCATTCTGGTCGTCAGCCGCGACGTGATAATCGTCGGCGGGCTGGGCGTGCTCAACTTTTGGGGCGTTGAGATCAAGGACAGGATCGACCCCATCTGGACCAGCAAGATGACCACCGTGGCCCAGATATTTCTGGTCCTGTTCGTTATGTTTCAGAAGACATTCGAACTTGATTATCCAATGATTCAGAACATCGTGGTTCTGATTACGGCTGTCTTGACCATCCTTTCCGGAGCTTATTATCTGCGGAAGGGTGTCGCGCTTATTCCCGAAAACGATGAACACTGATTTCGGGCCAAGGGCAAAAGAAAACCCGAAAGCTTTCGCCTCCGGGTTTGTTTCCTTATAGAAAATTGTCGGTTACTTGTCGGATTCCTTTTTGGAATCATCCTCTCCCTCATTTTTGGGAGTGACATCTATTTCATCGGGTTCGTTGGTGGCTTTTCTGAAATTCTTGATGGCCTTGCCGATTCCGCCGCCAAGTTCGGGGAGCTTGTTGGCCCCGAAAATAACGAGCACGATGAGCAGGATAAGTATCAGTTCCCAAATGCCGAGACCGCCGATCATTATATTGCCTCCAAGGTGTTGATTGCCGAATGATTAATGCAGATTCCCGCTATACACCCGGCTTTATGGCAGGTCAAGGCCATACTGCCGCCACGGGAATATCGACGAGGCCGAAGTTTGCATGTAAGTTGCCGGGGATGAAATTCAGTTGGAATGAATCATGGGCAAGGTGAGCAGATTTTCCGGCACAGGCTGTCGATTTTATCGGCAGGGCGCATGCCTGTACGGCGAAAAGCTGAATCCCGGTCTTGAAGAGGGCTGGCGTTGTGCTGTATTCACTGGGTGGGAAGAGGCCTACGAGGATTACATTGGCCGCGCCGACAACTTCAATCTTGAGCCGGCCGAGGCCGCAAAGATATGGAAGGTTAAATTTGAGAGACTGGCTCGGGAGGAATGGGGTTGCCGCGACTACCGCCATGACGGCAGCGGGGAATTGCCCGGTTGCGTTCATCTCCATGAATGCCTGTGCCTCAAGGCCTTGCCCCCCTGCGACGGAGTTTGTATTAATTTTCAGCCCTGCGGGGCTGAAGGAAAAAAATAAGTTCCGCCTTGAGGGGCGCGACTTTTAAGGAGTTGATATCCATGTTTTTGTATTTTCCCCATATGCATCCGGAACTATCCTCTTTCCCGCCGGTGGATGGCGGACTGTTCTTTGATCCCGGATACTCCGACGAATCCCAGGGTCCCTCATTTCGGCCCGAAGGTCTGCCCATAGAGCCCCGCACGGCCCGGAAGATCATTCAGGACTGCATGAGTTTCGGCGAACAGTTCAAGGACCCCCACCAGATCGCCTATTTCGGAGCGCAAGGCATCGACGACCATTATTCGGGGACATCCCTTTCCATCCAGTCCGAACTCATGGACAGGCTGAAGCATTCGACCAGCGATGATGAAGATGATTCGGCAGAGCGGTCCAAGGCCCAATTTCAGCTGCTTTTGGCTTGGTTCTACGAGCAGAGGCTCATCGAGCTGAAGGGTTTGGAGAGCGGCGTGAAGAGTTCCTGGGAAAAGTTCGGCCAAAGCCTTGGCGTGGACAGTGAAGACGACCGGGAACAAGGCGCTGTGAACCTGGGCAAGACCATTGCCAATTTGAACGTCCCCGGCACCGAGGACATGGCTCTTCCCTGGAAGCCGGTCCTGGCGGCCCTTGTCCCTTTCCTGCCGGATGATGCCGTTTTGCTGGTCTCCAGTTTAGACGCCGTGGAAAGCTGGCGGGAAGATGGCCTTGAATTTCAGGCGGCAGCCGATGATTCGGGATTGCCCGAAGGCCTCATGGTCGCAAGGGCTCCGGCCTGGAAACTCCTCGGATCGGCCGAGGGCGGCGACAAACTGTATGAAAGGCAACTGGCCGTGGCCATAATCGGGTAGACTAGATCCGCTCAATTTCGGGAGACAGCTTTGATTATTTTGAACGACCTGATGAATCCCTCGCTTCTGACCAGTGTGCAGGGCATAATTTTCGATTGCGACGGAGTCCTGATCAATTCGTACAAGGCCAATGTCTGGTATTACAATTCGTTCCGGGAGCGTTTCGGCCTGGAGCCCATGACCGCCGAAGAGGCGCATTTCGCACACACGCACAATGTCTTCGAGTCCCTCAAGCACATCCTGCCGCCTGAAAAGTACGATGAGGCTCTTCGCCACAGGGCGGACTTCGACTACCGCGACGTGATTCCGTACCTGGAGCGGGAGCCGGACCTTATGGAGCTTTTGGAATGGCTCAGGAGTGTTGGCGTGCTCATGGCCGTGAACACCAGCCGCACCGACACAATGGATCTGGTCAGCGACGCCATGGGATTCGGCGACTACTTTTCCCCGGTCGTCACTTCGATGGTCGTCAGCAGGCCCAAGCCGCATCCCGAGGGAGTGCACATGATCGCCAAGGCTTGGCGCATGGATTTGTCGGACATTGTTTTTATCGGCGACTCTGAGGTTGACCGGAAGACCGCCAGAGCGGCTGGTGTAAGGTTTTGGTCTTACAAGGATAAATACCTGAATGGGGATCTTTATGTTCCCGGATTTCAGGAGTTGCGCGCCTGCATGAAAATGGCCTGGCGCAGAGGCGGGTTTTTGTAGTTTAGTGCTTGATTCTTGAAACCCAGTGTGCCAATTTATGGCTACCGTGCCTGCTTTGATGCAGAGCAGTTTATTCAGGAGGATTAATGTCGCATCTCATTCTTGCCATTGCGCGGGTTCTTGATATTGTTTTGACCTTGTACATGTGGGTGGTAATCATTTCCGCCTTGATAACCTGGGTAAATCCCGATCCCTACAACCCCATCGTCAGGTTTTTGAGAAATATGACCGAGCCGGTATTTCAGTGGGTTAGGCGCAAACTGCCCTTCGTCGTCGTGGGCGGGTTCGACCTGTCGCCGATCTTGGTGATTTTGGTAATCCAGGTCCTTGAAATTTTCCTGGTCAACAACCTTATGGATTTGTCCTATTCGATGCGTGCCGGTTAATCCCCGGAGGGAGTCGCTGATGTCCGTTTCCAAGATTGATATCCTGAACAAGAAATTCAACCGCCAGCCGCTGGGGTACTCCCGGATCGAGGTTGACCAGTTTCTCATGGATATTGCCGAGGTCATCGGTCGCGCGGCAGAGGTTAACAGAGAAAAAATAAAGAAGATCAAGAAGCTTGAAGCCCAGATGCGCGAGTACAGGCAACGCGACGAAACCTTGCGCGACACCTTGATGAGCACCCAAAAAATGGTTGATGACCTTAAGGTCAGCGCCGGCAGGGAGGCGCAGATCATTCTTGAAGAGGCTCGGGCCAAGGCGGACAAGATGGTTCAGCAGGGCCATAACCGGCTAGCGCAGATTTCCGAGGAGGTCGAGGCCATGAAAAGGCAGCGCACCCAGTTCAAGGCCCAGCTTGAAGGTTTGCTTGAAACGCATTTTCGTCTGCTTGAGGACGAGAGCCCGGAAAATGAGAAGTTGGAGGCCCTTGAGGCCAAACTCACATATTTGAAAAAGGTCGAGTAAGGATCATCCAAGAGAAGAACCGTTTACCTGATTTTGTCCGCAGTCTGGGAGACTGCAAATGGCTGGTTGCGGTCTGGGTTCAGCCCGGAGCCAAACAGGAGGGGATTGCCGGAATATATCAGGGTTGCCTCAAGGTTCGCCTGAAAGCCCCGGCCGTGGACAACAAGGCCAACAAGGCCCTGGTCGGCTTCGTGGCTGCCAGCCTGAATCTCAAGAAAGGGCAGGTGACCCTGGTCTCGGGGCGGGCGAGCAGGAAGAAAGATCTTTTGGTGGAAAGTGACAAGGAACCGCTTTGGGAGCATATTGTCCCCAAAGTGTAAACAAAAGCAACCATATAGCAAAGGAGCAACTTATGGAAGCCGCAGATCTTGCACTAATCGAAAAATTTGCTGGGCAGGACACGGAACTTAAGGCTCTTTGGGATCAACATGGTGAATTCGAGGCCATGCTCGAGAAATTCGAGGGCAAGGCTTACCTGAGTCCTACTCAGCAGCAGGAAGTCATAGCGCTCAAGAAGAAGAAGCTTGCTGGAAAGACCAAATTGCAAGTCATATTGGACAAATATCGAAATTCGGAGGGATAAATGGAGCTCACCGGCGCTCAGATTTTATTGAAATGTCTTGAGAAGGAAGGAGTTGATCTTGTTTTCGGTTTCCCCGGCGGAGCCGTAATCGACATTTATGACGAGCTGCCGAAGCACTCCATTAAGCATATCCTAGTGCGCCACGAACAGGGCGCCATACATGCTGCCGACGGCTACGCCCGCGCCACAGGTGACGTGGGCGTATGCCTTGTCACCTCCGGTCCGGGAGCCACCAATACGGTTACCGGAATCGCCACCGCCTACATGGACTCCATACCGGTCGTCATTTTCACAGGGCAAGTGCCCACTCCCCTTATCGGCAACGACGCCTTTCAGGAAGTGGACATTGTCGGCATAACCAGGCCCTGCACCAAGCACAATTATCTGGTCAAGGACGTCAAGGACTTGGCCCATACGATAAAACAGGCTTTCTATCTTGCCCGTTCCGGCAGGCCCGGCCCGGTTCTGGTCGACCTGCCCAAGGACGTCATGCAGCGGAAGACGGAGTTCAAGTACCCCAAGGAAGCCAAGCTGCGCAGCTACAATCCCACCTACAAGCCGCATCTGGGCCAGATCAAGAAGGTCGCCAATCTCATCAAGAACGCCAAGCGGCCCATCATTTATTCGGGCGGCGGCGTGATTTCCTCCCAAAGCCATGAGGAGTTGACCTGGCTGGGCCAGAAACTCAACATCCCCGTCACTTCCACTCTCATGGGACTGGGCGCGTTTCCGGGCGACGACGATCTTTTTCTGGGCATGCTCGGAATGCACGGCACCTATGCCGCCAACATGGCCATCAACAACGCTGATCTGCTTTTGGCAATAGGCGCTCGTTTCGACGACCGCGTGACCGGCAAGGTGGACACCTTCGCTCCCAAGGCGACCATTGTCCACATCGACATCGACCCCACATCCATCCAAAAGAACGTGTCCGTGCACGTGCCCCTGGTCGCGGACTGCAAGAGCGCGTTGGCCGCCCTCAAGACCGAGCTTGAGAAGACCTTGGACGAGCATGACTGGGAAAAGGACCACGCCAAGTGGGTCAAGCAGGTCAAGGATTGGCGCAAGGAACACCCCCTGACCTATTCGAACGAGGGCAAAGCCATCAAGCCGCAATACGTGGTCGAGCAAATTTACGAACTGACCAAGGGGGACGCCATTATCGTCACCGAGGTCGGACAGAACCAGATGTGGGCGGCCCAGTTCTACAAGGTCAAGAAACCCAATACATTTCTAAGCTCCGGCGGTCTGGGCACAATGGGCTATGGCTTTCCCGCCGCTATGGGCGCCCAGGCTGCCTTTCCGGACAAGCTGGTCATCGACGTGGCCGGAGACGGCTCCATCCAGATGTGCATCCAGGAACTGACCACCGTGGTCTGCAACAAGCTGCCGGTCAAGATAGTCATCCTGAACAACGGCTATCTGGGCATGGTCCGCCAGTGGCAGGAGTTGTTCTACGACAAGAACTACTGCGAGACCTGCATGGACGCGCAACCTGATTTCGTCAAGCTGGCCGAGGCATACGGAGCCGCCGGATTCAGGGTCACGGACAAGAAGGACGTGGTCCCGACCCTCAAGAAGGCCTTCGCCCTGGACATGCCGGTCATCGTGGATGTCCGTGTCGAGAGGGAGGAGAATGTCTACCCAATGGTTCCGGCCGGGGCCTCACTCACTGA
This sequence comes from Desulfovibrionaceae bacterium, assembly GCA_963674955.2. Taxonomy (GTDB): domain Bacteria; phylum Desulfobacterota; class Desulfovibrionia; order Desulfovibrionales; family Desulfovibrionaceae. Next base: position 781,570 of record CAXXKR010000004.1, on the reverse strand, counting down.
AATGCTTCTTGTCTAGGAGTTGAAGTTATGCGGCACATATTATCAGTTACCGTTGAAAACGAGCCGGGCGTCCTTTCAAGGGTCGCCGGACTGTTCAGTGGCCGGGGCTTCAACATCGAGTCCCTGAACGTCGCCCCCACAATGGAGGAGGGCGTATCCAGGATGACCATCACCACCCAGGGCGATGAACAGATCATCGAACAGATTGTCAAACAGCTCAGGAAACTGGTCACAGTCATCAAGGTCCGTGATTTGAGCCACGCCGCCTCGGTGGAGCGCGAGATGGTTCTCATCAAGCTGAACGCCGAAGGTGCGAAGCGGGCCGAGATTCTCAGAATCGTGGATATCTTCCGCTGCAAGGTGGTGGACGTGGGGCTTGACGAGTTGACCATCGAGGCCACAGGGGATAAAGGCAAGACCGATGCGGTGCTCAAGCTGTTGAATCGCTTCGGAATCAAGGAAGTCGCAAGGAGCGGCATGTCGTCGCTCAGCAGAGCCATGCAGCCCAACGGCGAATAAAATATACGGACACACTGTTTTTAGGAGAAGGAATGAAAGCTTATTACGAGAAAGACGCTGATTTGAAATTTCTGAAGAACAAAACCGTGGCCATCATCGGCTACGGCAGCCAGGGCCATGCCCATGCCCAGAACCTACGTGATTCCGGCGTAAACGTGATTGTCGGCCAGCGTCCCGGCGGTCCCAACTACGACCTGGCCAAGGAACATGGCTTCGAGCCCATGAGTGCGGGCGAGGCGGCCAAGAAGGCCGACATGATAATGATTCTTCTGCCCGATCAGTTTCAGGCGGACGTATTCAAGAACGACATCCAGCCCGGCCTTGAAAAAGGAAACATCATAGCTTTCGGCCACGGCTTCAATATCCATTTCGAGCTTATCAGGCCTTCCGCGGACATTGACGTGGTCATGATCGCCCCCAAGGGTCCCGGCCATCTGGTCAGGCGCACCTTTACCGAGGGCGGAGCCGTTCCCGCTCTGGTCGCGGTGCAGCAGGACGCCTCGGGCAAGGCCCTGGACATCGCCCTGGCCTACGCCAAGGGCATCGGCGCCACCCGTTCCGGCGTCATCGAGACCACCTTCAAGGAAGAGACCGAGACCGACCTCTTCGGCGAGCAGGCCGTTCTTTGCGGCGGACTCACCGAGTTGTCCAAGGCCGGTTTCGAGACCTTGGTGGAAGCCGGATACCAGCCGGAAGTCGCCTATTTCGAGTGCATGCACGAGCTCAAGCTCATAGTGGACCTGATGTACGAGGGCGGCATGGCCATGATGCGCCATTCCATCTCGGATACCGCCGAATACGGCGACTACCGCATCGGGCCGCGCATCATCAACGATGAGACGCGCAAGGAAATGAAGAAGGTTCTCAAGGAGATCCAGCAGGGCGAATTCGCCCGCGAGTTCATCCTGGAGAACAAGTCCGGCGGAGTGCGCATGGCCGCAATGCGCCGCATCAACAGCGAGCACAAGATCGAGCAGGTGGGCAAGACACTGCGCGAGATGATGAGCTGGCTCAAGAAGTAGCCGGATAAATCCAGAAGTTGAAAGGCCGCGTCATTTTGGCGCGGCCTTTTTTTGTGCGGCCTCATGTAACGAACTACCGTATTTATTCCTGCCTCGTAGCGCCAAGTGTCCAGGCCGCTTCCCGCAATCTCATTCCCTTTCACAATCAATGCTGGAATGATGGATATGGTTGGTCAGGCAACCGGAACCAATCTAATCCCATCATGCGACCAAACCCTGTCACGCCGGAAAGTAGGCCCAAGGTTGTCTTCCAGCGACGGCGGCCCGTCTTATGATTACGCCCGCTCGAAAATGATTTGGGTTTTGTATCGGCGTGTCCGGCAGGCGACGCGACGGGAGCAGTTGACAACCGATTGTTTATGCGGCAGGACTGCATCGTATATTAATTACAAGGAGTTTTGATGTTTAGCCCACGTATGGATCTTGTATCCGAAGTTGCCGAAATGAAGGGCAATAAACAGGCTTAAACCGCTTTTCCGCCGCGTTTCCATGCGGCTTGCGAATAGGCCTCGGGTCTGTTTGAACTGTCTTCTTTCGAAGCAGATTTTTGTTGCGCTTTCTTTCTGCAACACACTCACCGTTTGCATTTGGGATTTATCCTTGACGCTCGTCACTGGCTGGCAGGCGTTCATAATCTGTGGTCGAGTCAATTCGGCCCAAAATAAAATGGTGATTACGGATGGCTGACAAAAATAAATTGCAAACTGCCATGATTCTTAACAATACATCGCTCAGACAACTGGGCTGGGATGATTTCTTTGCCGACCGCTTGGCGCAAATGGCAGGCAAGGGCGGCAATGTCGCACGCATAATCAGCGTGCAGCGCAATCGCTTTCTTGTGAGTGACGGCGAAATGGAATGGCTGTGTACGGCTGCCGGCAAGCTCCTGCATTCCGAAGACGGCGTGTATCCCGTCACCGGAGACTGGGTGCTGGTCAAAGACACTGTTGTCCAGGATGTTGTCCCCAGAAAAAACATGTTGTCGCGCGGCGCAGCCGGTTCACGAGGGAGCCGGACTGGTTATTCGCAACGCGAACAAGCTATCGCCGCGAACATCGACACTGTGTTTGTTGTTTGCGGACTGGATCGGGATTTCAATGTCCGACGAGTGGAGCGCTACCTGACGCTGGTCTATAATTGCGGCCTTGTGCCTGTAATAGTCTTGACCAAAAGCGATTTGCAGGAAAGCCCTGAATTATACTGCGCAGAGCTTGAGAGCATAGCTTTCGGCGTGCCCATAATAATGTCGTCTTCATGTGACGGCAGTGGGCGGAGCGAATTGGAAGGTCATCTTGGTGTCGGGCGGACAATTGCCATGCTCGGTTCATCAGGCGCCGGGAAATCAACGTTGGCGAACATCCTGTTCGGAAGCGACATTCAGGCCACCGGAGCCGTGAGCGACAGCGTGGGCAAAGGACGCCACCACACCACGTCGCGAGAGCTGATTCGCATGCCCCAGGGCGGAATGCTCATGGACAATCCCGGCATCCGTGAAATCGCCTTTTTTGAAGATGGCAGCGGAGTTGAAACCGCTTTTCCCGACTTAGAGGCATTGGCGGGAATGTGCCGCTTTTCCGATTGCACGCACACCATTGAGCCGGGCTGCGCGGTTGTTCATGCGGTTGAAGCCGGAGAACTCAAAGCAGACCGGCTGGAGAGCTATCGGAAGATGAAGCGCGAGATGGAGTATCTCTCGGCCCGCCAAAGCAAGAGCGCCAACCGAGTTGAAAAGGAACGTTGGAAAAACGTTGCCCTGATGGTGAAGGATTTGAAAAAAAGGAAAAGGTAATTAACAACTTGCATATGAAAAAACGCATGGCATCCATGCGCCGCATCAACCGCGAACATAGGAACGAACAGGCGGTCAAGGCTCTGCGTGAGATGATGAACCGGCCAAAGAAATAGCCGGGTTGAACTTGAGCGATAAGGGCCGCGTCTTTTGGGCGCGGCCTTTTTTCATCTCGGTGCGATATACGACTTTATGTCCACCACCGGAGTCCCGTCGATGGCCTCCAACGGCTCCACGCGCAGGCGCGGCGGGTCGTCCTGTATTTCCAGGATGGTGACCTCGTGCAGACCGATGGGATTGGGCCGGGCCGGGGAACGGGTTCCGAAGACCCCGGTCAGGGGGTTTTTCGGGTTTCCGCGCGGATGGACCTGCAGGCAACCCCTGTCGGCCTGATGCAGCCAGGTCAGGACCATGGCCTTTTCGCCTTTTTTCAGGCGGTACATGGCCTCTGAATAAGCGGGATCAATGTCGATCCAGACGGCGGGTGCGCCTTCGTATTCCTGTTTGGGCGCCTCGGCCCTGGTCTTGATGCTTGATCTTACGATACCGATGATTTTCAGTTCCATATCCATGCGTCACCTCATTTGGAGAAATGGTCGAAACCGGCGTGTTTGAAAATCTTGTTGTTGAGCCTTGTTCCGGGTTTGTCCGTGACCGAGCCTATTGCCCGCAGGCCGGGAATTCTGGCCTGGAGATCGCGCAGGTCGCCTGGAGAGCAGGCCCCCAGCAGGGCGTAATCCTCGCCGCCAAGGATCATCATTTCCACAGGGTACAGTTTCATGTCTTTGGCTAGTGAAATGAGCTCGAAATGGGCCATGCTCTCAGCGATATCCAGATCGCAGCCCATGTCCGGGCCAAGGAATCGGGGCAAGTCCCTGGCCAGGCCGTCGGAAAGGTCCATCAGTCCCTTGGCCCTGGTTCCGGCGATGATCAGTCCTTCCCTGACTCGTGGGATGGGCCGCAGATGGGCGGCGGTCGCCGTGGGGTATTTTGTCTTGGCTTCTTCACCTATTTTTTCCAGGGCCAGCAGTCCGCCCCTGGCTAGGCCCATGTCGCCGCAGACGAAAAGGCTGTCTCCCGGTCGGCACCCGCCACGGGCCATGAATCGGCCCGATGGACCGGGACGGCCCCAGATGGTCACGTTCAGGCCCAGGGAATCGGCAGCGCTGAGGTCGCCGCCCAGAAGCGGGAGGGAATGCCTTTGGGCCAGTTCGGCCATGCCGGAAAAGAATTCGTTCCAAAAGGCATCCGGCAATCCGTCGGGGATCATCAGGGAGAGGACAAAGCCGACAGGCTCTCCGCCGCAGGCCGCGATGTCGCTGATATTCACGGCCAGCCCCTTGTGGCCGATGTCCGCAGGGGAGAAATAGGAACGCCTGAAGTGGCGGTCTTCCAGAAACAGGTCCGCGGTCACGCAGAGGTCGCCTCCTGCGATTTGCACGCAGTCGTCACCGCGTCCAGGCAGTCCCTTTTCCGCCACTGGAAAATGGCGGTCTATGAGTTCCAGGAATTTGTCTTCGGAATCAAGGGTCATGAGCATCCCCGTCTGGTTTATTCGGTTTGAATATTATCAACGAGTCTTGCCAAAGTCAGCCCTGTCTGGGCTACAGCTTTTCCAGGTAGTCGCCAATGATGACCTTCAGGCCGAAGCCGGGGAAATTGACCCTGTATTTGTCCGGCGGGATGGCGGCGATGATCTTGCCCTTGCCGAAAATCCTGTGTCTGCAGAAACCGAGTTTTTCAGGTTCGGACTTTGCCTTGCCGGTTCCGTCGCTCCGGGTTGAATCAATTGATTCTTCGGAAGACTCTCTTGGTTTTCTGCACTCTGTTCCGCCGGAATATGATTCGTGCCAGGACTCGAAGCATGACTCCGGCAGCTCGCGGATGAACGGGCTGGGCATGGTCGGCTCGGACATGCCGTTGTAGCGGTTGTAGATGGTGGCGGGCACGAACATGGTCAGCGAATCCTTGGCCCGGGTGCAGGCCACGTACATGAGCCGTCGTTCCTCTTCCAGGTCTTCCGGCTTGGCCAGGGACTTCTTGGAGGGGAAGCGGTCCTCCACCAGATCGATGATTATCACCGCCTTCCATTCCAGCCCCTTGGCCGAGTGGGCCGTGGAAAGCACAAGGGTGTCTTCCCTGCGTGCGGCCTCCTCTTGGTCGCCGTCTATGCAGAGGTCGGCCAGAAAGGAGTCCAGGTTCTGGTAATTGGTGGCGATCTGGGCCAATTGCTCAAGCCCGGCCTCGCGCTTGGGATAGTCGTCCGGATAGCGCTCCATCATGATGGGCGTATAAAAGGTCACGGCCTGGGCAAGGGCCGCTCCCGGCGTGGCGCAGCTCTTTATCGTGTCCAGCTGGAGGAGAAGGGTCTCCAGGGCGGGATACTTCTTCTTCATTTTACCCAATACGCTGTCGTCGCCGCCCAATCTGGCGTTCACGATTCTGGCGGTGGTCTTGGGACCGACGCCCTTGATGTGGCCCAAGGCGCGTTGCCAGGCCACCAGGTCGGAGGGGTTCAGGGCCAGCCGCAGATAGGCCAAGGCGTCCTTGATGTGCGCCGCCTCGTGAAAGCGCAGGCCGCCGTACTTTTTGTAGTCGATGCCGATTTGCCCCAGCGCCACTTCCAGGGCGTAGGAGTGGTAGCCAGCCCTGAAAAGCACGGCGATCTCGTGCAGCGGGTAGTCCTTTTTCAGTTCCAGTATCCGGTTGACCACCAGGGTGGCCTGGGTGCGGTCGCTCAAGGAGTGGACCACGCGGGGCATGGGGCCTTCCTTGCGGTCCGAGAAAAGCTTCTTGTCGAACTTATTCAGGGCGTTGGCCAGGATGTTGTTGGTCAGGTCCAGGATGGGCTGGACGCTGCGGTAGTTTTGCTCAAGGCGGATTATTTTGGTGTTCTTGAAGGTCTCCGGGAACTTGAGGATGTTTTCCACATTGGCCCCTCGGAAACCGTAGATGGACTGTGCATCGTCGCCCACGGCCATGATGTTTCCGTCCTCGCCTGCCAGATGGCGGACTATGCGCGCCTGCACGAGGTTGGTGTCCTGGAATTCGTCCACCATGATGTATTTGAACCTGCGGCGAAGCTCCTGGCGCAAGTCTTCTCGCGTGGCCAGCAGCCTGTCCAGGTGAAAGAGCAGGTCGTCGTAGTCGGCCAGGCCGTGGGCCATTTTGATTTTTTCGTATTCGCTGGAAATTTTCGTCAGGTCTTCCAGATAGGGGGCCAGATGAAAGGCTTCCCTGTCCAGTATGGTTTCCAGTCCCACTTCCTTGTTTCTTGATTTAGTTATCAGGTCCGTAAGGGTGCTTTTTTTGGGATAGGACTTGTCGCCTTTGCCCAGGGCCAGATTGTCCTTGACCTCCTTGATCAGTCCTTCGGAGTCGGCCCTGTCCATGAGGGTGAAGCCGTTGTCGAAGCCAAGTGCCTGGGCGTTGCGCCTGAGGATCGAGTAGGCGAAGGAATGGAATGTTCCGCCACCCGCTCCGGCCAGGGGGCGGTCCAGAATCTGCCCGGCCCGGATAAGCATTTCCTGGGAGGCCTTGCGCGTGAAGGTCAGGAGCAGGATGTTTTCCGGTGGGATTCCCTGTTCCGCGAGGTGGGCCAGCCTGTAGACGATGGTCCGGGTCTTTCCGCTGCCCGCTCCGGCTATGACCAGCACCGGACCCGAAGAGTGCAGGGCGGCCTCGCGCTGGGCCGGATTCAGTTCCTTGTCGAAGTCGATGCTCATTATACAATCCCGAAATGTTCAAGAACCATCAGGCCAACATCCCGCACCCTGTCCGGCCTTGCGCCGTGGGAGTCGTAAAAAAAGGCGCCGTCGGCCGTATGCGTTCCGAAACGGCCATGCATGCCGAAGACCTCTTTTTGCCCGAACTTGGCCTTGAGGTCGAATCCTTTTCCGGGCACGCAGACCAGATCCGGCGCAAAGGAAACCCGGGATCCGGAATAAAGTTCCCGGCCGACATGCACCTCTTCAATTACCCGCTGACCGTTCCAGGTCAAGTTGAGCAACGCTTCGCGCAACCTGTTCTCCAGGGCTGAGGCTTCTGGTTCACCGAGCCTTCCGCGTGAAAAGCGTTTTTTGGTATGCAGGTAGATGCGTCCGGGGTCCAGGGCCAGGGCCGAGGCTTCCGGGCTGATCGTTGTGGCGTCCAGAAGATGTCCGGGCGGGGAGGTGAAATGCAAAATCCCCTGTTCCTCAAGCCAGCGGTTCAGGTCCGCCTCGATTATCAGTTCCGTGAACCCGTGGTCCGCCAGGGAGATGAGCCGTTTTGGTTCGGGCAGGGCGTCGAAGCGCTCCAGCACTTTACCTATCGCCAAGTCCCACTGGCCCATGAGTTCCATGCAGGCCGAGTGCAGCCGGTGCTTTTCGTTGGTCACGGCCGGGAGCAGAAAATGGAAGAGCCGGTCGGTCTCGGTGAAGACCATGACGAAGAGGTCCCAGTCCAGGTCGGGCCAGAGCAGATCAAGGGCCGTCAGCCGGGAGCGCAGTGTCTTGCGCAGTTGGGACAGGAGATAGTCCGGGTCGTCGGCTCCCTTGTTGGTGTCCGCTTCAAGCAGGTAATCGGCTGTCGCCAGTTGTCCGGCCAGGAAAGGCGGGAATACGGCCTGCTCCAGCTTCTCGGCCACAAAGCCCGATATGAGCATGCCCTTGATGGGCCGGGCCGGGTAGGTATTGGGCAGGTTCACGATTCGCGACACAAGCCCCTTTTGGCCCAGCCTGTCGAATATTGTCGGGGCCTGGACATGGCTGAAATCCGCGATGCCCAGTTCGTATGTGGATGGATTGATGCGCACGAAACCGTAGATGCCGTGCTCGCCCGGATCGGCCGCTGTGAAAAACGAGGTCCAGTTGACAGGCGAAAGTTCGGGCAGTTCCGCGCGAATGGCGGTAGCGTGTCCGCTCAAGGCCAGCCTGCCGATGTTGGGAAGATTTCTGCCAAGGGTCCGGGCCAGTTCCAGGGGCAGTCCGTCCAGGCCCAGGACCAGGCATCTGGGACGGTGGGCCATTATTTCAGGACCGCCTCGTATTTCTTGAGCATCATCACCGGATTGTATGACAGCTTGGCCTTTCTGAGGCCGGGATCGCCCAGGTCCTGTTCGCGGTTGACGTATTGGTAGTCAGCGCCTGCGTCCTGGAGGAACATCTGGTTGATGGCCTGGTACACGCCCTTGAACATGGTGTTGCCCTTTTCAAAATGGATGACCAGTGAATCGCCCACCGGCTCGGCGATGGTATAGGCCACAACCTTGTTGTCGATGCGGATGGCCGCGCCCATGAGCCCGGAAATGCGGTCATACTCCTTGAGCACCCTGGTGATGGCCGTGTTTTCGGCGATGAGGGCATCCGACGGGGCGTTGTCCTCGTACCATTTGTGCCACTCGGCCTGCATTTCCAGGACCTCCTCCACGCAGTCCTCCTGCATCCTGTTGTATTCGAATACGTATTTCTTCCTGAATTGGTTGAGGAGGTTCTTTTTCTTGTGGAACTTGTTGCCCTTGAGTTCGGAAAGTTCCTGCACGGAATAGATGTAGTCCCAGTGTTCCCGGCATTCCTTCATTTCCATTGACTCGCCGTACTTCCTTTCCCAGACGGCCTTCAGGTATTCAGGCACGCGGGTGAAGCGTCCGGCCTCGCGCATCATGGCGCAATCGGTCCACTGGTATCTGTCCCAGGGGCCAATGGGCGCCCAGTATATGGTTTCAGGTACGGTCTGCCTGATCCAGGCCAGGCCGTTGGCGAAGGTCCATTCAAGGCCGTAGTGTTCGCACCAGCCCCAGATGTTGGCGAATGCGTAGTCCGAGGTCATGAGCTGCGGACAGGATGCCAGTATCTCATTATATTCATTTATTTTTTCAATGTTAACGGGCTCAAACGGTGGAAGCATTGCCATTCCTTTTTCTTTTGATCATGCTGAAACGTTGCCAGTTCTTGAACTTGAAGGCGTACAGGGCGAATCCGGCCTGCACGAACTGGGAGGCGAGCATGGATATCCATATGCCTGTCGCCTCGCCCATGACCACATGGCCCAGTATGTAAGCCAGGGGAAGGCGCAGGAACCAGACCACCGCGCCCATTATTATCAGGTTGTAGATGGTGGCCCCGGCTCCGTTGAAGGCCCCCGAGATGACGAAGGTGATCAGGGTGAAGGGGATGGCGATCATGTTGTAGAGGAGATAGTTGAGGGCCTCTGCGTTGACCGCCGGTTCAGGCGTCAGAAAGGCCACCACGGGTTCCATGACTTGCCAGAGACCAATGGCCATGATGAGGACGAAGACAAGGGCGATTCCCAGGATGCGGAAGCCGAATTTTTTGGCCAGTTCCGGCTGCCCGGCTCCGAGATAGTGACCCACGATGATCCCGGACGTGAAGTTGAAGGCGAAGGCCGGGAGAAAGAGAATGGATTCGATGCGAATGCCCACGGACATGCCGGCCAGGGCCGTGACGCTGTCGATGGGCAGGCTGGCGGTTAGGGCGTAGAGCACGAGATATCCGGCGTGCCAGACGGTCTGCATCATCCCGGCGGGCCAGGCCACCTTGTATAAATAGGGCAGGGCGCGTTTGGTCCAGCGCCAGGGAGGAAAGCTTTTTCTACTGAGCAGTCCGGTGCATCTGAGCATCAAAAAGTTGAACAGCGCGCCCAGGGAGATTGCCGAGAATGTGGCCCAGGCCAGCCCCTTGTAGCCGAGGTTCGGCATTCCCCATAGGCCGAGGCCAAGGCCCATATCCAGAAATGTGTTCAGTATGGTAACCAGGGTCATGCTGTACAGGGGAATCAAGACCTGTTTTCTGGCCCTGAAAATGGCGTTGGAAATGATCAGCAGATAGTAGGTCGGCAGGACATAGAGATATATTTCAAGAAAGTATCCGGTTACCGGGAGCATGGGGTCCGGTATCTGAAGGGCGCTTAGAAGAAGGTCTTTCAGCGGCAGTCCCACCATAGTGAAGACCGCGCCCAGGACAAGGGCGATCTTCAGGCACAGGCCCACGTATCTGCGCACCCTGTCGTGCAGGCCCGCGCCCATGGATTGGCTGATGGCGGCCACGCTGCCGTTGGCCACAGCCACGGCCACGATGAGAAAGAAGAACAGGGACTGGGTTATGACGCCCAGGGAGGCCTGCACTTCCTTGTTGATCTGTCCGGCGACCCAGACATCCACGAATCCGATGAGAAAGTGGAAGACCATCATCAGGACCTGGGGCCACGAAAGGTGCCAGATGGTCCTGTATGGATGCAGGGTCATGTTCGCTTCTGAAAAGTTGGCGGGCATTGCTATCCTGAGTTTCTGAAAAAAGGCCGTCACTTAATTTAGCCATTTTTGGGCTCTTGCCAAGAGGCTGGGCGAAAAAAAGTCGGGTCTTAGCTTCTGTGAACGTGGGGATGGCTGCCCAGCGGATGGGCGTGGGCGTGTTCGTGAATGTCGTAGCCGTCTTCCATGATCCTGCCGTGTTCAAGCCCCAGAAGCTTGTTGGTGGTGGCCAGGAGAAAGTCCATTTCGTGGGATACGACCACGAAGGGGATGTCCAGGTCGTTGAGTACGGTAATGATTTTGTCTTTGGTTTTTTGGTCCAGACCGGTGGTCGGTTCGTCCAGCAGGAGCATTTCCGGGCGCATGGCCAGGATGGTGGCCAGGGCCACCAGTTTTTTTTCTCCGCCGGAAAGGCGGTAGGGCACGCGGTTTTCGAAACCGGCAAGCCCCAGTTCTTCAAGGGTCTTTCTGGCTATGGCCAGGGCCTCTTTCTTTTCGAGTCCCTGGTTGAGGGGGCCGAAAGCCACGTCCTCCAGCACGGAAGGGCAGAAGAGCTGGTCGTCGGCATGCTGGAACAGGAATCCGATCTTGAGCCGTTCCTGCTCGAAGCTTTTGCTGCCGTCCATCTTGTTGCCGTTTATGAGGATGTGGCCTTTTTCCGGCTTAATCAGCCCCATCATGAGGTGCAGGAGGGTGGTTTTGCCGCTTCCGTTTGGTCCCATGAGGCCGACTTTTTCGCCTTTGAAAAGGGAAAAATCTAGATTGTCCAGGACCTGTTTGCCCTGGGGATAGGAAAAGGAAATGCCTTTGAGTTCTAATACGGATGTGCTGGTCATGGCAAAATGGGGGTAAGTTCGTCGGTGGCCAAAAAGGCGCAACACAGTATTGCCGCCGCCAGAAAAGTCCAATCCCTTGTGGTGCAGGCGAATTCCGTCAGGCTGTAGAATTTGTTTCTGAACCCCCGGCAGAGCATGGCCTGATAAACACGTTCGGCCCTGTCCCAGCTTTTGACCAGCAGCATGCCCACGAGATAGGCGTATGTCTTGTAGGTGTGCATGTTGGTGCCGGGGCGGAATCCCCGTGCCCGTTGGGCCGTGGTCAGACGCTGGTATTCGCGCTCGATGACGAAGATGTAGCGGTAGGAGAAGAGAAGCAGGTTGCAGAGTTTATCCGGTATGCGCAGTTCCTGCATGGCTCGTCCAAGGGTCTGTACGGGAATTGTGGCCACGAGGGCCATGAGGGCTATTGCGATGGCGTTTGATTTAATGGTGATAAGGGTCGAGAGGCGGATGCCCTCGGCCGTGGCCGAGAAGGGACCCATGCTCCATACTTCCGTTCCGGGCGTGGAAAAGGGCAGAAAGAGCCAGAGAAAGGCAATGAAGCCGTTTATGACCAGCAACCGCGCCAGGATTTTCTTCGGGTCCAGTTTGGCCATGAGCACCAAGATGCAGGCCAGGACCAGCGCGAGGCATGCGGGAGAACAGTTGGAGGCCACTGCCGTGGGCAGAGTGACCAGCACGCCGGAGACCAGCTTGATCCTGGGGTCAAGACGGTGCATGAAGGATTCGCCGTAGGCGAAAGGTTCGGAAAGGTCAGCCAATTATCCACCTCTGTCCGTATCGTTGCGGGAGGATGTTGGGTAGCACAGAGACGGAAAACGTGCAATCGAAGTGGGGCGGTCTAGGTCAGGCCGGCCTCGGCCGCGATGCCGGATATGGCTGCGATGGCCACGGCGAAGAAATCGCCCAGCTCAAGTCCTATCTTGTCGCATTCCCTGATTATGTCCCTGTTCACGCTGGCGGCGAAGGCCTTCTCTTTCATCTTCTTCTTCAGGCTCTTGGGCTTCATGCCCTCCATTTTGCCGGGGCGGACCAGGGCGTTGGCATGGACAAGTCCGGTTACGGTTTCGCCGCAGCGCAGGGCGAAGTCCAGTTCCGTGGAGGGCGGCTCTGAATCGTTCAGTTCAAAGGCGTGGGAGCGGATGGCGTTCAGGGATTCTTCGGGCAGTCTGCCTGCGAGCATGTCGACGCTGTCCAGGCCGTGGCGTGCGGTGTTCTCATTGGTCTTGGCGTAGTCCAGGTCGTGCAGAAGGCCGGTGACTCCCCACAAGTCCTCGTCGCGGCCCAATTTTGCCGCGAGTCCGCGCATGACCGCTTCGGTTTCCAGGGCGTGGACGATGAGATGTTGTTCGGAGTTTTCGGCTTTCAGCAGTTCAAAGGCATCCTGGCGTGTGATCATTCTCAGTCTCCTTTATGTGTGCAGCAGGCAGGATACGAAGTGCCCGGCGGTTGTTTCCCCTAGAATCGGCACCGTGGCCGAGCAGGATTCCACGGCTTCGGGGCAGCGGGGATGAAACGGGCAGCCCGGTGGCGGCGACATGGGGCTTGGGACATCGCCGGTCAGGCGGATGTTCATTATCTCGGCTTCCGGGTCGGGCACGGGCAGGGCCGAAAGCAGGGCCTTGGTGTACGGATGCAGCGGGTTGTCGAATATTTCCAGGCTGGAGGCCATTTCCACTATCCTGCCCAGGTACATGACCGCCACCCTGTCGCTTACATGGCCGATGACGGACAAGTTGTGTGAAATGAACAGGTAGGTGAGGTCGAATTGTTCCTGCAAATCCTTGAGCAGGTTCAAGACCTGGGCCTGGATGGACACGTCCAGGGCGGAAACCGGTTCGTCGCAGACCACCAGGTCGGGGTCCAGGGCCAGGGCCCTGGCGATGGCCACGCGCTGTCGCTGGCCTCCGGAAAATTCGTGCGGGTAGCGTCTGGCCTGCTCGGCGTTCAGGCCCACCAGGGAGAGGAGTTTCTCTGTTTTTTCCTTGCGTTCCCCGCTGCTGCCCACACCATGGATGTCCAGGCTTTCCCGGACGATGGAGCCGATGCGTTGCCTCGGATTGAGGGACGAGTAGGGGTCCTGGAAAATCATTTGCATCCTGCGCCTGACGGCCTTTTCCTCGGCAGCCGACATCGGCGCGGTCAGGGATTTGCCTTGAAATGTTATTTCGCCGCTTGTGGGTTTTTCAAGGGCCAGGATGAGCCGCGCAAGGGTGGATTTTCCGCAGCCGGATTCGCCCACCAGCCCGAACGTCTCGCCCTTGTTCAGAATCAGGCTCACGCCGTCCACGGCGCGCACCGAACCGGTCATGATGTTCAGCAAGCCTTCCCGGACCGGGTAATGCTTCTTGATGTCCACGAGTTCAAGCAGGGCGGCGATGGCTGATCTCCTTCTCACTCATACAGAAAGCAACGCACCATGCGTCCGCCTTCGATTGTTTTCAGCTTTGGTTCCTCGGTCCTGCAGCGGTCCATGACCTTTGGGCAGCGCGGGTGAAAACGGCATCCGTCAGGCCTTTCAAAGATGCTCGGCACGGTTCCCGGCACAGGCACCAGCCTGCTCTTGTCTCCCAGGCGGGGGACCGACTCAAGGAGACTTTTGGAGTAGGGGTGCAGCGGCGTCTTGAACAGGGCCTTGACGTCGCACTGCTCCACGATCCGGCCGGAATACATGACCGCGATGCGCTGGGCAGTCCGGGCCACCACCCCAAGGTCGTGTGTTATCAGCAGGGTGGAACCGTTGAGCTTTTCCTTCAGGTCCGAGATCAGATCGAGAATCTGGGCCTGGATGGTCACGTCCAGGGCCGTGGTCGGCTCGTCGGCTATCAGGATGTCCGGTTCGCAGGACAGGGCCATTGCGATCATTACCCTCTGGCGCATGCCGCCGGAAAGTTCGTGCGGGTAGTTCATGGCCCGTTTGCGTGGATTGGGAATGCCCACCAGGGCCAGCATGTCCACGGCCTTGTCCAGGGCCTGGTCCTTGCTTTCGCCCTCGTGCAGGCGTATTGCCTCGGCGATCTGGTCGCCCACGCGGAACACCGGATTCAGCGAGGTCATGGGCTCCTGAAAGATCATGGAGATGTGGTTGCCGCGCACTTGCTGCATTTCCTTTTCCGAAAGGGTCAGCAGGTCTCGGTCATTGTAGATGATCTTTCCGTCGGTCACGCGTCCAGGCGGGTCCGGTACCAGCCCGAGGATGGACAGGGCCAGGACTGTCTTGCCGCAGCCCGATTCGCCCACCACGGCCAGAACGTCCCCCCGATTGAGTTCGAGGGATACGTTGTCCACGGCCTTGGCCACGCCCCTGGGCGAGGAAAAGCAGGTGGTCAGATTTTGAATGTCCAGCAATGGCAGGGTCATGTCGGCTCTTTCTAATCCTTTCCGAATAATATAGTTAAATTAACCGAAGATAACAAATGAAATCAGGGAGCGAGTTTTGAAGATAGCCGTCATAGGCGGGGGACTGGCCGGTTGCGAATGCGCCTGGCTGCTTGCCCGGTTCGGCGTGGAAGTCACGCTTTTCGAGATGAAGCCCAAGGTCTTTTCCGAGGCCCACACCGGTGAAGGCCTGGCCGAGCTGGTCTGTTCCAACTCGTTTCGTTCCACTGATTCCAACGTCGCCATCGGCATACTCAAGGACGAGATGCGATCCCTTGGCAGTCTGGTCATGGAGGCGGCGGACGCGACTTCCGTTCCGGCGGGCAAGGCCCTGGCCGTGGACAGGGAGCTTTTTTCGGCTCACGTAACAAAACGGGTGCTGGAAGAGGAGCGCATCACCCTGGTCCGCGAAAAGGTGGATTCCCTGGATTCTCCCCTGCTTGAGGGCCTGGACGCGGTGGTGGTCGCCGCCGGTCCCCTGGCGGACGAGGGTTTGGCCGGGAGTTTGATGGAAGTTGTCGGCGGGAACAGGCTCTATTTCTATGACGCCATTGCGCCCATTGTCAGCCGCGATTCAGTGGATATGGACAAGGCCTTCTGGGGTTCTCGCTACAGGCCCGAAGACGACGACTACCTGAACTGCCCCATGAACGAGGATGAATATAAATCCTTTGTCCGGGAGCTGATTGCCGCCGAAAAGGTGGTGGCCCGCGATTTTGAAAAGGAGATACATTTCGAGGGATGTCTGCCCGTGGAGGAGATGGCGGAGCGGGGCGAGATGACCCTGGCCTTCGGCCCCCTCAAGCCGGTGGGGTTGGAGAATCCTCGTACCGGGGAGCGACATTTCGCGGTGGTCCAGCTCAGGGCCGAGAACCGGGACAAGACCGCCTTCAACATGGTCGGCTTTCAGACCAAGCTCAAGTACCCGGAACAGAAGAGGATATTCCGCATGATCCCCGGCCTGGAAAAGGCCGAGTTTTTGCGCTTGGGCAGCATTCATAGGAATACCTACGTCAATTCGCCCAAGGTTCTGACGCCTGAATTGGAGATGAGGAACAGGCCCGGCGTGTTCATGGCCGGGCAGATCACTGGGGTGGAGGGTTATCTGGAGTCGGCGGCCTGCGGTCTTTGGCTGGGGCTTCATCTGGGGCTGAAATCGATCGGTGATAGTCCGGCGCTGCCGCCTTCGGAGTCGGCTATGGGCGCTCTTCTGAGCCATCTGCGCGAGGAGAAAAAGAACTTTCAGCCGTCCAACGTGAATTTCGGGCTGATGCCGGACCTCAACAAGCGCGCTTCCAAGAAAGTCCGCAAGGAGCTTTACGCCCAGCGGGCCAGGGATCGTTTCAAGGAATGGTTTGAGGCCTTGTCCCTGTAAAAAACAATCCCCGCTTTAGCGGGGATTATCTCAGTCTCGCCGTCCCTGGCATTTTAATCACAGGGTTCCCGCGCTCTGGATGAGCTTGCCGCTGGAATTGTAGACCGGAGAGGCCTCCAGCTTGACCAGTTCCTTGGCCTTGCTCGGATCGGCAATGACTTCGCGTTGCAGGCGGAGCTTTTGCAAATCCTTCATCTGCTCGGCGCTGGAAATCACCTTGGCGTCCAGCTTGTCCAGGACTTCCTGGATGCCTGCATTGTCAGGGAATTTTGTTCCGATGTTGGACATGACGTTTTCCTCCATGTACCCGGACGAGGGAACGCCCGGAATTCAATAGGGCGGAAACCGGCAATCGATTCCCGCGTATCGGTCATGCTCTGGTTGAAGCAATAACCATTCCAGATTGAAATGGAAGGAAAAATTAGGGAGGCGTTACTTGCTCAGGGCCTTGTCGATCTCTTTCTTGTCGAATCCTACCACGGTGTCCTTGCCGATGATCATTGTCGGGAAGGTCATGTCCGAGCCGTGGGCCTTGACCTCGGCCATGATGTCCTTGCGTTGCTCCTCGCCGACCTTGTCCACGTAGACGCATTTGTACTTGACCCCGCATTGGTCCAGATAGGCCTTGGTGTCCTTGCAGGTGGAGCATGTTGACAAGGCGTAGAATCTTATGTCGTTTTCCATGATCCGCTCCCTGTTCTCGTGGTCGCGGCGAATGTTCGCCGCGGCATTCATCCGCTGAATATCATATCCCCAGGTTTTCCTGAACCGCTTTGCAAATTTGCGCGAAGACCTTGTCCGGGGCCGGTTCGGCATCGACGATGCGGATGCGCCGCTGGTTGATGGCCGCCCAGGTCAGGTAGCCTTCGCGCACCTTGGTGTGAAAGGAAATGCTTTCGGCCTCGAAGCGTCCTTCCTCCCATGTCTTGTTTTCCTGTATGTTTCTGGTCATGGCCCTTTTCAGGCCCAGTTCCGGGTCGATGTCCAGGAGGATGGTCAGGTCGGGCCAGATGCCCGTTACCGCCACCTCGTTGAGTTGGTGCAGGAGCTTGGGGTCCAGGCCGCGTCCGTAGCCCTGATAGGCCACGGTGGAATCGGCGAAACGGTCCGAGATCACGGCCTTGCCTTCCTTGATGGCCGGAAGAATCACCTGGCTCATGTGCTGGGAGCGGTCCGCCAGATAGAGAAAGAGTTCCGTCTCTCCGGTCAGGTCCTTGCTTTCCAGGTGCAGGAGCATTTTTCGCAGCTCCCGCCCGATGCGGCTGCCGCCCGGTTCCAGGGTCAGGAGAACCTCCTTGCCCTTTTCCTCCAGAAAATTCTTGAGCAGCTTGATCTGGGTGCTCTTTCCGGTCCCTTCTATCCCTTCAAAGGTAATAAACATTGGTTGTCCGCCTTTTCTTTTTCTTCTTTTTCTCTGGTTTGCTCATCGTCTGCCGGTTCAAGCTGCGGTTCGGATTCATTCGGCGTGCTTTCGTCCGGCGTCTGTCCGGGCCTGAACACGTTTCGCTCCAGAAAACGCTGATAGGGCGACCAGTCGTGCAGCCCTTCGCCCATTTCGGCATAGGCCCCGGATATGATGTTCAGCTTGGCGTCCATGTTGTCGGCGAAGTGCAGGGCGAAGGCCTCCGGGGTTTTGGGGCGAACGGGCGAACCGAATTCGTGTTCTCCGTGGTGGCTGACGACAAGGTGCTTCAGGTGCAGGACCAGCTCCGGGTCCAGATCGTCGGCTTTGGCCAGAAACGGTTCCAGTTTTTCAAGGCCCAGGACGATGTGCCCAAGGAGGCGGCCTTCGTCAGTGTAATCGTTTTCAAGGCCGCCGGACAGCTCCCAGGCCTTGCCCAGGTCATGGAACAGGGCGCCCACCAGCAGAATCTGCCGGTCCAGCTGCGGGTAGATGTCGCACATGGCCATGCATTGCCGGACAACCGCCAGGGTATGCTCCAGCAGGCCGCCTACATAGGCGTGGTGAACCGTCTTGGCCCCGAATCCGCCAAGCAGCCTTTGCCTGATTTCAATGTCGTTCAGAACCGCAAAGCAGAAATCCCTCAGCGGCGGGTGGGCCAGATGGGTTTCCGCCAGATATTCCACTTGCTTCATCAGTTCATGCGGATCGGTCTGGCTGGCCGGAAGAAAATCCGCAGTGTGCAGGCCCTCTGCGTCGGGTTGGACAACGTCCAGCTCATCCACCTTGATCTGGATTTTGTTCTGGAAAGAGCCGACTGTTCCCTGTACGTGGACGAACTGTCCGGGAGCGAGGTCCGTGAAGGCCGTGCTCAGCGGGGGCCAGATCATGGCCTCGATGCGTCCGGAGCTGTCCTGCAACGTCAAGCGCCAATAGGGTTTGCCGTTTTTTGTCTCGGCATTGGCGGCGGAAGAGATAAGAAAAACATCTCTGACGTAGCCGTCAGGCGTGAGGTCGGTTACATATGCGTTTTTTTTCATGTAGCTTTCTTGCCAATTTCAAAGGGGTCAAGTATCCATTGCCGGTGTTTTTCTCTTGCTTTATATATGTTTGGTTTCGTACTGATTAGCAAATCACGCTTCGGATAGGAAGGATGAAATGGACATACTCCTGACCAATGACGACGGCATCCAGGCCAACGGGCTCAGGGCGCTGCACAAGGCCCTGAAGGCAGCGGGGCACATTGTCCACGTGGTCGCGCCCATTGCCGAGCAGTCCGCCGTGGGGCACGCCATCACCTTTCTTTCCCCCATCCGGGCCGACGAATACCGCGACGACGGGTTCGTGGGCATGGGCGTATCCGGCACCCCGGTGGACTGCGTCAAGCTGGCCCTGTCCACGCTTCTGGACAAGACTCCGGATCTTGTGCTGTCCGGCATCAACAAAGGAGCAAACGTGGGCGTTGATATCCTCTATTCCGGAACTGTGTCGGCCGCCACCGAGGGCGCGCTCATGTCCCTGCCCTCCATGGCCGTGTCCATGGACGACTTCAAGATCCGCGATCTCTCGGAGCAGGCCGAATACGCCGTGAAGCTTATCGAGGCCATACCCTGGAGCGAGGTGGGAGACAAAAGGGTCATGAACCTCAATTTTCCCAAGTGTCCTATGAACGAGAACAGGGGGTTGAGGATATGTCCGCACACCAGCGCCTCGTACAAGGACTGGTACGATACGCGCCTGGACCCGCGCGGACGCCCTTATTACTGGCTGGAAGGGGAGATTCCTCCCGGCAAGATCAGTCCGGACAGGGATCGCGCCCTGCTGACCGAGGGCTACATCACTCTTACCCCCTTGCGTTTCGACTTCACCGACAATGAGGCCATGGACCTGCTTGAAGGCCGCTTGGACTCTTTTGACCGTTGACGTGTAATTGGGCAGGGAATATGTTATGTTTGTATATGTTTCGTTTACGAACCTCATGAAAGGAGATTGAGATATGGCAGTCAAGCTGGGAATTAACGGTTTCGGCCGCATCGGACGTTATCTGACCAGGCTGTTGGCCGATGAAAAGGGTCTTGAGCTGGTCTGCGTCAACGCCAGGGCTTCCAACGAGGATTTGGCGCATCTTTTGAAATATGATTCGGTTCACGGACAGTTCAAGAACGCCCAGGCCAACGACAAGGGGTTCTTGCTTGGCGGCAAACAGGTTCTGGTGACCCGCAACGCCCCCGGCGAATGGCAGTGGGGCGAGTTGGGTTGCGATCTGGTCATCGAGACCACGGGCAAGTTCACGGACCGCGAGTCTTGCGAAAAGCATCTGGCCTGCGGGGCCAAAAAGGTCGTGATCAGCGCTCCGGGCAAGAATGCCGATGTGACCGTTGTCGTCGGCGTGAACGAGGATGAACTGAAATCCGAGCACAAGATCATCTCCAACGCCTCCTGCACCACCAACTGCCTGGCCCCCGTGGCCAAGGTCATAAACGACAAGTTCGGCATCAAGCACGGCATCATGACCACTGTGCATTCCTACACCATGAGCCAGCGCATCCTGGACGGTTCCCACAAGGACATCCGCCGGGCCAGGTCCTGCGCCGTGAACATGGTCCCGACCACCACGGGCGCGGCCAAGGCCGTGGGACTGGTCATTCCGGAACTGAGCGGCAAGCTGGACGGCATGGCCGTTCGCGTGCCCACGCCCAACGTTTCTCTGGTCGATCTGGTCTGCGAGTTGAAGAAGGAAACGAGCGCCGAGGAAGTGAACGCCGCGCTCAAGGCCGCAGCCAACGACTCAATGGGCTACACCGAGGAACAGCTCGTTTCCGTTGATTTCATGGGCAGCACTTACGGCGGCGTGGTGGACGCGCCCCTGACCCGGGTCATGGGCGGAACCCAGCTCAAGCTCATCATTTGGTACGACAACGAGGCCGGTTTCACCAACCAGCTTCTCAGGCTGATCAAAAAGGCCGCTTCAATGATTTAGGCTTAAGCAAGTTGGAATTGAAAACCCCCGTGAGGCGATGGCCTTGCGGGGGTTTTTTTAGAATTCCAGAACCAGTCCCGATCCCAGGTCGGCCACCTTGCAGGACAGCCTGCCCTTGAGAAAATCCGCTGCGGGCTGGCCCGTGCAGTGGCCCGGATAGGCCTCCTGGACGCCGAACTCCTCAATGGCCCGCGCCGATTCCTCCCAGGCCTTTTCATCCGCCTTGAACAGATGCATTCCGCCCAGCAGGGCAAAGACCTTGCCTATGCCAAGCTTCTCGCGCATGTGCCTGAGGCTGTTCAACAGTCCGCTGTGGCAGCAGCCCAGGATGACCACCGGTCCCTTGTCCGTGTCCAGGATCAGGAAGGCGTCGTCGTTGGTGGGGTCGGGATCAATGCCTTCCGGGTCGAGATAAAAATCCTTCACGGCCTGGAACAGCCCCGGCTCGCGCTTGATGTCGGTCAGCATGACCAGTTCGGGAGTGAGTTCGGTTACATCGCTTACGGCTATGAATTTCTCTATCTTTTTGGGAGCGCCGATGCTTTTGACAGGCTTGCCGTCGGTTATCGAGTAGCAGTCGCGGTTGATTTCCGGGTGGCCGACGATGGGACCGTTGAAATCCGTCTGTTCCAGAAGAGCGGAAATGCCGCCCGTGTGATCATAGTGTCCGTGACTCAGCGCCAGCCCCTTGGCCTTTCCGGGGTCGATGTTCATCTTTTCGGCGTTTTTCAGGAAAAGGCCGCTGGCTCCGGTGTCCCAGAGCCAAAGCCCGTCGCCGGTTTCAATACCTAGGGAGAACCCCCATCCGTGGCCGTATTCGGGACTGACGGATGTGTTGTCGCAAAGGACCGAGATGCGCCTGGGGTTGCTCATTATGTGGTTCCGTTTTTCATCTGTTCAGGATTTCTTTGTCAGTTCGTCGTGATACAGCTTGTAGTTGATGGAGTCGGTCAGGGCGCGCCAGCAGGCCTCGATGATGTTGAAGGACACACCCACGGTTGTCCAGGTGTTGTGCCTGTCGCTTGATTCGATGAGTACCCGGACGTGCGAGGACGTGCCGCCGGTGTCGCGGATCGCTCCGGGCAGGACGCGGACCCTGAAGTCCGTGAGTTTGACTTCGGAAAGACTTGGATAGAAACGCTCCAGCCCTTTTCTCAGGGCGTTGTCCAGGGCGCTGACCGGGCCCATGCCCTTGGCCGCCGTGTGTTCTTCCTGTCCGTTGACCCTGACGATGACCGTGGCCTCGGAAAACGGCTCCTTGTCTTCCTGTCTTTTTGCGTCCACCACGAAAAAATTCAGGAATTCGAAATGGTCCTTGGAGTGGCCAAGGGTCTCATGAAATAGAAGTTCGAAGGATGCGTCGGCCACGGAATATTCATAGCCCATCTGCTCCCTTCGTTTCAGCTCGTCCAGGAGTTCCGGTATGGCCGGGTCGTCCTTGTCCAGGTCGTAGCCGTATTGCTTGGCCTTGAAGATGATGTTGCTGCGCCCGGCCAGGTCCGAGAGCAGGACTCGCTGCTTGTTGCCCACCTGTTCCGGCTTGATGTGTTCGTAGGTCTGGGAATCCTTGATTACCGCGCTGACGTGGATTCCGCCCTTGTGCGCGAATGCCGATGCTCCCACAAAGGGCTGGCGCATGAAGGGGCGCAGGTTGGCGGTCTCGCTGATGTAGCGGGAAAAGGGAGTGAGCAGGGCCAGCCGTTCCGGGCCTATGCAGGTAAGCCCCATTTTCAGTTCAAGGTTGGGGATGATGGAGCAGAGGTTGGCGTTGCCGCAACGCTCTCCGTAGCCGTTCATGGTACCCTGGACCTGCACTGCTCCCTGGCGCACTCCTTCCAGGCTGTTGGCCACGGCCAGTTCCGAGTCGTTGTGGGCGTGTATTCCCAGTTTGGCCTTGGGCACGGCCTGCATCACGGCCTTGATTATCGAACTCAGTTCGTGGGGCAGGGTGCCGCCGTTGGTGTCGCAGGGCACGAGCACGTCGGCTCCGGCTTCGTAGGCGGCCATGGCGCAGGCCAGGGCGTATTCCCTGTTGGCCTTGAATCCGTCGAAGAAATGTTCAAGGTCGAAAAAGAGTTCCCTGGCGTGGGGGCGGACGTAGGCCAGGCTGTTGCGGATCAGTTCAAGGTTTCTTTCCAGGCTGACGCCCAGCGCCTTGGTGGCGTGCATGTCCCAGCTTTTGCCGAACAACGTGATCACTTCGGTGCCGGTCTCGATAATTGATTTCAGGCCGGGGTCTGTCTCCGGCATCTTCTTGGAATTGTGAGTGCTGCCGAAGGCCGCGATTTTTGAGTTCTTGAGGTCGTAGCTCTTGATCTCCCGAAAGAATTCCTTGTCCGTGGGATTGGAGCCGGGGAATCCGCCTTCGATGTAGTGGATTCCCAGTTCGTCGAGCTTGAGGGCTATGCGTATCTTGTCTTCGCTTGTGAGGTTCAGCTCTTCGGCCTGTGTTCCGTCCCTGAGGGTCGTGTCGTATATTTTTATCTGTTTCATGGTTCCTGATTGTTGTTTTTGTCCAGCCCGAATGCGTTGTGCAACGTCCTGACCGCCAGTTCGGTGTATTTTTCCTCGATCAGGCAGGTGACCTTGATCTCCGAAGTGCTGATCATCAACAGGTTGATGTTTTCTTTGGCCAGGGCCTGGAAAGCCTTTGACGCCACGCCTGAATGGTTGCGCATGCCCACGCCGATGACCGAGACCTTGGCCACATGCTTGTCGTGAAGAACTTCGGCGGCCTTAAGTTCGGTGGTCTTTTGCTCCATGATTTCCAGGGTCTTTTTCAGGTCTGACCTGGGAACCGTGAAAGTGATGTCGGTTAGGCCGTCCTTGCTGGTGTTCTGGACGATCATGTCCACCAGGATTTTCTGCTCGGCGATGGGCGAGAAAATGGAGGCGGAAACGCCCGGCCTGTCAGGCACGTGAACGATTGTAATTCGAGCCTGGTCCTTGTCGTAGGCTATGCCGGATACCATGATCGCTTCCATTTTCTTGTCCTCCTTGGTGACGTATGTGCCCTGTTCATCTGAAAAAGTAGAGCGGACATGAACTTTTACATTGTATTTCTTGGCGAATTCCACCGACCGGATTTGCAGTACCTTTGCTCCCATGCTGGCCATTTCCAGCATCTCGTCATAGGCGACGGTGTCCATCTTGCGGGCGTGGGAGCAGACGTTGGGATCGGTGGTGAAGACTCCGGTAACGTCTGTGTATATTTCGCAGACATCGGCCTTGAGCGCGGCGGCCAGAGCCACGGCGGAGGTGTCGGAACCGCCCCGGCCCAGGGTGGTGATGCGCATGGATTGGTCGCAACCCTGGAATCCAGCCACTACCAGGACATCGTATTCATCCAGGTAGCTTTTTAAATTTTTCGAATCTATGTCCACAATGCGGGCCTTTCCGGCCGCGTCGTTGGTTTTGATGGGAATCTGGAAGCCGAGAAGAGAGCGGGCCTTGATGCCTTGGTCCTTCAATAGGATGGAGAAAAGAGAAATTGAAACCTGCTCCCCGGTGGAGACAAGGGAGTCCATTTCAGCCGGGTCGGGGTTGGCGGACCACTCGTTGGCCAGTTCCAGCAGTCGGTTGGTTTCCCCGGCCATGGCCGAAAGAACTACGACGACCTTTGAGCCCTGATCAAGGGGTCGTCTGACCTTTTCCATGACCTGGCGCATGCATTCAAGATTTTTTACCGATGTTCCGCCGAATTTTTGTACTACGATATTCATGGCGCGTGTTGTTGTTTGAATTTAAGAAGTGAAGGTTTAAGGGCCTTGAGAAAATCTTCAGCCGCCCTTCCATTTGCCTTTATTTTCAGATTTCGTCCAGTCTTTACAGGCGTCCATGTCAGAAGCAGGTATGAAACGGGACGGAATTCCTTTTCCAGATATTCGGCCCATTCCACCACGGCCAGCCTGGAGGAATCTTCCAATTGATCCAGGATGTCGTCGTCCGGCGTTAGCCCGGCCAGCCTGTACAGGTCGAAGTGGGCCACTTCGGGCCGGGTGGGGTAGATGTTCAGGATGTTGAAGCTGGGGCTGGAAACCTCGGCTTCTTGGGCCCCGGGCAGGCTCTCCACAAGCCCTCTGACCAGGGTGGTCTTGCCCGCGCCGAGCTCTCCCCGCATGAGCAGGGCGGGAAATTCCCTGGAGTCCTTGTAGCGGGCGGCAATGATCGCGCCCAGTTCAAGGGTTTCGTCGGTGTTGTCGAGATGCAGCGTCACGGAATCCATTTTGTCAGTCTGTTTGCCGCCCCAAAGCCTTGGGGATTGTTTCCGCTATTTCCGAGGCCAGATTGCCCCGTGCCGGGAAGTCCTTTTCCAGGATTTTACCGCACAGGCCGTGCCTGTAAACGGCGAGGCAGGCGGCGTTGAGCGGCGAAAGCCCTTGGGCCAGAAGAGTTCCGGCCATTCCGGACAGCACGTCGCCCGAACCGGCCACAGCCAGATTGGGCGCGGAAATGGGGCAAAGGTAAGCCGTTCCACTAGGTTCGGCCACAACGGTTCCGGCTCCCTTGAGCGCCAGCACGACTTTGTTTTTCATGGCGAAATCCCTGGCGAAATCGATCCTGTTTTTCTGAATGTCAGCCACCTTGCCGCCCGTCAATCTGGCCATCTCCCCCGGATGCGGGGTGAGTATCGCGCCTTTGGGCAGAAGCGCAGGTTCGCTTGCCAGATGAAAAAGGGCGTCAGCGTCGATGATCATTGGAAGCACGCATCTTTTCAGCAGTTCGCGCAGGAAATTCATGGTCTGCGGCTGTCTGCCAAGTCCCGGACCCAGGACCAGCGAATCGTAGCGCTCCACATGCTCCAAAAGTATTTCGGCGCAGTCTGCGTTCCAGTCATGTCCTTGCCCCAAGGGCAGAGTCATGATGTCCGGCAGGGGGCAAAGCCTGTCCAGCAGACCGCCCGGGCAGGCGATGGTTACCAGCCCAGCGCCGCTGCGCAAGGCGGCCAGGGCCGCCAACTGCGGCGCTCCGGTCAGCCCGGCGGAACCGCCGACCACCAGCACGTGCCCGGCCCGACCCTTGTGCATGTTCGGGGTGGGATGGGGCAGGATATCCATTATTTCAGGAGAGATGAGGAATTGTCCCGGAGGGTTGTCCTCGCGCACCTGCCGCGGGATGCCGATGTCGCAGACGAACACATGCCCGGTGTAGAGTGCGGCTTCGGGCTGCATCAGTCCGAGCTTGGCCGCTCCGAAAGTGGCCGTTGCGTCGGCAATGACCGCATCCGGGTCGGCCTTTCCGGTCAGCCCGTTCAGGCCGGAGGGAATGTCCAGGGCCAGGACATAGGCCATTTCTCCCAGCCTGTTGAGGGCCAGGACCAGCCTGAGCATGTCTTCCCTGAGCCGGCCCTTGAAGCCGGTGCCCAGCAGTCCATCAACTATAATGTCCGCTGGCTCCAGGGAAAAGGGGTCTATCTTGTCGAGGTGCATGAGCGGGATGCCCAGTTTCTGGGCCAGCACGAGGTTGTATCTGGTCTCGGCCCGGTAGCTTTTCTTGGGCTTGGTGTGAAAGACCGTGACTTCGGCCCCGGCGCTTTGCATGTGCCTGGCCAGGGCGAATGCGTCGCCGCCGTTGTTGCCCGAACCGGCGAAAAGGTAGGCCGTCCTGCCCTCAAGGGAACCAAGCTCCTCGGCAAGGACATTCAAGGCTTCCCGGC
The DNA here is from genome assembly GCA_963674955.2 of Desulfovibrionaceae bacterium. Lineage (GTDB taxonomy): Bacteria > Desulfobacterota > Desulfovibrionia > Desulfovibrionales > Desulfovibrionaceae. Next base: position 755,361 of record CAXXKR010000004.1, on the reverse strand, counting down.
TGGCGTTCTCCATGAGGGTCTCGGCCTTGACGCCGATTTCCCGGATGCTTTTTCGGTCCCAGAGGGCCATCTCTTCCGGTGTTGGCAGGGGCTGGTACACGTCGCGACTCCCTTATTTTTCCAGAATGACCACTGCGGCGGCGTTGCCGCGTTCATGGGTCAGGGATATGTGCGCCCTTTCGGCTCCCAGTTCGCGGCTTACCTCAAGGGCCCGGCCGCTGAAATGGATTTCCGGCTTTCCGGACGGCAGGTGCAGTATTCTGATGTCGTGCATTGTGACGCCGAGCCTGAATCCGGTCCCAAGGGCTTTGACTGCGGCCTCTTTTCCGGCGAAGAGCGCGGCCACCTGATGGGCCGGGTCGGATGAAAGGCGTTCGATTTCCTCCGGGCAGAGCACCTTTTGCAGGAGCCTGTCGCCAAAGCGGTCGAGAGAATTGCGGATGCGTTCTATCTCCACCAAATCTATGCCCAGTCCGACTATCATAAAACCTGTCCTAGTCCACGAAGGTCCTGATTATTTCCACCATGTCCCGGACCGCCCGGTCCAGGCCAGTGAATATGGCCCTGGCCATGATACTATGGCCGATGGAATATTCGCAAATGCCGGGAATGTGGGCAAAGGCCAGGATGTTGGTGTAGTTCAGGCCGTGGCCGAGGTTGACCTTCATGCCCAGATTCTGGGCCATGCTGATTCCGGCGATGATTTTTTCCAGTTCAGCCTTTTCCTCGACATGGTTTTTTGCGTCCGCGTAGTGGCCGGTGTGGATTTCGACGTACTCGGTCCCGGTTGAGTGGGCGGCCTGAATCTGTTTGGGGTCGGCGTCGATGAACAGGCTGGAACGGATTCCGGCTTTGTGCAGTGGGGCGAGATAGTCCCTCAGTTCCTTTTCCCGCCCGATGCAGTTCAGCCCGCCCTCGGTGGTCAGTTCCTGGCGTTTTTCAGGCACGAGGCAGACTGTTTCCGGCTTGGTTTTCAGGGCGATGGATTGCATTTCATCGGTGGCCGCCATTTCCAGGTTCAGCTTGGTGTTAAGGGTTTGCCTGATGATTTCAACGTCGCGGTCCTGTATGTGCCGCCTGTCCTCGCGCAAGTGGGTGATGATGCCTACGGCTCCGGCCAGTTCGCAGATTGACGCGGCAGTGGCCGGTTCCGGTTCGATGCCCAGTCGCGCCTGGCGCAGGGTTGCCACGTGGTCGACGTTAACGCATAAAAGGGGCATTGCTTCCTCCAAGTATTAATGCATGTTCGTTGAAGGTTTAAGCGTTCTTTTTCCCGATGGCAAGGCGCGCGGGCCGTTCATTCTCTCATTGTTGACAAGGGAACGGCACTAAAGTTACCAGTGCACGTCACTAATAATCAGGAGACAATTCATAATGAATATCTGCATAGTCGGTACCGGTTACGTTGGCCTTGTCACTGCCGCCTGTTTTGCCGAGATGGGCAACAACATCTGCTGTGTGGACGTCAGTCCCAAGGTCGTGGAGACCTTGAAGTCGGGCAAGGTTCACATTTTCGAGCCGGGCCTTGAGGACATGGTCAAGCGCAACGTGGCCGAGGGCCGGTTGAACTTCACCACTGATCTGGCCGAGGGCCTTGAAGAGGCGCTTTTCGTGTTCGTCACCGTGGGCACGCCTTGCGGCGACGACGGCTCGTGCGACCTGCAGTATGTGGACGCCGTGGCCTCCCAGATCGGCAGCCTGATGAAGGATTTCAAGATCGTGGTCAACAAGTCCACGGTCCCCGTGGGCACTGCCGACCGTGTCCGCTCCATTATAGAAAAGGAACTTGAAAAGCGCGGCGAAAGCCTTGAGTTCGACGTTGTCTCCAACCCCGAATTTCTCAAGGAGGGCGACGCGGTCAAGGACTTCATGAAGCCGGACCGGGTCATTGTCGGCACCGAGAACATCCGCACCGCTGAACTGCTCAAGGCCCTGTATTCGCCCTTTGCCCGCAGCCGGGAAAAGCTGATGGTCATGAAGACCAGGAGCGCGGAGATGACCAAGTATGCGGCCAATTGCATGCTGGCCACCAAGATTTCATTCATCAACGAGGTTGCCGGAATCTGCGAGCGGGTCGGGGCCGACGTGCGCGAGGTGCGCCTGGGCATCGGCTCTGACCATCGCATCGGCTACAGCTTCATCTACCCCGGCGTGGGCTACGGCGGCTCCTGCTTCCCCAAGGACGTGAAGGCGCTCATCGGAACGGCCAAGGAATATGGCTACACGGCTCAGCTCATCAGCGCCGTGGACGAGGTGAACAATTATCAGAAACAGGTCCTGGCCCGGAAGATAATAGATTATTTCGAGCCTCAGGGCGGGGTGAAGGGCAAGACCCTGGCTTTGTGGGGGCTGGCCTTCAAGGCCAACACCGACGACATCCGCGAGGCCCCGGCCCTGGAGATCATAGACATGCTCACGAAGCAGGGGATGCGGGTCAAGGCCTTTGATCCCGTGGCCCACGAGCGTGCCGCCGAGGTCCTTGCCGGCAACGATCTGGTGGAGATAGTCCCGGAACAGTACGACGCCCTGGAAAAGGCCGACGCCCTGGCCGTGGTCACGGACTGGAACCAGTTCAGGAATCCGGATTTCGCGAAGATCAAGAAGATGCTTTCCGCGCCCCTGGTTTTCGACGGCAGGAATCTTTACCAGCCGAGCATGATGGGCGAGAGCGGTTTCGCCTACTTCAGCATCGGCAGGGTTCCGGTTGGCGTTTAAACGGACGGTTTAGTCAAATCAGAAACCCCGCTCAGGCGGGGTTTCTTTATGAAGATTCGGCGGGGTGTTATTTTCCCCTGCGGCAGGATCGGACCTGGAGTTCCTGGATGATCATCCGCTCGTAGTCCGGGTGGTATTCTATGTCCTCAAGCATTTCGCCCTGGTCGAGCATTTTTGCCAGGTGCTGGGTTTCTTCCCAGAAATCGAGCAGTTCGTCGTCGCCCAGGGATTTGATCTGCTCTTCCACCGGCATGTGTTCGTCAAAGGATAGATATTGCGCCATGCGTTTATTTTCCATATGTTATTAGCTATTGAATGAGAGCTTGCCCCGGAGGGCTGAGGGAAGCTAGTATTTTCCCCTGGAACAGTCAAATCAACTTTTGCTTATGAATTTTGGGCAAAGAAGCGAAAGGCCGGGGCTATTGACAAACCCCGTCCATATTGCCAAGTCATTGCCTGAATCAAAAGGAAAACAATCATCAAGCCGAGGTGTTCAGGATGGAAAACGACAGTTTTCAGAGAACGGATGAAGAACTGGTTCAATTCGTGACCTTCAGCATCGATGAAGAGGAATTCGGAGTTGACATCCTGAACGTCCAGGAAATCATTCGGCCCATGAACATCACCAAGGTTCCGCGTTCACCTGAGTTCGTCGTGGGCGTGATAAATCTGCGCGGCAACGTGATCCCCATCGTCGACCTGCGCAGCAGGTTCAATCTCGTGACCAAGGGACACGACAAATATACGCGTATTATCGTGGTTGAGATAAAAGACATGATCGTGGGCTTCGTGGTGGACGCCGTTTCCGAAGTCCTGCGCCTGCCCGTGAGCATAATAGAACCGCCGCCGCCGGTCATCTCCGGCCTTGAGTCCGACTATATCAGCGGCGTCGGCAAACTGGACGACGGCAATCGCCTCCTGGTCATGCTTGAGCTCAACCGCCTGCTCAGCAACAAGGAACGGGAAGCCCTGGCCCAGATGTAGAGCGGTGTTACCCTAACAATTCAGAGGCCGTCTTTCGCGTCAAAGCGAAAAGGCGGCTTTCGTCGTTGAAAACAGGAACAACTTGACCCAGCCAACAGAACTTCAGGACTTTCTTGCAGGCCGCAACCGTGCCCTGCGAGTTTTCAAAAGCGGCCCCGGCACCCAAGCCCATCTCGCCCGCCTGCTCCTTGAGCGCGGGGAGAACGTGGTTGTCGTGGTCCCGGGCGTCAGGGCCTACCGGGAATTGGAAGCCCTGCTTGAACTCTTGTCCGGGGGCAGGGAAAAAGACCGGTCCGTGAAGGTCCCGGCCTGGGAGAAACCATGGATCGGACTGCCGCCCTACGGATCGCGCAAGCCAACGGCAGAGGAATGGTCCGAGCGCTGGGCCGCCCTTTATTCGATGATATACGGCAGGAAACCGGCTGGCATACTCATCGGAGCCGACAATCTTCTGCCCAAGTGGCCGGCGCCTGAAATCCTGGAGAACAGTTGCCTGGATTTGGCGCGTGGCGAGGAAATTTCTCCGGAGATGCTCCTTGAACAGGCCGTGGAATGGGGATACCGGCGGTCAAAATTCGTGTCCGGCCCCGGCGAACTGGCCATGCGCGGCGACATACTGGACATCAGCGCGCCAGGTTACGAATTGCCGTTGCGCCTGGAATTTTTCGGGGACACCATCGAGGAGATCCGGCTTTTTGATCCGGCCAGCCAGAAATCAGTGGCCGGGCTGCCTGAAGCCGTGATTTTGCCCACCGCTCCCGGCATCAAGTCTTCAAAGCAATCCGAAGCGGCCAAAGCGTTCTGGAAAAAATTACGCACCACCGGAGAGATAAGCGCCAGGGAGGAACAGGCCCTTGTGGAACAGGCGGACCGTTCCGACGGGTTCATTTGGCCTGGACTGTTCTACAATGATTCCGTCGTGTTGGATGACTATTTCCCCAAGAAATCCGTTTTCGTGCTTTCGTCCGCTTCGGATTTGAGGGCAAGGCTGGAGGATCGCGAATTCGGCTGGCGCGAATATTTGGGCCGGGAGGCCGCTGAAACGGGCCTGAAATGGCCGGCCAGATTCATATGCAGGCCAGAGGAAAGCGCCCGCTCGGCCTGGGGCGAAGAGCGGCAGGCGGTTTTCGAGGATTTGACCCTGGGCCATGAAAAGCTGGGAGTGGATCTCCCGGAAAATCGTTTCAACTCCTTTTCCGATCTGTTCTGGCGGCACGAGAACGTGCGCAGGCCCTGGAGCACCCTGGTGGAGGGCCTCAGGGAGTGGGGCCGAAGCAGGAGGCAGACCATCCTCAGTTTTCGTTCCGAACGGTCCAGGAACAAGTTCCTTTCCCTCATGGAGCAGGAGGACGGCATTTCGGTTTCATTGGATTATTCTCTTGAGGGCAAAGGTCTTTTCGCCCTGATTTCCCCGTTGAAAAAAGGCATGGAGCTGGCCTGGAACAAGGTTCGGATTTTGAGCGAAGACATTCTTCAGCCCGAACCGGTCAAGGAAATCTCAACCCGTCGGGACAAGACTTTCGAAGGCCTGAGCAGCTATGACGATCTTGTGGAGGGTGATCTGCTGGTGCACAGGGAATACGGCCTGTCGCGTTTCGGCGGGTTGCACCATCTGAAGATCGGCCAGGTCGCCAATGACTATCTGCTTCTTTTCTTTGACCGCGACGACAAGCTCTATCTGCCGGTGGACCGCCTCAAGCTGGTCCAGCGCTACAAGGGACCGGAGGGCACGGCTCCGGCCCTGGACCAGATGGGGGGTTCGCGCTGGAAAAGGACAACTGAACGGGTCAAGAAGGCAATTGAGAAAATCGCTCACGATCTTGTGGAGATGTATGCCTTCCGCAAGGTTGCCAAGGGTTTCGGCTACGGTCCCTTGGATGAGATGTACCGCGATTTCGAGGCGACCTTCGGTTTCGAGGAAACCCCTGACCAGGCTAGGGCCGTGCGGGATGTTTTCAGGGACATGGAAAGCGTGGAGCCCATGGACAGGCTTGTCTGCGGCGATGTTGGCTTCGGCAAGACCGAAATCGCCCTGCGTGCGGCCTTCAGGACCGTCATGGAGGGACGGCAGGTGGCCATGCTGTGCCCCACAACGGTTTTGGCGGAGCAGCATTACCAGAATTTTGTGAAGCGCATGGAAGGTTTTCCGATCAAGGTCGGCATGCTCAGCCGCTTTGTGTCCGGCAAGAGGCAGAAGACGGTTCTGGACGCGGCGGCCAGGGGCGAAATCGACATTCTGATCGGTACGCACCGGCTGCTTTCAAAAGACGTGGAGTTGCCCAATCTCGGACTGGTGGTCCTGGACGAGGAACAGCGGTTCGGGGTCAAGCACAAGGAAAAGCTCAAGCGCTACCGCAAGACTGTCGACGTGTTGACCCTCACGGCAACGCCCATACCGCGTACGCTTCAACTGTCCCTGTCCGGGGTCAGGGGACTGAGCCTGATCGAGACGCCGCCTGTGGATCGCAAGCCGGTGGAGACCGCTCTTTTGGAGCGGGATGAAGAACAGCTGAAATTCGCCCTGAAGCGCGAACTTGAAAGGGGCGGGCAGGTTTTTTGGGTCCACAACCGCGTCCAGGGTCTGGAGGGGGTGGCGGAATTCGTGCGCTCCCTTGCGCCGGACGCCCGCATAGGCATGGCCCACGGACAGATGTCCGAAAAGATTCTCGAGGATACCATCCACAAGTTTTGGCACAAGGAATTGGACATACTCGTGACCACGGCCATTATAGAGTCCGGCCTGGATTTCCCCAATGCCAACACCCTGATAGTGGATCAGGCCCAGATGTTCGGCCTGGGTCAGCTCTATCAACTGCGCGGCAGGGTGGGGCGCAGCGAGCGCCAAGCCTACGCTTATTTTCTGGTCTCGTCCCTGGACGACATCCCGGAAACGGCCAAACAGCGCTTGCGGATTATACTGAACATGGATTATTTGGGATCGGGATTCAGGGTGGCCATGGAGGACTTGCGTCTGAGGGGCGCGGGTAATATCCTTGGCGAGGTTCAGTCCGGACAGATAGCCAAGGTCGGTCTCGACCTGTTTCTTGAACTTCTTGAAGAAGAAGTCCGCAGAATCAGGGGCGAGGCCTCTGAACAGGCTACGGAACCGGAAATCAACTTTGTTTTCGAGGCCCATATACCAGGCGACTACATCCCGGACCCCACGGAGCGGCTGCGATGGTACAAGGCCTTGTCCTCGGCCCGGAACGAGGCGGCTCTTGAGTCCCTGTATGTGGACATGCGCGACAGATTCGGCTCTGTCCCGGACGAATTGAAGAGTTTCCATGCCGTGCTGGTCCTGAAGCTGATATTGTCCAGGCTCCAGGCCTGCCGCGCCGACCTTTTTCCGGTCAGGGCCTCGATTTCCTGGGAAAACGGCATCAGCGCCGTTTCGCCGGAGGAAATCATTAAATGGGTGGGCAGACGTAGTTCCTGGGCCAAGCTAGTGCCCCCCGGCAAGCTTGAGCTTCGCTATGCCGAGGGAACGACCATCATTGAAGGCCTGGAATTTTTGGCCGCTGAATTATCTGAATTGGGTAACGCGTGATAAACGGGAATAAAATATGAATAAAATTATTGTATTGGTTTTGCTGTCATTGTCGGTTCTGGCTTCCGCCTGCAGTTCCGAGGAAGAGGATTTGGGCGTTGTCGCCAAGGTCAACGGCAAGGCCATTCAACTCACCCAATTGGAGTTCAAGCACGATCTGCTGCACATGGAAGGTTCCGGGGTTTTCGTGCCCAGCGTGGCTTCACTCAGGCGCGAGTACGGCCGGATACTGGGTGACACCATAGTCCAGGAGCTTGTCCTGCAGGCCCTTGAGAACAAGGGGCTGGGCGTCACTGCGGAAGAATTGGAAATGGCCGAGAAAGAGGTTCGCGCCGATTACCCCGAAGGAGCCTTCGAGCAGGTGCTGGTGGAAGAATACATTGATCTTGATTCCTGGAGAACGCAGCTGAAGTATCATCAGGGGATGAAGAAATTTTACCAGCAGGTCCTGCGGCCCACAATCAAGATAGATTACAAGGAGGCAGAGGAATACTACAAGACCCATCTGTCCGACTTCTATCTGCCGGAACGTCTGAAGCTCCTCGTGGTCAAGGGCCCCAGCCGGGAACTTGTCGAACGCGCCCTGGAACTCTTTGCCCAGAAACAGGACGTGAAGGCTCTTGTTCGGACCCTGAAGCAGGTGGCCACCAGGGAGATAACCATTCGCGAGGAACAGTTGTCCGCCTCATGGCGCAACGCCCTGCGCGGGGTCGAGGTCGGTGGAGCCGGTTCGATCATGACCGAGCGAAGCGGTTTCGAGGCTCTGGTTCTGCTGGAGAAGAATCCGGCCAAGGTGCTCGGTCCCACCCAGGCCTACCCCCTGGTCGAGGACGCCCTGCTTGAGCAGAAGTTGCATGAGGCCTTTGAACTCTGGCTGTCCAAGGAATGGGGCCGCGCCAACATAGAGGTCAGCCAACATCTTTTGCCCCAGCCCGGCGACGATGAGGAGTTGGAGAGTGAAAGGCAACCGGACGTCGCGTCTCCTTTCGCCGATGCTCCGGAGCAGGAGATGCCGCCCCAGGAATTGGATGAAGTTCCTCCCGGCGACGAAGATATTCAGCCGGAAGTGGTTGATGACGGCTCCAATTCAACCGGGATTTAGACTGCAAGGCTTGATGTGCGAGCATTGCATATCATGGGCAAAGCGACTAGAATAAAAAGTTGAACGAATTATTTATACCATTACCTGTTATTTCACGGCGTTGTCGAACTGATTTATGGAGGCGTTTTCTTGCTATATTTCAGAAAGATTGTTTTTTTAATCGCACTGGTTTCGGTTTTCAGCATCGTGTCGGCCCAGGATTCCGATGCCGAGGTTGTTGATCGGATAATAGCCGTTGTGGACGGCAAGGCCATAACTCTTTTCGACATCAACGAGGAAATGGCGCCCATTTTGGCCAAGGTCCAGGGGGTGGTCCTGTCCGCCGAGGAACAGGCCCAGCTCCAGGCCATTCGGGGAAAAATCCTCAAGAAGATGGTCGAAGACATTCTGCTGCAGAACGAAATAGACAGGTATGGACTGGAAGTCTCGGATGAGGCCCTGGAAGCCGATGTCAAGGCTCTGCAGGAACGGACCGGCATGAGCGACGAGGATTTCGAGAACAAGATCAAGGAAACCGGCATGACCAGGGATAAGCTCCTGGAAACCCGCCGCAAGTCCATTCTGCAGCACCAACTCTTGGGCAGCAAGGTGCGTCAAAGGGTGGTCGTCACGGATACGGAACTGATAAAGGCCTATCATGAATGGAAAAGGGGCGGAGGAGTGTCAGCCGCCGCCGAGACTCTGGTGCCTGTGGAGGATCAGGGCAAAAAAGTTAGGCTGCGCCTGATAATAGTGCCGAGCGACATCTCCGCAAAGGAACTTAGGGAAAAAATCGATGATGGAGACATGACCTTTGCCGAAGCTGCGGACGAATACTCCAATGGTCCCGGAGCCGGTCAGGGCGGGGATTTGGGCCTCATGGCCTGGAGCGACATGTCCGATTTGTGGAAGATGGCCCTTGAGGGCGTTTCAAAGGGTGAGATGACCAAACCTTTCAGAATTCAGGAGTTCGAGGCTCTGTTGTTGCTGGAAGATATCCAGGAGGCCAAGACAAAGGAAGAGCTTGAAGCTGAAGCCGAAGAGTTGCAGGAAGCCGAGGAGGACGAGGACGGCGACAAGTATGCCGGTGTGGATATGGCCGAATTTGAAGCGATGAAAGGGGAGTTTCATGAAGCGCTTTACAAGGCCAAGTTTGACAAGGTTTTTAGCGAGTATATGGACAAGTTGAGGGAAAACGCGATCATAGAGTATAAATAGCGCGAACGGCGTCAAGGTCTGAAAGGTGCGGGAATGAATTTCAAGGAACTGGGCGAATTATTAAGATCAGAGCGCGAAAGGAAGGGACTGTCCGTCGGCGACGTGATGGAGGTCACCAGAATCAGCCGTTGCAATATCGAGGCGATTGAGCGGGGCGATTCATCCGATCTTCCTTTCCCGGTCTACGCCAAGGGGTTCGTAAGAAACTATGCGAGGTTTCTGGGGATCGACGCTGGCGGTTTTTCGGAGATCATTGGTCGCGAATATGGCCTTGAAAACAATCCCGGCAAAGATTCCGAAACGGATATGCCTGTGAACGGGGAAAATGCATTTTCCTCGGATGAACCTATAGTTCTCAAGAAGTCGTCCAAGCTGACAACGTTGTTGATAGTCTTTCTTGTGGCCTTGTTGATTGCGCTGGTGGCTTATTGGAACAAGACCAGTTTGACCACGACCGCCGGGGAGGAAAAAAAAGTTGCCGAGGCGTCTGAACCTGCAACCGAATCCGGTGTTGAACCGCCTGCGGTGGAGGTGGAAGCAGAGTCCAAGGTTGTGGAATTTCCGCCCGTTTTGGAGAGCGAGCCTGTCGAAACGGTCGAGTCCGCCGAGCCTGTCGCTCAGGATCAGGTTTTGCCTCAAGTCGCGGATGGTTCGGCCAATGCCACTGAAAGCGGAGCCGGGGAGCAGTCGGATGTGGTGGCCATGGGCAGCGGCAGTCAAACCCTGCTTATTGTGGCCGACGACAAAGGCGAGTGCTGGATACAGGTACTTGGCGTTGACGGAGACGAAACGGTCTTTGATTTTATTTTGAGCGAAGGTGCGAAACGGGAAATCCGTTTTTCCAATAGCCTGAAGATCAAGTTGGGCAATGCATCGGCAGTGAGCGTTTTCCATAATGGAGAGCCGTTTCAGGCCTACCCCGGATACGGCGTTGTGGTCAGGACGCTGACTTTCCCTCCGTCTTAGGCTGAATCCCTTTCCGGGCGGATTCGAACCAGCGGAATAAGATATGGAATTTACCGAGAAGGGCCTGGTTTTGAAAGTAGGCCGTTTTCGGGAGGCCGACATCTGGGTCCGTTTTTTGTCCCCTTCCAGGGGAATGATGACGGCCTTCGCCTTTGGCGGCAGCAAGAGCAGGCGCAGATTCTGCGGCTGCCTTGATTCCATGTGCCACGTTCTCCTGACGGTCAAGGCCGACAAGGGCGGTCGTTATCATACCCTTGAGGAAGGCTCCCTCATTCACGGTTTCCCGGGGCTGAGGCGGGACAACGGTCGGCTTGGACTGGCCGTGAATTGCGTAAAGTTCGTCGAGGCCGTACAGGTTGGTCCGCAGGATGCACGCATCGCCTACGAGTTGCTTATGGATACGCTGCATGCGATCGAAGGCATGGAAGAAACCTTTGATTCGTTGCCTGTAATGTTTCGGGCCAAGGCGACCTTTGCACAGGGCTACAGGCCGGATTTCTTGACCTGCTTCAAGTGCGGCGGCCGCTTGCATGGAACAGACGCCTATTGTTTCAATGTTGAACAAGGAAGCGTCGTCTGCAGTTCGTGCAGCCGGGCTGAAAGCCAGGAAAGGGGAAGCATGAAGGTTTCGGCCGGAACTTTGCGGGCCCTGGACTGGATTCAGGGCAACGGCCCGGAGGACTGGGCAAGACTTTCCCTGCCGCAGGAAGTCAAAAGGGAATGTTATCAACTTGTCGAGCGGTTCGTGGCCTATCATTTGGGCCTGATCTGGGAGAACGGATACTATAAAAAAATCTGATTGGAGCTGCCATGGATTTTCAAAGCGTCATATTGAATCTGCAAAACTATTGGTCTGACTATGGATGTGTCCTGGTTCAACCCTTTGACATCGAGGTTGGGGCGGGAACGTTCAATCCTTCGACCTTTTTTCGGGTCATTGGCCCGGAGCCTTGGAATGTGGCCTATGTCGAGCCTTCAAGAAGGCCCACGGACGGCCGCTACGGTGAGAACCCCAACCGTTTGCAGCATTACTACCAGTTTCAGGTCATCCTAAAGCCTTCGCCGGATGATGTGCAGGATCTCTATCTGAAGAGTCTTTCGGTTTTGGGAATCGACGCCACCTGCCACGATATCCGTTTTGTGGAGGATGACTGGGAATCTCCGACCCTTGGCGCCTGGGGGCTGGGCTGGGAGGTCTGGCTCAACGGCATGGAGGTCACCCAGTTCACGTATTTCCAGCAGGTGGGTGGAATAGACCTGCATCCGGTCAGCGTGGAGATTACCTACGGTCTGGAGCGCATCGGCATGTACCTCCAGGAGAAGGAATCGATTTATGACCTGGCCTGGAACAAGAACGTCACGTACGGCGAAATTTACCACCAGAACGAGGTGGAGCAGTCGAAATACAACTTCGAGGTCAGCGACTCCAAGATGCTGCTCAATCTTTTCGATCAGTATGAGGGCGAGAGCAGGAAGCTTTGCGAGGAGGGCCTGCCCTGGCCGGCCTACGACTATTGTCTCAAGTGCTCTCATACGTTCAATCTCCTTGACGCGCGTGGGGCCATATCCATAACCGAGCGTACCGGCTACATCGGCCGCGTCCGTTATCTGGCTTCCAAAATAGCGGAGTTGTATCGGGATCAGCGCGAGGAAATGGGTCATCCCATGCTCAAGAACGCCTAACACGGGAAGAGTTTGTAAAATGTCTGAGTTCATACTGGAAATCGGAATGGAGGAGATGCCCGCCCGTTTTGTGCCCAAACTGGCGGATGAACTGGCCGGGTTGCTGAGCGGGTATCTTGCGGAGGGCATGGTTGATTTCGGCAAGGTGGAAACCTTTGCCACTCCTCGCAGGTTGACCGCATTCGTAAGGAATATCGCCTCGGAGCAGCGCCGCGAGGAGGAGGAAGTCACTGGTCCGCCCGCGCGCGTGGCCTATGACGGTGAAGGCAAGCTGACCAAGGCCGGTCTTGGATTCGCCAAGAGCCAGGGGCTTGAGGTCGGCGATCTCTACACCCTGGAGACAGACAAGGGCGAGTATCTGGCGGCAAAGAAGATCGTGGGCGGCGGAAAGAGCATGGACGTTTTGCCCGAGTTTTGCCGACGGGCCGTGGCCACTCTCAGTTTTCCCAAAAAGATGCATTGGGGCAGCCAGGAGTTCACGTTCGGTCGCCCCCTGCGTTGGCTGACGGCCCTGCTGGACGGTGAAGTGGTTCCCTTTGAGGTGGCCGGCATCAAGTCCGGGCGCGTGACATGGGGACACAGGGACATGGGTTCCGGTCCCTGGACCTTGGACAAGGCCGAGAATTATGCCGCGATCATCAGGGAAAAGGGAAAGGTCATTCTGGACGGGGCCGAGCGTCGGGATTTGGTGCTCAAGGAAGGCAATTCCCTGGCGAAAGAAATGGGCGGCGAAATCGTCTGGAAGGACAGCCTGTTGGACGAGGTTGTGAATTTGGTCGAGTTTCCCAGGCCCATACTGGGCGAGATCAGTGAAATCTATCTGGAACTGCCGCGGGAAGTGCTTTTGACCAGCATGGAAAAGCACCAGAAGAGTTTCGGCGTCCAGGGAGCGGACGGCAAGCTGCTGCCATGTTTCCTTACGACCCTGAACATCGAGCCCAAGGATGTTTCCCTGGTCAGGAAAGGCTGGGAAAGGGTGCTCAAGGCCAGGCTTGAGGACGCACGTTTTTTCTGGGAGGTGGACGGCAAGACCAAAATTGATTCCTGGCTGGACAAGCTTGAAAATGTAGTGTTTCTCGGCCCGTTGGGCAGCATGGGCGACAAGTCCAGGCGTCTGGAAAGGCTTTGCGGCAAGATCGCTGGCGAAATGCCGGGTTTGCTTCCCGCGCAGGTGGCTGATTATGCGCTGGCGGGCAAGTTGGCCAAGGCCGATCTGGTTTCCGAGATGGTCAACGAATTTGATTCGCTGCAGGGCATAATGGGCGGAATCTACGCCAAACGTCAGGGCTATCCAGACGAGACGGCCAAGGCCGTTGCCGAGCAGTATCTGCCTGCCGGCCCGGACAGCCCGGTTCCGTCCTGTCTTTCGGGTGCCGTGTTGTCCATTGCCGACAAGGCCGACAGTCTGGCCGGTTGTTTCGGGCTGAACAAGATTCCCACAGGCGCCAACGACCCTTACGCCCTGCGCCGTCAGGCTCTGGGCATTTGCAGGATCGTCATGGATCATGGCCTGGATTTGGATGTAGACCGGATTCTGTACTGGGCTCTTGAGGGCTACAAGGATGTGAAGTGGAAGACCGCCAGGGAAGAAATCCTTGAAAAACTGCATGACTTTTTCGGCCAGCGGCTCAGGGCCTTCATGACCGGACAGGGCTACGAGACCCGGGTGGTTGACGCCGCCCTTGGGGCCGGATTTTCGGATATCCGCACACTGGCCGCCAGGGTCAAGGCCCTAGACGCATTCAGCAGGGAGGACGGATTCGAACAGGCCGTTTTGACATTCAAGCGGGCCGCGAATATCATCCGCAAGCAGGGAGACGAGGCTGGCGAGAACATCAGCGGCAACGCCGACCCCGATTTGTTTGAGGCAGATCAGGAGAGAGCCCTTGCCGACAAGTTGTCCATGACCGGGCCCCGGTTTGACGAGTTGTGGGCCGATGACGATTTTCCCGGCCTCTTGGGATTGTTGGCGGAATTGCGTCCCTTTGTGGATGATTTCTTCGACAACGTCATGGTTATGTGCGATGATAAGGCCTTGAGGTTGAACAGGCTGAATCTGCTTGGCGGGTTGGTGGAGCAGTTGTCCAAACTGGCCGACTTCAGCGCATTGCAGGTATAAAAAGACTTGACAAAGTTTGACAAGCCCATATAAAGGCTTTCTTCGTTTAAAAAAAACAGAGTTCAGGAGAAGAATTTTGGCTAATCATAAGTCTGCGATCAAAAGGCACCGGCAGAGCTTGAAGCGTTATGCCCGTAACAGGTCCATCAGGACCAGGATCAAGAACACCCTTAATGCTGTTCGGGCGGCCGTTCAGGAAAAGGACTTCTCCAAGGCGCAGACCGCTTTGAACGAAGCTTCCTCCGTTTTGGACAAGGCGTCCACCAAGAGCGTCATCCACTGGCGAAGTGCCGCCAGAAGGATTTCCAGGCTTCAGCGCCAGGTCAACGAAATCGCATAAATATTGAGTTCCTTCGGGATATTCATTTGTTTAAAAGCCTGTTACACTTATGTGTAATGGGTTTTTTACGTTTGGCAATAAAACGTTTTTGAGGTAATGCTCAATCATTAAAGAGCGTTGTCAAAAGCGGGGGCTTTTTTTGAAGATCATCATCATTGGTGCCGGAGAAGTCGGCTTTCATGTGTCCAGGCGTCTTGCTGTGGAGAATAAGGAAGTCATCGTCATTGACAAGGACGCTGCCGCCCTTGCCAGAATTGCCGACAGCATCGACGTCCAGACAGTCCAGGGATCGGGCAGCAGTCCCATTGTTCTGAAGCAGGCCGGGATAGCCGATGCCGACATACTTCTGGCGGTAACCGACTCGGACGAAATAAACTTGATTTCGTGTTTTTTTGCCAGTGTCATCGCTCCCAAGATTACCAAACTGGCCCGTATCCGGGGCGCGGACTATACCAATTTCCTCGAACAGGAAATGGGCTCGGCCCTGAATATCGACAAGACCATCAATCCGGACCAGGAGGTGGTCAATTCCATTCTGAGGCTCATGAGTTTGCCCGGTGCCGAGGAAATAAGCGAATTCGCGGACGGAAAGATCAGGGTTATCGGAATCAGCCTGCCGACAGACAGCCCTTTGATTGGCATGAAGCTCATGAACCTCAGGAAATTGACAGGGGATTTGGGCCTGGTCATCGCCGCCCTGGTCCGCGACGACAGCCTGATAATTCCCGGAGGCGAAGATGTTGTCCAGGCCGAGGATGTGGTCTATTTCGCCTACGACATCCGCGACCAGGACGAAGTTTTGGAAATCATTGGTCTTCACCATGAACCGGTCCGCAAGGTCTTGATCGTGGGAGGCGGCAACATAGGCTACAAGTTGGCCAAGTCGCTGGATAACAAATTTTACCACACTAGGTTGCTGGATTCCGATCCTGAAAGATGCGAGGCCCTTTCCGCAAAGCTGGACAAGGTTATCGTTCTCCAGGGCGATGGAACCGATCAGGAGATGCTTGCCCAAGAGAATGTGGGCGACCTGGATTTGGTGGTTTCCCTCACCGGCGACGAAGAGATGAATATCCTGACCTGTCTCCTGGCCAAGAGCATGGGCGCAAAGCAGTCCATCGTGCGCATCAACAATTTCGCCTACATGCCGCTTATCAAGTCCATCGGCATCGACCATCTGGTTTGCCCCAGACTTTCGGCCATCAACTCCCTTCTGCACTTCATACGCAGGGGCAAGATCATGTCTGCGGCATCCATAAAGGGCGAGGAAGCCGAGATAATGGAGGCCATTGCCGAGGAAAAATCTTCTGTGGTGGGCAAGCCGGTCAAGGACCTTAATTTCCCCAAGGGCGCATTGATACTTTGCTTTCAGCGCGGGAACGAGGTCATCATGCCCAGGGGCGATGTGGTGATCGAGCCTCAGGATCGGCTGATCATTCTGGCCACGCGCAAGAATGTCGGCAGGGTCGAGGAAATACTTTCGGTCAGACGGGAGTTCTTTTAGTGCGCTGGAGTTTTGTCCTGCATGTGATCGGGGTCCTGGTCGGCTGCATAGGCCTGACCATGCTTTTCCCCTTGGCCTTTTCCATTTACTACGCCGATGCGGGGATAATGCCCCTCGCGCTGTCAATGATAATTACCATTTCAGCCGGTTTGGTCCTGGCCTTGATCTTCAGGGACAAAGGTTCCCATGCCATCAGCCACCGCGAGGGAATGGCCATCGTAGCCCTGGGTTGGGCTGCTGCGGGCTTGTTCGGAGCTCTTCCTTTTTATCTGGGAGGTGTGTTCGAGAGCGTCACAGACTGCGTGTTCGAGTCCATTTCCGGGTTTTCAACCACCGGATCTTCGGTTTTGATGGACATCGAGGCGGTTCCCAAGGGGCTTTTGTTCTGGCGCAGCTTCACCCACTGGCTGGGCGGCATGGGGATCATCGTTCTTTCCCTGGCCATTCTTCCGTTTCTCGGCGTCGGCGGCATGCAGCTATACAAAGCCGAGGTGCCCGGTCCATCTCCCGACAAGCTCAGGCCGCGCATCAAGGATACGGCGCTTTTACTCTGGAAGGTCTATCTGCTTTTCTCCGCCGCCGAAACCGTGTTGCTCATGTTCGGGGGCATGGATTTGTTCGACGCCCTTTGTCACACCTTCGGAACAATGGCCACAGGCGGATTTTCCACCAAAAACACTTCCGTGGCTCATTTCGACAGCGCGTACATCGACTATGTGATCACCATTTTCATGCTCATCGCGGGTATAAATTTTTCCCTGCATTTTCTGGCAATCACGGGTAAATTCTCCCAAGCCTTCAAGGACCCTGAGTTCAGGGTTTTCTGTTCCCTGTTTTTGGGCTTTACCTTTATCATGGGCGTAAGCGTCATGGGCTCCAATTACGACAATCCGGCCGATGCCGTCCGTTTCACATCCTTCCAGGTGGCTTCCATTTTGACCACCACGGGATTTGCCACGGCGGATTACGAATTGTGGCCTGCCCTTTGCCAGGGCTTACTGCTTTTTTGCATGTTCGTGGGCGGCTGCGCCGGTTCAACTGGCGGCGGCATGAAGGTCATGCGCATCATGCTTTTGCTCAAGCATTCCTACAGGGAGCTTTTCAGGATCATCCACCCCAGATCTGTTTACCGGGTCAAGATGGGCAAGAAAGTGGTCGAGACGGACGTACTGAACGGAGTCTGGGGATTTTTCGTGCTCTGGATCGGTCTTTTCGTGATCTGCGCGTTTGTGGTGGCGGCCACCGGAGTGGATGTGGTAACGGCTTTTGCCTCCTCCCTGGCCTGCATCGGCAATATCGGTCCGGGCATCGGCGGGGTCGGCCCCACGGACAACTATGCCCATCTGCCTGCAACGGCCAAGTGGGTTTTGACCTTTTGCATGCTGCTGGGGCGTCTGGAAATCTATACCGTCATCATTCTCTTCGTGCCCGAATTCTGGCGCAAATAGTCCAAGGTTCCGCTAATCTTCCCGGTAATGGCAGCCCGTGCTCTTCTTGTTGCGCAGGGCGGCCAGGGTGATGGTGTACGCGGCCTGACAGCCGTGAAAGAGATCGACGATGGGCTTGCTGATGCTTGTCTGCTTGTAGAAATCCTGCAGGTTTTTCGACATTTTCCTTAGGTCCGTGAATGCGCGGTTGAGCCGGGCGGTGGAGCGGGTGATGCCTACGTAGTTCCACATGGTGTTTCGGATGGTGGCCCAGTCCTGAGCGATGAGGGCAGGGTCTTCGTTTTGCATGTCGCCGTGGTGTTCCCAGTCCGGAATGCTGTCCATGAGCTTTTTGCTCAGGCTTTTACTTCTGTTGTGGCGTTTGGCGATGTCCAGGGCCGCTGAATGGCCCCAGAGCAGGCATTCCAGCAGGGAAGTGCTGGCCAGTCGGTTGGCCCCGTGCACGCCGCTGCAAGTGCATTCGCCGGTGGCATAAAGACGTTCCATTGTGCTGCGGCCACGGTTGTCCACGAGAACGCCGCCGCAGAAGTAGTGGGCCACTGGAACCACGGGTATCGGGTCTCTGGTGATGTCCAGTCCAAATTCGAGGCAACGTTCGAAGATGGTCGGAAAACGTTCCTGCAAGTCCTTGTCTATGTGCGTGGACGCGTCCAGGTAGACGCAATCCTCGTCGTTCCTGAGCATCTCCTCCATTATCGCCCTGGTGACTATGTCCCGTGGCGCAAGGTCTTCGCGCCGATCATAGCGGGACATGAAGGTTTCGCCTTTTTCATTTATCAGCCTGGCCCCTTCTCCGCGAACGGCCTCGGAGATGAGGAAGCGGCGCTCTCCACGCATGGAGCCTTGATACAGGGCGGTGGGGTGGAACTGTACGAATTCGCAGTTGCGCAGCCGGACGCCGGCCCTCGAGGCCATTGCCAGGCCGGACCCTATGGACCCCGGCGAGTTGGTGGTGTGCAGATAGAGTTGGCCCACGCCACCGGTTGCCAGCACAGTGAAGTCGGCCAGGATGGTCTCGACCTGCTCCACGTGCTCGTCAAAAACATAGGCCCCGACACAGTGGTTGGTCAGGTTGTATTTGAAATCGAGGTGGTCGGCGTGGTGATGGGTTGTCAGCAGGTCGATGGCCGTGCGTTTGGTTAGCACCTGAATGTTTGGGGATTTGACAATCTCACGGATCAGGGTCTCGATTATGTCCTTGCCGGTGTGGTCGGCGCAGCAGAGGATTCTGGCCTTGGAGTGGCCGCCTTCCCTGGTCAGGTAGCACTCGCCGTCCGGATTGCGGTCAAAGGGGACATTGTATTTTTCGAGGAGAGTATTGCGGATGACTTCCGGCCCCTTGTGGCAAAGAAAGCGGACTGCCTTGCGGTAATTCAGGCTCCACCCGGCCGTCAGGATGTCTTTTTCCAGGAATCGGGGATCGTCGTCTGGTGCCTTGTGCGCGATTCCTCCTTGGGCCAGTTGGGTGTTTCCTGTTTTCAGTTCTTCGCCGGCAGTGATCAACGTCACCTGCCGTCCGTTCTCGGCCAGGGTCAATGCCGCTATGGCTCCAGCGATTCCTGAACCGATGACCAGGATATCCGTTTTAATTCGTTCGTGTTTCATTTTGCAACTCACTGACAGGCCTTCAGCATTCGTTCAAGGGCCAATTTGGCGGGTTTCCTTATATCGTCCGGGACATCAACAGGTGGTGTCGAGTCGAGATTTTGCAGTAACGCCGCCAGTTTTTCCTCCGTGATCATGGCCATGTCCCGGCACAGGCTGGTCTTAACGGGAATGATTTTTTTATGTCCCGCGTGGCGGGCGGCAAGGCGGCTGACCATGTTGGTTTCGGTCCCCACGTAAATGTTGCTGCCGTCCGGGGCCTCCTCGACATAGCGGATGATGAAGGAAGTGGAGCCGGAGGCGTCGCAAAGGGCGACCGTTTCCGGAGGGCATTCCGGGTGGACGACTATCAGTGCGTCCGGGTCGTTTCGGCGTATGTTTTTGATATGGTCGGGAGTGAAAAGCTCGTGGGCCGGGCAATATCCTGGCCAGAGCAGCAGTTTCGCCTGGGCGGCGGCAGTGGAGGCCGGTGTTTCGAGATTCAGCATGTGCCGGGCCGAAGGGGGCAGGCCAAGGGCGTCGGCAGTGTTCCAGCCGAGATTCCTGTCCGGCAGGAAAAGCACTCCGTCTCCCTGGTCCAGAGCCCACTTGAGCATGGTCTTGGCGTTGGCCGATGTGCAGACCGATCCGCCGTGCCTGCCGCAGATTTGCTTCACCCGGGCCGAAGAGTTGACATAGGCCAGGGGAATGACCTTGCGGCCGCCTGAAGCCAGAGATTTGAGAACATCTTCCACCTGTTGAGGCTGGGCCATGTCCGCCAGGGGGCAGCTTGCATCCATGTCCGGAATATAAATCTTTTGGTTTTCACGTCTGAGTACGGCTGCTGTTTCGGCCATGAAGAACACGCCGCAAAAGACTATGTGCCGGGATTCAAGCCTGTCTATTTTTCGGGCCAGTTCAAGGGAATCGCCGGTTATGTCGGCCTGGGCGACAATGGCGTCGCCTTGGTAGTGGTGCGCCAGGATGGTCAGGTTGCCGGCCATTTTTTCCCGAATCTTAACAATTGCAGCGGTGTTCTTGTTCATTTTCTAAGCTATTGTTTCCATGCGCATGCTGAAATCCGAGGCCGGGGCCGAATGGGTCAGCCTGCCCACCGAAATAAAATCCGGCCCCAGGGCCGCCAACTCGGAAAGGTTGTCAATGGTCACGTTTCCGCTGATCTCGGTTTCGATGCCTTCCGGGATCATGGCGAGGGCCTCTTTTATGACTTCGGGGTCCATGTTGTCGAGCATTATCCGTTGCACCCGGCTTTCCGAGGCTTCGCCGACCTCCTGAAGGGTGCGGCATTCCACCTCGATGGGCGGGCAGGGGGAGTGGGCCTGCCGCAGCTTGTCCACGGCCTTGCCTATGCCTCCGGCCCGGTCGATATGATTGTCCTTGACCAGGAGCATCTCGGCGAGATTGACGCGGTGGTTGGCTCCACCGCCCATGGTAACAGCGTATTTTTCCGGGTAGCGCAATCCGGGCAGTGTCTTGCGCGTGTCCAGAAGGGTGACTCCGCTGTCTTTTATGGCCGCGACGTATTTCGAAGTCAATTGGGCAATGCCGGACAGATGGGTCAGAAAATTGAGCATGGTCCGTTCGGCTTTGAGCAGGTCAATCGCAGGCCCCTGTATTATGGCCACAACGGCTCCGTCGGAGACTCGTTCGCCGTCGTCCACGTTGAGCATGGCCTGGCTGCGTTCTCCGCAGAATTCCAGGATTATGGGTATCAAGGGCAATCCGGCCACGATAGTGGACTGCTTGGCCACGATATGGGCCCGGGCCATGTCGTTTTCCGAGAAAATGCCTAGGGAGGTCAGGTCCGGGCCGTCTTCGGAAAGTGCTATGCGTATGCTCGCAAGCAGGAACATCCGGGCTTCGGCCTGAAAGAATTCGTTGAATTTGTCTGTCATTTTATTTCCGGTTTCTGGCAGGATATGATGCAATGGGCTGGAAAATTGTTCTGCCGCTTTTTGTTTCGGTGAACATGGCAATACTTTATTGTAATGCATAATTTTTTGACCTTCAACTTTAATTGGGCTAGAGGGTTTTTCCCATGACTGAGCAGAAGCAGAATCCTGATTTTGATGAACTCCGCGCCCAGGGGCTCGGTGGTGAAGAGCCGGAGCTGGAAGACCAGCATCCGGCGGATGCCGCCGAACACATCAGCGGCCTGGACATCGAGGATCAGGTTGATTTCATCAAGAATCTGAGCATCAAGGATGCCGGCGAGTCCATCGCCGAGATGGACAGACACGACCAGAACGCCTTGATGACCAAGCTGGATGAAAGTCTGGCCGCCAACATCATCGAGGAAATGGCTCCCGATGACGCCACGGACGTTCTTGAAGCCCTTGATGAGGATTTGCAGAAGTCCCTGCTTCGAAGGGTAAAGGCCGAGGATCGGGTCGAGCTGAGAACTCTTCTGACCTTTGATCCGGACACTGCCGGCGGCGTCATGAATACCGAGGTCGTGATCCTTGCCCATAATTTGACCGTGGATCAGGCCATCAGTCAGATACGCAAGGAAGTCGAGGACAAGGAAGTTCCCTATTACGCTTATCTTGTCGATGAAAAGGATCACTTGGTAGGCGTTGTGTCCCTGCGCGACCTCCTCGCCAGCAGGCACGGAAGGGTGCTGGCGGAGTTGATCAAGACCCAGAATCTCATTTCGGTAAACTACAGCGTGGATAGGGAAGAAGTCGCAAGACTCATCGCCCACTACAATTTCTTGGCCCTGCCGGTCGTGGATTTCGGCAACAGGCTTCTTGGCGTTGTCACCGTAGATGACGTAATCGACATTATTCAGGAAGAGGCCAGCGAGGACATGCAGGCCATGGTTGGCGCCGGTGCGGACGAAACCATCGATTCTCCCTGGACCTATTCCGTGCGCAAGCGCTTGCCCTGGCTGATCATAAACGTCATCAACTCGGCCATAGCGGCTTGGGTGGTGCATCTGTTCGAGGGCACCATCGCCCAGATGGCCATACTGGCGGCTTTGATGCATATAGTTTCCAATCAGGCGGGCAATACCGGTCAACAGGCCTTGGCGGTCATGATCCGTCAGCTGGCGGTTGAGAAGTTCGACCGCAGGAAGTCCTGGTTCGCGGTGCTGCGCGAATTGCGAATAGGGATGGTAAACGCACTGATAATTTCTGTGCTCGTGTTCGTCAGTACATATTTGTTTACAGACGATTTTGTTTTGGGCTGCGTCATGGCGGCGGCCCTGGCTCTGGACATGCTGGTGGGCGCCTTGGCTGGAGCTTCCATTCCCCTGATACTCAAGGAGATCGGTCGCGACCCAGCCCAGGCTTCCAGCATTTTTCTGACCACCATCACGGACAGTATCGGCTTTTGGAGCTTGCTTGGCTTGGCCGGGATGGTCCTTTTGTCCGGGTAGCTTGGGTTTTTGATAAAGTTAAAGGCCGCTTCCTTATGGGATGCGGCCTTTTTTTGAAATATCGGCTGGTTGGGATTGCTATCCCAGACCAAGAGAGGCCAGCAGGTCGTCAACCTCGCCCTGGCTTGTGTCCGAGGTGGGACCGGTCAATTTGCTGACCTTGGTTTTCGTTTCCTTTTCGATCTTGTCGAAATCCATTTCCGGTTCCTCTTCACGCGCCCGGAGCATAAGACCGGTGGACATGACCACCTGCTTGACGATGTCTTCGACCTTTCTGATGGTTTCGATGATTATCTTGATGCGCTGGCCGGTAAGATCCTGAAAGCTCATGGTGACCATGATCTGCGACAAGTCCTGCCCCAGGGTGCTGTTGATTTTTGTCAGTTCTTCTCGGTCCTGCTTGGTGATGCCGCCGCTTTCCAGTCCTTTGACGATCTTGGCCACCGAAGCCTGCATTTCCTGAAGTTTTTCGACGATGTCAATGATGTCCACGGCCGCCTTTTCCGTGGTTTTCAACACTGCGTCCAGTTGGTCCGATGCTTTGGTGAACAGGGCGTCCGGGTCTTCTCCGGTCAACAGTTCGCAGCTCTGGTTGCCCTTGGCGTTTTTGACTTCCTGATAGATGCTGACCAGGCCTTCCTGCAAATCCTCGTTGACCCTTTTGTAGAACTCACCTTCCAGCAGGGCCTTGGACAGACTCTTGTTGATTTCCTTTTCCACGGTCGACGTAAAGGATTGGGTAAGGCTGGCGACAAGTTGGTCTGATACCCGCTGCATCATGTCCTGAATGAGCTCTTCGTTGGAAAGCATCGTCAACTCCATTTTTTAAGGCGTATTTGCTCCCGCTGTTCCTGAAAAACATACTGCACGACGTTTTCTATATCCTGTTCGCGGATGTTGGTAAATTCAAATCTCCATAAATCCGTGTCGTCTTCGTGCCCCTTGACCAAACCTTTTGATCCGGCAAGGCGCAGGGGAGACTGGTTGAGGACGATGACCACCTCCAGGCTTTCGTCCAGGGCGATCCTTTCCTTGGTTCTGAACTTGATGCCCGCTCCCGAGATTTCCATGATCTCGATGGTCATTGGGAAGTCCGTGCGAATCTGGTCCTGGCTCAAAAGGCTCAGGATCATGTCGAGCTTGTTGTCCAGTTCGATGAGAAAGTCGGCAAGCCCTTCAGGAACCTTTGACGATTGCAGCTTGTCCTGCTGGCTGGTCAGCAGGTTCAGTGTCGAGCTTTTGTAAAGCGGCGCTGTGTCCACGCTTGATGTGCGTCTTGCGTAGCCCTTCAGCCGGGTCGTGATGCGGGAGAATGTCCTTTGTTCATTGCTCATGGCTGTATCCTCGCCTCGTTAATGTGTTCCGTTGTCCTCCACATCCATGTTCATGGCCTGTACGGGGCAGACCCTGGTGCATCTCCCGCAGGCGGAGCATTTTTCAACGTCAAAGGTGATTTTTCTTGTCTTTATATCCAGTTTCAGGGCCTTGGTCGGGCAAATGGCCGTGCATACGCCGCAATGGATGCATTTTTCTTCGTCGCGGAAGACTTTCTGAGCCACCGAAGAGACGTTGATTCTGTTTTCCTTGAGGTAGCTGACCCCATGGTTGAAGGCCTCTTCCAGCCCGGAAATCTCAAGGGTCATGCTGCCCTGTTGCCGGGGATTTATGTCGGACTGCAGGATGTTGAAGTCCAGGTCGAATCTTCGTGTCAGATTGCAGATGACAGGCTTTCCGGACATGTCCGGGGGAAATGTGAGGTGGACTATCTTCCGGTAGGCTTTTTGTGTTTTGCTCATCTTATTGCCGTCAAGGTTGATTTGTTGTTTCTGTGTGTCACGCCGCCTCCCTTGCCGCAAGGGAGGCGGCTTTTTGTTATTGCTCTTCCAGAAAGATTCTGGCGCGATTGGCTTCGACGGATTTTGGAAAGCGGTTGAGCAGATCCTGCAAAACGAGTTTTCCGGCCTTGTCCTTGCCGATCTTGTAGAATGAGATGCCCTGCTTCAGCAGTGCGGACTTGAACTTGGGACTCTTGCTGTATTTGGCTATGACATCCTGGTAGGCCAGAACCGCCTTGCCGTAGTTTTTCAGCTGATAGTAGCACTCGCCCTGCCAGAAAATCGCATTGGCCACCTTTGGGTTGTCCTTGAAGGTGTTCACGAATTCGGCCCAGTACCTTCTGGCGTCCTCGTAGTTTTTGTCCTTGAAGGCGTCCAGAGCCCTGGAATAGAGGGCTTCCGCAGGGTCGGCGTTCTTGGGTTCGGCCTGCACGGCTGGTTGGCCATCGGCGCCTGTCTCGGCGGTAGGCTGACCTCCCTGAACAGTGCCCTCGGTTTGGGGCATGGTCTTTCTTGCAGCGTTCAAGTCGACGGCCAGTTGGTGTTCCAGGGCGAAGCTGATGGCCTGGACTTCGTTGGCGACCTCTTCGAGGGTCACGGAACCGCCCTTGGCTGTGGTCCGGCTGTTGAGGCGCACGGTCAGCGCGTCGATTTGTCCCTGGAGGATGGCCACCTGGGTGCGCAGGCTTTCCACCTCGGCCCAGATGCTGGCCTGTTTTTCACGCATGGGCCCAGCGGCCTGCTTGGTTTGCTGAATCTGTTGCTCGAGCTGTTCATAAAGTTCGCGTGATTCCCTGCGGCTTTTCATTGTCTCGGTTTGCAGGGTCTCAACATCCTGCTTGCTGGCGCAGCCGGTGGCGACCAGCAGCAGGGCGGCCAAAAGGAGCATTGCGACGTGTTTTACTTGCAGTGATTTCATTTGATCTTTTTCCCCCTTCTTTTTCCTATCAGCAGGTAAGCGATTCCGCCTAGGACGGGAATGAAAATGCAAATTTGTATCCAGGCCACCTTTTCGTTCACTGAGTTGAATTCCTTGTGGAATGCGTCCCAGATTGAGATGAAGGAGATGGTCAGGAAGATTGCGACTATGCCCAGGACAAGCGCCCATTGCATGGGCGTAACCTGGCTGAGATGGTCGAACATGTATTTTCTCCGTTTTTTAAAACAACAGGTAAAAAGCAAGCAAGAAAAGGGCCAAGGACTAATTTGCGGCGCATTTGGCGCCGGCGGTTTTTCTTGTTCGAACCGTGCCTGTTCAATATCAAACCGGGGAGATGCGAACAAGGTGGGCCTGCGGTCCGCAATTAACTTTCCCCGGACATGCGCCGCCGTTGCAGGTAAAGGGAGATCAGGACCGAAAGGGCGCCGAGTGTTATCCCGGAGTCTGCCACGTTGAATGACGGCCAGTGCAGACTGCCCACGTGCACGTCTATGAAATCGACGACCTGGCCCAGGCGAATTCTGTCCACCAGATTCCCCAACGCTCCGCCCATGATCAGACCCAGGCCGGTAACAAAGAAGAAGTCGGTCTGTTCGCCTTTCCATAATAGGTAGACCATAAAACACAGGGCCACCAGGGTAATGAGGATGAAGGCGTAAATCTGCCAGTCGGTGTTTTTGGAGTTGAGGAACCCGAAGGCCGCACCCCTGTTCATGACGCGCACCACGTTCATGAATCCGGGTATGATTTCCCTTGTGGACCAGGGCTGGACATGCTTCAGGACCAGGGCCTTGGTGATCAGGTCCGGGATCAGTATGGCCAGGGCCCAGGCCAGGGCTTTGATCATGCGTTTTTTCATGCGTCCTACCCTGCCAGCACTTTGGTGCATCTGGGGCAGGCGTCCGGATAATCCGCATTGCCGCCAAGCTCCTCGTCGTACCGCCAGCAACGACCGCACTTGTCTCCGGGGGCGTTTTGCACGCTTATGCTCAGCTTGTCGATTTCATCCGACGTGTAGGCGTCTTCAGGCGCCTTGTTGGAATCCGTGAATTCGACCTTGGAAACAATGAAGAATTCCCTGAGATCAAGGCCTTCCATGCCCAGTATTGATTGGATTTCCTCGGTTGCGAAGAGGGTGATGAAAGTGTCCAGCGAGTGGCCCACGACACGGTCGCGGCGCAAAGGTTCGATGGCCTTGGTCACCTCGCCGCGCAGGTCCATGAGCAGCTCCCATCTTTTGCGTTCGGCGTCGGGCAGTCCGGCGTCCACAGCCTCGACGCGCATGGAGAACACGGTCCGGGATTCCGGGCGCAAGGCTTCGGGCATGTAGCCGTAGACCTCTTCGGCCGTGAAGCTCAGTATTGGGGCCATGTCCTTGAGGAGCATGATGAGTATCCTGTAGAGCACGGTCTGGGCGCTGCGCCTTTCCAGGCTGTCTTCGCCGGAAACGTAGAGCCGGTCCTTGATTACGTCCAGGTAAAAGGCCGAAAGGTCGGTCACGCAAAGGTTGTGCAGAGAATGGTAGACCTTGTGGTATTCGAAATTGGCGTAGGCCCGTTGTACGGACAGATGCTTGCGCGTGAAGAGGTCCAGGGCGAAACGGTCCAGGGGCAGCAGATTTCTGCTTTCCACAAGCCTTTCCGGGGTCAGGTCCGAGATGTTGCCCAGAATGAACCTGCAGGTGTTGCGAATTCTGCGGTAGGCGTCCACAAGGCGGCTGAGGATTTCATCGGAGATGCGGACATCTTCCTGGTAGTTGACCGCCGAGACCCACATGCGCAGTATTTCCGCGCCGTGCTTGTCGATGATCTCCTGCGGGGCGATGACGTTGCCGATGGATTTGGACATTTTCTTGCCCTGGCCGTCCACCACATAGCCGTGTGTCAGGACGGTCTTGTAAGGCGGAACGCCCCTGGTGCCCACTGAGGCCAGCAGTGAACTGTGGAACCAGCCGCGATGCTGGTCCGAGCCTTCAAGATAGATATCGGCGGGATAGCTCAGCTCCGGCCTTTGCTCCACAACAGCGGAAAAGCTGGTGCCGGAATCGAACCAGACATCAAGGATGTCGCTTTCGCGTTTCCAGTGGCCGCCTCCGCACTTGGGGCAGGTCAGCCCCTTGGGGACGATGTCCTCCAGCGGAGCTTCGAACCAGTAGTCGCAGCCGTTGGGATGACCTTCGAACTTGTCCACCACGGACATGACCCAGTCGGAATCGAAATAGGCCTCGTCGCAGTCCTCGCAGAGCAGGGCCAGGATGGGCACGCCCCAGTTTCTTTGCCTGGAAATGCACCAGTCCGGGCGGTTTTCGATCATGTTGTATATGCGTTCCTCGCCCCAGGCCGGAATCCATTTCACTTCGTTCCTGATGGCCTCCAGGGATTTCTTTCGCAGGTCGTTGTTGGCCATGGATATGAACCACTGCGTTGTGGCCCTGAAAATGACCGGTTTTTTGCAGCGCCAGCAGTGCGGGTAGGAGTGGGAGATTTTTTCCGACGCCATGAGGTTGCCCAATTCTTCCAGCTTTTCGATGACTTTCGGGTTGGCCTCGAAAACATTCAGGCCGGCGAAGAACTCAACCTCCTTGAAGAATTCGCCCTTGTCGTTCATGGGCGAATAGATTTCCAGGCCGTATTTCACCCCGGTCTCGTAGTCCTCGCGGCCATGTCCGGGAGCGGTGTGGACGCAGCCGGTGCCGGTTTCCAGGGTCACGTAGTCGGCCAGGACTATGGGGGAGGGGCGGTCGTAAATGGGATGGCGGGCCACCAGGCCCTCCAGGGCGGCGCCGTCCATCTCCGATAAGACTTTGTAGTCCGTCCATCCGAATCGTTCCGCGCATTGCTCGAGAAGTTGCTTGGCCAGGATATAGAATTCGCCCTTGACCTCCACCGCCGCATACTCGAACTGGGGATGAACGGCCACGGCCATGTTGTCCGGGATGGTCCAGGGCGTGGTGGTCCAGATTATGATGTATGCCTTGGCGGGGTCGATTTCCGGGGCCAGTTCCTTGACTTTGCCGTCCTGAAGGGGAAAGCGGACGTAGATGGAGGGCGAGGTGTGGTCTTCGTGTTCCACCTCGGCCTCGGCCAGCGCCGTGTGGCAGTCGCAACACCAGTGGATGGGCTTCTTGCCCCTGACCACCGAGCCTTTGGCAATGAAATTGCCCAGTTCACGCGCCGTGGCCGCCTCATAGGAGGGGTCCATTGTGCGATATGGCTTGTCCCAGAGACCCAGACCGCCCAACCGCTTGAATTCCTTGCGCTGCACGTCCAGCCACTTTGCGGCGTATTCGCGGCAGAGCTTGCGGATGATCAAAACCGGCAGATCGGTCTTTTTCTTTTTCTTCAGTTCCTGCTCGACCTTGTGCTCGATGGGCAGCCCGTGACAGTCCCAGCCGGGCACGTATTCGGCCTTGAGTCCCTGCATGTTCTTGGACTTGACCACAATGTCCTTGAGTATCTTGTTCATGGCCGTGCCCATGTGGATATGGCCGTTGGCGTATGGGGGGCCGTCATGGAGGACGTACTTTTCATTGCCGTCGTTGGCCGAGACCATCTGGTCGTAGGCGTTGATCTCTTCCCAGAACTTGAGCGTTTCCGGCTCTTTTTGCCGGAGATTGGCCTTCATGGGGAATTTGGTTTGGGGCAGGCACAGGGTCTTCTTATAGTCGCTCATCTTTGGGGTGTCCTCCGGGAAATGCGTATTGGGCTGATGCGGTCAAATAAAGCAAAATTTCAATTTGAAACAAGGAAGGGCGGAAGTCAAGGTTTCAAGACCCTTTACAGGGATATCAGACCCTTGATCATGGCGGTTTTGCGGTAGACTTCAATGACTTCGGCGCTGGAATTCATGACCGGCTCCATTGTCACGCTTACGAAGTTGGCTTTCTGGGAGTTTCTGGTGGTCATAGGTTCGTCGGGCAATGCCGATACCAGTTCATCAAGGTGTTCCGTTTTGACAATGAACTTGAAAATGTATTGTGTCGGCCACTGGTGTGTTTCATCCAGGCGGCACTTGAGTGCGTTCAAGGCTTTTTCGCTCAAGTTCCCTTCCTCCATTGATCGTTTCGGTGTATAAGTAAATTCGCGCACGTAATCTGTCAAACACGGCCAACTGTCGATATTGTATAAATATGCAAATTCAATTATGCCAAAATTCGCCTAATAAGAGGTTGCTGGCGCGCTTGGCATATTCACGGTATTTTTTGTTCAAATCAAATGGAAAGAGGCCCAATGTCGGATTTGGTAAACATACTCATCGTTGACGATGAAAAAGTGAATCTTCGTCTTCTTGAAGCCATTCTCAAGGCCGACGATGTGGACGTGGTTTCCGTTGAATCCGGTTACGAGGCCCTGGAGGAGGTGCGAAAAAAGGATTTCGCCTTGATTTTCATGGACGTGATGATGCCCGACATGGATGGCTTTACCGCTGCGGAGTATATCCGGTCCGATGAGAAGACGCGCGACATCCCGATTATCTTCGTCACCGCCATCAGCAAGGAAGACTGTCATGTGTTCAAGGGCTACGAACTCGGAGCGGTGGACTATCTGTTCAAGCCCGTCCAGCCCGAGATACTCAGAAGCAAGGCCCGGGTCTTCGTGCAGTTGCACCGGCAGAGACAGGAAATTGAGCGGTCCAGACGTAAACTGCAGGAATCCGAGGAACGCTACCGCACGGTGGCGGACTATACCTACGACTGGGAATCCTGGCTCAGTCCTTCCGGAGAACTTCTCTATACAAGCCCGTCGTGCGAACGCATGACCGGATATCCGCCTGAAAAATTTGTTGAAAACCCTGAGTTCATCAAGCAGATAATTCATGGCGAAGACCTGCCTTTTTGGGAGCGATTCATGGCCCAGGAGCCTGACAGCGGAGACAATTACCTGGATTTTAGGATCATACGCTCCGACGGCAGGGTCTGCTGGATAGGACAGGCCAATAGCAGGGCCATTTCCAGCACGGGCGAGGATTTGGGCCTGCGGATGGGCATGCGCGACATAACGCGCAGAAAGTTCATGGAAATCCAGTTCAAGCAGCAGGCCCTGCAGGATCCCTTGACCGGCACCGGCAACCGCACCCTTTGCCTTGACCGCATCAGTTTGGTCATAGAAAAGGTCAAGAGACATGAGGATCGTTGCTATGCTGTGATTTTCATGGACTTGGACAGGTTCAAGGTCGTCAACGACAGCCTTGGCCATGCGTCCGGCGACGGTCTTCTTGTCGAAGTCAGCGACAAGCTTTTGAAGCTGGTCAGGGGCGTGGACACTGTGGCCCGTTTCGGCGGGGACGAGTTTGTCATTCTTCTGGAAGAGCTCGATTCCCGCAAGGAAGCCATCCGCGTGGTCAAGAGAATCAGAAACGCCATGCGCGAAACCTTCCAGGTGGGCAGCCACGAGATTCAGACCACGGCCAGCATCGGCATCACCTTTTGCACTCGCGACTACGAAAAGCCGGAGGAATTGCTTCAGGACGCCAACCTGGCCATGTACCGGGCCAAGGAATCCGGTCGAGACCGTTTCCGCGTCTTCAACATGAAGATGCGTGAGAAAGCGGTCCGCAGATTGACCCTGGAAAGCGATCTGCGCAGGGCCTTGGTCAGGAAAGAGTTCAAGGTCGCTTTTCAGCCCATAGTCCGCCTGAAGGACATGCGTCTCATCGGGTTCGAAGCCCTTGTCCGCTGGCAGCATCCTGAACGCGGGGCCATACTGCCCGGCGAGTTCATACCCGTTGCCGAGGATACGGGCCTGATCGTTCCTTTGGGACAATGGGTTTTCGAGAAGTCCTGTGAAACAATGGCCGCCTGGCGCGAGAAAATTCCGCAAGCCGGTGATTTGATTCTTTCGGTGAATATCTCAGGAATTCAGTTTTCAAGAAACGGATTCGTGGATGACCTGCTGGCCTCGCTCGGAAAGACGAATTTGCCGCCTGAAAACGTGAAGCTGGAAATAACCGAGACCACTGTCATGCGGGACGCGCGGTCCTACATCCGCAGGCTGAATCGCATCAAGGAATCCGGGATAAAACTGGCCATCGACGACTTCGGCACGGGCTATTCGTCCATGGATTATCTGCAGAAGTTTCCGTTGGACTACCTGAAGGTCGATCTGAGCTTCGTGCGCGGGATCGACACCACCCCCGAAAATCTGGAAATTGTCAGGGCGATAATCACTTTGGCCCACAACCTCGGCTTGGTCGTCATTTCCGAGGGAATAGAGAATCAGGCCCAAAAGGAGATTCTCATTGATCTCGGCAGCGACTACGGTCAGGGCTATTTGTTTTCCAGGCCTCTTTTCGAGGCTGAAGCCGAAAAGTTCATCGAGGCCCAACCCGTTACGGGGTAGGGTTCAACCATCCTTGTTTTTCAAAAGTCCTTATAGTTCTTGCTCTGCATTGGACCGCTTTTGTTTTGTCTTTTGCGAAAGATGTCAACGGATCGGCGGCTTTGATTGACAGCGCGGGCGGCCGTGCCGTAGGTCAGATGTAAACCGCCCGCACGGTGCGGAAACCGTGTGATCAAGCCATGAAGATTCGAACACTGATCGTGGATGACGAACCGCCGGCACGAGACGAGTTGGCATATCTGCTGACGAGTTTTCCCGACGTTGAGGTCTTGGAAGCGCAGAACGTGACCCAGGCCCTGGAGATCATTCGTTCCGACTCGCCGGATCTTGTTTTTTTGGATATCCAGATGCCGGGCAAGGATGGGTTCGACGTGCATCGTGATGCACTGTGTCTGCCCGATCCGCCGCTGTTCATTTTTGTCACCGCCTATGACGATTACGCAGTAAGGGCCTTTGAGGAAAATGCGGTGGACTACCTGCTCAAGCCCGTGAGCGTGGAAAGGCTCAAGAAGAGCATGGAGCGCATCCGCATGATCATGCAGGCCAAAAAGACCAATGCTGGAGGGGACGGGGCAAAAGCGCCCAAGAATCTTCGCCTGGAGCGGCTGACAGTGGAGAAGAGCGGTCGCATTCAGCTTTTGCCTCCGGAGGAAGTGGTTTATTGCGAACGGGTGGACAAGCAGCTCATGGTCAGCACCTATTCGGAAACATTTCCTTGCCACGGTTTTTCCTCCCTTGACGAATTCGAGGAACGGGTTCGCTCGCATCATTCATTTTTCAGGATCAACCGCGGCACTGTGGTCAACCTGAGCCGCGTCCGCGAGTTTTCGCCCTGGACCGCAGGCAAATACGTGCTTGTGCTGGATGACGACGGATCGACGGAAGTGACCCTGAGCCGAGGCCGGGTGCGTGAATTCAAGCTGAGGTTGGGGCTTTAGGCGTCATGTCTCATTATATCCTGCAACTCCTGATCACGCTGGTGGAGCGTTTCGGGGCCATGCTGGCCATCGGAATATTTATCCTGACCCTCACCCCCATCGCCAATCTCGGAGTCATCCGCAGGCCTGAACGCAGATACCGGATACTGCTCATCGCCATCTTCGGCGGGTTCGGCATCCTCGGCACATACGGCGGCGACATAGTTTTCGAGTCCTATGCCAACCTGCGCGGCATGTACATGATCACCGGAGGTTTGTTGGGCGGCCCTGTGGTCGGACTCGGTGCGGGGCTTATCGCCGGCGGCCATCGCTTCCTGATTGATCCTGTCGGGTTCAGCACCATCCCCTGCGCCCTGGCGACACTCATGGAAGGGATAGTTGCCGGGTTGGTGTCCAGGCGTATCAGGGGCAACAATCTCAACTGGCGGGTCGCGCTGACCCTGGGCCTGTCTTTGGAAACCATCCATCAGCTCATGGTGCTGACCATGGCCAAGCCTTTTTCCCAGGCTGTTTCCCTGGTCAAGGTCATCGCCATCCCCATGATTTTTGTGAACACTCTTGGGGCCGTGCTCTTTGTCCAGGCCCTGCATATGATTTTCGTCTACCGCAGCAAGAGGGATTCCAGCCGTATCCAGCAGATTTTCGACATAGCCAACAAGACCGTCAAGCATTTGCGTTCCGGCCTGAACCGCGATTCGGCCCGGGCCACGGCGCGAATAATCTGGGAGCGGGTGCATGTGGCCGCCGTGGACATAACCAGTCCCGGCGAGGTCCTGGCCCATGTCGGAGCCGGGGATGATCATCATATTCCGGGCAGGCCGCTCAGGACCGAGGCCACGAAGAAGGTCATGCGCACCGGGAAGGCGGCTTTTTTGCGCGGACGGGAGGCCATCGGCTGCGACATGCCCGGCTGTCCGCTTGCCTCTGCGGTCATCGTGCCCATGAAGAAGAAGGGCATGATCGTCGGCAGTCTGAAGCTTTACGGAACCGACAGCATACAACTTGACGAGGTGCATTTCGAGCTGGCCAAGGGATTGGCCGATCTCTTTTCCACCCAGCTTGAACTGGAGGACATCCAGGTCAAGAATCAGCTTCTGGCCAATGCGGAGATTCGCCGTTTGCAGGCCCAGATCAACCCCCATTTTTTGTTCAACGCCCTGAACACCATCGGCTCCTTTTGCCGCACCAAGCCGGACAGAGCCCGATCCCTGTTGACCGAGCTGGCCCGGTACATGCGCAGAAACCTGGGCGCGGACGGAAATTTTACCAGACTTGATCTCGAAGTGGATCAGATTCGTTCCTATTTCGAGATCGAACATGCCAGGTTCGGTGATCGCATCCGCACCAGGATCAATATGGAAAAGGGGCTTGAGGATTGTCTGGTCCCTTCCCTCATAGTGCAGCCGCTCGTTGAGAACAGCGTAAAACACGGAGTGCTGGGCCGGGACGAGGGCGGCTTGGTGAGTCTGACGGTGAGCAGCGATAACGGCAGCTTGAATATAGTCGTGGAGGATGATGGCGTGGGCATTGAGCCTGCAAGGCTGGATCAGATTCTCAACGGCGAAGGAGAGTACGCAGGAGACGGTCATATCGGCGTGCGCAACTGTCGCAGGCGTCTTGAACAGATATACGGCCCTGAATACCGCCTGAATATCGAGAGCTGTCCGGGGCAGGGAACCAAGGTCTGGTTTTCCGTTCCCCGGCGCACTGTCACCGAAAAGTGACAAAATGCAGTTCAGGTCCGCTTTTTGTCGTTTCGGACCCTCAAATAAGCCATAACCGTTCCAAACGTTGTTTCCGGACCTTCATATCATTATAACTCCCACCAGTTACAAGTGGCGGGGTGGTCGGCGCCCCAGGCCGGGCTGGCGCCCGGAGTTCAATGCACACGCAACACAGGGAGAGATGGTATGGATGCCATGTTGCTGATGCTCACGGCGTTCGTGGGCTACATCGTAATGTACAATCTTTACGGTAAGTTCATTGGTAGAAAAATTTTCGCTCTGACCAACAAGAATCAGGTTCCATCCGTTGAGCTTGAGGATGGTGTGGATTTCGTGCCCACCAAGAAGGAAATTATCTTCGGGCACCATTTCACTTCCATTTCCGGCACCGGCCCGATAGTCGGACCGGCCATCGCCGTCATCTGGGGTTGGGTCCCGGCCATGATCTGGATTTTCTTCGGCAGCATCATGATGGGCGCCGTGCATGATTTCGGGGCGTTGATCCTGTCCATGCGCAACCAGGGCAAATCCGTTTCCGAGTTCACTTCAAAGTACATCAGTACGCGCACCAAGTATTTTTTCTTCGTCGTCGTGTTCCTCGACCTCCTGATCATCACCGCCATCTTCGGTCTGGTCATCGCGGTCATCTTCAACATGTATCCGGCCTCGGTGCTTCCGGTCTGGCTTGAAGTGCCCATCGCCATGTGGCTCGGTTTCATGATCTACAAGCGCGGCGTCAACAGCATGACCTGGTCAATTATCGCCCTGGCCCTTATGTACGTCACGGTCTACATCGGAACCCTCGTGCCGATCAGCATGCCCGCCATCGCAGGTATGCCGTCGACTGGCGTCTGGACGGTCCTTCTGCTGGCCTACGCCTACATCGCCTCCACGTTGCCGGTGACTTCGCTGTTGCAGCCGCGCGACTTCATCAACTCGCACCAGTTGTTGGTGGCCCTGTTGCTCATGATCGGCGGCGTGCTGGTGGCCTCCTTTTCCGGCACCCACTTGAACATAGTCGCCCCGGCCGTCCAGGCCACTCCGGAAGGCGCTCCGCCCATGCTGCCCTTTCTGTTCATCACCATCGCCTGCGGAGCCATATCCGGCTTCCATTCCCTGGTCTCCTCCGGCACCACCTCCAAGCAGGTGCGCAATGAAGAGGACGCCTTGTTCGTGGGATACGGCAGCATGCTTACCGAAGCCGTGCTGTCCACCCTCGTTATCATTGCCGTGGCCGCCGGCATCGGGATGGGCTACACGCATCCTGAACAGGGCATGCTTACCGGCATCGACGCCTGGACAAACCATTACTCCTCCTGGGCCGCCGCTGCGGGACTGGGCTCCAAGGTCAGCGCCTTCGTTGTCGGCGCCGCCAACATGATCGGTTCCTTGGGTATTCCCATGGAAATATGCCTGGCCATCATGGGCGTGTTCGTGGCTTCCTTTGCCGGAACCACAATGGACACCGCCACGAGAATTGAACGCTACGTGTTGACGGAGTTGCTGGGTGAAAAGCTCGCCATCTTCAACAACAAGTACTTCTCCACTCTGATCGCCGTGATTCTTGCCGGTATTCTGGCCTTTTCCTCCGGCGGCGACGGCAAGGGCGCTTTGGCCCTCTGGCCTTTGTTCGGTTGCATCAACCAGATTCTGGCCGCGTTGGTTCTGACCACGATCACCATATACCTGAAGCGTCGTGGCGGCCTCGCCTGGATGATCTCCGGCATTCCCGGCGCTCTCCTGGCCTGCGTGACGACCTGGGCCATTGTCATCAACCAGGGCATGTACATGGACAAGGGTAATGTGCTCCTGGAAACCCTGAACCTGTTGGTCCTCTTCGTGTCCCTCTGGGTCATCGGCGAAGGCCTGCTGCGGTTCTTCAAGACCGACACCTTGACCTCGGTTACCGACGCCAGCTAAACAGGTCGGGAAACGACATAGAAACACCCCGGCCGGATTCTTCCGGTCGGGGTTTTATGGAGGCTGAATGTCCGCACCCGATCCGATCCAAGCCCTGCGCAAGTCCCTTTTTATCCAGTATTGCAAAGTCCTTGGCCCCGCAGTCCTTGTTTTCGCCTTGTGGGCCCTGCTTGGGAAGAGAGTCGATATCCAGCCTCCGATTCCCCTGAACATACTCGGACCGGCGGTGTTCATCGGAGCCATTGCCCTTGCCGTGGCTTTGCCTCTTTACATCCGGGCCAGCTTCGTAAGGCGGGTGAGTGGGGAGAAGCACGTACCCCAAAACGAATTTTTGAGGTTTGAGAAACAGCTCACAGCCGTGGCCGTGGCCGCAGCCTATGTCGCCGCCGTGGGCTACCTCTTTGAAGTAAGCCGGTTTCATTTCACCGGCGCCTTTCTCGCCGCCCTTTACGGCGCCTATTATTATTTCCCCACCAACAAGCGTGTGGCCTTTGAGATGAAGATTTTTCGCGTGCGCCACGGGGAATAATCGTGAAAAACCTTTGCAAGAAGGTCTTCGGCAAGGTCCGGGCCGCCTATGATCTGGCGGACGAAGTCCACAGGCATCAAGCGACGGAGCGCCTGGAATGGGAGACTCGCGAGCTGGAAAACATATTCAGCCTGCTGGTTCTCGGTTCCTTCGTGGGAATCCAGGCGCCGCCGATGCATATTTCAATGGAAATGCTTCCGGTGATGGAAAAGGAATTGATCATCATGACCAATCGGGTCTGCACGGCAAACGACCCCCTTTCTGATCTTTTCTCCATGTTCGATTCATTTTAAGGAAAACGGCCAATGACTTCAGCTTGTTATCACTTTCATGCAGGCAAGGGCGGAGTGGGCAAGTCCACGACTTCTTCCCTTTCGGCCTTGCATCTGGCCCGGGCAGGCAAGGATGTTCTGCTCGTGTCCCTGGACCCCGCCCACAACCAGGCGGACATTTTCGACATGGAGTTCACTGAAAAGCCTAAAAAGGTTGCAGACAATCTGCACGTTGCCCAGGCCGATATCGACAAGTGGGTGGTTGAATACCTCAAGGGGGTGGAAACGCAGGTCAAGCGGACGTACACCTATCAAAGCGCTTTCAATCTCGAGAAGCATCTCGGCGTCATCAAGCATTCGCCCGGCATGGAGGAATACGCGTTGTTGCTGGCCTTTCGGCACTACAGCCGCCTGCGTCCCGATGCGGACGTGGTTGTTTTCGACATGCCTCCAACGGCCCTGACCGTGAAATTCTTCAACTTGCCGAGTCTTTCCCTGGTCTGGCTCGACCAGCTTCTTGAACTCAGAACGGAGATTCTCAAACGCAAGAAGATCATCACCAAGATTCATTTGGGCAAGGCCGAATTCGAGCGCGACAAGGTGACCAACAAACTCGAAGAGCAATATTCCTTTTACTGCGAATTGCGGGACATCTTCATGGATACCGGGCGCTGCCGGATAAATCTGGTTGTCAATCCCGACAGGCTATCATTTGCCGAGGCCCAGCGGATCGAAAAGACATTGGACGAGATGGGCATCTCCCTTTCAAACATCATCATGAATAAGGTCGGAGCGGACAGTTCATGGAACGGCTCCGAGCCGCTGTTTGAGCGGCATGGACTAAGGCCTGTGCCCCTGTCTTCCGAGCCGTTGATCGGCCTGGAGGCCTTGAACGGATTTTTGGACGACCACGGACAGGTGTTTTCATGCTAGGGGGCATGTTTTTTTTGTATTTGTTGTTTGTTTGTTAACATGCTGGTATTGTAGTAGTTGTTTTATTATATTTTTTTCTTCCACTGACAAATATAGCTTGACTTTATCATTTTCTTTGCATAATACTATCACATTACACCAGCGGTCCCCGTGGAGGCACGGTCCTAATGTTGGCCAGCGCTGGTTTGAATTGAAACAGGTAAATCGAGAAGCAGCGTACGCATCTTGCTCGCTGCTTCTTTTTTTAATTGGCGCACGGGCGCTGCTTTATAATTTATTTTTAGGAGAATTTTTCAATGTCCAAGAACATCTATGTCGGCAATTTGCCCTGGTCCTGCACTGAAGACGAAGTCCGCGCCGCTTTCGAAGCTTTCGGCGAAGTGACTTCCGTTAAACTGGTAGAGGACAGAGAGACCGGTCGCCCTCGCGGCTTCGGTTTCGTGGAAATGGAAGAAGCCGGCGCTCTCGAGGCAATCGAGAATCTGGACGGCAAGGATTTCGGCGGCCGCAATATCAAGGTCAACGAAGCCAAGCCCCGTACGGAACGCCCTCGTTGGTAGTTTCCGCACTCGCATACTAGTCCGGTATACGGCGCCCGTCTCTCTTTCGGGAGGCGGGCGTTTTCTTTTTTGGCCCCACGGCCCCGCAACGACCTGCCAACGAGGAGGAGGTTTTGCCCAAGCGCAATTACAAGTATGAGAAACGCCTTAAGGATTTGGCGAAGAAAAAGAAAAAAGATGAAAAAAAGCAGCGCAAGCTGTCGAGAAAGCAATCGACCAACGAAAACGGTGACGAGGTTGCCGTAGCTGAGGATAATCCGGAAACGGATTAAGCGAGTTCCTGAAATGGAAAAAGATCCACCCGGTCTCATAAATTTTGAGGCCGGGTGGATTTTTTTATGCAGCTATTTCCTCTGGACTTTTGAAGAAGATTGCTCCAATTTATTCAGGCGTGCTAAGGGTGACACCGGTTGGCCCGGATGATTTTTTTCAAAAGCAGAGAGGAAGTAGATGCAGGACGTACGTAAGAAAGCCAGGGATTTGATGGAAGGTTTTTGCAGGGTTTGCAACGAATGCAACGGAAAGACATGCGTGAGCGGAGTGCCTGGAATGGGCGGGGCTGGAACGGGCAGCTCATTCAAGGCCAACAGCGAAGCCCTTGCGGCCTGCAAGTTGAATATGCGGCTCATTCACGACGTCGCCGATCCGGACACCACCACGACCTTTCTCGGCAGGAGTCTTGACCTGCCCGTGATGGCGGCGCCCATCGGCGGGGTGGCCTTCAACATGGGCGACGGCAGGACAGAGAAGGAATACCTTGAAGCCGTGCTTGGCGGCTGTCATGAAAAAGGCATTTTGGGGGGAACCCCCGATGGAGTGCCTGACGTCATTCACCAGACTTCCTTTGAAATAATCAAGGCCCTGGGCGGTGCCGGAATACCGTTCATCAAGCCTTGGGAGGACGAAGAACTTTACCGCAAGCTCGATGGCGCGGCCAAGACAGGCGCATCAATTGTGGGCATGGACATTGATGCGGCCGGGCTTTTCACTCTCAGGCTCATGGGCCGCCCGG
This sequence comes from Desulfovibrionaceae bacterium, assembly GCA_963674955.2. Lineage (GTDB taxonomy): Bacteria > Desulfobacterota > Desulfovibrionia > Desulfovibrionales > Desulfovibrionaceae. The sequence goes on along the minus strand of CAXXKR010000004.1, from coordinate 715,768 downwards.
TATATCCCCGCAGCGTGGAGAAGATCGGCAAGATCATCAGCGACACGCCCATGAAATTCATACTTAAAGGCATTATGACCCCGGAAGACGCCGAAATGGCCGTCGAGGCCGGAGCCGCGTCCATCGTTGTCTCCAACCACGGCGGACGTGTCCTTGATCATACGCCGGGAACCGCCGCTGTCCTGCCCGCTGTGGCGGACAAGGTGGCCGGGCGCATTCCCATTCTGGTGGACGGCGGAATCCGGACCGGCGTGGACGTTTTGAAAATGATCGCCCTGGGCGCGGACGCGGTGATGATCGGCAGGCCGTTCACCGTCGCCGCCATGGGCGGACTCAAGGAAGGGGTTCTCAAGTATATTGATAAGTTGAAGCTTGAATTCATTCAGGCCATGATTCTTACCGGCTGCCGGGACGTGAAATCCATAGATCGTTCCGTTCTTTACGGCGGTTAGGCAGGGCTATTCAATGTCGGCGGCCATGGCCTCGGCTGTGGCCGCCAGCTTTTCTTCCTTCATGAATCTTCCGACCAGTTGAAGTCCCAATGGCAGTCCTTCACCGGAGCGCATGACCGGCAGGCTTGCAACAGGCAGCCCGGCGCTTGTCCAGGGCAGATTCATCACCGGGTCTCCGGTGGTCCCGAAACCTTTGGGGGCCGGGCCTGTCGAGGAAGGACATATCCAGGCGTCCAGGCCATGGGAGTCCATCAGCCCTTCCAGTTCGTTTCTGAGGCCTGGGCCTTGCTGTCTCAACCTTTCAGCCCGGCTGGGCGATATTTCCCGGCCTTTTTCAATTATGGCTGTGGTTACGGGGTGGTAGAGGCCGCTGAATTCGGCATGCCAGTTCTTGTGTATCTTGGCCGCTTCATGAGCCATGAGCGCCCTGTGGTTGGCCGCGATCGCCTCAAAGTTCGCCAGCGCCTGAACAGGCTTGACCCTGTGACCGCATTTTTCAAGAGACTTAATAAATTTATCCAATATATTCAGTGTGGGCGCATCGGCCTTGTCCAGATATGGACCCATGGGCAGCCCCAGAATCAAGGGCCGCTCCATGGCGGCAATTCCTTTCCAATCAGTGCAGAGGATCGAGGCCGCAAGGGCGATGTCCTTGGCGTGGGGACAGAGGAAGCCGACTTGGTCCAGGGTCGGCGAGAAGGGGATCACTCCCTGCGTTGAGATCCTGCCCTGCGACGGTTTGAAGCCCACGATGCCGCAAAAAGACGCCGGTCGAATCACAGAACCGACCGTCTGGGTGCCGATGGCGAGGGCGCAGTATCCGGCCGCGACCGCTGCCGCTGAACCGCTGCTTGAACCGCCGGGAGTGCGGGAGAGGTCGTGCGGGTTTTTTGTCGGGCCGGAGGCGGCGTAGGCGAATTCAGTTGTCACCGTTTTGCCCAGAATCAGCGCTCCGGCCTTTTTCAGCAAAGTCGCGCACGCGGCCTCGGGTCCGGTCAGTATATCGGGCGGCAGTTTGCTTCCGGCCCTGGTCGGGAATCCTTGAACATGGATGATGTCCTTGATGCCCACTGGAATTCCGTACAGGGGCGGACGCTTTTCCGGATGAGGGAATCGTTTTTCCAGTTCGTTGGCTTCTTGTTCAAGCCGGGTGAAACGATTTTTTTCGGGCACAAGGGCCTGGATGTCCGGCTCAAGCCTGCGGATGGTCTTTTCTGTCGATGCCAGATGCTCGGTCAGCGGCAGTTCGCCGGACCCGAGTTTCTTTGCCAGTTCCGCAAGGCCGCGTGGTTCAGGGTGCATTCGGTTCTGAATCCGCTACTTGGTCTTGTGGGTGAAAACGCCGTCCCAATCCGGTGCCGGAGGCTCGGCGTCCAGATGCTCGCAACGCTCTTGGTACATGGAATACAGCGTCTTCTCCGGGTATTCGTCTTGCAGTTCCCTGAAAATTTCCACAGCCTTTCCAAACTGCATGTCCTTGTACATTGCAAGCCCCTGGGAGTAGGTGGCAAGCTCTTCCCTTATCTTTTCAGCCCGCATGTGGGAATGGACGGTGAAGATGGTTATTGGTTTCTTCTTGCCCTTGACGCGCACGGAGTCGATTTCTGTGAAGACGAATTCGCCCTGGCAGCTATTGGCTATGGCCTCACTGACCAGGATGTCCTGCCCGTAGTATTTGGTGAGTCCCTCAAGGCGGGAGGCAAGGTTAACGTTGTCCCCGATGAGGGTGTAGTCGAAAAGGTCGGCCGAACCCATGTTGCCCACCCTGACCGTGCCGCAGTGTATGCCAAGTCCGATCCTGATGCCGAAGCCGTATTGGTCCGCAAACACCTTGTTCAGCTTGCCAAGCTGCTCCAATTGCTCCAGGGCGGAGCGCACGGCTTTGGACTGGTGGTTTTCCACATCCAGCGGCGCGTTCCAAAAGGCCATGACCGCATCGCCGATGAACTTGTCCAGGGTTCCGGAATTGTCGGTGATGATTCTTGTCATGGGAGTGAGGTAGTCGTGCAGCAGGTTCGTGACCTGGGTTGGAGTGAGCTTTTCCGAAAGAGAGGTGAAGCTCCGCACATCGGAGAACAGGATGGTCACTTCCTTTTCCTGGCCTTCCAGGGTCAGCGACTCAGGGTCGTCTATGATTTGTGAAATGACGGCCGGCGCCAGATAGTGGGAAAAAGCCCCATGGATGAATTTTTTTTGTTTTTCCTCCCGCCAGAATTTCAGGAGGGTGAGCAGCAGAAAGTTTACCAGAAGAACCAGATAGGTATAGAGCGGCGACACATATATCCTGTAGTCCGTAAAGGCGTAGGTGCTGGCCTGCCATATCCCGTAGCTCAGGGCCAGCAGAAGGATGGCCACCCAGAAGGCCTTTGTCCAGATGAGTATGACGGTGATGCTTAGGCCCGCGAAAAGGATCAGGCTGAACTCCAATCCGGGAACCCAGTCGGGTATTGATATGAAATCCTTTGATATTATGTTGTCAACAATGGTGGCGTGGGCCTCCACGCCGGGATAATTCTGGTCAAACGGGGTTGTTCTGATGTCCTTGAGGCCGGAGGCCGATGTGCCGATGAATACGATCTTGCCCTTTAGTTCGTCGGGTTTGATCCTGTCTTTCAGAATGTCCGCCGCACAGATGTATTTGTAGGTCTTGGCCGGTCCCCTGTAGTTGAGAAGCATCTGGCCTTTCTGATCCAGGGGGATGATTGTTTTCGACAGTTTCAGGGATTCCGTGCCCCTGGAGTCGAGTTTAAGCAGGAGCCCCTTTCTTCCCATCGCCTCCATGAGCGTCGCCAGGGCCAGACTTGAGTAAACCTTGTCGTTCCAGGCTATGAGCAGGGGCACTCGCCTGACCACTCCGTCCCGGTCCGGCGCCATGGTGAAGAAACCGGACTTGCGCGCGGCGTCGGTGAGGATCGGCAGGGGACAGACCACGTCCAGGGCGGTGTGCAGGGATTGGATGATGCTCAGCGCTCCTGGAGAGGCTATGGTCGCGACAGGGGCGGGGGTGACAACGCATTCATTGAAGGCGCGGGCGCGTTGTTCCTCGGTCTTTTCTCGCGTGAATATGAAATTGTAGCCCAGGACAAATGGACCGGTTTTCAGCACATTGGCCAACACCTTGTCATTGTTTCGAAGTCCATCTGGAAGGCCGACATATTCAATCTCGATGTCCAGTTCGTTTTTTAGCTGCTCCTTCAAGACATCAGGCGATGTCCTGTCCTCTTCGGAAAACATGATATCAAGGCCCGTGGCCAGAGCGCCGCCGCGGTTGATCTTGGCCAGGAGCATGGCCACCCGGTGGCGGGGCCAGGGAAACTGGCCGTATTCCGCCAGGCTTTTTTCATCGATGTCCACGATCACCGGGATGTCCGAGGCCTGGGTGGTGTGGTGCATTTTGAGGAGTTGATCGTATATTTTGTAGTCGATCAGTTGCAGAAACAAAGGCTGGAAAACGAAGAGGATGGCCATCAGAAATGAAATGGCGAAACCAAGCATCAGGAGCAACAGGTTGTCAGTCTTGAATATTTTTTTGAAAATTGCTTTCATTTTCGTTCCGCATGGATTGGTTGGCGTTCCTGTTGTCCTGCGACAAACAAAGGCGGGGATTAATGTGGATTTTCAGATCGAATTAATATATACCTCAACAAATTAATAAATCTAAACCGGAATAGCGATTCCAAACCTATAGTATATCATGAGCAGTTTGAAAAGAAGGAATCGGATTAATCTCTTCGTTAGCCTAGTATTATTCTTCGTTTTTTTTCTCTTTTCAGGAATCTGCATTGCTCAGGATGAAAAGGGGACAATTCCTGATCGTCCTCAAAGCCTTCAACTTTCTCCACTGCTAAAATATCTCGCAGGCACGCATGACCGCATCAAGGCGGCCGAGGCTGGTCTTGAATCAGCTGAACATATGGTCGAGAGCGCCCGGAGCGACTGGTATCCCCGGATAGACGTTTCCGCACATGCAGGCGGCGAAGAGGTTGACAAGGCCGATGGCGGCAGCTCTTCCCAGAGGTGGCGCAACAAGCAATCCATAACCGCAACCCAGCTTCTTTACGATTTCGGCGAGACCGGCGGCAGGATAGAAGTTCGCCAGGGAGCCAGGAGCGAGGCCGAAGCGCGTCTCGAACAGGCCCGTCAGGAAGTCCTGGTTCAGGGCATAATTTCCTATCTTTCGCTCATTCGTTTTCGCGAAATGCTCAAGTATTCCGTTCAATCCGAAAAGAGCATTCGTGAACTGTCCGGAATGCAGGAAGCCCTGGTCCAGCGTGGCGCGGGCCTTTCCTACGAAGAACTTCAGGCCAAGGGACAACTGGCCGGGGCCGAGGCCCACAGGGTCGAAGTTGAGCGAGCCCTGGACAAGGCCATGAACAATTTCAAGGCCTTGTTCGGTTTTGAAATCAGCGAAAAGGAACTTGTCCAACTGGTGACTCCGGAAGTGCCTGTGGACAGGATGCCTTCGACGTTGGAGCAGGCCCTTGGAATAGCCCAGGACAGAAATCCCTTTCTGTCCGAGATGAAATACGCGGAGGAACGCTACCAGGGAGAGCTCAGGAGCAAGCGCTCAGCGTTTTATCCCAAGTTCGAACTCATGGCCGAGGCCGAGCGCCAGGAGAACAGCGCCGGTGATCCTGGCGTCAAGACGGAAGGCAGGGCCGGTGTGCAGATGGCGTACACCTTTTATACCGGGCTGGGGGACTTCGACAAGGTCAAGGCCGCGAAGGCCGACATCCAGTCCGTCAAGAAAACCTACATGGATCGTCAGCGCAAGGTCGAAGAGGATGTCCGCAACGCCTGGCAGGATTTGAAGCTTCTTCGACAAAACGTCGATCTCTATAACAATCAGTCCAACATCACCTTTGAGTTTCTCCGGTTGATCAAGAAGAAAAAGGCACTCGGCTCCAAGGTCAGCCTGTTGAACATCCTCGTGGGCGAGCGCGATTACATAGCCGCGACCAGTTCCAAGGTGGCGGCCGAGATCGACAGCATCATTGCCGCATTTACCCTTCTGCATCACATGGGACAGATCGACGCGGACGTTATCACACACTGATTTGTCCTGATTTTGTAGACCGCCGCAGGGCTGTTGGTGTATGGCTTTTATATGAAAGAGCTTTTTCGTCGCCTATTATTCAATCCCCGACTTGCGGCCGAACTGGTGGCCGCTACGTTCTTCATCAACCTTTTGTCTCTTGCCTCGCCCATTTACGTCATACAGATATTGAACCGCTATGTAGGCTACGGTTTTGACGGGACGCTGGTTACTCTGACAACCGGAATGCTTGCGGCCATTGCGCTTTCATACGGGTTCACGGTCGTGCGCACAAAAATGGCTTCAGCCATCAGCCTGAATCCGGACCGTGCTTTGTCGCAGAAGGTCCTGTCCGCATTGACCAGGGCAAGAATGTCCGGCCTGAACCGCTTCCCGCACGCCAAGATGCAGGAGACACTGTCAGGCCTGCAGGTTGTCGAGGCCGCTTATGATCCAACAAGGATCGCTTCGGTTCTGGATATGCCGTTTTTTCTTCTGTTCATCGGCGCAGTGCTGTTTCTGAGCCCATTGCTGGCCCTTGTCACGTTGCTTGCCGTTGGAGTCACCATGCTTGCCGGTTGGATGTCGATCAGCAGTGGGCAGAAAACCAGCAACAACCTGCGCGATGAGAATATGGCCCACCGAGCCCTGGTCACTTCGGCCATAAATGGAGCTGAGACGGTTCGCGCTTTCAACGGTTCCGGGTTTTTGGGACGGATATGGGACAAGCGGCTGGACCGGATTCGCGAGTGCGCGGTCCTGATTTCCGGCAACAGGAGCCGTTCGCAGGCTGTGGTTCAGACGTTGGGCAAGCTGCTCAGGGTCATGGTTTATGCCCTGGGGGCCATGCAGGCTGTAGAGGGTGTATTGACAGTGGGCGCTTTGATCGGCGTCAGCATCCTGTCGTCCAAGGCCTTGCAGATTTCCACCACTTTCATGTCCACCAGGGCGCTATTGCAAAAGGCCGACGAGTCCATGGCCCTGATAGACGAATTTCTTTTCCTGCCTTTGGAGCCGCAGGCCGGGTCCGCATTGAAAGTGTATTCCGGGCGTTTGGAGCTCAAGGATCTGGGATTCGGCTATCCGGGGTCGGCCGGTCCGCTTTTCGAGTCCATCTCCATGGAAATGGGTCCGGGCAGCATGTTGGCGGTGGCCGGACCAAACGGATCGGGAAAAACAACTTTTGCCAAGCTGCTCGTGGGGCTTCTTGAACCGGGCAGGGGGCAGATTTTGGCGGACGGCGTGGAATTGAGGCAGCTGTCCGCAGTCTGGTGGCGCAGACAGGTAATCTACCTGCCCCAGGAACCATCATTTTTGAACGTCTCCATTCGCGAGAACATCGTCCTGGGTAATCCTGAAATTGATAATGAAAGCTTTAACGAGGTCATTCGCAAGTCGGATTTGCGCGGTTTTCTCGATACCAGCCGCAACGGTGTTGAAACGATGGTCATGGACAGCGGCAGGAATTTGCCTCTGGGCATACGCAAGCGGCTTGCCCTGGCCAGGGCCTTGGCCGTGCCGGGCTCTCTCGCGGTTCTTGACGAACCGACCGAAGGATTGGACAGCGATGGCCGAACGGCCGTCTATGCGGCGCTAAACGAACTGTTGAAACGCAAGGTCTCCATTGTCGTGATCAGCAGCGAACCGAACATACTCAATGGCGCCGCGGCCGTGCTGGACTTCGGAAGCAAGCCGGTTCCCCTGGTCAGGGCCAACAATTCGAAGTCGGCCAACGCAAACACTCTTGGTGGCGAAAATGGATGATCGTCGGGACGCCGTGAACGCCGGGACAAGAAACTTTTTTTATCTTCTGGCGGCATTTTGCCTCTGCTTTCTGCTCTGGGCCGCCGTGGGACGGCTTGATATCGTCAGCGAGGCCGTTGGCGAAGTCATTCCGCGTACAAAGGTAAAGAGGATTCAACATCTCGAAGGCGGGATTATTCGCGAGATACTTGTGCGCGAAGGCGACAGCGTGGCCAAGGATCAACCATTGGTCGAGCTGGAATCGACAGCCAGCGGTTCGAGCGTGGAGGAATTGCAGGTGCGCATCAACGCCTTGAGCGTTGAGATAATGCGCCTTGAGGCGGAGAGTCGTGAGCTTGAGGTGCCGGAATTTTCAAATGAATTGCGCAGTACGGCTCCCGAGCTTGTGGAGCAGGCACTGGATCTTTTTTATGCCCGTCAGGAACGTTTGCTGAACGAGACCGTTGTCCAGCAGGAAAGGGTCAAGCAACGCGAACAGGACGTGCAGGAGATAGAAGCCAGGCTCAGCAATCTCAGGTCGGCCCTGGTCCGGGCCAGGGAAGATCTCCAGACGGACAGAACTCTCTACAGCGACAAGCTGATCACCAAAAAAGAGTTGAATGCGTCCGTGGACAAGAAGGAAAGCCTTGAAAGCGGGATAAAAGAGGATTCAGCGGCCCTTGGCAAAGCCCAATCGCTGCTGGCCGCAGCCAGGGAGGATCTGGACAAGGTCCGCAACGCATACCTTGAGGATGTGCAGAAGGATTTGAAGAAGACCCGGCGCGAGCTGATGGAGTTGTCTGAGCGCCTTAAAAAGTTCAGCGACGAGATGAGCCGGACCATCATCCGCTCCCCGGTGGATGGAGTGGTCAAGAATCTTTTCGTCATCAATCCCGGCGAGGTTGTCAGGTCGGGAGTGACCATCATGGACATCGTTCCGGCTGACGATCCTCTGGTCATAGAGGCCCATCTGCCCATCCAGGATATAGGCTACGTGGCCAAGGGCCAGCGGGCCCTGGTCTCCCTGGCCTCAAGGGACGCCCAACGGTTCGGAAATCTTGACGGCAATGTCTTCAGCGTCAGCCCGGATGCGGTAACTCTTAGCACGGGTGAAACATTCTACCGGGTTAGGGTGGTCACTGATAAGGATTATTTTGAAAAGAACGGCATGGTCTACAGGCTGTTCCCCGGCATGCGGGTCATAGTGGGCATACATATCGGCGACAGGACCATTCTCGAGTATCTGCTTGATCCTTTTTGGGGCACTATGGGACATGGAATGCAGGAACATTGATTGACTAATTTGTGGTTTCGGTGTTGTTTTGGATTTGTAGCTATAATGATTACGCGTTTTTTACCTTGGCGATGAGGAATGCTGATGGGCAAAGTGGAATCTATTCTTGAAGTGGCGTGCAAGTTGTTTGCCGAAAAGGGGTACGAGCATACGCCCGTGTCGGAGATCGCCGAAAGGGCCGGGGTTGCCGGCGGCACCATAATCTATCACTTCAAGACCAAGGACAATATCCTGCGCATGCTGGCCTGGCAGGTCATGAACAACATTTATGCCGACGCTCGGGAACGCATCAAGGATACCGTGACCGGAATGGACGGCGTGAAGCAGTTTGTTTGTTCATTTTTTTCTTTCATCGCCTCCAATTCGGACTTGTGCCGGGTCATGTTCAAGTCCAGGCCTTTGGAGAAGATCATGAGCAGGGGGCTGGATGACGGCCCGGGCGCGGACATCATTCGCATGTATCGGCAGTACGAACAGTTGCTTGAATCGGTCATTGACAAGGGCATCCAGGACGGATCAATGAAGATGGTCAATGTCCATGAAGCTGCGGTGAGCGTTTTCTCCACTCTTATCGGGTCGGCCTGGATCAATTTGTTTTTCGGCGAGAAGATAGGTCCGCTGGAAACTGGGGCTTTGGAATGTATCATGTCCAGGCTTGAGGTTTGATGGCGGGATGCTGTTCGTTATGCGTTTTGACCTTAACCCCTGTATTTCACATCGTCGCGCCAATCGTTGAACCGGGCGCAGCAACCCTGGCCCACGAAAAGCGACTTTCTGTATCCTTCGCCCAATTCCGGGTCCATGGCCAACTCGCACTTGTATCGATTGTCGGCCTCGTCCCAGAGCAGGGCGGGGCATCTTTTTTGGTATCCATACAATTGGTGGGAGACATTGCAGGGATCGCGCAGGCAGCACCAGCCGCAGCCCACGCAGGGAAGCGGCTCAAGGGGCTCGCCCATGCCCATCATGTCCGTTATGTCGGCCATCTCTATCTGTCCAGCATGAAAGGATAAGCTGTTATATTTGATTTGCATCAGCCAGTTGGCCCCTGAAGCTACAATTAAATTTCATTTGGGGCAATGCGGCTCTTTCATGAAAAAATATTTTGTCCTCTTGACTAAGGCATCGATAGCAAGTATCAATTTGCCAACGACATTTTATTACAGAGGAACGATTCCGCAATGACACTCAACCACTTTGCTATTTCCGGCATCATTTTGCAGTCGCTAGCAAGCGTAGTGGTAGTAGTACGTGTAGTAGAGGCTGACGCGCCCTAGCGGGATCGACCGGAGTAGTTAAGAATCATTCCAACCCCCGCCGGCGCGAGCCGGTGGGGGTTGTTTTTTGGGATAAGGCCAGACCTCCCCGGAACGCGATGAACGGGGCAAAAGGAGGCCAAGTCCATGATCAAGTCGACCGGAGCGGAAATTGTCATCCGCCTGTTGGAACGACAGGGCATAGAGCTCATTACCGGAATTCCCGGCGGTGCGAACCTGCCTATCTATGACGCTCTTTCGCACAGCTCCAAAATTCGTCACGTCCTTGCCCGACACGAGCAGGGAGCCGGATTCATCGCCCAAGGCATGGCCCGCGTAAGCGGCCGTCCGCAGGTCTGTTTCGCCACGTCCGGCCCCGGAGCCACCAACATCCTCACGGCCATTGCCGACGCCAAGCTGGATTCAGTCCCTGTGGTCTGCATCACCGGGCAGGTGCCAAGCTCACTGATCGGCACGGACGCATTTCAGGAAGTGGACACCTACGGCCTGAGCATCCCAATCACCAAACACAATTTTCTCGTGCACTCGGCCGAGGAGTTGCTTGATGTCATTCCCAGGGCTTTTCGCATCGCCGCTTCCGGCAGGCCGGGGCCGGTGCTGGTTGATATTCCCAAGGACGTGCAGAGCGCTGAAGTCGAGTTCGAGTCCTGGCCGGAACCGGGACGGCCCGATCCAAAGCCGGAACTGGACCGCGAGGCCCTGAAGCGTGCCGCGAAAATGATCAACCGGGCCAAGAAGCCAATGCTTTATCTCGGCGGGGGAGTCATAAACGCCGATGCCGGACAGATGGCGGCTGAACTGGCCGAAAAGGCCTCCATTCCCGTGACCATGACCCTCATGGGCCTTGGGGCCATACCCTCGGACCATCCTCTTTCCTTGGGCATGCTCGGAATGCACGCGGCCAGATGCACCAACATGGCGGTCGAGGAGTGCGATCTGCTCATAGCGGCGGGAGTCCGTTTCGACGACCGGGCCACCGGAAAGGTCGAGCAGTTTTGCCCCAAGGCCGGGGTCATCCATATCGACATCGATCCCAGCGAACTCGGCAAGATCAAATGCACCAGCGAGGCCGTGGCCGGCGACATCAGACAGGCGCTGGAAACCCTGCTGCCCATCGTTGATGAGAACGGCAGGATCGACTGGATCGACCGCGTTGCAGAACTGAAAGCCAAGAATCCCCTGATCATGCCGGGCGCGGAAGATCCGCGCACTCCCTACGGCTTGATTCTCAAGGTGGCCGAGCTTCTCGACGACAGCGCCATCATCGCCACGGACGTGGGCCAGCATCAGATGCGCACGGCCCAGGCCTATCCGTTTCGCAGGCCCCGTCAACTGCTCACCTCCGGCGGCCTTGGAACCATGGGTTTCGGCATGCCCACGGCCATCGGCGCGGCCTTTGCCGAGCCTGAGCGCACTGTGGTCTGTTTCAGCGGAGACGGCAGCCTGATGATGAATATCCAGGAACTGGCCACTGCGGTTGAGGAAAACGCAAACGTCAAGATCGTGCTCATGAACAACATGTCCCTCGGGCTGGTGCATCAGCAGCAGGACATGTTCTACGGCAAGCGTTATTTTGCGACAAAATACAAGTCCGCTGTTGATTTCGTGGGCATCGCCAAGGGGTTCGGCATGCGCGCCTATGACCTGGAAGAGGGCGGCGATCCGGAAGCCCTGCTGGCCAAGGCCTTGGGGGAACCAGGGCCGTGCCTGATCCATGCGCGTGTGGACGTGGAGGAAAGCGTTTATCCCATGGTGCCTCCAGGCGCCGCCAACAATGTGATGATCGGAGGAGAGGCCAATGCAAGCTAGAGCGATGAAAGACATAACCGAAAAAACAGTGCTTGAACTCACCGTGAACAACCACCCCGGCGTCATGTCCCATGTCTGCGGACTTTTCGCCCGCCGGGCCTACAATGTGGAGGGCATACTCTGCATGCCCGTGAACGGAGACGGCCGCAGCCGCATCTGGCTCTTGGTCAATCAGGACCAACGCCTGGATCAGATGGTCAAGCAGGCCCGCAAGTTGGAGGACGTTCTCGATGTCCAGTGCAAGGGCGTTGAAGGGGAAGTGTTCGTGAAGCTGGAGAAGTTTTTCATGAATTGATTTCAATTGATCGTTGGGGGAATCGACAGGGGCCGCGGGAGCGGTCCCTTGTCTTTTGTCCGATCCCTGGATTTCAGTCGTTTGGGGTCGAAGGGCGGTGAGGTTTGTGTTATCTGGGAGATGAATTGAAAAGTCGTGAATGTTGCCCAGGTAGGTCTGTCGTTGGTTCCGTCTTTTGGAGGTCGTCTGATGAGATTTCTGGTCCAGGTCCTGGTCGTGTTTTTGTTTCTATCCTGTCCGGCATTGTCTTTGGGCCTTGAAGCCTACGACGGCCCCTTGTTCGACGCCATGACCCAGATCGACCACAAAGTGGATTTCGATGCGGCCGTGGAGCGGGTGCGGGCGGCTGGAGTATCCGGCATGGCCCTGTTTGCCAGGAGCAAGAGGCTGCATGACAATGAAATGCCCGTGCTCAGGCTGGCCGAGGCAAATAGGGGCTTCATCCTGCTCGGCGCTCCCAAGTATTTCGGATTCGGGCGCGACGTGGGCGACGACTTCATCAAGGCCACTGTGCAGGGCGTCAAAAAGCACGGCTACCGGTTCGTGGGCGAGATTCTCTACGCCCACGCGGACAAGAAGCATGGTCGTGTCATGCCCGGCGGCGAGACCTACCTGGACCCCTCGCTGCCGGGCACGAAGCGTCTGCTTAAAGCCCTGGCCCCTCTGGACATACCGCTCATGACCCATTGGGAGCCGTACGCTCTGGAGCGCGACGCCCGGAAGTTCCACGCCCTGTACGAAGCCTATCCGGATCAGATTTTCATTGTCCCGCACATGGGTTTTGCCGGCGCGGACACGGTCCGGGAGTTCATGGAACGCCATCCCAACCTGTACATGACCATTTCCAAGAGGGAGCGGGACCGAAATATGTTGCAGGATCTGGGGAAGAGAAAACATTACGGTGCGCCGTTGATTGAAGATGGCCGCATCGTGCCGGAATGGCGATCCGTTCTTGAACACTTTCACGACCGGCTACTCTTTGCCACCGACCCGCACATGAAGGCTCTCTGGAAGAGATACGCTGAGCCGATTCCTTTTTACAGAGCCATCCTGGGCCAGCTTGCGCGGGACATGGCCGAGGACATCGCCTATAAAAACGCCGAACGGATTTACGGGTTCAAGCTCGGAGAGATTGAGTAGGTGAGCTTTGTTTCTGGGTTCAGCCCAGCATCTCCGCGATGATTTTTTCTGACGGCAGTACATGGATGGACCTGTTCGGGAGTATGATTTCGGACCAGACCCAGTTGTGGTGGCGGATGATGGATTCGGCTTCCTGGTGCGCCCGGTCGGCGGTGGTGTGGCAGTCCGAGGCCACGACCACTTCATAGCCTTTGCTGGCGGCAACGCGGACGGTGGTGTCCACGCAGAATTCCGTGCAGCAGCCGGTCATTACGAGCCTTTTGACCCCGATGGAGTCCAGCAGGGACGACAGGCTGCCGTCATAGAACGAGTCGCAGGCGGCCTTTCGGATTACCGGGTCCGAAGGCCTGCGTTCCAGCTCCGGCAGGATTTCCCAGCCCGGCGTGTGCGGTTCCACGGTGTCGCCCGGGACCCCGTCATGCTGGATGAAGATGACAGGCGCGTCGCCCATGGCCCGGATCAGTGCGTTGATCCGCTGGATGACCCCTTGGGAGTCGTGTCTGGGAGTCTTGCCCCGGAACAGGCCCACCTGCATGTCGATGACCAGAAGCGCGTTCATCATCTCTCCATATGTCTTCAATAATTATCAACCGGTTGTCTTTTTGACGGGTTAATTCAACGCGTCCCGGCGGTCAATTGCCTTGTCCCGGATTTTCGTCGGCCCGTTCTCTGCGGCGGCATTAAGCATTTCATTTTCGCGTCCGATAAGGCTTTTGAACCAGCAACAAGGAGTGTTGCTCATGCAAGTAGTCATGGATGCGGGCCGATTGGCCGGACTGTATTTTCAGGCGGAGCTGGAAGCCGCCGCCGAGGAACCGGTTTCCCCTGATCAGGGAGACACGGTTGATTTTTCCCAGGAGGCCGTAAGGCGCTACCGGGATAGCCTGCTGGAGCCCATGGTCAAGAGCGCCCTTTCCCTGGAGCACATGGATCAGCGCATCGCCCAGGTCAGGGCCGAGATCGCCGCCGTCTGGAATTCCGCGCTCCCGGACGAGGAAAAGTATCGCCAGATAAGCTCCAAGGAACTGGAAATATCCCTTCTCCAGGCCGGTCAATACCAATTCGCCAAGGCCGGGTTCTACCGCGCGGCGTAGCTGGGCGGTTTTTTTTGGGTAAAATTATTTAATCTGGTTGTGTTGATTTAGCTTTTATTTTGTATCATAGGGAGAAATGTGGAAGTACATGATGGCAATTCGACCATCATCCAATTCTATGCCGTCAACCCTGATGGTTCTAATTAATTCTTTTTGCAATTCTTGCACGATATCTTTTATACACCAAGAAGCAATTTCAATATTGATTTCCAGTCTGTTCAAAGATTCAAATTTTCCCCAACCAACAACCTCATAATCAGGAATATCCGAATAATTATTTTCAGGGGTTGGAGAAATGGTTAAATCTATGTGTAATTTATTAACAATGTTTGTAGATAAAGATGTACCGTTGTCTTCATAATAATTGTTAACATTGCCTAATATGTTAACAGAATAACCCGCGCAAATTTTATTATATGTGTTGTACGAACCTGCAGAGATAGAATATGAATCTATAAAAAGATATTCTATTGGAAATATGATTTGTAGTCTTTTTTTCTTAGCATGATTATACAAATCAATATTTTTTATATTTTTTTTAAGAAATATATTTTCAAATGTTTTTTTAAATATATAACAACATCTTAAAATTACAACCAACAACGTAAAAATAGATATAAATTCCCAATTCATATTTTATTTACCTCTACAGAATAAGCCAGTAGACTAAAATTTAAACAAATATTTAAAGGAATCAATCTTATACCGATCCTCCGAGTAGCCAAAAAATATATAATAATTTAGACTAAAAGATATTTGACGACAAGTATTGTGTACGATTCGGTGGATTAATTTCTGGCAAGTAATGTCAACGTGATGCTATTTTTTGCCGTACTCCACTTTTGGGGTTGTTAAAGGAGAGGACATGCTGGTCAGGAGACGGCTCCGGGTTTGTATTGCTCTGGGGCAATTTGCTTTTTCGGCAACTATGTCCGGCTTTCGGTCTGGACCTTGAGATAAAGTATAAGGCCGAGAATGGTCATTGAGATTCCGGTCCAGCCCAAGTATTCCGGGCAACGCGCCTCCAAGAAAAATCACTTCTCCGATCAGTGAAAAGATCACTTCCAGCGATTGGGTGGAATCCGCCGCGGCCAGTTCCTGCGCCGAGGATGCGCTGTGCCGGGCCTTGAGAAAAAGGGTCGTGGCCGCCACCCCTGAGAACACCGCCACCAGCAGCGTATTCACGATCTGTCCCTGGCTGGGAGCGGGCGGTGAGGTGACGATTACGAGAATGATCCACAAGGGCAGGGAGCCAAGAGTCAGGAGCAGGACGCGGCAGATACTGTCCCGGATGGCCGGGTGGTCGATGTTGGGGATGCGAGGGTTTGATCCGGCGTAGGCCTCCCAGACAAGCTGGTTGCCCAGCGGGTAGGCGAATGCGGCGACGATCACGGGCAACGCGCCCAGGAGCAGGTCGTAAATATCCACGTTCTGGGCCTGTTCCGCATTGACCGTCAGGACCCCGGCAAAGACGATGAGCGTCAGCAGCAGGGCCTTGAGCGGCACCTTGCGGCCGAAGCAGAGCAATACGATGGGCGTGGCCAGTATGGTCGTCTGCCAGGTGGCCGCCACCACCCAGCCCGGAGCGTATGACGCGCTGAAGGTGATCAGGGCGTAGAAAACCCCGAAGCCGACGCTGCCCGCAAGGGTCCAGAACAGGAAATGTCTGCGGTAAAGAGCCAGGGTCTCCAGGATCAGGGATTTTTTGCCGGAAACCAGAAGCCATGCGCCCAGCAGGGCAAGCATCCAGAAATAGCGCAGGGAAGCGGACCAGACCCAGTGGCCGCCCTGAATGCTCATGGCGCGGTTGAGTATGAAGGTGGAACTGAAGAATAGGGCGGCCAATGCGCCCAGAATGATAAGTCTAAGCATCGGAAAGAGTTGTACAATCAAAATCAGGGAAAGGGCAATAGTGGCCAGAAAAGGGTTGCGGTATTGAATCGCAACCCTTTTTTATTGGCGCTTGTTTTTTTAACCCGCCAGCCAGAAGACCAGCAGGATGCTGCCGCAGCTCAGGGCCGTGCCCACCAGGAGCAGGGCCGAGGCCAGGGCCGCATTGCCGCCGTAGCGCCGCAGGAAAACCGCGCCCAGCACCGCCGGGGGCATTGCGCCGAGAATTACCAGCACGTCTTTCCACATCTGCGGAAAGGCCAGGGCGTCGGCGGCGATTCCCAGGCCAAGGGGCTTGAGAAAGAGCTTGATCCCGACCACGATGGCCAATGCGCCCATGATTTCACGCAGGGCCGGGACCTTGAACATCAGGCCCACCGCAAGGATGGCAAGTGGCGTAAGGGCCTGGGCAAGGGTGTGGCAGACCGCGAAAAGCGGCTGAAAATACGTGTTGTCCTGGTCGGGCAGTCCAAGGGGCCGCCAAATTAGCCCCAGGATCAGGGCGAAGAATACGGGTGACTTGAAGAATCCCAGTGAGTCCTTGATGTTGCCGCGTATGCTTTCATCCGAGCTGCCGAAATAGGAGGCCAGGATTGGGCCGAGAATGAAAATGGGATAGCCCACCCCGATCTCCGAGATGAGCACGGCCTCGGTCATGGCCGCTGGCGTGTTTGGAAAAAGCTCCATGATCACGGCATAGCCCAGGAACGTGGAGGAGCCGAAGGCCGAGCAGAATATCACGGCTCCCTGCACGTCGCGCGGGAATCGCAAGGCCAGGCATATGAGCCAGGCCAGGACGATGCAGGAAAGTTCAGCCGCCAGCATGACCATGGACGGCCCGAGATGGTCCAAGGTCAGTGAGAAACTTGCCAGATTCACGAAAACCACGGCGGGCAGGCAGAGGTCTGTGACGATTCGCGCCAGGGTCAGGGAATTTTCTTCCTTGAGCACGCCCCGGCGGCGCAGATTCACGGCCAGCAGGTAGATGACCACAAGGCTGGCGATGGCCTGGACCAGTTTCACGAATAAAGGCATGGCGGCTCCTGTTAATTTGAAATTATCAACCGAAATATTCCCGGACCTTGAATTCAACTTCATCAAGCCAGGCGGCGCGTTGCTCCGGCGTGCTGGTCACGATTACCCGGAACATGCGGCGGTACACGTCCGGCACGCCGCAAAGCCCGAACACGCAGTCCTTCCAGATGCGCTCCAGGGGATCGCCGAAATCGCGCTCCTCGCGCTCTTTGAATGTGTTGGATGTGTTGAAGACAATGGCTTTTTTCGCCTTCAAAAGTCCTTGCGGCACGCCCTCGCCGCTGTCGCCCTCCACGAACCTGTAGGCCACATCCGGCCTGATCACGCGGTCGATCCAGCCCTTGAGCAGGGCCGGGGGCATGCCCCACCAGTTGGGATGGACGATTATTATACCCTTGGCCTCGGCCAGCTCCGAGCAGTGGCGGGCAATGTCTTTCGGCAGGTCGGCGCTTGTGGGTATTTCCTTCGCGGGCAGCAGGGGGTCGAAGCCTTCCGCGTGCAGGTCGTGGAAGATGACGGAACGGCCGCATGATTTCAGGGTGTCCACGGCGCGGGCGGCAATGGCGTGGTTGAAGCTGCCTGGGTCCGGATGGGCAAGGACTACGAGGATGGGCATTTGTTCTCCTGTGGAGGGGGGCTATGTTCGGGACATAATACCCATAATTCGGGCAAGGGCAAGTTGGGGCGGGGAGTGCGTCAGTAAATTCGAAAAGGCGAGATAAGACTCTACATTCTACAATTTGTCTTTTTCATGTCACATATTCATTTTACCTCTTCTATGGCAATTTGGTATTTTTCTAAAATGGTTCGAGCTTGGTAGATTTGTACGGGTTTTTTTCTTTCCTCGTTCACCTTGAATACCAAATTTTTGTCTTTGTCAGATATTTTAGCACCTAATATGACACCAAGGAGTGATGTAGAGTCAAAAGGAATTAGTCCAGGTTGTTTTGCTTGATTTATTTGTTTTGGGAATGCAACCAGTCGCCATTCCTCCTCGTATTTCCAGTCAATGTATTTTGTTAAAAGTATGTCTACTATGACTTCTTCTGTGTTGAAATAATAGTATTTAAAAAATGGATATTTGTTTCTATATTTAATTTCATGTGCAGACCCCCAGAACATATCATTTTTTTTATGATTAAAGATATAGCAAATACCTTTGTGACTATCAGCGTAATGACTCCACATTAAAATATTATTATTTTTTTTTGTGAAGCAGCATATTCCAAATTTTTCATTGTAGGCATTTTGATCACCAAAACTGTCCATATGTAGGTGTTTTTTTTGTTTAATAACCTCTCTTACTTTTTTATTAACTTCGTATGCAGGAGCATCAGGATATCTAGCTCGATATAATTCCTTTAATTTTATTTTCTTTTTATCCTCTGAAGCTTTATAATCAAAAGTTATTTTTGAGTCAAAAGGGTCATTGAGTTGGATTGGCGTAGAAAAGTAAAGTTGCGAGTCAATCAAAACACTTCTCAGTCTTTTTTCGCTCCTTTCTGGGTCACCTAGATCTACTCTTTGGTATCTAAACAGATACGGTGATTCGCTCCCGCCACGGATGTTATTTGATATTTGGTCGCCCGGCATTGGTTGTCCTGACAGCTCCCTACGCTATTGCCCAGTAAAGAAAGATAGTGGGAATTGGCATATTGTGGAGGTTGAAGTGTTTCTTCGCTGGCCTTCCATGATTGGGAAAATGAGAGCACTAAAAGTTTATTGAGCTATGACTATGCTTATAATTATCAGAATACTATTCAAGAGTTATACTCTACGCAACCCCCACCTCCAAGATTACATTCCATAAAAGGCAGTGCCACCTATTATGACCTTCCTCGTTTTTCCAACAAAAAAAAAGCCACGGCGACAAACCGTAACCCTTTGATTTTTCTGGTCGGGATGAGAGAGTTTGATTCGGGACGTCCTGCATTTTTAAAATCTTCGGCCTCCGGGCATTGGTGCGTGTAGATAGTAAGGGGCAAAAGTTGTTGAAGTGGTTTTGCGGGGATTCGCGGTCTGTCCCAGGATTTTCGGGGTGGCTTGAAGCAAGCAGGCGATTCAGGATAGAATGCGGTTGTTTGGAAAGTGATTTTAACCTGAAGGCTATGGAGCTTGTTGCCATGAACCGCAATAAAGGTTTTGTATTAATAGCGGTTGTCGCATTTATGGTCCTGAGTGCCTCTGTCTTTTGCCCACAATCTTTTGGAGAGAGTTCCAATCCTTTTATTCACGCTCGTGATTTGCTGGAAAATCCCTTGCGAGGTGCTGTGGTTGAAATGTCATGGACTAAAACCAATGAACCGCCTTTCGATGGCCAATATTTCCCCCTGCGGCAAAGTTTTCAGAAGCTGCACGATCTGGGGGCGAATGTAGTTATTTTATATGTTCAATATGCATGGAGCCTTACGCCGCCTTACCGTCCTGCCGAGGCGGAAATCAAGCTGTTGAAACAGGCGCTGGACACTGTGGCCCAAGTGAAGGGGCTGCGTGTGATTGTCGGGGTACGCAACGGCCCAGGGCGCAACGAGATGATGCCGGACTACGAGGAAGGCTCCGAATTGAAGGGTATCTATGAGAGCGAGGAAGCGCAGGCCGCTTACGTGAGTATGATTAAGGACGTGGTCTTACGATTCGTGGATCGGCCAGAAATCATTGCCTGGGAACCGATGATCGAACCGACTCCGCATACATATTTCGGCGAAGAGTCGGCCTGGAAGAAAAATGTTTCATCATACTGGCCTCGGGCCGGGAAATGGTGGGACAGGCTTTCCAACCGTCTTGTCGCCGCCATTCGCAATGTTGATCCGAATCGGCCAATCGTAATTGAACCCGTATGTTGGGGCGGTGCAGAGGGGTTCATGGGTTGGCGGCCACTGGATGACGACAATATCATCTATTCCCTGCACCATTATGAGCCGCATGAATATACTCATCAGGCGGAAGGGCGCATGGTTGGTTATCCCTATAACTCAAAGGTTGAGGAGGCACGGATAGATCGGGAATGGCTTGAAAGCCACTTGGAGCCGGTCGATATATTTCAAAAGACTTATGATGTGCCGATTCTGGTGGGAGAGTGGGGAATCATGCGCTGGGTTCCCGATGCGAAAGACTACATTGCGGATCAGATTGCGCTTTTCGAGAGTCGGAGGTGGAGTTGGGCCGCCTACAGCTGGTCCGACGAGGTCTGGGACAACAGTGGGTTTGATTTCATTCTTGGCCCGGACAAGGGCAATGGGCGACCGGATTACGGGAATGAGGTGTTTGCGCCCATCAGGGCGGCGTGGAAGAATAATAAAAAAAAGGGCCACGGCGATAAACCGTAACCCTTTGATTTTTCTGGTCGGGATGAGAGGATTTGATTCGGGACGTCCTGTCCCTCACCCTGCGGGCGTTCTCGGCGCTGCCTCGCGCGTCCAAGAATGCCGTCCTGCATTCTTGTGAACCTCCGGTCCCTTGGGTATTGGCAGGCGGGGTAATATAAAAAAAACGCGTTTAGGCGGGAAATAAAACACAAAAAAAGGGCTACGGCGATAAACCGTAACCCTTTGATTTTTCTGGTCGGGATGAGAGGATTTGAACCTCCGGCCCCTTGAACCCCATTCAAGTGCGCTCCCAGGCTGCGCTACATCCCGACGAAGAGAGAAGTAACTAACTCCCGGCGTTTCAATTGTCAATAATTATGACAATTCTTTTTTGTTTTTACTCTTGGGATGATTTTAATAGATGTTGACAACCAAGGCAATAACCGTATTTATAGTGGATAGATTCCAAAAAGTGTGTTTTGCTGCCCGGATGGGTGGATTTGAAGGGCTTTCAGGGTTTAGAGATACAGTTGAAAAACTCTAGAGATGGTACTAACAATTAGTAATATATGTTTCTTTTAGTCCGCCTTGCTTCGCGTGTCTGAAAGTGATAAGTTTTAAATGAGTATTTAAATAAAATTGTTTTTTTCGGTAATCCAGGCTTGTCGGGGAATACAAGTTACATTTTGTATACCAGGGAGGAATCATGAGCGATGAGACTATGTTGGACATCAATCAGTATTTGACCTTTACCCTTGGTAAAGAGATTTTCGCCCTGGACATAAGAAGTGTCAGGGAAGTCCTCGAACTGACCGCCATTACTAAAATTCCCAGGACTCCCGGCTACATGCGCGGGGTAATCAACCTTCGCGGCAATGCCGTCCCGGTGGTCGGAATGCGCGGCAAGTTCGGCATGTCCGACACCGAAGACACCGTGGACACCTGCATCATCATCGTCGAGTTGGAATACGAAGGCGAACTGACCGTCATGGGCGCATTGGTGGATTCCGTGCGCGAGGTGGTGGAACTGCCGCCCGATGCGATAGAACCGGCTCCCAGGATGGGCGCGGCCGTTCAGGCCGAATACATCAGGGGCATGGGCCGCCAGCACGAAAACTTCATCATCATCCTGGATATCGGAAAGATTTTCTCGGCCGAGGAACTGGCCGTGGCCCAGGACATGACCGGCGATGCCTCCGTCGCGGGAGAGCCGGTTTCAGGCCAGCCCGTGGAAGCGAGCCTCTAATAATCGCAACCGTTTACCATTGGCCGGGAGCTTGTCGTCGTCAGGGCGCGGGTTCCCGGCCAAGTATTTACAAGTCCCTTTCCCAGTTGATCATTTTATCCCATTTGACCTTGCCTTGGGATTTCTTCTGTTTTCTCAGCAAGACATAGAGCGCTCCTGCGCCTCCATCCTTGGGCAGGGCCGTGCAGAATCCGAGGACGATTTTTCTCAGCGGCTCCTTTGTCAGCCAGTCCTGGGCCGCCTGCTTGAGCACGCTGTATCCGCCGGGGGAGTTCTTGCCCCTGCCGGTGATGAGCAGCAGGCACCTGTAGCCCTGGAGATAGCTTTCGCGAACAAAGAAAAGCAGGTGTTCGTAGGCTTGTTCGGCGTTCAGGCCGTGCATGTCCAGATGGGCCTCCACGCTCAGGCCGCCGGACTTGAGCTGCCTGAAAATCTTGGAATCCAGCCCCTTGACCTGCCCCTGCATGTATTCGTCCGTGTATTCAAGGTCGAATTCGATCTCCCCGCGCATGAATTTTTGGAATTGCCTCTTGCCGAATTCTTCCGGGTCCACATCCATGGGCTCCGGAGGAACAGGCTTTTCCGCAACCTGCCTGCCCTGGTCCGGATTCAACCGCTCAACCCCGGACATGGCCGAAGCGAAAAGGTTCTCGTCGTCAAGATGTTCCGGCTCCTCGGGCTTGGGACGATTTTTCCTATCAAGTATTTTCTCAAGCCGTTCGTCATCCTTGCTCTTATTTTTGATTCTGACCTTTTTCAGACTAGAAAGGGATGAAATATTTGTCTTATCTTTTTTGCTCATCAAGGGCTCCTTGTCTCCGGCTGGCAATATTAGCCCAAAAGGAGTAAAATAAAAACCGATTCTTCAAGGTCGATCAGCCTCCGACCCCTTGACTTTCGGCTGGTCGTTAGCATCATATCATACGGACACAATGGACTAATACACCGGGCGCGCATGTCTGGACGCATGGCCCGGAGTTGGAGATATCTAAAGTTCAAGGAGACGGAATGCTCAAAATAGAAGGCCTGCGCGTTAAGATTGGAGAACGCGAAGTTTTGAAGGGGATAGACCTGCACATACACGAAGGGGAGACGTTCATTCTCTTCGGTCCCAACGGGTCGGGAAAAACCTCCCTGCTCATGACCCTCATGGGCTTTTCAGGTTACAAGATAACCGGCGGAAAGATCATCTTCCGCGGTAAGGACATCACGCACGCCACCACCTACGAGCGTGCCCGCGCCGGAATAGGCATGTCCTTTCAGCGTCCGCCCACCATCCACGGCCTCAAAACCCGCCATCTGGTGACCATGTGCGCCCAGGGCCGCAAGGTTGACCCCGAGTCATTGGCCAAGAAAGTGAATTTCGAGAGCTTTTTGGAGCGCGACATCAATTCCGGTTTTTCCGGCGGCGAGATCAAGCGCTCCGAGCTTTTGCAGCTCATGGCCCAGCAGCCCAATCTTCTGCTCTTCGACGAGCCCGAGTCGGGCGTTGACCTCGAGAACATGCAGCTCATAGGAAAGGTCGTGCGCAATCTCCTGGACGGCGAGATGGAGCCGGACCCACAATTGAGCATGAAGGAACTCAAGTCCAGGACCAGGACCTCCGGCCTGATCATAACCCATACCGGCTATATTCTGGATTACGTCAACGCCGATCTCGGCCGCGTCCTGTACGACGGCCATCTCTGCTGCGAAGCCAGGCCCAGGGATATTCTGGAGCACATCCGCAAGTACGGATACCAGGAATGCGTCAGGTGCCTGAAGTAGCAGGGAATTGAGCAGAAGATAATAATTGGAGAAAGATAGATGAATAAAGTTGATCTCAAGCAGTTCAAGTTCGGTGGACTGGAACGTGAAAAGATAGACGACCTCAGAACCCTTGACGCCGACGACAAGGAACAGATGGTCATGTCCGGCGTGGACGTGGAAGAGCTTAACCGTAGCGGGACCTATCTTCAGATGGATCATTCCAGCGTTCACTGCAACAGCACCGATCCGGGCGTTGAAGTTCTGGATATAAAGGACGCCCTGAAAAAGTACGACGGGCTTCCGGACTACTACTGGAAACTCCAGGACAGGGACAAGGACGAGTTCACCCGCGCAGCAGCGGACAATCTTCACGGCGGTTACTTCATCCGCACCAAGAAGGGCGCAAAGATCAAGAATCCGGTCCAGTCCTGTCTTTTCCTCAAGGCCGAGCAGGTGGGTCAGAACGTCCACAACATCGTGGTCGTTGAGGAAGATTCGGAATTGCACATCATCACCGGCTGTTCCGTGGCCCACGGAGCAACTTCCGGCGCGCACCTCGGCATTTCCGAGTTCTACATCAAGAAGGGCGGCAAGCTGACCTTCACCATGGTCCACAACTGGGGCGAGAACGTCACTGTCCGGCCCCGCACAGTGGGCATTGTCGAGGAAAATGGCGTGCTGCTCAACAACTACGTGCTCATGAAGCCGGTCAAGGACCTGCAGATGTATCCGACCATCATCCTCAATGGCCGGGGAGCCGTGGCCAGGTTCAATTCCGTTGTGGTCGCGCCCAAGGGGTCATACCTCGATATGGGTAACAGAGTGTTGATGAATGCTCCCGACACCCGTGCGGAGATTATCGCCAGGACAATCACCACCGGCGGAACCATCATCAACAGGGGCCATATCGGCGCCAGCCATGTTCCTTCCAAGGGACACCTGGAATGCAAGGGGCTGATCCTCGGCGAAGGAATAATCCACGCCATCCCGGAGCTTGAAGGCTCCAAGGAAGGGGTTGAGCTGTCCCACGAGGCCGCTGTGGGCAAGATCGCCCAGGAAGAGATCGAATACCTCATGGCCAGGGGACTGGACGAGGAGGAGGCCACCTCCACCATCGTCCGCGGTTTTCTCAACGTGGACATCATGGGCTTGCCCAAGAAGCTCAACGACGCCATCCAGAAAACCATCGAGGAATCCGAAAAGGATATGTTCTAAACAATCATGGGGCGCGAAAGCGCCCCTTTTCATTTTATGCCCGGATAATTTCATGCCTGGATACAAGGGACATCTGGCCGGGGGGCTGCTTGTCGGCGGGATTCTGCTCGTCCTGGCGCTCGCCTTTGGACTTTACGCCGACGATTCCCTGATGCTTTCGCTTCTGGTCGTTTTCTGCCTGGCCGGGGCTCTTTTCCCGGACATCGACACAAGTTCCGTGGGCCAGAGGCTTCTTTATCTGGCCCTGCTGGTGGCCGACATCTGGCTCATTGCAAAGGGCGAGTTCAAGTGGGCCGCCTATCTCGGCGCAGTGGCCATGATACCCGTCCTGAGCCCGCATCGGGGCTGGACCCACGAGCTTTGGGCCGCGATTGTCGTTCCATTGCCCATACTGCTTGTGCCCTGGATGTTCATGGACAAGACCCTGGAGCAATGCCTGCCCCTGGCCCTGGCATTTTCCGCAGGCTATATATCGCATCTGCTGCTGGACGGCAGATTGAAGTGATCTATTTTTTGATATTCCGGTAGATATCCATGTATCGCTCGGCCATGACCTGGTCGGTGAAATGCTGGAGCCTATCGCGGCCTCCACTGGCAAGTCTTTCGCATAGGGCGGAATCTGTAAGCAGGACGGCCATCTTTTGCGCCAGATCTGCGGCATCGCCTTTGGAAAAGAGTAGGCCGGACCTGCCGTGTTCCACAAGCTCGGCGTTGGAGGGCAGGTTCGATGCGACCACCGGAACGCCCACCGCCCAGGCCTCCTTGATGGTTCCGCTCGAGCCTTCTCCGTCAAGGGATGGAACCGTAAGAATGCTCATGCCCGGCAGGACTTCGCGGCTTTCACGAAATCCAGGAAATTCGATTCTGCCTTCCAGCCCCAACTGACGGCTCTTGGCCGACATTTCATTCAAAAGCGGCCCGTCGCCCACAAGCAGGGCCTTCCAGTCGGTGTTGTCTCGAAGTTCAGGCCTGGTTAGGGCGTCGATTAAAATCGAGTGCCCCTTCTGGCTGGTCATGGCGCCTATGGTTCCGATCACCGGCTCACCGCTTTTTTCAGCCTTTGGCGGGTAGGATTCAGGATCGATTCCGCTGTGAATTACGAAAGTTTTTCGCGGCTCCAGGCCGGAATTCAGAAGTCCCTGCCGGATTTCCTCGCTTACGGCCACCACCGCGTCGGCTTGCGCATATTTTCCGGTGCTCCAGCCCGGCTTGAGCGGGTAGGAGACCCTGCGGGTGTGCAGCAGCCTGCACCTGGAGGGCATGATTTTTTTCAGCAGAGCGCCGAGAGACGCGCCCTTGGCGTCGTTGGTGTGCAGCCATTCGGGGCCTGCCTTGCGCATGTGACGGGCCAAGGTCATGAAAACCCTTGGGTTCAAGCCGTTGCTGCCGGGCAGCGGCAAAGTATCCAGGCCATCACTTTTGGCGGCCGCAATGAGCGGCGACCCTTGGGGTGCGGCCACCACAGGCTCAAATCCCAGTGCGGAATCGAGCCTTGAGGCCAGGTAGAGCACTTGGCGCTGGCCTCCGCGCATGGTCTTTCCCAAATCCAGAAGGCAGATTTTCAAAACGGCCTCCAGTCCCCTAGCCTTTGAGAGCCTGTTTGGTCAGTCCAGGAATGTCCTCCAGGGTGGGACAAATGGTAAAACCAGCCGCCTGCATGGCCCCCAGTTTGCCTCCGATGCCGCCGCCCTTTTCAAGTATGGCTCCGGCATGCCCCAATCGCTTGCCGGGAGGGGCGGTCTGGCCGGAGATGAAGGAGAGGATCGGTTTGTCGAATCCGGTTTTGGTCACATACCGGGCCAAATCCTCTTCGGCCTGCCCGCCGATTTCGCCAAGTACCAGCACGGCCTTGGTTTGTTCATGATCTCTGAGCAACTCGAACATGTCCACGAAAGTCGTTCCGATAAAGGGATCGCCGCCGATGCCCATGCACATGGACTGGCCGATGCCGGCCGCCGTCATCCTGGCCGCCGCCTCGTAGGTCAGGGTTCCGCTTCTGGAAAGGACGGCCACTGGTCCGGGAACAAAGGGAATCCGGGGCAGGATGCCGATCTTGGTTTGTCCGGGCACGATTATGCCGGGCGTGTTGGGGCCCACCAGTCTTGTCTTTGAATTGCGCAGGGCCGAGAGGACCGAGAGCATCTGGTTCTGGACGATTCCCTCGGTGATGCATACCGCCCAGGGTATGTCCGAGGCCGCGGCTTCGAGAATGGCGTCGGCCGCCATTTTCGGGGGCACGAAGATGATGGAGGCACCGATTTCATGATCGCATACGGCTTGGCGGACGCTGTCGTAGACCGGCAGGCCAAGGACTTCCTGCCCGCCCTTGAACGGGGTCACGCCGGCCACGATGTTGCTGCCGTATTCGAGCATCAGTTCAGTGTGCAGCTGACCTTCCCTGCCCGTGATGCCCTGGACAAGGATGGGAGTGTCTTTGTCGATGTCGAAAATTGTTTTTCCGGGGGTATAATCCGGGTCAACCGCTGAGACTTGCCGGATGTCGCCTATTTCAGGGGTCTTGAACTCGATGACCGGCGCGTTTTTCGGCTTGAGTCCCTTGAGAAGATCGATGGCCTGGCTCATTTCCTGGGCGATGTGGATGTCCTTTTGCCCAAGGCCGTCCAGGATTTTCAGTCCGGCCTCGGCTCCGTTGCCCGAGAGCCTGGCCACTATCGGTTTTTTCGGAGCCTTGCCGTCCAGGGCCATTGATATGGCCTCGGCCACTTTTTCGCAGGAAAGGATGCCGCCGAAAAGGTTGATGAACAACGCTCCCACGCGTTTGTCGCCGAACAGGAGGTCAAGGGCGATTTTCATGCGTTCGCGGTTGGCGGCTCCGCCCAGATCCAGGAAATTGGAAGCCGGAAGCCCGGAATAGTTGAGCAGGTCCATTGTGGCCATGGCCAGCCCGGCCCCGTTGGCCATCAGCCCCACCCAGCCGTCCATGCTCACGAAACTCAGGCCCGCCTCGCGGGCCGTGTTTTCCTCGGCGGAGGCGTGTTCCGGCTGGTAGAAGCGTTCCAGGTCCGGGTCGATGTCCACCATGTTGTCGTCCACCTCGACCTTGCCGTCCAGGGCTACGAAACGTTGGTCCGGGGTCAGGATCAAAGGGTTGATCTCGGCCAGGAGCAGCCCCTTGTCCAGGGTGGCCTTGTAGAGATTGGAGAGCAGACCGGCAAACGGCTTGAACAATTCCTTGCCCAGGCCCAGATGAAAGAACGCGGCCCTGACCTGATGCCCCTGCAGGCCGTCGGGCAGATAAATTTTCTGGCAGAGCAGGTTGTCTGCGCCAAGATTTTCGATCTCCACGCCTCCTTCGCGGCCGACCGTGAGCAGCAGGCAGCGATCCGGGCGGGATATTGTCAGGGAAAGATAGAATTCCCTTTCTATCTCAGCGGCCGGTTCGACCCGCAACAGGGGAATGGAGTGGCCCTTGATGGTCATTTGCAGAATGGACTTGGCCGTGGATTCGAAGTCTTCCTCTTTGTCCACGCGCTTGATGCCCCCGGCCTTGCCCCGGCCGCCGGTCAGGGCCTGGGCCTTGAGGAACCAGGGCAGTGTAAATCCCGGTTTTCTGGATTTGATGCTTTCTATGTCGAATGTTTCCCCTTCAGGCACGGACACGCCCGCTTCCTGAAACAAAACTTTGCTCTTGTGTTCGTTGAGAAGCATGAATTTCTCCGTTGATGGTTTGTGACGCAGGGATAGTAGGGACTTTGTACTTGATTTTCAACAAAAAGAGTATTTCGGACATTGCCCTTGGCATAAGAAGGGCTTACATTTCTTTTCGGCGTATGGTCTAAACTTGGGAAGGTTATTCATGTCTTTTTTCGATGATTTCGCCGATGGTCTGGAACAGGAAGTTCTTTCAGAAATGGCGGACGGCTTTTTCGGTCCCCGGAAGAGGCTGGACGACATGCTGGAGGGTCTTGATTTCCTGCTGCGTCAATTCAGGGAGCTTGAGAAATGGCTAGGCTACAGGGCGGAGCTTTTGCATTATCTGCTCATGGGACGGCAGCGGGTCAGGGCGTTTTATGAGGCCATTGGAATCGATCCGGCCAGCATACCTTTTGAATTCTATTGCGCCAACAAGCCTTCCTTTCCCAAACTTCCCTGGGCCTTCACTTCAAAGGGCCGCTACAACAAGCTCGTCCTTTCCGCATACGATGATTTTCAGCAGGCCGCCGAGGATTACATGCATGGCCGCTACTATAATGATCCCAACCAGAAGGGGCGCAAGCGGCTGACCATCCATTACAACAGGATAATCAAGATAATCCAGGGCATAAACGAGGCGGTGGCCAAGGTGAATTCCGAGATTTCGCCTTCGAGTCTTTTGGGGTACGTCAAGAGTTTCGATGCGGGCATGGTGGAGAAAGAGAAGGTGGCCGGGGGAATGTACCAGGGTGATCATTGCGCTCTGGACGGAGACCTCTGCTATCGCCCAGTGGACCTGGAGGCATTGGAGTTGAAGGAGATGCCCAGCCTTCCAAAGCTTGAGGAGGCCGCTCCCAGGATCAAGGCCTATTGTTCCGGACTCTATGCCGCCAACAAACCCCAGATCGCCAAACTTCTCTCTGAAATAAAGGCTTCGGCCTTTAAAAAAAAGAATTAGCCGTCGGCGTTGAGTCTGGCGATGATTTCCTTGAGGGCGTCTTCGGCTTTTTCCGTGGGAATCTGACAGGTTCCCACCGCCATGTGCCCGCCGCCGCCGTATTCGAGCATCATCTTGCCCACGTCGGTATTGCTGGTTCTGTTCAGGATGCTGTGGCCCACGGTGAAGACTATGTTCTGTTTCTTGAATCCCCACATGACCTGAATGCTGATGTTGCAGTCCGGGTACATTGTGTAGACGATGAAGCGATTGCCGGAAAAGATGGTTTCCTGGTCCCGGAGATCGATTACCACCGCGTTGCCGTGCGTTGTCGACTTCTCCTGAAGCATTTCCCTGAACAGTTTTGTCTGGTCGAAATAACGGTCGATCCGTTCCTGCACATCCGGCAGTTCAAGGATTTCATCCGCGGTCATGGAGCGGCAGTATTCGATCATGTCCAGCATGAGCTGGTAGTTGCTGATGCGGTAGTCCCTGAATCTGCCCAGGCCGGTCCTTGGGTCCATGATGTAGCCCAGGAGTATCCAGCCTGACGGATCGGTGATCTCACTGGCGGTCAGGTTGGCGCTGTCCACCTTGTCCACGGCCTCCATCATGGGCAGGAGCCTTGACGAGAATTTTTTTTCCCCGCCGAAATAGTCCCAGATGACCCTGGCGCAACTGGGAGCCTGCTTGCTCAACCCCTTGAACTCGATGTCGCGGGCAAGCCTTTCCTTTTCGCTGGAATGGTGGTCGAACCACATGCCGCAGCCGGGGACATAGGGCACGTTGGTCAGCACGTCGTTTTCATTGACCGCGACCTTGCCGTCCTGGAGGTCTTTGGGGTGGGCGAAAAGATAGTCGTCAATCAGGGCGATTTCCTTGAGCAGTACGGCGCAGGCAAGGCCGTCGAAATCAGATCTGGTAACAAGTCGCATGTGTCGCCCTCCCCATCGGGTCTTGGTTGGTCATATCGAAAATTCTGATTTTGGCAGCAAAGGTCTTTTGCTACCAACAAGTCCGTTTTCTGTCAAAGAATCAGCGGCTTGATTCAGACCAGGGATTGGGCGCGAAGCAGGCGCAACTTTTCTCCGGATTCCGGGCCCATGTTTTGATAATCAGTGGGAAGACGGACTGTTAGCATGCGTTCAAGATCACGGTTGGCTTGCGGCGAAAAGTCTCCTTTGCCGTCGGCCTGAACAAGCCTGAACATGTTTTGCAGCAGTTTTTTGGTGTGCAGTTCCATGAGCAGGTCAACCCTGGTTCCCGGTTTCAACTCATCATACCTGCCGGCCTTCATGTGCAGAGCCGCAGCGGTCATGCCTGCGGCAATGAAACGGTTCGGCATTCTCAGGCGGCTTCCGAGTTGTTGGGCCGGTTCAATACCGGCCTTGTCGTGGCCGTGATGCCTAGGCAGTGATTCTTTGGGAGTGGCGGATTTTCCAAGGTCGTGGCACAGGCCCATCCAAACGTCCAGGGGGTCTCCGGCAAGGGCGTCCATGACCTGGGCCAGGTGCTCCAGGGCGCTTTCAAAATGGTGGGGTTCGGGTCCGGCAGGTATGTCTTCGGTTCCCTCCAACTCACGAAACCAGGGCGAGAGGCATCCGGTTTCGGACAGCAGCCTGATGAAATTTCCGGGCTTGGGGCATTTCAAGGCCTTCATGGCTTCCTGTCCGACCCTGTCGCCGGGTATTTCATATAGTATTTTTCCCTTGCCGATGGCCGCCATGAGGCGCAACAGGTCCGGATGGGGCGTGAAGTCTGGAAAACGGGCCCGGAAACGGGCGGCCCTAAATACACGCAAGGGGTCGGCCGTGAAGGATTCGTCCGAGCATTGGCGCAAAACCTTGTCGTTCAGGTCTTCCATGGCCAGGGGGTGGCAGCTCAATTCGCCCCGCTCATCCAGGGCCACGGCGTTTATTGTCAGATCCCTCAAGGCCAGATCCTCTTCAAGGGAATCGGCCCTGAGAAAGGCGAACTCGTTTCCGTAGAGCAGAAAAATGGGAAAATCCTTTCCCACCTCCCGGGCCGAGGGAAAGGTTTCCATGAACTCGGTCCTGCTCGCGTCGACAACAAGATAATCCTTGTCCACCGCCTTTTGACCAAGTAATAGATTGCGGACGGCACCGCCCACTACGTATATTTTCATGTGCTTCATATAATCACATTTCCGCGATGTTTAAAAGCGTAAGCGATACAAGATGATTCTAGGTATTTCAATCCTGGGGAATGGTCTTCCTGAAGTCGCGGCAGACCTCGATCCTGAAATCCTTGCCTCGGCCCATGAACTTTGGGCCGGGGATGTCGGGGTCTACGGCCCGTGGTCCAGGGAGGCAGGCGCTTCGAATACTGCCGGAGCAGGACGCGTTTTCTGGCGTTCCGCAGTTCAGACCGGGCAGGACCTCCTGATTGTTGGCGACTGCACCTCGACCATGGACGCGGCCTGGGCACTGGAAGAAAACCTGCCCGATTGGGCCAGCGCGCTGGCCGTGAGCCAGGGGCAGGGCAGGGGCCAGATTCGCAGGCATTGGGTCTCGCCGCCCGGAAACATATATGCCAGCATCGTCTGGCCGAAGTTGGATGAGAAGTCGTTGAAGACCGGCTGGAACGACGTCCTGCCGGTGGCCGTGGGCCATGTCTTTGTCAAGGCCCTGGAAGAACTGGGGATTGGCGCCATGCTCAAGTGGCCGAACGATATTCTTGTGGGCGGCAAAAAGGCGGGCGGAATACTCATTGAGGAACGTTCAAAAAAGACGATTGTAGGTGTGGGGCTTAACCTCTCCTCCGCACCCCATCGATCCGGCCTGCGGGATAGGACCGCTGTTTCGGCGGCGGTTTTGCCCTTGCCCGGAGCCGGCGTGCTGGGCACATGGCTGACTCTTGTAAAACGGGCCGAAAATGAGTATTCAAAAATGTTGAAATCAATAGCGCTTCCTGATTTTCTCCGTCTTGCTGAAGAACGTCTGGCCTGGAAAGACAAGCGAGTGCTTGTCTTTGAGGGGGGAGATGTCAGCTATCAGGCGCGGATCATCGGGTTGGACAGGAAGGGGGGACTGGTGCTGAACCGAAACGGTCGGGAGCATATTCTCAATTCCGGGAGCATAATGCCGCTATAGCGGTGTGTTGAGTGAAGACAGTCTGCTTGAGGCGGGAAGGGAGTATGAAGGAAAAGACTTTTGATCAGGTTTTAGAGGAACTCAAGGGCAAGCCGATTTTGGTGGCCAACAGGGGAATACCTGCAAGGCGCATCTGCCGTTCCATTACCGGGATGGTTCAGGGAATCGCGGTGATGACCGCCACGGATGTGGACAAGACCTCTCCGGCCACCACGGGCGCCAACGAGTTGTTGCTGTTGGGGGAAGACCCGCGAGCCTATCTGGATCTTGACCTGATTATCAAAATGGCCAAGGACAGGGGCGTTGTAGCCATCCATCCCGGTTGGGGCTTTGCCGCAGAGGACGACACCTTTCCCGAGAAATGCAAACAGGCGGGCATGGTCTTCATCGGCCCCGACCAGGGCCCCATGCGTCTTCTGGGCAACAAGGTAGCGGTCAGAAAACTGGCTGAAAAGATAGGCGTTCCCGTGGTTCCCGGTTCGACTTCCGCCGTGGACATCCCCGAGGCCGAAAAGATCGCCAGGGAAATCGGTTTTCCCATCATGCTCAAGGCCGAAGGCGGCGGCGGAGGCCGGGGCATTTACGAAGTCTTCAACGAAGACGACCTTGAAACCGCCTTTTCCAAGGCCTCGGCCCTGGCCCAGGCCTCTTTCGGCAATCCCCGGCTCTATGTCGAAAAGCTTCTGACTTCGGTTCGGCACATAGAAATTCAGGTCATTGCGGACAAGCACGGCAACGTGTTCGCCTTTGACGAGCGCGATTGCACGGTGCAGCGCAACCACCAGAAGCTTGTGGAGATAACTCCCTCGCCCTGGTCCGGAATGACGCCTGAGCTTCGCGCCAAGCTCAAGGAATATTCCATCGCCCTGGTCAGGGAGGCTGAATACCATTCCCTGGCCACCGTGGAATTCCTGGTCGAGCCGGACGGCTCCCATTATCTCATTGAAGTGAACACCAGGCTCCAGGTGGAACACGGCATTACGGAATGCCGTTACGGCGTGGACATCGTCGAGGAGCAGATTGCGGTTTCATTCGGCTCCAGGCTGCGCTTCAACGACCAGAAGACCATTCCCTACCAGCACGCCATGCAGGTCAGGGTCAACTGCGAAGATCCCCAGGAGGATTTCGCGCCCAACGCGGGGCGCATCACCCGCTATGTTTCTCCCGGAGGCCAGGGCGTACGCATCGATTCCTGCATCGGCAGCGGCTACCGCTTTCCGTCCAGGTACGATTCGGCAGCGTCCCTGTTGATCACCTACGGAGACTCTTGGGAAAAGGTCACCTCGCTTATGCTCAGGGGCCTGCGCGAATACATGATCGGCGGCGTCAAGACCACCATTCCCTTCCTGCGTCAGGTCATCAAGCATCCGCTATTCATGAAGACAAGCTACGATACCAATTTCGTGGCCCGCAACAAGTCCAAGCTCATGGACTACACGGACAAGGAGCCAAATTCACTCAGGCTCGCCAAGCTCGTGGCCGAGATATCTGCCAAGGGCTACAATCCCCACGTCCAGTTGGGCGAATACAGGGGGCGCATGGACAAGCGGCTGGGGCGTTTCGACCCGGTCCTGCACACCGAGACATCGGACTGGTTCGAGCCTCGTTTCACCCGCAACATGGGCCGCGACGAAATTCTGGATGGTTTGCGCGCAGATCGCGAGAAGAACATCGTTCATCTCACCGACACCACCACCAGGGACATCACCCAGTCCAACAGCGGCAACAGGTTCAGGCTGGCCGAGGACCGCATCGTGGGCCCGCGTCTGGACAAGTGCGGTTTCTTTTCACTGGAAAACGGAGGCGGCGCACATTTCCACGTGGCCATGCTGGCCAACATGACCTATCCCTTCACCGAGGCGGCGGAGTGGAACAAGTTTGCCCCGATCACCCTCAAGCAGATACTCATCCGTTCCACAAACGTTCTGGGCTACAAACCGCAACCCAAGAATCTGATGCGTTTGACCGGAGAGATGATCTGCGAGCATTACGAGGTCATTCGATGTTTCGACTTTCTTAATCATGTTGAGAATATGCGCCCGTTCGCCGAGGTCGCCCTGGCTTCCGAGCACAACATCTTCGAACCCGCCATCTCCTTGTCCTGGGCCAAGGGCTTCACGGTTGAACGCTACATGCGGGTTACTGACGAGATGATCGCCATGTGCGCGGACGTGAGCGGCAAGAGCAAAAAACAGGTCTCCAAAATGATCATCCTCGGCCTCAAGGACATGGCAGGGGTCTGTCCTCCGAGATTCATGCGCGAGTTGATTTCAGCGCTGAAAAAGAAATATCCGGAACTGGTTCTGCATTACCACCGCCATTATACCGACGGGTTGTTCGTGCCTTCGGTGGGCGCTGCGGCCGAGGCGGGCGCGAACATAGTGGATACGGCCATAGGCGCCAGCGTGCGCTGGTACGGCCAGGGCGACGCCTTGGCGACTGCGGCCTATCTTGAAGGCGAGCTGGGGCTTGAGACCAATCTGGACAAGGACATGATCCGGTCCACCAATTTCGCCCTCAAGCAGATCATGCCTTACTATGACCGCTATTGCGCTCCGTATTTTCAGGGCATCGACCATGATGTGGTGGAACACGGAATGCCGGGCGGGGCCACTTCCTCCTCCCAGGAAGGGGCCATGAAGCAGGGCTACATCCATCTGTTGCCCTACATGCTCAAGTTTCTGGCCGGAACCAGGAAGATAACCCGATATCACGATGTCACGCCCGGATCGCAGATCACCTGGAACACGGCCTTTCTGGCCGTGACCGGCGCCTACAAGCGCGGCGGCGAGGTCGAGGTCAGGCGTCTGCTGAACATCCTGGACATCGTGAACACAGTGTCCGAAGACGATCTGTCCGACCTCGAGAGGCAGGCCCGGCTCGATCTTTACAGGGACTGCAACGACGCCTTTCGCAACCTGATAATCGGCAGGTTCGGCAAACTGCCTTTGGGCTTTCCCCAGGACTGGGTTTATCAGAGCGCCTTCGGCCCGGATTGGAGAAGGGCCATTGAGGAGAGGACCGAGGGGTCTCCATTGGAATCCCTGGAGGACATCGACCTCCATGCCGAGAAGGAGGCCTTGGCCAAACGTCTCGGACGCCACTTCACCAGCGAGGAGTTCATCATGTATCTGAACCATCCCGCCGACGCGGTGAAGACCATAGAGTTTGTGGAAAAATTCGGAGATCCCAACAACCTGCCTCTGGATGTCTGGTTCGAAGGTTTGGAAAAGGGTGAAATTCTGAACTTTCACGGCGACTTCGGCAAGCCGCACCAGATGAAGGTTATCGACATCTCGGAGCCGGACGAGGACGGCATGAGCGTTGTGCGCTACATCCTGGACTCCGAGATCGTCAGCCATCAGGTGCAGGTCTCGGAACCGGTTTCCGGCGGAAAGTCCTCAGTGCCCATGGCGGACCCGGCAAATGAATACCATGTGGGTTCGCCTTCCAACGGCGATCTTTGGATAATGCAGGTCAGGCCCGGCGACAACGTCAAGAAAGGCCAGGAAATATTCAACATCTCGATCATGAAGCAGGAAAAGGCTGTATTCGCTCCGGTGGACGGCACTGTTAAGCGCGTCTACAAGTCGGCCAATTTCCAGGAAGACAAGAAGATGGTGCCTGTCCTGGAAGGAGAGCTTTTGGTTGAGTTGGGTCCGTCCCCTAATAATTGCCCGGAATGCAAGGAGAATATACCTTTCGAGGATTGCAAGTTTTGTCCGAGTTGCGGCTTGAAGCTGCTTTCCTGATCCTGCGGTGGGCAAAAGGTTGTTTTGTTATATTGACGAGATGCTTGTATAGAAGATAGGTGGATGGTGGAAAATAATTGTGATTTTTGTGGGGTGATCTTTGTTCACGCCGATGGTTCAAGTGGCCCTGGAATCATGGTGGCGATCTGAATAGTTATTGAATCCGGTTGAATATGATTGTTCAAGGAGGAGTGAGAATGACCAAGGAGAACAAGTCCGGCGCTAAAAAGAGCAAGCCCAAGGAGACCCAGAAGGTGTCCAAGGCTGATGCGGCGATGGACAAGTTGAAGGAAAAATTGGTTTTGACCGGTGCCGATATCAAGAAGATCGGCGAAGAGGCTGAACTTCTAGTCGGGGGCAAGAATTACAATACGGCCATCATCAGTCAGGTTCCCAACATTCGGGCTCCTGAATTCAGAGCTATCTCCTCCATAGCTTTTCACAGGATTCTGGATGAGACCAAGGTCAATGCGGCATTGATTCGCTCCACGGTCGACAAGGAATACAACCGCACGGATTGGGCTGGCGATGAAATAAACAAGGACTCCGAATTTTTACAGAAGTTCGTGCGCGAGTTGGCCAAGAAGGTCAGGGGCGGGCTTGGCAAGCAGGTCAAGTCCCAGATCAAGCTGCGCACGTTCATCAACAACATCGTCGAAGGTTTCGCCACTTCCCCCGAAGGCATCGACCAGCTCAGAAAGCGCTCCGTTCTGGTCCAGACAGCTATTTTATGCGTGGACATACCCAAGGACATTCAGATTGCCATCAAGGGCGCCTATCAGGCCATCTGCAAGGAGGCCGCCCTTGAGAACGAGCCCGTGGCGGTTCGGTCCTCGGCTGCGGGCGAGGACAGCCGCAAAAAGGCCTTTGCAGGCCTTCAGGACACGTATTTGAACATTGTCGGCGAGGACCAGTGCCTGGAAGCCTACCAGTGGGATTGCGCCTCCGCCTACAACCTGAGAAGCATGACCTATCGGCGCGAAGCGATTCTGGACGCCGTTCTCAAGGCCGAACAGACCGGTGACGACGCCATTGCGGAAACCGCGAAAAAGGAATGGGCCATTGAGCGCACCTCCCTTTCCGTCTGCATCATGCGCATGATCAATCCTGTTATCTCCGGTACCGCCTTCAGCGCGGATACGGCTACGGGTTGCCGGGGAACCGACAGGAACGACCTGGTGTCCATCGATGCCAGCTACGGACTAGGCGAAGCCGTTGTCGGCGGCATGGTCACTCCGGATAAGTTCTACGTTTTCAAACGCGACGGCGGAGCCGAAGTCGTTGTCCGCTTCATGGGCTGCAAGGACAAGAAGATCGTCTACAATGACGACCGGAGCGGAACCCAATCCGTAAAGGTTCCGGACAACCTCGTGTTCAGATGGTCCCTGTCCCTGGCTCAGGCCGAGGAAGTGGCCAAGGGCGTTCGCGCAATTTCCGCAGCCTACGGCGGCATGATCATGGATACCGAGTTCTGCATCGACAAGACCGATCGTCTGTGGTTCGTGCAGGCCCGTCCCGAGACACGCTGGAACGAGGAATTCGAAAAGCACCCCCACAAGATTTTTATGCGCCGCAAAGAGGTCGATCCTGCCGCCTTGGTCGGTGCGGAAGTTCTTCTGGAGGGCAACGGTGCTTCCCGCGGCGCAGGACAGGGCGAGGTCAAGTTTCTGCGTTCGGCCCTGGAGTTGAACAAGGTCAACAAGGGCGACATCCTTGCCGCCGAGCGCACCGACCCGGACATGGTGCCGGGCATGCGCATCGCTTCGGCGATTTTGGCCGATGTCGGCGGCGACACCAGCCATGCGGCCATCACTTCCCGTGAATTGGGCATTCCGGCCATCATAGGCATTCAGCGCCTTGAGGGTCTCAGGGCCCTGGACGGGGCCGAGATTACCGTTGACGGTTCAAGGGGCCAGGTCTATCGCGGCTTGTTGCCGCTCATTGATGTCGGCGGTGAAATCGATGTCAGCAAGCTGCCCCCGACCAAGACCAAGGTCGGCCTCATCCTTGCCGACGTTGGGCAGGCCATGTTTCTTTCCAGGCTCAGGAATATGCCCGACTTCGAAGTCGGACTGCTCAGAGCCGAGTTCATGTTGGGCAATATCAGCGTGCATCCCGGCGCTCTTGAGGCATACGACAACGGCACTCTCGATGATCTGGTCAGGGACAAGCTTTCCGAAATGGACGCCCACCTGACCAAGACAATGAAGGATCAACTGGCTTCCGGACTGATCTCCATACCTCTCAAGCTCAGGGATTACGTCGGCAAGGTCACCGGCATTACGGATTCAATGGACGCCCTGGCCGAACGTGAAGGCTCCACCGGCACGGAAGAGGTCCTGGCTATCAACAGAAGGCTCAGGGAGCTGGAACGCAAGCTGGATGATCACATCGAGCGTGCCGCCGAGCGGTTGGACGTGCTCAAGACCTCTGTGGACCTTGAAGCCCATGTGGCCGTGGTCCTAGGTTACGGAACCCTGCTGGACTCCGTCGGGGACGAAGATCCGGAAGCGGTCAAGATGAGGGAATACCAATGGAGCGAAGTGCGCCAGCGAGT
This sequence comes from Desulfovibrionaceae bacterium, assembly GCA_963674955.2. GTDB lineage: Bacteria > Desulfobacterota > Desulfovibrionia > Desulfovibrionales > Desulfovibrionaceae. The sequence goes on along the minus strand of CAXXKR010000004.1, from coordinate 677,176 downwards.
CGCTGAACTCAAAGAAGATTCCTATCTCAGCGATATAATCGACCGTATCCGAGCCCTTCGGGAGGAAGTCGCCCTGAAGATGGGCATGCAGAGTGAGATGGACGAAGTCCGGACCCTCAAGGAGCGCATCAGGAAGATACTTGAATCCCGCAGTTTCAGGACCGGCAAGGAAAATTACATCCAGACGCTTTCCCAAGGGCTGGCGCTCTTTGCCATGGCCTTTTACGGCAAGGAGATCGTCTACAGGACCACCGACTTCAAATCCAATGAATACCGGAACCTGCTTGGCGGAATGCTCTTTGAGGCCCACGAGGACAACCCCATGCTCGGATACCGCGGCGTTTCCCGCAACATCCACGACTGGGAGTTGGAGGCCTTCAAGCTGGCCCGGGGCATCTTCGGCGGCAAGAACTTGTGCATCATGTTCCCCTTTGTCCGCACCCTGGAAGAGGCCAGGAGCATGAAGCGCTACCTGAAGCAGGTCCATAACCTGGAATCCGGTCGGGACGGCCTGAAGGTCATTCTCATGGCCGAGATTCCCAGCAACGCCATACTCAGCAGAGAGTTCATCAAGGAAGTGGACGGCTTCTCCATCGGGTCCAACGACATGACCCAGATGGTCCTGGCCACGGACAGGGACAACTCCAATCTGCAACACATATATGACGAGGAAGATCCGGCGGTGGTCTGGGCCATTCTTTCCGCCATCTTCACCAGCCAGAAGTTCGGCAAGAAGTGCGGTTTCTGCGGTCAGGGCGTTTCCAACAGCATTATTCTCAGGGGCCTTGTGACAATAGCTGGAATCGTTTCCGCATCGGTCGTACCGGACACGTATCATCAGACCAAGCTGGACATGGCCGAGATCGAAAAAGAGGAAATAACCTGCGACAAGCTGGGCGGCTGGCTCAAGGAGCAGCACTTCCTGCGCCTCAAGGGGCTGCTCAACGACAACGGCTATTCGCATATCCTGAAGAAGTATACGAGCCCGCAGGATCTCATCGAATGGTACGAGGGCGAGCTGGACAGGTTCAGCGAACAGCTCAGGGACCACATCGAGACCTCCAAGGAGGAATTCTACAGGCAGGAGATGCAGGAATTCCGCGGCAAGTTCCACAAGCCGGTGATTTATGCCGGTTGGGATTGGGACTATACCGTGCGGGGGGCACTGCACCACTCCGGTTTCATATCCTTTGAGGAGCAGGCCAAGGCCCTTGAAGCCCAGCGGGCCAAGAAGTGGTAAAGGCTTATTGTTGATTTGATGCGGCGGCCCGGTTTTTTGATCGGGCCGCCGTTTTGCTTTAATACGTTTCAAGGGTTTCATATGAAAACAGCGTTTTTTATCTTGGCGGCCTTTTTGCTGCTCCCGGCCTGTTCGCGGGACAGAAAGGAAGAGGTGCGGGCGGTCCTCAAGGAAGAGCCCGGGCTTGTTCTGGAAGTCCTGAAGGAAAACAAGGCCGAGCTCTTGGAAATCATGGAAGAGGGCCTTGCCGAGCGGGATGTCCAGAAGAGGCGCAGGCAATGGAAGCTGGAACTTGAGAATCCATTGATACCCGTCATCCAGGAAGGAAGGCCCGTAAAGGGCGACAAGAATGCGCCAGTGACCATTGTCGAGTATTCGGACTTCAAGTGCCCCTATTGCGCCAAGGCCAGCGCAACCATCTTCGAGCTTCTGGAAAAGTATCCGGACAAGGTCAGGCTGATCTTCAAGCATTATCCCCTGCACAAGGATTCCAGCAGGGAAGCGGCCATTTTCGAGGCCATTGCCCTGCAGGATCAGGAGAAAGCCTGGGAGTTCAAGAAAATGCTTTTCGCCGCCTATGACAGGTTCATGGTGGACGGCGAGACCGTGGTCAATGAGATTTTGGATGGGCTGAATCTCGACAGGGAACGGCTGGAAGAGGACGTTCGGAGCGCGAAGATTCAGGAGTTGATTGCCGACGACGAGGCCGAGACCAAGTTTTTCGCCTTCAAGGGCGCGCCGACTTTTCTGGTCAACGGCGTCGGCTTGCGCGGGGCCGCGCCCCTCAAGGAATTCGAGCAGCTGCTTTATCTGGTCCAGACCAAGGACTCCAAAGGCAAACAATGCACGGATTGCGACGAGGTTCCAAAGGACAAGAAATAAGAAACGGGCCCAAAGGCCCGTTTCTTATTCGTAAATCAATCTGTCCGCATTTATTTGTTCGCGGCGCATTGCTCCTTGACCAGGGTGATGTCTTCCAGCAGGTCGGGGTCCACCTGATCTTCGGGCGGCAAATCCTTCACCACTGCTTCCAGTTCCGCGCAGCCCTTGTCGAACTTGTCGTTGGCCACCAGGGACTGGGCGTAGCCGATGCGGTTCTTGTAATAATCCGGCGCAATGGCCATTGCCTTTTCAAACTGTTCCAGGGACTTCTCGTAGTCGCCTACACTGACAGGTGAACCTGGGGCCTTGAGATAGAGGCTGCCGAGCATCCTGTGCGGACCGGCCTTGTTCAGCGTCGGGTCCAGTTCTATGGTGCGCAGGGCCTCTTTTTCCAGAAGCTTGACCAGTCCAAGGGCTTCCCAGGGGTTGTTCTTGGCGCCCAGGCCGTTCAGATAGGCCGCCAGATAATGGGCATCGGCGTTGTCCGGTTCGGCTTCCGCGACTTTCAGGGCCAGATCGCGCCCGTTTATGGCCCTTTCGTATCTGTCCAGCTTGTCTTCGCCCTGGTGGGCTAGGTAGCCCCAGCAATTGGCGGCCTTGAGCATGGTCTCGGCGTCGGTGGCCTTGGTCATTTCCTGGGCCTGTTCCTGGGTGCAGTATTGCCAGTAGTCGGAATATACGTTCACACGCAGGTCGGGCTGTTTTGTTTTTTCCTCGGATTGGCCGCAGGCGCAAAGAAGAAGCGGCAGGGCGACGAGAAGAAGTATTTTTTTCATTTGTATTTTTTCCATTTGATTCGGCTCCCGATACTGTGGGTGCCGGCTAGTGAGAGTTGGAGAAGCAACAGATCACGGCTGCTGGGCGGAAAGATGTAGCATGTTGTCTGGCAATGTCAACTTGTCCTTGACGGCCTTGGCTGAAAGCCGGGGAATGGCTACGGATGTGGGGCGGGAGGTCCGGGATTAGACGAAGCCGTTGAACAGGGCGCCGACGCCGTCATTGTATACGGCCAGCAGGTTCTTGTGGAATTCCTGCCCGTTGTTGGCTGCAGCCGACTCTCCTATGGCCGGGACGTTTTTTTCCGCCATGGAGGCCGCATCGTCGGGAGCCTGGACCATCAGGTCCGAGCTGGTTTCAGCCATGTTGAAATGACCTGTGCTGTTTAGACCGCTTGTGTCCAGCAATATTTCCTGGCTTGATAGTTCCTGCATATGCTGTCTCCAGGCCGTCCGATGTCGATTTCAGACGGTTTTTGAATGGCCCGCCTTATTCGACCTGCATTGATGTCGTCTGGTTTCGTCCGTTGCTCTTGGATTCGTACAGCATCTTGTCCGCCTCGTTGATCAGGTCGTTGGGGGCATACGACATTGTGGGCATTGTGGTCGCCAGCCCAACGCTTATGGTCACGTTTTTGGCCGTGACGGAGAATTCGTGGGGTATTTTCAGTTGTTCGATCGCCTTGCGCATGGACTCGGCCATAGTCTTGGCGCCTTTGAAATCGGTTTCCGGCAGGATGGCCACGAATTCCTCTCCCCCGTAGCGGGCGACCATGTCCGTCGGCCTTTTGATGCATCCGTTAAGGGCCTCGGCTACGGCGATAAGACATTCGTCGCCCTTGGCATGGCCGTAATTGTCGTTGAAGTTCTTGAAGAAGTCTATGTCCATCATGACTATGGACAAGGGGCTTCCGCTACGCACTCCTCGGCTCCATTCCAGGTTGAAGTGTTCCTCAAAGCGGCGGCGGTTGGGTATTCCGGTCAGTCCGTCGCGGTTCGAAAGATTTTTGAGGATGTCGCTTTTGCGCTTCAGTTCAAGGTGCGCCTTGACCCTGGCTTTGACAATGGGGGGGCTGCACGGTTTTCTGATGTAATCTACGGCGCCCAGCTCCAATCCCATTTCCTCATCTTTTTCGTCGGTCATGGCTGTTATGAAGATTATCGGAATGTCCTGGGTGCGAATGTCGGCCTTCAATCGCCTGCAGACTTCAAGGCCGTCAATGCCCGGCATGACGATGTCCAGGAGTATCAGGTCGGGCTGAGGGTCGGAATTGGCGATTTTCAGGGCCTCTTCTCCACTGGTGGCGGCATATATTTCATGAAGAGGACTCAGGGTTTCACCGAGCACCCTGATGTTGAGTGAAGAATCGTCGACTATGAGTATGCGTTGTCTTGCATCTGATTCCATAAAGCTTAACCCTCTATTTCAATATCCAAATTTTTCGCCATAGCGTCAAGTGTCGTCAGGGCGGCGGAGAATTCGAAGTTGTTGATCTGTTCAACCAGACTGCTCATTATTCCGGGAGACACCGAGGAGGAAGTTGCGTTTTTGATCTCTTCCAACTTTTTGAGTGCCTTGTAATCATTGGTTTTCAGCAGATAGCTGAGTTCAAGCAACATGGGCGCAGCCTTGGCCCTGTCAAGGGGCTGGCCAATTTGTGACGGCTCATCGGCAGAAGGCTTTGTTTTCGATTTGAAATCGCCGATCGAGACGACCAGGTTGTTCAGGGCCTCTTCGAAAACCGGCAGTTTCTTGAAATCTGTCGATTTGTGGTCTTTTACTTCTTTTTCAAGATTTACGGCTGCCTGGTATAGTTCCTTTGCCGAAATATTGCCTGAAATACCCTTTAGCGTATGGATTATGCGGCCTGCTGATTCCCGTTCATTCCTTTCAAGAAGGCTTCTGACTTCCGAACCGGCCAGTGCGTGTTTTCTGCCGAATTTAAGCAGCAGTTCGCGGAACAGGGTCTGATTGCCGCCAAGTCTGTCCAGCCCGGATTTGACGTCTATGCCTCTCAGCGAACTGAAATCAAAGGATTTGGTTTCTTTTTCGTCAGTTACTTCGTCCGTGCGGGGTGAAGACTTGACGCTTTCCGGGGATATCCAGCGCAAAAGGGATTTTTTCAGGGCCAGTTGGTCGATGGGTTTGGTCAGGTAGTCGTCCATGCCGGCTTCAATGCCTTTTTCCCTGTCCCCGTTAAGGGCATGCGCGGTCATGGCGATTATGGGAATTTTGTTGAAACGCTTGGTGGACCTTAGCCTTTTTGTCGCCTCGAGACCGTCCAGCACGGGCATCTGGATGTCCATGAAGATTGCCTGGATATATGTGTCTTCATTTTTATTCATTATATCAATGCATTCCTGTCCGTTGTTGGCCACCACAACCTGCATGCCTGCCTGGTTGAGGATTTGTTTGGCCACCTGCTGGTTCAATTCGATGTCCTCCACCAGAAGCACTCTGGCTCCCTTGATTGGGGACAGATCGATTGCCTCCTTGCTTTCGGCTTTGTCTTTTTGTTTTACGGTCCCAGTTGGGGAGGGGATGGAGAACAACTCGGCGAGCAGATCGCCAAGTTCCCGCTGAAACAAGGGTTTGTTCAGTACAATGTCGGGTTGGGTGTTTTGAACGTCTATGCTCTGGGCGTCAATTCCCGGAGGAAGAATCAGTGCGAATTTTTGTTGCCTGGAAATCCATTTTTCAGACTTGATGCGCTGAAAAAGTTTTAGTCCGCTCATTTTCGACATGACCCAATCCGCAAAAATTATGTCGAATTCATTTTCTTCTTGAGCCCGCGCCAGACAGGCCAGGGCTTCCTGTCCGGAGTCGGCGATCTCCGTCTCCAGGCCAAAGGAGTTGAGCAGACGGGAAAAGGCTTCGGCGGCTGCAGCGTTTTCGTCAACCACCAGGACTCGTTTGCCTGTCAAAAGCGCCTTTCTCGCGTCATGATCCTCAACTGTCCTCTCCTGTTTAAGCGCAAGCGTAAAAAAGAATGTGCTGCCCTGGCCCTGTATGCTGTGGGCGTCGATACTCCCACCCATCATTTGAACCAGGTTCCTGCTGATGCTCAATCCCAGGCCGGTGCCGCCGAATCTCCTTGTGAATGATGCGTCCTCCTGGGTAAAGGATTCAAAAATGTTTATAAGCCGTTTCCGGGATATTCCAATGCCGGTGTCCCTGACTTCAAACAGCAGGGTGAGACTGTCGGTTTCGTCATCTTTGGCTTTAATTCCGACTCTGAGCAATACTTCTCCAGTCTCGGTGAACTTTATGGCGTTTTGAACCAGGTTTCCAAGAACCTGTTTCAACCGGCCTGAATCTCCGTATAGTTCGGCAGGCAGGTCAGAGGCTGGGGAAATGATGAATTCGAGTCCTTTTTCTGCTGCTTTCGGGGCGTATGTGTCGGAAATGGACTTTAGCAGCGACTCCAGCTTGAATTTGTTTTTTGAAAGGGTCAATCGCCCGGATTCGATCTTGGTGAAGTCGAGGATGTCGTCGACTATGTTCAGCAAGACCCTTGAGGAATTGCGGATTCCCTTGAGGTAATCCTCAAGGGTTTCTGAAATTCCTTCCGTGTTGAGAGAGAGTTCGGTCAAGCCGGAGATGGCGTTTAACGGTGTTCTGATTTCATGGCTCATGTTGGTCATGAATTCGCTCTTGGCATTTGCCGCCGCCTCGGCCTTCAGGGTCGCCTCATTCAGTTCCCTGGTTCTGGTTTCAACAAGAATCTCTATGTTCTTGATACGCTTGATGTCTATCAGCAGATAAGACGTCAATAAAAAGGTGAGAAACAGGCCCGCCGCAAGGGCAAATGCCGCTTCCCACCTTCCGAAACGGTCATGGAAAGCGGGGAGCGCTGCGCAGGTCACGATCCACCTGTGGCCGGCGATCATCAACTCCCTGCTGTCATGCAGTCCATTGATGGAGTCATTGAATTGGGATTCGTCGGCAAGGTGTGAATAAAGAATGGTCTTTTTGTTTTGAAATATGTCATGCAAAAATACGGCGATCCCTTCGGCCTTCATGTCGTCCAGGGTGTTTTCGATCAGGGCCGTGAGACGGATCGACATGAAAACGAAGCCGTCGAGGCGGTTGTTGCGTTCATGGATGCTCAAAGGCAGGCTTCCTCCCTTGTATACGGGGGCGAAGACAAGGTAGGTGTTGTCGGCGGAATCATCCTTCAGGGGCAATGGTTTGTCAGTGGCCACCGCTTGCCCCGTGTCGGCGGAGATGTTCAGGAGGTCGAGCAGGTAGGGGAAGGAGGCTAGGTCTAGTCCTAGAGCGGTTTTGTCTTCGTTTTCCGGTTCGCGGTATTGAAGCGGGAAATGCAATACCCTGTGAGCAGCTGCCGTAGTTTTTCCTTTGTCTGTTGGCTCGTGAATGAGGTAAGAGGGCAGCCCGTCGGCATGGGCCAGTTCCTCATGCCGTGCCCGGTCTTCGGAGGACACGGCTGGAATCCAGCCCAGGCTGTGAACACCTATTTCATTTTGAGTGTAAGGCTTGACGAATTTTTGGAATTCCAAGCGGGACACGTGCTCCGAACCGTCATAGAACCCCTGAATCGAACTCAGGATCATCATGCTGGTGTTGGCGGCTTTTGCCAGTCTCGAGAATCTGGTTTCGGAGGCCCTGTGGAATTCCTGTTCGATGTTTTTCCTTTCCCAGTCGGCAAGCATTAGGTAAAGCCCCAGGGAAAGAGCTGTTCCAACCAGAACGACCAGCATTGCCGGAAGGTATTGCCTTATTCGGAATGTAGTCCGTTTATTGTTGTTTCCGGGTGCGTCCCTTTTTTTCATGTCGATGCTGCTATGGTTTAGCGAAAACAATGCATTTTTTATGTTATTGTTATGGATAAAATAACCGCGCAAATCAAAATTATTTATGGTGAACTGTCAACTTCGCAAGCTGGAAGTCTTCAGGAGGGACTCCAATCTGACTTGAGAAGTTGAGAGAACTTTTCCCGGCTTACCGGTTTGGAGAAAAGAAATCCCTGGGCCAGCTTGCAGCCGTGTTTTTTGAGGAAGGCCACCTGTTCCCATGTTTCCACTCCTTCGGCTACAACCTTCAGGTTCAGGTTTTGGGCCAGTGAAAGTATTGAACGGACCACTGCGGCGCCGTCGCTGTCCTCGGATTTGATGTCCCATACGAAATTTCTGTCTATTTTCAGGGTTTGTATGGGCAGTTTGCGCAGGTAGTAGAGTGAAGAGTAACCAGTGCCAAAGTCGTCGAGGGAGACGCCGACTCCCATTTCATTAAGTTCTTTCAGGATGCTTATGGCTTTTTCAAAGTTGTGCATCAGTGAAGTCTCAGTGATTTCAAGATTCAGGCAGTGGGGCGACAAGCCCGTGCGTTCCAGAATCTCGGCCACGGTTTGTGGCAGACTGTAATTCTTGAAATGCCTAGCCGAGAGGTTCACGGCAATTTGAGCTCCTGAGCAGCCTTGGTCATGCCATTTAACGGCTAGGTTGCAGGCTTCTTCCAGAGCCCACAAATCCATGGGCACGATGAGTCCGGTGGTCTCGGCCAGGGGTATGAACTGGTCCGGAGGTATGACTTGGCCGTCTGGCTTTACCCATCGTATCAGGGCTTCCGCACCGAACACCTTCTCGGTTTCAAGTTCAATTTTGGGCTGATAGTGCAGTATGAACTGCTTTTTATCTATTGCCTTGTGCAGTTCGCTTTCAAGGGTGAGCCTGTCTATGGCCTGCTTGTTGAGTCTGTCCGAAAAGATGCTGAACGAATTTCGTTCGTCATTTTTGGATTGGTACATGGCCATGTCCGCATTTTGCAGCAGCATGTCCGGTGTCGTGTGGTCCCCTGAGGAGCGGACGGCTATTCCGATACTGAAACCAAGGTAGATGTCGCGGCCCATATGGGAAAACGGTTCGGTGAAGGTCTTATTGATCGAACCGGCGATCTTGGCCAGGGTGTGGGCGCTGTCGGCGTCGTCCACCATCAACATGAATTCGTCGCCTCCGACCCTGGCGATCGTGTCCTTGTCCCGGAGCGACTGTTTCAGCCGGTTTGCGACCATGACCAGGACTTCATCTCCGTTGGAATGCCCCAGGGTGTCGTTTACGTGTTTGAAGTCGTCAAGGTCGAGCATCAGAACGCCCAACATGGTGTCTTCCCGCTCGGCGTTTCTTAGGGCCTGCTCCAGTCGATCCATGAAGAGGGCGCGATTGGGTAGGCCGGTCAGTGTGTCGTAAAAGGCCTGATGGGCGAGTTTTTTCTCGGCCATTTTTTGATCTGTTATGTCAAGCATCGAGGCGATGACCTGTTCCGATTCCGGAAGAATCACGACCGTTATGGTGACATGCCTTGTCTCGCCCTCATAGTTGACCAGTCTTGTTTCGTACTGAGAGGGTACTCCCGTCTCACCGTTGAATCTGCCCTTGTTGTATCTGATCATTCTGGGCAGGTCTTCCTTGTGGAAGAAGTCTCTCCAGTTGGCTTGGCCTTCAAGGTCTTCTTTTTTTACATGTATGAGGTTTACGAATTCGTCATTGACGTTCAGCAGCAGGCCGCTTCTGTCGGCAACGAAAGTGGCCGCCCCGCTGCTTTTGAAAATTGCTTGGTATTTCTGTTCCAGTATTTTTTTTGACGCCTTGGCCTCTTCAAGCTGTGATACGTCGAAAAAGGTTTCCAACAGGCATTCGCGTCCATTCCAGACAATGAGTTTGGCGGACTTGAAAATTGAGAATTCGCTGCCGTCGGCTCGCAGGGCCTTGCGCATGGACAAGTCCTCAGGGGTTTCGCCGGGTACTATCGGACACTTCAGGTTGGGGCAGATGAAGCCGTGGCAGACTTTGCCGAGCACATCTTCTTTTTTGCGCTGAAACGCTTCCAGCGCAAAAGGGTTGGCTTCGACAATCTGGCGGGTTTCCAGATCGATGACCACGACTCCGGCCTGCAGGGAATCCAGCAGCCCGGTCAGGAAAAGCTCCTTTTCCCGCAAGCTTGTCATCATCGCGTTTATCTGGCTGGAAAGATTCGAAATATCGTCATGACCCGCAAGTTCTACCGCTCCGTGGGAATCCTTTGATTTTCTGATGGTCATCAGCTGTTTGGTCAGCGATGAAATTCTAGAAATGACTCGCAGTTCAAGAAGAATAAACATCGTCGCGCACAGTATTACGCCGATTATGGCAATGGCCCAGAGTTGGTATCTCAGGCTGGATTGGCCAAGAGAATGGATGTCCCTGGGCATGGTTACCAGAACGGACAGGATTCTGTCGCCAAGCATGTCGAAGACCAGTGCGTGGCCGGAAATGGCGTCTTCGGCCTTGAATATTTCAACACGGCGGGATTCGTTCGGGGCGATTGAATTGGGAAGCCATTTCGGGGTGTCCGGTGAGCCAAAGGGGATCAGGCTGATATCCAGTTTGGTTCTATCTGCCAGCCTGTGGCGCATGGCTGCCGAAATGTATTTGCCCATTACCAAAATTCCCCTGGATGGCATGTCCGTGCTGCTGTCCAGGATGGAGCTCAAAGCCATGAGCATGGGTTTTCCTTCGGCCATAATCAGCCCGCTTGCCTCCTTGAGCAGGCTGATTTTTTTCTCCAGGGTTGATCCCGGTATCAACAGTTCCGGCAATACGGCCGGATTGTCAGTGAATTCCCCGGCTTCAAGATCGTATGTGCGGAACCATACGGGCTCGCCTTTTATATTGAACATGGCGATAATGTTTAGCTCAAGTTCTTCAAAGGTTTCCGGGACAAGGTTGGATTCTATGTAGTCCTGGTTTCCATCTACAACGAATTTGTAAGTGTCGTCCCACCAGGCCCAATCATTGACCAGGGTCTGCAGCTGAGCTTCTTCCGCCTTCAGCGCGTTCAAGGCGCGTTCCACGTTTTGCTCAATGGCCTTGTGTTCCAAGAGATCGAAGCTTTGGGAGAAGATATGTCGGGATACCATATTCGTGGACAGGCTCAGGATAAGGAAGGTGCTGAGTATTATGCTTATGGTGATGGTGCGGATTTTCATTTAGCTGCGACTGTTCTTGACTGTGGGTTCTTGTCCCTCTGGAACCATATAATAAACGTTATTGTGTTGAATTATCAATAATATTCTTATTTTAATTTATAAGCCAGGCGCACGGGCATTGCAAGAAGATTCGTGTTGTTCCGGGCTGACGACAAACTATAGTTTTTTAGTGTGTTTATTGCTTTGGATAAGTTCCCACCCCTGGTTCAGGCTGGGCAGAGTTTCCAGTGCGGCCGTCATGGCCTTGTTGTCTCGGTGGCAGGCAAAGGTCGTCTCATGGTATGGATAGACTGTTTTGAAGACGAGGTCCGGTCTGTTGCCGAATGTGTTTTTCAGCACTTCCGAACTCCGCCCCTTTTTGGTTTCATGGTATGAGGCGATGGCCGCCCATGAGCCGGGGTGAGTGGCGAGATAAAGGGCCAGGTCCTCCGCAATGTCCGCCTCCGCGCCTTCGATGTCCAGTTTTAGAAAATCAAGGCCGCCTGGAGCGTATTCGGCGCAGAGATCGAAAAGGCTCAATGTCTCGACTGTTCCGTCTTTGCCGCGTTCGTTGAGAAAGCTTTCGCCCCCTTGTTTTCTGGAAAAGCCCATGCTCCCGGTTGTCTTGAAGAGTCCTTTGCGAACGACTTCGCAATTGTCGAACCGGTTGGCAGCGATCTCCGATTCGACGGCCTGAGCCGACTCGGCATCGGGTTCGAGAAACAGGACGCGCCCCTTGTCGGCCTTGGAGGCGAAATACAGTCCGGAGATGCCGTTCCAGGGACCGGCGTCAAGCACGACGGCCTTGTCGGGTACGGTCCCGCAAAGGGTGTAGCCGCGCAATTCGCAGATGAGTTCGTAAAAGGGACAGGGGGCGCTAAGGAAGGAAACTCCGTTTATTTCCGTCTGCCAGCGCTTGTGGGCAAAGGAGTAGCGGACTTTTGGGTCGTAGCGCCAGGAGGGGGCATAGCCCAGGCTGGAATCGAATTCCAGCACGAACCATTCGTCCCGCTTGATGAGGGAAAAATCGCGAGTGTGGAAAAGTCTGGCCGCGTCCTCGAACATGGCCACGGTCTCCCGGTCAACCCGCCTTTTGAGTTCTTTCATTTCGTATTTGTTCATTGACTAGCCCGATAACCTGATTTTGCGGCTATTGCCAGCGTTTGGGAGGAGGGCCTGTCGATGCTTGAGGCTATTCGGTTCTCATTTTCAGTTCCAGCCTGCGCACGGCAAAGGAACAGAGAAAAGTCAGCAGGAAGTACATAGCCAACACCGTGATCCAGACCTCGAAACTGCGGTAGGTGGAGGCCATGATCTGTTGCCCCTGGAAGGTCAGTTCTTCTATTGAAATGACAGAAACGATTGCCGAGTCCTTTATTGTGGAAATGAATTGCCCGGCCAGGGCGGGCAGCATCCGTTGCAGGGCCAGGGGCATGATTACGTGGCGAAGTTGCTGATATCTGCTCATTCCAAGGGACATGGAGGCCTCCCATTGCCCTGCTTCCACGGATTCAATGCCCGCCCGGACTATTTCCGCGATATAAGCCCCTTCGAAAAAAGCCAGGGTCATGAGAGCTGAAAACAGTTGCGGAAATCTCTCGGGAGGACCGAACAGAAGAGCCATGGCCGATCTTGCGGAGTCGGACATGGACATGATGAACGAGTCCAGGTCCAGGAGAGCCACGATCTGGTCGCCGATGAAGAAGTAGAAGACAAAAATCAGCACAAGGGGGGGCGTGTTGCGCACCAGTCCCACGTATGTACCGGCCAGCTGGCGCCTGAAAAGGCTGGGACTGACCCTGAAATGGCCCATGACCACGCCAAGGGCCGTGGCCGGGATGACGGCCCAGAGGCTCAGTCTGATGGTGGTCAGCAGCCCCTGGACCAGAAGCCCCGGTTTCCAGGTCTGTTCAGCCTGGTCAAAGCGCAGAAGATACTGGGGAATGACCTCCCACTTCCAGTGGTAGTTCAACCCTATGGTGATCCTGTACGCGAAATAGGCTACAAAACCTGCCAGGATCAGGACGACCAGCGCGTCGAGCCTGCTTATGCTGAACCGCTTATGCGGTTTTCCGGTTTGCAAATGCGCCGTCTCTATTTATTGGAGCTGGGTTTCCCAGTCCTTGGCCTTGAACCAATAGTCGTAGCGGCCCTTCAGCCAGCCTTTGGCGTTCTGGACCCTGATCCAGTTGTTCAGCCAGTTGAGAAAGTCCGGGTCGCCCTTGCGCACTGCAAAACCTATGGGCTCGCTGGTGAAATCCCCTTCCAGTGGAAGATAGAGCTGCTCGCCGTATTCAGCGGCCAGGTTCGCGGGCAGCGGGTTGGAGGCCACCAGGGCATGGACCCTGTTGTTCAGCAGTTCCTGAATGGTCTGCGACTCTTCGTCGAAAAAGAGCTTCTTGGCATTGGGCAGAAAATTCTTTGCCGCTTCGGCGGCGGTTGTTCCCAGCCTGACGGCGATAGTCATTTCCGGTTTGTCGAAGTCGGCAAGGGTGTTCAACCCGGCGGCCTTGTTTTTGTTGGCCACGATGGACATGCCTGTAAATTCGTAAGGTTCTGAAAAGTTGGCCTTGAGGTTGCGCTGAGGGGTGATGCCCATGCCGCCGATGATGATGTCGAATTTGCCGGACAGCAGGGCCGGGATGATGCCGGACCATTTGGTGGGCACGAACTGGGGTTTCACTCCCATGTCCTTGGCCATCTGTTCGGCCACTTCGATTTCGAATCCTATGTATTTGCCGGTCTTATCCTTCATGGCCCAGGGCTTGAAGGTGTCGAAGCCGACCTTGATGGTCCCGCGCTTGAGGATGGTTTCCAGTGAGCTTTCCTGGGTCAGGTTTTGTCTGGTCTCGCTCCCCGCAAGGGTGATGTGCGAGACTCCGAGGACGAGGATCAGGGTGACCGTGGCGGTGACGACAGTTCTCCATAAAGTCATGGCAACCTCCTGTAGGTATTATAAATTAATGCTGATAACCGTTATTCGATCCCTTTTCCATGACGCGCACGACGCTTGTCAGGGCAAGGTTGACCAAAAGATAGATGGCCGCCACCGTGAACCATATCTCAAAGGTCAGAAAGGTGGTGGCTATGATGGACTGGCCCTGCATGGTCAGGTCGAAGATGGCGATGGTGCTGACCAGGGCCGAGTCCTTGACCAGGGAAACGATCTGGCCCGTGATGGGCGGCAGCACGCGTCTTATTGCCTGGGGCAGGATGATGTGCCGATACATGGAGAAGTCGCTCATTCCCAGACTCTTTGCGGCCTCGAATTGCCCCCTGTCCAGGGACGTGATTCCGGCACGGAATATTTCCGAGGCGTATGCGCCTTCGAACATGCTCAGGGCTATGACGGCCGCCCAGAAAGCGCTCATGTCCAACACCGGGGCGATGACAAAGTAGATGAAATATATCTGGATGAGCAGGGGGGAGTTGCGGATGATCTCCATATAGGCGCGTGACACGCTCCTGGCGGCCCAGGAATCGGACATCCTGAAAAGCGCGGTGGCCAGTCCGATGATCAACATCAGGCAGAGGCTGATGCCGGTTATTTTGAAAGTCATGCCCAGTCCCTGAAGCAACAACCCCCATGAAAGGCCGTCAGCCGTTTCTTGCCAAAGGTATTGCGGCACTTGGTACCACTGCCAGTTATAGCCCAGTTCTTTGGACCCGGAATTGAGAAGCCAGACGATTGCGGCCATGACCAGCACGTATTTGCCCGTGTCCAGCACATTGGACGGGCTGAGCATCTTGCCGGTGTTGTTGAGGCGTCTTGTACCGTTTGCCATAAGCAGTCAAAATTGGAGTTTTTGTGTATGAAATCTGTCGTGTCCTTTCATAGCATTAACATATACGGGCGAATGTCAACAACCTGATTTTTTTTTATTATCCACTGCAAGTTCTGATGAAAATCCCGTTGACAGCGTATCGGCCTGGAGAATAATGTTTCGGCACTTATTCTCAGGGCGGGGTGGAATTCCCCACCGGCGGTGATCAGGCCAAGGCCTGTAAGCCCGCGAGCGCTCCCCCGTGGGGAGGTCAAGCAGACCCGGTTCAATTCCGGGGCCGACGGTAACAGTCCGGATGGAAGAGGATAAGGTAGTCAGCATCCCGCCCGGGTACATCTGCGCCCGAAGCGAGGCTGTTCCGTGTCATGCGGGCAGCTGTCATACCTTTACGCCCTGATTCTGGTAACACCTGAAAATGTTGGAGCATTACCATGAATCAGACCTTGCTTGACGGATTCGGAAATTCCTATGAACGTGTTGAAAAAGCCCTGGACTCGCTGCGCCGGGGACGGGGCGTGCTCGTGACCGACGACGAGCAGCGCGAGAACGAAGGCGACCTGATCTTTGCGGCCGAGACTTTGACCGAGGAACAGATGGCCATGCTCATCCGCGAATGCAGCGGAATCGTCTGCCTCTGCCTGACCGATGAGAAGGTGCGCTCGCTGGGACTGCCCATGATGGTGGAACGCAACTCAAGCCGCTACCAGACCGCATTCACCGTTAGCATTGAGGCCGCCGAAGGCGTGACTACCGGCGTCTCCGCCGCCGACCGCGTGGCCACGGTCAGGGCGGCCACGGCGGACAATGCCGGGTCCAAGGATATCCACAGTCCCGGCCACGTGTTTCCCCTCAGGTCGCGCCCCGGAGGCGTCCTGGAGCGCCAGGGACATACCGAGGCCACCGTGGACCTCATGCGTCTTGCCGGCCTCAAGCCCTGCGGCGTGCTTTGCGAATTGACCAATCCGGACGGGTCCATGGCCAGGCTGCCGGAAATTGCGGCCTTTGCCAAAAGGCACGATTTGCCCGTGGTCACCATCGACGATTTGATTATGTATAGAAATTCAGTGGAGAAAAAGGCCAGTTGATTAAACAGGCCCCGGTCGCATGACCGGGGCCTGTCGGGGTGGAGTGAATGAGCCGGGACATTATTCCTGAAACAGCTCCAAATATTTTCCAAGCCCTTCAGCTTCCAGCTTGTCTTTGGGAATGAAGCGCAGGGCCGCGGAATTGATGCAGTAGCGCACTCCCGTGGGTTCCGGGCCGTCCGGGAAGACGTGTCCGAGGTGGGAATCTCCAGCCTTGCTGCGGACCTCGGTGCGAGCGGAAAAGAGCGAACGATCCTCCTTTTCCACTATGTTGCCCGGCTCCAGGGGGCGCACGAAGCTGGGCCAGCCGGTGCCGGAGTCGAACTTGTCCCTGGATATGAACAGGGGCTCGCCAGAAACGATATCCACGTAGATTCCTTGCGCGTGATTGTCCCAATACTCGTTTTCAAAGGGCTTCTCGGTTCCTTGTTCCTGTGTCACCTTGTATTGCAGGGGAGTCAGCCTTTCGCGCAGGGCTTTTTTACCGGGCTTGGTTGAGTCTTTCTTTGTTCCGTTTTCAGATATTTCTCCAGTCGTCGATCCACCGCCTGGATTATAGGGGCATTTCCAGACCTTTTCCGTGAACCTGTCGCGGCCTGAGAAGGTG
Source organism: Desulfovibrionaceae bacterium (assembly GCA_963674955.2). Taxonomy (GTDB): domain Bacteria; phylum Desulfobacterota; class Desulfovibrionia; order Desulfovibrionales; family Desulfovibrionaceae. The sequence continues at coordinate 660,837 of CAXXKR010000004.1, read as the reverse complement.
CGGTAGGTCTTGTAGCGCTGGGGACTTTTTTTGTAGTAATCTTGGTGGTAATCCTCGGCCAGATAAAAGGTGGTGAAGGGGAGTATTGCCGTAGCTATGGGCTTGTCGAACCGTCCCGACGCCTCAAGAGCTTCCTTGGATGCCTCGCTGATACCTTTTTGCTCGTCGTCATGAAAGAAGATTGCAGAGGTGTAATGGAACCCTCTGTCGCCGAACGATCCTTCCGAATCCGTGGGGTCTATGTGACGCCAGTATGCGTCCAAAATGGCTTCCAGGCCTACAATATCCGCGTCGAAGCGAACCTGCACGGCTTCACGGTGTCCGGTATTCCCGGACGAGACCTGCTCGTAGCTGGGATTTTCCTCCTGGCCTCCGGCATAACCGGAGATTGCTTCGATCACTCCAGGTATCTTTTCCATGTCGGCCTCAATGCACCAGAAGCAGCCGCCGGCCAGGGTTATGGTTGTGATAATGTCGCCATAGTCCATTTCAGGCTCCTTTGAATTTGTTTTAGATAAGACATTGAATGCTGTGATCAATACTAATCCTAATACGGTTGCAAGAATTATATATTTTTTCATGTTCTCTCCTTGGCTGGCGTTCTTATTTATAATAGTAATCATTAGCACATTGGCAAGAGGCAAATATCCGGCATCGAATTCAAGTAGGGGCCGGTTGCATGGGAATGTAAAAGTGGATATGTTTTGATCATTAATGAATTGAGGAGGGGCGGATGCTTAAAAAGATTGTGACCACATTCGTTTTGGTCAGTTTTCTCGGCTGCGCCACACAGCAGGCCAGGATATTGCCGCCTGTTCCCGGTTCGCCTGAATACAAGGCCTTGACCTTGAAGCAAAACGAATCACCTCAGGCTGTGTCTGATAACAACCGTTTTGATAACAATGATTCGGAATACTCGACTGAATCTGTGCAAGTGCAGGAAAATAAGCGTAAAATAGGCAAGGTCCTTTTGGGAATACTCGGTTTTGCCGCCAACATCGCCTTGGGAATTTCGTTCAATCAGGCCGTCGGCATCAGCCCGGATTGGGATGATGTGGGTATCCATTGAACTGTCTGATTGCGTGTTTGCCTAATTTTAAGGATTAAATTGAGACAAAACGACATTCTTACGTCTCAAGGTGTTTGTGAAAATAACAGGCTTGCTGAAAAAACGATTGCATTTTGGTTTTGCATCTCTTAGGCACATGGCAACGCTGAATTTCGTTTGATTTTCTTGGTTCCTCTGGTGGTTGACCGCTAATAACACTACTCTCCAAGGCGCGGAGAATAATGAAAAAGATCAGAAGCGACGGACATAGGACCCGGAAAAGAATCATTCAGGCCGCGACTCCCCTGTTTGCCCAGGCCGGTCCTGACCGCGTCAGCATGCGCACCATAGCCAAGGCTTCCGGAGTGGCCCTGACCACCATTTCCTACCATTTCGGCTCAAAGGCGGGCCTTTACCGGTTGGCGGTGACCACTGCTATCAGGGACGGGGTGGACTATGAAAAGGTTTTTGAACCGGCTACGCAGGCAGACTATGCGGACAAGCAGTCGGTTGCCGACGCCTTGTTTACCATTATTAGAAATCTCGCGGTGGAATTGTCCCAGGCCGAGTCGACACAACATTGCGATCTGATCTGCCAGGCCCTGTTTGGCCACGACCCGTTGGTTCAAAAGGCCCTCCTTGACGGATTCGATCATTTTGAGATGCCATTCCTGAAATTTCTGGATATGGCCGGAATCGAGTATTCCCAAAAAGACAAAGCCTATTGGCTGGTATTTGTCTGGTCGCAACTCCTCTTTTATGTCAGCGCCCGTGAATTTGTGGTAATCGACCAGAAAATGCCTTCGATACCTCCTGCTTTCTATGACGAGATAGCCTGGAAGACCACGCATTTCCTTTGCATGGAATTCAACCTGCCTGATCCGGACCAACAATAATCTTGATTCTTCGCGAGCCAATATAAGCGAGTTGACGCCGGGTTGCGGAATGATTAATCACTCAATTTCCACCCAAGCGCACAAAATCGGCTGTTGGCGCTGGTTGGTTTGAACTCGTTAATCAAGGAAAAATAGATAATGATGCTCGACGAAGCCGTCACCGGCGGCAAAAAATATGCGGATATTCCCATTGACGACCTGAAAGCGTTCGTAAACGACTTTCCGGCGCTGCTTTGGCGCATTGAAATCACTCGTTCGCGAATAGAATTTCTCAACGATTATTCCATAGACAAACTGGGCGACGACACCCGTCTCTTTCTCAAGAACGTCAAGTTTCGCAGTAAGATTCTGCTGGAGGAGGACGCCCATCTTCTCGATGGTTTCATGGAGGCGGTCAAGGAAGGAGCAACCGCATCCACTGTGTTTCGCGTCCACAACAGGGCGGGCGGAGTGGTCTGGCTCAAGCTGACCGGCGCCACCAACTCCCGGGACCCTCGCTACTACTACGGCTATCTCCTTGACGTTTCCGACACGGTCCGTGTTATTCGCAGCATTGTGGACAAGGACGTGGAATTGCAGATCATGATCGAGGATTGCGATACCCCGGTGATGTTGGTGAACGTGGATGATGGTTCGGTTTTGAAGGTCAATGCCAAGCTGGTGGAGTTGTTTGGGGGCAGCAGCAAGAATCTCGAAAGCCGCAAGTTCTGCGAGTTGCTTACCAAATCCATGGGCAAGGCGGCGCGACGCATGCGCGAGGAAGTGCCCTTTTCGCGCAAGTGGACCGGCAAGCTTGAATATCTAACCAGCAAGGGCGTGGTCGTGGCCGAAACCATTGTCCGCTACGTGGTGCAAGGTGATCGCAGGTTTCTGCGTGTTGCCTTGCTTGGTCCCGAGCTGTTGCAGCAGACAGCGGATGTCGACGGTATTTCCGAGCCTGGAGAGGGCTTTTCCCTGAGCAAGGCCATACAGGGGATTGGCGACATCGGCGAGATCATGCGCTCGGCCCTGGAGAGCAATATGATCGACGGCAAGTATGACGGCATAATGTTTTCCGACATTCAGATGCGCAAGAACAAGGTTGTGGTTTACGGGGCTGGCGACCCCTTCGACACCATGCCCCAGGGCGAGGTCTTTTCCTATAAGGGAACAATCGCCGAGGATATTGAACGCTACGGCCTGGACCATCTCGTGGTGGACGACACCCAGGACAGCATCAAGCCAATTGACTGGGCCCTGTTCATCCCCCGGGGCATTCGCTCGTATTTTGCCAAGCCTTACTATGTGCGCGGCGCATTGCGTACCGTGCTCATAATTTGTTCCACGGAACCGGCACGTTTTTCAGGTAAACCCGCTGACGGTTTCGACCCTTTGTTCGATCCTCTGGCGGAGGCCGCCAAGACCTGGCGCAGGCGCAAACGCCTGGGCAAGTAACCCGGTTTTATTTGTTGTCGGCATGAACCGCATCTGCTTGCAGATGCGGTCTTTTTTTGCTGTTTTTTCTTCTGCTGGTAAAACTGTCCATCTGCAACTAAAAACGTGTGTTGTTATAATTGGTTCTACCAATATTGAAATTGGCACTACGGACAACCAAAATTGGTCTTTTTGGACAAAAAAATATCGAAAATTGTTGCCATGACTATTTTCAAGTGCTAATTGGTTCACCAAAAGCAGTGCATAATACATCAAAACATATGCGCGAGGCGGCAGGAGAAGGCAGTGAGAAGGGATAACAAAGTGCTGGATCGACTTTCGGAGACAGTCAGAGAACTTGATCTCCAACCGGGCGACAGGCTTCCCGCCGAAAGGCAATTGGCTTCGCAGCTCATGGTCAGTCGAAACACTCTTCGCAATACGCTACGCATGCTTGAGGCGCGTGGCTTGGTGCGCATCCGCAGGGGGAGCGGGACTTTTCTGAGAACCCGCCTGATAGGCATGGCCGTGGAAGCCCTCGAAATTCCTCCAAATCCCGACAAGCTCATTGCGGATCAGTTCGAGGCTGCGTTCATGTTTTTGCCGGTCATGGCCTCGCAATGCGCCGTGCGCATCGGCGAGCGCCAATTGGACGAGTTGCAGCGCTGCAACATCGCCTTGTCCAAGAGCCTTTTCCAGGATTCGCCCGGCATCGCCTGGAGAGAGTGTCTGAGTTTTTTTCATCTCATGGCTTTGGGCACGGGTAATGAATTCGTGGTTCGCACGGTGGAGCAGATTTGTTCGACCGACTTTTCGTCGCGAACCCTGTTGTCCAAGGTTGGCCGCGAAGAGCGGGAGCGTATATTCGCCGGTCATGTGAAGATTTTGCACGCCCTGCGTGAGCGCGACCCCGATCTGTCGGCCCGTCAGACCGAGGAATACGTACTTTGCCTGTGTCTGATCATAGAGGAATACGAGCAGATCAAGATGACCGACTTGTTGTTCCGGGCCATGCGGCAAAGGGAGGAGCAATGAGTGGCAGCATAGAAAGAAGGCATTTCTTCGGGGAAATGGTTCGCGCCTGTGTTCGCGGACTGTCGGAATTCGGTTGCGACGCAGCGGATGAAGTCGGAAACGATGATCATCGATCAGCGGCGGCCGGCGATTTCCCCCCGGAATTGTTGGCTATGGAGGCCGAAAGGCTGGGTCTTGATGCGGAGAAGGATAAAGACGAAGTGATCAGAGCTGTTAGCGAAGCTCTTGGCCGCCTCAGGGAGAATCCTTCACCAAATCGGGATTAGTGTGAAAATTGGGCGGGACTAAGGTTGGCGCCGGTCGCCCCGCCCTTCGGACCTTGTCCGAAACCCCCCCCTCAAAAGGGAGATGGAGGTCTCAATGGAGAGGTACGGTGCAAACTACTTGGAAGAGCGGAAGCTCGTCAAGCGGTGGCCCGGAGCTGTTCCGGCACTGGTGAGTCTCGTTCTGACTCTCGCCTTGTTCTACGTTACCTGGTGGATTTTCCATGATCCCCGCGGGTTGATGCGCATGTACACCCCCTATGTGGGTTACATGTATACCCGTTGGTGGCTGATCGTAATGATCTGGATGGTCTATCTGTTCAACTACTGGCCCTTTAAAAGGAAATGGCTGGAGACTACGCATCCGGTCGTCAAGGGTGCTGTTCTGACAGCTGTATCCGCAGCCGTACTGTATGTGCTGATCAAGGGCTTTTTTGAAGGTCTGCTCGGCAATTTCGGTCTGGCCTACTTCAACCCGGATCAGCTTACCCAGCTGCCCGGCATAACCGAGTTCTTCGCCATTGAATACGCAAGTCTGGCAATTCTCATGTTCGCGGCCATAGCCTCCTGGCTCAGCCCGGCATGGGTCGTGGCCATGGAAGAGGCGCCGTGGGGCGATCTGTCGCAGCCTGCTAAGGGCTTCAGCATGCTGGTAGTCACCTTCTTCCTGTCCACCATCGTCTACTTCGTGACCATGCATCCGCATATGGGCATTCTCTACCATCCGTGGCAGTACTTCACGTCCATTGCACCGCCTTATTGGGGTGATTTCGCGGATACGGTTTCGGGCAACTTCCACGTTTCCTGGATCATGTGCTGCACGGTGGTGGTCTGGCTGGTTGAAACCATCTGGCAACGCTATCCCTTCAACATGATCAGGAATCCCTGGCTCAGGCGTCTGGCCACGTTCTTCGGCATCATCGCCATTTCACTGGCCCTGCACTTCTTCCTCTACTTTGCGCAGGAGTTGACATGGGGCGAGGCCATTCGCGGAACGCGTCGCGGATTCGCTCCGGACTGGAGATGGCTGCACGTGGGCGAAATGGCCATATTCATGCTGGTCCCGGCCCTGTTCGTGACCTTCTATTGCAACAACTGGCCCAAGAAATTCAGCCTGCCCGTGAACGTTTTCGTGCGCACAATGCTTATGATCGCGGGATCGATTCTGCTGTACATTGTGTACTACAAGACTTCGCACTTGTTCCTCGGCACCCAGAAGGGCTTCTCCCATCCGCAGCAGTTCCCCATGATCCCCATGATCTGGCTGGTCGACATCTGGCTGGTACACCATTGGTTCATGGACAACTGGCCGGGTTGGAAGATGGTGCCCAAGACCGTTGAGGAAATCGAGGCGGATCATGCCGCTCATCAGGCTGAAATCGACGACGTGCGCTGGTCGCCGTCACTCGGTGCCGGTCTGGGAGTGGGGTTGTTGGCCGGCGTGGTTTTCTACGTCGTCACCATCTATATCCTGCCCGGAATGTATGCGGCAGTGGACATCATCAATTAGCGCATAAAAGGAGAACGCAATGTCCAACGATCAGAAGGATGTTAAACGCCGCGATTTCCTCAAGGGCGCGGTGACTGGAATCGGCGCGGGGATGATCGCTTCAATGGGGCTTTATTCGTATTCCAACGCCCGCAAGAAGCTCTTCCCTGAAGTGAAACGCAAGATGGCCGACATCGGCGTCTGCAAATCCATAAACATTACAAACATATCTGAAACAAGCTGGTTCGAGAACGCAGTGCTTATGGGCGACATCAAGGGCGCCGGCGGACTGCTCGTCAACCAGTACGACTACAACTGGCCGCCCTTCGGCAACGGCAACGGCCTGGGCAAGGGCTCCTACGATGAGGGCATGGCCCAGATCAAGCATCTGCTGCCCAACCGCCTGGAGGAAGCCTGGGAGATCATCGAGAAGAACAGTGTGCATCCGGAGAATGCCGGAGGCTACGCCTGCCTGATCGAGATGGAGGAAATGAACGGCAACAAGCGCAAGTTCCTCCTGGATACCGGCTGGTCCTACAAGTGGATGGAGGAGTGCTACAAGCGGGAAGGCATCGACAAGATGCTGGAGAACAAGGAGATCGAAGCCCTGTTCATTTCCCACGAGCACTTCGACCACTACTGGGGCCTGCCCGTCACCCTGAAGTACGACCCTGAAATCCCCATCTACATTCCCAAGGGATTCTACAAAGAGGGCTTGCAGTACACCAAGGATTGCGGACACAAGGGTGAAGTGCACGTGGTCGAGGACGGGCTGTTCAAGTTCGCGCCCGGATTCGCCACATACGTCTTCCCTGTGCCCATCATCTGCCGCGTATACGGCGAGCAGTCCCTGTACTTCAACGTGGCCGACAAGGGGCTGGTCAGCGTAACCGGTTGCTGCCATCAGGGCATCATCCAGTTCGCGGAAACCGCCTACAAGGAAGTGAAGTACGAGAATGACAGCTGCCACGGCATCTACGGCGGTTTGCACATCTCGCCCTTTGAGGACTGGGATCCCAAGTATGACGACCTCGTCATCTCGCTGGGCAAGTACGGGTTCGAGCGCATCGGCTGCAACCACTGCACCGGCGTGCTTTGCGCCAAGAAGTTCATTGCCGCGGGATACCCGGTGGTGGAAGGCACATCCAGGTTCAGGTCCAAGGATAAGGCCTACCTGGGGAACGGCGACACCATCAAGTTCGGATAACCGACACCTTCAATAACAGCCGCCCGGAGCCGGAATCTCATCCGCCCCGGCTCCGGGCGGCAAACAAACTGGATTGGCCCATGGCTGCGATACCCGAACATATATGCCCCCCCGGTTCCCTGTCCGATGCGCGCCGCGCCGCGCCGGAACTGATGAAGGCCTTCATTATCCGCTCGAATTTCATACCCGGACTGCGGCACAGGTTGGGCTGGCGCGGGATCAAGGACTGTTTTCACGACGTTGAGGCCTGGACCGCGAAGATCGGCAACCTTCCCGGCGTGTTCGGCATCAGGTGCGAAGAGGTCGTGATTTCGGACGGAGTGTCCGGCGGCCGTTTCCTTCTCAGTTATTTCCCCCATCCCGAAGAGGACCTGGTGGAGTCTTTCTCGGTCCAGGCCGGGATAATCAGCCAGGAAGACGACTATATTTCAAGGGTGCGGGAATATCTCAAGCATGAGGATCTGCGCCAGGGTTTCACGCTGGGGCGCATAAGCCTGGACGTGGCCTCGGACGCATCAGGTTTCAGCCTGACATTGCAGGCCCCGACCCGCCTGATCACCATTGCCGAGGACGGCCTGAGCGTGGTCAAGGACGGCGAAGCCGTGCAGTTGGTGGAGCCGGGCGGCAGGGATCAGGATTTGCCCGCCTGGGATATTGCCATGGAATTTTTCCGCGTTTTGGCCGCTTCCGTGGTCTTTTGCCTGCGTAACAGGCCGGACAGCATGGTCCGCTATTGCCGTGACGGAATTGTCGCAGGCTACAACGCAAAGGAATTAACCTCCCTCAAAGCCGCGCCGGAGTTAAAGGAATTGTGTCTCGGGCTCGGCTTTGAACGTCACCCCCAGGTTCCGGACAGCCGCGCCGCCGAGCCGGCGTGGCTGTCCGAACCCCAGCACCATTGGGAAAAGGACGGCGAAATTCCGGAAGAGTATGCTTCGGAGCCGTGGTGGGACGTGACTCCCTTCGGCGAATGCAACAACATCGACAAGGAGGGGCTGGGCATCACGGACAAGCCGAGGCTCATCGTGCTCAGCGGTTTTCTGGGGTCGGGAAAGACCAGTTTCCTCAGACACTTCATCGAGCATCAGGCCGCGCGCAACCAGTTCGTGGCCGTGGTGCAGAACGAGATCGGCGAGACCGGCCTGGACGGCAAGCTGCTGGGCCAGAATTACGCCGTCACCGAGGTGGACGAGGGCTGCGTCTGCTGTTCCCTGGTCGGGTCGCTCAAGGGCGCGGTCATGGACATCATGTCCAGTTTCCAGCCCGACGACATAGTGGTGGAGACCACCGGCCTGGCCAATCCGGGCAATCTCTTGGCCGAGATATCCGAGATTGAGGATATCGTGTCCTTTGAGTCCGTGACCACCATCGTGGATGCGGAGGCGGGCCTTGAAAGCCTTGAGAAGTTCGAGGTGGCCAGGGCGCAGGCCACGACCGCGGATGTAATCGTGGTCAACAAGGCCGATCTGGTGGACAAGGAGCGGCTGGCTGAACTGGAACAGGCCATCAGGCGGTTCAATCCCCATGCCCCGGTCATCATCGCCGAACACGGGGACGTGCATCCGGGCCTGCTCTATGATGTCGACAATGCGGGCGCAAAGGCCGGGAAAAAGGCGGCTCCGCTTTTTCTGGGCGACCTGCGCAACCACTCCCACGACCATATGTCGTCCGTGAGCATCCCGGTGCCGGAATCGTTCGACAGGAAATGGTTTGAGCAGCGCGTGGGAATGTTGCCGGAAAATGTGTTTCGCCTCAAGGGCATGGTGCGCTTTGACAACGATTCGGCCCCCAGCGTGGTCCAGTGGGTAGCGGGCAGGTGCGAGATTACGCCTGCCGACCCGGATATCGGCGAGACTCCGCTTTTCCTGGTGGCCATCGGCAAGGACATGGAGCAGATCAACGCGGTGAATTTATTTCGCTGATAAGCTCAATAATATTTGGTGATTGAATGATAAAACCCCGACCGCATGGCCGGGGTTTTTCTTATTCATTATATATAGCGGATATCCGCGTGTCCCTTACTGGTCGGCCTTGTGCAGGTGCACGTCGGTCTGGGGGTAGGGGATGGAGATGGAGGCCTTGTCCAGGTTCTTCTTGATGCTTTCGATAAGCCCGAAGCGGACTTTCCAGTAGTCCTCGGTCCTGCTCCAGGGACGGACCACGAAATTGACCGAAGAATCGGCCATTTCCGAGACCGCGATGGTCCAGGCCGGATCATCCAGAACGCCTTCCTGTGAGCGGAGCGCCTCCTCAAGCACCTGCCGGGCCTGATCAATGTCGTCGTCATACCCGATGCCCACCACGAGATCGATGCGGCGGGTGGGGTTGGCGGTCACGTTGGTGATGACCTGTCCCACGATCTGGGAGTTGGGCACGATTATCTTCTGGTTGTCCGGGGTGTTCAGGATGGTGGTGGAGAGCTTGATCTCCTGCACGGTTCCTTCCTCGCCCGCCACCTTCACGTAGTCGCCTACGGTGAAGGGACGCAGCAGGATGAGCATCACGCCCGAAGAGAGGTTGGAGATGTTGTCCTTGACCGCCAGGCCGATGGCCAGACCCAGTGTGCCGATGATGGCCAGGAACGAGGTCACGTCCAGTCCCATGTGGTCGGCGGCGACCATGAGCACCAGCACCATGAGCGTCCAGAAGAGCACGTTGGACAAAAAGCCGCTCAGCACTGGATCGACGTTCTTGGCTTCAAGTCCTTTTCGCAGGAACGCCGAGATCTTATGTGAAACGATCCGGCCGACGAAAATAATTACCAGGGCAACGATCAGGGCCATGCCGTTGGTCGCCAGCCAGTAGGTAGACATACTCTTGAGTTGTTGAATGGTTTCCAAATCCATGATGAATGCTCCTTTTGTGAATTAGTCCATTAAATATAATAATGTTCGTCCACTGTAAACGAGACGGGACGGGCGCCACACCTGCGGCGATTAAAAAATAAGTCATACCAACAGGTTTGACGGAAAAAACAGCTCATATTTATTCGTTTTTCAGCCCGGATTTGGGAACAGCCCGACATGTTTCAGGTTCATTTGGTCAATTATTTGATTGACTTTTTTGAAGGTTAAGCAGATTAGCTTATCTCGGGATAATGCCTGACATTGTATTTATTGGCATTATTTGTTTATTTTAAACAGGTTACATTGATTTAGAGGATAAATTCAATGAACACGAGGAAAGCTTCCTCCGTTCTAAACATCGCCTGCGGCATTTCCGGGACTGATTGTCCGGCGAGTGCCAATGAACCTTTGTCTGAAAACTATCCGGTTTGGAAGAAGTGTTTTCTGGTCATCTGCTTTGCGGTGCTGCTGGCGTTGTTGGCGGTCAATCATTTTTTGTTTACTGAACAGTTTGGATTTATTGAAAAATTACCTTCGACTTTGGCCTGGAAGGTCGGCGTTTATATCCTTGTGCTGCTGAACATGGGGGTTCTGGTCTGGCGGATATTCCTGATCATGAGATACCGCCCGGCGCGTGCCTGCCCGGATTCGGAACTCAAGAGCTGCACCGTGGTCATCCCGGCCTATAATGAAGGCTCGCAGGTCCTGGATACCTTGCGCAGCGTCATGGCCAGTGATCTCCCGGAAGACAAGATGCAGGTGATCTGCGTTGATGACGGCAGCAGGGACGACACCTGGCAGTGGATGGTCAAGGGACGCAACGAGTTCGGCCACAGGCTGGAACTTGTCCGCTCTCCGCGCAACCAGGGCAAGCGCCATGCCCTGAATCATGGTTTCCTTCGCGCCAAGGGCGACATCCTGATCACCATCGACTCGGATTCCGAGGTCGAGCCGCACACCCTGCGCAGCATGATCAGCGTGTTCTGCCGCAATCCGCGTGTTGGCGCGGTGGCCGGCAATGTGCGCGTGTTGAACAAGGGTCAGGGCCTAATCCCCAGGATGCTGGACGTGGCCTTCACCTATTCCTTTGATTTCATCCGTGCGGCCCAGAGCAGCATAAACACGGTCATGTGCACGCCCGGAGCCTTGTCGGCCTATGACCGCAGAGTGGTCTCCAAGGTGCGGGAAGAGTGGCTGCACCAGACCTTCATGGGGCGGGCTGCCAATATCGGCGAAGACCGGGCCATGACCAACCTGATTCTCAAGTCAGGGAGGCTGGTGCATTTCCAGAGCAACGCCGTGGTTTATACCAACGTGCCCGTGGGCTACCGCGGCCTGTGCAAGATGCTGTTGCGCTGGGCGCGCTCCAACATCCGCGAAACCATCGCCTTGACCCGTTTCGGGTTCACGCGCTTTCGCCAGGAGCCCGTGCTGGGCGCACAGGTGGATTTGGCCTGTCAGTGGGTGCGGCTGGTAATGCGCGAGGCCATGAAGGTGACCCTTGTCTTATCGCTAGTGTCCTGGCCTCTTCTGACCCTGTCCGGCTTGGGCCTGGGCATGCTCTGCACGTCGCTGATAATAGCCGTCTTCTATTTTTTGCGGCACAGGTCCCTGGCCTGCCTCTGGGCTTTCCCGTACGCGCTGTTCATGTTCCTGGGCCTGTCCTGGATCAGCCTGTACGCTTTGCTGACCCCGCACAAGAACGGCTGGCTGACCCGCAATATCGACATTATCCAGCCGCCTCAGGCCGGGGTGCAGCCTTTCGCAAGAAACATAAGTTGCCCGGAGCGCTCCTGAGTCCTCATCGTCAATGAAATGCCCCGGACGGCATTGAATGGCTGAAGGTAAAAAGTTCGCCAAATAAACAAAGCCCCGATCATTTGACCGGGGCTTTTTCATTTCATGGGGGTGGTGGAGGCGGGGGGAATCGAACCCCCGTCCGAGAACGCTCCGCGCAAGGCGTCTACAAGCTTAGGACAGGTTTCAAGTCTCGCCGATCGGATTGCCCCTGCCCGGGCGGCCAATCAGCCAGCGCGCCTAAAGTTTCGCTGTTTCCGGGACGTGCGGCCGGAAACAGCTAGCCCGAGGGGTGTCGTCGACGTCTCCGGTTTATCAGGCTTAGGCCCGGAGGGCCGCCAGGGTCATGCCCTGGGACTATAATTGCCTAATACTAGGCAGCCATAGCGTAGTCGTAATCATTGTTGGCACTTTTGTGCTAGGTCGATTTTTACGAGGCCATCGACCAACCTCGGCTTGCAACCTCGGCTTCAACCATCCCCGTCGAAACCGGTGCGCCCCCATGTCAAAGATCGTGTAATTCATATAATTCCGATTTCAGCAAAAGCAAGGTCTTTCGGGGACCCGAAAAATAAACGCGCCGAGCGGTACAAGTTGAGTTTAACGCCGAATGATATTAGAACTGCGGACAACTCAAACACGGAGAATGCATGGCAAGATACGCCAACATCTACGACATCTGCGACAAACCGATTTTGAACACGAATTCGCCCCACGAGCCGGGCCTGAATCTAAGGCGTCTTTACAAGCGTTCCGCTGGAAATCTTCTGCTCAAGACGTTCATACTAAGGGGCTGCCGCCATCCCTTGATTTCCGGGGATCAAATTGCAAATTATCAGGACATGATCACGGCCGCCATGCGGGCCGATAAAAAGGATTGGCTGGATCACGACTGGATCGACAGGACCTTTGCGCCCATTGCCCGGCTGTTGGATGAAATCAAGCCGCCAAAATGGTCGATTCGCGGGAAAGTCCGACAAGAGACTGTCAATCCTTCAAGGTCCGATCTGGACAGGGTCGTCAAGGCGACCCTGGACGACGTGTTGCGGGTCTGGGACAAGGAGGGTCACGAGCCGTATTTCCCGGTTGCCGCGCAGATCATCCTTTCCGGCGACGACGAGATGGACGGCGAAAATTTCATGGACCTGCTAAAAGGCTTAGGGTCCTATGAATATAAGAATATCGTCATGCTTTTCGCGCTCATGCGTTGTTTCATAAACAGCAACCCGCGCAAGCTCAGGATGATCAGGAAGCCTTTCAGGGGCGTGGGAGAGACCATGTTCCAGCGCTACGGCTGGATCATGCACAGAACCGCGTTTTACGACGTGTTTTTTTTCGAGTTCCTGCTCCTGTACCTGCAAAAGAATCAGGTTGAACCGCGGATCAGGGACAAGATCGTGTCCATAATGGACGAGCTTATCCATTACTGCGTGGTCACCAGCCGGGAATGGCTGACCAGCCCGCATCGCGGCATCCGCTATCCGTCAATAACCTGCCTGCCCAAGGATGATCAGGGCAATGCCCTTTGCCGCCTGTCAAAGGCCAACTGGCGGAAGAAAAAGGAACTCGGCTTTGGCGATTACGTGCCTGACGCGGACACCACCTTTCTCACACTGGCCGCGGCCAAGCGCTGGCTTGATTTCGTGCGGGAAAGGAATCTGTCCGTTGATCCCGAGACGCTCAGGGAATGCGAAGTTTTTTTGGAGCACCCCTGGGTGGAGGTAATCGAGGAACATCAGGCCGGAAGCAGGTATGTTGACGACCCTGCGACCATCCATATCACAAAGCCCCTGGATTATTACGGTTCAGTGTCCATCTGGTTCAGAAAGAGCTTTCATTATCCAGACGGCATGGATGTGGAAGATCCCTTGGGTATGGAGGTCTGCCCCGGCCACAACATGGATATCCTGGAGTCCATGCTGGTCAACCGCAAGCGCTGGAAGGCCCTTGAGGGCGACAATCTCAAGACCGTGCAAAGGCTTCTGGAATTCGCCCATCGCGCCCTGAGCAGCGGCAACTTCAAACATGAAAGCGCTTTGGCTTATTATCTACCTGAAATATATACATATTATACGTCAAGATTCTACGACGCCTATCTCGACCTCAATGAGAAGGAGAAAGAGCTTCTTGATCCGGAAGGCAAGGTCGCTGAAATGCGCCGCATAGCCGTTGATTACTGCCGGGACGAGCTGTTGGGTTACGAACTCAACCCTTTTGACGCCTCGCTGGCCGTGGCGGCCCTGGTGCTGTTTCGTTATGAGCCGAAGGATGACGGGGCCATCGCAACGGGCCTGAAGGTCATGACCGAGGCTTTGGGGGAGGGCAGGGCAGGGCATCCCTACAAACCTTACGAATGGAACAAGGTCAAACATCCTACAAGGATAGTCGTTGGCAGCGACGTGTCCACCTCCTTCTTCGTCTTCAACGCCTGCGTTGAGGCTAGAAGGTATTTGTACGGGGAAGACTAAGCTTACGGTTGATTGAGTAGATTATGAAGGCCCGCTTTGGCGGGCCTTTTTTCGGCCTGTGCAAGGCGGCTATGAGCGCTGGCAATTGAGGGGGCGCATTTAGCAGGCTGGCCGAGTCCTGGTCTGAAAGGCACTACTAGACATAATCTATGGGGGCCGGGGTGGTATGATTTGGGTTGCCCATGGTAGCGCCATCTCCTATAGTCCGTGCTCGTCCTGTTCGGCGCACCGGGCGATAAAGCATTTTTGTTCTTAGTGTTCCTGAAGTGATGTGCCGGAGGTAAAGGCATGGGGCGCCGGAGCACCCAATATATTCTGTTCACAGTCCTTCTTGTGGGAATGATCTGTGTGGTCCTGAGCTATCGGCGTCCTGTGTTTCTGGAACGCATGGAGCGCATGGCCTTTGACTGGCACTACTCCCATAAGCGGATTCCTGTGGAATCAAAAGACGTTGTCCTTGTTTTGGCCGGCGAGAAGTCGTTTGCCCAGCTGGGAGCTTGGCCCTGGCCCCGAAGTGACCATGCAAAACTCTTGGGCCTGTTGGGATTGTCCAGGGTCGTCCTTCTGGACATCATAATGCCGGAAAAGAACAGCCCGGCAGAGGACGCCTTGCTTGCCCAAGTCATCAGGACAATGGGCAATGTCGTGGTGGCCGGACACATTTCGACCGACAATGACGAAAGCCGACTGATCTTGCCGTATTCCGCCATGTACGAGGCTGCGGCCGACCTGGGCGTTACCAATGTGGACAAGGACGTAGACGGATTGCTGCGTTTTCACGCGCCATATCGCGTGTCCGATGCAGGGGCGGTCGCTTCGTTGCCTCTTGCGGGGGCGTCTTTCTTAACGAAAAGCAGGCCAAAGGTTTTGGGTGTGGATCATTTCGGGTTGCTGATTGGCGACAGGCTGATCCCTTTGGCCGAGGATGGGCAGGTCTGGGTTCAATTTTCCGACGCCGACCTTGAGAAATATGAATACGTGGACGTTTACAACGGGGCGGTTTCTCCGGAATCATTTCGCGACAAGATTGTGGTGGTCGGCATATCAGCTTCCGGGGCAAGCGATTTCCATACAGTACCGGATTTTCCGGGCGCGAGGGTCGTGACTGGTGTCGAATACAATGCCTACGCCCTGATTTCCCTGCTGTGGGGCGATATCCCGGTCAGGATTTCCGTCTGGAAGGGAGCCGTGCTCTGCATGCTCGCAGCGCTTGCAGGCTGCTATCTGGGCTGGCTCAGTCCGCTTCGCGGATACGTTGGATTGGGTCTTGCCCTGTTGTCCCTGATCTTTTCGGTTCACTACATCTTTTTGTCTACTTCGATCTGGCTTGATACGGTCAAGCCCGGTTCGGCCATGTTGCTGGCCTTCGTGATGGCACAGGGGTTGAGGTACATCCTGCTGCATCGGGATTGGACCATAAAAGCCTGTTCCATTGACGAAATTTCCAACATCGACGGGGAAGCCATTGCACGACATGATAATTTCCCTGAATATCTTGAGGAAATATGGGACAGATTCGGTTCGTTGACCGGTATTTCCATTGTGAAGTCATCTGTCCTTGAAGCCAATCTGGACGAACATCTTCTGCCCGAAGGAACCTCTCTCAGAATATGTCGCCCCGGACCGGAGGGCATGAGGTACGGGATGGCTGTCCCCATATCCGGCTCAGTGCATGATCGGGAATATGTACTTTTGGGCTGGAACAAGGATATCGAGGAAAGCACCATCAAGACCCTGTCGGCGGTTATTCTTTCAAACGCTTGGTTTTTCAATAGCTACAAGGAAGCAGCCAAGCGCAAGAAAGTTCTTTTGAATGCGATCAATGCAATATTTCTCGCCCTTGATTTTCGCGATCCCATTACAGGTGGCCATTCCACCAGAGTGTCGTCATTGGCCCTTGAAATTATGCGTCACATGGTTGATAATAATTATATGGACCCGGAACAGGCTCTCTTGGTTGATGACTATTATCTTGGCGCTTTGGTTCATGATGTCGGCAAGATAGGCGTCCCGGATTCGATATTGTTGAAAAAAGGCAAGTTGACGGAGGAAGAGTTCACCAAAATCAAGAGTCATCCGCGTGTCGGCCACGACATCATGCAGGCCGCAGGGTTGCCTGAAGCAGCGCTGGATGTTCTTCTTCATCATCATGAAAAGTATAACGGCAAAGGTTATCCCGACAGTCTCGAGGGTACCGATATTAGCATTGGCGCACGGATAGTGGCGGTTGCGGACGTTTATGACGCCCTGACCCATGATCGTCCATACCGGTCGGGTTGGGATCTGGGCAAGGCCCGCGACTTCATACGTTCCAAGAGGGGGATTGATTTCGATCCCGTTGTCGTCGATGTTTTTTTGGAAATAAATGTGCAATGACAGCTGTTTTTTGCAGTCGAAATTATGTTTCGATTATTGAGGGGGATGTTGTGAAGATCAGATTTTTATCTTTTGTTTTATCTTTTTTCATGTTCGCTTCTCCGGCATTTGCCGAGAATTTGATCATTACTGAAGTCGTTGGTCACGGGTTGGTTTTCCGTGGCGATAACGATGTCGTCAGAGCTGAGACGGGTGTTGAGCTTGCTTCCGGAAGCCTTCTGGTGGTTGGAAAGGGGGTTGTTTCCCTGACCGCTTCCCAGAACAGAATCGCTGTCAAGGCCGAGGACGAAGCCGTTGTCGGCATTGATCAAATTGATCCCGAGGGGATGAGCAATGTCGAGGTGCAGAAGGGACTTGTGGATTTTGAGATCGTTCCGGGCAACAAACTGGACGTGAAGACGCCTCATATGTTGGCATCTGTCAGGGGAACGGCATTCACCACGGAAGTCAGTCCTCTTGAAACTGTTCTGTCGGTTCGTGAAGGAGTGGTCCAGGCCCAGGATAATGAAGGACAATCGGAGACTGTTGCTGCCGGTTCTTCCGTAAGTTCCACCAAGAATGCCTTCAAAGATCGAAACAGGACGCAAAATCAGCAAAGAAATAATCCGCAACAGGCCCAGGAAAAGGGCCCAAAGGGCGAGAAGGGTGAAGGCCAAGGCCAAGGAAAAGGCCAAGGCGGCGGCCAGGGGTGGCAAGAGTTCTTGCCTCGTGGTCAGGCGTATTGGTCTTCGTCCACGGTCAAGGCGGCGGTCAAGGTGGCGGTCAAGGCGGCGGTCAAGGTGGCGGTCAAGGTGGCGGCAAGGCGGTGGTCAGGGCGGCGGCCAAGGCGGCGGAAATGGTAATGGCGGGGGCCACGGCGGCGGAAATGGCAACGGCAAAGGCGGTGGCAAGAAATAGTTCTTGCCTCGTGGTCAGGCGTATTGGTCTTCGTCCACGCTGGTGGGCTGTTATTGAACTTTAATTTATTTGTCTGGACGCTTCTCGTTTTATTCGGTGCAAAGAATCGATTGATTAAAAAAAGCCCGCTTTTTAGCGGGCTTTTCCATTTGACGACCAATCAAATTATCAGAACATGCTGATGTTCATGCCTATGGATTGAAGCTCTTTCGCTCTGGTAAACACGATTCGCTGAAGGGTTTCCCTGTCGGCCCCGGACTTAATTTTGTCCTCCAGGGAGGCAATGTTGGCCTCAGCCCTGTCCAGCCTGTTGAGCATCTGGTTCCTTCCGTCGGCATTGGTCAGATTTTGGGCCTGTGATCTTAGACTCTCGGAATCGGCACGGAGCTTTGCGAGTTTGTTCGCGGCATCGGCCTGATAGTCGCTGCCAAGCCGCCAGTCGCTGGCCTGAAAAGCGTGCTGGGGCTTTTGGTTGATGCCTCCCACGTCCTTGGCAAATGCAGCCTGCATCTCTTCCGTGCTCATGCCTTCGTATGGATTTTGTCCCTGCTCTGGCCTTTCATCCTCTTCGGTCAGCCCTCCGCCGGTATCCACCGCGCCCACATTGGAATAGTCAACGGTTGACGGGCGTGCGCCAACATATTGGTCAGCCTGTGCGCCATGATCATCTGTCGTAGGACGGTGAGCGGAGTATCCGGCTGGACCGTCCTCAACTTTAGGTAAGTCGATGTCCTTGGGATTTTCGGTTGCCTCGCGGGCGTTGGCTCCGTTGGTTGCCGCCAGCTGGGCCGGAGTTTGGGGAGACTGCGCAAGTTCATTGCCCTGCATCTGGGCCATTGCCGACTGCATTTGGGACATGGCGTCGGCCTTGGTCTGGGAGGCGAGGGCTTGGGCCTGGACCTGCATCTGGTCGGCTGTTGCTTGAAGGTCCTGCGGACTGGCTGTGGGCGCGGAAACCGTCTCTTTGGCGGTTTGTTTGGGCGAGTCCGCAGTTGAAAGTTGCGGCGTCGCCTGTTGTCCCGTAGCCGAAGTTTCCACAGAGTCCGGGACGGCAGAGGTCGGAGCAGGGGGAGCCTGGTTTTGCGAAGGCGGGGAATCAAAGTCGCAGACTTTATTCAGTGTCTGGCCCGCCTTGATTTCCACGTAACCAAACTTCAGTTTGATCACCGGCTCTCCCCAGGAGTCTTCGGCGTCAAGAGAGTACACGCCCGGTTCAAGGGTGTACGTTTCCGGCCTGTCCTCATAGGTCGTTCCCCAGCCGCCGCCCATGGTCTTGCCATTCATGTCGGAGACTATGACGCTGGCGTGGAAGGGCTTGCCGTTCCTGTGGGTCCAGACTACGAGTTCACCGGTGTCGAATGAAACCTTTCTTTTCAATGGACTGAGTCCTGCGGCTATCTCGACAATCCCAAGGTCCTTTTGCGTACCCGCGCCCCATGAGTCTTCGGCCATCAGCTTGTATGAGTTGCCGGGCTGGAGAATATATTGGGCGGGCTTGTCCGGATAGGAAGTTTCATATCCCCCACCCACGGTTTCATCGGCCAAAGTCGAAAGCCTGGTCCTGGCCTTGAAAGGTTTTCCGTTCTGATAGGTCCAGATGTTCAGGGTCCCGCTGCCGAAGTTGGCCGTGATTTCACGCACCTCGGATTCGTTGATTTGCACATCTTCGAAAACGAGCGTGGGCCTGCCTTCCTGTTGCCACTCGTCAGTGACCGTTACCTTGTAGGCGCCTGGGGCTACGCCCATGAGGATCGGTTCCGGCACCGAGGAGGAGCGGTGTCCTGCGCGTTCGCCGGTATTCGGATCAGTCACCTCAACCGTTCCGCCGATGGGCTTGCCGTTGAGGAAGATGGAGACCTTGAGGTTTTTGTCCACGGTCTTTTTTATGACCGTTGTCAGAGCTTTTTTGAGATTACCCGCGTCCTTGGCCGGGAAGTATTCGCCGCCTCCGGCCTGGGCCATACATCGCAGTTGCTCTTCAGTGCTTCCACCCACGTCGAAGCCCACCACGTGCATGACGAAATTTATGCCCAGCTCCTTTAGTTCCTTGACAAAACCGCAGGGGTCCGGGTCGCAGGTCTCTTCGCCGTCAGACACGAGAAGGATGGTTGTTTCGTCCTCAAGATGCTTGATGGTGTCTGCGGTTTTTCTGATTGATCGAACCATGGGCGTCTTGCCCTTGGGGCTGAGCGCATTGATTTTTGCGAGAAACGTTTTGCTGTCGAGGGGGCCGAGCGGGATCAATATCTCCACATCGTCGCAATCACCTTTTTGCCTGTGTCCGTAGGCCACCAAGCCCACATTCATGTCGGGCGGCAGGTCGTTCACGATTAGATCCATAGCCTCCTTGGCTATGTCGATCTTGGCCGTGCCGTTGATCTGGCCCCACATGCTGCCCGAGGCGTCGAAAATGAAGACGAGGTTGGCCTTTCCTGCCGCAAGTCCGTCCATGGGCGCGATCAGGGCCAGGGCAATGAGAGCCAGTGCCAGTTTGAAAGCCTTGAACATAAACTCCTCCAACTCTATCCGGTTTTTTCCGGATTCTACTATGCCATGGAGGTGTTTTTGTCCAGATATTGGGAATATGGGCCAGCTGCCTGGTGTGATTCAGGTTCGCTGCATCCCGGCGGTGAAGATTCCGGCTCCGATGAGAGCGCTTCCACCGCAACGATTGAACCATCTGCGGACTCTGCTTTTGCGCATGTGTTCGTTGAGCCTGCTGGCGAAAATGGCGTAAAGCGCCGCGTTCAGCGTCGCCAGGAAGAGAAAAGTGCCGCCGAGGAGCGTCAGTTGCGGGATGACGGGCTGGTGCTGATTGATGAATTGGGGCAGAAAGGCCACGAAAAAGGCGATGCTCTTGGGGTTCAGGGCCGTGACGATAAAGGAGCTTTTGAAAAGGGCCGGCGCAGAGACCGGCTTAATCGTGGAACGCAGCGCGGCCTGTTCAGGTTTTGTCCTCCAGAGTTTTATCCCCAGATAGAGCAGATACAGCGCCCCGATCCATTTGAAGATGGTGAACAGCGTGGCCGAGGCGGACATGACGGCCCCAAGGCCCAGCAGGGAAAGTACCATGGCCGTGAAGTCGCCGAGCAGAACTCCCGCTACCAGCGGAACCACGGATTTGCGCCCGTGGGTCACGGCTTGGCTGATGACCAGGATTATGGTCGGGCCGGGTATGACCAATATCAGTGCCGAGGCCAGGGCAAAGGCTATCCAGGTTTCCATGACGTGTTCCTCTCAAGGATTGCGATCGGGGTTGGCAGGCGTAAGTGTTTTGTCTGGTTGGATTTAGCTTTGCCGGGCAAGGGATGTCAAACAAAGGACATAAAAAAACCGCAAGACCTTCACGATCCTGCGGGTTTTTTGATTTCTGTGGTAGCGAGGGAGGGAATTGAACCCCCGACACTACGGATATGAGCCGTATGCTCTAACCGACTGAGCTACCTCGCCACAACTGTCCCGAGCAAGCGGGAAAGGCTGTATAGCCCTTCTGGCCGGGCTTGGCAAGAGGAAAATTACTCAGCAATTCAGCCCTGCCAGAGCAGAATGACCATGGCGGCGAGGCCAAGTCTGTACCAGGCGAAGGGACGCAGGGTGAACTTGCCAAGAAGCAGGATAAAGCCCTTGATGGCGGCCCAGGCCGCGAAAAAAGAGACAGTGAAACCAAGGGCCAGGAAGAGCAGGTCGTGGTAGCTGAAAATGGCTCCGTTTTTGTAGAAATCATAACCCGTTGCCGCGACCATGACCGGAACCGCGGCTATGAACGAGTATTCCGCGGCCAGTTTCCTGTCCGCTCCCAGAAGCATCCCGCCCATTATGGTGGCGGCCGAGCGCGAGAATCCCGGCCACATGGCCAGGCACTGGAACAGGCCGATGCCAAGGGCCAGTTTCGGAGTGATGTCGTCCAGGGTCAGGTATCTGAATTTTTTCCCCTTTGACTCGACAATGAAGATGATCAACGCGCCAACGCCCAGCGCCCAGGCCACGCTGGTGGGATTGAACAGCTTGCTCTTGATGAAGTCGTGGGCCAGATAACCTATGGCCAGGGCGGGCAGGGTGGTCAGTAAAAGCAGCCACAGGCCGTTCAGTCCGGAAAAGGTTCTGCCGTTTTTTAGGGAAATCAGGGCTGCGAACCTGTCGCGGTACAGGACGACCACGGCCAGAATTGCGCCCAGCTGGATGATTACGCTAAAGGTGTCGGCCTTTAGGCCGGAAAAATCCATGATGTGTCCGGCAAGGATCAGATGACCCGTGCTGGAGATGGGCAGAAACTCCGTCAGGCCCTCGATGATGCCCATGATTATGGCTATGTACCAGTCTTCCATTGTTTTTTCGTTTTATGATGTTTGGCCGTCGTAGGGGTTTGGGCGGTTTCGGATAAACGTGTCCGGTTGCAAGCCCTGTTAAGGTGATGTAGTTTCATGTCCGCGTCAAACATCTTTTTTGTTACAAGGAGCCAAGATGACCACGATAATGCCCCAGAGCGAATTGACCAAGAAGGCCATCAACTGGATATGCGAACAAAAGGAAGCCGTTGATACCCCCTTGTCCGCTTTGATCGAGCAGGCTGCCGTGCGTTTCAACCTTGGGCCCAAGGATGTGCAATTCCTGGAACGTTTTTTCAAGGAACAGGAAAGCTAGCGGTCGTTTACATTGTTCAAACTTCTTCACAGACATATCTTCAGGGAACTGGTTTCCCTGTTCAGCCTCATCGTGGGCTGTCTGCTGGGTCTCATCCTGATAGGCAGGATGCTACAGCTGCGCGAAATGCTGCTCACGCAGAATCTTGGATTCTTCGAGATATTTCAGCTTTTTTTCTATCTGAGCCCATATTTTCTGTTTGTGCTCACGCCAGTGGCCTGTCTTTTGGCCGTGTTTCTGACTTTTCTGCGTCTCAATTCCGATCGGGAACTGGTGGCGCTCAAGGCCAGCGGAATCAGCCTGTACCAGCTTTTGCCTGCGCCTCTGGCCTTCTGTGTCCTGTGCATGTTCTTTTCCCTGTTCATCTCCCTGTACGGCCTGTCCTGGGGCATGGACAACTTCAAGAGCACCATAGTCGAGTTCGTGCGCACCAAGACCAAGCTGGCCATGCAGCCCGGTGTTTTCAACCAGGATTTTCCAGGGCTTACGTTTTATTCTCATAAAAAGGGCGAGGAAGAGGACCGGATGCAGTTCGTATTTGTCCAGGATGAACGCATCAAGGGCGTGACCACAAACATAGTGGCGCCCAAGGCCGAGATCAAGGCCAACTCGGAAAAGGGCGAGGTGCGCATCGTCTTCAACAACGGCCGCATCTACAGGCGCGACGGCGAAAAGCTCAATGTCCTGAGTTTCGGCACGTATTCGGTGCTTCTGCCCATCAGGCTGCTTTACGACTACCGCATCACACAGGACAAACCCAAGGAGATGTCCTGGGCCCTGCTCAATAAGTTGAGCAGCGATCCGGAAACCCAAAAGAGCAATCCCGATCTGGCCCGGTCCCTGAGAACCGAGATGCAAAAGCGTCTGGCCCTGCCTGTGGGCTGTTTCGTGCTGGGCATGTTCGCCCTGCCCGTGGCCTGCATGTTCAGCGGCTTGAAACAGCATTACGGCCTTGTTGTCTCAATGGCTCTGTTTCTGGTCTATTACGCTTTTTTCTCGTTGGGCATGAGTCTTGGCGAAACCGGCATAATACCTTCATTCCTGGGTATGTGGGTGCCGAATCTGCTTTTCCTTGGGGTGGGCGCGTACACCTTGAAAATGGCGCATGACGAAAAAATCTCAGGTGTTCTCGTCTGGGTGCAGTTTCTTTTGAAAAAAAAGGCTGAGGCCCTATGAGGTCGTTCAGAATAGGCAGCCTTGGGCTTTATCTTGCCCGTCAGAACCTTTTTTTCATGCTGGTCAGCCTTGGCGTGGCCGTCGGTATTTACCTGCTTTTCGACATCTTCGACCGCATCGACGATTTCGTGAACGCCGGTCTGGGCATACAGACCATTATGGCCTATTTCGTGGTCAAGATTCCTGAAATCTTTTCCCAACTCATGCCGGGCATCTTTTTTCTCGCGCTTCTGATCCAGCTGGGCCTGATGGCCAAGAACAACGAGATGCTGGCCCTGCGGGCCGGAGGCATCTCCGTTACCTGGTTCGCTCTTTTTTTCATCGTTTACGCCACATTATGGGGGACGGGGCAATTGCTTTTCTCCCAATATGTTGGCGTGTACGGCGGGCGGGAGGCCCGGCGCATCTGGAAGGAGGAAGTCAGGAAGACCGACAGCAGCCAGTTGGTGATCAAGGATGTCTGGTTCAGGGATTGGCCCTATATCGTCAAGGCCAAGGAGGCCATGCCCGAGCAGAGCAGGGCCAAGGATGTCGTCGTCTACGTGTTCGACGAGGAGAGCCAGCGGCTCGCCAAGATCATTTCCGCCAAGAAGGCCCTTGTGGATGAAAACGGCTGGGGTCTTCTGGACGTGACCGAAGTCAATGCCGGAGATTTTACTTCAACCAGGCGCTTGTCCCTGTTTTTGACCCTGCATCAGGATTTGAAGGCTTTCCTGACCATCGACCGCAGGACGGTTGACCTTGGTCATCTTCCTCTATGGCAATTGGGGAAAGTCATCGACGAACTCAAGCAATCCGGTTCCAATGTGGAGCAGCTCAGGACCGTCTGGCACACCAAGCTGGCCTACGCCTTTTCAATGGTCATCGTGGCCCTCATGGCCCTGGCTCTGATTACCTTCACCGAAAACATTTACTTGGGCGTGGCCTTGGGCCTTGTGGTGATCTTCGTATATAACGGCGTGTATATGTTGGGAATTTCTATCGGCAACAAGGGGATTGTTCATCCCCTCATCGCCGCATGGACCGGCAACATCGTCTTCGGCCTTCTGGCCTGGATGCGTCTGGCCTGGGTTTCTTCGCCCCGTCTGGAGCGCAAGGTCAAGGGGTATTTCAACAGGAAAGTGGAAGAGTCCTGAGGTCTAAGTCCCGGCCTGTTCAGCGACTTTGTCCCACAATGCGTCCCGTCCCAAACCGGTTTTGCTGGAAAAGAACAATGGCCTGTCCTCTGATTGCAGCAGGGCTTTCCATTGGCTTTGAATCTTGGCCAGGTCTTTTTGCTTGCATTTGTCGGCCTTGGTCAGGACCGCAATGATGGGAACCCCCATTTTTCGAAGGTAGGATGTCAGTTCGATGTCAATCTTCTGCGGTGAAAGGCGCGAGTCCAGCAGGACGGCGACCGCCTTGAGTTGTTTTGTCCCTTGAATGTATTTCTCAATGAGCTCGGCCCACTTGGCCCGTTCTGTTTTTGAACAGCGGGCGTATCCGTAGCCCGGCAGATCCACGAGCATGAATTCGTCCGGGTGTACCTGATAGAAATTGATGCTTCTTGTTTTTCCGGGGGTCGAGCTAATCTTGGCCAGTTTTTTGCGACCCCCCAGGCAGTTGATGAGCGAGCTCTTGCCGACATTCGATCTGCCGGCCATGGCGATTTGCGAGCTTTCAAACTCGGTCAGTTGGCCGATTTCGTATACGGTTTTGACTAACTCGATGGTTCGGTTCATAAGTACATAGCCTTCAGGGGTTGGATTTTCTGCCTTCAAGGGGGACTCTTCTACTTTTTGACCTTGCAGTCAAGGCAGACTCCATTTATGATCATGACCTGATCATGTGATGACAACCGTTCAATATAGTGGAGAAAAGCATGGCCAGACAAAAAATACTCGTTATCAACGGCCCGAATCTTGGTCACATCGGCAAAAGGCAGCCCGAGATATACGGCAGCCGCGGAATGGACGACCTGTCCAAGATGCTCAAGGATATCATGGGTTCAAAGGCTGCCGAGGTGGAACTCGATTTCTTTCAGTCAAATTCGGAAGGCGCGTTGATCGACCGTCTGGAAAAAACTCGCGAGACAGGACCGGGTTTCGCGGACGGCATTGCCTTCAATGCCGGGGCGTACACGCACACAAGTCTGGCCCTTGCCGATTGCCTGGCCTGGATCGGGGTTCCGTGCGTCGAGGTTCACATCAGCAACGTGCTGGCCAGGACGGACGAGCCGCTTCGTCGGCAGAGCCTGATGGGCAGGCAGTGCATTGGCGCAATTGCTGGTTTCGGCATTCTAAGTTATGCCTTGGCAGTGCAGTCATTGTACTGGCATTTGGAAAACGGTGGAAGTTAGGAAGTCATTGTCAATTTAAAAGGTGAAAGCATGCTATCAACTACTGATTTCAGGCGCGGTCTCAAGATCGAGATCGACGGCAAACCATATGAGATCGTGGAATTTCTTCATTTCAAGCCCGGCAAGGGCGGCGCAATGGTGCGCACCAAACTCAAGAATTTTCTTACCGGCCAGGTGGTGGACAAGACTTTCAGGTCCGGTGAAAAAGTCGACAAGCCCGACATCGTGGCCACGGACATGCAGTTCCTTTACAAGGAAGGAACCGATTTCGTGCTTATGCATCTCGAGTCCTATGAGCAAATGAACGTTTCAGCCGAGCTGATGGGCGGAAATGGCGGCTACATCAAGGAGGGCGACACAATCAAGGCCCTGCTTTATAATGGAGGCTTCATCGACCTGGACCTGCCTGCCTCCGTGATTCTCGAAGTCGCGGAAACCGAGCCGGGCGTGCAGGGAGACCGAGTGAGCAACGCCACCAAGCCCGCCACTCTTGAGACCGGACTGAACGTGAACGTGCCTCTTTTCATCAACACCGGCGACAGCATCAAGGTTGATACCCGTAGCGGCGAGTACATCGGCAGGGAGTAAGCCGGACCACGGCATCGTCTTCATCTGTAAACCAACGCGGTCAAGGCCGTGGGGCCGCAAGGTTCCAGGGCCTTTTTTCAAGGGAGTTCAGACGGAAAAATGGCGGACAGCGGTAAGAGTTACGGACGGGAAATAGCCGGGCTGGCCTTTTTGTTTCTGGCCGCCTTCCTGTTTCTGAGCGTATATTCATACAATCCCCTTGACCGGAGCATGAATCTGGCGAACAGCGGCCAGGCCGTTCATAATCTGGCCGGTTCCGCCGGTTCGCATGTGGTCGGATTCCTTGTGGACATGTTTGGCGTTGGGGTTGCCGCAAGTCCGTTCATCTTTTTGTACCTGGGCCTGTGCCGCTTCATTCATTCCTTGCGCATGTCGGTTCCCCGTTGGCTGGGCACATGCGGACTTTTCATTTGCCTGATCGTCTGGGCCAGCCATCCCTGGTTCTACGAACCGGCAAAAGGGGCGGCGGGCATTCTCGAATCCGGCGGAGGCTGGATCGGTTCGGTGCTGGAGGGGCTGACGCGTTCCTATCTCAGCCCGGTGGGCTCCTTTCTGGTCTGGTTGTTTTTGACCATTGTCTTTGTTCAGCTTTTTCTCGGAGTCAGCTGGGCCGAGACCCTCGACGGCCTAAGACGGATGTTTCTGTTTGTCTGGGACAGGTTTCAGCGTTGGCGCGAGCAGGCGGCAATGCGCCGGGAGATCGAAGCCAAAGTCAGGGATGATTCCTCCGGCAAGACTTCTTTTCGGAAAAGCGATTTTACCTTGAACCCCATCGGCCTTTCCAGAAAAACGAAAACCCCCAAGAAGCCCGGTCCGGTAAAGAAATCAGCTCCTGCGCAGAAAAAAACGGCTATCGGCAAGCTGCCGTCAATAGATTTGCTGAACGAGATTCCGAAGACAAGGATCAGCGTCAATTCAAAGGTCCTGCAGGACAAGGCCAACCGTCTGACCGCATGTCTTGAGGATTTCGGCATCCAGGGCGAGGTGCAGCGGGTTGTTCCCGGGCCTGTGGTCACCATGTTCGAATTCAAGCCGGCTCCCGGCGTGAAGATCAGCAAGATAGCAGCCTTGAGCGACGACATGGCCTTGGCTCTCAAGGCTATGGCCGTGCGCATTGAGGCTCCGATTCCCGGAAAAGACAGCGTTGGCGTCGAGATTCCCAATGATGAACGGCAGACCGTGTATCTGCGTGAAATAATCGAGTCCGAGAAGTTTACCAAGGCGGAATCCGTCTTGACCTTGGCCCTGGCCAAGGACATCCAGGGCGTTCCACAGGTCGCCGACCTTTCCCGCATGCCGCATCTGCTGGTTGCCGGAGCCACTGGCAAGGGCAAGAGCGTTTGCCTTAGTTCCGTACTTATTAGCATGCTATACAAGGCCACGCCGGAGCAGGTGCGCTTGTTGCTTATCGACCCGAAAAGAATTGAATTTTCCGTTTATGCAAAACTGCCTCACCTGGTGCATCCCGTGGTCACGGATACCGAGATGGCCAAAAGCGCCCTTGAGTGGGCGGTTTTTGAAATGGACAAGCGCTATGAGGCCATGGCCAAACTCGGTGTCCGCAATATCGACGGCTACAACGCCAGGATACAGGCGGGAGATTTGCCGGAAGAGTTGTCCGATTTTGGCCACATGCCGTATCTGGTCATCATAATCGACGAACTGGCCGACCTGATGATGACCGCGGCCAAGGAAGTGGAGATGTGCATAGTGCGCCTTGCCCAGCTGGCGCGCGCTGCGGGCATCCATATGATTTTGGCTACCCAGCGTCCTTCCGTCGACGTTGTGACCGGGCTGATCAAGGCAAACTTTCCCACGCGGATAGCCTTCGAGGTCACGTCCAGGCCGGATTCCAGAACGATTCTGGACACTGTGGGCGCGGAAAAGCTTCTCGGCAACGGCGATATGCTTTACAAGCCGGGCGGTTCGCGCCTCAAGCGCATGCACGGCGCCTATGCCGATGAAAAGGAAATTGCAGCGGTCGTCGATTTCTGGAAATCCGCACAGGATCAGGATTTTGAGCTCGACTTCAACGAATGGCGCAAGGAAAGCTCTGGAAACGGCCCTGGAGACGCTTTTGGCGATTCCAACGACCCTGAGTATCTGGCGGCCAAGGAATTCGTTCTGGACCAGGGCAAGGCCTCCATATCCCTTATTCAGCGCCGCTTCCGCATCGGGTTCAACAAGGCAGCGCGTTTCATCGAGCAGATGGAGGAGGAGGGCATACTTGGACCTCAGGAAGGCAGCAAGCCGCGCAAGGTTCTTGGTTCCTGACGTTCTCGCCTCTTTCTTCACTTGCCCACCGGGCAGCAATGACTTATTTTATCAACATACTGCGTTTGCCTGAGATAAATATGAAAAAAAGCGGAGTTGAACATGCGCTATATCCTTTCGGTAATCCTGGTATTGTTTATGGCCGGTCCTGTTTCGGCCCAGGATATCCCGGACATGGTCCAGAATAGTTACGAAAGTCTGACTTCCTTTCAGGCCGGTTTCGTCCAGCACCTGACCAACGCCGCCAGCGGCGAAGCAGAGGAACGAAAGGGCCGGATATGGTTCAAACAACCGTCTTTGGTGCGTTGGGAGACAATCAAGCCCGAGCCGGAATTGCTTGTGGTGGGTAAGGATGCGGTCTGGAATTATTTTGAGACAGAGGAATTGGCCATCAAGTACAAGGCCACTCAACTGTTCAATTCAAAGACCATGATCAAGTTTTTATCCGGAAAGGCCAACCTCAAAGAGGATTTTCAGGTTGAAGACCAAGGAGACGATCATGGAATGGCCAAGCTCCGGCTCGTTCCCCTTGAACCTGAACCCGGAATGGTTCTGGCCTACATCTGGGTGGACAGGAAATCCGGGCTGCTGCAACAGGTTCTGATCGTTGATTTCTACGGCAACGGAAACATGGTCACCCTGGAGAGTCTTGAAATAAATAAGGTTGCGGACGATACCCTGTTCGATTTCACGCCGCCCGAAGGAGTGGATGTCGAGGACAATACGGTCGGGGTAATGCCCTAGTCCATGTCCACGGCGGCCTTGATCCTGGAAAGTTCCTTGGAGTTCAATTCCCGCCATTCTCCAGACTTCAGTCCGCCAAGGTAGATTTCACCTTGGCGGATTCTTTTGAGCTTGAGAATTGTCAGATTCATGTCCCGGCACATACGCCTTATTTGGCGATTCACACCCTGAAACAACGTCATTTCAATCACTTGCTGGTCGGCTTTTGTGTCATCTAGGATTCTGGCTTTTACGGGAGCCAGTTTTTCGCCTTCCGACAAGGTCATTCCGGAGCTCATGCTTTTCAACGCTTCCGGGGCAACCTTCCCCCGAACCGTTACTTCGTAGATTTTGGTCTGGTGCCACTTGGGATGGGTCAGCCTGTAGCAGAGCTCGCCATCCGTAGTCATAAGCAGCAGGCCTTCCGACATGAAGTCCAGGCGGCCCACAGGGAATGGACGCATTCTCCTGACCGAATCGGGCAGGAAATCCAGTACGGTTTGGCGTCCCTGGGGGTCCGAGGCGGTTGTCACAACCATTATGGGCTTGTGCAGGACAAGGGTTATCTGGTCGCCCGCGGCGTCCGATACAGCCTTGCCCGAAACCTCTACCTTGTCTCGCGCCGGGTCGACCATGACTCCGGGTTTTTCAACCACCTGGTCGTTGATTTTCACCTTTCCCTGGGCCACAAGATCATCCGCCCCGCGTCTCGAGGCAATGCCTCGTTGGGCCAGGTACTTGTTCAGGCGAATATGATTATCATCGCTTCCGGACATGTTCACAACCTGCGCTAAATGATCAATTAATTCAGGCAAAAGATAATCCAAAGACTGTCTAGAGTTTTTCTAGAGCGGTATCGGATCAGATATCAAGCGGACTGGCGGGTGTTCTTCAGGCGCTCGTCATCCGTTTATTTCTGATTTTCTATTAGACCTGAATTATCTTTGTGGCAAGTTGCAAACTGGTGACCACGTCCAGCATGTTGGTGGTCTCGCCGACTTTTTTGCCTTTCATGAGTCCGAAATGATCCAGGCATGTGCCGCAAACAAGCACGGACACGCCGGATTCTTCCATTTGCTGAATGGCGGCGAGTTTGTCGCTGCCGCTGACCGCCATTTTCACGGCGCTGTTGACGAGGATGATGCGCCATATTTCATTGCCCAGCTCCGGCAGGGTTGAAAGGAAATTGCCCATCAGCTTTCCGCCCAGATCGTCGTCGCCGCGACCGATTTTGTCCGAGGTTATGAAGACGGCGATCTTTTTTGGGACATTTGGGTTCAAATTGGAGGGAGGGCTGCATTTTTCGGGCTTGCCCTCGACCATTCCTTCAGAATTTGCGCTTATAATCCAGGATGTACCCTGTTGATCCGCCTTGGACGCATAGCCTCTGGTGCCGAGGTATCGGATCACGTTTTCCTTGGCCGCCTCATTGTCGACCGTAATCTGCAGCGAGGCCGGGGACTCGTGGTCGATGTGCTTCTTGCATTTTAGAACCGGTTGCGGGCAGGGCAGTCCCTGGCAATCAAGTATTTTCGCTGACATGTCATATCTCCTTATGCTTTAAATACAAGCATTCAAAAGAAAAAGGGTCAAATAGAATAATTCTATTCAACCCTTGGGCATGCAGCGGAATAGTCGATTTCTAGTCCAGTTTTTTTCTGGCCGTTCCCTCGGTGTAGAAAGGCAGAGTCCCCTTGGCGGCCTCAAGCTCGGCGCGGGCTGTTTTAACAATGAACTTTGACTGCTCGGCGGCGTCGGCCTTTATGTATGCCAGTGCCAGGCAGTGCCCCAGGCTGGGGGAAAAGGAACCGCTGGTCACCCGTCCGACCTTTTCGCCGGAAGGCAGCCGGACCTCATCGTCGTGCCTTGGTGTCCGGCGTCCCTGTATGGTCAGGGGGACGAGACTTTCCTTGATGTCGGTCAGGCCGGACTTGCCTGTGAAATCGTCCTTCTTGGTCAGGAGAAATGAATAACCGGCTTCAGCCGGATTGTGCTCCTCATCCAGGTCCTGGCCGTACAGGGGGTAGCCGAGTTCAAGGCGCAACGTGTCGCGGGCCCCGAGTCCAACGGGCATGACCAGCCGGTTTGAGGCCAGCTTTTCCCACAAGACCGCGGCCTTTTCCGCAGGGAGGTAAAACTCGTAGCCCAGTTCTCCGGTATATCCGGTTCGGCTGACGATGATGGGGGAGCCGTCAAATGTCGCCTGCTGGAAATTGAAGTATTTGAGATGATTCCACTTTCCACCCAGAGTTTTTTCAAGGACTTCCAGGCTGAGAGGCCCTTGCAAATCGATCTTGGCGGTTTCATTGGAAATATTTTCCAATTTCGCATCCGGCCCCAGTTGTCCGGCAACATGCTTGAAATCCTTTTCCTCGCATGCGCCGTTGACCACGAGCATGTACTCGTTGTCGCCCAGGCAATAGATTATCAGGTCGTCCATGATGCCGCCCTTGTCATTGAGCAGGAATCCGTAGCGGCATTTTCCTGGGGCAAGAGTCTTCAGGTCCTGGGTTACGACTTTGTTCAGGTTATCAAGCGCCTTGGAACCGGTCAGCTTGAATTCGCCCATGTGGCAGATGTCGAATATGGAGGCCTTGGTTCTTGTGTGCTTGTGTTCGGCTATTATGCCCGCGTACTGAACAGGCATGTCAAAACCTGCGAAAGGAGCCATTTTGGCCCCCGCTTCCTCGTGCCAGTTGGTCAGTGGTGTTGTTTTTAGGGATTTCATCCCCAAAAAATAACCCGAATTCAAGCCAAAGACAACGGTTATCCCGGCATCGGCATGTAATCTCCACTGGTTATGGAATAGGGAATATTCACGTTTTTCAATGGTTAATTTGACACTCTGCCATATTTTAAAATAAAAAGACAAGCACGAAAGCGTGGGGATGTGTGAAAATTTTTTCAGACCGTGAGGGGTGTGTATGCGCAAGCAGGACCAATGTCCGAGAAGCAAAATCAATGCTCAATACTGTAACTGCACCTATACCTGCGACAAGCACGGCATTTGTTGCGAATGCCTGCATTACCATAGGCAGCGGGGCGAACTGCCCGCCTGCTACTTCTCGGAAAGCGAAGAGAAGACTTTCAACCGCAGCATCGAATTTTTTATTCAGCGCCGCACCAAGAAGTGATGAAGTATCCGCTCCTTTGGCGCGGTGTGTGTAATTGCCCGCAATAAAAGGAGTTTCAATTGTCGATATACGACCCGACCCCCATCAGAGCCCGGGTTGAGCAGGCTGTGCTCGACGCAGGCGAGATCATTCGCGTCAATTCCGCCAAACCCAAGGACATTCGAAAAAAGGGCCGCATTGATCTGGTCACTGAAACCGATCTTGCCGTTGAGGAAAAACTTAAGGAGTCCTTGTCGGCTATTCTTCCTGAAGCTGATTTTCTTGCAGAGGAAACCTCTTCCGATGTCAGGCCGGGAGATTTGACCTGGATCATCGATCCCGTTGACGGTACTACGAACTTTGCCCACGGGTTGCCGCTTGTGGCCACATCCGTCGCTCTTTGGAGTCGTGATCGAGTCGTTCTGGGCATCATAAACCTGCCCATCCTGGGTGAACTTTTTTCAGCCGTGTTGGGGCGGGGTGCCGTGCTGAACGGCCAGCCCATAAGGGTTTCCACCGCATCCGAGTTGGAACAATCCCTCGTGGCCACTGGATTTCCATACGACATCGAAAATCATCTCGATTCGCTCATGAAGTTTTTGGCAAAGGTGCTGGTCCGCGCCAGGGGCGTGCGCAGACCGGGTGCCGCCGCCCTTGATCTGGCATATGTGGCATGCGGCCGTTATGAAGCGTTTTACGAGCCCGCATTGAAACCATGGGATACCGCAGCCGGTTTGCTTCTGGTGGAAGAGGCGGGAGGCAGGGTTACCGAGTTCGACCAGACGGTGCCTTATGTTCCCGGCGGCGCCACGACCCTGGCCACAAACGGCCTGATTCATGCTGAATTGAGTGAATTGCTTGATTATAAAAAGTAAATTTTGTTTATGATCATGGCTTGATCATCCACCGCGCTACATGTAGTCGGGGGAAGGGAAGGGAAAGTCTGTATCCCAGAGGGAAATGAGCCTGGGGGTCAGGAGTTCGCGAAATTCGTTCATCAGGCAGGCAAGCTCGTCGCGGCTGTAGTAGTACCCGCCCTCGACAAGTTCAGGTTCCGGTGCCGGGGTCTGGTTGGTCTTTCCCAGTGAATAGACAGTGACGAATTCGTAGCCGGTGCTCGGTCCGGCCTTGATGTCCAACAGATGCTTCAGCCTGTCGGCGCGGATGCCGATTTTGGTCTTGAGTTCACGTATGGCCGTATCCACCGTTGATTCGCCGGCCAGAACGTGTCCGCCAGCAGAAACGTCCCATCTTTTTGGGTAGAGCGGCTGTTTGGCGCTTCTTTTTTGCAAGTATATCTTGTTGTCCTGATTAAAAAGAAGCACCAGCACCGACCTGTGGCGAAGTTTTTGTTTGTGCACCTCGTCAAGGGGCATGAGCGCCAGGGGCCGGTTCATGGAGTCCACTACCTCCACAAAGGGCGGCAGCTCGGTTTGTTGTTTTAGTTGATTTTTTGTATTCATTGTTTTGAGCATACATGCTTGTTTTCGGTTAATCCAGACCGTGAAACCGGCAGGAGAAGACGGTGTCCGCCATGATGGTCAGAAAGCTGGGGATTCAGGACATGAAGGCGGTGATGAACCTTGAGCGGCTCTGCTTTGCCTATCATTGGCAGGAGACGCAGTTCAGGCTGGCCCTGGAAAAGGGCGCCTTCATGATTCACGGTGTTGAAAACGGCAAGGATTTGGTGGCGTATCTGGCGTTTTCCTTTATAAAGGATGAAATGGAGATACTGAATCTTGCCGTGGACCCCGATTACAGGCGTCAGGGGTTGGCCACACGCCTTTTGACGGCTGTGGTGGATGAATGTCTTGGAAAAGGCATGAAATACGCTTTTCTGGATGTTAAGGCCTCCAACAGGGGGGCCATTGACCTGTATGCCAAATTCGGCTTTAAACAGATTGGGGTAAGAAAAAAATACTATCCGGACACGAAGGAGGACGCGCTCCTTTTCAAGCGAACATACTGCGAAGTCCGGGCCTTTGGCTTGTCAGGTGGAAGCTCATCTTAAATCTCCAGGGAGACTATTGTGAAATTCATTGATCAGATCGACATCAAGGGTAAGAAAATATTGATGCGGGTGGACTTCAACGTCCCCCTGGACGGCAAGAACATCACCGACGACAACCGCATAAGGGCGGGGCTCAAGACCATCAATTACGTGCTGGAGCAGGGCGCTGCCCTGATCGTCTGCTCTCATCTGGGCAAACCCAAGGGCAAGGTTGCGCCCGCGCTTTCCCTTGACCCCGTGGCCCGGAGGCTTTCCCAGTTGACCGGGCGTGAGGTCAAACTGGCGCCCGGTTGCGTGGGTTCTGAAGTCGAGGCCCTGGCTGCGGCTGTTGAGCCCGGACAGATACTCATGCTGGAGAATTTGCGGTTTTATCCGGAAGAAACAGGAAAGACGCCTGAGGAGCGAGGCGACTTCGGCAGGAATCTGGCAAAGCTGGCCGACATCTATCTCAACGACGCCTTTGCCGTGGCGCACCGTGAAAACGCTTCCGTGGTGGATATTCCCAAATATTCCAAGGTTTGTTGCGCCGGATTTCTGATGCGCAGCGAACTTGAGTATCTCGGCGGCATTCTGGACGACCCCAGGCATCCTTATGTGGCGGTGTCGGGCGGGGCCAAGGTTTCCTCCAAGCTGGGCATAATCGACAGTCTCATGGGCAAGGTCGACCATTTCATCATCGGCGGCGCAATGGCCAACACCTTTCTTCTTGCACAGGGCCACGGCATCGGAAAGTCTCTTGCAGAGCGGGATCTTGTGGACAAGGCAAAGAAGATAATCGCCTCGGCCAAGGCCTCAGGGACCAACCTGCATTTGCCGGTTGATGTTGTGCTGGGAAAGGATGTTTCGGATTCCAGCCCGTCCGGCGTGGTTTCAGTCGATGCGGTGCCTGAAGACGCCATGATACTCGACATCGGCCCGGAGACGGTGAAGGATTTCATTGCCGCCCTGGACGGGGTCGGAACAGTGGTCTGGAACGGTCCCATGGGCCTTTTTGAAAATCCGGCCTTTGCCAAAGGATCACTGGATTTGTGCAGGGCCATTGCCGGTCTGGACGCCGTGACCATTGTCGGCGGCGGCGACACCGACGCTGTTGTCCACGGGTCGGGCATGGCCGACAAGTTCACATACATTTCCACTGGCGGCGGAGCCTTTCTGGAGTTCATGGAGGGCAAGGAACTTCCCGCCTACAAAGCATTGAGGGAGTGCGGAAAATGAAAAAGCTCATGGCTGCCAACTGGAAGATGTACAAGAGCTGGGATGAAGCCGCGACGGTTGCCGGTCAACTGGCCGGGCTTGTGGCCGGAAAACTGCCCAAGGACCGGGAAGTTCTGGTGATTCCGAATTTCGTGGCCATGAAGGCCGTGGCCGATAAGATTTGCGGCCAGCCGGGATTCGCCCTTGGCGGGCAGAATTTTTATCCGGCTGAGCAGGGGGCCTATACAGGCGAAATCTCTTGCGATATGCTGACATCCGTTGGGGCGGAGTATGCACTTGCCGGACATTCCGAGCGCAGGCACGTTCTGGGTGAATCGGATGAGCTTGTGGGCGAAAAGACCGCTTATGGCCTAAACGCCGGGCTCAAGATGATTTTGTGCATCGGTGAGAAGCTTGAGGAGCGCAAGGCCGGCAAGGTCAACGCCATCTTGGAACGTCAGCTTGCCGCCGGGTTGAAAGACGTTCCAAAGGACGTGGCGCCGGAGGCCTTGGTCATAGCCTACGAACCGGTCTGGGCCATCGGCACCGGTGAGGTGGCCGGGCCTGCGGAAATAGCGGAAACCCACTTGGCTGTGCGGAAAATTGTGCAAAATTATTATCCAGAAAAGGCCAATGAAATTAGAATATTATACGGAGGAAGCGTCAAGCCGGGCAATTGCGCCGAGATAATTGCACTTGACAATGTCGATGGTGTATTGGTAGGTGGCGCAAGCTTGGAGGCCACGAGTTTCAGCGAAATAGTTTTGGCTTGATTTTCGAACTGGCCTGCATGGCGAAAAAAAGGGAATAATTTTGGAAAGTCTTATAATTACAATTCATATCCTGGCCTGTGTGTTTTTGATCATTCTGGTTCTGCTGCAAAGCGGACAGGAGGGAATGGGCGTCATCTTCGGTGGCGGCAGCAACTCCATGTTCGGCAGCTCAGGAGCCGGTGGTCTGCTGGTCAAGGTTACCGCTTTTCTGGCCGCCACGTTTCTGATCACTTCCCTGGTCTACAACGTGGTTTCGGGAAATCGCATGGTTGAGGATACTTCAATCATGAACGAGGCCGGACAGGTGACCGCTCCCGCTCAAGAGGAAAAGAAACCGGCTGGAGTCGGATTCGAGGATACCGCAAAGGAATCCGAGACCGAGACCGCGCCCGCGACACAGTAAACAGGTTGCTCATTTAGTTATATTTGCCGTGGTGGTGGAACTGGTAGACACGCTGTCTTGAGGGGGCAGTGGAAGAAATTCCGTGGGGGTTCGAGTCCCCCCCTCGGCACCATATAAAAGAGTAGGGGAGTTGGCTAAAAAACCAGCTCCCCTTTTTTTACCGCAAGCATTTTTTCGCTAGCCTCCGAACCAGCCTGGCGAGATCGTTTCCATTGCCTTGGTGTAATTGATTCTGAGGTCTTCCAGTTTTGTGGAGATTGTCTTTTCCTCGGCGCTTAGGCTGGTGGGGCAGATTTCTTTCATCTGCTCGGCAATGCCTTCCAGTTCCTTCATGGTCGATTTGAGAAGGTTGATCTGATCCTGCATTCCCGAAGGGTTGTCGTAAGCCAATACGTCGTAGAGCCTTGCCTTCCAAACATTCAACTCCATTTCAAGACCTTTGCAGTAATGAGCCACGGCTTCCTTTTTCGCTGCCTCGGTACTGCAACCGTCAATTCCCGTGCAACTGGGGCAGGGGCCCGGATAGTCCATGTTTGCCATAATGTTCCCCCCAAAAAGGTTTAAGGATTTTTGGATGTTCTTATTTGTTACCATATATTGCTCTCCGAGTGAAGCGAAAGTGGGGAATGTTTCTTCTAGTGCGTCAATTCGACGTTGAATTCGAGCGAGACTTTGCCGGAAAAAATCCAAATGGAAGCTGACAGGAAGGGAGAATTGTCGGCGTGCAAAAAAAAACGGGCTGAGAATTGTGTCCCAACCCGTTGCTTTTGAAGCTGATTCTATTCAAGCTCAGACATAAGCCACTAGCCCCATGAAAGTGCTTGCGGGAATGAAGACCTCGGGCTCTACGCGGGAAAAGCCGTTTTTCAGCAGTATTTCTGATATTTCTTCCAGTCTGGGCAGCGGGGTAAGCCCTTTCAGTGAGCAGTTGACCATGTTCAGGTTGGCGGCGGTCAAGTCTTTTCCCTGGCTGTCGAAGTTCATGACAATCGCCAGCATTCCACCCGGCGACAAGCGTGAGCGGATGTCCTTGATCAGTTCGATGCGCTCATGTTTCTGGAAATAATACAGAATGTTGTTTAGTGTGACGAGGTCGAAGGAGCCTTCGGTCGAATCGGAAAAGGAACGGATGTCGCCATGCTTGATTTCAAACCTTTCGGTCAATCCCCAGTTCTCGATATTGATTTTGGCCTGTTTTGCCACGGATTCGTCAACATCTATGCCCACGCCGCTTGCGTTGCCGTTTGCCGAGTGAACGCATCGCAGGCAGACACCTGAGCCGCATCCGATGTCAAGCACGCGCATGGATTTTTTTTTGGATACTATCTTTGTGATGAAATTTTTGATGATCGGTTCAGCGCCCTTGGAGAATCTGGCCACGAGATCGCCAATATCCTCAAGATCATCGCCCAGTTCGCCACCCATCAGTCGATCGGCTGCATGGCGGTAGGCATCGCTGTAATAGGTCACGTTGGCCTGAATTACTGCGGCGACCATGTCGCCCTTGGGGTTTATGACTGCCTTTGATCTTTTGCCTTTGATTTTGAAGACATCACCGTCCCTGGACAGCTCTTTGGTGGCCAGTCCCATGTCCAGCAATGCGTCCAAAAGGTCCGGCCTTTTCACTTTCATTTTTTCGATCAGTTCGTCCCTGCTGCATGGCTTGGAGAGGGCGGCCAGTAGTCCGGATTCGTATGCGGCAAACATAAAGTTGAACCGTAGAAAGGCCTGAAGGTCTTTCATGATCGGCATCAGGCCTGGGATTTTCAAGATGCGCATGAAGGCAAGCATGTATCGCAAGTTCATTTATAGCCCTCCCTTTGGGTATGTCATGATTTGTTGAAGCGTTATCGGTCAAATTTTGTGGGCGTTAACATTAATTGATGGCGGTTACAAATTAATTCAACTTGGTTTATCCGTTGCAGTGTTGTTTTAAACATGATTGAACTGCTTTTGGTCGAGGACTCGTTTTTCATTGCCTTTTGACCCCGATCAAAGCTACAAGAAGTGGCGAATTCAATGGGTTGATTTCATTATCTAGGAGTAGAAAATGGCTGAAGATTTCAGAAAATTGCTCGTCGAAGTACACAGGATAGGCGACGAGGAGAGATGGTTCGACGACATCCAGATTGACAATAGCTTCATTTTTTCCGTTCAGGCCAGTCCGCTGCACGACTGCAAGCCGATGGAAATGCTCGATCCTGCGGAATATGAGGAATATCAGGTTTTTCTGCAGGCCAAACCTGGCCTTACTCTGATAGGCCAGCACGGCGCCTGGACCGCCCTTTCACAAAAGCCTTGGCACAAGTATTTCGAGGACGACGTTGCCAAGCAGGTCATCGCCAAGAATGTGCCGGTCAAGGTGGTTCAGGAGATGTATGAGGACCTATTGCAGTATGCAAAGGATCATCCCAATCCCGGAATCAAGAAAAGGGTCTGCAAGGGCTGCAAGCCCGGAAAATAAAGGCGACCACTATTGCACCTAGAATGGGTAAGCCGTGGTCGGATCCTTGCTTTCCGACGCCGGCTTGCCCATTTTCATTTCTATTTCGCTCAACCTTGATTGGGCGGCCATGCGCTGCTTGTCGGTCTCGGCGTTCTTGAGCACGGTCATCAAAAGCTTTTTGGCTGGCGGATAAATGCCGCGTTTTTCATATATCAGAGCCGCCCTGTACATGGCGGTCAATGCCCACATCGTTTCACCGGGATACTGCCAGGCGAGCTTGAGGTAGTGGTCCAGGGCCTTGTCGCTGTCGCCAAGGGCCTGTTCGCCTTCGCCAAGCCAAAAAAGAATTTCCGCCTGCATGGAGGAGGGGAGTTCCTCTCGTTTTTCCCAAAGGACTCTCAAGTGCTCTGAGCCTTGGCCCAAATCTCCGGCCTGTTGAAGCAGAAAGGCCAGCTTCAACCTGGAATCATCCGAAATTTCAGCACCGGAATTCAAAAGTTTTTTGAAATTGTCCAGGGCCGTGGCGCTGTCGCCGGTAAGAACCGCCAAATTGGCCTTTGTCTCCAAAAGCATAGCCTGCGATTCAATCGTGGGCATGTTGTCGTCAAGCTTGTTCAAATAGAACGAGGCAAGCTTGAAATTTCTTTTGTTAACTGCCTTTTGCGCCAAGTATAGCATGCAATCTATGCCAAGCTTGTTGTTGGGGAAGAGAAAAGCTGCGCGCCTTGCAAGGGTTTCATCTTTTTTCTGATTCCAGCGGTCGCGCCAATCGGCAATGAGCATGATTCTGTCCAGAGGCCAGTACTTAGCCGTGACAACGCTTAAGTCTTTGGCATTGTATTTTTTCCAGAAACTGCCGATGTATTGTTCCGTTTTTTCCTGTCCGGCGGCGCTGTTGAGACCTGTCAAAATTGGCCTTTCATAGGAGGCCAGCGACGTGTTTTCGGAAAGCATGCCGTCAACAGGCTCGTTCCAGAGCAGTGCGCCGGCGATCTTGAAGCTGATGGGCATGGATTTGACATCCAGGGTGTTGCTCCAGACATTCCTGGCGATAGCCGTATAGCCGTTTATGACTGATACTGCGAATTTCAGCGGCTGAATCAATCGGGCCGTTTCTTCGGGAATAAGCAGTGATCCAGAGCCATTGTCCATGGTTTCCATGGCTTTTTCCGGCGGCAGGCGAAGGATGCGCTGCTTGAATCTTCCCCAAGAGTAGGAATTTGGGTCGCCAAGAGTCCATATGGATTTTCCGTTGAAGGATTGAATCAGGATATCCGATTTCCAGAATGAAGCCGCTTTGAAATATTTGTTTTTTTCAAGAAATGAAATGTCGGCGGCATATTGGCCGTTTATGGAGAAGTCCAATACCGATGACCAAAATCTGCGCACCGGCTCGGAAGAAATATCCTGCAGGGTCGCGTTGGCCTGGCCGTATTGCTCAAGGGCTGCGGACATCAGGGCCGAAGCCATAAGATCACGGTCGTTTCGCGTTATGAATTCGGCATGGTTCTTGTCAGCTATTTCACTTACAATATCAGGGTCCACAGAGGCGGAAAATGACTTTTCGACCTGCTTCCAGAATTCGTCCTTGCCCCAGACGGAAAGAGCCTGATCCAGTGTTTCCCTCAGGAAAAGTTCCTTAATTTCCGCTTGCTCATTGTCCGTTGTATCGGTCCAGTCCCAAAATTGTTGTCTCCATACATCTTTCCAGATGGTTTTCAGTCCAGGCTCACGGCTGAATTTCAGGGCTAGTTGCTTCTTGGTCATGAGTTTTGCCGCCTGGCTGAACCATCGAACAGCCTTGGCCGGTTCGCCGAGCACGCGTTGAGCCTGGCCGCCCAGCCACAGCCTTTGAATCTCAGTAGCGCCGTCCTTATCAGTGGCGTTTGGCTCGGCAACCGGACTCATTTCAAGAATCTGGATGGCCTGATCCGGCGTGTCCATTTCAAGGGATATTTCAGCACGCTTCAAGATGGTTTCAGGCGTTTTTTCCTCGTCCGTATATAATTCGTCGAGCTTGTCCCAGGCTCCATATTTTTCGAGCCATGATTCGTAAGACAGTTTTTTCGGTTTTTTCGGTTTGACAGGAGCAGCTTTTTTATCCGTTCCAACGATGGCTTGTTTTTCGGCTTTTTGAAGTTCCGCACTTTGGGCAAAGCTCAGAGAAGAGAAGGCCAAGATCATAATTGGACAAATCAGCGCAGAAAATATTGATTTTAATGCCGTAGAATGTGTCATTTTTATTTGCATCGGTTTATTTCGCGAAATTGGCCCATATTGGGCCTGTAGAGGTGTTTTTAAGCTTTAGGGTGATTGGGACTAGTTGGCGTTTAAAAAAAACGCTTAGAATCGACCCGTCGGCTTAGTGAAAAACATCGGTATTGCCACAAGGAGCGGAGGCCAAAATATCAAGTGTGCTCAAGCTAAGCAAGTCGAATGGGTGGCTGAAGATTGGTTGCGCCGGAAGTAGGATTCTCTGGGCTGGAAGCAGGTTCAGTATGTCGGTTAAATCTCAGCAGTCAGCGAGTGAACAAAAAGCCACAGGTGAAATTGAAGGCTGACCATCAGGAGAGGGTGCCATGAAAAAAGGCCGGCCACGGCAGGAATATAAGCCCCATATTTTAAAGTTTACATAATTTACATTATGAGACATAAGCAACAACAAGAAGGCAGGCCGGTTATGATTGATTTTAACCTATTGTTGTTATTGCGTTATATCGTCAGAAAGGTTTAAGACGTGTCAACTTTAAATGTTTAGCTTAATCCAGCTCTGTTTACTTGAAGGCGGATTTCCAGTCCTTGAGGAATTTATCTAGCCCCTGGTCCGTTAATGGATGCTTGATCAACTCGTTCAGAACGTTGAAGGGAATTGTGGCCACATCTGCTCCCATCAATGCCGCCTGAAGCACGTGCTGCGGGCTTCTAATGCTTGCAACCAGGACTTGGCAATCATAGTCGTAGTTGCTGAAAATGGTTATGATCTGCTCTACCAGCATCATTCCGTCGCCGCCGATGGCGTCTATCCTTCCCACAAACGGACTGACGTATCTGGCGCCGGCCTTGGCCGCCAGCAAGGCCTGCAAAGGAGAGAAAATTAGTGTGACATTGGTGGAAATTCCATTTTCTTCAAGTATTCCTACAGCTTTTAGGCCTTCGCTGGTCATGGGAATCTTGACGACTACATTGTGACCGATCTTGATAAGCTCATGCGCTTCCTTAACCATTTCATCGGCGTTGTTGCCTATGACTTCAAGGCTGACCGGTCCGTCAACAAGTTTGCAAATCTCGGCGACTTGAATCTTCCAATCATATCCCTCTTTGGCCAACAGGCTCGGGTTGGTTGTTACTCAATCTATTAAGCCGTATTCATTGGCTTTATTTATTTCACTCAAGCTCGCACTATCAAGAAAAAAATTCATTTTGCACTCCTTGTCAGTATATTTTTATTGATTAATTCTAACAGAATAAAAGAAAAAGGCTCAAGTTCTACTTGAGCCTTTTGTGCTTGTAATATCTTATCTAACTATTTTGATTCAAGTTTTTTAATAAACTCGTCTCTGCAATCATACGAACAGAAGCAATGAATTTGGTCCCCCTGCTTGACGCGAATATTGCTGTCGATGGGGACGTATGTGCCGCAGACAGGGTCTTTGACCATCTCCCCAGTTTCGGCCATTTTTTCCTTGCTCTGTTCTTTTTTGAGTTCTTTTTGCTTCTTGTCTCCGGTGAAGAGCTTGAAAACGATGAACAAAGCTACGCCAATAACAATGAATTTCAGCATGGTCGCCTTCCCGGATG
Source organism: Desulfovibrionaceae bacterium (assembly GCA_963674955.2). Classification (GTDB taxonomy): domain Bacteria; phylum Desulfobacterota; class Desulfovibrionia; order Desulfovibrionales; family Desulfovibrionaceae. Next base: position 617,624 of record CAXXKR010000004.1, on the reverse strand, counting down.
TTAATTAAGCAGGAAAATGTATCTAATCCTGCCAGATTTTATTGCCTTCGACCCTGTACTTAAGTTTTTTCAGCGCTGATTCCAAGGTTTCTCCGTCAGGGAATACGAGATTGGGCGCAATATCATGCAATGGATGAAGCATGAACGCCCTTTCGCGCATTCTCGGGTGGGGAAGCGTAAGAAAGTCAGAATCGCTGACCATGTCTCCGTACAGCAGGATATCCAGGTCTATGATCCTGGGTTCATTCCTATCATCGCTCCTGACGCGTCCCATCTGCCCTTCTATTGCCAACAGAGCGGAAAAAAATCCTTCCGTGGACCATATCTCCGGGTCGACTTCGAATCTGACCACCTGATTGTGAAACCAAGGCTGATCCTTTAATCCCAAGGGTTCGGTAAGATAGACTTCAGATTGGGCGACCAGTTTTATGTCTTCACCGTACGTCTCCACCCTGGCCAGAGCCTCGTTGAGGTTCTCCTCGGCATTTCCAAGGTTTGAGCCAAGGCTGACGTAAGCGGTTACAGTTTGGATATCCGTGATACTGCCTCCCTGAGTAAGTCGGTGTTAACCGTAAGTGAAATGCGGAAAAACCCTTCGCCTGGACCGCCGAAACCATTGCCTGGGGTGACGACGACTCCCGTGTTCATGAGCACGTTGGTCACGAATTCCTGGGAGGTGTAGCCATGAGGGGTTTTGGACCATATGTAAAAGGATGCCTCGGGAATACGGCAATCAATGCCGATCTTTTGCAAGGCGTCCACAACCACGTCTCGTCTTTCCTTGTAGATGTCCCTGAATTCTTGGGCATACGGCTCGCCCTTGGTCAGGGCTGCGATACCGGCGCATTGCACGGCCTGGAAGATGCCGGAATCAACGTTTTCCTTGATCTTTCCGATGCCGTGGATCAACGAGGCGTTGCCAACGGCCATGCCGATGCGCCATCCGGTCATGTTGTATGTCTTGGACAGGGAGTGAAACTCGACCGCAACATCCATTGCGCCTGAAATTTCAAATATCGACAATGGTTTGTTGTCGTTATTGAAGTATGTTTCAGTGTAGGCGGCGTCATGGACGACGATTACGTCGAATTCCTTGGCCTTTTGGATAAGCTTCTCGTAAAAGGACCGGGGAGCCATGGCTGCCGTGGGATTGTTGGGGTAATTGATGTATATCGCCTTGGCCTGCTTCCAGGTATCGCTGTCTATGCCGTCCAGATCGGGCAGGAAGTCGTTTTCCTCCAGAAGCGGGAGGTACTTCACCCTGCCGCCTGCAAATTCGCAGGTGACGCCGTATACGGGATAATTGGGCGTGGCTATCAAGACAAGATCGCCGGGATTCACAAAGGCTAGTGGGAAATGGGCAATGCCCTCCTTGGAGCCGATCAACGCCAGGACTTCCCTTTTGGGGTCGAGGTCCACGTTGAACCTTTCCTTGTACCAGTCGGCCACGGCCTGTCTGAAGGCCAACATGCCTACATATGAAGGATATTGGTGGTTTGCCGGTATTTTGGCGGCCCTGTAGAGTTCCTCTATGATGAAGTCGGGTGTCGGCAGATCCGGATCGCCGATGCCCAGGCTGATTATGTCCATTCCCTTGGCCTTGACCTCTTCCTTGGCCTTGTCAATGGCGGCGAACAAATATGGCGGCAGGGTCGACAGCCGCTTGGCTAACTGAAATTCCTTCATTAGTGCTCTCCTTAAAATTCTTGGAAGAATTCTTTTAAATGGGCTGCCAGCCTCTGTCAATCGCCTGAGAGGGCACGCGCTCTTGTGGCCTTGAAGCCATAAGTGTATTATCTAGCGTCAAATTGGGAAATATTGTTTTTTTATTCTTGAAAAACAGCATGTTGGATGTGGTGATAACATGATCATGCCCTCTGAGCCTTTTGCAGCCGCTCCTGTTGCCTTGCATCCCTGGATGGATAGTTATCTTCAGTATTTGCTGATTGAAAAGGGGCTTTCCGAAAACAGTCTGCATAGTTATACCGGCGACCTGGAGTCTTTTTGCGCTTTTTTGGATGAAAAATCATTTCCCCTGGAAGAGACTGACGGCAAGGTACTTTTTTTGTATTTCACTAGGTTGAGGGCCAGAGGGCTTAAAAGCCGATCCCTTGCTCGCCATATTTCCACTTTGCGCGGTTTTTTCGCCTTTGCGGCGGATGAAGGCTTTTTTAACGACGATCCGGCCAAAAAACTTGAAAATCCCAAACTTCCCAAGACATTGCCTGAAGTTTTGGATAAGGATGAAATAATCCGTGTGCTTTCTCTTCCGGACATGAGCACCAAGCTTGGATACCGGGACAAGGTTATGCTGGAACTGCTTTATGCAGCAGGTCTTCGCGTTTCTGAACTCATTGCCATGACCATACTTGATTACGATCAACAAACCGGTATTGTTAAGGTTTTTGGCAAAGGGTCCAAAGAGCGCCTGATACCTATCCATTATGCGGCCCAGGATTTGCTAAACTCATACTTGAAGGATTGTCGTCCCGGCTACAAGCCGGCCCAGGATTTTATGTTTCTGAACAGATCGGGCAAGGGCCTGACCAGACAAGGCGTATGGAAATTGATCAAGAAATTTGTAGAACAGGCAGGAATAAAAAGAAATATTTCTCCGCACACCTTTCGCCATTCCTTTGCTACCCATTTGTTGGAGGGAGGTGCTGATTTGAGAACGGTCCAGCTGCTACTAGGACATGCGGACATCAGCGCTACCGAAATTTATACTCATGTCCAGACCGGGCGTCTTGTGAGCATTCATCGCAAGTTTCATCCGCGTTCTGAAATGTAATATTATGTAATAATAGAGAAAATTATGACAAAGCCAGAACCTATCAAGGCTCATACAATAATAACCGCCCATTCCAACGCGGATTTCGACTGTTTGTCGGCTATGGTCGCGGCCAGCAAGCTTTATCCCGGAGCCGTTCTTGTTTTTCCCGGCAGCCAGGAAAAGAATTTGCGTAATTTCTACATTCAGAGCACCACTTATCTTTTTAATTTCAAGCCGTTCAAGGATATTGATCCTGATTCCGTGAAATTGCTCGTGGTGGTTGACACCCGGCAAAAATCCAGACTTGTGCATGTGAAGCCTCTTTTGGACAATCCGGATGTCGAGATTCACGCCTACGACCATCATCCGGATACTGATGAAGATGTCGACGCCGTAAAGAATGTGGTCATGCCCTGGGGTTCGACAACGGCCATACTGGTCAAGATGATCAAGGAGCGCGGCCTGGAAATCGGACCTGAGGAAGCCACCATGCTCGGATTGGGCATCTATGAGGATACGGGATCATTTTCTTTTTCTTCCACAACGACTTACGATTTCGACGCCGCGTCCTGGCTTTGCGCCCGCGGCATGGATTTGACCGTCATTGCCGAACTCCTGAACAGGGACTTGTCCGCTGAGCAGGTCGCCATACTCGGCGATCTCGTGGATTCCGCCACGACCCATGACATAAACGGCGTTCAGGTGGTCATCACTGAAGTCACAACCAGCCATTTCATCAGTGATTTTGCTTTATTAGCTCACAAACTCATTGACCTGGAAAACATTCGCATCCTGTTCGCCATAGGCCGCATGGGTGACAGGATTCACCTCGTGGCCCGTTCAAAAACCCCGGACGTGGATGTTGGTCGTATTTGTTCTTCCTTTGGCGGCGGCGGGCATTCCTACGCCGCTTCGGCCACCATCAAGGACAAGACCTTGTCCGAGGTCAGGGACGAGTTGTTCACCCTGCTCTACTCCAGCATCAATCCCCAGATCGTGGTCGAGACCCTCATGTCCAGGCCGGCTGTCGCCATCAAGGAAAACAAGACCATGAAGGACGCGGCCGAACTCATGACCCGCTATGGGCTCAAGGGCATCCCCGTGGTCGCCAAGGACAAGATGGTTTGTGTGGGCATCCTCGAGCACAAGATAGCAGACAAGGCCCTGTCCCACGGTTTGGATGATCTTCCCGTGAGCGAATACATGTTGCGCGGCTTTTCCACCATAACTCCCGACACCGACATCTACAATGTCATGGAGATAATTCTTGGTAAAAGACAGCGTCTTGTGCCGGTTGTGGAAAACGGGCTCGTCTCCGGCGTGATCACGCGGACCGATCTCATCAACAGGCTTGTCGAGGAACCGGCCAGGATTCCGGAATCCCTGCTTCCAGAACGCAAGCGCGAGTCGAATATCCTGACCCTCATGAAGGCGCGCCTTTCCGACGAAACCATGACACTGCTTAGCCTTGCCGGGCAGCTGGCCCAGGATATGGGGCAGGAAGTCTATGCCGTTGGCGGTTTTGTGCGGGATATTATCCTTGACAGGCCCAACAACGATATCGACCTTGTGGTTGAGGGCGACGGCATTGCCTTTGCCAGAAAACTGGCTTCGGAGCTCGGCGGAAGAGTCAAACCCCACCACAAGTTCAGGACCGCGGTGGTCATACTTCCGGACGACAAGCGCATTGACGTGGCCACGGCCCGGCTTGAGTACTACGAATATCCGGCCGCCTTGCCTACTGTTGAACTTTCGTCAATAAAAATGGATCTTTATCGCAGGGATTTTACCATAAACGCGATTGCGGCATTGCTTAACCCCGGTTCGTTCGGGCAGGTTGTGGACTTTTTCGGCGCACAGGAAGACATCAAGAGGCGCAAGGTTCGCGTGCTGCATTCACTCAGTTTTGTTGAGGACCCCACCAGAATTCTCAGGGCTGTACGTTTCGAGCAACGATTCGGTTTCGAGGTCGGCGAGCAGACATTGAGGCTTGTCAAAAACGCAATCCAACTCAACATGTTCAACATGCTGTCTGGGAGCCGCATCTTTCATGAATTGCGGCTGATCATGGAAGAGGATGAACCTCTTGCTTCATTGGTGCGCATGCAGGAATTGAACATATTGCCTGCTATACATCCTCTGCTCAAACTCACTCCCGAACGTCTCAACATGTTGACGGAATTGGAAAAAGTGCACAATTGGTACCGACTTTTGTACAATGACGAGCAGCCGGTGCCTTGGCGTCTTTATTTTCTCGGTCTTGGCGTGCGGGTTAGCCGGGAAAAGATGTTCAGTGTCATGTCCAGGTTGAATTTGACCAAACGAGAAGAGCGTGAATTCGCGGCAATGCGTGATCTCATTGGCGCCGCCTTTGGCAAGCTCATGCATTGGAAAGAAGGTGAATCGACCCTCAGCCAACTTTGCAGAATCCTGGACCCGCTTCCGGTTGAAGGTGTTTTGTTTCTCATGGCAAAGAGCAAGAAAGAGAATATGCGCAGAAAATTGTCTCAGTATCTCGCACGGTTTCGTTATGAAAGCGTGGATGTGACAGGTGAAGACCTCAAGGGCATGAATGTCCCGGAAGGACCGATCTACTCGACGATTCTCGCCAAGATTCGGGACGCCAAGATCGATGGCCAAGCCGATACCCGCGAAAAACAACTCGAATTGGCTCAATCGTTTTTCAAAAGCCATGCATCCAGCTTCGGCATCAAGGTCTGATGCATTGCGCTTTATGACGACAAGCCCTTTGCGCTCTTGCCCTCTTCTGCCAAGCGGTGTAAAAAATAGTGGTTGGTTAATTCGTGGGGTCTGGGGCGTAAATGATCGGAAAGATTGTTTCAGTCGTCGGTGCCGGGCAATGCGGCCAGGGGGCATGCCTCAAGGCGGAGAAACTCGGCCGACTCATAGCCGAGGCAGGATATGTCCTTGTTTGCGGCGGCCTTGGCGGTGTCATGCATTCCGCCTGCAAGGGGGCCAAATCCTCAGGGGGCATGACCATAGGCATTCTTCCCGGGGCCGATCGTTCCGACGCCAATGAGTTTGTCGATATTCCAATGGTAACCGGGCTGGGCCAGGTTCGAAATTTTCTGGTTGTTGCCAATGGTGACATCGTTGTGGCCGTTGAAGGCGGTCACGGAACGCTTTCCGAAGTCTCCCTGGCTCTCAAGGCTGGCAAGAATGTAATAGCCATTGGAAAATGGAGCGGGATTCCAGGGGTGATCCATGCGGAAAATCCTGAACAAGCCATTGAATTTGTAAACGAATATTTTGACAATAAGGGATAATGAAATGGATGTGTTGTGGGCGCCCTGGCGGCTTGACTACATACTGGGACCAAAGCCTGAGGAGTGCGTGTTTTGCATCCCTGAACACACTGACGAGGATGGTGAACGGCTGGTTCTGGCCCGGGGAAAGATGTCATATGTGATTATGAACAAATTTCCCTACAACAACGGACACTTGATGGTGGCGCCATATCGTCATGAGAGCACGTTGAGCGGCCTGAGTGTTGAGGAATCCCACGAAGTCATGGATTTTCTGAGGTTGAGCGTGGCTATATTGCAGGAGGCCTTCAACCCGCAAGGGATCAATACCGGGCTGAACATCGGCGAGGCGGCCGGTGCGGGAATCGCAGCGCATCTGCATTGGCAGATCGTTCCACGTTGGAGCGGCGATGCATCGTTCATGGCTGTTTTCGGCGAAACCACGGTGATTCCCCAACATCTTTCTTCCACTTACAAACAATTGAAACCGCTTTTTGACAGCAAGCTGAAATAAGGAGTCTAACCAATGCGTTATCTAAAATTTTTGGGCCTTGTCCTGGTGTTTTTTCTGTCAATGCTGTTTTTTGTGGAAAACAACGCCATCCTGTCGCAGAAATACACCTTTTCCCTGGACCTCTATTTCGTCCAGCTTGTTTCGGTAGGCTTGCGCCTTGATTTTATGCTTCTAATTTCCTTCTCAATCGGCGCGATATTCGCGGCCATCTATTTCCTGTTGAGCAAGTTGAGCATGGGCAGGGAATTGCGGGCCAGGAAAAGCAAAATGGCCGAATTGGAACAGGAGCTTACTTCATTGCGCAATTTGCCCCTGGACGAACAGGACTACTCTTCCTCCGCATCAGATGTGGATTAATGGGAAAAAGGTGATGATTTGAAATTCTTTCGTAATTTCTTCGGATTGCTGCCCGGAAAAGGCGGCGGATCAAGGATTCAGCCTTTTGACGACGCCCCCCTATTGTCCCCGGACACGAGGATGGCTATCGACGAGTTGAGCAAGGCCGTAAGGAATAATACGGAAGCGGTTGAAATCTATTTGGCCCTAGGCAGCCTGTACAGGTTTCAGGGTGATATCGAACGGGCCATTCAAATCAGGAACAATCTGATCGTCAGGCCCGGCCTTGAGCCGAAATTCAAGGCCAGAGCCCTTTTCGAGCTTGGACGCGACTTCATGCGCGCCGGTTTTTTGGATCGGGCTAGGCACGCCTTTGAACAGGCGGCTTCACTGGGTATGGACAAGATAAGCCTTAAGCGTGAGCAGGCCAAGCTGGCCGCTGAATCAGGAGATTTTGAGCAATCATCTGAAATGTATGGCGACTTGGGATTGCAACTGATCCAGGCTCATTATCTGGTTCGCGCTGCCCAGGAAAGTTTCGCCAATAATTCAGAATCACAAGGCAACAAGTTATTAAAGCAGGCCTTCAGGGTTTATCCGGCCTCGATTGAAGCGGCCCTGGAAACTCTGATCCTGGCCCACGGCTCGGGTTCGGTGTCTAAGCTCAGGTCTGAGCTCAGGCGGATGTTGAAGCAGTCCGAGCCGGATATGAGGTTCATACTTTTCGAGGGTTTGTTGTCGACGGCAATGGCCGACATGCGCGTCAAGGCTGTTGGGCCTGATTCCGAAATCCTTTTGGACAAGAAGATGGCGGAAATGATTGTCGGTGTCATTGACGAGCAGGATCAGGACGTGCTTTCCCATTTCTATGCGGCCAAGACCCTGCTTTTGGCCAATGAGCCCGCCGGATCAAGGCGCAGGCTGGAAAAAACCCTGGAGTTCAGCCCCGACTTTTGGCTGGCGCGTTTGGAGCTTTTCAATCTTTGCAGGGAAGAACAGACATTTACAGCGTTTTTTGAAGAGCAGTTGGATTTCTTCATCGCCAGGGCGCGTGAAGTGCGGCGTTTTGTCTGCAAGGAATGCGGCCTTAAGCGCGACTACATTTTTTTCGTTTGCCCCAGATGCAGGAGCTGGCATTCGATCACCTTTCGAGAGAAATTCGTAAAGTAAACAAAACAAGCGGGTTCCGTGTCCAAACAGAAACTCACGCCCATGTTTGAACAGTATCTGGGCATCAAGGATGATCATCCTGATGCCCTGCTTTTCTATCGAATGGGCGACTTTTACGAATTATTCTTTGATGACGCCAAGATAGCAGCCAAAGAGTTGCAGATCGCCCTGACCTGCCGCAACCCCAATTCAGAACACAAGGTTCCCATGTGCGGTGTTCCGCATCATGCGACCGAAGCCTATCTGACCCAGTTGTTGGAAAAGGGCTACAAGGTCGCCATCTGCGATCAGGTTGAAGATCCGAAATTGGCCAAGGGCCTTGTTAAGCGCGCTGTTACCAGGGTTCTCACACCCGGTACCGTGGTCGAGGATTCAAACCTGCAGGCCAAGGCGCATAATTATCTCGCAGCATTGTATTGGGATTCCGTAAAGGGCGCGGGAGGACTGGCCTGGGCCGATTTTTCCACTGGCGAATTTTCAGGCCTGTTCAGCCGAAGGGAGTCCGAGCTTTGGCAGTGGGCTTTGAAAATGCAGCCCAGAGAGCTCCTTCTTCCACAAGGCAAGGACGTTCCTGGCCAATATGCCGAGATGTCTCCGGCGGTCACCGAGTTGGCGGTCAGGCCTCATTTCGACTTGTCCGGTTCCAGGGACAAGCTTCTTGAAATTCAACAGGCCGCGAGTCTGGAAACTCTTGAGTTGGCCGACAAGCCGCAGCTTGTGCAGGCTTGCGGAGCCATTATCTCCTACCTGCGTCAGACCCAATTGCAGGATTTTGGACACCTTGGCGAGTTCAAGCCTCTAAACTTGTCCAGGCATCTTGTGCTTGACGAGATCACTGAAAGAAATCTTGAAATATTCAGGACTCTTGACGGCAAAACAGGCAAGGGAACCCTGTGGAATGTCTTGGACCGGACCATGACTCCAATGGGCGGTCGGCTCCTTGAATCCAGACTCAGGCAGCCCTGGCGTGATCTTCCGTCCATTGAAAGGAGTCAGGAGTCCGTAGAATTCCTTCATGATAATGATGATTTGCGCGAATCATTGCGCCGCAGTCTCGATGGAATTTACGACATCGAGCGTTTGAGCACCCGAATTTTTCTTGGCCGTGCCTTGCCGCGTGACTTCGTGGCCCTTAAGAACAGTCTGTCCATGCTCCCGGACATTTTCAAGACCCTTGACGATCACGTTGATCAAGCTCCTGCAAATTTGAAAAAAGTCCTTAAGAACTGGGATGGTATGGATGATCTTAACCGGTTGCTGCAAACGGCTCTTGTGGACGGCCCTCCTCCGGTCATCACGGACGGAGGCCTGTTCAAGGCAGGATACGATCCGGTTCTTGACGAGTTGATAAATTTGACCGAGCACGGCGAGGCCAGGGTAAAGGCTTTGCTTGAACGCGAAAGGGATGCGGCGGGAATTCCAAAGCTCAAGTTGGGATTCAACAAGGTTTTCGGTTATTATCTTGAAGTTTCCAAGGCCTTTAAGGGACAGGTTCCGGACCATTTCATCCGCCGCCAGACCCTGGTCAACAGTGAACGCTACATCACCGACGAGTTGAAGGAGCTTGAAGATCGTCTGATCACGGCGTCTGATGAGCGCAACGACTTGGAATACAAGCTTTTTCAAGAGCTTCGTGACACACTGGCCCATTCCAGGGAACGTTTCATGTTCATGGCCGGAGTGCTGGCCGGACTTGACTTTTGGCAAGGACTGGCCGAGGCGGCGCGGGAGAACAATTGGACCCGTCCTTCCCTGCATGCCGGCATGGAGATGGAAATAAACGCCGGCCGCCATCCGGTTGTTGAGGCCGGGATCGGGGCTGCCAATTACATTCCCAATAATGTCTTTTTGGATCAATCTCGTCGCATACTGCTCATAACCGGACCTAATATGTCCGGTAAATCCACTGTGTTGCGTCTTGCGGCCATCCTGACGATCATGGCACAGATAGGGTCCTATGTACCTGCATCCAAAGCAAGGATCGGCCTGGCGGATCGTGTTTTCTCCAGGGTCGGGGCCTCGGACAACCTGGCCCAGGGGCGCAGCACCTTCATGGTCGAGATGATGGAAACCGCCAGAATCTTGAGGCAGGCCGGCAGCAAGAGTCTGGTTATACTTGACGAGATCGGCCGTGGCACCAGCACCTTCGACGGACTGGCGCTGGCCTGGTCGGTTGTGGAGGAGCTTTCAAGGCGTGGCCGCGGTGGCATACGCACCCTATTCGCAACCCACTACCATGAATTGACGGCTCTTGAAGGCAAGATTTCAGGTCTTAAGAACATGAATATTGCTGTCAAGGAATGGCGCGGCGACATTGTTTTTCTCCGCAAGCTTGTTCCCGGCCCTGCCGACCGCAGCTACGGCATAGAGGTGGCAAAGCTTGCAGGCGTGCCCAGGATTGTTGTTGAAAGAGCCAAAGAGCTTCTTGCACAACTTGAAGAAAAATCGCAGAATGCCAGAAGCGGCATTGTAGAGAAGGCCGCACAGCCTACTCTGCCCGGTCTGGTCTCCGAATCCGTGCCTGCTCCGGTTTCCGGCAAGGTCGAACATCCTGTGTTGACGCAGCTTGACGAGCTTGATCTCGATTCAATTACGCCGATGCAGGCCTTGTTGACCCTTAATCAATGGAAAAAAATGCTAGAGAATGAAGCTTGTTATGAAAATGAGAATGATGGTGAACAGTGATGAACAAAAATAAGGCCCATACGATATCAATATTTATTTTAGTCATATTTTCCAGTATGTTGATTTCGGGTTGCGGCCTGAAAAAGTGGCCGGAACCTCAGAAGAGCGAGGATAGTTTTTCCTGGGGCTCAATTGAGGCCGAAAGGCACGACAATTGTCTTTTCATTGATATTGATGTCCAGGGAGCAAGCGGAAATATCGATCACATTCTGGTGCTGCTCGAACCGGTCGGCGACAAGTTTGGCGAAGGGTGTCCCGGATGTCCGTTCAAGGCTAAGCGTTCCGTTCGCTTCGACCACGGTTCGCCCGGCTTCAAGCAGGTCGATTCCAGGGTCCGGTTGGCCGTATGCGGACTTGAATTCGACGAGCTGTATCGCTGGAAGGTGGTCGGATACAACGTCTACAGAGCCTTCAGGCCTGTCAGTTCGTCTGTATATCGTCCAGAAGAATAATATTTTTAAGGAGTTAAATAAGATAATGAATCATTTTCAACATAGGAACGGCGAACTTTACGCCGAGGACGTTAAGGTGGCGGATATCGTCAAGAAGCATGGCTCTCCGGTCTACATCTACTCCGCCGCCACCTTGCGCAGGCATTTCGAGGCCTTTAATTCCTCCTTCGGCGGCCATCCGCACATGACCTGCTATTCCGTCAAGGCCAATTCCAACATTTCCCTTCTCAGGGAACTTGCCGAGCTGGGCGCGGGCATGGATATTGTTTCCGGCGGCGAGCTTTACAGGGCGCTCAAGGCTGGCGTGTTGGCCGAGAAGATAGTTTATTCGGGGGTCGGCAAGAGCGAGGCCGAGATCAGGCAGGCCCTTGAGGCGGATATCCTCATGTTCAATGTGGAATCCCTGCCTGAACTGGAGCGCATCAACGACATTGCCGTTGATATGGGGGTCAAGGCCAGGATCAGTTTTCGCATCAACCCCGCTGTGGACCCCAAGACGCATCCCTACATCGCCACGGGCCTCAAAAAGAGCAAGTTCGGCCTGGATGTCGAACACTCGCTAAAGGCCTACGCCAGGGCCATGGAGTTGCCCGGCATAAACCCCGTGGGCATAGACATACACATCGGTTCGCAATTGACCAGCGTCGAACCTTTTCTTGAAGCGCTCGGCAAGATCATGGAGTTCATCGCCCAGCTCAAGGACATGGGACTCAGCATAGAATTTCTCGATATCGGCGGAGGACTGGGCATTACCTACAACGAGGAAGAGCCGCCCCATCCCGTTGAGTTCGGCAAGGCCCTGACCGACGTCCTCAAGGGCACTTCAATGACCCTTATTCTGGAGCCGGGCCGTGTGATCACGGGCAACGCAGGCATACTCGTGACCGAGGTCCTGTACAGCAAGAAGAATCCAAGCAAGAATTTCTTCATTGTCGACGCCGCCATGAACGACCTGATCAGGCCTGCGTTATACGATTCCTATCACAAGATAGTTGAAGTCGCTCCCAAGGGCCGTCCGGAGATCACTGCCGATATCGTAGGCCCCATCTGCGAGTCATCCGATTTTCTGGCCAGGGATCGCACCATGCCCGAAGTCGAACAGGGCGAGCTTTTGGCCGTCTATTCGGCCGGCGCATATGGCTTCACCATGTCTTCCAACTACAATTCCAGGTTGCGCGCCGCAGAGATCATTGTGGACAAGGATCAGGTCAAGTTGGCCAGAAAGCGCGAGACCTACGAGGATCTCGTGGCCCTGGAGCTTTAGCGGTGACTGCGCCATGAGCAGGCTGAACACCTTTTATATTGACCCGGACCAATGGTCCGGGTTGAACATTGGTGGGGTCTGCACCTTGGAAGGGGCCGAAGCAAGGCATATGCTCAAGGTCCTCAGGACGCCCATGGGCAGCAGGGTCAGGATTATCGACGGCGTGGGGCGAGAAGGCTTTTTTGTTCTTTCCGGTTCCGAAAAAAACAAAGCCATACTGGAAATGGAAAGTATTCAGGTGCACCCTGCCCCACTCACCCGGCCTGTCCTGGCCCTGGGCTGGAACAAGTCCTCCAGACGCGGCTGGTTGCTGGAAAAGGCCGTGGAACTCGGTGCGGGGGCGATCATTTTCTGGCAGGCCGAATACAGCCAGGGGCGGGTTCCGGGCGAACCCAAAAAAACATGGCTGGAAAAGTGCGTGGCCGCAGCCAAACAGTGCGGCAGCGTCTGGTTTCCGGAATTAATAACCATTCCTGGCGGATTGGGCCGACTTCTGGAATTTGCGCAAGACTTTGAAGCGCGTTATCTTTTGTGGGAATCGCAACAGGCCGAATGCCTGTTGCGCCCGGAAATGCTTTCATCCGGAAAGCCTTTCCTGGCAATCGGGCCTGAGGGCGGCATATCAGAATCCGAGGCGGACTTGTTTGTCTCGGCCGGTTTTCAGACAGCATCCTTGGGTGAAAGCGTCCTGCGTTGGGAGACGGCCGCCCTGCTTTGCTTGTCCATGTCCTATTGGTCCCGGCAGACCGGCTAGTGTCCAGGAGAGTCCGACATGAAGCTTGAAGTGTCCGAGAAACAGCCTTTGGCCGACAGGATCAGGCCCGTAAAACTTGACGATTTCGTCGGTCAGGTTCATCTCAGGGCGCGACTGGAGGCGTTCATGTCGGCCGACCGCCTGCCCAGCCTGCTGTTTTTCGGTCCTCCCGGTTGCGGAAAATCAACCTTGGCCCTACTCCTGGCCCGGGCCTCGGGCAAGCGCCATATCCGCGTGAGTGCGCCGGAAGCCGGAATAACGGCATTGCGGAAGCGCCTTCCGGGCGTAGACATCCTTATTCTCGACGAGTTGCACCGTTTTTCAAAGGCTCAACAGGATTTTTTCCTGCCCTTGCTGGAAAGCGGCGAGATTGTCCTTTTGGCCACCACTACGGAGAATCCGTCCTTCAGCGTGACCAGACAGCTTTTGTCCCGGTTGCATGTTCTCAGGCTCAGGGGGTTGAGCCGTGAAGAACTGGTCAAGGTCGCCAGGCGCGGCAGCGAAGACCTGGGCGTGGAACTGGCTGATGAGGTTCTTGATCTGCTGGCGGCCACGTCCAGCGGTGACGCCCGCACCTTGTTGAATTTGCTTGAATATGTCGCAGGACTTTCGGAGAAGAACAGGGAAATCGAGAAGCTGAAACAGGCTTTGCCCGATGTCGTTGTTCGGGGCGACAGGGATGGCGACTCGCATTACGAATTGGCCTCGGCAATGATCAAGTCAATTCGTGGCAGCGACCCTGATGCGGCCCTGTACTATCTGGCCTGTCTGCTTGAAAGCGGCGAAGATCCTGTTTTCGTGTGCAGGCGGCTGGTGATTTCGGCTGCGGAAGATATCGGGCTAGGCGACCCCCAGGCCTTGAGCATGGCCGTGGCCTGCCAGCAGGCGGTCAGCTTCATAGGCATGCCGGAAGGTGCGATTCCGCTGGCCGAGACTGCCGTTTATCTGGCCCTGGCCCCCAAAAGCAATACTACCTACGCTGCCTACCGCAACGTCCAGAAGGAAGTCCGGCTCAACGGCATGCATCCGGTCCCCTTGCACCTTAGAAACGCCAGCACCGCCCTGCAAAAGGAATGGGGCTATGGTCGGGGCTACAAATATCCTCACTCTTTTCCGGGCGCTTGGGCTGATCAGGAGTATCTGCCGTCCGAACTCGGAGACAGGCAATTTTATCTGGCCAAGGAGGAAGGCGCAGAGGCGCGGCTCAACGCCTGGATAAAGCAGCACAAAAGGCGAAAAAAATAGTCATCTCTTTTTGCTGTAGAGCTTTTTCCATTCGTCCAGAAAAAGAATGGACGCATCCAGGTCGGAGAGCTTTCCGTTCTGGTTTCTCACCGCCCAGACCAAGTCTTTGAAATCCACATCAGCCGGCAGTCCGAGTCTTGAAACAAGGTTCGATATTTCCCGGGCCAGTTCCGGGGGGAAATCCTTGTCGTAAAGGCTCTCCGACTGCCTTTGATTCGGCCACCCCGGTTTTTTCTCGGCGATGAAATCAAGCAGTGTGTTCATCCTGGCCGCATAGGAGTGATCCTTCAGCACCCTGGCCCTGCCTTTTTTGGCATAATCCTGTCTCTCGTCGGGATGGTCTAAAAAATATTCAATTTTTTCTTTAAGTTCCTTGATGCTTGAATATGTGGCCATTTCGTCCGCTTCAAACGACTCCGGCAGCAGAAGCCTTTGGTCCACAAGCTGGAATGCTTCGCATGAGGCGATTTCAAAGGTTCTGGGGTTGATGAAATCGTCGCGGGTGACCAACTCCTCAGCCTGGATGCTGGAATGGAGATTAAGATTTACCTTGGTTCCATTGAAAATCTTAACGCAATCCTCCGACGAGACCCTGGCTCCGCCCATTTGCTGATATTTTTCAAGCAGCTCGTCGCCGTCCCATTCATTGCCCCAAAGTTTGAATCCTTTTCGGGCCAATTCTCTGAAAGCCATGCGTCTGTTGGGATAACCGGCGCCCATGAAGGACACGTCCGCGCCGAACTTGCGGGAATCGACCGGGTTCAGTTCAATTGGTTTGTGGAAATCCGGGTCTGCGGCCAGGGGCAGGTATAAGACGTTGTCCTGGCCTGCTTCGTGTAGCTTCTCGGTAAAGGGTTCCTTTTGGATCACTGCGAAGAAGTCGTAAAACGGGGCAAAGGATTGCCAGTAGGTGAAAAGCCTGAAATCCTCGACAAACCACATAGCCGTGGTCACATTTTCCCGCCGCAGCCGCTTCAATGCCTTGTGGGACAGTGGCGCCTGGGCCAGAGCCAGCACCAAATCCGGCTCAAAGGTCTCAACCTTGGCCAGTACGGCTTGGGAGGTCACTTGAAGATAGCTGTTTTGCAAATATTCAAGTCTGTCCGTGGTGACTTTCAGTTTTTCCAGTGCCTTGTATGACTGATAAAAATCCGGAGCCTCGAAAGCTTCAACGAGATGTCCGGATTCGGACAAAGCCTTGGCGCAGAAGCGGCCGACAGGAAGCGAACCGCCGTACATTGGTAAAACAACTAGTATTCTCAATTGGTTACCCATGTGTTTATAAAAACTCTAGATTTTTTCAAGTTCTTCTTTAACGTTTGATTATTTGAAAAACAAGTCTTGAACCATATATTTATTGTAAAAATAGGTTGTTGGGACACCTCTTGGCCTCATTGAGCTCTGGTGTCGGGCGTGGATGAAAAATATTTTCATTCAACCATCCAGTCCCGCTCAATATACAGGTCTGAAAAAACACCGGCACTACTCGGTGCCGACCAGGCTTCCATGATTCCAAGGTGCCGTTGGAGAAAAAATCTCATTTCATTGCGCCGTGTTGCGCTGGCGTCAGTCCCGGCAATTGCTTTGTAATCGACGCCCAGCGAGTCTAAATCGCTTTTCAGGGCCAGCAGTCCGTCCGGAATGTATTCCGGTTTTTCAGTCATGATGTATCGCTGAAGCCCCGGGTCCGCCAACCCGCGCAGGCAAAGCATGTCGTTGTGGCAAGGTTCGGTTTCAAGGCATGGCAGGCATTCGGCGTCCGCCTGAAGGATCGTATGGCCGAGGCCGTAGGGTCCGGTCTCGCAACACCAGGCCGAAGAAAGGAAATATGCCGTTACCGGCGTTCCAAGGTGAGCCGCAAGGTGCATTGTTCCGGTGTCCGGGGTCACCAGCGCATCCAGGCCTGAAACAGCGTCGACAAGGCCTTGCCAGTCGGTTTTTCCTGTCAGGTTTTGTGTTTTGTCCTGCAGTCGTGCGGGAAATTCTTTGATCAAGGCCTTGGCAGCTTGATTTCCGCGGCGCTTCCCAGAACTGTCATGGGACCGCGTCCGGTTTTTTCCCAGATGGCGGAGGTTATGGCGGCCAGAAGTTTCGGCGGCAGCGAGCGTCTTGACTCACGTCCCGCCGTGACCACCCCTACCCCATTTCCGCCGGGCTTTGCGCTGGGATTGACTTCCTGGGGCGGAATCTGTTTTTGGGCATATCCAGACCAGAAATCCATGATGTTTATGCCCATCCGTCTGTTTTTCGACCAGCGCATGGCCATGGACGCCCACTTGCTTTTGATCTGCTGGCCGTTTTTCCAGCGATATCCCCGGACTTTGTGCGGTTCAAACAGGGCTGCAAGACTGAAATTCAGTCCGGAAAAGTTGAGGTTGAATACTTCGTCGAAATCTGTTTTTGCAAGTCTTAAAAGTGCGTTACGGTTGTTTGTGAGAATGAGCGCCGAAGCCTGTTTCTGGTCCAGTCCGGTGCCGTGTGCAGTGATGGGATGAAGGATCGCTTCCGGATAGACCAGGCGCGCCAGGGCTTCAAGGGAATGGTCCAAGCAGATGTGCACCCTGGAGCCCTTTTCCGCTTGCAGGGATTTAACTAGCCGTTTCGTCTGGACCAGATCGCCGAATCTGGCAAGTTGTATCACTAGATACTGTTTCATTTATAGTCTTTTTAGCCCAGATCGCAGGGCCGGGCAAGGACGGTTGAAATTGTTATTTTACATGGTAAGCCGCCTTGGTATATCATGAACAGATGCGCTATTATCCCATATTCGTGAATCTCGAGAACAGGGAGTGCCTTGTTGTCGGCGCCGGCGAGGTCGGCATGCGTAAGATAAGGACTCTTCTTGACTGCAATGCCAGTAAGGTCACTGTTATTGACCGCATGGAACCGCAGGGGGACATGCTCGAACTGCTGGAACGGCCCAATCTGTCTTTTGAATGCCGCGAGTTCAGGCAATCCGATCTGGACGGCAAGATGCTGGTCATCGCCTCCACGAGCAGCGAAGAAACAAATTGGGAAATCAGTAGGTTGTGCAATAAGCGCGGTATCCTTTGCAACATTGTCGACCAGCCTGAAAAGTGCAGTTTCATAGTCCCCGCCACGGTCACCCAGGGCGACTTGACACTGGCTGTCTCCACGGGCGGCCAGAGTCCCGCCTTTGCCAAGAGAATACGCAAGGATTTGCAACAGTCTTTTGGGGCGGAATTCGCCGGGTTTCTTATGATAATGGGTCGCCTGCGCCCGATGGTCCTGGAGCTTGGCCTGGAAACTAAACAGAATACCAAGATATTTCGAGGCGTTGTTGATTCCGATTTGTTGGAACTCTTGGAATCCAATGATTTTGATGCGGCCGGGCTTGTGCTGAGGGACGTTTTGCCGGAACCGCTGCATTCGAAAATACCGGAGTTGTTACATGGGCTTGCCTGATCTGTTGAATTTGTTGACCGTTGGGCTGTATCTCATGGCCACGGCTTTTTTTCTGGTCGGAACGGGCATGGGCAGGGACAGAATCAAGGGCATGGCCAGCGGTTTTGCGGTCTCAGGTTTTCTTCTTCACAGCATTAAGTTGGTCATCATACTGTTGAGCTTGAAGAAGACTGTGCTTCTGTCAGGCGGATTCTATCTGAGCGTTCTGGCCTGGATTCTGCTGCTCACCTACCTGATCATGTGGCTCAGGCTTAAGTCCATGTTTCTGGCGCTTACGGCCTTGCCTTTGGCCCTGCTGCTCTTTGTTTCCTCATTGGCTGTCGGTGGCGTGTCCATAGCCATTCCTCCTTACTGGACCATATTGTTCTTCAGCCTGCACATCGGGACTCTTCTGGTGACCATGGTTCTTCTGGCCCTTGCATTTGCCTCGGCCCTGGCGTTCTTGCGTTTGAACAACAAGATAAAGACCAAGACCGCCCTTGCCGACCTTGGTGAGGGCACGCAATCCCTTTCGATTTTCGACAAGGTCAACAATTGGGCCGTGGCGTTTGGTTTCCCTTTGTTTACCTTGGGCATTTTTTCCGGATTTGTCTGGAACTGGATCGACCCGGAAAAGACTTTTGCCTGGGGCGCGATGAACGTCATATCCCTTGGCGTCTGGTTCCTGTACGCCATTCTCTTCTATCAGCGCCTGATTATCGGTTGGCGCGGAAGAAAGCCTGCCATTATGGTTATTTATGTTTTCGCATTTATGGTTGTTTCACTCATTCATCACGTTGTAAGCTTTAAGTCGTTATAAATGGAAAAATATATATATCTCATAGGGTTGAATCATAAAACCGCACCGGTTGACGTGCGTGAGAGATTTGCCCTCACAGACCTGGATTCCTTTGAGGAGGGCTTGATCGCCCAATGTCCGGTGCGGGAGGTCATGGCGCTTTCCACCTGCAATCGAGTGGAAATACTCACCGTTTGCGGAGGAAACTCCGATGTCGCTGGTGAGGTGTTGGAATATTGGGCCAAGGCCTGCGGCGGCGATCCCAAATACCTAAAGCCCCATATCTATGAATACAGCGGCAGCGACGCTGTCCGGCATCTTTTTTCGGTTGCTTCGAGTCTTGATTCAATGGTCATGGGCGAACCTCAGATTTTGGGACAGCTCAAGGACTCATACCGCACGGCCGTTAAAAAAGGCGTGGCCAAGACGGTGGTCAACCGCCTCTTGCATAAATCATTTACAGTGGCCAAAAGGGTTCGCACCCAGACCGCCCTTGCCTCCAGCGCGGTTTCCATCAGTTTTGCCGCCGTGGAACTGGCAAAAAAGATATTCGGAGACTTGAGAGGAAAAAGGGCCATGCTCATTGGGGCCGGGGAAATGGCGGAACTGGCCGCCACCCATCTGGTGAACAACGGAGTGGAAAAGCTCCTGATAGCCAACCGCACCCTGGCCCGGGCCAGGGAATTGGCGTCCAGCATGCGGGGCCAGGCCGTGCCTTTTGAAGATTTGGCCGAAAGCCTTGAGCAGGTGGACATTGTCATCAGTTCCACCGGCTCCCCCACTTCCATCATAAAGGCCAACGATATCAAAAAGGTGCTCAAGAACCGCAAGTACCAACCCATGTTCTTTATTGATATCGCCGTGCCCAGGGACATTGATCCGGACGTAAACAGCCTGGATAACGTCTATCTTTATGATATCGACGACCTAAAGGAAGTGGTCGAAGAAAATATTGCCCAGAGGCGTGAAGAGGCGGTCAAGGCCGAACTGATCGTTGAGGCAGAAACAGAGTCTTTTGAAAATTGGATAAACTCCCTTGATTTGCAGCCGACAATCGTGGACATGGTTCAACAGGGCGAGGAGTTGGCCCAAAGGGAACTGGCCAAGACCCTCAGGCGTATTGGTCCTGTCGACGAGGATACGAGAAATGCCTTGGAAACACTGGTCATTTCCCTGTCCATGAAAATTCTTCACGAGCCAATTGCCTTTTTGAAGCGTAGAACACAGGAAGAAGGATCCGCCGAACGGTTTATCCACATGGCCAGACGCATGTTCAATCTTGATGATGATTTCATCCCTGAGGACGCGCACCAGGAGCGGAAGGAAAGGACCGGAAATCTGTCCACTGACTGTGGAGACGTTAAAAACGGAGATGAATGATGCGTTCATATTTGGTTGAGGATCTTTTTAATGGCGACGCAAAAAGGATTGAGGAGTCATTGAAGGCCAAGGACTTTTCTGGCCCGATGGACGGCCTTTTCTACCTTCCGGTGCCTCAGGAGATGCTTCAGGGCCTGCAAAGGGAGCATCTTCCGGAGTGCGGACCGTACATGATGGCCCTGGAAGTGAATTACGGCGTGGAAAAGGCCAACTTGAAGCTGGAGTTGCTTGTCCGGGCCAGGAATAATCTCAGGTGCGATTGCATTGCCTATGCCGGACCTGAGCTGAGAGCGTATATGATTGATTTTTTGGATGATTTCATCAAGGAACAGGACGTTTCAGTATAGCCATGCCTCTTAAACCGCCTGAAAGGCTTCAGGACATGCCGCCCAAATGGGCACATTTTTGCCTTGGGGTGGAAAAATTCATTCTTCGCGACCTGGGACTTGACCTGGTTGGGCGTAAAATCATCGTAGCCTTTTCCCATGGCGGCGACTCAACCGCCCTGCTCCTGCTTCTCAATGCCTTGGGGCGAAAGAACGGATTTGAGATCGCTGCCGCTCATCTTGATCACATGCTCAGGCCTGAATCAGGAGAAGAAGCGCGTTCCGCAAAGAGGTTCTGTCTTGACATGGGAATTCGCATACACTGTGAATCCGCTGACGTGTCCGGTTTTGCCAAGGAAAAAGGATTGGGCCTGGAAGAGGCCGGGCGAGAAGTTCGCTATGCCTTTCTCGAAAGGGTCAGCCGGAAGGAAAAGGCGGATTACATTGCGCTTGGCCACCACTTGAACGATTTGGCCGAGGATGTGCTCATGCGATTGGGAAGAGGAACCGGCTGGCCGGGTCTTTCAGGCATGAGTGGATATGATCCGGCCAGAAGAATAGTCCGTCCCCTGCTCCTTGTTCCCAAAGAGCAATTAATTGAATTTCTGCGGGAGTTGTCCATTTCATGGCTGGAAGACCTGAGCAATGCCGATGCCGCCTACAAGCGAAATCGGGTGCGCGAAGAAGTCTTGCCGCGTTTCGTCGAAGAAAATCCCAATTTTTTGGATTCCGTGGCCCGGCTCTGGCGTCAGGGCCAGGCTGACGATCTTTACTGGTCAGAAAGGATTTCCGGTTTTCCGGTCCTTGCCGAGGGCGACAAATACACCCTGCCTCGCGAGAATCTTTTTGACGCCAGTAAGGCCTTCCGCCTGAGGCTTTACAAGCACGTCCTGGACCGACTGGGCAACGGGCAGGCCCTTGCCGACTCGTTGTTCAGGCTCGACAAGGCCTGGCTTGAAATGAGCGTGGGCAGCGAGATTCAATTTCCGGGTGACAAGATTGTCATTATAACATCCAAGGGGCTGGTATTCTGCAAAGATCATTGACAGCGTAGGGTTCACGGGCTAAGACCTTGTGAATCTTTTGTACAAGCTAGGAGGACTGTTAAGTGAATATTTTGATTTTTGGACCCAACGGCAGCGGCAAGGGAACCCAGGGTTCCCTGGTTAAGGACAAATATGGTCTGGATCACATCGAATCCGGCGCCATTTTCCGCAAGCATATCGGCGGCGGCACTGATCTTGGCAAGCAGGCCAAGGAATACATCGATCGCGGCGAACTCGTGCCCGACGACATCACCATTCCCATGGTTCTGGATGTCCTGCAGAACTCCAGCGCCGGCGGCTGGCTTCTTGACGGGTTTCCCCGCAGCCTGAATCAGGCCGAGAAACTTTGGGAAGCCCTTGAAAAAGACGGCGTGAAGCTCGATTACGTCATCGAAATCCTGCTGCCCCGCGAGGTCGCCAAGGCCCGCATTATGGGTCGTCGTCTCTGTGCCAAGGACAACAACCATCCCAACAACGTAGGCATCCCGGTTATCGCCCCCAACGGCGACAAGTGCCGTGTGTGCGGCGGCGAGCTTTCCGCCCGCGCCGACGACCAGGATGAGGAAGCCATCAACAAGCGCCACGACATCTACTATGATGACAATACCGGCACTCTCGGCGCCTCCTATTTCTACAAGAATCTGGCCCCCAAGGCCGGTTTCAAATATATCGAATTGGATGGCGAAGGTTCCATTGATTCCATCAAGGAAACCCTGATCTCCCAGTTGGATTAGTTCTTTATACAGGTAAATGAAAAACCCCTTCCGGATCATCCGGAAGGGGTTTTTATTTTGTATTCAATCGGGTTAAAGGCTAGGCTTTGGCGACCTCTTCATCAGCCTTGATAACAGGCTTGAAGCCCAGCAGAACAGGGCTGGCCACGAAGATGGATGAATAGGTGCCGACGGCGACGCCGATGAGCAGAGCCAGGGCGAAATCATGGATTACGCCTCCGCCCAGAATGAAGAGACTTAAAACTACCAGTAATGTGGTGCCCGAGGTCAGAATGGTTCTGGACAGTGTCTGGTTCACGCTTTTGTTGATGTTTTGGGCAAGGTTTTTGTGCGACTTCTTGCCTTTGATGTTTTCGCGGATGCGGTCGAAGACGATGATCGTGTCATTCAGTGAGTAGCCGATGATGGTCAGCAGCGCCGCAATGATGGTCAGGTCGAACTCCTTGTCGAGCAGTGAGAATATGCCAACGGTGATAATTACGTCGTGAACCAGAGCGGTCACCGCTCCCAGTGCGAAGTTCAGTTTCAGCCGCCAACAGAGTACGAGCATGATGACCAGGGCGGACATGATCAGCCAGCCCATTGGCGTTCCCAGCAGTTGCAGGAGCGTGATGCCTCCGAACAGGCCTGCGGCCATGATGCCTGCCGCCGTCCAGCGCTGCTCGAAACGACCTGATATGTAGATGGCGATGAGCAGCATTGCGTAGTACAGCGCTTCAAGAGCCTTGGTGCGGAGGTCTGCGCCGACTTTCGGCCCGACCATTTCCAGCCGCTGGATGTCGACGCCGGTTCCCGGCAGACCCTTTGCAAAGGCTTCGGAGACCTGTGTCCTGACGGTCAGGGAGGAAATTTCCGAAGAGGATGTGCGGATGAGGAACTCGTTGTCTTCATCCATTCCCAGCCGCTGGATGATCATGCCCGGAAGCTCGACCTCCTTGAGGGCCGATTTTACATCCGCCAGTTCAGTGTCCTTGTCGAATTTGATCTGCACGACTATGCCGCCGGCAAAGTCGATGCCGTATTTGGGGCCGCCTTTGATGACGAGGGAACCCAGGCCGACAAGAATGACAACCGCGGAGACAATGAAGGCGATTTTCCTGAATCCTATGAAATCGAGATTGGTGTCTGGTTTTATTATCTGCAGTCCCATTTGACCGCTCCTTATATGGATAGTTTCGCTTCGGGAGAACGTTTGGACATGTACATGTCAAACATTATCCTGGAGACGAATATGGCCGTGAACATGGAGGTGATGATACCCAGGGTCAGGGTGACGGCAAAGCCGCGCACCGGACCTGTTCCGAACTGGTAAAGAATGATGGCCGCGATAACGGTTGTCACATTGGCGTCCAGAATGGTCAACGTCGCCCGGGAGTATCCTTCTTCAATTGCCGCCTTGGGAGTCAGCCCTCTTCTCATCTCTTCGCGGATTCGCTCAAAGATGATTACGTTGGCGTCAACAGCCATGCCGATGGTCAGAATGATGCCCGCAATGCCCGGCAGGGTCAGGGTCGCGCCGAAGGCGGCCAGTCCGCCCAGAATCAGGATGATGTTCAGGCTGAGCACTATGTCGGCCACTATTCCGGCGAATCCGTAATAAAGGACCATGAAGACCAGAACCAGGGCGCCGCCGATCATGGCGGAAAGGATGCCTTTATCTATGGACTCCTGTCCAAGGGAAGGTCCGACCGTGCGCTGTTCCAGAATGGTGACGGGTGCGGGAAGCGAACCGGCCCTGAGCACAATTGCCAGGTCGTGAGCTTCTTCAGTCGTGAACTTGCCTGTGATGGTCGCCTGCCCGCCGCTGATTTTTTCCTGTATGACCGGCGCGGAATGCACCTTACCGTCCAGTACGATGGCCATGCGTTTCTTGACGTTTTCTTCGGTTACACGCGCGAAGATTCTCGATCCGCGGGCGTTGAAGGACATTGAAACGTATGCTTGGCCGTAGGTGTCGAACCGGGTCTGGGCGTCGGTGATGTATTCGCCGGTGAGCACCGCCTCTTTTTTCAGGACAACCGGCTCGCCCGTGCCGTTTTTTGCCCCCTTGCTGCTTTGGAGATGGGAAAGCTCTCGCCCTGGGGCCAGTATTCCTTTCACAGCCTTGGCAACGTCAGCCGTGTCGTCGACGATCTTGAATTCAAGGTGTGCGGTCTTGCCGATGATTTTGATGGCCCTTTCGGGATCCTGGAGACCGGGCAGCTGAATCTGAATCCTGTTGTCCTGCTGCTTGCGGATATCCGGTTCGGCGACGCCGAACTGGTCGATCCTGTTGCGGATTGTCTTGATGGCCTGATCAAGGGTCAGCTTGGCCAACTCGTCCGTGTATTGCGGGGTCAGGGCGAAAATGTATTCGATCTTGCCGTTGTCCAGCGATTTGGTGCCTTCGACAACCAGAACGTTTCGATAATTCTCGCTTAAGAGATTTTCGAGTTGCTCCTGCTGCTCGGATTTCAGCAAGATTATTTCAAGCTTTTCACCCGGAAGGATTCTGGGTTTAAGCAGAATGATTTCATCTTCCCGGGCAATGGCCTTGAGGTCGTCGCCGATGCGGGCGACGGTATTCTCAAAGGCCTTGTCCATGTCCACGCCAAGGGTCAGGTGGATTCCTCCCTTGAGGTCAAGACCAAGGTTGATGGAGTCCTCGGGTAACACCTTGTTCAATGCGGATTCCCTGACTCCGGGAATTGACGGCAAAAGGTATGACGCCCCAAAAAGAATAACCACCAGAGTCAGGATAATTTTCCAGCGTAAACTGCTGTTCATCTCCACTTCCTTAAATAGCCGTTGGAATTCAAAGCTAAATTAAAAACAAACAAAGGCAAGCGCGGTTGAGAGCGATATTATGCGCCAATCGCGTGCTTGCCTTTATTACAGGACACATGTTTCGGCTGCTACTTTTCGGGAACCTTGCCGGAAGCGTCGGTCATGGTCGAAATGAAGCCCCTGTTGACTTTGACCTTGAGGTTGTCGGACAGCTCGATGGTCAGAATGTCCTGATTTATTTCAGAGATGCGTCCATAAAGGCCGCCGCCGGTAAGCACTTCGTCGCCCACTTTCAGGCTGGAAAGCATTTCCTTGTGTTGCTTGGCCTTTTTCTGCTGGGGCCTGATAAGCAGGAAGTAGAAAATACCGAACATAAGGATCAGGGGCACGAACATGCCGAATCCACCGCCGCCTTCCTGGCCTGCCGGAGCGCCCATGGCATATGCTACGCTGTCAAAAAACATAAAACCTCCTAAAATTATTGTAAAGAATATCGACTTAGGTCGGAACATACAAATTGCCGTAGGGACGATGGGAGAAGGGTTGAATCTTAACGAAATCGGAATCAAGTATTTCCTTGGCGTTTAGATTCAATTCCTTGGAGTAGTCTTCGACTATCTCCCTTATTTTTTTCATGTCTTCCTCGTCAACCGGTTTGGCGCTAAGGCCCGGTCCCAGTTGATCCTCAGGCATTTCACCGCGAACGTAGATCACTCCGCCGTGCATGCCTGTACCCATGCTTCGTCCCGTGATAGGCGCGTCAGGTTTATCAGAAAACATGCCCAGAAGCAAAATAATTCCGCCAGCCATATATTCGCCCAGAAAATCCCCGGATTTGCCGCCGATAGTGATCACAGGGACGTATTCCATGTATGATTTCATGTGAATTCCAACCCTGTAGCCCACATCTCCGAGAATGTATATTTTACCTCCGCGCATGGCGTAACCGATTACGTCGCCGGCCATGCCTTCCACAACGACCTTGCCATCGTCCATGGTGTTGCCGACACCGTCCTGGGCGTTTGCCTTGACGCGGATATTCGGGCCGCGCATGAAGGCGGCCATGTCCTGACCGGGTACGCCTTTGACCAGAAAATTCAAACTGCCTTCCAGCCCGGTGGCTATGTACCTGTGACCGTTGATATTTTCCAAGGTAAAGTCAGTTACGCCCTTTTTGACCGCTTCGCGAATCTGTTGGTTGAACTGCTTGTAGTATATTCCCTTGGCGTCCAGTGTGAGACTTTTGCTTTTTGCTTTTGCCATGAAATCAGGCCTCCAAATCCACGATGACCGGTTCGCCCGCCTTGGGCATCCATACCTTGTCCAGTTCCGGGCAGACTTCCCTGACCGCGCTTTCCTCGCTGGACATGAAGACCATGTCGTCTTTTTCGGCCACGAGCAGCGGCCTGAGCTTGATCCTGTCGTTGAGTCCGAACAGGCAGTTGCCGTCCGAAACGAGAATGGCGAAAGGACCGTTGAGCATGGCCGGACCGTAGGTGGCGCGAAGTGTGGTGTAAAGTTTTTTGTCCTCTTCAGGCATTCGCTTG
Source organism: Desulfovibrionaceae bacterium (assembly GCA_963674955.2). GTDB lineage: Bacteria > Desulfobacterota > Desulfovibrionia > Desulfovibrionales > Desulfovibrionaceae. Next base: position 591,162 of record CAXXKR010000004.1, on the reverse strand, counting down.
ATCTCGTCCCAAAATGGCGGGGCAAAGACCTTGGCCGTCATTTCAAGGGACAGGCCGTGCTTGCGCACCAGCAAGTCCAAAAGATAGGCCACGACTTCCGTGTCGGTCATGAGGGTGCATTCATAGTCGTTTTCGCAAAGATAACGACGATTTATGCCGTATGATGAGATTTCGCCATTGTGCACGATGGACCAGTCCAGCAGGGTGAAGGGATGTGCCCCGCCCCACCAGCCCGGAGTGTTTGTGGGAAAGCGGTTGTGGCCGGTCCAGATGTAGGCCTTGTATTCCTCAAGACGGAAGAAGTCAGCGATTTCTTCCGGAAAGCCCACGCCCTTGAATGTGCCCATGTTTTTTCCGCTGGAAAAAATGAAGGCTCCTGATATTTTGGTATTAACTTTCATGACCACGGCAACCACGTAGCTTTTTTCATCAAGGGAACGGAATTCAGGGCGGTCGGCTCCCTTTTTCGGGGTGGCGAAATAGCGCCACATGGCCGGAGGGTCTACTATTCCCAGGGCTTTTCTGGTGGGAATGGGTTGTGATTCGACGATCTCGAAATACTGTTTCAGTACCCGTCCGGCCTCGTCCAACCGGTCCCGGTTGTCGCCCATGATGTGGAACGCGTATTTGTCGGCATGATCCGGGTAGATGCCGTAGGCCGCGAATCCTCCGCCCAGGCCGTTGCCTCGGTCATGCATGCAGGTCATGGCTTCAATGGGCATGTTGCCCGGTATCAGGCCGCGTTTCTTATGGATGACACCGAACACTCCGCATCCGGAAATGTCTTTTTCAAAGTCGTAATAACGAAAAGGCGCTTTCATTTACAATAATCCTCTCAAATATGTCCTAGACTGCTTCGTTCGCATCCGGATTCCAGGTCTCGTCGAACAGGTTTTCCGGCCAGAGCAGTATGTCCGGATTTCCGGAGACAAGCTCATCCTTTGCGTCCTTGGTCAATGGCATTTTGAACTTGATGAACGCGGTGTACATGCCCGCATTGTCGATGTTTCCTACCAGCACATAGCCAACCAGCCTGTTTTTGTTGAAGACGAGCTTGCGATAGCTTTGTTTCTTTTCATCCAGGGTGGAGACGACTTCGTAGCTCTTGTCTTCATGGTCTGGATTGACTGTTCCCACGGATATCGTGGGCAGGCCGTAAAAGCTGATGGAGTTCATGGCCAGTCCGCCAATGTAGGATTCCTTGGCGCCGACCATGTTTTTCCCGGCACAGAAGCCCTGGCTGTAGGCGTTGGTCCAGATGGGAACCACCCTGTTTTCTCCGGCCAGCAAGTCCTTGGCCTGGGCAACGTCGCCTGCGGCGAAAATGTTCTTGTCGCTGGTGACCATGTAGTCGTCGACCTGAATGCCTCTGTCCACATTGAGTCCGCAGTTCTTGGCCAGATCGAAGTTGGGCACCACGCCAATGGCGATGACCACGGATTCGGTTTCCAGGAAACGCCCGTCCGTCAGAAGCACGCCCTTGACCCGGCCGTTGTCGTCACGCTTGATTTCCTTGGCGGAAACTCCGCAATGCACGGCGATCCCCACTTCCTCAAGACGTTTTCCCGCAAGCCGCGCCGCGTTGGCGTCAAAGGCCATGCTCAGGACCCGCGGCGAAAGCTCGAGAATGTTCACCTCCACGCCCCGGTCGAAAAGGCTTTCCGCAGCTTTTAGGCCGATGAGGCCACCGCCGATTACCACCGCCCTCTTTATGTCTCCTGCAACGCTTATCAGCTTCTGGGCGTGATCCAGGTTGGTGAAATTATAGATGTCGGGGCCTTCTGAACCGGGAATCGGCGGGGTGAAGGGTATGCCGCCCGTGGCGATAAGCAGCTTTCCGTAGGAAATCTTTTCACCCTTGTCCGTGGTAACGGTCTTTTTGGCCGGGTCTATGGACTCGACCCTTGTGCCGAGCTTCACCTCAACGTTGCTTTTTTTGTAGAATTCCTCGGGCCTGAGCGCCAACTGTTCAGGTTTGATCTTTCCTGCCAGCAGATAGGAAATCAGGGGACGGCCATAGGCCGGGGTGTCTTCCGCGCCGATGGAGATGATTTTGCTCTTCTTGTCGAATTTCCTGATGCCTTCGATGGCTCCAATTGTGGCGATTCCGTTTCCGATCAGAACATATGTCATTGGTGCCATACTCCTATCGTTCCTCGTATTTCAGGGCCATGTTGGGGCAAGCCTGGACACAGGCAGGCCCCTCTTCCCTGCCTGCGCAAAGGTCGCATTTGACGATCTTGGCTTCCTGTGGGTGGCGTTGGATGGCACCGTAGGGACAGGCCATGAGGCAGGACCAGCAACCAACGCATTTTTCCTTTTCATAGACCGTGCGGCCCGTTTCCGGATCCTTGTGCAAGGCCCCGGATATGCAGGCGGCCACGCAGGAAGGCTCGGCGCAATGCCTACAGCTGATGGCCACGCTGACATGCCCCTTTTCAAATACGCGCTTGCAGGGCGAAAGGCCTTCAGCTCCGCGTTCCTGAGTATATGCGATGATCAGGTCTCCGCTCTTCGAATGAGCCGTGAGACAGGCCAGTTCGCAAAGGTGACAGCCTATGCAGTATTCCTTGTTGGGGTATACTCTTTTCATCATCTCACCTGTATTAATTCCCGGCGTGCTTAACGCCTAATATGTCAAGCTCTTGTTGGCTCAGGCCGACGGCCCTGAGTTTGTCTCTGTTTCCGCGCAGGCTTTCAATGGAATTGAGTCCCATTCCGCCGAGCATCTCCTCTATTTCATGGCCCCAGGCCCTGATGAGGTTGGCCAGTTTGACGGCCGCGAGATCTGGATTCTGACGTTTGGATAGTTTGGGATCGTTGGTGGCGATGCCCCAGGGACATTTGCCGGTGTAGCAGCGACCGCAAAGCGTGCAGCCGACCGCGACAAGGGTGGCCGTTCCGATGTATACGGCGTCCGCGCCCAAGGCGATGGCCTTGATTACGTCGCCGCTGCAGCGGATGCCGCCCGCAGCCACGATGGAGGCTTTGTGCCTTATGCCTTCATCCCTCAGCCTCTGGTCCACAGCGGCCAGGGCCAGTTCGATTGGAATTCCGACGTTGTCGCGGATCATGGCCGGAGCCGCGCCGGTTCCGCCGCGCATGCCGTCAACAGTGATTATGTCGGCTCCTGCCCTGACCACGCCTGACGCGATGGCCGCAACGTTGTGCACGGCGGCAATTTTTACGGACACGGGGGATTTGTATTCGGAAGCTTCCTTCAGGGCGTAGATGAGTTGAAGAAGATCTTCGATGGAATAGATGTCGTGATGGGGAGCTGGCGAAATGGCGTCCGAGCCGAGGGGAACCATTCGAGTTTCGGAAACCATTGCGTTGATCTTTTCGCCGGGCAGGTGCCCGCCGATCCCCGGCTTTGCGCCCTGGCCAATCTTGATTTCGATTCCGGCTCCGGCCCTGAGGTAGTCGCGATGAACTCCGAAACGACCGGAAGCAACCTGCACAATTGTATTTTTACCGTATTTGTATAATGATTTGTGCAGTCCGCCTTCGCCGGTGTTGTAACATGTTCCGGTTTCAGTGGCGGCCCTGGCCATTGCCCTGTGCAGGTTGAAGTTGATCGCACCGAAGGACATGGCAGCGAACATGATCGGGTAGTTGATTTCCAGTTGAGGGGTAAGCTTAGTCTTAAGCTTGGCCTTGCCGTCTTTTCCGGTCTCTATTTCGACGTTTTTTGGTTTGGAGCCAAGAAATGTCTTGAGTTCCATAGGTTCGCGCAAGGGGTCGATTGACGGGTTGGTGACCTGGCTGGCATCAAGCAGAAGCCTGTCCCAGTAAACCGGGATATCCACCGGGCTGCCCATGCCGCCGAGGAGGACTGATCCAGTGTCGGCCTGCTTGTAAATGTTTTTTAGGAAACCCGGACGCCATAAGGCGTTGTCGCGAAAGTCGGATGGTTTTTTTATGATGGTCAAGGCCGTGGTGGGACAAAGCGCTTCGCAACGGTGGCAGCCTATGCATTTGGAATTGTCGTGGCTGACGCGTTGTCGGTTTTCATCCCAGAAATGGGCCTCATAAGAACATTGACGAATGCAGACTTTACAGTTGATACATAGGTCTTTGTCTCTGACTATGGCGAAATCGTGGTAATTTTGATTAATGGGTTTGAAAAGCAAGACTTATACCTCTTAAAAAAGTTGCCGAAAACAAAGCCTCCATCCATTGGGGAGGCTGGCTCAAAGTTATAATGCGTAAAAAATGTCCATATGAAAAGGAAAAAAAACAGAGCATAACGCCCATGGGCTGTCAAGCTAAGATCGGCGCAAACCCTTGGTGAGCCATGGTTGCGGGGATTATGGGCGCAGTTTTTTTTGGACGCCGGAGCAATTTTTTATAGCAGTTTGGGAGAAAATGATGACCTTGAAACGGGAAATGCCCACTGAAGTCAGCGTGGGAGCAAAGATTGACGTTAAGATAAAATTTTTACATTCTGTATGGTCCGAGTATCAACTTGGGTACTCAACCATCCACAGCGCCGGAATCGATCTCAGGGCATGCCTGGATGAAGAGGTCGTGGAAATACCAGCGGGTGGACGATATGCCGTGCCTGCTGGACTGGCCATAGAGATTGTGCCGCCGGGCGTGGCCGGCTTTGTTTTTTCCCGGAGCGGACTCGGCGCCAAGGAGGGCTTGACTGTCAGCCAGGGGGTTGGAGTCATAGACCCTGATTATCGAGGGCAGATATTCGTTTCTCTGCTGAACACCTCAGGAGAAAAACGACGAATTACCAGGGGGCAACGCGTTGCCCAACTGGTTTTTTTGCCCTATTTTCAAGCCCGGCTGTTGCCTTCCGAGAATCTGAGCGATACCGCCAGAGGCGCTGGAGGCTTCGGGCACACTGGAAAAATATAATGTACTTCAAGGAAATGTAATGAGCACGAAATATGATGAATTGGTGAAGAGAGAAAAGAATTGTCTGATGAGCACCTACGGCAGGTATCCCCTCAGCGTCCAGAGAGCCAAGGGTACAAGGCTCTACGACCATGACGGCCGCGAATATCTGGACCTTTTGGCCGGTGTGGCGGTCGTCAGCCTGGGACACTGCAGGCCGGAACTGGCAGAAATAATGGCTGAACAAGCCCAAAAGTTGGTTCATGTCAGCAACCTTTTCTACCAGGAAGAACAACTGATTCTTGCTGAAAAATTGTTGAAAACCTGTTCTGCGGACAAGGTTTTTTTCTGCAATTCCGGCGCTGAATCCAACGAAGCGGCCATAAAGCTGGCCCGGCGCTACATGAGCAGGGTTAAGAAGAACGGAGCCTACGAGATCATTACCCTTGAAGGTTCTTTTCACGGCAGAACCTTGGCCACGCTGACAGCCACCGGCCAGAGCGGCATGATTACGGATGGCTTCGAACCATTCCCTCAGGGATTCAAGAGCGTTTCCTTCGGCGATATGGCGGCCATGAAACAGGCTGTTAACGACAAGACCGCCGCAGTCATGATCGAGATGGTCCAGGGCGAAGGCGGAGTCAAACCCCTGCCCGCCGAATATGTGTGGGAATTGGCTGATTATTGCCGCAGCAAGGGCGTACTGCTCATAGTGGATGAGGTGCAGACCGGACTTTGCCGTACCGGAAAGTTCTGGGCCCATGAGCATTTCGGCATCAAGCCGGACATTTTCACCTCGGCCAAGGCCCTGGCAAACGGCCTGCCCCTTGGGGCTATGTTCGCCACCGACGAAGTCGCCAAGGGGTTCGAGCCCGGTTCCCACGCCACCACTTTTGGCGGTGGCGCTCTATTGACTTGCGTTGCCTCCAAGGTCGTGGACATCATGCTTGAGGAATCTCTGGCCGACCGTGCTGCGGAAATGGGAAAATTCATGCAGATTGAGTTGGATCAGCTTTCCGCCAGACACCCGGGGAAAATTGATTCCGTTCGTTGCCTTGGGCTGATGATCGGAGTCGAACTTTCCTTTTCCGGAAAGGATGTATGGAAAGCCCTTTTGGATAAAGGATTTGTCTTGAATTTGACCAAAGACAGGATACTCAGGCTGGTGCCGCCGCTGGTCATTGAAAAGGATGATCTCCTTTCTTTTGTTAAAGCCTTGGATGAGGTTTTGAAAACAATCTAGCCATAAGCGGATTAATGTCTTCATTATTAATGATCGAGTTTGTCCTGCCTGGGGAGGCCGCCGAGGAATGCGCCGCGTTCCTGTCCGAACGGACTCCCCACGGCTGGGAAGAGGAAGAGGTTGCCGAGGGGATCAAGTTGAGGTTTTACCTTGAAGATCATCCTTTTGGCATGGAAATAGTCAATGAAATCAAGAAGCGTTGGCCTGAATCCGGGTGTGTGTGCGAGGAACGCGAGACCGAGAACTGGGCGCTGGCCTGGAAGGATTTTTTCGTTCCCCTGACCTGCGGAGAAAGGTTTGAGATATTGCCGCCCTGGCTCACGGACGATAATGATCCGAACTTGTTGCCGATAATCATTGAGCCAAAGATGGCTTTCGGTACAGGCCACCATCCCTCAACCGCCCTGTGTCTTAAATGCATAGCTGATTTGTCCGCGGACAAGGCCATTGACAAGGAAACTCTTTTTCTCGATCTCGGAACCGGCTCCGGCATTCTGGGAATTGGACTTTGCAAGCTGGGACTCAGGGGCTACGGCCTGGACATCGATCCCCAGGCCATTGTCTGTGCCCGGGAAAATGCCCAGATAAACAATGTTTCCGAGAAATTGAGCTTTGCCGTGGCCAGCATGGACGGGCTGGACAAGGAACAACGTTTCGGACTCGTTGTCGCCAACATCCTTTCCGGGCCGCTTATTGAAATGGCCGGTGAAATAGTTTCCCGTCTCGATGCAGGTGCGAGCCTGGTTCTTTCCGGAATACTGCGTGAACAGGCCGATCAGGTGGCTTCGGCATATGCGGATCAGGGCATCGGCAGGCCTGAGATACGAACCGACGGAGAATGGGCCGCCCTGCTCTGGCCCGCGACCGGCTAATGAAACGAGATAAATTGTTGATGGAAATGTATGGGGCCATGCTCGGCAAGCTTGGCCCCAGCAACTGGTGGCCTGGCGACACCCCGTTCGAGGTGGCCGTCGGGGCCATACTGACCCAGAACACAAACTGGCAAAACGTAGACAAGGCCATTTCCAACCTGAAGAAAGCTGCGCTTCTGGAACCAGAGGCAATGCATGCCCTGCCCCTTGAAGAACTTCAGCAACTCATCAGACCCGCTGGATATTTCAGGGTCAAAGCTGTTCGGTTGAGAAATTTTCTAGATTTTTTGAAGATTGAGGCGGACTTTGATATAAGCTCATTGTCCGGCGGGGAATTGCAGGAAATGCGACCCAAGTTGCTTGGGGTGAACGGCATCGGCCCGGAGACTGCCGATTCCATCCTGCTTTATGCACTTGGGTATCCGACTTTTGTGGTGGATGCCTATACCGCCAGGATATTCAATCGTCACGGGCTTGTCCCGAATGATGTTTCATACGCTGAACTGCAGGATTATTTCATGGATTCACTGGATCACGATCATTTGCTGTTCAATGAATACCATGCCCTGCTCGTTCGTGTGGGCAAGGATTGGTGCAAAAAGAGGCAGGGCCTGTGCCAAACGTGTCCCCTCGGCAAGTTCATGGATTTATGAAGGAACATTGATGTCCAGAATCCACCGTTTTCCTTTGGCTTTTTTTCTAGTTCTCGCGCTGGTCCTGCCTGTGGCCATTGCCTTTGGCCAGACAGGGGGCAAGTTGAACGAGGAAAAGCAGCGCGCCGAAGAGCAGAAGGATGAGATCGGGAAGCTTACCGCCCAGGAAAAGGAACTTTCAGAGAATATTCGTGTAATCGAAAAAAGAATCAAACCCTTGCAGCGGCAAATAGATGCCCAGCAGGAGAAATTGAATCAGATCAGGGCCAAGGAGGAACAGACAGCCCGTGAGCACGGCAAGCTGGAAAAACGCAAGGAAAAGACACTGGTCGAACTGGACAAATTGCTGCGTACCCTTTGGCCGGTGCATATCCAGAAGATGCGCAACCGTTTTCAGGGACTGAAATCATGGGACATGGCCGACCGCCGCTTCACATGGCTGACGGAAGTCTACGAATCCACCAATCGCATGTTCAAGCAGGCCGCAAAGGATTCAGCCCTGTTGGAGGAAAATCTTAAAACACAACGTATCCTGGCCGCAGAGGCCGAAGAGCAACTCTCGCGAATCAACCTGTCCAAGGACGGGATGCTCAAGGAAAAACTTTCCCTGCGAGCGGCCTATAACAAGGTGCACCGCACGCGCCTGGACAAGGAAGCCGAGCTGAAGGAAATTCTCAAGACAATCCAGAGTCTTAATTATCAGATAAAAACTCAGAAGAGCAAGAAATTCGCAGACCACAAAAAAGGACTGCCCTGGCCCGTTCAGGGATCGGTGGTCAAGGGTTTTTCTCCTGAAGCAGATCCCCCGCGTCGCGGAATATCCATCTCGGCGCCTGAGAATTCTCAAGTTAAATCGGTCTTCTGGGGAAAGGTCGTGCATAACGATACCCTGAGAGGGTTCGGACGGGTTGTTATAGTCTATCATGGAAACAACTATTACAGTCTCTATGCCTTTCTTGCCGACACTTATGTCAGAATGGGACAGGACGTTGAAAAGGACGAACCTGTCGGCACAACCGGTTTCTACCCGGAGGTGGACGGGCCGGGTCTTTATTTCGAATTGCGTTTTCGTCAAAAAGCAATTAATCCTAAGCAGTGGTTGACCGGCAAGTCTTAAAATAGATATTAAATCTGCCTAATATATTTTTTTGGAGGAATAGAATGCGCATTACCCTTTGGTTGTTCACCTTTATACTTTTGTTTACCTTGACCGTCGCGCCGGGACCGAGTTCAGCGGGTACGGAAAACCATTTTGAGGCGCTCAAACGTTTCAGCCAGGTTCTGGATATGGTTGAGACCAATTATGTCAACGACATATCGCGATCTGAATTGGTTGAGGATTCAATCAAGGGTATGCTGGAACAACTGGACCCGCACTCTACGTATCTGTCCAAGGAAGATTTCAAGGAGATGCAGGTCAGCACGAGCGGCAAGTTCAGCGGCATCGGCATTGAAATCAGCCTGGACAACGGCCGTCTGATTGTGGTTTCCCCCATCGAGGACACTCCGGCCGACAAGGCCGGGCTCAAGTCCGGAGACATCATATTCGAGATCGAGGGCGAGAGCACCCAGGACATCACGCTCATGGAAGCGGTCAAGCGCATTCGCGGGACCAAGGGAACCAACGTCACCCTGACCATACTGCACAAGGATTCCCAGCGCCCCGAAGAAGTCACCATCACCCGCGGAACCATCCCCATCATCAGCGTCAAGACCGAGGAACTCAGCAACGGCTATCTGTACCTCAGGGTCACCCGCTTCAATGAAAGCACGACCAGCGACCTGCACAAGGAACTGAACAAGTACAGAAAGGATACTGAAATAAAGGGTATTGTCTTTGATTTGCGCAACAATCCCGGCGGACTGCTTGATCAGGCCGTCAGCGTGGCCGACGCATTCATCTCCAACGGTCTTGTTGTCTACATCAAGGGCAAGGGCAAAGGGCAAAGAAAGGACTTTTACGCTCAAAAGCAGGCTGATGATCTGAACGTGCCCATAGTGACATTGATCAACTCAGGTTCCGCCTCCGCCTCCGAAATCGTTGCCGGAGCCCTTCAGGACCACAAGAGGGCGCTGCTTATCGGCGAGCCGACATTCGGCAAGGGATCGGTCCAGACTGTCATTCCCCTGGCCGACGGCTCAGGGATAAAACTGACCACGGCCCTCTACTATACTCCCAATGGCCGCTCCATCCAGGCCGAGGGGATCATTCCGGACCTGGAGATTCCCTTTGAGGCTCCGGCGTCCGACGAGGATTCCGAGCTCAGGAAACGCTTCACCTTCAGGGAGCGCGACCTTTCAAGGCATCTTGAAAATAATACCGACTCCAATGACAAGAAAACCAAGGCCAATGGCAAGGCCAAGGAAATGCTTGAAAAGGACAACCAACTCAGGCTTGCTTTCGAGTTGGTGAAGCAGTTGCCGGCCATCAGCCAGATTCGTTAATTTATCTGGTTGGTTAACAGCGCCAATAAATCGACCATAGCTGCGGCGTGAACAAGGAATCGAACGATAAGCGGACCTGGTGGATTCGGATCAAAACCCGAATTTACCGCCCAGGTCCGCTTATCTTTTTTTTCGCCATTGCCTTTTCCGCTTTGGTCTACGTAATATACAGACTTCTTGTCCCTGTCCCGGAACCTCCGTCAAAACTCGACAACCATATCCGTCTGCCCGCAAACCATATCGAGATGGTCTACGAAGAGATGCCTGGAGACGAATTCGAGGAACAGTCCAGGCAGATCGACTATGCCCTGCTAATGACTTTGCGGACAATGAAGGTGGATCAGGGCCGACTCGAACTCCTGGACGTGCAGGAGCGAAAGTTCAATTCAAGCGTGTATCATTACCAAAGCATTCAGATTCCTCTTAAGGCCGATAGGGAAAAATTCGTAGAGACTTTGACTTCGGAACTTTCAAGGCGGGTTCCAGGAGCGGTTTTGACCTCCGGTCCCGAGAATGTTTATTCCATTACGCTCAAGGATGTGCTGATCCATACCCTCAGCCTGGCGATGGAACCGCAAGTCAAGCTTCAGCCTGTAGCTCCGGGACCGAAACTGGCCATAGTTATCGACGATATAGGCGAGAACCTCGAGTTCGCGCGAAGGTTGGCCAAACTTGATTTTCCCATAGTCTTTTCTGTCTGGCCCAGCAGCACGCATCGTGAAGAGTCCTGCCGTTTGGCCAGGGAGGCCGGGCGAGACCTTATGATTCACCTGCCCATGCAGCCTCAGGGCTATCCGGAAGTCGATCCGGGACCGGATGCCCTGTTCGTGGCCATGAAGGAATCAAAAGTAAAGGAGATTGTTCGCAGAAATCTGGCCAAGATACCGGACGCCATCGGCGTCAACAATCACATGGGTTCCAGATTCACTGAGTCCTGGAAAGGCATGAGTGCGGCCTTGTCGGTCATGAGGGAAAAGGGGCTGTTCTTTCTGGACAGCAAGACCACCTCCAAAAGCGTTTGCCGGAGTGTGGCCTCGAATCTCGACGTGGTTTTCTTTGAACGCGATATTTTTCTCGATAATATCAAGAATGTTGAAGCGATAGTCCATCAGATCAGAAAAGCCGAGAGGCTTGCCAGAAAAAACGGGCAGGCCGTGGCCATCGGACACCCCAACGACGAAACTTTGACGGCCCTTGAGCAATGGGCCAGGGAAAGGGACGGGAGCGTCAAGGTTGTGGGGGTTTCCGCCCTCGCCCCAAAATAGTCTTTGTACTTGCCCGCCGCTTCGCGACTGGGTAATTAAAGGTCTGAAAGTGTCGGCCGTCATTTGGATTGTGTTTTTCGACTTCTTCGGCCCGAATTTTGCTACCGCTTCTTATTGTTAAAGAAGTTTTCATGATTATCCGATTAAACTGTGTATGTGACAGCCCTAAAGGGATTGGTATATGAGTAAGATTCTTGAACAAGATGAAGTTGATGCTCTGTTGAGGGGCCTTTCTGGCGGTGAAGTCGAAGCGGAGACCGACATACCGGAAGATGATTCCGGTGTTGTCTCATTCGACCTTGCAAACCAGGACCGCATCATTCGCGGCCGCATGCCCGTTCTTGAGATCGTCAACGACCGTTTTGCTCGCTTGGCCACCAACTCCCTGGCCAACACCATGCGCAAACGGGTGGACATCAACCCGATTTCCATCGACATGTCCAAGTTCGGGGATTTCATGCGCTCCCTGCCCGTGCCAACCTCCATCTCCATATTCAAGATGGACCCTTTGCGCGGCAATGCCATTCTTGTTGTCGACTCTCGTCTTGTTTTCGCACTTGTGGAGAATTTCTTCGGCGGCGCGGGTTCGCAGCCCAAAGTCGAGGGTCGCGATTTCACCCCCATCGAACAGGCCATTGTCGACCGTGTTGTCAAGGTCGCCTTGTCCAACATGGAGGAATCCTGGAAGCCGGTCCATGAGGTCCATATCGAACTGATACGCTCCGAGGTCAATCCCCAGTTTGCGGCAATAGTGCCGCCCAGCGATGTCGTCATCGTCATCACCTTCGAGGTTGAGCTTGAAAACGCCATCGGTTCCCTGGTCTGCTGCCTGCCCTACGCCACCATGGAACCAATCCGCGCCAAGCTGCACGCTTCCTTCCAGTCCGAGCGGCTTGAAGTCGACCACGTCTGGATTAGCCGTTTCAAGGAAAGGCTTATGGAGACTCCGGTTGAGCTTCTGGTGCGCATGGGCAGAACAACCATCACCGGGCGTCAGCTCCTGCAACTCGACAAGGGAGACGTGCTCCTGCTCGATACCGACGAAGGGGATTTTCTCGAGGCGGAGATCGAGGGTGTGAAGAAATTTCAGGGACTTCCGGGTCGCGTCAAGGGCAACAAGGCCTTTCAGGTCACCAAGGAAGAACCAATTCGTTTTTAGCTTGCCTTTTTTGTTCCATTTTCGTTAGAAAATCCTTTTAGGACACTGCTTGCTTGACTTCCCGTTCTATCCGGTTCAAGTTCTATTCGCATTTTCAAATAGGAGGAAAATATGAGTGAATTGACTTTTTCCATTATCAAACCTGATGCTGTCGAAAGAAACCTGATTGGCGATATTCTGAAAATGATCAGTGATTCAGGTCTGAAAATAAAGGCTACGAAATTGATCCATATGACTAGGCCCCAGGCGGAAGGTTTTTACGCAGTGCATAAGGAACGCCCCTTTTTCGGCGAGTTGGTCGACTATATGCTTTCCGGTCCCGTGCTGGTCTCCGTGCTGGAGGGCGACAACGCCATAGAGCGCTACAGGAGTTTGATGGGCGCCACCAATCCCGAAGACGCATCCGACGGCACCATTCGCAAGAGGTTCGGTCTGAACATCCAGAACAACGCCTGCCACGGTTCCGACGGCCCGGATACGGCCAAGACGGAAATTTCCTACTTTTTCAGCAAACTGGAATTGGTGGGATAGTCATGGCCGCCAAGGTTGGATTCATAGGTCTGGGCAACATGGGGTCCGCCATTGTGCGCGGCCTCGAGGGCGTCGAGGTCCACGGAACCGACTTGAACGATTCCTTTGTCCAGGCCCTGGAAAAGGATTGCGGCCTGATACGGGCCGCTTCCGCCGAGGAATTGGCAAGGAATTGCGAATACGTTGTTCTGGCCGTCAAGCCGCAACACGCCCAAAAAGTCTGCCAGTCATTTGCTTCGGTCATGACCGGGGACAAGTGCCTCATTTCCATCGCTGCCGGATTGACGTCTTCCAGACTAAAGGATTGGGTCGGCGGAAAATGTCCAGTTGTAAGGGTAATGCCCAACACCCCTGCCCTTGTGGGCGGCGGCGTGTTCGCGGTCAGCCTGGACGACGAAGGCCTGTCCGTCGATCAAAAGGATTTCGTGGGCGGATTGTTCAAAGCCCTTGGCCAGGTTCACATCCTGGCGGAAAAGGACTTTGACGCTTTTACCGCAGTCATCGGCTCCGGTCCCGCTTATGTCTTCTATTTCATGGAGGCATGCGTGGAGGCTGCGGTTGCCCTGGGGCTGCCCAGGCTCAAGGCCACTGAAATGGTCAAGGGGCTGTTCAGCGGTTCCGCAAAGCTGGCTGAAGAATCCGACCAGCACCTGAGCGTGTTGCGTGAAATGGTCACCTCGCCCGGAGGCACTACCATCGCGGCCCTAAACCATATGGACAGGACCGCTGTTCGAGGCAACCTGGTTGATTCCATCAGGGAATCGTTTCTGAGAAGCATTGAGCTTGGCAGTTCTTAGAGTGGTCTGAAGACCAGGGCCGCAGCAGCCAGGAAAATGGCGCATGTCAGCAAACCTGACATCAGACAGAGCCTGAGCAGTGCGTTGATTTTTTCCGCAGTCCAAACCCCGTCCGGTCCCAGGCGGGGTTTTTCCTTTGCCTCGCCGAAATAAACGAATCTGCCGCCCATTGAGGCCGCAAATATCCAGGCTGCGGCGCTCATGGGCCAACCGGCGTTTGGACTTTCCATCTTGCCCGCATCGCGCCCCATGTTGGCGAGCGCCTTTCGCCATTCACCCCCACTCAATGCGGTCACCGCGACCATGACCAGGGCCGTGATTCTCGAAGGCAGAAAGGCGAGAAGGTCGTCGGTCCTTGCTGGGGCCCAACCCAACTCGGAATATTCAAGGTTTTTGTAGCCCCACATGGAATCCATCGTGCTGATGGCCTTGTATGCCCACATGCCCGCCGGACCAAGGAGAACCAGATAAAAGAGCGGGGCAACGAATGCGTCGCTTAGGTTTTCGCTTATGGTTTCAGCCAGCGAGCTTCTGATCCGGTCGGCATCCATATCCGCTGTTTCGCGGCTCACCAGCATGGACAGGGCGGCTCTTGCGTCTTCCAGCCTGTTTTCGTTGACAAGGTTTGCGACCTTGCGCCCTTCCCTCACAAGCTCCCCCAGAGCCAGCCCGGCGTAGCTGAAATAAATGGCAGCAATTGTACCGAGAGCCTTCAGGCCGGTCAGGAAATCAACGCAGAAAAAGACGAGACAGGAAAGGAAAATGGTTGCGGCAAGGCCGGCGAATCTTAAATTTGTTCCAGTCGTTCTGATTATGGATTCCAGGGCCTCCAGGGTTTTTCCGATGAGGCGGACCGGATGCGGCAGAAACCTCGGGTCGCCAATGGCCAGATCAATGGCCACGGCCGAAATCGTGATCAGGATGATGAAGGATGGACCGGTTTCAGGACTTGTCCACACTGCGGAAGCCTGTAGGTTGGCGGTTCAAGAAAAAACGGGAGAAAGCTTTCAGGCCTTCTCCCGTTTGTCGTTCCTAGTTTTCGAAGTAGGATCTGAGCAATGCGCTTCTCACCGGATGACGGAGTTTGCGCAAGGCCTTTGCCTCGATCTGGCGGATACGTTCCCTGGTGACGTTGAAGAGCTTGCCGACCTCTTCAAGGGTGTGGTCGGATTTTTCACCGATGCCGAAGCGCTTTCTGAGGACCTGCTCCTCGCGCGGCGTCAGGTCGGACAGAACGGTTGAAATCTGCTCTCCGAGTTTGGTGCTGACCACCTCTTCGGCCGGAGCGGCAGCCTTCTTGTCCTCAATGAAATCGCCCAGGCTGGAATCTTCCTCGTCGCCGATGGGGGTTTCAAGGGAAATGGGCTCCTTGGCGATTTTGAGCACCTTTTTGACCTTTTCCAGAGGAAAGTCCATGCGCTCGGCGATTTCTTCGGGAGACGGGTCGCGTCCAAGCTCCTGCACCAGGTAACGGGAGGTGCGGATCAGCTTGTTGATCGTCTCGATCATGTGCACCGGAATGCGGATTGTCCTGGCCTGATCCGCAATGGCGCGGGTTATGGCCTGCCTGATCCACCAGGTGGCGTAGGTGGAGAACTTGTAGCCGCGCTGATATTCGAACTTGTCTACGGCCTTCATCAGGCCGATGTTTCCTTCCTGGATCAGGTCAAGGAACTGCAAGCCTCGGTTTGTGTATTTCTTGGCAATGGATACGACCAGTCTGAGGTTGGAACGGATGAGCTCCTGCTTGGCGCGCATTGCGGCGAAATTGCCGTGCTTGATGCGCCAGAGTACTTCCTCCAGGTCGTAGACGTTGTGACAGCATTTGGCCTGAAGCCTGTCCAGGATTTCAAGTTTACCGGCGAGCATTTCCTTGAAAAGGAAAAGTTCCTCAACCGTCATGCCCAGCGAGTCGGCAGCCATCACCGGATTGACTTCCCGATCGTCCAGCTTCTGAAATATCTCCTGTATCTCGCTTTTGGTCTTGCCCACCGAAAGCATGTAGGCGGACAGGTCGCGCTGGCAATTGTGCATCTGGCGCACGTAGTTGCTGACCGTATCGATGATCCTGTCGATGAGGGTTTTCTCGAGCTTGATTCCCCTGAGCCGCGTCACTATCTCTTCCTTGTAGGTCAGGATTTCCTTTTGAACTCCGAAGACGCGACGGTCCATCTGAGCGCAATAGTCAAGCTTTTCGTATATTTTCTTTTTCTTGCGGTACAGCGACCTGATTTCATCAAGAAAGTGAATGACGCGCTGGCGCTGGTTCATCTCATCTTCTGAAGGATCGTCTTCTTCTATGGTCTTGACCACGTCCTTGAGCTTGATTTGTGATTCCTTGAGATCCTCGCCCACCTGAACGAGTTCGTCGATGGCTACGGGAATCTCAACCAGTGCGTAAAGGACTTCCAGTTCGCCGGATTCTATTTTTTTGGCAATTACGACTTCGCCTTCGCGGTCCAGGAGCGGGACGGCTCCCATCTCGCGCAGATACATTCGAACCGGATCGGTGCTGCGGGACGCGTAGTCCACGCTGTCCTCGCTGTCCTTGACCAGTTCAAGCGTGTCTTCGGTGTCATCGTCAATGGAGTCTGAAAGCAGTTTCTTTCCGGACTTCTCGCTGTCGACAATGGCAATGTTCATCTGATCAAAAATGGCGATTACATCTTCGATTTGATCAGGTGTGTTTATTTCCGACGGCAGGGCCTTGCCCACTTCGTCGAAAGTCAGGAATCCGTTTTTCTTACCCTTGGCAATAAGGGTCTTGATTTGTTGGATTTCCTTAATATTGCTCATCTTCCCTCCCAAAGGAATCACTTAAGGCCTTCATATACTCGAGGACTCTTTGCGTATCGCCGGCATCTTGGGCCCGTTGCAGGGCGTCTTTGATCCGCTGGCGGCTGCTTTTTGATCGTCCCGAGGCAATTTTGTTTAAAATATGTTCCCATTCTTCGGTGAGTTCCTGCCCTGAAAGAACGACTTTGATTTTCTCTTCCCTGGACGCCGTCCAGAAGCTTTTTTCGTTCTCGTCCAGCCACGGCAACAAGTCTTCGTCTTTATGGGATACTATTTTTCTCCAGAAACTCTTCGCCCAATCCGTCACCAGGATTTGTTCAAAGCCCCTCTCCTCCAAGCTGGATATATATTCGGGATGTTTAATGGGGAACTTAAGGAAATATCTGTCATCTTTATCATCTTTATCCATTCGAGCGGTTGGTTCCCCGGGAGCGTTACTGCCTTTTACGCCGCCCCTGGACATGGATTGCCCGAGAGCCCTGCGAAATTCAGTCTCCGACACGCCTATCAGGCCAAGCTTTTTGCTTATCTCCGAAATATAATCAGCACGAATCTTGAGATCGTCAATCTTATTGATGAAATTTTCCACCCAATTCATGCGAGCCTTGGGCGAAAAATCGTTCCTGAGCATGTCCAGACAGTAATCCATTCCGCCTGGAGCAGCATTTAAAAAATCGTCAAAGCCTTGCGCCCCGGTGGTTTGCAGCAGGCTGTCCACATCCTCGCCATCGGGCAGCATGATTACGTTGCAGGATATTCCCTGCAGCAAAATCATTTCAGCGCTTTTCAGCGCAGCCTTTCGTCCCGGCGCGTCACCGTCAAAGACCAGAAAAATCTTTTCGCAAAAACCGCCCAGGCGTTTGACCTGAGTTGCAGTCAGGGCGGTCCCCAGAACTCCGCATGAATCGGCGTATCCGAACTGATGCAGGGACAGGACATCCATGTATCCTTCGGTCAGCAGGGCCCGTTTTGACCGAGTCATTTGCGTCCTGGCCTGATACAGCCCGTAAAGGTGGTCTCCCTTTTTGTAGATGGGCGTATCGCTGCTGTTCAGGTACTTGGGTTCGCCTTCGTCGATTATTCTGCCGCCAAAGGCCACAACCCGCCCCGACAGGTTGTGGATCGGAAATATCAGTCGTCCGCGAAAGCGGTCGTAGATATTTTGTTTTTCATTCTTTGTCAAAAGCCCGGCTTCGACCCCCGCTTCAGGACTCCAGCCTTTGGACTTCAGGAAAACGTCAAGGCCATGCCAATCGTCAACACTATATCCCAACCCGAACTTGTCAATTATTTCGGTATTTAATCCTCGCTTTTGCAAGTATTTCGCAGCAGGCCGCCCCTGGGGCTGGTTCAGGTTCCACTTGAAAAAAACCTGCGCCTGTTCGTGCATGTCCAGGATGGTTTTTTTCTTTTTATGTTCGCGCTGGGCGTTGGGGTCGAATTTTACTTTTTCAAGCTCCACACCGGCTTCGTCCGCCAGAAGCTCAAGGGCTTCCTTGAATTCAAGCCCGTTTATGCGCTGGTAGAAATCAATCACGTCTCCGGAGGCCTGGCAGCCGAAACAATAGAAGAAGCCTTCTTCCTCGTTGACGCTCATGGACGGTTTGGTCTCCTGATGAAAAGGACATACTCCCATCCATCTGCCGGAGACCGGACGCAAGTCTACGTATCTTCTTATGATGTCCGCTATGTTCAGACGGGCTTTTATCAACTGGATGGCTTGAGAATCCATATGGTTTCGCCTTGGTATCCAGTTAGTTGAGGACGACTTCGGTCATGCCGTCGCCGCCCCTGTCTTCGTTGGCAAGATAAAAGTCGGACACCAGGCCGCTGTTGCCCAGAAAGTCGTGAACCTCGCGCCTGAGCGCACCGGTCCCCTTGCCGTGAATGATCTCCAGTCTTCCAACACCTTTGAGCAGCGCTGCGTCCATGAATCGTTCAAGGTTGACGATGGCTTCGTCGGCCCTCAGGCCTCTCAGGTCCAGGCTGAGGCTTAATTCGGTCTCCGGCTTGGACTTTGAGATGGCTGGTTTGCTCACGTAGGTAGAGGCTTTCTCCCTGCTTGCCGGAGCGAGGTCCCTGTGTTTGATCCACATGGCAACCCCGTCCAGATCAACTTTTGCCGCCTTGCGTCTGGAATCTATTTCCATAATTATACCAGACTTGGCCCATGCCGGATAGTCGACTTTCATCCCAATTTTCAGATCGTTCCACTCAAGGCCGGCGGATGACTGAGGTTTTTCGGCGGGCTCAATCCTCTCACGGATGGAAGCAAGTTTTTTCAAGGCCTGCTTGCGTCCGATCTTGTCCTTTTTCCATTCCCGGAGAAGTTCCTGCGTCTGCTTTCTCATGTCTTCAAGCAGTGAAAGGCGCTCTTTCTCGAACCTCGCCTCCAGGTCCCTTTTTTTACTGGCCAGAAGGGAACGTTCCTTTACGGCCAGTTTGACCTCTTTTTCCTTTTCAACGGCGAGGTTGTTCAACCGATCCAGGACCGCGCTGGTATCGGACCCGTCAAGCAAAAGGTACTGTTGGGCTTTTTCAAGAATTTCAAGAGGCAGCCCGTGTTCCTTGGCGACATCAAGGGCAATGCTGGCCCCGATCTGGTCATAGGCGATTTTGAAAAGCGGCTTTTTTGTCTTGGGATCGAAAAGCACACTGGCCGCACGCATCTCGTCATTGGCAGTGGCGTAAGCCTTGAGCGCCGGAAAATGCGTTGCTGCAAAAATAAAGGTCTTTTTCCCCAACAGGCTGTCAATCACCGCCTGTGCCAGGGCCGCACCTTGGGTCGGGTCCGTGCCTGCCCCGAATTCATCAAGTATGAAAAGCGTGTCCTGGTCCAATTCAGGCCAAACCTTTGCCAGACAGTGGATTTGGGCCGTAAAGGTGCTGACGTGATCCTCCAGGCTCTGCTCGTCGCCCATGACCACGAAAATTTTGCTCCATAACGGCAATGAGCTGCCTTCTTCAACAGGAACGGGAAGGCCTGAGTAAGCCATCAAGGCGATGAGCCCCAGGGTTTTCAGGCATACAGTCTTGCCACCCGCATTTCCGCCGCTGATTATCAGCCCTTTCTGCCCCTCAAGCAATTCAATGTCCATTGGCTGGACATCGGTTCCGCTCAGAACAAGCAGGGGATGCCGCGCATTGACCACCCTGACGGGGTTGCCTTTTTTCGCATTCAGGCACACTCCTTCAATTGCTTCGCCAAGTTTGACCTTGGCCATGAGCACGTCGAGCTGGATGAGGAAATCATAGCAGGCAACAATGCTTTCCATTTCCTGTCGGATCAGTCCGGTGAGATATTTGAGGATTTTTATTTCCTCGTCCCTTTCCTGCTTTTTCAGTTCCTGGACCTTGTTGTTCAACTCCACCAGGAACATGGGCTCGAAAAAGCAGGTTTCATTGGTCTGGGAATAGTCGTGTATGATTCCTTGCAGCTTGCCCTTGAAATTTGATTTCAGCGGCAGGACATAACGGTCGGACGAGATGGTGATGTATTCGTCCTGAAGATAATGGCTGAGCCCCTTGTCCTGGATGAAGTCCTTTGCCTTTTTGGTGCAGCGTTGATGTATCTGTGAAATTTCCCGGCGTATGGAAAGAAGTTCCGGAGAACTTTGGTCCTTGATCCTGCCGTCCTTGTCGATGCAGCGTTTCAAACCGGAGAAGGTCATTTCAGGCCAGCCGGAGCCGAAAATCGCCTGAAAAAGTTCTTCCCAGCCCCTTTCGGCAAAAGGCTTCAGCGATTCCCTTGCCTCTTGGGCCTGTTCCAGGGCTTCCAGCAACGCCAAAAGGCCGTCTTCATCAAGAAAAGCCGTCTGGCTTTCCAGAAAATTGAACAATCCGTCCAGAGCGGTGAAAGGGGAAAGGGTAAACCCTGACTCCCGAACCCATTTCGTGGTTTGGTCGTACAAAGCTCTTTGGCTTTGAAGTTCGCTATCGCTTGAAAACGGTTTTGTTTTCAAGCAGGCTGAAGCCCCCGCACTTGATACGGCAAAGCCAGCTAGGGCTTTAAGTATCTTGGGGAATTCCAGCAACTGAAATGTTCTGGATTCCATGCAAACTTAAAGTTTAGGTTGAGAGTCTTAATTTGACCAGGTCGCTGGCTTTCTTGCCGTCGACTTGGCCTTTGTGAGCTGAAAGCACGGCCTGCATTACCCGGCCCATGTCCTGCATTCCCTTGGCGCTAAGCTGGGAGATGGCGGCGGCGATTGCCTGAACCAACTCCTCGTCGGACAAAGCGTCGGGCATGTATGCCTTCAACTGGTCCAGTTCCAGGATTTCCTTTTCAGCCAGGTCGGTTCGGCCCGCTTTGGTGAACTGTTCGATTGATTCTTTGCGTTGCTTGACCTGCTTTGCGATCATGTCCAACGTTTCGTCGTCCTGCAGATCGCGACCGAGGTCTTTCGTGCGGTTTTTGATGGCTGTCCTGAGTAGTCTCAGGACAGCCACTTTGACCGTTTCTTTGGCTTTGTAGGCCTCTATGTAGTCTTTATCAAGTTTGGAACTTAGACTCATTAGAGTGTCTTCATTTTACGAAGTTTCTTAACAAGACGTTTCTTTGCGGCAGCTTTCTTTTTTTTGCGCTGAACACTAGGTTTTTCATAGTGTTGACGCTTCTTAAGCTCGGAAAGAATTCCGGCTTTTTCCACCTGCTTCTTGAAACGACGCAATGCGATTTCGTAGTTGTCAGAATCGTCCAAGCATACACCCGGCAATAAAATCACCCCCCTTCTGACCCTTGGCTCACAGCCAAGCGGCGAAAATTGAAAAAGTACCATAGGCACTTTGATACCAATAATCAAGAGAAATAAACAAGACATGAAAAAGCCCGCAAAAGTTTTATCTCTTGCGGGCTTAAATGGTGAACCATTTATTGCATCATTCGGCCTAGTCCGGAGGGATTAGTGGTCGACTTCGACCCTTGTCTCCCACCATGATTTGAGAATGACATATCCCATTCCAATGCCTATGACCGCAGCTACGGCATAAAGTACGCCGAAGAAGACGAAATGGTCAGGCATCCACCAGGGCAAATCCCAAGGAAGAGGGCTGTGTACTGTTTCGCCGTGAATCATGATCTGCCTCCAATGCTATTTGACGGCTTCCTTCAAAAGCTTGCCGGGGCGGAACTTGACCACCTTGGTGGCGGGAATCTTGATTTCGGCGCCAGTGCGGGGGTTGCGGCCAACCCTGGCTTTCCTTTGCTCAACGACAAATGTACCGAAGCCGGTCAGGGTCAGTTTGCCTTCTTTCACCAGTGTGTCTTCAACGGTGTCCAGAAAGGCATTCAGGGAGCGCTCGGCGTTCGCCTTTGTCAGGTTGGCTTTTTCCGCAATTTTTACAACCAAATCAGCCTTCGTCATCAGACCTTCCTCCTCGTAGATGGTTTAGCTATACAAAATTTGCTAAATGCCGTTTATTAAATGCCACTGTTTTGTCTGCACGCTTTGCCCGCGTGCAAAAGCTTCCAGACTTTAATTAAATCTTTAAGCTCTGTCCAGGTAAACAAACGATTCCCATGAATTCATTCGTTCAACTGAAATCACCGTAAACAAGATTTTCCACCCCAAGTCAAGAGGGAAATGTCATATTTCATCTTAAAAAACCGTCCGCAAAACCTTTGCCAGCCCTTGAAATTGCTGTGGAGTGAGTTCTTCCGGGCGGGCTGCGGCCTTGATGCCCTGCTCGAAAAACCATTGGTCAATTTCGTCAGACCATAATGATTTCAGTATGTTGCCTAATTGTTTCCGGCGTTTCTGGAAACACATTTTGATGAGCGCGGAAAGTTCATCTGGATATTTTGGCCGCAACTGGGTGGTTTTAGGAAAAAAACTGATCACGGCGGAATCAATTTTGGGTTTGGGGTTGAAAACGTTGGCTCCGACTTTAAACAGGTAGTTTGTTTCCATGTGGCTTTGGACCCAAACGCTCAATCCGCCATATTGCTTGTTGGCCGGTTTTGCCGTCAGTCTCAGCCCCACTTCATGCTGGACCATGAACACGGCCCCCCAGATGTCGGGGGCGGATGCCGCCATGTCCCAGATGAGAGTGGACGCGATGTTGTATGGCAGGTTGCCGACCACCTTGAGCCCGGAACGCGCTGTATTCCATGAATATTTAAGGGCGTCGCCGTTCATGACGTTTAGTCCGGGCCATTTCTCCGACAAACGTTTGGAAAGCTCTCCGTCCTTTTCCAGCACGGTGAAGGAGGCAGGCTTTTTGTCAAGTATCCATTTTGTCAGGGCACCGTGGCCGGGTCCGATCTCAAGTACATTGTCTTCGGACTCGATTTTCAGTGAGTTGACAATCTTTCTGGAAATATTGTCGTCCATCAAGAAATTCTGTCCCAGGCTTTTTTTTGCCCGTGGTCGTCCTGGGGTGTTATTTTCAATAGCCATTCATACCCGCTGTTGGTTTTCAGGATCGGCAAAGTGGATTTTGATTAGTATTACAAGCGTCCGTCGGCCGCAAGCCAAGTTGACAACAAGTTCCTTGGGAACTTAAGTACTGATCGTAAAAAACATGGAGGATAACATGGAAATAATGAATCTTAGATCCCATATCCGGGACATTCCGGATTATCCAAAAGAAGGAATAGTTTTCTTCGACATCACTCCGATGCTCAAGGACCCGGCCGTTTTTCAGCAGACCATCGACGCCCTGGCCTACAAATTCTCCCGCTGCGGCGCCACCAAGATCGTAGCCGCCGAAGCCAGGGGTTTTATTTTCGGAGCGCCTCTTGCCTACAAGATGGGCATTGGATTCATCCCGGTACGCAAGCCCGGCAAACTGCCCTACAAGACCACAAGCGTCAGTTACGACCTTGAATACGGCACCGACAGCCTGTGCATGCATGTGGACGCCCTTGAGGAAGGCGAGAAGGTGCTGATCATAGACGACCTCTTGGCCACCGGCGGTACCGTGGAGGGCATGCTGAAGCTGGTTGAAAACGCCGGCGCTGTTGTCGCCGGAATCGGTTTCGTCATCCAGTTGGGCTTTTTGGACGGTCCCAGCAAGCTTCGGGGGCATGATTATGTGCATCTTATTGAACTGTAGAATGATTGCTATCAATAGTTAAGGAGAACCGATGGGCAAGATCGGAATAATCGGCGGAAGCGGGTTGGACGACCCGGATATTCTGCATGACTCTCATGATGTTGTTGTGGACACCCCATACGGACCTCCGTCTGCGGACCTGAAGTGCGGAAAGATACACGGACGCGATGTCGTAATCCTGGCCAGGCACGGCCGCGAACATATATTCCCTCCCACCCATGTCAATTTCAGGGCCAACATCTTCGCCTTGAAGGAACAGGGCTGCGAATGCATCCTGGCCACGACCGCCGCCGGTTCCCTGCGCAGGAGAATCGACCGCGGCCACTTGGTCATTCTTGACCAGTTCATAGATTTCACCAGACATCGCTGGATAACCTTTCATGACCAGTTCGAGCCTCATTCGCCTGTTCACACCCCCATGGCCGATCCTTTTTCCGAAGAACTCCGGAAGCTGATGATCGAATCCTGCAAAAAGCTGGACATCGTGCATCATGAAAAAGGCACGGTGGTGACCATCGAAGGGCCCAGATTCTCAACCAGGGCGGAATCCCACATGTTCAGGGCCTGGGGCGCCGACGTTATCAACATGAGCACCGCGCCGGAGGCGATTTTGGCCAACGAGGCGGGAATCCCCTATGCGGCAGTGGCCATGTCCACCGATTATGACTGCTGGAAAACCGACGAAGAGCCTGTCACCTGGGATGAAATCATATCCATATTCAAAAGCAACGCCGAAAAGGTTACTTCCATGCTCATCGAATCCATAGGCAACATGGAGTCTTGATCAAAAGGGCCGGAAATCGGTATTGAACCCTTGACAACAACACGTCATGGCGCATATTGAACATCTCTTTCATTTTAAGACGCAACGGCATGCCCAGGCGGCATTTTATAAGGAGGAATATCCAAATGGCTGGCAACAATAAAAAGAAAACCGTTTCTCTCGAAGGTGCCGAGATGACTCCGGAAGGCCTGTCCTTCAAGGGATTCATCATGGAACCCGTGATCGATAAATGTGAAGGTTGCGAAAGAATCGTTTCCGTGGAGGGTCAGAATTATTGCCCCAGTTACGCTCAACCTGCCATGAAGTGGAATCGAGGCGCATGCAATTTCGCCACCCACGTCAGCGCGGTTCTGGATAAAAAGGGCAAGGTCAAGGTCAACCCCCTCAAGGCCAGTAAGCGAGCAGCACGCGGCCGTTAACAAGCATGATCGGGCGGGCCTTCCCGCCCTTTTCTTTTTATAAATTCGATTCCTTTGGGAGCACATGATGTTGAAAAGGGTTGTCAGGCTCATCGGCGAGATGAGTCAGACCGTGGTCGATCTCCAGTCCAGGCTCGTATCCATTCCCGCACTGGGTCCGGTCAACGGCGGACAGGGTGAAAGGGAAAAAGCGGAATATCTCAAGGACTATCTCCGGTCCATTTCCGTCACCGACATCCGCGAATTCAACGCCCCCGACGACTCCGTTCCATGCGGCTACCGGCCCAACGTGGTCGCTGTTGTTCCCGGAAAGAACAAAGACAAGACCTTCTGGACCATAAGCCATCTTGACATAGTGCCTCCCGGCGATCCCTCTCTCTGGAATTCCGACCCGTATGAATTGGTTCACGACGGCGACGTCATTTATGGGCGCGGTGTCGAGGACAATCATCAGGGCATGGTCTCCTCCATACTCACGGCCAAGGCCCTTGTTGAATTGGGGGTTGAGCCGGAAGTCAATTACGGCATGATATTCGTGGCCGATGAGGAAACCGGAAGCAAGTACGGTCTGGATTTTCTGGTTCAGGAGCATGAGGATATTTTTCGCAAGCAGGACATGTTTCTTGTCCCCGATTTCGGGGACGCGACCTCGAGCATGATCGAGATCGCCGAGAAAAGCATGTTCTGGCTCAAGGTCCAGGTCAGCGGAAAGCAGTGTCACGCCTCCACTCCGGATGAAGGGATAAATTCCTTTGTGGCTTCTTCCGCCCTGGTTCTCAAGATTCGCGGCCTTTACAACGAGTTTTCCGCTGTAAATTCCCTGTTCGATCCCCCCCACTCCACATTCGAGCCCACCAAAAAGGAAGCCAATGTGGAAAACGTGAACACCATTCCCGGCCGGGATGTTTTCTATGTGGATTGCCGCGTCCTGCCTCAGTACGATTTGGACGAAGTGTTTCAAAAGATTCAGGGCTACTCCAGGGAAGTGGAAAAGGAATATGGAGTTACAGTCGCCTGTGAATTCGTGATGAAGGAACAGGCCGCTCCGGCCACGCCGGATGACAGCGAATTGGTCGTCAAGATTTCCAAGGCCATCAGGGAGGTCTACAACGCTGAGCCAAAGCCCGTGGGCATCGGCGGAGGCACGGTGGCCGCTTTCCTCAGGCGCAAGGGTTACCACGCCGTGGTCTGGAGCACCTTGATGCACAATGCTCACCAGCCCAACGAAAAGTCTTCCATCTCCTATACGATAAACGACGCCAAGGTCATTGCGGAAGTTCTTTTAGCGTAACTGTTGGTTACAGAGCTGAAAGTGATTAAAAAAGATTCCCCTCCATCCCGGTTCGACCTCATAGTGGTCGGCGCCGGGCATGCCGGTTGCGAAGCCGCAATGGCCGCTTCGAAACTCGGCCTTTTCACATTGTTGTTGACCATCAATGTCGATCATATCGGGCACTTGTCCTGCAATCCGGCCATTGGCGGTCTTGCCAAGGGTCACATGGTCAAGGAGATCGACGCCCTTGGCGGCCACATGGGCTTGTGGGCGGATCAGGCAGGCATCCAGTTCAGGATACTCAACACCCGCAAGGGACCGGCCGTTCGCTCCTCCCGGGCGCAGATGGACCGAAAGGCCTACATGCGCGTTGTTCAGCGTGATGTCTTTTCCCAGGAAAATCTTTGGGTCCGACAGGACACCGCCAAATCGTTACTTGTTGAAAACGGGCGCGCATGCGGCGTTGTCACCAATCTTGGCGAACACTACGCAGCAAGGGCCGTGCTTTTGACCACAGGGACATTTCTCCAGGGTTTGCTGCATATCGGATTGAACAACTTCAGCGGCGGACGCATGGGCGAAGCCGCCTCCAACAGCCTGAGCCTCAGCCTCAAGGAGATCGGGTTCACCTTGGGGCGGCTCAAGACCGGAACCACTCCAAGACTTCTAAAGGACAGCATCGATTTCGACAGGCTGGTTCCCCAACCGGGCGACCATCCGCCAAAGCCGTTCAGTTTTCGCACCAGTGAAATTCCCCTGCCCCAGGTTCCCTGCCATATTACCTACACCAACGAGGCTACCCACGCCGCCATCCGCACCGGGTTTGACCGTTCACCATTGTTCACCGGAGTGATAGAGGGCACCGGAGCCAGGTATTGTCCCTCAATCGAGGACAAGGTGGCACGATTTCCGGAAAAGGACAGGCACCAGGTATTTATCGAGCCGGAGGGCCTTGAAAGCCCTGAGGTCTATCCAAACGGGCTGCCCACCAGCCTGCCACTGGATATCCAGAAGAAAATGCTCAGAACCATTGAAGGGCTGGAAAAATGCCAGATTGTCCGCCCCGGCTACGCCATTGAGTACGATTATGTGCCTCCTGAGCAGTTGCGCCCCACCCTTGAAGCCAAAATTTTGCCCGGATTGTACATGGCCGGTCAGATAAACGGCACATCCGGATACGAGGAGGCTGCGGCTCAGGGACTTTGGGCCTCGCTGAACGTTTTTTGCAAGCTCAGGGAACGCGAGCCGTTCATTCTTTCCCGCGATCAGGCCTATGTCGCCGTTCTGGTGGACGACCTGGTCACCAAGGGCACGATGGAGCCTTACAGGATGTTCACCTCCCGCGCCGAGCACAGGCTGCTTCTCAGGGAGGGAAACGCGGATTCGAGGCTGACGGCCATAGGCCGCGAGTTGGGTCTTGTGAACGACCGCCAGTGGAAGATGTTTCAGGAGAAAAAGTCCGACATGGACCGAGTGTTCGATACCCTTGAATCCATCAAGATTCGACCTGACTCGGAAACCAGCGACAAATTGATGAGCATCGGCGCAAAAGTGCCCGGCAAGGCCGTGACCCTGGCGACCATACTCAGGCAGCCGCAACTGGCCATAGAAGACCTTTCGCTCTTCTGGGAGGATATCTCTCGGTTCAACGATGATGTCCTTCGCGAAGTTGAAACAAAGGTTCGTTATGAAGGCTATCTCAAGCGTCAGCAGGAGCTTGTGGATCGGTTCACGGACATGGAATCTGTATCCATTCCGGCTGATATAGACTACAAGTCAGTATCCGGGCTGACCGCCGAAGCTGTCGAGAAGCTCGGCAAGACCAGCCCCATGACGCTTGGTCAGGCCGGTCGCATACCCGGCTTGACGCCGGCCGCGATCAATTGCCTTGAGATTCATATGAAAAAGCTCAAACGGTTGAAATGAGCGCATTGGAATCGTTGACAGCCACTTGGCTTCAAAATAAAATAATTGAGATAATTTTTTACAAGGAGACATGTTTTGGACGAGGGGTCGGACGGCGGTTTTAGATCCATCATGCGCAGCCTTTTCAAGAAAAACGGACATCCGCTTGAAGAATACATCAGGGATGCCCGGGACGAAGGCGAAATCAAGGGTGAAGAGGTTTCAATGTTGCTCAACATCCTTGACTTGGGCGACAAACATGTTGCCGACATCATGATCCCGCGAACGGACATGGCCTGCGCGGAAGCGAAGTCCAGCGTACTGGAATTGGCGGAGGTCATCATGTCCCTGGGCAATCATTCCAGAATTCCCATCTACGCGGAAAACAAGGATCACATCATCGGCATTGTCCATGCCAAGGATTTGATGGGTTCCCTCATCACCGGCAGGCTCGATGCTTCGGTTACCGAAATGATGCGCAGGCCTTTTTTCGTCTCCGAGAGCACGGGGCTCAAGTCCCTGCTCAAGGCCATGCAGGTCAACAAGAATCACATGGCCATCGTTCAGGACGAATACGGCGGCGTTTCCGGCCTTGTGACGATGGAAGACATTCTTGAGGAAATCGTCGGCGACATCAATGACGAATATGACGCCCTGAAGCCTGACGAGGTCCAGAAGCTTGAAGACGGTTCCCTGCTTGTATCCGGTCGCTTTCTCTTGGACGACCTGAAGGACAGGTATAATATTGATCTGGATTCGGAGCAGGTCGAGACCATTGGCGGTTATATCTCCGGCCTTGCCGGCCGTATTCCCGCCGAAGGAGAGATCTTCAAGCTTTCAGGTTTCGACGCGACCATCAAAGAAGCCGACGCACGCCAGATTAAACAGATTCTCATTCAGTTGAACGGGTAACCTCAGCAATCATGGACGGATAGTGTTTCTACCAATTCTTGCGACCGCCATATCTACATGGATAGGTTTCGCCAACGGTCATTTTCAGGTTCCCATTCTGGCACTTTGTCTGCCCCTTGGCTTGTCCTGGATTGCTTTTGGAGCATCCTCCCCGCGCAGGGCCTTCAAATTCGGCTGGATGGCTTCTACTCTGGCCCTGACCGGCTGTCTGTACTGGCTGATCCTGCCTGTGGGGCAATATGGGGGCCTGCCCTGGTATCTGGCCCTGCCCTGCCCGGTTCTGGTTTCCATGTTTCTGAGTCTTTACTACGGCCTGTTCAGCCTTGCCCTTTATCACGCCGCCAAACGGTTCCCATCCTGGCTCTTGTGTGTGGCCGCCGGTGTCTTCTGGGCCTTCATGGAATATATGATCGGCTGGGTTCTCACCGGTTTTCCCTGGCTTACGCTCTCAAGCGCCTTTCAACCCTGGGCGTTCGCTATTCAGGGAGCATCGGTCATGGGCGCCTACGCCCTCTCTGGCGTATACGCTTCCATTGCCGTGGCCTTTCTGCTTTGGCGGCCCTCCATCTCCGCCAGATTCATCGCGGTTGGGCTGACTCTGCTCATCGTTGTTTTCGGTTTGGCAAGGATCGACCAAAGCTCCACTATGGTGGGCGGTCTACGGGTGGTTGTGGTCCAGGGCAATGTCGACCAAGCCCAGAAATGGGACAAGCAATACCAGAACAAGACTGTCGACGATTATATAGCCCTGAGCGTTCAGCAAGGCGGGCAGGGCCTGAAACCCGATTTGGTTGTCTGGCCCGAAACAGCCATGCCTTTTTATTTTCAGGACGTTTCTCCTTTGCGTTTGAAAGTGGCGGAGTATGTGAAAGCGAACTCGGTTTCCCTGATAACCGGCTCTCCCGCCTATTTGCTTGGCAAGAATGTAGGAGAATATTTTCTTTTCAACCGCGCCTTCCTGCTGGGTAGGGCCGGCAACATTTCCGGTTACTACGACAAGGAGCATCTTGTGCCCTTTGGCGAGTACGTGCCCCTCAAGGATATTCTGCCCTTGGGCAAACTTGTTCAGAACGTTGGTGATTTTTTGTCGGGCGACAATGAAAAAGTCCTTAAAGTTGGAGATGTTGAACTTGGCATGTTGATCTGTTATGAAGCTATATTCCCTGAGCTGGCCCAGAGCCAGGTGGAGAAGGGAGCAGAGGTGATCATCAATATCAGCAATGACGCCTGGTTCGGCGACACTTCCGCCCCCTGGCAGCATTTGCAGCATGCGGCTATGCGAGCTGTCGAACAGGGGCGCTGGCTTGTCCGGTCAACCAATACCGGGGTTTCGGCGTATATCGATCCCTATGGAAGGATCGTGGCGACGACCCGGCAGTTCGAGTCGACGGCATTGGCTCATGACGTGGAGCCGAGAATGGAAAACACTTTTTTCCATCGTCATTACGCGAGCATAAGAATGGCGGTCATCCTCTCCGCCCTGGCCTTGGTCGGCTGGATCGTCGCAACCGGTTTTATCAAACGTGAATCATAACAAAATTGGAATAACGGAATAAAAATGTTTCAATATCCAGAACTGAAGACCATAACCGGCACCCTCATGGAACAATTCGACACCCTATGGGGGCGGCTTTGACTACGACAGCCTGAAGCTGCAGCTTGATGATATTGAAAAACAGCTCTCCAAGCCCGGAGCCTGGGACAAGCCTGAAAAGCTGACGCCGGTTCTTAAGGAAAAAAGCCGCATTGAAGTCCGTGTAAAGATGTTTGATGCCTTGGTTGCCGCCAGGGACGATGTCCGGGACTGGCTCGCCCTTGCCCATGACGACCAAAGTCAGGACTCCCTTTCTGTACTCAACGAACAACTTGAGATTTTCAGCAAGCGAATCAATGACACAGAGCTCGCCACCCTGCTGAGCGGAGCCCAGGATTCCAACTCCGCCATACTTGAGATTCATCCCGGCGCAGGAGGGGTTGAATCCCAGGATTGGGCGCAAATGCTTTTGCGCATGTACCTGCGTTGGGCCGAGTATCGTGGCTTTACAGCCAAGAGCCTGGACTTGCAGGAGGCTGACGAGGCCGGGATAAAAAGCGCGACCATCCAGATAGACGGCCTGTACGCCTACGGATTTCTCAAGGGTGAGGCAGGTATACACCGGCTTATCCGTATCTCGCCTTTCGACTCTTCCGGACGCAGGCATACATCTTTTGCTTCCGTGGACGTATATCCGGATTTGGATCAGGATATTGAAATAGAGGTCAGGGACGAGGATTTGCGCATTGACGTTTTCCGGGCCAGCGGCCCTGGCGGCCAAAGCGTTAACAAGACAAGCTCGGCCGTGCGCATAACCCACCTGCCCACCGGGCTGGTTGCCCAGTGCCAGAACGAGAAGTCTCAGCTTCGCAATAAACAGTCGGCCCTGAAGATTCTCAAGGCCCGTCTTTACGAGCGCGAACTCAAGCGGCTTGAGGAAAGCAAGAAAGCGGATTACGCTTCCAAGGACGCCATAAACTTCGGCAGCCAGATAAGGACCTATACCCTGCAACCGTACAGGCTGGTCAAGGATCACCGTTCCAATACCGAAACAGGAAATGTGGACGCGGTGTTGGACGGAGCTCTGGATGATCTCATTCGGGGCTATCTGTTGTTCAAATGCGCGGGTGAGTAAATGGCCGATATGGACAAAGACAGAGAGCGCCTTCTGATAGCGGAGCTTGTCTCGCTTCGGGATGAACTTTGCGCCAAAAAGGGCGTGAATTGCGACGGTTCCGAATCCGACATGATGCTCGGACTGTGTCGGCTGTTTCCCGATCTGGACATCAAGGCCTGGAAGGAAATCAGTTCCGGCACCAATCTCAAGGACTGGCTGGCTTTTCCCGTCAATGGCGAAGCCTACCCCCACCTGAAGCTCATCCAGCAAAATCTTGAGGAACTCTCTTACGAACGAGACCATGATCCGCTGACCGGGTTGGCCAACCGCAGGGCCTTTGAAAGGATTCTCGATCTGGAGATTGAAAGGTCTAGAAGAAACAAGACGCCTGTATCCCTGGCCCTCATTGATATCGACAAATTCAAGGAGATCAACGACACCCACGGCCATGTTGTCGGCGACGCCGTGCTCACCAGACTTTCTGGACTGATCGGCTCCATAAAACGCAGGTATGATGTCGCCGCGCGGTTTGGCGGCGATGAGCTGGCAATCGTCCTGCCCGGAATCGGGCAGGTTAGGTCCGGAAAGGTTCTTTCCAGATTCATGCATGATTTGGATTCGGTCAATTTCAACGGTATCAAGGGGTCAGAGCCCTTCAAGGTCACATGTTCAGTTGGTCTGGCTTCCTATCGGGGGTCGATCAGTTATTCGGTGCGGGAATTCGTCAAGCTTGCCGATGAAGCCTTGTATGAAGCCAAAAGCCAGGGCAGAAACAGGGTCGCCCTCGCTTCCATGCCTGAGATCGATCGCGTTTTCAAACGCACCCTCGTACATGCCGACGAGAAAAAACTTTTATTTACAGCCATAAGCGATGGAAGCGAAGATGATTAACAAGAACAAGACATTAAGCATATCAATCATGAGCGGCAAGGGCGGAGTTGGAAAGTCCAACCTGTCCCTTGGCCTGGGTTACGCATTTTACAATGCCGGATTGAATACCATGCTCATGGATTGCGATCTTGGTCTGGCCAATCTGGACGTGCTTCTTGGAATATCGCCCGAGATGAGCCTGCAAAACCTTTTGCAAAAGGATGTCCGGTCCAGGGATGTTGTGGTCCCCTTGGAGGACAGGGGCCTTGATATTCTTCCCGCCGCCAGCGGCGTACCCGAACTGGTGGACATGGACGAAGACATGCAGTCCGTGCTGTTGAAGAAGATCATGGAAATTGCGGGCGGCTATCAGATTCTGGTCCTTGATATCGGCGCCGGGATCAGTGAGACCGTGCTTTCCTTTGCGGGCATGGCCCAACTGCGGTTTGTGGTCGTGACTCCCGAACCCACTTCCCTTACCGACAGTTATGCCATGATCAAGGTCTTGCATAACCAGTACGGTGTCGACGATTTCAGCATCGTCGTCAACCAGGCCACCAAGTCCGAGGCCAAGCAAACCTTTGACCGGTTGAATGCCGCCTGCAATAATTTTTTGGGAATCGAGATCAGAAATCTTGGCTTCATTCGACACGACCCCACCATGGTCGAGGCCGTGCGCAGACAGAAACCATTGATGAAGTTCGCCCCGGATTGCCCCTGCGCCAACGACATCACAGCTCTTGCCCAAAAAATAATCCGCTACAGGGAAGACAATCAGGAGGCCATTTCCGCCCGGCCAGCATTGAATGATTTTTCTCAATCTGCAACCTAATTATCCACTTGACGAAAACGGTTATTTTTCGGCATACTTACAAGCATTGTTAGATTAAGCTCCTTTGGGCGGCTTAATCCTTATGGATTATGCTCTCACAAACTTTTATTTGGGAGTGATAGAATGAACAAGAGTGAACTGATCAAAACACTGGCTGAAGACAAAAATCTTCACGTGGACGACTCCACCAAGATCGTCAGTTCCTTCATCGACGCAGTCAAAGAAGCTCTCCTGCGTGGTGACAGGGTTGAGATTCGTGGATTCGGCAGCTTCAAGATCAAAAACTACGAAGGCTATACCGGTCGCAACCCCAAAAGTGGCGAAGTGGTCAAAGTCAAACCCAAGAAATTGCCTTTTTTCAGACCGGGTAAAGAGCTTAAAGAGTATATCAACAGTTAATGCAGATAAGTTTTTTTCGGTGCTTTGCGGTGATCGCCTTTTTGGCGATCGGCGCGCTGTCCCATGCTGAACCATTATTGGTTGTTGCCTATACTGGAAATAATTACGGCACGTTAAGACCCTGTCCCTCTTGAGGCGGTAAAACGATCGGCGGGTTGGCCCGGCGGGCCACCTTTATTGAAAGTTTACGTGCAGACCTTGCCGGGAAATCAGACCTGTTGCTCGTTGGCGGAGGGTATGAACTCCTTCGCGGCAGTGAAACGGTATCCAGCGACAAACTCAAAGCCATGGTTCGCGTCATGGAAATGCTAGACTATGATATCGGATTGCTGGCGCCTGAAGAATCCAGTGCGTTGACTGAAGCCGGGCTGCCCTTCCCGGTCGGGTGGCAAGCTGTAGACAAGGTCAATTATGAAATCGTCAAGACCAAAGGCGGATATTCGGTTGCCATAGTCTACTTTCCGATTTTGGCTAAGAACGAACAACAACCATCGGGAAAAAGCGTTCAGGCCATAGGCCGCATCATTGAAAAAATGAGGACGGAAGCGGATTTGGTTATCGGCATGAGCGTTTGGGGATTCAAGGCTGAACATGGATATCTCAAGATGGACACTGAGCACCCTGACATTCTCCTTGGCAGCGGGCCGGGCATGGGACTTACCGGTAAAATTGAAGCCCAGGGAAAAACCGCATGGATCAGGCCCTACTCACTTGGCAAAGCCGTGAACATGTTGGAAGTTTTAAAGTTTCCAAAGGCAGCCAACAATTTTATCTGGACGGAAGGCGAGAACATGCACGCAATGGTGAAAGGATTGACCGAAAAGATTGCGGAAAATCAGGAAGTAAGGTCTATTTTCGGCACCATTGATTCCAAATAAATTCTGTCAGGCATAAGGAGTGTATAAAATGGAATTTCGCGGCGCTTTTACCGCACTTGTCACCCCTTTCAGGGATGGCGCCGTAGATGAGGCCTGCTATCGAGACTTCATCGATTGGCAGATTGATCAAGGCATTAATGGCCTGGTACCATGCGGAACCACGGGCGAGGCCGCCACAATGGATCACGCCGAACAGGGGCGGGTCATCAAGATGTGTGTTGACCAGGCCAAGGGCCGGGTGCCTGTAATCGCCGGTTGCGGTTCCAACAACACCCGGGAGGCCGTCGAGTTGACACGCATGGCCAAGGACGCCGGTGCGGATGCGGGCCTGCTCATAACGCCCTACTACAACAAACCCTCTCCCGACGGGCTTGTGGCGCACTACAAGGCCATTGCAGCCGAGGTCTCGTTGCCCATGATCGTCTACAATGTTCCCGGCAGGACGGGCCTGAACCTTCTGCCTGAGACTCTGGCCAGAATCGCCGCCGAAGTCCCGGAGGTCGTTGGCGTCAAGGAGGCCACCGGAAATTTGAAGCAGGTGGCGGAAGTCGTTGAATACTGCGGCAAGGATTTCAAAGTCCTTTCCGGTGACGATTTTACGGTCCTGCCTCTGCTGTCCGTGGGCGGAAGAGGCGTAATTTCAGTCTCGTCAAACGTCATGCCTGCGGAAATGAGCGGACTTTGCGCCGCATATGCCGCCGGGGATATGGACAAAGCCTTGGATTTGAGCCTCAAGCTCGCTCCCATCAATAGGGCCATGTTCATGGAGACAAATCCCATACCGGTCAAGAGTTCCTTGGCCATGATGGGCATATTTGAAAGAGCTGAATTCAGGCTCCCCATCTGTCCTCTGGAATCCAAGAACGTCAAGCCACTTGAGGATGTGCTCAGGAAGGCCGGACTGATTTAAGTTAAGCTGAAAAAAGCCCCTGGCAATTCGCGTTGCCAGGGGCTTTTTCATTTAATATCAAAGTGTTTCAGTCTTTGAGATTGACCAGTATCTCGTAAAATTTCTTTTCGTTTCTGAAGTGGGCGGCCACGATTGAAGGATCGAAATGCCTTCCCTCTTCCTTGAGAATGATTGAGCGGCATTGCTCTTTGCTGAAAGCCGGTTTGTAGCATCGCTCCGTAGCCAAAGCGTCGAACACGTCGGCGAGGGCCACAATTCTTGCCGCCAGGGGTATGTCCAGGCCTTTGATGCCGTCCGGGTAACCGGTGCCGTCCCATTTTTCATGGTGATGCATGACTATGTCCTTGGCGACGCCGAGGTGCTCGGAACCGGTTTTGTGATAAACGTCCTCTATGAGCCTGCCGCCGATATGCGAATGCTCCTTCATGATGGAAAATTCAAGTTTTGTAAGTTTTCCCGGCTTGTTCAATATGCTGTCCGGAATAGCCACCTTGCCGATGTCGTGCAGGCAGGAAAGGGATTCTATTACGGTGGCCCGCGCCTTGTTGAGCTCCGAATAGTCGTTCTTGCCCAAGTCTTCGGCCAATATTCTGCTGAAGTGTTGAACCCGCTTTAGATGATTGCCCGTTTCCCGGCTGCGGTAGTCTGCCAGTTGAGCCATGGCGAATATGAGCATGTCCTGGCTTTGAAGCCTGAGGATTCTTTCCGCTGAATTGAGGCGCACTTCCAATTCTCCCGAATAGAACGGCTTGACGATGTAGTCGTCGGCGCCTGCCGCGATGGCGGCCACGATGCTTTCCTTGTCCTTGAGGCCGCTTATGACCAGGATATAGGTGTAGTGGACTTCATTGTCGCGGATGGCTCTTACCAGTTGGAAGCCGTCCATGTTGGGCATGTTCAGGTCGGTGATGACGAGATTCGGCGAGTGTTGCTCAAACAGATTTAGGCCGCTGACTCCGTCAGAGGCCTCCATGACATCATAGCCCCATTCCTGAAGCTGTCTGGTCAAGGTGTGTCGCTGGAACTTGGAATCCTCGACAACAAGGATTCCTGGATGCGCTTCGCGGGCTGTCACTGTGTGTTGATTTGCTGGGTTATAAAAATTAAAAAGGCGGGGCCGTAGCCCCGCCCGTCAATAGCATGGTCGGCTTAGGCAAAAGCCTTTTCGAAGTTGGGTACAACCTGCTTCTTGCGGCTCATAACGCCTTCAAGATAAACGGATTTGCCCGTGGGAGCCTTGCCGAATGCCTTTTCCACGTAGCTGGGATCATCGGAAGCGATAAGCATTTCAGAGCCTTCCTTCATGATGTCGGTCAGCAGGAGGAAGACGCTGTGGCGGCCTTCGGACTTGACCTTTTCGATCTCGGCCTGCAGGGCGTCCTTGTGGGCGTCCAGCATGGACAGGTCGACGACTTCGAGCTGGCCGATGCCGACTTTCTTTCCGGACATGTCGAAGTCCTTGTAGTCGCGGAAGACCAGCTCACTGGCGCTGGCGCCGTCCACAGCGGATTTGACCTTGAACATTTCCATGCCCAGGGCCATGACATCGGACACTCCGGCGATCTTGGCCAGTGCGTCGACAGCAACTTTATCCTGGTCCGTGCAGGTCACGGACTTGAACATGACGGTGTCGCTCAAAATGGCGCAAAGCAGGGTGCCTGCGATGTTTTTGGGCACCTCGATGCCGTAGAAGTCATACATGGCCTTGATGATTGTGCCGGTGCAGCCGACGGGCCAGACCCACATTTCAAGGGGATTGGGTGTGGTGACGTCGCCCAGCTTGTGGTGGTCGACAACGCCGAGGATTTCACCCTTGGCCAGGTTGTCCAGGCTCTGGGAAAGGTCGGAGTGGTCGACAAGGATGATCTTCTGATCAGTGGCGTCGGAACAGAGTTCAGGAGCCTTTACGCCGAATTTGTCCAGGACGAATTTGCTCTCGGGAGCGATTTCACCGTTGGTGACAGGCTTGGCAGCCATGCCGCGCTTGGTGAAGAGATCGGCAACCGCGATGGCGGCGGTTACGGTATCGGTATCAGGGTTTTTGTGACCACATACGATGATTGACATTAGTGTCCTCCTATTTCATTCAATATGTTATGGATGCTGTATTGCCCCAAAATTTAGATAGTTCGGATTATCACAATCTTTATCCGCTGCCAAGTTTGATTAGTGATAATACCCCGGCCAGAGCTACAAAAAACACTGAAAACGCCAGGAACAAATATACCCTCCTGAGCCGCAGCGCCATTAGACCGCCAAGGGTTCCCGCTATCCAGAGATGAAACCATTCCAGGTGCATTGAGCCCAGGAAGGTCACGGCGGGGTCTCTTATAAAATTCGTGAGAATAAAAATAACGATGATCGAACAGAGAAAGAACAGCATGGAAAGGACAAGGTTGACAAGCAGCGACCTGACCATCATGGCGGAGGGCACGGTCAGGTCTTCGGGATTTCTCGCCCATGTGAGTATGTTGTTGTAGCTCTTGTTTTGCCAAATTCTCAATAACGACTCGAGTTTGGTGCCCACCCAGGCCAGAGGCATGGAAATGATGATGGGCAGAAGCACTTCCGGAGGATCGAAAAGCCCGAACTTGGTGGCGGTGACAAGGGCGGCAAGGGTCGAAGCGGCCAAATGCGGGGGCACGAAAGTCCCGGCCGGAATCACGTCCAGCCAGAAAAGCTCAAAAAATATGGCGATATACAGGCTTGATTGATACTCGCCGGTAAAGGCGCCCCAGAAGAGTCCTATGATCAGTGGCCGTTCAAGGAGTCCGGCGCTCAGCGAGTAGCGGAAAAGAGAAAAAAGGGCAAAAAAAAAGCGATCAATCCCAGCCAGGAAAGCATGGCCAAATTCAGGTCAACAAACATTCTAGAGCCTCACCTGCAATGTGTCGTTGGGAACGCATCTGAAATCCAGTTCCACTCCCTTGCTGGAAAAATAGCGCAAACAGGATTCTTCCTCTCTGCTCAATGCTATATTCGGTGAAATCTGATTCTTGCCGGGACCATAGTGAATGTTTCCAACGTTCAGAAGCTTGAATTCAAAACCCGTGTCAAATGCCTTCTTCGCATCATTGCAAGTCGCGAACAGGATCAGGGAAGAGTTTGTCAGCTTCGCGCCTTGGTCCTTGATGAAGGAGGAAAGCTTTGCGACGGCCACGAAGCTGCTTGTTATTGAACTTGGGATGGCCAGCGACATTATTTCCTGCTGCAAAAGGTCTTCGGCCAATTCATTGTTGACCACTATTATATTGTCGGCCCCGGTATGGGGCAGCCAGGTTTCGATAACTTGACCATGAATCAAGCGGTTGTCGATCCTGACCCAGAACACGGCCTATCCCTCCTTCCGTTTGCTTTTCAGCACTTCACTGGCCACGACTATGCCTTGCTGGCCCGCCCTTTTGGCCTCAATGGCCAGATGGGTGATGGGCATGTTGCGATTTTGCATAACCTTTATGACCATTGGCAGATTGACCCCGGCAATGACCTCGAGGTTTCGTGATTTCAACAGGGAAAGGCTGAGGGTCGTGGGCGTTCCGCCAAAAAGATCGGTCAGTACCACGACGCCTTTTCCGTTGTCGCACTGGTCCACAGCCTTTCTGATGGCTTCCACGGCTTCGTCCACGCCGACTTCCGGTCCTATCCCTATGCTTTGCACCCTATCCTGTTGGCCAAGAATGAGCTGAGCCGCTTCAATCAGGTCGTGACCAAAATTTCCATGAGTGACCAGTAACAGTCCTGCGCTTTTTTTCATTTTCTCTGTGCTGTTTTCAGTCATGCCTTCAACCCAACTCAAAATGACGGTGTTCAAGAGTTACCGAATAGTGTTCTTTTTGCAAGGCCTTTGAAACGAATTCGGAAACAGCCACCGATCGATGCCGTCCGCCGGTGCATCCAAGGCCCAGAGTGACTCGGTATCGCCCTTCAGCGGCGTATAACGGCAATAGATACAAGAGAAACTCTATGAATTTTACTTTGAAGGTGTCGCCCGGATCATTGGCAAAGACATATTCGGCCACAGGGGCGTCTTTGCCGGACATGGGACGCAGTGACGGCTCGAAATAGGGATTGGGAAGAAACCTCAGGTCAAAGATAAGGTCGGCATCAATGGGCACGCCATATTTGAAGCCAAAGGAAATGACGTGAATCCGCAAGCCCGAAGGTTCCTTGTCCAGTCGAACCCATTTGTCCTGGATGGTTCTTCTCAGATCGTGGATGGAATATTCAGTCGTGTCGATGATCAATTCCGCGTCGTTGCGGATGGACGACAGAAGTTTCCTCTCTTCTTCAAGTGCCTGTTCAAGGCCGAGGTTGGCGCTTTCGAGGGGATGAGGCCTGCGGGTGGCGGCGTAACGTCTGAACAGGGTGTCCAGCCTGGCTTCCAGATAGACGATACGGGGCCGCATGCCCTGTTCGTTTAGCTCTTTTACAGCTTCATTCCATTCATCGACGAAATCGTGTTGTCTGAGGTCCATTCCCAACACAAGTCCTCGATGGGAAGAGTCCTTGCTTTGAAAAAACATGGCCAGTTTCGGGACCATGCTCGCCGGAAGGCCATCCACGCAAAAAAAGCCGATATCCTCGAATACGCGAAGGGCCGTGCTTTTACCGGAACCGGACAGGCCGGTGACAACAACGACAGGGAAAGATGTTTTGGGAGTCACCATCGATTCCGTCAGGTTAGAGACTTAAGCATGTTTCAAGAGATCCCACAGGCCGTCAAGGTCATCAGCCTCAAGAAAGCTGTCCCGGAAATGGTCATCCTTGAGCAGTCTCGAAATATGAGCGAGAATCCTAAGGTGCAGACCAGCCACCTGCTCGGGGGCAAGCACCAGGAAGAATATCTTGCATGGTTTAGAGTCAAGGGCTTCGAAATCCACGCCTTGTGTACATCGGCCCACGCAAAGTATGACCTCTTCCAGGGACTCTATCTTACCGTGGGGGATGGCGATGCCATCCCCTATTCCGGTAGTTCCAAGTGTTTCCCGTTCCAAAAGCACATCCAGGACATGTTCGGGATCAAGAACGGGATATTTGTTTTTGATCGGTGCAAGTAATTCTTCCAGAACCTCTTTTTTGTT
The DNA here is from genome assembly GCA_963674955.2 of Desulfovibrionaceae bacterium. GTDB lineage: Bacteria > Desulfobacterota > Desulfovibrionia > Desulfovibrionales > Desulfovibrionaceae. The sequence continues at coordinate 550,583 of CAXXKR010000004.1, read as the reverse complement.
TTTCGAGGCCAGTGCCGGGAGAATGAATTCCTTATCCAGATATTCGCCAAGTTTCATAATTAGAATCCAGGTGCGATTACAGCAAAGTCTCCGTTTTTACGCTTATATATGACATTCAGTCCATCAGTCTCAGCGTTTCTGAAAACGATGAATTCGTGGCTGACCGATTCCAGTTGCATGGCCGCTTCGTCAACGGACATGGGTTTTGGTTCGAACATGTTCGACTCGACAATGCTCGGAGCGCTTTCGCCGGTGCCCTCTTCGTATGAAAAGACTTCCATGAGCATGGGGCGTATACGGTTGCCCTTGCGTCTGTTCTTCATTTTTTCGCGCATCTTTCTAAGCTGCGCTTCCATCTTGTCCAGAACCATGTCGATGGTGGAGTACATGTCCTCCGAACGTTCAAATGCGGAAAGATGTATATTGTCGGCAATCAAGACAACTTCAGCCTGATGTCGAAATTTGTCCACTTCAAGGTTGACCTGCAATTCAGGCTCCTCCGATTCGTTGATATATTTGGAGAGCTTCTCAAACCGTGAGTTTGCGTATTCTTTCAGGTGAGGAGAGGGATCAAAGTTCTTAAACGTCAAGCTGATGTTCATAGACCAAACTCCTGTTGTCTTAAAGGTTGGCAAACACGATTCAAATCCGCCTAAAAAATCTCCCTTCTTTTTGACGACGACAAGATGTTCATTGCCGAACGGTATTTGGCGACTGTGCGTCGTGCAATTTTGACCTCCAGTTTGTCTTTTAAAAGCTCGCCTATGCTTTCGTCGCTAAGAGGCTTTTTGGGGTCTTCGTTGTCGATAAGCTGTTTTATCAGGGCCTTTACGCTTTCAGAACCCACCTGGCTGCCGTCATCCAGTTCCAGCGCACTGTTGAAGAAAAATTTCAACTCATACACTCCGTGGGGAGTGGAAACGTATTTGTTGGAGGTAATCCGGCTTACAGTGGATTCGTGCATCTCGATATCCTCCGCCACCTCTTTCAGTATCAAGGGTTTGAGTTTGGAAACACCCTTTTCGAAAAATTCCCGCTGAAACCTGATTATGCTTTCAACTACTTTATATAATGTACGCTGCCTCTGGTACAGACTTTTCATCAACCAGTTGGCGGAACGCATCTTTTCCTGGAAATATTCCTTTTCCTTCTCGTTTTTGGGCTTGATATTATTTGTGTAGAGCGAATTCAGCTGCAGCCTCGGCATGCCGTCTTCATTGAGGATGATCACGAAATCGTTGTCGAATTCGTACACGAACACGTCCGGGCTCACAAAGTGAGGGTCGGAACCTGAAAAGTTGCTGCCCGGCATCGGGTCCAGGGTCTGGATGGTGTCCAGATAAGCCTTGAGTTGGTCCATGCTGATCTTGAATTTGCGGGCCAAGGGCTTGTAACGGTGTTTTTCGAGATCTTCCAGATGATCGCTCACAATGGCTTCTAGAATGGGATCGTCGTAGCCGTAGAACACAAGCTGAACCAACAGGCATTCTTGTGGAGTTCTTGAAGCGATGCCTATGGGGTCGAGAAGTTGTACTTTCTTGATGACCTTTTCGACATCCGCTTCCGCCACGTTGCACGTTGCGGCCAACTCCTCACAAGAAGACTGCAAATATCCTGATTGATTAAGGTTCCAGATGATCATTTCGCCTATGGCGATTTCGTCATCGGTAAAATTGGAAAGCCGCATCTGCCAGTTGAGGTGGCCTTGCAGGGAAGGTTTCGAGGCAAGGCGGGCTTCAAATGAGAGTCCCTCTTCCGGGATTTCGAATTCACGCGACTGTGATTGCTTGGACGTGCTGGAGAATTCGCCAAGGTAGTTCTCCCAGTCCGCATTGCGAAGCAATTCCTCGTTGGCAGCCGCTTCGCCCACAAGAACGTCATCATTTTTGGAGGCTTCGGAGTCAGCCGTCTTTTCCGGATCCAGCTCTTCGAGCAAAGGATTTTCCAGAAGTTCGTTTTGAACGGTTTCGACGAGTTCCAAACGGGAAAGTTGAAGCAACTTGATGGCTTGCTGCAACTGCGGTGTCATCACAAGTTGCTGTGCCAATTTAAGCTGTTGTCTTAATTCCAAGCCCATGATTTGCTATCTTTTAACTTTTGCTTTGCTGCTTTTTCAGTTCATTTTGAAAACAATTTTTTTTTAAATTTCTTTCCGACAACGTGTGCCTTTGGTTAATTTTCTTATGACATATATTGGCTAAACGCGCAAGATAATCTTGAAAACCTATTGTTAGAATTAATTATTTTCAAAAAATTACACTTGCATGAAAAAATTGTACCAATCTTCCATACAAGTGTAAATCAACAAACATGATTGCTGAGTGACGAAGAGAAAAAAATAGCGGACAATGACTAAAGAGAAAAATCCTCGCCAAGATACAGCTGTCTGGCCTTGCTGTCCTGAACGATTTCATCCGGGGTTCCTTCAAGAATTATGGAGCCCTCGTAGACCAGATAGGCCCGATCGCAAATATTCAATGTTTCACGAACATTATGGTCTGAAATTAGAATTCCGATGTCCATGTTCTTGAGCACGGAGATTATTTCCTGAATATCCAGAACCGCAATGGGGTCAATGCCCGCGAAAGGTTCGTCCAGAAGGATGAATTTCGGCTTGAGAATCAAGGCCCTGGCTATTTCAAGACGGCGTCTCTCTCCCCCGGACATGAACATGGCGGCTTGGTTGGCGAGCTTGGCGATGCCGAACATCTCCAGAAGCTCCTCCGCACGTTCCTTGGCCTTTTTCTTGTCGGGCATAACCTGTTCAAGAATGATGTCGAGATTTTTTCGTACGGACAGTTTTTTAAAGATCGAGCTTTCCTGAGGCAGATAGGTCACACCCATTCTGGCTCTCTCGTGCAACGGAAGATCGGTGATCTGCCTGTCGTCCAGGGATACTGTTCCGAACGTCGGCTTGACGATGCCCACAAGCATGTAGAAGGTCGTGGTCTTTCCAGCACCGTTGGGGCCGAGAAGGCCGACGATTTCATTTCTGCCGAGATTCAGATTGATGTCGTGGACAACCTCCCGGCGGCCGTAACGCTTGCTGAGGCTTGATGCGGTAAGTTCGGACATGGCTTAAGGCTTCATCCCTTCAGGCGTAAAGAAGATAGCCTCCACCCGCTTCCCCTTGCCGCCGATGACTTCACTGCGGTTGTCCCTGAGGTAGAAATTGATCACGTCGCCTCGGACAGTGTTTTCACCATCCGTGAGCATGGGGTCTCCCTCCATGCGAATGACGCCGTCCTTGACGGTATAGGTGCAGACTTCGCTCAGCCCTTCGTTGTTGTCTTTCTTGATCTTGACCTCGCCCTTGGCCACGATGCGTTCAATGCTGTCCGCGCCGGTCCCCTTTTTTTCACCTGATTTGGCGAAATATGCCGTAACGGTCTTGGCCCAAAGCGTAAGGCCTGCATGGACGGCATGGACGTTGCCGATGAAGGAAACCGTGTTGTCCTTCTGGTTGTAGGTCATTTTTTCGGAAGTGATTTTAACGGCTTTTTCCTTGGGCAGGGGCTTGGGGCCTATGCTCTCTTCACTGGAATCGACCTTGGCCTTGACCTCGGTGTCCTGCGGGGCTTGAATCCCGGCCATGTCGTTGATTATTTTGGTCGCCTGGGCTTCTTCCTGTGATTCAACGCCATCCCGATCGACCTGAAACCTGTCCTGGTCGGTTTTCTCGGGAGCCGGGTCGGCCAGGGCTGCGGAGCGGACATAACCCAGGGCCTTTTTCTCATCCTTGACCGGCTCGTTCATCCTGAAAACGGCATGCCAGCCCTGATCAGGAAATCCGACCTGAATGTATTCTCCCTTGGCCAGAGTGGCCATGACCGGAGACTGTTCGGACTTGTCCATGTAAACTTTCGCGTCCTGAGCCACGGACATGACCTTGGCGTCCGTCTTTTGTGCGGGCGCGACTGTCGGTTCTGTCTCGGCCTGTTTGGCTACGGCCTTGGTTTTGTCCGCCTTGACGGGCAAAAGGTATTTGCTCTTGGCATAGCCGATGGCCTTTGATTCGTTTCTTTCCTTGGCCTCCGGGTCAAAAACCGCCACCCATCCGTCTTTTGGAAAATCAATCTTTACCTGATCCCCCTTTAGCAGGGTGATCACATGTTCCGATTTGGGCGTTCTGGATTTTCTGACGTTCAGGTTTCTGTCCGCAGCCCTGATCTCGCCCCATTCAGCAGCATGGGATGTGGCAGACAAAGCCAACGCGGCGACAACAACCAGCGCAATGAAAGCAGCCAGCGGGAGGCCAATTCTTTTTGTGAATCTATTATTTGTATCAATCATATTATTCTTTCTTTTCAGGTTCACTGTCCGTGGCATTGCCGTCCCCGTCAAGGTCCACGCCCTTTTCCGGGATGAAATAAGCGCTTACGTCGCCCGCGGCTTCCATCTGCCTGGAGTTCACGTCTATCTCGACCACCGAGGCGTTGACGGAAAAATCAGGCCTGCTCAAGGATACCTCACCCTTTAAAAAGACTTTATCCAGTGAGCCGATGTAGTCAAGTTTATGCGCCTTCAGGGTGAAGAGGCCATAGCGTCCGTCAACGTTGTCCCAAAGATTGAGGTTGTTGCCTTCCTGATTGACTTCGCCCATGTCGGCGCGGACAAACACTTCCTGTCGCTCCTCGCCCAGATAAGAGGTCATCTGTGGGTTGGTCACCAGCACGACCTTTTTCGACTGGCTGTACTTGGCGCTGGCCGCCCTAACCTTCCAAAGTATCTGGCCGTCCTTTCCCTGCACCAGTTCGATGTCGTTGGCCTCCACGTCGGCCACCTCGATTTCCGTATGCTTGTCCTTGCCGTCGGCCATGCCGCCCAAGCCGTCAGGCGATTTTCCCATGCTCAATATCAAGCCGATGCCGATACCGCAGACGAAGATGATGGTCAGAAAAACCAATGGACGTAAACGCATCTTAGCTGGACCACCTCTCCAAGGCGTCTTCCAGAAGTCCTTGTCGGCTGAGGATAAAGGCTATTGCCTCGCGCACGGCTCCGTGGCCGCCGGGCTTTCCGGATACCCATGCTGCTGCTTCCAGGACCTCCGGCTGTGCGTTGCTGACGGCCATTGGCAATCCCACGCGCTTCATGACGCCCAGGTCCACCCAGTCGTCGCCGAGATAAGCTATCTGGTCCAGTTCCAGGCCTTTCTTGTTTCTCAATTCTTCCAAAAGCGGAACCTTGTCGAAATTTCCTGCATAATAATCCGTAATGCCAAGTTCAGTGACGCGGGACTCAACAGCCTTGTGATTCAGGCCGGTGATGACGGCGATATCCAGGCCCATGGATTGTGCAAGTTTGATGCCCAACCCGTCCTGAACGTTAAATCTTTTGCTCACCCTGCCTTCATGGTCATAGTACAGACCGCCATCGGTGAGGACTCCGTCCACGTCCAGGATAAGGAGTTTTATTCCTTTTGCTGATTTCAGGGCAGCGCTGTTTTTAGCCATGCCCAAGGCTCCACAACGCTTTTAATTCGTCCAAAAGCGGTTCGGCCTGGTCAAGGGGCAGGCTGTTGGGACCGTCGCACAAGGCCTTGTCCGGATTCGGATGCATTTCCATGAAAACCCCGTTGGCGCCTGCGGCAACGGCGGCCTTGGCCAATACGGGCACGAACTCGCGCTGCCCGCCGGAGCAGCCGCCCTGTCCGCCGGGCAATTGCACGGAATGGGTGGCGTCGAAGACCACCGGAACGCCCAGGTCGGACATGAGTTTCAGGGAGCGAAAATCAACAACGAGATTATTGTAGCCGAAACTGCTGCCGCGTTCGGTGAGCCAGATTTGCCCGTTTCCGGTTGATCTTATTTTTTCCACGGCATAACGCATATCCCAGGGGGCCATGAACTGGCCCTTTTTTACATTTATGATCCTGCCGGTTTTTCCGGCCGCCACCAGCAAGTCCGTCTGTCTGCAGAGAAAGGCCGGAACCTGGAGAACGTCGGCCACCTCGGCGACAGGTGCGGCCTGTTCGGGATGGTGAAAATCCGTGACTATGGGCAGTCCGGTCCGTTGCCTGACCTTGGCCAGGAGCTCAAGCCCCTCTTCCATGCCCGGCCCCCGATAGCTTTCAACCGATGTCCTGTTGGCCTTGTCGAAAGAGCTTTTGAAGAACACCGGAAGGTCGAGCCTTGTTGCGATTTCAGCAATCCTGTCCGCCGCCTTGAGAATCAGGTCCTCCTGCTCAAGGACGCAGGGTCCGGCGATTATGAAAGGGCCGGAAACGCTTTTGTTATATAATTCGCTTGAATTCATTCCGCTTATTCTTTCCCCATGTTGTTTTCCTTAGAAGCCCTGATGAATTCTCGGAACAGGGGGTGGGCGCGCATGGGCCTGGATTGGAATTCGGGATGGAACTGGCAGCCCAGAAACCAGGGATGGTCGGGAAGCTCGACTATTTCGACAAGTTCTCCGTCCGGGGAAAGGCCGCTCAGGACCAGGCCCTTTTTCTCGAAATCGTCCGCGTATTTTTTGTTGAACTCAAACCTGTGGCGATGGCGCTCGTCGATGCTGGTGACGCCGTAGGCTTCCATTGCCTTGGTCTCCGCCTTGATCTTGCAGGGATAGGAGCCGAGGCGCATGGTGCCGCCCTTCTCGCTGTTCACGTCACGTTTTTCCATGCGCTTTTTCCTGAAATCATACCATTCGGTCATGAGGTAGATGACCGGGTAAGGCGGCTTGGGATCGAACTCTTCGGAATTGGCGCCCTCGAAGCCCAAAACGTTGCGGGCATATTCGATCACCGCGCACTGCATGCCTAGACAGATGCCGAAAAACGGAACATTGTTTTCACGGGCGTATTTTATTGAAAGAATCTTGCCCTCGACCCCACGCGAACCAAAGCCGCCGGGAACAAGTATTCCGTCCAGTTCCTTCATTTTTGAAGCCAGATTCTTTTCCGTTATCTTGTCTGAATTCAGGTATTTGAGCTTTACGGCAACGTCGTTGGCCGCGCCGCCGTGCACCAGGGATTCGTGCAGGCTTTTGTATGATTCCTTGAGGTCGACATATTTGCCCACGATTCCGATGGTAACCGTGCCTTTGGGATTGGCCAGCCTGTCCACCAATTCCTTCCAGGAGTCAAGATTGGCGTTTTTGGCCGGAAGCTTGAGAAGGATTGCGATTTTCTGGTCAATGCCCTGTTGGTAGAACTTGAGCGGGACTTCGTAAATATTTTTCACATCCACGGCGGTGAAGACCGCGTCTTCGTCCACGTCGCAGAACAGCGCGATTTTGGACTTGAGGCTTGCTTCCAGATCAACCTCGGAACGGCAGAGGATGATGTCCGGATGTATGCCGATGCTTCTCAGTTCCTTTACGCTGTGCTGGGTGGGCTTTGTCTTCAGTTCACCGGCGGCGCGCATGTAGGGCACCAGGGTCAGGTGGATGTAGAGTACGTTTTCTTTGCCCAGATCCTTTTTCATCTGCCTGATGGCTTCAAGAAAGGGCAGTCCCTCGATGTCTCCGACCGTGCCGCCGATCTCTATCAGGGCCACGTCTTCGTTGTTCTTGGGTACGCTGAGTACGGCTTTCTTGATCTCGTCGGTTACATGGGGAATGACCTGAACGGTTCCGCCCAGATAATCGCCCCTGCGTTCCTTGGTGATGACCGTGTTGTAGATGCTTCCGGAGGTGAAGTTGTTGTTCTGGCTCATGGGGAAGTCCAGATAGCGCTCGTAATGTCCGAGATCGAGATCGGTCTCTGCGCCATCGTCGGTCACGAAGACTTCGCCGTGCTGGAAAGGATTCATTGTTCCGGGGTCAACGTTGATATAGGGATCGAGTTTTTGGATGGTGGCTTTCAGTCCTCTGGCCTGGAGCAGTGCGCCGATGGAAGCTGCCGCCAGGCCCTTGCCCAGTGATGAAAGCACTCCCCCGGTGATGAAGATGAACTTAGTTTTCATTAATTACCGTCCCTTGTGGCTTCTGGAATAAATATTTCAACTACCCTTTAATATTATGCGCTTGTTGACGATCGACCCCGGCGCAAGTATGTTTCTTCCTCGAATGAATCAGGTCGGTTCCGGCCTTTTCCATATTTAAATACACGAGGAGAAGCCGCATGTCCCGCGTCAACGCACTGGTTATTACCGGATACGGCACCAATTGTGAACAGGAATCAGCATACGCAGTCCGGCAGGCCGGCGCCGATGCAGCTCAAATAGCTTATTTTTCTGATCTTACAGCGGAAAGGATCAACTTTAAAGACTATAATTACCTGATCTGTCCGGGCGGCTTTCTTGACGGCGACGACCTGGGAGCGGCTCAGGCCGCGGCTCTCAGATGGAGCTACGCCAAGGACAAATCCGGAAATCCCGTTCTCGATCAGCTCAAATCCTTTTTTGAAGCGGGCGGTATAATTCTCGGAATCTGCAACGGCTTTCAGCTTCTGGTCAAGCTGGGCCTTTTGCCGGCTGTGGGCGGAAAATATTTTGAACGCTCAGTATCACTAAGCCACAACGACTCGGGCCGCTTCGAGGACCGCTGGGTCCATCTCAAGGCCAACCCCGATTCCCCCTGCGTTTTCACCAAGGGTGTAGACACTATCTACCTGCCCGTGCGCCACGGCGAGGGCAAGATCATCCCCATGAACGAGGCGCATCTTGAACAGCTCAAGGCGGACAACCATATCGCCCTGCAATACATAGACCCGGAATCTGGCGAACCGACACTGGAATATCCTTACAATCCAAACGGTTCCCCTCTGGGTATTGCTGGTCTGACCGACCCTTCGGGCCGCATTCTCGGACTCATGCCCCACCCCGAAGCTTACAATCATCCCACCAACCATCCGGGCTGGACAAGGGGTGAGGAACAGAAGCTCGGCCTGGCCCTGCTTGAGGGCGGCGTAAAGTACCTCAAGGAGCGCTAACTTTTGCTTGTCGGCAAACCCACCCCGCCGCCGGAACCGCCCGAGGGCGTGACATGGCGTTCGCTCATGGATCTGGCCCTGCGTGAGGCGGCTCATGCCTCTGCCCATGGCGAGGCCCCTGTTGGCGCGGTGCTCATGGCTCCTGACGGCAATATTTTGGCCGGTGCGCACAATTCACCCATCAGTCTCAACGACCCCACGGCCCACGCCGAGATTCTCTGCCTGCGTCAGGCGGGCAAAAAGTTGGGCAACTACCGGCTGAACGGCTGCGTGCTGGCGGTCACGCTGGAGCCGTGCCTGATGTGCGTGGGCGCGCTGATTCACGCCAGAATCGCAGGGGTGGTCTTCGGGGCCAGGGATGAGCGGGCCGGGGCGCTGGTCTCCAACATGGACGGCGCGGCCCTGCCCTTTGCCAACCACCGCATGTGGACCGTTGAGGGTGTCATGGCCGAGGAATGCTCGACCCTGCTCAAGCGTTTCTTTTTGAACCGCAGAAAGAAGTGATCAAGCCTTGCATACCGGCCCAAGTGCGTTTATAAGTTTTTTCCCGTCGGCAACGGCGGAAAACCAGGAGAGGTAGCGAAGTCCGGCCGTAACGCGCTCGACTCGAAATCGAGTTACGGGTTAATAGCCCGTACGTGGGTTCGAATCCCACCCTCTCCGCCAAGCCATATCTAAGCCCTTGGAATCATTTAAATGACCCAAGGGCTTAATCTTTTTGCTTCCCAACTGGTACACCGAACTGGTACACCGGAGGCATGAAAGACATGGCGAAACACACCCGATTACACCGCAGAAAAAACAGCCGGAACTATCAATTCAGAGCCAAGGTTCCGATTGATCTCCAAGACCACTACGGCAAGAAAGAGATCAAGTTCAGCCTTCGGACCGGTGATTACCGGGAAGCCCTGGAAAAGGTCCGTATCGAGTCTGTGAAGCTTGATCAAGAGTTTGCTACGGCACGGCGCAAGCTCTCCGCTGTGGGCGTTCCTGGGCTGTCCTTCAATGAGATAAAACGTCTTGCGGCCATCTCCTATCACAACGAGATGAAGGAGGATGAAAACAGACGTAGAGCGGGTTTGAGTGAGAAAGACTATGCTGAGTATGCCGAGCTTCTGGACACTCTGGAATCAGAAGGAAGAGAACGTCTATCCAGGGGTGACACACGTTCAATCGAGGAATACGCAGAAGAGCTTCTGACAGACCAAGGTATCACCCTGGACAAGAACAGTGAGGACTTCAAGCGGCTGGCTATCAAACTCTTGGAGAGCTTCGTCAAGGCCAATAAGGCCATGAGGGAAAGGAATCAGGGAAAGGTCATACAGACACCACCCAAACCCCTTAGCACTGAACATCGGCCAAGCGGCCCACCACAGTGATACACCAAGCTTCACCGAAATTCATGAAATGTGGGCAAAGGAACACCTTGCGGGAGGCGGCCCAGAACGAACGGTCAATGATTTTGGTGTACATATTCGGCGGTTTATCGAACTGCATGGAGACCTTCCTGTAGGCGAGATAACTAAGGTTCACGTCCGGGATTACAAGGATGCGATGCTCAAACTCCCGGCAAGACTGAACGGCAAATTCAAAGGGATGAAAATTCCGAAGATTCTTGAGCTTGCCAAGAAGAGGAAAGAATTGCAGACCCTTTCCCCTCGCACGGTCAACGATAAGTCCCTTGGTGCAATCGGTGCGGTTCTGGGATGGGCTGAGGAAAATGCCTACATCGAACACAACCCCGCATCCAGGGTGAAGGTCAAGGCGGGAAAGGTGAGCTACACAACCCGCTTGCCCTACTCCATCAAGGACATGAACAAGATATTCCGGTTCCCCATTTACACGGACGGGGATCGGCCAAAAGGGGGTTCAGGTGAGGCGGCGTACTGGATTCCCCTCTTGGCCGCATTTACCGGGGCAAGGCTTGAGGAACTGGGACAACTTACAGCCGAAGCCATACGAGAGGAACGGGAAGTCACCTACTTCGATATGACTACGGTAGGCTCCGGGATGCGGCGCAAGACGGAATCATCAAAGCGGCGTGTTCCGGTTCACCCTGAGTTGGTCCGGTTGGGCTTCATGGACTATGTTCGGATGATCGGCAAGGGAAGACTGTTCCACAAGCTGACCTCCAAGCAAGGGAAGCTGACCGCATCCTTTTCCCAGTGGTGGGGAAGGTATGCCAGGAAGCACGGCATCACGGACAAGCGCAAGGTCTTTCATTCATTCAGGCATGCGGCCAAGGATGGATTCAGGGAAGGAGGCGTGGAAGAACAGATCAGTGATGCCCTTACCGGACATGCGCCAAGAACTGAGGGAAGGAAGTACGGTGGGGATGCTTACCCCATCTTACAGCTTGCGGCTGGTATGGAACGGCTTACTTATCCCGGCCTGGACCTAGACCATCTTGCCAACAGCCGGTACGTGGCCAGTGCCGCTGAGTGAAGCCAGGACGGGAAAAAAAACGGCTAGCGGACTGTGTTGATAATGGCCTATCGTACATCTTCAACACTCTGTTATACCGGTCCCTAACGACTGAAGACCCGTTTAATGATGTTCACAAGGGTTGTCATGTCAACTGGCTTTGCAATGTAGTCGTTCATGCCCATGGACAAGAATTTTTCCCTGTCGCCACCCATGGCATAGGCTGTCAGGGCGATTATGGGCAGGTCTTTGTTGGCGGCACCAGCTTTGCCGTTGCGAATGGCCTGGGTGGCCTCGATTCCGTCCATGTCCGGCATCTGAACATCCATGAGCACTAAATCAAAAGATTCTCTGCGAATCGCGTCCAGGACTTGACTACCGTTTTCCACGGACACAACCGAATTTCCCAATTTTTCAAGCAACCCTTGAGCCGCGAACTGGTTGACCTTGTCGTCTTCGGCCAAGAGTATCTTCAGCCCTACACGAAACGTTTCCTGAGGCCCAAAGACTGGTTGCTGGCCCGAAGGGAGCGAATCAAACAATTCAAAAGGAATGGAAACATAAAAAGTAGTTCCACTGTCTTTTGCATCAGCACTGCTTTCAACACTTATGCTGCCACCCATCAGATCAAGCAGGCGCTTGCATATGGATAGGCCGAGACCAGCACCCTGATGGTTCTTGGCAAACCCAGCACTTGCCTGGGTAAAGGGTTTGAACAGCCCCTTCAGTATATCGTCCTGGATGCCAATACCGGTGTCTGAAACCGACAAAAGGACCCATTGTTTTGTTTGCGTTTTGGCAGGCAAAAGTGCAGCGCTCAGGGTAACGCTGCCATGTTTGGTAAATTTGAGAGCGTTGCCCACAAGATTGGTCAAGATCTGCTGCAAACGCGCCGGGTCGCCAATGACCTGCCTAGGTATCGCGGGGTCAATGTCACAGGAGAATTCTAATCCGGACTGCATGGCCAAAGGATTGAACAATTCGAAGACCTGCTGAACAATCTTGGCCAAGTCAAAAGCTTCCAAGTTAATTTCAAGTTTTCCGGCCTCAATTCTGGAGAAATCAAGGATGTCGGAAAGCAGGCGGGTTAATCTCTTGGATGACAAAATGGCGTTCAGGACATATTCCCTTTGCTCGTGCTTGAGTTCCGTGGTCTGGATGAGTTGCAACATGCCTAGGAGACCGTTAAGCGGCGTACGGATTTCATGACTCATATTGGCCAGAAATTCGGATTTGGCATTGCTGGCCGCATCAGCTTTTTCCTTAGCAACAAGCAGGTCCTCTTCAAACTTCTTGCGCTCTGAAATGTCCCGGCAAATGACGAAGACCATCTGCTTTCCTTCGATCTCAGCGCCACTGGCGCTAACTTCCACCGGATAAGTGCTTGAGTCCTTGCGACGATGGACGGACTCAAAGACCATGTTAATACATGACAAATCAGAAAAAAAGCTGCGGATTTGGTCCTCGGTCTTGTTTGCTTCGTATTCCCAGGTCTGCAGCCCAACTATTTCTGCATGAGAATAGCCCAGCATCTGCGCGAAGCGTTTATTGGCTTCTTGTACACGATGGTCCTGGTCGATGATGGCAATTCCATCATAACTACAATTCATTAGGATACGGCGGCGCAAGGCTTCGAGTCGGAAGGCGTCTTCATTTTTTTTTCTTTCGGTAATTTCCTGCGTCAGAGATTCAACCATGGCGTTGAAAGATTGTGCAAGGGTGGTGAGTTCTTTGATATTCGAATCGGGCTTTACCCGAACTGAAAGGTCTCCCTGACCGACCAGCGAGGAAAAGTGAGCCAATTCCTCAAGCCGTCTTCCCAGATTTCGTCCGCCGAAAAACCAGCCAATACTTACTGTCAAAATAGCCAAAAGACAAAACAAGGCCACTTGCCAAATCATGCTGTTATTAGCCTTGGCATGGACTGTGGCGCTCGGAATGCCTACAAACACGTACATATATGGTGGCTTGTCCGAATCAAGCCTGATTTGGCAAAAGGCAATGATGCGCTCAACTCCGTCTGATCCGATATCGTATTTGAAACCTTTCAGGTCCCTGCCCTTAGCTGTTTCAAACATTGACTTGCGAATTGGCTGGCCAATGGCCCCCGCACTGATTTTTGGAGAACGATAAAGTCGGATGCCGTTGTGATCACAGGCACCAACAAAAGAGTTCTCCGGGAATTCGCTTTCCGCAAATTGTTGGCCGTATCGGTCAAGCAGCATAGCTGTTACCAGCACTCCCTGGACGTCCCCTGCTTGGTCAAGCACGGGGTGAGCAAAGGGAAAAATCTGTATTGGCCTGAGCAGGCCTGTTATCTGTTCGCCAGGAGCAAAGGCCTTTGTAGTCACGGCATCTCTGAAATGCTTTGTTTTGGAAAAATTTCCAAATGTACGGGGGGTGTCAGAAACGATAAGATTTCCCTTCAGGTCAACCAGATGAATTCCAGCAAGCTGGGGATGATTTTTGAGTTCGGCATTGAACAAGTGTCGACAGGCCTGTACGTCAAATCTCTGGACTGCTGATTTTTTGGACAAGGCGTCTAGAAGATATTGGGTCTTGAGGGTAGTTTTTTCCTGTCTTTCGGCAAGCAGGGAGATAAAATCCAATAGTTCCTGTTGAGATTGGGCAATGGTCTCATTTCTATGCCACAACCCGTCGAATACAAGAAAAGTAATCGCAGGAATGGCGGAGATAAGAAAGAGAGTGATAATTTTACGCCGTATGGAACCATATCCAAACATGGGCTGGTCTCCAAGGTGATGTCGGATAGCATGCGCGCAGGGAAAAGATCAAACCGCAACAGTTGTTTCACTTTCGGATTATTACCATGCTTTTTAGAAAAACACATCCTGTAGTTTATTTTTAGGGCATCGACTTTGAAAAAAAGCGAACACCTGATGAGCACAGGCTCAGTTTTATTAGAAATGGTCCAACCTCATAACAGCCTAAACTTACTTGAGAACTTTTTAAACAAAATCGTGGATTTAAGTTAAGGATTACGGGAGGATGGATTTAAGTTACACCTTAAGCTAACACCCCCCTTAAACTTACTATATAGGTTATATAGAAGTAATATAAGGTGTACTTGAAGTGTACTTGAAGATGAAGAAAGATTATATATAGTCATTGTTCTACCCATCCTCCACCTATCCTTCCTCCTAGTGTATACATGAAGAGTGTCTCATCTCTCTCCTTCTTATCCTCATCATATCATCAATATGTTCCTTATGTAGACGAAAAGAAGTATGCAAGAAAAGAATAAAAATTAGATAATAAAATAGGAATAATGATTCTCATACTTCTCGTTTCCCCATATATTACCTATGTAAGGAAGAAGGCATCCTGACATCCAGTTGTCGACATCTTTGACTGTCTTTTTCAAACACATGACAAGGTATGTCGTCAGGGTGTCTTCTGCCTGAAACATAAGGGGTAGGAAGGAAGGATGATTGGTATGGTCATCCCCATACATGCTCTCTTCCTCTTCCCGCATTCTCACAACAACGCCTCTGAAATAGCCCACAGTGTTTTCAGACAGCCCTAATTGCCGCCAAACGCTCATATTTCCATTCTGAGACATTTTTGCATTGTCTATGACCCAATGTGTCATGTTGCAAAATAAAAACGTTTAAACAGCAACTGAGCGCGAATCATGGTCAAGCCAGGACCGCGACAATACCCTTCCTCTCACTGAACGAAAAATCCGGGATCAGCTCAAACCGAGTTGATCTCTTTTTTGGTGTAAAAATCTGAGACGTTGTATAATTACGTTCATGATAATTTTTTTCCCCCCCCATGCCCCTCTACGTTCTCCCGAGAGAATCCTTCCTCCATCCTGTCACATAATTGGACGGCGGTTCGACTACCACATGCAGAGAACCGGAGGCGGCACCATCGTTGGTGCTGTCCACCCGGAGAACGGCAAGCTGTACTTCTCGCCGCGCCATGTGTGCGATGAGATCGGGGTTGATTGGAGAAGTCAGTACGTGAAAATCAAGACAGACTCTGTGTTCTCGGCAACCGTGGTGATCATCACCACAGTTGGTCAGGACGGTAGAAGCCGTGAACATCTCATGCTTCCCGCCGAGATGCTCTCCGGTTGGCTGACCACGATCCGCAAGATCAGCGACCCGCGCAAGCAGTTGGCTCTGGCACGCTACCGTTACAAATATCACAACGGTTGCCTAGGATGATTAAAAAAATCTGTCTTCTCTCACCTGCCCTATCCGTTTGTACCACAGGCAATATAGGGATTCCAATGGCGCTCGTTGTTATTCATTGTTCCTCCTTAAAAATAGATTAAATAATTAAACACACCCTCACTAAGCATCTTGCAATTGTCTGATAATATTTGGCTAGGCCAAGACGATTTGTTATAAACTGCCCTGTCAAATTTAACTGGCATGTGCCACTAAATTTTGAATATTGGCAAATGAGGGTCAATATTGATTAACAGAATACCGAATTACAAACTGGGGGCGGGCCAGCAATTCAAAAGGAGAAAAAATATGGGACGCGAAACTATCTTGTTTAAAAGTGCAGAAAAGAAAACCGTTGCCGAAACAGCTTCAGTTCTTCGAGCCATCGCAGACAAGATTGAATTCGGAAAAATTACTCTTTCTTCTCAGGCATCCGAGGTAGAACTTGTTATTCCTGAAAATGTGACGTTGGAGATCAAAGCTGAAGAGGAGCAGGGCCGAACTTCATTGAAACGCTCTCTTGAAATTGAGATCGAATGGAATGAAGGCGATACTCAGGGGGCCGGCAATGTGACCATTTCTTGATGAGTCGATGGAGTGTCAGAAAGCCTAATCGGCTTTGTAGTATTCGATATTGAGTTGGTCGATATCATGAAACGTGTGTGACGCCAGACCGAAACCGGCTTCGGCAAAAACGTTAAAGGAGGTCGATACGCCAGCCTCCTTGAGAATTTCAACCTCATCATCGAATTGCGCCATGGCCGCGATAGGAGTGTCCTTACACAACTTCCTGATTTTCCCTATTGCGTAAAGCTGACTTTCTAAATTTGGCATGGTCAGCATGTAAAGTTTTAAAGCTCTGCAAGTCTGGGGAATTCTACGCCAGAAATCGACATCGGTGGCATCTGCGAGAAGGACTTGACGGCCTTGCTCTAAGTGACGGTCAACCCGTTCTGCGTTAAAATCGAAACCAATTACCACGGGACCAAACTTCTCAGTGAAATATTCATATGCCCCTGTGCCCACGCGCCCCATACCGAAAATTGCGATCTGCCAAGTTCCGGCTTGATACGGTTCTTCATCCGGATGGTAGTCTTCACTTTCAAATCGCCGCAGCCACTTGCCGATCCTGTCAAACAAATCTTCCGCCAACCGATTTACTGGAGAAGATACCAAAAATGAAATTGACAAGGCCAAGGCCAACGTGAGGAGCCAGTCTTTGGAAAGCCATCCTTGACCAGCGGCAATCCCAGCAACAATAAGGCCGAATTCAGAATAGCTTCCCAGATTCAACGCAGTGATAAAGCTGGTGCGAGCCTTGAGCTTGAATCTGGTGAACAGCCAACAAAATAGAGCCGCTTTGAAAGGTATGACTAAGACCAGGATGACAGCGATCCCAAGAATTTGCAGCGTGGGCAGACCGGACAAGCCGATGTTGAGAAAAAAGCCGACCAACAAAAAATCTTTTATGGAATAAAGGGCTCTAGCCATATCTAGGGAGCGAGAATGCGGTGCCAGCAGCATCCCTATTACAAGAGCTCCTAGGTCGGCTTTGAGTCCTACCAGGTCGAAGGCATAAGCCCCTGCGACAAAAGCCAGGAAAAACCCAAACAAGACTTGAAGTTCTCCGTGGCCAATACGGTTGAGAATATGCATAAATATAGTACGTGCAACAGGCAACGCCATAAGCACAACTACGGCCCATGGAGATGGAATTTTTCCTGTTGAAAAAGCAAGAAACAGGACCGCAAAGATGTCTTGGATAATGAGCACACCAATAGCCGTTCGGCCATTAAGCGAAGAACTCCGGCCCGATTCTTCAAGAATCTTCACAGCAAAAACTGTTGAAGAGAAGCTCAGCGCAAAGGCGATCAAAACAGCCGTCTTGAGCTCCATGTCGGAGAATAGTGACAACCCTGCCGTGGATGCGGCCAAAAGGGCTACTGTAAAAGCTGTTACAGTGACCAGCATGTGCAGGCTTGCTCCAGCCCAAACCTCCGGCCGCATGAGATTTCGTAAGCGCAACTTGAGACCAATGGTAAAGAGCAGGATTGTGACCCCGGCATCTGCAATGGCTTGAATTGCCGGCCCAGAGGTGTAACCTTGAGTGGACATGACGAATCCGGCCAGAAGATATCCCACCAACGGGGGGAGGCCTATGCGACTGCTGAAATAGCCGAATCCAAAGGCGAGCAGAACGACGAGTGGGTCAATATACATCAACTATTCCAGTCTTTTAATTCGACATGAGACTGACCTGCCCTATCCGTTTGTGCCACCCGCAATGTTAGTGCTCTTCCCTTGGCGTTTGGAGGGCTGGCTCCACTCTCCCCCCGAGGGGAGAGTGGCCTTGGGCGCAGGTGGCTTGCATCCCAGGGCGCTGTGAGGACTGAATATGTTGTACTCCCAACGCCACTCTTCAATCAAGTAGCGAGCTTCCCTGAGTGTTGTGAAAATTTCTCCATTGAGGAATTCGTCACGCAATTTCCCATTGAAACTTTCGTTGTATCCTTTCTCCCATGGGCTTCCCGGTTCAATAAACAAAGTCTTTACTCCGACTCGTCCCAGCCATTTTCTGACGGCTTTTGCCGTGAACTCCGGCCCGTTATCCGATCGGATATGATCCGGTGCTCCTCGTTCAACAAACAGCCTGCTTAAGCGATAAAGCACGTCTTCCGACTTGAGGCTTCTGGCTACGTCGATTGCCAGACATTCGCGAATATATTCATCGATCACAGTAAGCATTCGAAAGGCTTTGCCGTCATGGGTTCTGTCCATGACGAAATCATATGACCAAACATGACCTGGCCAGCACGGACGAAGCCGAATGCAGGAGCCGTCCGCAAGCCATAGTCGTTTACGTTTTGCTTTTTTTTGCGGGACTTGCAGCCCCTCACGTCGCCAAATGCGTTCCAGCCTCGTGTGGCTGAGTTTCCAACCATCACTATGCAGCAGCTCCAATATCCGACGGTATCCATATCGTCCGTATTAGGTAGCTAATTCAATCACTGCGGCTGTCAGTGCCGCTTCATCTGCACGAGGATTGGAACCGTATCGTTGCGTAGAACGGACTTGGCCAAGTATTCGGCAAGCTCTTCGTTCTGACACCTGCATCTTCTCTCGAACCCGGTATACACAACGACGGTGGTGCGAAGGGCTTAGAAGTTTCCCTTTACTGCTTCTTCCAGGATCATCTTGTCCAGATTGAGGTCTGCCACCAACCACTTCAGGCGAGTGTTTTCTTTCTCCAGATCCTTAAGCTTCTTGGCCTGACTGACACGCATTCAGCCATATTCCTTGCGCCATCGATAATACGTCTGCTCAGTCAAGCCGTGTCTGTGACTGACTTTGGAAACCGTCTCTCCCTGGGCCAAAAGAACCTCTGCTTCACGCAATTTGGCTATAATCTGTTCTGGTGTGTGCTTTCTGATGCCCATTGAAACCTCCTACAGTCCACATAACCCTAACATTGGGCGTGGACCAGTTTTTCATGGGCAGGTCATCTCGACCTGCGTTGGGCTGATCGCAACGCAACTTTCTTGCCGGGGTAGAAAGTACACCATCAGGCATCGTGGTCATTATGCCCACGGTGCGTCCTGATGGTTAATCCATTCCTACTCTTGTACTTCTCGCCGCGCCATGTGTGTGATGAGATCGGGGTTGCGTGGCCTCGTCAGTTCCAGAAGATCAAGAATGATGCTGTCTTCTCAACCACCGTGTCGATCATCGACACGCAGCTCCCCGACACCAACCGTTACCGTAATGGCAACAGTTGCCCACCAGAGAAAATCAAGGCAGACCCTGTCATCTCGAACACCGTGGGTATTATACCCACGATGCGTCCTGATGGTTCATCCATCCCTACCCTCATGCTTCCCGCCGAGATGCTCTCCGGTTGGCTGACCACGTGTTTGGAGGAACCGTGGGCATTATGACCATCGTCGGTGCTGTCCACCCGGAGATCGCCCTGGTTTACTCCAAGTACCTGTCACTGAAATTCCATATCGAAGCGAACAAGGTTATCAGTCGTTTTGTCTCAAAAGGTAAACCTTGTGTTACATATTTCAAAAACCCGGCAACCCGCATTTCACCGTGTCATTAAACCTTATGAAATAATTTATTGACACGCTTTATCGCATGGTCTAAAAGTTTCGTTACACAAGGTGACGACACCGACATCATGACCAAACAAGGAAAGGAGGTCACACCCTCATGACGGACATCGGTTACATCCGGGTAAGCACGGTTGCTCAGAACACGGACAGGCAACTCGACGGCCTGGACCTCGACAGAGTCTTTGAAGAGAAGGCCAGTGCGGCAACGACCAAGCGGCCACAACTCAGGGAATGCCTACGCTTTCTACGCAAGGGAGATACCCTGCATGTCCACTCCATTGACCGCCTTGCAAGGAACCTGAAGGACTTGGAAGACACCGTGACCAAGCTGAACAGCAAAGGCGTTTCCGTCCACTTCCACAAGGAACACCTGATATTCACTGGCGAGAACAACCCGACACAAACCCTCATGTTCCAGATCATCGGAGCAGTGGCCCAGTTTGAAAGGGAGATCATCAAGGAGCGTCAACGGGAGGGGATTGCCAAGGCCAAGGCCAAGGGGAAGCATTGTGGACGCAAGGCCAAGCTCACAGAGGAACAGGTGAACGAGATCAAGAAGAGATGCAAGGCGGGTGAAGAAAAGAAAGCTTTGGCCGTTGAATACGGAATCAGCCGCCAGACCCTGTATCGTGTCATCAAGGAGTAGCCGGAAACGGCTTCCATATTTGGCTTGTAAGGCGTTTTCCCGATGTTACATGACCCATTGGTCAAACCCGGAAAAAAAGCGCCATACGGCTTGGGCTAATGCCCGTCCTGCCTTGCTTCGTGGGCGGATTCCTTTGTGTTTATTTTTCTTTTGGGGTGTATCTGTTTTTTTTGTTTCTATGGCAAACAAAATCAAGCCCGCTCTGTATTTCGTTTACATTTTGGAAACAATGAATTGAAAGTGGCCCAAAGCTTGTCTTCTACTCCAAAAACAAGAGAACAAAGTTCATCTTCATTTATCCCTAGGGACATCCATATTTCATCACCGGAATCCATCGAGTAAATATAGTTGCACCCCATGCCCAAAGCTGACGATATTTGATTGGCCACATAAATAATTTCAGGAACATCTTTACCTAAACACTTTGTAGGATCATGATGGTATAGGGCTGAGTGCACAATGCTTTTAGGAAGTCCCCATTCTCCAAAAAAAAGACCACCAACCATAGTATGATCTACATCAAAAAGATTCAACTCGCCCTTGTGCAAAGGAATGCCTTCAAAACGTTGCAGAGCCAATGCCAGCTTTGCTAGATCAGGATACTGTGAGAACAGCATGACACGTCCCAAATCATGAAGCAATCCAGCAACAAAATAACGTTCAGGATCAGGTCTGGAGCCGAATTTGGCAATGTCATGAGCCAACACACCGCAGGCGATTGAATGTTTCCAGAATGTCTGAATCGGAAGACCTTCTGGTATACAATCATCGAACATTACCATAAGTCTCGTTCCCAAGGCCAAGGAAGATATCTCTTTTGTCCCAAGAACCGTGATGGCTCTGGACAAGGTTTCAATTTTAGTCGTTAAGGCAAAGATAGGGCTGTTAACCAAACTCATGATGGCCGTGGTGAGTTTTGGATCATATTGGATTATCTCTGCCAGTTGTTCTGAAGCTGCTCCGCTTTCCAGGGCATGGTGCAAGCGTAATACGATTCCAGGAACAGACGGAAGCTTTAGCCTTTCCTTGATTGATTCCAAAGGTATGAGGCTCACCTTGCGACGCATTTTCATACACTCATCCAAATTCGGGATGGACCTGTGCATTTCGTCTTTATAACTTGATATTCCGTTAGACTTGCCTTCGAGGTCAAGAGCCAAGGCATAAAGCATTGCATTCACATGGTTATTAAGCGAAACAGACCTGAACCTTTTATCTACGACATCCTTCGCATCATAATTTTGACTTTTCTGCATGAACTGCACCTTGTTGAACTAGTTGGTCTTTAGAACTTTTTTCAATACAGAATCGACATCGGCTATCTCCACAGGCTTGGCCAGATAATCATTCATTCCAGCCTCAAGAAATTTTTCTCTGTCACCTGTCATTGCATATGCGGTAAGAGCGATTATCGGAATCCCAGCCTTGTCGCGGAATTCAGGATTGGTACGGATAGCCCTTGTAGCCTGTACTCCGTCCATGACGGGCATCTGTATATCCATGAATATTAGATCAAAGTCAGATTCTTTCAGCACAGCGAGAGCTTCATTGCCGTTTACCGCAGTCAGCACTTCATGTCCCAAGCTTTCCAATATTTTTTTCTGGGAAGTTCGATTTACATAATCATCTTCAACCAGCAACATTCTTAATTTATTCTTGACTCTTTCTTTTGTTTCCTCCTCTTTGGAGATAATGGTTGAAGACTCATCCTTGCCGAAAGGAATGCAGAAATGAAAAGTTGTCCCGCGATTCTCCTCGCTGTCCACGGAAATGTTGCCGCCCATTGCCTCTACTAGCCTCTTGACGATGCTCAGACCCAAGCCGGCTCCCTGAAACTGTCTGACATAAGTTCCATCCGCTTGAGTAAAAGGCTCAAACAGAAATGCCAACTTGTCATCCGGCATCCCCATGCCTTCGTCAGACACTGAAAACAGCACCCTAACGTCATGTTCACCTTTCTGAGGCAAAGGGTGGCATTCAATAACTATTGACCCTTTTTCGCTGAATTTCAAAGAGTTGCCTACCAAATTAAAGAATACCTGCATTAGACGCTGATTGTCTCCAAACAGCCTTTCAGGTATGGCCTCGGAGCAAAAGACCTCAAACTTAATTTTCTTTTCACTGGCTAAATCGCCAAAGAGCTTAGTAAGTTCGTTCAGCAATGCCCTAATTTCAAATGGATCATTTTTTACGTTGAGTTTGCCAGCTTCAATCATAGAAATGTCCAATATGTCATTAAGAAGCTTGGTAAGACGTATAGCGCTCCCAATGGCCGTTTCAACATAATCTGTTTGATCTGGACTCAATTCGGTAAACTTCAAAATCTGCAGCATACCCATGAAGCCGTTGATGGGGGTACGAATTTCATGGCTCATATTTGCCAGGAATTCCGATTTTGCCATATTGGCCTGCTCGGCTTCATGGCGTGCTTTCTTATTGAGTTCTTCACTTTTAATCAGTTTTTCAAGATGTTGCGAATTCTGAAGTCCGACTGCTGCGATTTCTGCAAAATGTCTCGCCAAATCAACATCTTCGTCAGTGAATCCTCCAGGCTTATTGGCCATCCCAATGACACCAACCGGTTTTTTCTGAACTATCAACGGCGCGAACATTACGTTATCCAGACGCACATGCCCATCTGGAATGAAATCCATCCATTCGCTGTGATGGAAATCGTTGTCAAAAACAACTTTTTGGGAATTATAGGCTTGTTGCCTCAAGCCCCTGATGGGCATGGGCAATTCCGGATCAACAGTGCAGTCTCTGCCTCCCGCCTCAAGAAAAAGGACTTCGTTCTCGCTTCCGTCTTTAGACAGCAAAGCCACATATCCAGAAGAATACCCTATGACCTCTGAACATTGATAAAAAAGTACTTTAGCGGCCTCAAGGAATGTAGTGCATTCATTTATTGCTTTGGAGCTTGCAAGCAGGGCTGATATCTTGGTTTCCGCCCATTGAGCGGAGGATAGGGCATGCACTTTTTCCCTTTCGGCATTTTTTCGTGCTGTTATGTCCAATACAGTAAATGTAACGCCTTTTGATAAATCCTCTTGGTCAATTGGCGTGGAACTTAGAATCACGTCGATGATGGTGCCGTCCTTGCGACGAAATTTGGTCTCAACAGTACCGGTACCCGATTCTTTTATCTGCTTATATTTTTCCTCGCCAACCTTTACAAACGTTTCGTTGTCAACGTAGACCATTGCTACGCTTTGTCCTGTCAACTCATCTTTTTCATAACCTGTCATCTCACAAAATTTATTATTGACTCGAGTTATTACTCTGTCGACCACAACTCCTATTCCAACTGGAGCAGCCCTGAATATGCTCGATAATTCTGATTCCCTTTTTCTTATTTCTGTTTCGCTTTTCTTGCGCTCAGTTATATCCTGAACAAACCCATACAAGGATTTCTCATTTGAATATGATTTGTGTTCACTTGAAAATGTCAACAAAGTATCAATTGTTGACCCGTCTTTGCATTTATACTTATTTTCAAAAACCTTCCAATTATCTCCAATTGATTTTACATCTTTAATGAATAAAGGCCTCAAGTCTGGATTAACATATAATGTTTTTTCTATTGATGTACTGTTTACCGTTCTAATTAGTTCTTCAGGTGAATCATACTTGAGCATTTTTGCTATTGCCGAATTCACATAAACAAACTTACCCTCTTCGGTTGATTCAAACATCCCTATCGGCACGTTATCGAACATACTTCGAACTTTTTTTGAATTATTTAAGACAATTTGTGAAGCCTTATAAAATTCATTTTTTCTATTTATTCTTATTAAATTCCAAAATAGTGCACCTAGCAAAATTCCTGAAAAAGAAGGTACCATATACCCTTCAATTATGATTGGAACGTTGATAATTATTTTTTTGAGTGTTGAAAAAACACACATTAAAATAATTCCCGCCAAAACATAAAAGACCAAATAAAATCTAAATTGCCGATCTCCCATATTCCCCCCAATCAAAATCTAGTCGCAACTCACAATTGACCATAACTCGTTCATAAAAGTTCAAAACGAAACAAAAGTTTGTTTTAATAATGTTTTTTGGAGTACTTGTTCAATATCTTCTCAAGGTCTTTCTTCTCTATAGGTTTTGACAGGTATCCATCCATACCGGCCTTGAGGAATTTCTCCCTGTCTCCACTCATGGCGTATGCAGTCAAAGCAATGATTGGAATCCTGGACTTGTCGGAAAACTCAGGTCGGGATCGAATCTTCTCTACAGCCTGGACACCGTCCATCACAGGCATTTGTATGTCCATGAACACCAAGTCAAAAGCTTCTTCTTTTAAAACTTCCAACGCCTCTTTACCGTTTGCAGCTGTCACTACTTGATGACCAAGCTTCTCCATAATTCTTTTCTGATATACAGCGCTTACTGAATCGTCTTCCACCAAAAGAACTCGTAATGAATATTCTGCAGGCGAGGTTTGGTCCGTTTCTTCTGGCTGATTTTTTATTTCATTATCTGTTTTAGAAAATGGTATACAAAAGTAAAAGGTGGTTCCTACATTTTCTTCGCTGGCGACAGAAATATTGCCACCCAAAGCCTCGACAAGCCGCTTTACGATACTTAATCCAAGGCCAGCACCTTGGAATTGTCGTACGAATGAATTTTCCAACTGGGTAAAGGGTTGAAAAAGCATATCCACCTTGTCGTCAGGCATTCCTATTCCCTGATCCGAAACTGAAAACAAAACTCTAAATTTATCCTCTGTGCTTAACGATAAAGGATGACACTCAATGTTTATTGTTCCATTTTGACTGAACTTGACTGCGTTTCCAACAAGGTTGAAGAATATTTGAAGCAAACGCTGGTCATCACCCAGCATGGTTTCAGGTATTCTGTCGGAACAAAATATTTTAAGTCTGACTTTTTTCCCCTTGGCTATGTCGCTGAAAAGATTTTGAACCTCGCCAAGAAGAAACCTTAAATTGAAAGGATTGATTCTGACATTAAGCTTGCCCGCTTCGATCATCGATATTTCCAATATATCGTTCAACAACCGGGTCAGCCGCCGCGCACTGCCAAGAGCAGTTTCTACGTATTCCAATTGTTCATGTTCTAGGGCAGTGGTTTTCAATATCTGCAGCATCCCCATGAATCCATTAATGGGCGTCCTGATCTCATGGCTCATGTTGGCCAGGAATTCAGATTTGGCCTTGTTTGCCGATTCTGCATGTTCAATGGCCAACAGCAGTGAATTCTCCGTCTGTTTTCTTTCAGTGATATCGGAAGCAAATCCGTTGATCATAAATGTTTCATCATTATTCTGTTTGCTTACCCAGGCCGTCATGTTTATCCAGATATGCTTTCCGTCAAGGCGTCTGGCCTCATACTCGAAGTTCTCAACCCGTCCTTCCTTCTTTAAAATTGCGATAAACTCCTTGCGGCGATTGGGGTCGACGTAAAGAGTAGAGGCAAGATCCTGGAATCTTTCTACAGCTTCAGATGGAGAGAGTGCTCCAATAATCTTGGCCATTTTGGGGTTAAGATGGTGCGCCATACCATTGGAATCTGTCTGGAAGATGCCCACTGGCGTATTCTCAAAAAGTTCACGATATCTATAATCGCACTGATTCAAGGCCTTCTCGAATTTCAACTGGTTTTCGATCATGTGGTTGACATCCAAGGCCAGTCTCTTGAACTCCTTGATGGAGAATGATTCATCGTTAATTTTTAACTTTGCACGGGAACTTCTAATGAAAAAGTTGGAAAAGATTTGGATTTGTTTCTGAATAAGGCGCGAAAAATTAAAAAGAACAACGAATGTTATTCCAGAAATTAAAAAAGCAATCAATATAATTTTTGTAAAACCATCACGCATCTCTTTCTTTATCAATATTTTGGACTGGGAAATTGATTCTTCAACATCATCTTCATAAAAACCGGAGCCTATGATCCAACCCCATTCCGGAATGCCCATAACAAAAGTAACTTTTGGCGATAAGATATCTGAATTAAGCTTGTTCCATAAATATTTTACAAAACCACCCTCAGATTTTTTGGCTTCCTGCAGCTGTTTTTGAATGATTTTTACTCCATTAGCATCAGTCAGCTCCCAAATATTAGCACCTCCGCAGGTGATTCTGCCATTTGTGAATAATGGGTCTCCCTCGAAGGTGCTGCCGAACAAATAACCGTTTTGGCCGAAACGAACGCCGACCAAATGTTTTAAAACATCTTGCTGAATGGTCGTCTTGAAATCCTCTAAATATTCACCAGTACCAATTAGCCAGTTGAACGGTTTGAAGTAACCGACGTAGGAAATCTTTCTGTGCGCCAATTCCTTTCGGCCTGGACGCGACCAAAAGTATTCATAAAAACCGCCGCCTTCGGTTTTGATAAGTTTAATCATGTCCTGAATTACATATTTACCGTCTGCGCTAACCATATTCAGAAGATTTTTACCTTCCAACTCCGGCCTGTCCGCAAAAAGCATTTCCCTGCCGTCTAAACGAGTAGCGAAATAATAACCCCGTCCATTATTGAAGCGAAGTCCTCTGAGAACTTCAACCACGAGTTCTTGCAACTCACTCTGAGGCATGGTGTTTTTAAATTTATCGTGGATCAAGGTCGATGCTGCAATGGCAGACTGAACTCGATCTTCTAAATCTTTACGCAATTCTTTTTCAGTAAACTCAATACGATTTTCTATATACAACTTCGCTCTTTCAACATATTCTTGTATTTTTATTTTACTATTTTTTATATATTCAGTACGTTTATAGTACACTTTTTCATTAAATTGTTCATATTTTTCGTAACTCCAAAATAAAGCAAAGCTTATGACACAAACAATTATGATTGCTGTCATTAAAAAATAAAAAATTGTTGAAAGATTAAAAATTTTGCCCATAACTTAATCCATAACATTAATTATATATTAAAAATATTTTTATAGAATATTTAAAAAAAATAATATTAAACAACAAAGCAATCTACTACTTTAGTCGATTGGCATTATCATTCAATATTTTTTCAAGATCAGACTTCTCTACAGGTTTAGACAAACATCCATCCATGCCGCATCTCAAGCACTTTTCCCTGTCTTCACTCATGACATGCGCAGTCAAAGCGATGATGGTAATTTTTGATTTACCTCTGAATTCCGAATGGGAACGAATTATTTTTGTGGTCTGAATGCCGTCCATGACAGGCATCTGTACATCCATGAATATGAAATCAAAATCCGAAATTCTTAATAAATCCAGAGCTTCCTTGCCGTTTGACGCAGTGCTAACTTCATGTCCCAATGTTTCCATCATTTTTTTCTGAAAAAGTGCACTCACATAATCATCTTCGGCCAAAAGGATTTTCAGGGCTTTGACCTGCTTTTGGTTTTGGACTTCCGTTGGCAACGTTTTTTCATCTTCATCAACTTTGCAAAATGGAAGACAAAAATGAAACGTAGTGCCTTTGTTTACTTCGCTGACTATGGAAATATTGCCGCCCATTGCGTCCACTAACCGACTGACTATGCTCAACCCCAGTCCAGCCCCCTGAAATCGGCGAACATATGTACCCTCCAACTGCGTAAAGGGTTTAAAAAGCAGGTTCAACTTGTCTTCAGGTATTCCCATGCCCTGATCTGAAACTGAGAACAATACTTTCACGTCATTGGTTTGCATTGCGGGCAGATGATGACATTCAATTGTGATCGTCCCATTAACACTGAATTTTATTGCATTCCCGACCAAATTAAACAAAATCTGAAGCAGCCGCTGTCCATCACCCAATACCTTTTCCGGAATTTTGTCAGAACAAATTGTTTTTATTCTTATTCCCTTTTCCTCAGATTCATATCCATAAAGTTTTATCACCTCTTTCAATAAGGAGCGAAAAACAAATGGTTTATCCTTAACCTTCAGCTTTCCGGCTTCGACCATGGACAGTTCCAGTATGTCGTTCAGCAGCCGGGTAAGACGGCGCGCACAGTCTAAAGCAGTGTCGATGTACTCTTCCTGTTCTTCTTCAAGAGAAGTGCTTTTAAGTAGTTGCAGCATACCCATGAAACCATTGATTGGAGTGCGGATTTCATGACTCATATTGGCCAGGAACTGTGATTTGGCATGGTTTGCCGATTCAGCCAGTTCCTTTGCTTTTGATAATTCTATTTCATAGCTCTTGCGAATTGTGACGTCAGAAAAAATGACCGCCAATTTTCCTGGCAAAGGAGAATAGGCTTTGACTTCAAAATGGGCATTAAATGCCTGGCTGTAAATCTCAAATTGATCGCTCTTCCCAGTCAAGGCAACTTTGAAAAAAAAATCGATCCATTCTTTTTCAATATCTGGTAATAATTCCAATACAGTCCGCCCAACAACGGACTTCCTGTCAAAACCCGTCAATCGTTCAAATGCCGAATTCACCTTCAAGAACTCATAGTCGACTGGCACGCCGGATTCATCATAAACAATCTGGTGCAACACGCAGCCGCTGTTCATCTCTTCGAAAAGAGCCTGAAGACGACGTTCTCTTTCCCTCAAATCATCCTGCAGCTTGTACTCTTTGGTAACATCCCTGAATACAAGAACCACACCTGAAATTACATTGTCCTTGCCCAAAATGGGTGCTGCAGAATCGGCTATTTGATATTCACGACCATCCTTTGCGATTAGTACTGTATGATTAGCCAGTCCAACCACACATCCGGTTTCAAGGACTTTAGAGACAGGATTGAAGGCCCTCTCTCTAGTCAAGAAGTTAATTATATTGAAAACATCAATCAAAGGCCTCCCCAAGGCTTCATGATTTTTCCAACCGGTTAGTTGTTCTGCCACCGGGTTCATTCGCACCACGCTACTATCGACGTCAGTAGCGATGACCGCATCTCCAATGGAATCCAGGGTTATTTTTAGTTTTTCTCTGCTGTCTGACAGTTCGGCTACTTGTTTCTTCAATGCCGAACTCATGTCATTAATATTTTCAGTCAATGATTTTACCTCATGACAGCCAACCGGCAACTTTATTTCTCTGAAATTACCTCCTGCAATGTCTCTCGCCAAGTCTGAAAGACGAATTATTGGTCTAGATATCAGCTTTGACCAAAAGGAAACGACAATCATCGAAAAAATAAAAATTGCGCCCCCGGCCAGCGAGGTGTCCAACATGAATCTTTGTGCCTGCAGATTAATTTCATCAACTTTCATGCTGGCCCCAAACAAATAAGACCTGCCATGAGAATCCTGGAAAGGAACCAACACAGCTCTGATGTGCCCCCATTTGTCTGATATGTTTTGATATTGAGGCTTCATCGTCTTGAAAACCTCTTCGTAAGCCTTGGGGTTTGAATGCTTTTCGAAAAAACGCGCAAAGTCGCCTTTTGTAGAGTCTTTGCTGGTCGACGAGCCTGAAGTGAACACGATTGAGCCGTCGAATTTCATCAGACTCCAGATATATTCAAGATCAAGTTCCATGCATATTTCATCATACCTGTCTACCAAAGATAAATAGCTGTCTTCAGAAACAGAATTTTTGTCTTCGATATTGTCATGATAGTTTTCAGGGACAATATGAGTGGCCATATTCGCCACGGAAAAAAGTTTTGAGTCAATAATTTCATTGAAAACTTTTTTTTCATATGTGTATGCCATTATTGAAAAAGAAATTATTGCAGCCAATATGCACACTGAAACCATCAAAACAATAGATTGACGTATCTTCATAAAAGCGCTCTATTTATAATTAATACAGACAAGTAAATTCAAACATTAAAAAACAAGAAAAGAGTCCGACAACAATGTTCAGTAAATGGGGGTACATTTTATTCATGAACATTCAGCAATATTGTGGCATATTGTATTGCCTTTTTTTGCCTGAGTTGTCGGACTCTGTTTCAACAATCATATATCCATCTCAGTTCATTAAGACGATGGATGTAATTCGCTTTTCTCCTCACCCTTGAGAGGAATGTCTATTTCTTCTTCCTGTACCAGATTGGAATCTGATGCAGATTTTGCACTTCTCAATTCCTCGGCAGAAAATACGTTGCCAATTTCAAGGATGATTATAAAATCATCCCCCTGTCTCCCCATTCCTTTTATGTAGTCAGAATTTACTGAAGACCCTATACGAGGAGCAGATTCAATCTTGTCCGGTGCCAATTCAATCACCTCCCTGACTGAATCAACCAGTGAACCCATTATCGCTTTTTCCCCTTCATATTCGACTTCCACCACGATTATGCAGGTGTTGACGGTATACTCCGCAGCCTCCAACTCCATCTTCATTCGCATGTCCACAACCGGTACGGCATGACCACGAAGATTTATTACTCCCCTCATGTACTTCGGAGTTCGTGGTATCCCGGTTATGGATGTCAATTCCAGCACCTCCCTGACGGAACTGATGCTCAAGGCGAATATTTCCTTACCCAACGTAAACGTAAGAAACTGGCTTGTATCCTGTTTAAGTTTATCATTCATTTTTTATCTCCTGGCCTGTGAGGACTTGAAGTCCCTGTCTTATAATTTGCCAGCGGACACATTAAAACCTCTCAAAGTCTTCGTCAGCCTGTTCTTCGTTCATGTCTATGTCCACGCCTGTTTCAGCGTACTTGCCGCCGTTTACATTACCGTGAGAAGATGAAGCAGACTCAAGTTTCAAAGGCTTGTGCTGGACAAGAACATGATGGCTTCCACTGCTCCCGTTCAAGTTGAAAAAGGTCATTGTCTGCATCAGTTGCTGGGCTTGGCTGGACAATTCCTCGGATGTGGAAGCCATTTCCTCGGATGCGGATGCGTTCTGCTGCACGACTTGGTCAAGCTGCTGAATGGCCTTGTTGATCTGCTCCGCACCTGAATTTTGCTCGTTACTTGCTGCCGCAATTTCCTGGACCAACTCGGATGTTTTTTGAATATCAGGAACGATCTTTTTGATCATGTCACCAGCCTTTTCGGCCACTTCGACGCTGGATGCAGAAAGATCACTAATCTCCGCAGCAGCCTGTCCGCTTCTTTCAGCCAATTTACGGACTTCTGCGGCTACAACGGCAAATCCCTTGCCGTGTTCTCCAGCTCTTGCCGCTTCAATGGCGGCATTAAGGGCCAAGAGGTTGGTCTGACGTGCTATTTCTTCGATTATGGATATCTTGTCTGCTATCTGCTTCATGGAATCCACGGTTTGATATACTGCATCACCGCCCTTTTCCGCGTCTATGGCAGCTTGGGCTGCCATGCTTTCAGTTGTCTGGGCGTTGTCGGCATTCTGCCTGATATTCGAAGTCATCTGTTCCATGGAAGATGATACTTCCTCTATGGCGGCAGCCTGTTCTGTGGCTCCCTGCGACAGACTTTCAGCAGATGCAGAGAGTTCCTCGCTGCCTGAAGCGACATTTTCCGAAGCGCTCTTTACTTCACCCACTACTTCTCTAAGTTTCCTGGTCATCTGCCTGAGCGCTGATGCCAGAACACCGATTTCATCCTTTTGCCGCACATCAACAGTTTGATTCAAATCACCCTCTGAAAGTTTCTCGGCCAGGAAGACACCTTTTAATACAGGACTGGTGATGGACTTTGCCAAAATTACTCCAAGAAGCATGGCTATGATAGTACCGGCAATCATGCCAATAATTGAAGTCAAGCTTGCATTGCTCGCTGCGGCTTCTGCGTTTACGACTTCTTCGGCTGTGACAACTTCATTGATATGGACGATCTCTTCCAATAGTCCCAAAGCTATCTGTTGCTTTTCGCGTGCGTTAACCATGGCCTGTTCTTCCATCTTCGCATAAAGCTCCTCGGCCCCTCCTGCGACCTCCCGCAACTCACGAAGTTTTCCAAAGACTTCTTCAGCAACAGGAAGCATTTGGTTTTGAAATACACCGATTGCTACGTCCGTCTGTCCTGTAGCCCTTAGAGTTTTGATGCGCTTGACGGCTGCATGAAATTCGTCATGAGGCACTTTTATGGCCGCCACGGCAGCTTTGACTGCTGGATTTTCAATATTCAGAGCGGCCATCCATTTGCCAAGATTGCAGGTGTTAGCGTCGGTTCCTCCATCAAAATTCTGGCCACCAAGCAAAACATTCGCGATTTGACCTTCGAGTTTGTAATGATCTCCTCTGAATATTTCCAAATCCCTGCGCAATGCTGTTGGATTGAGTATGTCTCCCTTGATAAGCTGATCTGAATATTCATTGAACTTGTTGTTCTCAACAGCCCAAGCCTTCCATGCCGGAACAAATTCGTCCCAGAGTTTTGCTTCTTCCGGTGTCTGCGGGAGAGGGGCATAGACTTCCCAGGCTTTTTGATAACTCTCCCTGGCCTTGTCGATGCGTTCATATTGACCACGCCGTCCTTCTGCATCCAGGTTCGGGTTCAACATGGTTCGTTGAGCGACCCTGATACTTTCGGCTTCCTTTTCGATAATCTGCAGGCTTGAAATGGAAGGAAGTCTGACCTTACCGATTTCTTCAATATTGCCTGAAAGTTTTTCTACCCCCATCCAGCCCACAACGCCGACCACAAGCGTTATGACTGCGACGATCACAAATCCGCCTACAAGCTTGACCATTAATTTCAGGTTTTTCATTTTTTTCTCCTACCCTTATACGTTAGTAAAGCTTGAACTACTTATTTTATTAACTATGCAATCAATTACAGCTTTTTTTGTATTATCAATGTCTGCATCGGCAAACAGGACAATCCATGCAGAGCCAATCAACATAGAAGTTACACTTGAAAGAGATTCCTGAACGTCATTTATTACAAGTGAACCATCATCACGGCCTTGTTCTAGACAAGACTTTAAAAGATTGATGTATTGTCTTATCATCCTCTTCAAATCAGCCAACGGACCTGGTTCAAATTCACTACAGTTTTGAATTTTAAACGGTTTGTCCATAAACATCACTCTGGATTCGTTGGGATTAGCTTTCAAAATTCTAAAAAATTCTTCAAAAGCAGTAACAAGCGATTCTTTTCCATTTTTAGATCTCAATATTTTTTTATTTGTCATTGATATTAGTGTATTTATGAACTGCCAATGGAGCATGCAAAGAAGATTTTCTTTGGTTTTGAAGTGATAGATCACCGTTCCGGATGAAACTTCCGCATTCTTAGCTATTTCCAAAACAGGAGTCCTTTCATAGCCATGTTTTGCGAAAAGCTTATAGGCTGAATTAATTACTTTTTTTACGTTATCCATGCTGTTCCCAGTAAAAAATATAACTGAATACTCATTTAAGAAAATGTTTACTTCTTTTAGCCGAAATACAAAAAAAATTGCAAGCTTTTTTTGTAATTGATAGATTTTTTTAATTTTATAGCCAATAATACATCGTTATTATTGAAGATATTTAAAACTTATTTATTACAAAAAAAATTTGATAATTGCTTAGTAACCAATAATTGCGACGATACGCTCGATTTCACACCGACTGGTATATGAACATTGATTCAACAAAAAAATATAAAGGACTACATATTATACCCACCCATTAATAAAGACTTCCGGCTGGTTGGCGGGAAGAACGAAAAGGCCCAGCAAAAGGATAGATATCGTATAGAAGTGGGTTCACTTCTATATTCCGGTTGCCATGAGTAACAAAACAATAACGAATTGCCCGGGCCAAATAGAATCTTTATCAATTTAAAAAAAGCTTGCATTTCTCTTTATTTTTTGGGTAATAGTTATAAAGATTTTATTAAATGAGTATTCAGTTATATTTTTATTAAAAGCACGATAAATAACATAAAAGGTGTAATTGATTCAAACTATAAGCTCTTAACAAAAATGACTATGAAAGGACTCCAGTTTTGGAACTAGCTAAGAATGCGGAAGTTTCATCAGGAACGGTGATCAATCATTTCATGAATTGCGCCCAAACTTATGGTAATGATATAAAAAAGTAACTTTTTTTATCTCCACAAACGCATTTACAGGGACCTAAAAAATGCCAAAAAAGCTTTTAACGCGTGCAATTTTTTTGATGTATGCGTCTTTCATCCTGGTTATGGTTGCCCCTGGCGATCTAAAGGGTCAGCCCTCACAAGAATTGACCATTATCGCTGCTACTCCAGGGGAGTTTCCCCCGCAATATTCATTGGATTCAAGAGGAAAGCCTAAGGGCTTTGCAATAGACGTGATGGACGGCATCGCTTCCGCTGCTGGACTGCGTGTGCGGTACGATGTCAAACAAGGCTGGAAAGAAACACAAGAGGCCCTCATGACAGGCGCGGCCGACGTGATTCCCAACATGGGGATAACTGAACGACGCAAGGAGTTTGCCGATTTCACCTTGCCCGTGGAAACGTTTCCGATATCCATTTTCGTCCGCAAGGACAATCATGACATTCAAACGGAGAATGATCTGTCCGGCCACAAGGTTGCCGTGGTGAAACTCAATGTCGGTTACGCCCTGCTAAATGATCGAAAGGACATTGAACTACTCATTGCCTCTGACCGACAGCAAGCCCTGTTCATGCTCCTTTCCGGGCAGGCTGAATCTCTTGTTTACCCTGAGCCGTTGATCTGGATGGATGCTCGCAGTGTGGGGGCTGATGAAAAGATAAAAACCGTTGGCCAGCCTCTTGAAGAGATAAAGCGCGGCATCGCCGTGGCAAAGGGTAAAAATACCTCCTGAAAAAGCTTGACGAGGCCACAAAAAGTTTCGTGCAGTCGGATGAATACCAGCGAATATATTCAAAGTGGTACGGAACGCCCAAACCATGGCTAACTCCAGCTCGGATTGGCACTATCGTCGGTCTGTCAATTGTGGCCAGTTTCATAATTTTGTTGTTTTTGCGTGCCAGGTTTATGCAAAGATTAAACAGGAGAATGGAGCAAACGATACAGCGCCAAACAACAGAAATACAAACGCGTGAAAAACGGTACCGTGATCTTTACCTTTCAATGAATGAAGGAGTCTGTCTCCATGAACTTGTTTATGGAGACAGCGGCGAAGCAACAAATTACCGCATTGTGGATGTGAATCCACAATTTGAAAATTTAACGGGCCTCAAAAAAACGAATGTGATCGGAAAGCTCGGTTCCGAGGCGTACGGGACGGATGTTCCTCCATATCTTGATATTTATGTAAATGTCGCCCAGACTGGAGGGTCAAGGGCTTTTGAATCCTATTTCGAGCCTCTGGACAAGCATTTCAGGATTTCGGTCTTTTCGCCTGAACAGGATTCTTTCGCCACTATTTTTCAGGATGTCTCTGAATACAAGCTGGCCGAGGCCGCACTGAGAAACTCCGAGGAAAAATGGCGACACATTTTGCTCAATACCCCGCAAATCGGCATATCTCTGAATTCAAAAGGCAGCATCATCTTTGCCAATCAATATTTTCTGAGCTCCACTGGCTGGGAAAAAAATGAAATAGTGAACCAAAACTGGTTCGACCTGTTCATCCCTGACCAAATACGTGAAGAAATGCGAACGGTTTTTGATGCGGTAATGTCCCAAAAACATAAGCACGGCTATTCGACATACGAAAACGAGATACTCACTCGCGATGGCGAAACGCGTATTGTATCCTGGGCAAATGTTCTGACCCTGAACTCTCAGGGTCATGTCGTGGACGTCACATGCCTTGGTGTTGACGTTACCGAGCGAAGGCGTTCAGAGGAAGCACTTCGCAAAAGTGAAGAACGGTACAGGCTTATTGCCCAAAATACCCTTGACTCCATTTGGGCCATGGACGCCTCATTCAAATTTACCTTTCTCTCGCCCTCTACAGAGGAAATGTTCGGTTACAGCGTTGAGGAGTGGATGTCACTTGATTGGGAAGATGTCATTCACCCGGATCACATTGAAGGCGTTCACCAGGTGTTTGATAAATTTCTTGGGGCGTCTGACCAGAAAAGCATCACCGAAGAAACCGTTATGCGCCGAAAAGACGGTACGTTCATTTGGATAGAGTATACTGCAACGGCACTCTTTGATAATAATTTAACCTTTTCCGGAGTAGTGGGCGTCAGCCGCGACATCACCGACCGAAAACGCAATGAAGAGGCCCTCAGGGAAAGCGAAACGCGATTCAAGGCCCTGCATAACGCGTCGTTCGGAGGCATCACCATTCATGACAAAGGACTGATACTTGAGTGCAACACAGGGTTAACCATTATCACTGGATATTCATACGATGAACTGATCGGGATGGACGGACTGCTTCTTATCGCCGAACATTCCCGCCCCGAAGTAATAAAAAACATACAAGCCGATTATGAGAAACCGTACGAAGTATACGGTCTTCGTAAAGACGGAAAGGAATATCCCTTGCGTCTGGAAGCGAGAAACATCCCGTACAAGGGCAAGATGGTCAGGGTTGTGGAGTTCAGGGACATCAGCGACATCAAGTTCATCCAAAACGAGTTGATTGAGGCCAAGGAAAGGGCAGAGACTGCCAACCAGACCAAGTCAGCATTTCTCGCCAATATGAGTCATGAGCTTCGGACACCCTTGAATGGCGTAATGGGCATGCTTCAGCTTATTGGAACAACCTCCCTGGATTCGGAGCAAACCCATTATGCCCAAGTGGCCATCAAATCCTGTCAACGGCTGACTCGCCTGCTTGGCGACATTCTGGACTTGTCCAGAATCGAAGCCAACAAGATGGAGATCGGCAATGAACATTTCGACCTGGACGAGACCATTCAGACTGTCGAAAACCTCTTTTCACCCGCAGCCAACCAGGCAGGCCTTGAGCTTGTTTTTTCAATATCCCCTTCAATCCCAAGGGTCCTTAGAGGCGATTCGGCGAGACTTCAGCAGATTCTCAACAACCTCATCGGCAACGCGTTGAAATTCACAAAGACAGGCTCCATCACCGTTGATATCAGTGTCTTGCCAATATCCAGTCATGACAAATGCCGAATTCTTTTTTCAGTGAGTGATACAGGCATTGGAATTTCAGACGACATGTTGAATGAACTTTTCGAGCCATTCGTACAAGCTGATGTAAGCTATACCCGGCAATATCAAGGGGCTGGACTCGGGCTTTCCATAGTCAGACATCTGCTTCAACTCATGAATGGGACAATGAGCGTGAAGAGCGAGGAAGGGGTCGGTTCCACTTTTTACGTTAGCATCCCCTTCGGAGTTGACAAAGGCCAAGCGGAAAAAACATCGTCTGTCTCTGACCATGCTTCCGGTTCCCTTGAGGGGAAAAAAGTTCTCCTTGCCGAGGACGACAAGACAAGCGCCTTGGCCGTGGTCAGGCAGATGGAAAAACTGAAATGCGACATACAGGTTGCCGAGGACGGAAAAAATGCCTTGGAAGCCATAAGAGACAACGATTTCGACCTTGTGCTCATGGATGTGCAAATGCCTATCATGGACGGAGTGGAGGTCACAAGGCGAATTCGAAACGGGGAAGTTGGCAAGGACAAAGCCAGTATACCAATCATTGCCCTGACAGCCTATGCCATGGCCGGCGATAAGGAAAAATTCATGAAGACCGGTATGGACGGCTACGTTGTCAAACCTGTGGAAATGAGAGAACTTCAAAACGAAATAAAAAGAGTGCTTGAGGATGGGAAGAAACGAATATGATATGATTATATTGATGAATGTTGCTTGTTCATTTGCAGCTTGACATTTTCACACCTGTTAAAGACGAAAACATCTTTTGGAGAATAAGCCCTGCAAATGTGTTTACAATCTTTTTCCATGCCCTTTTGACCACACACGTATCCAGGAAATCATACAGCGCACATTTAAGCCCATAAGACATTAACATGATCGTATGCATAACCGACCTAAAAGTGGGAATGGCCCTTGCCGCCGATGTGAAGGGGAATAATGGCCGACTGCTTCTTCCTTCAGGAACTGTATTGGAGGAACAACACCTGCGAATTTTTAATATTTGGGGGGTCAGTGAAGCGGACGTCAAGGATACTTCGGTGCCAGGGGAGGCAGCCGAAGATCAGGCCAAATTCCTTGAAGCGGCCCGTGCCCACGCCGAGACCCTTTTCGCCCATGCGGCCATGGACGAACCACCCATGGATTTCTTGAAAGATGCCTGCATCAAACTTTACGCCAAAAAAAATTTTGAAGGCATGGAACTCCCCGTTCCAGCTTCCCCTTTGGAACTATTGCTGGAGCTTCCGCCGGAGCCACTTTTTGATGATCCTTCCGACTTCTTGAAAAACAACAAAGAACTGGGAGCGTTTCCACATGTCTATTACAAAATTATGGACGCATTGGAGAATCCCCTCTCCACGTCCGGAACATTGGCGGACATCATTTCCAAGGAACCCGGTATCTGCGCCCGGGTCCTGAACTTGGTCAACAGTCCTCTCTATGGATTCAGCAAACCCGTGAACTCCCTGTCCCGGGCTGTATCCATGCTGGGCACCAAGGGATTGAGCCAACTGGCAATCGGCGTGACAGTCATGGATCGCTTCAAAGGACTGGAAGACGAGAATTTTACCATGGGCGAATTTTGGAAGCATTCCCTCGCATGTGGAACCATTAACAAAATTCTTTCGAGCCAGATTCCCGGCACATCTCAAGACCTCTGTTTCGTAGCCGGAATGATTCATGATTTAGGACGACTGGTCATGTTGCAGATTGCCCCGGCCGAGGTGAATCTGATTCATCAGTACAGCAAGATTGAGAAACTGGCCCTGGATGAGGCGGAAAGACGAATCTTCGGCTTTGACCATTGCGATTTGGCTGAAAAGCTTTTCAACAAATGGAATTTCCCCGAAGAACTGATCAAAGCCACGGTTTATCATCACGGTCCCAGAGATGGAGATATTTCATTGGAATCCGCCAT
This sequence comes from Desulfovibrionaceae bacterium, assembly GCA_963674955.2. GTDB lineage: Bacteria > Desulfobacterota > Desulfovibrionia > Desulfovibrionales > Desulfovibrionaceae. Next base: position 511,573 of record CAXXKR010000004.1, on the reverse strand, counting down.
ATGTCTAATGGGGGACACGCTTGCCGTGGCCATGCAATACGGGTCAAACGGCAATGAGTTTGTCCACACTGTGCAAAGCGAAGCATGGGAAACACTTGCTCTGCCTCAGAGCGTCCTGGCAACAACCATAATCAAAGCCGAACGCCAGATAAACGACATTTTTACCCTTTTCACTGGATAGCCATGGACGATAAAAAACTCTTCGAATTTCAGGAAAAACAGATACAGGTACTACGAGAGGAAAAAGCTGCCGCCATGGAGGCGCTGGACTTGGCAAGTAGCCTGGCAACCTTTTCTATCCACTCACATGACAAGCAGGAAAGCAAAAACCTTCTTCGGGAAATCTGCTCACGCGCCAATCGCATGATTTCTTTCAAAATGGCTGCAATTTATCTGGTGGATGAATCCACCCAAGACTTCATTCCGGCTTTTTCAGCGCCTCCAAGTAATGCTAAGGCCTTGAACCGTGAAGTCCAAGGTCTTATCGGGGACCAATCCTTTGCCTTCGCGCTTCAGGCCGAAGGTCCGATTTTTTTTCTGAATGAGGACAAGACCTCCCATTTGCTCCTGCACACTCTGTCCACACAATCCCGCGTGCGGGGCATGTTTGTTGGTCTGCTTTCCCAGGGTAAGGAGTTAATATTAGAGGTTCATCCGGTTAAAGCGTACTTGGCCTCATGAATGCCCATGATCCTGAGTTTGAAGAATGCCAAGTCCCGGTAGCCGTATGCCTGACGCTTCATGGTCTTGATTTTGTTGTTGGTTCCTTCCATGGGGCCTGATGAGATGGGATGATCGTACCAGGCAAGGATTCCGAAACGACTTCCCGCCATGGTTTGGGCCATTCGCATCAAAGGCCCCACGCCTGATTCCATGGCTCGCTTGATCCAACCGTCCAGAAAGGTCTCGGCCTCCTGCCTGTTCGCCTGGCTCCATATCTGGCGAAGGTCCTCCTTCAGGTAGTAGGCCTTGGCCAAGGGCTCGTTCAGTCGTAGCGCCTCATGCAAACGGTCCGGTTCGTGGCGCTCAGCGTTCAGGTTCTCCGGGTTCTTCAGCAGTATCCAACGACTGCCTTTCAGCACATCCCGGCCCATCGTGTCCTTCTGCTCGTGGTACAGCCTGCGGCGAATTTCCGTGAGCTTGTCGTTCATCAGCTTGACCACATGGAAATGGTCAAAAACCAACGGCACTCCAGGCACATTCTCAAGCACAGAGGCGATGTACGCATTGCTCATGTCCGTGGCCACCGCCTTGAGCTTTGCCCGGGAGCGTTTCAGCCTTGCCCAGAAAGGCTTCAGGGCTTCAGCACCTTTGCCGTCCCCGACAAACACCACAGCCCCGCTTTTCAGATCCATGACCAAGGTCAGGTACTTGTGTCCCTTGCGCACGCTGATTTCATCGATGGCGATGTACTTGAGCCCGGACAAACGTGGTTTGCCGAAACGACGCTGCAGGTGTCGTTTGAGGATGCCTTTGACGCCGTCCCAGCCAATGCCCAGCAGGTTCGCCACGTCCAGCATGGTCATCATCCTGGTCAAGGCCAGGGCGAATCGCTCAAAGGCTTTGGTGTACCAGCGTCTGGGCTCGGCTATCCTGATCTCTACCTGACGCACGCAACCGCACTGGCGGCACTCCACACGCGGAACATCCACAGCCAGCCAAACCGGCTTGAACCCAATCGGCACGGTCCTGAGCCATCGCTCGGACCTGCCGCGCCTAAGGACATCAAAGCTCCGACAGCAAGGACAGCGAATCAGCTTCGGTTTCAGCCGCATGTAGAAGATCAGGCTCCCGGCAACGTAGGACTGGCAAACGTAGTCGTAGCCTTGCAGGCCAAAGGCGTGGTACAGGAAACTTGTGGACATGGCGGATTCTCCTTTCGATTCTCTTTGGTCGGAAAATCGATTGGAAGCCATGTCCTTTTAGTTTGTCAAAAGTACCCTTGAGCCGGATGAACCATATTAGACACCACGCTCAAACTCTTTTCCGTCGTCATGCTCTCGGCGGCGCATGCACTTGAGAACCTGGAAGTTCAAAAGTTCATGCGCAATCACACTGCCGAACTCGACCGAAAGGTCAAGGAAAGAACGCGTGAATTGACGGAAGCATCCAAACGATTGAGAAAAACAGTAGATGGCATGCAGGCCGGGGTCGTTCTCATTGAAGGGGAAAGTCAAAGAATAGTCGACGCAAATCCTATGGCTCTAAAGATGATCGGCAGGACCAGGGATGAGGTCCTGGGCGGACAATGCAACACTTATTTCTGCCCCGCTTTGAAAAATAAATGCCCGGTCCTGGACTTTGGCCAGGAGGTTGATAGCTCCGAGAGGGTAATGCTAGCAAAGGACGGCCAAGAGATTCCAATTTTGAAGACCGTAAGCAAGGTTTTGGTTGGGGGCAAGCTGCATCTGGTGGAAAGTTTTATCGACATCACTCAGCAAAAAAAATTCACTACACTTAAGGAAGATGTTGAACGAATCATGCGCCATGATCTCAAAACTCCACTTAACGGGATCATCAACCTGCCAGACATCATTCTCTCGGAAGGTGACAACCTGACAAATTCACAGCGCGAGGATCTGGAACTCATCCAAAGCTCTGGGTATAAGCTTCTCAAAATGATCAACATGTCCTTGGACATCTATAAGATGGAGACAAATAATTACAAATATTCCCCTGCTCCCCAGGATTTGATGACAATTATTCGAAGCGTACTCAGGGACCAGGCCGAAAACCTTCGGGCAAAGGCGATTGAGGTTGTTATACAATTGAACGGAGCACGCACAGCAGCGGAAACTACATTGATGATTTCGTGTGAGGAGTTGCTGTTATATTCCCTTCTGTCAAATCTCTTGAAAAACGCTATCGAGGCCTCTGAATTCAGGGATTCGATATCGTTAGAAATAGAACTCTGGCAAGGGATGGTCACCCTGTCAATAACTAACAGCGGACTGATCCCTGAAGATATTCGAGAAACTATTTTCGACAAGTACGTCACTTCCGGTAAGGTCGGCGGCACAGGGCTGGGCACCTATTCAGCCAAGCTTATTGCCGAGACTATGGGTGGAAGTATCGAATGTGCCAGCTCAGAAAATGAGGGCACGACCATGGTCGTGTCCATACCGCTCCAAACGACATAATTTTTGGCGAGTCCTTCTTGTATGACTATAACGAGATTTGAAAGTATTATTCTTCGAGAATTGATTTGTTTTGCAGAAAGCTACTCAATATTTGAGGTTGAATATGACAATCTATGTAGGCACTATGTCAAATTATATTAGGCAAAAACAAATATTAATGCAGCAGTGGGAAAGCAATTTAGACCTTGTCAACTGGTACACCAAACTGTTACACCAAGGGCAAAACACGAAGCAAAAAGTATCAATCATTCCAAAGTTTAACGGCTTCAAGACAGGAATCCCACCCTCTCCGCCAGATTAAATGGGGTTGCGATGAAAATCGCGGCCCTTTTTTTGTTAATCATGGTCTTCCGTGACAGTTTTTGCTAAATATTTCAAACGATCAAATCGAAACAAATCCTATTGCGGAGCACGGCATGATCAGTGAAATACCAAACCCGTTCGAGGACGAGGCCTGTTTTTTCTGCGGACGCGACAACGAATCAGGTCTGCAATTGACTTTTTATCATGACGTCGAGGCAGGCGAGGTCTTTACGGATTACACTCCGGAATCCCAGTTTTGCGGTCAGGGCGAGGTGTTTCACGGCGGCATGCAAATGGGCCTGCTGGACGAGGTCATGTGGTGGGCCGGGTATGTTGAAACCGGCATCAAGGAGGCCGTGACCGTGACCGCGAGCTTTCGTTTTCTGCGGCCCGTGTACATCGGCAAGCCCATCAGGGCGGCCTGCCGGGTCAAGTCCTTTGACGGCAAGACAATAAAGCTCAAGGGGCGCATCACCAATCCGCAAGGACAGGTTTGCACCACCATTTCCGGGCAATACCGAATACTGGACAAGGACAAATACGCAGCTGTTGTCGCCGGGGCATCCGATTGATCTCCATAAATCCCGGCTCCATGTTTTTGTTAATCGCTTCCGGCAACCAACCGCTCACCCTCCTCGCCTCTTCATGCCAACTTCAATTGAAGAGTTGTGATGGGAATATGGATGGTTGAAACTATTTCCGGTCTCGGAACATCATATGATAAAGATCACTGGAAATGCGAGGAGTCAATCAATGAAAAACAATAAGGCGACAGCCTTGAAGAACCTGGCAATCAGCAGGAATCAGGTCAAGGATTGCGTTCAGACGGAGGTCAACTGATCCATGTCCTACCGCTTTCGCCGACTCTCAGGGCCTGAATCTTTCTTGTTCGCCCACATGACCTTTCCGGCCTTTCGTCCAATGCTAGGCTCTGGGACTTTGGCTTTGGGTGTCTATTCCGGCGATGAGCCGGTGGGGCTGGCTCTTGTTGCCCCTGCCGCAGACCGCGCCAAGGCGGAACTGCTTTCCCTTTTTGTCGAGACTTCGTACCGGCGGCGCGGCATAGGCTCCATGCTGCTGGAACATGCGGGAAGGATTCTGGCCAGTGCCGGGATTCCGTCCCTTTATGCGGTCTGGAGCGAGACCCTGCCCTGCGCCAGGGCGTTTGAAGCCACAATGTCCAAGGCCGGATTTTCTGCCCCGCATCAACGCATGTACACCCTGCGCGGCGAAATGACCGGCGACTTTGGCCGTGAACTCAAGGAACAATACCCCAAGTACGCCGAACCCACCTGCCTGCCGCGCAAGTATACACTTACCTTTTGGCGCGACATGACCGAGGCGGACCGGAAATTCATTCGCTCAAGGGAAGGAATGCCCAGCTGGCATGAATCGCGCGCCGACCCGTTTCGGGAGGAATCAAAGCTCGAACCCGTAAACAGCCTTGTCCTGAGAAAAGATGGAGAGATCGCGGGCTGGCTCACGGTGCACCGCATCGGCCGGGACACCCTGCGCTATACGGATGTATTTTTACGTGAAGACTTGAAAAGGGCCGGGGCCGTGGCCATAGCAATGGTCACTCACGCCTTCTGGCTGCAACTGGCCGAGGGCACACCCAAACTGACAATGGCCGTTGAAAAGGCCAACGAACCGCTCATCAGGATGTACGAGAAGCGCATGTCCTGCGCCAAGCTCAGCTGGACCTGGGGCGCTGAAAAGGTGTTGAAAAAATAGTATTTAACTTATTATAATGTTTTATTTTTCATAAAATTTAACTAAATATCCTATGATATTTTTCATATGTGTGTTTTCATTAGGTATTGATTTATAGTCTTGATATTGAATTTTTCTGGAGTTCATTTCTTCAATTTCATCTTTAGTCCACCCTACTGAATGGGGTTTACCATTTTTTTTCTTTCTCCATGGACTAACTCCTTGTTCAAAACTCTCGCCAACAAAAATATCAATGTCAGGACGGTGAAGGTCTGAATTATTTTGCAAATGAGTTAAAACAGATTGATTTCCCATAATAAAAATATCCCAATCAGAATCGGTACGATGATCACCTCTAGTCCTCGACCCAAAAATCCAAATGGCTGAAATGCCGTCAGCATCTTGGATTAATTTCATTAGATATTTTTTGATTTCAAAATTTATTTTAATATCATGAGTCATTAATTTGCTATACACGTGCATCTTGTCCTATTCAATAAAGCAAACCTTGGATAATTGCTTAAAATGAAAAAAGGGAGAGCCGAAGCTCTCCCCTCTTCCAATCCAAATCGGCAGCCGCCCTACTGCGTCTTGCCGAATATCTCCGGCGGCCTTGTGGTATCGCCGTTGGCGTTGGGGAAGTCGGGATACTTATACGCCTTCTTCCCGGTCTCGATCAGGTGGTTGGCCTCTTCCATGTAACGGTTATAGCGGTTCTTGCACTCGTAGAACCCGTGCCACCATGAGTAGTCCGGGGCCATCATCATCGCGCCCATGCGCGCCCTGCGTCCTTCGTGGTGCCAGAGTTCGTAGAACTCGACTTCAAGGGCTTCGTCAAAGAACTTGTCCTTGTCCAGCAGACCCTTTTCATAAAGGTTGTCCAGCATCTTCTTGGCAGGCTTGAAGTAGACTTCGTTGTACTCTTCGACCGCCTTGTCAAAGTCCACGTAGAAACCTTCGACCCAAGACTTGCCGTGGCACTGAAAGCAAACATCCTTCATCTTGTCGCGTTCCGCCTGCCAGGAAGTCTTGGCCGGGAAGGGCTTGAAGTTTTCAGGGCGCACAGTCAGCGGCGCCTGTGTTTCCCATGAAAGACGCTCGGTCACGTCGTGGGTGGTCATGACCTTGCCTGATCCCGACATGTGGCAGGAGGCGCAGGTTGGAGCGCGGTAATCCACCCCAGGCGTCCAAGTGCCGGGAGCGGCGTCGAAGTTGTATTCATGCTTGAAGGCTTGATAGATGTCGCCGTGCTTGGACTCGAAATATATCTCGATCTGCGGATGGTCCGGCCCCAGATGGCACTGTCCGCATGTCTCCGGCTTCCTCGCTTCCATGACCGAGAACCTGTGGCGCGTATGGCAACTGGTGCAGCTTCCGAGGCTGCCGTCCAGATTCAGCCGTCCCACTCCCACGTTTGGCCAGGTGGACGGATCAAGCTTGCCGTCCTTTATCTTGAGGATGGTGCCGTGACAGTAGAAACACCCGGTCTTGCGTTCGTTGTCCGAGTTCATGCCCTTGTTAAGCCAGGGGTCGAGCTTCCACATGATTTCGATGGTGTTGGCGTGTTTGCTTTGGGAATACTGCTTGGTCTCGTCCGGATGGCAGCGTGAACAGTCCTTGGGCGTGACAACGGCCGAGATGGGGATGAAATACTGTTTCTCGCCCATGGGCATGTCGCCCCTTGAATAATACTGCTCATGGCCAGTTGCGATGTCCTTGTCGCCCGGCTGGGCCTGGTGGCAGTCCAGGCAGGTGATGTTGGCAGCGGCGTGGCGGCTCATGGCCCAGTCAGCGAAAATGCCTGCTGTCTCCTGCTGGTGGCATTTGACGCAGGCCACGGCCTGTGGAGCCATGCCGCGTTCAATGCGCATCTCACGCAGTTTCGGGAAATTTTCCTGTGCAAAGGCCGTAGCGACCATCGCCAGAACCATCAGCACGGCGACGAAAATCATTGCTCGCATCCTCATGATACGTCCTCCTTTATTACAGGCCCTGAAGTCCCGTCGCCATGTATGGCGGGGCAAATTGCTTGTAATTGTAATATCCCCGGTCCACGTGGACCAAATTGGCGTGGCAGTCGGTGCAGCGGTATTCGTATCCGGGACGCGGATAGATCACCTGCCGATGGGCCAGCATGGCCCCCCGCTTTCCCGGCAGATTTAGTATGTTGCGGTGGCATTTCATGCACTGGCTGTTTTCAAGGGTGTCGTAGATGCGCTGCCGCATCACGGCCCGGTCATACCGCTCGTCGCCGCCCGTGAAGTGCGAAACCACATCCTTCAGGCCGTGCATGGTTTTGGAGTAGAAGAAGTCGATGGTGTCGTGCGGGGCGGGCAGATGGCAGTCCATGCAGTCTGCCACAATGCCCTGGGCGTTGTTGACGTGGGTGGAAGTTTTCCAGGCCATGAAGGCCGGGCGTATTTCGTGGCAAGTGGAGCAGAATTGAGGGGTGGAAGTGCGAACCATGGTGTAATAGGTCATGCTGAAAATCGGAAAGGCTATGAATATGCCGAATATTACCGACAGGGTATACTTGGTCCCTTTTTTCATGTGCCGTCCGCTGTAGGATGAAAATGCATGACCGCAAAAAAAATCTTAGTATTACCTTATAGCATTAAAAAAATGATGCAGGCAATCACCGTCTCGATAAGCATCGCTTTGCCGCTTTTTTTAAAGCAACTAATGCAACGACAAGGATAATTGTCGTTGGCATATGAATTAATGGAGGGTTTTCAGAGGATTTCAGGTGAAAGCGTTGTTGCGGAGGCAAGAAGAAGGCCCGCCTCCTTGCGGGAGACGGGCCTCGGCGTCGAATTAGAAATAGTATCTAAAGGACTACCAGCGGGGTGTCCGAGGAGCGCGCGGCTTGGCCTCGTTGACCTTGATGTTGCGGCCTCCGAAATCGGTGCCATCAAGGTTCTCAATGGCTTCGAGGGCTCCCTGATCTTCCATCTCGACAAAACCAAAGCCGCGAGGGCGTCCGGTTTCACGATCTTCGATCAGCTTGACGGAAACAACTTCACCGTAGTTCGCGAAAGCGGCGCGAACGTCTTCTTCAGTTGCGGACCAGGGCAAATTGCCAACATAGATGTTCTTAGACATTCAAAACACTCCGGAAAAAAGTAAATCGTTCAAATGATGCTCACCGCACCTACAAAAAAGGAGCCGTTTGCAAGATGCATACATAGCTCCTTGTTCAACCCAGTCTAAATATCATCAGTATGAGTTGACTGTCGGCAACTGCACCCCTTGGCAAACTGATGATGAAATTGTTGATATTCAAAGGAATGCCCAAATGTCAAGAGAAAAAAAGAAAATTTTTTACAAAATTATAATTGCTTTATCGCCGAGCCAATCAAATCAAGCAAAAATCTTTTTCTTTACATTACCGATGAAATAGGTAAGTGATACTTTATCAAAACGACCGAATACTTATCCCTCCATATTACCGCCCCATCCGGCGGACCGCTTAAAAAGCAGTTCATGGATCACAATCAAACTTCGTCTCAGGTCATTTGCCGCTAAATTAAACTGGCAAAAACCTGATCTTTTTCAATAATATAACCAATGGATTTAAAGTGAATTTCGATTCTTTCTCGTTCGACCGGAGCATTGTTTCCGGCATCAATGACGCGGGTTACACAACCCCTACCCCTATTCAGAGCCAGGCCATCGAGCCGGTACTCAAGGGACGCGACGTAATGGGCCTGGCCCAGACCGGAACCGGCAAGACAGCGGCTTTCGCCCTGCCTATCCTGCAAAGACTTGTTGACGCAAAAGCGCAAAAAACCGGCCCCATGCGTGTTCTGGTTCTTGCTCCCACGCGCGAACTGGCCTTGCAGATACACGAAAACTTCATCACCCTCGGCAGGCAGACAGGAATACGCAGCGCCGCCGTGTTCGGCGGTGTGGGCGTCACGCCCCAGATAAAAGCCATGAACAAGGCCACAATTGTGGTTGCCTGCCCGGGCAGGCTGCTTGATCTCATGGGCCGCGGCGATGCGGATTTGAGCAACGTGCAGACCCTTGTTCTGGACGAGGCGGACCGCATGCTGGACATGGGTTTTCTGCCCGATATCCGCAGGATCATGGAAAGGCTTCCGCATGAAAGGCAGAATCTGCTTTTCTCGGCCACCATGCCCAAGGAGATACGGGAGCTTTCAAACAGGATCCTCAATGATCCGGCAATAGTCCAGGTGGACAACATCGCCCCGGCCGAGAGCGTGAGCCACGCCTTTTATCCGGTCCCGAAGCACCTCAAGCCGTCTTTTCTTCAGGAGCTTCTTGAAACCATCAATTACTCCAGCGTACTGGTCTTCACCCGCACCAAGCACAAGGCCAAGGCTCTGGCCAATAAGCTGGAGCGCATGGCCATGAGCGCCACCTTTTTGCAGGGCAACTTGTCCCAGAACAGGCGTCAAAAGGCCCTGGACGGATTTCGCAATGGCGAATACCGCATCATGGTGGCCACGGATATCGCGGCCAGGGGCATTGACTGCGAAAAGATTTCCCACGTCATCAACTACGATGTTCCCGACACCGTTGAGAATTATACCCACCGCATCGGGCGCACGGGCCGCGCTGGCCAGACAGGCATCGCCCTGTCCTTCATCACTTCCGAGGACACACTTTTTGTCCGCGATTTGGAACGCTTCATGGATACCAGTATTGAGCGCAAAAAGCTCGATGGCTTTGATTACGACCAGCAGCCAAGCGTCCAGCAACGGCAGCAGCCTGGCATAAGGCCCAAGAGGCCTTCCAGGCCTTACTCCGCCAAGCCGGGCGGCAAAAAAGCCGGAAGCGGCAGGCCCAAGGCCAAGAGATCTGAGAGCGCCGGTCCCAAGGCCGCAAGGCCTGAAAACGGCAATTCCGAAACCCGCAGGGCTGAGGGCGGAAGATCAGGAAGTTCAAGGCCCGAGAACAGACGGTCTGAAAACAGTCGCTCCGAAGGCGACAGCCGGCGTCCCGCAGCCCCCGGCCGCCGCAGACGCCGCCGTCCGCCAAGGTCGGCAAGGCCTTAGCCGTCTGCATAATTGATTCAATTCAAAGCCCCGGTACTCTGGTCGGGGCTTTTTCTTTTTTCAAGGCTGATATTCCTCAAAAGCGATCGGCCTGACATTCAAGGGGCATTGACTTGATTTGCCTTTAATTTTATTGGCAATGAATGAACAATTCCGCGCCGAGCAGCCCCAAAAGGATAGCGATGCTGGACATCGCCCGTTTCTACGGCATCGCCCTGGTCTATTACGGCCACATCATAGAACGGATCATGTACCTCAAGAATCCAGTGGCCGCCGCGCACTACAAGTTCATCTATTCATTTCACATGATCCTGTTCTTCATGCTTGCCGGATACGTGGCCAGCAAGACCAAGTTGCAACTGCCAACAGGCAAGTTCCTCAAGCAGCTGGCCCTGTCCAGACTGCTGCCCTATGTTTTTTTCTGCCTGCTCCTGACCGTGCTCTCGCTCTTTTTCAAGGGCGATTTCGTCCTGGCCGACGTGACCAGCGTGCAGGGCTATGTCAACGCCTGGTTGCGCGCCGCATTGGGCTTTCCGGTCCTGAATATTCCCATGTGGTTCCTGGCCTGCCTGTTCACAGTGGAGATTCTGCATTACTTCGCGTCCAGGGTGCTGAACACGGACGCCAAAATGCTTTTCGGGGCCTTGGTGCTCTATCTGGGCGGCTACTACCTGACCCGCGATTTCAATTTCATATATATGGACAGGATATTCGAGTGGAACTACTGGTTCATCCACGAGGCACCGGTGGTTTACGCCTTTTATCTCCTGGGCGTGTTTCTCAGGCGGCGGGAGTTTCTGCTGGGCAAGGCGCGGACGGGACAGCTGGTGGCGGCCATCGTCATCTGCCTGCTGACCGTGCTCTATACCTTCAATTTGAACACCGGCCCGTTCAAGATCTTCGACGCCGTGGTCATCGTGCTTTCAGGCCATGGAAACGTGTTCCTGTTTCCGTTCACGGCCTTTGTGGGTTCGCTGATGATAATCATGCTGGCCAGGATTTCAGGTGAGGGGAAATGGCTCTGCTTCATGGGCGAAAACGCCCTGATACTCTTTGCCCTGAACGGTGTCTTCTACCACTTTTTGAACGGCCCGTTCGCGGCCTGGTTCGCGGATACGTTCTCCGGCTCGGCGCTTAGCGTCACGGCGGCTGGCGTGGTCTTCACGGCGGTCAGCCTGCTCCTTTGCGTGCCGGTGATTTTTCTCTTCAAACGCTTCATCCCCCAGCTCATGGGCAGACCCGGAACCGACGGGCCTATTCTTGGCAAATTGATTTAAGGCGTTAGTCAGAGCACATACTCCGCCGGGGCGGCCAGCTTATACCTTATGCGCAGGACTCCGTCCTCAAAGCTATGCGAGACCATGCGGAACGCGCCGATTTCCGCCGTATTATCCACGTGCTCTCCGATGCAGGGGCAGGCGTCAAAGTCCCCTATCGTGACGATCCTCACCGACTCGGCCTCATCCGGCAGGCGCGTGGTATTGAAATCCCTTTCCGCCTCTTCCCGGCTCACGAATTTCTCGCCCACCTCAAGGTTCCGCCCCACGGCCTCATTCACAGCCGCCTCGATTTCCGCAGCCTCCTGATCCGTCAAAGGCCGATCAAAGCGATAGTCGCACTTGGACTTTTTCTTGTTCACGTGCGCGCTGAAGCAGCGGTCGCAGCCGAACTTGCGAACCATGGCCTGATTCAGCATATGTTCAGCCGAATGCATTCTCGGCTGGTAGCTTTTTCCCAAAATCATTCTCCCAAAATCAATATGATTTGACCTCGACCCTGCCGTCCAGGGCCAGGACCGCGCCAGCGGCCATGACTCCCATCTCGCTGGTCTCAATGATCATTACCGGCGCGAGCCACTTCATCATCCCGGCAATCTCGGCCACCAGCCGCTTGCTCCCGGCCATGCCGCCGGTCAGGACCACGGCCCGGATCGGTTGATCATCCTTGTTCATCAACGCCGGGCCAAGCGCTGATATTTCCTTGGAGATGTTGTAGGCCAGGGCCTTGAAGAGCAGCGCGGCCTTTTGATCACCACTGTTCATCATCTTTTCCACCTCGCGCAAGTCGTTGGTGGCGAGATGGGCCCAAAGCCCGCCCTGGGTCAGGACGATCTTCCTGAGAGCCGGAATGTCCACCCTGCCCTGTTCCAGCAGGTTCAGGACCGTTATCAAGGGCAGCCTGCCGGTCCTTTCCGGGCTGAACGGCCCCTCGCCGTCCAGGGCGTTGACCACGTCCACGATGCGGCCCTTCAAGTGCGCGCCGATGGAAATGCCGCCGCCCATGTGGGCGACAATAAATTTTTCATCCTCATACCTGACGCCGCCGCTTTCAGCCGCCGCCCGGGCCGCGCCCCTTTGGCTCAATGCGTGGAAGATGCTGCGCCGCTCGATCTTGGGATGGCCGGTGATTCGGGCCACGTCCTCCATCTCGTCCGTCACCACCGGATCAACCACAAAGGCGGGCACTTTCCACTCCCGCGCATACTCGTCGGCCAAAAGCGCCCCCAGGTTGCAGGGATGCTCGCCGTACCTGGCCCTGCGCAGGTCGTCGAGCATGGCCTCGCTGATTGAGTAGACCCCGCCGGGTATGGGCCTGAGCAGGCCGCCCCGCCCCACGACCGCGTCCACCCTGCCGACATGAAAACCGTCCATGAGTTCACTGATCGACTGCCGCCTGAATTCCATCTGATCGGCCACATGCCTGAATCCGGCCAGGGATTCCTTTGAGTGGGCGCATTCCCTGTCCAGGAGAGCTTTTTCGCCCTCGTAAAAGGCGATTTTAGTGGAGGTCGAACCGGGATTAATGACCAAAACGCGCCGACTCATTCATTGCTCCCGGACAGATAGGCGGCCAGGGTTATGGAGTAGAACTTGGACATTTCGCTGTCGCCCCTGGAGGGAACGATGATCGGCATCCTGCTGCCGACAACGATGCTGGCCAAGCTTGAACCATGCAGGGCGCTTAGGGCCTTATATAATATGTTGCCGCTCTCGATGTCCGAGGCGCAGAGGATGTCGGCCTGACCGCCCACAGGGCCGCTGTACCCCTTGCACTTGGCCACGCGCTTGGAAATGGCGATATCCAGGGAAATCGGACCAGCCACCACGGCGTCTCCGAATTCGCCCTGCTCGCCCATTTTGGCGATTATGTCCGCGTCCAGTGTGGCGGGCATGGCCGGGTAATTGACCTTTTCCGTGGCCGCCAGCATGGCGGCCTTGGGGCATTTGATGCCCAGCTTGCGGGCGATCCTTATGGCGTTCTTGAGGATGTCCACCTTGCGCTGCAGGTTGGGCTTGATGTTCACTCCGGCGTCGGTAAGGATCATCAGCCGGTTATCGAATGGAGCGTCGAACACCGTGACATGGCTCATGATGCCTTCCGGCGGCACTCCGGTCTCCTTGTTCAGCACGGCCTTGAGCAAGGTTCCGGTGCTTACAAGCCCCTTCATGACCATGGACACGTCGCCGCTCTTGTAGAGCTGCACGGCCCTGTGAACGGACAGGGTGTCGTCCGGTTCGTTGATTTTTACAAAGGGCGCAAGATCGATCCCCGCGTTCCGGGCAACTTCCTCGGCGCGTTCGATGTCACCTATGAAAACAGGCTGGGCGACACCCCGTTCATAAGCGTAACAACCGGCTCGCAAAACGAATTCCTCGGCACAGGGTGCAATGGCCACTTTGGGCCTGCGTTTGCTGCGCAGCACCTCGGCCAGGATGTCTTCCAGGCTTGACATGCTCATGGCGGACACTCCGGGCTATTCGTCGCCGCGCTTGAGCGCTATCTTGCCGGTGCGGCACATGCTGAGGATTCCGTACGGGGTGAGCATTTTTATCAACCCCTCGATGCGTTCCTCGTCGCCGCTCAGCTCAACGCTGATGCTGCTTTGACCCATGCCCACGACATTGGCCCGAAAGACCTCGAATATCTGCATGATCTGCGTGGTGGTTTCCTTGCTCATGAACACCTTGACCAGAACCAACTCACGGTCCACGAATTCCTTGCGCGCCAGGTCGTCAACCTTGATGACGAAATCCATTCCGCGCACCTGTTCGGTTATCTTGTCCACCTCGCCGTTGTCCGCCTCGACGCAGATGACCATTCTGGAAACTTCCGGATTTTCCGTCTCACCGCATGAAATGCTCTTGATATTGATGTTCTTGCTTCCGAATTCCTCAGCCATTTCAGCCAGGACGCCGGGCCTGTTCATCACCAGAGCCGAGATTGTGTGTTTCATTTCCGTCTCCATCTATGAATTCATTGACCAGTCAGGTCTCTCATATCTTTCATCTGCGGCAAGGACAACCAATGACAAGTCATGAAAATGCAAAAAATGGCTTTGTCCAAAACCAATAATCAGTTATTGTTCTCAACAACCCTTGCACTTTGCACAATCAGTTTTGTGCAACAGGTTGCGCATGGCTCTGCACATGATTTTACCATGCATCTACAACATGCCGACAATACAAGATAAAAAAGTTGGCACGGTCAATGCTATGTGGTTGACATGGGCAGAGGCGCACAAGGACTGAAACATTAACGCCACCAGGAGGTTCAAGGCATGAGTCGTTCAAGCATGATCATTTTTTTAAGCGCGATATTTGTTTTGGCCTTTGCACTGCCTACGCTCTACGCCAAGACAAACGCCCCGGCAGAGGACTTGACCATTGTCCTGCCCAAGGGCGAAGGCACCCAGCCCACAGTGAAATTCTCCCACCAGAAGCACGCGGCCGTGAACTGTACCGACTGCCACCACAAGTGGGATGAAAAGAGTGAAGTACCAAAGTGTTCGTCTTCAGGCTGCCATGACGTGGTCTGGGGCGAAAAGAACGGAAAGAAGGCCATTGTCAAGACCGGCGAAACCGCTTTCTACTCGGCCTTCCATTCCCAGAAGGGCATGAGCTGCCTGACCTGTCACAAGGACCTCAAGAAGGCCAAGAAGCCCGGCGGCCCGACGGCATGCAGCAAGTGCCACATTAAATAAGTTGTAGAGATACTCCTCCCTATAAGCCCCCATAACACGAGGCCCCCCGTCATACGCCAGACATGACGGGGGGCCGCCCCTTTTTCAATCCTTGACTTTGACGCGTTGTTTCACCTATCCATTGGCCTCACTTAATAGAATGAGGTCAAAATGGCTCCCACAAAAAATCTGACACGCGATTACCTGATCGCCACCTTCAAGAGAGGCCGCGCCGAATACCTGCCCCTGGACTACATAATCAATCAGGCCGAGATATTCATAACCCCTGAAGACCTGGACAAGATCGAACCCCTGTTGCGGGAAATGGCCTCGGACGGACTGGTGGAGATCAAGGACGACAGGTTCAAGCTCTTGAAGAAATAGGAGCCCCTTATGCACGACTTTTTGCTGCTGGGCCTCGTGGTGGCCTTTGCGGGATTTGTGCAGGGCTTTTCAGGGTTCGGCTCCATCATGATCGCCCTGCCCCTGCTGTCGCAATTCATCGATATCAAGACAGTCATACCGCTGGTCGCTCTTTTCGCTTTTTACATAAACGGCACCCTGATCATTCAACTGCACAGGCATTGCCGCTGGAAACGCTACGTGCCCATGCTTGTGGCCACCCTGCCCGGGATACCCATCGGCGTTTACATCCTGAAGACGGTCCAGGTTTCTGTCCTTACCCTCATGACCGGAATCATAATATTCCTGTTCAGCCTTTATTCGCTCCTGGCTTCGGCCCCGGCCAGAAAGCTCGGCAATTTCTGGGCGATATTGGCCGGTTTTTCCGCTGGTTGCCTTGGCGGGAGCATCGGCGCCAACGGCCCGCCCGTCATCATCTTCACCTCGCTGCAACCCTGGAGCAAGGACGAGATCAAGGCGAACATGGTCATCTATTTTCTCGTGGCGGGCGTCTTCATTTCCTCCATGCACGCCCAGGCCGGACTCATAACCCGTGACGTTCTCACCTACCTTGCAGTGGGATTTCCGGTCCTGGCCATTTCCGTGTTCGCCGGGGCCCGTTGCTATAATCGTCTGAACGACAAAAGCTATCGCAGCCTGATCAACGCCCTGATTCTCATTCTCGGCCTGCTCATGATAATTCGAAGCCTGATTTGACCTTTCCGTATTGATCAGAAGCCTAAAGTACCCGATATCTTTGGCCGATAAAGGTATAGTAAGCGGGAAAACAAATTTCAGGGGAGAGGGCGATGATCAAGTCCATTATCAATGCAACCGGATACAAACGGGTTTTCGACTTGGTTGGAAAAGGCATGATTTCCGAGGCCAAGACCCTGTTGAAGAGTTTGCAGGACGAATATCTGGCGGTTTACGAGGAAAATGAAATCCTGAAAAGACAGTTGTCCGAAGTCGCCGAAGTGCTGGATATTTCGGAAGACATCGAGTTTGACGGACAAAAATACTGGATACGTGAAGGTTCCAAGAAAAAGGGTCCGTTTTGCCAGCTTTGCTATGATCGCGACGGACTCCTCGTTCATCTGCAGGAACACGGCAGCCACTGGCAATGCTGCAATTGCGGCAATTCATACATGATCTCAGCATCCTCAAAATTTCCCTTCACCAAAAAATCCATACGCGAACGCGTAAACGGCGACCTGCTCAAAACCCCCATCCCCCTGTTCGGGGAATAGACACAAAAAAAGGCGGACTACCTGTCCGCCTTTTTCTTTCATCAATTGAATTCTAGTTCATGAATTTGGTGCCGAAAAGAACAGTATCCCTTGTCCAGAATTCGAGAAGTCCCTGATCATTGAATCTGGCGAAAATGTATGAAAGTCCGCGCATGTTCATTCCCGGCAGATAAATGTCCATGAGCATTTCCTTGCCGCTTTGGCGTTCCGTCTTCCAGATGGTTGTGGCGAAATCCTTTAGATCGGATTCTTCAGGCAGGACATCCACGTCAAGAAAAATACGCAACAGCAATTGTTTCACATTGCCGTCCAGGGCGTCTGTTTTTTCAACTATCTTGTATTTGTAGCCGTGCTTGATGGTGTCGGCCTTGGGCGACATGCTGTCCTCGGCCTGGGAGTAGTCAACGGCGGGAGGCATCTTTTTTTCAGGCTCAGTTTTGACAGGTGCGGCCGGAACCTCGACCGCAGGTTCCTTGAGCGCCGGGGCCGGGGCTGCGGGGGACGGTTCGACAACAGGAGGAAGGGCTGCGACTGCCGGTGGTTGGCCTTCTGCGTCCAGGTCGTCGATTCTTTCTTTCTCGACGATCATGGGCAAAGGCGCTTTTTTCGGAACAAGCACCTCTTCTTCCGGAGATTCCAATGTCTCAATGGACACATAACCGATGGCCCTTTTTTCGTCCCGGATGGTTTCATCTTCCTTGAAAACCGCATACCAGCCGTTTTTCAGAAAAGCGGTTTTGAACCCGGTTCCCGGTTCGATAACGACTGTTCGACCTGAATTTCTGCTTCGGGTGCGTTTCAGGGCGAATCTCTTTTCGCTACGCCTGATCTCACCCCATCCGGATGAGGCTGATTCCGGTTCGGCCTTTTCAGTTTGAACAACGCCGGGCTCCTGGCTGGGGGCCTTGCTGGAGGAAGCCGTGGCGCTTATGATAATTGTCTTTTCCCCTGACACCGGCTTTAGATACTTGGCGTTTGCATAGCCGATGGCCTTGCTTTCATCCCTGACCTTTTCATCAAGCTCAAAGACGGCAATCCATTCGTCCTTCAGGAAATCAACCTTTACCTTGTCGCCCTCGTAAAGAGTGCGCACATGCTCCGAGAAACGGTCTCTCGCCTCGCGGACGTTCAAATTCCTGTCCGCGTAACGGATTTCTCCCCATTGATCCGGATCGGCCTGAGCCTTAAGAAGCACTCCATCCTTGACGGGCTGTAAAAATTCGGCCTTGGCATAGCCGATGGCCTTGCTTTCGTCGCGGGTGGGAGCGTTGACATCAAACACGGCGCACCAGCCGTCCCTTATGAAGTCCACTTTCACATAATCATGAGGCTGAAGAGTCTTGACGTGCTCTGCTCCCGCACTGCGACCAGCTCGGATATTCAGCATCCTGTCGGCGTAACGTATCTCTCCCCAGGCACCTGCTTCGGCAACAGCGAAGGCCAGCATGCATGACAACTGAATCAAAAGGAAAACAAGCGTGAAAGTTTTTTTATTCATGTGCAAAACCATCATTTCTTGTTTGTTAATTGCCGCTATCAAGCTCCTTGATAATCAGGTCGGTTAAATCCACAGACGGATCGATGTAGCCTACAATCTCAGCCTGAACATTGGTTAAAACCATTGAGTATCCATCCCTCTTGGCGATCATCTTAAGCGACTTGTCGGCTATCTGCATTATGTGGGCTATAAGTTCATCTTCTTTCTTTTTCAAATCGATATTGGCATTTTCAACAAGTTCGTCATGCTTGTCGTACAAAAGCTGAAGCTCGTCCTCCTTGAGTCGTTGCTGGTTGGGCGAAAGATTTCCGCTGCTTATCTCCTGCTGGATGGAATTGATTTTTTTAGCGCTCTCGCGAATTATCTTGTCCTTTTCCTTGCCGAGCTTGCTCAAGTCGTTTTGGGCCAATTTCCCGATTTTCGATTCGTTTATGATTCTGTGCGGATTGACGAATCCGACTTTCTGCTGAGCCAGGGCCGTGCCGCCGACAAACGCCGACATCAGACAGACGGCCATGACCATGATAACAACTCTTTTCATTCCATATCTCTCTTTCAATATATCAAGTTTAACCGATTGTTCACTTCCAACAGGAATAATCAACATATCCGCATTATTCACATCTGTCGAGATTCAGGCGCAAGGCTCAAAGCATGTTCACCGGATCGAGGTCCAGAGAGAGCCTGAGCTTTGAATTTCCCGGCAGAGTCTGCCTGAGGGAGGAGAAAAGAGTTCTGACATCCTTCCAGTCTCCAGCTTTTACCAGACAATTGAAACGTTCCCGTCCCTTGAGCCTGTTCAACGGGGCCGGAGCAGGTCCAAGGACGGTGACTCCAAGGCTGGAAGCTGTTTTTCTCATGTGTCCGCCCAGAATTGAAAGAACGCTCTGCCCTTCCGGCCAGCCGGCCGGAAAACTGATCCTGATGAGACCGAGTTTGACAAAGGGCGGATAACCATACCGCTGCCTTTTCTCCACTTCCTCATTGAAAAATTTGACATAGTCTCCGTCAAGTACATTGCCCCAGAACGGATGATGGGGGTTCTTGGTCTGGATCAAAACCTTTCCGGGTTTGTCTCCACGTCCCGCCCTGCCGGAAACCTGCAACAGGAGCTGAAAACTTCGTTCCGAGGACCGATAGTCTGGAAGGTTCAGGCCCAAGTCGCCGTTGGCCACAATCACAAGCGTCACATTGGGAAAATGATGGCCCTTGGAAAGCATTTGAGTACCCACCAGAACCTGCGCCTTTCCGCTGGCAAAATCGTCTAGAATCTGGTCCATTCTTTCGTGCCTGCGCGTGGAATCCCGATCAAGCCTCAACACTCCGGCATCATGCGGCAATATCTTGTTCAGCTGCTCCTCAAGCTTTTCGGTGCCCTCGCCCATGGGCAAGAAGTTGGCCCCTCCGCATCCGGAACAGAGCATCGGGTAGTTGTGGCTTTGCCCGCAATAGTGACAAACCAGCATCTCCCTTCCCTTGTGGTAGGTCATGCCCACCTTGCACTCGCTGCACCTGACGACCTCTCCGCAATCAAGACAATACATCAAGGGAGCGTAGCCTCGGCGGTTGAGCATGATGACGGCCTGCTCGCCGGCCTTGATGACCGCTTTCAACTCTTGAACCGTCTTTTCCGCAAAGGGCGTTTCAGGGTCGTTATTGCCGGTCATGTCCACGAGTTCCATGCTTGGAAGCCTGCTCTCGCCGATTCTTTCAAGCAGTGTGACCTTCGGTATGACCCCAAGCCCGGCTGCGTGATAGGTCTTAACGTCCGGCGTTGCCGAGCCGAGCAGAAGCAGCCCCCCGGACTTTTGAATGCGGAAATACGCCACTTCCTTGGCCTGATAGGAGAGTCGCTCCTCCTGCTTGAAGGACTCATCATGTTCCTCGTCCAGTACGGCGAGGCCCATGTCCCTTACCGGCAAGAACAATGCGGAGCGGGTTCCCACCACTATGGCCGGAGCATCTCCCGCAGAAATATCCAAAAAGGTGGATTCACGTTTCTTTCTGCTTTGGTAGCCGTGGTAGAAATATTTTGTTTCCTCGGGAAAGGCCGCGCTAACGGATTTCCAAAGCCTTCCGGCCAGTGCCACCTCCGGAGCGAGTAAAACGGCGGAACGCCCTGACTCAAGGCAGCGTCTGACCATTCGCAGATAAATGTAAGTCTTGCCGCTGCCTGTAACACCATGGACAAGTATGGTGTCGCCCTTTTCCGAGTCGAACTTTTCCATCAGGACGGCCAGGGCCTGTTCCTGCTCTTCGGTAGGCGTCAGGCCGTCAAGGACATTTTCTCCAATGTCCACTTGATCGATATCCGATCCGTCATTCGGCCCAGGACCGGACAAAAGCAAACCTGCTGACGCAAGACGTACGGCCACCTGGGAAGCGCCCTGCCCCAGAATCTTGTTCAAGGCACCCGGAGTTTGCGGTCCATTTTCCAAAAGATGCTCAAGAACATTGATCTGCCTTTTGGCGTTTGGCCGAACCCGCCAGGGAGGGTCCGAGGCCAGCGAAAAAAACGAATCCTCACCGTCGCCGCAGGGACAAACCCTGACCTTCATTCGACCATCCCTCCAGACAGCGGAAAGCGCGGCCAGTTCCTGAACCGGCATTTTCCTTAAGGCCTTGGGGGAAATTATTTTCGGGATATCCGGGTCGTCAACCGAGAAGGTCAGGGCTGTGCTTCTCAGGCCGCAAGGCAGGATTGCTTCCAGTATCCTGCCCAAAGGCGACATCTGCCTTGATGCCAGCGTCTCGGCCATTTCGATATAGTCTGGAGAAAGGGCGGGATTACTTTCCAGGGGCCAGAGCATTGGCTTGACGACCACTGATTCCGGAAGGCGCTCGGTTGACCGGCCTGAAAGGATTCCGACTCGTAGCGAGTTGCCAAGAGGCACGAGAACCCTGAGACCGGGCTGCATCTTGTCCGGGGGAACGGGAAAATGCTCTGGGCGCTCATAAGTCAACTCGGAATAAGGAGGACTCATGAGTATTATCTGCCAGAAATCGCTCATCTTACAACGTGCCCGGGCCTCTGTCGGCCCGGTCCTGCTTCACTGGTTTGCGGCCGTGGCCGTGGACGAAGGCTATAAAAGCTCCTTGAGTCTGGTGGAAAGATCGTCGCTGAGGCTTTCGTCCTGCAAGGCGAAATAAATATTGGCTGTGAGGTAGTCAACCCAGTCTCCGGCATCAAACCTTTGGCCTCGCAGCTTCACTGCCAAAAGCTTGTTCTCGTCGGCCAGTCCCTGCAGGGCGTCGGTGAGTTGTATCTCGCCGCCCACGCCGGGCTTCTGGTTTTCAAGGTGCCTGAAGATTTCCGGAAGCAGCACATAACGTCCGACAATGGCCAGCCTTGACGGAGCTTCCTCAACCGATGGTTTTTCTACCAGTTTGCTGACCTTGTACATGCCGGGCGCATACTCTTCGCCCTGTACTATGCCGTATCTGCTGACTTTCGACTTGGGAACCTCAATGACCCCGACAACCGCCATGTTCTCTTCACGTGCGGCATCTAGGAGTTGTGAAATGCCTGCGCCCTCTCCGAACATGAGGTCGTCTCCGACCATCACGCCGAAGGGGTCGTTCTTGCAGACCTCCTTGGCGCAGAGAACCGCATGGCCGAGACCCAATTGCTGTTTCTGTCTCACGGATATGATGTTCACCATCTCGGCCACGCGCTTGACCTCGTCAAGCATATCAGTCTTCCCGGAACGCTCCAGTGTGTTCTCAAGAGACAGGTTGTGGTCAAAGTGATCTTCGATGATTTTCTTGTATTGATTGTTGATGAAAACCACATCGGTCAGTCCGGCCGCCATTGCCTCTTCGACAACGCACTGGACCACGGGCTTTTTGTAGATGGGCAGCATTTCCTTTGGAATATTCTTGGTGGCCGGCAAGGAGCGGGTGCCCCATCCTGCTACGGGGATTACGACTTTTCTGATTTCCATTGGCTCTCTCCCTCTTGTGTTTAGTTGGAATCTCCCGCTTTCCGCCCCAACAGTTCTAGCGCAAGTGTTTTTCCAGTATTTCCACCAATTGCGACGAATATTCCTCGACCTTGTCGGCGTCCCGCCCTTCGACCATGACCCGCGCCACGGATTCAGTTCCGGAATAACGCAACAGCACCCGGCCGTTGCCTTCCATTTCCCTTTGAATCCGGTCCACGGCCTCCTGGACCTTGGGTGAATCGTCGAACGGTATTTTTCTTTCCACGTGCACGTTTTTCAATACCTGGGGAAACGGCTGGATAAGATGCGCAAGTTCGGACAAGGGCTTGTCCTTGTCCCTCATGATGCGCAAGAGCTGCAATGCCGCGAGCATTCCGTCGCCCGTGGTTCCGTATTCCATGAAAATGAGGTGCCCGGACTGTTCACCGCCCAGAATCGCGCCTTCGCGGAGCATGGCTTCCATGACGTGCCTGTCGCCCACCGGGGTGCGCAGCAGCCTGCCGCCATGGTCTTTCATGAACACTTCCAGGGCCATGTTGCTCATGACCGTCGCCACCAGGGTGTTGTTTACCAGCTTTCCGCGCTCCATCAAATCCAGGGCGCAAAGGGCCATGTTCTGGTCGCCGTCGATTATCATGCCGTTTTCGTCCACGACGATCAGCCTGTCGGCGTCACCGTCCAGGGCAAGGCCGATATCCGCCTTCTCTTCCTGCACGGCCCTGGAAATGACTTCTGGATACAGGGAGCCGCACTTGTCGTTGATGTTCAGGCCGTTGGGCTTGATGCCAAGGCAGACGACCTCGGCCCCCAGCTCTTCTAGAATCTGCGGTGCGACTCCGTAGGCGGCGCCGTTGGCGCAATCAAGCACGATTTTCATGCCGTCCAGGGTCATGTGCTGGGGCAGGCTGTTCTTGAGATAAACAATGTAGCGGCCCCGGCTGTCCACGATGCGGTGCGCCCTGCCTATGTCTTCCGGCTTGGGATAATCCCAATTGCTTTGGTCGGACAAAACCATGTTGGAAATCTCTTCCTCAACCTTGTCGTCCAGCTTGAAGCCGTTGCGGTCGAAGAACTTGATCCCGTTGTCGTGAAACGGGTTGTGAGACGCGGAGATGACCACGCCGAGATCGGCGCGCATGTTTCTGGTAAGGAACGATATGGCCGGAGTGGGCAACGGTCCCACAAGGAAAACGTCCATGCCGGTTGCGCAAAGCCCCGAGGTCAGTGCGGTTTCGAACACGTAGCCGGAAAGACGCGTATCCTTTCCGATGACCACGCGATGACGTTTTGAACCGTTGCGGAAATATTGCCCGGCAGCAAGGCCAAGCCTGAGAGCGATCTCGGGCGTCATGGGGAAAAGGTTGACCTGGCCGCGCAGACCGTCCGTGCCGAATAGGCGGTCGTTCATATTTACTCCAAAATCCTGACGGAAAAATCCAATCAGGATTTATTTTTTCTTTACATTGATTTCGACTGTTTCAGGATTCCGGCGCTCAAGCCTGCAACTTTTTGGAAGTTCGACCTGGTATTCAAGATCGTGATTGCCGGAGGCAATGGCGTCGCTGATGCGCAATGTGGCTTTGACGTCCTTGCGAAATTCGTCGATTTCAAAAAGGGATACCGGCCCTTCCAGCAGAAGGCGAACAAAATCCTGGCGAACCTTTACAGTCAGTGAATCCGGAGAGTCAACGTCAAGATGCACCTTTATCCAGACCTGCTTCAGCTTAGGGCCGAAATTCAAATCAACCCTCACCTGCCTGGGCTCAATTTCCACTTGCGAGGGGAGGTTTATTATCACGTCCTCGCTCCAGGCTGAAGGAGGTTCGTCAAAGTCCATCAAAGCCTGAGCCTTGACCTGCGTTATCTGCTTGAGAATCGACTCAGGCCCGCGAATGGTTATGAATTTCGGAGAAACGTTTGTGCCCAGAAGTTGATAATTGTCATTCAGGTCGCCTTTCCAGTCAGGAATAACCTGAATGTTTTTTTCAGTCAGTCGATCAACCGTCAGGGTCAGGCGTTTGGGCTTTATCTCTACAACCTCGTAAGCTTTGGAAAGAGGAATCCTTTTCTCTTCGAATTCTATGATGTTCTCTCCAACCTCAAGTTTGCCCATGTCCAGAGGATATGCGAATTGCCTGGTGCTCAATGCCCGGACAAGGCCTTTGGGACCCCTGACCCTGACCTGGATCGTGTCGACCATTCCCTCGTCTATGATCAAGCCCTGGGGAGGATTAATTATTTCCAGAGACATGGAAACCAGGGTTTCCACCTTTTCCCGACCCGTGACCAGATACCAGGAAAAAACAGCCAAAACTATGGCCAGGAGCATATATTGCCAGCGATGTTTCATATTATCTTTCCAAAGCTCCCTTTATCACTCTTCTGAGGCGGATTTCGTCGAGGCTTGAAGTGAGCCTGCCGTTTATGGCCACAGACACGTCGCCGCGCTCTTCGGAGACGATTATTGTTATTGAGTCGGATTCCTCGCTTATTCCGAGGGCCGCCCTATGCCTGGTGCCGAAAACTGTCTGCCCCTGGAATTTGGAGGAAAGGGGCAGGACGCAGGAGGCGGCGATTATCCTGCTGCCCCTGAGGATCACCGCGCCATCATGCAGGGGCGTGTCCGTATGGAAAATGGTGCGGATCAGTTCCTTGCTGATTTTGGCGTCGATCTCGACTCCGCGCTCCACGATATCGCCGAGCGGGACATTTTTTTCCATGACGATAATGGCTCCGACCTTGTCCTTGGCCATGGACATGACGGCCCATACCAGCTGATTGAGGGATTGTTCCTCCACCTGTTGGGCGCGTTTCCATATTCTTCCCGCACCGAGCTGTGACAGCGCCTTTCTAATGTCGCGGCGAAAAAGAATAATGATCACGAGAAAGATTGAACCAAGAAAATTGGTCAAAAACCAGTTCAGGGTGTAAAGGCCCAGAACATCGGAAAGGTGATAGGCGAAAAGGACGAGCACAAGCCCGTATATGACCGCCACCGCCCTCGTTCCCCGGACAAGGCGAATGATGTAATAATAGATGAGGGAGATGATCCCCATGTCCAGCAAATCGCGCCAGGATATTTGAAAACCGAAAAGCTCTATCATTTAATCAGCTTCAGAGTATGTGTGTTGCTACAGTAAGGGTCTGCCTGGTCAATTCCACGTCGTGGACCCTGTGAATCATGACGCCTTTTGCGGCCATCAGCGCCGTGGCGGCCTGAGTGGCGTTGCCGCGTTCTCCGACATCCAGCCCCAGGAGGCCGGACCAAAGGGATTTGTTCGACAGGCCCATGAAAATTGGTCGGCCCAATTTCAATAATTGTTCTACATTTTTCAAGATTTGTAAATTGTGTTCAAGCAGTTTGCCGAAACCAATCCCCGGATCAAGCACGATTCTTGACTCGGGCAGTCCCGCACTGGTCAACTCCTTCATTCTGCTATCAAAAAAATGCAATATTTCCGATATGACATCGTCATATTTAGGGTCGTCCTGCATTTTTTTCGGTCTTCCCAAACTGTGCATCAAAACATATCCCGGCTTGTACTGGGACAGAATGTCCAAAAGAGCCGGATCGTACCTGCAGGCGGACACGTCGTTGACTATGGATGCTCCGGCCTCCACAGCCTGTCTGGCCACTTCAGCCTTGTATGTGTCCACTGAAACGACAGGATAAGGAGAGACACCGTCGCCGAAATCGGTTTTAAGTCCTGTCAGGGCCTTGATTACCGGCATCACTCGTTCAAGTTCCTGCTTCAGGCTGACAGGTTCGGCATATGGCCGTGTGGATTCCCCGCCGACATCCAGTATGTGCGCCCCGGAGGTGGCCATTTCGCGGCCGTGCTCAATGGCTGCGTCGATGCTTTCGCACTCTCCGCCGTCAAAAAAGGAGTCGGGAGTGACATTTATGATCCCGGCAATCAAAAAAGGGGCGGGGTCGAAGACCCGGCCCCCCAATATCTCCCAATGATTTTTTGTCATTTCCTACGGCGCCTATTGAATTTTCTTGTCACCGCCATCGCCTTCCTCAAGATCGAATTCGTCCGAATCCTCAGCGGAGGAATCGGTTTTCGCCTCACTGCCCTTTTCGGGTTTGGGGACGTATCCGGGGCCGGCATCTTCGTCAGCGGAAGAGGAGGAAGATGCTCCGTTGGGCGGAAGCTCCTTGCCCTCGATGATCAGGTCGATGTCCTTGCCGCTGATGGTCTCGCGGTCAAGCAAGGCCTCGGCTATCTTGTGCAGGATGTCCTTCTTTTCACTGATGATCTTTCTGGCTTTTTCATGAGCCTCGTCAATGATTCTCCGCACCTCTTCATCTATGACGCGTGCGGTGTCGTCACTGTAGTTCTTGTTGTGGATCAATTCCCTGCCCATGAACACCTGTTCTCCCTCGTCGCCAAAGGACAAGGGACCAAGTTTTTCGCTCATGCCCCACTGGCAGACCATCTTTCTGGCAGTCTTTGTAGCCCGGTCAATGTCGTTGCTGGCGCCGGTGGTCATCTGGTCAAGAACCAACTCTTCCGCAACCCTGCCGCCGAGCAGCATGGCAAGATTGTTCTCAAGAAACATCTTGGAATAGTTGTGGCGGTCATCCACAGGGAGTTGCATGGTCACGCCAAGGGCCATTCCACGGGGAATTATGGACACCTTGTGCACAGGGTCGGTTCCGGGAAGCATTTTTGCCACCAGAGAATGTCCAGCCTCATGATAGGCCGTGGTCTTCTTTTCCTCGTCGCTGAGAATGACGCTTCTGCGTTCCTTGCCCATGAGGACCTTGTCCTTGGCCTCTTCGAAATCGACCATAAAGACGTGGTCCTGATTAACCTTGGCGGCATGCAGGGCGGCCTCGTTGACAAGGTTTTCAAGATCCGCGCCCGTAAAACCGGGTGTTCCCCTGGCAATGACCTTGAGGTCGACCTCGGGCGCCAGGGGCACCTTGCGCGTATGCACGTTGAGAATCCGCGCGCGTCCGCGCAGGTCGGGCGTGGGCACCACCACCTGCCTGTCGAAGCGTCCGGGCCTGAGAAGAGCGGGGTCGAGTACGTCAGGCCTGTTTGTGGCCGCAACGAGAATTACTCCCTCGTTGGACTCGAAGCCATCCATCTCAACCAGGAGCTGGTTCAAAGTCTGCTCGCGCTCATCGTGTCCTCCGCCCAAACCGGCACCACGCTGTCTGCCGACTGCGTCGATTTCGTCGATGAAAATGAGGCAGGGAGCGTTTTTCTTGCCCTGGGCGAACAGGTCGCGGACCCTTGAAGCACCGACCCCCACGAACATCTCCACGAAGTCGGAACCGGAAATGGAGAAGAAAGGAACACCCGCTTCACCGGCTACGGCTCTGGCCAGAAGGGTCTTGCCTGTGCCGGGAGGTCCGACGAGAAGCACTCCTTTGGGAATGCGGCCGCCAAGCCTGGTAAATTTCTTTGGTTCACGCAGGAACTCAACGACTTCGGCCAATTCTTCCTTGGCTTCGTCAACACCGGCCACGTCTTCAAAAGTGACTTTGGCGGTCTCCTCGTTGATCAGCCTGGCCTTGGAGCGTCCAAAGGACATGGCGCCTCGCCCCCCTCCTCCTCCGCCCTGCATTTGGCGCATGAAGAAAATCCATACGCCGATAAGCAGAAGCATTGGGAACCAGGAAACAAGCAAAGTCATGTACCAGGGGCTGTCATCAGGCGGCTCGGCCGAAACCTCGACTTCGCTCTTGATGAGTTTGTCCACAAGGTTGGCATCGCTGGGCGCGTATGAGGTAAACCTTTTTTCGTCGGCCATGACGCCGCTTATCTTTTGCCCCTGTATCTTTACGGACAGCACATCGCCATTTTCCACCCGCGTCAGGAATTCACTGTATGTCATTCTGAGTTGAGGCGGCGGCGGTTGGTTGAACATATTGAAAAGGACGACCATCAATAAAGATAGCGTCGCCCAAATCACTAAATTCTTAGCAAAACTATTCAAAAGGTTTCCCTCCAATTATTCTCGCTGCTTTGACTTAAATAAATTGTATGATTTTTACAAGTTAAGATGTGCTCCCCAAAAGGCAAGGGCACATGGCAAGTTTATCTTTTGTTGCATGAAAAAAGCTAAAATGATAGCAGTTTATTCCTCATGAGGAAGCGTTTCGTCACCGGTGTGGCGCCTGGACTTCAAATCCAGTGGGCGGGCTAACCCTCGCCGGTAGGTTCGACTCCTATACGCTTCCGCCACCCCTTATTCAGCAAAGACTTTCAAACTATTTCATATTAACTGATAATCCTTGCCTGCTCAAGCTTGTCCCATACGTGTTTTCTGCTTTGCGACGATCAAATTGGATGGATTCAATCTGAATTTATATTCGGATTGTTTACCCTCTTATTTTCTGGCAAAATAAAATCAATCCAAACCAACAAAACAAGGTTGGGCAAAATGGTCATCGCTTCAGACACGCTGGTATCAATCGAATTCACCGGGACCGACTTGAGACTGAACGGGCACCTTCTTGGCCAGCGCCACAAACACTATCTTATTATCGGCCTGCCCAGTACTTCCTCCCTGAAAGGCATGCTGCTTCCCAACTCCCTTGTGACGATTCGATACATTGTCGATGGAACGGCATATGGCTTCAACGGCGAAATAATCAATTTCATCAGCAAACCAGAGGCCATTGTCTTTGTCGAATACCCGGAGAAGGTGGAGTCTTTGCAAATTCGCAAATCGCAACGAATTTCAACCAATATTCCAACCGTCGCCGAGCTGAACGACAGAAAGATCGAGGGTGTGATTATAGATCTTTCTTCTGGCGGCTGCCGCATGATGTTTCATGAGGATGATCACGATTTCCTCAAAACCAACATCAAGGGCGACGAGGAATTGAATATCAAGTTTTATGCACTGGAAGAAAAGAACAATTATGAAGCAACGGGCAAAATCACAAGTATTGCCGATGTGGACAAAAGGTTCACCTTCGGGCTCAAGTTCAGCGAAAAGGACAGCGCCGTTTCAGACATGGTGCAGAAATACATAGACAAGTTGTCCAGATTTCTTGAGCAGAAAAAGTCGTGACGCGCCGGGCCGAAGTCCTCAACCGCCCGACTCGCCAAGCCATTTTCTGATATCCCGCAGCTGTCCTGAAACGGATGCCGGGCCGGTGCCGCCGGGAGTGGACCTCCGCTCGACGGCGGCCTTGTAATCCAACACGGCGTATACGTCTTCCCCGATCCTTTCTGAAAATTGACGAAACTCGTCAACAGACAAGTCCTCAAGTCCCTTTGACCGGCTTTCGGCGAATTCCACCGCCGAACCTGAAATCTCATGGGCCTCCCTGAAGGGAACCCCCTTGCCCACAAGATAGTCGGCAAGCTCGGTGGCGTTCAAAAAACCCTTTCTAACCGATTCAAGCATGGCTTCGGGCACGAATTCCATTTCAGCCATCATGTCGGCGGTGACGGACAGGCTCATGTCCACGGTCCTGTCAGCGTCAAAAAATGGTTCCTTGTCTTCCTGCATGTCCCGGTTGTAGGCCAGCGGCAGGCCCTTGAGGGTCGTGAGCATGGACATCAGGTCGCCATACACCCTGCCCGTCTTGCCGCGGGTGAGTTCGCTGATGTCCGGATTCTTTTTCTGGGGCATGATCGACGATCCGGTGGAATAGGCGTCGGGAAGCCTGACAAACCCGAAATTGGGATTGGCCCAGAGGATCAACTCCTCGCTAAGCCTGCTCAGATGGGCCATGATCAGGCTGGCCGCGAAAAGGCTTTCCAGAACGAAATCCCTGTCGGATACTGCGTCCAGGCTGTTGGCGAATGCTCCGGACAGGCCCAGCTCATCCGCAACGGCGCCGGAATCAAGATCATATGTGGTTCCGGCCAAAGCCGCTGCGCCGAGGGGTGAAATCCGAACCCTCTTCCGGCAATCCACAACCCTTTCGTGGTCGCGCTTGAACATCTGGACATAGGCCAGGAGATGATGGGCCAGGGTCACGGGCTGGGCCGGTTGCAAATGCGTGTAGCCGGGCATGATGGTCTGCTCATGCTCTTCGGCCCTTCCCGCAAACACGCTTATCAGATCGACAAGCCTCCCGGACCAGGCTTCAAGTCGGTTGGAGACGTGCAGCCGGAAATCGAGAGCGACCTGGTCGTTGCGGCTTCTGCCGGTATGCAGCTTGCCGCCCAATGGTCCGATTATTTCCGTCAACCTGCTTTCGATGTTCATGTGCACGTCTTCAAGCTCGGTGCGCCAATGGAACTCGCCCCTCTCTATCTCGTCCAGAACCTGATTCAGTCCCTGAACGATATCGTCGGCCTCGGCGCGGGTCAGGACCCCCTGTTTGGCCAGCATCAAAGCATGAGCCTTGGAGCCTGCAATATCCTCGGCATAAAGCGCCTTGTCGAATTCCACGGATTGGGTGAACTCTTCGACCTTGCGCGCGGTCTTTTCCTTGAACCGCCCTCCCCACATTTTTTTTTCGGCCATAGCTGACAAATCCTATTTGCTGGCCATTCTGCCCTTGAGCCGCAGTCCAACCAGCTTGATGAACCCCTCGGCGTCGGCCTGATCATAGACCGAGTCTTCCTCAAAAGTTGCAAGTTCCGGATTATACATGGAGTACTGTGATTTGCGGCCAAGGGGAATGACGTTGCCCTTGTAGAGCTTCAACCTGACCGTTCCGGTGATGTTCTCCTGGGTCTTGTCGATCATGGCCTGCAGGGCCTCCCGTTCCGGAGCGAACCAAAAGCCGTAATAGACCATCTCGGAGTACCTTGGAATCAGGCTGTCGCGCAAATGCATGACTTCACGGTCCATGCATAGACCTTCAAGGTCTCTGTGGGCGACGTGAATGACGGTTCCGCCAGGGGTTTCGTAGATTCCCCTGGACTTCATGCCCACGAACCTGTTTTCCACCATGTCCACACGACCAATGCCGTTGCGCCCGGCGATGACGTTCAGCTCTATAATGATATTGGCCGGAGAATAACGCTTGCCGTTGATGGCCACCGGATTTCCGGATTCGAAATCCAAAGTTATGATCTCGGGCTCGTCCTGGGCCTTTTCCACGGGCAAGGCATTGCGGTAGCAGTCGGGTCCCGGTTCGTTCCAGGGATCTTCCAGCTCGCCGCCCTCAAAGCTGGTGTGCAGCAGATTGCAGTCGATGCTCCAGGGTTTTTTCCGGGAAACCGGGATTTCGATGCCGTTTTCCGTGGCGAAATTAATAAGATCGGTGCGGGACTTGAGGTCCCACTCGCGCCAGGGGGCGATGGTCTTGAGGTTCGGGTTGCTGCCCATGGCCCCAAGCTCGAACCGGACCTGATCGTTGCCCTTGCCAGTGGCCCCGTGGGACACGGCCTGTGCGTTTTCGATTTCGGCGATCTCGACCATGCGCTTGGCGATAAGCGGTCTGGCAATGGCGGTTCCCAGGAGATAACGTCCCTCGTAAAGCGCACTGGCCCTGAACATGGGAAACACGAAATCCCTGGCGAACTCCTCGCGCAGGTCTTCGACATAGGCCTTGCTCGCCCCTGTGGACAGAGCCTTTTCCTCAATATCGTCCAACTCCTCGCACTGGCCCAGGTCGGCGGTCAAAGTCACCACTTCGCAGTCGTACTTCTTCTTGATCCATTTGAGAATGACCGATGTATCCAAACCGCCGGAGTAAGCCAGCACCACTTTATCTATCTTGCTCATTTCATACCTTTATCTGAATTAAAGTATTTAATTATTTCTGAAATGCCCATTCCATCATGGCTTTTTGGGCGTGCAGCCTGTTTTCGGCCTGATCGAACACGATGGAAGCCGGACCCTCAAAAACTTCTTCACTGACCTCTTCGCCGCGATGCGCAGGCAGGCAGTGCATGAATTTGCAGCCGGAAGCGGCCTTGGACATGAGCGTGGCGTCCACCTGATAACCTTTGAAAGCCTTTTCGCGTTTGGCCTGTTCATCTTCCTGTCCCATTGAGGCCCAGACATCGGTATGGATGTAGTCCACGCCCTGCACGGCTTCCGAGGGGTCGTCGGTAAGATTGAGCTTGGCGCCCATTTTCAGGGCTTTTTGAACTATTTCGTCATTGGGCCTGTAACCCTTGGGGCAGGCCAGATTCAAGGTGTACCCGAACAGGGCCGATCCGTTTATCAGGGAATGGGCCATGTTGTTGCCGTCACCAATCCAGGCCGCCGTCACATTCTCCAAATCCGGAGTGCGCTCGTACATGGTCAGCACATCGCTCATGATCTGGCAGGGATGATAATCGTCGCTCAGGGCGTTGATCACCGGAATTGAACCGTATTCAGCCAAAATCTCGAGCTTTTCCTGCTCGAATGTGCGCATGACTATGCCGTCGGCATAACGTGACAGTACGCGGGCCGTGTCCTTGATGGGTTCACTGCGGCCCAACTGGCAATCGTTTGGGGTTAGAAACAAAGTCTGGCCGCCGAGATGATGCACGCCTATCTCAAAGGAAACCCTGGTTCGCGTGGAGGACTTTTCGAATATCAGAATCACGGACTTTCCTTTCAACTGGTCGGTCCTGATATCGGAATCCTTTATTTCCTTGGCCCGCAAAAGAATCTTATGGGCATCCGCCTTGGGCAAATCGAGTAGCGTCAAAATATGTTTCGTCATTTTTA
The DNA here is from genome assembly GCA_963674955.2 of Desulfovibrionaceae bacterium. Lineage (GTDB taxonomy): Bacteria > Desulfobacterota > Desulfovibrionia > Desulfovibrionales > Desulfovibrionaceae. The sequence continues at coordinate 478,746 of CAXXKR010000004.1, read as the reverse complement.
TCAAATCTCCAACTTCAAATATTGAGCGTCAGCAAATGAAAAAAAGAATATTGCCCAACGGTAATTGGAATGTAAAGGGAAGTTTTGGCCCGGAACCGGGCAGGGCTATGCCTTTCGGCAAACAATCCCAATGGCGTTTTCCGTCAACTCGTCCATTGTTCGGCCATGCTCGTGTCCGGCAAGATGTAAAATTCCGTGAGCGAGCAGCCTGACAAGATGTTCGATGGGTTCCTGGCCATAGAGCAGGGTTTCGCGTTTCAGGGTATCCACGGACAAAACAAGCTCTCCTAAGGCGTCCGGATGTTCCGATTCTTCCGCCGGAAAGCTGATAATGTTCGTGGGACCTACGCGGCCGAAAAAATCATGATTGACTTCAGCCATTTCAAGGTCATCAACCAGAGTCAGGTCAAGAGATGCCTCCTCCAACCCCAGAGCTTCGAGGATGCTGCGGACCAATGCCGCAAGTTCCCTTTTCGACAGCGGATATTCCGGGTCAGGAGGGCAATTGTGATACACATTGACCATGGATTGAACCTATTCTCCATTCCGGCCGTTATGGTCGTAGGCACGAACAATCCTGCCCACAAGGGGATGCCTGATCACGTCCTGCTCGTGGAACTGGACAAAGGCAATGCCCTTGACCCCGCGAAGAAGCTCACCGGCCTGCACCAACCCTGAATTCCGCTGAAAGGGCAAATCTATCTGGGTCACGTCACCGGTAACGACCATTTTGGACCCGAAGCCCATTCGGGTCAGGAACATCTTCATCTGTTCGCGGGTGGTGTTCTGGGCCTCGTCCAGAATGATGAAGGCGTCGTGCAGGGTCCGGCCGCGCATGAAGGCCAGGGGCGCTATCTCGATGATGTTGGAGTCGATCATCTCCTGCACTTTCTTCAGATCAAACATGTCGTGCAGGGCGTCATAAAGAGGCCGCAGATAAGGATTGATCTTTTCCACCATGTCGCCGGGCAGGAACCCGAGTTTTTCTCCGGCTTCCACCGCTGGCCTGGTCAGAATGATCTTTTTGACTTCCTTTTTCACCAAAGCGGAAGCGGCCATTGCCACGGCCAGATAGGTCTTTCCCGTTCCGGCCGGACCGATGGCGAAAGTCAGGTCGTTTCTCCTGATGGCGTCCAGGAAATCGCGTTGGCTCAAAGTCTTGGCCGCAATGGTTTTTCTTGGAGAGGCCGCGTAAATCTCGTCCTGAAATATCCTTTCCAGTTTGGTGGCCGGTTCGCGGGACAAAATACCGTAGGCGCAGTCAACGTCCTGGGGATAGACCTGCCTTCCGGATTTCAGCAGGCCGTAAAGTTGCACCAGGACATTTGCCGCCAGATCCACCTGATGATCATTGCCGGAAACCGTTGCTTCGTTTCCTCGGCTGTCGATGGACACTTCCGCCTTTTCGGCCAAAATCCTGAGATTGGCGTTCTGGGCGCCGAACAGGGCGTTGGCAAGCCCGCTGTCTTCAAATTCAATTTTCCGGGAGACCGTATTGAAAGCCATTTCTACTCGCTCTTGGTAAAAGACCATGCACAAGCGCGCTTTTCCAGCAAATTGGCCAACTCGTATAGGGCCGCGCCCAAAAGGCTCATGCCCAAAATGCCGGTAAACATGCTCACGTAATTCATCCTGGCCCAAGCATCCATTATCAAATAGCCCAGCCCCTTGGCCGTTGCAAAGGATTCAACGAAAAAAAGCACGGCCACCCCAACGCCCGTGCCCAGGCGCAAAGAGGTGAAACCGTGGGGAAGCGCGGCGGGTATCAGCACTTCAGTCAGGACATGCAGCCGCCCTCCCCCAAGGGAACGAACCGAATCGAAATACTTCGGATTGATCGAACGTACGCCGTCCCTTGTGGTCACAAGAATCTGATAGCCGAGTATCAGGCTGATCATGGCTATCTTGGACTGGTCGCCAAGTCCCAGAAGCAGAAGAAAGATCGGCAGCAAGACAATCTTTGGTATGGGATAGGTCAAAAACACGAACGGCGCCAGAAAAGAGTCGATGCGCTTGGAACTGCCCATGACCAGACCCAGGGGGAAGGCGATTATCCAGGCAAGGATCATGGCAGAAACCGCGCGAAATGCGCTGGCGATAAAATGATCCCAGAAAAGACAGGTGCCGAGCGCTTTTGCAAAACCGGCGAAGGCTTCTTCGGGATGAGGCAGGATGTTGGACCCCAGGCCGAGAGCGGCAAGTTTCCAGGCAAGGGCGATGGCAAAGACCACCAGGCCGTAGCGGAGTATGAATTTAAATCCCGCCCCTACCATAACCGCTCCACGGTCTTTCTCAGTTCCCTGAGCAATTGAAAATATGAATCCTTCTCGCGCAGGCTGGGGTCTCCGAATCCCGGATTGTCGAAACAGGCAGCCGGGGTTGCGGGGCTGCCGGCCAAAACCATTATCCTTCCGCCCAGAAAAACAGCCTCCTCCAGGCTGTGGGTCACCAGGACGTATGGCACGCGCCGCCTGCTCCAAAGTTCCAGAAGCGTGGCCTGGAGCTTTTCCCTGGTCAGTGCGTCCAGGGACGAAAACGGCTCATCCAGGAGCATCAATTTCGGCCTGGAAACAAAAGCCCTGGCAATGGCCACCCTTTGTTGCTCACCGCCGCTCAGGCTTCCCGGATAATCGCGGTCCCGGTCCATGATGCCCAATTCCGCAAGCTGTTCCCTGGCCCTTTTCAAACGCTCGGCCTTGTCTGCTCCGCTGATCTTCAAGCCCAGGGCCACGTTCTCCAGGATGGTCCTCCAGGGGAGAAGTCCGTAATCCTGCAATATTATGGAAATGTCTTGAGAAGTGTTCTTGATCTCATCACCATTGAGCATGGCCCTGCCCGAATCCGGCCTGGACAGTCCGCAAAGCATGTACAAAAGCGTGGTCTTGCCGCAACCGGAAGGTCCGACAATGGCCAGGGTTTCGTCCTTTTTCAGCTCAAAGGAAACATCGGCCAGCACGCCCTTCCCGGAACGATAGGCCTTGTATATGGAATCAGCTGTCAGCATCGGCGTTAATCAGCTAAGGCGCGACAATGCGCGAATAGTCTATCTTTTCGTTCAACAGACCCTTTTTGAGCATCCAGTCCTGGACCAGATCTATTTCCTCCGGGGTCGGCAGGGACGAAGAGGGGTATTCGTAAACTGGAAACTTGTCGGCCAACGGCGCGGGGATACGGCATTTCTCGGCCATGAGGCTGCGATAGGCGTCGGGATCGGCTTTGATCCTGGCAACGGCCTGATCATAGGCCGCGAGAAAAGCCTTGTAGGCCTTGCCCTTGTCCTGAAAATATTTTCCATCCAGGCAGAGAACGGTCAGGGGAATGTCCAACTCGTCGTCCGTGAACAGAACCTTGCCGCCCTTGAATTCGGTCAGGGACAGCAGCGGCTCCGGCAAAAGGGCCAAATCCAGTTGATTGGTCAAGAGCATCTGCAGGCGCAAGGGTATCTTCTTGACCTCCATGCGCTCAAAAATCCCGCCTTTGACAAAGTTTGCGGTTTCCATCCTATCCAAAAGAAATTCAATAACCGTAGACTCTGAAATGCCTATTCTTGAACCTACAGAACTTTCCGGAGTCATCTCCATGTTGGCCGGAGAAGCCGCTATGCCGAACATGCGCCGTCCGGGAGTGGTCCTGTAGGAGACAAGCCCTATGTGCATTCGGATTCCGCCCTGCATCAGGAGCAACGTGTTGATCAGATCTCCGAAATAGCCGTCCAACTGTCCGGTCTGCATGGCGGTGTCGCGTTCCAGGGCGCTGGAAAATGAGATGAGCTCGACATCCAGCCCCTGAGCCTTGAACAACCCTTCCGTTTCCGCGACCTGCAGAGGCAGCGTGTCCAGCACAGGCAAGATGCCGAAACGGATGGCCGTTGATTCGGCCTGGGCAAAAGAAATGGGCATGGCGACAATAATCGCCGCGAAAGCAATGGAAATCAGTCTGATCATTATATTTAGGCTCCTTGGAAATAAGTGCTTTCTGACTTATCACGGCCCTTGGCGAATGAAAAGTTGTCTCTGACCAGGTCCTTCCATATGCACACGGACCTTGATAAAAAACGCTCTTTTAATTAGCCAGATGTTGGACAAGGCCTTTCCTTGCCGGACATCCTTTTTCAGAGGTCGAACACATGAGTTTTAAGAAAATCATGGATATGCCCTTCAAGCACGTCCTGTACATCTTCATTCCCCTTCTCGCCTTCCTGCTCTTGTTTGAACTTGGCTCCTGTGCGGTGAACAAGCTTACCTCCAAAACAAAGGTCTACAAATACAATCGCGTGCTTTCCGGATACATGGTCAGCAAAAACTCGCCGGATTTCACTTTCAAGCACACCATAAAACTAAACCCGGATGAGCCGGACGCCAAAACCGACAAGAACGGTTTCATGACCGCTGTCGAAATAAATGAAGAAAAGCCTGAGGGCGTAATCAGGATATTCTTTCTCGGAGGCTCGGCCCTGCTCGGCGCGGGACAGACCAAGGGAGACAACTGGACCTATCAGCTCATCAAGGATTATCCGCAGGGAGTATACAGCTTTCCCCTCAGCATACCGGGCCAGGTTGAAAAAATGCTTACGGAAAAATATCCGGGCAGGAAATTCGAAATAGCCAACACAAGCGTGTACAACCGAAAGTTCCACCAGTCCTACATGCACTATATTTCCGCACTCAGCCGCTTTCGTCCCGACATCATCGTGAACATGGACGGCTTCAACGACATCACAGTCTTCAGCTCCGGCACCCCTTTCGCCGATGCCGAGAACGAGGAACTGGACAGGCTCATGTCCCTGTGGGCCAATGTCTATATACCGGCACAGAAAAAAGGGATCATCGAAAGCACGAGCACTTACAAACTGCTCATGGACATTCGCGACATGGTCAAGGGACCGTTCTCCAACTCCGGGAGCAACAAGAAACGCCTGAAGGACCTGCTGGATACCAATGCAAACGACCCCGCCCAGATCGATTTCAGCGTGCTTGGTCCGCGCAAGTCTTATGACAAAGACGAATACCTGAAGCGCAAGGCCCTATACGTAAAGAACACTGAACGATTTTTCTACGTTCTGGACAACTACATGGCCATGTTGAAAAGGGATGGCGTCAAACTTCTCTTCGCCATCCAGCCGATTCTGGACAGAAAGGTGAACAAGCGTTTTTCAGCCATCGAACAGGCCATGCACGAATCGCACTTCTACCACTACAACCGCGGAGAGGAATCCAGCCTCTACATCCCCATGTATTTTTTCGACGACCACCTGAGCGGCGCGATCAAGGAAAAAGTCGTGGAAAATGGTTATTCCTTAGTGGACATAAATCAGGAAATCAAAGAGTTAGGCGCGGATTTCGAGCTCTATACCGACTACTGTCATTTAACGCCACGCGGCAATGAGGAAGTGGCGCGCATATTGGCCGACAATCTTGCGCCGATAATCGAAAGCCTGGATTAGCTACCTGATTTGACAAAAATCAAACAGCCGCGCCTTGACAATCAAGGCACGGCTGTTTTCGTCAACTCAGGCCGAGCTTTCGCATCGTCATGTGCTTGCGGCCCCGTTTTTCCAGGATATCGATTATTTCGTCCTTGTCCGTGATGGAACTTTCCATCACCTCCGACTTGAACCGTCCTACCCTTCGTTCCTGTTCAAGATAGGCGTATATCACGTCCGTGATTCCGCTGATATTCACAAGTTCATCCACCCAGCCCAGGCCTTCCTGATAATATATCTTCGAGGAAATGAACGCGGCCAAAAGGGACAATTGATGCGCAAGAGGGACTGAAACGGTGAGCCTCTCGGCATAATTTTCAGCCAATATGCGCGGGCAGTATTCAAGGATCAGGTTTCTCAACTCGCTGCTCTCGGCAACCGGATTGCCCTTGGCGTCGAGCACCTTGTAAATGTTGTCCGCCAGGGAATTTATCGACAGGGAAAGATCACGGGAAATATCCGTTATGGTTTTCCGTCCGCTGGCAAGTCTGTATTCCCTGAGCAAAAGTTCAGCCTCGGACCTGGCCCTGGCCCTGAGAATATCCAGAACCTGCTCCACGTATTCCTTTTTCAGGGCAAGAAACTCGGCCTCTGAAAGACAAAGACCCGCCAGTATTTCATATGAAGAGCAGATAACGCCCGTCTTGTTTGCCGAATGACCGGGAACGGCCAGCATTCCGGCCTCCTCCAGCTTGGCGCGGGCGTCGGGCGAAATAAAGATGTTGGCGCCTTCGACCATGGCCCTTGCCGAAGGTGTGCCGTCATCCTTGAGAAACCGCTGCCAGTTCTTCAGATTGATGGTTTCCGGCCTGCCGCCGGAAGGGATGAAGATGTCGGCCTCAACCCAGTTATGGATATCGTCGCGAATCTTCACTCCGTCCTGATCGTCGGTGGAAACCACGAAAGCCTTTTTACCCTTGAGCTTGGCGGGGTCGAAATGAGCGGACTTCCTTCCCCCGTCAATGAGCCGCATCAGTTCCCCATGATCCAGCCCTTCGGGATCGTAGACCGCACCGTGGCCGTCGCTCATGCAGAGAATTCGGGCATTCTCACCGTATTCCCTGAACATGATCTTCACGGCGTTGGAGGCCACGTCCCCTGCCGGACCGCCGGTCATTTTCACGGTGAAGGGCTGTTTCACCGGATCAATGCCCAGAGCCTTCAACACGACCTCCGCGAAGACTATGACTCCTTCGCTGGTTACCCCGAATTCCTTGTGGCTGATGCCCGCTCCAGGCTTCGAGCTCATGAAGGCCGAGGGCCATTTGTAGCCGCGTTTGGCGGCGCGGGAGACTATCCAGTTGATGTGGGAGGATGTGACATTTTCGTCGGGACCGAGATAAATAATTTCCTCCCGGTTCAGGTAGTCCACGATGTTTGAAGGCAGCCTTCCATCCTCGTCGGTGACCAGCAGGTCAAGTAAAGAATCGACCATGCTCTTCAGCGCCAAGTCCCTGTCTCCGTTCGGACCGAGCAGGATGACCGCCTTGGAGCCGCCTTCGGGTATGTCCTTGTTTTTGAATTGCTGGGCCTTGGCCAGTTTGGTGACCTCGTCGAAAAGCCTGTTGCTCTCGATTTCGAACTGCTCCTGGGTCTTGGTGGGCACGATGCGCACGCCCCCTCTGGCCATGTCGCGATACCGGACCTGGAAACCAAAGCAGTAGGGTCCGTGAAAGCAATAAAAACCGAAAGGCCTCTCTTCTTCCGGCATGGGGTCCAGTATGTCGGGATTCATCCGGAAGCTGAGGCCCAGACGACCCGGCATGTAATAATTTGTTCTTAATGTATGCATGAAGAATTTCAGGATGCACTCAAGAATGCTTCTTACGATGTCGTCCGGTATGTTGCCAAGTTCGTTGCGAATTTCCAGTTCGTTGGACTCCAACTTCTTGGCCCGTCCCTTTGCCAAGCCAGGGTCGAATCTGGTTTCGAAGTAATCAAGGAGCTTGTTGGCCATTTTTCTGTTTTTGAGCACGGAATTCACTATTCTGTCGGAGGTGTAGGCATAGATGTTGTCCCGCACCAGAAACTGATGGCAGAATTCGCAGGCGGCCTGCATTAGCATGACCTGATTCAGCTCCCAACCCTCCTCTTCGGCCATTTTCTCCAGCCCGTGAAAGGCGAACCATTTAACCATCCTCAATTGGCGGCGTATCCTGTCCCATTGCCTTGAATCGGGCTTCAAATGAACATCGGCCTGGTCGATGTAGAAACTCATCACGACCATCCTGCCCTTGTCCTCTTTTTCGAATTCATCGCCATATGCCCTAAGAACATTGATTTTTTCACGCGCAAATATCTTGATCGCCTGAAGGAAGAGTCCCTTTTTCGGAGGGTTGTCCATGGCCACCGCAACCCTGTCTATGCCTGGATGGACATCGTTCTCCAGCTTGACGAAAACCTCCTCGGTATTGCGTATGCTGCAACAGGTTTCAAAATGCCTGACCACCCTGTTTGACTCGAACTTCTCCACATAGTCAGATGTGGTCGTGGCCAGAAATGCCGAAAATTCGTCTTTCTTTCCTTCAGGAAGAAGGCCGGACAAAAGGATTCTTTCCAATGCGTTTTCATAGCTGCAGCCTTTGCCGTCGCAACAGGCGCGATCGCCTAGAATAAACGTGTCCAGGCGCAAGGCATGATCATTGCTCGAATAGATTCTGGCCGAGTTGATTGACTGGTCCGCGTAATTGTTCACAACATCCACAAGCCGCTTCATGTCCCCGCCGGGAGTGATATGGGTGACGCGTGTCCCGCTCGGACTCTTGAGAACGACGGATTGCTTTTCCGTTTTCACCTGCCCGGAAAGAATGGCATGAAGGTGTGTTATCTGTTCATCCTTGTCGTGGGTCTTAAAATAATAATCAGGCATGTTGTCAAAATACCAGGGAACAAGGGCCTCGGCCGACTGATCCAACTTCAGCTTCAACAGTTCAAGAACATAATTTTTGGTGTCAGCGCCACTTTTGACCATGTTTTTCTCCGTTTGAGATGTAGGAATAAGCAAAACTGCTAAGTTTTATTGCCCCCGTGCAGGATTTGAGTCAAGAAAATTGAACAATGAAAAAATAACACATCACTCTGGCCTTATCCTATCAAAATAGATAACTACTGGACAGGCAATAAAAAAACTTGTTAATTAAAAATAGTGTGAAAATTCCATTCAATGAGCCTTCAACCATGAGGGGATAACCATGAGTGAAACAGGCATACTCCTGGAGACTGGCACTAACGAGCTGGAAATACTAGAATTTTATATAGAAGAATTCCTTCCTGGCAAAGACAAGCCGGAACCATGCTATTTCGGCGTAAACGTGGCAAAAGTCATGCAGGTTATCGAAAGCCCCCACCTTGTACCCCCTGAGTCAGCCCCCCACCCCTCCTTTTTGGGGACCATACCTTTGCGTGACCTTATCCTGCCCGTGCTTGATCTTAGCATCTGGCTCGGAATGAAAAAACCGCAAAACGAATACGACGTGGTTGTGGTCACGGAGTTCAGCAATTCTGTCACGGGCTTTCTCGTCTCAGGCGTGACTGAAATCCACCGCGTCGGCTGGAACGAGGTCATTCCGCCCAGCGGTTACATGGCCAAGATGGCGACCGGCAGCATAGTCGGCATGGTGGACAAGGGAGATCATTTCATCCAGCTTCTGGACCTCGAATACATCCTGGCGGAACTTGACACCAACACGGCTCCCACCTTGAGCACCTCCATACGCGCCAAGGAGGAGTATGTCGCTCTTGTGGCGGATGACTCCGCAACCATCAGATTGATGCTCCAGGAAAACCTCGAAGCCGCGAACTTTAAAACCATAATGACCAACAACGGCAAAGAGGCGCTGGACAAGCTCTGGGAAATCAAGGAAAAAGCCTTGAGCGAAGGCAAGGATATTACTGAATACCTGAACATCATCGTCTCCGACATTGAAATGCCGCTGATGGACGGATTCAGCCTGACGAAAAACGCCAAGCAGGACTCCATAACAGGCAAACTGCCCGTCATACTTTATTCATCGATAATAACTGATGAACTCAGGCATAAAGGCGAGTCGGTCAAAGCGGATGAACAGATTTCCAAACCAGATCTGGAGCGGATGGCTCAGGAAGCCATAAAGTTGATAGAAGAACGGAACTAGAAAATGGACTACCGTAGTGACGCTGTCGTTACTTCCTTTGTTGAAGAAACAGAGGAAAGGCTGGCGGATATCGAGACCGGTCTACTCCTGGTTGAACAGAACGGGAGCGTGGTCAACGAGGACTTGATCCACTCGATCTTCAGGGACGCCCACTCCATCAAGGCAGGGGCCAACCTGTTGCGTTTTACGAATATTGAGTCCCTGTCCCATAAAATGGAAAACATCTTCGAGATGATACGAAAGGGTGAACTGACACCGGATGCGGACATCATTACCGTCCTTTTGACCTGCCTGGACAAGCTCAAGGAATTGGTGGCGAACATTGAGAATTGCGATTCAGAAAAAATAGATTTTCAACTCTACCAACTGGCGAAAGTGCTGGAAAGACAAAAATAGTACCTACAAGAACAATAAAACCGCAGAAAGGGTCATTGACCCCTCTGCGGTTTTTTATTGCAAGACGGTCCGGAGCCTGCCCAAAATCAGGATAAATCAGTTGTCCATGCCGGTCATCTTGATCATCTCGTCGATCTCATGCAGACGCGAAAATGTCGTATTTTGAAGGGTTTCCTCGCTGCTTCGCCTGATCAACTCGTCCACGCCCACAGTTTCAAGGTCGATCTCGAATCCCCTGGTCTCGAAATATCTGTCAAGAAAAGCCATGACCTGGCCCTCGGAAAGGATTCCGGACAAACCTTCCGCTGACTTGAGCGTGGTCAAAGGTTTGTTCATCCCGCCCAGCATGAAGAGTTCAAGGCTTTGAGTCGCATCGGTAATCACCCCTATGATATTGAAAGTCTTCAGGCTTGCCTTGAACTCGTCAGTAAGGTCCGGAATTTCAAGGAGGTCCGCTTTGGGGAAAAGAGCGCAGAAAACCATGTGGCTGGAACTCTCGAACATGGTATGCCTGAAGTTCTTCTCATCCGTTGTCTTTTTTGCCGCGTTCACGGTTTCGTAAAGATCGGCGGCGAACGAGGCCTTGAGCAATGAAACTACTTTTTCATCCATTTCCTACACTTCTCCAATCTAGATGATTTTGTGCAAAGGTCCGCCCGGCGCTCCCAGAGCGTCGACACGTCTTTCAATCTCCGGGTCCGCCTCAAGAGGCGGAGCGTGATAGGTCTTGATTCTTGCGTCCACGATCATTGGCCCTTGACAGCCCCAATGCTTGCAATGGGTGAACGCGTTCACGCCGTATATGTCGGTTGCCGGGTCCGATCTGGTGAATGAGACCCAGAGGAAATTATCCCAATTGGCCGCCGCAAAATCCGGATCGTCAGCCACGACCAGCAAAGGAAGTCCGTCTAGGCCGGCGACATTGTCAAGTCCGGTCGCCAACGCCTCCAGCAAGGGATCATGTTCGTCTCGCCTGTTTTCGTGAGGTTTGCAGCCCACGACCGCAATGCCCGGCGCGAAGACCCTGGCCCCGAAGAATCCTTCCGGGACATTAAATCCGTTCGGCAATCGGTCCGCCAGATCACGGCGTTTTGGACCGGCGGCGGCCATTATCAATTTGGAGCCCTGGTTCAGGCTTATGCCGGAATAATCCAAGGTGTCCATGGTCGTTCTGGTGATGAAATGAAGGTCCCGGCCCGGATCGATGCGTTGCAGAACATGTGAAAAAAAATCCGGAATATCGTGCGCCCCAAGACTCGGATCATCCTCCCTGGCCGCGATCATCACATACTTGGAAAGGGCGGTCTGGGTGTTGCCCAAAAGGGACATGGCGTTGGTCAGCAGTTCCTGCGGCTGCCTGTCCTCGGCAAAAGGCACATAGCGTTCGCTGCCCACGGCCAACAGCAGGGGGTGCACCCCGGCCGCGTCCACGGCATGGACTTCATGCACTCCGCTGAAGACAGTGGGCACCAACTCGGCTGTCAGCTCGTGGATGAAAGCGCCCAGTATGCTGTCTTCCTGGGGCGGACGGCCGACCGTTGTAAAGGGCCAGACAGCGCCGTCGCGGTGATAGACCCTGTCCACTCTCATCACCGGAAAGTCGTGAACCAGGCTGTAATAACCCAAATGGTCGCCAAAGGGTCCTTCCGGAAGATTGCGTTTCGGGTCGATTGTCCCGCAGATGCAGAAATCGGCCTCGGCGGGAATGGGCAGATGACCTTCGGGCGCTACCAGGGAAACCCTGCGGCCTCCCAACAACCCCGCAAAAAACAATTCCGGCAACCCTTCCGGCAAAGGCATCACTGCGGCCAGGCTCATGGACGGCGGGCCGCCCACAAAGACGTTGACCTTGAGCGGCTCGCCACGCTCGATGGCCTCGGCGTGATGTGCGCCGATACCGCGGTGAATCTGGTAGTGCAGCCCTACTTCACGGTCCCGTTCGTATTCATTGCCCGACAATTGAACCCGATACATGCCCAGGTTCGATGCTCCAAAGCCCGGTTTGGAAAGGCTTTCGGAATAGACCTGCGGCAGAGTCACGTAGGCCCCGCCGTCCATGGGCCAGGATTTCAGTTGCGGCAGTTCGGATATGGTCGTTTCATTGGCCAGTATTGGCCCGGATTCGACCCTGCGCGGCAGGGCGTGAATCAGGCCGCCCGGAACGTCAAGATATTTCCAGGGCTTTTTCAGGGCCTGGAGGGGGTCGAGCTTGAGCTGAAAGATATTCCTGACGGCAGAAAGCGCGTCGCGAAAAAGATACCGTGTTCTTTCCATCGTGCCGAACAGGTTGGCGGCCATTGGAAATCCGCAGCCCTTTATATTGGTAAAAAGAAGCGCCGGCCCCCCAGCATGCTGGACTCTGCGCTGGATGGCTCCCGCTTCAAGATCGGCGTCGATTTCCCGGTCGATTCGGATCAAGTCGCCTATGGCTTCAAGATCGGAAAGACATTGAGAGAGATTTCTGTATCCCATCAGGCATCCCGCTTAGGTTCGTTTCAGGATACTCTTCCTATAACGATTGCGGGGAAAAGTTAAGCAAGAACCATCAGGCCGTCAGACGGGAAATGGAGCGATTATCCTTTCAAGCAGCCCCTGGACCTTGGATATGGCCACTCCGTAGTTGGTGATGGGCACCCCCCTTCTGCCGCATTCATTTATCCTGCGCAGCATTTCCATGCGGTTTATCATGCAGCCGCCGCAATGGACCGCCATCTTGTATTTCTCAAGATCCTCCGGGAAATCATGACCGGCATAAACTTCAAAGCCCAAATCCTTGCCCGTGTAGTTGACCTGCCCAAGAAAAACTGGTCCACGCCCAATGTTAGGGGTATGTGGGCTGTAGGAGGTTTCAATGGGCATCAGAAAACACACACCAGAACAGATTATTGCCAAGCTGCGCGAAGCAGAAGTTCTTCTGGCCCAGGGTGAGACAGTCCCCAAGGTCAGCCGCAGACTCGGAGTGACTGAGCAGACGTATTATCGGTGGTGCAAGGAATATGGTGGAATGCGTGTCAGCCAAGCCAAGAAGCTCAAAGATCTGGAAAAAGAAAACACTCGCCTGAAGCGGTTGGTAGCTGACCTCAATCTGGACAAGATGATCTTGGAAGAGGCAGCAAAGGGAAACTTCTAAGCCCTTCGCGCCGCCGTCATTGTGTATACCGGGTTCGAGAGAAGATACAGGTATCAGAGCGGAGAGCTTGCCGAGTACTTGGCCAAGTCCGCTCTACACAACGATACGCTTCCAATCCTCGAGCAGATGAAGCGGCACTGACCGCCGCAGTGATCGAATTGGCTACCCAATACGGGCGATATGGATACCGTCGGATATTGGCGCTGCTGCATAGAGATGGTTGGAAACTCAGCCACACGAGGCTGGAACGCATTTGGCGACGTGAGGGGCTACAAGTCCCACAAAAACAACCAAAACGTAAGCGGCTATGGCTTGCGGACGGCTCCTGCATTCGGCTTCGTCCGTGCTGGCCAGGTCATGTTTGGTCGTATGATTTCGTCATGGACAGAACCCATGACGGCAAAGCCTTTCGAATGCTTACTGTGATCGATGAATATACTCGCGAATGTCTGGCAATCGACGTAGCCAGAAGCCTCAAGTCGGAAGACGTGCTTTATCGCTTAAGCAGGCTGTTTGTTGAACGAGGAGCACCGGATCATATCCGATCGGATAACGGGCCGGAGTTCACGGCAAAAGCCGTCAGAAAATGGCTGGGACGAGTCGGAGTAAAGACTTTGTTTATTGAACCGGGAAGCCCATGGGAGAACGGATACAACGAAAGTTTCAATGGGAAATTGCGTGACGAATTCCTCAATGGAGAAATTTTCACAACACTCAGGGAAGCTCGCTACTTGATTGAAGAGTGGCGTTGGGAGTATAACACATTCAGGCCTCACAGTGCCCTGAGATACAAACCACCTGCGCCCGAGGCCACTCTCCCCCCCGGGGGGAGAGTGGAGACAGCCCTCCCGTCAGCAAGGAGAGGCTACTAACATTGCAGGTGGTACAAACAAATAGGGCAGGTCACCTGCGCTTCCGCCATCTCCCAAAAGGCTGCCGAAGCAGCCCTGACCGGGCCGCAGGACTGCATCGGGGAAATGGTGGCCGCATACAGGGAACGCCGCGACATAGTGACGGACATCCTCGAGCGGGAGAAGTTCGAATTCTCTCGCCCCAAGGGGGCCTTCTATCTCCTGGCCAACGTGTCCAGGGCCGGAATGGACTCATACGCATTCGCCAAGGAACTGCTGCGCGAGACCGGCGTGGCCACGGCTCCGGGCCGCACCTTCGGCCAAGACTCGGACAAGTTCATCCGCTTCTCCTTTTGCGCCGACTCCAAAGACATCAGGGAGGGGATCACAAGGTTCTGTTCATTCTACAAAAGCAAAATCTAACTTCACTCCTCGATCGGCATCGGAAACGGTGCATTGACAAAAGCCCTCCCATCCCCCTGTGGAGGGCTTTTTTTTGAAATTTGCATGGCGCGCCGAGACTTGTTATCCCCCAAAACCGTGAAGACAACCGTAATTCCGTAACCAAAAAACATTGCCTGTTTTCCTTGCCCCCCGCAGCTGAACAAATTATATATTCAGTTCCAATGTCATGGTTTTATTGATTAAACGATTTAAGGAGTTGTTCGTGGTTAAAAGAGTTTTGATATGCGCATTCATTCTGTTGTCCGCCCTTTCCACCTCGGCCCTTGCCGGAAACGACGAAGGCAAGGCCAAAGACCTTGTTGATCGCGGAATAGTCCATGTGAAGGCTTTCGGTGCGGAACAGGCGGCCAAGGATTTCATGGACCCTGAAGGCGGATTCAGGATCAACAGCTATTACCTGCTTTTCTACAAATACGATGGCACCTGCATCGCCCTTGGGGCCAAGCCTGAGATAGCGGGCCTGAACCGCTGGGACGTGCAGGACCCGGACGGGGTCTATCAGGTGCGCGAAATGATCAAGACCGCCCAGAACGGAGGCGGCTGGGTCGAATACAAATACGCCAACCCGACCACCGGCGAAATCCAGCCCAAAAAGACCTGGGTCAAGCCAGTACCCGGCATGGACGCCTTCATGGGCTGCGGGGTTTATTAGACTTTGACCTTATGAGAGGCTCGCAATTAATAACTGCGAGCCTCTTTTTTTTCGTCTAGCTTTTCCCGAATCGCCTTGACACAGGCCAGACATGAATCTACGATGAATTCATCAATCTGAACTTTTAAACCAATTTCGCAGTCGAAACATTTGACCATAGGTCTGCCGTGGATTCCAACGCCATTTACGAAGCCCTGAGGGCCAAGATAATCATGCTGGAGCTTGCGCCGGAAAGCGTGCTGAACATCAGCGAGCTGGCCGAGGAATTCGGCGTCAGCCGCACTCCGGTCAAGGAGGCCCTGCTGACCCTCAAGGGCGAGGAATGGATCGTGCGCCAGGGGTCCCATTTCATGGTCACGCCCCTTAGCCTTGAACGTATCCGCGAGATCACGGAAATCCGCATGGTCCTTGAGACCCAGGCCAATGTCTGGGCTATGCGACGCATAACCCCGGACGAACTGGACTCGCTGAAAAGCCTGCTTGAGCAAAACAAAATCCTTGATTCGGACACACCAAACGACCAGATAGTGGGCCTGGATTTCCAGATTCACCACCAGATATTCCAGGCCTCCAAGAACAGCCAGTTGGCTATGCTTCTGGAGCGACTCCTCAGCCATTACCTGCGCTTCTGGCTCTCCATTCCCCGCCAGATTGACATCGGGGTTTTCTTTACCGAAGCCTTTGAACTGGTGCGGGCAATCGAGGCTCGCGACGAAAACCTGCTTCGCGAATGCACGGCCCGGCACATCCGCAATTCCGTGGCCGAGATCATGGGCACCCGCTGATTTCAACGCCTCTTGTCAGTCTGAATCATTTTCCATAATCTTTTCACATCAAGATAATCCCCCAGATTTCAAGAAGGCTTACAACCGGGCCATTCTCCTGTTATGATATGGCAACTATCAGGTTGACATGTCCACCCGTCGCGCATAAATTGTATTCATAAATAATTCACATTGAATTTATTGTGAATTGTTTTAAAAATACCCACGTATGAAATTCGGGAGAAACAAGCATGAGCGATCTTATATATCTGGACAACGGCGCCACATCCTTTCCCAAGCCCGAAGAGGTTTACTCATTCATGGATTGGTTCCAGCGCACTCACGGAGCAAGTCCGGGGCGCTCGGGCTACGACAAGGCAATGGAGTCTGGAAATCTTCTGCATGAAGCGCGCAAGACACTGGCCGGACTGTTCGGCGGCGCAAATCCGGACCGGCTGATATTCTCTTACAACTCCACGGACGCCCTGAACCTCGCCCTCTGGGGGCTGCTTTCGCCTGGGGACCATGTCATCACCACCACCCTTGAGCACAACGCAGTGCTCAGGCCGCTCCACCATCTGGAAAGATACAATGGCGTCGAAGTGGATTACGTGCCTTTCGATGAAAACGGATTCATGAATCCAGATGACTTCGCGCCCCTTTTCAGGAAAAACACAAAGCTCATCGTGGTCAACCACGCCTCAAACGTCATCGGAACCATTCAGCCCGTTGCCGAGATAGGCAGGCTCTGTCACGAGCGCGGCGTCAACTTTGTTGTGGACGCCTCCCAATCGGCAGGCAAGATACCCGTTGACGTGCAAGCCATGAACATCGATGTGCTGGCCTTTACCGGTCACAAGTCCCTGCTCGGGCCAACCGGAATCGGTGGCATGTACGTGAGGGACGGCGTTGAGATTCGCCATACCCGCGCCGGAGGCACAGGCGTAAAATCGGCGCAGCTTCATCACCTGGAGGAATACCCCTACCGCCTGGAGTACGGAACGCTGAACATGGTAGGCGTTGCCGGGCTGCTTGCGGGCGTGAAATGGGTGCTCAGTCAGGGCATGGATAAAATTCACATGAACGAAATGGCCCTGGCGAATAGTTTTGTTGACGGACTGCATGAAATCAGGGGCGTCACCACTTACTGCCAGGACAATCTGGACAACCACATCGGCGTGGTCAGCTTCAATATCGACGGATTCGAGGCCGGGGATACAGGCACGCTGCTGGACGGAGAATACAACATCGCCTGCCGCACTGGCCTGCACTGCGCCCCGCTGGTCCACAAGCAGCTTGGGACAGACAGAATACACGGCACGGTCCGCGCCGGTTTCGGCCCCTTCAACACAAAAGCGCACGTTGAGTCGGCCCTCAAGGCGGTGCGTGAAATTGCGAAGATTCGCCAGTCGTAAATAGGACAAAAAAAACCCGCAGGCGTTAACATGCGGGTCGAAAAATGGTGGGCAATACAGGATTCGAACCTGTGGCCTCCAGCTCCGGAGGCTGGCGCTCTATCCAACTGAGCTAATTGCCCGTGGTGTCGTGTGCTATACTCCCTGTAACCTTCTGTCAAGCAAAGCCTCTTGTCAATCAGCCGTTTCCCGTTGTACTCATTGCAGATGACAAATAAACGCCTCATTCTGGCCGTGACCGGAGCCAGCGGAATAATCTACGCACAGGCCCTTGCGGACGCCCTCGGCTCAATGCCCGAAATCGAGCTGCACATAATAATGTCCAACGCGGCGAAAAAGGTGCTTGAATTGGAATTGGGTCTGAAACCCGAAGCCGTCACGGCCAAGGCTGGATACTCTTACGACGAAAAGGACATTGCCGCCCCGCCCGCCAGCGGCTCCTGGCAATCGGACGGAATGATCGTCTGCCCCTGTTCCATGGCTTCCCTTGCGGCCATCGCACACGGTCTGGGCAGCAACCTGATCCACCGCGCAGCGGACGTGATGCTCAAGGAAGGACGCAAACTTGTTCTGGTGCCGAGGGAAACGCCTTTGAGCGCCATACATATAAAGAACATGCTGGCGGCAAGGGAGGCGGGAGCCGTGATCATGCCCGCATGTCCGGGTTTCTATCACCAACCGGAAAATATTGGAGACCTCGCCAATCAGCTGGCAGGCAAAATACTTGACCAACTAGGTATTGCCCACGAACTGTTCCAGCGCTGGGGAAGCAAGGAGGACTGAAAATGAAACTGACTTGGTACGGCCATTCCAATTTCAAGATTGAGGCCCAGGGCCAGACCATGCTCATCGACCCTTTTTTTACGGGCAACCCGACCTCGCCCATCGACTACACGGACATAAAAAAAGCGGACATGGTCCTCCTGACCCACGATCACAGGGACCATGTCGGAGATTCCATCGAGATATGCAAGGCCACCGGAGCCAAGCTCATCGGCGTGTTCGACACGATAAACATCCTGGCGCAACAGGGAATAGAGCAGGACAAATGCCTGGGAATGAACATCGGCGGCACAATCGAGGTCGGCGGCGTGAAGATAAAAATGGTCCAGGCCATGCATTCCACGGCCTCTGGCGCGGCCACCGGCTTTATCATGACTTTTGAAAGCGGCTATTGCATCTACCATTCGGGCGACACCGGAATTTTCTCCAGCATGGAGCTTTTCGCCCGCTTTCACGACATCGACCTGGCCATTTTGCCCATCGGCGGCCACTTCACAATGGACCCCATGCAGGCTGCCCATGCCTGCAAGCTCTTAAGCTGCGCCAACGTCGCTGCAATGCATTGGGGCACGTTCCCCATACTTGAGCAAAACACCGAAAGATTCGCGAAATTCCTGGGGGAGGCGGCTCCGGACACCAAGCTGATCAACCTCACGCCGGGTGAGCCTTATAAATTATAGATCACTCTGCGGATCGTTTCAGATCATCAAGGGCCGAGCGTATGTTTTCGGCCTTTTTCTTGCCTATGCCGGGAAGTGAACCGATTTCCTCAATGCCGGCCTCGACCATCTCGTCCAATGACGAGAAACGATCCCAAAGGAGACGGGCGGTCTTTGGACCGATGCCGGGCAAGCCCATGAGTTCGCTTTGCAGGATATGCTTTTTTCGCGCCTTGCGCTGCCGACCGATAACGAACCTGTGCGCCTCGTCGCGCATCCTTTGCAGCAAAAGCAGCTCAGGGCTTCCGGGCTTGAGGTTGAGATGATTCTTGCGTCCGGGCCTGAATATACTGTCTTCCAGCTCCCCGGCCCGCCTGCTCGGTCCCTTGGCAATGGACGCCAATTCCCATGAAACATCGGCACCGGCATCGCTTAATCCACGCTGCACTGCGGAAATCTGACCCACGCCGCCGTCTATGAGCACGAGATCGGGCCAGGGAGGACCGGATTCCAACCTTCGCCCGGCCCAGGCGGCAAGGGCCGCATAATCGTCGCTTGTGCCTTCAAGTTCCGGAAAGGAATAAACCCTGGTCGCCTCCGGATTGCGGCGGCCATTTTCATAGACCACCTGCCCCACCCGCACGTCCCGACCGCCGAGATGTGAAACGTCCACGCACTCGATGCGTTCAGGTTCCTTTGCCAGCCGCAGTTTGTCCCGCAGCATGGTTTTCGAGTTATCCTTTTTTTCCGAAGCCCTGCCTGCTATTTTTCTCGCCCGGAGCATCAACTCCTTTTCCTTTGAACCAGAAGGCGTCTCGATCTTCACCAGATGCCCGACCAGGTCGGTCAAGGCTTCGGCCAGGGCCGGGCTGTCCGGTGAGAATGGAACGACAATGCGTCCGGGAATGAATCTGTCTGCCCGGTAAAACTGACTGACAAAGCTCTGGACCACCTCCGGGCCGTCCTCCAAGGACAATCCGGGCCAGAAAAAAATCTTTTGGTCCAGCATCCGGCCCTGGCGCACAAAAACAAGACCCAACCCAAGACCGTCACCGGTTTCGGCGACAGCTGCGATGTCCAGGCTGGCGGAACCTGGCAGAACCGCCACTTGCCGCTCCACGGTTCTTTCCACGGCTCTGATCTGGTCGCGGCACAACGCGGCCTTTTCATAATCCAAACCATCCGAGGCGGCACGCATTTCCCGTTTCAGATTTCCGATCAGCTCACCGGTCCTGCCCGAGAGAAGCATTTCGACCTGCTGAACCATTTCCCGATACGTTTCCTTGTCGATCTCTTTTACGCACGGCGCAAGGCATTGATTGATATGATGGTAAAGACATGGCCTGACGCGATTTCCAAGGGCCGAATCAGTGCATTTGCGCAAGGGAAAAGTCTTGCTGATCAGTTTCCAGGTAATCCGGGCCGAAGCCGCGGACGTAAATGGGCCGAAATATGCCGAGCCGTCGCGCACGACCTTCCTGGTCATGGTCAGGCGGGGAAAATCGCTCTTTTTGTTGAGCCTGAACAGGACGTAGCTCTTGTCGTCCTTGAGGACGATGTTGTACCTGGGCCTGTGCTTTTTAATCAGGCTGGCCTCAAGGAGCAGGGCCTCCTTTTCGGAGGAAACCAGCAGGGTGTCGATGCGGGCTATCCTGGCGAGCATAACCTTGGTCTTTACGGTCTGATTCCTGCCGGCCTGGAAATAGGAGGAAAGACGTTTGCGCAGGCTCTTGGCCTTGCCAATATATATGATACGCCCCGACGAATCCTTCATAAGATAGACCCCCGGAGACTGAGGGTATTCCCTGGGTATGTATTCAAAGGCTGCGCACATGAAAATTCCTGTTCAATTTTTTTGTCAAAAAAATCTTAACTCAAAAAAAAACACTCCGCCATCATGGGTTTCTTCATGACTCGACATTTTCTAGACAGATTAAAGCTCATTATAACATAAACTTAAATACTACGGACAAAAACAGGGGTATAGTATTTTGTACGGTAAAAAAAATTTTACTTTTGTCAAAAAAATGGTCATTTTCCCTTGCAATGGCATTTGGAAACATGTAAAAGGGCAATCAAGTAATGGGAAACCTTTGGTCGTGATCTAACTGCAAAAGAAGGAAGGATTAACTATGAAACGTTTGGTAATGCTTACTGTCCTGCTGGCCTTCGTGCTTGGCATGGCTGCTAACGCTGCCGCTTTGGAGCTCAGGGCTTCCGGCGACTGGCGCATTGAAATGCTGTTCACCGACAACTTCGATCTGCTCTCCGCTGACGACGAAGGCGCCACTGGCACCGCCGCCGGCAACGAAGACGATCTGTCCATCCTGCAGCGCGCCAGGACCACTTTCGAGTTCGTTGCCAACGAAACTCTGAAAGGCGTCCTGCAGACTGAGATTGGAACCGCTGCCTGGGGTACCAACGGTGCCTTCGGCGTTGGCGACTCCAATGCCATCATTGAAGTCCGTCAGGCCTACATCGACTTCAACTGGCCCGAGACCGACGTCCGCATCCTGGCCGGTTTCTTCTCCACTGCTCTGCCCAGCGCTGTCGGCGCCAGCATGATCATGTCCGAAGAAGCCACTGGCCTGCAGATCACCGTTCCCGTCATGGACGAACTGGCTCTGCTGCTCGGCTACTCCCGCCTGAGGGACGCCGGCGATGCTCCTAACACCGTTAACGACGAAGCCGACACCTTTGGTGGCGACGAGTTCGACGTCTTCTACACCGCTCTGCCCATCAGCCTGGACGGCATCACTGCCACTCCCTGGTATGCTTACGGCTGGGCCGGTGCCAACGCTGTCAACTCCGGCGAGTTCGGTCTTGGTGGCCTGATCGCCCCCAACGCCACAACTCAGGAAGGCCGTTCCGCTCACTTCGCTGGTTTGGCCCTGACCATGGATCTGCTTGATCCCTTCGTCATCGGTTTCGACGTCAACTACGGTTACGTTGGTTCCGGCGAAGACGCCGACAACCAGAACCGCTCGTGAAGGCGACCAGGAACGCGAAGGTTGGGCTCTGGACCTGTCCGTTGAATACACCGGCATCTCCGAGTACGTGACCCCCGAACTGTTCTTCGCCTACACTTCCGGTGAAGACGGAAACTCCACCACCGGCGACGCCGGTTCCGAACGCCTGCCCAGCATCGTTGGTGACTGGGACGTTGGTTCCATGTGGTTTGGCGGCGACTGGGGTCTTGACGGCTCCTTGGGCAACGACGCCCTGCAGAGCGGTTTCTGGGCCCTGGGTCTGTCCCTCAAGGACATCAGCTTCCTTGAAGGCCTGAGCCACACCTTTACCGTTATGTATGTTGCCGGTACCAACGACAAGGAATTCATCGATGACGCCGCCGGCACAAACGCTGTTTACGGCCGCACCCTGACGGAAGAAGACGCCATCTGGGAAATCGACCTGAACACCAGCTACCAGATCTACGAAGAGTTGACCGCCAACCTGCAGCTTGGCTACATCATCAACTGCTACGACGAAGACCTCTGGAACAATGCCGCCGGCAAGAGCGGTGTCAACAACGTATATGGCGACGCCATGTCCAACAATGACGATCTGGACTCCGACGCTCTCAAGCTGAGCTTCGGTCTCCGCTACGACTTCTAAATAAACCTTTAACTTTGACCAAAGCCATTACAGGGCCGGGGTGGGAACCCCGGCCCGTTTTTTTTGCTTTCAGGTCACGGCCCAATGCCAAACTCGACTTTTAAGATGCTCTCGGATATGGTTTCAACTTCAAAAGAAAGACCGTCACCACTTATGTTGCATGCTTAAAAACCTTAAATATCAGGACAAAACATAAGATGATTTGCAGGGAATTGAAATACGATTCTTCAAAAGACTGGCCTGAAATCAGAAACTGGCTTGCGACTCGAAAAAATCCTGACGACAAGATCGAAAATCTGGTCAGGGATATCATTTCAGCAGTAAGAGCCAAAGGCGACGCAGCGCTGGTCGAATATACCAGGAAATTCGATTGCCCGGATTTCGACGAATCAATGATCAAGGTCGGCAAAAACGAAATCGAAACCGCTTACGAATCCCTGCCCGACACGGACATCGACATCATTTCCCAGGCGGTTGAAAACGTGCGTTCCTTTCATTCCCGCCAAAAGGAAAACTCATGGTGGATCACTAAACCGGACGGAACGATTCTCGGCCAGCTCGTCAACCCTGTTGATCGCGTCGGCCTTTATGTGCCCGGCGGTCAGGGCGGCAAGACACCGCTTATATCCAGCCTGATAATGAACGCCGTCCCCGCCGTCATCGCCGGGGTAAAGGATATCGCCGTCACCTCTCCGCCCATGCAGGACGGAAGCCTGAACCCCTACATTCTGGCCACGGCGAAGATTCTCGGGCTCGACCAGATATTCAGGGCCGGCAGCGCATGGGCCATAGCGGCACTGGCCTGCGGAACAAAGAGCATCGAACCTTGCGACATGCTGGCCGGACCGGGCAACATTTTCGTGGCCACGGCCAAGGCCCTGCTCAAGGGCGAAGTGGGCATAGACATGATCGCGGGGCCAAGTGAAATTCTGATTCTTGCGGACGATTCGGCGAGGCCCGACTGGCTGGCTGCGGACATGCTTTCGCAGGCTGAACACGACCCCCTTGCCGCGTCTCTTCTGGCGACCAATAGCCAAGAATTGGCGAATGACGTTATCTCGGAGCTTGAAAAAAAGACTGCGGAACTGCCCAGAAGCGACATAGCCGCAAAGTCGCTTGAAGACTGGGGGGCGGTCATTCTGGTCAAGGACATTGATGCAGGCCTTGACTTGGTGAACAGGATAGCGCCCGAACACCTGGAGTTGGCGGTTGCCGACCCCTGGCCGTTGCTGGGCAAAATTCGTCATGCCGGAGCAATCTTCATGGGCCACAACACCCCGGAGCCTGTGGGCGATTATTTTGCCGGACCAAACCACGTCCTGCCGACACTTGGAACCGCGAGGTTTTCATCGGCTTTGTCCGTTCAGGACTTTTGCAAGAAATCAAGCGTGATCTCCACCACCGGAGACTACATAAACGAGCATGGGGGCAAGATTGCCCGCCTGGCCAGGCTGGAGGGGCTTGAAGCGCATGCCCGCTCCGTCGAATGCAGAATAAAAAGCGAGAAATAGGATGAAGATAGTCACCAATACCGAGATCAAGGAATACCCGCTTCTTTCCAGGGGCAAGGTTCGCGACATATACGAAATTGACGGGGAAACGCTGCTCATCGTCACCACGGACAGGATATCCGCCTATGACGTGATCATGCCCGACCCCATCCCATACAAGGGCGCCATTCTCAACCAGATCACCCTGTTCTGGATGGAAATGATGAAGGACATAGTTCCCAACCATCTGCTGGCCTCGAAGGTCGACGACTACCCGGCGCCCCTGCGCGCTCATCGGGACATCCTGGAAGGCCGTTCCGTCCTGGTGCGCAAGGCCCAGCCACTGGCCATCGAATGCATCGTGCGCGGCTTTATCACGGGTTCAGGCTGGAAGGATTATCTTGCTACGGGGAAGATTTGCGGACACGAACTGCCCAAGGGACTGCTTGAATCCCAAATGCTGCCCGAACCGCTGTTCACCCCCTCCACAAAGGCCGAGCTGGGAGAACACGACGAAAACATCAGCACTGCCAAGGCTGCGGAAATCGTGGGCCGGGAACTTTTTGAACAAGTCCAGAAAACCACACTGGCCATATATGCCAAGGCCAGGGATTTCGCCCGCGAAAAAGGCATCATAATAGCCGACACCAAATTCGAATTCGGAATGGGCAAAGACGGCCTGATGCTCATCGACGAGGTGCTCACTCCCGACTCATCCAGATTCTGGCCCGCGAAAGGTTACCAGCCGGGCGGTGGACAGCCGAGCTTCGACAAACAGTTCCTTCGCGATTGGCTTACATCCATAGGGTTTGACAAAAAGCCTCCCGCTCCTACTATACCGGTAGAGATTGCTGAACAGACCAGGGACAAGTATCTGGAGGCCTATCGCCTCCTGACCGGCTCTGATCTCAAGGTATAATATTCTGTAAAAGCGGGAGAAAAACTTATGGATGGCCTGTTGGCTCTTCTGGGGATGGTCGTTGTCTGGGTTGTGCTGATTAAATTCGTACTGCCCCGGCTTGGCATACCCACCTGATCATCCAAGGATTCGTGCGGCTGGAAGCCGCCAAAAGACAAAGAATAGGTCCGCAATCCTTGACAGACGCGGACAAACACAATAATCATTCCAGTTCTGCCTTGCTCTTTCACCTTTATGAAAGGGCCTATTAGACCACAAGGAGGAACCAAATGGTCAACAATTATGAGACTTTATTGCTTCTTTCCCCGGAATTGGCCGAGGATGGGCGCAATGGGATCATCGAAAACCTTTCCGACATCGTCGCGAAGGGAGACGGCAAAATCTCCGAAGTCGACGAGTGGGGAATTCGCACCCTGGCTTATCCGGTCCGGAAACAGACCCGCGGCTACTACGTCCGTCTGGTCTACAATGCTCCCGGCGAGCTTGTCACCGAATTGGAACGCAACATCCGCATTTCCGACGATATCTACAAGTTCGTCACGGTAAAACTTGCGGACAACACCACCCAGGAGGCGTAAAAATGGCTTTCAAAAGAAAATTCACCCCCAGGAAAAAATTCTGCCGCTTTTGCGCTGATTCCGAACTGCCCCTGGATTACAAGCGTCCGGACATCCTGCAGGACTTCACGACTGAACGCGGCAAGATCATTGCCCGCCGCATCACCGGCACCTGCGCCAAGCACCAGCGCCGCCTGACCACGGAAATCAAGCGTGCAAGGCAGATGGCCCTGCTGTTCTACACAACTGTTCACAGCACGGACGTCAAGAAGAAAACCGCCTAGGAGGGAATCAGATGAAACTTATTTTAAGAGCTGATGTCGATTCTCTCGGTAAGCTTGGGGAAATCGTCACTGTAAAACCCGGTTATGGCCGAAATTTCCTTATTCCCAAAGGATTGGCCATGCCCGCCACCACCGCGAGCCTGAAACAGTTCGAGCTGGAGCGCAACAAGCTTCAGAAAAAAGCCGACACGCTTCGCGCCTCTGCAATGGAACTCGCCGCCAAGATCGCCGCAACACCCATCGAAATCATCGTGCGTGTTGGTGACGGTGACAAGCTCTACGGCTCCGTCACCACATCCAACATAGGCGACAGCCTGGCTGAAAAAGGGCTTGATATTGACCGCAGGAAGATTATTCTGACAGAGCCTATCCGCGCTCTTGGTGAATACACTGTCGAGATTCGCCTGCATCCTGAAGTGCGCGGCGAACTCAAGGTTTCCATCATCAGGCACGGTCAGCCCCTCGAGGTTGTCGAAGAACAGCCGGAAGAGCCGCCGGTGGATGAGAACCCAATCGAAGTGAGCGATGACCAGCAGGACACCGAATCAGAATCAGAAGAGGCCTAATCCGGGCCGTCGCAAGTACCAATCGGAAGAAGCCCAGTCTCGGGCTTCTTCCGATCTTTTACGCAAACTACCACCACAAAATCTCGAAGCCGAACAATCAGTGCTCGGCGGGGTATTCCAAAGCAATTCAGCTTTTCACTCCCTTGTGGACATCCTCGGAGCAGAGGATTTCTATTCTCCGGCCCATGAAATAATTTTCAGGGCGTTTGTAGACCTTTACAATAAAAACGTCCCCATCGACCTCGTCACGGTCACGGAGCACCTCGCTGCAAGCGGTGATCTGGATTCCGTAGGCGGCCCCGTATACCTGGCCGAACTTTCCGACTCAGTCGTCAGTGCCGCCAACACCCTGCACCATGCCAGAATCATTCGCGACAAGTCCATATCACGCGGTCTCATCGACGTGGCCGGCGAGATCATCAGCAAGGCCTACGATTCAATGGATGTCGAAGAGCTTCTGGACGAATCGGAACAAAGCATCTACCAGATCGCCAACGCCAGATCGAAATCAACCATTTTCGGCAGCAAGGAGATGGTGGACAAGGTCTTTGAGGATTTGCAGAACAGGGTCGGAAACGAGGCCCTGATTACCGGAATTCCAACCAGATACGAAAAGTTCGACTTCATGACCTCCGGGCTGCAGAACTCGGACCTGATAATTGTCGCCGGTCGGCCCAGCATGGGCAAAACCGCTTTCGCCATGAACATCGCCGCTCGCGTGGCCATTGACCCGGGCGTCACCACAGCAGTGTTCTCCCTGGAGATGTCCCGCGACCAACTCATCATGCGCATGCTGGCCACACAGGGCAAAGTGGAACTCAGCAAGCTGCGTAGCGGATATCTGGACGACAACGACTGGAGCAAACTCTACGATGCCGCAGAAGTGCTTTCCAACGCCCAGTTGTTCATCGACGACACCCCGGCCCTCTCCACCCTCGAGCTTCGGGCCAGGTGCAGGCGCCTGAAGTCCGAACGCAACCTGGGCCTTATCGTGGTGGACTACCTCCAACTGATGCGCTCCAGCCACAGGACTGATTCCCGCGAGCAGGAAATCTCGGACATTTCCAGAAATCTCAAGGCCATCGCCAAGGAACTCAATATTCCGGTAATCGCCCTGTCCCAGCTCAACCGCAAGGTTGAAGAACGCACCGACAAGCGGCCCATGATGTCCGACCTGCGCGAATCAGGAGCCATCGAGCAGGATGCGGACGTAATTGTTTTCATCTATCGAGATGAATTTTATAACAAAAGTGAAGAAAACCCCAAAAAGGGGATCGCTGAAATCATAATCGGCAAGCAGAGAAACGGGCCCACCGGCGAAATTGAGCTGGCTTTCCTGAAAAAATGCACTGCATTCGAGCCTCTGCTTGATACGCCATATCCGTCCGAATACCCTGGCGCCGATTAAAGACCATTCCGGGAGCCAAGATGTACTACGATCCGGTTGAAACCATTGAACGCAAAGATTTGGATGAATTGCAGGCCTCGCGCCTCAGGGATGTGATCGCAAATGCCGTCAACTCCCCTTTTTACAAGGAGCGTCTTGCCGGATTCGACGCCTCCCGGATAAATTCTCCGGAAGACGTGAAGAAGCTCCCCTTCACCACCAAGGACGACCTCAGGTCGGCATATCCTTACGGCCTGCTTACAAAATCCCTTGACGAATTCGTGCGCCTGCACGCCTCTTCCGGCACCACAGGCACGCCCACCGCCGTTTTCTATACCCAGAAGGACCTGGACACTTGGGCCGACCTCATGGCCCGGAGCATGCACACTGCGGGTGTAAGAAAAAACGATGTGCTGCAAAACATGGCCGGATACGGCCTGTTCACCGGAGGCCTCGGCATCCACTACGGTTCGGAAAAACTCGGCTGCCTGACGGTTCCGGCAGGCGCAGGCAACACCAAGAGACAAATCAAGCTTATCAGGGATTTCAACGTCACTGTTTTGCACATCATCCCCTCCTACGCCCTGTATTTCGCATCCAAGCTCGAAGAGGCGGGCATCAAGCCTGAGGACATGCCCTGGCGCATAGCGCTCATCGGAGCCGAACCGCATACGGAAGAAGCCCGCCAGCGCATCGAGGAACTCATGCACATCAAGGCCTACAACTCCTACGGCCTCTCGGAGATGAACGGACCGGGCGTGGCCTTTGAATGCGAACGGCAGTCGGGGATGCACATCTGGGAAGACGCCTTCCTGGTGGAAATCATCGATCCGGAAACAGGCGAATGGGTTGAACCCGGCGAAATCGGCGAGGTGGTCATGACCACCCTGAAACGCGAAGGCATGCCCATCATCCGCTACCGCACCAGGGATCTGACACGCTTCATCCCAGGCGAATGCGCGTGCGGCCGCACCCACAGGCGCATCGACCGCATTGCAGGCCGCGCCGACGACATGCTCATCCTCAAGGGAGTGAACATCTATCCCATGCAGATCGAACAGGCCCTCATGTCCCTGCCAGAAGTCGGCCAGAACTACCTCATCGAACTGATAAGTGAAGGCTTCATGGACCAGATTCGGGTCAAGGTGGAGATCAAGGAGGAGTTTTTCGTCGAAGACATGCGCATTCTGCAGGGGCTTCAAAAGAAAATCGCCACCCGCCTGCGCGATGAAATATTGATCACCCCGCGGGTCGAGCTTGTACAGCATGATTCAATCCCCAAGGCTCAGGGCAAGGCCCAACGAGTCGTGGACCTGAGGGAGAAATAACATGGACTACTTCTGGGCCATCATCTTCAGTCTGCTTCTTTTCGCCAGTTTGGGGCTGCACATCTTTTCCCTGCCTGCCAACTGGGTTTTGCTTGTTCTGGCGGCCATCTGGAGCTGGCTGCACCCCGAAGGCGAAATTTCCTGGCTAATCGTCGGAGTGTTGGCTACCATTGCCGTGACCGGTGAAATAATTGAATTCGTTGTCCAGGGCTGGGGCGCCAGAAAATTCGGAGCATCCGGCAAGGGCAACTGGGGCGGAATCGTGGGCGCGATTCTAGGCGCAATTCTCGGCGCCCCGATACTGTTCGGTATCGGCGCGATCTTCGGAGCCCTGCTCGGAGCCTTTTTCGGTTGCCTTCTCGTGGAAATGGCCACGGGCAAGAACTTCAGCGAGGCCAGACACGCCTCTTGGGGCGCGTTCTGGGGCAAGGCCTTCGGGCTGACCATCAAGACCGCTCTCGGACTGGCCATGGTCTTTATAATCCTGCCCAGGATATGGCCGTCCTAAACGAATCCCAATGGAGGAATCATGAGAGTAATAGCTACGACTTTTTTTTCAGTTCTGACAGTGCTCACAATCTCATTTCCTGCCTTTGCCGGAGACTTCAACTATAAATGTTCCAATGACGACCAATACAGATGCGACGTAATGGTCAATGACGCCAATGTGCGGGAAGTCCAGGTCTACAATAAAATGATGACCACAAAGATTCACGGCTACTGCACGGTGATCGATTCCAGGGAGCTGCCCAATCCCACAGGCAAGGAATGGGGCGAAAATTATCCATGGTATGTGGAATGCAAGATGAGCGGCAAGAATTTCGGAATGAAGCGGACCAACCTTCCCAGGGAATCCGGCAGCCGTTTCCCAACATCCAGGATGTATCCTGAGCTCTGCAGATTTGTGGGCGAGGGCCTTTGCGTTGAGGGTGAATGGAGACCTGCCGCAAAGTAGTATCAAACCATCAGTCAACATCCAAATCATGAAATCGACAAACGACTTTCCAAAATACAGGGGGCAAATGGAGTACTTCTGTCTGGGCTGCGGCAAGCGGTTCGACACGGAAGAACTTTACTACACTTGTCCGGACTGCGGCGATGTTTTCCTCATCCATGACCTGACCTTCGACCAACTCAAAAAGACATCCGGCCAAGAATGGCGACAAATTTTCGACCAACGGGCCGCCACGAAAAATACGGCGCTACGAGGCATTTTCCGTTTCTACGAGCTTCTGGCCCCGGCGGTTGAACCTGAGGACATAATATTTCTCGGCGAAGGCAACACCCCGACCATCGCTTCCAGCCCGGCGCTACGCTCCATAACCGGGGTCAAGACCCACTACAAGAACGACGGCCAGAATCCTAGCGCCTCCTTCAAGGATCGCGGTATGGCCTGCGCCTTCTCATACCTAAAGGCCCTGATCCGCAAAAACGGCTGGGGCCAGATTCTTACGGTTTGCGCTTCCACCGGCGACACATCTGCTGCGGCGGCCCTTTATGCCTCGTATATTGGCGGTCCGGTCAAGTCGGTGGTCATCCTGCCCCAGGGCAAGGTC
Source organism: Desulfovibrionaceae bacterium (assembly GCA_963674955.2). Lineage (GTDB taxonomy): Bacteria > Desulfobacterota > Desulfovibrionia > Desulfovibrionales > Desulfovibrionaceae. The sequence goes on along the minus strand of CAXXKR010000004.1, from coordinate 448,314 downwards.
ACTCCACAGCAACTGGCCCAGCCTCTGGGCAGCGGCGCAATCGTCCTTGAAGTGCCGGGGGTGTTCGACGACTGCATGAAGGTGGTCGAGGAGCTTGCCGACAACTACCGGGTGGCCCTTTTCAATTCAAAGAACGCCTGGCGCATTCTGGGCCAGGAGTCATACGCCTTTGAAGTCGCCCAATGGTTCGACTGGGAGATGAAGGACAAATGCATTTTCGTACCCATCGGCAACGCGGGCAATGTCACGGCCATAATGAGCGGCTTTCTCAAGCTCCACCGTCTCGGCATCATCGAAGACCTGCCGCGCATCTTCGGCGTCCAGTCCCACCATGCCGACCCCGTCTACCGCTACTACAGCATCGCTGAGCCGGAAGACCGCCAATACAAGCCGGTCACGGTGTCGGCCAGCGTTGCCCAGGCGGCCATGATCGGCAATCCGGTCTCCTTCCCACGCGTCAAGCACTTTGCCGAACAATTCGAGGCCATTGGCGGAGAAAGGGCCTTCCAGGTCATTCAGGTCACGGAACAGCAGATCATCGAATCCATGCTCCTGGCCAACCGGCACGGCCACATAGCCTGCACACAGGGCGGCGAGTCACTGGCCGGCTGCATCCGGGCCAAGGAATTGGGACTCATCTCGGAAGACGAGGAAGCCGTGCTGGACTCAACGGCGCACCAGCTGAAATTCATCGGCTTTCAGGACATGTACTACCGGGATTCCTTTCCCGAGGAATTCGGCATCAAGCCCGACAAGTCACTGGCCAACGCACCTGAACTGATAATCTCACCGGAAGAAAAGGAACAGCTCTCCGCTTCGGAATACGTGTCCAGAGCCGCGGTAAACATCGTCAGGAAATTGGGGTTGGAGAAGAAATAAGTGGCTCCAAAGGTTCGGGCAGACCAACTGCTTTTCGACCAGGGTTTTGCCGAGAGCCGAGAAAAAGCCAAACGTCTGGTCATGGCCGGCAAGGTCTATCTTCTCGCCGACGGCCAGAAAACTCCGGTTTCCAAGCCCGGACAGCAGTTGCCGCAAGACAGCGAACTCCATGTGGAGGCTCCCGAAAGATTCGTCAGCCGCGGCGGCCACAAGCTCCTCACAGCGATCGAGCATTTCAACATCGATCCGAGCGGCATGACGGCGCTTGACGCCGGGGCGTCCACTGGCGGCTTCACCGACTGCTTGCTGCAATTCGGTGCGGCACGGGTCTATGCAGCGGATGTCGGATACGGACAACTGGACCAGAAATTGAGAGTCGATCCCCGTGTCGTTGTTTTGGAGCGCGTGAACCTGCGCCATGCCGAAGCCGATCTCATTCCGGAACCCGTGGACATGGTCACCGCCGATGTCTCCTTCATTTCCCTGACCAAGATTCTCCCGGCCTGCATGCAATTCCTGAAGACTCCCGGCGAGGTAGTCGCGCTCATCAAGCCCCAGTTCGAGGTCGGACCGGGACAAACGGACAAGGGGGTTGTCAGGAGCGAAAAATTGAGACTTGAAACCGTGAACATGATTCTTGAATTTGCTGAAAGCGAACTTAAGCTCGTTCCCGTCGGGTATGTTCCATCCAAGATCAAAGGTCCCAAGGGCAACCAGGAATACCTTGCCTACTTCAGGACAAAGGCTGACAAATAAATGACCCAGGGACTGATCCTGTCCATTGTTTCCGGAATTTGTTTCGGCCTGCTGGGAGTTCTCGCCAAGCTCGGCTACGGTTATGGAATCGGCGCCACCGAACTTCTTCAGTATCGTTTTGGTTTCGCCGTACTGATCCTATTGGCCCTGATTCTCGTCAAGGATCCGAAGCTGCTGCGCATTTCCAGGAAAAAACTACTGAAAGTCGCCTTGTTGGGCGGCGTGATCTCCGTGGCCCAAAGCACTTTCTTCTTCAAGGCCGTTGAATACATACCAGCATCGACCAATGCCCTTATCTTTTACGGCTATCCGGTCACCGTGACCATCATTTCCATGATCTTCCTCAAGCAGAGGCCCAATCGTTATGTCTGGTGGTCGTTGTTGCTTGTCTCCACTGGCTGCGCCTTGATCTTTTACGACGCATTTCTTCAGCATTTGGACATTACCGGCCTTTGCTACTCCCTAGGGGCCATGTTCGTCTTTTCCGTCTACCTTATCCTGGTCCAGCTGCTGCTTAGAGACGAAAAGCCCTTGAAAATGACCTTTTACGTTTTGCTGTTCGCCGCCATCTCCTTCAACATCATCGAAGGACCCGGAAAACTTCTGGACATGGACATGCCCAGGCTGGTCATCGGCCTGACCCTGGGCCTCATTCCGACCGTCCTCGCCATTTCAATGGTTTACAAGGCGATTGAACTAATCGGCAGTTCATATGTTTCAATATTCTCCACTGTCGAGCCGGTGGCCACCATCGTCGCGGCCTATTTTCTCCTTAACGAAAAGATCCTGGCCTTGCAGCTCGTGGGAGTTGCCCTTATCATCTCCGGCATCGTGCTGCCCAACCTAAGGTTGCTTAAGATCAGGAAGCGGGTATTAGAAGGCAAGGATGAGGACTCATGACAATGAACAAGACAGGCAAGCTTACACAATGCGTACACGCCGGAGGCTATCTCGACGAAATGGTCGGCGGCCTTACAACGCCGATTCATACGGCTTCATCGTTCAAATTCGCCAAAGGCGGAGATATCTCCTATCCTCGCTACCTGAACATCCCAACGCAGATGTCGGTGGCCAGCAAGATAGCGGCCCTTGAAAATCTTGAGTCCGCCCTGGTCTTTTCCTCCGGCATGGCTGCCATTTCAACCGCACTGCTTTCCCTGCTCAAGGCGGGCGACCACGCCGTGATACACGGCAATATCTACGGCGGAACCCTCCAGCTCGTCTCCTCCAGATTCAAGAGCATGGGCATTGGCCACACCCTGGTCAACAGCGAGAAAATCGCCGACTTCGAGGAAGCGGTAAACGAAAACACCAAACTTATTTTCTTCGAGACCCCGACAAACCCGCTGCTTTCCATAGTGGACATCAGGGCCATGGTGGAGATGGCACGCAACAAGGGCTTGTTGACCGTCATCGACAACACCTTCGCCAGCCCCATCAACCAGCTGCCCGGCGACATGGGCGTTGACATGGTCATACATAGCGGAACCAAGTACCTGAACGGCCACAACGATCTTTCCTGCGGCGCAGTTGTCGCCTCAAAGCCATTGATCGAGACCGTGCGCGAGGGAGTTATTATTTTCGGAGGCTCTCTCAGCTCTTACGACAGCTATCGGCTCGAGCGTGGACTCAAGACTTTGGGCATCAGGATCAAACAGCAAAATTCCACGGCCATGGCTTTGGCGAATTTCCTCAACGGTCACGAGATGGTCAGGAAAGTCTTTTATCCAGGCCTTGAAAACAACCCTGGCCACGACACGGCAAGCAGGCAGATGTCCGGATTTGGGGGCATGCTCTCGGTGGAACTGGATTGCGGCCAGGAAGAGGCTTTGCGGATCGTCGGCAAATTGAAGTATTTCACTCACGCAATAAGCTTGGGCGGCGTTGAATCATTGGTCTGCTTTCCTTCCCTGACATCTCACGAAATGCTTACGCCTGAAGAAAAAACAATAGTGGGCATCAGTGATTCACTTGTCAGGATTTCCGTCGGCATCGAGGACGAACGGGATCTGATCGAGGACATGAAAAACGCCTTGTCGCGTTGATGCCGTCGACATGAATTCAATCATCTACCTAACGGGAAATCACCATGCGCATCAAAAGACACGCTGAACACACCTGGCACGAACTGGTGCTGCTGGTCTTACTTTCGGTCCTGGTGGGCGGAGCGGCGAACCTGCTTCGACCTCAGGGGCTGCCCTTTGTCACGGATTGGGAAGCAACGAGAACAAAAGCCCTGATCAAGGACACGCCTTCCGTAAACGTACAGGAAGCCCTTGAATTGTGGTCAAAAAAGGAAGTCATCTTCCTGGACGCCAGGGACTCCGTGTCTTTTTCCGAAGGGCATATCCCCGGCGCATTGAACCAGCCCCTTGATGATGTAAAAAGCGACAGCACCATGCTGGCCCGCGTGGCCCTTGCCCTGCCCAAAGACAAACTGATCGTTGTCTATTGTTCGGATGTCGGCTGCAAGATGAGCGCTATCATGGCCAACATGCTCAAGGGAGAGGGGCTGAACACGACCATTTTCCCGGCCGGCCTTGAAGGCTGGTTCGAGGCTGGCGGAGAAGTGGAGATTTCCAAATGAGCTACCTTAAGATAACCCTCAGAATAGTACTGGGCCTGGTCTTCATCTTCGCAAGCCTAGACAAGATCGCCAATCCACAGGCCTTTGCCGACATAGTCATGAACTATCAGCTTCTTCCGGGCACGCTGATCACGCCGGTGGCCATTTTCCTGCCCTGGCTTGAGCTTGTCTGCGGTTTGGCCATTGTCTTGGATATCCTCTCAAGGGGCGCCGTGCTGATGGTTTCAGGTCTGCTGACGCTTTTCATGGCCGCCCTGCTCTACAACCTGATCATGGGCCTTGACGTGGCCTGCGGCTGTTTCAGCACCAGTTCGGCGCCAAGCAACACCCTTGTCTACCTGATCAGGGACAGCGGCATATTCGTTCTGGGATTGGCCGTGTTGCGGCAGACGTTCTCAGACAACGGCAAGGGCAAGACAGGCGACAAGAAGAGTCAATCCTAGGAACCACTGGATTTTGTTTTCCGGAAAATCCGCAACCCATCCGGACGGACAATCAAGCCCTCTGCCGGCCACGGCAAGGGTCTGATTCCATGTCTTTTGCCCCAGGTTGCGAATCACCGCCTGGGGCAAAAGAATCATTTTTTCGCGCCAGCGCAAGTCTGGACAACGCCGCTCAATTGTTTTCCTGACTTGAACCCCGACTTGCCAGGTCAACGGCAGGAAATGGACCATCAAGGCCAAGGCCAAAGCGACTTTCCAGGCCGCCTTGCCCAGCAACGGCCTAAGAAACCAGGAAATGGCAAGTCCCAACTGCCTTGGAGACGCGGACATGGCCAGGGCGAGACTGAGCAGCAGCAGCATTACAAGCCTCACTCCCAATATAGTCGCGTTGCCAAGAGCCGCATCAGTATCCACTCCCGACATCAGGTCGGAAAAAACCTTGAGCGCCATCCAGAAAAACACCAGCAGGCCGTATGACCTGAATATCCTCGCCCCTCCTTGCCACAGGTGTCTCAGGATAAAAAGAAAAGCTCCGATGATGACGGAGTATGCGGCAAGTCCGGTAGGTCCTGCATGCCAAACCATGGCGCCCAAAGCAAAGGCGACAAGAAGCTTAAGGCGGGGATCATACCCGAGAATAGATCGTGCAAGGCTATTCGCCACTGTTCATATCCCACGGTTTCACACCCAACCCGGCCTGCCAGGAAAAAGGGGGCTTGACCCCATAATCGGATATCCCGTCCAGCACGTCCGTGGGTTTTCCGGACAGGACCAATTTCCCGCCGCTGATGACGAGCAACATGTCCACCATGTCCGCCAGGGGTTCAAGGTCATTGGAGGCTACAATCTGCGTCAGGCCGTCCGACCTGCCCTGCTCAAGTATCCGCCTCATTTCCTTAATGCCTGGATAATCGAGACCGCTGAACGGTTCGTCCAAGAGCAGAATCTTTGGTTCGTCCATGAGTGCCGCTGCTATGCAAAGCTTGCGTTTGTTGCCCCAGGACAGGGTCTGGACGGGATTTTCCCACCACTTCAGTAGTCCGAACCCGTCGGCCCTGCTTTTAGCCGTAGCCAGGATATCCTCAGACTTTCCACGCCCGATGAGCATGTCTTCCTGAACCGTCGCGCCCAGAATCTGCAAATCAGCATCCTGCAACACTATTCTGGCTCTTTTGCGAATTTCCTTCTCCATGCCCGGCGACACGGCCTCGCCTACGGTCAAGATTCCGGAAGATGGAGAATACAGGCCCCCCAAAAGGGACAGCAAGGTAGACTTCCCGCTGCCGTTTGTCCCGACAAGTCCGACCAGAGAGCCTTGCTGCAACTCAAAGTCCACGCCCTCAAGGACAAAAGGCTCACCTGGATAGGCAAAAGAGAGGTTTGATGCGGAGATCAAGATGGCAACAACCTGTTTTTATATAGAAATTTTGCGCAGGCCACGGCGAGAAAAAGCTTTATTCCAGAGCCTGGAAGAAAAGGCAGCATGCCGACGGTAAAGGCTTTGAGCCAATTTATTTCCAGGGTATATTTCAGCCATGAAACTCCGAATGCATACATGACGAGGATTCCAAGCGCACCCCAAACAATTCCGCGCACCCATGAAATAGAACCGCTTTGTGAGCGCACAGCCAGACCTGATATTGCGGAGCACAGGACAAAACCGAACAGGAATCCGCCCGTAGGTCCCATAAGATGGGCAAAACCGGATGAACCGCCTGAAAAGACAGGCAATCCTATGAGACCAGCCGACAGGTACAAACCGATGCTCATGGCGCCGTACAGGGGACCAAGTACAAATCCTGATAAAATCACGAAAAAGGTCTGCAGAGAAAAGGGAATAAGACCGATAGGAAATTGTATGTAGGCGCCGCTGGCCACGGTGGCGGCAAGCAAGGCCGTCCATACCAGTCTGTGCAGTGAAAACAGTTGTGATTGACTCATTTTCATCCTCTTCAATATTTTTCTGAGTTAAAGTATTTTCACATTAAGGGCTTGAGGTCAAACATTGGCTAAGTTCAAAAAAATGCATTAAATCAAATGGTAAGTCTGCCTTGATCAGGATTTAACCTGCTGGGCCGACAATATTACAGGAGTGGTTTTAGAATGTTTTTTCAAGTTGACGTCAATGAAAAATGCTTCCTTGGTGTAACGGCCATGGGTGGAATCGCCGGACTGTTTGAAGGCGCATGGACCACCGGAATCGACATTCACAACATCCTTCCTGGGGTGATAGCCGTAATCTCGGCTGTTTTCATCGGCGGATTCGCCGGTTTCTTCGCCAAGGACGGTTTGAGGTTGCTGCGCGGCCTGCGTTTATATACCGGACAATCAAATGAAGGCATGTTTCTTGGTGCGTTTGCCGGAGCATTTCTCGGTACACTCTTTCAATTTTTGCTCAGCGAACAGGCCCATACGATTCTTGGTGCCAGTTGCGGAGCATTTATTGGTGCGTTTATCGGAGCATTTCCGGATGAAATTGTGCCTTCAATTCTTGAACTGATGAAAGAAGACAAGAACACATTTACCGGCAACATATGACCGCATACTCTTTACAAAGCCTTTTTGTGCGGGTATATTATTAGAAGCATAAATTAAAGGAGGCTTAATATGTGCAAATCATGCGGTTGCGCGCCTAAAAAAGAAACAAAATACGAAAAATTTATTCGTGAACACCATCATACACATGACGAAGTACATGAGCATAACCACAGCCATGACCATTCTCATGACCATGATCACGACCATTCACACCCGCACTCTCATTCACACGACCATGAGCATACCCATGACGGCGTATCTCATACCCACACACACGAACATGACCACGACCACGATTAAAATTGAATAGAGACCCAATAAAAAAGCCAGGCACTGCCTGGCTTTTTTATTGGTATCATTTAGAATTCTATTTGGATTTCCAGGGCTTCATCTCGATCCAAAGCACCGCGCCCAGTTCCACATCCTTGTCCTTGATCTTGAAATCGGCGTCATTCAAAGCGGCAAAGCCCCACCAGCCGGCCTTGGGGCATACGAAAGTGAAGACTCCGTTGCCGTCGCAAAGGACTTCCTGGGTAACCATGCAGTCGCTGGGAGCCTGAAGCTTTGCGTCCTTGTTGTACAATTCAACTTCAACTCTGGTATAGGGAGCGGGCTTGCCGTCAAGCAAAACTATGCCCTGAAAGACGTTTCCGGCGTAATTACCCCAAGGCCTGGTCAAAGGCACGATTTCGGTCTTCACGCCGAGGGGAGCATTCCAATCCTCGCCCTCGTCAAAGGCCGAAACGATCGTCTTGGTGTAATGAATGATGTGATTGTCTTCAGCGGGTTCCGGATAAGGAACAGGCTCGATGTAAAAAATGTACATGCCGGGACGTTTCACGGCATAGTCGGCTGTCCAGGAGCCATGACCCATCACTTTTGCCTCTTTCAGGGACCCGAGCAAATCGGTCGCCTTGCCGTCGTGATAAACATTGAAGACCTTGGGTTTCACAAGCTCCATGCCAACGCCTTCAAAAGGATGGGAAAAAGAAATCTCCAAGGAAACTGTCTTGTTTTCCGGAGAAATTATAGAATCGTTGGGGATCAGCATGCCGAAATGAGCAAACGCACTTGAACAAAACCCCAGAATCAATGTCGCGCAAAGCCCACACTGAAGCAACCTTTTCATTACTGCCTCCTGAAAATTTATTGAAATTTACTCCTGTACGAAAATGAAATCTGAACATTTTCTCGTGTTACATATTCCAATAATTTAACACAAGTCAAGACTGATCATTTGTTAGCTGCTCATTTAACACATAACTATAGAAAAATGATTTGCGGATTTCCGGATAACTGCCAGCACAGAATAAATATGCAGTAAGGAAAACACGGCTCGAATCAAAATAAAAAGGGACGCGAAATTCGCGTCCCTTTTAGGGAAACCGGACACCCAGAGACATCTGTTACCGCTGCTCCCTTTCGGGCCTGACGGGGTTCACTTAGCCTCTGCCGTCCGATTTCCCTGGCAATGCCCGAGGCATTCCCATGAAGAAATGGGTTATTATGCCAGCAACTCAAGGCTGTCAAGAAAAGCCGAATCCGTCAAGCTACGGATTCGGCTTTTTGTCAACTGATCTAAATAAGAATTGGTTGGTCAAGAAGCCTTGGCCAATGCATTTGAACGAATTCGCAAGTTGTCGAATTGAAGCTGTATTTCACTCAATTCGATGGGTTTGACGAAATACTTGTTTGCCCCGCACTCGTAAACCGCCTTGTTAATGCTTTCCTTGTCGCCGACAGCAGTGGTCATGAATATAACGCTCTCGTCCCCTGTTTTGGCGACACCCTTGCCGCGTTCAATCTCGCGAATGGTGCGGGCGGCCTTGAATCCATCCATGACCGGCATCATTATATCCATGCATATCAAATCGTACGGGCGCGGCTTGTCCTCGTCAAAGCTCTCCACCACAGCCTGTATCGCCTCCATGCCGTCCTTCGCCACATGGCACTCGCCGATTTTGGAAAAATGACTCACGAGCAATTTTCTGGACAAATAATCGTCTTCAACCACCAAGATTCTTAACTTGCCTTTGTCGCTCAGGCACTCAAGCGACTCCGCGGTTGTTCCGCCCACAAGCCGCGTAGCGACGCCGCGCTTTGGTTCGGAATCAGGGTTCATATTTGCCGTTAAATTGTGGGGAGCCATTTTCAAGACCGGGATGTAGTCGTGCCCATCCTCATCGGTATCGCCTATGACCTCCAGGCCTTGCCTCAACTCATCCAGGCAGCGCAAAACCAGGTCCGCGGTGGCTTTGTCCATGACCCGCTTTCCAGCCCGGACAGCCGAAAAGAAGTCCTCCACCTCATGTGCGAACCCTGACATCCGATCGAACCCCAACATGGCCGCATTTCCTTTGGCCGAGTGTATGGCCCTGAAAATTCGATTGACCGTATCCTGGTCATGAGTTCCCTCAAGATCGAGAACGTCGTCCGTGACTGCATCGATCAGTTCAAGGATTTCCTGCAGGAACTCGTCAATTAATTCCGTCATGCCTTCCATATGATTCTCCATTTGTTAATCAAGGGTAGGTACAGTCATGCATGCGGCTGCTCCAAAATGATGGTGGATACAAAACACGGATATCCAATTTTAATCGTCTGCGGTTTCAATTGGGTTACAAATTCTAAAAAACTTTGTCACTGCGGGCAACAGACCGATTCATATTACTTTAACAACATATATTTATTAGTTTTAATAGACTGACTTGATTTGCCTGTATTTTTTAAAAACAATCCACCGCTAATTGGGCAAGACGATTTTCAAGGCGGTGCCGACGATTGAAGACAAAAAAAAGAGCCATGCCTAGACATAGCTCCTTAGAAATATCTGGCGGAGAGGAGAGGATTTGAACCTCCGGTGGAGTTTCCCCCACACACGCTTTCCAGGCGTGCACCTTAAGCCGTACTCGGTCACCTCTCCGCAAGGTGGAAATACCTAATACAAATCAATACGGCCCGCAAGCCTTACAACCAAAAAAATTCCATTTACCGGCCGACGACGGGCATTTCAAGGCTGCCCCGGAACTCGTCCAGAGACTTTGCGCCGATTCTCTCCAAAGCTTGAGGCAGCCTGGCCGCCAGATCAAAGGAAAAGTCGGGCCGCATGAAGTTGGCCGTGCCCACCTGCACCGCATGAGCGCCCACCAGGATGAACTCCAACGCGTCCTCCACACAGGAGATGCCTCCCACGCCCACCACGGGGATGCTCACGGCGTTTAAGGCCTGGTGCACGCACCTGAGCGCCACGGGCTTGATGGCGGGTCCTGAAAGGCCGCCCAAGACGTTTTGCAGCCTGGGCCTGCGCGTCTCAATGTCCACGCTCATGCCGAGCAGGGTATTGATGAGCGAAATGATGTCCGCTCCGCCCTGTTCAGCGGCCCGCGCGCATACGCTGATGTCTGTTACGTTGGGCGAAAGTTTGACCATGACCGGCTTGTCTCCAGCCACTTTCTTCACTGCCTCGGCCACCCTGCAGATCTGCGCCGGGTCCTGGCCGAAGGCCACGCCGCCTTCCTTCACGTTCGGGCAGGAGACGTTTACTTCAAGGGCCGCAATGCCCTCTTCCGCAGCCAGCACAGAAGCCAGTTCGGAAAACTCCTCCACCCCGCAGGCATAGAGATTCGCGATGACGGCCGTTTCCTTCCAGGGGATAGAAGGCAGGATGTCCCTGACGAATTTTTCCACGCCTGGGTTCTGTATGCCGATGGCGTTGAGCATTCCGCAGGGCGTCTCCGCAAGGCGCGGCATGGGATTGCCCTCGCGGGGCTTCAGGGAAAGGCCCTTGACCACTATTCCGCCCAGATCGGCGAGGTCTCCGTAGTCCTGGAACTCAAGGCCGAAACCGAATGTACCGGAAGCAGTGAGGACCGGATTCTTGAGCCGGAGACCGGCCAGATCAACCTGCATGTTCACATTTCACCTCACAGCCTGACTTTGTCGGACCAGAACACAGGCCCCTTGGTGCAGACCTGGACGTTGTGGCCCCTGTCGTCCCGGCAGACGCAACCCAAGCAGCCGCCCACTCCGCAGGCCATGCGGTTCTCAAGGGACACCTGAGCCCGCGCCCCGTGGTGTTTGGCGAAATCCGCCACGGTGCGCATGAAAGGGGTTGGCCCGCAGGCCAAAATCAATCCATCCTCCGCATATTCGGCAACTTGCCGACCCAGAAATTCAATGATGCGCGGCAGGTCGTCCGGAGTTTCCTCGTGGATGCTCTCGGCCTGAACAAGCCCGGCCATTTCAGCGTAAGAATAGCATTCCAGGGGCATTCGATGGGCCATGACCAATTTGAGGGCCGACCTGTCGGGATGTTGCTGGACGTAGCTCAGAAAGGGGGCTATGCCTACACCGGCTGCAAGGATGAGGGTCTTCGCCGAGGCTTCCACTGCAAAACTGTTGCCCAGAGGCCCCCAGACCGTAATCATGTCACCGGGAGAAAGCCTGGCCAGACGCGAAGTTCCGCGCCCGACGACCTGAAAAAACACGCTCAGGCAGTCATCATCAAGGCGATGAATGGAAAATGGACGGCCCCAGACCAGCTGCAAATCCCAGGACATGGGCCTGAGCATCACGAACTGGCCGGGCCTGAAATCTTTCCAACCAGGATTTTCAAGCCTCAATTCAAAGAATTCGCCCGGCCTTTTACGTTGACCAACAGGCCGAAGTTCCAATAATCTTAAATCTTGGCAGCTCTGCTTGCCCATGCATTCACCTTTAGACGATATAATATGACCATAAAAAAACCAGAAATACTCGCCCCGGCCGGAAACAGGATGTCCTTCATGGCCGCCCTGGCCGCCGGCGCCGACGCGATATATGTCGGCCTGAAGCACTTTTCGGCCCGCATGCAGGCCGACAACTTTTCAATCAGCGAGCTGGCCCTGCTCAGGCAACTGGCCGCCGCTCAGGGCACTCGCCTGTATGTGGCCATGAACACCCTGCTCAAGCCGGACGACGCCCCGGCAGCCTCAAGGCTCATCGACAGGCTCAAAAAGCACGTTGCCCCGGAAGCGCTTATAGTCCAGGATCTGGGCTTCGTGGATCTGGCCCGGCAGGTCGGCTATCGCGGAGAAATCCATCTCTCCACCCTGGCCAACGTGAGTCACCCCTCCGCACTGCAGACAGCCGCAAAGCTCGGTGCAAACAAGGTCGTACTGCCCAGGGAACTGAACCTGGACGAAGTCAAGGCCATGGCCAAGTCCTGTCCCAAGGGCCTGTCCCTGGAAATCTTCGTCCACGGCGCCCTTTGCTATTCCGTATCCGGTCGTTGCTACTGGAGCAGCTACTTCGGCGGCAAGAGCGGGCTTCGCGGACGCTGCGTGCAACCCTGCCGCCGGTTGTACAAACAAGCCGGGCCAATTGGCAAGCCTTCAAGACTTTTCTCCTGCATGGATTTGAGCCTGGACGTTCTGACCAAACCCCTTCTGGACATTCCGCAGATAACAAGCTGGAAAATCGAGGGCCGCAAAAAAGGTCCGCATTACGTGTTCTACACGGTCAAGGCTTACAAGACATTGCGCGACGAGACTTCCGCCGAGTCGAAAAAATACGCGCTGAGCCTTCTTGAACAGGCACTGTCCAGGCCGACCACCCATTCCATCTTTCTTCCCCAGCGCCCCTTCGCGCCGGTCGATCCCAAACAGGAAACCGCGTCAGGCCTTTTTCTCGGAAACGTGAAGATGGACGGGAAAAGCGCATATTTCCAGACCAGGCACGAGTTGCTGCCCGGCGACCTTGTCAGGGCTGGATATGAGGACGAGTCCTGGCACCAGACCATTAAAATTCGCCGCAAGGTGCCGAGACGCGGACGTCTGGATATCGGAAAACCACGCGGCAAGGGCTCCATGTCCGGAGCTTTGGTCTTCCTCGTGGACAGACGCGAAAGCCAACTGATGAAGCTGATAGACGGACTCGAGCAAAAGATTCAGGAGCTTCCCGAGACAAAGGCGCCCGGTCCTTCCAGCTTCTCGCCAAGATACCCCAAGCCGTTTTCGTCCAGGGCCAAAAGCAGGCACATGAACGTCTTTCGCACTCCGCCCCAAAGCGGAATGCCGGGCGGCGCCGGGATTTGGCTTGAAAAAGACGCCCCGCTCAAAATAAAGGACAAGGCGGACAAAGTTACCTGGTGGCTTCCGCCCGTCATCTGGCCGGACGAAGAGAACAACTACCTTGAAGCCTTGTCCCAGGCCCTGAGAAAAGGATGCCGATCCTTCGTGCTGAACGCGCCGTGGCAGATCAGCCTTTTCAACGAACCGAGAAAACACAGGCTCATCGCCGGCCCGTTCTGCAACATCGCCAATGCCCATGCCCTTGAAAGATTGCGCCACCTGGGTTTCCACGCGGCGATAGCCAGTCCCGAGCTTACCAGGGAAGACGCCTTGGCCCTGCCCGGCAAAAGTCCCCTGCCGCTGGGTTTCGTGGTCAATGGATTCTGGCCTTTGGGCCTTTCCAGGGTCATGGCCGAGGAAGTAAAGCTGCGCGAACCGATATACAGTCCGCGCAATGAAGTCTGCTGGGCCGACAAGTTCGGCGGAAGCTACTGGATATTTCCGGGCTGGGAGCTGGACCTTTCCGACGAGACGAAACTCCTTGAAAAGGCTGGCTACAACTTCTTCGTGACCCTGCGCGAATTCAGGCCGCCGAGCATAGACAAGGCGGAACGCGCCAGCACCTTCAACTGGAAACTGAAGCTGCTCTAGATAACGGGACAGCGAGCTAGAACGTCGAGTTGTTCCAGCCGTACATTTTCCCGTCGATGTTCCCGAAGGAGATGTAGGTCCGCTCCGGTGAAATACCCAGTTCTTCCTCCATGAACCCGCAAAGGACCCTGGAATATTCCGGGCAATTGCCGCTGTCCAGGCCGATGCTGTTCACGGTCAGATAGGCCATGGGCTCGTCCGAGCCGCCACGAATCATGTCCTTTCCGGCTTCAAGGACCACCATTACGTATCCTTCGGGCTTGCCGAGCATTTTTGAAGCGGTTCCGGACAGGCCGCGCAAGAAAACCGGCCTGTATGCGGGATCGATCTTGAAATTGGTCTCAACCTTTACGAACGGCATAGTCTGATTCCTGATTCTAGATGTGAATTGTTCCGGTCAGATAGCATGCGGCCTTGCCGCTTATCCTGATCCTGTCGCCCATTTCCTCGCAAGCGACCTCTCCGCCCCGTTTAGAAGCCTGATAACCGACCATGTTCTTCTTGTTCAACCTCTTGGCCCAATAGGGCACCAGGGTGCAGAAGGCCGACCCCGTGACAGGGTCCTCAGGCACTCCGCAGCACGGCGCGAACACGCGACAAACAAAGTCGTAATCCTTGGCCGGAGCGGAGACGATGACGCATGTGTATTCCAGTTCCGACGTTCTGGCCATGTCCGGTTTCAAGGACCGGACCTGCTCTTCCGAGTCGAATATGGCCAGCAGGTCGCGGGTGGCGTATAGCTCCTTGGGAGTGTCGCCCAAGGCGTTGCTGATGCGTTTGGTGACGTTGAAGGATTTGGGCGGCCAGGCTGGAAAGTCCATGGACAGCATTCCGTCTTCCTTGTCCACGAACAGCCTGCCGCTCTTGGTCTCGAAAACAACGCACTGATCCTCGTACCCCAGATACTCGAACAGAACATGTGCGGAGGCCAGGGTGGCATGGCCGCAGAGATCAATCTCCATTTCAGGAGTGAACCAGCGCAGGTCGAAATATTCGCCGTTTTTGACGAAAAAAGCGGTTTCCGAAAGGTTGTTCTCTGCCGCGATCTTCTGCATCAGGTCTTCGTCCAGCCACTGGTCCAAAGGACAAACACCGGCCGGATTGCCTGAAAAGACCTGCTCGCAAAAGGCGTCTATTTGAAAAAACCTGATATCCATTTCCTGCGCTCCCTTGTTGGGGGAACAGGTTACCCGAAACAAAAGGCCTTCTCAAGGAAAGTGTAGCCCAAACCCCTATCAGAACATCTGCTTGAACAGATCGTCCGAAGAAGTGACCCCGCTCCCGTCATCGACGCCGGGCGTCTTGTCCGCAAGCATGGGTTCGGTGCCCTCCTTGAAGGGAAGAAAGAAACTTTCGGATGATCCCGGACCGGCGAGCCTTCCTGTCTTTCCGTCCACACGGGTTACGGCAATGCCCTCGGGCTGGGTGAAGTCGGTATAAGGATAGAGTTCCTCGACTTCCTTCCTGTAATCGACCCAGACGGGGCTTGCGGCCCTTGAGCCGGTTTCAAGACGGCCCATCGGCTGCAGACGGTCGAATCCCACGTACACGCCGGTCAGGAGATAGGGGCTGAAGCCCATGAACCAGGCGTCGCGCGCGTCATTGGTGGTTCCGGTCTTGCCTGCGACCGGACGGCCCAAGACCTTGGCCCGGAAACCCGTGCCGCTCTGGACCACCTGCTTCATGAGGCTGCTCATTATGTACGCTGTTTGCGGGCTCACGGCCTCCACGCTCTCAACTTCGCCTTCGTAGACCTGCTCGCCCCAAGCGCTTTTCACGGATGCCACAAGCCTGGGCACAACGTATGATCCGTCGCGAGCAAAGGCTGTGTAGGCTTGGCAAAGATTTATCAGGCTGACCGAAGCCGAACCCAAGGCGACGGAAAGGTCTTCAGGAAACACCGTATCAAGCCCCAGGGCCTTGGCCCGTTCTATTATCGTCCTGATCCCGATCTTCTGGGCGAGGCGGATGGTCACAAGGTTTCTGGACTTGACCAGCGCGGTCCTGAGCAGCGTGGGCCCGTAGAAAATACCCTCGTAGTTCTCGGGACGCCAAAGCTTGCCCTCGTCGTCGTTGGCAAAGACAATGGGCGCGTCCATGACGATGGAAGCGGGGGTGAACCCGTTGTCCATGACCGCGGAATAAACGATCGGCTTGAAGGCCGAGCCGGGTTGGCGTTTGGCCTGAGTGGCCCGGTTGAACTGGCTGCGATTGAAGTCGTATCCGCCCACAAGAGCCAAAACATCGCCATTGGCCGGATCAAGAGACACGATGGCCCCTTCCACTTCAGGCTCGCGCTCAATCTTCAATGACCAGGAGCCCTTGCCTTTTTCCTTTGCGGGAGCGGCGACAACCGATGCCCAAACCACATCGCCGACCTTGACCACCTTTCTGGCGTCGGAAACATCCTTGACATAGTCATGCGGAACATCCGGGTCCGGCTTGCGGCACCAGCCCATGGTCTTGACCGGGATATAGCCGCTTCGCGTTCCAAAGGAGACCTTGGCTCCCTTTTGTGACACTTCGGTCACCAGGGTCTGTATCCATTCACCCGGCAACGGTTCATCGGCTGTTTCCCGCCCCTGGGCCAGAAAAGCCTCATAGCCTTCGGGTTCAAGGTGGTTGAGCGGTCCCGTCCAGCCGCGGCGCTGGGCAGAGGCGATCAAACCGTTCTTCAACGCCTTCTCGGCGGCTTTCTGGTGCGTCATGTCGCACATGGACTGAACCGTGAGACCGCCGTTGTAGACTTCCTCCTCACCATACCTGTCGATGAGCCAACGGCGCACTTCCTCAAGGTAATAGGCGCCGTCCTTCCAGGACGGATCATCCATGCTCTTGTAGACAAGTTCCTGGCTGACGGCTTCATCATGCTCTTCCGGAGTGATCCAGCCCAGAATCTTGAGTTGGCTCAGGACGTAAAGCTGCCTGTTTTTCGCGGCTTCCGGGCGATGGTAGGGATTATACCTGGAAGGGGCCTGAAGAAGTCCGGCCAGCAATGCGCTTTCAGCCAGAGTCAGGTCCTTGGCGTGCTTGCCGAAATATTCCCTGGCAGCGGCCTCGACGCCGTAGCTGTGAGCCCCCAAAAAGTTGTGGTTGAGATAAATGGTCAGTATCTCTTCCTTGGTCAGATAGCGTTCAAGCCGGTAGGCCAGAATCGCCTCCTTGAGCTTTCTGCGGTACTTCTTTTCAGAGGTCAGGAGCAGTCGCTTGATCACCTGCTGCGTGATGGTGCTGCCGCCCTGCCGGACCTCTCCGGCCATGACGTTGACCACAAAGGCCCGGAATATGCCCTTGAGGTCCACGCCTTCGTGTTCATAGAAAGAGTTGTCTTCCGCTGCGAGAAAGGCCTTGGGCAGCCAGGGACTCATATCGTCCAGGCGGATCAGGAATCTTTTTTCCTTGTAGAAATAACCAAGTACATCGCCGTTTTTGGTCAAGACGGTCGTCACCAGAGGCGGCTTGTAGTCGGTTATTTTCTTGAAGCCGGGCAGATCCTTGGCAGCCCACTGATACAGGGCGAAACCGCCGATCACGGCGACCAGACAGCCGGCAAAAAACAAAATGAGCAAAATCTTGAAAGTCTTTTTCATATAGCAGCTCTATCTAAAAACCTTTTTTTACGGCTTTCATTCCAGCCTTGGGCGGAAGTCCCCAAGCCAATCTCAATCTGCCGAACAAATCGCCCAAAGCCGATTTACCGGTTCCCATGCATTTGATCAATCCGCTGATGCTTGAGGCTTCCCTCACAGCCAGACAGCCGGATGATTCAAAGACGGTCAACCTGTTTCCAACGAACCAGAACGGATACAATCTGCAATAATAAGGCCTGGCCTCGACCGGAATCAGGCACCCGTGGGGTCCAAGAAATTTGCATTTTCCGTCCGGACCTATTGCCAGGCGTACGTGATCTTTTTTGAGTGGAAAAAGCTGCCTGACATTGTCCTTCTCACCTGGAAAAAGGCGGATCAGATTGTCGACAAAAGACGCTGAATTTTCCTGAAGGACAAAGCCCCCCTTGTGGGGAAGAATCTCCTGAATCCGGTCCTTTTCGCCAACGGTCAGCGGAAAACAGAATTCCTCCTGCCCCAAGGTCAGTTGACAACAGGTCGGCCCTTGTTCCGAGCAACGTTTGCAAACAAAGGGATCATTCAATGTCAGACCTGTCGTTTCGGCCTTCTTCACTTCGGACCCTCTATTTTTGCGGGGCGAATTTCAATCTGCCTTTTCCAAGCACGTCGTGCAGATGCACAAGCCCTGCCAACTTCCCTCCGGATTCAATCACAGGCAAGACAGTAATCTGGTGTTTTTCCATTATATCAAGAACATGCGCGGCAGATTCGCCCACGGTTATGGATCTGGGCCTTTCAGTCATGTATTCGCTGATGGGACTCGACATGTCCAGATTTCCCCTGCAAAGCAGACGACGGACATCCCCATCCGACAACACACCGGAAAGCCTGCCCTTTTCAACTGCGGCCACAAGGCCGAAACCTCCGCTGTTCAGGGTTTCGAGCCCTTCCTTGAAAGAGGAGTTGCGATCCACCACCGGCAGATTGTTCCGGTGCATCAGGTCTTCCACGCGCAGGCTCAGCCGATGCCCAAGTGTGCCGCCGGGATGGAAACGATGAAAATCCTTTTGGCCGAACGAGTTCCACTCCATGAGGCAAACAGCCATGGCGTCGCCCATGGCCAGACAGGCCGTGGTGCTTGCAGTGGGCGCAAGGCCCATGGGGCAGGCCTCCTTGGGCACCTGAACCTTGACGAAAACGTCTGAAATCCTGGCCAGGGTAGAGTCCTGGTCTGCGGTCATGGAGATGATGATCGAGCCTACGGCCCTGATGGCCGGCAAAATCGAGTTCAGTTCATCGGTTTCGCCGCTATTGGAGATGGCCAGGATAACGTCTTCCGATCTGATCATGCCCATGTCGCCGTGCGCGCCCTCGACGGGATGAAGGAAAAAGGCTGGTGTACCTGTGCTGGACAAGGTTGCCGCTATCTTTCGACCCACAAGCCCGGACTTGCCGAGGCCGGTTACGACCACCCTGCCCTTGCAGGTCGCCAGATATTCAAGCGCCCTGACGAATTCCGGTCCGATCTGTTCCTGCACGGCGGCCAGTCCCTGAATCTCGATTTCAAGAACCGCCTTGGCCAAAGTGGGCCAATCGTGACGAGTAATGTCCCTTTCCAAATCATTCCCCTGGCGCAGCCATGGCGCCTAGCAATTGTCGCATTTGTCTTCAAGGCAAAGCTTTCCGGTGCAACTGTCTGCCTCGACAGGATAATTCCCGTCAAAACAAGCCAGGCAATAGGAATCACGGTCCTGCACCGAATCAAGCAGACCGTCTATGGTCAGATAGTGCAGGGAGTCAAGACCTATGAACTTGGCAATCTCCGAAACCTTGTTGTTGGCGGCTATGAGTTCCCCCTTGGAGGAAAAATCTATCCCGTAATAGCAGGGGTAGCGTATCGGGGGGCAACTTACGCGCATGTGCAGTTCCTTGGCCCCGAGTTCACGCAATTTCTTGACCCTGGTCTTGATGGTCGTGCCTCTGACAATGGAGTCCTCGACTATGATAATCCTCTTGCCCTTGATCATGCTGCGTACGGGGTTGAGCTTAACGCGCACCCCGAAATCCCGCATGTCCTGCGTCGGCTGAATAAAGGTTCTGCCGACGTAGTGGTTGCGGATCATGGCCAGTTCAAGAGGCAGGCCTGATTCCTGGGCATAACCCACGGCCGCGTAGTTGCCTGAATCCGGAAACGGCATGACGTAATCCGCATCCACAGGCGCTTCCCGGGCCAGGACCGCCCCCATTTCCTTTCTGCGCTCGTAAACCACCTCGTCAAAAATGGTCGAATCGGGCCGTGCGAAATAAATCAACTCGAATATGCACTGACGCCTGGGCGCGGAGTCGCAATACCTGCGGCTTCTGAGCCTGCCGTCCTCGATAACGACCATTTCTCCCGGCTCCAAAGCCCTCATGAACTCGGCCTCCACCAGATCGAAAGCCGAAGTCTCGGACGCAAAAACATAGTTGTCCCCGACCCGGCCCAGGGCCAGCGGACGAAAACCATTGGGATCTTTCAGGGCAATGAGCTTGTTGTTGGCCAGAATGAGCATGGAAAATGCGCCCTTGATCTTCAGGCAGGCCTTGACGATCGAGTCTTCCAGGGAGTTGCCGTTCAGATACTTGGCCAGGAGGTGCACGAACACTTCCGTGTCCATTGTGGTCTGGAATATGGACCCTTGGGCCTCCAGCTCCCTGCGCAACTCTATGGTGTTCACAAGGTTGCCATTGTGAGCCACGGCCAGGTGCAGGTCGCCGATGCGGACCAGGAAGGGCTGGGCGTTTCTGATCAGGGATACTCCGGTGGTGGAATACCTTAGATGGCCGACTGCGATTCTGCCTTTAAGTTCCTTGGCGAGGTGCCTTTCGTTAAAGACTTCGGGAACCAGTCCCATGCCCTTTTGCTCACGAATACGATCTCCGTCCCAGGTGACGATTCCGGCGGATTCCTGCCCCCGATGCTGGAGGGCGTAAAGCCCGAAATAGGCCATTCTGGCGGCTTCGGGATGGTCGTAGATGCCGAAAAGACCGCAATATTCTCTTTTCATTATAATTAGCCCTTACCGTAATAGTCCTGGAGGCAGCCCACGTTCAGGCCTGTTCCGCGCAACTCGCGAATGGCCTGCGCCATGGCCTTGGCTCCTGCGACCGTGGTCGTATACGGGATATTGTACAGCAGTGTGGCCTGCCTGATGACCTTGGCGTCGGAAAAGGCCTTGTTGCTTTCTGACGGAGTGTTGATCACGAGATGAATATTCTTGTTCTTGATATGGTCGACAACGTGGGGACGCCCTTCGGTGACCTTGAGCACCTTCTCGGCGGCAACGCCGTGCTCGTTGAGGTAGTCCGCCGTTCCCCGGGTGGCCATTATCTTGAAGCCCATGTCCAGCAGGTCTTCCGCAATGGGCAGCAAGGCGTTCTTGTCCCAATCGTTGACCGCGATGAAAACATTGCCTTCCACAGGCAAATCCTGGCCGGCGGCCAACTGCGCCTTCATGAAGGCCAGTCCGAAGTTCTGGTCGATGCCCATGACTTCGCCGGTTGAACGCATTTCAGGTCCGAGCAGGATGTCCACGTTGGGAAAACGGTTGAAGGGAAACACCGATTCCTTGACAGAGACATAACCTTTTTTGCGCAGTTTCCAGGGCTTGAGATTCTTGATCTTCTCGCCGAGCATGACCCTGGTGGCCAGCTTCGCCAAAGGAACATTGGTCGCCTTGCTGACAAAGGGAACGGTCCTGGAGGCGCGAGGATTGACCTCTATTATATATATCTCGTCGTCCTTGATGGCGAACTGGATGTTCATCAGGCCCACGACATTGAGTTCCTCGGCCAGGGCCTTGGTCTGCCGCTCGATCTCCTCAACCAGTTCGGGAGCGATGGTGTGAGGCGGCAAAACGCTTGCCGAATCTCCGGAGTGGATTCCCGCCTCCTCGATATGCTCCATTATTCCGCCGATATAGGTGTCTGTTCCGTCGGAAAGAGCGTCAACGTCGACCTCAATGGCGTGTTCCAGGAACTTGTCGATAAGCACTGGATGTTCCGGAGAAACCACCACGGCCTCCCTGAAATAGGCCTCGAATTCCTCCTGACCGTAGACAATGTCCATGCCCCGCCCGCCAAGAACGTAGGATGGACGAAGCACAAGGGGAAAGCCGATCTTCTCGGCTATCTCGTTGGCTTCTACAAGAGACATGGCCGTCCCGTTCAGGGGCTGCCTGAGATGCAGCTTCTTTATCAGCCTCTTGAACCTTTCGCGGTCTTCCGCCCTGTCGATGCTGTCCGGAGAGGTGCCGATCATCTTCACGCCGGCCTTGAGCAGGCGCAAAGCCAGATTCAGCGGAGTCTGGCCTCCGAACTGGACTATGACCCCATCGGGTTTCTCGAACTCAAGAATGTTCAACACGTCCTCATAGGTCACAGGCTCGAAATAGAGCCTGTCGGAAGTGTCGTAGTCCGTACTGACGGTTTCAGGATTGGAGTTGACCATGATGGACTTTATGCCCATCTCCTTCAAGGCGAAGGAGGAGTGGCAGCAGCAGTAGTCGAACTCAATGCCCTGGCCGATGCGGTTTGGCCCGCCGCCGAGAATGACTATCTTCCTGCCCTCGGCTGGCTGGACCTCAGTGCCGCTCTCGTATGTCGAATAAAAGTATGGAGTGTGCGCTTCGAACTCCGCCGCGCAGGTATCTACCAGATAATAGGTCGGTTTAATGCCCAGTTTGTGGCGCAATGTGCGGATGGCGTCCTCCGATTTCTTCCAGATGGTCGCCAACTGGCCGTCGGAATAGCCGTACTCCTTGGCTTTGCGCAACATAGCCCCAAGTCTGGGATTGTCCTCGGACAGCCCTTCCTTTATGCCGAACTCCGTAAGCTGGCCCTCCAGAATGACAATGTCCTTGATCCGGCGCAGGAACCAGCGGTCAATGGATGTGGCCTCGTATATCTCGTCCTCGGTGAACCCGCAGCGCATCGCGTTTCTCAGGGCGAACAACCTCTCGGAGTTGGGCTTCCTCAGCTTTGCCAAAAGATCGTTCCTGTCCAGGGGACATTTCTCGAACTTCTTTCCGAGTCCCGGCATGCCCACTTCCAGCGAACGCAGCCCTTTTTGCAAGGCCTCCTTGAAGGTCCGGCCAATGGCCATTGTCTCGCCCACGCTCTTCATGGCCGTGGTCAGAAAATCCTCGCTGCCGGGAAATTTTTCAAAGGTGAACCGGGGTATTTTGATCACGCAGTAGTCGATGGCCGGTTCGAAGGAGGCCATTGTTTCACGAGTGATGTCGTTGGGTATCTCGTCCAGGGTGTAGCCGACAGCCAGTTTGGCGGCGATCTTGG
This sequence comes from Desulfovibrionaceae bacterium, assembly GCA_963674955.2. Classification (GTDB taxonomy): domain Bacteria; phylum Desulfobacterota; class Desulfovibrionia; order Desulfovibrionales; family Desulfovibrionaceae. The sequence continues at coordinate 425,507 of CAXXKR010000004.1, read as the reverse complement.
CTATGGGAAAGCCTGTGGCCTTGGAGGCCAGGGCCGAAGAACGGGAAACCCTGGGATTCATCTCGATGACGATCAGTTCGCCGTTTTCCGGATTTACAGCGAACTGGACATTCGATCCGCCAGTTTCCACTCCGATCTCGCGCATGATGGCCAGGGACGCGTCGCGCATCTTCTGGTATTCGGCATCGGTCAGGGTCTGGGCCGGAGCCACCGTTATGGAGTCCCCGGTATGAACCCCCATCGGATCGAGGTTCTCGATGGAACAGATGATCACGCAATTATCCTTGGAATCGCGCATGACCTCCAGTTCATACTCCTTCCAGCCGAGCACGGATTCCTCAAGCATGACTTCGCTTTTCACGCTGGCGGAAAGACCCTGGGCCGCGATGTTCTCCAGGTCTTCCATATTGTAGGCCACGCCGCCGCCTGTTCCGGCCAGGGTGTAGGCGGGACGGATGATGATGGGAAAAGTGAGCCTTTCGCCCCAGGCCCTTACCTCTTCCAGGTTGCGGGCGATGCCGCTCAGGGGAACCTTGAGCCCGATGTTCTCCATTGCCTGGCGAAAGAGCATGCGGCTTTCCGCCTTTTTGATGACCGGGAGATCAGCGCCGATAAGCTCGACTCCGTATTCTTCCAGGACTCCTGCTTCCGCCACGGCCATGGCCGTGTTCAACCCGGTCTGCCCTCCAAGTGTGGGCAGCAGGGCGCAAGGCCTTTCCTTGGCTATGATCTTGGCCACGCTTTTCGGCTCAATGGGTTCGATATACGTCCTGTCTGCCAACTCGGGGTCGGTCATGATGGAAGCCGGATTAGAATTGACCAGAACGACCTCGTAACCTTCTTCCTTCAAGGCCTTGATCGCCTGTGTGCCGGAGTAGTCGAACTCGCAAGCCTGGCCGATGACGATCGGCCCGGAGCCTATGAGCATTATCTTCTTTAAGTCAGTGCGTTTGGGCATAAATTCACCGAAAGGTGTTTGAGTTACTACACAAAAGATACTTGAAATTGCGGATAATCATGCTGTCGGTTCCCGATGGGCCGGAACGCTGATTCCAGTAAACCATATCAGGTGCGTAGGCAAGAAGATGGTTGCCGCGCAACAATTTTCTTCACCGCCGGCGGACCTTGGCAAAAAGGGCTAGCTCACCTTGCTGCCGTTGACCACCTGCTCCGTTGAAGTAAGCAGCTTCATACCCTTTGCATCCTTGACGGCCAGAATCATGCCCTGCGACAATTGCTTTCTAAGTTTTCTCGGCTTCAGATTGGCAACGACCACAACTTGTCTGCCCTTGAGATCTTCGGGAGAATAGAATTCCGCCAGACCCGCGACGACCTGCCGCACCTCGTCTTCTCCAATGTCCACTTGCACAATCAGAAGCTTGTCTGCATCGGGATGTTTTTCAACCTTGACGACAGTGCCGACACGCAAATCCAATTTTTGAAAGTCTTCGAAATCCACTAAACCGCTCCCATTATCCTTGGCATTGCCATTTTTCTTTGCCGGTCCGGCATGAGACGCCTTTTCAACTTCAACTCGCGGAAACAAATTCGAAAACTCGGCAACCTGGACGTTGCTTTCCAGAAGCCCCCATACATCCAACTCCTTTGACAAGTTGACCTTCTCGGCGTCAAAGACAATGCCCAACTGGCCCAGCATCTTCACTGAGGCGTCCGGCATCACCGGCCAAAGATGAACGGCTATCTTTCTCATGTTTTCCAGCATCACGTACATGACGGTGGACAATCTGGACATGTCCTTGTTTTTGTAAAGGGTCCATGGAGCCGTTTCATCAATGTACTTGTTCAAACCGCGGACCAATTCCCAGAGGGATTCCAAACCCACTGAAAATTTCATTTCAAGAAAGGATTCCTGATACCTTGTCAGTGCATCGCGGCCGAGTTTCTTGATTTCCGCGTCTTCCGCCCCTTCGTCGCCTGGACAGGGAATCTTGCCGCCGAAATACTTGTGGGTCATGGAAAGAGTTCTGTTAAAAAGATTACCTAGATCATTGGCCAAATCGGCATTCAACCTGCCTACAAGAGCATCTTCCGAAAAGCTGGAGTCCGAGCCGAAGCCCATCTCCCTGAGCAGAAAATACCTGAAGGCGTTCAGTCCGTAAGTCTCCATCATCTTCAAAGGTTCGATGACGTTTCCCAGAGACTTTGACATCTTGGTGTCCTTGACCAGCCAGTAGCCGTGAACATTCAAACGCTGGTAGACATCTATGCCGGCGGCCTTGAGCATTGTCGGCCAAAAAATGGCGTGGGGCTTCAGGATGTCCTTGGCCACGAGATGATTGGCCACGGGCCAGAATTTTTCGTAATTGCCGCCATTGGGGTAGCCCAGAGCGCTCAGATAGTTGATCAGGGCGTCAAACCAGACATAGCAGACGAAATCGTCGTCAAAGGGCAGCTCTATGCCCCATGTGAGCCTGGATTTGGGGCGGGAAATGCACAGGTCGTCCAAGGCGCCGGATTCAAGCAGGCTGAGCACCTCTTTCCTGTATTGCGAGGGCCTGATGAAATCCGGATTCCTGTTGATGTGGTCTATGAGCCAGTCCTGATACTTGGACATGCGAAAAAAATAATTCTTCTCGGCTATGTACTCCGGCTCAATGTCGTGCTCCGGGCACTTGCCGTTCACCAGTTCCTTTTCAGTCAGGAAACGTTCGCAGCCGACGCAATAGTGCCCGCCGTACTCGTCGAAGTATATGTCCCCGTTGTCGTATACCCTTTGCAGTATTTCCTGGACGCAAGCCTTGTGCTTGGCGTCTGTGGTCCTGATGAACTTGCTGTACTTCACATCAAGATCGGACCAGAGATTCCGAAAGAGGCCGCTTATTTCATCGACGAATTCCTTGGGGGTCTGGCCGTTGGCTTCAGCGGATTTGACTATCTTGTCGCCGTGCTCGTCGGTTCCCGTAAGGAAAAAGCATTCATCGCCCATGAGCAAATGAAAACGATTAAGCGCATCAGCGATGATGGACGTATAGGCATGGCCCAGATGAGGCTTTGCATTAACGTAATAAATCGGGGTTGTTATATAAAATTTACCCAAAGCTGGTCATCCTATTTTTGCGATTTTGGCTTCCTGCGCCTGCGTCTGGGTCTGCGTCCTTTGGGCGCAGGCTTGAAGGTCTTGTCAGCCTGTTTGGAATTGTCATCCTGAAGGCGTTCCGGGATATCATCCACTTGCGCCGTCATTTCCCTGTCCACGTCACTGCGGCCGTTGTTGCCATCAACAGGCCTGCCGGGCGAACGTTCACTTGAAGGCGGGGGGCCCTTTGGCTTTGAACCATCTTCCCTTGCCTCCCTGGCTTCTTTTGCCTCCCTTTCAGGCTTCGGGGCCGAAGCCTTGGCAACGACCTGTACCTTGTCTCCGGGCTCGGCCTCACCGTCCGGCATCATGTTTACAATTTCATGCCATTCTTCGATGGCGACTTCTTTCTCCTCTCCGTTATCCAAACTCAAGGTCAGTGTTTTCTTGAAAAAATTGGATCGGAAAACCTTGGCCATTCCCAGCTTGGTCTGGTAGCGCCTGCCGATTTTTGGACAAAGCTTGTGAAACTCCTCATAACCCTGTTGCTCAAAACTCAGGCAACACAAAAGTCGTCCGCAGATTCCGGAAATCTTGGTAGGATTGAGAAACAGATTCTGCTCCTTGGCCATTTTTATGGTCACCGGAACAAACTTGCGCATGAACCTGCGGCAGCAGCATATCTGACCGCAATTGCCCAAGGCTCCGATCATCTGGGTTTCATGGCGCACACCGATCTGCCTGAGCTCTATGCGGGTACGGTATTCACGAACCAGATCCTTGATCAACTCCCGAAAATCAATGCGTCCCGGCGCCGTGAAATAAAAAACCATCTTGCTGCGATCAAAAAACACCTCCACGTCCACAAGCTTCATGTCCAGCTTGCGCTCCTGAATGCATTTCCGGCAGCAGCCGTAAGCTTCACGTGACAACTTGTCATTTTCCGCCAAGGTTTCCAGGTCCTGCTCATTGGCAAGGCGGTATATGGGTTTGTGGCCTTCGTCCTCTTCTCCGTTTTCAGACAATTCAGCCTGGCGAACCAAGACAACTCGACCGAGTCCCATTCCCTGGTCCGTCTTGACTATGACCTCCTGCGCTTCACGCACCACGAAAGGTCCGGACGAAAAGTAATATACTTGTCCGTAATCATTGAACTTAACACCTAATATTTGACTCATTTGCTGTCCTGCATAAAAAAACCCCGATAACTGGGGATATAATCTTAAAAAAAAAATATTAAATCACTTCGCAGAGAACATCAAATGCCCAATACCGTCACTGGATTCAGACAATTCAAGCTATTTCAGGCAATAAGAGGGAAAGGGTTTTTCGGGGAAGACGGCAGCCCAACGGCTCCCGACATATTTTGGGATACTATCACAGGTGGTTAGATCAGTCTGCGACTTCGAGGAGTCCAAGTGAATCCAGTTCCTGCATAAGCTTTTTTTCATCAATTGGTTTGACCATGTACGAAGTGGCCCCGCCAAGAAAAAAAGCATCGTTGGTTTCCTTGTCGTCATCAAGCACAGTCGTGACGATGACCTTGGCTTCGCTCATGGGATGAACACCGGATTCCCGTTCCATGGAACGCATTTCCTTCAAGGTCTGATGGCCATCCAATTCAGGCATTACCAAATCAAGGCAGACCAGGTCATAGGGATTTTTACTGTCCAGCGCCTGCTTGAAGGCAAAAACCGCTTCCTCGCCGTTTACGGCAATATCGCACTCGGCTATGGGACGTAGCATATCGTGGAGCATGCTGCGGCAATAGTAATCGTCATCTACTATGAGCACTCTCACATTCACACCTCCCATAGGATTTTATCTAATCGTTCAGTCAAAATCCATCTTGCCAGTAATCTTTCTCATTTCCAAGAAAGAAAATCAAGCGAATGGTCTAATAATGATCAATTATATAATTTGAAAATTCAAGAAAAAAATCAGAGCATCACTTCGAAATCTTGTGCCACGCCGAAACAATCCAGTTTGTGTTTTTTTGACGACAAGTAGTCATGGCACTCTGCAACAATCGAATCCACTTGGAGATCGGTTCGGTCTTGATTGTGATGAAAAAGGCCAAAAGAACCGACTTCCGCCTTTATAGCGGTCTCAAGGGCGTCCTTGTAATAGGAATGCCCCCAACCATGCCTAATTTCGTATTCAGTGCGCGTATATTCGGCGTCATGAATGAACAAGTCCGCACCCCGCGAGAATTCGACATACTTATCAGTTTCAAGCCCCCCATCGTTAACAAACGACAATTCGTTGTCGGTGAGGAAGACAAAACTGACCCCATCCTCGTCGAAACGAAACCCCTGTCCCTGGTTGGGATGGCTCACAGGAATGGTCGAGACCGTCACGGAATCGATTTTAAAGGAATCGATTCGCGGTTCAGAATATTCGATCCGGGCCGCGACCTGATCGTAGGGGACGGGAAAGTATGGCTGCTCCAGGGTATGGGCCACCAGAGACCGCACTTTGTCCAAGGGCATGCGGCAGCTGTGGATCTTCATTCTGGTTTCAGCGGCATGAATCGGCTTGAAAAAGGGCAAGCCCAGGATATGGTCCCAATGCGAATGGGTAAACAGAAGTGCATACTCGTGCCGGCCCTCCGCCATCAGATGATTCCCAAGTCTCCTGATTCCAGAGCCCGCATCGATGATGATTATCTCATCGTTCCTGGTCCTGATTTCAATGCAGCAGGTATCTCCACCATACTTGATGAATTCCTTGCCAGAAACGGGGATGGACCCCCTGGAACCCCAACAACGCACTAGCACAAATCAATCTCCTGAGTATGTAATCGCATATCCGACTCAACATTCGATTGGTGCGAAGTACATAAACGCAGGGACGTTTTATGGCAACTAAAAGCTAAGGTGCAAGGCAAGGCAAAAATGAAGGAAACAAAGCTGACTGGATTTTATATTTCAATTACAAGACCTTCCGCAGCCATGTGGACATCCAAACCCGGAAAATCGTTTTTATCCCTTATCTTTTCGAGTATGGAATCCAGCACTCTGTCCGTCCTGGTTATCTCATGGTGGGTCATATACAGGGATTTGACTTTTGCAGCCTTGGCCAAGGCTAGACTGTCTTCGTGAGTGGAATGCCCCCAGCCGATTTTTGAGGGATACTCTTCGGGAGTATATTGGGAATCGGCTATGAACACGTCCACACCTGAAATAAAGTCAATCAAGCCGTGTTTTCTTTCCTGAACTATCTCTTCATAAGTTTGATAGTCCTTGTCCCCTGGAGCATAGATATTGAAAAAAGGCTCATGGTCGCCAGTGAAAAAAACCGATTTACCCTCGCATTCGATCCTGAAACCGAAGGTCAGGGCCGGATGATTCATGACCGTTGCCGAAACCTTGAGGCTGCCTATCTCGATCTCCGATCCTTCCTTGACTGTTTCATATACGATGTCGGACTTCAACTCGGCCACCCTCACCGGGAAATGTGGATAAGCCATTTGTGAGGACAAGACTCTTTCCACCCCGGACAGGGTGATTGGATCGGGCGGCCCGTAAATCACTATCTTGTTGCCCGGAACAAACAAGGGGACGAAAAAAGGCAAGCCGTGGATATGATCCCAATGGGTATGCGTCACAAGCAGGGAGCACTCCACCGGCATCCGCCGGGCAAGCTCCAGGCCCAATTCCCTTATTCCTGTGCCTGCGTCCAGAATGACGATTTCGTCATTGGAGCCGTGAACTTCTATGCACGTCGTATTGCCGCCGTACTTGACCGTATTTGGTCCCGGCGCCGGTATTGAACCGCGAGTGCCCCAAAATTTTACTTTCATCAGATTGAATCTCCGAGCTGGATAAAGGCCCTGGCCCGATCAACTTCCTCACCAAGATCCGGCATTGACGCGATCAAGCCGTCAATATCCGTAGACAGCGCGTCCAACAACGATTCCGGGAAAGTATCTATCAAAGACTCTCCGGCAAAGCCATAGTTCATTTTCTTGCTGATCTGGTCAGCGACAAACACGCATTGGGTGGCCCATTCCAATTTGCCGATCTCATCCGAATGGTGACCGGAAATGGCCTTGATCAGGGTTTTTGAAAGATTCCATTTCTCGGTCAACAGAGCCCCGACTTCAGCGTGATCCGCCCCAATGACCTCTTTCTCCGCCACATGAAGCGGCATTGCATCCGTATGGGCCAGTTCAAGCGCCTGCTGAAACAATTCCGGCATATACAATGCAAAAACAAGTTTTCCGACATCGTGCAAAAGCCCTGCGACAAAGTGATCGCTGTCGCTTTCCCGGCCCACAATGACCCTTTCACCCATCGTTTTGGAAATCGCCGCCACAGAAAGGGAATGAAGCCAAAACTCCTCGGGGGTGAAGCCGGGCATCTTCTTACTGGGAAAGGCCCCAACCACGGCCAGACCCAGAGCGACATTCTTCAGAGTGTTCAATCCCAGGTATACACTTGCCTGATTGATGGACGTCACTTCCTTGACCAGACCGAAATATGGAGAATTGACAAGTTTCAAAATCTTAAGCGTCAATACCGGGTCTCTTTTGACGACCTCGACAAGTTCCTTTTGGGAACAATTGATGTCCGCCGACATCGTTATGACCTGATGAACGCTCTTGGGGAAAGCAGGCAGTCTTTCCACGGCCTGCATCAGATTCTTCCGGACATCACTCATGATCAACCTTAAACTTGCTTACGCTTATCTATAACCCGACAACTTATAATAAAAAAACAGATTTCGGCCAAGAGAACAAGAAAATTTGATCACTTCGCGGTTTCGACACGAAAACCGGACGCCTCATCCTGATTCCAATGAACTGAAATCATGCCGTTATCCGAAGTGGTGAACAATGAACAATTGTCAACAGCCAGAATCCCCCGCACCTCTGTCAAAGGAAAATCGAACTTGTTCAAATAACCGCAACTGCACAGTCCCACATCAGGCGAGACCTTTTGGACAAAACCCGGCACAAGGCTCGGCCCGCCGCCGTGATGCGGCAAGACAAGGGCCTGGGCCTTGATCTCCACGCCGCTGCTCAGGATCGCCGCCAGGGCGTTGTCTTCGGCGTCACCCGGAATCAAAGCCAAAGGCCTGCCGTTCCATGTCAGGAGAAAAACCAGGGAGCGGTCATTGGCGTTGCTCGACCTGTATTTCCTGTCCGGATGTATGGCTGAAAGCTTCACCCCGCTTCCCAAATCCAATTCATCTCCCGCAGCAAAGGTTTCCCGTTCCAGCCCCGCATTCATAAGAATCGACTTGAACCTTTTGCCGTACCAGCCGCCGGGAAGATTGCCGTTGGTGACGAACCTTCCAACCTCGAAATTTTCAAGAAGATGCAAAAGACCCTGGTAGTGATCCACATGGGAATGCGAAAGAACAACGACATCAATAACCGGAGCCCTGCCCCAGGCCAGGCAAGGGCCGACAACGGCCTCGCCTATGTCGAAAGTCCTGCTCCTGAAACCGCCTCCGTCTATGAGGCAACGCACTCCCCCCGGCGCGGTAACAAGGACGGCTTGTCCCTGTCCGACATCCACCAGCGCCAGATTTACCTCGTTGCGCATGTCCTTCACTGCCGAGTCGACTGTTGGAACCATGAGCATGCCTGCGGCCAGCGCAGCGATTTTCCAGGAAATTTTACGTCCCTTGCCCATGGTCGCCAAAAGCATGAGCAAAAGGCAGTAGCCCATAAGGGTCGGCCAATGAGGCCTCAGAACCGATGCAAGGGGCAAAAGGCCCTTGACGGACAAATGATGCAGTCCGGACAGCATAAGGTCGAGCAGCGAAGCGGACAAATTAAGCAGGCCGCCGCCGACCACGTCTAAACCCGGCAGAAAAACGCATGCCATGCCCGCCAGTCCCAATGGCATCACGGCCAGTCCGAGCAAGGGCAGCCAAACGACGTTGGTCAGCAGATTCGGCGCGATATTTCCGAAGTACCAGGTGGAAAGGGGCAGAAGCGCCAGATTGGCGCAAACCGTCAGAGCGAGCAGGCTCAGGCCGTTCCCCAAAATCCGTCGGGCAAGCCCGCCAGACAAAGAAATATGCCGCCTCAGCATGGGATAAAACACTCCGATTCCGGCGACGGCCACCGCCGACAGTTGCAAGCTGAGATCAAAGACTGAAAGAGGCGAAATCATGAGTATCAAGGCAAGAGCCCAGAAAAGGCCGTCAAGCAGCACGCGTCCCCGGTTCATGAACAAAAGTGCGCCCCAGAACCCGAACATGCAGGCCGCCCGAACAAGGGACGGGGCAAACTGGCCCAGCCAGAGATAGGTCAGGACAAGGGGCGCGGCGAAAATCACGGCCAATTTGGGCCTGGGTACACGCAAGTATATTTGGGGCCGGACCAGACCTGCCAGCCAGGCCAGTCCCAGGCCGATCCCGGCCACGAAGCCGAGATGCAGGCCGGAGAGAGCCAAAGTGTGCGACAGACCGGCCATGCGCATGTCGTCGATTGTTTCCTGGGTCAGGTTAAAGCGATCACCGGTCATCAGGGCCAGGAGCATAGCTCCGCCCTGGGACTCGGGCAAAGAAGCCAACAGTTTGCTCACAACCCTCTCGCGCGGCCTGATCGAATTACCGCCCGCATCGCCCGTGATGGACAAAACGCCGCTTTTGCCGCGTGAATATATCCGGTAGAACACACCCCTGCACTGCCAGTAGAGATCGTAGTCCCAGAGACCGGGATTTGCGAACCAGCGAATAGGCTTCACCCTGGCCTCAAGCTCCACTGCCTGCCCCGGCACAGGCCTTTCAAGGGGCCTTTCCCAAGTCCAGTTCAGCTTTCCAGGCAACTCCGCATCCCGCCCGCCCGGCAACCTGCATACGACATCGGCCAAAATGACGCGCAGCTTTTTCTCCGGCCTGGACCTGACCTGATGAACAGTCCCGCGGACAATGACTTTCTCGCGACTCTCAATCCAACCTGGAACTTCCGACGGCGGTTGCGGCATGCGCATCCAAACATGACCGAATCCCGCAACAAAGCACAAAATCAGGACAAGCACTGGAAGTCTGCGCCTGAACAACTCCCGGCACATGAGCCAGAGCGCAAAAAAGCCCGCCAAGGCGGCGGGCATGAATTCAAAGGACAACAGGCCCAGAACATAAGCCATGAAATTAATCTGCCAGGTGAAAAGACCCGGCGTGGCCAAGGTGGACGGCCCGACAAAATCACTTCCATCGAACGATCCGGGCCGAGGCTTCATGATCCGGCCCTCCCGACCGTCATCAACCGTTGACCCTGCGGATATCCGCACCAACGGCCGACAGCTTGGCCTCTATGTTTTCGTAGCCCCGGTCCAGATGATAGATGCGCTGTATCTCGGTGGTTCCGTTGGCGGCCAGACCAGCAAGCACAAGCGAAGCGCTGGCGCGCAGGTCCGAAGCCATGACCGGGGCGCCCACCAGCTTCTCCACTCCGCGCACCATGGCCGTCCGGCCCTTGAGGGATATGTCGGCCCCGAGCCGCACAAGTTCGAGAACATGCATGAAGCGATTTTCGAAAATCTTCTCTTCAATGGTTCCGGCCCCGTCAGCGACACACATCAGCGCCATGACCTGGGCCTGCATGTCGGTTGGAAATCCGGGGTAAGGCTGGGTGGTTACATCCACGCCCTTGAGCTTGCCGTCGCGTTTAACGCGCACGAAACCGTCGCATTTCTCTATGCTCACCCCCATCTGCCTAAGCTTGTAATTGACCGCATCCAGCTCCCGATACGGGTATTCCTCGATCTCGAGCTCTCCGTCGGTGATGGCGGCGGCCACCATGTATGTCCCGGCCTCGATGCGGTCGGGCATGACCCGGTAATCGCACCCGGACAGGCTTTCCACGCCCTGTACGGTGACGACGCTGGTCCCGTGCCCGGTGATCTTCGCTCCGCAGGCGTTGAGGAAATTCGCAAGATCGACAACCTCGGGTTCCTTGGCGCAATTCTCGAACACGGTTTCGCCATCGGCCAGACTGGCGGCCATGAGCAGATTCTCGGTCCCGCCAACTGTAGGAAAATCAAATGTTATATTTGCCCCGTGCAGCCTGTCGCATCGGCCCATGACGTAGCCTGACGTGATTTCGAACTTTGCCCCCATCTGTTCAAGGGCCTTGAGATGCAGGTCCACGGGACGGGCCCCGATGGCACAACCTCCGGGCAGTGCGACCTTGGCTTCGCCCAGAAGCGCCAGGAGCGGACCAAGGCAAAGAACCGAAGCTCGCATGGTCTTGACCAGTTCGTAGGGAGCCTCCGGCTTGAGACCAGCGACCCTTACCGAGGCCTCGTTGCCGTCAAAAGTCGTTTCACAGCCCAGAATCTCAAGCAACTTCAAGGTGGTGAAGATGTCTCGCAGCCTGGGAACGTTGGTCAGATTCACTTTCCCTGAACTAAGCAGACCGGCCATGAGTATCGGAAGTGCGGCATTTTTAGAACCACTGACCTTTATTCTGCCATTCAGGGGGGTTCCCCCGTTTATCAATAATCTATCCATTGCATTCTTTCCTTGACCAGAGTCTTCGGCTTGGTTAAATGAATATTCCTCAATGTGGTGGGTGTAGCTCAGTTGGTAGAGCACCTGGTTGTGGCCCAGGTGGTCGAGGGTTCAAGTCCCTTCACTCACCCCAAGAGCAACATGAAGCAGCCCCGTTATTCGGGGCTGCTTTTTTGTTCTTCCTTTTCCTTCTTCGGGCCGTCTCTTGCGCCCTTTCTGCCCAGAGGATCCGCGATCGTCAATTTCTCCTTCAATTCCTGAGAGTCGGGATTGTCGTATAGTCCCTGAAGCAAAATTTTCTCAGCGTCGGTCTTAAAGCTCCTGTAATAAAGCTGATTCAGGGAATTCTTGCTCTCAAGCGCCCCACCCTCGAAGGAGACACCGGCAAAAATCCCGTCAACATCCGTGAAGCAATAAATCCCCGGAGTCTTGGTGAAGGACGAGGCCTCTTTGTTTCCGCCGACGTCGGCCAGATATAGCCCGGCATCGGCACCGCTCAGCGCTTGGCCGTTTATGGCGTCCAAAAGCGGAGCCTCTTCCGTGAAGATGAGGATCACGGAAGTGTGGGCCGCGCCAATCTGAAGACCGTAGCTCACCCCTCCAAGCCCGTAAAAGGCAGGACCGTTCCAGTCGCCCAATTCATTCCTGACCAGCATGACCCCGTCTCCGCCGCGCACCGCCAAAAACAGACCGGCTTTCACCACATCCGGGAAGATCAGGACGCCCTTGGCCTTGGCCACCAATTGCATGAGCTGGGTATTTTTGGCCGTCGTACTCATGCGTTCAACCGTGGCAAGGGACCTGCGGACAATGACCTCGCCGCTGTCGCTCTTGTTGGTGCAGCCGGCGGCGAACATCAAGGCCGCAAGCAGCGGCAAGATTATTAGCTGAACAGTAATGGGCTTCATGCGTTTGGCCTACGGTCTGCACTTATCGGTGTCAAGGCCGGGAAGATGGTCATCGGATCAAATCCATCCAGGCAACCGTCATGCAGGGAAAAGTCTGTCGGGGCAAAATGCCTGCGGCACTCTCAGGCCTTTCTGAGTCTGCGCACGTCGCCCACGCGAACCGTGATCTTTTCCTTGTCCAGGTATTCGAGAAGCGGAATGGCGAACTTTCTAGACAGCCCGGTCAGGGTCTTGAAGTCGGGCGCGCCCATTTCATTGTTTTCCCTCAGGAAGCCAACGACCTTGTCGGTTACCGACTTTACCGCCTCAGAGCTGAAATACATCTCCTCCTTGATCTTGACCAGCAGGCCCTCTTCCTGAAGAAGCTTGAACACGGGGGCCGCCTCGGAAAAACTCAGATTCAAATCCTTGAGCACGTCCTTGAGATTGGGAGGAGTCTCTCCGCCTGCAACATACGCTCCTAGAATCGTTTCCCTTAGCTTGGCCTGGTCCGAGGCCAGCGACACCTTGTGTCCGGGCAGACGGATAGTCTCCTGTTCGGACACGATGTCTCCCTTTTTCAGCAACCGTTCCAGCAGGAAATGAAAGAGTCTCGGACTGAGCTTGCGCCCCCAGGTGGAAGCCAGTTCGCCCTTGGCCACACCCTGCTTCATGGGATTCTTTTCATGGTAGCCGGACAGGCTCGCGAGCATGGACTCGGACAGCTCGTCCGCCACCTTGCCGGACACGTACAGCCTTTCATCCTTGTGAAAGACGAAGGCCTTTTGCTGCCCTCCCAGCACCTGAAGCATCTTTTCCAGACCCTTGCTTTCCACGTTGGTCATGGTCAAAAGTTCATCAAAGGTTACCCCTTCGCTGCCGGCCAACTCCAATTGCGCCTCGGCCAATTCCTCCGCTTCTTCGGCAACGAGCCTCCGGAGCAGGGAAAGACCGTCTGAAAAGCGTTTGACCTTGCGGCCGTGCGGATTGACGATGCGACCCCCGGCAATGGTCTGGAGTGGCGAAAAAGAACGTATGACCACCCTGTCGCCATAGACCCCGGCCAAAGGACTTTCAAAACGCACCTGGCAGATTGCGGTCTCGCCCTGCTTGAGCTCCTCCCGGTCCAGAAGATAAATCCGGGCCAAAGTCTCCTTTGCGCCGTGGTGAAAATGTATTTCCTTCCTGTGTTTCAGGGACTTGGGAGCCGACTTGAGGCAGCTGAGCTCCAAATCCCAGACCAATGCAGGGAACAGACTGCCCGGGCGGGCCAGCACGGCTCCCCTTTCCAAGTCCTCGACTTCGAGTCCATGCAGATTGATGGCCGTGCGCCGCCCGGCGTCCGCCTTCTCCACCTGGTCGCCGTGGGATTGCAGGCTGCGTATCTTGGTGGCCGTCCCTTTTGGATAAACCAGAACATCGTCGCCCACTGCGGCCTGGCCGGATATCATTGTACCCGTGACAACGGTACCAAAACCTTTCATGGTGAATATCCGGTCCACGGGCAGCCGAAACAGGTCGGAGCGGCGTTTGGGCGCATACTCGCCCACAAGTTTGGAAAGTTCGTCCCTGAGCTCGTCCAGTCCCTGTCCCGTATGGGCCGACACAGGCACGATGGGCGCGCCTCCGAGAAAAGTCGGCTCGAGATAGTTGCCGACTTCCTCGGTGACCATCTCCAGCCAATCCTCCTCGACCATGTCGGTCTTGGTCAGGGCCACGATGCCCGTCTCGATCCCCAGCAGGGAACATATTTCAAGGTGCTCGCGGGTCTGGGGCATGATTCCCTCGTCAGCCGCCACCACCAGCAACACAAAATCGATTCCGGCGGCCCCGGCCACCATGTTTTTCACGAAACGCTCGTGGCCGGGTACGTCGACCACGCCCAGGCGCGCCCCGCCCGGCAGGTCGAGAAAGGCGAAGCCGAGTTCAATGGTAATGCCACGCTTCTTTTCCTCGGCCAGACGGTCGCAGTCGATGCCGGTCAGGGCCTTTATCAGGCTGGTCTTGCCGTGGTCGATATGGCCGGCAGTACCCATTATTACAGCCATTTGCCCTCCACAGGCTAATTCTTCAAAAACTCCCGGAAAGCCAGGACCGTGGCGTAGAGGTCAGCCTTGCTGATGACCTCGAAGGGGCTGTGCATGGACAGGACCGCAGGTCCGAAGTCGATGATGTCCATACCGTAGACCGCCAGGAACTTGGCCACGGTACCGCCGCCGCCCATGTCCACCTTGCCCAGCTCGGCCATCTGCCAGGGGATGCCCGCGTCATCCAGAATCCTGCGCAACCGACCCACGTATTCAGGATGGGCGTCGTTGGCTCCGACCTTTCCCCGGTGACCCGTGAATTTGGAAAAAACCGGACCGTTGCCGAGCAGGGCGGCATTCATTTTTTCGTAAACGTCCAGGTGATCCGGGTCCATGGCCGCATGGACGTCCGCAGACAGGGCCTGGCCCTTCATGAGAACATGGGAAAGCTTGACGCCCGGTTCCATGTTTCCAGCAGGTCCTCCATGCTGTACTCGAAAAACAGGGACTTGGCCCCGGTGGCGCCGTCTGAGCCGATCTCCTCCTTGTCCCAGAACAAAACCACCTGGGTGTATTCCGGATCGTCCTCGGCAAGAAAGGCCTCAAGGGCCGAATAGACGCAGGAGCGGTCGTCATGGCCGTATCCGCCGATCATGGAACTGTCCAATCCTACATAGCGGCAGGGACCGGCCGGGACCATCTGCAACTCCGCGCTGTAAAGGTCGTCCTCCACGATTCCATACTTTTTGTTCAATATTTCCAAAATATTGAGCTTGACCCTGTTCTTGTCGCCGTCCTTCTTGTCCTTGTCCTTGCTCTCGGACGGCGCGTGGCCAAGGACCACGTTCAGTTTCTCGGCGTCAAAAGCGTTTTTCAGCTTCTGTTCCACCTGCTTGTAGGCCAGATGAGGCAGGAGATCGGAAATGGTCATGACCGGATCGGAAGCGTCCTCGCCCACTACCACCTCAACGACCGTTCCGTCCTTCTTGACCACCACGCCGTGCAGGGCCAGGGGACGGGCAAGCCACTGATGCTTGCGGATGCCGCCGTAGTAATGGGTCTTGGCCAGGCCGACGCTCACATCCTCGTATAGCGGATGCTGCTTGAAATCTATGCGCGGCGAGTCGGCATGCGCCCCCACCAGCCTGAATCCCTCGGCCAATCCTTTGCGCCCCTTTCGGGCCAGGAACAAGGTCTTGCCCCTGTTCACGCGATAGCAGGCTTCGGCCTTGAAATCATCCTTGAATCCGGCTTGCTTTACTTTTTCCAGAGCGTACTCAATGACCTCGCGCTCGGTCTTGCATCTGCTCAAGAAATCCACATAGCCGTCAGCCGTCTTGTCCATTGCTTTCTTGTGCTTGGCAGAGGAATAGACTTCCCAACAACTTTTGGGGTCGCTCTCAAGCATGATCTTTTTCTTGGCGCTCACGTAAAAACTCCTTTATTTCCCGCTTTGCAGCCCTTGGCGCAAGGCGGACAGAATCAGTTTGTATTCTCCGGGGTCCACTGTTCGCGGGTCCAGGCAGAAGGCCTCCTCCTCGATACGGCCCACAAGGGGCGGGTCGGTTTCAAGAAGGGCCTTTTTCAATTCGTCAACGGTAAGGCCTTTGGGCGACAAGGCAACCAGCGTGGTCGGCAAATCGCGTTCCGGAAAGGCCCCGCCGCCCACTCGGGACACGCCCTTGCGCGTGGAAACTTCGGCCAAGCCTTCAAGCCCGCCCCTCAAAAATCTGGCCAGCCGCCCGGCCTGAGTCTTGAGCGTGGCTTCGGGCCTGGTGATCATCTCCAGAGTCGGCACGCTTCGTCCCGCTGAATCAGGATCGAGATACAGGCGCAAGGTCGCTTCCAGCGCGGCCAGGGTCATCTTGTCGATGCGCACGGCGCGGTTCAGGGGATTGACCTTGATTTTGTCGATATACTCCCTGCGGCCAACTATAATTCCGGCCTGCGGTCCGCCCAACACCTTGTCCCCCGAGAATGAAACCACATCCGCTCCGTCGGCCACCACGGACTGCACGGTCGGCTCGTCGTTCATGCCCGAAGCATCGAAACGAAACAGGCTGCCGCTGCCCAAGTCTTCGATGACCGGCAGGCCGTGCCTGTCGCCAAGCTCTTTCAATTCATTCAGGGACACTTCCTTTGTGAAACCGGTAATGCGGAAATTCGAGGTATGGACCTTCATGAGCGCGGCGGTCTCCTCATTGATCGCCTGTTCGTAATCCTTGAGGTGCGTACGGTTCGTCGCGCCCACCTCGCGCAGGAAGGCTCCGCTTTTGGCCATGACCTCCGGGATGCGAAATGAACCGCCGATCTCCACCAGCTGCCCCCTGGAGACTATGACCTCCTTTCCCTTGGCCATTGTGTCCAGCATGATGAGCACGGCGGCGGCGTTGTTGTTGACCACCAGCGCGGCTTCGGCCCCGGTTATGCGGCAAAGCAGCTTTTCCACGTGGCTGTAGCGGCTGCCACGCTCGCCCGTGGCCAGATCGAATTCGAGATTGGAATAATGGGCGCAGGCCTCGGCCACGGCCTGCACGGCGCACGGGGCCAGCAAAGAGCGGCCCATGTTGGTGTGCACCACCACGCCGGTGGCGTTGAGTACGCGCCTGAAATGAGGCTTTGACTTCATATTGATATATGCGGCCATGCGCGGCGTCAGGGTGCCCAAGGCCAGTTGTTCGGCCCCGGTGATCGCGCCGGAGCGGATTTCCTCGCGGCAGAGGTCCAGAAATTCATTGACCAGATCCTTTACCAGCGGACGCGGCAACGGTTTTACACTTTCAATCCCGTCCAGTGCGTTCAGGGCCTGATCCACGGAAGGCAGATTGCGAAATAGTGCTGACAAGGGTCGCTCCCGGATTTAACTACGCAAGAAATTGGGATAAAGATTATAGAAGTCCGCCAGCAAATACAAGGAACCGCAGACAAGGATCGGACCTTTGCCTGACGCCGCGACCTCAAGGGCCGCCCCCATGTCCGTAACGGGCCGGGCCTTTGCTCCGATCAGCGCGGCAAGCTCTCCCGGCGGCATGGAGCGCACGCAGCCTGAAATGCCCGGCACGATGACCGGCCCCGTGCTCAACTCGCGCAGGATGGGCAGCATCCGTTCCAAGGGCTTGTCTTTCATGCAGGCGAAAATCACGGTTCCAGGCCTGATTCCGGCCTGGTCCAGGCTTCTTTTCAGGACTTCAAGGGCATGGGCGTTGTGCGCCCCGTCCAGGATCAATTGAGGCTCGCCGGGAACAATCTGCATGCGTCCTGGCACGAATGCCCTTTTCAAAGCCTTTGAGACTCCGTCCGCGTCCTCTTCAATGCCCAGTTCACGCGAAAAAATCCGCCAACCAGCCAGGGCCAGACGCGCGTTTACCGGCTGATGGATTCCGGCCATGCCCACCTCGAGGGGTTCATCATCCGGCACTATCTCGTCAGCCATGAGAAGGTCCGATCCCACCTCATTGGACCGAGCTCGCAGGACCTCCATGACTTCGTCCGTTTGCGGACCGGTGATTGCGACGCCTCCCAAGCGCATGGCCCCGGCCTTGTCCGCAGCGATTTTGGCGACGGTGTCGCCCAGTATGGCCTCGTGATCCAGGCCGATGGGCGTGAACAGGGTGATCTGCGGCCTGAAAACATTGGTGGCGTCGTACCTGCCGCCCATCCCGGCTTCCATCACCGCCAGATCAATGCCCCGCTCCTCGAATCCCAGAGCGGCCATGCAGGTCAAAAGCTCGAAATATGTAAGGCCGATGTCGCGGCCCATGGCGAGGGTCTTGTTGGCCAGCGCGGTCCACTCGTCTTGGGACAGGGGCTTGTTGTTCACGAAAATTCGCTCGCGCACGGAAATGAAATGCGGCGAGGTGTACAGGCCGACTGAAAGGCCGTGGGCCATTGCGATTTCAGAGAGGAATGCGGAGGTGGACCCCTTGCCGTTGGTTCCCACCACGTGGATTATGGGATAAGTTGGTTTTTGCCCCCAGGCGTCGAGAAAGGCGAGCATGCGGCCAAGGCCGAGGTCCATGTGGAACATGCCCAGTCCGTTCAGATACTTGGAAAATTCGTCGTATGTTTTGAAATTATTCATTGCCGGTTCCGCACTTTTTCCCTTGACCGCCCCGCGACCCATTGTTTAGTAGATTATTCCCACAAGCGCCAGTAGCTCAGTAGGATAGAGCATCGGCCTTCTAAGCCGACGGTCGGGGGTTCGAATCCTCCCTGGCGCACCAAGGAATCAATAAAGCCACCCTCAAAAGAAGGTGGCTTTATTTCGTCTTGATCAAAAGCGATTACTCTTTGGGCACCGCAAAATTTACACACAATTTTGTATGCCGACCCCGCGCTTGAAACAATCTCGTTGATTCATTTCTGCGCCCCGCAAGAACCGGACTCACCCTAATATTGATCAATCATAAAAAGCATTCCGGCTGTTTGGGTTCATTATAAAGATTGTTAAGCCTTTTTGCGGCGTCCATTACCGGACTTTGTTTCATTGTTCTGGCGTTTTGTGGACAACTCTTGATGCACGCGCAACACGTGATGCATTTTTCCTGGTCGATCAACGCGCTGTTTTGCGGATCAACTGCGCCGACAGGACAGACCTCCGCACAAACGCCGCATTGCTTGCATTGATCATTAACTGCAATAAAATCGACATCCCATAACTTTGTTTTCCCACCGTAGGAATAATTTCCAGGCACACTCACATCGGAAATTTCCAAAACCGATGAAATGGACTTCATCTTTTCGCGTATCTTCCGTCCAAACACTTGCGCATGGTTCAGATCGTTCTTGTCCGGACGTCCCTGCGCAGTCGGCGTCTCGGGACTCGAGAACGAATGTTCTCCGACAAATGCCGCACAAGCCATGGGTAAACATCCGCGATTCATTGCAATGTTCTTTAATTCGAGTAGCGCATCTTCATATGCGCGATTGCCATAGACAACGACACACACGGTTGGTGTATTATCAGCTTGAATTGCACTCAGCCATTCATTCAATAATGCAGGAACCCTCCCCATGTATACGGGAACGGCAATCACAAGCAATTCATCATCAGAAACCACCAACGGCTCCTTTCTCGCGTCCGGCTTGGTGATGTCAATCAATTCCACGCTGCTTGGATTGATACCATTCGCAATGCCCTGAACAACCGCTTTTGTTGTTCCAGTGGGTGAGAAATAAACCAACTTCACGGATTCCACTTTCATTTCATTCACTCCATCAATCGTGTGTTATTTATGCAACAATGCTTTTCATTCTATTTCACTCTCTAACCAAAAGCGGGATGATGCCTGATTTCGCCCTTTGGCAGATGTTCGCCCAAGGGCAGCGACAGCACGTATTGCTGCGGCACGCCGTGGCAGGTGATGGCCTCCAATGACTTGAAGCCGAAACGGTTGTAGAATCCCGGATCGCCCACCAGCACCATCCCGTTGCCGCCCATCCTCCTTATTCCATCCAGGCTCTCGCGGACCAGGGCCGAACCGATGCCCTTGCCCTGCTCTTCCGGCAACACGCCCACCGGGCCGAGTATGAACCACTTATCGTCCTTTGCGCCGATGGTGACCGGCGAGATGGCGATGTGCCCCACAACGCGGCCCTCGTCCTCCGCCACCAGGGACAGGGTCAAGGCCTTGTCATCGCGCAATCCATCGACAATCAGGTGCTCGGTGGGCTCGGCCCCCGGCTCATGCTGGGGATGGTCCTTGAACGCCCTGTATTGCAGGTCGCGGATCGCGGCAATGTCCCCCGGCCTTTCATTTCTGATTATCATTGAATTTCAAAGCTCTTGCCGCGCCCAAAGGCCCGGTGTTCATTTTACGCCTGAATTATTCGGAACCAATTCAAGGCTGAGGATAACTGCCTGTTCAAACACCGAACAAACCCGTCCCGCAATACCCCCCTCAGCCCAGACCGTGGAAAGCTAATGCCATTTATTCGAAATTTCAAAACATAAATCCAAGATTGTCTCCGAACCGAAGACGAGACCATGTCAGATATTGCCCCAACAATACAGCTTCGCCTTGGCGGTTTTCTTTCGAAAACAACAATGCCCCTGCACCCCCTCCTCGCCCTTCGTGAACGGCTGGCCAAAATCTGTGGATATTTTTCATCATTTTGGCTATCTAACTTTGATTGAGCCTGAATGCTTTTGACAGCTCTTCAATTGGTTTCAATATATTAATAAAATACGAAACAAGGACAATTCATGTCTTGAGGCGCGCCGCCCTCTCGGCCCTGACATCAGCCAAGCCGAGCCACGGAATCCGAACACTTCCAACAATCAGTTATCAATGCAAAAGAACCAACTTCGCTACTCGGTTGATGAAAACCCGCCCGGACTTGTTTCAATGGCTTTGGCCTTTACCCACGTCCTGCTCATCTTCGACGGCATCATCTTCATTCCAAACGTGCTGGGCAAGACAGTGAACATGTCGCCGGACACGCTTCAATTCGTGACTTTCGGTTCCATCGTGGTCGCCGCTCTGTTCACTTTTCTGCAAAGCGGAAGGAGGTTCGGGATAGGCGCAGGATTCATTCTCTTCACAGGCTCCTACAGCGCCTTTCTGGTCTGTTCCATCGACGCGGTGAACATGGGCGGCATCAAGCTCCTGGCCGCAATGTCACTGATCACGGTCCCGATCATTTTTCTGTACACCTTCTTCATCCGCTTTTTCAGATACATAATAACACCGGCCGTGGGCGGCGTGGTCATCCTGCTTATCGCCGTTTCAATGGTCCCCATCGGGCTGGAACTCTGGGCCGGAACCGGAACCATGGCCGAGGGCGAAACCATGGCCCGGCTCGGAGTCGGAGGCGTGACCATCGCCGTGCTGACCTTGCTTATGCTTTTCGGAGCGACGGCCCTCAAGCTCTGGAGTCCGCTCCTCGCCATGGGCTGCGGATACGCCACCTCATTTTTCACCGGACAATTGAACTTCCAGAACACGGCCAATGCGGCCTGGATCGGCCTGCCGCCAATGGCCTGGCCCGGAATCGAAACGGACATCAATATGTTGCACGTCCCCCTGATCATGGCCTTCACCATGGCCATGGTCGCAAGCATGATCGAAAGCACAGGGGACATCATGCTGGTCCAGCAAATCTCGAAAAAGAATTTCCGCAGGGTTGATTACGGCAAGCTGCAGGGCGGGCTCTACTGCGACGGCCTGAGCAAGATCACGGCCGGGCTGTTCGGAACCGCCGTGCCTTCGATCTATTGCGACAATCTGCCCTTGATAGAAATGACGGGCGTGGCGGCCAGACGTGTAGGCAAATGGGGCGCCGCCATACTCCTGGCCCTGGCCTTCATGCCCAAAGTAAGCGGAGTCATCCTGGACATGCCCGGTCCGGTCATCGGCGGTTTCCTGATAGTCATCGCGGCGCTGCTTTTTCACGCCGGAATAGGCCTGGTCACCATGACCAAGCTCGGCAACCAGCACGGCATAATAATCGGCCTGTCGCTGACCGTGGGATTGGTCGCCGAAAGCGGATCGTTCTTCCCGACGGTGGTGCCGGAATCCATGTCCCCCCTGTTGCAGAACAGCGTGGCCATGGGCGGATTTACGGCCTTCATGCTCAGCACGATAGCCTACATCATGCCCAAGAAAACCATTCAGGGGACATTCAATGCCGCAGTCGGGGATTTGCCCAAAATCCAGGAAATGCTCGAGGCTGGCCGCAACAAACTCAAGCTTTCACGCGGCGACTTGGACAAACTGTCCCTGTGCTGCGAAGAGGTCTTCTGCCACATGGCCGACTCCGGCGTACCGGACGAGGAGCGAAAGGTGACCGTCAGGATTTCCCTTACAGAGGAAGGCTGTTTCACGGAAATGGTCAGCGGCCACAAAATGGACGACATCAACAACTTCGCCACCCCGGACAGCCTGTTTCACGCAACCCCGGACGACCTGAAACAGCTCGGACTCATTCTTTTCTCCCAATACGCACGCGACGCCAAGCACCTTGAAATTTCTGGATATTCATATATTTCATTTCTCATCTGAGCAAACTCGGCCATTGGATATGATGCGCCCATCTCTTTCCGGACGCCGGTCCGGACATCCATATTCACAACCCACCCATATGAACGCACTGCAAGAAATTACCGCGCGAAGTAAGTTTTTGCTTGACTAATGCCCCCTATGAATCCAAATTTTCCACCCATGGGGGAGTCCCCCATTCTTTCGAGTTAACAATTATTCACCGATCAAATCTTGTAGATTCTGGTGCATTTTTGAGGACACTGCGACGAAGCAGAAAGTTGTAGAATTTGCTGGTGTTGGCAAGGCCTTCAACGGCAAAACCGCCCTTGGAAATATCAGTTTTTCCGTGCAGGCCGGAGAGTTCATCACTCTACTCGGTCCCTCTGGTTGCGGCAAAACCACGGCCCTGCGGCTTCTTGCGGGCTTCGACCAACCCGACGAGGGCCGGATCATGCTCAACGGCAGGGACACTTCCGGCATCCCGCCGGAAAAACGCGAAGTGAACACCATCTTCCAGAGCTACGCGCTGTTCCCGCACATGACGGTTCACGAGAACGTGGCCTTCGGGCTGCGCATGGAAGGGCGCCCAAAAGAGGAGATAGACCAGGAAGTGGCCGAGGCCCTGGCCCTGGTTCATCTCACCGGCATGGAAGACAGGAAGCCGGACAGCCTTTCCGGAGGACAGCAACAGCGTGTGGCCATTGCCCGCGGCCTCGTGAAGAAACCCCTGGTCCTGCTCCTGGACGAACCGCTTTCCGCCCTGGACTACCGGTTGCGCAAGGAGATGCAGGTGGAACTGAAACATCTGCAACGCAGGCTGGGCATCACCTTCATCCTGGTCACCCACGATCAGGAAGAGGCCTTTGCCATCTCCGACCGCGTCATTGTCATGAACGACGGCCTCATAGAACAGGTGGGAACGCCCCGCGAGATATACGAGGAACCGGCCAACATGTTCGTGGCCAAGTTCGTGGGCGAGATAATCGAGTTCCAGGGGATCATCCACCAGCGCAACAACGGCTCCTACTCGGCCACGGTCGAAGGCACCCCTTTGACAGTGCACACGAACCGTGATTTCCCGCCCGGGACTCGGGTTCTGATCCTGCTGCGCCCGGAGGATTTTCAGGTGGAGACCCTGAGCGACCTTTCGGAATCGCCGGAACTGGCCGAAAAATTCCAGCGGGAAGGTTTTTTCAAGGGGCGCGTGATGGAAACCGTATACAAAGGCGCGACCTACGACCTTTCCATCCGCCTGGACAACGAAAAAATCATCCTGGCCACGCAGTTCTTCAATGAAGACAGCGAAAACGTGTATTTCCAGCCCGGTGACAGCGTAGCCGTACACTGGTTTCCCGGTTGGGAGGTGGTCTTTCCCGATGAACGGAAATAGCCTATTCAAGAAAGCCACACTGGGCTTCATCGCCGTCTGGATCATGGCCTTTGCCGTGGTGCCCAACCTGTTGGTCGTCGAGGCCAGCCTGCTGACCAAGGACCCGGACGGATTCCTGAAACCCATCCTGTCCCTGGGCAGCTATGCGCGGCTGTTCGACCCGGCAATGGTCACGCTGCTCTGGAATTCGCTCTTTCTGGCAGGGGGGGCGACCGTCATCTGCCTGCTCGTGGGCTACCCATTCGCCTATGTGGCGGCTCGGGCCGGAAAGGACACGGGTAGGCTGCTGCTGCTCTTCGTCATGATACCCTTCTGGACGAACTCCCTGGTCCGCACCTACGCCCTGATTATTCTGCTCAAGGCCGACGGGGTGATCAACAAGCTGCTCTTGTCCCTGGGACTGATCGATTCGCCGCTAAGGCTCATGTACTCCAAGGGAGCGGTCTTCGTGGGACTGGCCTACACTCTGCTGCCATTCATGATCCTGACCCTCTACAGCGCCATTGAAAAACTCGATCACCGGCTCATCGAGGCGGCCAGGGATTTGGGCGCCAGCCCGATAAAGACCTTTCGCGAAATCACCATACCCCTGACCATGCCCGGAATAATATCCGGCTGCATGCTGGTTTTCATCCCGGCCCTTGGCATGTT
This sequence comes from Desulfovibrionaceae bacterium, assembly GCA_963674955.2. Taxonomy (GTDB): domain Bacteria; phylum Desulfobacterota; class Desulfovibrionia; order Desulfovibrionales; family Desulfovibrionaceae. Next base: position 401,058 of record CAXXKR010000004.1, on the reverse strand, counting down.
CTACATCCCGGACATCCTGGGCGGGGCCAAGGTCATGCTCCTCGGCAACTTCATCCGCGACCAGTTTCTCAGCACCCGGGACTGGCCCATGGGCTCGGCTGCCAGCATCGGACTGGCTCTGGTCATGTGCGCCATGCTCCTGGCCTATTACGTCAGCCTGCGCCGCCTGAACAGGAGCATCGAGCAATGAACCGCTGGGCAAAGATATATTCCGGGGCCGTGTTCACGTTCCTGTATCTGCCCCTGGCCGTAATCGCGGCCTATTCCTTCAACGCCTCCAAGCACTCACTGGCCTGGAAGGGCTTCACCCTGCACTGGTACGCCAAGCTGGCGGGCAACTCCACATTGCTCCTTTCCGCCTGGCACACCATCGTCATCGCCGTGTCCGCAGCCACCCTGTCCTGCGCCCTGGGAATAATAATAGCCTTCGCCCTGCACCGCTACCGTTTCAAGGGACGCAAGAGGCTTTTCGCTTCCCTGTTCATCATGATGATGTCGCCGGACATCGTCATCGGCATATCCCTGTTGATCATGTTCCTGGCCCTGGGAGCACCCCTGGGGTTCTGGACTCTTCTGCTGGCCCACGTGGCCTTATGCGTGCCCTTTACCGCCGCCGCCATATATACGAGATTCCGCTCCCTGGACGTGAACATCATCGACGCGGCAAGGGATCTCGGAGCCACTGAATACAAGATTTTCCGGCACATCGTCCTGCCCCTCGGCATGCCCGCAGTGCTGGCGGGCTGGCTGCTGGCCTTCACCATGTCCCTGGACGATGTGATCATAAGCTTTTTCACCACCGGCCCGTCCTATGAAGTCCTGCCCCTGCGCATCTATTCAATGGTCAGGCTGGGGGTCAAACCCGATGTCAACGCGTTGTGCGTTCTGATGATACTACTAACCGTGGTCGCCGTGTTCATTTCACGGAGGCTGGTAAGGGAAAAACGATGAAACGTATTCTGACTTTTTTTCTGCTAATGTCGCTCTTTGCAACTGCGGCATGGGCTGACGGCAAGGATCTTTATGTGTACATCTGGTCCGAGTACCTGCCCGACTCGGTCGTGGAAAAATTCTCTCAAGAGACCGGAATCCGCGTCCACGTCTCCACATACGACAGTAACGAGGCCATGTACGCCAAGCTGAAAATGGTGGGCGAGGGTTTCGACCTCATAGTGCCCTCCACCTACTTCGTCTCCCGCATGTCCAGGGAAGGCATGCTCATGCCCCTGGACAAGTCCAAACTGCCCAACTACGCGAACCTGGACCCCAGATTCACGTCCATGAACGTCGATCCGGAAGGGACCTATTCAGTCCCCTACATGTGGGGCTCCACGGCAATCGCGGTCAACACCGACATCGTGGCTTCGGGAACTGTTTCCAGCTTCGAGGACTTGTGGCGGCCCGAGCTGGCGGGCAAGATTCTACTGCCCAACGACCCCAGGGACGTAATCGGAATGGCCCTCAAGACCCTTGGCCATTCCTTCAATGACACGGACCCGGAGCATCTGCGCCAAGCCTATGAAAAGCTCAAGCTTCTTGTTCCGGGCGTGCGCGTCTACGATTCCGATTCCCCGCACCAGGCCCTTCTTTCGGGCGAGGTGGCGGTCGGAGTCATCTGGAACGGCGAGGCCTACATCGCCAACAGCGAAAACCCCTCTATAGAATACATCTACCCCAAGGAGGGTTTCGGCCTTTGGCTGGACAGCTTCTGCATCCCCCAAAAAGCCAAGAACATCGACGAAGCCCACGCATTCCTGAACTTCATTCTGCGCCCGGACATATCCGCCGAGATAAGCGTGGAGTTCGGTTACGCCACCCCGAACCTGGAAGCGGTCAAGATTCTTCCGGCCGAGGAGCGCGAAAACAGGATCATCTACCCGTCTGAAAATGAACTGGAGCAAGGTGAATTCCAGAACGATCTGGGCGAAGCCGTTCAGTTGTATGATAATTATTGGGTCAAGCTGAAGTAGCAGACACACCCAGAACCATGCCAGATGGAGGAAACAAGGCATGAAACAGCAAAAGAACAAAACCACACTGGTCGGCCAAGTCGTGCCCTATGATTTCGACGAGGATGACTTTTATTCGATCATGCTTCTCGTGGATGGCGAGGAGACATACATAATCGAGCCTGGCCGTGAAGGGTCGAGACTCGAAGACTTCATCGACCACTGGGTCACCATCCAAGGAACGGTTCGCCGCAAGGATGAAGACCTGTTCCTGAGCGTCCACAGCTTCAAGCTTGATGACGAGCTTTCCTACGACGAAGACTGGTAGAGCAAACCGGCCGTCACTTCTACGATAAATTCCTTAAAATGACCCGTGGCAACAGCTGCGGGTCATTTTCATGTTACTTGCCCACCCAGCAAACTCATAATTCATATTTTTTTTATGACAAACCGGTTGACAGTTACTAATCAAACGATTAATTAAAGGACATGACCAAACAGGAATCCATCTTGAAAGCGGCTGCCAAGCTGTTCGCGGAACAGTCCTACTCCAAGGTGGGAATCCGCAGCATCGCCAAGGAAGCAGGCGTGAACAGCGCCATGATCTCCTATTATTTCGGAGGAAAGCAGGGCCTGCTGCGCGAAATATTCACCAGATTCACGAAACTGAACAAAGCTGTCTTGGAAATGAACCTCAAAACTGCTTCCAGCCTCATGGAGATGTGTGAGCTGTCAGTCCGGCAGGCACTTGAAAGCGCCAGGTCAAACCGGGACGTCTATCTTGTGGGCCTCAGGGTCATGAATCAGGATTCGCTTGGCTTGCAGGACTTGCGGCAAGCCATGGACGATGAATCCTGGGCATTGTTCTCTAAATTTCTCGACAGGATAGGCGTTGATAAGGAGAAGTCTAAAAACTATCACAAAATCGCTTTTTCCGTGATCATGGGCATGATCTTTTCAGACTACCTGCTCGGTGGCGGGCAACACATTGACGATGTGAAAAAAGCTGAAGCTTACGCCGAGGTGGTTATAGGTATCATGTCGCGGGGAACACCCGGCTTTTTGACCTAATTTTTTTTTGGTCATTAACTAATCAATCGATTAATTAACACTCTAAACGCTCACTTGGGATTCTTGGAGGGTTGGATGGGCAATAAACTCATTTTAGCATCAATTGTCGCCATGGCGATGCTCATGGGCTGCGGTGAGGAAACTCAGGTTTCCGAGCCCATCAGACCGGTAAGGGTCTATAAAATCGACAAGCAAAGCGCTACGGAATCAAAGTCCTTTCCAGGCAAAGTCAAGGCCGCCCGTGAAGTCAGCCTCGCGTTCAGGGTACCCGGCCAGATCGTTTCCCTTGACGTCAAGGAAGGGGATTTCGTGGAGCAGGACCAGTTGATCTGCATGCTCGACCAGCGTGATTTCCAGGCCGCCGTGGCCGACCTTGAAGCGCGGCTGGCCGGAGCCCTGTCTGTTTACAACGAATCCAGGCTCAATTTCGAACGCAACAAAAAACTCCTGGAATCAGACATCATCGCCAAGGCCGCGTTTGATGCGGCCCAAAGCAACTACGCAACCAGCAGGGCAAATGTCGCCTCTTTGGAACAGGAAGTAAAAAGGGCCAAACTCAATCTTCAATATACCAAGCTTGAGGCCCCGTTCAGCGGGACCATAGCCATCAAGTACGCCAACAACCATGAATATATCCAGGCCAAGGAACCAATTGTGCAGCTTGAGGACCTGAGTTCCCTTGATATCGTGGTGGATGTGCCTGAAACCGTCTGGGCCAGAACTTTTAAAAACGGCAAGAAGGAAATGCTCAACTTCTTTGCCACATTCGAGGCTTTTCCAAATCGCAAGTTCCCACTCAGTCTCAAGGAATACCAGACCAAGGCCAATGCCGGAACACAGACATACTCGGTGACCCTGAAAATGAACCTGCCCAGCGACATTGCCATTCAGCCAGGCATGACCGCCGAAGTAAGCGGAAGCATGCCCTTGTCCAGCGAAAAAATGCCGGTCAGCGTGCCCGTGTCCTCGGTATTTGGCAACGGCGACGGCAAGAAATACGTCTGGGTTCTGGACAAGGAAGGTGTCGTCCACAAAAGGCAAGTCACTGTCGGTCGGATTCAGGACGACAAATTCTCCGTCCTGACCGGTGTGTCACTAAATGAAACCATCGTGGAGTGCGGGGTCAACTATTTAGTTGAAGGACAACAGGTCAAGATACTTGATAAGCGAATCGGAGGCAGGGGATGAACCTGGCCGAACTTTCCATTCGCAAGAAAACCGTAACCATTGTACTTACACTGGCCCTCATGGTCGGCGGAATACTGGCCTTCATTGAAATGCCGCGGCTTGAAGATCCTGAATTCACCATCAAGGAGGCATTGGTCATTACCAACTACCCCGGCGCCACGTCTTATGAAGTGGCCGACGAGGTGACCGATGTCATAGAAAGCGCGGCCCAGCAATTGGGCCAGCTGGACAAGGTAACGTCGACAAACAACCGCAGCCAGTCCATCGTGACCGTGGAGGTCAAGGATCAATACGACAAGGACACCCTGCCCCAGGTCTGGGACGAACTCAGGCGAAAGGTCAACGACGCGCAGGCCGGGCTTCCGCCCGGCGCAGGGCCCTCAATCGTAATCGATGATTTCAGCGATGTTTACGGAATTCTTCTCGCCATCACCGGCGACGGCTACTCTCAACAGGATCTGCAGGATTACGCGGACTATCTGCGCAAGCAATTGCTGACGGTGAAAAACGTAGCCAAGGTCTCGACATGGGGCAAGCAGACTGAAAACGTTTACATCGAGATATCAAGAGCCAGGATGAGCCAATTGGGGCTGTCCCTGGATTCCGTCTACAAAACCCTGTCCGAAAGAAACCTTGTCGTGCCTTCCGGCAATGTGCGCGTGGACAGAGAATACATTGAGATATCTCCCACAGGCGGAATAAAATCCGTCAAGGATCTGGGCGAGCTGTACCTGAAGGATGCCCAGGGGACAAATCTCACTCAACTCAAGGACATAGCCGAAATCAGCAAGGGGTATTCCGACCCGCCCTCCCAGATAATGAGTTATAAGGGCCAAAACGCCATCGCTCTCGGCGTGTCCATGGTTTCCTCGGCCAACGTGGTTGATCTCGGAAAAGCAATCGACGCCAAGCTGGAGGAACTGAAGGCTCAAACTCCGGTCGGCATCAACGTCCATGCGGTCTACTACCAACCCAAGCGGGTCGAGGAGGCCGTAAGCTCATTCGTTATCAGCCTGGCCGAAGCCGTGGTCATCGTCATAATCGTTCTTCTCCTGTTCATGGGCAAGGCCAGCGGCCTGCTCATCGGAGGCATACTGCTGATTACAATCTGCAGTTCCTTCATTTTCATCAAGATGGCTGGTGTGGCCCTGGAGCGCATATCGCTCGGCGCGCTGATCATCGCCCTGGGCATGCTCGTGGACAACGCCATCGTGGTGGTTGAAGGCATCCTCATCCGCTACCAGCAGGGCAAGGACAGGATTCAGGCCGCAGTGGAGGTGGTGGAACAAAACAAATGGCCCCTTCTGGGTGCGACCATAATAGCGATCATGGCCTTTGCCGGTATCGGCTTGAGCGAGGACGCGGTGGGCGAATTCTGCCGATCATTGTTCATAGTCCTCTTCATATCCTTGATGGTCAGCTGGGTAACTGCCGTCACCCTCACGCCCTTGCTTTGCGAGATGTTTCTGCACCCCAAAATATCCGAAGGAAAAGACCCATACGGCGGAAAGCTTTTCCAGATCTACAAGAAATTTCTTACCTTCTGCCTGGAAAACAGACGAAAAACCATGCTTGCATTGGGGGCAATGCTTGTCATGGCAATTTTCGGCTTTGGTTTCGTCAAGCAAAGCTTTTTCCCGGATTCCACGCAACCGAGATTCTTCATTCACTACTGGCTCCCCCAAGGCACGGACATCAGGGCCACCAACGACGACGTAGCTGAAATAAGCTCATGGATAGCCAAGGATGAACGGGTCTCCTCGGTCACGACCTTCGTGGGTCAAGGCGCGCCGCGTTTCATCCTCACCTATTCGCCGGAAAAGACCAACACGTCCTACGGCATGCTCCTTGTGGAGCTTCAAGACTACCATCAGGTGGATGCCGTGCTTGACGACTGCAAGAAAATGCTGGCGATGCAATACCCTGACGCCGAGCCCAAGTTGAAAAGATTCAAACTTGGTCCTGGCCGGGAAGCCTCGGTGGAGGTCAGGTTCAGCGGATCAGACACGCGCGTTTTGCGTGAATTGTCGTTCCAGGCACAAGAAATAATGCTCAAGAGCGGCAACGCCGAATCGATCCGCGACAACTGGCGCCAGCAGGTGAAGGTCATCAGGCCGATTCTCTCTGAAACCCAGGCCAAACTGTCCGGTGTGACCCGCGCAAGCCTGGCCGAGGCAATGGAAATGTACTTCTCCGGCACTCCCGTCGGCGTTTACCGCGAAGGCGACAAGTTGCTGCCCATCATGGTCCGTCCTCCTGAAAAGGAAAGGTTGTCTGCGGACGAAATAGGAAACGTCCTAATATTCAGTCCTGTTGCCGGACGCATGGTGCCGGTTGAGGAAATAGTCTCCGGCTTTCACACCGACCTGGACTACGGAACCCTCAAGACCCGCGACAGGATGCTCACCGTGACGGCTTCCTGCGAACCAATACGGGGTCTGCCTTCCGTCCTGTTGGCCGAACTGAGGCCGCTCATTGGGAAAATAGAACTCCCGTCAGGATACAAGATGGAATGGGGCGGAGAATACGAGGATTCCTCGGACGCCCAGAAAAGCCTGGCGGGCGGGCTGCCCCTGCCCTTCGCCATAATGATTCTGATAACGATAATGCTCTTCAACAGCCTGAGGATTCCGCTCATCATCTGGATGACCGTGCCGCTGGCGGTGATAGGCGTCACCAGCGGCCTGCTGCTGACGGGTGAACCGTTCGGGTTCATGGCCCTGCTCGGATTTCTGAGCCTGTCGGGAATGCTCATCAAGAATTCGGTTGTTCTGCTGGATCAGATCAACATTGAGCTAAAAACGGGAAAGGAGCCTTACCACGCGATTGTGGATTCGGCCTTGAGCCGCATCAGACCTGTTGCCATGGCCGCAGCCACAACCATCCTTGGAATGATACCCTTGGTTGCCGACGCATTCTTCTCGGCAATGGCCGTGACCATCATGGCCGGGCTGGCCTTTGCCACGGTGCTCACTCTGATAGTGGTTCCGGTTCTCTATGCCATGTTCCACAAGGTCGTGAACCAACCTAACTAGCCTTCCACCCCCATGGCATGGTTCCGGCTGTCCGAGAAATATCAGCGCTCGGGCAGCCGGGCCATGCAACTACTTGTCAGCGCAAATCATTTCAAGTTGAAAAACGTCCCATCTTTCAGAGAAAGCCTCATCGGCCTAAAGCGGATGCCGTTCAGGATTTTTTCCGGCTCAGTGGGACTGAATCCCAACCTTTCATAGGCTGCAAGCGCATTGGGGGATGAATTCACGGTCATTTCCGATTGACCCCAACCCAGGCAATGATCCCTGGCGCGGGCCAGCAATTCCCTGCCCAGCCCCCTGCGATGCAAGGCGTCATTGACGAAAAACATGCAAATGTGGGCGGGCTTGCGCAGCTCGATCATTCCGAGAATCCCTTGAGATGAGGAACAGGCGACAAAAACGATGCCGCCCTTGTCCTTCCTGTCCGACAACGCCTCGACAGTTACGAACCGCTTGAATTCGGACACCCCCTCCGGGCTGAAGCTGGGACCGACGCACTTGTCGAAGACAGAAAGCACCAATTCGCAAACCGCAGGCTCTTCGCCCACTTTCATGGGGCGCACGGGAATATTCTTCATATTCAAACCAACCATATAATCTGGATTTTCATTAATCTGAACGAAATAAAGAATCACAGTCAACGCAGATCAAACAAAAGTCTCCATTTATCATCTTTCATGGTTTTCCCTGTGCCGCCTCAATCAACTTTCGTCCTGGTCATCCTCTGATTGCTGTTTTTTTTCCTCCTTTTCCTTCTCGCGCATAAACTTGGCAATCCTCAAGTCGGAATCCAGGATGTGCTCCAGCAGCCATTCAGAAAGCATGGCCTTCAACTCGCCAAGAGTGACTTCCTCATGATGAAACCTGGCATACTGAAATCCCTTGACCTTTTGTTTGAGATCCTGATGCTGTTGTAGATGCTCGCCGCGATGCGGATAACGTATTTCCTCCATGAATTTCTCTTCGGCATTGAAATGAAAAACCGTATATTCGCGAAGACCGGCAAGAATCTCATTCACGATCATTTCACTGTCCTTGTCCTTTATGGCGTGAAGCAATCGATTGACGATGCGTATGAGTTCCTTATGCTGATCGTCTATGGCCTCGACCCCAAGACTCAACGATTCGGTCCATTCAATTTCCTTCATGCTTTTCCCCCGAGATCAACCCCCGCCCTTGTTGACGTCAGGCGGATTTTCTTCAGTCTGCTTCCGGCCGGGCTGGCCTTTGCTTTCATCCCCTTCCTTTTCCCGCTCCCTCAAAAAATTCGCGATCTCCATGTCGTAATTCAGGATGTGCTCCAAGAGCCATTCAGAAAGCATGGCCTTCAACTCGCCAAAAGTGACTTCCTCATGATGAAAACAGGCATGTTGAAATCCCTTGACCTTCCGTTTGAGGCGTTCATGTTGCTGTTGTTGCTCACCTCTTCCCGGATAGCGGATTTGATTCATGAACCTCTCTTCGGCGTTGAAATGAAAAACCGTGTACTCGCGAAGCTTGCCCAGTATTTCTTTCACGGTTGTCTCGTTGTCCTTGTCATGTATGGCCTGAAGCAGCTGGTTGACGATCCTGATCAATTCCCTGTGCTGCTCGTCGATCAACTTCACGCCAAGATTAAGCGAGTCCGTCCATTCAACTTTCTTCATTTCTCATCCTGACTATTAAATTCAATAACAATGCAAAAGTTCAGGACCTTGCCTTCACGAATGCTTTGCGATCAATAAAAACGCAATTGCGGCCGGCCTCTTTGCTCAAGTAGAGTTGTCCATCAGCTCTCCCGGCAACGTCAACAGCCTTTTCATTCGGTTCAGAGACCGCGCCGCCAAAGGAAACGGTAACCCTAAGTTGTCCCTCTTCATGGTCGAGCCAGCTGTTTTCGACAAGAACCCGCAAACGATTTGCTATATTCTCCAGGGCTTCCCCGCTCACGTTTGGGATCAAAAGGATAAACTCCTCGCCACCCCACCGACACGCCGCGTCAAGGGGCCGCATTATGGACGTCATGGTCTTGGCCACCATTTTCAAAACCAAATCACCGACTTGATGTCCAAATGTGTCGTTCACCTTCTTGAAGTGGTCGATGTCGGCCATGAGAATACCGAAGGGCACTCCGTTTTCCTGCATTGTCCGATCAAGGCTGTCCATCGTAATGTCGGCATACCGCCTGTTCCCGATGCCGGTAAGCTGATCGGTCAAAACCTCCTGGCGCAACTTTTCAAGCTCCCTGAGCACGTTGATATTGCTGCTGTTGTCCGTAAACACCTCAACAGCGCCTATGATCTTCCCCTGTTCATCGCGCATGGGCGAGGAACGCACCTTCACGGGTACGCGGTGTCCGAACTTGTGGTGCAGATAGACATTCATTTCCCGATTCCTGCCGTCTTGCATGGTCTCGGCCAAGGGACAGCCGGTCAGGCAAAGTTCGGTGCCCAAATCATCCACATGGCGCAAAAGGTTGTCGGCGCAGCTCCTGCCCAACACTTCCTCGGACGCATAACCAGTCAACCGCTCGGCCGCCTTGTTCCAAAAACTGACCTTGCGGTCCAAATCCGTGAAATAGACACCGTCCGCTATTGAATCCAACACGCTTTTAAAGAAAGCTAAATCCACTCTCCCTCCTCGTCGAAATCTGCAAAAACCTAACTCAAAACAACTACAACTTTTCCCCTATCAGTCTTTTTCGGATCATCAGTCCCAAAAAGACGAAAAGGAACGAGCCAATTTTCCTAATAATACACCACTTTTTTCCAAATAAGTCCAGAAACCCATCGGGTCACAATCACACTTCGAGTCGTCTTCCGCCTCCACTTTTCCTGTAGCCAATCCCCCAGGTGTCGTATTTGAACTAAAATTATCCCAAGACTAAAATCGTGCAAAACAAAAATGGTATCTCTATTCTTTTCATACCACCCCGAGTCGCCAATCTTAATTAATTTTCACAACACATGATCCAGATGATCCCAAAAATGCACTGTCGCTTCAGGTGTTGCAGAATTGTGACAGATAGGGCTTGTTAATATGCCCATGTCGAGATATTATTGCAGAGTCAAAACTCGCGTGATTAATCATTATGTCTAACTAGGAGCAATATCATGAAAAAACTGATTCTTATCGCTTCTGCGTTTTTGTTGCTGTTCGCAGGCTGCGGCGGCGAGGAAAAAACGGCTGAACAGGCGGAAACAAAGGCTGACGAACCGGCCAAGGCCGAAGTCGCCGAAGTCGCAAAAGATGCCGGAACCCTTAAAATCCTGACCTGGAAAGGATATGCGCCCCAAGCCCTGATCGACAAGTTCGAGCAGGAGACCGGAATCAAGGTGGAAGCCACTTTCTCCAACAACGAGGAAATGATCGCCAAGCTCAGGGCCACCCGCGGCGCAGGCTTCGACCTGGCCCAGCCCAGTCAGGACCGCATCTCGTCGGTCCAGGCCGAATACAACATCTACCAGGCTATGGACTACTCCAAGATCGATGCGGCTCTTTTCATTCCTTCCATGTTGGAGGCCGTCAAGAAAAACACTTTGGTCAATGGCGAATCCTTTGCCGCGCCCTTCTGCTGGGGCACTTCCGGCCTGGTCGTCAATTCCGACAAGGCTTCGGGCGTGGACAGCTGGAATGCGCTTATCGACCCCGCCTACACGGGCCGCGTCAGCTACCGCCTCAAGAGGCCCACGCTCATCGCAATGGGCTACGCTCTGGGATATGACCCCTTTGACCTCTACGGCGACACTGAAGCCTATCAGGCCATGCTGGACAAGATCGCGGACACGTTGATCGCAGCCAAGCCCATCGTGAAAAACTACTGGGCCAACGGCGACGCCCTGCTCGAGTCCATGCGCTCCGAGGAAGTCTTCGTGGCCATGGCCTGGGACAGCGGCGGATGGAAACTCAATGCCGAAAACAAGGCCATCGACTTCCATGCTCCCAAGGAAGGCGCACTCGGCTGGATCGACACCTTCGCCATTCCGGCCAAGGCCGAAAACGTGGAAGCCGCCTACAAGTGGATCAACTTCATGATGATGCCCGAGAATGCCGGCTACTTCACCACCACCGAGAAGTACGCCACCGCCTCCATGGACGCCAACAAGCACATCGACCCGGAAGTGGCCGCCAACTTCGAGCGCTCCTTTCCCCAGACGACCATCGACAACATCAAGTGGTACCCGCCGGTGCCGGCTGCCCTTGAAGCCCTGGAAGGCAAGATTCTCGACAAGATCAAGGCCGCTCAATAAACCAATCAGAGACATCCCCTGCGGGGCGGCCTTTATGGCCGCCCCGTCATACCAACCAACACGGCATCATCATGGAACACGATCTCTCGGTACGAAATCTGATCAAGAAATTCGGCAACTTCGTCGCGGTGGACGATGTCACCTTTGATGTCGAACAAGGGGCTTTTTTTTCCATCCTAGGCCCTTCGGGTTGCGGAAAGACCACCCTTTTGCGCATGGTGGCGGGATTTGACGAACCAACCTCCGGAACAATAGAGATCAGAGGCAAGAAGATGCTGGGCGTCCCGCCCAACCAGCGCCCGGTTAATCTGGTTTTCCAGCATCTGGCCCTCTTTCCCATGATGAACGTTGAAGACAACATTGCCTTTGGCCTCAGAAGACGCAAAATAGCCGCTGCCGAGATAAACAAAAAAATAGAATCAATTCTGGAAAGGGTCGGGCTTCCCGGTTATGCCCAAAAAAGAATCGACCAGCTTTCGGGCGGACAAAAGCAACGTGTGGCCATAGCCCGCTGTCTGGTGCTGGAGCCATTGGTTCTACTTCTGGACGAACCGCTTGGCGCCCTGGACTTGAAACTGCGCGAGCAGATGAAGGTGGAGTTAAAAAAACTCCAGGCCAAGATCGGAACGACTTTCATATACATCACCCACGACCAGTCCGAAGCCCTGGTCATGTCCGACCACGTGGCAGTGATGAACAACGGCCTGTTCGAGCAGGTGGGAACGCCCAAGGAACTTTACCATCATCCGGCGACTCCGTTCGTGGCCAAATTCGTGGGCGACAACAACATCTGGTCCGGGGACATCGCCGAGGCGTCAAACGGCATGGCGACCATCCGCACCGACGAGGGTTTCATTTTCCAGGCCCGGACCCACGGCCATCTCACGCCGGGAACAACTGCCGACCTTTTTCTGCGTCCTGAAACCCTGCGCATAGAACCAAGGGAACCGGAAAAGCTGAACACCTTCAAGGTCACGGTCAAAACCATACTTTTCGACGGCGCCAACAGCCGCTTGCTGACCGTCACCCCACAGGATCACGAGCTGCTGGTAGCACTGCCCCAAAACCGCCGCTTCGACCATATCGTGCCCGGACAGGAAATCACCGTGGGCTGGCATCCGGAAGCGGGTATCTGTTTCGCCAAGGAAGATTGAGCATGGCCATGAAAAGAAAAACAAGCCTTGCTTTCTGGCTTTTTCTGGCGCCTGTCCTGCTCTGGCTGATGCTGCTCATAATCCTGCCCCACATCGACCTCCTGATCATGAGCCTCAGCGGCAAAAACGACATGGGCGATCCAGTCTGGACACTGGACAACTACATGAACTTTTTCATGGAACCCATCTACTGGCTGACTTTCGTGCGCACGGCCATGTACTCCGTCATCACAACTGCAATCGCCTTTATCCTGGCCATGCCCGTATCCTTCTACATCTCAAAAATGGCCCGGCCCAAGACCCAGAGCACCCTCACCCTTTTTCTGCTTCTGCCCTTCTGGGTCAGTGAGCTGGTGCGCGTCTACGGCTGGATGATCCTGCTGCGTGAATCCGGGGTCATCAACTTCTTTCTGCTCAAGCTCGGATTCACCCAACAGCCCATTGAGATGCTATATAACGACGCCACAATGATCATGGGTCTGGTCTACACGTCCATGCTCTTCATGGTCGTGCCGCTGATTTCGGTCATGGAAAGCCTGGACAACAGCCTCATAGAGGCGGCCTACGACCTCGGCGCAAGCAAGGCGACCATCTGGCGGACCATAATCATTCCCCATTGCAAACCAGGCATCGCATCCGGCTGCATCGTGGTCTTCATGCTTTCCCTGGGCAATTACCTGACCCCGAACCTTATGGGCGGCAAAAACTCCCTCTGGTTCACCGAACAAATCTACAATCAATTCATCGCCAGCTTCAACTGGAACCAGGGCGCGGCCTTCGGATTCCTGCTGCTTGCGCTCAGTTCGCTCATCATCTGGGCCGGTCTGAAAATATCGCGCCAAAAACTCGGGGAGGTGGCGACATGATCCGCTCCCTGCCCCGTTCCAAGGGCTACAACTGGTCCTTCAATCTTTTCATCGTCCTGTATTTCACTTTCCTGTTCGCGCCCCTTGCCGTGACCTGCGTGCTGGCCTTCAACGACTCCAACTTCCCGTCCCTGCCCTGGTACGGCTTCAGCCTGGACTGGTTCACCTCCCCCGGCCCGGAACGCATCGGCATATTCCACGACGACCAGAACCTTAGGGCAATCTGGACAAGTTTCCAGACCGCTTTCTGGGTGGCCATCCTCAGCACGGTGGTGGGCACCTGCGCCGCGTTCCTGTTCGAGCAGGAGAACTTCCCCTTCAAGAACATCCTCTACTTTCTGATGCTCGCTCCCCTAGTCATCCCGGGCGTCATCCTGGGCATCTCGCTGCTCCTGGCGTCCAACACCGCAGGCATGTTCATGGAAGACAACTTCGGGATTGATGTCCCCATGTTCCGCCCCAGCTTCTGGCTGGTGGTGGTGGGTCAGTTTTCCTTCATCACCACATTCGTGGCCCTGGTGGTCTCGGCCAGGCTGAAAAAGTTCGATCCCTCTCTTGAAGAGGCGGCCATGAACCTCGGCGCCACACGTCTTGAAACCATCCGCCTGATCACTCTCAAATTCCTGCGACCGGCCATCATAAGCTCAGCTGCAGTGGCCTTTCTGATGAGCTTCGAAAACTTCAACACCTCCCTTTTTCTGGTCGGCTCCGACCCGACCCTGCCCATCAACCTCTACCTGCAGGTCCGGGACGGCAGCACGCCGGTCATAAACGCCATTTCACTGCTGCTCATCGTGGGCACTTCATTCCTGGCACTGGTGAACCTTTATTTCACCAAAAAGGAAGCATAACCTTGTTTTACGACTTGCTGCCCAATGACGGGCTGGTCTGCGCACACAGGGGAGCCCGGTCCATGGCTCCGGAGAATACGCTGCTTGCGGTCCAAAAGGCCGTGGAATGCGGCTCGGACTTCTGGGAGACGGACGTGCACGTCACCTCCGATGGAGAGCTGGTCATCTTTCACGACCAGACCTTGAAACGCACCACCGACATAAGCCAGCGAAAGGAGTTCGCTGATCGCCGCCCCTGGAAACTGGACAGGTTTACAGCCAGGGAAATGCGCTCACTTGACGCAGGGTCGTGGTTTATCGAAAGCGATCCATACGGGACGATATCTTCGGGCGAAGTCCAGCCTGACGATCTTGAGGCATTCAAATCTCAACGTGTGCCGCTTCTCGATGACGCCCTTTTCTTCACCAAGGCGCATGGACTACCCGTCAACCTGGAAATCAAGGACCAGACCGGCACCCCGGGTGACGCCGTGATAGTGTCGAAAATTCTGGAAATGCTGAGATCAACCGGTACGGAACATATGGTGCTGCTTTCATCCTTCAACCATGATTATCTGGCCCAGGCAAAAAGTCTCAACCCAAATCTGCCCACCGCCGCCCTGGTCGAGAAAAAACACCCCCACGACCTGCCAAACTATCTGAAAAGCCTTGGCGTGTCGGCCTACAACCCGGATCAGGCCATCACAAAACCGGAATTGATCCGAGAACTCCGTCAAACGGGATTCAGGGTCAACCTCTGGACAGTAAACGACATGGACCGGGCCAAAAAGCTGATCAAATCCGGAGCCTCGGCCATAATCACGGACTGGCCGCAAAGGCTGCGCAAAGTACTGGATAACCCTCAATAAGCTTCCATATCCGGCCGCCTGATTCCTGAAGATTCAACCCATCCCTTGACGACTTCCTGTTTTTTGCGTCATTTGATGACATGAAAAAAGCCATAGCCATTGTCCTGCTGTTGACCCTGACCGCCTGCGCTTCCAGGAGCGAAAGGCGGATCGTTCACAACGACCCGGCCATAAATCCCGTGACCCTTCGCATGACCCTGGCGCAAATGCCCAAGGGAGCCGAACTGCACACCCACCTTTCCGGCATACCCTATGCCGAAGACTTCATCGGCTGGGCCGCAAAGGACGGGTCATGCATCGACAGGGAAGGCCTCATAACACCCGGCCCATGTGAAGACGACGCGAAACCTGCACGCGACGCCTACAAAGACGCGAGCCTGTGGAACTCGACGGTCAACCAGCTTTCCGCAAGGCAAGACAGGCAAGACGACCGCATGTGGGGCCATGACCATTTTTTCTCTTCCTTCGACAAGTTCGGCGCGGCCAAAAAGGACAAGGGACGCATGCTGGCCCACGCGGCACGGCAGGCCGTGCTGGACAAGATCCAATACATGGAAGTCATGATCTCCATCTACGGCCCCAAGTGGGTTTCGCCTTGGGCCCAAAAAGCGGGCTGGAACGGCAATCCGGAAGAGACCTTCCAAAAGCTGTTGCAGGTCGGGCTGCTGGATGATCTGGATTTGATCCCGGACAAGCTTGACGGATGGGAAAAGAAAAAAAAGGAACTGATCGGCAACGGACCCGGTCATGACGTTACCGTGCGCTACATCAATCAGGTCTACCGGGGCGCGGAACCTGAATACGTGTTCGCCCAAATGGTTTGGGCCTTTGAACTGGTGCGCCGCGAACCGCGCGTGGTGGGCTTGAATCTAGTGGGGCCGGAAGACGCCCCAATTGCCGTGCGCGACTACGAACTGCACATGGAAATGCTTGATTTCCTCCATTCCCGCTATCCGGACGTGCCCATCGCCCTGCATGCCGGAGAGCTGACCCCGACAATGACCACGCCCCAAGCCCTTTCAAACCATATCCGACTGGCCGTGACCAAAGGCCATGCCCGCCGCATCGGTCACGGCGTCAATCTGGCCTATGAAGACGAGGCTCGGGAACTGCTGGAATTCATGCGCGAAAACAAGATCACCGTGGAAGCTCTCCTCTCCAGCAACGAGGCCATCCTGCATGTCTCCGGCCCTGGACATCCTTTGCTCACCTACATTGAAGCAGGCGTGCCCGTGGTCCTTTCCACCGACGACATGGGAGTGGCCCGCAGCACATTGACCAATGAATTCGTCATGGCGGTTGAAAATCAGGGCCTGAATTATTCAAACCTCAAACGCGCGGCGCGCAACTCCCTTGAATACTCATTCCTGCCCGGACACTCCCTGTGGACGGATGATTCTTATCTAAAGATGCACCCCGCCTGCCAGGGCGACGCCACGCCCGATGCCGAGTGCAGCGCCCTGCTCTCAACAAGCGAGAAAGCCGGACAGCAATGGCGACTGGAGCAAAGGCTTAGGGGGTTCGAGGCTGAGGGATACCCCCTGTCCCCACCCAGGTAAGTTTTTCAAACGTTGGTTTTCCGGCAGACGACCAAAGCCCCCACGGTTTCCCGCAGGGGCTTACAAAGGGATAGGACGTCAGGGAAACACTTAGGTCAGCAGCATCTTGACCTGCACCAAAAGCGGCGCCAAAAGCCAGAAAAGCGTCACGAGGACTATTGCCGTGGCGAAAATCGTGATGGCCGCCTGAATCCAGCGATAACCGCAGACTTTTACAAGCCCGATGCAGACCAGAGCGGCCCGCAGCGGTTCAAACACCCAGCCCAGGGACGGGAGCCAGGAGATGATCATTATCGCCCCTGTGGCGTAGGCGTACACGATAAAAAATTTGTTGAACAGGACTCCCCTTCTTAGGAACAGGCCGTCCATGGCATAAGTAATCCCGGCCGTGAGAAAAGGCATGAGCATTGAATTTATCAAAATAATGGTCCCGTACATGAATGAACGGTCGTAAAAATAGGTCATGCTCACGGAAGAGTAGAATATGGCCGAAATAAAAAGAAACGTTCCCGCCCTTTTTGAATTGTCCTCGTCCGCCACGGACTGGAAAAACTTCAGCGGCGACCTCATGATATCCGACAGGACTTCGAAATACCCTCTGATGCCCATTGAGGATGAAACCTTCATGGCTGCTTCCCGGCTCATTTGACGCTCCTATCCGGCTACAAGCTTGGTGATCATTTCCACTGCGCCCCAGATGAGCATGCCCAAGGTCATGATAAACAGAACGAGCTGCTCGGTGCGCTTGGTAAAATATGTCACACCCTTTTCGTGACGAACGACCTTCTTGCCGGTTTCTTCATTATCAACGACTTGTTCAAACATCTAAAACTCCATGATTTTGTCCCCGGCGGCCCCAAAGACCGCCGGGGGTAATGGGTTCAATTAGAATCCCGGCAAGCCGGAGAATCCCCTTATCGACCAGTATACAGCGGTCATGAGAACGATGACGATGTTCGCCACGATCCACATTGGTACGCCCACGCGCAGGTAATCCTTTGGCTCCAGATAGCCGCTGGCGTAAACGATGGCGTTTGGCGGCGTGCCTATGATCAGGCAGTAGGCGAATGAAGAAGCCACCGCCGTGGCCATGGCCATGAACGGCAGATAGGTCGTCGCCGGGTGCACGATGCCCGCCATGTTCAGTGTGATGGGACCGACTGCCGCTGCGGCGGGACCGTCCGCCATGAGGTTGGTCAATACGGCGGTCAGGCCGTTTGAAGTAACCATAAGCGGAATGCCGGAATCCATGCCCAAAGGCGCGAGCATGTCAATGACCGAGCTGGCAAGCCAGTAGGCTGCACCAGTGCTGTCCAGGGTGCGGCCGAAGATGATGGCGCCGGCATAGAGCCAGACCACGCCCCAGTCCACCTTCTCATGATAGTCGCGCCAGTTGACGATGCCTGCCAGAAGATAGGCAACAGCACCGGCCACCGCGATGACTCCGATTCCCAGCCGCACCGGATAGATGCCCAAGTCGAAGAAGGCCTTTTCCGTGAACCAGCCGAAGACCATGATTGCGAAGATAATCACGGCAACGACCTGATCCTGGTTCCACTTGCCCATCTTGCCGATCTCGCTCTCAAGATGGCGCATGGCCGGAGCAAGGGACTTGATGCGCGGACGGAAGCGCCAGTTGACCATGATCCAGGTGATGGGAATCATGACCAGGACAAAGGGGAAGCAGTAGGTGACCCACTGGAAGTAACCGATGTCGAAGCCGAACATGTCGGTCAGGTAGGTCATCATGATGACGTTGCGCGCGCCGCCCGAAGGTGCGCCCGGACCGCCGATGTTGCAGGCCATTGCGATGGCGATCATCAGCATCTTGGCCAGTTCCTTGTCCTCGGGTATCTCGTCGGTCAGGCTGTTCTGATAGAGGAGCATGCCGATGGGCAGGAACATGGCCGCCAGGGCGTGGTCGGATATGAATGCCGCCAGGGGGCTGATGATCACGAAGAATATCAGCGTGATCCAGCGCACGTTGGGCACGGCCAGCTTCTTGAACATGGCCAGGCACATGCGCTTGTCCACCCCCGTCTTGACGAAGGCCGCCGCGAACATGAGTGAACCCATGATAAACCAACAGGCGTCCGACCAGTAGAGCATGGCCACTTCCTGCCTGCTGACCACTCCCGAGAAGACCAGGATCAGGCCGATGCAAAAGGCAACGCCTGGTAGCGGTATGCACTCGGTCATGAAGCAGAAGACCACGAACACGACCATTGCGATGGCCACCTTGATCTTCCAGGCCCCCTTGTCCGCCGACTTCTTGTCGCCGGAGGACAGAGAATCGTAGTCGATCTTGTTCAGCCTCAGGTCAAAAGCCGCAGACATCACAGCCTTGTATCGTTCGTCAGACAGACTCTTGACGAACTCCACGGCCTTTTCGTAATTGGCAGAATCAACCGGAATCTTATACTTCTTGCACCATTTGACATCTCTTTTAAGAAAACGATCCTTGGTCAAGGCGCCCATGCGCATGTTCTGCTCCATCATCTGGGCGGTCAAAAGCTGCCACTGCTCCAGACTGGAACTCTTGGCCTGGAACAAGTCCTGGCTGAGTTGGGAAACCACGACCTTGGGACCCACGGAATATTGCATGCCGACCTTCTTCATGCTCGAGGAAATCGGCAGGACCAACAGAATCCCAAACAACACCACTGGTATGATAAACAGCTTCCAGTTTACATACTTGTCGTAACCGGTTGCTTTCTTCTTTGCTTGAGCCATTGTTTCACCTCGATATTGTGACTATCCGTGGACGCTCAGCCAGCGGATATGATTCTCGCGATTTCAAAAAAGAGTTCCTGCTCCCTGATGACACCGATGATATTGCCGTTCTCCACGACGATGAGCCTACGGGCGTTGCCGTTGGACATCATGTTGGCGACCTCCATCAGATTCGCTCCGGCATCCACCGTCGGGGGAGTGTCGGACATGAATTTCGTGATGGGAGCGTCCATGATCTCCTTGACCCTGGAAGTGAACAGCCCAACCCAAAACATGTTGGAGTACTGAAGGCTGTCGGCGGTGGAAGGTTTGGGAGCGGTAAGATATCCGGGCCTCACCGCGCTGATCAGATCCAAGGGACTGAGCAGACCGACCAGCTTGTTGCCGCTTTCGAAAACCAGAACCGAACGATGCCGCGAGTCAAGCAACCGATCCGTGGAAAGTTGTTCACGGCCTGCGGTTTCAATTTGCTTGATGGCGTCCCTAACCGTGCTGCCGGCGTCAATTGAAGAATAATTTGAAATGGGCAACATCACTTCGCTGGCAAGCTTTTCGCGATAAGGCTTGCTGCCCGATTGAGCCACTGCGTCCGCGATTTTTGCTGAAAGCAGCTCAATATCGCAGGGCTTGGCCAGGTAATCGAAGGCGCCGCTCTCAAGGGCCTGCTGTGCGCTGGGCAAATCGCCGTGTCCGGTAAGCATGATGACCGGCAGCTCAGGCTTGTCCTTTTTGATGCGGTCCAGGGTTTCGTGTCCATCGATACCGCCCATCTTGACATCAAGAATCACGACATCCGGATTTTCGACCAACTTTTCGAGAGCTTGCTCCCCACTGTCGGCCACAATGGTGTCGTAACCTTTGCGGGCAAGTATTTTCGCAGTTGTCGTGCGAAAACGCTCTTCATCATCAACCATTAGAACCTTAAGCTTTGATGGCATTGATAACCTCCTGACTTATGCTTGAGTGCATTTTCAATCTAACTCCCCACAACTCTATTCAAGACCTCTTCTGTTTTAGTAAGTATGGTCTTCATTGATATTGGTTTAACCATCAGTTCATCAGCACCATAATTAATTGCTTCGGCAGCAATATCTATAAAGTTTGTATCGGTCATTATAATTATGTATGATTTTGAGCTATCTTTCTTTATATTTTGAATAAATTGTTTCCATGCACTACCAAGAAGCTTTATGTTTAAAAATATTATTTCAATATTTTCATTACTTAACACTTTTGCAATTTCACCTATGCTATCAGCGGTATAAACCTTATAATCCATCATGCTGAACAGTTTGTTTACCTTATACATAAACAAAGGATCATCATCAGCTACAAAAAATTTATTCTGACTGCTCTTCAATTTCATTCTTATCTACCATGTAAATTATATTCACATTGATCCAACATTCATTGAGCCTTATTCACGAACAGGGCAGACTGAAAACATTTAAGCAACACCTCGTATTGCCATATAGAGCATGCTGCTTGCGTAGTGACATTAGCAACCTGCATGCCATGACGTAATGACCTGAAATACATAATAATAAATGATAAAAATGGTATTAGATTGCGCGCAAGACATTACCGGAAACCATTTGCCGCAACAAAAAAGAAGAGCTCACCATCCTCCAGAAAATAGACAGGATATTCACTTCTAGGGCAAAATATTTTATATACTATACTGTAATTAAAGAAAATTTTGCTAAAATATTTTTTATTTGGCTAAATACAGCAAATCTGGCAGGTGCTCTGGATATTAGAATTGCCGCCATCCGTCGGAAAGAGTTTTGCAAAATCGATCATTGCGAGATTTGCGAGATTCTTTTTTTGGATTCAACGGCGAAAATCACAGCTGAGAGCGGATGATTTTCCCATGAACTGAAAAGAAAAACGAGATGCAAGCAGTTAATAATGGAAGAATAATCCTGATGGAATGTTTTGTGCTTTTATTTTTTTTGTTACAATTGACTTTCACCGATTTGATTGCAAAGTTCAAAACACAAAAGCCTAAAACCTTGCCGGAAACCGGCGACTCATTCTTCGGGACAACATGAACGCAAAACCATCAAAAATCTTTTTCGACGACCGGGACTATCGGCTTCTGAACATAGTGAACGATGTTTTCACGCGTAATCGTGAACACAGCGACTTCAAGGAGCTTCTCACTCCCTACCTTCACCCACACGGGATAAAGGAGTTGGCCTCCTCAAAGGAATTAAGGGTCGCCTATTCGGTCATCCATTTGCTTGGCTCACTTGAAACCGGCATGGCCGAGGAAAGACTTCATGCCCTGCGTTCCCTCAAGGACGAGGTTTTGACCACGGCCAGGGGAACCCATAGAAACAACAGGGCCAGAATCCTGATCCAGATCATGAAGGAACTGGTCAGATCCAGAGACGACCAGAACAAGCAACTCAGACTGGCCCATGACTTCCGGACTGCGATTCTGGGTTCCTCGCGCATAGTCCACCAGCAACTGCAAAAGTACCATCTGATAGAGATGCCGGAAGAATGGAACCAGGTGTCCTTTGACGACAGGGTCCACGACGCCAACAGCAAAGGACGCAAATCAGCCACACATCTGATTATGGATGCCTGGATAAAGGGCATACGGCGGCTTACCGTCGTCTATTACAACTGCGTCGATCCAAACGTTGCGGCAGAGCTTTTGGAGTCCGCCTCCATCATGGACATAACCGTGCATGTCGGACTTGAATTGTATTCACGGCACCGTGGAAAATACATTCGAATGATATTTGAGCCGAGAGGTTTTACCGACAAGCAGGATTATCTTTATTTCTTGAAATCCGAACCAATGCAGAGATTTATGGCTGAAGGCCGTAAAGTTCAAGTCTATCAGCAGGGTTACGTTGTAAACGCGCTGGAATCGTTTGTGAAAAACCACAAGCAATCTTTCGAAAAGGAACTCGGCACAGACTTGCCCGATCTTGACGAGCAAGAATTCATGCTTTCCGTTGGTTCCGGCCAGCCGACACTGCAACATCTTGGCAAGTACATCCACGAAAAAAGCCTGCCCCTGCTCAGGGAACGAGTGGAAGAGTTGCAGGTTATGCATCTCAAGTCCAACGAGGAAACCAGGGAAAGAATTGAGATTCAGATTGAGTCGCTCAACTCCCTTGATCCGGACACGATCATCGAGCGATACCTAAAGCCCGACGCCAACCCGGATCTGCCCAACCCCTTTGTCCCGTCCGATGATCCGGACGTTCCGTCACTGCTTACGCTCACTCCCGCCGCCCTGAGCCGCAAAATCAAGAAGCTGCATCCCGTGGGCAGGATTACGTTGGGAACGTCCGATCTGACCATTGATGACGTTATCGAGCTTCTTTACGACTGCGGCGGGGATATTACTCACCTGGAACTTTACAGCATCAAGACACATCCCGGAAAAGGACTTGAGCAGCGATTGGCCCTGAACGAACTTCAAATGGCCCTGAACAGCAACAGCGCAATCGCCGTGAAGAGAATCATCAGGGCCAGAGCAGAACAACTGCGCTGCGGGCAGGACTCGGGCTGCCAGGAAAGGTTCAACAAATTAAGCCATATACTATGGGACATAGATTCATTCCTGGACTTCTACCGGGGCCAGACCCTCAAATCGCGCATCGGCAGCGGCTCCACGGGTCAGTCAACCCGCACTCAAGGCATGGGCTTTGTCGTCCGCGAGACGCTGCCGATCAAGGGCAGAAAGGATCTGAACAGGCGGCAAGGCTCCACGGGCCAAGCCATTCCGGCCACTGCCGAACTCAGTCTGCAAGTCACTTATTCGAGAATCCCAGGGCGACGCCATTTCGGGCATACCCTCTGCTCCGTTCCCTTTTTGAGGGACATCTTTTGCTTCAAGCGGGCTGACTGGAAAACAAGAAGTTTCTGCATAAATTCGGAAGGCCAGGGCAACGTATACCCTTTGGGAGGTATCCAGGAGAGTTCGGAAAACCGCTTTTCCCTTAAGCCCCGCAAGACGACAACCTCCAACCACTCGTTTTCAGCCCGCTATCTGAACAGAAACGTCTTGAACGCGCTCAAGGTGCTGGTCGGATTCATCCCGGCCTTCGCGACTTTTGCCTTGACGAAAGACTGGTGGGTGCTTGCCTATCTGGGGGCTTTTATCTGGTTCGGAATCACCGGAGTACGCAACATAATCCAGTCGATACTTGGCGGCGGCGGCCTCGGTCGTTCCTCCCTGCTGCGCTGGAACGACTACCTGAGTTGGGACCGCATCTGCACTTCCCTGATGTTCACCGGCTTTTCCGTCCCCCTGCTGGACTGGTTGCTGAAGACAAAAATCCTGAACAACGGCTTCGACATCAACACCACGACAAGCCCTCTGCTGCTGTATTCAATCATGGCCCTGACAAACGGGATATACATTTTCAGCCACAACATATTCCGGGGATTGCCAAAATCCGCCGCTTTCCTGAACCTCTTCCGCAGCGTGCTGTCCATACCCATAGCCTTGGCGTTCAACTCCGTTGTCGGCCTGCTCCTGTCCTACGGCGGAGTCCTGGCAGTTGACATGATACTGCAAAAATGGGCCGCGGTAATATCCAAGCTCGCCTCGGATTGCGTGGCCGGAGCCATAGAGGGCCTCGCCGACAAGGGACAAAACATCCTCATGCGCAGATGGGACTACAAAGGAAAGCTGCGCCAGATGTTCCAGGTCTTTACAAACCTGGAACTCCTCTTCCCGGAAAAGGACATGCTGAAAACCATGGCCGAGCCTGATTCATTCATCAATCTGGTGCGCGAGTCGGAAACCGGCCTGGAAAAAATTGTCATGACCAATGCATTGGATTTCTTGTACTTCTGGATGTACCAACCCAGAGCGGCCAGTGCCTTGAAACAGGCCCTGGCCGCCATGACGGCGGAAGAAAGAGAAATCTTCCTGGTTTCGCAGCAGATACTTAACCAGGAAAGGGATATATCGCGCCTCTTCGTTGACGGGGTGGTCGGAAAGCGCTTTTCCAAGGCCCTGTCTTTTTATCTCATGCGTTATCCAAAATACCTTAAACAAATTCAGGCCATCAATCTGAAGCATTCTTCCATGCCGAACACGTTGGAAAGGTGTCCGGAAATCGTGGAGGAAACCCTCTGATCAGGAACGAACGACGGGCAGGCTGACGGTAAAGGTCGTTCCCTGCCCTTCCTCGCTTTCCACATTCATGCTCCCACCCATGCCGGCGACTATGCCGTAGCACACGGACAGGCCCAGTCCCGTGCCCTGCCCCGTCGGCTTGGTGGTGAAAAACGGAGTGAACACGCGGTCCAGGTTTTTCCTGGATATTCCAGAGCCGTTGTCGATGACCTTGACATCGGCCATGCCGTTCAGGCCGGACCCGGCGGTTACGGACAACAATCCTCCACTGGAGCCGTGCCGCTCGATTATTGCGTGAATGGCGTTGTTCAGAAGATTGAGCAACACCTGCTGCAACTGAGCGGGATCACCATGAATCTTCGGGGCATCGTCGGACACCCGGTAGCTGAAATCGATGCCGGAAACCGCAGCCTTTTGTTCGACCATGCCGCACACTTCCGACAAATATAAATTGAGATCGACATCCACCTTTTCAGGTTCGCTGTACCGTCCAAACTTGAGAATGGACCGGGTGATCTTCGCGCATCTGCTTATCTGAAGCTTCAACTGTTCCATGGATTCGCGCAGTTCCCTGACCGATTCCGAAGTCTGCTTGACATCACCCTGTTCCATGTCATCCATAATCATGTCCATGAGAGTCAGGTCGCTCTTCATGATCTGCAACGGATTGTTGATCTCATGGGCAATGCCGGCCGACATTTCGCCCAATTCCGCCAAGCGCGTGGCCCGGACCAGCTGATTGGACAGGCTCTCCTTTTCGTAATCCTTGCGTTTGAGGGCGGCGACGATCCTTCCGCTGAGAAAAAAGGCCAGGACCATAATCAGAATGCCACCCAAAACGGCGACCCAGACGATAAGCCGCGATGCGTCTCTGACCGCGCTCAGGGCGTCGTCCTTTTCCTGCCTGACCACCAGACGCCAGCCACCCTCTTTGAGAACCGCGGAAGCGTAAAGATATTCCTGACCGTTGTCCTCGCCCATAAAAGTCATCACGCCCGGCTGCTGGGCCGGGTACTTGTGCACGTCCTTGTCCAGCAACCGCCCTCCTGATCGGCGTTCAGTCTGAAATTCTCCGATATCATTAATTATGTATGCTTCCCCGGTTTTGCCGATGCTGACGTGTTCCACAAGGCGGCCGAAGACAGTTGAATCTATGGTGGCGCGCAAAACCCAACTTCGTCCGCCCGATTCACGGCGCACCGCCACAATGAAATGGGGGACATTCCTGAAGCCGAGAAAAACGTCGCTCACATAGCTTCCCTTGGCCATGACCTCGTTGAACCACTCGGACTGCGAATAGTCCTTGTCTCCCAGGTTGTAGGGTCCGATGTACACGGCGTGTCTGCCGTCATCCTTCAGCAGCCCCAAATCCATAAAGGCTGGCGATTTCTCCTGCAGAAGTGAAAACACCTCGGACAATTCAGCTTCCTGCATCAATTTATCGGGACCGATCGTTTTAAGTATTAGATTCAGGTCCGAGCTGCGTTCGCCCAGGTAGTCGGAAATCATGTCCCGATGATCAAGGGCGATTGTTCTCATTGAAGTATTGGCGCTTTCTTCCAGGGAAGCGACAAAAGACTTGTACCCGATGATCATGGACATGATGAATGGAATCACCGGCACCAGGATCATGCCGCCCAGAATCCGCCTGCGAACATCATTGTAATGTTGCACCTTAACAGCTCCCTTCATAATCATTAGCGATTACTACATTGAATCCAGCACCACTTTTGCGCAATCATGCAGAGGGCCAACATATGATAACATACTGCTATAAAAAGATAAATCTAACTCGCAAAGAATTGGCCGTCATATGTGATTAGCAATGCCCATGCCAGCAGGCCATGAGGTTGAATGAAACGTCCTCGAAGAATGAACTGAAATGCCATTCCTCATTTTCACGGATTCAAGCCCTGACAAAGTTAAAAATCTTTTCCCTTTCATTCGCCTTGGCCAATTATTTTGTTTGTCTAGTCATTACAGATAGATATTGCCAGACATAACCAACCCCGAACCTGGACGGGGAGAGCCGGAGTTAAATATTTTATACCGGGCGCAAGTATTCCAAGCGAACCTCGCCACATCTTTTACGACCATAACAGATTGAAACAACTAACTTTAAAAATTTTATCCTTTCTATCCGTAATCTGGCACGCAGGTTGCTAAAAGGAAGTATCCTTCTTTTGCAAACAGTTGCGAAAACAGCCTCCAGGGACGGTCCCTCGGAGGCTTTTTCGTTTTTTGCGCCCGGCAAAGAGATCAAAAAAAAGGGCCGCGAATCAACCGCGGCCCCCAACAAAATCAATCGAAACTATTGCCCCGTTAAGGATTCTCGTGCATGGACTCTATATACTCGTCCGGCCAGAGCGCAGGTGAAGGAGTCCCGGCAACGAGTTGAGCCTTGGCCTCGGCATCCACGGGAAACTTGTTTTTGATGAAGGTGGTGTAAAAACCGGCGCCGTCTATGTCGCCGATGAGTATGCAGCCCGCCAGGATGTCGCCTCTGAAGGCCAATTTGCGGTATATGAAATTGTCCTTGTCCAGGTGAGTGTAAATCTCCAGTCCGCTTTCGTCCTGCAGCATGGACTCGCCAACCGTGACAGTGGGCAGGCCGTAATAAGTGATGGAGTTCATGGCCAGTCCGCCGGCATAGGACGTCTCCGCGCCGGCCATGTTGTACCCGGCGTAAAGCCCCTGATTGTAGGCGTTGGGCCAGATGGGGCGCACGGTGTACTCGCCTGTCAGAAGATCCTTGGCCTCGGCCACGTCTCCAGCCGCGAACACGTTCGGATCGCTGGTGCGCATGAAGTCGTCGGCAACAATGCCCTTGTTCACGCGAATTCCGCAGGACACGGCCAGATCGGCGTGAGGTCTCACCCCGGCGGCGACGATAACGGCGTCCGCTTCCACAAAGCCCTTGTCCGTCTCGACACCGACGACCTTGCCGCTTTCGTCCCTGGCAATGGCCGTGGTGTTCGCGCCCTGCAGAAATTTAAGGCCGTTCCTTTCCAAATGATAGACAACCATCTCGCCCGCAGCCTCGTCGAAATAAGCCCGCATGATCCGCGAGCGGACAATCAGGGTGACCTCCACATCCTTGCCTGCAAAGCCTTCCGCAGCCTTGAGGGCTATGAGTCCGGCGCCGATCACAGCGACCTTCTTCACTTTGCCTTCAAGATTCTTCAGGGACTCGGCATGGGCCACGGTAGTGAAATTGTACACGCCCTCGCCGTCTATTCCGGGCAGATCGGGAGTGACGGGTGAACCGCCCGTGGCCAGAAGCAGTTTGTCGTAAGACACTTTTCCGCCATCTTCCAGGATCACTTCCCTGGATTTGGTGTCGAGGGACACAACCCTGGAAGCAAGCTTCATCTCGATCTTGTTTTTCACGTAAAATTCTTCGGGACGAAAAGGCAGGGTTTCGAGTTTGATCTTGTCCGCGAGATAATAGGAAATAAGAGGACGGCCGTAAGTGGGAACCTTTTCATCGCTGATTACGACCAGCTTTCCTTCCTTGTCGCGGCTTCGCACCCCTTCGATGGCACCGATGGCGGCGACGCCGTTTCCGACAATGACGTATTTCATATCTTTACTCCCTCTATTAATCTGGGTAAGTTGATTTAATGAACAAAGCAGCGGGGCCTGCTCATTGTGCACTAGCTAACTATTTTTTCCGGGAAAATCCACCATTGACTGGGGGGAAAGTGGTTGGACATCAATCGCTTGAAATAATTACTTTTTTTATGGCAATCGAATAAGGTTGCAAGAATGGTCGAGAAGGGCTATCCCTTGCGTCGCCTAGGGAAATCTCTTCGTCACCACACCGAAAAGCAACATGAGAATGAACAAACATAAAATTCTTATCGCCAACAGAGGCGAAATAGCAGTGCGCATCATGCAGGCCTGCCATGAATTGGGAATTGAATTCGTGGCCGTGCATACAGCAGAAGACATCGAATCGGGCCATGTTGATCTGGCAAGAAAGCTCGGCGGCGAAAAATCTCTCTACAAGATCAGCAAATACACTGAAGCCGGCGATCTGTTATCCGTAGCCGACGATTCAGGAGCAACGGCCATCCATCCCGGATACGGCTTTTTCTCCGAGAATTTCCGTTTCGCAAGACGTGTTTCCGAACGTGACCGCAAGCTGATCTTCATCGGTCCGTCCTGGTGGGTCATCAGGGACCTCGGCGACAAGATCAACACCAAGCGGCTGGCCAGAAAACTCGACATCCCCACTGTCCCCGGTTCCGACAGGGCAATATACGACGAGATCGAAGCCGAATCCATCGCCACCAATCTCTTTAATTTCCAGGAAAAGCAAGGCATCAAACGCCCGGTTGTCCTCATCAAGGCCTCGGCCGGCGGCGGAGGCATGGGCATCGACGAAGTCCACGACCTGGACTGGTTTCGCCGCATATACAGACGCATCCGCAACTACGCAGCACGACACTTCAATGATGAAGGCGTGCTCATCGAGCAGAGAATTTCCAATTTCAATCATCTTGAAGTCCAGATCGTGTCGGACAGGACCGGAACAAATCCCGTCCACTTCGGGACACGCAACTGCTCCGTCCAAAGCCCCGGACTGCAAAAACGGATCGAAGTCGCCCCCGGATTTTTCCCCTACGGCATTGACTACCCCTTTGACGCCCAGAAGCTTCTGGACAACATCACAAAATATTCCCTGAGCATCGCCAAGGAAATTAAATACGACAACGTCGGCACCTGGGAATGGATCGTAACCCCCAAGGGCGACCCATTTCTCATGGAGGTCAACACCCGGATACAGGTGGAAAACGGCGTCTCCGCATCCATTGCCAGAATCAAGGGGAAAAACAACGTCAGCCTGATCAAGGAACAGATCAGGCTGGGACTTGGCGAAAAGATCGGTTATACCCAAAGCGATGTCGCCTTCAATGGCGTAAGCATCGAATACCGAATCGTGGCCGAAGACACTGAAAACAAGTTCACGCCCTGGGTCGGCAGGATAGACCGAATGGCAGTCCCGAATTATCCATGGCTCAGCCTGCACACCCAGATTCCCCTGGACCGCCCCTACCAAATCCCCACTGAATACGACCCCAACCTCGCGCTGGCCATCATCTGGGGCAAGGATTTGGAAGAGGCCAAGGCCAGAGGGAAAAAATTCCTGGATGAATTCATCCTTGAGGGCGCGAACCACCAAAACGAAAACCTCAAGTCAAACATCTTGTTCCTAAAAGATAAAAATGAAAATTTGTTGGAATTCTAACGGCCTGAATTATGGACTCTGAAAAAAAACGCACAGACATGCTGGAACGGGTAGCTTATGCCCGCGACATACTTGGCGACAAAAGTTCGCAGGCTCTAGAACAGCTTGCCGCTGAATTGGAGAATTTCAACCTGGACGCCTGTCCCCAGGAAAACGGCAACGTA
This sequence comes from Desulfovibrionaceae bacterium, assembly GCA_963674955.2. Classification (GTDB taxonomy): domain Bacteria; phylum Desulfobacterota; class Desulfovibrionia; order Desulfovibrionales; family Desulfovibrionaceae. The sequence goes on along the minus strand of CAXXKR010000004.1, from coordinate 371,041 downwards.
GAAGCGTCGCTAATGATGTTCGACCAAAAGCTCGTCGCGCTCGAGGAACGCCTGGAAAGCCGCCTGACTGCGATGGACAAGGTTCGAATCGTTCGTCATCCCCAGCGCGTCTGCCTCAAGGACATCCTCGAAAACGTCTATGACAACTACGTTGAGATAGGCGGAAAAGGCGAGCTGAACATCGACCCCGGCATGCTCATCGCAAGGGCTTATATCACCAGGAGGGTGGGCTCCAAGCTTCTCAACCAGCCGGTCATGGTCGTAGGCCAGGAAAAGGGCCACGGCGAGGAATTCCGCAACGGCGGTTCCATCAAGCCCTGGGGCAATTCCAAGGCGCTCAAGTACATGAAAGTCGCTGCCAGGGAGAACATTCCCATCCACACCTTTGTTTTCACGCCGGGCTCCTACCCTGTGGAGGACCCGCCCGGAGCGGCTCAACAGATTGCCGAAAACATTTACGAGATGGCTGGTCTGGACGTACCCATCGTGGCCGTATTCTCCGAAGGCGGTTCCGGCGGAGCCGAGGCCATCGCCATGAGCGACAAACGGCTCATGCTCTCTCACGGCTACTACTCCGTCATCTCCCCGGAGGGCGCAGCCGCAATCGAAGGCAGAATCAAGACAGGTGAACGCGCCGCCCCCGAAATGATCGAAAAATGCGCCCTGAACCAGCAAATCACCGCACAGGACAACCTCAAAAACGGCTACATAGACAAAGTGATCCAGGAGCCGCCTCTCGGCGCCCGCCCGGAACATTTCGATTTCTACAAAAAGCTCCGGACCGAACTCATCACGGCCACTGACGAAGTAGCCTTGAGCGTCCGTGGTATCCGGGTTCTCAGAGGGCTTGCCATGCGCACAAGGCGCAAAAAGCAACCCATCGACGTGGAACACATAATCGTCCGCTGGGAACTGACTTCCGGTGCCAGAATGAGGCTCATCTCCAAAAGACACAAAAAGTTCCGGCGCATGGCCCGGCACGCTTATACGGACAAGCGCTCTTTGCTTGAAAAGCTCAACGCCGCCCAGGTCGGCGTCGTGGTCTCAGCCGAGTCGGCCATCCGCTACAAATTCTTCAAGTCCATTGAACACAAGGTTTCCAGGTTCACGGAAGAGGTGACCGACGAGGTTCATGTCGTCACGGGCAGGCTGTCCAAACTTCTCAAAAGCGCCCTGATGAAAATGGGCATAGCCGAGCAGAAGGACAAAAAGATAGTTAAAGAGTTGACCGGCCTTTCCAATCCCGAAGGCTCCATGCTGAAATTCGAGAACGGCCTTGACTACATCAGTCCGCAGGCTGAGCAGGACATGGAAATAACTTGTCCGCGCGCCAGAAAGCGCAACTGCCAGGACATTTGGGCCAGGGACTTGTTCGGCGACTTCGCCGGTGTATGCCCTTCATGCGGTCATCATTTTCCCATGGAATACCAATGGTATCTGGCCAACGTCTTTGACCAGGGCTCCATTCGCGAATTCAACAGGTCCATCGTGGCCGGCAACCCGACCAACTTTCCGGGTTTTGACGAAAGAATTGAAGCGGCCAAGAAAAAAACCGGCCTGCAAAGCGGTTGCATGACCTTCACTGCTTCCCTGGAAGGAATCCAGCTGAGCTGCGCCACCTTTATCGCCAACTTCAGAGGCGGTTCTGTGGGCGCTGCGGAAGGCGAAAAATTCATTCGGGCCATTGATCTGGCGCGAAAGAAACACCAGCCCTTCCTGGCCTATGTCCACGGCACCGCCGGAATCCGCATTCAGGAAGGCGTCAACGGCCTGATCCAGATGCCCAGATGCACAATGGCGGTCAGACGCTACATCGAGGCAGGCGGACTGTACATCGTGCTTTACGACACCAACTCCTACGCCGGGCCCGTGGCCTCTTTCCTCGGATGCTCGCCATACCAGTACGCCGTGCGTTCCGCACGGGTGGGCTTTGCCGGACCAAAGGTCATTAAGGAGACCACAGGCCTGGACATCCCACCCAACTACCACAGCGCCCACAGCGCACTTTCCAGAAGCCACATCCAGGATATCTGGGACAGGCGCGAAATCAGAAAAAACCTGCACCGGGCGTTCATCGCCATGGGCGGCAGGAACCTCTACTACCGCTAACGGAAAATCAGGGATCAAATCCCTACCTGGACAAAGAATACAGCCACCAGGACCAAGGCCCCGAATATCAAATGATACAAGGGCCTTGGATCTATGGTCACATCCAGCCTCCTGCTGAGCCTCGTTCGGCTTGACGACTTAATAATCGGCCACCCGGCATTGCCCGCAGCCTTCTTGAGCAGGACATTGGCGGCGATAAAAAATATTGCGAACAAAACGCCTATGACCGGAAGATAAAGGTTGTCCAGATAATATCGGGCCGTTTCCCTGGACATGCCCCAATCCAACGCCGCAAAGAGGCTTAAGGCCAAAGAACTGGCCAGGATGAACAGAGGCACCGCGCTGACAACCAGCACCGCCCTTGACCAGAAAACCCTGTGCAGCCAATAGGCGCTCAAAACGCCGACCAATATGACGGCCACTCCATAGCGCATGGCGGAAAAGGCGTCCGGCAATTCCAAGAAAACCCGGCCCAGCCTTGCGACGCCTCCGTCAAGTGATGAAGGAATGCCGAGCACGGGCATGAACAGCATGGTGACCTTCGCACCCACGGCTTGCATCGTCCGGACAAGCAGGTCCACCAGATAGGGCTTTGGAAAGGCAAAGCTGAGTATGATCAAGGGGAAAAAATAAATCTTGAACGAGCCGTTGCCGTTGAAAAGAAAGACCCCGGCCGACAGGGACAGCCACATGGATAGAAATATGAAAGCCTGGGAATCGTTGCCGCGTCCCCAGAACAAGGCGCCCATTCCCAACGCAAGAAAAAAATAGCCGAGAGCAGGGGAAAACGACTTGGGCGGCCTGAACCTCATCCGGCGCTGAACGGCCATGAAAACGACAACCAGCGGCACCAGCCAGCAATACAGAAATTCGGGACTTTGCCATAATTCGAGCAGGCCAGGCAACATGTCCCAGAAAAACCAGAGCCATGCTCCGGAAAAAATAAGCATTGAAATCAAGCCGTACACGTATCACTCCCACAGGTTAGATACTCATACGACTGTTTCAGCTATTTTTCCAGTTTGATCTTTCAGGGGACTCGGCGCACCAGTCCGCAAATGACCCGCCTAAATGGTTTCGAAACAATTCGTGCCGATACCGTCACACGAACTTCATGTAATTAGAACAGCCACTGGATATGAAAACGCTAGTGCAGATTCATAATTGACGAATATCCCCACTAGCCCTCATGCAAACGTTTCCCTCAAAACAAGCAAGTTGAAAAACAAACAACAAAGCCAAGCGGCAAGAGCATGAAAGAATTAAGCATTGTCAACTCCAAGGCTGACCGAAATCTTCCAGGGGTCATACCACTCATCGAAACGCTGTCCGGTTCTACGGAACTGAGCATCTTTCTGTTCAAAATTCAAAATTACTATCTTATCAAGGAACTGTACGGAGAGCAGTTGGCGAACCTCATGGGCGAAGAATTGAACGCCTCCCTGGTCAAGGCTTCAAAAGAAATAGTCGGCGGCCACAAGGCCAATTGCATGATGTCTGAACCAGGAGAGCATATTCTCGTCAGCCCCAATTGTTCCAAAACCGATGACAACATCACTGACACTGCCTACGCCCTTAAAGTCAAAGCCCAGAACGACCTGAAGCAAACAATGCTTAAATGGACGGGCAAGGGAATTGATCTCGGAGTCGGCTACGCTCATTTTTGCCCAGGCTCCGCAGAAAATATCGAGACTAAATTTCTAAACTCCGTAATAGAGGCCAGAAGAAATGCCGGCACCGAACTCGACCTCGAGCACTTCAAAATCTCAAACCGTTTTGAAAACATCCTCAAAGGCAAGCAGATCGACACCCACTACCAGCCGATAATGGACTTTTCCACCGGCAAAATAATGGGCTGGGAAGCATTGAGCAGAGGCCCCAAGGACTCGTCGTTCCGTTCTCCCGTCATGCTTTTCGAACTGGCCGAACAACTGGGCAGGCTCTTCGCCCTTGAGGATGTCTGCCGTAGCGCTGCCATTTCCAGGCTGGGTGAAATCGAGCCCAACCAAAAGCTTTTCTTGAATATCCATCCCCGAACCATGGCCGACTCCGACTTCACTCCGGGAAAGACTGTGGCCCTGCTGGAACAAGTCGGCCTCACCCCGGAAAACATCGTCTTCGAAATCACGGAACGCCACAGTGTTCAGGATTTTTCACTATTCTACAGGACGTTGGAGCACTACCGCGCCCAAGGATTCAAGGTCGCAGTGGATGATTTCGGCGCTGGCCATTCAGGCCTAGCATCACTGGCTGAGATTCAGCCGGAATTCATCAAGATAGACATGAGCCTGGTAAAGGGCGTCGACCGCGACCCGGTCAAAAGGGCCCTTCTGGAAACCGCAATCACCTTTGCCAACAAAATAGGCTCCAAGGTCATTGCCGAAGGGATAGAAACAAAGGGCCAGGCAGTCTGCCTGATGGATATCGGGGCTCACTGCGGCCAGGGCTATTATCTCGCCATGCCCGAATTCCCCAAGCCGGACCTGCGGATCGACACCGCAGTTCTGAAGCCTTTGACCTCAGGCGTTAATCAGAAAGCCATTTCCTGTTCCATACCCATCGGCGGTCTGGCAGAAGCACCGCACGGCGTAAACAAGGAATACCTGGTCAACGACGCCCATCAGTTTTTCAGAAACAACGGCCAGTTTTCAAGCCTCGTTGTCACCGACGACGACATCCCCATCGGCCTGATCATGGAATACCACCTCAACAGGCAGCTCACATCGCGCTACGGCATGGCCCTCTACTACAAGCGACCAGTGCTGAACATCATGGACGCAGAGCCCATGATCGTCGACGATAAAACGCCTATTGAGCAAGCCGCAAAGGCGGCCATGGAGCGTAATTCCCTCAAGGCCTACGACGACATCATCGTGACCAGGAAGGGAAAACTGTACGGCGTGATCTCGGTGCAGAAAGTCCTGAACACAATGGCCCAGGTCCAGATGGAAATGGCCAAGGGCACCAATCCGCTGACCGGCCTGCCGGGCAATGTGGCCGTGGAGCAGGAAATCGAAAATCAGATCAACAAGGATCGGCCCTTTACCATCATTTATGCCGATCTGGACAACTTCAAGGTCTACAACGACAGCTACGGCTTCAAAAAGGGTGACGGAATCATAAAATTCTGCGCCGACATACTGACCTGGGCCGCCAACAGACACGGAGGCGAGGAAACCAGACTCTGCCATATCGGCGGCGACGATTTCGTCTTCATCACCACGCCCGACAGGGCGGAACGCATATGCGTCGGCATAACCCGCTGTTTTGATCGACTGGTGAAGCATTGCTACAATGAGGAGGACAGCAAGAGGGGCTGGATCATCGCCAAGGGCCGCGACGGCATCGAGGCCAAATTCCCACTTGTATCCATTTCACTGGGGATCATAGACATCATGGAAAGGTGCAGCCTCATGGAAATCGGGGAACGGGCCGCAAACGTCAAGAAATACGCCAAGTCCGTTGCCGGGAACTCCTACGTGCGCGACAGGCGCGGACCCTTGGGATCAAAGACGGTCTGCGAGATGAGCGCCCTGCCCTAGGAAAAAGGCAAACTGTTACCGAACATCTCCGTCAGCCGATGCTTGAGCAGGGTCTGCCTGCTGCCTGCGGTGACGTTCTTCAATCCGATGGTGAATGCGCGCTTGCTGCCCGCCAGCACGGCCAGATTCATGGCCCGCGTCAGGGCGGTGTAAAGCAGGTTGCGCTGCAAAAGCATGTAGTGCTGGGTGACCACGGGCACCACTATGGCCGGGTATTCGCTGCCCTGGGACTTGTGGACGCTCACGGCGTAGGCCAGAGTCAGGTCGTCGAGGTCCGAGGCCTCGTAATGGACGATGTCCCCGTCGAATTCAACCGCCAGTTCGCCGTCCTCCGAATCCAGCTCGACTATCCAGCCCAAATCGCCGTTAAAGACTTCCTTCTCGTAATTGTTGCGCAGTTGCAAGACCCGGTCGCCAAGGCGGAACCTGTTCATGCCTCTGCGTATCTCCAAGCCTCTGCTCAAGACGGGCAAGGGATTGAGCCTGTCCTGCAAAAGGCTGTTTAGGCGCACGGTGCCCACATCGCCCTTGTGCATGGGTGTCAGCACCTGGATGTCGCGCATGGGGTCAAGGCCGTAGCGTTCCGGAATGCGTTCGCAGACAGTGTCCACGATTATGGACTGGACCTTTGCCGGGTCCTCCTGCTCGACCCAAAAGAAGTCGGCCTCCGGAGCCTGTTTTTCGCTGGGCAGGGGGAACTTGCCCTCGTTGATGCGGTGGGCGTTGACAACGATCCCGCTTTCCTGGGCCTGGCGATAGATGTGGCTCAGAACCGCGCTGGGCGCCACCCCGCTGTTTAGGATGTCGGCCAAAACGTTTCCCGGCCCAACGCTTGGGAGTTGGTTCACGTCGCCCACCAGAATGAGCCGCGAGGTCAGGGGCAGTGCCCTGAGCACGGCAAGGCAAAGCTGGGCGTCAAGCATGGAAGACTCGTCCACCACCAAAACCTCTGTCTTGAGCTTTTGATCCTGGTTGTAGTGGAATCCGCTCTCCGGCGCGTATTGCAAAAGCCTGTGCAATGTCGAGGCGCTGTAGCCCGTGGCTTCGGACAGCCGCTTTGCGGCCCGGCCCGTGGGCGCGGCCAGCTTGATCTTGAGGCCAAGCTCGGCCAGGGTCCGCACAATGGCCTTGGTGATGGTGGTCTTGCCGGTTCCCGGACCGCCGGTGACGATGAAAACCTGATTGATGCAGGACTGGAAGACCGCGTCGCGCTGCTGTTCCGACAGTTCGAAACCCAGTTCGCTTTCCACCTTGGGCAAAACCTTCTCCACCTTGCTCCTGCTCACGGGCTTGGGATGGCTGACAAGTCCGTAGAGCCTCTGGCTTATCTCATTCTCATACCTGTAAAAATGCATGAGGAACACGGCTATGGACTCTTCCTCTCCAGGCAGGCGCTCCATGTGTATCCGCCCAGAGTCCTTGAGGGAATACAGGGCCTGTTCAAGGCCTTCGTAATCGTGGTAATCCAGCATTTTAGAAACTTCGGCCAGGAGCTTGTCCTTGAGTCCGTACATGTGGCCGCCGCGCTCGCTCAAGGTGAAGAGGACATAAACTATGGCCGCCTCGATGCGTTCCGGAGAATCGGGCGCGAATCCCAGCTTGAGGGCCATGTTGTCCGCTGTCTTGAAGCCCACGCCACGTATCTCGTAGGCCAGCTCGTAGGGATTCTCGGTCAGCTTCGCTATGGATTCCGCGCCGTATAGCTGAAATATCCTTGCGGCATAGGTCGCCGGGACTTCGTTCGTATGCAGAAAAACTATGAGATTCTTTATCTCGCGCTGCTTTCCCCAGGACTCGACAATGCCGTTGAGCTTGGCCGGGGAAATCCCCCTGATCTTGAGCAGTCTTTCAGGATCGTCGTCAAGGATGTCAAGGACCTTCACGCCGAAACTATCCACCATGTCCTGAGCCGTCTTTTCGCCCACTCCCCTGAGGGAGGATTGCAGAAACTTGATTACCCCGGACTCCGAGGCCGGATAGGACTGCTCAAGCTGATGAACCTCAAGCTGCCTGCCGAATTTGGGATGATTTTTCCATTTACCCTTCATGACCACGGATTCGCCGGGAACCAGCGTTCCCACGTTGCCCACTATGGTCACCAGCCCAGGTTCGTCCTTGACCCGGACCCTGGCCACCACATAGCCGTTCTCCGGATTGTGAAAGACAACGGTATGCACCTCGGCGGCAAGGGCGTTTACGATATCGGTTTCGCTCAAAACCTGTTCTCCAATTTCCGGGCAAGAAAAAGGGCCGGACATCCGGCCCTTTTGAAAATCAAACTGTGATTCAACCGAATCTAGGCCACTTCGGTTTCGTCGTAAGCCCTGTTCAACGCCTTGAAGTTCTTGGGACCAAGCTTGGCCCCGAAACGATCCTCAATGACTTCCTGCATCTCGGCGGCCTCGAGAATGCCTGTGGCCTTGAGCAAAGCGCCCAGCATGGTGGTGTTGGTGATGGGCACTCCCAACTCCTCCATGGCCACCGTGTTGGCGTCGACCCTGGCGGCCTTGTTCCAGCCGTATTTCTTTTTAAGTTCATCCGCGGACAGATTGGTGTTGACCACCACTATGCCGCCCTCCTGCAACCCTTCGGCCACATCCACGATATCAAGAAGGGTCGGATCGAGAACCAGCACCACATTGGGAGCATGAATCTTGTCGCGCACGCGAATCTTCTTATCGTCGACACGGACAAAGGCCATGACGGGAGCCCCGCGCCTTTCAGGGCCGAAACTTGGAAAAGCCTGGGCAAACTTGCCTTTATCAATGGCGGCCCTGGCCAAAAGCTCGGCCGATGTAACGCCTCCCTGTCCACCTCGTCCATGCAATCGTATTTCAAGCATTTCTTCCCCCCGCTCGGATTGGCCCGGGCTCTACCCGGACATTCATATTTCCTGTCTGTGCATTAAAGACAGCTTTAAGGTTTCCCTATCCATATACTTAACTTCCGCTCCAATTGGAATACCCTGGGCCAGCCTGCTGACCCTGACCTGCGAAAAGGACGTCTCGACCATATTTTTAATATAGGTTGCGGTAGCTTCCGATTCCAACGTGCTGCCGAGGGCCAGGATCATTTCCTCGACATCTCCCTCTGCGAGCCTGGAACGAAGCCGGTCGAACTCCAGATTCTCCGCATCCGTTCCGTCAAGGGGAGAAATAAGGCCGCCAAGCACCAAATATAGTCCGCGGTACATGCCCATCTCTTCCAGGGCCAGCATTGAATCCCATTCCGCCACCAGGCAAAGCTGGGACATATCCCTGGATTGATCGGAACAGGTCGGGCAGGGGCTTGATTCGGAAAGGCCCGCGCAACGCTCGCATAGACAGAGCCTGGAACGCAGGTCGATAATGCTTTGGCCCACTCCCTCGGCCCTTTCACGAGGCATCTTGAGCATAGTCAGGGCAATTCGCAACGCGGACTTTGGACCAATGCCCGGCAAACTGGAAAGCTGTTCCACCACCTCGCGCAAGGGTTTTGGCAGACTGTCCACCAGCCCTCCTAGAAAAGTCCCGGTATCTTGAGACCGCCCGTGATGTTGCCCATCTCCTCTTCCACCATGGCCTTGGATTTCTTCAGGGCCTCGTTGGTCGCGGCCAGAATCAGATCCTGAAGCATCTCCACGTCGCCTGATTCGACCACGCTGGGATCGATGGCCATGGCAAGAATCTCCTGGCCGCCGTTGACCTTCACGGTGACCATTCCACCGCCGCTGGAGGCCTCGACCTCACGCGTCTTCATGCTCTCCTGCATCTCCGCCATCTTCCGCTGCATGAGTTGCGCCTGGCGAAGCATTTCATTCATTCCCTTCATATCAATCCTCCTGAATCGATGATAATCGCATTTACCGCTAGTCCTTATCCCGTGGGATCACGGTCAGACCGGCGTTGAAATTTTCCATGACATTTTTGACCGCCTCGTTCCGGACAGCCTCCTCCGCAAGCTCTTCCCGAGTCTTGGGCGGCGGGGCCTCGTCAAGCTCGACCCTGACCTCGGCACCCCGGCCAAGGTAGCCGCGCAAAACCATCTTCAAGGGGACAAGAGTCTGCTCTTCGCACATTTTCTTGTGCTGGTACTTCTTGGTACAGACGAGAAACAATTCGGTTCCCTGAATCCGCCCCTGGACATGGGCCAAACCGTTCATCTTGAAGCCCTTTTCCCCGTCCACGCGCTTGGCGTATTCCAAAAATCCCTCCCAGCTCTTGGGGCCGTCGGCCTCCGGCCGGTCTGCGTTGTCGGCAGATTCCGCTTCAGGCCCGGAAGAAGCGGCAGGTTGTGAAGCCTGCGGTTCCGGAGACGGTTCGGACGGAGAATACATATTGGTGGGCGGAGGAGGCTCCGGCGGCATGTCCTCGGACGGGGCCGGTTCCTGGCTTTCGTATTGCCTTGATGCCGGTTCATCGGGAACCGATTCCCGGCGAGCGGCTTCCTGCCGGGGGGGCTGTTGCTCCCGCTGCCGCGTGGAAGCTTGAAAATTCCTTGGCTCCTTGTTCGCCCTGGACCGTGATCCCTGAGACGCTCCCGCGGAAGAGGAACCGGCAGGGGATGAAGAACCGCCCTTTCCCTGAACGGACGCTGAACCGGACCCGGACGCGCCGCCTGTGCCGGATGCGCTGCCTGTGCCGGACGCGCTCCCCTGGTCAAGATTCATGAGTTCCGGCAGACAGGCGAGGTTGAGCAACAAAAGTTCAAGAGCCAGGGCCGGCTCAAGGCTGGTCATGACCCTGCGTTGCCCCTCAAGGGTCATCTGCCAGCAGGCGTGAATATGCGCGGGATGAAACTTCGCGGACCAATCCAGCCAGGCATCGGCCTCTTCACCGGCCAACCCCAGAAGTTCCAGGGCACCTTTCCCGGCCTGGCGCAACATAAACATGTTCCGCCAACAGTTGGTCAATTCGCGCAGGAAAAATCCCAAATCAAGTCCCTGGTCCAGCACTTGGCGCAGGGTGCGCCCCACAGCCACGAGATTCCTATCATGAATGGATTCAATAAGAGAGAAAAAAACATCCTGGCCGGCAAGGCCCAAAAAGGAACGCACTTCGGTTTCCAGAAGCTTGTCTCCGCCAAGAGCCAGGGCCTGGGCCAGAATGGACATGCTGTCCCGCACGCTGCCCGCGCCACGCTTGGCGACGATCTGTACCGCGCCGGGTTCGAACTCGACCCCTTCCTGGTTCAGTATGCTTTCCAGGTGCTCGATAAGTTGAACCTGGGTCAGGGTCTTGAACGTGTAATGCTGGCAACGGCTGAGTATGGTGGCCGGAAATTTGTGGGCCTCCGTTGTGGCCAGGATGAAGGTCACCCTGGGCGGCGGTTCCTCAAGTGTCTTGAGCAGGGCGTTGAAAGCCTGGGTCGTGAGCATATGCGCTTCATCGATGATGAAGACCTTGTATCTCGACTCCAAAGGCGCGTAGCCGATGTCCTCCTTGAGGCGTCTGGCGTCGTCCACCTTGCCGTGGGAAGCGGCGTCGATCTCGATAACGTCCACGGCCACCCCCGCCGTGGCCTGTTTGCAGTGGCTGCACTGGTTGCAGGGTTCGCTGGCTGGCGCGTTCTCGCAATTCAGGGCCTTGGCGAATATCCTGGCGATGGTCGTCTTGCCCACGCCTCGCGTGCCGCTGAAAAGATAGGCCGGTGCGACCTTGTCCTTGGCGGCGGCCCTGGCCAAAATGGACTTGATGGAATCCTGGCCCGCCACCTGGGCGAATGTCTGGGGCCTGTATTTGGCCGTAAGGCTGGTGGTGCTCATGAAACCGCCCTAAAGACTTTGGTCTTAAGTTCCGAATCCATTGACGGGAGGGTCACAGAGGGGAATCCGGCCCAAGGCCGGTTCCCCTGTCAATATCACTAAAATTACACTTCGTATTCGTGCAGCCAGTGAGAGTAGTCTGGGTTCTCGCCCTGAACGACCTTGAAGAATTCCTCCTGCAACAGCCTGGCCACCGGTCCGGCCTTGCCCTCGCCGATTGTCCGGCGGTCCACTTCCCTGATGGGAGTGATTTCGGCGGCTGTCCCGGAAAAGAACGCTTCGTCGGCCGCATAGACCATATCCCTTGTCAAGGGCCGCTCAACAAACTCGTAGCCAAGCTCCACAGCCAGAGTCATGATGGAATCCCTGGTTATCCCACCGAGAACTCCGGACAAAGGCGGAGTCATGATCACCTCATCCCTGACGATGAAAATGTTCTCGCCGGACCCTTCGGAAACATAACCCTGGGTGTCGAGCATCATGGCTTCGTCGTACCCGTCGCTCACGGCCTCGACCTTGGCCAATACGGAATTGACGTAATTGCCGCAGGCCTTGGACTTGGTCATCATCACGTTGACGTGGTGGCGGCTGAACGAGGAGGTCTTGATCCTGATGCCCTTTTCCAGGGCGTCCTCGCCGAGATACGCACCCCAGGGCCAGGTGGCGATGGCCACGCGGATGGGGTTGTTGCCGGGGTGCACGCCCATTACTCCCTCGCCGATGAAGACCAGCGGACGAATATATCCGGCCTTGAGGCCGTTGACCTTGAGGGTTTCGGTTATGGCGTCCACAAGCTCGTCAAGGCTGAAGGGTATCTTGATTCCCAGGATATGGGCCGAATGGATCAGCCTCTGCACGTGCTCCTCAAGACGAAAGACCGCTGATTTGCCGTCGGCGCACTCGTAGGCCCTGATGCCCTCAAACACTCCGGCGCCGTAATGCAGGGTGTGGGTCAGGATATGGACATTGGCGTCATCCCAGGGGATCAGCTTGCCATCTAGCCAAATTTTTTCAGCTTTTTGAACCATTTGAGAACTCCTTGAGCAACTGGTGGCACGTGAGGTGAAAATATAGGACTCAACAATCTCGGCTTTCGAAGCCTAAAGATTTCACCTTTTCAGGTCAAGATAAGCCACATGCCAATTTCACTTTGACAGAAGCGGACTCGCCCGGATAAGAAGTCTTTTGGATTGAATATCTTCAATAGTTATGCAGGAGCCTTGATATCATGCAGCAATTCCAAAGGATTCACAGACTGCCCCCCTATGTGTTCGCCACAGTGAACAAACTCAAGATGGAGATGCGCCGCGACGGAGCGGACATCATCGACCTGGGCATGGGCAACCCGGACGTGGAAACACCCAAACATATTCTGGACAAGCTCACGGAAGCGGTCAACAAACCAGGCAACAGCCGCTACAGCGCATCCAAGGGTATCAAGGGCCTGAGGCGCGCAATAGCGGACTGGTACGCAAACCGTTTCGACGTGGAACTGGACATGGACCAGGAAGTCTGCGTCACAATGGGGGCAAAGGAAGGCCTGGCGCACTTGGCCCTGGCCATGCTGACCCCCGGCGACGTCGTCCTCGCGCCGGACCCGGCCTACCCCATCCACCCGTTTTCCTGCATCATCGCCGGAGCGGACGTGAGACGCATCCCCATCGGACCCGAACGGGACTTTTTCGAAGACCTGGACCTGGCCATGCGCCACTCCTGGCCCCGTCCTAAAATCCTGATCATCAACTACCCGCACAACCCCACAACGGTCTGCGCGGATATTGATTTCTTCCAGCGCATCGTGGATTTCGCCAAGGAAAACGGAATCTACGTCATTCACGATCTGGCCTACGCCGACTTCACATTCGACGGCTACGAGGCTCCCAGTTTCCTTCAGGCCAAAGGCGCCAAGGACGTGGGCGTGGAATTCTTCTCCATGACAAAGAGCTACTCCATGGCCGGAATGCGCGTGGGTTTTTGCTGCGGCAACGAGGACATGGTCCAGGCCCTGACGCGCATCAAAAGCTATCTGGACTACGGCATCTACAATCCCATCCAGATCGCATCGGCCGTGGCCCTGAACAGCGACCAGACCTGCGTGCGCGAGATAATGGACATCTACCAGGACCGCAGGGACGCCCTGTGCGACGGATTGGAGCGCATCGGCTGGGATGTTCCCCCGCCCAAGGCCACCATGTTCGTCTGGGCCAAAATCCCCGACAAATTCATGGACATGGGCTCCGTGGAGTTCTCCAAGATGCTCATCAGGGAGGCTGAAGTCGCGGTTGCACCAGGCCTCGGCTTCGGACAATACGGCGATTCCCATGTCCGTTTCGCACTGGTCGAGAACAGGCAGCGCATCAATCAGGCGATCCGCGGCCTGAAAAAAGTTCTGGAATAACAGGGAACCTCCATGGAAAAAGTTCGCATCGGTCTGGCCGGATTCGGAACAGTCGGTTCCGGCCTCACCAGAATTGTGCTTGAAAACCAGGAATGGATCACCCGGCGCATCGGCAGGAAGATCGAGATCAAGAGCGTTCTGGTCCGCGACCTTAAGAAAAAAAGAGCTGTGGACTATCCGCCGCATTCCCTGCTGACCAACGACCCCCGCGACCTGATCGACGACCCTGAAATCGACATGGTCGTCGAACTCATGGGCGGAATAGAAGCACCCAAAAAACTGATCACCGAGGCCCTTTCCAAAGGCAAGCACGTGGTCACCGCCAACAAGCACCTCCTGGCGGAGCACGGACTTGAACTGTTCAAGCTGGCCAAGGAAAAAGGGGTCGGACTGTTTTACGAAGCCAGTGTCGCGGGCGGCATTCCCGTGGTCCAGGCCCTCAAGGAATCCCTGGCCGGAGACTCAATAACCGAAGTCCTGGGCATCCTGAACGGCACGGCCAACTACATCCTCTCCGAAATGACCACCAGGGGCCTTGATTTCGACACCGCCTTGGCCCAGGCCAAGGAACTGGGCTATGCCGAGGCCGATCCGACCCTGGACATCGAAGGTCACGACACCGCCCACAAGCTGGTGGTTCTCATCAGATTGGCCTTCGGCATGGACTACCCCCTAAGGGAGTTGCCCATTTCCGGAATCACCGGCGTCACCAGCCAGGACATAGAATTCGCACGCGAATTCGGATACCGCATCAAGCTCATCGCCCAAGTGCGGAATATCGACGGCAAGCTGGAGGCGGGCGTTTTTCCGGCCCTTGTGACGCATACCTATCTACTGGCCAGAGTCGGCGGCAATTACAACGCCGTTCGGGTCAAGGGCAAATATGTGGGTCCGGTAATGTTCCACGGCCAGGGCGCCGGAGACCTGCCCACCGGCAACGCGGTGCTGGCCGACATCATGAGCCTGTGCAGCCGCGAAAAACAGCCGGACAACACCGGTTTCGACTCAAAACCGTTGGAAAGGGCCCCCATACTTCCGCCTGAAGAGGCTGAATCGCGCCACTACTTCCGCTTCACCGTGGCCGACAAACCCGGCGTCATGGCCGCTCTGGCAAAAAGCATGGCCAATCACGGAGTTTCCATTGCCCAGGCGGTGCAGAAGGGAGACGAATCGGCAGCGAACGTGCCCATAGTCTTCCTGACCCACTCCGCCACGGCCAAGGCCGTGGCCGCGACAATCAAAGAAATCGATTCAATGGACTTTATTACAAAGCCCACTGTTCACTACCGCATTTTATAGGCTAAATATGAAATTACTTTTCTTGATCGCCGATGGAATGGGCGATTGGCCGCTGGACGAGTTGGGTGGCAAAACCCCTCTCGAAGCGGCCAAAACCCCGAACATGGACGCCCTGGCCAAAAGCGGCATCGTGGGCACCGCCCAAACCGTTCCCCAGGGAATGCCTCCGGGTTCCGACGTGGCCAATATGTCCCTGCTCGGCTTCGACCCCGCCAAACACCACACTGGTCGCGGCCCCATCGAAGCGGCGGCCCAGGGCCTGGTCCTCGACCCTGAAGACCTCATCTGGCGCCTCAATCTGGTCACGGTCAGCAAGTTCGAAATCGACGGCCTGATGCGCGACTACTCGGCCGGACACATTTCCACCGATCAGGCCACAGTGCTCATCAACAGCCTGCAAACGACCCTCGGAGGAGCGCAGTTCGACTTCTATCCCGGAGTGCAATACCGCCACCTGCTGGTCCAAAAAGGCGGAGCTGCCCAGCCGGAAGCGGAGCTCCTGATCAGGCCGCCGCACGACATCACCGACAAGTCCATCAAACCGGACATGAAGACCTTGTCCAAAAGCGCGCTGCTTTGGGACATAGTCCACGAGGCGGTGGACATCCTGGGCAAGCCGGGCAACAAGACCAAGGCCAACGCCATCTGGCCCTGGGGCCAGGGCCGCCCCCTGATTCTGCCGAACTTCCGTGAAAAAACAGGGCTGAAGGGAGCGGTCATCTCTGCCGTGGACCTGATCAAGGGTCTTGGTCGCGCCGCCGGAATGGAAGTCCTGGACGTGGAAGGCGCGACGGGCCTGCTCGACACGAATTACCAAGGCAAGGTGGACGCCGCCCTAGAGTTCCTGAAAACAGGCGATTTCGTCTTCGTCCATCTCGAAGGACCAGACGAATGCGGACACGGCGGCGACATCTTCGACAAGATAGAAGCCATTTCCCGTTTCGACGCCCTTGTGGTCGGCCCGCTTCTCAAGGCCCTGGACGGCCTGGATACGGCCTGGATCACCACCTGCGACCACTTCACTCCCATAGTGGAAAAAACGCATACCACCGACGCGGTGCCGTTCATCCTCAATTACCCCGGCTGCGACGCTTCAGGGCTGGACGCTTTCAGCGAGAAGAACGCCCTTTCCACCGGATTGGCGCTGGACAAGGGACATGAGCTCCTGGATTTTGCGCTGAAAAAACTTGGCCTCAAGTAAAATGCACAGGAAAGAACCATTTCCAACACCTGAAAGCTGGCTCCAGCACTTCGTGTCCTACGGGGAAACCGACAAGATGGGCGTGCTGTACAACGCCGAGTACCTGCACGTCTTCGAACGCGGCCGCAGCCTGTTCATTCGCGAACGTGGCATGAGCTACGCCGAAGTGGAGAGGCGGGGCATAATTCTGCCCATCAGGGAAGCCCGGTGCAAGTACATAAGACCCGCAAGATACGACGACCAGATATGGATCAGGTGCGGCATAGCCCAATGGAAACGCGCCTCAATGACCTTCGTGTACGAAATGTACGACCATGACCGCTCCACGCTACTGGCCACCGGCATGACCGAACATGCCTGCGTGGACGAGAATCTGCGCCCCGTGCGCATACCGGACTGGCTCAGAAAACTGTTCTCATAGACTTCAACTCCAACTCCCGCTACCCAATCTTATTATGAACATCGACGCACACACTCACGCCTTTCATCCGAAAATTGCAGGCAAGGTTCTCAAACAACTCAACGGCCACTACAACATAACCCCCAAAGGTACTGGAATCATAGACGATTTGCTGGAAAGGGCCTCCAAATCCGGCATCGACAAGGTGGTGGTGCATACCGCCGCGACCTCGCCCGACCAGGTGACTGCGGCCAACGACTGGGCCATACACCTGAACAGCCATTACGACCGGGTCATCGCCTTCGGGTCCATGCATCCGGACTACCCGGACCCGGAATCGGAATTCAGGCGACTTGAAGAAAACAACATCAAAGGCTTGAAATTCCATCCGGACTTCCAGGGCTTCTTCATGGACGACCCCAAATTCAAGTCCGTCATGGAATTGATCGAGGACAGATTCGTGCTCATGTTCCATGTGGGCGACAAGAATCCGCCGGAAAAGAACCCCTCTTGCCCCAAAAAACTGCTGGCCCTGCGCCTGGACTTTCCCAAGCCCGTGATCATCGCCGCGCACTTGGGCGGATATCTGCACTGGGAATGGTCGCTTGAATATCTCGCCGGACGGGACATCTTTTTCGACACTTCCAGCTCCATGCCCTACATTCGCCGCGACACCCTGAAAGCCCTGCTCAACCGGCACTCCAAAGACAGAATACTTTTCGGCAGCGATTACCCCCTGTTCGATCCGGGCGAGGAGATGAAGCTCTTGAAGGAAACGGCCGGACTTAACGATACGCAAATGGAAGAAATCCTGGAAAACACCACGCCGATTTTCCAAGACATCCTCGGCGGTCCGCTTCAGAATCAAAACACCCATCACAAATCCGCAATTTGACAAGGTCATAAAATTCGAAGATTGGTATAACATAATATTTTCTCTTCCCTTCCAAAGAAAGGAAACGAGATGATGAACACGTTTATGGAATTGTCTCCCTGGATTCTGTCGCCGCTGCTTTTGGCGGCCTCCCTGGCCGTCGGCTACACGGTCCATGGCCTGGTTTTCAAGATACTCTCCAGGCTGGCCCAGCGCACGGCGCTGAACATCGACGATTCCTTCGTGGAACAGGCCAGGCGCCCGGCACGGCTGATGATTGTTCTAATTGCCTTCCGCCTTTCCCTGTACTTTCTCCCTCCGGACGGGGATGCTCTGGCCATACTCGCACACGCCATCACCCTGGCCTGGATCGCGGCGGCGGCCTGGCTTCTGGTGAACATGACCAATGTCCTTGAAACCGCCCTGCTCAACAGATACGGCCTGCACAACAAGGACAACCTCAAGGCCAGGAAAATCGTCACCCAGTTCAAGGTCTTCCAGCGCATCATAATCGTGCTTACGGCCATACTGGCCCTGGCCCTGATGCTCATGACCTTTGACGAGGTCAGAAAACTCGGCATAAGCCTGCTGGCCTCGGCCGGGGTTGCCGGCATCGTCATCGGATTCTCGGCCCAAAACACGGTCTCCAACATTTTTGCGGGCATACAGATTGCCCTTGCCCAGCCGATACGCATCGACGACGTGGTCATCGTGGAGGGCGAATGGGGACGCATCGAGGAAATAACTTTTACCTACGTTGTAGTGGCCATCTGGGACCAGAGGCGCCTAATCGTGCCCATCCGCTATTTCCTTGAAAACCCCGTCCAGAACTGGACAAGATCCGGAAGCGAAATCATGGGCACCGTCGAGGTCCATGCCGACTACACACTGCCGGTGGACAGCGTGCGTCAGGAGCTTGAACGAATCTGCAAAGAAGAAGCCGGGGATATCTGGGACGGCAGGGTCTGCGTATTGCAGGTCACCGAGGCGGGCGAAAGGACCATTACCCTGCGCGCCCTTGTCAGCTCCCGCGACGCCTCCCTCAACTGGGATTTGTGCTGCCTGGTCCGGGAGAAGCTCGTGGCCTATATCAGCAAAGAGCATCCGTCCTGTCTGCCCCTTGAAAGACAGGCCGAACGCCAACCCAAAGAAGACGCATGACCGGTCATGGGCTGATACGTCCGTTCACTGAATATCTTTGTCTATCCGTACTGATTCTGTTATTTAATTTCACACGCTGGCAGTAAGCTGGCGCTCAAGGCAATCAAGGAGGCTTTCATGGCAAAGAATACTATCATGCCCTGGCAGAAACTGGCCCTGGGGACGGCCATTCTCGAACCGGGCAACGCATCAAAACTCAAGACCGGAGACTGGCGCACTCTGATCCCCCAATACGACAAGGAAAAATGCATCCAATGCGGCATGTGCGCGGTATACTGTCCTGAATTCTGCGTTTCCGAGCAGGAGGACGGCTTCTATCTCCCCGACTACTATTACTGCAAGGGTTGCGGCATATGCGCCAACATGTGCCCCAAGGACGCCATCACAATGATCGTGGAGGACAAATAGATGCTGAAAAGAAAAGGAATCGAAGTTTCCTTAGCAGTCGCCGACGCGGTCAAACTGTCCAGGGCTGAAGTCATTTCCGCGTACCCCATCACTCCCCAGACCCATATCGTGGAAGAACTTTCCATCTATGTGGCCAACGGAGAGCTGGACGCTGAATTCATCCCCGTCGAATCCGAACACTCGGCCATGAGCGCGGCCATAGGTTCATGCGCCGCAGGAGCCCGGACATATACGGCAACCTCGGCACAGGGCCTCGCGCTGATGCATGAAATACTTTTCATCACCTCGGCAATGCGCCTGCCCATCGTCATGACCGTGGCCAACAGGGCCCTTTCCGGACCCATTTCCATCTGGAACGACCACAGCGACATCATGGCCGAACGCGACATCGGCTGGGTGCAGCTTTTTGTTGAAGACGGCCAGGAAGCCCTGGAGCTGACCATCGCCGCCTTCAAGATCGCCGAAGACCCGAGAGTCCTGCTGCCCACCTGCGTAAACATGGACGGCTTCATGCTCACGCACATGATCGAACCCATTGAATTCCCGGACCAGGAAATGGTGGACAAATTCCTGCCGCCCTTCAAACCGGCAATGACCCTGAACCCGGAAAAACCGGTGACCATGGGTCCGGTGGGCGTTCCCGAAGTCTACCTCGAGGCCAAGAAGCAATGCGAACAGGCGCTTCTGGATTCCAAGGCGGTGGTCAAGGAAGTTCTGGACGATGTCAACAAGACCTTCGGCCGCAACTATGACCTCGTCGAGGTCAACGGCAAGCCCAACGCGGAGACCATGTTCGTGACCATGGGCTCCCAGGGCGAATCCACTTATACCGCCGTGGAAAAGATGAACGCCGAAGGCGTGGACGTGGGCCAGATACGCATCAGGCTCTGGAGGCCCTTCCCGGTGGAGGAATTCCTCGAAACCATCAAGGGAGTCAAGAAACTCATCGTCATCGACAGGGCCATGAGCCCCGGCTCGGTAAACGCCCCCGTGGCCCAGGAACTCAAGACAATCCTCTATGGACGCGACAACGTCCCAGAAATCGTGAACATCATCGCTGGCATAGGCGGCAGGGACGTTCCGGTTACCGATTTCGAGGAAATGTACAAACTCGCCGCCAAGGGCGAACTTTCCAAAACTTATACGCTGTGGGGGTTGGATAGCGATGCTTAGAGATATCGACCTTAGCGGTTACGAAAAGATAACAGCCAAGAACATGCCCACGGAGTCCATGATTTCGTCGGGCCACCGCGCCTGCCAGGGCTGCGGCGAAGTGCTGGCCATGGGCATGGTCACCAAGGCCGCCGGTCCCAACACCATCTTCGCCAACGCCACGGGCTGCATGGAGATCATCACGTCCCCGTTTCCCCAGACCGCCTGGAAGGCGCCCTGGATTCACGTGGCCTTCGAAAACGTCTCGGCCGTGGCCTCTGGCGTGGAATCCGGAATGAAAGCGCTGCTGCGCAAGGGTAAAATCAAAAAACGCCCCAACATCATCGCCTTTGGCGGAGACGGAGCCACCTACGACATCGGCTTCCAGTCCCTGTCCGGCGCCCTGGAGCGCGGCCACAACTTCCTGTACTGCTGCCTGGACAACGAAGCGTACATGAACACCGGCATTCAGCGTTCAAGCGCAACTCCCTACGGCGCGTCCACAACGACATCGCCCGCTGGCAAGGAAAGCATCGGACAGCAGACCCAGAAAAAGAACATGACCATGATAGCCGCGGCCCACAACATCCCGTATGTAGCCACGGCCTGCCCCGCCTTTCACCTGGACCTGATGAACAAGGTTCGCAAGGCCCTGGCCGTTGACGGCCCGGCCTTCATCAACATCTATTCGCCCTGTCCCACCGGCTGGGGCTCCAAGGGCTCCTCTTCCGTGGAAATCGCCAAGTTGGCGGTGGAGACCAACTACTTTCCGCTCTACGAAATAGTGGGCGGCAGGTTCACCATCACCAAGAAGATCAAGAAAGTGAAACCCATTGAAGAGTACCTCAAACCCCAGCGCCGTTTCCGCCACCTCAAGGAAAAGGACATCAAATTCATCCAGTCAACGGTGGACGCTGACTACGACTACCTGGAACGCATGGTCATGGCCACCAATCCGGAAGCCAAATAGACCTGATAAGCCAAAAAAGAAGGGGAACCCAAGCGGATTCCCCTTCTTCATTTCAAATTTCGGACAGCGCTGGTCCTCCGCTCAATCTTCCCTGACCCCGGCCATGAGTAAGCCGATTTTACTCACCTTTTCCCTGTCCGTGACCGGAAAGACATCCATGAGCCTGCCCCGGTAGATCACGGCCACCCGGTCTGCAAGGCGCATGGCCTCGCTGAGGTCGCCGGTCACGAGAAGCACGCCCGCCATTTCCCGGGCGCTCAGGATGCGCTTCCAGACCTCTTCGGTGGAAGTCACGTCCAGGCCCTGTGTGGGCTGCTCGGCGACGATGAGTCTCGGTTCGCGGTAGAGTTCGCGGGCCAGCACGGCCTTTTGCAGATTGCCGCCGGAAAGCTGCCAGGCCAGGACCTGCAGCCTGCCGGGATAAATGTCGTAATCCTTGACCAGATCCCTGGCCAGTTTCGTGGCTTTTTTCTTGTCCAGCCAGGGGCCGACGGCGAAACCTCGACGCGTTGTCAAAAGCAGGTTGTCCACCATGTTCTGGTTTCTGAGAGTGGCCAGCCCGGCCCGGTCTTCAGGAATATAGGAAAGGGACTTGTTCCAGGTGAAATTTCCATAAAACTTGCGCCAGGGTTTGCCCATGATGAAAATGGTCCGCACCGGAGGCCTGCGCAGGCCGCACACGCCTTCCACAAGCGCCTTCTGGCCGTTTCCGGCGACCCCGACCACGGCCACGACCTCGCCGCGCCGCACTTCCAGGTTGATGTCGGTCAGTCCCATGCCGTTCAGATTCTTAATTTCCAGGACCGGCTCGCCCAGCTCAACGGAATCCTTTTCCACCTCGAAAACCACGTCCCGGCCGACCATGCGCCGGGCAAGCTCCGCCTTGGAATCCACGGCGGAAGTCAGCATCTCGCCCACTATCTCGCCTCTTCTCAGGATGGCTATCTCGTCGGAAACGCTCAGCACCTCATCCAGCTTGTGGCTGATGAAGACAATTGCCTTGCCTTGAGAAGCCATGATCCTGAGGGCGTCGAACAGCCTTTCCGTCTCCTCCGGGGTAAGCACGGCTGTGGGTTCGTCGAAAATCAACACCCGGCTCTTGCGGTAAAGAAGCTTGAGTATCTCAACCCGCTGCCGTTCGCCCATGGACAGATCGGCGACCCTGGCGGACGGGTCTATCCCCAGGTGGTATTCATCGGCCAAAGCGCCGATGCGCCTCTCCATCTCGGAAGGGTTGATGAAAAAACTTCCCTCCTGGCCCAGAAGCACGTTCTCGGCCACGGTCATGGAATTCACCAGCATGAAATGCTGGTAGACCATGCCTATTCCGGCATCTATGGCCTGCCTGGATGAAGTGAACTCCACCTCGCGGCCGTCCACCTCGATATGCCCCTCGTCGGCCCTGTAACGGCCTGCGAGAATGCCCATGAGCGTGCTCTTGCCAGCGCCGTTTTCGCCGAGCAAAGCCTTGATCCGGCCGGGATTCAAGTCCAGGGAGATCTCGCTGTTGGCCACGACCTTGCCGAAACGCTTGGTAATGCCCTTGAGCGCGACCAAAGGCGTGACCTTCTTTTCTTGCAGCGTTGTCGCTTGGTCCACGCCCCTACCCCTCCGGCTCGATATTCAGGCCCAGACCGGCCGGGGCCGCCCCGCCCCTGCCCCGCCAGGCGGACAATACGAGCACCAGCACAGTCAACAGATATGGCAGCATGAGCAAAAGAGACGACGGAAGGTTGGTCCCGGAGGCCTGCAACCGCAGTTGAAAGGCCATGACTCCGCCGAAGAGATAGGCCCCGACAACGGCTCGACCTGGTTTCCAAAAGGCGAAAATAACAAGGGCCACGGCGATCCAGCCCCTGCCGCCCGAAAGGCCGTTGGTCCAGAGATGGGTATAGGCCAGGGAAAGATATGAACCTCCAAGTCCGATCAGAAAACCGCCGCCCATGACCGCGAAATAGCGAAGCCTCAAGGGCTTCAGACCTGCAGCGGCGGCAGCTCCGGGCATTTCGCCGACAGCGGTCACTGCAAGCCCCAGACTTGTGCGGCGCATGAAGAACCAGAAGATAAACGGAAGGACGAATGATACGTAAACAAGCGCGTCCTGTCTGAAGAAGATGCCGCCCAGCAACGGAATGTCCGCCAATAACGGAATGGAAACCTTGAAGAAACCGACAGTGTTCTGGCCAATGAACGGCGTCCCGAGAAAATTAGTCAGGCCAAGTCCGAGAATGGTCAGGGCCAGGCCGGACACCACCTGATTGCCAAGACAGGAAATGCAGACAAAACCATGTATGCCGCCCATGAGTGCGCCAACCACGCCTCCGGCCGCAAAACCCAGCCAGGGCGAACCGGTGGTGAAGCTGACGTAGAAGGCGGCAAGGGCGGCGACGCTCATAATGCCTTCCACCCCGAGATTCAGCACGCCGCCCTTTTCCGTGAGCATCTCGCCCAGGGTGGCGTAAAGTATCGGCGTTCCGGATTGAACGGCGGCGGCCAGCAGCGGTATGATGAGTTCCCAGGTCATTTGCCGCCTCCACGCCGTTCAAGGGTGTAGTGCATGAAGAACTGACCGGCCAGGACAGTCAGTAGAATCAGCCCTTCCATGATCTGGCCGAAGGCTGCTGGTATCTGCAGCTCCAGTTGCAAATTTTCCACCCCCACCCGCAATGCAGCCAGCAAAAACGAGGCAAAGGCGATGTAGAGGGGTTCGAGCCGGGCCAGCCAGGCCACGACGATGGCCGTATAGCCGTAACCGGCCATGAGGCTCGGTTGCAGCCTGCCGTCGATGGCCGAGGCTTCAATGCAGCCCGCCCAACCGGCGAATCCGCCGGAAAGGACCATGACCAGCATAACCAAAAATCCGTAGGGCAATCTGGCGTACCGGGACACCCTCAACCCCTCGCCTCCGGCCTTGAGTTCGAACCCGAGGCGGGTGAAGCGCATGAAGGCCCACAAGAAAAAGCCGACAAGGGCGCAAACGGCCAAACCCCAATGCAGTCTGGTGTCGCCCAAGGGGCCGATGACGGCGCCCGGAGTAAATTCCGGAGTCATGGGAAAACCGTAGCTGGTGGGGTCCTTCCAGACCCCAAAAACCAGATAATCGAGCAACAGCACGGCTATGTAGTTGAGCATCAAGGTGGATATGATCTCATTCACGTTCAGCTTGATCCTGAGAAAAGCGGGAATCGCGGCCCAGACCGAACCGCCGATAAAGGCCATGCCGAACATCAACGGCATCAGGATGTAGGACGGCTGGCCGGGAAAGGAGAGGGCCATCCAGGTCGCGCCAACGGCGCCCAGCGCGAACTGTCCCTCGGCGCCGATATTCCAGATCTGCATCCTGAAGGCGACGGCAACGCCGAGGGAACACAAAAAGATGGGAACGGACTTGAGCAATGCGTCTTCAAGGGCCCATAGCTGGCCGAATGATCCCTGCCAGAGCACCGCCATCCCGTGAACCGGAGACTTGCCCTGCCCCATAAGCAGCAGAGCGCACAGAGCCAAAGAAAAGGCCAGGGCGCCCAGGATTATCACCAGGGCGCCCCAGGTCCAAACTTCGTCTCTTTTTCTAACCTTGAATGGCAGCATAAGCTCCTATTCGGTTGTGCCGACCACGCCCTGCACGAACCAGGTCATGCCGAGCAATGTCTTGTCGTCGGCAACCTGTCCCTCGGGAATGCGAACCTCTCCGCTCTGGTCCTTGATGGGGCCGGCAAAGATGGTGTCGTTGCCGTTCACGAGTTCGGCCTTCTTTTCAAGAACGACCTTTCTCACGTCTTCGGGCACCATCTCGCCGAAAGGAGCGATGTCCACGACGCCCTTGTCCATGCCCCACCAGAGGGACTCGTTGCCCTTCCAGGTGCCGTCCTTAACGCGCTGCATGGTCTCGAGGTACATCGGGCCCCAATTCCAGACGGCTGCGGTCAGGTGGGCCTTGGGAGCGAATGAGGCCATGTCGGTGTTGTAGCCGATGGAGTAGACACCCTTGTGTTCGGCGGCTTCCTGCGGACCGGGAGAATCCTGGTGCTGGGCGATGATGTCCGCGCCAACGTCAAGCAGACTGTTGGCCGCGTCCTTTTCAAGGGCCGGGTCGTACCAGGTCTTGGTCCAGACAACGCGCACCTCGACCTCGGGATTGACGGACTGGACGCCAAGGGTGAAGGCGTTGATGCCACGGATGACTTCGGGAATCGGGAAGGCGGCCACATAGCCGATGATCTTGCTCTTGGTCATGGAACCGGCGACAATGCCGGTCAGGTATCTGGCCTGATAGATACGGCCGAAATAGTTGGAAACATTGTCAGAGGTCTTGAAACCGGAACAATGCATAAATTTCGCGTTGGGAAAATCCTTGCCCACCTTGATGGTCGGGTCCATGTAGCCGAAGCTGGTGGTGAAGATCATGTCGTACTCTTTGCGGGCCATATTCATGATGACCCTCTCGGAGTCGGCGCCTTCATGCACGGCCTCGACAAAGGAAGTGGTAATCCAGGGTTCCTTTTCGATGAACAGGCGGCCCTGGTCATGAGCGTAGGAGTAACCGGCGTCGCCCACCGGGGAAACATATACGAAACCAACCTGAAACGTCTTTTCGGCTTCAGGGGCCGGCTCGGCGGCCTGTTCGGCCTTTTCCTCGGCCTTGGGGGCTTCGGGTTTTTCTTCAGGTTTTTGCTCACAGGCCGTAAAAACCATTGTCAGACTCAGGCAGAATACAAAGGCCAGAAAGGCCTTATAGAATTTAGTCATCACTTCCCTCCATTCCGGATTTTTTTAGCCCATAGCCCGTTGCGTTGTTTTGGGCAACTCCAAAAGCAAACCAGTCAATATAACTACTTAATTTTATGACCCATATTTTTTAAAAACACTTGTCAGTCAATGGCGCTGACAATGGGCTGCACAAACTGGCTCCCGGCATCCCACGGAAAAAGTATCCAGGTATCCTGGCTGACCTCGGTTATGTAAGTATCAACCAGAGGCCGTCCTTCAGGCTTGGCGTAGACCGTGGCGAAATGCGCCTTGGGCAACATCTTGCGAACAACGCTGGCGGTCTTGCCCGTGTCCACCAGATCGTCGAGAAGCAGCCAGCCCTCGCCGTCGCCCTGAACATCCTTCAAAACGTCGATCCCGCCCTGGTCCTTCCAGTCGTAGCTGGAGACGCAGATGGTGTCGATGAGCCTGATGTCCAGCTCGCGGGCGATGATCGCGGCGGGGACCAGACCGCCCCTGGTGATGGCCAAAATGCCCTTCCACTGCTGCTTCTCCACCAGCCGCCAGGACAGGGCCCGGCAATCGCGGTGCAATTGTTCCCAGGATACCGGAAACGTTTTCTGATATCTCTCTCTGTTGCCTATCTTCTTCATCGAATATTTCCCCCGGCTCCCGCGACCGGTTCAAATTTTCCCGTTTAGATAAAGCTGGGCGAAAAACGCCGCTCCGTATAGACCGGAATCGTCATTGCCGTTGAGGATAACCGGAAGCATTGCAAGCAGTTCCGGGTATTCGACAGACAAGCGAAACTCGTTGATGAAATGCGGGCTTTGCACCAGTATCGGATTTTTGGCCGTAATTCCACCCGCAATATAGACTCCTCCCAGGGGCACAACAGTCAGGGCGTAATCGCGTGCGGCGCGTCCATAAAAGCGGGCATACCATTCCAGGGTCTCGCTTTCCGGGGTCAGGGTTGCGGCCACTTGGTGAGGCGTCAGCTCTTCGCCGGTCAGAAACCTGTGCAGCAGAGTCAGACCCAGGCCGGTGACCACAAGATCGCCGTAGCAGAAAGGATGGCCGGTGGTTTCCCTTATGAACCGCTCGTATTCGGCCTCGCGTTCTCCCACGAATGGAAATCCCTTGTGTCCGCCCTCCGAGTTGACCGTCACAAAGCTGCCGCCGACCGGAACCAGGGCGCAATGGCCGAGTCCGGTTCCGGCGCCGATGACGATGAGCGCTCCGTCCTGGTCCACATGCCCTTCCTGGATCACAAGGCCGGAGTCAACCACCGGAGTACGGCAGGCGTAGGCCTGGGCCGCGAAATCGTTGATCAGTCGACAATTCTTGAGGCCGTACTTGACCTCGGCCTTGGAGACGTTGATGTCCCAGGCAATATTGGCCGGATGGCAGTACACGCCCTTGATCACCGGTCCGGGCACGGCCAGGACGGCTATGTCATATTGGTCCGGGCCATACTTGAGTCCGGAATCCCAAAGGGCCTCCAGCAATTGGCCGAAAGAGGAGTGCTCGGCTGTTTTCAGGCGCGCCTTTCCCGCCAGGCGCAGCCCGGAAGCCTCATCGAATTCAAAACAGGCGAACCGGCTGTTGGTGCCGCCGAGATCAGCCGCCAATATCTTTTTCATAATCTCCCGTCCGTGAAGCCCCTCTATCATAAAAGCGCAAAAAAAAGGAGCCTTTCGGCTCCAGATATTTTAACTTTTCAAAACTATGACAGGAATTTTATGCTTTTATTACGAAGCCTTGGCTACTATACCTTCCTTGAGCAATTCTTCCTTGCCTATCTTGGCTTCCTTCTTTTCCTTGATGTATTTTCTGGTGATGCGACGCAGGGCCTCGGCCTTGCCTTCACGCTGGCAGGGACTCATGAAAGAGGCCAGCTTCTTCTCCAGTTTGTATGGATTTTGTTCCTTGCTGATGGCGATTATCCCTTCCATGATCATTTTCTGGTTCAGCAATTCACGTCTGGTGCTGAAATTGATGTTTTCGGCAATGGGAGCCATGACAAGATTGCTGATCACCAATCCGTAAAGCGTTGAAATGAAGGCCACGGGAATGGTCTTGAGGATCACGCCGGTGTCGTCGATGCCCATGAGCAGGCCGATGATCCCGATGACGCTGCCTGCAACCCCGAAGGAGGGGGCGATCTTTGCTCCGGTCTGGAAAATGCGCTCCACCTGTTGCCGTCTCAAGCTGAAAAAGGACATCTCGGTGGTCAAAAAATCCCTGATCTCCTCTTCGCTGTAGTTGTCCACCAAAAGAGTCAGTCCGTTGCGCAAAAAGGAGCTTGTGGTCTTCTGGGCCTTCTTCTCAAGGGAGAGAACACCGTCCACCCTGGAACGAACCGCCAGATCGAGCAAGGTGTTCACGATCTCTTCGGGTTTGGCCTGGATGGAGGTGTATGAATTCTTGGCGACCTTGAAGGCGTCCTTGACCCTTTCAAAGGGATAGCTTAGGAGCATCGCGCCCAGGAGCCCCGAGATCACCACCAGAAACGCGGCCAGATTCCAATAGGCCCCGATTCCCACGGTAAGGGAAAAGCTGCCTACGAAAAGAAAAGCGCAAAGGCCCGCGCCCACCATGTTTTTCCTGTTCATTTCTATCTCCTCTCCGGACTAACCGGAGGTCTGGATGAAAATTTCCACCCGCCTGTTTCTTGCTTCATGATTCCGGGCAATGGACGGCACTTCGGGCTTGTAGGCTCCCCTCCCGGTCAAGGCGAACCGCTTGGCCTCTATCCCGATGGTTTCGACGAAATAGTTCATCACGGCGATGGCCCGTTCCCCTGAAAGCCTGAAGCTCTCCGCGCCGTCGGCCTCTGAAGGATCGGCATAGCCTATTATATGCACGGAACTTTTACTGGTCTTGAGCAATCCCGACACCTGCTCCAGATACGGCAGGCTCTCCCGGTTCAAAACGGCCCCGCCGGACTCGAAAAACCTGTCGCCCCTGAGATTGACCCGGACTAGATCGTCATCCTCGCGAAGGACCAGAACGCTGGAGTCCTCCGATTTGAAAATAATGTCCCGTCCGTCGAGATCAGCCTCGTTCCTGTACTTGACCATCATGGACTGATGGCTCTGCATCCTGCCGATCAGGCCGTGCAGGGGATCGATCTCAAACTTGCCGGCCGCTGAACCGGAATTGCCCGAACTGAACAACACGGTGATGTCCTTGTGGCTGCTGGAATAGATGAACAGCACCACGAAAAGAACGAACATGACCATCATCAGGTCGGCCCAGGGAACAGACCAGTCGTGGCGGCCTTCCACCCTGTCGGAATAATGGAAATCCTCCGACAACAGATCATTCAATCCCCGATCATTCATTATCTCAGCCTCTCCCCAAAAATTGACGTGTGATATCAATGCATTTCCAGGCATTGCAAAGTCTTGCATCAAATACTGAGCAATTTCTTTGCCAACAATTCAACATATTGTTATTAATTGACAATTCACTACCGAGCACTTCCCGGCATTGGGCAAGCGCCAAAAAAATGCCGCTTCTTGACGAGGCCGCGAAATTGATAAAGAGAAAACCAATGGAGCTTAAATACAATCAGCCCGAGTACAAAGGCACGTTCATGGCGGTCCTGCCCCTGGTCCTGGCTTCCGGCTCGCCGCGCAGAAAGGATCTGCTGGAATCAATGGGCCTGGAATTCACAATCGACCCCTGCAGCGTGGATGAGCCCGCGCCCAATGCGGGCGAGAAGCCCTCCACCTATGCAGCGCGCATGGCCGAGCTAAAGTCTTCGGACGCAGCCCAAAGGCATCCGGGCAAGGTCATCATCGGCGCGGACACGGTGGTCACGCTGGACGGCCGGATACTAAGCAAACCCAAGGACGCGGATGAAGCGGTTGAAATGCTGACCATGCTTGCCGGAAGGACCCATCAGGTGGCCACGGCCTGCTGCCTGACCCTGCCCGAAGGTGAAACCGTGTCCTTCACGGTCCATTCGGAAGTGACCATGCGCATCTCAAGACCGGCCACTCTCAAGGCCTACGCCCGGTCCGGGGAATCGCTGGACAAGGCCGGGGGCTACGCCATCCAGGGCATGGGGGCCTTCATCATAGAGAAAATCAACGGGTCATATACCAGCGTTGTGGGCCTGCCCCTTGCGGAACTGGCGGAGGCCTTGGTGTCTCGACGTATTATCGTTTCAAGAGAAGGCTGAAAAAACACATCCGCAGTATGTTCCAGCGGAAGTTCACACCAACTTCCCACTTTGGGGAGCACCAGAAGTGTTCTGTAACCCAGTTAATGTTTAAGGTGGCAAATCAAAGCAAACATCCAAGTACGCAGGCGAGTATTAAATGAATTGGAATATCCGCGCAGCTATCCCAGAGGATGAACTGCACATCTTTCAAGTTATTCATGCTGCATTTAGCGACGATGAAGGGCGGGAAATATCTGACCTTGTGAGTGACCTGTTAGAAGACCAGAGTGCTCGCCCTATGCTTTCACTGGTGGCGACGAGTGGCGAAAACATCGTTGGGCATATTCTATTCACGGCTACAGACCTGAAAGAATCGACAACTGAGATTAAGTCTTCAATCCTTGCGCCACTTTCTGTTCATCCTGAATATCAAATGAAAGGGATAGGCAGCCAACTCATAAAAACAGGTTTTGAATGTCTTCAGAAGGAAGGCGTAGGTCTGGTCTTTGTTTTAGGAGATCCTGTTTATTACCAAAGACATGGATTTACTGCAGCTGGCACATATGGACTTGAAGCACCATATCCACCACCAAAAGAACACTTAGAAGCCTGGATGGTGAAAGAATTGCAGCCCGGCTTAATGGAAAGAGCTCACGGAGTGGTGACCTGTGCCGATGCCCTCGACCATCTCAAATACTGGCTGGAATAGCTTTTTTCGGCACAAAAAAAATCGGAGACAGCTAGGTTGGGCAATCCCACACAACTCCCCACCATAGGTAGATTAAGATTGATGACTACGGATAGTTAAAGCTAAAATCGCTGATCAAGGTGGTGGAACTGCCGCCGGAGCGGGTGCTGGAGACGAACTTTCGTTCCTTCAGAAAGCGGAAGGCCGCGAGCGCAAACGAAGTCCGTTTGACTCGATCCTATTAATGATGCATGAAATCGACAGCGTACCCGTCCCACGGCCCAGCCCTACGACCTGGAGACAAACCATTTTGCTTCAGACAATCCACACGACATCCTCCAGCCTTTCAAAGCTTGGAACGGTGCGGAACGATGACGCCGTATTCGTTCTCCCGTACATAGACCGCGAGTTGACGGCTCGTTTGACGGAGGTGCTGGTCCGCCGCGCTTTGCACCCAGGCCTTTTGGTTTTGGTTGACGACGATGAACGCATCGGATTCATGAAAATCGCCAATTTCCTGTGCTCGCATTCATCCTCGCGCTATTTCGGCTACCTAGCCCAGGACGCCTTCCCTGGCGACGGCTGGCTGCGTTCAGCCTTGAATACGCTGGATAATTCGAAAGCAGGGCTTCTCGCCTTCAACGACAGCCGCTTTTACGGGACCCTGGCGGTCTTCGGCCTTGCTCGCAGGAGTTGGCTGGCCAGCCTCTATCACAAATTTATTTTCTACCCGGAATACAAAAGACACTTCGGCGACACGGAGCTGTCCGCGATCGCCATTCATCAGAACCAGCTTATCTTCAATCCCGGGTGTCTGATGGTTGAAGTCGACTATAAAAAACACGAACGCAAAAACGACCCACAGGACGCAGCACTGTATAAAAAACGCGAGGCTGAAGATTTTTGCGGGTTAATACAAAGATAGACGCCACTTTAGCGAGATGCGCAGAGAAAGCAAAATATGAAAGAAAAAATCGACGTTCTCATCAACGCCTTTATAAAACCTTATCAAACCACGCTGGCCTTGCTTTCTCTCGAACGCGAATCCGGACGGCACATCGACAAAATATATTTTCTCGAAGAAAACCCAAGCGAACATGGAATCGCGGCCGGGGGATATGACTTCGTCCTTGAACGCCTGAAGGACAAAATCGTCCACATGAAGCCCGACCGCTGGAATTATTGCTTTCCTTTGGAGTTCGACAAGCTTGGAGACGAGGAGTACCGCCATTCCGTGCGCTATCAATACGGGTGGGAAATGACCGACAAGGATTACATCCTGATAATCCACAACGACACGTACTTCCATGGAGACGTCGTCGGCGCGATGCTTGAAAGCATAGGCGACGACATCGCCATCGGACATATTGGTCAGTGTTGGTATTGCCCGGCCTCTTTCGCCGGAAAATGCGACTCTCTGTCTTTCATGGACTACCGGCCGTCATTCGAGGAACTGCACAGGATGTATAAAACAGTGGAAGCCCTGGAGGGTTCCCTGAAACGAGCATACCACCTTCCAGTCATGCACCAGTTGTTCCAAGACCAACCATGGCCGTTGCCGGAATGTCGTGTTAATGAATGGTGTGCGCTCATCAACATGAAAAAGGCGCGCAAAATAACCGCGCCACATGGACGCGTCATTCCTTTTGGAGCGATAGTCAACGTGGGAAAGCAAATTTTGGATGTCGGCTGCCAATGGTTCAGAGAAGTTCATATTCGCGGATACACATGCAGCCATTTCGACATATACAAGTATATGCATCATGACGTTCCGCCCACGGGCCAGCCCACCCTGCTCGACAAAGAGCGTTACGCCGCCATGGAGCGCGACGCCCTGACCCGTCTCCGGGAAGAATTCGACGTCAGTTTTTAAAAGGTTGTTGAAAACCGCGCATCTAAGGCGTTGTTGCGGAATCTCACTCCATCGCGCACAGAAAAAATCGGTGATGCCGCAGACGACCTTGCTGAAGGGCTCGTTGACAATGGCTCTGATCTTTTGACGAAGACTTTTGATGGGGCGCAAGGTGCAATTTCAAGCTCATGGCGTACTTTGTTCAATGCTCAGGATGAAAATACATAAAGAAAACTCAACAACTGCGACTGAAATACCCCGGAGGCTCCCACACAGGTCCCCACTCAACTGCGCCTGGTGAAGTAAAAGTCCATTGACGACAAATGGTTACCGTTTTACCTCTCTGATCAACGTCGTGGACCCCCCTGGCTGAACTGACCGAAACGCTGGTCAGCCGGGGAATAGTAAAGACCAGAAGTTGAATGGGCCTTAAGGTCGGAAAAACCAAACTGCCGCAAAATTTACGACATCGGAGGGTAACACATATGAGCAAAACAGTCCTGGAAAGGATAGCCCTGAACATTGCCACGCTTGGCCCCATCGGCAACCTGCCCAAGGCGCCCGGCACCTGGGGTTCGGCCGCCGCGCTTTTGCTCGCCCCCTGGCTTTTCATTCCTTTCTCGACAACGACCCGCGCCCTGATACTTCTGGGGATTCTTTTGGTCGGCGCACTGGCCTCCACATGGGCCGAAGGAATCCTGGAGGCCAAGGACCCCGGCTGCGTGATAATCGACGAGCTTCTCGGACAATGGACCGCCCTGCTCTTTCTCGCCAATGCCACGGCCTTGACCCTGCTGGCCGGGTTCGTCCTGTTCCGGCTTTTCGACATTGCCAAGCCCTGGCCCATCAAACGCGTGGAAACGATATTTCCCGGCGGACTGGGCGTGATGCTGGACGATGTCCTGGCCGGGCTGTACGCCATGGCCGGACTGCATATCCTTCTGCTTTTCATCTAGCCTCTTGTGCAGGGCAAACCCATTCATGCACAGGCCCGACCAAATGCTGCACAAAAAAACGCCGCCCCTGCAAAGGGGCGGCGTTTAGCCTGCACATGTAGTAAACTATCTGGATACCGAAAAACCGTCGTTGCGGTTCATGGCCCAGGCCTCCTCGTTGCCGTCATGGGCAATGGGACGCTCTTCGCCGAAGCTGACGATGCTCAGACGTTCCGGTGATACGCCGAGAATGACCAGATACTCGTATGCGGCGCGGGCGCGCTTCTCGCCCAGGGCCAGATTGTATTCCTCTGTGCCGCGCTCGTCGCAGTTGCCTTCCACGACCATGGTCATTTCAGGATATTTTTTCATAATCTCGGCCTTGATTTTCAGATTCTCCTTGGCCCGTGAGTCCAGTTCAAAGGAATCAAAACCAAAAAACACCCGCCCGCCAAGCTCTTCAACGGCCTGGGCGCGCTGCTGGGACATAAGTTCATCCTCGGTCAAGCCCTGCTCCTGGGCACCGTTGGCCCCGGATTGCCACTGTTGATCCTTGACCTCGACCGAGCCTGAGCTTGCGCCCGGAGGCATGGACTGGGTCCGTTTGGAAGAACAACCGGCGGTAAGAGCCAGGGCCAGACAAACAATCGCTATTAGTCCAATGGATCGGGCATTCATCAAAATCCTCCTTGAAAAATGGCCACTAAAGGCAACTTTTGTTTTCAAGTTCATTCCGGTTTCCGGTTTGCGGTCACGGAAACAGTAACCGTATCCCAATAAATTGCAAGCCTTATGGCCGCAATGGTCGTCTACTGATTGTAGATCGCCGTATTCCAGGCAGGCGAAGAGGCATCCCCAGGACCGGTCGGAAGCATCTTGGGGGTGTCGCCATGCCGCGTGGTCAGATAAATCCTGTACGCTCCGCTCCTGTTGGAGGAGAAAGCGATAAAATACCCGTCGGGACCGAAGGCCGGGTCCTCGTCGCTGCCGGAGCCGAAGGTCAGTTGCCGCTCCCTGCCGGTAAACAGATCGTGGACGAATATCTTGTGGCCGCCGGGGAGCTGTCTGGCAAAGGCCACATACCGCCCGTCCGGGCTGAGGCAGGGATGCGTGTTGTACTTTCCGTCGAAAGTTACGCGCTTAATCTCCTTGGTGGCAGTGTCGTACAGGAAGATATGCGGATTGCCGAACCTGCCGGAAGTGAAGGCCATCTTGCGCCCGGTGCGGTCATAGCTCGGCGAGACATCGATGTGCCTGCTCTGCACGATGGGTCTTATGGGCCGAAAATCCTTGCTCAGCAGATAGATATCCGTGCTGCCGGTCTTGTTCAGGGTCAGGGAGATGCTGCCGTCGTCCATATAGGCCGGGCTGATGATGGTGGAGCCGAGGCCGTTGTTCTTGAGCACTGCCTTGCCCGTCTTGTTGTCGTATATGCCGAGATAGTGCTTGTTGTCGGCGATGTGCGTGAAC
This sequence comes from Desulfovibrionaceae bacterium, assembly GCA_963674955.2. Taxonomy (GTDB): domain Bacteria; phylum Desulfobacterota; class Desulfovibrionia; order Desulfovibrionales; family Desulfovibrionaceae. The sequence continues at coordinate 335,958 of CAXXKR010000004.1, read as the reverse complement.
GCGATTTTTGAACCGTCCTTGGACCAGTCCGGGCCGAGGTTGATGCCGCCCAGCCTGGTGAGCTGCCTGAGTTCGCGTCCCTGGGGCAGTACGGAAAATATCTCCTTGTTCTTCCCCACGCGGCGCACGAAAGCCACCGGGGAATTGAAAAAGCCCTTCTTGCCGGTCATGGCCTCCAGAAACAATGAACAGAAACGATCCGCGACCTTGTCCATGTTGTTCATGTCCACATCGCTGTAGGCCTTGCCGATAAGCCGCCTGCCGCTGAAGGTCTCGAAGGCTCTCAGTTGAACGTCGCGCCCTTTCCAGCCCGCAGTGATGGCCACGTCCAGCTGGGCCAGCTGCAACGGCTTGAAGTCGATATCCTTGGCGGTCACGCCCTTGCTCGTGTCGCCGCCAAGGATGGAGGAGGCCGGGGAAAGATTCAGAAAGGGAAGAAAGGAAAGATTGTCATTGATCATCTGGTCCAACTTGGCTGCATTGGGAGTAAGACTCCCGCCGTCAAGGGACTTGGGTTTGAGCTGGACGAGATTGACTTTTTTCTGGCCCGGACCGTGGATGTCCACGGTGAACCCCTGGGCGGCCCATGCATCAGGGGAGATGAAAAGGCCGATCGTGAACATGCACAGGACCAGTAACGCCGCGATGCTTGAATCCGTCTTTTTCATGTCTGCCTAATTTCCCATATCTTGTGTGTTGAAATTGATTATGATCCTGCCGAGGTCCTTGCGTGGAGGAGGCGGCACCCTTTCAGTCTGCTTCAATGCAGCCCGCACGGAATTGTCCACTCCGGGATCGCCCGAAGACCTGATGATCTCATATTCAATTATGGTGCCGTCGGGGTCGATCCTGATCTCGACGGAGGCCACGTTGTTCTCGTCGCCACTGAATGCCGGATAACGCCAATTCTTCTTGATCTCCTGCTTGACCACCTCGCCGTAGACCTGCAAAAGTCCGGACACTCCTGAACCTGTGCCGCCTCCAGCGCCTTCACCGCCCCCTTCGCCGCCTCCGGTTCCGCCTTCGCTGTAAAGGTCTTCTCCCTCGGTCTTGCGCAGGGAGGCCAATTCCTGTTCCAAGGCGCTGCGCTGACGCTTCTCACCGGCGGCAACATCCTTTTTCACCGACCTGAGGGCATTCGCCTTGACCTCCTCAGGCGTGGGCTGAGGTTTGGGCTTGGGTTTCGGCTCAGCCTTTTCGACCGGCGGCGCCTTCTTCGTCTCGTCCTTTTTCTCGCTGATGGCCTTTGCTTCAGGTTCCGGCTTGGCCTGCGGTTGCGGTTTCGGCTCAGGTTTGGGCTCCGGTTTGATTTCCGGTTTGGGCTCGGGCTTGGGCTCCGGTTTGGGTTCTGGCTTGGGCTCGGGTTTGACCTCGGCTATGGGCTTGGCATCCTGGACGGCAGGCTCGGGCTTGGCTGGCTCCGGCTTTGCCACGGCCACAGGTTTCTTGGGACCGCTTTTTCCGCCGCCGCCCGCAGGCGCGAGGGAAACCAGATCGACATTGTAAATCGGCTGGTTCAGGTCGATGGACACAGACCCGGAACCTGTCCAGAACAATGCGAGCAGCACGACCCCGACATGCAGGGAAAGAGAAAATATCAAACCCCTGTTTTGCAACGAAATCATCAGGCTATACCCGCTCCCGCAAAAAAAAGGACGCCATGCGACAGCGCAACTACTTCTTCTCCTTGGCCGGCTCGGCCACAACGCCGAGCTTGTCTATGCCCGCAGCCTTTATTTCACCCATGACTTCCACCACCACACCGTAGGCCACTTCCTTGTCGGCCCGCAAAAAAAGATCCTTTTTCTGATCCGCAACCAGACGTTTCAACTGCCCCTGCAATTGATCCCTGTCCACCTCGTACTCGTCGATGAACAGTTTGCCGTCCTTTTTCACGGACAGAACGAGATGGTCGCTGTCCTTGGGCAAAGCCTTGACCGCCTTGGTCTGCGGCAGATTGACTTCCACGCCCTGGGTCAGGAGTGGCGCGGTCACCATGAATATGATCAACAGCACGAGCATGACGTCCACAAAGGGCGTCACGTTGATCTCAGCCAGATATCCTCCACCGGTCTTGATAGCCATTTGCGTCTCCTACTTGCCGCCGACCCAGGCCACTTCGCGCTCGACCCGGTTCAGGAATGCTCCGGCAAAGTTGATCATCTCGGCTTCGACTTCGGCAAGCATGCCCAGGAAGAAGTTGTAGGCGATGGTGGCCGGTATGGCCACGCCCAGTCCTATGGCCGTTGCGACCAGGGCTTCGGAAATGCCCGGCGCCACAGCGGCCAGTGCTGCGGTCTTGGCCGTCCCGATGGAATGGAAGGCGTTCATGATGCCCCAGACGGTCCCGAAAAGGCCGATAAACGGAGCGGCATTGGCGCAGGTGGCCAGGAAAGGTATTGAACTGGAAAGACGCTTCATCTCGACGCTGATTCCCTGCCTGAGAATGCGGCGCAGGGTGTCCTTGACCAGCATGCGCTTTCGCTCCCGGTCCACGTCGGCGCTTTCCAGCTTCTTGAATTCCTTGATGGCCTTGCTGCCCAGTGTGGTCAGCGGAGAGTCTTCCTTACCGATGGCCTGCAGTCCGTCGGAAAGATCATCGGCCTGCTGGAACTGTTCATAGCCGACTGCGACGCGCTTCTTGGCTCGATTGACCATGAAAAGTTTTGTGAAGATAATCGTCCAACTCCAGACCGACATGGTCGCGAGCAGCAGCAGAACCAGCTTCACGACCAGGGTCGCACCGGCAAGCATGCCTATAAATCCGGTTTCAGGTAGCATGTCCATCTCTTTACCTTTGTTAGTATGTTCTCGTCACAGGGGCCTGAGCCTGTGCGCCGCTGAACCGGTCTGCATGAAGCATGCCCGGCGTTGCGTACAGGCGAATCCAAATGTTCGCACGAAATGCAATCGTGCCGATCGGGTTAAAATTGATGAATATGAAGGCTGAAAAATGCTCATTTAAGCATCCGCTGAACCAGTTCGCGGGAGTTGCTTTCGGCCTGCTCCCATTCTTCCCTGGAAAGTCCCGCGCCAAGGGCTATTTTTCTGCGCAACTCGCCTGAGACCAGATCGCCCGGCGCGTGGGCGTCGTTGTTGATCACGAGCTTTGCCCCATATTTCCGGGCCAACCCGGCAACATGGCCGTTGGTCAGGCTGTGCCCCTTGCGCGTGGTGATTTCCAGGCAAACGCCCTTTTGGGCGGCCAACTCAACCTCTTCCTTCGTTATCAGTCCAGGATGGGCCAGAATGTCCACACCGGCCTCGATGGCCGCGAGGTTGGTGCCGGGAGCCACGGGTTCCACAATGGTTTCGCCGTGCATCACCACAATTTGAGCGCCCTTTTCGCGAGCCATGCTCGTCAGTTCCGAAATCAGGGCCGGAGGAGTGTGTGTCAACTCGACGCCCGCAAAGAGGTTGATGTCGTTGAAATGTCCATAACTCCCTGTGAGCCTGAGGATGTTTTCAAGGATGAAACCAAGGTTGCCGGCATCGGCATGGTCGGTAAAGGCCAGGGCCCGATACCCGGCCACCTCCGCCCTTCTGGCCAATTCGGCAGGTATCAGCTCGCCGTCGCTGTAAACCGTGTGCGTGTGTAAATCTATCATTTGCGGCTCCGCGCTACATCTTGTACTTGCTGTCTTCTTCCGAAAATTTTTCAAGCTCTTCCGCCCACTTGTCTGAATCCTCGCTCTTGAGCACCTTCTCGTAATCGGCAAGGGTATGACTCCCGGCCTCCTTGAGCACATCCTCGTGAACAAGAATCGCTGCCTCGGCCCTGACGGCCAGGGCTATCGCGTCGGACGGCCTGCTGTCGATGCGCTTGATCTCTCCGTCACGGCTCAACACGACCTCGGCGTAGAAGGTGCCGTCCTCGATGTTCGTCACCTCCACGGAATTAACCCTTCCGCCCAAATCCTCAATGACGGACAGGAGCAGGTCGTGGGTCATGGGCCTGGGAAAAACCACCTTGTTCAGGGCCAGGGAGATGGACATGGCCTCCATGGCCCCGATCCAGATGGGCAGAACCCTCTCTTCCGCCGAATCCTTGAGGATCAGCACAGGAGCCTGGCTTTTCTCGTCAACGGCAAGACCGAAAACCTTCATCTCTACCATGGCGAACCGATTCCTTCTCCCAAAAGGGAGTGTTTTTTGGCTTCCACGATTCCGACCCGCATCAGCTTGCCGACCAGATGTTCACCGGGTTCGCACTCGACATTGACTATTCTTCCACCCGGATCACGGCCACGCCAGGAGATCAATCGGCCCTGCTGCTTTCTGCTGAATCCTTCGACGAGAATCTCCGTTTCAAGGCCGATACAATTCTTTAGACATTCTCTAGTAATAACATTTTGCAATTTCTGCAAGCGCTCGAGTCTTGACGAGGCCACGGCCTCGTCCACCTTGGGCTTCATGTTCACGGCCGCCACTCCCGGGCGGTCGGAATACTTGAAGGAAAAACTGCTTTCGAATCTAACTTTTTCCATTATTTCAAGCGTCTTCTCGAAGTCCTCCTCCGTCTCTCCCGGAAAGCCGACAATGAGGTCCGTGGTCAGGGCAATGTCCGGTCTCACCGCTTTAAGGGCTTCCACTATCTTCAGGTAACCGGCGCTGTCGTATTTTCTGCCCATGCGCTTGAGCACGCGGTCGGACCCGGCCTGAAGAGGCAAATGCAGCTGGGGGCAAAGATTCGGAAGGTTGCCGAAGGCCTCAATGACTTCGGGTGCGATATCCTTGGGGTGCGACGTGGTGAAGCGCAGGCGAACCAGTCCGGGAATGGATGCCACTTGGGCCAGGAGTTCGGAAAAGCCCAGGCCCGCGCCGCTTGGGTCAAGTCCGTAGCTGTTCACGTTCTGCCCGAGCAGTGTCAATTCGCGCACGCCGTGTTCAACCAGAAATCTGCATTCCGAGAGTATGTGCTCCGGCAGCCTTGATTTCTGTCTGCCCCGCACATAGGGCACGATGCAATAGGCGCAAAAATTGTCGCAGCCCTGCATTATGTTCACAAAGGCCTGGCGGGTGTCGGTTTCGGGATCGCTTACCGGCGGCGCCTCCTCGCGCTCGGGATATTGTCCCAGCATGTCCAGGAGACTCAGGCGCAAATCAGGTTCCTGAACCAAACGCTCAAGGGCGTTGGGAGCCAGGGTCAGGCCGTCGGTTCCGAAGACCAGCCGCACGAAGGGAAAACGTTCGAAAAAACCTGTTCCCACCTGCTGGGCCACGCAACCGCCCACGGCCACGAAAAGATCGGGATCGTTGCGCACCAGGGCGGATATCCGGCCCAAGGCGCTGTAGACTTTCTGTTCGGGTTTTTCCCTGACGCTGCAGGTATTCAGGACAATGACGCCGGCCTCATCCTCGGCGGCCCTTTCCCAACCCCGCTTGCACATGGCCCGCTCAAGCCAATCGGAATCGTGCACGTTCATCTGGCAGCCGAAAGTGTTGATGTGAAACTTCATACATTCCTTTCGCGGCCGCCAAGACGTGGCCGCGCTTCTATTCTTTTAGCCAGCGGTCAATAAAATCCATTGCCCGCTCAAGGGTCTGATCTTTGGACAACAGGCCGTTTTCAATCACGCACTCCGCATTCTCGTCATCTTCAAAGGGAACGTCAACGCCAACCACGTCTCCAAGTCCCTCGCACTGCCTGCCTGTCCTTTTCCTGTCCAAGGCCTTCTCGTACAGACCGGCCATTACCGCTCCGTCGGGACGAATCGCCTCGCGCCGTACAGCCACGTCCAGGGGACACGAAACATAGACTTCCGCAAATTTTCCTATGCGCTCTCTAGCCCGTTTCCGCATGGAGGCCTTGTAGGCCGTGCCGTCCATGAGCACCCCCTTGCCGCGGGAAACCAGCTCTGCGGCTTCATCCACGAACCTTGCGTAGGACTCCTTTCTCTCCTCCGCAGTATAGCTGGGCTCTGAAAGATAATCTCCCCTGCGCTTGTCCATCTCAAGCCAGACAACGTCATCCCCGCGCCCGGAAAGCTTTTCGTAAACCCCTTTTGCGAGACAGCTTTTGCCGCTCCCCGGCAATCCCACGAACCAAACCGCCCAGCCTTCCCTGTCGTCCCCCATGCGGTCACTCCATGTATTTGTTTATGTTTTCCCAGTCAAAGACATCATCTTCCAGTACATTCTCAAGAAACCTCAGCAGCCCCCGGCGGACAGGTTCCGGATGGTCAGGATACCATTCCGGCGAAGCGATAACCAGCCCCCTGAAGACGAAAAACGGGGCAATGACCTCAAGAAGCTCATTATCCCCCGTAATATCGAGATATTCCTGAAAATAAGTATGGTAAAGACGCCAAAAGTCGCCTCCAAGTCTGGGCTTGTCATAAAGTCCGAACAACAGGTAGTTGATGGCCATGGTGCAGAGGTCGCCTGCGGGATCGCCCCATTCCCCCCTGCTCCTGTCCAGCACTGAAAACCCTCCGTCCTCGCGGACCAGCACGTTCCAGGGATGAAAATCTCCGTGAACCACTGCCAAGCGGTGAGCATAGCCCCTGAGCTTCCAGCGCCAGTCTATGAGCCTTTTCTCCAGGCGCATGAACCGCTCGTCGCTGAATTCGGGATAAGGATGGGTATAGGCCTCGTCGACAAGGCCCAGAATGCACTCGCTGGAACCGAGCAGATTTCTGATGCGCCTGTAATAGAGATCCGGGTCATTGAGCTTTCTGGAATGAATACGGGCCAGCCAGCGGGCGAACTCCCTGGCAATTTCCTCGTCTTCCGGCCTGAACCCGCCCTCGCGGATGCGCTCCAGGTCGTTGAAATAGTCATGCCCTTCCAAAAGCTCGTTGAGGATGAAGAATTCCTTTGGATCGCGCAAAGGCACGAAACGGTCGTCCTTGTCCACGTAGCCCAGCCCCATGGGCCGCACATGTCCCTCCATGCGCGCCGACGCTTCGTACTGGAACATGAGGATGGCGGCCCGGTCCCAATAGAACTGGTGGCCGTACTTGTCGCCGCGCATGACCGACAGCACGCCCTGCCTGAGACTGCCGTCGACCTTGAAGCGCACCAGAAGCGGCTTGCCGTACCCGAAACGCTTCATGCCCTGCTTGTCCAGGGTTCCGATCTCCCCGGCGTCCACAAGAACAGCGCTCTCGCCAAAAGCCTTTTTCAGATAGGATTCGACGTTTTCCAGCTTCAGTTCAATCATATCCAGACCTCCCGGCCCGGACCTCGGCCAAGGCCTTTACGGTGCGGGAAAGATTATAAATCCCCGAAATTATCCCGGTAGCGCGCCCTGAATTCATCAAAGGTGAAGCCGTGCTCCTGGGTGCCCTTGCGTTCAACGGCATAGGCCGAGCAGACCGCGCCCATGAGGGCGGAGTCCTCGATGGACCTGCCCATTGCCAGCCCCTTTATCAGGCCAGACCTGTATGCGTCGCCCGCTCCTGTGGGATCGAGCACCTGGGAGACCACGGCGACCGGGATGTCGGTTACCTTACCCTTGCGCAAGACCCTGGAACCCTCTTCACCCAGGGTGGTTATCATGCAGTCCGTCAAATCCAGGACTTCCGCCTTGTCCAGGCCTGTGGCCTTCATGATCATTTCAAGTTCGTAATCATTGGTGATCAGGATATGGGAACCCTTGATGGCGTCCACGAGCTGGTCGCCGTTGAAAGCCGGAATCTGTTGGCCGGGATCGAAGATGTAGCGGATGCCCTTGTCCCTGAAAAAACGGGGCAGGTTCATCATGTCGTCGAGATTTCCGGGCGAGATGATGCCCAGGCATTCCGAAGCCCTGAAGGAACCGAATTCGTAGCCGCAGGCGTGTTTCATGGCGCCGGGATTGAAACCCGTGATCTGGTTGTCGGACTGGTCCGTGGTGATATAGGCCCCGGCAGTGAACTCGTCTTTCACCACGCGGATGCCTCCCAGGGGCAGGCCAATCCGCTCCAGCCATTCCCTGTAGGGGCCGAAATCCTTGCCTCCGGCACTCAGAATGACCGGCTTCTCTTCCAGAAGAGCCAGGCTGTAGGCGATATTGCCCGCTGTTCCGCCGAATTTTTCATCAAGGCCGTCCACCAGAAAGCAGACGTTCAAAATATGTATCTTGTCCGGTAGGATGTGGTCCGAAAACTTGCCCGGAAAGGTCATTATCCTGTCGTATGCCAATGAACCGGAAACGAAAATCCGCATTGAATCCCTCCTCAGCGTGATTATTTCAACGGCGCGAAGTTACGGACTGAAGATTACGGTGTCAATGCCGTGAAGGACAAGTATAACCTCTTTGGCCCGAAAGCTTAATCCATCAACCTGTCTGTTCCTCTATCCAGCGGATGAACTCCAGATTTCCGCCTTCTATGGGCATGGAAACGACGCAGGGGCACTCGTAGCCGTGCTCGTCGACAACCAGGCGGGTCAAGTGCTCAACCAGTTCGGTTTTGGTCTTGGCGATGAGAACCGCCTCCGATGCGCTCTCAACCTTGCCCCGCCAACGGTAAATGGAGCGCATGCCGTCAATGATGTTCACGCAGGCCGCAAGCCTGCTTTCCACCAGCATGCGCCCCAACCTCTCGGCTTCGGAACCGTTCTCCACGGTGATGTAGATCATGGAGACGGACATGCCCGATTACCCGCACTCGCCCTTGAGTTCATCCGAAGGAACGGCCAGATAATCGGCCAAGCCATCCATCGCGCCCGCTTCGACACCCGCCCCATGGCGGTTCATGCGTTCCAGGATTTCGAGCCACTGCGCCTTGTCGGCTTTTCCGACCTTGGCGCAGGTGCGGCCCATGCCGTGACAACTGGTGCAGGAGCTTTTCAAGGTCTCCAACTGTCCGCCTTCCTGGGCGACGCCTCGGCCAAGGGCCAAGACACTAAAAACCATGATGGAAAACAAAACGGCCATGCCAATTTTCATCATGCCCCTCCATTGTTTCTATAGATTATAGCAATTCCGGCGGCAAACACAAAGAAATCCGGCCTTGAGTCCCGGCAAGGGGAATGCTAACCAGAGCTTCCACATTCGGGAAGCAGGAACAGTATACATGAATCTTGAATTAAAAAAACAACTGGCCGCAGAGGTTCTCCAGAGGCTGGGCGGGAGATACGGCAAGCCCAAGACAGCCCTGGACTGGGGCGACCCCTGGGAACTTCTGGTGGCCACGATGCTTTCAGCCCAATGCACCGACGACAGGGTGAATATGGTCACGCCGGTCCTGTTCAAGAAATGGCCCGGACCGGCCCTGATCGCCAAGGCCGACATTGCCGACATCGAAAACGTCATCAAGTCGACGGGCCTGTTCAGAAACAAGGCCAAGCACATGAAGCAGTCCGCCCGGCTGGTCGTGGAGAACTTCAACGGCAACGTTCCCCGGACCATGAAGGAATTGCTGACCCTGCCCGGAGTGGCCAGAAAGACGGCGAACATCGTCCTGTCCAACGCCTTTGGCCTGAACGAGGGCGTCGCAGTGGACACCCATGTAAAGCGTCTATCCTTTCGCATGGGCCTGACCGAAGCCGCGACCCCGCAAGCCATTGAAAAAGACCTCATGACCCTGTTTCCGCGTGAATCATGGGGTGACGTGAACCATTTTCTGGTCTATTTCGGCAGGGAGACCTGCCCGGCGCGAAAACCGCTTTGCGCCCAATGCATTCTCAACGACATCTGTCCCAAAAAAGGTATTGAACAATAACAATGGAAAAACCTGGAACCTTTACCCTCAAAGCCGTTGACGGCAAGGCAAGGCGCGCCTCCCTGGCCACGGCCCACGGCGTGGTGGAAACCCCCGTGTTCATGCCGGTGGGAACCCGCGGCAGCGTGAAGTCGCTGAGTCCCCACGATCTCATCGACGTTGGCTCCCAAATAATTCTGGGCAACACATACCACCTCTACATCCGCCCCGGCGACGAACTCATCGCCCGGCAAGGCGGACTGCACGACTTTTCCAACTGGCACGGCCCCATCCTCACGGACAGCGGCGGCTTTCAGGTCTTCAGCCTGGAGGGCTTGCGCAAGATCACCGAGGAAGGCGTTGAATTCAGGTCGCACATGGACGGGTCCAAGCATTTCTTTTCTCCCGAGAAAGTGATTTCCATCCAAAAGAACCTCGGTTCGGACATCATCATGGTCCTTGACGAATGCGTGCCCTACGGCAAGGACAAGAAATACACGGCCAAGTCCCTTGAGTTGACCACCCGCTGGGCCAGACGCTGCCGCGAAGCACTGGCGCCCGGTGAAAACGGGCAGCTCATGTTCGGCATAGTCCAGGGCGGATTCTACAAGGACCTGCGTGAAACAAGCCTTGGCCAACTCATGGAAATCCCCTTTGAAGGCTATGCAATCGGCGGCCTGAGCGTGGGAGAATCGACAAAAGAGATGTACGACATCCTGCGCCACATCGCCCCCATGCTTCCTGAAGACAAGCCCCGCTACCTCATGGGCGTGGGCACTCCCCTGGACATTCTTGAGGGAATCGAGGCGGGCGTGGACATGTTCGACTGCGTGCTGCCCACCAGAAACGCACGCAATGGAACGCTTTACACGTCCCAGGGCAAAATGAACATCAAGAAGGCCAAGTACAGCGAGGACAGCGGCCCCCTTGACCCCAATTGCGGCTGCTACGCCTGCAAGAACTTTTCACGGGCCTATCTCCGCCATCTCTACATGGCCAGGGAGCTGCTTTCCTACAGGCTGAACACCCTGCACAACCTGACGTTCTTCCTGGACATGACGGCCAGGGCCCGCAAGGCCATCGAAAATGGAACCTTTGCCGAACTCAAGGCCGAATACCAAGCCATGTTCGCGGTCGGAGAAAAATGATGAAACGGCTAACGGCCCTTTTTTTCCAAATCGTGGGCATGGCCGCGGTCGCCTGCCTGCTGGCCGGAATCGTGGGGCTCTATTTCGCCGGGCATTGGCTGCAGGTCAATGATCCGCCGGAACAGGCCGAGGCCATAGTGCCCCTGGCCGGGGACAGGCACAGGCTGATCCATGCCGCAGACCTCTACCACCAGGGCTGGTCGAAGAAGGTCTTCCTGAGCCTCTCGAAAATATACCCACCCACAGCGTTGACTTCAATCGAAAAACAACTGGGCTACCCACAACGCTCGCAAACAGAGGAATATAAAAAGTTCATGCAGGTATTGAATGTCCCTGAGTCAGCCCTGACCTTTTTCGGAAGCGGCCATGTGAGCACCGCTGAGGAAGCGGAAGCCTTGAAGGCTAAACTGGGCGACAAACCCCTGACCCTGATCCTGGTCACCTCGCCCTACCACGCGCGCAGGGCAAAGATTATCTTCCAGTCCGTCATGCCCAAGGCCAAAATCATCATGACCGTCACGCCATACGAGCCTTTCGAGACGCGCTGGTGGCGAGACAGGGATTCGGCCGTTAAAATGGTTCTTGAGGGAGCCAAGACCCTATACTATTTACTGGGCGGAGCTTTCCGCTCCACAGACTGAGCCTTCCGGCTGGTTCGGCGGCTCCTTGGGGGCGAACAAATCCCTGAACGCCTCGGAGTATTCGGACAGGGTCGCGTTGGCCGGACTGTCGATCACCGCCCTTGAAAGCTGGCAAAAGACCTGTTCCACGGCCTGAAAACGCTTTTCCGACAATACAGGCAATTTGGAATGCCCGTCGCCGGCAATGGCGTCCATGACATCCGTGACTCTTATTCCGTCAGGAGTTTTGGCCAGAACGAAAATCTCCTCGTCCCCGTTTTGGGCCTTGATCACAAGTCCTGCTTCGCGAAGGGTCTGAAACAGGTCCGCCGAGAGATCGGCAGGCAGGCTCAGCCTGCGCGAAATCACCTCAAGAGGCTTTGGCGAGAACCCGTCCTTGAATTGGCGGGTAAGATAGGTCAGAAGAAGCAGGGAGGCCTTTTGGCGGTCCAGGACATTGACGGTTCCCGCGAACCTCTTGCCTACGGAAGATTTCAAATTCTGCTTGGCGGCAGCCATCTCGGCCCCCAAAAGCACGATCACCCAACTGATATAAAGCCAGATGAGGAGCAGGGGCAGCTGGGCGAAACTGCCGTAGATGGCATTATACTTGCCCGCGCCGATCTGCCAGTGGATATAGACCCACTGGGCCAGCTGCCACATGGAACCGGCCACCACCCCGCCCACTGCCGCGCTCGAGAGCTTGACCTTGTGATTGGGGATGAAGATATAGATGAAGGTGAAGGCCATCCAGATGAGAAACAAGGGCAAAAGCTTGAGAAACAGGGCCTCCATGTAGCCGAAGGCGGACACGCTCAACAGATTCCTGACCATCTCCTGGTTTTGGAGGCTGACCGTCAAGCTTATGGCCACCATCACGATAATGGGGCAGATGAGTATGACGGAAAAGAAGTCCGTGAACTTGCGCCAGGCCGTTCGGCCGCGCTTGACATCCCAAATGGTGTTGAAGGCCTTCTCGATGGTGCCGACCATTGAAAAAACAGTACCCAGAAGCGTGGCCACGCCCATCCAGCCCAAAGTGGTGACGTTCGTGTTTCCGATGTATTCCAAAATCTTTGCGGCAACGTCTTCCTGTCCAGCCGTGACGCGCAAAAGCAAATCCTTGATGAAGTCCGCGTTTTGCAGGCCGAACCCCTTGGAAATGGAAAAAGCCACGGCGATAAAAGGGACGATGGACAGGATGGTGGTAAAGGTCAGGGCGGATGCCCGGATCATGCACTGATCAACGAAGAAACCGTGAAACACCAGATATATCCACCTGGAAAAGGCATGGGCCTTGAAATCGGTGGTCTCAACGACCTTGGCCCGGCTGCCCCAGGCCACAGGGTTGGCAAAATGAACGGCCTTGGCCCATATACCATCTTTAGTCATTCGATATCCCTCGAATAATTACCAGTTGACACAAAGCATAAGCCAACAGCCGTTTGGTGACAAGCCCCGGCGAATGAATCAAAACAGGTCGCGCAGATACTGGAAGGGCCTCAGGGGCAGCGTTAGGATGTCCTTGACCGTATTGCCCAGAACCTCCGCGGTTGAGACCTTGACATCCGGATTGCCCAAATCTCCCACTATCTGCACGGGTACATCCGGGGCGGCAACGAAATCGGCTATCAGGGTCACGTCGATGGTGTACTCCGGCAGATTTATATAGCCCCCGCCGGAACCGGACATGAGCGAGGAGCTCAGGTTGAAATCGTCGTTTTGCATGATGCCGCCTGCCACCTTGAAATTGGCCGTGGCCTCGCGGAAGCTGTTCCGCTTCCTGAGCTTGCTTTCCGCCTTCTTGCCGTTGCCATCCTCATCCGGATATTCGCTGAACTTGTATGAACCGTCCCTGATGATGAACCCGGCCACCCCTTGCAGGTTTGTCAAGACTTCCTCGTCCGTGGAGCAGACGCTGAAAAGCTTGTAGTACATGTCGGCGTTGCCCTTTATGTATTCCTGCCCCCAGAAATCTCTGGCGAAGTCTCCGGACTCGAAACCGTCCATATGCATGTCCAGCCGGGCCTCAAGGCTGTTTTGGCCGACGTTCATATCCAGGCTCCCGGCCAATACCCCGCCGTAAAAAGCACTCTCGATCGGCCGAATCTGAATATTTCCGTCCTTGGCCGTCATGGAAACCCTGAAATTGGAAACCCGCGCGTCATAGCACTTGAAGGCGTCGATGCTCAGCCCCAAAGAGCACTCCAATTCCCTCATGGTCTCCAGGGGAAGCGGACTTGGCGGCTCCTTCTTCTTGACCGGAACCGCTGCAGTTATTTGATCGTCGGAGTTTTTATCTCCTTCGCCTTCCTTTGTGGCCTCCTCAGGATCTTCAATGTATACGTACCTGTCCAGATCAAGATTCCCGACCTTCAACTCGCCCTTGATATTGGGTTTTGAAAATTCGGTAATATCCAGGTTGCCGGAGACCTCTATGTCATCGAGCTTTATGGCCACATCGGAGAGCCGGACCTTGCCGCGGCTGACGGTCAGGGCGGTATCGGCAGTCAGGGCCTTCATCACCTTGGGATCGGGAACTTCAAGAGGGCCTAGTCCAAAAAAGGAACGCACCTTTTGGGGTGATGCGCCAAAAAGACCAGCCTTGCCCGTGGCCAGATAGTCATCCGTGAAAGCGTTTTTGACCACAAAGGCTCCGCGAACAGTGCCGCTTGAGGTCTTGAGGGTCAGATTGTTCAAGACCAGTGTTTTGGAAACCGAGTCATATTCGGCCTGGGAGGTAATTCTGGCGGTCTGGCCATGCCCCGGCAAAAAACCGTCAGTGAGTTCCGCCCTCACGTCCACGTTCTCGAATTTGTACTTCTCAACCTCGATATTGGCATGCACCAGCCCGGTCAGCTTCAAATCCAGATCAAAAGGATCGATCTCCCGCTCGGCGCGCAACACCAGATCAGCGTTGAACGAACGTTCGCCATTGGGCTTGATTCCCACAGGAACCAAAGAAAGAACCGCATCGGCCTTGGAAAAGTCAATGCTTCCGCCCTGGGGAAGAACATCGCTGGCCGGACCGGACTGGCCCTCGGCCATGGCCAGGCCGCCCGCCTCCATGTTCGCTGAAATCACGCACCTGGCAAGGGGAAACAGCGATGCCATGGCGGACTCATGCTTTACGATTGATAATGGAAAATCAAAATTGACCTTGATGTTCGCCTTGCCTTGGGAGGAAAAACCGGCGTCGGCCAGCAGCGGCAACTTTGTCGAGTCCGCGTTCTTGAGGGAAATGACTCCGTTGGTCCCGAGCCAGGAGCTGTCGGCATCCACGTTCTTGCCGAAGGTGAAGCCCCATTCCGCCCGCATGGTCCCGCCAAACATCCTGCCCGGATTGAGCATGAGGACGATATCGCCCCTTTCGGCGACCATGCTCAGGTCGAACCCGGAAATCAGGTATTCGTCAACTTTAAGTTCCTTTACGCGTATGCGGCCATCGGCCATGAAGGTCCGCAAAAAGCTCAAGGGAAGATCGCCGAAATCCAAGGCCATGCCTTTTGCAAGATTGGCGTTTTGGGTTTCTTCAGAAACTTCCTTTTCGGAACTTAGCTCAACGGTCCCCTGTCTGGAACTTTCGGAAAAAGCCAGAGAGTCGGCGAACAAGTCGAACTCGAATCGGGGATGGACAAATCCATTCATCACGGCGTTTCCGGTCACGTCCATGCCGTCGATATTCAGCTTCATTCCCTTCATGGTCAAAGTCTCGCCTTCCAAAATCACCTCGGAAGACATGGACATCTTGTCGATCAGGGCCGAACCGGGGTCCAGACCCGCCTCGGGCACAACTGCATTGATGAACCTTGTCGGAGAGAAGGGATTGACTGCGACCTGACCGGTCAACGCAAAATCATCCTTGAAATTAGATCCCTGCAACTTGCCGGTGACGTACAAGCCCAAAACCTTTGCCCTGAAATTATCCAGCATAAGCAGCCCGGACGAAAGATCGTACTCGATATTGGCGACGCACTCGGCCCTGGCTTGACCTTCCGGCAAAAAATCACCACCGGCCGTCAAATGCAGATTGGCCTCCTCGAAAAGCGGACCTGTCGATCCCAGGCCTGCGGACAGCCTTCCGGTAATGTTCACGAGAAAATCGACGCCGGCCTCCTTGTCCGCGTATCCGCAGCCCAGAGCAAAATCCAGCGGGTTTCCCACGACATAAGTTCCCGTGCTCAGGTGTACGCCCCCGATCTTGAAAGACCTGCCGCTTTTGTCGTTGACGTAACCGATCTCGGCGCCCTTGACCTCAATGCGCCCCAACTCCACCAGCGAAAGTCCCAGCCCCGGACCTTTTTTCTTGCCGGCGGTGGCGGACTCGCCGTATTCCCTGATGGACTCGAACAATGTCTTCCAGTTGGACCTGCCGTCGTCAGTTCTTCTGAAGGCGACGGAAACGTTTTTGAAGGAGACAGTATCGATCACCAACTCACTGGAAAACAAGGGCATTATGCGGACAGTCACGGACACGTCATCGGCGCGGGCAAAGGGTTCGCCCTCCTGCCCCCTGTCGCCGTAGATGGAGAGGGGGCCGGTTGTAAGGCCGAATCCGGGATAGACAGTCACGCCCATGGACTCTTCCAGGACCACCTTTCGACCTGTGGCCTCCTCCATGACCTTGACGATCTCGTTTTGAAACCCGTCGGACCTGACATAAAAGAGTACGGAAAAATAGGCTGCCGCAAGGATCAGAGCGGTTGTCAGGCCCAATGCCGTTAATATTTTAAAAAATCTGTTTCGCATATGTTTGTATCGAATCTCAGCCTGCCGAAACAGGCAGCTCAGCATCAAAATGCTTTTCAGCTGTTTTGAGAAGCATGGAATGTCCTTCCGGATATCCTGTTATTTTTTCAACCACCGGGCACTTCACCTTGAATGCAAAATATACGCCCGGCCATTCATTGTGCAAGGATTCGAAGTTGCCTTGGCCCTTGCTCAAAATCAGCCCCGCACTATTCATGCGTTTCACAAATTCCGGATCGCACCTGTCCAGCACCGTGCCGGGCGTATCCACTCCCGAAGCGACAACCTCGCACAAGTCGTCCATGCCCACTTCCCGTGCGTCATCCACGGTCACATCATTAAGCACCGGCCTTCCCCTGACCGCATAGGTCACGTCGCAGCCCTTACGCGAAAGAATCTCCACAAGCAGTTTATCCAATGCGATCTCTCCCGCGTTGTCTCCCAGGATGAGCACGTCGACGCCATGACCGATCATGGTTTTGAAGCCATGATAGGCCGACGTATCCAACCCTTTGCCGACATTGCGCAACTCCCCTTCCCAATCAAAGGTTTTGCCGATACCGCAGTCCATGTAGTTGCCGATTATGGAAACCTCAAGAGCCGTAGCAAGGGGATCGCGGCTTGCCTTCACCTTGCTCCGCAAGGCAGGAAGAATATCCAGCGCGTATCTGTTTGCCTCTTTTTTTTCATGAAAGTAGATGTCGTCCGACCCGGTGAACTCGGCCAGCAGCGAATACAGGCGTCCGGCAATGGCCGGAGGCGACTGCTCAAGATCGAGGCTGCCAAGACTTTTCGCCCAGGCATTCAACACTGCCCGATGCAATGTCTCGTTTTCCGGATCGGCGCGTCTGGCACCAGCCAAGGCTTGGCGCATGAAACAGGGTAGGCAGTCTAGAGTTGTTCGCATAGGTGGATTCAAGAAGCAAAATAATAATGTAGTATCCCTTTTTCCCACATATTTAGCAACAATCATTTTTCCCGCGCACTTTTAGCCCTGACATTTTTCGCAATCGGCTCACATTTCGCCCTTTCGATTTGTTGCAATTACATAACCATCATTAATTAAACATTATTCATGCTGGCACATGCTTTGCTCTGTTCTTGATAGATCAAATGACAAACAAACCAAATAAGGAGATCGTCATGCCTGGATTGAATGGAACAGGCCCCATGGGCATGGGGCCCATGACCGGAGGAGGCAGAGGCCGCTGCGGTGGCGTCAACAACCCCGGAGCTGGAAACAACGTTGGAGGCCAGGACTTTGGCTACGGCATGGGACGCGGCATGCGCAACGGCATGGGCCGTGGCATGGGGCGTGGAACCGGCCGCGGCATGGGCCAAGGCATGGGAAGAAATTACTATGCTTTTACCCGGGACCAAAATGCTCCGCAGGAGTCTGTTGACTACAACGACAACGATGTCCTAATTCAGCGTCTTGAAAGACTTGAAGCCGAGGCCGAAAAAATCAGAAAACAAATCGGTCGGCTTGCCAAGTAGCAACAACCAGCCCGGATTTCCCCACATCGGCTGAAATCCGGGCACCAACCTTCCAAGGAACAATCATTTCATGCGCATAGCCATAGCAAGCGGAAAAGGGGGCACCGGCAAGACCACGGTCGCCGTGAACCTGGCCGCATACCTGAGCGATCAGGGGAAAAAAGTGACCTTCGTGGATTGCGATGTCGAGGAGCCCAACGCCCATTTCTTCCTGAACCCTGAAATAAAAGAGCAAAACACGGTCAACATGCCGGTACCGGGCATTGACGAAAAAAAATGCCTGGGAGAATCCTGCCGCAGATGCATAGAACTATGCCGCTTCAAGTGCCTCATCTGGATGGTCGATTCGGTCATGGTCTTCCCTGAACTTTGCCATGGCTGCGGACTTTGCTCCCTGGCCTGTCCGGCAGACGCCATATTCGACGACACCAGGGAGGTCGGACAGGTGTCCTCGGGCAAATCCGGCGCCATCAATTTCCATCAGGGCCTGATCCGCATCGGAGAAGCCATGTCCCCGCCACTGATCAAGGCGGTCAAGGAGGGTGCGGCTGACGCGGATGTCACCATCTACGACTGTCCCCCCGGCACATCCTGCCCGGTCATCGAATCGCTGATCGGAGCGGATTTCGCCATTCTCGTGACCGAGCCCACGCCCTTCGGCCTTCACGACCTCGACCTTGCAGTCAAACTGCTGCGTAAACTCGGCTACCCCTTCGGCGTGGTGGTCAACAGGGCCGGCATGGGAGATGACCGCGTTGAACTCTATCTGGAAAAGGAGAAAATACCCCTGCTGGGCTCACTGCCCCATAGCCGGGAGGCGGCATCCCTTTATTCACGCGGGGAAATGCTCGTCAACGCAGTTCCCGGCTTCAGAGAGGAATTCGCACGCATTGCCGCGGCAGTGGAAGAACAGGTCGGTAAAGGGGGTGCGAGATGAAACAGGTGGTTGTTCTCAGCGGAAAAGGCGGAACCGGCAAGACCAGCATCGTGGCGGCCCTGGGCGGACTTGGTCCCAAAAAGGTTCTCGCCGACTGCGATGTGGACGCGGCGGATCTTCATCTGATTCTCCACCCCGAAATCCTGGACCAGCAGGACTTCATAAGCGGAGAGATTCCATCCATAGATTCCAGCCTGTGCACCTCATGCGGACTCTGTCTCGAAAATTGCCGCTTCGACGCCATAAGCGAAAATTTCACCGTAATCCATGAACATTGCGAAGGTTGCGGTGTTTGCGAATTCGTATGCCCCGCCGGGGCGGTGACAATGAATCCGAGAAACTGCGGCAAGCAATTCCGCTCCAGAACCAGGTTCGGGACCATGATCCATGCCGAGCTTGGAGTCGGGGAAGAGAATTCAGGCAAGCTCGTGACCTCTGTGCGAAACGACGCCAAGGAATGGGCACAAAAGGAAAGCGCCGAGTTGGTGCTTGTCGACGGCTCGCCCGGGGTGGGCTGTCCGGTCATAGCCTCCCTGACGGACACGGACGCAGCCCTGTTCGTGGCCGAACCCACGGTCACGGCGATACACGATCTCAAGCGCGTATACGAGCTCACAAGGCATTTCGACATCCCCGCCATGACCCTGATCAACAAGACCGGGATCAATCCGGAAAATGAAGAGGAACTGCTGAGTTTCTGCCGGAAGAACAATATTCCCCTGGTCGGCAGCCTGCCATACTCCCAGGCTTTCAGTCTGGCCCAGATCCAAGGCAAGACCATTGTTGAATACGACCCGGAAGGGCTCGGAAAATTGATAATTGAAATTTGGAACAACATAGACTCGAATCTCTGAGGCCTGGAAGCGATTCCAGGCTCCGGAGGGCATCCCAAATAGCAACCGCCTAGACATAAGGAGATTCCAATGGAAAAGATTCTCATCGTTGGCTGCAAAAAGACCATGAACTCTATCTGTATCGCCTGTTCCAGGTGCCTGGTGGGTTTCAACCGGCGCGAAGGAGCATTCGAGGCGTACAAGGACAAGGAAGCCGAATTGATCGGTATTCTGGACTGTGGCGACTGTCCGGGTCAGGGAATAGTCATGCGCCTGGCCCAGACAAAGCTTTGGAACGCGCCCATGAACGAAATGCCGACCAAGATACACATCGGCCCCTGTCTGGCTCAGCACTGTCCTCACAAGGACGTAATCATTGCCAAGATCAAGGCCAAATCGGGAATCGAGGTGGTCGAGGGAGCGCATCCCTATATCCCGGCCGACATTTTCGCCTAGGAGAATTCCCTTGCCTATTTTTGAATATCTTTGCCGCGATTGCGGGAAACTTTACGAGGAAATCGTCGCCAATGCCGACACAATCCCGCCGTGCGCCCACTGTGGGAGCGAAAAGGGCAGAAAGCTCTTGTCCACAAGCTCTTCGTTGACAGGAAAGGAGCGGATGAACCTGCCCGGTGCCGGAGATCACGGATGCTGCGGCGGCAGTCCCGGAGAAAAAGGCTGCGTGCCCGGCTCCTGTTGCGGAAAATCCTGATCAGGGGAAAAAGGTCGACAGGCTCAGTTGGTTGAGGATTCCAGCAGTTCAGCGGTCAGGCCAACGATGGATATCCTGGCCTTGGCCGCGATCTTCAACGCTGCTTCACGGTCAAAGAAAAGGCTCCTGCCCGCTTCGATCCCCAGGCAGGTGGCTCCGCCCTCGGCCATGATGCGAATGGTGTCCGGGCCGATGCTGGGCAGATCAAGGCGCTCTTCCTGCCCGGGCTTGAAGACCTTGACCACGACGCATTCCCTGCCGCCGAGCATGCAGCCGCGGCGCACCGTCTCATCAGTGCCTTCAAGGGCCTCCACGGCGGCCACGATCCCTTCACGAACAACAAGGCATTGGCCGATATCCAACCTGCCAAGCTCCTTGCCCATGTTCCAGCCGAAAAGCAGATCCTCCCACTCGCGTTCCGTTGGCTTCTTCCTTGAAAGCACCCCGGAAGGAGTGATCAGTTCCGGCAGGAACTCGTGGGCCGGAGCGACCACAATGCCTTCGGATTCGAATTCCGAGGCAATGGCCCTGAGCAGGGTCGAGTCGCCCTTGTCCTTGCGTTTGAAAATAAGTTTGAGTGCGCGAGCGTCGAAATGGCGCACGTCCATGATCTTGGGCTTGTCGATGGTCCCGGCCATTATCAGGCGGCTGACGCCATTTTCCGTAAAGTAATCAAGGAGCTTGTTCAGCTGCCCCAGCTTCAGTTCCTTGAACACGTCGGCATACGGAATCACGTCCATATTGGTCTGACCGGTAAAACCGGCGACCACCAGCCTGTGCCCGGCGCTCTTGACTCCTTTGGCCACGAGAACCGGAAACTGCTTGCCGCCTGCTACCAGGCCTATGGTCTTGGTATGGCTCATGTGTGGGAGAGGACCTTAGCCTTCGTTGCCGTTCTTGTGGTAGTCGGGAGCAACGCCGCACTTGGTGTCGCGGATGAACTCTATCAGCCGACGCACTTCCCTGACCTCGCCGAACTCGGTCTCGGCCTGCTGCATGGCCTCCTCGCGGGTAAGGCCGGAACGAAAGATTATCTTGTAGGCCTTTTTCAGGGCTTGACGAACTTCCTTGGAAAAGCCGTGTCGTTTGAGGCCGATCACGTTCGGCCCGAACAATCTGCCCCGGACGCCGTGGGCCAGCATGTAGGGCGGGATGTCAAGATTGTAGCCGCTGGCGCCGCCGAGAAAGGCGTATTCTCCGATGCGCAGAAACTGTACGATCCCGGCCATGCCGTTGATCACGGCATGATTTCCGACTTCAACGTGTCCCGCAAGGTTGACCGAGTTGGCAATTATGACGTTATCGCCCAACTGACAATCGTGGGCGATGTGGGCATAGGCCATGATCATGCAATTGGAGCCGATCACGGTGGCTTTGTTGCCTTGAACCGTTCCCCTGTTCACCGTGGCGCATTCACGAAAGAAATTGTTGTCGCCGATGACGAGTTCCGTGTCCTCGCCCTTGTATTGGAGGTGCTGAGGATCTCCGCCGAGGCAGACGTGGGAATAGACCTTGTTGCCCGCGCCCATCCTGGTGAAGCTCTTGATCAGGGCATAGGGTTCGAGCACGCAGCCGTCGCCGATTTCCACATTGTTTTCGACCACGCAAAACGGGCCGATGGTCACGTCGTGACCGATTTTCGCACCTTCATGCACGATTGCGCTGGAATGGATTCCCGCCGTCACTAGATATTCCCCTTATCAACCATAGCCGCGGACAAATCAGCCTGTGCTGCGACTTCACCGTCAACTTCGGCGACTCCGTGCATCATCCAAACATTCATTTTACGGCGGATATTAGTCAAATTTAATATTAATTTGTCGCCAGGAACCACTGGCCTGCGAAACCTGACCTTGTTCAAGCCAGTGAACAAAAAAACGGAATTGTTCTGATCCACGTCCATCATGTTCATGACGTAGACGCCTCCGGCCTGGGCCAAGGCCTCCAAGACAAGAACGCCCGGCATTACTGGCAATCCTGGAAAATGGCCCTGAAAAAAAGGCTCGTTGATCGAAACATTCTTGTAGGCGGCAAGGGACTCGCCGGAAACAAACTCGGTAACCCTGTCCACCAAAAGAAAAGGATAACGATGAGGAAGAAACTCCATTATCCTTTCAATGTCGAAACTCTCACTCTTACTCATCACCGCCTCCCGTTCTGGAAGGATTTTTAACTTTTTCAAGCTCTTTTTCGAGCTTCTTCACACGCAGAAACAATTCAGGAATCTTGAGGTATCCGGGCATAATGCTTGAGGCAGGTTCCGTAATCCACGGCCGGAGAACCCCAGACCTGCGCTCCCGAAGAAAGATTTTTTCCAACTCCGGCCTGCGGCCCGACCTTGACGTTGTCGCCGATCTCCATATTGTCGGCCACGCCAGCCTGACCCGCCAGGATGACATTGTCGCCGATCTTGGTACTGCCTGCCACGCCCACCTGACTGATAATCAGACAGTGTCGACCGACTTTCACGTTATGGGCCAGCATGACCAGATTGTCGATCTTGGTGCCGTCGCCGATGCTGGTGGCGTCCAACGCGGCCCGGTCAATGGTGCTGTTGGCCCCGACCTCGACATTGCTTCCCAGCCGAACAGTGCCGATCTGGGGTATCTTGACGTGTCCGGTCGGTCCCTGGGCATAGCCGTAGCCATCCGCGCCAAGCACGGCGCCCGGCTGAATGATAACGTTTTCACCCAACACCGTGCCGGCCATGAGCACTGCATTGGGATACAGGATGCAGCCCTTTCCGATCTTGCAGTTCTCACCAAGATAACAGCCGGGAAAAACCACGGCGTCGGCGCCGACCTCGACCCCGTCGCCAATAAAGGAAAAAGGATACACCGAGGCCGTTTCGTGAACAACGGCCCCGGTGTGAATATATGCCAAGTCGCTAATCCCGCTCAATGAACCTTGGGGCTTTGCGAACTCGTTAACTACCGTCATCCAGTCCAGGTAAACATTGCCTGAACTTATCAAGGCGCTGGGCACGGATTTCGCGTGTTTTTCCTCCACGAGAACCGCACCCGCCTTGGTGGTCTGCAGCATGGGCAGATACTTGTGGCTGACCAGGAAAGACAAGTCTTCGGGACCGGCCTTGTCCAGGGTGTTGACGCCTTTCAGTTCAACATCCCGTCCTGAATAGGAAAGCCCCGCCTTCTTGGCCAGAGCCGAGAGAAGTATGCCCATTACGCAAGCCTTATTTGTTGCCGGATGCTGCCCAGGCGGCGTTGAACTCGGCTGTAATGGCCTCGTTGAGATTGATGGACTTGTCGATGAACAGGAATATCTGGCTGGCCTGCTTGTTGGCGTCCAGAACCAGGGTGAAGTTGTTTTTCTGGGAATGGTCGGCAATGACCTTGTCCAGGACAGTCAGCATGGGCTTCATCAGATCAAGAAACTCAGTGCGCATTTTCTGCTTGTAGGCGCGGTCGGCGTCCTGGAGATCGCGGTACTTGCGCTTGAGCTCGATTTCCTTGCTCTGCCTGGCGTCAAGAGACAGGGCCATGCTCTGTTTCTTGAAATCCTCAGTCATCTTCTTCAGGTTTTCGGACTGCCTGTCGATGTCCTTTTTCATAGCTTCGTGCTTGGCGGTCAGCTTGGCGTTGGCAGCCTTGCCGGGCTCGGAGGCACGAAGGACCTTGGCGGAATCAAGAATACCGATTTTCAAATCAGCGGCAAAAGCGGAAACCTGAAAAGCCAAAACCAGAAACAATGCCGTGAGTAATACTTTTCGCATCGAATATCTCCTTATAATTAATTATAAATATCTACTAACAAACAAAAAGAACAACCTTCCTGAATCCAGCCACCCTCCACACGCAGCTTCAAGAACGTTGCTCTTACCAAGGACTAGAATTTCATTCAAGCGGCCACAACCTTCCGCACGGCCTAGAAGCTCTGTCCCATTGAAAACTCGAACTGGCTGCACTTGCTGTCGTACAGGTCGTCAAGCCCGTAACCGTATTCAAAGCGCAGCGGGCCCATGGGCGACAGCCAACGTAATCCACCGCCCACGCTCTTGTACAGGCCAAGAGCCGGAGCTTCGGTATCAACCAGATTGTTCGGCATCGTGGGTTCGCTGAAGAATTGGTCGCCCTCTTTCCAGGCGTTGCCTGCGTCGAAAAAGGCAACGGCGGATATGCCCATGTCTCTGTCGATGGGAACGATGAACTCGAGGTTGGTGAAGAATTCCTTGTTGCCGCCGATCCTTTCGCCGTCATCATCCAGAGGAGAGACCTTCTTGGTGTCGTAACCTCTGATGGAATTGATCCCACCGAGATAGAAACGGGTGCCCAGAGGGATATCGTCGTCTCCGAAGTTCTCGTGGATCACACCTATGTGGTTCGTCATGTGAAAGACGAGACTGTCCTTGCCGATAAGCGGAAAGTAGTTGTCCGCCTGGAAAACGTATTTGACGTAGTTGTCGTCGCCGAGGAATATCCCGCCGCCCATGCCGAAGGAAAAGCTGTAGATGGAGCCGTCCGACGGGCTGTAGCGCTTGTTGATGGTCGACCTGGTCATGGTCAGAAAACCTGAGCTTTCCAGGTGATGGCCTTCGTCTTCCTTAAGCGCATCGGAAGCGTCATCATCAATATCGTAAATCTCGTAGGAATCCAGAGAATAGCCAAAGCTCATCCCGGTATGTTCACCCAGGGGATAGTAGAAACTGACCGTGCCGCCGATGGAATCCTTGTCATAGGAGTAGGTTTCTTCCGTCTTGCGATGGGCCGTAACGCTAAACCCGAGATCTGAATCGTTTATCCTGGGATTCTTGAAGCTCAGACTAAAGGTGTTCCCCTTGCCGCTGAAACCGCCTTGAAAGCTGAGCCCGTAGCCCTTTCCGAAAAGGTTCCTCTCCGAAATCTGGGCACCGATGTATGGCCCGGAATACGTGGACCAGCCCACACCGCCGCCAACCTGGCCTGTGGCCTTCTCCTTGACCTTGACCTTGAGATCCATTTCATCGGGATCGCCTGTGGGAACAGGCTCTATGTCCACAGCTCCGAAATAGTCGAGGCTGTCAAGGTTGTCGATGGAATTGCGCAATCCGTCGCCGCTGAACTGATCGCCGTCGGCAAGCTCAAGCTCCCTGAGGATGACGTTGTCGCGGGTCTTGGTGTTGCCTTCGATCTGGACCCGGCGCACATGCACCTTCTGATGTTTGGACAGGATAAAGGTCAAATCCACGACCTTGGTCTCAGGATTGTCCTTGGCCCGGACATCAGCCTCTGCGTAGGCATAGCCGAAATTGTTGTAATGGTTGACAAGACTCTGGATATCATCGCGCATCACGGAACGATTCAGATAGTCGTTCTCCCTGGCAAGATCGTCACTTTTGATGACGGTGTTGAGCTTGCCGGGATCAGTGATCAGGTCGCCTTCGAAATCCACTTTCCCGAGCTTGAACCTGTCCCCCTCCACAACGCTGAAAATCACCTTTATGCCGTCTTCGCCGATTTCAACTTCAGGACTTCCAACCTGGGCATTGAGAAAACCGCGATCTGCGTAGTAGGCCATGATGGCCGCGGCGTCCCTTTGCAGGAACTCCTCGTTGAGCACGCCGCTGCCCGTGAACCAGGACAGTATCCCGCGCTCCTTGAGGGCCAGATAATCCTTTATGTCGTCAGGATCGAGCACTTCCGCACCCTGGATCACTATGTCTTCGATGTAGAGTTTGCTCCCCTCTTCAATCACATAGGTGAGCCGGGCCTGGCCTGTGCCGGTGTCTTCAACCAGATGGCTGACCTTGGCGTTGTAATGTCCCTCGTTGCGGTACATCTCGCGGATCAGGCGGATGTCGTCGGCAAGGACCTTGAGGTTGAGAACCGCGCCCATCTTGGTGGATACGGCCTCCAGAATATCGTCGGTGTCGATGGCGTCCGCACCCCTGACTCCGAGAGCCTGAATGCGCGGTTTCTCCTTGATTTTGAAAACAATGCGCTTGCCTCCGGCCACATCGGAAACATCCAATTGCACATCGTCGAAATATCCGAGATCGTAAACATTCTTCAGTTCGGCGCTCATGACGCGAGGAATGTAGATGTCCCCTTTCTGAACGGTAAGGCGCATGAGCACGACATCCTTGTCCAGGACCTGGGTTCCCTCGACTTCAAGCTCGACTATCTTTTCCTTGCGCAACAAATCCGAGCGCATGTTGTCCACCAGCTCGTCAACGGCCGGAAGCAGATTTATCATCCCTTCCTTGGTCACGTAGATGGGCACCGTAGGCCTGATTCCGAAGGCGTCCACAAGTCTTGCGTCCAGACTGAGAGTCTCTCCCACCTGGCTGAAACTGCCGTAAACCGCGAATGTCGCCTGGGCAAGGAGAGCGACCTCCTTGGCGGAACTGATATCCAGAGCCCTGATGCCCTTGCTTTCCATGGCCTGCCCGACCACATCCTGGCCGATAACGGCAAACCCGGCGTCGCGAAGCCGGTCGCCGATGAGTTCAGGCAGACTGTCCTTGAGATAGGCAAGGTCGTCGCCAGCGTTAACCTGGAATGGAAGCACTGCTATCTTGGCGTCCTCCGGGGAATCGGCGGCAAAAGCCGAAACCGCCAGCAAAGGCAGGGTCAAGGTAAAAAGCAGGGATACTGCAACCAAGCGGGACCGAGATTTACGGCTGGGCATAGAGTTCTCCTGAACGCAACTCATAGCGGCGCTGCATCATGCAGGCCAATTCTCTGTTATGTGTAACGACTACAAACGTCATTCCCAGTTCTTCATTCAAGTCAACCAGGAGCTTTCCAACTATTTCACCGGTCCTCACATCAAGGTTTCCGGTAGGTTCGTCGGCCAGTAGGACCTTGGGCCTGAGCAAAATCGCGCGGGCGATGGCCGCCCTTTGTCTTTCGCCACCCGAAAGGGTGGTGACCTTGTGTTCCGTCCTGTGTTCAAGATCAACCAGTTTGAGGGCGTTGCGGGCCATATCCAGCGCCTGCCCCCTGCTCTTCCCGGCTATGATTCCGGGCATGGCCACATTTTCCAATGTGCTGAACTCCGGCAGGAGATGATGGAATTGAAAAACAAATCCGATCTCGCCGTTGCGCAGCCTGGCCTTG
The DNA here is from genome assembly GCA_963674955.2 of Desulfovibrionaceae bacterium. Lineage (GTDB taxonomy): Bacteria > Desulfobacterota > Desulfovibrionia > Desulfovibrionales > Desulfovibrionaceae. Next base: position 308,775 of record CAXXKR010000004.1, on the reverse strand, counting down.
AACTTGGCTCCTGCGGTACCGAGATTCTTGCCGGAGAAATACACTTCCCCCCTGCTGGCCGAATCCAGAGTACCAAGTATATGTAAGAGCGTCGTCTTGCCGGAGCCGGAGGCTCCAAGTATGGCAATGGACTCTCCGGATTCGACCTCCAGGTCGATCCGTTTGAGCACTTCTATCTTCTCCGTGGGTCCGAAAAAGTCCTTACCCACGTTAACCAAACGATATATCGTCTTGCTACTCATAACGCAAGGCATCGCTGGGGTTCAAGCTCGCGGCCCTGCGGGCCGGGTACAATGTCGCCAAAAAACACAACAAAAATGCGGCGACTCCGATCAGCGCCATGTCCACGAACTCCAGCTTCACCGGCAAAAAATCCATAGGATACACGTCACTGGGCAACTTGATGAACTGATATTTTTTCAACAGCAGACTGACCGGTATTCCCAGGGCGTAACCGATCAGGGTGCCCACCGCGCCGATGAACGTTCCCTGAAACATGAAAATCCGCCTGATGCTCCTGGTCTCCGCGCCGAGCGACATCATTATCGCTATGTCCCTGGTCTTCTGCATCACCAGCATGACCAGCGTGGTCACGATGCTGAAGGAACCGACCAGGACGATCATGGCCAAAATGATGAACATGGCTGTTTTTTCCAATTGCAGGGCGGCAAAGAGATTGGCGTTCATTTCCTGCCAGTTGCGCACGTATACCGGCGAAATCTTGATCGAATCCTTGATCGCCTGCCCTATTTCCGCCACCGCGTAGATATCGTCCACGTGAACCTCGAGGCCGGTGACCAGATCACCCTTGAAGCCAAGCAGTTTCTGGGCGGAGGCAAGACTCACGTAGCCCAGGGTGGAGTCGTACTCGAACATTCCGGTCCTGAATATCCCGGCCACCCTGAAATTCAAAATCTTGGGCGTGAAACCGGCAGCGCTACGCTGTCCCGTGGGAGAAAGCAGATGCACCGGCGCACCGACTCCCAGCCCCAGTCTTCTGGCCAGTTCCGAGCCGATGATCACTCCGGGCAGTCCTCCCGGCTGGTTCAGGCTTTCAACGTTTCCTTCCACCATGTCGTTCTCGATGTTCAACACGCTGCCGGACGTATTCGGGTCGATGCCCCTGAGCACCACGCCCTTCACTCCGCCGGGAGTGGAAAGCATGACCTCGGAATAGACAAAGGGCGTGACGCCGGTCACTCCGGGCACCTTGGACGTGTCATCGGACAACTGGCGGTAATCCTTGATGCCTCCAGCCAAGCCTCCGACGATTATGTGGGCGTTGACGCCCAGAATCTTGTCCCTCAAATCCTGGGTAAAGCCGTTCATCACGCCGATGACCACTATGAGGGAGGCCACGCCGATGGCCACGCCGCATACGGCGAAAAGGGAAATAACCGAGATGAACGACTGCCTGCGCAGCGCGAACAGGTATCTCAGTGCGATGAAGGACTCGAAACTCATCTCATGGGCCTCACGATCCCGCCCCTGCCCCGCCTTCGCGTTTCAGCAGGGGAAACAGGATAACCTCTCTGATGCTGGCGCTGTCCGTAAGCAGCATGACCAGGCGGTCGATGCCGATGCCCTGGCCCGCGGCCGGGGGCATGCCGTATTCCAGCGCCCTGACGTAATCCTCGTCCATCATGTGCGCCTCGTCGTCTCCGGCTTCCTTCTCCTTGACCTGGTCCTCGAACCTGGAACGCTGGTCCACGGGATCGTTGAGCTCGGAAAAGGCGTTGGCCATCTCGCGGCCGGTCATGAACAGCTCAAACCTGTCCGTGACCTCCGGAGACTCCTCGTTGCGCCTGGAAAGCGGCGAAATTTCAGTCGGATAATGGTATATGAAATGCGGCTGGACCAGCTTGTCCTCGACCATGACATCAAAAAGCTTTTCCTGGAGCTTGGCCAGCTTCTCGCCCTCGACCACCTTCTCGCCCTTGCTCTTTACCAAAGCCTTGCACTTCTCGTAGTCCCTGTAGTCCTCGGGGGCTATACCGCCGATCTCTTCCAGTGAATCGTGAAAGGTGAGCCTTTTCCATTTGCCCGGAGTCAGGTCGATGGTCTGGCCCTGGTATTCTATTATGGTGGAGCCGCAAACTTCCCTTGCCAGGGTGGCGAAGAGGTCTTCGGTCAAGTCCATGAGCTGGTAGAAGTTGGCATAGGCCCAGTAGAACTCCAGCATGGTGAATTCCGGGTTGTGCTGGGTGGAGATGCCCTCGTTCCTGAAGTTGCGGTTGATCTCGTAGACCTTTTCAAACCCGCCCACCAGCAGCCGCTTGAGATAAAGCTCCGGCGCGATGCGCATAAAAAGCTTCATGTCCAGGGCGTTGTGGTGGGTCTCGAAGGGCTTGGCCGTGGCGCCGCCGGGAATGGCCTGCATCATGGGCGTTTCCACTTCCATGAAGCCCCTGGCGTCCAGATAGTTGCGCATCATGCGCACGATCTTTGTGCGTTTCTTGAAGATTTCCGTTGTCTTGGGCGTGACGATGAGGTCGACGTAACGCTGGCGGTAACGGGTCTCCACGTCCTTCAGGCCGTGATATTTTTCCGGCAGGGGACGCATGGACTTGGTCACGAGCTTGAAGCTCTGGGCCCGGAGGGTCAACTCGTCGGTCTTGGTCCTGAACAGGTCGCCCACCACGCCGACGATGTCGCCGATGTCGGATTTCTTGAACAGCGTGTAGGCCTCAGCCCCAAGCTCGTCCCTGGAGACAAATATCTGGATGTCGCCAGTACAGTCCTTGACGTGCAGAAAGGTCGCCTTGCCGAAGGAACGGAAAGAAACCACGCGCCCTGCCACGGAAAAGGTTTTACCAAGCTTTTCAAGTTCTTCGCCGTCAAGAGACTCATATTCGTCCAGTATGTCCTGAACGTCGGTGTCTTTGACAAAGTCGTTGGGATAAAGGGGAACATTCTCATCAAGAAGAAAACAGGCCTTTTCAACCCTGGTCTTGAATACGTCGTTCAGTTCGTCACGTGCCTGGAAGGCCTCCAGCATGGGCATGAAATGCTCCACATGCGGGGATTTTGTGGCGAGCTTGATTTTCTTCTGTTTCTTATTTTTATTATTCTGGTTGCTCAAGCCAATCCGCTCCAAGCAATAAAAAGTCTAGAATTTTACAAGAGATTAAGTCTGCCTAAGTCATATACAAACGGACGTCAAGACCTATGTCGGTTGCCCCGGTAGTGCAAGAACTTTTTGCAGGTCAAGATTTCGCAAAAAAAGTCTTGACCGCCAAGCAAAGTTTTGATTAGACCAAGCTCTCGCTTCGGCGTGATGTTCCCCAGTAGCTCAATTGGCAGAGCGGGTGACTGTTAATCACTAGGTTCGCGGTTCAAGTCCGTGCTGGGGAGCCAGAAATACCAAGGGCTGACAACGTTTAATAGCGTTGCCGGCCCTTTTTTTGATTCTACCGAAATCTACCAGAATCTACCAAGAACGGGTGCATGCTGCACCCGATTTGCACCCGGTGTTTTATCCTATAACCACATCCTTTCCGCACCAAGGGCAATAGGTTCCCTAGCGCGCAGTTCTTAGCATAGTGCTAGATATGCCAAAGCCAACTTGGACAGGACGATACCCCCCAAGCCATAAACGGAAGGCCACCTGCCGAGTGTAACCACCTATAAGACCAAAAATATTGAAGAAGACCCCATAATTTTCCAATCATACTCTACAATTTCACACAATTTGTAGACCTTGAATCACAGTGCGGCCAACTCACCGGTATCAACATAATGTTCGAGGTCGTCTATCGCCTGTTCAAAATTCTCCACAGATTTGATTATTCTTTCTATTAATCGATTACCTTCTTCATCCAAAGACGAAAAGGTTATGACCCATATAGCCGTACATGTTCCGTTATAATGATCAACAACAGTAATTTCGAATTTTATACTTATACTTTTTGCAACACGTATGCACTCCATCCTTTTATTTGGTTCATAATTAGCGCAAACCCAGACCTCATCAAACCCAAAATAATCTGTTCTAAAAATAGCATTGCTCTCTAGATAACCAGACTCGGAATGTAGAAGATCACATTTCCAGTTTGGTAACCAATCGTATTCCGTTGTGGGACAAAATAATGCAAACAGTTTATCGGGAGTCGTATTGAATTTTCTCCCGATTGTGTAACCGCTTCTGGATAAATTTGGTTTCTCGTCCTTCCAATCTTGAATAAAAGCATCTGATCTTTCTGTCTTCATCTGGTTCTCCTTTATATTTGTTCATTCACTACCCCTAAACACTGGCGGAAAATTTTTTGGTTTGCTTCATTAAAACACCCTCAATTCATCAGGCAGTTTCCGGGCAACATCTTACCTACCAAGTGAATAAATATTACGGCTGCCAAAATCTCTTTACAGATCAATTCGACTTGCCGCGATTATGCAGCCGTATGTTCTGCCAATTATATTTAATGCCGAGAATATGAAAAATGCCGAAAATAAAAGCTGCAATCGCATAGATTACTTCAATAAGCACAATTTCTTCAGGTATAAAAAAATAGGCCGGAATGATTGCCAAAGCCCGAAGTGTATATATGGCGGCAACACTCGGAAGTATCACAGATAAAAAAGGTAAGCGCCGTATTTTACCGGCTCCTGAAAGAGCATAAAGACCAAAAACAAAAAAGACACAGGCAATCCCAAACGAGATCAAATCGGGCACAATCGACCCAGCCTCAGACATGGAAATCATATCCTCTCCAGCTCTTCCCACTCGATACGCCTCCGGACCTATCACAATTGGGACAAAGTGAAACGCAGTTACCACAAAATTCATAACGGCAGACACAACCAACAAACCAAATCCTTTCATTTTTAACTCCATTAGTAAATTTATTACTTTTGTTTTTGCTCTTGTCCTTCAGGTATTTCTTTTATAATACGCAATACTTTCTGTATAAATATGACATAAAATTGTTTAATTAAAAATTAATACACATTTTCAAAAAAATAAACATTTAAAATAAATAAATTAAAGACAAATAATGTATAACGATCTTTGGGATAAAGGTAACAACCATTCTCACAATTGAAAAAAATTGAATTTAAAATAAACATGTATACACTTTAAACTTCTTTTACATTTAATTTAAAAGGTCTAATCTCATTGTCAATATTTAAAAGTAGTTCATCATGGATTATCAAACTTCACTCCATGAATTGCACTGTGTAAGTCATCAACAAAAAGAAATCTCAAAAAAAGAAAAGGCTTTATCTCCAACATTTTGTAAACATAAAATTTGTTTGACATTTCTTCAATAAATTCGAAAACAGTTTCAGGAAATGACTTTATTGTTAGTTTTCTTCTATCTATAATCATAGCACCACTCTTTTATTTTCTTTCTAGTTTTTCTTTTTTTATAATAGATGTTATTTTTACTATAAATAAATTTTACCATTGTCAGAGCAATTCCTCACAATTAGTATTTATGAACTCCTTTGCCATCACCTTTTCAATAATTCACCTGAAACAAGAAAATGCTCAAGACCTTCAACAGCCCGCTCAAGATCGGCATTGGTGTCCGGCATGGATTCGATGATGTCATTTCCAGTTTCATTAAGTGCTGTAAACGTCATTTTCCAAACGCCTGTTGATGTTCCATCACCATTGTCAATCACATCAATTCGAGTCTGCTCTACAATCGCGGAATTAATGATTGCAGTTCTACCCTTTCATGTGGCACATACTGGGTAAACAACCAAACTCCTTGCCCCAGATTGTTGCTTGGAGGTGTTGTAAAAATGCAACTATCCTCCGCATATCCTGTTGAGGTATGCACAAGGTCACACCCCACCCCTCAATCCAGTCATATTCACGGGCCGGACAAAGCTGTTCAAAAACCTTTCTCTGTACGGCGCTAAATCAAAACCTGAATCTTTCTTTTTAACTTTTTCCCGCCCTTCAAAAAGGCATCAACTTTTCTCTCTGATCGTTCGCAATTCATTGTTCCTCCAATAATTCCAATAAGTTTTGAGGTCGGATCGTTGAACTGTCGACGGTGATTTGTTTGCCGTGGACAAGATAATAATCAAGGAATTGATAACTTTTTCAAAAGGCAGCTGTCGCGGCAATTGTGATAATATATTGTTCCCTTCGATTGTCAGACTGGTAAATTGAAAAATAATCTCAATACCTGTTGTTCCATTTTCATTGTTCTGTAAAACAATCCGAAATACGATTACCAAATTCTCGGAACATCTTACATAGGCTAGGGAATCATTTGATTTGTGTTCATAACGGACCCAAGTTTCCAATCCAAAACCAAAAAAAGGAAAAATGTACTTATCCTCTGCAACCCCGGATTCCGAGTAAATTAATTTATGGTTGCTTCCGGGCAGCCAATCGGCTTCCCTGAAAAAATTTCTTCGCAGAATCGCCTGCTCTCTCTTCGAGATTGAAACGAACTGCAACGCCATTCCTGAGTCTTTCGTTCTGACATTGATGTATCCATGTGAAAACTCCCTTGAAATAACATAGAGGTTCGTGTGTTTATATACTAAACACAGAGATCAAATTTTTACGCCATTTCAAAATCGTTCCAGGTGGACTGAAAAATGCAAAATCCTCCTTTTCCTTGGTGGTAAGCTTTGCCCTGATGAGCTTTTGAGAACGAATCCTGGATGGCCTGGCACCGTTTGCAGATCTGTTCCCCTAACTCTGTCAAATTCATCGATAATTCATTTTTATTGAAGACATCCTTGGACTTGATAAGGACGGCGTCCTGAGCCTGACAATGCCGAAATCCCAAAAGAGCAAGACGGTCAAGGTCAAGGTCGAATCCAAGTAAGACATGGCCGGTTCAGGACGGCAAAGATAAAGGGCTCCGAGAAAACTCCGAGCCCTTTACCAGAAGACTGCCGCTTGCCGCTCAACTCACCTGCAAAAAGACAGTCCCCCCCTCCTCCAAAATTCCATCAAGTTCTACCCCGTCAACGGGCCTTCCGTCCAGTGTCATTAAAAGTACACCGGCCCTTGTTTCATCATCTTCAAGCACCTCGGCCACGCGCCTGGCCGGAACAATTACGCCGCGCCCCATAAAATCGGAACCCACTGCGTCCGCGACCATGTTGAAAAGCTTCAGTTCGATCTCCCCGTCCGCCTCTTGCAACCCCTCATCCCCGCCGGAATAGGTGATGGAGCTGCGGAACCCGGCAAAGGGACTGTTCACGCGCATACAGGCCCCCACCAGACCCGGCATGGCCCCCGCCAAGGCGAGGGTCGCGCCGCCCTTGACCTTGGCGGCCTCGACATCGTCCACCGGCCTGCCGTCGAGAAAAATGGTTTTCACCGTCGAATCTATGAACTCCGGATCCAGGCCAAGTTCGCCAACCAGCATTTCCACAAGGCCGATGCCCACCCTGACCTTGAGCCCGACTCCCTTGTGCAGAATCTTCAACCAGTCGTGGACCTTGCCTGTTTGGACTTTGACATTGATCATGCGCATATATGTTCATCTCCTTTCCAGTCCATACTCTACCAATTCATTATAAAAAGCATTATGCCTTTCCGTGCATAATGCTTTTTCTTTGACACTATTCTCTTGGAACTGTTAATTTGTCTCTTGCACAAGGCAAAACAACGCTTTTCTTATGTAAGAAAAAGCATATCAAACTACAAGACGAGGTTCACATGGCAAAAATACTAAGAATCAACACGAAAACAAAAGAGTCTAAGTTTGAAGAAATGGGTGCATACGCTGGACTTGGCGGTCGAGCATTAACTTCAAGAATGATCCTGAAAGAAGTTCCCGCCAAATGCGATCCACTTTCCGCCGACAACAAACTTGTCATAGCCGCCGGTGTGCTGACTGGCACGCCTGCAGCCAACTCCGGCCGCATCTCGGTGGGCACCAAGTCCCCGCTGACCGGAGGCATCAAAGAGGCCAACTCCGGCGGACAGTTCGCCCAGAAGCTGGCCAAGCTCGGCCTGATGGCCATCGTCCTTGAAGACAAGCCCGACGGCGACGACTTCACCACCATCGTCATCACCAAGGACGGCGTGGAGTTCAAGGACGCCTCCGACATCGCGGGCAAGCGCACATATGCGGCCATGGACAAGATCATGGCCGACTACGGCAAAAAGGCCGCGGGAATGCTCATCGGCCCCGCTGGCGAAACCCTGCGCATGGCTTCCTCCATCCAGTTTTCCGACCCCGAAGGCCGTCCCGCCAGGGCTGCCGGACGCGGCGGAGTTGGTGCGGTCATGGGTTCCAAAAAGATCAAGGCCATCGTCCTTGACGACACGGGCTGCGGCATGATCAAGCCCGCCGACCCGGAAAAATTCAAGGCCGCAAACAAGCGCTGGGTCCAGATGCTCCAGGAGCACCCGGTAACCGGCCAGGGCCTGCCCGGATTCGGCACCGCCATTCTGGTCAACATCATCAACGAGGCCGGTGCGCTGCCCACCAAGAACTTCCGTGGCGGACGCTTTGAACACGCCGCCGACATCTCCGGCGAAAAGATGACCGAGAACATTGAAAAACGCGGCGGCGTCGTCTCCGAAGGCTGCCACACAGGCTGCATCATCAAATGCTCCCAGTGCTACAACGACAAGGACGGCAAATACCTGACCTCCGGTTTCGAATACGAGACCGTATGGGCCATGGGCGCCAACACCCTGGTCAAGGACCTGGACGTCATCGCCCGGTTTGACCGCATGTGCGACGAACTGGGTCTGGACACCATAGACATGGGCAACGCCATTGCCGTGGCCATGGAAGGCGGAATCATTCCCTGGGGCGACGGAGAGGCGGCCCTCGACCTGCTGAACAAGGTCGCCACAGGCGACGAAATGGCCGACGCCCTTGGCAACGGCGCAGGCTTCATCGGCAAGAAGCTCGGCGTGGACCGCGTTCCCGTGGTCAAGAACCAGGCACTGCCCGCCTACGACCCGCGTGCGGTCAAGGGTGTCGGCGTGACCTACGCCACAACGCCCATGGGCGCCGACCACACTGCCGGCTACGCCGTGTGCCAGAACATCCTCAAGGTCGGCGGCGACATCGATCCCCTTTCCAAGGAAGGCAATGTCGAGCTGTCCAAGAACCTTCAGGTGGCGACCGCCGCAGTGGACGCCACCGGCATGTGCCTGTTCGTGGCCTTCGCGGTCCTGGACAATGCGGACGGCGTATCCACGGTCGCGGACATGGTTTCGGCCCTCATCGGCCAGCCCTTCACACCTGACGATGTTGTGGCCCTAGGCATCAACATCCTCAAGGATGAGTTGGCTTTCAACGACGCCGCGGGCTTCACCAAGGAAGACGACCAGCTTCCCAAGTTCTTCCTGGAAGAGGCCCTGCCCCCGCACAACGCCGAATGGGGCTTCTCCACGGATGAGCTGCAAGGCGCAAGAGTGGACAAGTAACCATTTGAGACATGAATCACACAGGCCCGGAGGTTATCCCCTCCGGGCCTTTTCAATTGTTTGACCCCGACCGCCCCCCTCGGCTAAAACACCCCCATGAACATTTCAGTGAAATGCTTTGCCACCCTGCACCGGTTCACACCGGAAAACCCCGACGATTTTCCCATAGAGGACAACGAAACCTTGAACTCGCTCGCTGAAAGGCTGGGCATTCCCACAAAGGACATCAAGATCACCTTCATCAACGGCGTGAGCCGCAAACTGGACGCCCAGGTCAAGGCAGGAGACCGTGTCGGATTCTTCCCTGCCGTGGGCGGCGGCTGATGGACAACGGCGGCCTCAGGTCCTTTCTCTGCAAGATGGCGAAAAAAACCCGCCTGCCTTCGGGCCGTGAGGCCCTGCTCCTCGGACTCCGGGACATGACCGCCCTTTCCCTGAAAACCGGCGTTTCCCTGCGCCTGCTTGAGATCAAGGCCCTGGGAATGGACCTTATACCCGAGCATTACGTGCGGAACATGGACTCCCTGTCAATCAAGGACCAGATTCGGCTGCTTGAATCCAAAATCGGCATGGTCGGCCTGGGCGGCCTGGGCGGAAACATTCTCGAAATCCTTGCCCGCACCGGCGTTGGCAAAATCGCGGCTGCGGACGGAGACGTGTTCGAGGAAAGCAACCTCAACAGGCAGCTTCTCGGCACAACGAGCGAACTCGGCGCATCAAAGGCGAAAACAGCCATAGAACGCTGTCTGGAAATCAATCCGGCCGTGGATATTGAGGCCTGCGCGGACTTTCTTGACAACCAGGGAATGGACAAGTTGTTGCTGGGTGCAAACTTGGCCATCGACGCCCTTGGCGGCTTGGATTCCCGGCTTGAATTGCAAAAAGCCGCCGCAAGGGCCAACGTCCCGCTGGTGACCGGGGCCATGGCCGGCTGGACCGGTTATATCGGCGTGGTGGCTCCCGGCGGACCGGGTCCGGCGGAACTCATGGGCCAAGGTTCGGCCGACGAGGACACGCAGGGCTGCCCCTCGGCCACAGTGACGACAGTGGCCGCCCTCATGTGCGCGCAAGCCGTAAAAATTTTGCTTGGAATGCCGGTAAAGACCGGGAGCCTGACGCTAATCGATCTGCGCGACATGACCTTCGAGCAGGTCAGCCTTTGATCATTTTTATTCTAGAATGCCGGGGCTATTCGCCCAAACCCGTTCCCGGCCGCATGACCATCCCGGTCAGGTTTGTTTCATAACCGCCCAGTCCATCGATCTTCTCCTTGAACTCCTTGCTGCCGATCAACTTCAACAACGCCTGCATCTTTTGTTCGTCAACATACATGGCGGGGATGAGAAGGTCGTATCTTTCGCGGGCCACGGGCACGAAATCGAGATTCAGGGCCTTGGCTGCGGCGAATATTCCCAGGCCGCAATCAGCCGACCCGGTCAGGACATTGACCGCAACGGCCATGTGCGTATATTCCTCGCGCCCGTAGCCTTGGACCGAGCCGGAATCAAGTCCGGCCTGGTTGAGATGGTAGTCCAGCAGTATCCTGGTTCCCGCCCCGCGCTGGCGGTTGATGAACGAGACATCGTCCCGTCCCAGATCCTCGATCCCCCTTATTCCCGTGGGATTGCCCTTGGCCACCATCAGTCCCTGATGGCGGATGGCCAAATTCACCACCATGATGTTCATGCCGGGCAGATACTTCACAATGAATGGAAAATTGAAGTCCTTGCTCTCCGGATCAAAGAGGTGCGCCCCGGCGAAGAGCGCGGAACCGGCCCTGAGGGCGGTCAGCCCTCCCATGCTGCCCACATGGCTGGAAACCAGACGCAATGGCTTTTCCAGGCCCATGAGCTCGTTGGCCATAAGGTCCAGTGTGTTGTCATGGCTGCCGATGTGAATGAGCACGGAATTCAGGGTTTTTTCAGGCACAAGCAATTGCGCCGAGACGGTCTCGTCCTGTTCCACGCCTTCGGAGTGCGGCGGGATGCGGGTCACGGCCTGGGCCTTGGTCAGGGTGGTGATCATCCCAGCCCCCCTGCCCAGCGGGGCGGCAATATTTCTGTCTCCGACGCGCCCCACTGCCAGGCGGACCACTTCCTCCAGCCCCAGCTTGGACGGTGTCTTGCGGGCCATTGTCACGGAAATGCTTTTGCGCTCAGGCTCGTCCCTGCGTTCCAGCCAGGCCGCAATGGGCGCCAGCAAATCCTCGAAGCAGACCACCGCGCTGACCGGGTAGCCGGGAGCGCCCACCAGAAGCTTGCCCTGGGCGGTCCCCAGTATGGAAGGTTTGCCGGGCATCACGGTTATGCCGTGCACCAGCACTTCGCCGACCTCCTTGAATATCTGTGCCGTATAATCCTTTGTCCCGGCCGATGAACCTGCACCGACCACGATTATATGGGCCTCGGACTCAAGTCCCCGGCGCACGGCCTGAATCAGGGACTGCGAATCATCGGGCACCGGGGGAATGCGCTCAGCCTGAATGCCCGCCTTTTGGGCCAAGGCCGCAAAGACCTGGGAATTGCTTTCAATGACCTCGCCCGGTCCCGGATTCGGCCTGTCCATGAAATCCAGCACTTCGTTGCCGGTTGGGATGAAAAGCAGCCTGACCCGCTCCCAGACCTCCAGCTCCCAGATGCCCGCCGAAAGCAAGGCGCCAATATCATAGGGCGAAAGGGTATGGTTCTGCGGCAAGAGAAGCTCGGTGGCCACGATATCCTCTCCGATCCTCCGCACATGGCTCCAGGGAAATGCCGGAGCCTCGATCTGGACAGTCTTCTCGTCCACCTGAACGATGTTCTCGATCATGATCACGGCATCCATGCCCTCGGGCAAAGGATGGCCGGTGTTGACCGGATGGCAGTCGACGCCCAGCCCGAGGGTCAAGGGCCTGTCTTCCCTGGCGGCGAACGTGTCTTCCGCCCTGACCGCGATCCCGTCCATTGCGGCTGAATGAAAAGTGGGGGACGAGCATCTGGCGAACACCGCCGAAGACGTGACCCGCCCAACGGCTTCATGCACCGGCACCGTTTCCGCAGCAATCAGTTCGTTGCGGTTCAGAGCCGCCCTGGCCGCTGACCGGGCTTCGGACGGACTGACCATATCCAGATAGACATTGCGATCAGACATTGTTTTATCCCGTTTGATTTGTCGAATGGTCAAATAAGCCAGACATCCACTTCACTTCCAGAATAAAGGCCCTCACTCGTCTCCGGAACCGTCACCAGCCCATGGCTGCGGACAAGGGTGCGCATCAGTCCGGACTTGCCCAAAACCGGATGGGCCAGAGGCAGGCTGCCCTCACCCTGTTCAAGGGCCACCCGAACGTAATCCTCGCGGCCCTGCTTGGAGGCCAGATTCCTGGCCAATACCGCGCGCCGGACAGGCCTTATCAACGGATCAAAGGCCCTGGAATCGCGGCCGATGAAACGCAACAAAGGCTGACCAAGCACCAGCATCACCACCTGGGCCGAAGCGGTCTGACCCGGCAGGCCCATGACCGTCCTGTTTCCCACGCGGGCCAGGATGGTCGGCTTGCCTGGGCTGATGGACACACCGTGGGCCAGTATCCTGGAATCCGGCAAGGATTCTATTGCCTGTATGGTCAGGTCCCGTGTACCCACGGAACTGCCTCCCGATAAAAAAACCACATCGTTTTCAGCCAGAGCCTTTTTCAAGACTAGAAGCAGGCTTTCCAGGTCGTCCGGGACTATGCCGTAGAAACCCGCGACACCCCCGGCGGCTTCGACCATGCAACGCACCGTGTGGGAATTGACATCCCTGACCTTGCCCGGCACAGGCTCGGAGTCCACTGGCTGCACCTCGTCGCCGGTGGACAATATCCCGGCCCTTGGACGAACGCAGGCTTCCAGCTCTGTTACTCCCAATGCCGCCAGCAGGCCCGCTTCCTGGATTCGAATTCGAGTCCCGGCGCTCAGTGCGACCTTGCCCTTGGCCGCGTCCTCGCCCTTGAGCATGACGTTCTCGCCGGGAGCGAGGCTCTTGCGGACCTCCACGGTTCCAGGCCCCATTTCCTGGGCATGTTCCACCATGACCACGCCGTCGGCGCCTTCGGGCAAACATCCGCCCGTGGGGATGCGGGCGCAATGGCCCGGTTCAATCTTGAAATTCGGAAATTCGCTGACCGCAACGTCTCCGGAGCATTCCAGATAGGCGGGATTGCCCTCGCCAGCCCCGAAAACGTCCGCAGCGCGCACAGCGTAGCCGTCCATTGACGACCTGTCGGTCAGGGGCAGGTCCTCTGGCGAAATCAAGTCCGCAGCCAAGACCCTGCCAAGGCACTGATCAAGGCTGATCGTTTCCGAGCCCAGCGGTGGAAGAGCGGCCACAAGTTCAAGAAATTTCTCTCTGCCTACGACCTTGAAAAAGCCCTGTTTCACCTAGCCCTCCATGTCGATCCTGACCCGGCCCGGGACATAGCCCTTGAGCTGGCCAAGCATGCTCTTGATCACAACTGCGAACATATCCTCCACAAAGGGATTCAAGGCTACCGGCTTGCCGTCGACCTTGATCTTCATTCCCGTGTTCAGGGACTTGCAATGCGAGATATCGGCCTTCCCCGCGACTATCTCCGCAGCCAACCCCTGGCAGTCGTCGCGCTGACAGGCTCCGCAGTCCAGTCCGGGCAGCATGAATCCGCGTTCGGCGACCAGTTTGGCGAGCTCGGCAACGGAAGCGACTTTTGGAGCGTGCGGCAGACCGTGCTTGCCATAGCAGGCAATGGCCAATTCGGGCTTGAGCTTTGCAGCTTCATCCTTGTCGTCAAAGACCAGTATCCGTGGCAGCCAGCCGAAACTCTTGCCCCCCTCCACGATGAGCACGTCGGCATCGACCAGAGGCACCAGATCGGGCAGGAAGCGCTCTCCCGGCCATGAAACCATGGACTCGCCGGGACTCAGGCCGATCACTCCAGTGCAGACCTTGCTATACCTGCCGGTGTCGGTGTCCTCCTTGTCGAATCCATGACAGGTATGCTTGGCCACGGCCACCTTGTGTCCGAGATCTCCCAGGGCAATGGCCAATTCCAGGCCCAATGTCGTCTTGCCGGATTTTTTGGGACCGACAATGGAAACAGCGCGCATCAAACGTCCTCCAGAATAATCAGTTTGGCATTTTCCACATGACTCAACAAAATCTATCGACCACAGTTGAAAGATGGCGTCGCGGTTGAGGTTTCAAGGCCTCAATTTCGCGCAATCGGACCTGTCGCCCTGCAACTTGCCTATGCAATGGGCCAGGGCGGGCAAAACCGCCTCCAAATTCTCGGAAACGGCCCTGGGACTTCCGGGCATGTTGATGATCACGCTCCGACCAAGCGTTCCTGCCACGGCCCTTGATATGGCGCCGTGCGGCGTCTTGGCCAACGACGCGTTCATCATGGCCTGCTCGAATCCGTAAAGACGTTTCTCGATCACGGCCCCGGTCGCCTCCGGCGTCACGTCGCGGGGCGCAACGCCGGTTCCGCCCGTGGTCAGAATCAGATCAAACCCTTCGGTCAAGGCCAGTGAATTGAGCAATGATTTTATTTCCCGGCAATCGTCCGGCAACACCGCGCCGCGGCTGAGGCAGATGTCCATGCCCGCTCTCGCAATCTTCTCGATCAAGGGACCGCTGGAATCCACACGCTCGCCGGCCGCACCCTTGTCGCTCAGGGTGATCCAGGCAAGGCTCAGCCCGTCCTTCCACGTTTCCAGCAAACACTCTCCGGCCTGTGCGGAACCCAGGACCGAAAGCCAATAGGCCCTGCCCGGCGCAGGTTGGTCCGACCGGGCTGAAAATTGCCACCAGAAAGCCCCTTCCACTTTGAACAACGGCTCTCCACGTTTCGGACCCAGAAGGGAACCAATGGGAAACGGTCCGGGAAAAGGCCTTTCCAGACAGAGGACCTCGGCATCAGCCCCGGCTCCGCCGGGAACCAGAAGCACTCTTTTTTCGGAACCGGGATTCAGGTTTTCCGGGATGGTCAATTTGATCGTCATTGGTTCAGACCTCAGTTAAGTGTGTAGCCCTTGCGACAATGCCCGTCGAAGTATATGAACGTTTCACCAATCAAATCAAAATTCAACAGGAGAACAGCCTGTGTGCGCAAAATTCAGCCACCTGGACGAACATGGTGCGCCCTGCATGGTGGATGTCGGCAACAAACCAGACACTGACCGCATTGCCGTCGCAAGAGCCGAGGTCCGCCTCTCTTCGAAAACAATGGACCTCCTGGTGCGCCAGGCCCTGCCCAAGGGCGACGTGCTCACTGTAGCCAAGGTCGCGGGCATCCAGGCGGCCAAACGCACCCCCGACCTCATCCCCCTTTGCCATCCGTTACTGCTCAGCTACATCGACGTCAATTTTGAAATCCTTGAGGAATCCAACACCATCGTCATCTTCGCGGAAGCGCACACATCAGGCAAAACCGGCCTGGAAATGGAGGCCCTTACCGCGGTCCAGGTCGCTGCCCTGACCATTTACGACATGTGCAAAGCCGTCCAGAAGGATATCGTCATCGCCGATTGCAGGCTCATGCGCAAAAGCGGCGGTAAAAGCGGCGAATACGTGGCTTCCGACTGATCGGCAAGGGCATTAGACTGTTCTTTCCTTCTTCTTCACAGCTTCAGACTTTATGCGGTCCAGGGCTTCGGCAAGAACCGGCTTGACGTTCTCGCGGAGATCTCCGGCGACTATTATGAACAAAAGATCGTCTCCGGGAACGAACACCCCAGAACAGGCCTTGGCAATGACCCTGAATATGCCCGGTCTTTCAGAGAATTCGCGGCAGATTTCATTGATCCTGTCATGATCCGGATCGACCTCAAGGGTCTTTACCGGCGCGCCTTCGCTTCTGGTGGTGCCCCTGACCACTCCGTTGTGGATCAGGATCATGCCCACCTTTTCCTTGAATCCCGGTTCATTCTTTAGCTCTGCAATCGTTTTTGAAATATCCATTTCAGCTACCGTCCTGCGGGTTTCAGTTCCTTTCAACGACCCCTTTGCGGAGGCGGACCATCTGATCGCTTACAGCCCCCAACCAATCCATGTCATGGCTGGCCACCGCCAGGGATGTTCCCCTGTCCCTGGCCATGAGGGCTGCTGATTTAATCAGGCCCGTGCTCTCCTCGTCAAGGCTGGATGTGGGTTCGTCCATGAGCAGCAACCTCGGCTTGAGCACCAGCCGGGCCGCAAGCGCCACGCGCTGGGCCTCGCCTCCGGACAATTCGCACCAGAGCCTTTGGGAAAACTCGCCCGGCTCAAGGCCCACCATCTCCAGGGCCTCGTCCACACGCCGTGAAACGCCGGAATCCCCTCTGACCGTGAGGCCGTAGGCCACATTGGCGGCCACGGAACGCTTGAGCAGATAGGGTTCCTGGTTGAGCAGCGTGACCTGACGCCGGGCGACAGGCGACTTGACCGACACCGGGCAGCCCTGGAAAAGAATGGTCCCGGCCACCGGGCTTTCCAGCAGGGCCATGACGCGCAAAAGCGTGCTCTTGCCGCTTCCGTTGGGTCCCGCCAACCCGAGAATGCTGCCCGCTCCGATCTCGAGTTCATCAATATCCAGCACGATCTTGCCGGAATACTCCTGACGGATGTTTTCAAGACGGCATATGGATTCGCTCATTGATCCGCCCTCCGTCTCAGGCTGCCGACGCAGAGATTTACCAGCAGGGCGATGACCATGAGCACCACGCCCAGGGCTATGCCCATTGCGAACTCGCCCTTGCCCGTTTCAAGGGCTATGGCCGTTGTGATGGTCCTGGTGTGCCATTTGATGTTGCCTCCGACCATCATGGAAATACCGACCTCGGAGACGATCCGCCCGTAGGCTGTGGCTGCGGCCAGCATCAGGCCGTACCGGGCCTCGGAGATTGTGGTCAGCAGCACCTGTCTTGAATCCGCCCCCAGAGTCAGGAGCGTCTGCTCCAGCCTCTTGTCCAAATTTTCAACGGAGGTGGCGGTGGTGGCGATCACGATGGGCAGTCCAAGCAAGGTCTGGCCCAGGGCCATTCCCGGAGTTGAGAACAGAAGGCCCAAATTCCCCAGCGGTCCTTGCCTGGATATGAAGGCGTAGACAAGGAGGCCGATGACCACTGTGGGGAAGGACAGGAGCGTGTCCACGACAGTTCGCACGGCGCGCTTGCCCGGAAACCGGTTATGGCCGAGCATGAAGCCGAGGGGTATGCCGATCAGGAGACTGGCGCAGATGGACATGGTGGAAACGGACACCGTGGTCCAGACAGCGTTGTATGTAACGGGGTCGCCTGAAAACAGCAGCCCGAAAGCTCTGATCAGCCCGTCCAGCAGATAATCCATAGGCCTCTGATTCTTTTTTTGCGGACAAAAACGGCAGGGGGCCGGTCAATCAACCCCCTGCCCTCGAATATAACCGAACAGATCATACGCCGAGGCGCACGGCTTCGCAATGAATCACCTATTCACCCGCATTGGGGGTGAAAAGCTGCTTGCCGAGAAGCTTGAACTCGCCGATGGCCTTCTGGGTCTTGGCCGAGGTGATCCAGTCCGCGAACTTGGTCGCCAAGTCGTACTGGACCTTCTCGCAACGCTCGGGATTCACGGCCAGAACGCTGTACTGGTTGAAGAGAACCTTATCCCCTTCCACCAGGACAACCAAAGGCGGATTGCCGCCGTTGGAGTCGGCATACTTGATGAAGGTGCCGCGGTCGGTCATGGTATAGCCGTTCTTCTCGGTGGCCACGTTGATGGTGGCGATCATGCCCTGGCCTGTCTGGACGTACCATTCCTCCTTGTCCGGCGTTGCCATGTCGGCGGCCTTCCAAAGTGAAATCTCCTTCTTGTTGGTTCCGGAGTTGTCGCCGCGGCTGGCAAAAACCGCCTTGGCGCCCGCGATGGTCTTCAAGGCCTCGGCAACGGGCAGGCCCTTGACCTTGGCCGGATCGGACGCCGGGCCGATGATTACGAAATCATTGTACATAACCTGTTTGCGGTCGACGCCGAACCCCTTTTCCACGTAGGCCTTTTCAGAGGCCGGAGCATGGACCAGAAGCACGTCCACGTTGCAATCCTCGCCCATCTTCAGGGCCTTGCCTGTTCCAACGGCGGTCCATTTGAGTTCGATGCCGGTGTCGGCCTTGAACATGGGCGCCAACACATCCAGCAGGCCGGTATTGTCCGTGCTGGTGGTGGTGGCCATCATCAGGGTTTCGCCCTCCGCCTGGGCCAGGCCCGAAAACATTACGGTTGATAAAAGCATCAATGCGACAAACAATGCGGACACTTTCTTCATTTCAATCTCCATTTTTTTCTAGTATTCGAAACAAGCAAGTCCGGATATGCTTCTCCCCGGTCAAGAAGAGCCGCGTTGCGCCCGGACTGGACACCCGCTAAAGCTGAAGACAAAGTCTTCCAAATTACTATGATATTATGTCCCCCCAAATCTTGTGTCAACAAGAGCATAATTAACCAGGATTTGACAAAAAACCGGATTTGAATTTCAGGGAATCCAAATGAACGCAGGGAAAATCAGCGGAATAATACTGGCAGGCGGCTTGGCCACAAGGATGGACGGCACCAACAAGGCCTTTCTTGAAATCGGCGGGCAAAGGATCATCGACAGATTGATCCAAACCTATCGCCCTCTGTTTAATGAAATAATAATTTCCGCCAGGGAAAGGGAATCGTTCCAGGGTCTGGGCGTCGGGGTGGCACTGGACAGTTTCGAGGCCCGCAGCTCCCTGACGGGCATACACGCGGGGCTGCGCGCGGCTACCGGACAGTACGCATTCGTTGCCGCCTGCGACGCGCCCTTTGTCAACAGAGGTCTCGTTAGGGCCTTGCTCGGCGAGGTGTCAACCGATGCCGACGTGGTCATACCCCTCAAAGAAGACGGCTATTTCGAGCCCCTGTGCGCCGTCTATTCAAAGGCCTGCCTGCCGCACATAGAAGAACAGCTTGGACGCGAGGATTACAAGATAATCAACTTCTTTCCCAACGTCCGGGTCAAGGCGGTCCCTGTTTCCAAACTGCGCCTGACCGACCCGCAGTTCCTCTCGTTCAAAAACGTGAACACGCCGGAAGAACTGGAAGAAACAAGAAAACTGATCGGCGGGTAGTCAACGGCCAAGCATCAGATCGGCCACGCCGGACGCGTCCTCAAGGTCGAAGACGGGTATGCCGACATCGGGCTGGGCGTCGGAGACAATGGCCAGGACATTCCTTTCGGCCACATTCTCCCTGGTGCTCAACGGCAGATCGTGCTCCGCGCTCCTGAAGACCTCGATCTTGGGCATGCCGCTGCTGAAGAAACCCTCGGCCAGCACCATGTCGACTGAATCCATGAACCGCTCTGCGAGCGCCTCAAGGCCCGGCTCGGCTTCCACGTCGATTATTGCCGCAATCCTGGCGGGCGACGATATGACGACTGCCGAGGCTCCGGCCTGCTTGTGCCGCCAGGTATCCTTTCCGGGCCTGTCCATTTCAAAGCCGTGCAGGTCGTGCTTCACCGTGCCGACCTTTACGCCGCGCCTTTTCAATTCAGAAATGAGCTTTTCAATAAAGGTGGTCTTTCCGGAATTCTTCTTGCCCACCACGCAATAAATATCGGACATCGTTCAAGCTCTCCCCATCAAATTCATGTGCAAGATCGTTGGTAACATGCGGCCGTTTGATTTCCACCCGCCGCTTCGTAATACTTTAGCGATGAATTTTTGACCATTTTTTTTGGAGCGAACAATGTCCAGCTCATACTCTTTTGAAATAAAAAGGTTTTCCAAGGACTCCTTTAACGACTTCAAGGTCAATGCCATACGCGAAGTTCCATTGACCATCATCCTCAACAACAGGGAAGTGGTCACACTGCTCTGCACGGCCAAGGAACCTCGGCTCCTGGCCATTGGATTTCTAAAGTCCGACGCATTCCTGAACAAGCCGGAAGACATAACGGGCTTGCAGATAACAAATAAACCGGACTGCATTCTGGTCGAAGTGACGACAGACCATGACCCTTGGCAGGGAAGGACCATCCAGCGTTCAATAACCTCCGGCTGCGGCAAGGGCACCAATTTCAACCGCAACATGCAGACCATTTCCAGACGGACAATCAATTCCGAACTGCAGGTGACCCCCAAGCAGGTGATTGAACTGACAAGGGAACTGCACAGCCGTTCGAAACTCTACGGCAAGACCAGGGGGTGCCACAATTCATCGCTTTGCTCACCCGAGGAAATGCTCGTCTTTCATGAAGACATAGGAAGACACAACGCCATAGACATGATCTGCGGCCACTGTTTTCTCAACAACATCTCGGTGAACGACAAAATAATCGTGACGACCGGCCGGGTAACTTCGGAAATCCTCTTAAAGATTGTCAGGATAGGCGTTCCGGTGATAATCTCCACAGCTGTGGCCACCAGCATGGCCGTTGATCTCGCCCAAAAGACCGGAGTCACCCTGATCGGCGACACCGGCGACGAAGGTTTCAGGGTCTACAACAGCGCCGGACGCATATCCGGACTTTGATGAGCAAGGAAAAAGCAAAAAAAGAATCACGCGCCACGGCCCTGAAGACGATCCTCAAACAGGCCGTCCCGCGCAAGACCTCCGACCTCAGCCCCTGGGAAGCCTCGGGACTTGTGGCGGTCGAGACGGTTGAGGCCGTGCGCAATGTGCCGTCCAGGCCGGTTTCCAACAGAGACGGATTCGTTCTCTCCTCAAAAGATCTGGCCCACGGCAAACGGCTCCTGGACATTCATGGGACCATTTACGCCCAGGCCACATATGACTCTCCGTTGCCCGCAGGTACGGCTTCCAGAATACTCACCGGCGCCCCGCTGCCTCAAGGCTCCGACGTGATAATCCCCGACGAAGCGGCCAAGACGAACAATGGCAGGTTGATCGTCGGAAAGGTGCAACCCGGCAGATTCATCCGCGCCGTTGGCTCGGAACTGCAAAAAGGGTTCGAAATAGTCGGCAGAAACGAGGAGGTAAGCCCCGTGTCGGCGGCAATGATGGTCATGGGCGGAGTGGACAAGGTAAAAGTTTATGACCCGCCGAAAGTAAAGATCATCTGCCTTGGAAGTGAATTGACGGACCCGGCGGGGCCTGACCGCGACAATGGCAGCATACCGGCCGACAACATGGTCCTGCTGACGGAATTGCTGCGCAGAAACGGAATAGCCGGAATCGAACCCCGCGTCTGTCCGGACAACCAGGAGGCCATCAGCCTCGAGTTCTCCAACGCGCAGGACTTCGACATCGTCATAACGGCGGGCGGCACCGGAGACAGCGAAAGGGACTACGCACTCAAGGCGGCGCAGGACGGCGGCTTCAACATCCTTTTTCACAAGGTCAACATACGGCCCGGAAGCAGCTTCATTTTCAGCGTTCGGAACAAGACTCTGCACTTCGGGCTGCCCGGCCCACCCTCAGCCGTTTTGACCTGCTTCCATATCTTCATACTTCCTGCGCTGCTCCAGATGCGCGGTTTCGCCAATGCCGACCATTTCACGGCCACCGGCATCCTGACCAGGGACGCCCGCCTGTCCCAAGGCCCGGAATGGCTCCTGTACTGCTCCATGGAGATGATGGATTCGACTCTTTATGTCACCCCGCTGCTGAAGGAAGACATGAACGTCACCAAGGCCATGCTCAACGCCCAGGGTTTGATGGTCTGCCCGCAAAACCTCGAACTCTTGCCCAAGGGCTCAAAGGTTGAAGTTTTTTTGTTCAGACCGATCCTGCCGTCTACAACATGCCAAGATAATAAATAGTCTTATAGTTCATCCCGCTTCCGTATCCTGTTTTTTCCCTCTCCCAAAACACCACCCCTGTCCATTGCCCGGAGCCTTTTCAGTGTCAAACCATGCGCAAGTCGATTGCAGTTGTATTTAAGTAAGTTTTGGACCTAATATTTCTATTAGCAATGACTTCGGGACAACCAGAAAGGACACCTCTATGAGCCATACCATTGAAGACCAAAAGCGCTGGATCGAAAAGAAGCTGGACCAACTGAAGGTCAAGGAGTTTCTTTCCCCGGATCTGATCGGGTTGATCGCCGATGTGACAAGCCTTCAGGGTGAGGCCCGCAAGAACGCCAAGCCCGCCATGCCTCCCGGCGTAAAGCTGTCCACAGCTGATCAACTCGCTCAAGGCAAACCTCTTTTGATCCGTTCCGAATTCACGTTGAAGCTGGACATTGCCAAGGAACTTTTCACAAAGCTCCTCAAACTTGTTTCAAGCGACAAGACCATGGGCAACTCCGCCAGAAAAATTCAGGAAAAACTTGAAAACGGCGAGTTGAATCTGGATCAGGCCTTCAACGAACATCTTTCAGGACATGACGATTTTTTCGCTTCCTGGAGCGAAAATTTTCCGGATTCTCCGAAGATACTGGACTTCCTGATTCAATCCGCGATCTCACCTGAAGTGGAAGCCCTTGGCCAGGCCTTGAGCGAACAATTGAACCAAGACACCCCGCACCCCTCCGGACAATGTCCTGTTTGCGGAAGCTTGCCGCTTATTTCCACTCTCAAGAAAAAAGAAGGCTTTCGCTTCATGACCTGCTCCTTTTGCAGGACGGAATACAGGGTTCATCGCCTGGCCTGTCCCTTCTGCGGCGAAAACGATCCCAAGAAACTCCGTTTTTTCAAGGTCGAGGAAGAGCCCGGCTTTAGGGTGGACGTTTGCGACTCATGCAAATACTATATAAAGACCATCGACTTCAGGGCCCTGGACAACCTGGCGTTTCCGGTTCTGGACGACCTGGCGTCTTTGCCTCTGGACTTTTTGGCTTGCGACCAGGGATTCAAGCGCGCAACTCTTTCGGCTTGGGGATTTTGAAATGACAACTGCCAGTACTGCATTTACCGACACGCACGGTCGGACCGTCAACTACATCCGCATCAGCGTCACGGACAGGTGCAATCTGCGCTGTCGCTACTGCATGAGCGGCGACGTACAATTCATCCATCACGACAACATCCTGCGCTATGAGGAAATTCTCAAGCTCATAGACGAAACGGCAGCCCTTAACGTCACAAAGGTCAGGCTGACCGGCGGCGAGCCTTTCGCCCGAAAGGGCTTCATTCCCTTTGTCGGAACCATTTTGAGCAGGCACCCGGACCTGGATGTTCGCGTCACCACCAACGCGACCCTGCTTGAGGGCAGGATTGCCGAGTTGAAGGCTGCCGGCATTTCCCGGCTGAACATATCCCTGGACACCATGAACAGGGATAAATTCAAACAACTCACTACAGTGGACGCCTACGACAAGGTGCGCCGGGCCATAGATGAATGCCTGGACAGCGGCATCAAGATCAAGGTCAACGCCGTGGCCCTCAAGGGTTCGAACGACGACGAGATAGGCGAATTCGTGGCCTTTGCCAAATCGCGCCCCATTGACATGCGCTTCATCGAGTTCATGCCCGTGGGCCATGACGCCCACTGGAAGAAAAACGAAGTCTGGACCGCAGACGAAATCATTCGTGAGGCCCGCGAACATGCTGAACTGATCCCCGTTGTGAACTCCTCGGACTATCACGGCACTGCGAAAATGTACGACATAAAGGGCGGCCTGGGCCGCATCGGGGTCATATCCCCCCTGTCCTGCCACTTCTGCGCCACCTGCAACAGGTTGCGCATCACGGCCAACGGCAATCTGCGCACCTGCCTTTTCTCCGACCGGGAATACAGACTCAGACCCATAATCAGGCATCCCAAACTGGGCATGAAATGGGCCATAAAAGTCATCAATCTCGCAAGCAGGAATAAGCCTGTAGGGTACAAGCTCCTTGAGCAAAAAATGGGAAGTGAAGCCGTATGCTCCACTCGGATGTCCGCCATAGGGGGCTAGACGACTTTTCGTTCCCCCCTGAACACAGCCACGCCGGAAAAGGACTGTTTCCGTCCGGTCTTGACGCCCTGACCAGCGACGAGGATGCGGCCCGAGAGTGCCTGCTGTCCTTTTGCTGGCCCACCGGCGAGAAATCCTGTCCCAGGTGCGGAACCGCCAAGCTCTATGACATCAGCGGCAACCGCTACAGATGCGCAAACTGCAAATACACATTCCAGGACTTCAGCGGACGCTGGATAAACAACAGCGGCCTTTCCTGCAAGGACTGGCTGGCCCTGATCCGCTCCTTTTTTCTGGAACATTCCGTACAGGCAATGGCCGAAAGCCTCGGCCTGACCTACAATACCGCATACAAGGCCCTGACCGTTCTGCGCTTCGCAATCCTGGCCCACGAGGTGGACGCCAAGCAGCTTCTAAGCCCGGCCACAGGACTCGACACTTACATCAACGGAACAAAACTTACGACCCTCTCCAAGAACAAAGGCAGCTCCATCCTGCCCGTATACGGAATCATGCAGAAAAAAGGATGGATTTTCGTCGACCTGCTGCCCAACATACAGGCGGAAACCATCTTCCATTTTCACCTCAGCTTTCATCTCAAGCTGGCCAGGTCCGGTCATTTGGTGCACACCGCCAGATACAAGGACTACGACACCCTTCTTTTCTGCGGCGACAATTCCCTGCCCTACAATTGCGTCAGAAGATATGAAAGCGATGTCGACATCGATTCCTCCGAAAACGAATTCTGGACATACGCCCACCAGCGCCTCAAAAGCTTTCGCGGCGTAACCAGCCAACGCTTCCCGCTCTACATCAAGGAACTGGCCTTCCGCTACAACAACAGAAACCGCGATATCTTCTCGATTCTGTTGCGCCGACTCTGCTCCCTGGTGCCAAATCTCGACTAACTCGCTCTTTTTTGCCCTCCAGTATCGAAAAGTCCATACTTCCTCCTAACAAAACCATAAGGAGAGATTATGCGTATTCAAAACCGAACTACGCGCTCCTTGAAAGCGGCTGTGGATGGGTCGGGAGCCATGCCTTTCAGTGGGCTTGGCCACGACCTGGAACAAACGGCTGTCAAGGCAAAGGGAATGACCCTGGTTCCGCTCCATTCGGACGCGGCAGGGATCAACCATGCCTTTGACTACCCGTTCGTTCCCAGATTTTCCGGTTACGACCTGCTCACGTCCCTTGGACGCGAGATCAGAGGCCGTTGACCGGATTCCACATATTCAAAGGAGGGCAAATGCAATTCAATCGAAGGAACTTTCTCAAGTTCTCCGCATCAGCGGCGGTCATCACCGCCTTCGGAGGACTGGGCTGCAAGCACACGGAAGCTGCCGTAGGCAGAGCCAAGATGCTCAAGCCCGAATGGAGCAAGCAGACCACATCCATCTGCTGCTACTGCGCAGTAGGCTGCGGTCTCATCGTCAACACTTCCCTAAAGGACAACAGGGCCGTCAACGTGGAAGGCGACCCCGACCATCCGGTCAACCAGGGCGCCCTGTGCGCCAAGGGTGCGTCTGTCTGGCAGCTTTGCGAAAACGACAAGCGGCCCAGAAGCGTACTCTATCGCGCCCCTTACAGCGAAAAATGGGAAGAAAAATCCTGGGACTGGGCCTTGAAGCGCATCGCCGAAAAGGTCAAGGAAACCCGCGACAAGACTTTCAAGATCAAAAACGCCAAGGGCCAGATGGTCAACCGCACGGACGAAATCGCTTCCTGCGGCTCCGCAGCCCTGGACAACGAGGAGTGCTGGGCCTACCAGACAATGCTTCGCGCCCTCGGCCTGGTGTACGTAGAGCACCAGGCACGTATCTGACACAGCGCAACTGTTGCGGCTCTGGCAGAGTCGTTCGGACGCGGCGCGATGACAAATCACTGGATCGACATCAAGAACAGTGACTGCATTCTCATAATGGGCAGCAACGCTGCCGAAAACCATCCCATTTCGTTCAAATGGGTGCTCAAGGCCCAGGAAAAAGGGGCCAAGGTCATTCACATCGACCCCAGATACACCAGGACCTCGACCAAGGCGGACTTCCACGCCCAGCTCAGGTCGGGAACCGACATCGCCGTCCTGGGCGGCATGATCAAATACATCCTGGACAAGAAGCTGTACTTCAAGGAGTACGTGGTCAACTACACCAACGCCTCCTTTATCGTCGGCGACAAGTTCGGCTTCAAGGACGGACTGTTCTCCGGCTACAACGAGGAGACTCGGAGTTACGACCAGTCGAACTGGGCGTTCGAGATGGACAAGGACGGCAATCCCAAGAAGGACCCATCCCTCAAGAATCCCCGTTGCGTGATCAACCTCCTCAAGAAGCACTACGAGCGCTACAATCTGGATCAGGCTTCCAAGATATCCGGAATGTCCAAGGATGACCTGGTCACCCTGTACAAGACCTATGCGGCAACCGGCGTGGCCACGAAATCAGGGACCATCATGTATGCCATGGGCTGGACCCAGCATACCGTCGGCGTGCAGAACATCCGCTCCATGGCCATGATCCAGCTCCTGCTGGGCAACATCGGCGTGGCCGGCGGCGGAGTCAACGCCCTGCGCGGCGAATCCAACGTCCAGGGGTCCACTGACCATTGCCTGCTCTATCACATCCTGCCCGGATACCTGAAAACGCCGAAGTCGACCCATACCACTCTCGAGGCTTACAACAAGGCGTACACTCCCGTATCCAAGGATGAGAAAAGCGCCAACTGGTGGCAGAACTATCCCAAGTATTCCGTCAGTCTGCTCAAGGCCATGTGGCTCGATTCCGACCCGGCCGAGTCCTTCAACTACCTGCCCAAGCTGGATTCCGGCAGCGCCAGGGACTACAGCTGGCTGAGCATGTTCGAAAAGATGCACAAGGGCCAGTTCAAGGGCCTCTTCGCCTGGGGCATGAACCCGGCCTGTTCCGGCGCCAACGCGAACAAGACGCGTGAAGCCCTCGCCGAGTTGGACTGGATGGTCAACGTGAACATCTTCCCCAACGAAACCGGCTGGTTCTGGCAGGGTCCGGGGGCCGACCCCAAGAAGATAAAGACTGAAGTCTTCTTCCTGCCCTGCGCGGTTTCCATTGAGAAGGAAGGTTCCATCACCAACTCCGGCCGCTGGATGCAGTGGCGTTACAAGGGACCGGAACCTCTGGAAGGCACCCGCCCAGACGGCGAAATCATCTATGAACTGATGCATGAGATACAGAAGCTCTACGTCAAGAAAGGCGGAGCCTATCCCGAGCCCATCACCAAGCTCACATGGGACTCCATCGCCGAGGACGGAGAGTTCAATGCGCACAAGACGGCCAAGTTGATCAACGGCTTCTTTACCAAAGACGTTACGATCAAGGACAAGAACTACAAGAAGGGCGATCAGGTGCCCAGTTTCGCCTTTCTCCAGGCTGACGGCTCCACCTGTTCCGGAAACTGGCTCTACTGCAACTCGTACACGGACAAGGGCAACATGGCCGCCCGCCGAGACACCACCCAGACGCAGGAACAGGCCAACATCGGCCTTTTCCCCAACTGGTCCTGGTGCTGGCCGGTGAACCGCCGCATCCTCTACAACCGCGCTTCGGTCAACCTCGAGGGCAAGCCCTACGCTCCCCAAAAGGCGGTCATAGAATGGACCGGACCGGAAACCAAATGGAAGGGCGACGTGCCCGACGGCGGCTGGGCTCCCGGCAGCAAGCACGCCTTCATCATGCGCAAGCACGGCTACGGCCAGATATTCGGACCGGGACGCGTGGACGGTCCCTTCCCCGAATACTACGAACCCATGGAATGCCCTGTGAAGGGACATCCCTTCTCCGGACAGCTGAACAACCCCACGGCTCTGAGGTTCGACCACGAGGAAAAAGCCGTGGCCGATCCCCGCTTCCCATTCGTCTGTTCCACATACCGCGTCACAGAGCATTGGCAGACTGGACTCATGACCAGGTATCAGGACTGGCTGGTTGAAGCCGAACCCCAGATATTCTGTGAATTAAGTCCGCAACTGGCCGAGAAGCTGGGCGTCAAGAACGGTGAAAAGGTCATGATCGAGAGCCTGCGCGGAGAACTGTGGGCCATCGCCATAGTCACTCCCAGGGTCAAGCCCTTCACGATTCAGGGCAAGACCGTCCATCAGGTCGGCATCCCGTGGCATTATGGCTGGACCCACCCCAAGGACGGCGGAGATTCCGCCAACCTGGTGGCTCCGTCGGTAGGCGATCCCAATACCGGTATCCCTGAAACCAAGGCCTTTATGGTCAACGTACGCAAGGCGTAAGGAGGACGACATGAATGGAAAGAGCTTCTTTGTCGATCTGACAAAATGCACGGCTTGCCGCGGTTGCCAGGTGGCCTGCAAGCAATGGAAAAAACTACCGGCCGAAAAGACCAGGAACGTGGGTTCGCACCAGAACCCGCAGGATTTGTCGGCCGTCACACTGAAACTCGTCCGCTTCAAGGAAGAGGTCAACAACGGCAAGGTGG
This sequence comes from Desulfovibrionaceae bacterium, assembly GCA_963674955.2. Lineage (GTDB taxonomy): Bacteria > Desulfobacterota > Desulfovibrionia > Desulfovibrionales > Desulfovibrionaceae. The sequence continues at coordinate 280,090 of CAXXKR010000004.1, read as the reverse complement.
ACTGGTTCTTCTTCCCGGACCAGTGCCGCCACTGCATCGAGGCGCCGTGCGTAATGGTCAGCGAGGTTGAAGGCGCCATCATCCAGGATCCTGTCACCGGCGCTGTCATCTACACCGAGAAGACCGCACAGGAGGACTTCGAGACCATCCGAGGTGCATGCCCATACGACATCCCCAGGCAGGACCCGAAGACAAAGGTCATCTTCAAATGCGACATGTGCAGCGACCGCGTGGCCGTCGGCATGCTCCCGGCCTGCGTCCAGACCTGCCCCACCGGGGCCATGAACTTCGGCGACCGCGAGGACATGCTGGCCCTTGCCGAGAAACGGCTGAAGGCCATCTCGGGCAAGTACCCGGAGGCCACGCTGGTGGATGCGGACAATGTACGCACCATCTACCTGGCTGCCGAAGCGCCGGAAAAGTACCACAATTACCTGATGTCCGAAGCCGCGCCAATATCGCCGCTTCTGTCCAGGAAGGAAATGCTGGCAAAGCTTACCAGACCGTTCAGAACCATAACAGCCGGATAAGGAACACCTCCTGTCCCTTTGAAAAAACCGCCCGGAACCATAGTTCCGGGCGGTTTATAATTTCAACAACCTGCAAATAGAACTATTCGGCGGCCAAGGCCTGTTCCTGAGTGTCGAACATCCTGACCAAGCCTGAAATTCCAACGACATCGAAAACCGTGCGAAAATTATCGGAAAGGCCGGCAAGATAAAACTCATGCCCACCATCCAGACTTTTTTTCACGAGCTCAAACAATGTGCTGATGCCTGCCCCGTTTATTGAGACATTCTCGTCAAACGCCAAAACAATGCCCTTCTTTCCAAGCTCTTCGGCCTGGGCAAAGGCTGTTCCCAGAAAATAAATGGAATTTGAGTCCACGCTGCCTCGTATTGTCATCAATACCTTGTCGCCCGATTCCGAGACATTGAGACAATTCTCTTCATTTTCGGAGATTCGCAGCCGCTCCTCTGCCCGTTCCAGGGCCTGGGACAAAATCTTGCGCTGGACAGGCTTGTTGATGAAATCCGTGGCGTCCAGATTCAAGGCCCGAATCGTGAGATCCATGTCTCCGTGACCGGTTATGACGATCACCTCGGCCCTTGGATTTATGTTTTTGATGCTGGTAAGGACCTCGATGCCGTCCATGATGGGCATCTTTATGTCCGTGAGGATGATATCCGGTCGTTCCTGCTCATAACATTTCAAACCTGTTTCGCCATTCTCCGCCGTCAGTGTCTCATAGCCGTATGCCGACAAAATGAGCCTGAACATCTTGAGCGTCGCCTGCTCGTCGTCGATGACAAGTATCTTTCGCGTCATCCCTCACTCCTTTCCCAATTGGCTTACAGCCGGGAAAACCAACGTAAAACGAGTCCCTTCGCCCACCTTGCTCTTGATCATGAATTCTCCGCCGTAATCTTTCACTATGCCGTAGGAAATGGCAAGTCCCAGCCCCATTCCCTGGCCCGCTTCCTTGGTGGTGTAAAAAGGCTCGAAAATCTTTGTCTTGTCCACTTCCGCTATCCCTACTCCCGTGTCGGACACCTCGGCCAGAACCTTGTCGCCCTCACGGTAGGTGCGGATGCTTATGATCCTGTCGCCGCTGTCCATGCCCTTCTCGTTGAGGGCATCCCATGCATTGGTTATCAGGTTGAAGAAAACCTGCTGCAACCTGTTGTCGTGTCCCAAAATCGGCGGAAGGCCCTCCTCCAGATCAAGATGGAACCGGACGTTGTCCAGTTCCAGCTGCCTGCGCACAATTGACAGTATCCCGGTTATGGGCTGATTGATGTCGATCCTTTCCTTGATCAGGTCGGCTTTGCGGCCAAACGACCGCAGGGTGGTGATGATCTCGGCGGCGCGGTCAACCTGAAAACTTATTTCGCTGACCATCTCGATGTATTGTTCCTTGGGCAGGTCGTGACCCTGTTCCTCCACAAGGGAAAGAAACTCGCAGCCCATCTTGATGGCGTTCAGGGGCTGGTTAACCTCGTGGGCGATGCCTGCCGACATCTCGCCAAGGGATTTCATCTTGGCCGCCTGGATAAGCTGGGCGTCCTTTTCGATCATCTCCGTAATATCCGTGACCGCGATGATGATGGCGTGCTTGCCCCGATAGGAAATGGGACAGGCGTGGACATTGACGAAAAATGGATTCTCGCCTTTTTTGAAGTGCAATATCTTCGGATAATAGGCGCACCCCGTGCCGGTGCCTTCCTTGAACAGGGCCAGATTCTCCTGATCATGCTCCGGGCCGAGCATGAAGAAGGAATTCCCGATCAACTCTTCCTTTGAGTAGCCGTAAAGCTCCACGGCTCGGGGGTTGGCGTCCACGATGCAATACGTATCGCAATCCACCACGAAAATCGGATCCGGGCCGCTGTCGAACAGGGAACGGTATTTTTCCTCGGATTCCCTGAGCCTGCGCCTATAAAGCTTGATGCTCCAGAGCATGTTCCGGAAGGAATCGCCCAACTGCACCACTTCGTCGCCCTTTCTCTTGCGATAAAAGACACAGCGTTTGCAGGAAGGCATGGGTTGCGTGGGAACTCCGGTCCTGCCGTCGTCGCCGGTCGGCCGGTCAACATGCCAGCACGGCAGGTCCGTATTGGTGTAGGCTGGGCAATCCGACGGATCCCAGCCCTCCACCTCGGCCTCGTAGCCGAACATGACCTCGAAATTGCCGCGGCTGATCTCGTCCGCCACCTTGGTCAGGTTGGTTATGGGCTGGGCGATATGGCGCGAGAACCTGTTGCTGAGCAGGAGGACTATCAGGACCACTCCGGAAATAAACCCCAGAAAGGCGAACCTGAGCTTGGAGACAAGGCTGTCGATATGGCTCTTGCTGAGTCCCACATGCACTGTGCCTATTCTGTAAAGGCCCTCCGTCATGGGCACGGCGATATCCTGGACAGACTGGTTGTCCAGCTTGATGAGCATGACGCTCTTTTCCTCGCCCGGCTTGACCTTGTTCACGAGCAGCTGTTTGGGAAACTTCCGCGTAAAGGTATGGGCCAGAACCTCTCCATGCCGATCAAGGATGAATATATACGAGACAAGATGCCTGCGCTCATGCAACCACGCCTCATCGAAAATAAGGCTCAGCAGTTTGGGCCGATCGTTTTCCAGGATAAAGCTGCCGCCGCGTTCGGATATCGAACTGGCGATCACCGAACCCCTGAGTTCCAGCTCCGAGGTAAGGGAGGAGACAAGAATCCATCTGGCCACGAAGGCGATGGCCACGCTGATCATAAGCACCGCGATCAGGGTCGAGAGAACAATCTTGTTCTTGACGCTGGTTTTGGCGAAAAGGGCCGAGGTTTTATTGATGATGCTCATGGAGCGGGCTCCGGATTGAGCCTGTCGAAATCCTTTTTGATTTTGGCCCAGTCGTTTATCAGCACGAAACGACCGTTCTCAAGACGCGTGAAATAAACCTGCTCCATGCCCTGGTGGTCGCTGGCGCTGAAGGATACGGTCACTCCGGGGGCCAATTCATAATCGACGATGGATTCAATGGCCCTAATGAATTTCTTGCGGGTCAAATTTCTTCCTGCCCGCTTGAGTCCCTCGACCAGTATCCGGGCGTTGAAATAGCCTTCCAGGCCCACAAAATTGGGCCTCTCCTCAGGATAGTACTGGTCCAGCAACCGGACATACTCCATAGCGGCGCCAAGAAGCTTCTCGGCCTCCGGCCCGTCCGAAGGCGGAACCACCTGGGACATGATGACGATCTTGTCCCCGGAATTCGGCAACCTGCGGGCCAGCTCCTTGGCCCCCACAAAAGAGAGATTGTAAAATATCGGAAACCATCCGCCGTCGGTCGCCAGCTTCACGAATTTTGCGCAAGGGTCGTATGTTCCGATCATGACCACGGCCTCGGCCCCGGAACCATGCAACCGATCAAGCCCCTCTTCCACGTCCAGGGTCCCGCGTATGTAGGACGCCCTGGCAATGGGCTCCAGGCCGTGCGATTTCAAAGCCAGTTCCGTGCCGATGAGGCCGTCGAAGCCGTAGGCATCGTACTGGTAAAAGACCCCAATCTTGTGAATCCCAAGATTTTGCACCAGGTGCCGGACCATGGCCTCGGTCTCCTGGTAGTACGAAGCCCTGATGTTGATGAGATTCGGGTTGAAAGGCTCGCGCAGCGCGTTTGCCCCTGTGAACATGCCCAGAAGCGGTATTCCGGCGTCTTCAACCAGGGGCAGAATCTTGACGGTGGTCGGCGTGCCCACATAGCAAAACAGGGAAAAAACATCGTCCTCGATTATAAATTTCTGGCTGTTGGCCAGACACATGGGAGGGTCGTATGAATCATCATAGGTGATGACCTTTATTTTCCGCCCATAAATTCCGCCGGTTTCGTTGACGTGTCTGATGTATGACATGGCGCCGCGTATGGTCTGGGTCCCCAGATAACCGGCGTGGCCTTTCAGCGGAAGGGAGGAGCCAAGCAAAATCTCGGTGTCCGAGACACCGGGAGTCCGCGAATCCAGTTCGACCGACTGGTCCTGCGGCGAGCAGCCAATGAAAACCGTCGCCGCGACAATGCAGCACAAAAGCCCTTGAACACACCTCGTCGAAACCGATCGCAGTATCATCAGCGGCAACCATCTTCTTGATTACAATCTGAAATCCAATGGATAAATCAAACTGTATTCACACTAATGACCTAGCAAAAAAAACTCAAGGACGGATTGCAATTAAAGCATATCGCTTCAAACGATCAGGCAGCCTCCTTCAATTCATCACCCGCCCGATTGTTTCAAGCAAGGAATCAACTTCAAACGGTTTGGAGACGTATTCGTCCATGCCCGCCTCAAGGAATTTGTCTCGATCGCTTTCCAGGGAATAGGCCGTCAAGGCAATAATCGGAATATCGGGATTCCTTACAAGCGATTTATTTTTTCTAATAAATCTTGTAGTTTGCAAAGCATCCATCTCGCCTGTCAATTTCTCCACCCGGTCAAGATATTCGCTCTGACCTCGGATTATATAATTTTTTTCATGCCTTCTGGTTTCAAGCATTTTTGTTTCAAGCAAATAGACATTCCCGGATTTCTCGACACTTTTCTCAATATTCTCCAAGCCATGCATGCCCACGGCTGCGACACTGACTGTCAATATCAAGACGAGGCCAAATCCAAGCCCAAGCTTGGACGACATGTTGAATCTGATGGACATATCATCTCCGTCAACTTTGGAGGCCCAGGCATTTGCTGCCCGGCTCCAAAGGTCAGATGGTTATCAAGAGAGTTAAACCGCAGCCCTGCGGATTCTCTCGTCTCTGTCAAAGTCAATTCCAATGGGGTATCCGGAATGATCGCCCTTTGCGGCTGGGACAAGGTCGAAACCCAATTCCCTGGCCAAAAACCTCAAGGGTTCAATATCCGATGTGACCTTCATGATTTCAAGAACAGTCTCGACTCCGAGTTTCGCACTTGAGTCGAAGGGATTGACCTCGCGCAGCAGGGTCGAATACGGCTTGTTGATCTCCTGGGCGATCTGCTTTGCTGGGGTCTTGCCTTCCAAGACGACACTCTGGGTAACTTTGGTCACGCTCTTCTTGTACATGTCCGCTTCTCCTTATCTTTGGCCGTTACGCACAGTCTTGCGAGTAACGGCATTTACGGCTGTTTTCATAACCCGACGACCTTCTTCAGGTCGCTTCTGATTTTTGTCCCATATCTTTCCCCGGCCCCCTTGGAGGACATGACCATGTCAAGCTGCCGGGTATGGATGATCAGATGTCCAAGGATCATGAGCCTGATCTCCATGTCTTTGTGTGGATAGCCCTCGATACGCGCAAAAAGGGCGTCTTCCTTGATCTCAACCCTAAACCCGTATTCCTCGAGGATGTCTCCGACGAGCCTGGCCCTGGCCACTCTCCGGTCCTGGCTGGCCGCCCCGCCCTTGAACTGGAAACTGGCGTAATTTTCCGGAGCGCTTTCCCCGACAACGGCCTCCACGGTGCAAAAATGAAAACCGAATCGGGATTGCAGGCTGCAAAAATTCCTTGAAATCATGAAATAATTCTTCACGGAAAAGGCCGAACTCCGGGCCGGATCGAGATCGGGATTGCAGGCCGCGCCGGCCACCACCGACATGAAGCCCCTGGCTTCCACCTGTGGCGGCCCCGCCCACTGAATTGCCGTCATGCCGTTCCACAAGGCCAACATGGGCAGCGAGGCTATCTCCTCCAGGCGTACATACTTTCCGGTGACTTCCACGGTGAATCCATCTTCAAGATCAATGACCCAGTACTGCATGGGCACGCCGCAATAGAGCTGCTTGCTGCCCATTTCGGAACGTCCGAAATTGGGGCCGTGATCGAACATTTCACGTACCGACTTCTCGTGACAGAACCTTGTAATATCATGAAATGTAATACAATTTTCAGGGCGAAATTCAAGAGCTTCAGGATCAAGCAGATTCAGGGGAATTATGTGCTCACAGACCTTGGACAGCGCGCCATGCACTGGACTTCCAGCCATGAGGTTGCGCGCTTCAGTCTCTTTTTCAGCCAACCCCTCGACAAATCCCTCGTGAACCATTCGGCCGGTCGCATCCACTGTGACGGTTTCGACATTTTCCAGGCGCGCCATCGCATCGGGAACACCGAACAGGGCCGGTGTGCGAAACTCCCTGGCCACGTTGGCCAAATGCCCGGCCACGCTGCCCATCTCCGTGACCACTGCGGCGGCTCGACTCATCAGCGTGGCCCAACGCGGCTGCGCCTGGGCGGCCACCAGAACGGCTCCCTTTGGAAACCTCAGAGCGTCCATGTCCTTTTTCGCAATGAAAACCTGACCGTGCCCGACTCCGGGACTGGCGGAAACTCCTCCGGCAAGTATCACGGTTTCCGGAAGCTCCTGATCCCCTGTTTCCGCAACGGAGGATAGAATGTCTTCGGTTTGCTGAAGGGGCCTGGCCTGAAGCAGAAGGATTCCACTGCGGTCGTAAGCCCACTCGATATCCTGAGGCAGTCCGTAATGCTCCTCTATGCTCACGGCCATGACGGCCAATTCGAGAATCTGATCGTCGTTGAGAGAGGGACGCGCAGCCAGCTTTTCGGGCAAGTCCACTCGGGACACACCCTCGTCGGGATTGCAAATGAATTTGGTTCTTTTTACCGCCACTTCCCTTTGGATTATGTCCATGCGCTCCCCCCGGGAAACCATGAACACGTCGGAATCCGCGCTGCCGTCCACAATGGCGTTGGGCAGTCCCGCCACTGAATTGATGAACACGGAATCGTCGCGCACATTAAGGGGGTTGCGAGTATAGGCGACTCCTCCGGCCTGGGCGTCGATCATCTGCATGCAGGCCACGCACATGGCCACGTCCTCGTCGGGAATTCCCCTGTTGTGCCGGTAGGTCATTGCGGTGACGCCGTACTTGCTCGCGACGACCTCCCTGTAGGCCTGCAGGATGCTTTCGCTGCTGACGTTCAATTCCGAACGGTATTGACCGGCAAAAGAGGTTTCCAGAAGATCCTCGCCCAACGCGCTGCTGCGCATGGCGAGCTTGACGTTCCGGGCTGTGGCAGCCTCAAGAAGGCGGTAGCTTTCCAATATGTCCTTTTCCAGGTCCTCGGGCAGGGGAGCCGATATTATGAGTTGCTGTATGGACGAACTCAGCTCGAACATCTCGTCCAACCTTCCGGCGTCGGCGGTCTGGATTCGCCGGTTGATTTCCGGCTGAAGATCGTTTGCCTCCATGAAACGGCTGTAACCGCTGGCCGTAACCACAAATCCCTTGGGGATTCTGATGCCCAGCCTGCCGTGGACTTCGCCGAGATTTGCGGCCTTGCCTCCCACTTCCCCGGCACTGGCCGCGTCCACTTGCTCAAGAGGCAGGACCAAGGGTCCGATCTCGCGGGAATCCCTGATTGAAACGATGGAGTTTATGTTCAGCTGAATCTCATTGAAACGCTTGTGAAGCGCTTCGTAGCAGCCGCCTGAAATCGAATTGAGATGTTTGATGATCTGGTAGATGTTCGAGGAAACCCTGGCGCATTGGGCGCGGATGTAGTTCATGCCGAAAGGACGCGCTCCCTTCAAGGCCTCTTCCATGTCGGACATGATTTCCAAGGCCTTGTTGTTTGCGCCAAGAAGCAATTTGAAATGATGGCAGCGGGCGATATAGGCCTCGCGGGAGACATTCGCCTCCGCAATGGAATCCGTCGTCGTCCTTTTGAAGCCGAATGCTTCGGCCAGCCTTGCAAATGGATTCGCCATCGTCTGCGCCCGGTCAGTCCTTTGCTTCGTCCGTTCCGACTCGTCCGGAACCGGCGTCGGAATTGACGCGCACTCTGCATGCGTCTTCCAGCTTGAAAATAAGTTCACTGATGGCCACGGGCTTCATCAAATAATCGAAAGCCCCAAGCTCCATGCCCTGGACCGCGGCCTCGACGCTGGCATGGCCGGTGAGCATGACAACCTGGCAATCGCACGGCAGGGATTTTATCGCCTGAAGAGTTTCAAGCCCGTCCTTTCCAGGCATCTTCATATCCAGCACCACGACATCGAATGGTTCGGCCATTATCGCCCTGATCGCCTCGTCACCGCTCTGAACGGCCTTGACGCGAACATTGCGCTTGGCGAGACGCTTGGACAAAAGATCAAGAAACTCTCTTTCGTCATCAACAAGCAAAACGTTCATTTCGCGCATTAGCCACTCCAGACAGACCATTTTCGCGGCAATGATTTGCCGCCGGTTCAAAAAAATCTCACCTCAGCCGATACCTTCATCTAAAATTTAGGCGTCCGAACCGCGCCAAGACCCATAGCGCGGCCCGGACATTAAAGGGGACGAAGAGGAAGGGGGGATCGTCCCAATTAATTTTTTTCAATGCCGTCTTATTCTCTCCTGTTTGGTGACATTCATGACCCTGACGGCTTTCTTGCGGTTTCCATGCACGTCATAAGCGATACGCAGAATGTCCCCCGGCTCAGGCTCCAGTCCGATCCTGGCCAGGGAAAGGTCAAACTGTGACTTCACGCCGGTGGGATGACCATAGGGATTCTTGCAATCAAAATTCGCATCGTATTCGTCCACGGCCACCACCATGTTCTGCCGGTCAAAACCTGAGCACATTCCCTGGACCACTTCGGCGGCAAAAGCCGTTGCGCAAAGCGAAAAGACGATCACGGCCAATGGACAAAGGATGCCAAGACTCCTGAAGGTCAAATTGGCCTTTATCCGTTCCATATGCCCTTCTCCTTTCTGGAATCCCTGATCACACCCGCGATCATGCCCAGTATGATGCAGAGGCTGAAACAGCCCAAAGAGGACAACATCAGAACAACCGCCGGCACAGCGCGGTTCAATTCCATAAGTACCACAGACATCATGCCGCACAACATGACCAAACCAAGGCCAATGCGCATGGGATGGGAATTTGAATGCCTGATTGCGACAACGCCTATCCTGTCGCCTACCGCAGCCGACAAGACGAGCATGAACAGAATCAGGACCTCAACCCCTCCCTTGACGGTGAAGGCAAATGCCGCATAAAGGCTTGAAATAATTGACTCCAATATATGAGTGTTTGCTACGTTGGCAGATAATCCGCCCCAGATACCCGTAAACAGGGTCAAACGCAGAAAGCCGCCGCCGATACCCAAAAATCCCAGCAGGAAGCCGAAGGTTGAACCAATAATAAAAGGAATAAGCAACGCTGAATCGAAACCAATCGCGCCAAGTCTTTTGAAAAAAGGCGACAACAAACTCGCAAAATATTTATCGTCCGGATTCTCGCTACGGACGGGAAACAACCCGAACAGCACTGAACAGGCAGAAGCAAAAAAGACAAATGCGTAGGCCCATCGAAGCACAGGTTCGCCGAGTCCTGCCTGATCCAGAGCCGCAAGCAGAGCGGCACCTCCCTCTATTCCCGCGACGCTGCCGCAGAAGAGGGCCAATGCGGGCTTGCGGTCAATGGCTCCAAAGCTTGCCAGATTGTAGGAAGATATGATTCTCTTGCCTGCGATGAAAGCAGCACCCGTACCAACTGAAAACAGGACTGGAACGCCGAGAATGTTCAGGCCCGGCACAACAAGCCAACTGCCACCGCCGAAGCAGCCGCCGATGATCCCGGCGGAAAAGCCCAACAGCAGAATACCAGGCCAAAAAGCCTCCACTCCCACGATAGGCAAAAACAGGTGCAGCCAATCAGATTCCACAATTACGACCCGATTCTGTTGAAGCAGAGACGGCTAACGTTCCGCTACAGGATGAAAAACGCGTTTTTGCTTGGGACGGCTGGGTATGAAACTCAAAAGCTTGCCAAGGAGACAACCGGCCAGACTCGTCAAGACAACCACCCAAACGGCAAGGAGCAGGGGGTCGGTATTGTAAAGGTTTGCGAAATATCGCAACACCGGCGAGTCAATAAGACGCACATCGGCGACAAAGACCATTTTTGAAACTCCATGAATAATCACTACACACTCCGATCCTCAAGCGGGCCAAGCAAATGCCAAAACCACCATGCAATTTGGCAAAAAAGTTCATTGCCCATTACTGCCAGCTTTATATAAAGCAAGGCGCGTGCCAAGAACAATCGCGCAATACTGCACTTAACAGCTTAATATAATATATTTTTTAATCGCATTGACAACGCATTTTTTTTGCGCGATTCTCCCGATGAAAGAGACGGGAGTTGAAAAGGTTTCGCAAAGGAGCACTCGCATGGAATCCGAACAGGACAAGAACGGTTTCTCAGCGTTTCTGCATCCCCTGGAGAAATTCAGGACGCTGAGTTTGAAAAACAAGCTGATGATCAGCCTGATCCCCCCTGTTGTCGCTCTCCTGGCTGTGACAGGTTATATAACGAGCCAAATTTCATATAAATTCATTGAAATAGCCTTGGAAAGAAACGTCCGGGTTCAAACGCTGGCCATCAAGCACGAAGTCGAGAGCTACCTGGACCACTGCAAGCAAAATCTGCTTTTTGCCGCAGGCAATAATCTTGATGCGGAAAGAATGCAGGATTTTTTGGTAAGCATGAAAAAATCCGGGGGAATACGGTACCGCGAGTTCGCCTTCATAAGCACCAGCGAGGGAGGCCACATATTTCTTGTCGCCAACGGCGATGAAGTGCACAGGGTGCCGCCGGACAAAATAAGCTCCATCCGTCCGAATCCGCTGTTGATGTTCGAAGCCTCGGAACAACTCGAACAGGGCGAGGTGTCCATATCCCAGACAATTGAAATCGAATACCCAATTTCAACCGACAACAACCCCAACAAGATGATCGCCTCCCAGATCATCCGCTTCGCAACGCCGTATTCCTCAAGCGGCAACGGCAAGGGCTTGTTGATCTTGTCGGTGGACGTGAGCGACATACGGAATATCCTGTCCCTGTATCAGTCCTCCAAGTCGCCGATTCACGGATATCCGCGCACGGATGAAGTCAGGTTCAGCTACTTGTTCGACAAGGAGGGCTGGATGCTCTTTCAGTCCGAAGATTCGGACAAGGGCGGCAACAAGCTGACCACTTATCTGGCGCGTTCCGGCTACGATGGCACGCTGGGCAAGCCTAGTCTTTCATGCGCATTCAGGCCCAGCTCGGTATACAAACATTTCTGGCAAATGGTCTCTGATGTCCACGGCGGCAAGGACGACCTGATTCTGGAAGCGGACAAGATCAGCCATTCCCGTTCCCTTAAAAGCCACTACTTGGCCTATGCGCCGATACTCTTTGCATCCAAGAACGGAAACCCTCAGGTTTACGGAGGAGTCGCCAACATCGACCGAAGCAAACTCCCGATTTCCGCCGGCTACAAGCACCTGGACATAATGTTCATAATAACCCTGGCCACGATACTGGCCATCGTCTCCCTGCTGTTCGTGCTCAGCAGGATAATCAGCAAGCCGATCCTCAGATTGGCCACCGCAGTCTTCTCCATGCAATCCAAGGACTCCCTTGAGGAAATAAAGCTGCCCAACTCCGGCTACGAGACCGATCTGCTCAAGAACGCGGTCAACAACATGATCGCGACCATGAAGGAACAACTTGAGGAAATCCGGATAAAAGACAAAAAAATCCAGACAGTCAGGCTGGAACAAAAGGCATCCGTCGAGGAATACCCCGTAAACTCGACCTCTATTCTGGAAACAAGCGAACTGCCGGAGATTCTTGGACGAGGCCCGCAGATGGACCAACTCAAGTCGGACATCCTCAAGGCTGCGCGGGTCGACGTGGACGTGCTGGTGCATGGCGAGACCGGCACGGGCAAGCAACTCGCGGCGGAAGCCATACACAGCCACAGCGGCAGGTCGGGAAAGCCCTTCATCTCCATCAACTGCGGCGCCTTGGACGAAAACCTCCTTCTGGACGCCCTATTCGGTCACACCAAGGGAGCCTTCACCGAGGCCAAGGCTGACCGCAAGGGCGCATTTCTCGAAGCCGATGGCGGCACCCTCTTTCTGGATGAAATCCAGTCCGCCTCGCCCAAGGTTCAACAGGCCCTGCTTCGTTCCATAGCCATGCGCAAGGTCAGGCCCCTGGGCAGCGACAAGGAAATGGATGTCAACGTCAGACTCATCGCCGCCACCAACGTGGACTTGACCAAGCTGATCGAGGAGAAAAAATTCAGGGAGGACCTTTACTTCAGGCTCAAGGTTATTTCCATAAACACCCCTCCGCTCAGGGAGCACAGGGAAAGCATTCCGGGCCTGGCCATGCATTATCTGAAGCAGGCCCAGCAATTGGTAAACAAGAAGGAACTCGGAATCAGCAAGGGCGCACTGGTCAAGATGAAACGCTACGACTGGCCCGGCAACGTCCGCGAACTGATAAACTGCCTGACCAGGGCGGCGGTAATGGCCGAAGGCGACCTGATCCGCCCGACGGACATCGACGTCGAGCTGGAAAATACTACGGCCCAGGTCATGCTGGACACCAATCCCGAAATTCCGGATGCAGAAACCGCGAAGCCGAACGTCCCCCAAACTCAGAGGCCCAAGGAAGAGCCGGAGCCCGAAGGGAAACCAGCGGGCGTAGCGCTCAACAACCGGCAGGGCAAAGCCTACCCGGTGATACTTGAGAAGGGCGACATAAACCGAAGTTCATATCAGGAACTCATAGGCGGAAACCTGCCGTCAAGGACCGCCATTTACGATCTCAACGACATGGTCCAAAAGGGCTTGCTCAAAAAGGTGGGCCGAGGTCCGGCCACGCGCTACGTCACGACCTCAAAACGGATATGACGCATCACCGCGAGGCCGTTTTTCATGACGAAACGGCCTCGCGCCCTTTGCATCAGCTCGGCTCCTGGGCCGAAACCCTGCACTGTTCATTGGCCAGCCCGATCATCTTCAACAATTTTTCAGTCTTGCAGGGTTTCAGCAGATAGTCGTAAGCCCCCTCGTTCAATAAATCCACGGCATCGTTGACAGACGCGTGGCCAGTCAGAACCACGACTTCCGACTGGTATCCGTTGCGCTTGATCTCTTTCAACGTATTTCTTCCACCCAGGCCCGGCATCTTCATATCCAGCAAAACCACATCAAAATGCGCCGCAGCCAGTTCGTCCAGGGCGTCTTCGCCGCTCTCTACAGCCTTGGCCTCCAGCCCATTGGCTTCGAGAATCTTGACCATGTTCTGGCCAAACCTTTCCTCATCGTCCACAACCAGGACTTTGATCTTAGTAGCCATGAGACAACCTCCGTTTGAACTTACTTGGTATCCTTCACGCCGGTTCCAACCGGAAGGCGCACTTCGAATTCCGCGCCCATGCCGGGTTCGCTCATCACAAACATCTCGCCACCCAGCCTCTGGACGATGGTCATGCAAATGGAAAGGCCGAGACCCGTGCCTTTTCCGGGCGGTTTGGTCGTAAAAAAGGGATTGAATATTCTTGACAAATTTTCCTTTGGAATACCGCCCCCCGTATCTCTGATCTTAATGCTGGCGCAGCCGTCTGTTCCAGCCTCGGTGCACACATACACAGCACCATCCTTGGACACGGCCTGCACCGCATTGTTCAACAGATTCAGGACTACCTGCCGCAAAAGCGACGGATCGGTGACCACAACGGGAGAATTCAAGGCGTACTGACGGACAATCCTGATGTTGTTGTAGCCTGCGTCCTTTTCCACCAGCAAAACCATATCCTCCACCAGACCGTTTATGTCGGTCTCCTGCGATATGGCCTCCATCTCGCGGGCGAAATTGAGCAGCTTGCGGGTAATCTCGCCACAGCGGTTGACCTGCACGATTATCTGGTTCAGGGAATCGCGAATTTCCGCCGACTCATCCAGTTTTCCCAGTTTGGCATCCATGAAGGACATGAGCAGAAGTTCGGCCTCCTGCCCTATGACGGCAAGGGGGGTATTGATCTCATGGGCTATGCCGGATGAAAGTTCGCCAAGGGCGGCCAGCTTCTGGGACTGTATGAGTTGATCGCTGACCCTGGACTTCTCCTCTCCGGAGCGTGCGGCCCTGCGCAGGACATAGGCCAGCGAAGCGTAAACGGCCAAGGATGCCCCCAAAGCCAGAAACCAGGGTGTCCAGCCCTGGCCGATGCGGACAACCGCGAAAGCCATCAGGACGCACGCCGGCAGCACATATGGCAAAAGCCGCGTCAGCCCGTCCGTTTTGCTGGAATCAATAAACCCGCCGTCCATTACTACTTTCCGCCCGCCATGTTCAGTGTCCGCCTCTCGCGGGCCTTGTTGATCCTGACCAACAGGTCGTCGATCTGAAAGGGCTTCATTATGTAATCATACGCGCCGTTTTCCATGCCCTTGAGACCCGATTCAACGGACCCGTGTCCGGTCAGCATGATCACCTCGATGTGCCGATGCCGCTTCTTGATCTCTTTCAGCGTTTCAAGGCCGTCCATTCCGGGCATCTTGACATCAAGGACAACCACGTCCACTTCCTTTTGCGCCAGGAACTCCAAGGCCTCGATCCCGCTTTCCACGCTCCAGACATCAAGATTCCTTTTTCTGAACCTGTTCACGAACAGATCGAGAAAGTCGCGTTCATCGTCCACCACAAGCACCCTGGTCTTACTCATGTCCTCCCCCTTTCCGTGATCTATTTCACAGGCAAGTAAAGTGTGAAGTTCGAGCCTTCCCCTTCCCTGCTCTCGACCTCTATGCCGCCGCCAAGCTTCTCCATTATCCCAAAGACAATGGACAGACCGAGTCCGGTCCCCTCTCCCACCTTCTTGGTGGTAAAAAACGGATCAAAAATATTCTTAAGCTTGGACTCGGGTATGCCCTTTCCAGTGTCCGCAATGGAAACGAATATCCTTTCCCCCTTTCTGGCCAGACCGGTGGTGACGGTTATGACTCCATCCTTGTCGATGGCGTCGATTGCGTTTTCAACGATATTCAACAGCACCTGCTGAAACTGAGCGGTGTCGGTGGCCACGTTCGGCAAATCATTGCTGAAGTCACGGTCGATTGTGATATTCCGATGCAACGCTTCGCTCTCGAAAAAGCACAAAGTCTGATCCGTGAACAAATTGACGTCCACATTTTCCTGCACCGGTTCCATGCGCCGAGCGAAGCCGAGCATCCTGTGAGTCACTGTCCTGGCCCTGTCCACATGCATCTCGATCTTGTTCAGGGTGTTTTCAATCTCCTCGAAATTCTCGATGTGTTCATGGGCCTGATCAGTCAGCAAGTCTTTGATCCACCCGGCGCTTTCCCGGATCAGCGTCAACGGGTTGTTGACCTCGTGAGCCACGCCGGCCGCCAGCTTGCCAAGGGATGCCATTTTGCTGGACTGCATAAGGGTGGCGTCCAACTCGGCCTTTTTGAGGTCGTCCTTGATCATTCGCTTGATGATCGATCTCGTGGTCAGAATGGAACCACAGAGAATCAACCCGATACCGGCGACCAAAAGAATCGCCACCAGGGATTGCGACCTGACCATCTGGGAAAATTCCTCATTGGGATTCTCCATGACCACGAGCAGCCACTTGGTCCGGGAAAGCCAGGTGCGCCCCACGATCATATTTTTTCCCTTGAAGGAACGTTCCTCGATCCTGTTTCCGCCGAAAACCATGTCTCCCGGAAGATCCGGAACGGACAACACTGGGCCGTTTAAACGCGACGCCGTCTGCAGCACTCCCTTGCGGTTGATCAGAAACGCGTCTCCCATTTCACCGGACTGGATACTCTTGACCAGGGAACCGAAGATGTCCGAGTCGATGGTGGCCCGCAAAATCCAGGTCTTTGTTCCCTCTCTGCGCAGGACGGCGATTATGAAATGCGGATAATTCCTGAAGCCCATGAACACGTTGCTGATATAAACGCCCTTGAGCGTCACTTCATGGAACCACTCCTGGTCCTTATAATTGACCTTCTTGAGTTGGTAAGGGCCGACATAGGCGATGTGGTCTCCGTTCTGATCGATCAGGCCCAAATCTATAAATGATTTGGTGCTGGTCTGGACGACCTGAAGCTGGTCGGCCAACTTTTCACGCAACTCGTCAAGAGTATGGGTGTTGGCCATGATCTCCAGTTGGGCGACCCTCTCTCCAAGATACATGTCGATGGCTTTTTTCTTGTCTGACAGGGTTGTTTCAAGATTTGAGATGATCTTGTCATTATATGCCCGTCTGAACTGGAAATGTGAAAAAAGCGCCAGGGCCAGAAGGGGAATCAGGGAAAACGCGAAGATCGAGGCGATTATTTTAGTGCGCAATCTTCGATAGCCGTCACTCAACATCTTGAACCTCCGATAACAGTCGATCCCGGAAAAGAAACCGCAGAATTACGCAAAGCTTCAGGATACAAAGCAAGTTGCATTCCAGACATTCTGAACGAATGCTTCGATTTCAACTTGTTGATTTAAAATTATTTTTTGTCGCAATACATGTTTCTGATCACGCAACCCCCACTTTGGTGAGGACTTGTCGCCCCGGCAATTGAGCAATAACCCACCCCGGAACTGCCTGGCCCGAGGTACTGAGTTCAAGTTGTTTCAAAAACTACTTGTTTTTTTTTGAAGGGGAAGCTATGGGCTGATCTAACTGTCTGAAACAAAACAAATACAACAAACTCACACCTTGAGTATGCATTGCAAATTCGGATGCCCAATTCATGAGAGAAAGGCATCAGGGAGCACGACAATGAAGAAAATCCTGACGACGCTGACAGCCTTGATTCTGATTCTGGCCCTGTCCTCCGGGGCGCAGGCCTATGTGGAGACAATTGATGTCAACAGCGGCTATCAGTTTGTGAGCGTGGATTGGACGCACACCTACGACGGTTCCGTTCCCACTCCCTTGCGGGCCACCTTGAGCATACTGGCCGACGATGTCGACAACGGCGAGATCGATAAAGTCTTCATCAACGGAAACTATCTTGGCGACCTGAATTTCTATGGCGGATTCGCCAACAACCGCCCTGCCGGAGCGGGCGAGTATATCTCGTCCACCACCTTCGACATCACCCCGTTTCTGGCTGCGGTCATGAACATCCATGTGGAAGTGTTCAACGGCGCATCAAGCTATGCCGTTGAGATTCTCACCTCCAGCCTTGAAGTGACAGCCGTGCCTATTCCCGCTGCCGTCTGGCTGCTCGGAACCGCCCTGCTCGGACTTGCAGGCATTCGCCGCAAGCTTGGATAGGCAAATCCTGTCCAACCGAATCTCCCAAGGGCCGCGACAAGCGGCCCTTTTCAGTCTGGACGTTGACGAACCGGCATCCGGACAAGTTGACTATTTTTCCAAAGCCCGGTTATCAAGTCTGGTCAAAACAAACCATGCGGCATTGAAGATGCCATACTGACAATACTTGGCCGCTGATCAATTGATTTTAAACGGAGGATTTTGGGATGAACTTTGGGATGATAAAAAAATCTGCACTGACATTGATCCTGCTGGCATTCTGCCTGTCCGGAATCGCTTTTGCCCAGGATTTCAAGGATCAGGCGCCCTTCGACAACTCCGAACTAGGCCAATTCATGGAGACGTGGCCCGGGTTCATTGAATGGGCAGAAGAACATGGCGAGGAATACGGAGATGTGGACACTGCTGCTGAAGCCCAAGCCTGCAGCCAGGAACTGCTTTCCTATCTCTCCGGCAAAGGGTGGACCGGAAACAGATTCTTCTACGTTTCACACCAGGTCGCCCTGGGACTGGCCGCGTTGGAAACCGAGGAGAACAATCCGAAGCTCAACGCCGAAATGGATCAGGCCATCCAGGAAATCATGAACAATCCGGACATCCCGCCAGCGCAAAAAGACCAGATGCTGGCCATGATGAAGACTTCTCAGGGTCAGATGAACCAGATACAGGAAATGCAGGAAAACATTCCGCCTCAGGAAATGGCCCTGATCACCGCCAACCGCGCCAAGCTCAAGGAAATCATGAGCATGGAATAGACCCGTCCTTTCATTGCCGACATGCCCGGCCGTCCTTTCATTGGGGACGGCCTTTTTTTTACGTCCGACAACAAACGAACAAATCCGATTCTTGCTTTTGCCGATAAGTCTGTTACCTTTAAATATCGAAAACTCTTTTCCTGATTTTTCAAGATAACAGACAAACCGTCCAAGGAATGGATGCGATGAAGACTTCCTTTGTAGCAACCCATGTAAGAAGCGCAGCCAAGGCACTGGCCTACGAAGTGAACCGGTACCATGACGCGCTTCACGAGCTGCAAAGGTTGACCATATTTTTGTTGGAAAACACGACAGTGGCCCCGAAGGACATCGACAATTGGCTCGAAAAGGAAAGATTCGGCGAGGATGAGTCAGGATTCTGGCTCGGCATTCCCCTGTACGAAAAATTTCGGTCCGGCAAAGCCCCGGACGATGCCATAAGCCACGCCTGGAGCGCGGCCCTCAAAGACGACACCGGCGCCCGCGAGAGGCTGTACGTTCTACGAGGATTCGGAAGCCACCTGAAACGAATCCGTGAACGCCTGCCCGGAGCCATATGGATATACTATCAGGACATCAGCAACACTTCCATCCAGTTTCCCTACATCGACCCGGCCGGAGCCATCACTCCGGATTTTGACTGGAAGAGCTACCACACCTGGCTTTCTGTCGAGCCCGAGGCGAACCCCAAACGCGAAATCCGCTGGACCCCGCCGTCAATCGACTATGCCGGGGCAGGGTTGATTCTTTCGGTGTCCATCCCAGTATACCTTGACGACAAATTCACAGGAGTCTGGAGCATCGACCTGGCACAGGACGGATTGCTTAAGGAATACCTTGAGCAACCGCCGGCATCGGACATGGAAATGTTCATTATCGACCTTGCGGGAAACATAGTAAGCCACCCCAAGATCAAGACCAGGATCAGCCCGGAAAAAGGCAGCCTTTTTCAAGAAGACAAGGCCGTGCTCGGCCCCGATTTCGAGGCTCTGGACATGAAGAAAATCGCCGAAACAGATTCCGGAACCCTGAATCTGAATGAAAGTCCGGGAAGCAACGTCAAATGCTCTTTCAAACATTTGCCGGAAATCGGGTGGACGGTTTTGGCCACATATTCCGCCACGGCTCTCATGGACGAAACCTTCACGGAAATGGAAAAAGCCCTTTCGAAAATCAAAAAAGGCGACCTCACCTACCGGATACCCGAAGTGGGCATTATGGAGCAGGCCAAGGTCCTTGTCGAGGAATACAACCAGATGGCGGCGGCGTTGCAGGAGCAGGCGTCCCTGCGCGGGCAGATCGAAAGACGCCTTGCAGGAAAGCGAATCCAAGTACAAGACCCTTTTCGAGGCAAACCCCGACGGCATCCTCATAGCCGAGGCCGAGACGAAAAATTTCCTCTTCGCCAACAAGGCCATTTGCGCCATGCTGGGCTATACGCAAGACGAACTGACCAACATGACAGTTCTTGATATCCACCCCCAGTACGCACATAAATCCGTGCTCAACGATTTCACCAGCCAATTGGAAGACAAAAAGAAATTAAGCGAAAATTTTCCCTGCCTGGCAAAGGACGGCTCCATCATCTACGTTGACATCAGGGCTGCGGGCATCTTCATGGGCGGCCTGCAATGCAGCATAGGATTCATCCGGGACATTACCGAACGAAAACTGGCGCAGGAAAAACTGATCGCCAGCGAGGAAAGATTTCGAAAGCTGCTGCAAGACGTGCCAAGCATAGCCATCCAGGGCTACAAGCCGGACGGAACCATATTCTACTGGAACAAGGCCTGCGAGGACATCTACGGCTATTCCGAAGAAGAGGCCCTGAACAACAACCTCCTGGAACTCATCATCCCGCCGGAGATTCGTGATGAAATACGGTTGACCATTTTGAAAGGAGCGGAGACAAGAAGCATGCCCCCGCCCGAGGAGCTTTCCCTGATGCGCAAGGACGGGTCCCGCATATCGGTGTACAGCAACCACGCGCTGGTTGATCACCCCGGACAGGAACCGGACATGTACTGCCTAGATGTGGATTTGCGTGAAAGGAATCAAATGATGATGGACCTGCGCAAGGCCCGGGACGAAGCGGAAAGGGCCAACAAGTCCAAGGATGAATTCCTGGCCAACATCAGCCACGAACTGCGCACCCCCCTGAACGGCATGTTCGGCATGCTCCAACTGGTCAAGCAGACGAACCTGGATGAGGAGCAGCGGTCCTACGTGGAAACGGCACTGGCTTCCGGCAAAAGCCTGCTTACTGTCATCAACGACATCCTGGACTTCACGATGATGGAAGCAGGAGTCATGAAGATCACCGACGACGAGTTCGACCTGCGCGAAGCTGTGGGAGTCGTCATGGACAATTTCAAATTCATGGCCCGCGACAAGAACATCAACCTCAGAATCGACATCGACCAAAGCATTCCAACTCCCCTGGTGGGCGACGATGGGCGCATCAGGCAAATTTTATTCAACCTTGTGGGCAACTCCATAAAATTTACAGAAAAAGGCGAAGTCTGCGTTCAGGTCCGATTGCAGCCCGACTCGTCATGTGACGATTGCGCGAAACTCTTGTTCTCGGTTTCCGACACTGGAATCGGCATCCCCTCCGATCAGCTCGAATCGATTTTTTCCCCATTCACGCAAGTGGACGGCTCGTACACCAGAAGATACCAGGGCACAGGCCTGGGCCTTGGAATCGTAAAGAAGCTGATATCGTTGATGAAAGGTTTCATCAGCATTGAAAGCGAGGTTGGGCGGGGAACGACTCTGGAATTCACCCTTGAACTGAGACTGTCCCCAACCGCGAAGCTTAGGGAACAGACATCCGGGCCAACGCCCCGGGCATCGACTCCTTACCGTATCCTGGTGGCCGAGGACGACCCCATAAACCTGACAATGATAACCAAGGTTCTTGAAAAGATGGGCCATGACGCAAGGGCCGTGAAAAACGGCCAACAGGTGCTTGAGGCGTTGTCCGGGGACAGATTCGACTGCATCCTCATGGATGTGCAAATGCCGGTGCTTGATGGCGTCGAGACCACCACAAGGATCAGGAATGAAGATGGCGGCTACGGCAAAATACCCATAATAGCCATGACCGCCCACGCCTATGCCGGAGACAAGGCGAGCTTCCTTGATTCGGGCATGGACGACTACATATCCAAACCCATAGACATCAACTTGCTGGCCGATGTCCTTGAGCGGGTGATTTCCGGTTCCTCCGGAATGCAGAAAGGCTAAAAACGGGTCAGCATCTTCCGTAACGAACTAATGAAATGCTTCAACTCTTCGCCGGACAGCGCCCCGGCCAAGTCCTGGGTCAACTGATAGTGTTTCCCGTCGTGCTCGGAAAAATGCTTCATCCCCAGATCGGTGAGCTCGACAAATATTGATCTCCGGTCGTTTTTGTTGGGTTTCCTCAAGACCAGGCCACCCTTTTCCAGGTTGTCGATCATGACCGTCAGGGTGCCGGTGGTCACCCCCATTTTTTCCGACAACTCCTTCATGCGCATGGTCCCGTTCGCTCCCAGTATCTCAATGGTGTGCATCTGGGGCAGCGTCAAGCCGCTCTCGCGAACGACATCATGCTCCCAGGACGACAGTTTCTCGTAGAATTCCACCACAAGGTGGCTCAGTTCCCGATATTCCATCATCTCCCCCTGCCGCTATGCGGAATCAAGCCAAAAGGAATAGAGTCCGAAAAACATGGTCAAGGCCCCGGCCCCGCGCATGAGCGCACTTTCCAGCCAGGGCTTCTCCAACCTGCGGACCAGGCCTGAAACCTTGTAGATGGCGAAAATGACCCCCCCCACTGCAATGGCGGTGGTCAGGGCATAAAGACCGAAAACCAGGACGCTGTTGACGACGCTGCCGGACTTGATGGCATAGGAATACATGATGGCCACGGTCGGGCAGGGGATGATCATGTTCACAAAACCGAAAAGAAACAGGCCCGCCCCGGTCATTTTGGAAAACCGGGCCAAAACCGAATGTTCGTGCCCGTGGCCGTGGTCATGGCCGTGCTCATGTTCATGCCCGTGTTCATGGTCGTGGTCGTGCTCATGGTCGTGGTCAGTCTCGTGGTCATGGCTGTGCAACAGCCCAGGCTTTACCAGAAGAACCAGCCCAAGTGCAGCTACGGCGCCATTGACGAGCATGTCCGTCCAATAGCGCACCTCGGGTGTAAACAGACTGGACACCATGCCCAGGGTCAGGCCGATGCCTAGGCAGGCCAGAATTGTGCCGCCGAGAAACGCCGAGGTCATGTAAAGGACCCTGGTTCCGCGTTTCTGGCCGACCACGAGCGGGGCCAGCACGAGCCACGAATGGCCGCAGGGATTCACGCCATGCACCAGGCCGAGAATCAGGCTGCTTTGCAGGGCCACAAGAAAAAAGCTGTCCTCAAACATTTCGCCTCCAATTCATCTTGAGCATCAAGATAAACTAGTATCAAGATTTTTGGAAGTCAACCTAAATCAAAGACAACTCCCATATGGACATCACACACGCGGTCCGTTAGCCTGTGCCCACCCCAAGCAGCCGCCCATAACAGTTCCAGCCTTGCGAGGAACCGCAATGTTCAAAAACAGATCAATCATAATCATGGCCGTCGTGGTCGCCGCAACAGCAGCCATCGCCGGTTATTACATCTGGAAAGCGGAGCAGGATTTTGTCGCCCAAAACCCCATGAATGAATTCAAGGAGAAGGTCAGCGCGCCGGTCCCCTCCGTGCGGACTGGAGTAGTGGGCCAGGAAGTGAACAACGAGGCGACAGCGGCACCAGCCGAAACCGTGGTGCAGAACGCAACAGCCCTGCCCGATGAGGATTCCGGACCAGCCGAAGTTGCGGCTGCCGAGGACCCTGTGGTCACTGGCTCCTTCATTGACGAACTTTCAAGGTTTCTGGTCGACCATTACCATCCCGCGGAGGCGCAGGATGGCGGCAAAAGCTTTTCAAGCGCCTCATTCATCAGTCTGAACAAATACTTCGGGTCCAACCTCCTGGGCTTTTCCTTCCAGGAGAGCACGGACCTGGACGCGGCGCGGCAGGAAATTCTCGATCATCTGCTCACTCCCGGAATTATCAAAAACGTCTTTGCTCTGTATGCGGACAACCTTGTGGATCAACTGGCGGCCAAGGCGGCCCGGACCGACAAGGAGATAAAAGGCCGGACAAGACCGCTCACCGAGGCTGAGACCTCGGACATGTTCCAGCTCAACTCCGCCAAGCTCAGGAGCATTTCAGCCGCCATGAAGGCCGTTGCAGCCAATCCCGGACTTATGGAGTCGATTTCAAAATATCTCATCGCAGTCAGCCGGGTGGAAGTGGCCAACGCCGATTTCCAGCAAATCATGGATGAACAGGGCGTGGGCGGACCTGATACGGCGGAGGCCGGAAAGAGATTGAAGCTGGCCATCACAGATCGGGAACGAATCAAGGCCGGTGTCGTCAGCACCTTGAAAAACTCCTGCGGCAACTGCGCTTCGGACGGCGCACTTTTCTACATAGCCCAATGGGTGCACAGACGCACCGTCAGCGACATGAAACGAATGGACTTCGTGGCCACGGGAGCCGAGTTGCTGGCTGAACTCTCGACAAAATTCACGAACAAGGCGGATGAAATCAAAAATGCGCCCGTTGAGGACAATTAATCGCCTGTTATGTACCTTGGCGCGCACATGTCCACCAGCGGCGGCCTGCACAAGGCCTTCGAGCACATCAAGGCCGTGCGGGGAACCGCTTTGCAGATTTTCACAGCCAACCAGCGCCAGTGGAAGACGCGAACCCTGACGGAAACGGACATCGATCTTTTCCGGACTGCCTGGAAAGACTGGGGGCCGTACCCCGTTGCCTCGCACGCCTCGTACCTGATCAACCCGGCCTCGGACGATGAAGCCAAGTCCGAAAAATCAGTTAATTCCCTTGTCCAGGAACTCAAACGTTGTGAACAACTGGGCATAACAATGCTGGTCATGCATCCCGGCTCGCACATGGGCCTTGGCGAGAAAACGGGCCTTGAACTGTTCACGCGCAGAATGGACCAGGCCCTTGAATGGGCAAAAACCCCATCCGTCAAAATCCTTCTTGAGACAACCGCCGGGCAGGGCACCAACCTCGGCCGCACCTTTGAACAACTCGCCAAAATCATCTCGCTCTCGAAACATCCCGGCAGCCTTGCCGTGTGCTACGACACCTGCCACGCCTTTGCGGCCGGTTACGACATCCGCACGCCCCAGTCCTATGCCAAGACTATGGATGAATTCCAGAAAACCCTGGGGTTGGACAGGCTGCTCCTCTTCCATCTCAACGACTCCAAGACCGAACTCGGTTCAAGGCGCGACCGCCATGAACACATCGGCAAAGGGGAGATCGGCCTTGCAGGATTCAAGGCGATCATAAACGATACGCGCTTTGCCGAAGTCCCAAAAATACTTGAAACCCCCAAGGGTAAAGATCTTGAGATGGACCGGGTCAACATGGCCGCCCTTTTGTCCTGACCTTCCCCTATCCGGACCTGTCCCTATCCAGACCTGTCCCTATCCAGACCTGCCAAGCATGCTTTGACCTCTGTCCTGCCCTGATATAGGAGCATTTTTCTTGTGAGGCTGAAAACGAATCATCGGAGCAATGGTTAAAACCGGGCATGAATTTGCCTGCTCCGGAATATTGAATCCTCAACCGATGGACAGGACATTGTTTTCCATTGCTACGCCCCTGCCGCAATGATATTCATATAAGACGGACAACTAGCCAACGGAGACATCCATGCGCTTCGAATTCGCCACCGCCTCAAGAATAATCTTCGGTTCCGGGTCCGCAGAACGGATACCCGACCACGCGCACAGCCTGGGCACAAAGGCCTGTCTTGTGACTGGAGGCAACACTGCTCGCCATCAATGGCTTTTGGATGGATTGAAGCAAAAGAACCTCAATCCGCTGGTCATATCAATAGGCGACGAGCCGGAAACCGGAACAATATCTTCCGCAGTCGAGAAAATACGGGCAACCGGATGCGATGTGGTCGTGGCGGTGGGCGGCGGAAGCGTCCTGGACGCAGGCAAGGCCCTGGCCGCCTTGGCCGCAAACCCAGGCGACATCTTCGATTATCTTGAGGTCGTCGGCAAAGGCCAGCCGCTGCTTACCCCGGCCCTGCCGCTCATTGCGGCGCCCACCACCTCCGGCACCGGCTCCGAGGTTACGGCCAACGCGGTGCTGCTTTCCGCCGAACACGGGGTCAAGGTCAGCATGCGTTCAAAAGACATGCTTCCGACCCTGGCGGTCATCGACCCCAAACTGACCCTTTCCCTGCCCCGATCAGTCACTGCGGCCACCGGCCTCGACGCCCTTACCCAACTCATGGAAGCCTTTGTTTCCAACCAGGCGAATCCGATAACCAACGGCCTTTGCCGACAGGGGCTATGCGCAGCCAAATCGCTCGGCAAGGCTTGCGATGACGGCTCAGACATTGAAGCCCGCGAAGACATGGCACTGGCCAGCCTGCTGTCCGGCATGGCCTTGGCCAACGCCAAGCTGGGCGCAGTGCACGGCCTTGCCGCGCCCATCGGCGGCATGTTCAAGGCCCCGCATGGTGCGGTTTGTGCGGCGCTTCTGCCGCACATCATGGCGGAAAACATCAAAGCGCTTGAAAAACGCGCACCCGACTCACCCGCCCTTGAGGCTTACGCGGAAACGGCCCGCATCCTCACCGACGACTCCAAAGCCGCTCCCCATGACGGTGTGGAATGGGTAAGGGGATTGTGCCAAAAGCTGAAAATACCGCCGCTTTCAGCATACGGCCTGACCGAGAACGACTTCCCAGAAATCGCAATGGCTGCAATGCGTTCCAGCAGCATGCAAGGCAACCCGGTTGAACTTGGGAAAAACGAACTGCGCTCGGCGCTTTTAAAATCATTGTAGATCAATATTCCGCGCCGTTGTCCTTTTTTTGATACTGTTTTTGTTTTTTCGCAATAAACTGTTAGGATTCAATTCCAACCGCGTTTGAAAGGGGCTTGCTGACATGAGAATCAACAATTCCACCACCACGGCCATTGTCCTCCTGTTGGGATGGACCCTGCTCATGGGAATACTCGTGTTCAAAAACCTAAGCGACAACAAAAGACACACCATGCAACTGGCCGCCCAGACCGCCAGAACAATTTTCAACCACATCGTCCAGGCCAGGGCCTGGAACTCTAGCCATGGCGGCGTCTATCTCCTGGAAACCGAAAGAACACAGCCGAATCCATATTTGAAACCGGAGGACAGGGAACTGGTCCTTCCCGACGGCAGGAGGCTCACCAGAATCAACCCGGCCTTCATGACCCGCCTCATATCGGAAATGGCTGAAAAGGCTTCGGACGTTAAATTCCACATCACAAGCCTGAAACCCATAAGGCCGGAAAACGGCCCTGACAAATGGGAGGAAAAAGCCCTTCTTGCTTTTGAAAAAGGAGAGGCTGAGCGGTTTCAGCTCTTCCCCGACCAGAAACAACCAATATACAGATTCATGTCTCCCCTGACGGTCACCGAGACCTGCTTGCCCTGCCACACGGAACAGGGCTACGAGGTGGGCGACATACGAGGAGGAATCAGCGTCAGCATGCCGGCGGACGAATACATTTCAACCACAATGTCTAAAACTGTGAACATCTGGATGACATATTCAGGCATATGGTTCGTCGGACTCCTCGGCATGGTCGCCTATTTTTTCCAGAACAGAAAAACCGAGAGAAAAATCACAAGCCAGTTGATGTTTCAAAACACTCTCCTCGACTGCATGCCTACCCCCGTCTTCTATAAGGACGAAAAAGGCCGATACATCGGCTGCAACAAAACTTTTGAAAGCTTTTTGGGCATCGACAAAAAAGACATCATTGGCAAGACGGTATATCAAATCTCACCCAGCGAAGCCGCCAAGAAATACCACGAACAGGACACCACGCTGATCAACAATGGAGGAAGCCAGGTCTATGAACACTATGTCGAGACAAAGGATAAGGGACGCAGGGAAGTCATCTTTTCCAAGGCCGTCTTTCAGGACTCCACAGGCCGCTCGGCTGGCATTGTAGGGGTAATAACCGACATCACGGACCGCCGCCGCCTAGAACAGAACCTGAAATTGACGGCAAATGAATTTGAGACCATATTCGACAACACTTCAATGGCCATTGTCTATCTTAAAGGCGACAGGACAATTCATAGAATAAACAAGCAATTCAGCAGGCTGTTTGGTTACGACCAGGACGAAATTGAAGGAACATCCGTCGAGATAATCCACCTGTCGCGCGAACTGTATCTCGAATTCGGAGAGAAATACTATCCGCTATTAAGAGAAGGAACCGTCTTACAAGTCGAATACCAGCTTAAGACGAAAGCGGGGGATGTGATTTGGGGCAACCTGTTCGGCAAGGCCGTGAATCCTCCCCGCCTTGAAGACGGCATCATCTGGATATTCGAGGACATAACCGAACGCAAGGAACTGGAAAAGCTGAAAGCGGACGTGGACCTGATCATGATCCACGACCTGAGATCACCCATCGCGGGCATAATCAGCGCGGCAAAGCTTCTGCTCATGGAGGAAACCACAAAGGAGGAACAGCGCACACTCATCACTGAGCTTGAGAGGTCGGCCTATCGGCTGCTGTCACGCATCAACCTGTCCCTGGACCTTTACCGCATGGAAATGGGCAACTACGAATACAAGCCAAAGCAGCTTGATCTCATCAACATTCTGAATCAGGTGAAGCAAAACCTGACGGAACTCATCTCCAGCAAGGACATGCGGATAGTCACCCTCTTCGACGGCCGGACAGCGAAAGGCGATTCCACCTTCATGGTCGCAGCGGATGAATTGCTCATCCCCACCATGCTCACCAACATAATCCAGAACGCCGTGGAAGCATCTCCCATGGGCGGCATCGTGACCGTGGACATGACAAAGGAAGCTGAATTCAACAGCATAACGGTAAACAATCCAGGAGTGGTCCCCGAGCCGATGCGCGACAACTTCTTCGACAAATACGCAACCCATGGAAAGCCAAAGGGCACGGGCCTTGGGACCTACAGCGCCAAGCTGATGACGGAAACAATGGGTGGTTCAATCTCCATGGTCACGGACGAAAAGGAGGGAACCACCATCAGCGTCACTCTGCCCGCATGACCGGGCACTGGTCGCCAGCCGGTGTATGCCTCCGCCCCA
This sequence comes from Desulfovibrionaceae bacterium, assembly GCA_963674955.2. Lineage (GTDB taxonomy): Bacteria > Desulfobacterota > Desulfovibrionia > Desulfovibrionales > Desulfovibrionaceae. Next base: position 251,515 of record CAXXKR010000004.1, on the reverse strand, counting down.
TCGGGCAATATAGGCGTCCACGTCGAATTTCCTGCGGCACCCCTTTTCGTTCATGTACCTGACGGTCCCGAAGACCGGACGCCGTCGCCAGGGACGGTCGTGCAGTCCTGCGATGGACCAGAGCACGCCGACATAACCGTTTGGGTCGCGACCATCCAACCCATACCGATCATTGAGCGCCAACGCCGTGTTCAAGGCCTCTTCGGGACTGGCGGACCATTGAAGAATCTTCTTGGCCCAGTACATGCGCATGTAGCCGTGCATGTATCCGGAACACCGCAATTCATTCTGAGCGGCGTTCCAAAGCCGGGAATGGGTCCGGGCCTTCTCGAACTGCTCACGAGTGTATACGTAGTCCCGGACATCTCCGGCATGGGCCGCCAAGGCCTTGCGCGCCCATTCGGGAGCGCCCTTTAGCGAGTCGTAATGGGGATTATGCAGACAGAAATTATCGGAAAGCTCCCTGCGCACCACAAGCTCCTCCAGAAAAACTTCCTGATCAACGCCCACGCCGGATGCCGACACAGCCAGGGCGACGCGCTGCGGGGCAATTTGGCCGAAATGGAAATAGGCTGAAAGGCGGGAAGTGGCTCCGGCGTTGGGATCATTTCTTTTTTCAGCATAACCCTTCAACCTTTCGCCAATGAATCTTGCCAAAGCCCTGTTTGCCGCCGCCTCTCCTGGAACCGTATCCACCGGTCCCACGGTTTCATCCACCTCAATTGATCGGCGAGCCGCATCCCAATCAGGACGCGGAATATCCGGCGCTGCCGCCTCTTGTCGAGTCAACTCCGGATATTCTTCAAGAAAATCGTAAAAAAGACGCTGAATCTTGGGCCGGATGGTCCTGGCCGCGTATTCCTGCTTGTCGGAAACCATGCGGGCTGGAACTATGTTGTGCCCGTCCACCTCGATCAATGCCGCATCCAATGCGCGGGCCGCCCTCTTTTGCCAATCCTGCTTCACGCGCAAAGGGTCAAAATCCGTAACCACTATCCCGGCATTGATCTCGGCAGCCAGCCGAGGAATCTCAATTCCGGGATCGCCAATCCGCAACGCGAATGGAATACCCAAAACGGACAGGATCTCGGCCGTCTCCTTGAGTCCCCGCAACATGAAGTCGTACTGACGCAATGTCGCACCCAAAAATGAAGGAACGAGGCAAAAGCAAACCACCAGGGATCGGAATTCACCGGCCAGCTCGCGGGCATAGTGCAAGCCCCAATTGTCGCCGGCCCGCTGTTCGCGGCTCATCCAGTACAAAACCGGACCGCCCTTGTCGGGTAATCCGTTCAAGGCATGCAGACGTTTCTCGTTCACCGGCATAGAAATAAAGACTCCACCCTCAGGAACCGGGCAATCGGCATTTGGAGGCCGGCCCCTTGACCACCTTGGGTCCTTCCAGAACCTTGCAGGATGTCTTTTCAGCCAAAGCCCTGACCATGTTTTTGAAAACAATGCCGTGCAGGGGATAGACCGCCCACCAGTAGAGCATGCCGCCGACTCCGCGCGGCAGAAATCTCGCTGTCACGGTCAGGATGGTGTCGCCCTTGTCCATCTGTTCCATTATGAATTCCAGCAGCGCCTCGCCTGGCAGCTTCATCTCCGCCAACAAGAGCAACCTCTCCGACGGCTGCACATCCAGAACCCGCCAAAAATCCAGGGCGTCTCCAACACTTATATGGGTGGGGTGCCTACGCCCTCGCCGAAGGCCGACCCCGCCCAGCAACTTGTCCAACCACCCGCGCACCCCCCACAAGGCTTTGCAGCAATACCAGCCGGTATCCCCGCCAATGGCCGAAACCCTGTCCCAGAGCTCCTCGGGGCACCCCTGCAAGCGGATGCGGTAACTGGTATGGCAGACCATGCCGCCGGCATATTCGGCGTCACCGCAGGCCACCCATTCCGGCGTATGCATGCTGCCAGCGTCCGACCAGCAGGTATCAACCACCTGCTGTTTGACTTTTTCCAGGGCGCGGCTGATGGCGGTTCGGCAATCAGTCAATTCGCAGGGCATGATCTCCCTTATGCGGTGGTCCTTGCAGACCACGCGATTCCGCAGTCCCATGACCAAAGGTCTGGCCAGGGCCACTGGAATGGGCGACACGAAACCCAGCCAGTAGGAGGACAGGCGGGGCGTCAGCAGATGAACCGGTATGATCAGCCTTTTGCGAAGCCCGGCCTCTTCCTGATAGATGCGAAAAAGACGCTCATAGGTCTCGATGAAGGGACCGCCGATATCAAAGGCGTCGCCAACGGTTTCAGGATGCTCCAGACAGCCCGAGAGATAGAAGAGTACGTCGCGGATGCTGATGGGCTGTGTTTCCGTGCGCACCCACATGGGGGTTATCATCACCGGCAAGCGGTCCACCAGATAGCGCAGTATTTCGAACGAGGCGCTGCCTGAACCGATTATTACCCCGGCCCGCAGTATAGTGCAGGGCACTTCGCCGCCGGAGAGTATCTCGCCCACCTCGGCCCGCGACCGCAGGTGGTGGCTGATGTGCGGATCGTCGGGTATCAGCCCGCTGAGGTATATGATGCGCTCAAGGCCCGAGTCCCTGGCCGCTGCGACCATGTTGTCGGCCGCAATCCGGTCCCGGGCCGCGAAATCCTTGCTGCCCGGCTGCATGGAGTGAACAAGATAGTAGGCGGCGAAACAACCTTTCAGCGCCTTCCGCACCGAATCCGGGTCAAACAGGTCGGCCTCGGCGATCTCGCACCGTTCATGCGAGGCAAATGGACGGCAGCCCAGCTTGAATGAAGAGCGGCCAACCGCGCGTACCCGCCAGCCTTTTTCCAGCAGCAGGGGCACGAGCCGTCCTCCAACATATCCAGTGGCACCCAGCACGCATATTGTATGCCCGCCCCGCTCTTCAGGGGAAACCACCGTTTTGACCTTTGCAATATCCATCTTAGTTTCAGACATGATTCCTCAACATAAGTTCCGCAGGATATGGATGAAGATAATACTGATTTTCCAAATAGTTCTGTCCGTACTTTCGAACATAATGGTTGACGATGGTCACGGGCACAGAAAGCGGCAACAATTCCCTATGATATTGGTCTATAATTTCAAGCAATTCCATTTTTTCATCCGAATCAAGGTTTTTCTTAAAATATCCCAACACATGCATGAGAACATTCACATGCTTCTTGACTGTGGCCTTGTAGGACAACGCCTTGGACAGCATCCCGAAATACTCAGGAACCAACCCGGCAAAATCCTTTGATCCGGACTCGGCCACCACCTTGCCCATGGCCCGATACATCTCCACGCTCTGCGCCATGACAAGCAATTTGTGCCGGGTATGGAATTCCACGAGCTTTCCAGGGCTGCCGCCGTCAGCCATGGCCTCGCGCCATCGCCTGAGCGTGAACACGCGTGAAATGAAGTTTTCGCGTATGACCGCATTGTTCAGCCGCCCTTCATCCTCGAAAGGCAACTCCGGAAAACGATTCATGACCATCCCGGCCCACAGGCCCACGCCGTCAAGACTGGGACCGCCGCCGTCACGGTAAACTTTGACTCTGTTCATGCCACTGGACGGAGAACCATATTTGAACACGTATCCGCAAATACTTTCGTTTTCCAACTCGCCCAAACGCCGCTTTCCCCAACCTTTCATCCGTTTTGTCCAATCCTCACCAGACTGACGGCCAACAAGCCTTGGCGATTCCGCATCGCCAACGAGACGAACAGCTTCGCGGGGTATTCCCATGCCGCATTCCACCTCCGGGCAAACCGGCACCCACTCCACATAGCTCCCCAATATATCTGTCAAATAACGATCCAGCTTGTGGCCGCCGTCATAACGCACCCGCTCACCCAATAGGCACTTCGCAATTCCCAACCTAATCTTCGAACCGCCCCATTCCTGCTTCGCAACCATTTCCGCCTCTACACAATAATAGGATATTCTGTTCCTATTATATTAGCACAAACCAAATCCATGAGCTACAGGCCGTTTTAATTTTCAGCAAAAGGCAAAGAAAAGCCCCCGATGTTCGCCGGGGGCTGATTATCTATCCTTTAAACCAGGGAGGCTTGCCGCTTATCGAAGCGCTGGCGGCTCCAAGAATGACGCAGACTTCTATTCCACCCAATCCAGAGTCCGGGCAACGGCCTTTTTCCAGCCGTTGTAACCGGCCTGACGGACCTCGTCGGCCATGTTGGGCTGCCAAGTCTTGTCCTCTTCCCAATTGTTGTAAAGCTCTTCGCGGCCCGACCAGAAACCCGCGGCGATGCCAGCCGCATAAGCCGCGCCAAGGCAGGTGGTCTCCGCCACCTTGGGGCGTATGACAGGCACGTCCAGAAGATCGGACTGAAACTGCATGAGAAGCTCGTTGTAGACCATGCCGCCGTCGGCCTTGAGGGTCTTGAGCTCCACTCCCGAATCCTTGTTCATGGCCTCGACAATGTCCTTGGTCTGATAGGCCGTGGCCTCCAGAACCGCCCTGGCGATATGGTTGCGGTTGATGTAGCGGGTCAGGCCGACCATCACTCCGCGTGCGTCGGGACGCCAATAAGGGGCGAACAGACCGGAAAAGGCCGGAACAATATACATGCCGCCCGTATCCTCCACCTTGCGGGCCAGGGCCTCGATCTCGGGCGCGGACTCGAACATCTGCAGGTTGTCCCGAAGCCACTGAACCAGGGCGCCGGCAATGGCGATGGACCCCTCCAGGCAATAGGAGGGCTTGCGGCCGCTGAACTGGTAGGCCAATGTGGTGATCAGGCCGTGCTTGGACTCGATGGGCTCATGCCCTGTATGCAGGAGCAGAAAACAGCCGGTGCCGTAGGTGTTCTTGGCCTCGCCCGAAGCGAAGCAGGTCTGGCCGACCAGGGCTGCCTGCTGGTCGCCGACGGCCCCGCAGACCGGAACGCGTGCGCCGAGGGGACCGCTTTCGGAAGTGGGACCCCATGTATTCTCGTCCGACGAGGGAACTATGCGCGGCAGACCCTGGGCCGGTACGCCCATTATCTTCAAGATTTCCTCGTCCCATTTCAGGGTCTTCAAATCCATGAGCATGGTCCGGCTGGCATTGGTCACGTCGGTTACGTGCGCACCGCCCTTGGGGCCGCCCGTCAGCCACCAGATGACCCAGGATTCAATGGTCCCGAACATGGCCTCGCCCTTTTCAGCCGCGATTCTGGCCGCAGGCACGTTGTCCAGAATCCACCTTATCTTCGGGCCCGAGAAATACGTGGCCACGGGCAAACCGGTCTTGGCCCGGAAGCGGTCCTGACCACCTTCGGCGATAAGCTCCTTGCATAGCTCGTGGGTGCGGGTGCATTGCCAGACGATGGCGTTGTAAAATGGCTTGCCCGTGTAGCGGTCCCAAACCACCGTGGTCTCGCGCTGGTTGGTGATGCCGATGGCCGCCAACTCGGAACCCTTGATGCCGGATTTGGCCAGCGCGCCCCTTATGACCTCCTGGGTGTTGTTCCAGATTTCCATGGGATCATGCTCTACCCAGCCGGGCTTGGGATAAATCTGTTTGTGCTCCTTCTGGTCCAGAGCCACTATCCGGCCGTGTTCGTCGAAAATTATGAATCTGCTGCTGGTGGTTCCCTGATCCACCGCTCCCACGTATTTGGCCATTTTCATCCTCCTGGCATGGTTGCCGCGCCCTGGGCGTGGACCCGGACTCTGCTGTTCAACCCCACGCATAGCATAAACAAATTCAGCCTAAAACCCGATCCCCTCCGACTCGAAAAAGTTCCCGTCAACGCCCAATTCGTCGGCATTCAGGCCCAAGGCCCGCCCCGCCAAATGTGAAATCAGCACCGCTCGGGGCATTTTGTGCAGCGGGTCTTCACGGGGAAGCTTATCCCGCTCCGTCTGGAATTGAAGCTGGCAATATGTGCAGGCCGTGGCCACAACATCGGCCCCGGCATGACGGGCATCCTCAAGTTTCCTGCGCATCAGGGCTTCGGATATCTTGTCGTCCGCCCCTCTCAGGGGATAGCCGCAACACTCGAGGCGCAAATCCCAGTTGACCGGCTCCGCCCCCAGAGCCGAAACGGTCCGCTCGAAGATCGTTGGAGCCAACGGATCGTCAAACCCGGTCACATGCCCCGGCCTCAAGGCGTGACACCCATAGTGACAGGCGACCTTAAGGTCCGTGAGGGGCCGGACGCATCTCTGGCCCAAAATTCCATCGGACGCGGCACGGTCCAGGACAGTGAGCAGATGGACCACACCCACTTCGCCCGGAAAGGGAAGCCCCTCCTTCTTCAAAAGACCGTTTACCGCGTCCCTGAGCTCCCTGTTCCCTCGCATCCATGACTGGGCATGCTTTAGATTGCCGAAACAGCATTTGCAGGGCGTCATTATGGGCAATCCGGCCCTGAAGGCCAGGGACAGATTCCGGGCGGCGGAAAAAGCCGAAGCCAGCAGGTCTTCATGCCTGACCGGCCAGCCGCAGCAGTTGAATTCCAAATCAACAAGTTCCACATCCAACTCGGCGCACACGGCCCGGACGGATTGCCCATACTGCGGAAGATGGTGGGGAATCTTGCACCCCGGAAAATAGGCGAACCTCATTCCCCGCCCCCCTCGTCACTCATTGCCGATCTGCGCCTGAGCCTTGCGGCGGCGATATTCCTGAGTTCATAAAGCACATCGGCCACCGGCACCTCCTGAGGGCAATGTTCCTGGCATTTGTAGCAGGTGGTGCAGCTCCAGACCATTCGCGCCCCAAGGGCCTGATCAACCAGCCCCATGCGCAACAAATTCATTATCTGCTGGGGCGCGAGATCAAGATCACGCGTCGGGTCTTCGCTCACGGCCACCACAGGACAAACGCTGGTGCAGGTCGTGCACTGCACGCAGCCCCTGAAGGAATTGAAATTGGCAGTCAAGCCAAGCTTCAGGGTAGAGGCGTCGGGCAACCCCTCTATGTCGCGCAACCAGTGGGAGACCACCCTGGCGCGCATGTCCATGTTTGGTCCGGCCATCCCGGAACAGACCAGCTCGATCTTGGAGTCCATCCACAACTCCTGCAAATCTATTCCCGAAGGACAAATCTCCGTACAGCGCAGACACTCGGTGCAGATTCGGCTGCCCTCGGCAAAGGCATACATCCTTTTTGTTGAATGCTTGCCGCCACCGGCAACGGACCTTAGAAAAGAGAGTTTTTCCGAAGGCAGGATATTCCTGTTGCCGAGCACGGCAAAGGACGGCGCCACGCTGCAATGCAGACTACACTCCCCGCAACGGGTGCAGGCGTCAAGGCCGACAGCCGCACGGGTCTTGGCCTCCGGCCCGGACGCTTCGCCCGCGCCGCTTTCCCTTCTTCCCTGCCGCAGGACAAGATTGACCGGCGTGGAAAGGGGATGAAAGAACTTGCCCCAGGGCATCAGGGCCAAAGCCAGAAAACTAAACAAGACATGGACATACCAGAAGGCCCGGTCCGTGCCTCTTGCGTTCAAGGCAGGCGACGCAAATCGGGCCAGAGTCCAGGAACCAAATGCGGACCTTGGGTCGGAGTGGCAGGAAAGGCAGTAATAATCATCAACTTCCCGTCCCTGTTCCAAAGTCCCGCTGTCCAGCGGAAGGGGTTCCGAAAAGACCACTCCGTTGTTGGCGGACCAATAGGCCTTGAGGGCCGTCAACTCGCCTTCGTCGTCGCTGGCCATGTACTCGTCAACCATGCGCTGAAAAACAACCGGCGAAACGATCTTGGAGGCTTCAAGAAAAAAACCGGAGAGGATGATGATCAGGACCATGGCGATCATGCCCCAATCCTGAAATTCAGTGACCCTGGTCAGTCTCGAATCGGCAATGCGCCGCGCAAGGGCCATAAGAAGCCCTGTCAACACCATCAGGCCGAACAGGTTGCGCAGAAGCTGCCACGGGTCGAGGGTTGAAACGTAATCCGGGAAAAACCTTTCCGTTATCACTCCGTCCATTGCGTGAAAAAGAAGAAGGCCCATGAAACCGTAGAATATCAGGCAATGGGCAATCCAGCGCCAAAGGCTCTTCCTTGCCGTGCGGCCAAGAAGAAGGACTTCAAAAATAAACGTCCAAGCCGATCTGAATATGCTGAAACTAAACACATTCCGAACAGCGCCCCTGAGGGCATGGGCCAAGCGCGCCCATGAATCGGCAGGCTCCTGCCGGGCGATACTGTTGCGAAACCAGCCCAAAACCCGCCGGATGGTTCCGGCGGCAAGGACCACGAGGGCCAGATATAAACAAGTGTCAAAGAAATCCATGAATCATCCCTCTTCGACCCTGTCCCAAAACAAGTGCTCAATCAGTCTTTTTCAACGACTCCACCGCCTTGAAGGCCGTGGCGATGGCCAGTCCGGCTCCGCACTTCATGCGCATCCAGTCCTGGTGGGCCAAAATCGCGCCTGCGGCGAACAGATTCCGGTACGCCGGAATTCCGTCTTCGCCCAAGGGCCTGAAAAAGCTGTCCACTTCAATGCCCGCAATGTTCAGCGGGTGCCCCTGCGGGTGAAAAAAATCCTCCCGGTGCCAGGATTTCCTGGACCAGGGTTGAACCACTGGGAGCTGGAAAACCTTTTCGAAAACATGTTTGCGGGTCGCTCCCAGCCCTTTTCCGAAGAAACGTCCGCTGGCCAGGATCGCGGCCCTGGCTTTCACCGGAACCGAGGACGATTCATTGCCCACGGTAAGCAGGAACGTCCCATCCTCAAGGCATTTGCTGTCCAAAACCAGTTTTTGGGAATGCATGGCCACGCCAAGGGGCGGCAGGCCGCGATCAAACACGGCCCTCAGCCGAGTCCCGGCAATGGAGGGCGGCAGGGTCGGTATCTCGAAAATCTTTTTCCCCGTCAATTCCTGAAGATGGTTCACGACCTTCAACGGATCGTTGAGCCCCAGCACGGCTGGAAATCCGACATAATCGACCTCTGCGGCATGCCCGGCCAAAGACCGGGCCAACTCCTCGCGTCTTTCGGGGGCAGCAAGGGTCCAGGCCATGTGCTCCGGAAAAAGCTCCCCGCCGGAACCGGGAAACGGGACTCGCGCCGTTTTCAGGCCGGGCCAGCTTCCGCCCAGCGTCTCGATTATCTGGCGACCGCTGAAACCCTTGAGGCCCTGAAAATCGACTATCAACGTCGGAGCCTTGCTTTCCAGGGCCAAAGCTCCGTTCCAGGCCGTCCTCGGCACGCGGTAGGTGCGTTTGACGGTTCCGACGGAAGTGATCATGCCCACGTTACGGTCGCCGTGTCCTTCATAATCCAGATTGTTGGCGGACAGAAATCCGGTGAAGGAATCCAGGGCCACCCTGATCTCGTCGGGCTCCATGAATGCGTAGGGGTGCTCGGGAACATCCTGGACCAGGGCCTCTATCGCGGCCCAGGGATATTTCCAGCGCCTGCCCTTTTCCACGGGATGCACGGCCATGAGATCGATGAAGCCGGTGCTGAAGTCTATCCCCCCGGTGGAGCCTGCAAGGGCCACGGAAAGACCGCTCCGGGCGGCAAAAAGCGCTGCGGCCATACCGGCGAAACCAGTGCCGATGACCATCACGTCAAATATTTTCGTGCCGTTGCCCATCTACTCGTCCTCCGAGTCGAACCCATCGGCGCTGCCGTTGAGCTCAAGGTCGAGCATTCCGCAATAGAGAGCCTCCTGCAAATCGGCCTGCACAAGGGGCAGGCCCCAAAGCATGGGCGAAAACCCCTTCCAGCGCCTGTTCACGAAAGCCTTGAGTTCGGCGATTCCCCTGTCTCCGGACACGTGTTTCTGGTCGTAGAGATGCGAGGTGATCCGCAGGCCGCAGAAACCGCCCTGGCAAGGACCCTTGCCGACCCTGGTGCGTAACGACAGGCCGTTCAGTATGGACCGGCCACGCATTTCGCCCATCTCCCGAACAGCGGCTTCCACCACGTTTTTGGAAACCATCTCGCACTCGCAAAGCACAAGGTCGTTCTCGTCCCGCCTTTCAATCCAGAATCTGGGCGCTGCCCCCGGCTCGGTCCATGTGCCCATCAGTGACGCCGGAAGCGGCTCGGTCCTGGTGATGCAGGGCGCATTCACCCCCAGCTTGGCGCAGACCACGTCCGCAGTCTTTTCCGCCATGAGCCGGTAGGTGGTGAGCTTGCCACCGGTTATGGTCACAAAATTCTCAATCCCGTCGCGGGAGTGGTCAATAAGAGTATAGCCGCGGCTGACGGTCCTGCCGTCCCCGCTAGCGCTCGAGACCAGGGGCCGCACCCCTGCGTAGGCCCTGATGTAGCGCGTGCTCTCAAGTTCTGGAATCATGGCCTTGGCGTCGTCGATTATAATGTCCGTTTCCTCCACCGTCGGCCGACACAAGTCCGGCGACTCGATGCTCACGGAGGTGGTTCCCAATACGGAAACCGTTCCGCCCGGAACCAGGATGTCGGAATCGGAAGGCCTGCGCAGCCGATTAACGACTCGCTTTGTGATGCGGTCCTGGGTCACCAGCAGGCTGCCCATGGAATAGAGGATGTGTATGTCGGCCCCGGCCATTGCCGCCACGATGCCGGCCCAGGCCCCGGAAGCGTTGACCACCAATTCGGCCGCCACCTCGAATTCCCGGCCTGTGTTTTCGTCGACAAAGCGCACGCGCCTTATCCTGCCATTTTCAAGGGCAAAGGAAACGGCGCGGGCATTCCTGCGCGCCCTTGCGCCAAGACTCATGGCGTGGGCCAAATTGTCCAGGGAAAGCATGAAGGGGTCGATGGCCGCGTCATGAACAGCGTAGGCGGCGATCACCTTTTCCGAGAGTTCCGGCTCAAGATGCAGGGCCTCGTCCGGGCTTAATTCAATGTAGGGTATGCCGCTTTCGTCGCAAAAACCCGGGAAATCGGAAACGTATCTCTCGTCGTCCCCCTGGACCGCCACGAAAAGCCCGCCCGTGTCCTCGATGCACTGGGGCGCCAAACGCTTCAAAATCGCGCTTTCCTCGCGGCATTCGACAGCGGCTTCGCGGTCCGAGGCCACATATCTCGCGCCGCTGTGCAGCAGCCCGTGGTTCGCGCCGGAAGCGCCCGCGTTGATGTCCCCCTTCTCGGCCAGGAGGCACCCTATCCCGCGCAAGGACAGGTCCCTGGCCAAACCGGTGCCGGTGGCGCCACCGCCGATAATCAGAACCTGGGTCTCAAGGGTTTCCATCATTCAGCGACCTCGACTTTCTCCCTGCCGAACATCGAAATTATTTTCTCAACCGTTATTAATTATTTTTCGCTTGTAGCTAAAAAAGGGACATGCTATTAACATAAACATAAAAAACTGTCAGTGTCCCCGCTTTTTTGGGTTCAAACATAGCTGATTTTACTTGGTGCGTCATCTTCTTTTTTCAACTTCGAACACAATTATGCTAATTTTATCTTCACAACTGAACATTTTTAAACATTAAGAACTCACAATGTCAAAACGCAGAACAACCGACACAAGGCCCAACGGAGGCAAACACGCCGCAGTCATGACCAGACACGAAAACATCCTCAGGCTCGTGCGCAACCAGGGCTTCGTGTCCATAGGGTCAATGGCCGAGGGTTTCAAGGTCACCCCGCAGACCATCCGCCGGGACATCAACATCCTCAGCGACCAGGGTCTGCTTCAGCGTCACCACGGCGGGGCCGGTCCGGTGCTGAGCACGGAGAACGTGGACTACATCGACAGGAAAATCCTCTGCCTTCCCGAGAAGCAAAGGATAGCAAAAATGGTGGCCGAACTGATTCCGCCCCGCTCCTCATTGTTCATCAACATCGGCACAACGACAGAGGAAGTGGCCAAGGCCCTTTCCGGCCACGAGCACCTGAAAGTAATAACCAACAACCTGAACGTGGCAAAAATACTGAGTGGAAACGAGAAGATAGAGGTGATTGTCGCCGGTGGCCTGGTCAGGCACAAGGATTGCGGAATCGTTGGCGAGGCGGCCATAGATTTCATCCGGCAGTTCAAGGTGGATTACGGAATCATCGGCATCAGCGGCATCGACTCCGACGGAACGCTTCTGGATTTCGACTATAGGGAGGTCCGGGCGGCCAGATCGATAATGGACAATTCGCGCAATGTCTTCCTGGTGACGGACCACACCAAGTTCGGAAGGAACGCCATGGTCAGGCTTGGAAGCATCAGCGAAATCGACAGCCTTTTCACGGACAAGAAGCCGTCCAAGGAATTGGAGGAAATCATCAGCCGATCCGAGGTGGAATTGTACGTTTCCGGATGAATAAGCAGGCGAAACTGAGCCTGATCGGCCTCGGGATCAATGAACATTACCATTTTTCGCAACAGCAAGCAGTATTTTTCTTATTTTCACTTGAGAAAATAAAAAGTAAGTGTTACGAAAACGTACATTTTTATAAGACCCTTTGGCCGGAACAATCACCGGGAGCAAATTGATGGGGCTGACACTCGAAAACATAAACAAAGTCGTTGGCGGCGAGGTTCACCTCAAGGACGTTGACCTGGAACTTGATTCCGGCTCTCGAAACGTCGTTCTGGGCCGAACGCTGGCTGGAAAGACTTCCCTGCTGAGAATAATGGCCGGCCTGGACAGGCCCAACACGGGAAAAGTCATTGCCGACGGCAAGGACGTAACCGGAGTCTCCGTTAGAAAACGCAGCGTGGGCATGGTCTACCAGCAGTTCATCAACTATCCTTCCCTGACCATATACGACAACATCGCCTCTCCCCTTAAGATAAGCGGCAAGCCAAAGGACGAGATCGACAGGCGGGTGAAGAGCGCGGCCGCGATGCTGCACATCGACCACCTCCTTGACCGACTGCCTGCCGAACTGTCCGGCGGACAGCAGCAGCGCACGGCAATCGCCCGGGCACTGATCAAGAACGTGGACCTGCTCCTCCTGGACGAGCCCCTTGTCAACCTGGACTACAAGTTGCGAGAGGAGTTGCGCGACGAACTGCAACAAATATTCGGACAACGCGAATCAGTGGTGGTCTACACGACGACTGAGCCTTCAGAGGCCTTGATGCTCGGCGGCAACGTAATCGTCATGCACGAGGGGCGGGTTCTCCAGACCGGGCCCACGGCCGAGGTCTACCTGCACCCGGCCAACACCGACGTTGCCAAGGTTTTCAGCGATCCGCCCATCAATTTCATCTCGGGCCTGGTTACGGAAAACGAGATCAGGCTCGGACGTGATCTCAGACTTGAAAAAAACAAGAATATCGCCGGACTTGAACAAGGCGAATACACCTTCGGAATCCGCTCGAACAGGCTCAACCTGAAACCTGCACACGAGGGACAGCTATACTTTTCCGGAAGAGTGGAGCTTTCAGAAGTCAACGGCTCCGAAACGTTCATCCACGTATCGCACGAAGACACCCTGCTGGCGGTTCAGGAAGAGGGTGTCCACATCCACAAGTCCGGAACCGAGATTCCCGTCTACGTCCAACTCGATGATTTTTACGTTTTCAACAAGGCGGGAGAGCTCCTGCTCTCGCCCTCGTTGGACATATAGCAGGGAGACGAACATGGCTAAAATCGAACTGAAGGAAATCAAACACAGCTATAAGTCCAAACCCGTGAACGAAGAGGACTTCGCCCTCAAGCGCATTCACACAGTATGGGACGACGGCGGAGCCTATGCCCTGCTCGGCCCTTCCGGATGCGGAAAGACCACGATGCTGAACATCATTTCCGGGCTTCTCAAGCCTTCCCACGGCAGCATCCTCTATGACGGAGTGGACGTAAGCGACATGCAGCCGGAACAGCGCAATATCGCCCAGGTCTTCCAGTTCCCGGTCCTCTACGACACCATGACCGTGTACGAGAATTTCGCCTTTCCCCTCAAGAACAGGGGAGTGCCCAAGGAAGACATCCACAAGCGGGTTTTGGAAATAGCCGACATCCTCGACCTGACGCCGGACCTCGGCAAACGCGCGGCCGGGCTTTCCGCCGACGCAAAGCAAAAGATATCCCTGGGACGCGGTCTGGTCCGCAGCGACGTGGCCGCGATACTTTTCGACGAGCCGCTTACCGTCATCGACCCCCACCTGAAATGGAGCCTGAGGCGCAAACTGAAGGAAATCCACAAGGAATTCGGGCTGACCATGATCTACGTGACCCACGACCAAGTGGAGGCCATGACCTTCGCCGATCAGATCGTGGTCATGTACGAAGGCGAAATCGTCCAGATCGGCACGCCCGAAGAGCTGTTCGAGAGTCCGGCCCACACTTTCGTGGGCTATTTCATCGGCAGCCCGGGCATGAACTTTCTGGATTGCACCCTGGAAGGCCATCTGGCCCACGTCAACGGGGCGACCATCGCCCTGGACCCTGAACTGGCCAAGGCCTGCAATGTGGACCAAAATCTCAAGCTGGGCATACGCCCCCTGTACATCGAACTTCACGACACTGAAGTCGAGGGGGGCGTGAAGGCGAAGGTTTCCCATATTGAAGACCAGGGATTCTGCAAAATCGTCACTGCCGGATTCGGAAGCCAAGTGGTCAAGGTCAGGATAAAGGACAACAGACCACTGCCTTCCGATGAATGCTGGCTGCGCTTCCCGCCGGACAAGACGAAACTTTATTGCGACGACCGTCTGGTCAAATAAGGGGGGAAAACAAAATGAACAAATGGGAAAGCAACAGGGCCTGGTTCCTCATCCTCCCGGTTTTCTTCATCGTGGCCTTCAGCGCCATCATTCCGCTCATGACCGTGGTCAATTACTCGGTGCAGGACATTTTCGGCCCCGGACAACGCTTCTTCATCGGCACGGAATGGTTCAAGGAGGTTCTCTCCGACCCCCGGCTGCACGACGCGCTGTGGCGGCAGCTGCTCTTTTCCGGACTGGTCCTGCTCATTGAAATGCCCCTTGGCATAATCATAGCCCTGATGATGCCCAAACGCGGCTGGACCTCGTCGGCCTGTCTGGTCATGCTGGCCCTGCCTCTGCTCATCCCCTGGAACGTGATCGGGACCATCTGGATCATCTTCACCCGTCCCGACATCGGCCTGTTCGGAGCCGCCATCAACAATCTGGGCGTGGCCTTCGACCACACGGCACACCCCATAGACGCCTGGGTGACCCTGATGCTCATGGAGGTCTGGCACTGGACCCCGCTGGTGGCCCTTCTGGCCTATGCCGGTTTGCGGGCCATTCCCGAAGACTACTATCAGGCAGCCAAGATCGACGGCGCTTCAAGTTGGGCCGTATTCAGGTACATCCAACTGCCCAAGATGCGAGGGGTGCTGACCATCGCCCTGCTCCTGCGCTTCATGGACAGCTTCCTGATCTACGCCGAGCCCTTCGTGCTCACAGGCGGCGGACCCGGAAACTCCACGACCTTCCTCTCCATCTATCTGGTCAAGATCGCCGTGGGACAGTTCGACCTGGGTCCGGCAGCGGCCTTTTCACTGATCTACTTCTTGATAATACTGCTTTTCTGCTGGCTGTTCTATCAAGCCCTCCAGGCAGTGGGCACGGGAGAAAAACGATGAAAATAAAGAAAAGATCCATCTGTCTGCTTTTCTACCTCGGACTGCTCATGCTTCCCATCTACTGGATGCTGAACATGTCCCTCAGGACCAACGCCGACATCATGGGGTTCTTCTCCATTTATCCCACCGATCCGACTCTCGACAATTACCTGAAAATATTTAAGGATTCATCCTGGTACTCCGGATATATCAATTCCATCATCTACGTGAGCATCAACACGGCCATCTCACTGGTCACGGCTCTCCCCGCAGCCTACGCCTTTTCACGCTTCCGCTTCATCGGCGACAAGCACATCTTCTTCTGGCTGCTGACCAACAGAATGGCGCCGCCTGCGGTTTTTCTGCTCCCGTTCTTCCAGCTCTACTCCGTGTTCAACCTCATCGACACGCACATAGCGGTTGCCCTGGCCCACTGTCTGTTCAACGTTCCGTTGGCCGTGTGGATTCTCGAAGGCTTCATGTCCGGCATCCCCAAGGAGATCGACGAAACCGCCTTCATCGACGGTTACAGCTTCCCCCGCTTCTTCACCACTGTCTTCATTCCGCTCATCCGGGCCGGAATAGGCGTGACGGCCTTTTTCTGCTTCATGTTCAGCTGGGTGGAACTGCTCCTGGCCAGAACACTGACCACCACCAACGCCAAGCCCATCGCGGCCACCATGACCAGGACGGTCAGCGCCACGGGGCTTGACTGGGGCCTGCTCGCGGCGGCCGGCATCCTGACCATCGTGCCGGGTGCCCTGGTGATCTGGTTTGTACGCAACAACCTGGCCAAGGGTTTTGCCCTGGGCCGGGTGTAACATAGCGAGGCGCCGACATGAGTTTGGAATGGATGGCATGGACACCGATAACGGCAGGATTCTTCATCGTCATTGTCCTGATACTGATCGGAATGACGATTTGGGAGGTGGCTTCGCCCTGCGTCATGCGCAAGGGCCTGCTGCCCATCGCCACGACCCGCGGAGACAGGCTGTTCATAGGGCTTTTGGGCAGCGCTTATATTTATCTTTTGTGGATGGGACTTACGGAATTGAGTCTTTGGTGTGCCCTGGTCATTTCGGTTCTTTTTCTCATATCGGTCATGCGTTGGGGATAATGCCCGAAGCAACGATGCGTCGATTTTGAAAAAAACCGGACAGGGCTGTCAAAAGACATAAAGTAGGGTAGGTATAGGTCTAACTTTTTAATCGAGGAGGTAGTGGACCATGCGATCTTTCATCCCGAAACTTTTAACAGGCGTACTTATCGTCTCAATGGTGTTGGCCGCAGGACTGGCCAATGCCGATGACGCCAAGTACAAGGCTGCTGCGAAAAAATGGATCGACTCGGAATTCCAGCCTTCCACTCTGGACAAAGACGCCCAGATGAAGGAAATGGAATGGTTCATCCAGGCATCCGCTCCTTTCAGGGGCCTGGATATCAAGGTCGTTTCCGAAACCATCCCGACTCACGAATACGAGTCCAAGGTCCTGGCCAAGGCCTTCTATGAAATCACCGGCATCAAGGTCACCCACGACCTGATCCAGGAAGGCGACGTCATTGAGAAGCTGCAGGTCCAGATGCAGTCCGGAGAAAACGTATTCGACGCCTACGTCAACGACTCCGACCTCATCGGCACCCACTACCGCTACGGCCATGTCGTCAACCTGACCGACTGGATGAGCGGCGAAGGCAAGGACGTGACCCTGCCAACTCTCGATGTCGACGACTTCATGGGCAAGTCCTTCACAACCGGTCCCGACGGCAAGCTCTACCAGCTGCCCGACCAGCAGTTCGCGAACCTCTATTGGTTCCGCTACGACTGGTTCCAAAAACCCGAACTGAAGAAGGCCTTCAAGGCCAAATACGGCTACGAGCTTGGCGTTCCGGTCAACTGGTCCGCCTATGAAGACATCGCTGAATTCTTCAGCGAAGACGTAAGGGAAATCGACGGAATAGCCATCTACGGCCACATGGACTACGGCAAAAAGGCCCCGGACCTTGGCTGGCGTTTCACAGACGCATGGCTGTCCATGGCTGGTGCCGGCGACAAGGGTATCCCCAACGGCAAGCCCGTCGACGAATGGGGCATCCGTGTTGACGGCTGCAAGCCCTGTAGGTTCCAGCGTTGCCCGCGGCGGCGCCACAAACGGCCCTGCCGCCAAATACGCCCTGCGCAAATACATGGAGTGGCTGCGCAAGTACGCCCCTCCCGGAGCCTTGGGAATGGACTTCTACCAGTCCCTGCCCAGCCTGGCCAAGGGCAACGTGGCCCAGCAGATATTCTGGTACACCGCCTTCACGGCCTCCATGGTTGAAGAGGGCACACCTGTGGTCAATGCCGACGGTACTCCCAAATGGCGCATGGCTCCTTCCCCGCACGGCCCCTATTGGACCGAAGGACAGAAACTCGGATATCAGGACTGCGGTTCCTGGACCCTGCTCAAGAGCACTCCTGTGGATCGTCGCAAGGCCGCGTGGCTCTTCGCGCAATTCTGCGTAGCCAAGACCACCTCCCTGAAGAAGGCCCATGTCGGTCTGACGCCCATTCGCGACACCGACATCCGCGACAAGTCCTTCACCGAACGCGCCCCCAAACTGGGCGGCCTGGTGGAATTCTACCGCAGCCCGGCCCGCGTGGCCTGGACCCCCACCGGCACCAACGTGCCCGACTACCCGAAACTGGCCCAGCTCTGGTGGCAGAACATCGGTGAGGCCGTTGCCGGTGAGGTTACCGTGGATACCGCCATGGACAACCTGGCCAAAGAGCAGGACAAGATCCTCATCCGCCTGGAACGCGCTGGCGTGCAGGGCGAATGCGGGCCCAAGATAAATCCTGAAAAGGATGAAGAGTACTGGCTCAAGCAGCCCGGCTCCCCCAAGGCCAAGCTGGCCAACGAAAAGCCCAAGGGCCAGACGGTCGACTACGACAAACTGGTCCAGGCCTGGCGCGAAGGTCGTGCCAAATAGCCTTACAGGCTGAGTAATGAAACAAGAGGGACGCCTTTCGAGGCGTCCCCTTTTTTTTCAAGCTGGCTGGCCTGAAAAATATGGATTAACTCGCAGTTCTCTTCATCCCTGTCCGGACTCGATCTTTACAGCCTTCAGGCAATGCCATAAAAAAAGCAGACACAATCGCAACCGGGAGCAATGCATGATAGCGAAAAATATCAAGGAAGTAGATGGAATCAGCATCAGAGAAATCAATTACAAGGGGCAGGCCCGCGCGGTGAAGGGCGTGACC
Source organism: Desulfovibrionaceae bacterium (assembly GCA_963674955.2). Taxonomy (GTDB): domain Bacteria; phylum Desulfobacterota; class Desulfovibrionia; order Desulfovibrionales; family Desulfovibrionaceae. Next base: position 232,871 of record CAXXKR010000004.1, on the reverse strand, counting down.
ATCCGCTGGCTGTCAAAGGTGGGAAAAGATGCAGATGGACAGCCGGAATACGGTTTGCGCCATTTTACGGTCGATCCGGGTGGCGTCATTCCAGCCCACAGCCATTTTTATCTGCAAACTATGTATATCGAATCCGGCTTGTTCGAATGCTTTGCCTACGATCCTGAAACCGACGAACCCGTATCGTCCAAAATCTGCGGCCCCGGCGACTGGGTCTACTCGGCGAGCAACGAACCCCACGGCATGCGAAACATGAGCGACACGGAGCCGGGAACCTTCCTGTGCTGCATCTGCAACGTATACGGAGACCGGGAAACGCTCTAGCCGAAGACTTGGCCGAATGCTTTTATCTCCAGACCCCGTCCAGGTTCAGCAAAGCCTCGGAAACCTTCACGTGCGTCTCGTTGTAATCGCTGAAATTGTTTCCATGGGCCAATAGATACTCCGCGCCCGGCTTTCCGGAATTATGCAAGGCCGCCGCCTTCAGATAGGTGATGATATCCGATTTGTCGCCGGATATTCTGTGCCCATGCAGTTCAAGCGACAGGCTCGCGTCCGGTTCCGGGTAATCGTCGGGAATGAGCTGGACCAATCCCTCACCCAAAATCTGCAGGACATACAGTTCATGTTTCCGCTTCTTGCCCTCTTCGCTGACAAGCACGGCGTATGTGTCGGGACCAAGGGGCATGGCTTTGGCCCTTGAAATGCCGGACCCGGTCAGCAGGTATTCTCCTCTTTCCTGCTGCCAGGCGATCTGAATTAAGAGCCCACTCTTCTCAAGCTCCTTGCGCTCCAGAAGTTCGTCATCAAACAACGGAGATTTCCCGAACTCCAAAATGTGATAAAGGCCATCCGGCAGATTCTCTATCCTCCGAGACTCGTCCGCGCCGACGACCTCCACCTCGGTTTGAAGACAACCGGCAAGAAATATAGAAAAAAGCAAAAGGCCTACCTGTAAAACGATACACAAGCGGTGGCGATTCATTGTTTCTCCCGCGTTGTTCGACTTGAAGGCGAAAAAAGCAGCTGCCTGTCCAATTAACTTAAAAACGGACTGTTTTGAATAGGCCCGCGACTGGAATATGCCTTTGAAATATTACAATTCAGGGACAAGCGCAGACCTTTGTCGATAACTAACCAACACCATTGAAAAAATGCCGAGCTTCCGGTCAATGTCCTTGATCCGCTTTGTCAGCAAATCCTCGTCAAAACTCATCAATTCCATAATTACGAAACTGCCGCCCGACCTGCTGCTCTCCTCGAACACTCTGTGCGCGGCATGTGCTGAACCCTAATAACGCATCCATGGATAAGCACCCAGGCAGGCCCGCACTTCTCCACCGAGGTGGACGGACGAAGGCCGATGTTTTCATGCCCGCACTGATCGAGACCCACTCCCTGACCACGCCAATATTTGCAGATATGTCTACAAAATTTGTATTATTTACAATATTGTAGAACTTTACAACATAGCGCCTGGATATAACGACCCGAGATAACGGTAAATGTCATAAATGCGGGTATGGCATCACCCTTGCTTATCAATTTCATGCTTTCCACCGTACATGGGCTGAAAATTTCGGCCCTGCTTGCCATCTGCCAGGCCATTGACCAGGCATTGAACCTTGAGTCGGCGCTGGACGGCGTATTGCGCATCCTGTCCGAGCAGTTGAGCATGCAGCGGGCCACAGTCACGCTGTACGATTCCAAGACCGGACAGCTGTCCATCATCGCTTCCTACGGGCTTACCGCCGAGGAGAAGCAACGCGGAGTCTATCGCCTGAACGAAGGGGTCACCGGACGAATCTTTCAGACCGGCAAGCCCTTCTATGTCCCGGACATCACCAAGGAACCGCTGTTTCTGGACAAGACAGGCTCGCGCAAAATCAGGCGCGGCATGATCTCCTTTATCGGCGTACCCATAATCCTCAACGGCGACCCCATCGGGGTTCTCAACGTGGATCGTCTCTTTGCGGACGATGTGGCCTTTGAGGAGGATATTGATTTCCTCAAGGTGGTGGCCACCCTCATCGGCCAGTTCATAAGCCTCAATGAAAAGGTCATGGAGCGGGAGGCCATCCTCAAGCGTGAGAACACCTCCCTCAAGTACCAGATAGCCAAGAACGGCAAAGGGCCGTACATCGTGGGCCAAAGCCAGGCCATGATCGAGGTCCAGAGGCAGATCGAACGCGTTTCTCCCACCCGCGCCACGGTCCTGCTGCTTGGCGAATCGGGCGTGGGCAAGACGCTCATAGCCCGCATAATTCATGAGCTTTCGGAGCGGCAGGGACGTCCCTTCATCAAGGTCAACTGTGCGGCCATCCCCGAGAATCTGCTGGAGTCGGAACTATTCGGCCATGAAAAGGGAGCCTTCACCGGCGCGGTAAACGTGCGGCCCGGACGCTTCGAGGAGGCCAACAGGGGCACCATATTCCTGGACGAAATCGGTGAGTTTCCCATGAGCCTGCAGGCCAAGCTTTTGCGCATCCTGCAGGACATGGAGTTCGAACGGTTGGGCAGCAACCGCACCCGCAAGATAGACGTACGCATCGTGGCGGCCACCAACCGCGAACTTGAAGAACTGGTGGAACGGGGGCAGTTCAGGCTCGACCTCTACTACAGGCTGAACGTCTTCCCCCTTCGCGTGCCGCCCCTGCGGGAAAGAAAGGAGGACATAACCGGCCTGCTGAACCATTTCCTGCAAAAGGTGTCCAAGGACTACGGACGCCAGCTGCACCTGACCTCAAGCGCCCTGGACGCCCTTACTCTCTATGACTGGCCCGGCAACGTCCGCGAAATGCAGAACCTCATCGAACGCCTTGTGATAATGTCCGACAACAACCGCGTCAGCCTGGATTTCCTTCGGGCCTATCTGGTCCCCGGACAAAACGCAGCGGTCCAAGAGGTATTGCAGCAGGAGGATTATCCACCAAGATGTACATCGTTGCGCGACGTGGAGAAGAACGAGGTCATCTCGGCCCTGGAGCGAAACGGCTGGATACAATACAAGGCCGCCGAGGCCTTGGGCCTCACCCCAAGGCAGATGGGCTACAGGGTAAAGAAATTCGGACTTGAGGTGCAAATCGCCCAGGGCCGTTCTCTGCTGCGCCACATGAACGACAACAGCCGATGATCCTTTGCCGATGACAGAACATACCCCGAAAAAAAACCCGCGCACAACGGTACGCGGGGCGGGAGGGAAGGTCGCGTTCCCTAGGCCGTGGGGCCGAGGGTCCGCACGGAGGTAATTTTTTCCCAATCATAATAGGTGTTCATGGTCTCGCCATCCGTTTCAACGGTCACCCGCACGAACTCCTCTCCAAGAAAAAGGACCGCCTGTTCATAAACCGGCCCTTCGTTGACCTGAACCTTTATGTCCTTTCTGAGTTTGCGCGACATGGTGCCGTGCAGGGGCATGGACGCGTACTCGAACACTTTTTCCATGGTTTCCTTTTTCATAACGACTCCCTTCGATTATTTGTTTAGTCCTAACCGCAACCGCTTCCGGTTCCGGTACAGCAGCCTCCCGCGATCCCGCCGCGACGGCTGGTGAGCGCTTCAAGGCTGCCCGCCCCATACACCGCAGCCAGGGCGTCCTGTATGAATCCGCTGACCACATGGCATTTGATCCCGCTTTCTTCCAGCTTTCGTCTCGGAGTCTCTCCAATTGCCGCGGAAAGCACGGCCCGACAGTCAACAAGAGATGCGGACAACTCCTCCCAGCGCCTGGGGCCGCATCCGGCCTTTGGGGCGGGGCGCTCCTCGACCATCCTGAATCCGCCTTGCCGGTCCGGTTCCCAAATCTGAAAGGTCTTGGCTTCGCCCAGATGCCGGTTCACCAGCAGGCCTTCGCGGCTGGTCACCGCCACATAATCCCTTCTCTCTTCAGGCTCGGGAACCTTGAGCTTGGAGCAGGCCTGAAGCGTGCCGCACAGTTCCCCGGACCTGTCCTCGGATAGCAGGCCCACGGCATCCGCCCGGCAACGCTTGCAATGGGTCATCTGCTCAATGTGTTTCCCGGCCTCCCTGCGCAAGGGCAGGACCATTTCGGAACCCGGTTCCGGCAGTCCCGCAAAGGGGGTGTCCAGGGCGGGCTTGAGGGGAATGATGTTCTGGATGTCCGCGCCCAGCGCCGACACGACTTCGGCCACCTCGGCCAGATGCCCCTCGTTGATGCCGGGAATGAGAATGGAATTGACCTTGACCAACACGCCTCGTTCCTTGAGCCCCTTGATTGCCGCCAACTGGCGTTCCAGAAGTATCTGCGCCCCTTTCTCACCGCGATAGACCACATTGCCGTCCTTGACCCAGGAATATATTCTCGCGCCGATTTTCGGGTCCACGGAACTTATGGTGATGGTCACATGGGAAACGCCCAACTCGGCCACTTCGTCCAGGTATGGCAGGATGCCCATGCCGTTGGTGGACAGGCAGAAGATCAGCTCGGGATGCTTCCGGTTCAGGAGGCGAATGGTTTCGATGGTCTCGGCCCCGTTGGCAAAGGGGTCGCCGGGTCCGGCTATGCCCGCCACGGTGATGCGCGGTTCCTTGTCAAGAACCTCATCCATGTATCTGGCGGCCTGATGGGGCTTGAGCACGGCGCTGGTCACGCCGGGGCGCGACTCGTTTACGCAGTCGTACTTGCGGTTGCAGTAGTTGCACTGGATGTTGCATTTCGGGGCCACCGGCAGGTGTACGCGACCGCAGCTTCCGGCGGACTTGCGGTTGAAGCAGGGGTGTTTTGCGAGGTCTTTGTTCATGACCGTTCCTTTGCTAGTTAGAGGTATCCGTAGCCCACGCTGCACTCGTCCTGCTTCTTGGCCAGGAATGCGTTGACTATGCGGTCGAAAAGATTGAGAGACCCCTTGTAACCGAGGTGCTGAATCCGCTGGCCGCCAATGCGGTCATGGATTGGAAAGCCCACGCGCACCAGGGGAACGTTCCAGGCCTTGGCGTAGCGGTAGCCCTTGGAGTGGCCGATGAGCAGGTCCGGCTTCATATCTTGGGCCTGTTCCGCAATGTCGTGGAAATCAACGCCTTCACGTATCTCCGGGGTAATGCGCGAGCCTTCGGCCACCCGGGCAATGGCCCCTTCCAGCTTTCGCCCGCGCGAACCCGTCCCGGCCAGAACCACGTCCACGCCTATTTCGGAAAGAAACGCGCAAAGTCCCGTGACCAGGTCCTCCTCCCCGTAGACCACGGCCCTTTTCCCGAACACGTACTTGTGACCGTCAACGTAGGCGTCCACCAGCCGACCGCGTTCAAGCTCATGGCGTTCAGGCGTCTTGCGGCCGAGAATCTCTTCCAGAGTTCTGAAGAAGGCGTCGGTTTCCCGGATGCCCATGGGCACTCCGATGCGGTGGTTGGGTACGCTGAAGGCAGTTTCCAGATGACCGCCGCCGGTTTTTTGGGGCAGGCAGTGTCCGAATTCAATGCAGGCCCTGGCCCCGGACATGGCCTTTATGTCCTCCACGGGCGTGCCGCCCGAGGGGATTTTCACGTAGTCATCCAGGGCAGGGCCGTCCAGGGTTTCGGAAATGTCGGGCAGGATGGTGGCCTCGATGCCGAAGTCGCGGCAGATGTCCTTAAGGTGGCGGACGTCTTCGCAGGAAACCATGCCCGGCATTATGTTCACCCTGTCGTTGGCCGGAACCTTTTCCGTGCACAGCTGTTCAACCAGGGAGCGCACCGCTCCGTGCCAGCCGTCCATGTGCGTGCCGCTGTAGCTGGGCGTGGAGACCCGGACGATTTCCGGAAGGTCGAGATCGCCGAATTCATTCTTGAATTCCCCGATGATCATGGGCAGGTCGTCGCCGATTGTTTCGGTCAGGCAGGTCGTGGCCACGCCGACGAGCTTTGGCTCGTATTTCTTCATTACGTTCAGGATGCCCTTTTTCAGGTTGGGTCCTCCGCCGTAGATGGCGTTCTTTTCGCCCAATGCCGAAGAGGCGATATCCACGGGTTCGCGGAAATGGCTGATGACGTAGCGGCGCATGTATGTGGCGCAGCCCTGCGAGCCGTGCAAAAAGGGCACACCGCCCTCAATTCCGCGAAAGGCCAGGGCCGCTCCCAATGGTGTGCAGAGCTTGCAGGCGTTGGTGGTGGAAACGTAATTGGCCTTATTCATTGACTGCCTCCTTTTCCGCCTCCAACGCCAAATTGACGCGCCGGGGCACGAAATTCCATACGGGACTCATGGCCGAGGCATGGACCTCGCGGGCGAAGTTGAGCATGCCCACGAAACCCTCCAGGGCTTCCTTTCGCTCATGGTTGTGGTCGCAGAAACCCACGCCCAGCTTGTAGGCGATGGGCCGTTCCTTTACTCCGCCCACGAACAGATCCACGTCCTTTTCCTTTATGAATGCGGACAGTTCCAGGGGATTGGCATCGTCCACGATAATGGTGCCGGGGTCGGTGATCTGCTCAAGCTCCGCGTAATCCTCTCTGGTTCCGGTCTGGGAACCGACCATGACCACCTGCATGCCCAGATGGCGAAGGGCCTTGATCAGGGAAAAGGCCTTGAATGAGCCGCCCACGTATATGGCCGCCTTCTTGCCTTCCAGATCATTTCTGTAGCGTTTCAACTCCGGCATGAGCCTTTGCAGCTCGTCGCGCACCAGGTCGCTGGTCCGCTCGACTATGCCGGGATCGCGGTCCTTGAAAAAATCGGCCACCTGATAAAGGGAGTCGGCCATGTCCTCAATGCCCAGATAGGAAACGCGCATGTATGGCGTGCCGTATTTTTCCTCCATCATCCCGGCCAGATCCAGGGTGGCGCCGGAACACTGCACCAGATTCAGGGCCGCGCCGTGGCAGCGGCGTATGTCCCTGACGCGGCCGTCGCCGGTGATGTTGGCCACCACTTCCACGCCCATGCGTCTGAAATATTCCCTGATGATCCATATCTCCCCGGCCAGGTTGAAGTCGCCCAGGATGTTAACGGACACGGGAGAAATGCTGGTGGCGTCGCCGCTGCCCACAAGGTTGAACATGGCCTTGCAGGCGGCCAGGTATCCGGCCCGCTTGCTGCCCTTGAACCCTTCGGACATGACCGGCAGGACAGGAATTCCCTTTTTTTCGCTCATTCTTCTGCACACGGCCTCGATATCGTCGCCGATTATGCCCACGATGCAGGTGGAGTATACGAATGCGGCCTTGGGTGAATGCCTGTCGATAAGTTCGTCCAAGGCGGCCTCGAGTTTCTTCTCGCCGCCGAAGATCACGTCCTGTTCCTGAATGTCCGTTGAAAAGGACAGCCTGTGCAGTTCCGGCCCGCTGCTCAGCGCCCCGCGAATGTCCCAGGTGTAGACCGCGCAGCCGATGGGTCCGTGCACAAGGTGCAGGGCGTCCGCTATGGGATAGAGGACCACGCGCGATCCGCAGAACACGCATGCCCGCTGGCTCACCGCGCCCGCCAGGGACTCCCTGTTGCAGGCCATGTCGATAGCGCCCTGGCCGGTCCTATGAATCTGGCCCCTGCGTTCTTCAAGTATCCTTGTCGTCATCATGATCTCCTTTTCATTGACGCTGCCTGAGACAGACCAATTGCGTCATCTCCCAGCCCAGTCTCTTGTAGAAATCAAGGGCGGAAACATTGTTCCTGTCCGCCAGAAGCTGAAGCCTAGCCGCCTGATTGTCCTCTGCCCAGCGGCCCACGGCTTTTAAAAGCAATCGGCCCACGCCCCTGCCCCGCCAGCCCTCTCCCACCACCACGTCTTCCACCGTGACCGAAGGGCCGCCCTCTGCGGTTGAAACCGCAAGCTGCCCCGTACACATGCCCACCACGCGCCCCAAGGATTCGGCCACCAGTACGCAGGAGTGGGGATTGGCCAGCATCAGTTCCAGACCCTGGCGCTGCATGGTTTCGTCAAACACGAAATCCTCCTCAATGGCGAAAAGGGTCTTGAGCAGGGCCGTGAGGCTGGGCAGATCATCGGTCCGGGCCTGTCTTATGCTTATGGGGCGGGGCATGGCCTACACCATATAATCGGCGGCGGGTTCGCCGTCTTCCAGGCCGTCCAGGATGGTGTCGATGGCCTCTTCGGAATCGACTCCCTTGAACCACCAGTTTTCGGGCTGGATGACCATTATCGGCCCGGATTCGCACTGCTTGAGACAGGACGAGGCAACCACCAGGGCATCCAGCCCACGGTCGAGAATTTCTTCCTCTATGTATTGCAGGAAACCGTCGGTCTGCTTGTGGCAGAGTCCCTTCTGCTCCCCGGCGGCGCGGAAGCTCTGACAGCAGATGATCATTCTTTCAGGTATGGCCATTTTCTTTATCTCCTTGTTTTTTAAATGCTATTTGCGGCATATGCCTTTTTTGCCGCCGCCGTAGAGCATGTCCACGGTACCGTCGATTTCCCCTTCGGTGCTCAGTACGGCGATTCCCGAGCGGCTCAAAATTCGTCTTGGAGTGTCGCCCGCATCTGCGGCCAGCAGAACGAAACAGTCGTCCAGGGTCGCGGCCAGTTTTTTCCAGCGTGCAGTTCCACTGCCCGGCTCCGGAGCCCGGCGTTTTTCCAGCAGGCAGGTCAGCCCGTCCTCGCGCGGTCCGTAGATCAGGATGTCCCCTGCCTTTCCCAGATGCGTGTCCACTTCCATGCCGCCCGCACTCGCCACCGCCACGTTGGGCCGCCCGCCAACGGGCCTTGGCAGGGTGGACTTTGGACCTCCCGTCTTGTCCGAGTGCTCGAAACCAACTATTTCCGAACCGCATTCCTCCCAGGCGGTCATGAGCGGCATATGCAGGGCCGCGCGGTCGCGCACCGTGGCCAGGAGTTCGGTCCCGGAGTTGTTGGGACTTTTCTCGTCCGAACCTGAAGCGGAGGATTCATTGAACGGAACGAGGGCCATGATGTCCGCGCCAAGCTCCGAGACCCTCTGAGCTATGTCCTCCACATGCCCGGCATTGATTCCGGGATAGACCGTGCTGTTGATCTTCACGGTCAGGCCAGCAGCCTTGAACGCGGCTAGACTGTCGGCCTGTTCCGCCATCAGGATCCTGACTGCTTCGGGCAGTGGCAGGGTCTTTGTTCCCGGGCGTATCCAGGCATAGAGTTTCTCCGCGATCACCGGAAAAACTGCGTCCACGAGCAGCGTGACATGGGACAGGCCTATCTCGGCAAGATGGACGGCGTGTTCCGCAGCTCCCAGGCCCAGGGTGGTCAGGCAAAGATTCATTTCCGGGTATTTGCTGCGCACAAGGCGCAGGGTGCGCATGGTGGGCTCCGGGTCGGCCAAAGGGTCTCCGGGTCCGGTTATGCCTACAATGCCTATCTTGCATCCGGCTGCGGCGTGCTCCAGAATATCCATGGCCTCTTCAGGCGTGACGGCGCGGCCGAACCCGCTTCCATTGGCGAAATTTATGCGCGCATTGGCCCTGCAGGCCACAGGCAGATGAATCCGTCCGACCTTGCGCCGCGATGCCGCAGCGAAGCAGGGATGCATGGGGTCAAGTCCATTGAAGTCGTTCATGCCTGTCCAGCCTGTTTTTTTGATGTGCAGTTGGTGAATCCGGTTCAAGAACAACCTGCGGCAAAGGATAAGGACTCCGCCGCAGGCGGTCCTGATCAGAGAACCAGCTCGAAGCTCTCTTCGGGATCGTCGCGGTCCTTGCGGTCCAGCAGCGCGCCCAGTATTTTTTCCAAAAGCCTGAGTCCGCCCTTGTAGCCGACGGTGGGAAAATACTGGTGCCCCTGGCGGTCAAGGATGGGGAAGCCCCAGCGCACGAAGGGTATGTCTTCGTCTCGGGAGATGTATTTGCCGTAGGAGTTGCCCATTATCAGGTCCACTCCCTCGTTCTTGATCCACTGGTGGAGCAGAAACAGATCGCCCTTGGCCTTGACCTTGACCTCGAAAGGCATGTCGGCAGTGATTTCCCTGATGCGCCGCTCGAACTTCTTGCCCGGCGTGCCGGTGACCACGTAAACCGGATGCATGTCGATGGAACAGAGAAACTCGGTCATGGCTATGAGTTGGTCCGGGTCGCCGAACAGAGCCACCCTCTGGCCGTAGAAGTACTGGTGCATGTCCGAAATCATGTCCACCAACTGGCCTCGTTCGCGGGTGACGGTGTCGGGCACATTCACTCCAGCCACGGTGCGCAGCACGTCGATGAAGCGATCGGTGGCCTTGAGGCCGAAGGGCATGTCCAGGACGGTGCAGGGAACCTTGCACTTGGAGTCCAGCCAGCGCGCGGCGTCTGCCGAACACCACTCGCCCAGGGCCAGGGTGCCCATGGCGTCGCCCGATCCCTTGAGTTCCGGAATGGTCACGCCGCCGTCCGGGAACATCTTGTATTCTCCGGTCAGCGGGGCGTTGAGCACGCCGGATGTGTCCGGGAACAGGGTGATGTCCACGCCGACCATGGCGGAGAGCCGCTTGATCTCCTCCATGTCCGAAGGCTCTACCCAACCGGGAATCACATTAACCTTGCCGTTTTTTTTGCCCGTGGGTTCGGCCAGCATGGCCATGGCCTTGACCATGTTGGAAAAGCCGGTCACGTGGGAACCCACGTAACTGGGCGTGGGGGCGCCGATCATGGTCTTGCCTTCCGGGAGTTTGCCTTCCTTGATGGCCTTGTCCTTGATCTGGTTCAGGTCGTCGCCGATGGTTTCGGACAGGCAGGTGGTGTGCACCGCAATGACATCCGGTTCGTAGACCGTGAATATGTTGTTGATGGCCTGAAGCAGGTTGGCCTGTCCGCCGAAGACCGAGGCCCCTTCGGTGAAGGAACTGGTGGAAGCCGGGATGGGCTCCTTGTAGTGTCTGGTCAGGGCCGACCGGTGATAGGCGCAACAGCCCTGAGAGCCGTGGCTATGCGGCAGGCAGCCCTTGATGCCGAGCGCCGCGTACATGGCCCCGATGGGCTGGCAGGTCTTGGCCGGATTGACGACCAGGGCCTTGCGGTCGGCCACTTCTTTCGGTGTATGTCTAAGTAACATTTGCTTACCCTTTATTTCTGGTTATTCCCACACGAAGGTGGCCGTAAGTTCGGGATTCTCCTGCCAGGGGGCCTTCATGTAGCCCCAGACCTTGCTGTTCACGAGACGGTCGATTTCGTGGAAGAAGTTGACCGCCCCCCTGAACCCGGCGTAGGGACCGCCGGAGTCGTAGCTGTGCAGTTGTTTCATGGGCACGCCCAGTTTCTGTATGGAGTATTTTTCCTTGATTCCCGCGCAAAAGACGTCCGGCTTCATGAGCTCCACCAGCTTCTCGGCCTCGTACTGGTTCAGGTCGTCGACGATGAGGGACCCCTCATCCATGTCCCGGTTCATCCCTTCGTATTCCTTGAACTTGTACCCGGAATTTTCCATGGCCTGGATATCCTCGGGAGCCTTGCGCGGATTGTAGTGTTCGGGATCGGCCTCGACCTCAATCTCCTCGATGTTGCGGGAGTCGGCGTCAACCTTGAGATGGGGTATGACGCTGCGCCCTTCGTAGTCGTCGCGGTGGGCGAACTCGTAGCCTGCGGAAATGGTCTTCATGCCGATTTCCGCAAACAGCCCCTGGTAGTGATGCGCCCTGGAACCGCCTACAAACATCATGGCCGTCTTACCTTCCGTCCTGGGCCGGACATCGGTCCTGGCCGCCTCCACGGCGGGCATCTCCTCGGCGATGACCTCCTCGACCCTGTCCTTGAGCTTCTTGTCGCCGAAGTATTCGGCGATCTTGCGCAGGGATTTTGCCGTGGCTTCGGAGCCGATGAAGTTCACCTTGATCCATGGAATGCCATACTTGGTCTCCAACATGTCGGCCACGTAGTTGATGGACCTGTGGCACATGACCGCGTTCAGGTCCGCGTGCTGGGCCGAGGCGAACTGGTCGTAGGACGAGTTGCCGGAAAAGGTGGCGATGTTGGTGATGCCGCATTTTTTGAAGATGCGGTCGATCTCGAAGCCGTCGCCACCGATATTGTATTCGCCCAGCAGGTTGATCTTGTACTCGCCCTCCTTGGGTTCCATGTTTTCGCCCACCAGATGGGTGAAGACCTGATTGTTGGCGATGTGGTGCCCGGCGGACTGGGAGACGCCTTTGTAGCCCTCGCAACTGAAGGCGAAGACGTTGCAGTCGCCCAGCTTGTCCTTCATCTTCTTGGCCACGGCGTGGATGTCGTCACCGATGAGGCCCACGGGGCAGGTGGCGAATATGGCTATTCCCTTGGGATGAAAGAGATCGTAGGCTTCCTGGATGGCCGCCTCGAGCTTCTTCTCGCCGCCGAAGATGATGTCCTGGTCCTGCATGTCCGTGGAGAGGCAGTAGGGCATGTAGTTGTGGTCGCCTTCATGAGAGGCATCGGTCTGGTTGCGGCGCGTGAGCCAGGAATAGAATCCGCAGCCTATGGGGCCGTGGGTTATGTTCAGAATATCGCGGGTAGGCCCCATTATCACGCCCTTGCAGCCTGCGTACGTGCAGCCGCGCATGGTGATTATGCCGGGTATGGTGCGCACGTTGGCCACGATTTCCGGCGGGGACTCGCTTTCAGTCGCCTCGTTGATCATTATCTGCTTGGCGCGCTTGCGGGCCACCTTGGGAGGATACTTCTTGAGAAGCTCGTCCTTTATGTCGGTGGGCGTCCACTGCACCATCTTTTTCGTCTTGGCCATCTCGTTTCTCCTTGAATGGTGCCTAGGCTATGGACTTCTCGCCCGTTTCGCCCGTCCTGACGCGAACGGCGTCTCCAATGGGCATGACGAAAATCTTTCCGTCCCCCGGCTTTCCCGTCTGATTGATCTTGATTATGGCTTCAATCACATCGTCAACCATGCTGTCCCCGACCACGGCCGTGAGCATGCGCTTGGGATAGAGCTTGCCCTTCTCGCCGAGCACGGCGGCGGCTTCCTCGTAGCCCTTTTCCACACCCTTCAAGACGCTTTCATTGACAAGCCCTTTCCCCCGCCCCAGGGCTTCGTGGGCAAAGAAGGCGTCCACGCCCGCCTCGGTCAGGGCGTTCTTGGTGCGGTTCATCATATTCATGCGCACTATCGCGATGATTTCCTTCATTCCACCGCCTCCTCGACCTCCACGGCCGTGTCGTGGACGCCGGAACTGATGGTGTAAACGTCCTCCACCTCGGAAATAAATATCTTTCCGTCGCCAAAGGCTCCCTTTGTGCCGGAGCGGGCCGCGTCCATTATGGTGCTGATGACGAAATCCTTATCTGCTGCCTTGACCACGCTCAGCAGCATGGTCTTGGGGATTTCGTCGTAGGTCACTTCGCCGATCTTGATGCCGCGCTGCTTGCCGCGTCCGGCAACGGAATATTTGGTCACGGCGGGAAAACCGTTGTCCATGAGGGCCGCCAACACGACATTTTCCTTTTCAGGCCTGACTATAGCTCTAACCATTATCATCATTACCTTTTCTCCATTTTCAGCGATTATTCTCCGGGCTAGACTTCCATCAGGCCGAAATCGAGCAGCAACTGCTCCAGTTCCTCGATTTCCAGGGGCTTGGGCACAACGAACATCTCGTTTTCGTCGATGGCCTTGGCCAATCCCCGATAAACGTCGGCCTGGGGAACTTCCGGGTTCCATTCGATGACCGTCTTCCTGTTGATCTCGGCCCGCTGCACATCGTTGTCGCGGGGAACGAAATAGATCATCTGGGTGCCGATCTTTTTGGCCAGTTCCTCAATCATCTCCTTTTCGTTGTCCACGTTCCTGGAGTTGCAGATCAACCCGCCCAGGCGAACGCTCCCGGACTGGGCGTATTTCATGATTCCCTTGCAGATGTTGTTGGCCGCATACATGGCCATCATCTCGCCGGAACAGACGATGTAGATTTCCTCGGCCTTGCCGTCGCGGATGGGCATGGCGAATCCGCCGCAGACCACGTCGCCCAGGACATCGTAGAAGGCGTAGTCCAGGGCTTCGGATTCCTCGTAGGCCCCCAGGGACTCAAGCATATTGATGGAGGTGATGATGCCGCGCCCGGCGCAGCCCACTCCGGGTTCCGGGCCGCCCGACTCGACACACCAGGTGTTGCCGAATCCGGGCTTGCGGATATTCTCCAGTTCCACGTCCTCGCCCTCTTCGCGCAGGGTATCGAGAACCGATTTCTGGGCCAATCCGCCCAGCAGCAGCCGGGTGGAATCGGCCTTGGGATCGCATCCCACGACCATGACCTTGCGGCCCATCTGGGACAGGCCGGCGACCGTGTTCTGCGTCGTCGTGGACTTGCCGATGCCGCCCTTTCCGTAAATCGCCACTTTCCTCATTTTTTTCATTGTGTCCTCCGTTTGTTTCAACCATTGCGATGGCCTCCTATGGCAAAGGATGTGCCATTGCTGTTTATTTTATATAAATACTTGATTTAACTTACTTTATTTGTAAACACAGGATCGGAACGGCTGATTTTTTGTGGGAGGCGACAAGAAGAACAAGACAAAAATGTAGGTAGATACAATTAAGTACCATCTGAACAAAATCTTTTACAATAAAACAAGCAATATCATACAGTTATTTTTTTGGTATCAATCCTGCTCAGAAAAAGAAGACAGAATATGGAAAAGGACGCAGACATGCTTATAGACACGACACTCAGGGAAGGGGCACAGCTTTTCGGGGCATATTTCGACCTTGCGGCCCGGGAGCGGATCGCCTTAGGGCTTTTGTCCATGGGAGTTGAAGAGGTGGAACTGGGCTGGGTGGGGATGGAGGACCTGGGAGAGTTGGTCCGGCGCGTCAGGCCCCATGCCGGAGACTCGTCCCTCAGCTTCTGGAGTCCGTGCAGGGAGGCGGATATCAGGAAGGCGTCCTCGCTGTCCCTGGACAGGATAAACATCGGCGTTCCGGTCTCGGACTCCCACATCAGAAACCGTCTCGGCATTGACCGCGATGGATTGAGAAGCAGGCTGACCCGGACATTGCTTCTGGCTTCCATTCTGGGCTTTCAATACATATCGGTCGGCCTTGAGGACGTTTCCCGGACCGACCCGGACTTCGCGTTGAGCCTCGCCGGGACCGCACAGGACTTAGGCGTGTCCAGAATACGGCTGTCCGATTCCCTTGGCCTGCTTTCCCCGCCTGAAACCGAAAGCCTGGTTCGCAGATTTCGCAATGAACTGGATGTTGATTTGGCAGTGCATTGCCACGACGACTTCGGCATGGCCACGGGCAACGCCTTGACCGCCCTCAAGTCCGGAGCGGATTATGCGGACGCCAGCCTGCTGGGCATCGGCGAGCGTTCCGGCATCGCAGCCACCGAGGAACTGGCCGCCTACCTTTCGTTCAAGGAGGAAAGCCATGCTTACGATATCAAAGGCATCAAGGGACTTTGCACATTCGTCTCACGCAAGGCGGGCATTCCGGTTCCCCGCAACAAGGCGGTGGCCGGTTCGGACATATTCTCCTGCGAATCCGGGCTGCATGCCCACGCCCTCAGCAAGTCGCCCGAGCTTTTCGAACCCTACGACCCTGGCCGCATCGGCTCAAACCGCCGGATTGAAATCGGAGGCAAGAGCGGACGGTCCGCCGTCCTGGAAGCTCTCGACCACTTAGGGCTTGATTGTTCCGAGCCGGAAGTTCCACGCCTTGTCCAGGCGGTGCGGGAACTGTCCTGGAACCTGAAACGCCCGTTGACCTCGTGTGAATTACACGAATTGGCGGGGAACTCCGAAAAGAACAGCGGCGCGGTTAAAGTGTGATGGAATAAAAACTGCGTGCTCCATCGCGAGTAAATGCCAATAAATTTGTTTTCTTCCCGAAATAGGCTAGTATTCATGCTTGGCAGGGACTTCCTTGCTGAACGCACAGGGGACAAAGGAAACATGAACATCCCATTGCATGGTTGCAATGGCGATCTGGACGCAGGCAAAAGAAAAGGGCCTGGATTTTCATCCAAGCCCTTTGCGGTCGTTTGGTGGGTCACCAAGGAATCGAACCTTGAACCTCCGGATTAAGAGTCCGCTGCTCTGCCAATTGAGCTAGTGACCCAAACCCGCATTGCCTGCGGAAGAAATTTTTACTATACGCCGCTATACCAATTGTCAACAAGAAATTATCCTTTTTTTGGAGCAAACATAACAATGCGTAACCAATTCATCCGTTTGATATATAAAATATTATTAACAGCCGTCACCCTGCTGTCGCCTTATGCCGCACAGGCCCAGGCCCTGCAGCGGGACGTGCCCATGTCCTCGGACTGGAAGATATACCACCTGACAAAAGAAGCCAGGACGCAGGCCGACGCGGACAACGAATTCATGGCGGTCCTGACCCTCACCCCGGACGAAGGCTGGTACACCTATTCCAACTCTCCGGGAACCCTGGGAAAGCCCACGATGGTCAAGGCCCAACTTATTCCGGGGCGGCAGCCCCTGGATGTATACTACCCTCCCGGACAACTGAAGAAAGACCTTTCCGCGCCCACCGTGACCGTCAGCGTGTACAGCGAAGCAACCCCCATATTCGTTCCAATTCCAAACTGGACGGACACACCCTTTTCCATAAAAGCCGAGTTGAACCTGCTGCTCTGCTCCCGGACCAGATGCCTGCCCCTTGAGACGGAATTCATTTTCCTCGGCAGCCGGATAAACAAGGACCAGTCGCCCTTGGCCCATGAGCAGGAATGGTGGCCCCTGTTTCTGGCCGCACGCAGTACTCCCTCAAATGCCAAAGACACAGTCCAAGAGCCCTCAGATGTCCAAAACATAGCAAACCCATACTCGCTCATAAGCCCGACATATTTTCAACCCGCACTCGAGGTGAGCAACATCGCCTCGGCCGTGCTTTTCGCTCTGCTCGCCGGATTTATCCTGAACTTCATGCCCTGTGTGCTGCCCGTGGTCAGCCTGAAGATAACCGCCCTGCTTTCCGGCAATTCCGACCAGGACGAAACAATAAGAAAAAAGACCTTCAGGTCTCACAACCTGTTTTTCGCCCTTGGAATAATCCTCTACTTCATCTGCCTCAGCCTGATACTTGGAGCCGGCGAACTGGCCTGGGGCGAAATGTTCCAGCGAACCGACGTTGTGCTGATACTGACGGCAGTCATTTTCGCACTCTCGCTCAGCCTTTTCGGCGTCTACCATCTGCCCGTGGTGGACCTGAAATTCGGCCAGGGCATTCACCGCCCAAGACTGCAGGCGCTGTCCACCGGAATCCTGGCCACCCTGCTGGCCACCCCCTGCAGCGGACCGTTCCTTGGCGGTGTACTGGCCTGGACCCTGACCAAGCCGCCACACCTCATTGTGGCCGTATTCATAAGCATAGGCATCGGCATGGCCTCCCCATACCTGATCATGGCCGCGAGGCCCTCGCTTGTCAGGTTCCTGCCCAAACCGGGAGCGTGGACCGCGCACGTGGAAAAGGCCGTGGCCATCTTTCTCATGGGCTCCTGCCTATACCTGATCAACATCCTGCCGGACGACTTTGTCGTGCCCTGCCTGATCCTGCTTTGGCTCACCGCCCTGGCCACATGGATATGGGGACTGACGACCAACATCGAGCGCTTCCAGAAGAAAGCGACTCTGAGAATCCTGATCCTCGCCGTTCTGGCCTTCGCCGCGTACTGGGCGATACTGCCCCGGCCGGGTTCAGCCTGGAACGAATTCGATTCCGATTCCTTCTCCAAACGCCTGGGGACTGAAAACATCGTCGTGGACTTCACTGCCAATTGGTGCCCAACCTGCAAATTCCTGGAAAAAAGCGTTCTCACTCCTGCCAACCTCAAAAAATGGAGCCAAAAATACAAACTGGCGTTCATTCAGGCCGATTTGACGGAGAACAATCCCGCTGCGGAAAAACTGCTCAAGGCCCTGGGCGGAAAAAGCATCCCGGTTCTGGCAATCTTCTCCAGAGGCAATCCGTACAAACCGCTGGTGATCCGCGATCTGTTCAATACCGCGCAACTTGAGCAGGCCCTTGATCAAGTTTTGGAAAAGAATTAAACATTTTTTATGAAAGGATTTAATTTTTTCCTGCCCACCAGGATCATCTTCGGCCCCGAGTCACTGAACGAACTGGGTTCCACACCGCATCTGCCCAAAGGCAACAAGGCCATGATAGTCATCGGCCGCACCGGGACAATGCTCAAATTCGGCTATCTGGGCCGAGTCCAGGGACTGCTGGCCGAGAACGGGGTCAAAAGCGTCCTCTACGACAACGTCCGGGCCAATCCCGAATCGGATCAAATTGAAGAAGCTGCGGAAATGGCCAAAAAGCTTGAAGTCGATTTCATCGTCGGCCTCGGCGGGGGCAGCAGCATCGACTCGGCCAAAGCCATCGCCCTTCTCGCCGCCAACACCGGCAGGTATTGGGACTACATCCCAAATGGCAGCGGCGGCAAGAAAACGCCGGAAAACCCGGCTCTGCCCGTGGTGGCCATTCCAACCGTGGCCGGAACCGGTACCGAGGCGGACCCTTGGACAGTGATCACAAAAAGCGGCGGACGCGAAAAAGTCGGGTTCGGCAACGACTCGACCTACCCATACCTGTCGATAGTCGACCCGAAACTGACATCTCCGTTCCATCCAAAATGACGGCCTACACGGGCATGGACGCCTTCTTCCACGCCGTGGAGACATATCTGTCCAAATCCGGCCAACCCATGACCGACACCCTGGCCCTTGAAGCAGTGAGCCTCCTAAGCGCCTACCTGCCCTCCGCAGTGGAGGACGGCTCAAACCTGGAGGCCCGCACCGTGGTTTCCTGGGCCAGCACCGCGGCGGGCATGTGCGAGGCTTTGTCCCGCGTCATCTCGCAACATTCCCTGGAACACGCCCTAAGCGCCTTCGACTCGAACCTGCCCCACGGCCTGGGTCTGGTCATGCTTTCAAAAGCCTATTTCAGCCGTCTTGCGGACAAGGCCGATGCGGTTCTGGCCCAGCGCCTGAACCATTTGGCCCTTTGCATGGGCGAAGAGTCCGGCGACTTCGTCCGCGCCCTGGACGACCTGATAGCCAGGACAGGCCTTGGCTCAGACAGGCTCTCGGACTACGACCTGAGCAAGGATGACATTCCGGCCCTGACCAAATGCGCCTTCGACACCATGGGACATCTCTTTGAGGTCACCCCGGTGGAACTGACCGAAGAGGATGTTTCAGCCATCTTCGACGAAATATTGTAATGAAAATTACAGACTGCCCGGATGAAATCAGAACCCTGGCCGAAAAAGCCGATGTGGTTCATGTGGTAAGCGCAGAAGGTGAATGCGGTTTGCGTGATTTCGTGTCCGGCATGCTTTCCTACCACCCGGGCTGGATGCTTTTCCTCTACAAGGTTCGTAAAATCCCAGCCAAACTATTGGGCCTCAAGGCCAACGACAACGAGTGGCCCAAAGTAAAGCCCGAAGAAGTGCCCTTGTCTCCCGGTGAAAAAATCCTGTTCA
This sequence comes from Desulfovibrionaceae bacterium, assembly GCA_963674955.2. Taxonomy (GTDB): domain Bacteria; phylum Desulfobacterota; class Desulfovibrionia; order Desulfovibrionales; family Desulfovibrionaceae. Next base: position 213,539 of record CAXXKR010000004.1, on the reverse strand, counting down.
TGAACGTGAATTCGGCGCGAGAGGATTCCCATTGGTGCGGCGAGGTTCACGACAACCACCTGTCCTGCCGTTTGGCGGCCGTTGCCGAGCCTCTGAATGACGGCGGGACGAGATTCCATTTGCTGACCATCGTCAACTACGCCAACTGGAAAGGCCCGGTTTACTACAACCTGATACGCCCCTTCCACTACCTGGTGGTGGCGGGCATGGCCCGCAAGGGTGTTGAAAAACGGGCCTGAATCGATCCGCGCGCAGCCTCATAAAGGCGCGAACATCTTCTTAGGCAACCTTCCCGACAGCTTCAATGTGGCGGCTGCGTTATTGCGCACCTAGTCCAGTTATCTTCTTTAATCCCGCTCGGGTTTCCCAAGTTTGAGCATCAGCAGGTGACGTTGACTCAAACCGCATGGAAACATTCTGTTTTGAAAGACGGGCATAGAAACTCCTCCACAAGATCAAATTGGGCTGGCACATTCAAGCCAGGCATCACGCCGCATGGCACAAGGCCGCATTAAATTCCAAGACCAACACCAGGTCCCGGGGCTTGCCGACTCCGCCTTCAGCAACCGATTTATCCCGATTTTACGCTCTCATGGCGCGAACAACCTCACCGCAAATTTATCCCCATGGACATCTTGACAACACGTTCCTGTTTTAATACATGCATATTAATTGTTCATATTAAACTTTTGCATTAAATCTTAATGCGCCAGGAGACAATCCATGCCGCTGCCTGAAAATCCAACGACCAAGGAAAAAATTTTCTTCGCCGCAATCAAGGTCTTCGCGGAAAAGGGATTCAAGGAAGCCACGGTCCGCGACATATGCAAGCTGGCCGATTCAGCCAACCTCAACGCCGTGAATTATTATTACGGAGGAAAGGCTAAACTGTATGAATGCATTCTGGAGATGATGTTTGCCGAAGAACTGCAACACCGCTGGGACAACGACGAACTCCTGCAATCCGACAAGGCGTCCCCGCACGAAAAACTCATGGCCTACATACGCCTGCACTGCGCCCTGGCCTATGACGAAGCCGAGATAGTCCGGGACCTGAACGCCATCTTTATCCGCGAGATGAGTCGTCCAAGCGAGTTTGTAAAAGATCTGGCAAAAAAAGCAAATAAGACCCCAGGTCGAGGCTCTGATGTCCATTCTGCGGGGGATATTGGGCGACAACACTCCCGAATACGTTTTGAGAGACTGCCTGGCCAGCATCATCGGCCAAATAACCTATTACCTCTTCATCTGGCCCATATTCCATGCCGTCTTTCCCGACCATCCCGGCATGCAGGCCTATCAGGAGCATTTGGCAAAACACATCTACCGTTTCGCGTTGGCTGGCTTGGAGGAAACGAAAAAGGCCTTGGAGGCTGGTGAAATTCCCACTCAACAACCAACCTGTTCCCTCAAGGAGACGCCATGAGCATTACGCCTGAACACCGACTGACATTTCTCGACAACCTACGCTGCATGACCGTCCTGGCCGTTGTCCTTTTGCACGCGGCCTGCCCATACTCCAACATGATTGTCTGGTGGAGCGTGCGGGAGCCTGCCAAGGGACCGCTGTTCGACATCCTGATCACGATACTGGTCATCTTCGTCATGCCAACCCTGTTTTTCATATCCGGATATTTCGCCCTGCCATCCTTGAGGCGCAGGACATGGGCAAGCTTTGTCCTAGCGAAACTTAAACGGCTGGGCCTGCCACTGCTTGTCGTGGGCATACTCTTTGTCCCGATCATCCCTTATGTCAGGGTCATCCAGACACCTGGACACCCCGGTTTCCTGGACTTCTGGCTCCAGCAGATGGCCACCCTGTTCCGATATCCCCTGGTGGACTACTCGATTCAGGAAACCGCACTGGCCCACATGGGCGACTACTCGCCCTGGCACTTATGGTACCTGTCCCTTCTTCTCGTATTCATGCTTGTCCTTGTCGCAACAAATGCTGTCTGGAAAATCCTCATAAAGACCGAGGAGAGCAACGAAAATCAAGGAAAAGAATCACGCATTGTCGCATGCATGGGGATTGCAACCTTGTGCGCGGCCCTTTCCTCCGGCGCTGTGAACATGATCTACGGTGAGATGGCCTGGCTGCAGATTGAAAGCCTGATCCTGATTCAAGTGATCATGGTCCCGTTCTATCTTGTCATGTTCACCCTCGGACTGGCGGCGAATCACAGGCAATGGTTCGCGGACGACAATTTTCCCGGCTCCACCTGGAAGTGGCTCTGCGCGACAATTGTTTTAATATTGTTGTTCATGGGGACAATGGACCCCACCGAAAACTTCATGCTGCCACGCGAACCCGCCCACGCCCTTATGGTCGCCGCGCTCCACGCCCTGGCCAGCATGTCTTTCCTGGGACTGCTGCTCAGTTTTTACATCAAGCGCCGGAACCACGCGAACAGGCTTGATTCAAGCCTGGCCAAAAGCTCATACGACATTTACATCCTTCATCTGCCCATAATACTCCCGCTGCAATACCTATTCATGTCCATACCATTTCCTCCACTCGCGAAGGTCGTTCTCATATTCTGCCTGACGACCATTCTCTGCTGGACCATCAGCAGATTCGTCCTGCACGGGAATCTCCTCAGGAAGGTTGTCGCCACGGCTCTGGCGTTTATCCTGCTCGTCACCCTTGTTTAATCCGGCAAAAGGTTCTTGACAGGGCCTTCAGCCTTCTATACATACCATACCGTATGGTATCCAATAGAAAGAAAATGGCGAAAACGGCCAACAGACCCAGGCATTCCAAAAACGACTTGCTGGACAGGGGGCTTGAAATACTTGTTGAAAGCGGTCCTGACGGCCTGACCATCGACAGGCTGTGCAAGGGGCTGGGCGTTACCAAGGGCTCATTCTACCACCACTTCAAAAACAGAAAGTCCTTTGTCCGGCAGCTTCTGCAACACTGGTTGGACCAAAACACCATCAGCATCATAGATTGCACCGAGGAAGCAGACGACGCGGCGTCCAGATACGCTAGGATCAAGGCCATCGCCGACAACCTGCCCCTGGAACCGGATGCGACAATCAGGGCCTGGGCCATGCGCGACCCCCTGGTCCGCAAATTCCAGGAGCAGGCCGACCTGCTGCGCATGAACTACCTTAAGGAACTGTTCTTCCCTTATGCCCAAAATATCAACCAGGCCATCCGCATGGCCCGAATTGCCTACACGACCTACATCGGCTCCCGCTTCATCATGCCCCCTCTTGAAGAAGAGGCCATGCAGGAAATCCGGGACGAAATACGTAAATTCTTCAACATCCCCGAACCCGAAAAACCGGAGCGGAAAAAATGAAATTCATCAACTCCATTCATGAACTGCACCCCCTGCTGGAAAATGCCGACCACATTGATGTGAAGACAGCCCAAGGAAAGGTCTCCATGCGCGAATTCGTGTCCGGGATGCTGTCATATTATCCCGGCTGGTACAAATGGCTGTACAAAATTCGGGGAATATTCGCGAAAATCTTCAACCTTGAGCAAGCCGAATCCTATCCGGCCATTACCCCTTCCGAACTGGCAATGGAACCCGGCGGACAAGCCGTTTTCCTCAAGGTGAACATGGCCGAGGAGGAACGCTACTGGGCCGGCGAGGTGGACGACATGCATCTGTATGCGGCAGTAATCGTGGCCGTGGAGCCGCTGGACAGCGGGGAAAACCGATTCCACGTTATGACAGTGGTCAGATACAACAACCGAATCGGCCCCGTGTACTTCAACCTGATCCGCCCCTTTCACCACCTGGTGGTCTCCCGAATGGCAAAGGCGGGGGCAAGAAACCGCGAGGATTGATTATGGACAGGCTCACGGAACTCTCAAGGCAAAGAAAAAAGGCCCACGCCAAGCTGCTGGCCCTGAAATCCAAGACCTACAAGGCCTTCCTGGACATGGAAAAAGCCGCCTATTCCGACGGAGCCCTGCCTTCCAAGGAAAAGGAACTCATCGCCGTCGGAATATCCGTTGTAATAGACTGTCACTCCTGCATGCAGTGGCACATAGAACAGGCCGCAAAGGCCGGAGCTTCCTTGCAAGAGGTTCTGGAGGCAGTGGAAGTGGGCATCGAGATGGGCGGCGGACCGGCAACGGTGTCCGCGAGATTCGCCCTGGAAGTCATGGAATCCGTTTTCGAGTAAAGGGAGATGCAAAATATGAATATTTCGGACAAGGCGGTGGAGAACATGAAAGACGGCTGTTCGTGCTCCGAGGCCATGCTCACGGCCTTTGGCCCTAGATACGGTCTGGACTTTGAGACTGCCCGGATGATGGCCGGGGCCTTCGGCGGCGGCATCGGCCTCACGGGACAGACCTGCGGAGCCGTGACCGGATCGCTCATGGCCATTGGGCTCAAATGCGGCCCGGACAGAAGCGAGGACAACGACGCCCGCAAAAAGGCCTATGAACTGGCTCAAAAATTCATGGAAGAGTTCAAGACCCGTGTCGGTTCCACCAAATGCGCCGACATCCTGGCCGAAATAGGTTTCAAGATTCCCGATGAATGGCAAAAGGCCATGGAAAGCGGAAAACTAAAAAAGCACTGCCCGCAAGTGGTCAGAACGGCTGCGGAAATACTGGACGAACTGCTGGCTGATTAGCAAGCGGTTATTTCTCTTCCCATTCCTTGAGCCAGTTCTGCGACATGACGCGGCCTTTGACAAACGGGTCGCCGCCAGCCAGTCTTTTGGCCTGCCCCATATCCCGAGCTGAAAATATGATCATTCCTCCGGAACGATCCGCAAAAGGCCCGCCCTGATAACCGCTCAGGGCCAATGATCTCCAATATGCGGCGTGTTGCGAAGCAAGCTTCCCGATCGCTTCGGGCATTGCTTTCATGAAATAAAAAAACACGAACTTCCTCATTTCAAACCTCCGGTCATTCCTCACTGCCGGCAGCCAGCGAGCGCAGCAAACGCGTAGCGGCGACCAGACCCTTACTGTCCGTTCCCCTGACCCATTGCCGGTTCCAGCGCTCGAAATCCTTCATGCACTGCCCGACGATCTCGCGGCCTTTGTCTGTCGCTTCCACCACCTGAACCCTGGCATCCTCCGGCGACCTGTCGATGGTTGCAAGTCCTTTGCGGACAAGTATTCCCACGGCCTTGGACACGTTGGACTTGTCGTACAAAAGATTGGACCTGATCTCCCGTTGTGAGATTTGCCCAGCCTCTTCAACAACCTTCAAGATAACAAATTGCTGTTGGCTCAACCCGTACCCAGCAGTAATCCTGCCCCCCACACGCGCCAGGAAAGCACCCGCCTTGAGCAACTCGACCACAAATTCGGTTTCAGGTTTCATCACCCTCCTCCTTGGAATATGCTCTACTAGTCAACTATTTTATTCTACTAGTCAACCTTTTTTCAAAAAAAACATCTACCCTCTGCCCTTTCCGGCAAACGTTCTTATTCCACGCAGATAATGTCGAAGGAATTGCCCGTGATGCAGCGGGCGCGGTCGGCTTTCACCTCAAAGGTGTTCTCCACCCCGACCATGCCCACCCCGGGTATGCCTTGCTTTGGTTCAACGGCCAGAACCATGCCCTGCTCCAATGGCCGGTCGAAACCCTTGGCGATTGGCGGATAGCCGTCAATGGTCAGGCCGATGCCATGGCCGATGAAGGGCACCTTGTTGTCGCCCAGCCCCATGAATCCTTCAGCGAAGCCGTCCCTCTTTGCCCACTCCAGGCAGTGGGTGTAGAGCTCGCTGGGCAAGGTGCCGGGGCGGGCATTCTCAGCCACCCAGGCCTGGACCTCCATGCAAAACGAGTGAGCGGACCGGACCTCGTCGGGAATGGAGGACTCGGAACCGGACCAGTAGACCTGCGTCTTGTCCGTGCAATATCCCTCAAGTGAAAAGCCGATGTCGCAGGACAAAGGCTGTCCCTTTTTCCAGACAACGTCCGCCGAACCCATGAAGGGCAGACTTGGATGCTCCCCTCTCAGTCCGAGAGGACCATTGAACGAGCTGGGATAGTTGCCTGAATCGCCTGCAGAGACGTGACCCAGGAAGATTTCCTCGCCAAAGGACTGCATGCGCATCATGCCCTGGTGCCCGGCGTTGAAAAAGGCCTGCCAGCTCAGGTGGGAAATCTCCCTTTCCGTCATGCCGGGCCGGATCATTCCCGGCAGGGCCTTGGTCAGGGCCTCATTGTGCAGCCTGCCGCAACGGCGCATTATCTCCAATTCCCATGGAGACTTGACCGACCGAGCAAGGGCGAGGGCCATGTCGCAGGATTGGAATTCGTGTTCCACGAGCCTGGCTGAGAGCATGGTGCCCAGTTGCCATGAAAGGCCGGTGGTCTCTGCGCCGATGATTCTGGAAAGCGGACTTCCGGCCTCGGCGCACAGGTCCGGCAGCTGCGAGTAGGACTTGAAGGGAACGATTTGTTCGAGAACGCTTTCCAGCCTGCCCCGTTCCAACCCCTTGCGCAGCATGAGAACAGGCTTGCCCTCAAGGGGCAGCCAGAGTACACCCTGGCCCATGGTGCCGGAAAGATAATAGATGTTCAGTCTGGTGAAAACCAGCATGCCGCCTGCTTCAGGCGCGGTTTCGATCATAAACCGGCGGCATTTGCGCCAGCGCATCTCTAACTCGGTCTCTGGTATCACGGCCAGGGGCTTGAACATGACGCCTCCGCTATTGTCGCTTTGCAAGTTCAACGGTTTCCGGTAAGAATCTCTGCCTGAGCATCCATTACCGGGAGATACAATGCTAATCAGTGACAAAGAGCTAACCGCCCTTCTCTCCGAGGTCAAGACCATCGCAATCATCGGTGCCAAGGACAAGCCGTCCGCGCCCGTGGATCACGTCGGACGCTACCTGATAGAGGCCGGATACAATGTGATTCCGGTCCATCCCAAGCGATTAAACGTCTGGGGCCTGGACACCTATCCGACCATAAACGACATCCCCGTGCCCATTGATATCGTGGATTTGTTCAGGGCCGCCCAGTTCTGCCCGGGCCATGCCGATGAATTCCTTAAACTCGAGTCCACTCCACGCTGCTTCTGGATGCAGTCCGGCATCTTCAGCCCTGAATCCAGAAATATCCTTGACGCAAAGCCCGTAACCGTCATCGAGGACCGCTGCATCATGGTCGAACACAAGAGGCTGGGAATAGGCGCGAAATGAACCAACCTGCGTTCGAGTGCCAACGCTGCGGCCACTGCTGCCAGGGCGAAGGCGGAATAATTTTGACCAACCATGACCAACAACGCCTCGCCGAGCACCTGGGGATGGATATTCCCGCCATGCTGAAAGAATACGCCCAAACCAGAAACGGAAAAATCGAACTGACCTGCGGCGACGACGGGTACTGCATATTCTACTCCGAGGGCTGCGGAATCCATCCGGGCAGGCCGGACGTGTGCAGGGCCTGGCCATTCTTCAGGGGCAATCTTGTGGACGAGACAAGCTGGGAACTGTGCCTCGACTACTGCCCAGGCGTGAACAAGGAAGCGGGATTCAAGGAATTCGTCCTCCAGGGAAAGAAATATCTCAAGGAAAACAACCTGCTCAAGGAAAACAAGGACTTCAACCCCAACGCCCTCAAGACCGACGGCTGACAAATGACAATCCAGGAATGCTACCGCATACTCAACGTCGCCAACGGGGCGGGCATGGAGGAAATCAAAAGTTCCTTCAGGCGGCTTGCATTCAAATACCACCCGGACCTCAACCCCTCGCAGGACGCGGCACAGGAATTCAGACGCCTCAACGAAGCCTACGTCCTGCTCAAGGATATCGTCAAAGACGATGCCACTGAACGTGCGCGAGCCAGGGCCAGGGAAGCGCACCAACGCCCCACCGCCAACAAGGCCCAGGGGGCCGATGCCTACGCCAAACAGCAAAGCCAGGGCAAACCCGATGCCCGGTCCAGGAAAAGGACAAGCCGCGCCTTCTACCGCGAGGAAGAAGAGGTTTTAAGGGACATCCTCCGCGATCCCTTTGCCAAAAAGGTCTTTGAAGACATCTACAGGCAGGTCAAACGAAACGATCCCGGATTCAAGCCAAGGAGTAAAATCCAAAAGCGGGGGCTCGAACTGCACTGGGGTTCCAAATCCCTGAACCTTGATATTTCCAAAGGATTTTTCGGCGGCATCAAATCCATGTTCACCGGCCAGATGGATTATGAACAGACAGTTCATTTCCCGGCAGGCAACCTGCTTCCGGGCCGCAGCGTGACCATCACGGTCAAGCAGCGTTTTTCCGGCAAACCGAAAAAAATAGAAATAACCCTTCCCCCGGACTTTGTAATCGGACGCCCCATCCGGCTCAAGGGATTAGGCAGAAAACTCGGTCCTCTCAAGGGCGACCTGCTCCTGCGCATCCTTGCCAAATGAATTTGACCCCACTTCTTTTTTAAACTCCTGTGCCGAACCACTTGTATTCCGCAAAATTATTTACTACCCCCCTTATATTACTAAGGAGGACAAAAGATGCTGGCCATTCTGAAATATAATGCAGGCAATCAGACCAGTGTGCAAAGGGCTCTGAATTACCTGGAAATACCCAATAAAATCACATCCGATCCGGATGAACTGTCCGAAGTGGACGGCATAATATTCCCCGGCGTCGGCGCTGCCGGGCAAGCCATGGAAGAGCTTGAGACGGGCGGCCTGGACGAAGTCCTCAAGTCACTAATCTGGCAGGAAAAACCTCTTCTGGGCATCTGCGTGGGCTGCCAGATACTGCTGGACTACAGCGAAGAGAACGACACCAAGGCCCTGTCGGTCATCCCCGGCGAATGCAGGCTTTTCAGCCGGTCCTGGACGGACGAAAACAACGTCCCCATTTCCATTCCGCACATGGGCTGGAACTCCATTGAGCTTCAAAAGGAATGTTCCCTGTTCAAGGACATCGACCCCAAATCCGAATTCTATTTCGTGCACAGCTATTATCCTGCGCCCAAGGACGAATTCGTCATCGGGACCACCACATACGGACGCCCATTTTGTTCCGTACACGGTCGCGACGGCCTCTGGGCCGTGCAATTTCACCCGGAAAAAAGCGGCACACCCGGCCTGAAACTGCTGGCCAACTTCCACGCTTACTGCAAGGAGGCCGCCAATGCTCAGTAAACGGATCATTCCCTGTCTGGACGTGCGCAACGGCAAGCTTACCAAGGGCGTAAAATTCAAGGACAACGTGGACATCGGCGACCCGGTTGAAACAGCGCGCATGTATTACGAGCAGGGCGCGGACGAGATCGTCTTCTACGACATCACGGCCTCGGCCGAGGGCCGCGGCATTTTTCTGGACGTGGTCGAGCGAGTCGCATCCTGCATCTTCATCCCCTTCTCGGTGGGCGGCGGCATCAACTCAGTGGAAGACATGCGCGCAGTGCTTCTGGCCGGCGCGGAAAAGGTCTCGGTCAACTCCGGCGCGGTCAAGAATCCGGACATCATCAGCCAGGGCGCTGCGGCCTTCGGCTCTCAATGCGTTGTCCTGGGCATGGACGTGAAGCGGGTGGAAAAGTCCGAACAGATTCCCTCCGGCTTCGAGATCGTCATTCACGGCGGGAGAAAGCACATGGGCATCGACGCCCTGGACTGGGCCAAGACGGGAGAGGCCCTTGGGGCCGGTGAAATCTGCCTGAACTCCATTGACGCCGACGGCACCAAGGACGGCTACGACCTGGAGCTGACCCGGCTGATAACCAAAAACGTGACCATCCCGGTGATAGCTTCCGGCGGTGCAGGGAACCCCCGGCACATGGCCGACGCTTTCACCAAGGCCGGGGCTTCGGCCGCCCTTATCGCCTCCATAGTCCACTATGGCGAATACACCATCTCCCAGATCAAGGAGACCATCCAGGCCCAAAACGTAAAGATGAGGACCATCTGGTAGGCCTGACGCATTTTCTTCCAACGAACCGGCAATCACCAACAAGGAGACGGCAGTGAGCTACTATCTCGGCCAACATATAGACCTGAGCCTGAGCACCCCCAGAGACTGGAAGCATTTTCGCGCCGTGCAGGAAATCGGAGAACTCTTCATCGACAAGCTTAACGAGCGCGAAGACATCGGGCTTGAACTGCTTTTCAACAACGACAGGTTCAATCCCGCAGCCAACGCGGCCAAGGCCCTGCTCCGGCTCCATGGATTGAAACATTCCGGAAGATCGCCTTTTTTGGCTGTTCTGGCCGGGAATGATTCGGATCAGACCATGGAAAACGGCTTCTTCATCTCGGAGCTGAACAACATCCCCGACGTGAAGGCGGTTCTGGCAAACCCCGTGGAACTCGAAGCCAAAGGCGGAGAAGTCTTTTACAAGGGCGACAAGGTTACCGCCGCTTATAGGGATTTCGACATCAGGGAAATGGCCGCCATGGAAAAGGCCCACGGCCGGCTTGAGGGCCTGCGGGAAGCCTTGAAGTCCGATCTGATCGTCAATCCCACAGGCGCGGACCCCGTGGCCCTCTGCTCAATCCTGGAGGCCGTGACGGGCCAGTGGCGAGACAAGCTGAAGAGCGACATCGTCTCCCGCACACCTTGGACCCGTGTTCTGTCGGAAAGGGCCACCACAGGCCCTGACGGCGAGAAGATCGACGATCTGCCTTCCTGGGTCCTGAAGAATTACGACCGAATGGTCATCAGGCCCGCGCGCCCCGGAAGCGGCCCGACATTTTGCGCCTCCGAAAATGGTTCTAACCCGGACCGGGACATCCAATCCGCGCTGAAATCCGGCGGCTATGTTGTGCAGATGCTCGTAAAGAAGGAACACGCCAAACAGGATGTGCCCTGGCTTGAAAACGGTAAATTCTTGCTGCAGGAAAAGAACACCCGCTTCCAGACCCTGGTCAGCGATGACGGGCTGGCGGGCTTCACCGCAAACTGCGGCGGCATCGCTCAGCCCCTGGCCTGCGTTCCAGGCGGCGCGGACACCAAGTATTCAGAGGATAAGCTGAACCGCCTGATCTCCGAGCTTGATCCGGACGCGGTCCATGAGATATTCGGCCATTTGAACGACAAATCCGCCGAACTCGGACTCCAGCCGTTGGGTCAGGGCCTGGACATAGTGCTTCGGCCGCGCCTGATGAACGAAATACAGCTGACGGCCCTGAGCATCTATGCCTTCAACCTGCGCGCCGACTGCCTGACCCTGGCCAAGGCCTGGCGCGAAGGGAACCTGGACAACATGGCCGACCTTGCCCAAGAGGAAAAGGAAATCGCCATGCTGGCGCCCTGGGACGGCCAGGTCTCCCTGACGGCCTCCACCGGGCTCTATACTTTCGGAAATGAAACGACCAGACTGTTCTAGGCGAAGAAAAGGCGAATAGCCGAACCGGATCAGGACCGGCTATTCGCCCATTACCTTGTTCTTGGTCTTGTTGAAAAGCTTCTTGACTTTTTTGAGGGGCTTTTTTTCTTCCAGTTCGTCAAATTCCTTGAGCAATTCCTCCTGCCGCTTTGTAAGGTTGGTAGGAGTCTTGACCTTGACCTCGACGAGCAGATCGCCCCTGTGGGAGCTGCCCAGATGCGGCAGGCCCATGCCCCTGAGCTTGAAGACCTCTCCACTCTGCGCGCCCTTGGGGATATCCATGGTTATCTCTTCGTCAAGAGTCGGAATCTTCAGCTTGTAGCCCAATGCGGCCTGGGTGAAGGTAATCTCCCTGCGCAACACGAGATCCTGGCCCTGGCGCTGGAAAACCTTGTCCGGTTCGACGCGGATGACCACGTAAAGGTCGCCCGGAGGGCCGCCGTGCGCTCCAGCCTCGCCTTCGCCGCGAAGCCTGAGCCTGGAATTGTTGTCCACGCCGGCGGGAATGCGGACCTTGAGGTCTCTTTCCTTCTTGACCACGCCGCGACCACGGCACTCCTTGCAAATGCTGGTAATAATCCTGCCGTGACCGTGGCAGACCGGACAGGTCACTGAAATCCTGAAAAAACCCTGAGCCTGCTGAATCTGCCCTGTACCGTTGCACTGCTGGCAGGTCTCCGGTTCTGTTCCCGGTTCGGCTCCCGAGCCTTTGCATTCCGGACACTTGCGGTCCACGGGAATCTTGAGATCAATTTCAGCGCCCCTGGCCGCTTCACGGAAGGAAATGGTCAGGTTGTAGCGCAGGTCTGCGCCGGCCTGGGGCCTGGGGCCGCCCTGCCGGGCGCCGGAAAACCCGAAAAACTCTCCAAAAATGTCGCTGAAGGCTCCAAAAATGTCGTCCGTGCTGCTGAAACCGGAAAACCCGTTCCCGCTCACGCCCTCATGCCCGAACTGGTCATACCTGGCCCGCTTGTCCTGATCGCGCAGAACCTCATAGGCCTCGGCCGCGTCCTTGAATTTGGACTCGGCCTCCGCGTCGTCCGGATTCCTGTCCGGGTGATACTTGAACGCCAGTTTTCGATAGGCCTTCTTGATTTCCTCTGAGCTCGCATCCCTGGAGACTGCAAGCACTTCGTAATAATCCCTTTTTCTCATGCTTACTTGGTGCTGTCTTCCAAAATGATCCCGGCATCGGGCAGGGAAGAGTCGGGGACGACCTTGCCTTTGGCCACTTCGCGCAGGGCGCTCACGATTTCCTTGTTCTTGCTCTTGACGAGGCGCTCATAGCCTTCACGGTATTGCCTGACGCGCTTGATGGTCATCTGAACGATCAGAAACCTGTTGCCCACTTTTTCCAGGCAATCTTCGATTGTGATTCTAGCCATGCCTTCTCCTGTTTAAAGAATGCGTGTTTTTTATTTCTTGGAGGGAATCTGTCCCTGCAAATCCTTCAACAACTGGCTGGACACCGGATAATAGACTTCCTCGCCGCCAAGCTTGAGCCAGCACTGGTCGGCGGGCAGGGTCGGGTCCAGATAAAAAGTCAGCGTGTTCGCTTCGGTTTCATTGTAAAACAGCTCGCAGGTCATGGTCCACTGGGCTGAAACAGGCAGGCTGCCCGATGGTTCCGCCACAGACTCCAACTCTTTAAGTCGCCAAATGGACATGTCAATGCCCAAAATTTCCTTGTCGCTGCCTTTTTCCTTCCAGCCGGTTTCGGTCTTCTCGCCCTCGAAGGTCTGATCTCCGAAAACCATCTTGAAAAACATGACCTTGCCGGTCTCCAGGTGGACAACATGCCTGTCCAGCAACTCGAACATGGTCCTGGAGAGCTGTCTGGCGCCTTCCTCGTCAAGGCTGAAGGGTTCGCCCTGCCATGTGGAACGCCCTATGAACCTGTCAGGCTGAATCTTGGAGCGATAGAGTTCAAGAGTTTCAATCCCGCCCGATTTATCCTTGACCTCTACGGCCAGCCACAACTCTCCCCCGCTCGGCTTCTCAACGTCTTCAAGGGACAGGGCCTTCAACGTCGAAAGCTTGTGCAGGTAAAGCTTTACCGCCGCCTGGTCAACCTTGGCTCCCTGATCCTTCTCTGCCTCGGAAAAAGAATATTCGCCATCCCTTTCCACCAACTCCAGGCGGTCTCCTTCCGGGCCGGACAGGCGAACGCCTGATATTTGGTCTTCCTGCACGCCGAACAGCCGCTGATCAAAATAAAACCGAGCGGGATGATCAAGTTCGTGGCTCCAGCCGATAGGCAGCAGATAAAGCCGGTCGGCTGTCTGGGGCGACCAGGCGTAAACACCTGTCGCCCTGTCTGGGTTTTCGCTGCGCCCGAGCATAAGCAGCAGGTTGCGTCCCGGACCGTCATCCCTGCTTCTGTTCAGACGAATCCTGTTCCGGGATCTGTCAAAACCGAAAGTCATGAACCGGACCGTGTTGAAATCGTCGTAGACCTTGCTGTATTTTGGTTTCTCCCCGGCCATGAAGTCGAACAGCCCCGCGATCTTCACCGGATCGGCGCGAAAACGAAGCTTCTCCTGTCCCTTCGACAACTCGACATACCACTGCCCCTGATCCTTGAGCAGGACGTAAAAGCCGGTTTTTGTCTCAAGCTCCAGGCTCGACACATTCTTGGGAGCAAAGAACTCCCACAGATAGTCCTTGCCCACGATCACATCCTTCTTTAAAAGATGCGAAAAAAAGATCATGAAAACCATGACCGCCGCGAGGGCAAAGAGAAATAAACCAAGTATCCACTTTTTCAAAAAAAACACCCCGCAAAACCTACAGGTCGGCCCGGGCCTTCCCTTTCGGATTTCCACAGGACTATATTGAACGCAAGCCAAACAAATTAGCCGTGCGAGACTTGCAAGTCAAGCCGGAATGCAATAACCCGGATATTCCGTTCCCAGTGATGCGGCGATCAGAGGCAGCAAACACAAATGGCAAAAAAACTGACATACGCGCAGAAAAAATGCGTCTCCACCATAGGACTGCTCATGCAAAAAGCCCGCATGATCGCTCCCGGCGACCGGATCGGCATGGCCGTGTCCGGCGGAGTGGACAGCTTTGTCCTGCTCAAGGTTCTGGCCCTCCGCCAACGCATCCTGCCTTTTCCCGTTGAGATCATGATCCTGCACATAAATCCCGGTTTTGAACCGGAGAGCCACCTGCCCCTTGCCAAATACGCGGCCGAGCAGGGGATAGCCGCGCACATCGAGCTGAGCGATTTCGGTCCCAGAGGACACTCCGAAGAAAACCGAAAAAATTCACCCTGCTTTCTCTGCGCGAGACTCAGGCGGAACCGGCTTTTCAGGTTGTGCCAGGAATACGGCCTGAGCCATTTGGCCATCGGTCACAACGCCGACGATCTGGCCGTGACCTTTTTTATGAATATCTTCCAAAATGGTCAGGTCAGGGGGCTTTCCATCAGCGAACCTTTTTTTCGAGGCGAACTGCAGGTGATTCGTCCGGCCCTGCTCCTTAGCAAAAAATACGTCAAGGCTGCGGCGCGCCAGTGGGAATTGCCGATATGGGAAAACAAATGCCCTTCCAGCGGAAAGACCATGCGCGACCGGACCCAGACTTGGCTCGACGAGAAATACTGCGAGAACAAAATGATAAAAAACAATGTGTTGAATGCTCTATGTCGCCATCAACTTGACTTGGATATCGAGAAAGTCTAGAGATTGACATACCCGTCCGGTGTAGTATCCTTAGTGATAGACAGTCAGAAAAACCTAATTTATAATAAAAAATAATGTTATTCAGAAAATATCATATAGTCATTTTCAAGGACAAACTTGGCTCCTGTCGAAAACTGCAGGTCAGGGGTTGGGTGATATTCTCATTTTTCCTTCTGACCACTGCCCTGGTGGCGGGAAACATCTATTTCTGGAACTATTTCGGCGGGCACAGCAGACTTGAGAAAAGCCTCAGCCACTCCGAAAAGACCATTCAGGAACAAAAAACCCAACTGACCAGCCTGTCCGAGAAAATCGAAAACCTCCAAAAAGACCTGACCCGCATACGAAATTTCGATTCGAAACTGCGCGTGATGATCAATCTGGACCAGGATGGCGGACAGATCATAGCGCCCAAGGGCGGCAAATCGGACACGGATTTCGCCAAGGGCTATCTGCCCCTTTACCGCCAGGAGTTGCTCGCCCGCAAGATGCACAATTTCCTCAAGCAGTTGAACGTCGAAGCAAAACTGGAAAAAGTCAGCCAGGAAGAAATCATCCAGGCCTTGAGAGGCTCGGAGGAAATACTCCAATACACTCCCACCACTTGGCCCACCAGCGGTTGGATCACCTCGCCGTTCGGATGGAGAACTTCCCCCTTTACCGGCAAGCGCGAATTCCACAAGGGCATCGACGTGTCCACTCCCAAGGGAACGCCCATCTATGCCCCGGCCAGCGGCAAGATACTTCACACCGGAAGGGACGAGGCCTTCGGCCTGAACGTCAAAATCATGCACAACAACAGCCTGGCCACCAGGTTCGCGCACATGCAGAGAATCGCCATCAAACCCGGTCAAACCGTGTCACGCGGAGACATTATAGGCTATGTGGGTGAAACCGGACGCACCACAGGTCCCCACCTGCACTATGAAGTCAGGCTGAACGGCGTTCCGGTCAACCCCATGCGCTACATTCTGAACTGATTTCCCGATGACCTCAGTTTGCAGAAAAGGACTTTTTGGAGCACCGCCGTTCCGAAGAGGCCTCTTTTTTTGCCCAATGCCCGAACTTCACATGCGTCCGGCCCCGCCCGCCAAGTCTGGACTGGGTCTTGCAGTCAGGATTCGCGAAGCACATTTCAAAGGTTAGGGCATGGACATTTTCAATTTCGACATCAATGACATACTGAGCTTCTACCTGACCCTGTTCAGGATAAGCATCATACTGTTCCTGCTTCCTTTTTTTGGCGGCAGGAGCCTTCCGATGCCGGTCAAGGCCTCCCTGCTCATCATCCTGACCCTCGCGGTCTGGCCCAAGCTCTCCTTCCCGGCGGAGCTGATGCCCGGAAACCTCTTCAACGTGCTGATCATGTTCCTGGGTGAAGTCGTGATGGGCATGATAATGAGCATGATGGTCCAGTTCCTTTTCGCCGCAGTGCAGACGGGCGGACACATCATCGGCTTTCAGATGGGGTTCGCAATGGTCAACGTGGTCGACCCCGTGACGGGTGTGAGCGAGGCCGTGACGGCCCACTTCCTATACATGTGCACCATGCTGACCTTCATAGTCATAAACGGCCCCCTCCATCTCATCCAGGGCCTGGCCCACAGTTTCGAACTCGTTCCCCCGGGCAGCCTGTTTCTGGGTCCGGACCTGACGCTGACCATTATCGATTTTTCCAAACAGCTCTTCATCATGGCCATCAAGATCGCGGCCCCCGTAATGGGCGCGGTGTTCCTGGTGGATCTGTCCCTGGCCCTCATCTCCAGGGCAGCGCCGCAGATGCACGTCCTGCTCATCGGATTTCCGGTCAAGATCGGCGTGGGCTTCTTCTTTCTCGGATTCATATTCACCATCATGTCCAACTACACCCAAGACTACGTGAACGGACTGGGACCATTGTTCATCAATATTTTCAAATTGCTTAATCCGGGCTAAAGCCCGGACAGGGGATAGGCCGTGGGCCAGCAAGATCCGAGCAGAACAGAAGAAGCCACTCCAAAGCGGAGAAACAAGGAACGAAAGGAAGGCAACGTTCCCAAGGGCGCGGAAATGGGCAAGGCCATGGTCACCCTTGCCGGCCTTTTCACCCTGCGTTTTCTCATCCCCTACTATTACAAGCAGTTCACGGAAATCTTCCACTGGTTCTTCCGGGAAGGAATCACCCTCAAACTGACCACCGAGTCGGTTTACGACCTCTTTCTCTGGTCCATCAAGAAAATGGCGGGCATGGTGCTGCCGCTGCTGATCATACTGGCCTTCGTGGCTTACATCACCCTGCGCCTCCAGGTTGGAAGCCTCTGGACCACCAAGGTCTTCAAGCCGAAATTCGCCAAGATGTTCAACCTCGTAGCCGGAATACAGAAGCTGATGCTCAGCCCGCAAGCCTTTATCAGGCTCGGCAAGAGCCTGCTCCAGGCCCTGGCGGTGGCCGTCGCACCCTATATCGTCATCAAGCAGGAAATACCAAACCTGCTGCCCCTGTTCTATCAGACCCCGACCGGCCTTGCCGCATACATCCTTCAGGTGGGCTACAGAATGGCCTGCTACGCCATGATACCCATGATCCTAATCGCCATAGCCGACCTCTGGTACTCGCGCTGGAACTATGAGGAAAAGCTGAAGATGACCAAAGATGAAGTCAAGGACGAACGCAAGCAGGCAGAGGGCGACCCCAAGATCAAGCAGGAGCAGCTCAAGAAAATGATGATGGTCATGGCCCAACGCATGATGGCCGACGTGCCCAAGGCCGACGTGGTGGTGACCAACCCAACGCATTTGGCCATTGCCCTGCGCTACAACCCCATGGAGGCCCCGGCTCCCGTGGTTCTGGCCAAAGGGGCGAACAAGGTTGCTGAAAAAATCAAGGAGATTGCGCGGGAAAACAGAATTCCCATCCAGGAAAACAAACCGCTGGCACAGGCTTTGTATAAACAGGTCGAGATCGGCGAACAGATTCCCGAGGAATTGTTCCAGGCCGTGGCGGCGATCCTGGCCGGATTGAGCAAATACAAACAGGGCCGGTAGCTGCCGGATAGACGAAAATTTCCTGCCCATTGGGCGACCACTCCAGCAAGGTGTCAAAAATATGGCTAAGACCATCGACAAATCCGCGATCATGAACATCGATTATTCCAAGTTCGCCAAGCAGGGAGACCTGCTGCTGGCAGGCGGCGTGGTCATCATTCTTTTCGTGATGCTCGTGCCGCTGCCCACGCCGTTCATCGACTTCATGCTTACCGTGAGCATCTCCCTGGGACTTGTCATCCTGGTCACGACCATGTTCATGGAATCGCCGCTGGAATTCTCCATCTTCCCCACCCTTCTCCTTGTGACCACCCTGCTCCGGCTGGCCCTGAACGTGGCCACCACCAGGGCGATTCTGCTGCACGGCGACGAGGGAACATCGGCTGCGGGATCGGTCATTCAAAGTTTCGGCGAATTCGTTGTCGGCGGCAACTATGTCATCGGCATAGTCATATTTCTCATTCTCTTCATCCTGAACAAGACGGTCATCGTCACCGGTACCACCCGTATCGCCGAAGTCGCCGCCAGGTTCACCCTGGACTCCATGCCGGGCAAGCAGATGGCAATTGAGGCCGACCTCAACGCCGGACTCATCGACGAGGACGAAGCCAACAGAAAACGCGAACTGATCCGCAGGGAATCGGACTTCTACGGAGCAATGGACGGCGCCGGAAAGTTCGTATCCGGAGACGTGAAGGCCGGCATCATGATTACCGGCATCAACATCGTGGGCGGATTCCTGATCGGCATAATCCAAAAGGACATGCAATGGATGGACGCGGCCCAGACATACACCCTGCTGACCATCGGTGACGGACTCGTCGCGACCATTCCGTCACTGATCATTTCCACCTCGGCGGGCATAATCGTTTCCCGCGCTGCGGCCGAGGCCAAGATGGGCGAGGAATTCATCGGCCAGTTGACCTACCACTCCAGAGCCTTGAAGCTCGTTTCCATAATCCTGGTGGTCTTCGGCATCGTTCCCGGAATGCCCACCATACCTTTTCTCACCCTGGCCGTGCTGGTCTACTTCCTTTCCAGGGTCAATCCCGCCCAGCAGCTGCAAAACGCGAAGAACGAGGCCAAGGAAGCCGAGTCAAAAGTTCCCAGCCTGGACACGCCGGAAGAGGTGCAGTCGCTCCTGCCTCTGGACATGCTGGAACTGGAAGTCGGCTACGGACTCATCCCCCTGGTGGACGAAGAGCAAAACGGGAATCTTCTTTCGAGAATCCGCTCCATCAGGCGTCAGTTCGCCCTGGACATGGGCGTGGTCATCCCCTCCCTGCATCTGCGCGACAACCTGCAGCTGAAGCCCGGCGAATACAAGGTCCTCATCAAGGGCAACGCCGTGGCCTCGGCCGAAATTCTCATCGACCATTTCCTGGCCATGGACCCGGGCGATGCAAAGCACCGCATCGGCGGCGTGGAGACAATGGAGCCGGCCTTCAACCTGCCCGCGGTCTGGATTCCGGAGGCGCAGAAAGAGGAGGCCATGCTCGCAGGCTACACCGTGGTCGACCCCTCGACGGTCATCGCCACACACCTCACGGAAGTCTTCAGACGCAATCTGCAGGAATTTCTCGGACGCCAGGAAGTCCAGGATCTCCTGGACAACCTCTCCAAACGCGCGCCCAAGGCCGTGGAAAACCTCATCCCCAACATCCTGCAGCTGGGCGTGGTCCAGAAGGTTCTCCAAAATCTCGTCATGGAAAACGTTTCCATCCGGGACATCATGACCATCGTGGAAACCTTGGCCGACTACGGCTCGGCGATCCAGGACCCAACGCAACTCACTGAATACGTGCGCTCCAGGATGGGCAGGACCATCATCAAGCCCTATATCGGCATGGAAGGCACCCTCTCCATCCTCACTCTCGGCCAGGACATCGACTCGGCCTTGATGAACGGCCTGAGGCAAAGCGACCAGGGAGGCTACCTTGCTCTGGAACCGGGCATTGCGCAACGCATAATCAAGGCCATAAACGACACCATGGAAAAAGCCGTGAGCGCCGACGGGCAACCAGTCCTGCTTACCGGCCCGCAACTCAGGCCCCATCTGGCACAATTGCTCATAAGGTTCTTGCCTACACTGCCGGTTATCTCACAGGCCGAGATTCCCGCGGACATAAAACTGGTTTCATTGGCCACAGTGGAGTTAAGCTGAAATCATGCGAGTTAAAAGTTACAGAAGTTCCAGCACGGCTTCGGCCCTGGCCAAGGTAAAGGCGGATCTCGGCTCGGATGCGGTGATCCTCAGCAACAAGACAGTGGAAGAAGATGGAGTGCGCTTTTGCGAAATCATGGCCGCCGTGGACATGCAAAGCGACATCCCGGCCAAAAAGGACAAGACAAGAGACGATTTCATAACCGAGGCCATGACCGACATGAGTTGGACAAAGGAATGGGACCAGATCAAATCCCATCTCATGACCCTGATGAAGCCCCAGATGAACATGGAGCTGCTCAGCCCAAGGCAGAGGTTGGCCCTGGACTTTCTTGAGCGCGAAGGGGTGGTGACCGAGGTTGTTCTGGAAGTGTTCAGAAAACTTAGCGCCAGCCCGGATCAGGCCGTGCTTCCGATCCTTGAGGACATGGTCCGGACCCACACCCTTGATTCAGGCAAATGGCACCAGAAAATACACGCCCTGGCCGGTCCGCACGGCGTGGGCAAGACCAGCAGCCTCATCCGCATCGCCTTGCAGCAAAAAAAGAAGAAGCCCAAATCAAGGATATGCCTGGCCTGCGCTGATCAGGGCAAGGGCAGGCTTGTTCTGCGCCACTATGCGGAACTTTCCGGCCTGGCCTTCAGGGAAGTCGGTTCAAAAGAAGACTTCGCCCTGCTCATGGAGGAAGAGGACAAATTCGACACCATACTGATAGACCTGCCCGGCCTGACCAACGGACAGAACCTTGACCAGTGGCTTAACGGGCGGGGCATGGGTTCCGACAGGAAAGTGGCGGTTCATCTGGTGCTCAACCCCTTCTGCTGTTCAAAGCAGCTCTCGGCCTTTGTGGAAAAATACAAGACCCCGCTGCTCAAAAGCGTTATCTGGACGAAACTTGATGAAGCCTGTACATTTGGAGCGCTGTTGAACGTTGCCCACTCAAGCGGCCTGCCCGTCTCCAACCTTTCGTTTGGGGCGGGCCTGAAAGACAGTCTGGTGCCCGCCGAGGGCAAGATGCTCTGGCGGCTCATCTTCAAACATCAACTGCCCGGCAACGAAACCAGCTTGAAACAAGGATGCGTCGACAAATGAGCGAAAACTTCCCACTGGTCTTCTCCGTCACTTCCGGCAAGGGCGGCGTGGGCAAAACGAATATCTCCGTGAACCTGGCCTATTGCCTGAGCAAGATGGGCCGCAGGGTCGTTTTGCTGGACGCGGACCTGGGCCTGGCAAATGTCGATGTCATTTTGGGCATGACCCCGAAACACAACTTGTTTCACCTTTTTCACGAAGGCATGAATCTGGACACCATCCTCATGGACACGCCCTACGGATTCAGGATTCTTCCGGCCTCTTCAGGGGTCAGCGAGATGTCCGAGCTTTCCACCGGCCAGAAATTGGAACTCCTTGAAGCCATGGATGTTCTCGAGAACGAGGTGGACCACCTCATCGTGGACACCGGCGCTGGAATCAACCCCAACGTGCTCTACTTCAATCTGGCGGCCCAGGAACGCCTTCTGGTGCTTACGCCGGAACCCACGTCCCTGACCGATGCCTACGCCCTGATCAAGGTCTTGAAACTGCACCACGGCGTGGAACGGTTCAGGGTGCTGGTGAACATGTACAAGGACGAAAAATCGGCAAAAGACGTTTACGTAAAGCTGTTGAACGCCTGCGACCACTTCCTGAGCGGCGTTTCCCTGGACCTGGTAGGTTATATCCCGCAGGATCCCGCAGTGAGAAACGCGGTGATCCAGCAAAGACCATTCTGCGACCTGTCGCCGACATCCCCGGCAAGCTTAAGCCTTGGCGAGGCGGCGAAAAAGATAAATGCTTGGAAAGTGACGGCTAAGTCCGATGGAAACATTAAGTTCTTCTGGAAAAAACTCCTGTTCCAAGAGCAGTCCGTGGCTTGACCTCGAGGCGGGGACCAAATCCTGGAGCGAATTTGACGGGCGGGAACAAGAAAACCTCGTCCGCCACTTTGCGCCCAAAATAAGGATACTGGCTCTCAGGCTCAAGTCCAAACTGCCCCAGAACGTCGAGTTGAACGAACTCATCAGCGCCGGAAGCCTGGGGCTTCTTGACGCGTTGGGCAAGTTCCGTCCGGAACTGGGAATCAAGTTCGACACCTATTCCGAAAACAGGATCAGGGGCGCCATGCTTGACGAACTCAGGAAAATGGACTGGTTTTCCAGGGGCCTGCGCCAAAAAGTCAAGGTCATTGAAAACGCATCGCGGCAGATAGAAAGGAAAACGGGTGTCAAGGCCACATCGGAAGAACTGGCCGAGATAACGGGCTTCAGTTCCAAGGATGTCCAGCAGGGACTGGAAGCCCTGCAGAACCAGCTTTGCCTGAGCATTGACGCTTTTCATGAAAACCTTGTGGGCAGCCGCGACTCCCTCTCGGCCAACGAACCTTTCCAGTCCACGGCCTTTCAGGAAATGGTGGAAAAAGTCGCCCAGCTCATCAATGAGGATTTGACCCCCAGGGAAAAGTTGGTCATTTCCCTCTACTACGGCGAGGAACTGAACATGAAGGAAACCGCCGAGGTCATGGACATCACCGAAGGGCGAGTTTCCCAATTGCACTCCCAGGCCCTGATCAAGCTGAGAGACAGGTTCAAGACCCGCTTCGGCCAGGGCGGCGACGAATGATCAGCCGGGGCAGTTGTTTTTTTAACCGGCTCTAACGCGATATCACACAGGCGACACAATGATATTCATGGTCCCGGACGAACCGGAAGATAATATTCAGGACGAGGTCGAAGAGACCGAAAGCTCCTCTGCCGCAAAGGGTGCGGCCAAGGCCGAACTGGATGACACCGGCGCCAAGGCCTCGAAAAAGGTCGACCTGGATCTTGAAGACGCCCCGTTTCTTGAAGACGAGGAAGAGGAAGAGGAGGAGATCGAGGAGGTTGATACCGGCGACTTGCCGGTACTCGAGAAAAAAAAGGAAGGCCCGGAGTGGCTAAAGAGCAAGCTGGTGCTCTACGGTGGCGGAAGCGTCATATTCCTGCTTCTGGCGATCATCGTGTTTCTGCTCACAAGCTCCCCGGACGAGACGCCCGTGGGCGAGCCTCCGCAGGTTGAAGCTCCGCCGCCGCCGCCGCACGCCCGAACCGGAACCCGCGCCTGAACAGGACGAGGCCATGCTCAGGCTGGACCCCTTCTGGATCGAGCAGGAAGACGCTCAGGGCGACATCCGGTTCCTGGTGGCCAGGCTTGCCTTGAGCACAACGGATGAGCAATTGAGCAAAAACCTGACCCAGGAAACGCTCAAGGTGAGAAACGCCATTTACTACTTTCTCAAGAATAAGGATTTGCAATATTTGTCCGATGAAAAGAATAGCGAGAAGCTTAAAGAGGAACTGCTCGCGGTAATCAACCAATACATGGGAGCGGGCCAGTTCGATTCATTAATGTTCGAACAATATCTGGTGAAATGAAATGTCGTCTACACCGCTGGATCTGCCGGGCGTCATAGCCCAACTGCCCTTGGCGCAGAAGCTGGTCAATGCCGAACAGGCAAGGCCGGAAGTCCAGCGCGACATTTTCGGCCCCATGATCACCGAGCAGCAGCGACTGCAGGACAGCAAGGTCCAGCAAGTCAAGAAAAAGGAAGCGTCCGAGGCCGTGTCCCGCGATGGCGGCGGCCAGGAACCGAACCAGCAACCGCTTGGCGAAAAAAAGGAGAAGCAGGAACAGGAAGAGCAGGAAACCCTGTCCTCCAACGCTTCTCCCTGGGCCGGCAACATCATCAACATCAAGATTTGACCAGCCGGGCCATGATCCCGGCCATTGCGGCAAACAACAATTGATTCAGGCGTAACAAATGGACATTTCCAACCTTCTCTTGACCCTCTTCTCCCTCACGGAACTGGCGCTCCTGTCGGTGGTCGTATTCTTCTTTGTCCGCCTGAAAAAATCAGAGGCCCTGCTGGCCAACCTCCAGGCTCGACAGGAGGAATTCATAAACAAACTCATGCTCAACGCCCAGCTTGAACAGGAGTTGGTTCAGACCTTCGAGACCCGGCAAAAGGAACTGGCCCTGCTGGACCAGCAACTGGAGGAAAAGGCCCGCCAATTGAAAAAAATAGTCAGACAGGCCGAAAAATTCAGCAGCTCCCCCCAATTTCTGCGCCAGACAATACTGACCGGGCACAAGAACGGACAATCCATCGACGAACTTTCAAAGATGACGGACCTCAGCCGGGACGAAGTAGAACTGATCATCGACCAGGAAACTCCCTAGGCGGCCGCCATGCGCATCACCGATTCCGGTTTCGGGCAGGGACAGGGCTCGGGGAGACAAGACAGGGACAGGGCTGCGGCCTTCCGAAACAAGCATCGCGTTGGCGAGCGGCTGAAAGGAACCCTGGTCAAACGGGAATCAAAAAGTCTGGCCTGGATTCTCATCGACGGCCACCACCTCCTGGCCAATATCGAGACCGACTCCGAGCCGGGAAGCTCACTCAATTTCATGGTCCTGAGTCTCTACCCGGAGATCGTGCTCAAGGCTCTGCCGCCGGGAGGCGGTTCAGGAGGCTACCCGCTGGCCGGGGCCATCCAGGAGTTCGGGCTCGCACGGGCCAAGCTCGAAGGCTTCATGGGCCTGAACCTCTCCGACGACACGATCATCGGCCTGAGCCCTGAACAGAGACGGACAAAATTCCTTGAAGCAGTGGCTGCGGACAAAAAACTGACCGCCATTTATGCCCGGCTCTGTGCCCAGCAATTGTCCATCAATTCCAGACTGGCCCAAAGCGGCCCCACGCGATTCCTCTACCTGCCCTGGCTGATGCCCGGCGCAAGGGGGCTCGAAGCCCTGCTCAAAAGCGAACCCAAGGAAAACGGCGTGTTCATGGAGTTCATCTGTGGCTTCGAACTGGATCGCATCGGCGCGGGCCAGATACGAGTGCTCTACAAAAAACCGCGGGCCGGATTTCGGGTCTTCATGGACCGACCGGAAAACATCAAAGGCTTTCTGGACTACGTCAAATCCACTTCCCTTGGTCCCCTGCCGGTGGACGCGCAGTGCCTGGGCGTGGAAAAACTGCCCCGCTACGCCCACGGCGGAACCATGCGCGAACTGCTGTCGCCGTCCGTGCATCGCATCATGGGCTTCAAGTCCTGAAAACAAGAAGACCCGCCTGAAGCGGGTCTTCCATTTTCTATTGATTGGAAAAGATCAGGCCGGAACCGGAACGGCTTCCAGATTCCCGTCCGCTTCGGAAGCCACAGCCTCACTGGCGGGCAGGCCCAAAGTGATCTCCTCAAGATAGGCGTCCCGGTTTTCATCAAGGTGACGCAGGAAGGCGTTGTTCATTTCGTGCCCGGAGGCGTATATCTCGAAGTGGCCCTGCATGGGCAGTCCCATGACCGCCATGTCGCCGATGAAATCAAGAAGCTTGTGGCGCACGAACTCGTCTTCAAAACGCAGCCCATCGGAATTGAGTACCGAATATTCGTCCAGGACGATGGCATTGTCCAGGGAACCGCCCAGGGCCATTCCGTTGGCCTGGAGGTAATCTACATCCTTGAGAAAGCCGAAAGTGCGGGCTCTGGACACTTCCTTGGCGAAACGGCGAGGCGTGACTTCGCAGGTCATGCGCTGCCTGCCGATGCGGGGATGATTGAAATCAATGGTGTAATCGATGCGAAGACCGTCATAGGGAGTGGCCTTGATGGATTTGCCGTCCGCTTCGAACGTGATCGGGGCCTTGATGGCCAGGACTTTTCTGGCTTTGTTCTGACGGCGTGTACCCGCCTGATTCAGCAGGTAGACAAAAGGAGCGGCGCTGCCGTCCATGATGGGCAGTTCGCGGCCCCTGACCTCAATGTGGATATTGTCGATGCCCAAGCCGGAAACGGCGGCCATGAGGTGCTCGACAGTTGCCACGGAGTCCTTGCCGTTGCTGAGAGTGGTGGCCAGTCCGGTGGCTGTGACCATGCCGGGCCGGGGAGTCAGAAAAGAGGAACCGGAACCGTTGCGTATGGAAAACAGAATACCCGTGTCCTCGGATGCGGGCCTCAGAACCAACTCGACTCTTTTTCCACTGTGAAGTCCGATGCCTGTGCAGCGAACCGTCTTGCCAATCGTCTTTTGCAGCATTTATGAAGCTCCCTATGTGATGGCTTCAAAAAAGCAAGAACAGTGCCAATATTTACGCAAGACTAACACCACGGAATATAAGGATTATCGTCCAGACAATACAAGCGGGGAGTGTATCTTTTTCGCACTTTGTTGTTGTTTTGCAACACACTTCGTCCAAATAAAGAAAAATCACGTCAACCCTTGACCGCAAAAGCAATCCGGTCCAGGCCCGCAAGATCCTTGATCACATTTTGATCCGTCAGGCCAAGGCCGGCCCCGGCCAGGATGTCCAGGACCGCAGGCCCATGATCGCAGCCCATCTCGATAAACACCCGGCCTCCGGGTTTTAGTGCCCGGGCAACATGCGGAACCATCGAACGGATATGGGCTTTTCCTCCTTCAGCGCTCACAAGAGCGGTTTTCGGTTCGAAATGCGCCACCTCGCGGCTGATCCCGGCATATTCAGTCCGGCTGACATAGGGTGGATTGGAAACGCAAATATCCAGGGTCTGATCAATGAAAAGCGGCCGGGTGAAATCAGCGAGCGCGAATTGCAGTCGCCGGGCAACCCCGTGACTGACGGCGTTCTCCCTGGCCACAAGCAGGGCCTCGCGGCTCAGGTCGACAGCCAGGCCGCGGGAGTTGGGAAACAGCTTGGCCAGGGTGACGGCCAGAATGCCGGAGCCGGTGCCGAGATCGGCGAACGCGAAGTGCTCGTCCTCCGGGCAAAGGGCCTGGATTTCCTCGATGACGTGTTCGGTCTCCGGGCGGGGAATGAGCACGTCCGAAGTGACCTTGAAGGCAAGGCCGAAAAACTCCTTCTCCCCGAGAAGATAAGCCACTGGCTCACCGGCCTCGCGCCGCGAACATAAAATGTTGAACTTTTCAGATTCCTCGCCGCCCACAGCCCTGTTGACGTCCAGGACGAGATCAAGGCGCGAAAGACCAAGGACTTCGGCCAGAAGAAGCTCGGCTGAAAGAATGGGCGAATCCACGTCCGCCAGTTGCAGCCTGCGGATGCCCTCTTTGAGGATTTCTCTTACGCTGACGGCCATGCGCTCCCGGCAGGCCTCGCGGGGCGCTAAGCGTCCCTGGCCTGTGTTTTGAGGGCCTCGCCCTGGTAGTGGCTTATGAGCGCCTGGATAATCTCGTCCAATGCGCCTTCCAGGATGGCATCCAGCTTGTACAGGGTCAGGTTGATGCGATGGTCGGTGACCCGACCCTGGGGGAAATTGTATGTGCGAATGCGACCGGAACGGTCTCCGGACCCCACCTGGCTGCGGCGGGTCTCATCCTCTTCGGCCTTTTGCTCGTCCTGCTTGAGTTTGAGCAGCCTGGACATAAGCACTTTGAGGGCCTTGGCCTTGTTCTTGTGCTGGGACTTCTCGTCCTGGCAGATTACCACTAGTCCGCTGGGAATGTGCGTGATGCGAATGGCCGAGTCCGTCGTGTTGACGCTCTGGCCGCCCGGGCCGGATGCGCGAAACACGTCGACCCTGAGTTCTTCCGGGCTGATGTCCACGTCCACGGCCTCGGCTTCGGGCAAAATGGCCACTGTAACGGCTGAAGTGTGGATGCGCCCCTGGGATTCCGTGGCCGGAACGCGCTGCACGCGGTGGGTGCCGGATTCAAATTTGAGCATGCTGTAGACCTTGTCGCCGGCAATTGAGGCGATGACCTCCTTCAGGCCGCCGGTTCCGGTGGTGCTCTCGCTCATGACCTCGACCTTCCAGCCGTTGATCTCCGCGAAACGGGAATACATGCGGTAAAGATCTGCGGCAAACAGGGCGGCTTCCTCGCCGCCGGTCCCGGCTCTGATTTCGAGCAGGATGTTCTTGTCGTCCATGGGGTCCGTGGGCAAAAGCAGAACCCGCAACTGTTCCTCAAGCTCGGCAAGACGAGGCTCGGCTTCGTGAATCTCGGCCTTGGCCATTTCCCTGATCTCGGCGTCGTCATCCTTGAGCATTTCCCTGTTGTCTTCCAACTCCTCGGAAATGCTACGATATTCACGAAAGACCTTTACAATCTCCCCAAGTCCGGCATGGGCCTTGCCGACCCTTTTGTAGCGTTCCTGGTCGTTGTAGATTTCAGGATCGCTGAGTTCCTTTTCCAGGTCGGTGTAAGAACGCTCTATCTCTTCAAGCTTTGCAAACATTACTCTACCTCTTTGCCCAATGCGCAATTCAAGGCGGCGATGGCCACCTCGATCTGCTCGTCATCAGGCTCCTTGGTGGTCATGATCTGCATCATCAATCCCGGCCAGCAAAGGGCCTTGCACAGGACGCTGCCCTGGTACTTTCCTGCGAACTTGATCATTTCGTAGGCCAGGGAACTGATGGGCACCATCAGGGTAAGCTTTACTCCGACGATGTACAGATGCTTGATCCAGAAATTCTCAGGGCTGTAATAGGACAACAGCCAGGGAACCAGTCCCGTGTAAAGCAATATGCTCACGGCCAGGACAAAAAGAAGGAATGCCGTGCCGCAACGGGGATGAAGCCGACTGTAGCCCCTGGCGTTTTCCGCTGTCAGTTCGTGCCCGTCCTCGTAAGTCCAGATGGTCTTGTGCTCGGCTCCGTGGTACTGGAAAACCCGCTTGATGTCAGGGACAAGGGAGATTGCGCCGATGTAGCCCACAAAGGCCAGCATCTTGAACAGGCCGTCCCAGATGTGAAAGCTCAGGCTGTCCACCCCCCCGGATATCCCCCACCACTTCATGAGCAGGGACAGACCGTGGGGCAGGACCACGAAAAGACCCAAAGCGAATCCAATGGCCACCACAAGGGTGAAGAAAAGGTGCATGGAGGTCAGTTCTCCCCCCTTTTCGCCTTCCTCTTCTTCCAGGGCGTGCATGGCCGAAAAATTCAGGGCCTTGATCCCGTTGACCATTGTCTCCATGAGCACGGGAAAGCCGCGCAGGAAAGGCTTTTTCAAGAACGGCATGCGCGTCAGGGAAAACCAGGGCCGCTCCTCCACGAGAATGCCGCCGTCCGGAAGACGCACGGCTATGGCCAGACGATCCCTGGCCCGCATCATCACGCCTTCGATAACAGCCTGTCCGCCAACGGTCTTGGCGGCCATGAACAACATCTGGAGTACTTTCACCAATTCACCTGCGGCGTTGCGGCGTCAAATCAGCAAAACAAGAAAACCTCCATTGGCATTGTCCAATAGAGGTACACTCTTGTGGCAAGACGCCGTCAATACGCTATTTAGTTTCTGTCTTGTCTTTCTCGAACTTGGCGTATTTCTTGCGAAAACGGTCGATACGGCCAGCTGTGTCAACAAAACGCTGCTTGCCGGTGTAAAAGGGGTGGCAATTGGAGCAAATTTCAACTTCTATCGCTTCGCCCTTGGTGGTCAGCGCCTCGCCCTCGTACCCGCAGTGGCAAGTAATTTTGGCCTTAAATGTTTTGGGATGGATATCACTCTTCATGACTTTCTCCTGTCATTGTTTGCTTGAACTTGAGGTCTATACACCCCATCAATACGCTTTGCAACCCCAAAGACCAAGTGTTTTTCACCCACCTGAAACGGAAAGAGCGGAGGCCGAAGCCTCCGCTCTTGATTCCAACAGGTGGCGTAAAAACTATACGCAGCCAGTGGGCTTGGGCAGGCCAGCCATCTTACAGGCTCCCTTGCCGGGTCCGGACGGAAACAGTTCGTAGATCTGTTTCAGCTTGAAGCCGGTTACCTTGGAGAGAATGCGGACCATGGGAGCGATACCGTTCTTCTTGTAGTAGTCCTGCAAGAACTCGATGACCTTCTGGTGATCGTCGGTGATTTCCTTGATGCCTTCCTCACCCTTAACGAACTCGATCCACAGGGGGGTCCATTCTTCAAATTTAAGCAAGAAACCGTCTTCGTCAACCTCAAACTGCGAACCTTGGAATTCGACAACAGCCATTGAGAGACCTCCTCTAAAAAGTTCAAGAATTTACTCGCAATGCAGCCCGGTCAATGCCGGGTGCCCCTTATCCAATTAACAGCTATCCGCTGCTATTTGACAATAATAAATTCAGACCTTCCCAATAATCGTTGAGGGTTCATTTTGTCAACTGCATACGCACATTCACATAAAATTAACAATTTTACAAAATCGCAAAAACACCCGACCCGCTATTCACCCACCAACTCAAAGTAATGATCTTGAGCGTATTTCAGCCCAGGCTCGAGCTTCAAGGCATCGCCTAGACATTGCAGGGCCTTTTCACGATTGCCCAAAAACTTGTGGCACAAACCGAGATTCGCCAAATCAGATGCCGAACCGCTGTCAAGGGCCAAAGCCGATTCGAAGTCATGGGCGGCCTTTTCATACTCTCCGCCCTTGAAACGGGACACTCCGCGCAGATTGAAAAATTCCTTGACCTCGGAATCCAAATCTATGGCCCTGTCCAGATGTACGGCGATCTCCGGCCAACGTTCCTCCAGGGACATGGCATAGGCCTGGTAAAAGGCTGAAAGGGCCTTTTCCGATTTTCCAGGCTGTACTCCCTCGGCCTCAGCGAAATGCGCCCCTGCGGCGGCGAAACCGCCCTGGCGCAAGGCCAGAAGGCCCTTGAAAAAAGGAATGAAATATCCGGCGGGATAAATGTCCGCCAGGACTTCAAGGCCTATTTCGGCAGACCGCTCATCCATTTCCTCAGCCAGAACCCGCCCCACGAAAAGCCCCATGCTCCGGGTAGCGGCCCTTTCCCTGAAATCGAATCCCGGCACGAAATTGTAGTTTGCAGGCAGGTCCAGTTCCGGATGTCCTATATCAACGGAATAAAGAGCGTACCCCTTGCCCGACAGGCCGCGCACGAGGCCTTGCAGCTCGGTGAGCATGTTGGCGTCCTCAATCGTGGGCAAATTGTCCAGGGAAACCATTGGTCCGTCAGTCAGCCAGGCCGTTTCCTCCACCGAAAGGAATTTGGGCAGGCCGGAGGCCTCGTAGACGCGGCCTGTCTCGAAATCGCCAGCCAGTTGCGCCACCTCGGTGATGGCCCGAATGGCGGCCTTGGCCGGTGACGCCGCAGTGCCCGCCGTGAACACGATCTCGCTCATGCCGGGAAAAGTCAGAGGGTCGTAGGCCAGCGCGGCTACCGTAGGCACGGGCATTCCAAGGCTGAAATCCTTGAGCACCAGTTTGATGCCGTTGGCTGCGAACCGGGCGCAAAGGTCCAGCAGCACGGGGTCGGCGAAGCTGTCAGGGTCGATGGTCGGCAACTCGGGCCTGGTCTTGTCCACCACTGCGCAGACATGTCTTTCGACCAGCTCGCAGGCACCCTGGAAAACAGACTCCACTGTGGTGTTCCCGGCGGACGACCCGTTGAACTCGTTCAGCTTCTTGAACCAGTCCAGGGGGACGATCTCCTCCCGCCCGGTGACGAGATTGACGGCCGGGCCGAACTTCCAACGCACCAAATCCATGACCTCTTCAGCCTTTTCAATATCCATTTCCTCGTCAACGGACTGAAGGATCATTTCAATGTCCATCAATTTGCCGGGCCACTTCTCCCTGGCCTCGGACCAGGACATGACCTGAAAATTGTCGGACACCTCCCAAAAATTGAAAAAGCTGAACCTTTCAACCAGCTCCATCAATGCCGATGCTTCGGCCTGCTGGGGGGAAGCGCCCTTGCCCATCTGTTTTCTGGTGGGCATGATCTCGGCCGCCCTGGTCCCGCAGACGCTCACAAAAACAGGTATGCCGAGCCTGCCGGTGTCGATACGGTCGGTTTCGGCCAAAACACCGGCGCATTTCTCTTCCATGACGGCCTTGACGCGTTCCACGGTCTGTTCAGGCGGCATGGCCTTGTCCTGGTCCCGCGTATAGCCCTTGGAACAATCCTCGAACTTAAGCATCGCCGAGCGCTCCCAGGCGGTAGAGGCAGGCCAGGCCCGGTTCGCCGGAATCACCGTCCTTGTAGGGCACTTCCTGTTTCATCAATCTGAACTTGTCCTGAGCCAACTGGAAAAAATTACGTCCGGTGCGTTTCTTGTCCAGAGCCAGGATTATTTCGGCGCCGGGGCCGTGGCTGATGTGCTTGAGCAGGAAATCAAGAAGCATGGAATAATGCTCTTCCTTGTAGAGGACCTCGCAGCCCACGATGCAGTCGAACCTTTGGCCCAGGTCGTCCTTGCAAAAATCAACCTTCCGGACCGTTGCATTTTGCTCAAGTCCGTTTTTCAACACGTTTATCTTGCAAAAAAGCAGGGCGTCCGGTTCATAATCCGACAAGACGACCTTGTAGCCCCTCCTGGCCAGGAGCAGGCTGTTAAGGCCTCCGCCGGCGCCCACCTCAAGTATCTTCGCGCCTCCGGGGAGAGGCATCCTGTCCATGAACAGGGCCAATATCAGACATGAGGGCCATATCTTGCCCCAAATGGGCAACTCCACAGGCTCACCGGGCCGGGCCCTGTCCACCAGCCTGTCGATATACCCAGGCATGTCCTTGATCTGCAACAGATCAAACGTCTCGTTTCCGATCTTTGTCGGCACGAACTCCACGCCGCCGAACCTTGACCCCGCCCTGGCCAGCAGCTCTTCCAGGGGGGCGTCCAGTGAATACTCTTTCTTAGACAATCCCTTTCTCCAAACATTCAACAGCCGGGTCCG
This sequence comes from Desulfovibrionaceae bacterium, assembly GCA_963674955.2. Taxonomy (GTDB): domain Bacteria; phylum Desulfobacterota; class Desulfovibrionia; order Desulfovibrionales; family Desulfovibrionaceae. The sequence continues at coordinate 180,689 of CAXXKR010000004.1, read as the reverse complement.
GCCGAATTAAGCAGTAGCCGTACCCACCGCACTGAATTTCCAGGATGAATCGGCATCCGCCGCATCGCGGACAAACTCCCAGGTCTGCTGGAAACGTCCGAACCCGCCGCCGCGAAGGACCGCATCGTACCAGACCGTGGCCGTGACCCGGCCATCCAGCGTTTCCACGCCCATCAGCCTGGCGCTGACCCGCTTCACGGATTGGCGCTGTCCGCCAAGGGCCGCCTTGAGGTCCATCAGGGCCTGCGGCTCGGCGATGTGGGTCAGAACCTCGTCGCCCTCCTCCGCTTCGAGAATACGCACAAAGGCGGCCTCGGCACCCTGCACGAACTCCGCCACGTCAAAACCTTCGGGCAACTCGGGCAGCACGTCGATGGTTCCGTGTTGAGCGTCCCGAGCAGCGGGCTCTCCTCCAAGGGCTTCCCACATGGCCTGGGCCTGGGTGTACCTGTCCGGCTTGGCCTGAGGACTTCCCGGCATGTCGTTGCGCTGGGACGGACCTCGCATGCCGGGTCCACGCATCCCAGGTCCACGCATCCCGGACCCGCGCCTGATCATGCGCACGATCCAATAGACCACCAGCCCCAGCAAAATGAGTTGCAAGACGCTGAAGCCTTCCGACCGGGACTGGGGCGCTGCGGCCTGTGCAAAAGCGACACCGGGCAAAACGGCGGCAAACAGAACCGCAATGCACAGGAAATGAAATCTTTTCATGTTTTCATCCTGATGGATCAATGGCCCATCGGGCCAAGTGTTGATATATTCGAATGGGGGACTAAATCAGGACATTCCAATCGGTATCAGCCGGCAAACCCCAATTCGCCCATGGTTTGAATGAGCACGTCGATATCCACAGGTTTGGGCAGATAGGCCGAAGCGCCGCCCTTGTAATAGGCTTTGACCACTGTCTTGGGGTCGTTCAAGGCAGTTACCATGATCACCTTGACCCCGTCCTCCGATAAAACGTCCATGCGCCTCTCCATCGTACGGACTTCCTTGAGAACCTGGTGCCCGTCCTTGCGAGGCATCATGATGTCCAGGCATATCAGATCATAGGGACTCCCGCTCTCAAGGGCTTTTCTGAAGGCCTCCACCGCCTTCTCGCCGTCAACAGCGGTTTCGCATACGCCGTACTGAGAAAGGACTTTTTTCAACATCTTGCGACCGATGGGTTCATCTTCTGCGATAAGTATGCGCATGTTTCCACTCCAATCTGTTGTCTGGTGAAACAATACTCATCATTTCAAAATGCCGCAAGTCGTTAATCCCGTCCCGATTTCCACCTCCACTTGCCAGAGCGCGCCCGTGCAAGTAGAAAGAGTTTCGCAACGGCGACCGGCCTTTAAAAACATTGAACAACCGCGCCGCAACAAAGGAGACTACCGCCATGATTGACGGTTTATTCAATATTCTCTGCCAGGGTCCGGGCGGAGGCGTCCGCTGGGCCTTCTGGCCCTTCAGTCCCGGATACGGCCAACACTGGACCGTGGTTCTGGCAAAATTGGCCTTCATATCCCTGATCCTCGGCCTGATCTTTCTCTATGTGAGATTCCTATTCGGCCCCAACGGCAGGTTCCGGGACAAGGAACTGGACCGCGAAGCCGAGGAACAAAGAATCAACGAGCTGGAAGAGTTGGAACGGGACCATGACGCTGGCCGCATCTCCGACATGGACTACAAATGGAGAAAAAAGAGGCTCGAAGAATGATCGGACCCTCACTGGAAGAACTGGCCGAACGTTTTTCAGCATTCACCGCCAGCTATCTTCACGGCCCGGACGAGGATGTATACAACGTACAGCTTAAAATCGACCATTCCGGACGCGTTCTGGAAAACGCCGGGATGATCGCCGAATCCGAGAACATGGACCGGGAAACGTCATACCTGGCCCAAGTGGCGGCGCTTTTTCACGACACCGGCAGATTCCCCCAATACGACAGGTACAAGACCTTCGACGATTCCAAATCCGAAAACCATGCCAGATTGGGCGTCAGGACTCTGAAAAAACTGAATCTGCTTGACGGCCTTTCCGAGCAACACCGGCGCATAGTCCTGGGCGCGGTCATCCTGCACAACGTCAAGAAGCTTCCCCCTAAACCGCTTCCGGTCCTGGACACGGTGACCAGGGTCGTCAGGGATTCCGACAAGCTGGACATAATTCCGGTCATGCTTGCCCATCTGGACCCAAAAACGCCCCTGAACAAGGTAGTTGCGCTGGGCGTGGGCCGCGATCCCGAGAAATACTCACCAGCCATCCTGAAAGAAATCATGGCCCGGAAAAACTGCGACTACAGGAAAATGCGCTGGACCAACGACTTCATCCTCCTGGTGGCCAGTTGGCTCTACGACATCAACTTCCAGGCCTCGTTCAAGGCCCTGTCCGACCGCAGATACCTGGACAAGATATTCGCGGCCCTGCCCGACAACCCGGAGATGAACAGACTTCAGGAACGCCTGCAAAATGATTTAAATTCATTAAGTTCCGGCCTGGGACTTGATTGCCCCCGCGCAAAGCTGTAATATCCGGGCATAATGGATTTTTAATTCCCGAACAGTTGGCGGATCATGGGCCTAAAAAAGAAGAGCAAGGTTTACGGCCATTTCAAGCACGTTCTCATCCTGAGCGACGTGGATGTTCACGCAAAACGCGACCTGAACTCCATCAAGTCCTTTGCCCCTGAAACGGTCCAATTTTTCTCGTCGGGCGCCAGGGCCGCCGACTACATGTCCGACAACAAGGTCGACCTGATCCTTTGCGACAGCTCTCTGGAAGACATGCCCGGCGTAAAGTTCGCCAACATCATTCGCAAGAACATGCGCATGGAAATGGTGCCCATAATCATGGTCACCCTGGAAAACCAGAAACATCAAGTCCTGAACGCCATCGCCTCGGGCTGTATGGGCTATGTCCTGCGTCCCTATTCCCTGGATACCCTGGAGCGGTACATGACCATGGCCATGCAGCTTGTCCGCTACCCGGAAATCGAGGAATTGCAGATGCAGGAAGCCAAGGAGATGGTCGACATGGGCGACTTCGACGACGCCATCGAGGCCTTCGAGGAGATCATCAGCTATCAGGAAGACGCCCAGCACTACTACGACATGGGCTACAAGTTCCTGCACGACAGCAAATACGGAAAGGCCATCGTGGCCTTCAAGAAGGCCCTGAAAATCAACGACCTCTTCGCCGAGGCCTACAAGGGATTGGCCGACGCCTACAAGGGCAAGGGCGACGACGAGAAGTGCAAGGTGTACCTGCAAAAAGCCAGCGAGGTCTTCGCTCAATTCGACCGTCTGGAAGAGGCCAAGCAGGCCTTCATCGAGGTCTTGAAATACGAAAGCAACACGCCCAACCCCTACAACACCCTGGGCGTCAAGCTGCGCCAGAAAGGCGACTATCCCGGGGCCATCCACGCCTACAGCCAGGCCCTGGAACTGACGCCGGAAGACGAGAACATCCATTTCAACATGGGCAAGGCTTATTATTTCATGGGGGAAGTCAAGAAGGCCGGCGAGAGCTTTGACCTGGCCCTGAGCCTGAAGCCCGATTTCGAGGAAGCCCAGAGCCTGTACCAGAGAATCCACCAAAAGGCCTGGAAGCCGTCCAAGGACAAGCCGCCGCCAAGACCTGTTGCCAAGTCCTCCAAAACCGCAAGGGACCTCTAAGCCCGCCTACCTGTTGCGAACCAGGATGAACCCTCCGGCCAGCGCGGTAAAGGGCGCCACCATTACCAACCCGAAGCTGCCCACGAGGGTCTTCAGGACTTCCGCCGCCACATAGACGAGATTGAAAGTGTTGGCCAGGGGTATGCCCTGGGCCATGAAGGCCATAAGCAGCGTTATGTATCCGCCGGAATAGGCCAGAAGGAGAGTTGTGGTCATGGTGCCAACAACCGCCCTGCCCACGCGTATGCCGGACATGACCGCCGCGCCGCGGCTGATTTCAGGATTGCTTTCAACCACCTCGCTCATGCTGGCGCTCACGTCCATGGCCAAGTCCATTACCGCTCCGGACGCGGCCAGGAAAACAGCGGCGATGAATATCTTGGTGAGGTTAAGATGGCCGTAGCCCGAGTAGAGCAAGGTCTCGGCAAAAGGCATGACCGCCCCGTGCAGATGCAGCTCGCCCACGAAATAGACCGCCAGAGCGCAACTGGTCAGCACCCCCAGAAAGGCCCCCAGAAATGCGGTTGCGCCCTTGCGGGTCGGCCCGGCGACCAGGAATATTATGGCAGCGCAAAGAAAGGCGACAACAGCGAGGGAAATCAGCACCGGGTCAACCCCCTTGAGGGTCAGGGGAATCAGTATTTTCCAGATGGCCAGCCCGGCGAACAAGAATGACAAGAGGGCCTTTACGCCGGTCCAGCCGCCAAAGGCTGCCAGCAGCAAGGCAAAAGCCGCGAAAAGCTGGAATTCCAGACCCAACCGGTAGTGCTCTTGCGGATTGACGTAGATTATCTCTCCATCCGCATCCGTGGTCAGAACCACCAACGCCTTGTCTCCGGGCGCGAAAAGCTTGTCCCTGTCCATCTGGCCCAGAAGGGGATTGGTGCCCGAGACCACTCGCCCCTTGAACGGGCCGTCCTCGATTTCGAGCTTGACCTGTTGTTCCCCGGTCCTGACCAGTCCCAAGGTCTGAACGTCGGAGTCGTCCACATCCAAAACCAACCCTTTGCAGCTTGAGGCCCCTTCATCCACCCTGTTCCCGTAACCAGTAGGCAGACAGGCCAGGACAAGGGTCAAGATCAGGAAAAACAAGACCAGGGCCGTATCCCGGTTCCAGCTGAAACGTAACTTGGTCATTTCGCACTTCCATATAAAGAAGGCGGGGCGGCTCGAGACCGCCCCGCCGCGTCTGCGGGATGAATGTACACCTAGTTGGAGGCCACGCTTAGGTTGGCCTTGCCGGAGACGAACTGGACCTTGGTGGGCAGGCCCATCGCCTTCATGATCTTCAGGGCCAGATCAGTGTTGTCGTAGTAGCCGTTGAAGGCCTCGGAGCCGACGCCCCAGGCCGAAGTGGTAACGGGCACTCCGGTATGCTTGTATGAAGTCCAGCCGAGACCGGCCTTCTGGTTCAGGATATGGGTCAGGGTCACGGTCAGAGGTTCATACTCACCGTAAAGGATATACTCCTTGCCCTTGGCCTCCTCGCCGTCGCCGAAACTGCGGGCATAGGCATCCTTGAGCATTTCAACCTGAAAATCCTCCAGCACCATCCGGTCTTTCTTGGGGTCGCCTTGGAACTTGAAGCCGAAGTAGTGGCTGATGGTCGGCTTGATGTACTCGAAGTCGACTCCGCCCTCATGCTCGGCTTTCCAAAGAGCCACAACCTCGTCGGTGAACTTCTGGAAGGAAACGCTCTGGTTGCCGAGGATGTCGAAATAGCTCTTGTACATGGTTCCGGCAAACCCCAGGGTCAGGCCGCCGCATTCGTGGTCGCCGGTGACCACGACGAGGGTCTCTTCGGGATGCTTTTTGGCGAATTCAAGGCCCTTGCTCACGGCCTCGTCAAAGGAAATGTTGTTGGTTATGGCCGCTGTTCCGTCGTTGGCGTGGCAGGCCCAGTCGATCTTTCCGCCTTCGACCATGAGGAAAAACCCGTCGGGGTTGTCCAACATCTCAATGGCCTTGGCCGTGAACTCGGGCAGGGTGATGTCCTTTTCGGTCATGTCCATGACGTAGGGCATGGCCTTGTCGTCCTGGAGCCAGTTGTTCCAGGAAAGGATTTTGCCGTCGCCGGGCTTGAGGGCCATGAACTCGGCCTTGTCGGTAACGATCCTGTAGCCGTTCTTCTTGGCCACCTCCAGGGCGTCGCCCAGGACCTCGGCGTTGGGGTCTTTCTTCTTCTTGCCGGAACCGTCCGGATCCTTGAGACCGCCGCCTCCGAAAAAGTCAAAGCCGCTGTTGGCCAGGGCGTGGTCGATCTCGTGATACATCTTGCGGGTCTTGACGTGTGCGTAGAAGGCGGCCGGAGTGGCATGGTCGATGGACACGCTGGAAACGATACCGACCTTCATACCCTTTTCCCTGGACATCTCTGCCACGGTCTTCACGGGCTTGAAATTCGGGTCCACGCCGATATAGTTGATGTTGGTCTTCTGTCCGGTGGCCAGGGCCGTGGCCGAGGCGGCGGAACCGGTGATGAAGCGGTCATTGGCATAGGTGGTGGTGATGCCCTGGGCCGGAAAAGTGTTCATGACCAGCTTTTTGCCCGCGTATTCCTCCGTGGCGGTGCGCTGGGGCACGCCCATGCCGTCGCCGATAAAAAACAGCACGTATTTGGCCTTTTTCACCTCGGGCATTGCCTCGACAACAGCTGTGGCCTTGGTTTCCTCTTTGGCCGCAGCCTTTTGCTCCGCCTGCTGACAGCCGACCATGGTCAGCAAAAAGACCACGACCGCCAGCGCCGTCGTCCTTCTCAAATCAAAAATTTTTTCGAAACGCATTAACGATTCCTCCATGTTTTTTTCATGAGTGCCTGGAATTTTATGGTTTCGCGGATGTTAGCATCTCATTTTTTGAAAATTGTTACGCTCATGTTGCTTGTGTGCTAACTCTGGTTACAATCCTCAATCATTTTCAAAAATAATGTATTCGGCATGAAAAGGAAGCGGACTATGGACTAAACAAGGGGTTTTCCTGTAAGAAGGTGTGCACAAGCTGTCACCTCCCTCCGGCTGACCCGAACCAAGGAACTGTTTTGCCGTCGAAAAAGTACCTAATCATCACCCTTGTCACGTCCCTGCTGCTGGCGGTTTCCGTGATCGGATATCTGATGCCGCAGGATAGTGATGAAACGCCCATGCGCATCCTGTTCGATTCCAACGGCGGACAGGTGGTCTTTTCCCATATCAAGCATATCGACGACTACGGCGAGGACTGCGTCCGCTGCCACCACAAGGAAGAAGGAACGACCACGCCCCTGCCCTGCGGCTCGTGCCATGCGGCAAAGTTCGATCAGGCTTTCGCTGAAAACCACTCTTCAAATTTTGACGGTGAATACTGCGCAAAATGCCACCATCCAGCCCCTGCGGGATTGCGCTTTGACCACGACCAACATGACGACCCGAGCGGCGGCGATTGCCAGACCTGCCACCACGGTCCGGACATTGAACCGGAGCCCCAGGCCTGCTCCGACTGTCACGACGACAGCCATTCCAAGGAAATGCCGGGCCTGCGCCAGGCCGGACACGCCCGTTGCGCGGACTGCCATCAGAATCTTCTGGACGATCCCAAGGCCTGCGCCACCTGCCATATAAAAGGAAAGGAAAGGAACGAAGAATATCCCAGTTGCGGCAACTGCCATGAAACGGACATCAAAAATTTAATTCCTGTCAGGACCGACGCCTTTCACGGAAGGTGCATGTGCTGCCACGAGGAAAAGGGCAGCGGCCCCTTCGGACAGGAAGAATGCGGCAAATGCCACATGCGTTAAGCGAGCGTGACCAGCATGACATTTGAACTTACAACAACGACGCCCCTGAATCTCACTGCCCTGTCCGCACCCAAGACCGTGCGCATCAGGCTGCTCTGCCATGAGCCTACCGTCTCGACCGGCGACGTGGTGCGGGCTGGAACGCTGGTGGCGATCTCCTCCAAGCCCGATGTGGGGCACATGCACTCCTCCATAACCGGAACCGTCACGGAAACGAGCGGCGGATACATAATTATTGAAAAAGGACCCGGCGAATCGGCGGCCAACCCCCAGGCCAGGGACCTGGCAGGCCTTGACGGCCCTGAACTGGCCTCCGCCCTTCAGGAACTTGGCTTGGACACCGGCGGCCTGACAAAAGCCGAAATCCTGATAGTAAACGGCGTTCCGCCGGAACCGGGCATCACGGCCTACAGCCAGATTTTGCAGGATTTCCAAAGCGAACTGATCGAAGGCCTGACCCTGGCCCAAAAACTGGTCAAACCGAAAAAGACATTCCTGGCGTTGGCCCAAGGGTCCGGACTCGGCCTGAACTCCGTACCGGTTTTCGGCGTCCGGCCCATATTTCCAAACGGCCTGGACCCGATGGTCGTCAAGGCGGTCACGGGCAGGGAAAACCCGGAAGGCGTAACAGTCATCGACATGCTGGAGCTTTTCCATCTCGGCAGGGCCGCGACAACAGGTCTGCCCATAACCGAAACAATAGTCTCCGTGGGCAACGACAATTACAAGGCCTTGACGGGAACTCCCGTCGGCATGCTTCTCGAAGCTGCGGGCCTGAACGCGGAAAATGGAGACAGGGTCGTCATGGGCGGCCCCCTGCAAGGCTGCGCGTCGGAATCCCTCGACCAGGGACTGGACAAGAAGACCTGCGCCCTCGCCCTCGTGCGCCAAGGCTCCCATCCGCCGGTCACAGACGCCCCCTGCATAAGCTGCGGGGAATGCGTGCTGATCTGTCCTTCAAGGATACGGCCCGACCTCATAAGCCGTTGCGCCGAATTCAAGCTTTTCGAGAGAGCAAGGGGATACCATCTGGACGCCTGCATGGAATGCGGACTCTGCGGCTACGTTTGCCCCTCCAGACGCCCGGTCCTGCAATACATCCGATTGGCCAAGCATGAACTGGACCTCCTGGACGCCGCGAAAAAGGACCAAGAGAAAGGAGGAGAGCAATGAGACCTCCCCTGACCCTGTTGACCGTCTCCTCCCCGCCTCACATTCATTGCGGCAGAACAGTAAGAGGCATGACGACCGAGACCCTGCTGGCCCTGGTCCCGGCAGTTGTGATGGCTGTTGTGCATTTCGGTGTTCCCGCCCTGCGCGTCATGGCCCTGGCCGGTTCCGCGGCCGTGCTCGCCGAGGCTTTATGTTCCCGGATCATGGGCAGGGATTCTTCCGTCGACGATTTTCACGCCCTGCTCACAGGCCTGCTTTTCGCATTCCTGCTCCCTGCTTCCGCTCCCTGGTGGTTCACGGCTCTCGGTTCCGCCCTGTGCGTGATCATGGGCAAGATGATCTTCGGCGGACTGGGCGGCAGCCCGTTCAGCCCGGTGGCCCTGGGTTGGGCCATCTGCAGGCTTTCCTGGCCCGAGATCATGGACGCCAACACCACCATGCTCAACACCGATCTGACCGCCTACCTCAACCACTTGAAATACTTCGGCGCTGAATCAGTCGCCGCTTTCGATCCCCTGGCCCTGCTTTCCGGGACGCAGCTTGGCGGACTGGGCGCGGTCCAGGTGCTGGCGCTGCTGGTCGGCGGCGCATACCTGATCCTGCGAAGAATAATCAGGCCGCACATTCCTCTGGCCTTCCTGGCGGGAGTATACCTGACCGCCCTGGCCTTCAGTCTGGGGGACGGCAACGCCTACGCTCCGCCCCTTTTCCATCTTCTGGCCGGAAACGCCGTGCTGGGCGCGTTTTTCCTGGCCCCGGACCATTCCTCGTCGCCCTCCGGGCATCTGCCCATGATCTTTTTCGGACTGCTGGCCGGGATACTGGTGGTGATCATCAGGGTTTACGGCATCTATCCGGACGGCGTGCCCTTCGCCATCCTGCTGGCCAACCTCTGCACGCCCCTGCTTGACCGCATCGGGCCCAAACCGTTCGGAGGGAGGTAGAGATGGGCGAAATCGTCAGAATGATCGTTGTCCTCTCCCTGATCTGCGGACTCAGCGGTTTCACGCTGGCCTCGGTGCGCGAGGCCACCAAGGTGCGCATAGAGGAGCAGGTTCTGACCTTTGTCCAGGGTCCGGCCCTGGAACAGGTCTTCCCGGCCCACGACAACAGCCCGGTCAAGGACAGAAAAAAATTCGCCGTCCCCGGCCAGGACGCCGAAATCATCGTCTTTCCGGCCATGAATGGCGGCAAATTGAGCGGAGTGGCCTTTGAAGTGTTCGCCAAGGGCTTCGGCGGGGACATCGGGGTCATGGTCGGCTTCTCAATGGAAGACGAAACCCTTTCCGGCATCGGCATCACGACCATGAAGGAAACCCCCGGCATAGGCTCGCGTGTCGCCGAACAGGACTACACCAGCCAATTCAAAGGCCATCCCACGGACAAGGTTGGGCTGCGCAGCGGCGGCGGCAACATCGACGCCGTGTCAGGCGCAACCGTGTCCTCCACCGGCACGGTAACGGCCATTCAAAAGGCCCTGGATATTTTCAACGGCATGAAGGACAAATTCAAGGAGACCTGGGGCTAGACATGAGTTCGATGTGGAAGGAATTCTCAAAGGGACTTTGGCGCGACATCCCCCCCTTCAAGCTGGTTCTGGGGCTCTGTCCGGTGCTGGCCGTGACCAAGACCGCCGACAACGGCCTGGGCATGGGCCTTGCCGTCATTTTCGTGCTCACACTTTCAAACCTCATGGTTTCCCTGGTGCGCAAGCTCATCCCGGCCAAGGTGCGCATCGCCTGTTTCATCGTCATCGCGGCCTCGCTGGTGGTCTGCGTGGAGCTGCTCATGCAGGCCTTCGCCTACCCCCTTTATCTGCAACTGGGCATCTTCGTTCCGCTCATCGTGGTCAACTGCATCATTCTGGGCCGTGCCGAGGCCTTCGCCTCCAGGAATCCGACACATCTGGCCGTGGCCGACGGTCTGGGCATGGGCATGGGCTTCACCATGTCCCTGACCTTCCTTGGCTCCATCCGCGAGATGTTCGGCTACGGAACCTTGTTCGGACATGAGATTTTCTGGCCCTCTTTCAAACCTTTTTCCTTCATGGTCGAAGCGCCGGGCGCGTTCGTCTGCCTGGGCATGCTGCTGGCCGGAATGAACGCCCTGACCCACTGGCGATTGAAAAGACAGGGGTTGACACATTTCGTAAACCCGGTTCCGAGCTGCAAGACCTGCGGCATGTGCGGCATGGCCGAACTCGAAAACCGCAAGGAAGGAAGATAAGCCATGAGCGAATACATCCTTCTCGTTGTCGCGGCCATTTTCGTCAACAACATCGTCCTGGCCCAATACCTCGGCAACTGCCCCTTCATCGGCACGTCAAAGTCCATGGGCGTGGCCGTGGGCATGGGTGCGGCGGTCGTCTTCGTGGCCACCATGGCCGCAGCCATAACCTGGACCGTGCAACGCTACCTTCTCGCGCCATACGGATTGGGCTACCTGCAGACCATCGCCTTCATCCTGGTCATCGCCTCGCTGGTCCAGTTCGTGGAAATGTTTCTGAAAAAGGCGGCCCCCCCCCTCTATCGCTCCCTGGGCATCTTCCTGCCGCTGATCACCACCAACTGCGCGGTGCTGGGAATCGCCATCATCTGCCAACGCGAGGAATACGACTTCATAACCACGGTCATTTTTTCCTTCGCCTCGGGGCTGGGCTTCATGCTGGCCCTGGTGCTGCTCTCGACCATCAGGGAGCGGCTTGATCTGGTGCGCATCCCCCGGGCCTTGAGGGGAACTCCCATAGCCTTGATCATGGCCGGGCTGATGTCCCTGGCCTTTTTCGCCTTCAGCGGAATGATTTCTTAGAAGAGGACTCGTATGATTTGGTTTTCCGTGCTCGTACTTTTGGGGATAGGCTTCACGGCCGCGGTTGTCCTGGCGGCGGCCTCGAAGATTCTCTACGTCTATGAGGATCCGCGCATCGCCAAGGTCGAGTCCGCGCTGGCCGGAGCCAATTGCGGCGGTTGCGGCTATCCCGGATGCGCCGGAGCGGCCAACGCGGTCATCGCCGGAAAGGCCGGAGCCAATGTCTGCGTCATCGGCGGCATGGACGTGGCCAAGGCCGTGGGCCAAATCATGGGCCTGACCGTTCTGGAGCTGGAGCCGGAAAAGGCTTTTGTGGACTGCACGGGCGGAACTCGGGCCGAGGAAAATTTCAAGTACGAGGGCGTCAACGACTGCCGCGCCCAGAGCCTGCTCTACGGCGGCTCAAAGATGTGTCCCGAGGGTTGTCTGGGCATGGGCACCTGCGTCAAGGCCTGCCCCTTTGACGCCATCCGCATGGGGCCGGCTGGATTCCCGGTGGTCGATCCGGACCAATGCGTGGGCTGCGGCGGCTGCGCCCTGGTCTGCCCGCGCGGGGTCATCTCAATCATCGGCATGACCGCAAGGCTCCTGCACCTGAACGAGGTCAACGACTGTCTGGCCCCCTGCCGCCAGAGATGCCCCGGACAGATCAATATTCCATTGTACATCGACAAGGCCTCCAAGGGCGACTACGCCGGGGCCGTGCTGACCATCAAGGAGCGCAACCCATTGCTCCTGTCCTGCGGCCGGGTCTGCCCCCGCCCCTGCGAAGAGGTGTGCAGGCGCGGACACGCGGACGAGCCTGTGGGCATCAACATGATCAAGCGCTTCGTGGCCGACTGGGAACTGAAATCCGGCACCCGCGTGCCCATCCCCCTGGCCAACGACACGGGCCGCAAAATTGCAATCGTGGGCGGCGGCCCGGCCGGTCTTTCCTGCGCCTATTTCCTGCGTCGTCTGGGCCACAGCCCGACCATATTCGAGTCCATGCCCGAGCTGGGAGGCCAGTTGCGCTACGGAATTCCGGAATACCGCCTGCCCAAGAAAGACCTGGCCTGGGAAATCCAGGGAATCCTTGACCTTGGCATCGAGGCCCGGATGAACACCACCTTCGGCAAGGACTACGACCTTGAGAGCCTGGCCAAGGACGGCTTCGAGTCCATCTTCCTGGGCATGGGCGCCTGGAAGGAAGGGACGCTAAGGATCAAGGGCGAGGATGCACCCGGAGTCATGGCCGGGATCGAATTTTTGACCAAGGTCGGCCTTGGCGTGGAAACCGGGCTGGGCAAGAAGGTCATCGTGGTGGGCGGCGGCAACACGGCCATCGACGCCTCCCGGACCAGCGTGCGCCTGGGCTCGGACGTGACCCTCATGTACCGGCGCACACGCGAACAAATGCCCGCCCATCCGGAAGAGATCGAGGGCGCCCTTGACGAGGGCGTTAATTACGAATTTCTGGCCGCGCCAAAGCGGGTCATAATCAACGACAAGGGCGCGGTGGAAGGGCTGGAATACATCCGCATGGAACTGGGCGAACCGGACGAATCCGGACGGCGGCGGCCCATTCCCGTCGAAGGTTCCGAGACCATCGCCAAGGCGGACACCATCATCGCGGCCATCGGGCAGAAGCCGGAGCTTTCCTGCCTGTACGGGGACGGCGGCGAATGTCAGCTGGAAGAGACCAAGTGGCGAACCCTTGCCGCCAACCCGGACACATTGCAGACAGCCATTCCCAGCGTGTTTACGGGCGGGGACATGCATTCCGGTCCCAACATCGCCATCTTCGCCGTGGGCGAAGGACGCAAGGCCGCGCGATCAATACATCAGTACCTGACCAAGGGCGGGATAGACGTGCCGGACAACCTGCAAAGGGAGATGATCGCCTATACCCTTTTCAAGGACCTGGATTACGTGCCGCCCATGCCGAGAGCCAAGATGCCGGAACTTTGCGAGGGCGACGAGCGCACCTGCACCTTCGCCGAGGTGGAGGGCGCGCTGACCGAGGAGGAGGCCCGCGCGGAAGCCATGCGCTGCATGCGTTGCGGCCTGACCTGCTACAATCGGGGACCGGAGGTCTGCGAGGAATAATCGTGCCCGGATTGCGTGATTTAAGCTTGCAAACCAAACTGCTTGCGGCTATGTTCCCGGCTGTGGGCGATTAACTCAGCGGTTAGAGTGCCATCTTCACACGGTGGAAGTCCCGAGTTCAAATCCCGGATCGCCCACCATCGTTAAAAAACAAAATCCAGGTTCGCCTGGATTTTTTTATGGCCGGAGATCGAGAGCGGTTTCATGCGCTCCAGCACCGGATCGCTGACCGCCGCCCAGGTGGCAAGGGCCATTGGGGTCTTGCTGTTGCGAAAGACCCGGAATTGCCGTTCTCAATACCAAGCATAAACCACCAATGCAATGAGTCATTCTATATCGGCAGCACTCCAATTTTAAATATCAACGAAGGGCAGGCACGCTGAGTCTCTTTATCAAAATCACCTTAGTCTTGTTTTCCCGGACCACTTTGCCCCTTTCAGACCTGCTTACTCCGGAATAACAAGACTGAACACGACAGAGTTGCTATTGATATTTGCAATAGCCCGTATTCATAGCCAATTTATTAATCTATATCATTGGCACAGAAAATGCTGATTGGTTATACAGGTGGAACTTAAACTGCCCGGCCCAAAAAAACGCTGGGTTGAACATAAACAAACAACAGGCTCAAACCACCCAGATGGGGCGAGCATGAAAAAAACGGAGGTAGCCATGAAGTCAAACACTTTAAGAAGGCTTCTGGCGGCGATTCTGTTTTCAGCGGCCCTGCTTGGGGCGGGCGCTGCCCAGGCCGATTTCATAAAGCTCAATAATCTCAACGGCTACAACGAGGTCGGCTGGGAGATCACGGGCAGCTACAGGAATTCCCTGACCTCCGGCCAGATGGGCCAGGTGTGGGCCGGTGTCGAGGACATCACCAACCCCGCCAACCGGGGGACCAACACCTTTGCCGGAACATACAACCACAAGGTCTGGTTCGATTTCGCCGTGACCCTAAGCCCTTCGCTCATCACGGCCACGGTCTCCAACTCGGTTTACGGCTCCAGCACCGCGACCTACGACCTGACCGGTTATTCCGGAACCATGTCCTTCAACGCGGTCAAGCTTTACATGAAGGGCAACAGCGCCAACCAGAAGTCCAGGGTCACGGACCTGAACGTGGGCGGCACCGCCTTCAACCAGATGTTCGACAGCGGAAACGCCATTGACCAGCCCAAGACCTACTACTTCATGACGGACAATGGCGGGGCCATGGGCCTGCCCCTGACCGTGGAAGGCAAGTTCCAGTTCACGGGCTCCTTTCAGGACGGAGTACCCATGTTCGACGTTTCCTTCGGCAACCTGCAAAGCACGGCAGTGCCCATTCCCGCGGCGGTCTGGCTCCTGGGTTCCGGCCTCCTGGGCCTGCTCGGAATCAGGCGCGGACAGAACAAGTAACGCTGTCTAGAATTAAAGTCAAAACGGAGTCGGGAACGGCTCCGTTTTTTTATCCGTTTAGTCCATCTTTTACGGACTAAATCAATATTTACCGCTCTATCTACTCTGTTTTTTTCAGACGCAAGGCTTTAAAAACAGCACCCAATTTAATATAAGCATATGTATTTAAAGTATAAATTGATATACGATATTTTGGCACGAATGATGCTTTATCATCACAAGCCAAACCATCCGCGAGGATGGGACGGAAAGCCACGGATCTCATGCAGACAGCCGGGTTGCACCTTGCAAAAGTGCAATCCGTTTTTTTATTTTTTAGGGGGGAAATAAAATGAAGAAAGTTCTGATCACCTTGGGAATAGTCTTTAGTTTGTTCATCATGGTTGCGCCCCAGGCACAGGCTGCAGCCATGAACGTCGACTTCACCTATACCGGAAGGACAGCAGCGCTGACTCACTATTTCGGAATTTTCGAAGTAGGGGTGGCCACGCCTTCCTTTGGACACAGCGACAGCTTTGATCCCGCCAGCCTGCCAACAGGCATGTCCCTGCTCCTTGGCTCGTCCACCAACTCAATCGGCGACACCACCAGGGTTACCCTGGACAGCACCAAGAATTACGGCGTGTGGTTCTACTCCGCGGAAAACAACCTGTTCTCCGCCACCAGCCCGACATACAATTTTCAGGATCAGTACATTAAGGCAACCCTTACGAGCACCATGCCGCCTGTGGGAGTCTTCGGTTTCGAGGACCTCTGGACCAACAACGCATGGAACGTCGGCCACAACTACGACGGCGACTTCGACGACATGGTCGTGACCGCTTCTTCGGCAGTGCCGCTGCCGGCCGCCGTCTGGCTGCTCGGCTCCGGCCTGGTCGGACTTGTCGGCCTGAAGAGAAAGCGCAACAGCTAATTCCTGATTGATTCCAAATGATGTAAGCGGGGCTGAAAACAGCCCCGCTTTTTAACATGCCACATACAGTCTGTTTTTTTCAGACAAAACACCCCATAAACACAGCCTTTTGTCCGATTTTACCAGACACCACTAAACCCTTTCAAACCATCACTTGACAATATCCCGATTTTACTTACAATAATTTTAAAGTGCACATTGGCACATAAAATGTATATAAGATTTCAACGATTAGATCGCCAACCAATTTCGAGCTGGAGCAAGTTTAATGAGAAACCGAATCGCACTTTTCACCTTAACCACACTGTTCATCTCCTTTTTGGGATTGACCGCATCCGCCGGTGCCTACACCATCAGCGGCAACTCCCTTTACCTGAACACCCAAGGTGGAAACATCTACTCCGTAAACAAGGGTACGGGGCAAGCCTCCTTCGCCTTCAGCAGCGGGATATCCAACCTCACCGACATCGCCTTTTCCGGCAAGAGCATCTACGGCATAACTTTCGACAGCCTGTACAGCATTGATGCAACCACCGGTTCCTCCAAGAAGATCAGCCTCGACTGGTCTGGGGTGTCCGGTGGCAACGGCAACAACGGAAACGGCTGGGGTTGGGGCTGGGGCAGTTCCTCGAACAAGCTTCAATCCACCAACAGCCTGGCCTCCTACGGCGGACTTCTTTACACCCAGAACATTCAGGGCAGCAAGAACCAGATTCTGACCATTGATCCCACAACCGGTGCGGTCAAAGCCCTTAGCCAGACTTCCAAGTACAGCACCAGCGGCGACCTGGCCTTTGACAGCAAGGGCAACCTCTTCGCCACCGTCACCAAGAGCGGCAAGTCCTGGCTGGCTCAGGTCGACAGGATTACAGGCGACACAAAGCTGCTGGGCAACACCGGCTTCCAGAACGTATACGGCCTGGCCTACCTGGACGGCACCCTGACCGGCCTGACCAGCGGTGGTAAGATGATCGGCATCGACGCACTCAGCGGCAAGGGCACCCTTCTCGGTTACACTGGACAAAGCGCCTGGGGCGCCGACGCCACAGCCGTACCCATTCCCGGCGCCATATGGCTTCTGGGTTCCGGCCTTCTCGGCCTCGTGGGAATGCGCAAGAAGATCAAGAGCTGATTACACAAAGGAATGCAACGACAAAGGCAGGGCCTAGGCCCTGCCTTTTTTTATGACTCTAAAAGGGCCCTGATCACACCTTGCGCGCGGCATAAAGCAGGCAAAACGTGTCATCCGAAAGGCTGACCGCATGCTCCCTGAATCCGTAGCGACCCAGGACTTCTGTCAATTCGTCCCGACCGATGTGGTGGGAAGGGTACCCTGCCAGCCGCGTGGACAATTCCATGACCGAGGAGGCAACGGAATGCGGCTTTTCTCTCTGATAATGGGAGTGATTCGACACGAAAAAGCCCCCGCTACGAACCGCTGCGGCAATCTTGGGCATGATGCCGTCCCAATTGTCCTTCCAGCCGTAAAGTATATGCGAGGCAAAGACCAGATCGAACTCCTCGCCGACATTGTCTACGCCTCCGAGATCAAGGGCCTTGAATCCGATTCTGTCGCCGTATCCCATCTGTTCCGAGAGTTTTCTTGATTCATCCACTACCTTAGGCAGATCGACCACAAGACCTGTCAGATTGGGATTCTCCTCCAACAAAGACATGGTGTAGAAGCCATGATTTCCAGCCAGGTCGCAAGTGCGTCTGAACTCCGAAAACCCCGGCAATCCCAGGACAAACGATCTGAAATTCTGCAATGTTCCATGCATTGACGCCTGTCCCATATTTTGAAGCATCTCCGGACTGGCCCACATGTCCCTGTTCTCGTTGCGATCCGGCGAACCTTCACGCAACAGCCTGGGGATATCCAAAAAAACCTGATCGTAATGCCCCATCATCAAATTCAGATAGCTACCCTGGAATGCGGGCGACCCGGTGTTCAAATACTCGGACGCCATTGGGGTGTTTGCGTATACGCCACCCTCAAGGGACAAGAGGCCCATGGAAGCCAACACGTCCAAGAGAGCTTCTGTCGAATCTTCCCTGATCCCCAGCAACGCGGCCACTTCCGGGGCTGTCCTTCCCCCCTGGTCAAGGGCGTCGAACATCTTCAGTTCCAATGCCCCCTGCAAAATATTCGCGGTCACACCCTGACCGATTATTTCCTGGATAGGCCTGAAAGGCTCTTTCAATGAGGGAATCCGCATGTCATTTCTCCTGTTGAATTTAACAGACTGACTGTTTGGGACAAAATCAATCCAGATAATTGTCCATCCACTTGTCCATTTCCCGGAAAAGCTCATGCATGAACTGAATCTTCCCAGCCTCAAGGCCCTTCAGATATTCAAAAAAAAGCACGTCCCTTTCCCGGTGCATACAGTCATGGCGATCGCAGGCTGCGGCACCTTTATCCGTGACTTTCAGAATCATCCTCGAAAGGTTGTCCTTGTCCGGCTCCCTGGTCAGAAGGCCCTTGGCTTCCAGCTTCTTGACGATCTGGGAGACCGCCCCCTTTGTGACTCCGGTTTGAGCCGCCATCTCGGTCACATAAGATCCGCCCTGATCCTTGAGGAAAACCAGGGTGTGAATTTCTCTAGGATACAATGGGCCGCCCACTTCGAAATCATAGGCCCTGCGGTCCACTTGTGCGTATTTGTTGAGGAATCGGCACAAAATTTTCATTGAATTTGAGCATTCTTTGTTAATGTTCATGACAAAAGTGTATAGCTACTATACTCTTTTGTCAACACCAATCGTTTTTTGCTGGACTGGCGTTTCATGAACGGTATAATGGCCTTATATGCCGACAAGTTCACACCAAAAGCATCTTCTGGCAGCAACAATCGCCAAGGCCATCCTGCACACGGCCCTCATGCTTGCCGTTTGCTCCATGATCCTTGGCTGCTCGGCTAATCGCCCGCCCTCCTGCCGCCTGGATATTCCCGACCGCAAATCCGCACCTGACCGCCCGGACACAAGCGTTGGCTGGTGTGGAGAGGCCTGTATCCAAATGGCCGCGCTCTACCATGGAAAATTCATCAGCCAGCACGAAATAAACAAGGCTGGCTTTCCGGAACATCCCGACCTCTACTCCAACGATATTCCCAGAGCCCTGGACAACCTCTCGATGTCATACAAATCATGGGACAGAAACGACCAAAACATCGAGGGCTATATCAACTGGATCAAAAAGCAACTGGCCCTCGGCAGACCTGTAATTTGCGGAATGAAGATATACCCGGACGAGCATCCGGATTGGAGCCTGGACCATTTCGTATTGGCCACCGGCTATACAGCCGATACAATACTCATAAACACCAACATTTTCGGGCGCATCAATTTCTCTCTGGATCAGCTGAAATCCGGTAACGACGGATATACTTTTGGGAATAAATACAATAGATACTTCGCGTGTTCCATTCTCGGGTTCAACAAGAACGCCTTGCCGGGACACTGACCAAGCCAAGCTGAAAGGACGCTAAATGAAAGCAAAAATACCAGGTCCAATAAGGACATCGATTTTCGATCTTTTCAATATCGGACCCGGACCATCAAGCTCTCATACGATCGGTCCCATGCGTGCCGGTTACGACTTCATCGGGACAATCCGGACGCTGGACTCCAAAATTCTAAAAAATGCCGAGAACCTGACAGTCAATCTTTTCGGCTCCCTGAGCGCCACAGGCAGGGGACACGGCACCGACAAGGCGATCCTGGCCGGTTTATTGGGCAAAACGCCCGAGGAATGCTCCCACGAATTCCTGAACGAAATACTGAAAACAGAAGGCCAAAGACATCTCTTAGACCTCGGCCCAGCCAAGCTGGCTGTAACGGGAAAAGACATAATTTTCGACGCCGTTGAGCACTCCTGCCCATACCACAACAAGCTCGTCATAACGCTTTCCGGCCCTGACGGCCAAATTTTCCAACGCGAATACCACTCGGTGGGCGGGGGTTTCATCCAATGGGAAGGCCAGCCAGTTCCCGACTTCGTCGATCTTCCTTACAGCTACGAGACAATGGAGCAGTTGAAATTCATCCTTCACGAGCAGGGCATAAGACTGCACCAACTCATTCTGGAAAACGAGTGCGCCCTGACAGGCGGCAGCGAAAAGGATGTCATGTCCGGCCTGGACCGCATAATCGACACAATGGAGAAATCCGTGGAACGAGGGCTTAAAGCTGAAGGCGTGCTGCCCGGCAGCCTGAAGCTACAACGCAAGGCGCGCGTTCTGTTCAAACGGGCAAACGAGGTGCCGGAAGGCACGGATCGTTTTCTTCTCTTTCTGAACGCATACGCATTCGCCGCATCGGAGGAAAACGCCGCAGGGCACGTGGTGGTCACAGCTCCCACATCCGGCGCGTCCGGAGTCATCCCCGCAGTGCTGCATGCCATGCGCCATCATCTTAAAATCAAACGGGAATCTATGCGCGAGGGCCTGCTTGCCGCTGCGGCGATCGGCTTTCTGGTCAAGCACAACGCGAGCATAGCCGGAGCGGACGTGGGCTGTCAGGGCGAAGTGGGAACCGCTTCGGCCATGGCTGCGGCAATGCTGGCCTATGGAACAGGCTCACGGTTCTGGGTTACGGAAAACGCCGCGGAAACAGCCCTGGAGCATCATCTGGGACTGACCTGCGACCCTGTTGGCGGTTACGTCCAGATACCCTGCATCGAAAGAAACGCAATGGGAGCGGTCAAGGCCTACAATGCCTACCTGATCGCCACGGTGGAAGACCCCAAGCATCACGTGGTGGGTTTGGACTCGGCCATAAAAGCCATGAACGACACGGGCCGAGACATGTCCTGCAAGTACAAGGAGACCTCCATGGGCGGACTGGCCGCCAGCATGACCGAATGTTAATTTATGCTGGCCCGGTAATCCATATTTTCCGGACTTCATAGCCCCAAAATACACTTTTACCAGACCAGACTTTGTCACGCTTAAACCCTTGACAAGCTAACAAACCATAATAATGTTATATAAAAGGTGAGAAAACTTTGGCACGCAATTAGCATTTACATTAAGAAGTAATAAAAAAAAGCCAAACCGTTCGCGAGGACGGGACGGAAAGCCACGGATCTCCCGAAGATCGCCGGGTTGCCAAAAGAAGACTATAAATTTGAATCCTTGGGAGTCCAACATGAAGACAGTCAGAAATTACACCATCATAGCTATCCTGGCTCTTCTGCTGACCAGCGGGCTTGCCGCACAGGCCAGCGCCATGAACCTGAGCACCCAGTGGGCACTGGGCAACAACGCCCTTTCGCTTGAAAACACCTTTCTCGGCACCGGCAGCGTAACCACCGAGAACTTCGAGTCCTTTGCCCTGCACACGGGCGCGGACACGCCCCTCAACGTGGCCTTCGGCACCTTGACATCCACCACGCCCGGAACCGGCTATGTGGGCGGCCCCACTTCCATCCAGGCCGGGACTGGTGAATATGCCGCCCCAGGCGGAACCCAGTTCTTCAGCAACGGTAAGGTAACCAGTACCACCGGCAAGGGCGGATTCATCTTCAACTTCAATACGGGCATGACCTCCATCGGTTTCTACGGCATCGATTTCCACGATGTCGGCGGCCAGGTCAACGTTACGGTCGCAGGCGCAGGCGGCTCCCAGACCCTGAACATCTTCAACGACATTGGTGCCCAGGCCAACGGTTCCCTGCTCTACTACATCATCCAGTCCGATACGCCCTTCCTTAGTCTTGAATTCCATCAGGCAGGCGGAGACGGCTACGTGATCGACAACCTCTCAGCGACCGCCGCCGTGCCCATTCCCGGTGCAATCTGGCTGCTCGGCTCCGGCCTGCTCGGCCTGCTCGGCGTCAACAGAAAGCGCAAGGCTTAGACCAACGACAAAATCTACTACTTGGCGAGGCCGGCGACGGCCTCGCTTTTTTTGTCCAGCCTAAGACAATTCGATGCCGCCTCGCAATTTGACTCTCGACAAAAAAGCGTTTAAATCCCCGATCTCCACGGGGAACCCTCTATGAAAAAAGTATTGAAAATAACCGCCTCACTATTCGTTGTCGCCGGTCTCGTCTCTCAGACGGTCATCCTGGATGCAAAGGACAGGCAGATAAGCAGACTAAAAAAGAATCTGATTCAACTGTCCGAAAAAAAAGACGTTTACAAGGTACACGTCACGGCGTATTCGGCCAGCAAACGCCAATGCGACGACGATCCGCTCATTGCCGCTTCCATGCGCAAGGTCAAGGCCGGAACCATCGCCGTTTCCCGCGACCTGTTTCAACAGGGCTGGGTTTTCGGCAAAAAAGTCCATCTTGAAGGCCTCGGCGTATTCGAAATCAACGACCTGATGAACAAGAGATACGAAAAAAGGATAGATGTCTTCATGTGGGAAGAAGCGGAGGCCAAGGAATTCGGAGTAAGAACGGCCAACGCGGCCTTGCTCAAAATCTGATCATGGCCTAAGCACGTGCCATGCGCATCGTACTTTTTGAACCTGAAATCCCGCCCAACACCGGCAACATCGCCCGGCTTTGCGCGGCCACCGGCACCCCCCTCCACCTAATTGAGCCACTTGGCTTTTCCATTGACGACAAGCATCTGAAACGCGCCGGTCTCGACTATTGGCCCAACGTGAACCTTACGGTCCACCCCGACTGGCCGGATTTCGCCTCGAATCCGCCGGGGCGCATAGTCTTGAGCAGCTCCAAACGCGGGCTGCCGCTGAACGCCTTCAAGTTCGCCAAGGACGACTGCATCGTTCTCGGGCCTGAGACCAGGGGCCTGCCCGCCGAGATGTTCGAGAACTACGCTTTCCAGGTAAACATTCCCATCCGCAAGGACGCCGTTCGCAGCCTGAACATGTCGACTTCCGCCGGAATACTTCTCTACGAGGCTCTTCGCCAGACCGGCGGCCTTGAAAACATGTAGCCGTATCCCCTGCCAGCCTTGCGAAACGGCCTGCGGAAGGCTATGAAAGATCAAATAAAATTCAGGTGAGGGGAAAGCATGAGACTTCTGGTTACGGGCGGCTGCGGCTTCATCGGCACGAACTTCGTTCGCATCATCCTGGAAAAACATCCCGGCTGGTTCATCGTCAACCTGGACAAGCTGACCTATGCTGGAAACCGCATGAACCTCCTCTCTTATGAAGAGGAGAAAAAAGACAATTACGTCTTTGTCCACGGCGACATATGCGACGCCAATCTGGTCTCCGACATTCTGAAAAAACACAGGATCGAGGCCGTGGTCAACTTCGCCGCCGAATCCCATGTGGACCGCTCGATAAACGACCCGGCCCCGTTTCTGACCACCAACATACAGGGCGCGCAAAACCTGATGGAGTGCGCCAAAAAAGCAGGAACTCCCAAATTCGTGCATGTCTCCACGGACGAGGTTTACGGTTCCCTGGGCCAGTCCGGCAAGTTCATTGAGAAGACGCCGCTGGCTCCCAACAGCCCCTACTCCGCGTCCAAGGCCGGTGCGGACCTCATGGCCAGGGCCTATTTCAAGACCTATGGCCTGCCAGTTGTCGTCAGCCGCTGCTCCAACAATTACGGCCCCTACCAGTTCCCGGAAAAGCTCATCCCGCTTATTTTTCTCACGGCCAAGGCGGACAAGCCCCTTCCGGTCTACGGCGACGGCTTGAACGTCCGGGACTGGATTTACGTGGACGACCACTGTCTGGGCATAGAACTGGCCCTGATCAAGGGGAAACCGGGTTCCGTCTACAATTTCGGCGGCAATGCGGAAAAGACCAACCTTGAAGTGATAAAAGGCCTCCTGTCCATACTGGGCAAGCCGGAATCCCTGATCACCTTTGTCAAGGACAGGCCGGGCCATGACCGCCGCTACGCGATGGACTATTCCAAGGCCGAAAAGGAGCTTGGTTTCGCCCCGACCCTGGATTTCGAGACCGGACTGGCCCGGACCGTGGCCTGGTACTCGGAAAACTCCCAATGGCTGGAAAACGTCCAAAACGGAAGCTACCGTGAATTCATGAAAGACTGGTACGACAAACGATGATGAACAGTCTTGAACATATGAAGGCTCTTGTGTTCGGCGGTCGCACCGGACTTCTGGGCCGGGTGCTGACCAAGGCCCTGAAGGAAAGGAACCTTGAAGTCCTGCCCCTGTCGCGCTCCGACCTGGACCCCCTGGACGAAAAAGCCGTTAAAGATTTGCTGCTAAGGGAAAAGCCTGATTTCGTGTTCAACGCCGTGGCCTACACCCAGGTTGACCTGGCCGAGGACGAGCCGGACCAGGCCTATCTTTTGAACAGAGACCTGCCCGCCCTGCTGGGCCGCCAATGCCAAGCCTGCAAGGCGCTCATGGTCCACTACAGCACGGACTTCGTGTTCGACGGCCTGAAGGGCGGTCCATATGCGGAAGACGACCAAACCGGCCCCCAATCCATCTACGGCAAGAGCAAGCTGGACGGGGAAGAGGCCCTTGCGGAACTCGGCTATCAGGACATCCTGATCATCAGGACGGCCTGGCTCTTCGGTCCTGGAAAAATGAATTTCGTAAAGAAGATTCTTCAACTGGCAGGTGAACGGGACAGGCTGACCGTGGTCGACGACCAGACAGGATCTCCCACCTATGCCCCGGATCTGGCCGTAAACAGCCTAGAACTGCTCAAAGCGGAAGCGCGGGGACTGTTCCACCTGACCAACTCGGGTTCGACAACATGGCACGGTCTGGCTTCAAGGGCCGTATCCCTGGCTGGAATCGAATGCAGGGTGGAACCGGTGCCGACCTCGGCCTATCCGACCAAGGCGAAACGGCCCGCCAACTCCGTTCTGGATACAGGAAAATTCGAAAAGACAACGGACAAGACGCCCCGAACCTGGGAAGAGGCACTGGAGGATTACGTGCTCAGGGAGCTTCCCGAGGAGCTGCAGGCCTAGACCTTCAGTATGTCCCTTATCTTGTGCTCGGTATCATTGTATCTTTCGGCCATGATCATGGCCATATAGCGGTTCAGGGCCTCCACCAGCCTGGGCGCCTTCCTGCTCAGATATTCCATGCGTCCGACGGTCAGCTTGTACAGGACGCAAGGTTGGACGGCAACGGCCGTGGCCATGCGCGGCTTGCCCGAATAAACCCCCATCTCACCGAACACAGCGCCTGGGCCGACTTTTCTCAGGCGGAGGCTTCCTCCCTCCTCCAGGCCCAACTTGATATCGACCATGCCGCTTTCCACAAAATAAAGGGCATCGGCCTTTTCACCCTGGGAAAAGAGGGTTTTGCCCTTGCGCACCTTGATTTTCTGCATGCACCTTAAAAACACCGGGATATAATCCGGATTGGGGAAAACAGGTTCAAGCAGCTCGGACAATGCGGGCCACTCGGCGGTCAAGGCACCCATTTCCTCCAAAAGCAGATTCTCGCACCACTCCACGGCGTAATCCAGGTTGGTGAACAGGGTGAAGCAATCGTCCCCGCCCTTGACGTAGCCGCCCTTTTCCAACATCTCCTCAAGTTCCAGGGGAACGCTTGCAAAGACGATATTAAGATCTCTCGCGCCCTTCAGCCTGCGCATCTTGTTGAAACCGAGAGAAATGGTGGAGCCGAATCCGCCCACCGAGGCAAAGTCCATTACAACGTGCCTCAACCGGCAACGCTCACTGTCTTTCATGCGCCGTCTGACGGTTTCCAAAATCTCGTGCACGTTGCCCAGGAACAGAAACCCCTGCAGGCGCAGGACAAGTATGCCGTCGCCCGCCTCCTTGAGAATTTCACGCTGAACCGGCGTCCTGTCCACGTTGCTTGGGTGAATGGAGCCGGACATGGAATACTTCACGGTTCCGGCCTTCCTGTGGCGATTGATTGAAACGAGCATGGCCAGGGTCAATCCGAAACCAAGACCGATGAAAAGACCGAGAAAAACCGTGACCAGAAAAACGAGAACCAGCATCAGATGGTCGTCCAGGCGCGTGAACACGGTCCAGGAATCGAAAAGCCTGGACTTGATCAGGCTGAGTCCGATGTAAACCAGGAGGCCTGCGGGAACGAATTTGGGCAGGACAACCGTTTCAGGCCAAAACAAGGCCGCCCCGCAGATCAGGGCGGCAAGCAGCCCGGCCAAACGGCCCTGTCCGCCGCAGGCCCTGCTGCCGAGGCTGCGGCCGTTGGACAGGGACCCCGGCATCAAGCCGCAGGCTCCGCATAGGACATTGGCCCCGCCCAGAAGCTTCAACTCGCCGTCCAAGTCCACATCCCGACCCGAAACCACCTCCAGATTAGCCGTCCTGATCATGGCTGTGACCGCTGCCAAAAGTATGCAGGAAACAATGAATATCTTGTGCTGAAAGATAACGTCCCACCTGACTCTGGACAGAAAAACCGAATCATGAAAACCGAACAAATCGCGGTAATCAAGGGTGAAGCTGAGGTTGCCCCCAGTCTCCGCGAACCTGGAAAAGACCGGACTGTCGAACCAGATTCCGGCATGGCCAAGCAGAGCGGCCATAAGCATGATTGCGGCCAGCAGGAAGGAATTTCGCTTCCTGCCGAAGGCGATGAGAAGTATCGCTCCGAACACCAGGGCGGACATCCAGCCCACATAGGCCTCCGGACCGGAAATGCTTTGCGCTCCCGATCTCAGACAACTGAACGTCATGTCCAGCAGGGTAACGGGGCGATTGCAGAAGCTCTCGAAAGCGCCCTGAATTATTATCACCCCGACACCGGCCAACACTCCTCCGGCCACCTGAAAGGGTATGTAACGCAGCCTCAACCCCGCCTTCAGCTTGCCCAACAGGAAAAGCATCAGGCCCACGGACAACGCTGTAACGGCCATGGCCGCCACCAGGGTCGCAAAAATATCCCCGGCAGGGACGTGGGGAGCCATGCGAACATGCATTGACCGGGCCATGAGGAACAGCACGGCGCAGGTTGCGGCCTCAGGCCCGGCCATTGAAAAGGAAATTGAACTGAAAATTGCGAACAGCAGGCCCATTATGGCCGATGTGGCGAGCATCATCATGAAGAAGCGTGAGAAATCAGCTTCCGCCGCCCCCACAGGCATGACAACGAAGGCATAGGCCAGGCAGAAAAAAAGAGCCAGTATCCCGGAAGAAAGACCGCCCAGAAAATTCCCGGCCAGACCACCGCTCATGAATGAGGAGGCCATGTCCCGGCTGTCGCCGCCGACCTCGTCGACCTCTTCGACCTCGTCGAAATCCCTATCGACATCGGAAAGTCCTTCCGATCCTTCGTATTTTGCCGAGGCAACCACCTCCTCCTCAACCAGATCATCAAGCTCCACGTCCTCCTCAGTCGGCTCATGCTTGTATTCATACTGGCTGATCACCATGGAGGTTCCTTCACATTTTGGGCACTTGGCCGTCCTTCCGATCAGATCGGCGGGAACAGCGGAATCAAAGCCGCATCTGGGGCAGTTGAAATGACCGGAAGACTTTGACTCAGCAGCTTCATCATCAAAAGAGTATTCTCCGGGGATGAAAGCCACCTCCTCGGCTGGACGGGTTATGCCGCCGCACTGGGGGCACCTCTCCTCCGGCTTCAAGTTGGTGTCCGGAATCTGGACCAAAATCCCGCAGGATGAGCATTTGTGTACAGACACGTTCACTCCGAAAACTTGTTAAGCAGGTCGAACACCGTACGCTTCTTATCGGTCAACAGACCAACAGGCCTTAGTACACTACCATACCCTGATAACGGAAAAATAACCATTTTCGTTTGAACACAGCCATTTTCGTTTGAACACAGCCCTTGCCCTAAAGATTTATCAGCATTCCTCCGAAAAGAAAATGAGACGAAAAGGCGACAACCTGCACACGGACCGTGCAAGGCCAGTCAATACCCAGGGAAGGGTTTATGTCCGGTTCTCCCAGGCTTTCAATAATAATCAGCCCGTCGGGGCTTGAACAGCACATTCCACGGCTGTTGCATTCCCTGTCCCGCCAGGGCCCGCAACTTATGGGAGCCGAGATTCTCCTGTCCCAGTTCGCATCCGGCCAGGATTTCTCCGAGACCAAGAGACAATGGCAAGGCCTCTTGCCGGAAACCGAAATCATCGCGGTTGACGACAAGGCTGAAACAATAACCCAAGCCTTGAACAACACCCTGAACAAGGCACGCGGTGAATTCATCCTCCACTTAAGTCCAAGGGTCAGACTGATTCCAGGCTGCATCTCAAGATTCATGTCCGTTTTCGACGGTTCGCCGGAAATATCCGTCGTCTACTCGGATTACGTACGCACCGGGTCCGGACCGTTTCTTCCAGGTGAATCAGGGCTTGCAACTCTGCCGGACTTCAACCCGACCCTGCTGCGCGCACGAAACATCGTCGGCCCTGCGGCGGCAATGCGCCGCGAAGTCTGGAAGGATTGCGGGGAATTCAAGTCCAACACCATGTATCGGGACTGGGATTACTGGATTCGCGCGGCCCTGAGGGATCACCGGTTCGAGCATGTTTCGCGTCCGCTCTACGCCCATGACGGCAGCGGGCAGATGACCTTCAGGACAAGAGCGGCCGACGGCGGAGCCAAGGCAATGGTGGTCATCAACAACCACGCCTTTTTCAGCGGTACGCAAGTCCGTTGGGCTCTGTCTCACCTGCGCGGCGAAAAATGGGCCACGGGCCACAGGCTGGCGGAAATACCGGATTCAAAGGCCATACAGGCCATGACCAGCGAATACGTCGCCCTGTCGCGAGGCATTTCACGAAGCATATCACACAACACCCTGCACAGGTCCGGCGGTCCGTCCCTGGCCCAGGCCCTGCTCGGCATTCTGCTCTAGGCGCAAAAAAAGGCCGCCCAAGGGCGGCCATGATAATCATCTTCCAACTAATGCTCGAATTCAGGCTAGAACGGGGTTCCGTTCTCGGCCAAATCCTTCTTGAGCAATTCCCTGATCCGCCTGCTCACAGGGCCGGGCCTGACATCGTGAATGGGCTTGCCGTTGTATCGGACCACTGAGACAGCGTCCATTGTGGTGCCTATGATGATCACTTCCTTGGCCGTGAGCAATTCGTCCTCGCGGATTGCGCTGAAAGTGATTTCCACCTCCTCCCTGATCATCTCAACCGCCCGCATGAGGGTGGTCCCGGCCAGGGCGTTGGTCATCTCCGGAATGTGCAGGACTCCGCCCTGGTCGACAATGACTACATTCTCGGTGGCGCCTTCGGCAAGGTATCCCCGATCATTGAAACACAAGGGATAGTCGTAGCCCTTTTTCACGGCCTCGCGCTTCATGAGCATGTTGGGCAGATAGTTGACCGTCTTGATGGTCGCCAGATAGGGCTGCTTGGCCGGAATGGATGTCTTGAAGGCGGTGACCCCTTTCTCAAAGACCTCTTCCGGCTTCATGTGCAGGTCATAGGCCACCACGTAGAGGCTGGACACCGGACACTCGTCCGGGTCGATGCCGAAACTGCCGGGACCGCGTCCCAGAAGCACCCGCACAAGGCCCTGATCCTTTTCTCCTGCCCTGGCCACCTGCTTGACGATTTCGCCAACCTCGTCCCAGGAACACGGTGGTTCGAGATAAATTGCGCTGCTGGATTTGCCCATGCGCTTGATATGCGGTTCCAGCTGATAGATGCGGCCGCCCACGTACTTCATGGTCTCGAAGACCCCGTCCCCGCGGTGGGCCATGTGGTCGTCCAGGGGCATGAGCATCAGTTTTGGATCTTTGCAGATCACCCCGATCCTGTGCTCGTAAAAGGCCAGGACCGAAGCCCTGCCTGCGGCCGGCGCGTCGGTCAGCGCCCGTATGTATCCCTCGGTGTCGGTTACCTTCAGCACGGCGTCTCCTATGGAACGCGCAGCAGGCCGCGCTGGATCAGGGTTTCCCCGATCTGCACGGTGTTCAGGGCCGCGCCCTTCCTGATATTGTCGGACACTATCCACATGTCCAGACCATTTTCAATGGTCGCGTCCTCGCGGATGCGGCCCACATAAACATCATCCTCCCCGGCAGCGTCGATGGCCATGGGATAGGCGCTTTTTTCCGGATAATCCACCACGGTGATGCCCGGAGAACGGGAAAGAATGGTCCGGCAGTCCTCGGGACTCATCTTCTTGACGGTCTCGATGTTCAAGGCCTCGCTGTGCCCGTAAAAAACAGGAACCCGAACGGCCGTGGCCGTGACCCTTATGGAATCATCACCCATTATCTTCTTGGTCTCGTTGACCATCTTCATTTCTTCGCGGGTGTACCCGTTGTCCATGAAAACATCGATCTGGGGCAGGCAGTTGAAGGCTATCTGATGCGGATAGACTTCCGCTGCGGCGTCCTGGCCGGCCATGAGCTTGCGCACCTGGTTTTCCAATTCGCGGATGGCTTTCTGCCCGGTGCCCGACACGGCCTGATAGGTGGAAACAACCACGCGCCTTATGCCGACCTCGTCATGGATGGGCTTTAGGGCCACCACCATCTGAATGGTGGAACAATTGGGGTTGGCGATGATGCCCTTGTGCTTTTCCAGATCGCCGGGGTTCACTTCCGGCACCACAAGCGGAGTTCCGGGGTCCATGCGCCAGGCGCTGGAGTTGTCCACCACAACGCACCCGTCCCTGGCCGCCAGGGGCGCGAACTTTTCGCTGGTACCGCCTCCGGCTGAAAAAAGGGCCAGGTCAAAGCCCTTGAAGGAATCTTCCTTGAGCTCCACCACAGTCAACTCGCCGCCCTTGAACGGCAGCTTGCTGCCTGCCGAACGGCTTGAAGCGAAGGCAACGACCTCGGAAGCCGGAAAATTCCGTTGTTCCAAAGTCTTCAACATCTCTCTGCCCACTGCGCCTGTGGCCCCCACAACGGCCACTCTTGGATTCTTAGCGCTCATTTCCCCTCCCCTTGAAACTTCAAGTTCCCCACAATCTCAAGACAGGCCCCGGCCTGGTTGAGCGTATACAAATGCACTCCCGGAGCGCCGCCGTCGATCAGGCCCTGGGCCTGCCGCGTGGCATAGTCCAGGCCGAAACGCCTAACGGCCTCGTCGCCGCCGCGCTCATGCTCCTTTTCCAAATCCAGCATGAATTTCCCTGGAATCGGCCCGCCCAGGGAAAGCATGAACTTTGCGGACTTGATGCTCATTATGGGCAAAACTCCGGGGATCACCGGGGCGGTCATGCCCATTTCCCTGAGCCTGTGAACCATGTCGAAATACTTGCGATTGTCGAAAAAAAGCTGGGTGATGACGAACTCGCCGCCCTGATCGACCTTGTTCTTGGTCCACTTGATGTCTTCAACTATGCTCGGCGACTCGGGATGCGGCTCGGGATAGCCCACCACGCCGACTCCCATTTCAGGATAATTGCCTCGAATGAACCGCACCAAATCCGAAGCGTGCCTGAACTCCTGGTCCTCAAAACTGAAACCCGTGTCATCCTTGGGCGGGTCGCCGCGCAGGGCCAGGACATTCTCTATTCCGGCTTCCTTGAGGGCGTCCATAAAGCCGTGCAGCTTTTCACTGGAGGCCCCCACGCAGGTCAGGTGGGCCATGGTCTCTATGCCCATCTCGTTTTTCAGGTGGGTGACGATGGCCAGGGTGTTGTCCTGAGTGCCGCCGCCGGCCCCGTAGGTCACGGACACGAACAGCGGGTTCACCCTGTTCAATTTTTCCACGACCTCGTAGAATTTAGGCCAGGAAGCCCTCTCCTTTGGAGGAAAAAACTCTAGTGATATGAATTGCTTGCTGGCATCAATCAGATCAATTATCTTCAACAATAACTCCTTATCTGTTCATGTTGGGTTGGAAATTCATACTCCTTCTTTGAACGACCATCAATCCTTAATCTTTCCCGACATATCCCAAGAGGCAAGAGCTTCAACGGTTTCCACATCCGCAGGCAAAAAAACCAGGCCGTCCTTCTTTCCGGGCCTCAACCATTTAAACGACTGCCCCTCCAACGGCCTGACGCGACCTGAAAACTCATGGACGTGATAAAAACGCAAATGCACGGAAAACTCGGGATACTCATGTCTACTCTGGCGCCAGAAGCAACTCTCCACGACCTCGATTCCCAGTTCTTCCCTCAATTCCCGCGCCAGGGCCTGGAGCCCGTTTTCTCCGGGTTTGATCTTGCCGCCTGGAAACTCCCAGAACCCGGCGTGCGCCTTGCCTTCCGGCCTCTGCACGGCCAAAAAGCGGCCCTGGTCCCAAATGACGGCCGCCACAACCTGAAGCTCCATGGCCAAACTCCTAGGAAAGTCCTTCAGACTCGGAATTCAAGGTTTCGATCTCCCGCTCCAAGGTCTCCAACTGTTCGAGCAGCCCTTCGGCCCAGTCCGAAACCTCCTTGTAGGTCTTGTTCAATTTCAAGGCCTCCGAGGAATCGCTGTATGAACCTGGATCATTGAGACGATCTTCAAGGACGGACTGCTCTTCCAGGGCCTTTTCAAGCTCGGCCTCCAACTTCAGGTACTTGTCCTTGAGAGGTTTCAGATTGCGGTAGAGCTTGTTGCGCAATTCAGCCTGCCGCCGCTTTTCATCCTTGGTCAGTTTGCGCGCTTCCACGGCCCTGGATTCTCCGGGACTGTACGCCGCGTTCTCGGCCCTGCGCCAGGTGTCATATTCCTCGAACCCGTCGGTAAAAATCCTGAGTCCCTTGTCCGTGAGCACCCAGATCTCGTCCACCACCTCGGTCAGCAAATAACGGTCATGGGCAACGGCCAGGATGGTTCCCTCATAGTCCCTGAGAGCCCTGATCAGCCCTTCCCTGCTTTCCAGGTCAAGGTGGTTGGTCGGCTCGTCCAGAATCAGGAAATTGGACCCGGCCATGAACAGACTGGCCAGAAGCAGCCTGCTTTTCTCGCCGCCCGAAAGCCCCTCCACCTTGCGCTCGAAATAGGGTTGTCCGAGCATGAACAGGCCCAGGGCGCCCATTAGCTGCTCGTCGTTGGTCGAGGGGTCGCTTAGCCGCCGCAACTCGCCGAGAACCGTGTTGCCGGGCGAAAGAATCTCGGTCTGATGCTGGCTGAAATAGCCGATGTCCGTGTTCGTGCCGGTCTTGACCGAACCGCCGGTGGGCAAAAGCCTGCCCATGATCAATTTCAGAAGGGTGGACTTGCCCGCGCCGTTGGGACCGGCTATGGCTATCTTCCGCCCTCGGAATATCTGGAAATTAAGGTCTTTCCAGACGCTTTCCCCGTCCCCGTAATGAAATTCCAGGTCCACGGCGTTGACCGCGGCCTTGTCCCCGCGTCTGGGCATGGGCAGGCGAAAGTTCAGATTCCGTCCAGGCTTGGCCGCCCGGGCCTCGTGCCTGATCTTCGACAGTTCGCTCTCCAGCTTCTCCACTTTCTTGAGCTTGCTCTGGGCCTGGGCCGCCTTTCTGGCCTTGACCCGGAAACGGCGGATGTAGTCCCGCTCGCTGTCTATCTTGGCCGAAAGCTTGGCCGCTTCCCGTTCGCGGTGCAGGGCCGTTTCCTCTTCCCAGGCCAGAAACTGGGAGAACGACCCCTTGCGCAACACCGAGCGTCCGCCGCTGATGAACAGGACGTGGGTGCCGACCTTTTCCAGGAAAACGCGGTCATGAACCACGAAAACCAGCGCCCCCCTGTAGTTGAGAAGATAATTTTCAAGCCATTCCACGGCTTCCAAATCCAGGTGGTTGGTAGGCTCGTCCAGAAGCAGGATGTCCGCGCCCTGGAGCAGGACCCTGGCCAGCTTGGCCCGTTCGCGCCAGCCTCCGCTCAGGGATTCCAGCTTCTGGTTGAAACTCTCTTCGGAAAAGCCCAAGCCGCTTAGCACGGCCCTGGCCTTGTGTTCCGGATTGTAGCCGTAACGGGCCTCGAACTCGGCCTGACGATGGGAAAGCTTTTCAATGCGGGCCTGATCATTGGAGGCGACGGCCCCTTCCCAGTCCAGCCAGAAGCCGCTCCAGGAGGGCAACGCCGAAAGCACCCAAGTCAAAAGCCGCTGATCCAGATCGCCGTGTCCGAGCTCCTGGGCCACGTAGCCCAGCCCGGCCCCCTTGGACAAGGTAACCTGCCCCTTGTCCGCATCGACCTTGCCGGCGATGATCTTGAGCAGCGTGCTCTTTCCGCAACCGTTGGGACCGGCCACGGCCAGGCGCATCCCCGGAACAACCTCGAAGGACATGTCCGTGAACAGGTCTTCACCGACATAATGCTTGGATAGAGATTGAACGGTAATTCTGGACATCGATATCAGCCTTTGAACCGGACGCCCCTCCCAAATGAATGGCGCGAGGCGAACCCGGTGAGAATGTTAACCGGAACAGGTGTGCATAAAACTCATGGCCCCGGAAGGCAAGTACCCCTCCGCCCACTTTGACCGGAAAAGGCCTTAAGTATAAGGTCCGTCCATGCCCTGGCACGTCTATCTACTGAAATGCGCCGACAAAACGCTTTATTGTGGCGTGACCACCGACCTGGAGCGCAGGCTTTCCCAGCACAACGACGGCAGCGGGGCCAAATACACCCGCGCCCGACGGCCTGTGGAGCTGGCTTGCAGCATCACTTGCGCGGACCGGAGTCAGGCGCAACGCATGGAACACTGCGTGCGCCAAAAACCGGCCCGCGAAAAAATAGCCTACCTTACCTCGATGCAGGGCAAGACAATCTAGATATTGGCCAGCACCCGCTCGCCCATCTCGACGCAGCCGATGATCTTGGCGCCCTTGTCCGCGATGTCGCCGGTGCGATAGCCCTGTTCCAGGGTCTTTTCCACGGCCGAGTCTATGGCCTGGGCCAATTCCGGCAGATTCAGGGAATGCCTGAGCATCATGGACAGGGAAAGGATGGTGGCCAAGGGATTGGCCTTGTCCTGCCCGGCGATGTCCGGGGCCGAGCCGTGAATGGGCTCGTACAGGCCCGGATTTTCCGCGCCCAGGGACGCCGAGGGCAGCATGCCGATGGAGCCGGTGATGACTGCGGCCTCGTCTGACAGGATATCCCCGAACAGATTGCCGGTCACCATCACGTCGAACTGCGAAGGGTCGCGCACCAGCTGCATGGCCGCGTTGTCCACGTACATATGCGAAAGCTCGACCTCGGGATAGTTGGCCGCCTCTTCAATGACGATCTCGCGCCAGACGCGGGAAACATCCAGCACGTTGGCCTTGTCCACGGAACATAGCCGTTTGCCGCGCTTCATGGCCGTCTCGAAGCCCACCTTTGCGATGCGCCTGATCTCGCTCTCGCGGTAGATCATGGTGTTGTATCCGACACGCTCGCCGTCGCGGACTTCCGTGCCCTTTGGTTCGCCAAAATAGATGCCGCCAGTCAGTTCGCGGACGACCATGACATCGATGCCCTTTTCAACAATATCCGGACGCAGGTAGCAGGAATCCCTGAGCTGCGGGAAAAGTGTTGCGGGCCTGAGGTTCGCGAACAGCCCAAGCTCCTTGCGAATGCCCAGCAGACCGCGCTCCGGCCTGATGGCCGGATCGATCTCGTCCCACTTGGGTCCTCCCACCGCGCCAAGCAGCACGGCGTCCGATTCCCTGCACGCGGCCACGGTCTCATCGGGCAATGGAACTCCGGTGGCGTCAATGGCCACGCCGCCGATCAGCGCTTCCGTGGTCTCAAATTTTTCGCCGAACTTGTCTCCCACCCGTTCAAGGACCTTCAGAGCTTGGCCCACTATCTCCGGGCCGATGCCGTCACCGGCCATTACACATATCTTCATTGTTACACCCTGCTAATCGAATATGAATTATTACAACGTGTTGAAAACTAACAAAATCAATAACACAAAATGCGCGAATCAGGAGGCCAGGCGATTCCTAACGTAAGGCACCAGACCGCCAGTATTAAGAATCTCCTGCATGAATTCAGGCACCGGGGCGCACTGTATGACATCTCCCGTGGCCAGATTCCTGATCTCGCCCTTGGCCGTGTCGACCTCAAGGGTGTCGCCGTCGCTGATCTTGTCTATCTCGTCGCCCACTTCCAAAAGCACCAGCCCCATGTTGAAACCGTTGCGGTAGAAGATGCGGGCAAAGCTCTTGGCAACGACAATGGGAATCCCCGCTCCCAGGATGGAAATGGGGGCGTGCTCCCTTGATGAACCGCAGCCGAAGTTCTCGTCGGCCACGATGATGTCGTTCTCCTTGACCCGCTTGACCCAACCGGCCTCCAGCCCTTCCATGCAGTTGGCGCCCAATTCCTTGGAGTCGGTGGTGACCAGAAATCGGGCCGGAATGATGGCGTCCGTATCTATATGTGCGCCTACCTTGTGCGCGTTTCCTTTGACTTGCATTGCCTTGTCTCTCCTTAAACCTTTGCGGGGTGGATGATTTCACCGGCCACTGCGCTGGCCGCGGCCACGGCCGGATTGGACAGGTAGACCTCGCTTTCCAGGCTGCCCATGCGCCCCTTGAAGTTGCGGTTGGTGGTGGCGATGGCCTTCTCTCCACCGGCCAGAATGCCCATGTGCCCGCCGAGGCAGGGTCCGCAAGTGGGCGGCCCCACGATGCAGCCCGCATCGGTGAATATTTCGAGCAGCCCTTCGCGCAGACACTTTTTCCAGATATTGGGCGTGGCGGGCAGGATTATGCAGCGCACCTTTTTGTCCACCTTTTTGCCCTTGAGCACGGCGGCGGCCTCGCGCATGTCCTCGATGCGCCCGTTGGTGCAGGAGCCGATAACGGACTGGTGGATGCGGAATCCGCCACAATCGCTCACCGGCTTGACGTTGTCCGGCAGGTGGGGACAGGCGATCTGCGGCTCCATGCCCGTCAGGTCTATCCTGACTTCACGGTCATAGGAAGCATCCTTGTCCGGCTGCAAAGCCACGTCGCCGCTTCTTCCCGCCCCGGCCGCGTACTTCAGGGTCTTGCCGTCCACCGCGAACAGGCCGACCTTGCCTCCGGCCTCAATGGCCATGTTGGCAATGGTCATGCGCCCTTCCACGGTCAGCCCCTCAACCGCCGGGCCGCAGAACTCCAGGGCCTTGTAAAGCGCTCCGGCCACGCCGAGCTCGCCGATGAGCCTGAGCATCATGTCCTTTGCGCCCACATACTGTTCAAGCCTGCCGTCGTATTCGACCTTGATGGTCGGCGGCACCTTGAACCAGGTCTCGCCAAGGGCCATTGCCCCGGCGATGTCCGTGGAACCCATGCCCGTGGCGAAGGCGCCCAGGCCGCCGTAGGTGCAGGTATGGCTGTCCGCGCCGACCACGATGTCGCCGGGTCCCACAAGGCCCAGTTCAGGCAGCAGGGCGTGCTCCACGCCCACATCTCCGCACTCGTAATAATGGGTAATTCCCTTTTCCTCGGCGAATTCCCGGACCACCTTGACCTGTTCCGCGGAATCAATGTCCTTGTTGGGCGTAAAATGATCGCAGACCAGGGCGACCTTGTCCTTGTCAAAAACCTTGTCCGCGCCCATGGCCTTGAAGGACTTGATGGCCAGGGGGGCGGTGATGTCGTTGGCCAGCACCAGGGAAACCCGGCACCGGACTATCTGGCCCGGTCCCTCCACCGTCTCATCTGTGTGGGCCTGAAGTATCTTTTGAGTTAAATTGTAGGGCATTCCCGTTTCTCCTCTTTGGCTTTGACGAGCCTGTTCAGTGCGCTGATGTACGCCTGGGCGCTGGCCACGAGGATATCCTCGTTGGTGCCGCGACCCACGGCCATTATTCCATTGTCTTCGATGCGGACGGTGACCGCTCCCTGGGCATCGGTGCCGCCGGTAACCGCGTTGACCAGATAGCGTTCAAGCTTCGGGTGTATGCCCACGCTCTCGCTGATGCTCGTGAACACCGCGTCTATGGGCCCCTCGCCGAATGCCGAATGCTTGCGTTCGATCTTGACCTGATCGTCCTCGATGAATTCCATGACCACGGCGGCATGCGGCGGAACCCCGCCGGTTCCGGAAAAAACACTCATGTCCTTGAGGCGGAACTTGTCCCGCAGGCGAAAGGCCTTTTCAAGGACAAGGGCTTCAACGTCCTCGTCGTAAATGTGTTCCTTCTTGTCGGCCAGTTCCTTTATGGCG
This sequence comes from Desulfovibrionaceae bacterium, assembly GCA_963674955.2. Taxonomy (GTDB): domain Bacteria; phylum Desulfobacterota; class Desulfovibrionia; order Desulfovibrionales; family Desulfovibrionaceae. The sequence goes on along the minus strand of CAXXKR010000004.1, from coordinate 142,945 downwards.
TCAAAGACCACCCCAAGCTGCATTTCGTCAAGCTCATAGCCCAGTTCCTTGATCTTGGACTTGACCGCATGGCTGCCGGAATGCTTGCCGATGATCAGGTCGGTGCCCAGGCGTCCGATGGATTCCGGGGTCATGATCTCGTAGGTCAAGCGGTTCTTGAGCATGCCATCCTGATGGATTCCCGATTCATGGGCGAAGGCGTTGGGTCCGACAATGGCCTTGTAGGGCGGGATGGGCTGGCCGATAATCTGGGAAAGGCGTCTGCACGACGGAAAGAGTTGTTCCGTCTTGATGTTCGTCTCGACATTGTAAAGCTCGTTGCGGGTCTGAAGGGCCATGACCACTTCCTCGAGTGCCGCGTTGCCAGCCCTTTCGCCTATTCCGGAAATGGTCACCTCGCACTGCCTGGCTCCGGCGCGCACGGCCGCCAGGCTGTTGGCCACGGCAAGGCCGAGGTCGTTATGGCAGTGGACGCTGAATATGGCCTCGCTGCTATTGGGTACGTTTTTAAGAAGATAGCTGATCAATTCGGCGTACTCGAAGGGCTGGGCGTAACCAACGGTATCCGGGATGTTGATGGTCGTGGCTCCGGCCTTGATGGCCGTTTCCGAGACCTTGGCCAGAAATTTCCAGTCCGAACGCGAGGCGTCCTCCGCCGAAAACTCCACATTGGAGGTATAGGAGGCGGCATGTTTCACTGCGGCCTCGGTCATTTCCAGCACCTGTTCCGGCGTCTTGTTCAGCTTGTGCTTCATGTGGATGTCGGAAGTGGCTATGAAGGTGTGGATGCGGGGGTTGGCCGCGTCCTTGATGGCCTCCCAGGCCCGGTCGATGTCGTTTTTCATTGACCGGCACAAACCGGCCACCTGGACATCCTTCACTGCCCCGGCAATGGCCCGGACAGCTTCGAAGTCGCCCTGGCTCGCGGCAGGAAAACCAGCCTCGATAATGTCGACTCCCAGAAACTCCAACTGCCTGGCCATGCTGATTTTTTCATGAGTATTCATGGTCGCGCCGGGAGACTGCTCTCCATCGCGCAACGTCGTATCGAATATGTATACCTTGTCGGACATTTTTTCCTCCTGAGCGGAAATAGTCTATAGATTAAAATCCTTGCAATTGACAGCGAACGGAGCTTGCCTTCCGCTGTTTCAAGAAGCCCTACCACGACTAAAAGATATAAAAATGGTTATATTACGAGAGTACTTTGGAGGACTCCCGTAGTAGCTTGGAGCTTCTGCGGGAAAGAATGAAAATCGTGTAGACCGGACCGGAAATGAGATAAAGCATGAAAAAGACGAAACCCAAAATTTTGGGCATGGAAGCCACGAGCACAAAAACAAGCAGCGCCGTGACCATGGTCCTGAAAGGATGGGCCTTGAGAATGCCGTATTCCTTGAAGGATGCGAACCTGATGGTGCTGACCATAAACAATGAAAGCAGATACATGAGCCCGAGGCTGAAAGCCGGAAGGACTGTTTCGATCATGGATTCCGGGATATGCGGGACAAAAAGCACCAAGGTGGCCAAAGTGCAGCCGGCAGCGGGTATGGGCAGGCCCACAAAGGACTTGCTTGAGGACTTTTTGGCCTGAACGTTGAACCGCGCAAGCCTGAGCGCGCCGCAGGTCACGAAGAGGAAACAGGCCATGAGTCCGAGCCTTCCGAAATCATGAAGCTGCCAGGTGTAGGCGAGCATGGCCGGAGTGACGCCGAAGGCCACCAGATCGGCCAGGGAATCGAATTGGACCCCGAAGGCGCTGGTTGTATTGGTGAGCCTGGCCACGCTGCCGTCAAGGCCGTCAAGCAGACAACTCCCGAGGATGGCCATGGCGCAGGCCTCATAGCGGCCGTTCATCGCCCAGGTCAAACCCAGGAAGCCCATGAACAGGCTGGCCGTGGTCAGCATGTTGGGCAGGATGTACACGCTCTTGTGGCGCGGCAATGTTGTCTGTTCAGCCATAGAATCCATCTAGTTGCCGGAAGCAGTCGTCTTGACCGCCAACGGCGTTTCACCGGCGTACACTTTGTCGCCGACCGCAACCCTTAACTCATATCCATCGGGCATGTAAAGGTCTACCCGCGAACCGAATTTGATAAGCCCGAACCGTTCGCCCCTCTTGAGCTTGTCGCCCTTCTCGGCCCAGCAGACGATCCTGCGGGCAATGAGCCCGGCTATCTGGACAACAACGAACCTCTGGTTGCCCTTGCCTACAATCTCAACGATGTTGCGCTCGTTGTCCTTGCTGGCCTTGTCAAAGGAAGCGTTGAAAAAGGCGCCCGGCACGTAGCGGATGGTCTCCACCTTGCCGGAAACGGGCATGCGGTTCACATGCACGTTGAAGATGTTCATGAAAACGCAGACCACCTGCCGTCTCTCGCCGCTCACGGGGTCGTCTTCCCTGGCAATCTTGATAATGCTGCCGTCGGCGGGAGACACGACTGCTTCGGCGTCCTCCGGGGGCACCCGTTCTGGATCACGGAAAAAATGGCCGATGAACGCTGTCAGGCAGAGGAACAGGAGAACCAGAAACCACCAGCCCAAAAGGGCGAAGGCCAGGGTGGCCAGGGCTGAAAGGATGATGTAGGGCAAGCCTTCGTAGCTCACGCCAATGGACGGCTTATGCATTTATCTCACTCCGATTTTTTAAAAATTTACCTTTACTGGGCTGGAAGGTCAACAAAGACCGGGCTAAGGATTTCCTTTTACAAACCAGCGGTTCGCGTTTAGAAACCAGACATGGATCCGGTAACGCACATAGCATCAGGCTTTCTGGGGGCGCAGGCTGCTCGCAAATGGTTTTCCAAATCCAAGGTCCTGATACTGTTCAGCCTCCTGGCGGCCTGGATACCCGACATCGACCTTTTTTTCGACGGAGGCAGCCCGGAACTGAGTCTTCTCTACCACCGCGAAATTTCTCATTCCTTTCTTGGCGGCGCGGTCCTGGCTCTGCTCCTGGCCGGAGGATTCAGGCTCTTCACGAAGATGCTTCCCTTCTGGAAGGCCGCCATCCTGGCCTACAGCCTGATCCTGGTGCATATCTACCTTGATCTGATCACATCCTACGGGACGCAGATACTGGCGCCCTTTTCCCGTGAAAGATTCGCCTGGGACATGGTCTTCATCATCGACCCCGTCCTGACGGCGTGCATATTCATCTTCATTCTTCTTGCGGCGAAGGTTAAGGGCTGGCGAACCTACTTCGCCGTGATGGGGTTGGCCTGGATATTCATCTACCCGGTGTCCAACCTGGGCATGCGCAGCAGCCTGGAAGCAATGTACCTGAACAAAATGGACAGGGAAGGCGTGGAGTACACCGATTTTCATCTGCTGCCCGACGCCTTCACTCCACTCTATTGGAAATCCGTCACGACCTTCAACGGATCATACGAAGTGGGCACCGTAACGACCTTGCAACCGGGGAAAAGGAACCAATCCCTGCATTTTGACCGTGCGGACACGGCTACCCTTGAACGTCTGGGCGAACAGGCATCTTTCTTCAAGACCTTTGCCTGGTTCAGCAGATTCCCCTTTCAGAGGCAGGAACCGGAACCGGGCAAGATCATCTTCGGAGACGTGCGCTTCGTGAGCACAAACCCGGTTCTCCGCTATCTGTTCCCGGAGAGAAAAGACCCCTTCACCCTCACGGCATACCTGGACAGCAATAAAAGGCTGATCAAATACACCTACCGCTGGGGCGGCAAGATTACAGAATACGCCCCTGACAATTAGCCATGCTCTGGTTGGCCCTGTCCCTGCTCACTGCACTCTTTTCCGCCAGCGAAGCAGCCTGGATGAAGAAATACTTTTCCGATCTCGCCCCCTTGGAAATGGCCTGCTATCCGCCGCTCTACGCCATGCCGCTGATAATCCCGGCCCTGCTCCTGGTCCCGGCGCCGGAACTGGCTCCCGGCTTCTGGACCGTTCTGTTTGCCCTTTTGCCCCTGAACATGCTCGGCTTCCTGCTGCACATGTGGGCCATCAGGGAATCGCCCCTGTCGCTGACCATGCCCTTTCAATCCTTCACACCGGCATTCGTCATTTTCACGGGTTTCCTGTTTCTTGATGAAAGGCTGAGCGTTCTCGGCATAGCAGGCATCCTGGCCATCGTGGCCGGGGGTTACATCCTGGGGCTTGACGGCGGCAGGATTTCCCTGCTCGGGCCTCTGAAGGCAATAGCAAAAGAAAAAGGCTCAATGCTCATGCTGGCGGCGGCCTTTGTCTACGGATTCTGCGCCGTGCTGGGCAAACTGATGCTCATGAAATCGTCGGCCCTGTTCGGCTCGCTGCTTTTCTTCATTATCTTTACCAGCACCTTCCTGGCCCTGTCCCTGGCCAGCGGCAAGGTGCGGCTGTCGGCCCTGACGGCGCGTCCGGTCAAAGGAGCGGCCATCGGCCTGCTCTTCTTCCTGCACATCATCTGCCACAACCTGGCCATAACAATGACCAAGGCGGCGTACATGATCGCCATCAAGAGGCTCAACGGACTGTTTTCCGTGATATACGGCGGGATGTTCTTCAAGGAACAAAACATGCGGATTCGCCTGACCGGTGCAGGTCTCATGGCCGCAGGCGCGGCCGTCATCTCCCTCTGGGGCTAGAGGCTGAAAAAGCGCAAGCCCCGGCAGCTTCCGTCCAACAGCCGGAAACGCTAACTACAATGCCCTGCCGAAATCCAGACCCAGCCGATGCAGGGGCACAACCCGTCCATCCATGAACAGACCCTGGGTATAAAATTCCTTGTCCCTGTACTCGGAAGGCACCTGAAATCCGTTTTCCTTGGAAAGTATCAGGGACATGTTCAATTCCCCTGCTGTAGACGATCATTCCGTCCGGAAAGAATACGGTCCTTTCCAACCGTTGGCCCGCAGAGCGGAACAGGGCCTGGAACAGGCCGGAATAGAACCCGCGACCCAAGGGTCGGCTGCCCGGAGAAACGGCGTCCAGGGAAACAAAGGAGATGTCCCTGTCCTTTATGGATTCGTATGTGGCGGCGTCCAAGGCGTCGCCGACGACAATGCGTCCCAGACACAGACTCTTCAGCAGTTCTCCGGTCCGTTTGCCCACGTCGTCGTCCCTTTCCAGGCCGATTATCTCGATGTTCTCGTAGCCGTTTCGCCTGGCCTGGATATAGGCCCCAAGAACAAGAATGCCCGATCCGGAACGCAGGTCAAGGCCTACGTAATCCCGTTCCCCGGCCTCGGGCCGCACTTTCTGCAAGGCCACCGAACGCAGCATGTGGGCCGTGCGCGGGGCATTGGAAAGCATGTCCAGGGCGAAGGACCAGCGCCGCAGGCTGTTCATGACCTTGATGTCGTCCGTGGGCTCGTTCAGGCTCATATGCCGACCGTACTGGTCGATGAGCCCGTTGATTTCAGCTAGGGAAACGCTTTGGTCGTGAGTGCATTCGTGAACATAGGAAAAAAAATACTTGGCCACGATATTCAGCAGGACCTGATCCGAAATTTTGACCCTGGGGTCGCACAGGAACTCCAGATCACGGCTCAGCGGCGAGTTCTCGTAGCATTCGGGCAGCAACACGGGCCGTTGCGCGAAACTATGAGCGGACTCCCTGTCACTGTTCATTCCGTTCATGACGGGCCGTTCATCCGTCGCCAGTGCCTCTATGGAATCCATGGGAGCCGCCTTTTCCGGATAGTTGCATTGAGTGGAGGAAAAGTTTTCCATACCTGCGAACATTTGCACAGACCGTACCGAGGAAACCCTTCCCGGAAACAAAAGCCGGATTGCGCATAACAAATGATTGGCTTATGAAAATAAAGGCCGAATCCTTGGACAACCATACCTTGCGGCCTTTGGCGACAGCGCCCCCCAAAGCAGGAGATAAGAATGAAAACCGAACAAAATCCGATGCTTGTTATTGACAAAAATAAATGCAAAAAAGATTTCATCTGCGTGCCGGAATGCCCATTCGACCTCATTGTTCCCGGCAAGGACGGTTTCCCGTCCATCAGGAAGGCGGCCCGGAAGTACTGCATAGCCTGCGGCCACTGCGAAGCCATCTGCCCCCATCAGGCCCTGACCCTGACAATGTTGCCGGAAGGCGGATGCATAAGGGTGCGCAAGGAGCTTATCACCCCCGGAAAACATCGACCACTTTCTCAAGTCGAGGCGCAGCATCCGTTCCTACCGCGACAAGCAAATGCCCAGGGAGACGCTGGAGAAGCTCTTGGACATGGCCCGCTACGCGCCTTCGGCGCACAATGTCCAGCCCGTGAACTGGATCATGATCGAAAACCGGGACAAGATCAGGGAACTGACAGGGTTGATCGTGGGTTGGATGGCCGAAAACAAGCTTTTTCCCGGCATCATCAAGTCCTGGGCCAGGGGCGAGGACAAGGTCCTGCGCAACGCGCCGAATCTGGCAGTGGCCTACGCGCCCGTGGACGGGGAAAACCCGGCGGAAGATTGTTCCATCTCGGCCACCTACATGGACCTGGCCGCGCATGGGCTGAGGCTCGGAACCTGTTGGGCGGGCTTTCTGATGATGGCGGCCAAGGTCCATCCGCCCATCAAAAAGTGCCTGGACATACCGGAAGGTTACGAAGTCTACTCGGCCTTGATCCTGGGCTACCCCAAGTTCAGGTACAGGCGCATACCCCCGCGCGAGCCTGTCAAGGTTCGCTGGATGTAAGACAAAGGAAAAGGCCGATCCTCTTGGACCGGCCTTTTGATTTCTGGAGCGGGAAACGGGATTTGAACCCGCGACTTCAACCTTGGCAAGGTTGCACTCTACCACTGAGTTATTCCCGCGTATATGGAGGCGGCACCCGGATTTGAACCGGGGATGGAGGTTTTGCAGACCCCTGCCTTACCACTTGGCTATGCCGCCGATTAATCTGGGTGGAGCGGGAAACGGGATTTGAACCCGCGACTTCAACCTTGGCAAGGTTGCACTCTACCACTGAGTTATTCCCGCTCACGAAGGGAAACTTTCTATACCGCACCAAGGTCTGGTGTCAAGCATGAAAAATAATTCTTTCACCCAATCAAAAACAAAGTTTTTCCTAATGGTTACAAAAACACTTTACTTTCTGACCCCCTCTGTATATATCCTCAGTTTTCTGTTCCAGAACAAGCATGCTGGCTTCTGGGATTGACAAACCAATACAAAATATGATCCTGCCCCTTCAGGAGGGAGATGCATGAAGTCTAAAGATATCGAATATTTTCGTGAGACTCTGACCAACACCCTCAACGAGATTCTTGAAAAAAATCAGGAAACTCTCGAGGATATGACAGAGTCCGGCGAGGTTTACGCAGACCCGGCCGACCGGGCCACAGCTGAATCCGACCGATCTTTCACCCTGCGCCTTAGAGACAGGGAAAGAAAACTGATCAAGAAAATCCAGCAGGCCCTGAAGCGCATCGACGACGGGTCTTTCGGCATTTGCGCGGATTGCGGAGACGAAATAAGCGTGCCCAGGCTCAAGGCGCGCCCAATGACCACATTCTGCATCCAGTGCAAAAGCAAACAGGAAGAAGACGAGAAAGTCAGAGGCGACTAAGACCTCGAAACAATATTGCTTCCGGACGGAAGACCGCTATGGAAGCCAACTTCTTTCGCGCCCTGATCCACGAGATCAAAGACCTTTTTCCGGGCTGTAGAATAGGAAAAATTCATGCTCCCGCAGAGGACGCATGGACAATCAAGATACAAGGCACGGGAACTCCTCCCTATATCCTTTTCCGGCCCGCCAAATCGGCGGGCCTTTTGTTTCTCTCCGAGGTCAAACCGGCCAACCCGATGACCGCTCCGGCCCGGGCCATGTGGTTTCGAAAACGGGTCACCGGAAGGCGGATAATCGGCTGTTTGGCGGACTGGCCCAACCTGAGGCTGGCTTTTGAACTCAGTCCGCGCAGCGAACCGGGACACGGCAATTTCCTGGTCCTGGACATGCGCCAAGGAATGTCCCTTGCCCAAGAGTTCATTCCCTGCGACGAAAAAAAAACAAACTGGCCCGACCTGGAGACGATCCTTGGCCACGAGGAGGTCTGGCGCGAATATCCCCAGATATCCCCTCCGCTGCGCCGCACTCTGGAAGGCCTGAAACCGGACCCGGCGGCCCGAATGCTGGAGCGTGTCCGGTCGGGACAGGTGGATCAATTCTTCATCCCGCTGAAAAAAGGGCAGCCATCCACCCCCCTTGTCTGGCAAAGCTCTCCCGATGACCGCATATTTACATCGGCCCTTGAGGCAGAACAGGCCTATGGACAGGAACAACTTTTTCCGGAACTGACGCTCAACGAGGAAAGACCGGAACTGGCCCGGATAAAATCCAGAAAACGCAGGGTCCGAAAAAACCTGGAAAAACTGGACCAGGAATATGAACGCCTAAAAAAGATGGTGGACCTTAAAATCCACGGCGAAGCCATGCAGGCCGAACTCTACAAATTCAAGAGCCAAAGCAAACTGGAAAGAGTCACGGCGGTTCATCCCGAGCACGGGCCGCAGGACATAGAGCTTGATCCCACCCTGTCGCCGACAAAAAACATGGAACGTTTTTTCAAACTGGCGGCCAAGGCGGAAAGGGGTTTCAGGCATCTGGCCAGGCGCAGAAACGAACTGGGCAAGGAGCTGGCCCGGCTGGAAGCCGGGATACCGCCAGATGTCGCGGGGACCCCAAAAAGCCCGACCAAGGCCGCGCCTCCCAAAAAATTCAAGGGACTGGCCGTGGCCCTGTTCACCTCGTCGGACGGATTCATGATCATCAGGGGAAAGAACAAGAAGGCCAACCACGAAATGCTCAGCCGGGCCGCCAGTCCGTTCGACTACTGGCTGCACGTCTCAGACGGCCCCAGCTCCCACGTCATCCTCAAAAGAGACCACCCCGGGCAGGAAGTCCCGGAGACAAGCTTGAGAGAAGCGGCGGTCATCTGCGGGCTGAAGAGCTGGCGCAGCGAAGACGGCCGGGCCGATGTCATGTGCGCCCTGGTCAAGGACGTGCGCAAGATCAAGGGCGCGGCATTGGGGCAGGTGGCCGTGGACAGCGTCCTGACTACGGTGAGGGTGGACTTGGACCCCGAGATCGAGAAACAGCTGTCCTAAACGGAAAAAGGCGCGTTGCCGCGCCTTAAATCTCATTCTTGTTTCTTTTCAGACCTGCCGATTCAGACTGCCCGAGTCAAGCATGGCCAGAGCCAAATTCTTTTCCCTGCCCAGCCGATTGATCACGCTTTGCCGCACCCTGGAAGTGGACGAGGCGAACTGGTCTTCGCGATTGGAATAGACCTTGTCGATCAAGACCTTGAAATCCGGACTCTGCACCTTGCCCAAAAAGGAATCTATGGCTTTGCTGAATATCCTGGCCGCACCTGTCGCACCGTGCTGGACCGAAGTGCTCCAGAGCACCTCCCGCAGGGCCGGAGGAGCATTATCCAGGTCAAGACCGGTCTGGCCGAGTATCATGTCCCGGGCCGGAACATAGTGGTCCTTCTTGATGAAATCATGCTGAACCTTTTCAAACCCTGCCGGATCTTCCATTGCAATCTTCGCCCAAACAGCAGGCATTGCGCCCTTTGTCGACCCCGTGTCCGCGGGACCGGACGCTTTCAGCCGCTCGGCCCATTCTGGCTTTTCATTCTCCAGGTAATCGAGAAAACGGTCCATGGTGCCCGTGCGCGATGCTATCTGGTACTTTCCATACGAGGTGCCGCCGGTGCGGTCATGGCCGATTGCTGCAATCCCCTTCTCTCCGGACTCGAACATGGCCGACAAATCGCCCTGTGCGGACCTGCCTGAACTCGACGGCCGTTTGCCCGTGGAGGCGTGGCCGACGCCTTCCCCGGTCAGCCGGGCAATGGTGGCCAGGGCCTCGTACATCAGGGCGTCATTGACCAGCCCGGTCTCCAGGTTCATCACACCCGAGGATTCAGACATGGCATCGTCCTCGGCAAACAAACTCCGGGCCATCTGCATCTGCACTTCGAAGGCCCGCGTTTCAGCCTTGGTCAGCTGCCCCCGGGGATCAGGCGCACCGGCTTGCCGACTGCCCTGAAAGGCCCGGATGGCGTTCATCATGGATGACTGTCCATCAGACATAATACTCTTCCTGATAGTCAAAAAATTGGATTCAAAACACTCTGCAGGTAAAAATAGCAATTTCCGTACCCGAACAGACAACCGATTGAATTTAAGATTGTTTTTTATAAAAAAGCCTGAAAGTCACAATTTCTGCGCATGCGGCGCAAAAGTCGGGCGTGTCCAGCGGGAAATTCATATTTCAGAAGCTCTCCAGGGGTGACGAACTCCCCTTCCACCGCCTCTTTCAATTCCGGCTCCACGAATCCGTTCTCATACACGCAGAAAAAACAATGCAGGGTGACCAGATGACGGCCATAGACATGGCTGACGGGCTTCATCTCTCTCACTGGCCGGATTTCCAGGGCAACCTCTTCCACGAACTCACGCCTCAACGCCTGTTCCGGTGTTTCGCCCTTCTCGATGACTCCGCCGGGGAATTCCCACAATCCGGCCCAGACATCGTCCGGCAGACGCTTCTGTATGAATATCCTCCCCTTGTGGACCAACAGGCCGGAGGCCATGTTCACATGGACCGTCCCACGCGGCCTGAGCCTTTCAAACCAGACGCGCAGGATCGAAGCGGCTTCCGACAATGACCCGATCACTTCTTCTTTTTCTTCCCGGCGGTCTTCACGGGCTTGCCGGTCTCTAAGTCCACGCCCGCCTGCCTGAACAGTTCCCGTTTTTTTCTTTCAAAGGAAAAAAGGCTTTTCAAAAGCGCCAGCACCAGGGCCATGAAGCTCAACCCGAATATGAGCCCCTTCTGAACGTCCCAACGGTGCTTGTCCACCATGTTCACCAGCCAGAAATCCGGGGTGGCCTGAGTCAGGTAGATGAACACCGGCAGGGCCACGATGGCCAGGGCCAGGCCGACCAGTTCGAACCAGATGAAGCTGCGTCCCATGATCATGATGAACAGCGTGCTGTCCCTGACTATCCTCAAGGTCACCAACTGTCCCTGGAGCTTGTCGATGCGGCTTTCGATCTCCACGATGTAGCGCATGGCCGCTCGAAAGTTATCCGCCTTCTTGAGGTGCTGGACCTTTATCCACCTGATCTTTTCGACACAGTAGTTGAAGTCCCTGTTGAATTCGAGCAGCAGTTTGGGAAACGGGAACCAGGCGGCTTCGCCCTGGACCTCCTTGAGCCTATCGAAAAGATGCTCGAGTTTCCTGTTCATGCGCTTGATCTCAATGACGACTTCCTTTTCCAGATCCAGCGAGAACTTGTCGATGCCCGTTTCGAGCTTCCTGTAGGCCACGTAGTTGTTGACCTCGGCCAGCTTGCCCATCTGCTTTAGGCGTTCCGTGGCCGGATTGAAGAAATCGTGCCCCTCCTCGAAACGCTGGGCCACGTCGGATGTGTATTCCGCCAGAAGCTTCTTGTCTTCGCCTAGACCGGACTCGGCCGCATCCCATTTGTCCCACAAGGAGTTCAGAATATGTATGCGCCCGCGTTCAAGTTCCGGATCGATGAGTATCCGGTTGAAGAGATTCGGGTCGCGGTCGATGAGTTCCAGAAAAATGTCCAGAGCCTGGCCCGTGAAGCCCATCTTCACCATGCACACGCCCTGGCGGTACAAGGGTTCGCGCCAACCTCCCGAAGCCACGGTGTAGGCGCGCTGAAAAAGATTCGCCGCCTCCTTGAGTTCTCCGGCGTTTTCCTGGAGCCGGGCCTGGAGATAGAGAAAATAGCTCTGCTGCATCGGCGTATAACTGAGCCTTTCGGCTTCCTGCCAATAGAACTCGGCCTGATTCAGGTCGCCGTTCTCCATGTAGATGAACCCGAGCAGGGATTGAGGCTGGTAGCTTCTGGGATATTTCAGGATGGCCTTTCTGAGCAATTCCTCGCTCCGCTCATAGTCCATGACGCGCAGGGATTCCAATGCCGCCCAGATGTATTCCCCCTCTTCCGGTGCGAGTTCACTGAATCCCTCGTTCCATTCCTTGCCCCGGTTGCGCCAGATCATTTGCAGCATTCTCAGGTTGTCTGGGGCATTGATCTCGAAGATGGCCCGCATGAGCAGATTCTTCAGCTTGTCGCCCTGATAGAGAAGATTCTGCAACCCCTCCAGCGGCTTTTCAGGGTCAATATCGGCATCTATGGCCGCGACTCCCGCCGGATAATCCGTCATGTCTATCCTGGCCAGGCGAGGCCAGACCTGCCCGTCAAGGCTGGTCAAAGCCCGGCTGGGACATTGCCTGGAATCATGATTTTTCAGGCCGCAATAAAAGCACTCGCTCTCGCCCATTATCAACTTGCCGGCCAGGGCCACTTCCAGGGCGCCCCTCTGTTCCAGGTCATCGCCCGCAAGGGTGCTGATGGTGCACCAGGAATCAAGCGTCTCGGTGTCGCCCTTCTTGTTCACGTCCTTCAACTGGAACTGCTCGCCGAGACTGAAGGCATCCTTGAACTGAAGATAAGGAATATCCGGCGTCAATTTGTTCCAATCCAGACCGACCCTGCCCAACAAATCCTTGTTTAAAGGCAGATCACCCTGACGCATGGTCGCCATGACGCACGGCCAGTAGTGCTCCCCTTCGCCGTCCTTCAGGGTCCTGATCAGGTTCAGCACCTCGCCGCACCAGGTTCGCAGCAAACGGATATTGTCCAGGGGAATTATCACGGTCCCGTCGCCGGGATCGGTGATGAACTTCAGGCCGACCCTGGAAATCACGGTCTCCAGTTCGGAAAAGAAATTTCTCCAACCGAGAATCCTCTGTTTCTCCCCCATCTTGCCCAGCGGCTTTATGATGTAATACCAACTCAGCGAGGACTCGTAATCCAGGCCCTGATCGGCTGAAAGCAAAAGCCAGGGGCCGCTTGCCAGCCCCGGAACCATGGCCACGGGCTTCAGTTCCAGGCCGCGGACTTCCAGCACTGTCTCCTTCATCTTCGGATGTATCCAAATCTCGAAATCGTCGGGGACCTCCGCTTCCTGCCGCCCAAATTCCGCAGGAACGGAAAGGGAAGGGGTCAGGTCGTAGGCCACCTGAAAGGTCACGGGGATGACCTGGCAAAAAACCGTCATGGAATTGAGTTTGGCCCAGATACGCAACCGGGCCAAGGCTCGAAATATGTCCTGGGACTGGGAGAACCAGAAGGACTGCCCTTCCTCGCTGGCCATTTTCAGGGCCCCGTAATCCTTGAGGGTATGGGAAATGGCGTTGTGAAGGCCGCCCGACCAGGCCAGCCACACTCCATAGCCGGAAGCGACCATGCGCGACTGGGTTATTGTGGGCATCTGTTTAAGCAGCGACGACAGGCTGGCCATGAACTCTCCTTTCACTCGCGGGGACCGAACCGAATAACGCACACGGGACTGTCAACATGCGGTTCCGTCAAAAAACCATTAGCAATGATTAGCACATGTTACAACATGGGCTTCAAGGAAACCGCTTCACCGGCCAATGCCTTGCAAATCAGGTTCCAAACCCGGTCGCCATATTCCAGCCTGTCCCTTTTGCGGCAGCCCTGAATGAAAATTTCGCCTTTCCTGCGCAACTCGTTTTCCGCAGCCTCGCGCTGGTCGGACGTCAAAGCGCCGTTGGCCATGACCTTCATGATGGCGTGCATCCTGTAGAGGTCCAGGCAGGGGACGGAATTGGACAACTGGTCCGGTCGCCCGCCGCGTTTGACCACCAGTTTTTCAGATTCAAGGCCTACTGGATATTTCAGGCAGGTTCTGAGCCAGAGGTCATAGTCCTCGCAGGCCGGAAAATCCTCGTCAAACGGCCCCATGTCCTGCCAAAAATCCCTGCTGAACATCACGCAGGAAGGACTGATGAGGCACATCTCCAGCGAGCGCTCGAAGAACATGCCGTCGGGCTTGGCGTGCTTGAATTTGGGATTGACCCGCCTGCCGTTCCTGATCCAGATTTCGTCGGTCTGGCTGATGTCGAGTCCCTCCCTGCGCATCAGGTCCAACTGCCTTTCCAGCTTTTCAGGCAGCCAGTAGTCGTCGGAATCGAGCAGGGCCACATGGGCAGCCCCGGACAGGGCGATCCCGCGATTCCTGGCGGCGGACACGCCCCGGTTGTCCTGCCGCACCACGGTCAGGCGCTCGTCCCCGAACGCCGACAACAGCTCTTGAGTGGAATCGGTTGAACCATCGTCCACCACGATGCATTCGATGTCCGCCAAGGTCTGCCCCAGGACGGACTCCACGGCCTCGGCCACGAACCCGGCGCGGTTATAGGTCGGTATGACAACGGAAATAAGCGGATTCATTATTTCTTCAATATTCTTGCCAACCGCGGGGAGGCCATGTAAATGTCCCCTACGGTAAGTCAGATGAAAACATTTCAAGTCATAAACGTCCGCTGGTTCAATGCAACCTCCTGGTATGCCATGTACCTGGGAAAACTGCTTGGGGACGCCGGACACGAAACCCTGGTAATCACTCTGGCAGGAACGGATTCCGAACGCAAGGCCCTGGAAATGGGGCTGAAGACCGAGACACTGGACCTCAACACAATAAATCCATTCAGGCTCCTGCCCGCTGCCATGAAGGCCATAAGGCTCATCAAGCGCCACAGGCCGGACGTGATCAACTGCCACCGAGGCGAAGGCTTTCTGCTCTGGGGTCTCTTCAAGCTCCTGGGCTTCAAGTACAAACTCGTGCGCACCAGGGGCGACCAGAGGCTTCCGAAAAACAATCTGCCCAACCGCTTGCTTCACTCCAGGCTGGCCGATGCCGTGGTGGCCACCAACAAGCGCATGGCCGACCATTTCCTGAAGACCATGAACACTCCCGAAGACAAACTCTGGCTCATCCACGGCGGCGTGGACATGGCCGCTCACAGTTTCGACCCCGAAGGGCGCGACAGGGTGCGCAAGGAATTCGGATTCGCACCGGAACATTTCGTGGTCGGCCTGCTGGGTCGCTTTGACCGGGTCAAGGGCCAACTCGAACTCATACAGGCCGTCTCAAGGCTCTATCATGAAAAAGGCATGAAGAGCCTGCGCCTTTTTTTCATCGGCTTTGAAACCGCCACCAGGCTTGACCAGGTTCAGGAATGGATTGACGAGTACGACTTGCGGGAGATTGCCTGCATCAGCGGCAGGCGCGACGACGTGGCCGCCTGCGTGTCAGCCGTCGACCTGGGAGTGGTGGCCTCGCTGTGGTCCGAGGCAATCGCCAGGGCCGCCCTGGAAATCATGGCCGCAAAACGGCCCCTGATTTCCACCGATGTCGGCGTGATGCCTGATCTGGTGCCGGGCACGGCGCTTGTTCCTCCGGGGGACATGAACGCCCTGGCCCAGATGATCTCGGCATACGCCGAAAATGAAAACCTGCGAAAAAAGCTGGTCCGCGAGCAGCAAACAACCATGTCCCAATTGTCAGGGCATGATTTCCTAAAAAGAACCCTCACCCTTTACCAGGGGTTGCAGGATGGTTAGCCGACGGTCTCGGCGATAACCCTCAGTTTCTCGGCTACGGCCAGAACCGTCAATGAATACGACTTGGAATGGTTGTAGCGGTAGAGCACGGCCAGCCGACGTTCTTCCGTCATCTCTTCTTTCCAGCCATGTTTCTTCAAAAAATTGGCCATGCTGAACAAGGCGTCGCGCTTGGAGAAAAGATCGAGCCTTCCGTCTCCGTCGCCGTCAACCCCGTAATGCAGGGCGCTGGTGGGCATGAACTGGCAAAAGCCTATGGCCCCGTACATGGAGCCTGGGATGACAAGGGGATCCTGTCGCCCGTTGTTCCTGGCGTAGGTCAGCAACGCCTTCAACTCGTTGTATGCCCAGTCGGCCTTGCGGGCGATGCGCTTGGCGAGCCACCGGGAATCCTCGCCCGACACCTTCCGGCTGGCCAGAAACTCTTTGAACTGTCCGGGATCGCCGCCCAGCGCCATACTGGCCAAAGGCGAGACGGCCGGACGATCACCTATCTTGACTCCAAGCTTGGTTTCAACCAGAACGAGGGCCACCAGCACTTCGCGGGGAACGCCGTACTCGTCCTCGATGTCGGACAGGGTCTCTCGATGTTCGCGCATATAGGCGTAGGCTCCGGCCATGAGCATGGGATTGAGATAGTCGGTGTTCACCTTGGGAGGAGCGGGCTTTGCGCCTTTGTTCACGGCCTTCCGGCTGCCCAGCAGAGCGTCCATTTTGCGGAACATCAGGCCCGAATCATACTCAAGGGCGGGGCTGGAAAACAATCTCTCCAGTTCGAAACGGTCAAAACCGTCCAAGGTCAGGCGGGAAATCAGGGGAATCCATACGGAATCGGGACGCGAACCGGCATGGACAACGGATACGGCCGTCATGCCCACAAAGAATGCCAGGAATAATGGAAAGACCTTACAACCTGTCCATTGGCACAAATGCAACTTCCTCCTCAAAGGAATCGTCAAGACGGTCAACCAAATCCTTGGGCAGAAACCTGACGCCGCAAGACCTGCAACGCAACGAGACCTCGCGTCACCCCTTTAGGGAATGAAGAACGCCGCCACAGCGGGGGCAATCCATTCCCGCGCGTTCTTTGGGTTTCCCACCCAAAAAATTAAACGGCATTACTTCACTACCAGTCCGGAATTCTTCTCGCCCATGGAAACGTAGATGGAAGCCAGGGCCGTCTGGTAGTCGGCCTGGGCATTGATAAGCTGGGATTCGCTGGAGCTTACCCTGGCCTGGGCATCCAGAACGTCGGTATTGGTGCCGACCTGGGCCTGATATCTGGCCACGGCCATGCGATAGGACTCCTTGGCCGCCTCCACGGACTTGCGGGCCACACCGATGCGGTCGGCGGCCTCCTTGAGGCTCAAAAAGCCTTCCTTGACGGAATATCCGGCATTGAGTTTCGTGGTCTCAAGCTCGGCCTCCACCCTGTGGACATCCTGGCGAGCCGCCTTGTGGCTGAAATAGGTGCTGCCGCTCTGAAAGATGTCCCAGTTCATGCTCACGCCTGCGGTCCAGTATTCGCTCTGGACATTGGTCAGATATCTGCTTTTGCCCAAAACCGGCTCGTCTCCGGTGCGATAGTAGTCGTAATCGGCTGAGACTTCCGGATAATATTCGCTGGCGGCGATTTTTGAATTCTTTCCTGCAATCTCCACGCTCTTGATTCCGATCTGGATATCGGGCCGATTCTTGTAAGCCCGCTCAAGGCATTCTTCCAACTCCAGGTTGAAGGGAATGAAAGACAGGCTGCCCACATATTCCACCTGTTGCGACAAAGGCAGATTCAAGAGGGTGTTCATTTTAGCGGTCTGCGTGGACACCGCATTCTTGGCGGTCAGCAGGTTCTGCTCAGCGGTGGCGAGGTCGACCTCGGCCTGAAGGACATCCAGCCGGGGCTTGAGGCCGACATCGTAAAAAGCGCTGGTGACCTTGAGCTGGGACTTGAGCCTTTCCACGGAATCCTGGGCGCTCGTCACGTCCATGCGCGCCTTGAGAAGCCCCAGGAAGTTGGACTGAATCTCGTTTATCAGGCTCAATTCCGTGTCGTAAAGCTTGGCCTCGTTCTGCTCGCGGGTCAAAGCCGCCCGCTGATAGGTGGACAAAAGCCTGAATCCGGTAAAAATGGGCTGGTGCAGATTCAGGTGCAGGCTCCAGGAATCCTGGGGGGCGCTCATGGTCCCGGCGGCGTTCTTCGGTTTTCTGCCCTTGTGCTCCCAACCATAGGCCAGCGAGCTTGAAGGAAACATGTCGGACAAGGCGGAATGCTTGCTGTACTTGGAGCCCAGAAGCTGGGCGCGGGCGGCGACCATGGCCGGATTGTTCTCAAGACCGTAGAGAACGCACTTTTCCAAATCCATGGGGCCGGAAACCTGCGTGGGCTGGCCTTCTTCCTGCTGGGCATGGGCCAAGCCGCATCCAAGGACCAAAAGGACAAGAATCAGAAGGGAAACGATGTGTCTCGTATTCGTATTCATTTTTTTTTATCTGCCTTATTCCAAACAAAATGCACGGGCGGTCAGTATTTTAAGCGTTCTTGATGGAGATCGTATAACAAGAGTCCGATCAAGCCGCAAGTGAACTTGAGTCAACTTTTTCTATTCACATCCGCTGGTTGCACGCCTTGTGATACCGGCCGACCTTGCGCAGGAATTGCTCGCGCAAAAGCGGCTGGGCCAGACCCGTGTCTTCCAGAATCGGCGCACCCGGAAAAGTACGCATGAACTCTCGGGCGAACAGCCCGTAGCTGTAGCCGCGCACAGCCCCGTCCAGGTTGTAAACTGGCAGCTTTTCAACCGCCGCGCAACTGGGAGAACCGCCTCTGAAAATATACCCGAACACCGGCTCGATGTGAAAGACCTGAATCCTTTCCTGGACCCAGGTCATGAGCTGAAAGGTGTAGTTCCTGTCGGTCAAGTTGCCCATGAAGGTCGGCTGCATGGGGCTGCCGCCGATGTGGGCCGGTTCCCTTGGCGTAGTCATGCCGCACTCCACCTCCGGGCAGACAGGGACGAGCTCGAAATCAAGCTCGATTTCCTCGAGAAAGGGGCTGTATTTGTGGCCGCCGTCATAGCGGACCTTGTCCCCGAAAACGCATCTGCTGACGCCGAGTCGTATTTTATCTTTCCTCATCAGGCCACCAGGACGGCAAGAATGCCGGTTAAAAAAACAGCTCCGAAAGTTCCAGCGCCTCCGATTGACAATACGGCCGCATCAAGCCTGTCCCTGGTCCCCTTGTTGAAAAGATGGGCCACGTCCGCCCCGGCCAACGTTCCCAGGCAACCCCCGACATAGGCCACGTAAGGGGCCATCTCACGAGGCACCAGCAGCCATACGGTAATGACCGTGACCAACGGCGGCAGAAACACGGGAATAGAAAGACCGACTCCGGGCTTGGGTTTGGCAAAGGCGTAGCATGCAGCTCCCACCACACCCGCAGCCATGACGCACCAGGGGAAAAACCCTTCAAGCCCTCTGCCCTGCCACAGGAAATAGGCCGCCAGCAGACAGGGAATGACGCAGCCTCCCACATTCACGGCGATCTCCTGCTGCTTGAGTATGTCCTCGCCTGAATCGTCAAGACGCTGCCTGTTGAACCAAAACATGTTCCCCCGGAACTGGACGCTGGTGAAGGCGGCCACCCTGACCAGCCGATCGCTGACATGCACAGTAAGATCGAAGCGGTTGCCGATGAGCATGGCCACAAGAACAAGAATGCCCTGGATGGGCGAAAGTCCCAGACGGGCAAAGGCTTCCGAGACTATGCCCAAGGGGATGACGAAAAAAATCAGAAAGAAAAATAGAAAAACCAGGACAGCCCCGACGATCAGGCTGGCCACCGGGAATTGGCCGAATGGTCCTCTAAGCATGCTTTCCTCTGTGCGCTATCGGTGTTGTTGCCATTATCCGGCACTTATATATAATAAAAAACACTTTTACCGAAAGTCACTTGCAAGTCCGCTCTCTAAACCGTGCAGGACGATAATTCAAGAGAGGATTCACAATGAAAGGCATTATCTTGGCAGGCGGTTCCGGAACAAGACTATACCCGTTGACCAGGGCGGTGAGCAAGCAACTTTTGCCCGTCTACGACAAGCCCATGATCTATTACCCCCTGTCCACGCTCATGCTGGCTGGAATCCGCGACATCCTGATAATTTCCACGCCGGAAGACCTGCCGAGATTCGAAAGCATGCTGGGCGACGGTTCGGCGCTTGGCATCTCCCTCTCCTACAAGGTGCAGCCCAGTCCGGAGGGGCTGGCCCAGGCCTTCATTCTGGGCGAAAATTTCATCGGCAAGGACTCGGTTTGTCTGATACTTGGCGACAATATCTTTTCCGGCCAGGGGCTGCCCTCCATCCTGGAAGACTGCGCAGGCCTGGACAAGGGGGGATTTGTATTCGCCTACCCGGTGAAAAACGCCTCCAGGTACGGAGTTGTGGAATTCGACAAAAACAGGAAAGCCCTGAGCATCGAGGAAAAACCAGCCAAACCCAAGTCGAAATACGCAGTGACCGGCCTTTATTTCTACGACAACGATGTTGTTGAAATTTCAAAGGGTCTGAAGCCGTCGCCACGCGGCGAGCTTGAAATAACGGATGTAAACAACATCTATCTCAAGCGCGGCGACCTGAAAGTGGAAGTCCTGGGACGCGGTTTCGCCTGGCTGGACATGGGCACGCACGAGTCCCTGCTCCGGGCCGCCAACTACGTGCACGTGGTTCAGGAAAGACAGGGCTACATCGTGGCCTGTATCGAGGAAATCGCCTTTCGCAAGGGTTACATAAACTCAGAACAGCTGGAAAATCTGGCTTCCTGCATGCTCAAGAACGACTACGGCCAGTACTTAATGGAAGTGGTCGAGGAATCCGCCTAAAAAACAAACAAAGGCCCACCGGACAAACTAGTCCGGCAGGCCAATTTTCCACTCCGAGCATCCCGGCCAAAAGGCCAGAAAAAATTTCTAGTGGTGATCCTCGGCTTTGCCCTGCTGAATCCTGATGATTCCCACGACAACAATCCAGGCCAGATAAAGAAAGATAAGAGACACGCCGACCATGCCCTGGTCGGTGCTCTGCATCATATTATGAAAAAGTTCAGCGATCATCCTAGCTCCTCCCTATTTAGCGCTCTTCACTCAATGAAGTTAACTTTTATTTCCTTGGAAAGCAAAAAAAGTCAAGGGGAAAAGGAGATTTCCATGCGCACTTTTTCAAAAGACCGGCCACCGGCCTTGGTTCTCCCGAACAGGAAAAGGGCAATGCCTCCTGCCCTCAAAACCTTTGGCTGGACATGGGGGCTGAATGATTTTATTTGAAGTACCCTTATTCACGGCAAACAAAAGCAGGAGGAAGAGACTTTGGCCATCATGTCGTCAAGCGTGGGACTGACCCGCTACAGGATAGTGGAGGAAACCCCGGACTCCCTTTTGCGCGAACTGCCGGAGAAGCTCAAGGAATTCGCATTCCGGGACATCGACAACAGTTCGGAGGAACGCTCGTTCGGCTGGGCCAACATCGACGACATGCTGGACATGTCCTGGACCGCATCGCCGCCGGAGAAAGGCCACTACTTCGCATTCGCCCTAAGGCTCGACACCCGCCGAATCCAACCCGCAGTGCTCAAGAAGCACTACCAGATCGCCATGAACCAGGAGTTGGAACAGGCCAAGGCCCAGGGACGAGAATACATATCAAGGGACCGCAAGAAGGAACTCAAGGATCAGGTCATACTCAGGCTCAGGGCCAGGACCCTTCCGGTGCCCGCAATTTTCGACGTGGTCTGGGACCAGAGACGAAACAGGCTCATGCTGGCCACGACCAACGCCAAGATTCGCTCCCTGTTCGAAGATCATTTCAACGTAACCTTCGGCCTGAACCTGGAGCCGCTGGCCCCCTTTTACGCGGCCATGGAAATCCTGGGCGAGGAATCGGCAAGCCTCCTTGAGAACCTCGAACCGACAATTTTCGTCTAGGAGCCGTAAACTATGGATTTGCAATTGGTGGAACGCGAAAACATTCTTCTGGGACAGGACTACCTGACCTGGCTCTGGTACAGGATAGACGTGCAAAACGGCATGTTCAAGTCCAAGGACGATCAAAGCTTTGTCCTGTACATGGAAAACCGCATCTCGGTGCAGGGCGGCGAGGGAGAGTCCCTGGAAACCGCCACCGTCAGCAGCCCAAGGGGTGAGTTGGCCGAGGCGAAGACCGGATTGAAAACCGGAAAGAAGGTGGCCAGCACCCAACTCAAATTCGAAATGAACCAGGACTCCTGGCAGGTCCAGATCAAGGCCCAGGACTTCGGCCTCACCGGCCTCAAGCCTCCGAAAATCGACGCTGCGGACAAGGACGACGATCCGGACGCCCTGTTCCTGGAAAAAATGTTCCTCATCGAAAAATGCCTGGATTTGCTGGATGAAACATTCGTCGAGTTCGTAGGACTGCGCACCGGCCCCAAATGGAAAGAGGAAGCCGACAGGATTCGGGACTGGATCGCCAGGGACTAAGGGCCACTGGAGCTGGCAGAATGAATCAGGACAACGCCATCAGGATAGCCGCTCTCGGGGACAGCCTGACCGAAGGTTACGGACTGGCCCGTCATCAGGCCCTGCCCGTGATACTCGAAAAATTGCTTCGCGCCGAAGGATTGAACGCCAGGGTCCTGAACTACGGAGTGTCCGGCGAAACAGCCGCCGAAGGTCTGGCCAGGCTGCCCCAGGCCCTTTCCTGCAACCCGCAGGCCATGATCATCGAATTCGGAGCCAATGACTCCTACCAGGGCGTGCCCGTAAACTCCCTGCGCCGCAGTCTGGAATCAATGCTCCATACTTTGGCGGAAAGAAAAATCAAGGCGCTGCTGGTGGGCATCAAGGCCTTGCCTGAATTCTACCCCCCTGCCTACGCCAGGGACTTCGACCAGGTTTTTCCGGACCTTGCCGCCAAATATTCGACACCGCTTTTCCCGGACATACTTGCGCCCTACCATCCCGACCCGCTCATGCTTCTCGAAGACGGCATCCATCCCAACGCCAAGGGTGTCGAGGCAATGGCCAAGGCCCTTCTGCCCTACGTCAAGCGGATCATCTGAGCCGTTGCCAGTGTCGGCCGCCTGTTGTATGCCGTGACTGCCCGCAGCGGCGAAGCTTGCCGAACCAAGATCCACACCTTTACGGTCTGGATATTTACTGACAGGATACTCCAGTCAATACGACATTCACAAAAAGCTGAAAAAGGCGAGGAAGAATGCGCTACGAACTGAAACTCATGGACACCATTTCCGGGGTGGGCTGCTTTGGAGCCATTCCAGGCCCCAACCTGAGCCTTTCCGAAAAACTGGACCATTTGCGCGACAACCCTTTTGACGACTACATGCACCAATTCATGCTCAACGGCATGAAGGACATCCGCACCAAAAAAGTCGAAAAAATGGTCCTGCAGGCCACCCAGGGCGACCTCCGGCACGACAAGGTTCTGGCTGCCCTGCTCTACGAAAGCTGTCTTGTGCATGACCGTTTCCTTCATCTTCGCCCCCTGCTGGAAGGCCTGGACCCCGCCGAACTGGCCGGGCACACCCCGGCTGTTCATCTGCGCTCCCATCTCCTTGCCGACCAGAAAGAACACAACAAGTGGATGTCGATTTTCGCCGCCAACATCACGGCCCACGCGCAGCTGCCCGCCCCAGGCCAGACAGGCCTGGAACCGTTGTTCAGCAACGAAGATCTGAAGGCCTTGCCCGCCCCGGTTCATGTCGGGGATGTATTTTCAAGCCTCCGGCACCAGGGTTTGCCTCCGGCCAGGGAAAGGAAGCCGTCTGGAGAAACCGCCCTCGCCGCCCTGAAAAAATTGGACGCCCTGGACGTCATGATCGGCCAGGAGATGGCCCACCGGGCCTGCCTCAGTCCCGTATCCAGGCTTCGCCACTGGGTCGCAAGCACCAAGGTGTCGGGCGGCAGGCACTCCAACTCCCTTTCCGGATTCCAGACGGTCTATGGCCGGGGCTTCAGCGAAGGCGACGCGCGCGCCTCCTACTCCATGGAAATGGTCGAAAGGGTTTCCGCCTACGCCAACTTCGGCAAAAGCGGCATCACCGGCTACGCCAGAAGCTATCCGCTGACTGTCGGCAAACACTCGCAACTGAAGGACAAAGCCCTGGACCCTGAAACGGTGCGGCTGGAAGTCCCATACACGGACCAACCCCTGCACTGGATGGAGGGCCAAACCATCGACCGGTCGGGCGATCCGGTTTCCATCCTCATACCGGCACAGATGGTCTTCCTGTTCTGCAATCTTGACGAGCAGAACCTTTTCAGCGCCCTGGGCTCCACCGGGCTAGCTGCAGGCAACACAATGGCCGAGGCCAAGGTCTCGGGGCTATGCGAGGTAATCGAACGCGACGCCGACGGGGTGATGCCATTTTCGCCGGACCGCTGCTTCAGGCTGGAAGCCGACGACCCGGAAATCTCGGCCCGGCTCCGGGAATACGAGGAGGGAGGTATCCAGGTCTGGTTCATGGACATGACCCCGGAATTCGGCGTTCCCTGCTACAAATCCGTTGTCCTTGGAAAGAGAGGAGATGTGAACAAGGGCTCGGGCGCCGGACTGGACGGCAAGCGGGCCATTGTCTCGGCCATGACCGAAACGCCCTACCCCTTCCCCGGGCCTGAATCGGGCCCCGCGCCCGATGGCTTGCCTGTGCGCAGATTGGAAGACCTGCCCGACTATTCCACGGGCAGCGCGGAAGGCGATCTGATGGTTCTTGAAAAAACCCTTCAGGCCAACGGATACAATCCGATCTATGCCGACCTGACCAGAAAGGACCTGGGACTGCCGGTGGTCCGGGCCATAGTGCCGGGACTGGAAATCGTGTCGGACTTCGACCGCTTTTCCAGGGTTTCCCCCAGGCTCTACGCCAACTATCTGGGAATGTTCAGGGGCTGATATTCGAAGGCTAGGGAAGAAAATGCTCGACGTTGATCTTTAAGTCCTTGGCGTTTAGGCAGGATTCAATCCTCATTCCGTCGGCATTGTCGCCAAGGCGCGCCAGGTCGACCACCTTGGGCCGCACGGACCTCAGTTTGGAATCGTAGACGATCTTGATCTTCGGCTGCAGGGGCAACTCCGTATGCACGTCCGAAACCACAGCATACTTGCCGTTTTCCAGGCGCACGAAACTGCCAATTGGATAAATCCCGATGAACTTGATGAAGGTGTCCAGATCGTCTTCAAAGAAAAGAGTGCCCTTCTCCTTGTACATGCACTGCAAGGCCTGATTGGGAGTCATGGCCGGACGGTACGTGCGGTAGCTGATCAGGGCGTCGTAGACATCGGCAATGCAGATAAGCCTGGCATAGGGATTGATCTCCACGAATTCCTTGCCCTGCGGATAGCCGGACCCATCGTGTCGTTCATGGTGATCCAGAACCCCTCCCAGCACGTCGGGATTCATTTCCCCATTCTCGCGCAAAAGGCGCAAGCCGTCCAGGGGATGGCGCTTCATGATCCGGAACTCTTCGGCGGTAAGCTTGCCGGGCTTGTTCAGGATTTTCTCGCTGGTCAGGGCCTTGCCGATGTCGTGAAAGAAACCGGCTGTGGCCAGGGTCCTGACGTTCTCGTCGGGCAGGCCGAGAAAGCGGCCGAAAGCGGCAGCCAAAAAGGCCACATTCACGCCGTGGTTGCTCACGTAGCCGTGGGAGCGAATCACCGACAGGCTGGCGGAGGCCTTGTAGTTCCTGGCGGTGCTGTCGGCAATGTCGGCGGTGATTGGCTCCGCTTCATCGACGTTGAAGGACTTGCCCGCCCTGATGCCGCCCAGAAGCTTGGCCATGAAGTCCAGGGCCTTGTTGTAGACCTTTCTGGAAATGAAGATTTCCTCGGCGTATGTACTGAAGATTCCTGGCCCGAGGGGCTCGGCATGGGTCATGGAAACAGCTGAATCGAGGACATCGTCCTTGGCCAGGCCCGCCGGGGCCAGGCCTTTGTCCGTGTCGATGGTGACAGCGTAGGCGTCGCTCTGGATTTCGGCTATCTCGTCCTGGGACTGAACCACTCTTTGCGGATACGCATAAGGAGATTCCAGTGTTCCGTCGCCGTATTCCTCAACGAACATTCCAACACGCAGATTGCCAGCAGGGATTCTTTTCAGCATTGTCTCAAGTCTAAAAAAAATTTAGAATAAATTTATTTTTTGGTTACTATCCGCAATCAGCAAGCAAGGCAAGCTCTTTTGTCAAAAAAACAAGAGGTTGGCCTCTATCGCATATGGCATGGAGTTTGATGTCTGGAAAAAATCTCAACATCTTCTATTGTTATGAATAGCGATGCCGGACACTGTGTGAGGGTGCTTAAACCGTTTGCGAAATGCTGCCATAGTTCATGTTCGGGCTTTTAGGCAAGGAAAAAAACACCCATTCACGGCATGAAAACTGGAAGGGAACTCTTTGTCAATCATCGAGAGAAGGGCGACAGGACGGCAGCAGGATGCCAACTGTCTAAAATAACAATCCATTAAAAAAACATCAGCCGGCCTTGGCGGAAATATTTTTTCCGGCAAACCTTTTTTCGTATTCCTTGCCCCAGGAGCAAAGCTTCTCAATGACCGGCATGACGCTCTTGCCTGTCTCGGTCAAAGAATACTCGACCTTGGGCGGCACCTGGGCATAAACCTTGCGCAGCACTATGCCGTCGGCCTCCAATTCCCTGAGCTGCTGGGTAAGCATCTTCTGGGTGATGTTTGGGATGCTCTTCTTTATCTCGCTGAACCGCAGCACTTCTTCACTGCCAAGCCTGAAGATTATGATGGGCTTCCATTTGCCCCCTATTATCTGCAGGGTCAGCTCCACGTTGCAATAATATTTCTTGTTGCCGCAAATCTTGAGTGGACAGGGGTCGCTCATGGCCTTCTCCATATGGTACTCTCTCAAACAGGCCCGTAGGCTTCGACGATTTAATGGTATACTTTTAGTGCCTATGGTACATAAAAGTGCGTACTTGATTTTTTATCCATACTAGTCGAAAAGTACCTGAAAGTAAACGATCAAAAACCTTACCCAACCAAAGGAGCCAGCAATGAAAATCATCGGAATCAACGGCAGCGCCCGCAAGAACGGAAACACTGCGGAAATGATAAAGCGCGCCTTTGCGGAACTGGAGGCCGAGGGCATCGAGACCGAACTCGTTGAACTGGGCGGCAAGAAGCTGCACGGCTGCATCGCCTGCATGAAGTGTTTCAAGAACAAGGACCGCCGCTGCTCAGTGGACAATGACTTCATGAACGAGGTCATCGCAAAGATGGACGAGGCCGACGGCATGATCCTGGGCTCGCCCACATATTTCGCCAACGTCTCCACCGAGATGAAGGCGGTCATCGACCGCGCGGGCATGGTGGCCAGGGCCAACGGCAACATGTTTCGCCGCAAGGCGGGAGCCGCTGTCGTGGTCAACCGTCGCGCCGGTGCTATTCAGGCCTTCAACACCATCAACGCCCTGTTTCTCATCGGCGAGATGATCATTCCCGGCGCAGGGTACTGGAACATCGGCTGCGGCCGTGAAAAAGGCGAAGTGCTCAAGGACGACGAAGGAATGCAGACCATGGCCGAGTTGGGCAAGAACATGGCTTGGTTGCTCAAGAAAACAAGAGGATAATAAAGCCGGTCCGCCATCCGGCATGACATCCCTCCTCCAAAACGGTTGCGGGGCCTGCTGTCTGAACCTTGATTAGTTCTTGACAGCATGCCCCGCAACCGTTGATTGTGGCCGCCTCGCCAGGATGCACAGCATCCGTTGCAAACGGCATGAACCGGATTCAGGCCCGCAACTCTTCCCGGCATCAATAATCGCATCCAATACGGAGCCATCCATACAATATGCATAATTTCATTTTGATAGCGCTGCTTGCCGCATTCGCAGCCCTGTCCACGGACATGTACCTGCCCGCCATTCCCACCCTGCAGGAAACATGGAACATTCCATTTGCCGAAGCCAACCTCTCGCTGGTTCTGTTTTTCGTCACCTTCAGTTTTTTTCTGCTGATCCACGGCCCCCTGTCCGACAGATACGGACGCAAGCCGGTGCTTGCCGGCGGAGTCTCCCTGTTCATCCTCGGAAGCTACCTTTGCGCGGCCTCGCAATCCATCAACATGCTCATCGCGGCGCGCATGATCCAGGCAACCGGCGCGGCTGCGGCCTCGGCCCTGTCCATGGCCCTGACCAAGGATCTCTATTCCGGATTCGAACGCCAAAAAATCCTGGCCTACCTGGGAGTGATCATCCCCTTGTGTCCCATGGTCGCCCCCACGCTCGGGGGCTGGCTGACCTCAACGCTTTCCTGGCACTGGATATTCATCATTCAGGGAACAATCGCCCTGATCCCCCTGTACGGCGTCATCCGCCTCAAGGAGCCTCTTGAGAAACGAACCAGCGGAGGCCTCTTGTCCATGGCGGGCAGATACCTGTCACTGTTCAAGAACAGGCATTATGCCGTGTACACTCTGGCCTTCTCCATCATGTCCCTGCCTTTTTTCGCTTTTATCGGCGGGGCCTCGGCCATCTATATAACAAGATTCGGGATGGGACCGCAGGGCTTCGGATTCGTTTTCGGCTTCAACGCCCTGGGCATGATGTCCGGTTCCCTGCTCTGTTCCCGCATCGGCCACAAGGTGTCGACCGTGAAACTTCTGGCAGTGTCCCAGGCGGGAATTCTTGTCGGCGGAGCCGCCATGCTCACAGTGGCAGGTAACGATCCACTGTCATTCGCCGCAGCCATGTTCATGGTCTCCTTCTCAATGGGCCTCAGTCGCCCCATAAGCAACAACATCATCCTGCAACAGGTGGACAAGGATGTCGGAGCAGCCGCTTCCATGGCCACCTTCTGCATATTCTTCATCGCAGCCATCGGCATGGAAACGGTCTCGGCCATTGACCTCAGCAAAACCGCCATCATCGGCGGTCTGGCGCTGTTCAGCGCAGTGGCTCCCATACCCGCCATCATCATGATCCACAGGCAGATCAAGAACAAGGATCCCAGGCTCATGGCGCTGACTTCCGGGCCGACCCCGCGAAAATGATTCAAGGATCAATCGGTACTCGTCGATTTCATTGACGGAACAGCGGACTAACGATTAATAGCTTTCCCATGCCCGGGTGGCGAAACTGGTAGACGCAAGGGACTTAAAATCCCTCGGACTTCGGTCTGTGCGGGTTCGACTCCCGCCCTGGGCACCAAATTCTAATCCAGCCACACCCGCTTATCGCCAAGAGTGTTCTGAAGCAACTTGGGTAATTCACTGCATCAAAGTAAGTTACAGTTTTTCATATCGGTTCGAATCCATATTCCTCGAAATCAAATGTAAAAGGTTACGATCATTTCACGGAAACATATTGTCAATATGGATCAAATATGGAATACATGAGTAAAGGAGTAAAATATGAAACTTAAACAATATCTTGAAGAAAAGAAGGGATTGTTCATCCTTTCGACCGCTGATGATTCAGGGAATGTCAATGCCGCTGTCTATTCGACACCCCACCTGATGGATAACGGCACCCTGGCGGTCATAATGAATAATAAGCGGACTCACCAGAATCTCGATATAAACCCTCACGCCCACCTGTTGTTCATTGAGGATGGCCCTGGATATAAGGGAAAACGGCTGACCCTCAAAAAAGTTCGCGAGGAACAGGACAGTGACCTTTTGTATGAATTGTGTAGAAAGTGCTCAGATGGCGGCCCTAAATTCGAGGGCAAGACACGGTTTCTTGTTTATTTTTCCATTGAGGACGACCGTCCGCTCGTTGGTGCCGGGTAACGGCTTAAATCTTTAAATTCTCTGGAAGCCTGAGGTATCAGTAGATTAACTATGGCCAATTGATCATCCCCGCCCCTGCTTGGTTCTGAGAAAAGTGGCGGATGCCGTTCTGGAAGTGCCAAATCCAAGACAGCTTGGCCATTATTGAACGGTTTGATAATGGAATTGAATAGTTAGAAGAATCGTCTTTTTTACATGCCTGCAAACATAAGGACGATAATCCTCCCTAAGCGCAGATCAATAATATACAATTTCATACTGTTAACAATACAGGACAACAGGAGTTTCTATTGTGAAATTTGCGGACGTCAGGTCGTATGGACTTCTCGCTGGTCTGGTTATTCTTCATGTGCTCGCCGGTTTTTTGGTCGGTTATTTTTTCCCGCCCGGATATTTTGTTGAGCAACTTATAAAGCCCTCATTTTACCCTCCCGCCTTGGCTTTTCCTGTTGTCTGGACGCTTCTCTATGCTCTCATGGGGGTGTCTGTTTGGCTTTTCTTGCGTTCGGAAAAAACGGACAAAGGTAAATTACTTGCGCTGTATTTGGTCCACTTTTCAGTAAATTTGATGTTCACACCTCTAATGTTCGGACTGCGTAGCACCTTTTGGGGGTTTGTTGATGTTCTGATTCTATTGCCTCTTCTGGCCGCAACAATTTTCAATTTGCACAAATTTACACCTCGAGGCGCCTTGCTACAGATTCCATACCTCTTATGGGTTTGTTTTGCCTTGGTACTCTCTTTCAGTCTCTGGAGACTAAATCCATAATTTTATATCTTGATCTCTTGGTATTAATTCTTCCATGAACATTGTCCGCGTATTCCGGTAGCTAAGCAACACATCTTCAAATCAAAACTCTTTTTTGGGTTAAGCAAAAAATCCGACCTTGACCTGTTCTGCAAATCTCGGGTAAAAAATAGGTGGGATAATATGTCTAGGGTTTACTGGTGCCATTCAGAGAGGATTGACGGCATGAACAAGGTGCATGTACTCAATTGGCGGTTTCGCTTCTCCATAATCCTGGCCGTCCTGATTTCATGGGTCGCTACTGTCGGCCCGGTCCATGCGGCCGGACCCGAGTTGCAGGTTATCACCGAAATCGCACCACCCGCTTCCTTCATTGACGAACAAGGCAAGCTGACCGGATTGGCTATAGAAATCGTCCAGGCCATCCAGCAGGAAATCGGAGTCCAGACGGACATTCAGGTCATGCCGTGGGCGCGTGGGTATCAGGAGTTGACCGAAACCCCCAATGTTGCCCTGTTCCCAACCACCCGGACCCCGGAACGCGAAAAATTGTTCCAGTGGGTCGGGCCGCTGTTCACTACCCGTTGGATTATCTATGCCCGGAAAGGTAGCGGCCTGCGCCTCACAAGCCTGGAAGACGCCAAATCCATCAAGCGCATCGGGGTCTACCGCGATGATGCCCGGGCGCAGTTTCTGAGAGACCAGGGGTTCGACAACCTGGACATCGCCAACAGGCAGGAGCTCAACCCGGCCAAGCTGCTGGCTGGCCGCGTCGACGCCATCCTTTATTCGGACCTGACCCTGAAAGAGTTTTTCGCAAAGTCGGACATGAACCCTGAACTGGTTGAACCTATTTTTGAAGTCGGCGCCAGGGATATTTACATTGCCTTTTCCATGGACTCGGACCTCGAAACGATTCGCGTCTGGCGGGAAGCCTTTGACCGGCTGGAAAAGCGGGGCGACCTCCAACGCATCCGCGACAAATGGCTGCCCTGACAGTCCACACACGAGCCATCCGCACACATCAAAATCGGCTTGAAGTCGGCTAGGTTGCGGCCTTCCCCGTCAAACCGACCGTCCCTAATCCTGGTTCAGTTTCCACCTGTAACGAACAGTCACTCCCTACCTGTACGCTTCTAATTGAGTTTATCAGCACCGGATGCTAATGGTTATTCTGCCGAAACACTTTTTTCAGCCGATGAAACAGACAACCCCGGCTCCCGACTGCGGTTGAACGCCTACGCCGTCACGCTTGGACAATTAAACACTGAAACCAGAGGACTTGAAATGTGGTTCTTTATTCCGTCATTCTTTTCAGGATTTGCCAAGCGGATATGCCCAAAGTGCCGTCAAACCCAACTTATTTCAAAAAAAGACAAAGACAAGACCGTGATCTGCAAAAACTGCGGCTCGGCCATGCCGCCCCCAAAGAAAGTATACCCTGACGATTGAGGTGCTTCGTTGGCAGCCTGGATATCCAACTTTTGGGGTTCAAGCCTGGCAAGGCTGCTCAGAAATGCGCTGTTCGGCGCATTCCGCGACCTTTTGCCAATCATCGCAGTCATTGCGGTCTTCCAATTCCTGGTTCTGGGCCTGCCCTTTCCGGATCTGCTGAAAACCCTGAGCGGACTTGTGCTGGTCATAATCGGCCTGGCCCTGTTCGTGACCGGCCTGGAAATGGGCCTGTTCCCCCTGGGCGAAACAATGGCCGAGGAATTCGCCCGCAAGGGCAGCCTGTTCTGGCTGCTCCTCTTCGCCTTCATGCTCGGCTTCGGAACAACAGTGGCCGAACCGGCCCTCATAGCGGTCACGCGCGAAGGCGCCAGGGCCGCGGCCGAAGCGGGACTCATCACTGCCGGGGCAGAATCTCTGGAGGAGTACGCCCTCGGCGTACGCCTGTCCGTCGCTCTGTCCGTGGGTTTGGCCATCGTCCTTGGAGTATTGCGAATCCTGCGCGGCTGGTCCCTGCCGAGGCTCATCATCGGCGGCTACGTGCTGGTCATGCTCATCACCCTTTTCGCCCCCAAGGAGATCATCGGGCTGGCCTATGACTCCGGCGGCGTGACAACCTCCACCGTAACTGTTCCGCTGGTGGCGGCCCTCGGTGTCGGTCTGGCGCGATCCATACGAGGCAGAAACCCGCTCACCGACGGTTTCGGGCTCATAGCCCTGGCCTCTCTCACGCCCATGATCTTCGTCATGCTCTACGGCATAATATTCCACTAGGGGACGGTTATGGACATACTCTTCACCCCCCTGGAACTTCTGCTCGCCACGGCCCGCGATGTGCTGCCCGTGCTGCTTCTGCTTCTGGTATTTCAAAAATTCGTGCTCAAACGCTCCATACCAAGGCTGGACAAGGTTCTGTTCGGCTTCGTTCTGGTTCTGGCGGGCATGACCTGTTTCCTGGCCGGCCTTGATCTGGCCCTTTTCCCCATCGGCAGGACAATGGCCCTGCAGCTCTGCGAGGCTGCGGCAAAAGGGGGGACTGCGGACTGGACGGCCTACGGCCTTATCTACCTCTTCGCCTTTCTCGTGGGCTTCTCGACCTCCATCGCCGAGCCAGCACTCATTGCCGTGGCGCACAAGGCGGAAGAGGCCTCGAGCGGCGCCATCTCCGCCCTTGGACTACGCATAACCGTGGCCCTGGGAGTGGCCGTGGGCATTACTGTCGGAACGTTCCGCATTGTCACCGGCACCCCCCTTTTCTGGTATGTCCTGGCCGGCTACACGGTCGTGACGATTCAAACATTCTTCGCCCCGCGCAGCATCGCGCCGCTGGCCTATGATTCCGGAGGAGTGACCACCTCCACGGTGACTGTCCCCCTGGTCGCCGCCCTAGGCCTCGGACTGGCCTCCAACATTCCCGGACGAAGCCCCGTGCTGGACGGCTTCGGGCTGATCGCCCTGGCCTCGCTGTTCCCGATCATAGCCGTGCTGGGCTATGCCCAGATTGCGCGTTTGCTTGCAAAAACACTGAATCGGAATGTACGATCCGGCAAGGCCGGTTCGGACGACAACCAGTAAACACAAAGTTTGCACCGTCAGGAGGTGGAGACAATGAACTTCAAGTGCATATTTGCCATGATCAAGCCGACCTTGACTGACAAGGTGGTGGATGCCGCAAAGGAAGCCGGAGCCACGGGAGCCACTGTTGTCTGCGCATCGGGAACGGGCGAACGTGAAGCCAAGACGTTTTTCGGCCTGTCCTTGGATGTGCGCACCGAAATAGTAATCATTCTGGTCAGAAATGAAACCGTGGAGGACGTGCTCAAGGCCATCCATCAGGCGGGGCAATTCAGCGAACCCGGCACCGGCATCGCCTTTGTCATGCCCGTTGAAAGCGCCATCGGCATGGAAAGCCAGCTGGACACGAAGCTGTCTTCTTAATGGCAATGGAACTGAAAGGGAGGAACCGTTTTAAAAAACGGTAGGGCCAAGACACGGGCCGAAACCGGTTCGCGCCTGACACTGAACACCACCCCAAACTTATTGGCCTAAATATACACCAAAAGTACAGGTTGGGCTATAAAAAAATAATGCTCCAGGGGCAAAAAACAGGGTCTATCATTGGTGTGGGGAAAAGGGGCTGCCGGTGGCCGAAAGAATAAAGGCTACCGCCCGTAGTGAGGCGGAGGAACATCGTCAAACTCCCCCTGTGCCGCGGATTCCTTCAACTGGCGGTACTTGACGGCCAGCATCTCCATTTGTTTTTCCAGATTGTCGATCTGCTTCTGCTGTTCAAACAGCACATCGTTCAACTTCTCTATTGTCCGATCCTGCAAGGCCACGGCGTTTTCAAGGCGCTCGATGCGATCTTCCATTGCAAAAACCTCCCTGAATGTTTCCAAGCCTGAATATCAATCACCGGCTCCAGCGCGTCAAACGCCTCAGGCCCGATTATGGAGATATACTCCCGAAACGACCATCAGTCCCCCGGCCAGCAAGGAAAGATGAATTCTCTCGCCCAAAAGAAAATAAGCCATTACAATGGCGAAGACCGGCACCAGATTTATGAACACTCCGGCGCGGGAAGGCCCAATGGTGAGAATGGCCTTGTAGTACCAGTAGTAGGCGAAACCCGTGGCCAAGACCCCAAGAAAGACCACGCAAAACCAGTCCACGGGCCTGCACGCGGCCAAGTCGACGGAAAAACCCGAGGCCAGGGCGGCGGGCATGAGAAGAAGCATCCCGAAAAAACAAGACCAGCATACGGCCATCAGCGGGTCCAGCTTTTTCATTACCAGCTTCCCGCCGAGTGAATAGGCCGTCCAGCTGGCCACACAGCCCAGTATGAACAAGTCGCCCTTGTTCACCCCGCCCGCGAACAATTGCAGAGGATTGCCGTCGGCCACGACAACTGAAACGCCCACCAAGGATGTAATGGTGCCCAGAATTCGCACAGGACCGAACCGCTCCTTGAAAAAGAGAGCCGAGGCGGCGGACATGCAGACCGGAATGCAGGATACGATCAGGGCCGCCCGGCTGGCCGGAACGGTCTGCAATCCGGTAAAAAAGAAATAGCTGTAGGCGAAGACCCCGGTGGCGCCCAGAAAAATCGTGGGCAGGATGTGCTCGCGCCCCAGCCAGGGGAAGCCTTTGTGCTCACGCCAACAAAGGATGAACAGGAATCCTGAGGCGAAGATGTAGCGCAGAAAAGCAGCGCTCATGGGGCTTATTGATTGCGCAAGAACACGCCCGGCCACCCATGTGCCGCCCCAGAGAATCATGCTGGAAACGAGAAGGACGTATATGGTCGTATTCGATTGGCGCACTGGTTCCCCCTGAAGAACCGGCTTATAGTCTCTACGGCTGAAACAATCCACAAAAAAACAACCTGAAACGGGCGGGCATCAAGCACGAAGGCAGGCCGCTCCGCGTCTGCGAAAGGTATTTGCTACCTCAGAGGTTTTGTTTTAATAGCTGCCCTCTGAGAACCCTGAACAACTTACATAGTTTTTAAAATCACAAGGAGTCGACCATCCATGATTGTGGGCATCCCAAAAGAATCCTACCCGGGCGAACGCCGGGTGGCTCTCACTCCCGCATCGGTTGCCGCCCTGGTCAAGGCCGGGGCGTCGGTGCTCGTAGAGGCTGGAGCGGGTCTTGAATCCGGTTTCACAGACAAGGCGTACGAGGACAAGGGGGCGGCCCTGGCCGAGTCCCGCAGCGATCTGTTCAAGAGGTCCGATGTCCTGCTCATGGTCCGCACCCCCGGCGCCAACCCGGAACAGGGAGCGAAAGACATCGAGATGATGAAATCCGGTCAGCTCATAGCCGGATTCAGCGAACCCCTGACCACGCCCGAGATCACCAAATCCATCGCCGAGAAAGGCGTGGCCATGCTTTCCATGGAACTGGTGCCGCGCATCACCCGAGCCCAGAGCATGGACGCGCTCTCGTCAATGGCCACTGTGGCCGGATACAAGGCCGTGCTGCTAGCCGCCGACACCCTGCCCAAGATGTTCCCCATGCTCATGACCGCAGCCGGGACAATCACCCCGGCCAGGGTCTTCATCGTGGGCGCGGGAGTGGCCGGACTCATGGCCATTGCCCAGGCCCGCAAGCTGGGCGCCGTGGTCCAGGCCTACGACGTTCGCGACGTGGTCAAGGAACAGGTGGAAAGCCTGGGCGCCAAGTTTGTGGAAATGGAGCTTGAAGCCGGAGATTCCGAGGACAAGGGCGGCTACGCCAAGGAAATGGACGAGAATTTCTACCGCAAACAGCGGGAACTCATGACAAGGGTCCTGGCCGAGTCCGACGTGGTGATCACCACTGCGGCAATCCCCGGCAGAAAGGCCCCCCTTCTGGTCACAAAGGAGATGGTCGAGGGCATGCAGCCCGGTTCGGTCATCGTGGATTTGGCGGCGGCAACCGGCGGCAACTGCGAGCTGACCGAAGCGGACAAGGTGGCGGTCAGGCACGGCGTGACCATCCTCGGCCCCACCAATCTCGCTTCGGACCTGCCCAAGGACGCCAGCGCTATGTACTCCAAGAACATCACCACCCTGCTCCTGCAACTGCTCAAGGAAGGGAAACTGGTTTTCAACATGGAGGACGAGGTCATCGCCGGAACCCTGGTCTGCAGGGAAGGCGAGGTGGTTCACCCCCGCGTGAAGGAAACTCTAGCCTAGGGACGACAATACATGGAAACGTTCGTAATAGGATTCACCATTTTCGTATTGGCCATATTCATCGGCTTCGAGGTCATCACCAAGGTGCCGCCGACTTTGCACACCCCGCTCATGTCCGGCACCAACGCCATCTCCGGCATCACAATTGTCGGCGCGCTCCTGGCGGCCGGAAGCGGCCATTCCACCCTGACCACGGTGTTGGGATTTGTGGCCCTGGTCTTCGCCACGGTGAACGTGGTGGGCGGATTCATGGTCACCAACCGCATGCTCGCCATGTTCAGGAAAAAGGACTAGCCCATGAACCAGGCGATAATAAACATCACATATCTTGTTGCTTCGGTGCTTTTCATTCTCGGCATCAAGGGGCTGACCCATCCCAGGACTGCGGTTCGCGGCAACCTGCTTTCCGCCCTGGGCATGCTCCTGGCCGTGCTGGCCACGCTGGTCGGCCAGGAAATACTCGGCTTCTGGGCCATTTTGGCGGGCCTGCTCGTTGGGTCGGCCATTGGCGCGCACCTTGCCGTGCGCATCGAGATGACGGCAATGCCCCAGCTGGTGGCCGTGTTCAACGGCCTTGGCGGCGGCGCTTCCATACTCATCGCCGGAGCGGCCCTAATGGAGTCCCTGGACATGGGCGGCATGGGCGCGCAGGGCGTGGCGGCCACGGCGGTCACCGGGCTTATCGGCGCAGTGACCTTCTGGGGCAGCTTCGTGGCCTTTGCCAAGCTCCAGCGGCTCTTCTTCAACAACCCAATCGAGTTTCCGGCCCAACGTATTGTCAATGCCGGAGTTGCCCTGCTGGCAGTGGTGCTGGCGGCGCTCATGATAGCCAATCCGGACGGCAGCGCTTTCTACTGGCTCATGGTCCTCACGGCCTCGGTCCTTGGCGTGCTGCTGGTCATACCCATCGGCGGCGCGGACATGCCCGTGGTCATCGCCCTGCTCAACTCCTATTCCGGCCTTGCGGGCGCGGCAACGGGTTTCGTCCTGGGCAACAACGTGCTCATCATCTCCGGCTCACTGGTCGGCGCATCAGGCATCATCCTGACCCAGATCATGTGCAAGGCCATGAACCGCTCCCTGGCCAACGTGCTCTTCGGCGGCGCCCTCGGCCCCGCGACCTCGGGCGGCGAGGCCCTGGAAGACATCTACGAGGGCAAGGTCAAATCCACTTCCGCGGATGAACTGGCCATGATCCTGGAGACGGCCACAAGGGTCTGCATCGTCCCCGGCTACGGCATGGCCGTGGCCCAGGCCCAGCACGCGGTGCGCGAGATGGCCACCCTGCTGGAAAAAAACGGAACCAAGGTCGAGTACGGCATCCACCCTGTGGCAGGACGCATGCCCGGACACATGAACGTGCTCCTGGCCGAGGCCGAGGTTCCCTACGAGCAGCTCAGGGAAATGGACTCCATCAACCCGGAAATGGGACAGATCGACGTGGTCATAGTCATCGGGGCCAACGACGTGGTCAACCCCCTGGCCAAGACCGACCCAAGCAGCCCCATCGCGGGAATGCCGGTGCTGGACGTGGACAAGGCCCGGACCGTGGTGGTGATCAAGCGCAGCCTCAGCCCGGGATTCGCCAAAATCCCCAACCCGCTCTTCGCGGCGGACAATACGCTGATGTTCTTCGAGGACGGCAAAAAGGCCGTGGTGGATATCACGGCGGCCCTGAAAGACCTGTAGCGGTTTACTTCAATATAAAATTAAAAGGCCGGAACTGACGAGGTTCCGGCCTTTTTTATTATTAACCGCTTCTGCGTGCCAACTTATTGGCGAGAATTGAAACCAACCCTCCCAACATAACATAGCCAATCACCACTTCTAACGTAAGCCAAATTTGACCCGCCGTGTTCAAAGGCGTGATGTCTCCAAACCCTAAAGTTGTAAAAGTCACAATGCTAAAATAATATGGGGTAAACCAACCAGTTTCTAACCCATTTAAATATGCCATTTCAGGATTTAAATTTTCAAGAAATGACTTCATCCATTCTGGCAACCAAAAAAAAGATGAATATTCAGCGAAAACTACGCCGAACAACACCGCGAAAAACAATGACCACATTGTCCAAACAAATAAAGATCGTCCACAATCTGAGGAAATATACCACACCCAGTACAACCAAGGATGTCTTTTCCTAAACTCTGCTATATATGCTTTATCCATTACAAATCTACGGAACATCTGATTCCCATAACTGGAAGATATTCGTGTACCACTACATCTAATAAATTTGTCATATGTAATGCTAGTGATATTTGAACCACTAAAATTAGCTTCACGGATATTGGCTCCTTCAAAATGCGAGCATAAAAAATCTGTTCCAGTTAAATCCGCCCGCCAAAAATTTGCTTTTTTAAAGTCTGTATTAATAAACCATGTTTTATCATTAGTATGACAATTTACTAAAATAGAGTTTCTAAATGAAGAACTTGTTGATTTAAAATTTTCAAAATTAGCTCTTTGTAATTCCGCCCCGTCAAAACAACTTTCTGTATCTACAGCACTATCAAAATTAGCACCTGTCAAGTTCACGCCAATAAAATTACATCCACTAAATTGTACTTTATGAAAGTCTATCCCCGACCAATTAACGGATAGACATTTTATCCTACATTCTGAATCATTATATTTTGATTCAAGTTTAAAAAAACTTGGAGGGTTAACAGAATCATAAGTTTGCCACACATCGAATCCGAAAAAAATTGGAACTACTTCAGGATTATTCTTACGCCAATCATTCCAGACAGACACTCCCGCCAATAAAATCTCAACATGATTTTGATCAGCCATATTTCTTATTAACCCGCAATAATTAATATTTTAAAACTGTATAAAAATATCAATATTAATTATTACACTCTGTGCATTCAAAATCAACAGAGTTATACATCAACAAGCCTCTTCCAATAAAAAACCCCGTTCTCAATCAAGAGAACGGGGTCGTTCGGGACAATTTATTACAAATCGGACTACTTCTTGTCTTCCGCCTTTTCCTCTTCCTCGCCAACCACCTCGATGATGGGTTTCAGGTCGCCGTAGCCGTTGGTGTCCAGCAGCTCGGAGTATTCCTCGCTGTAAATCTTGAGCATGACCATGACGAAGCTAAGGATAAGCGGACCGTACAGGATGCCGGTGAAGCCGAAGGAATACACGCCGCCCAGGATGGCCATGAAGATGTAGAAAGTGGAGACACGCGCCGCGCCGCGAAGCAGCATGGGGCGGAGAAAGGTGTCGATGTTCACGACAATGACCAGGCACCACAGGCCGAGAAACAAGGCCCAGCTCCCACTGACCCACGATGAGCAGGTACATGACCGTCGGGAACCAGATGACGCTGGCCCCGACCAGGGGAATCAGGGCCGCGAAACACATCATGGCCCCCCAGAACAGGGCCGGAATGCCAACTATGGCGAACCCGATTCCGGCCACGATGCCTTGCAGGAAGGCCACGAAGAAGCTGCCCAGCATGACGCCGCGCACCACCCGCTGCAGGCTCTCGATAATTGAGTTTTCCTGTTCCGGGCGCAGGGGCGAAAGGTGCTTGAGCCGGGAGATCATGTTCCGGCCGTCCACCAGAAAATAAAAGATGATGAACATGGAAAGCATGAATTGCAGAACTATCCAGACCAGGTTGGTGGCCATCTGCGTGCCGAACTGGATCATGTTTTGGGCGAAGCTCTGGGAGAATCCGAGGACCTTGGCCTGGATATCCAGGGAATCCAAATCAACAAAGGGCAGTTTTTCCTTTATCCAGTCAAGGTATACGCTGGCCTGCCCGCTGTTGATCAACTCGTTGAAGTCCGTGGTCCGCAGCCAGCGGTTGATGGAGCGGATGGACTCCACGCCCTGGTCCGTAAGGCCGAAGGCCAGGATGAACAGGGGGATGATGATCACGAAGGCGATGAGGGACACGGTAACCAATGCGGCCACGACCCTCCTGCCCTTGAAACGAACTTCGAGCCAGGCGAAAACGGGCGAGAAGAGAACCGCCAGAACCGTGGACAGGACAATGGTGTGGAAAAACGGCCTCACGATCAGATAGGTCAGATAAAAGGACAAACTGAGCATGATCAACAGGAACAGGGAGTAGACGCGACGGGAATCCTGCTCGTTCGTTTTCAGGGAATTGCTGTTCATTTAGGACACCTGGTCGGAACCGGGGTTAAGAATTTCTTTGATCACGTTGATCACCGTCACGGCCTCCACGGGCTTGGTCAGGTAGCCGTTCATGCCCGCATCCAGGCAACGCTGTTCGTCGCCCCACATGGCATGGGCGGTCAGGGCCACTATCGGCACATCACGGTTCATGGCTTTGGAGTTGGATTCGCGAATGGCGCGGGTGGCGTCCAGGCCGTTCAACACCGGCATCTGCACGTCCATGAGCACCAGATCGAAATGTTCCCTTTCCAGGGCCTCCAGGGCCTTTCCGCCGTCTTCAACCGCCAGGGGCACGAACCCGGCCTTTTCCAAAGACCTGACAGTGAACTTGCGACAGACCAGATCGTCCTCGGCCACGAGAATCTTGAGGCCGCTGACCCCCAATTCGTTGGCTGAGGTGACTTCCGTTTTTCCGCCTGCCGCTTCCGTGGCCGGACCGGGCCTTCCCTCATCTTCAAAGGTCATGAACCTCGTGGTGAAACAAAATGAACTGCCGCCGCCTTCCGGCCTTTCCAGCCACAACCGTCCGCCGAGAAGAGAAACAAGTTTTCTGGCAGCGGCAAGGCCAAGTCCCAAACCCTCGCTCCTGCGGGTGAGATAATGCTCCGCCTGGGTGAAGCTGCTGAAAATTTCGTCTTCCTTGCCTTCCGGAATTCCGATCCCGGTATCCGTGACCTTGAAAAGCAGTCTGACATGCCCATTCTCGACAGTGGAAGGGCTTTCCCCGCCGGAGCCAAGCGGCATGACTTCCAGCGTCACCCCGCCCTGCTCCGTGAACTTGACGGCATTGCCGACCAGATTGTCCAGGACCTGCTCCAGCCGTTTGGAGTCCCCGCGCAACAGGTCGGAAACTCCAAGGCGGACGACGGATTTGAGCGTCAAGCCCTTGTCCTCGGCGGGCTGCCTGTATTTCTTGATGATTCTGCCAAAAATGCCGCTCAGATTGAACCGACCTTCGTGCAACTCCAGCATGTTGGCTTCGATCCTGGAAAAATCCAGAATCTGGTTGATGATCTTGAGCAGCGACAGCGCCGATTCCTTGATCAGCCGGGCATATTCCTTGGCTTCCCCCTCAAGCTCGGACATGAGCAGGACTTCCGTCAGGCCGAGAACGCCGTTCATGGGCGTTCTGAGTTCATGGCTCACAGTGGCCAGAAAGGATGTCTTGACCTCGTTTGCCGACTCTGCGGCGAGCTTGGCCTCCCGCAGCTCCTGTTCCATCTTGTGCTTGTAGAGGGCCACCTCGATGGCCGTGTGCAGTTCGCGTTCGTCAAAGGGCTTGAGCAAGTAACCGAAGGGACCGGCCTTCATGGCCCTGGTCAGGGTTTCGTCGTCGGAATAGGCTGTAAGAAAAATTACGGGTATCTCATACTTACGGGAGATTTGTATGGAGGCTTCAATGCCGTCCATCTCGCCGCTGAGACGGATATCCATGAGCACCAGGTCGGGTCGGAGGGCGCCGGCCTTTTCAATGGCCTCTCCTCCGGAAATTGCGGTGTCCGCGACCCGATAACCCAACCGTGTAAGGATTCCCTGGATGTCCAGGCTGACGACTCTTTCATCGTCAACGACCAAAATTCTTTCGTCAGACATTTTCCGGTTTGAACCCGCCTTATGACTTTTCAGCTATATCAACCCAATAAATCTAAAAAATATCTAGCAACAGTGCTGCACGAGGTCAAGATTTCCTGTTGCCCTTCCAACCTTTCGCCCAAAACACCCAACCGGGTTTAAAACGAATAACCTTGTTTTCTCGTTCAAATAAGTCTATTAAGTCAGAACTCATTCAAGGAGGTTTTTACAGTGGGCGATGACAATAAAAACAACAAGGCACAGGCCGTCGAGGTTATCTGCCCAAAGTGTAAACATACTGAAATAGTTTACATTCCGAAAGAGCCTATTCCGGAATGTCCCGAATGCAAAATCCCCATGACCGTCAAGGAAATCCTTACAGAAGGAAAATCGTACTAGCTTGATGCGCCGAATGCATGCAGCTGGTTGTATAACTTAATCATCACAATTCTAGGAGGTTGCCGATGAAATTCCGTCTTAACCTTTGCGTTGCGCTGCTAAGTGCGCTTCTGATCCTGGCGGCGTTCGGCTGCGGGCAGCAGGAAGAAAAGCAGGAGGCCAAACCCGCCGTTCAAGAAGCCACCCAGGAAACCGCCCAGCAGGCTGCTCCGGCTCCAGCTCCGGCTCCGGCCCAGGAAGTCGACGTCAGAATGTCCCTGGTCAAGGAATCCACCCTGGAAAGAATCATCACAAGCGGCAAGCTCCGCGTTGGCTTCGAGTCCGGATACATGCCTTTTGAAATGACCGACAAGAACGGCAAATTCGTCGGCTTTGACATCGACATGGCCAATGAAATGGCCAAAGCCATGGGCGTTGAACTCGTCCCCGTGAACACTTCCTGGGACGGCATCATCCCCGCACTGATGACCGACAAGTTCGACATCATCATGTCCGGCATGACCGTCACTCAGGAACGCAACCTGAAGATCAGCTTCGCCGACCCCTACATCATCGTGGGCCAGGCCATCGTCCTGAACAAGAAGCATGAGGGCACAGTCAATTCCTACAAGGACCTGAACGACCCCAAATACGTGGTCACCTCCAAGCTCGGCACCACGGGCGAGCAGTCCGTGAAACGCCTCATCCCCCAGTGCACATACAAGTCCTTCGAAACCGAAACCGAAGCCGCTCTGGAAGTCGTGAACAACAAGGCTGACGCCTTTGTCTACGACCTGCCCTACTGCGTGGTTTTCATGGCCGAGCAGGGCGCCGACAAGGTCGTTTTCCTGGACACGCCCTTTACCTACGAGCCGTTGGCCTGGGCCATCACAAAAGGCGATCCCGACTTCATGAACTGGCTGAACAATTTCCTGAGCCAGCTCAAAAACGACGGCCGCTATGATCGCATCTATGACAAGTGGATCAAAAGCACCGCATGGTACGCGAACATCAAGTAACAAATGCTCCGTTTCGGGGACCCTTTTCGGGTCCCCGATTTTTTTTAATCCCAAACAAAAGATACTAGAATGACTGGATCAG
Source organism: Desulfovibrionaceae bacterium (assembly GCA_963674955.2). Classification (GTDB taxonomy): domain Bacteria; phylum Desulfobacterota; class Desulfovibrionia; order Desulfovibrionales; family Desulfovibrionaceae. The sequence goes on along the minus strand of CAXXKR010000004.1, from coordinate 99,592 downwards.
GCCCCAAACACGGCAAAAGTTACTATGTTTTCTGGAAAGGAATATTCTTTGTCTGCATCTTCACGGCCATGGCCCTGCTCTACTTGGCCACCCAGAAAGTTGATTACGTGTGGCGCTGGTACGCCGTACCCCAATATTTCTTCTACGAAGCGGACATGGAATTCCGTGCTGAAATCGCCGGAGAAATCGCTTCGATAAACGACCAGGGCGAGAATATCGTACTTGTCATCCAGGGCGACGGCGAGTCGCAACAGATTGCAATCCCCAAGTCCGGCAACTTTGAGGTGGACCAAGGCACCATAGTTTTTGCCGGAGATGTAATCGGTTCATACAAACAATGGAAGGTCGGAATACTCATGGAGGGGCTGTGGCTGACGCTCAAAGTCAGTCTCATCGCCATCGTTTTCGGCATCATGTTCGGCCTGGCCACGGGACTGGCCAGAATATCCGACAATCCCGCTCTTAAGTGGGGGGCCATCACCTACATAGAACTGATCCGGGGGTCGCCTCTGCTGGTCCAGATATTCATCTGGTATTTCGTAGGTGGAACGCTGGTAAACAACCTGTTGACAAAACAGGGACTATCGGCCATCCCGCCCATCTGGTTCGGCGTGGCCTCCCTGGCCATCTTTGCCGGAGCCTATGTGGCCGAGATCGTACGCGCCGGTATCCAATCCATCAGCAGGGGACAGATGGAAGCGGCCCGTTCCCTGGGCATGACAACTTCAAAAGCCATGCGGCATATCATTCTGCCCCAGGCCTTCAAGCGTATCCTGCCGCCCTTGGCTGGACAATTCATAAGCCTCATCAAGGATTCATCCCTCCTCGGCATCATCGCCATCAGGGAATTGACCAAGGCCACACGCGAGGTTGTCACCACAAGCCTGCAGCCTTTCGAGCTCTGGTTTGTCTGCGCTCTGCTCTACCTCATCTTGACCTTCGCGCTGTCCATGTTTGTCCAATACCTTGAAAGAAGGACGGTGAAGTCGTGATAGACGTTCAAAACGTATACAAGACATTCCATGTGCCCCACGAGATACAGGCCCTTTCCAACGTGACCTACAAGGTCAATGCCGGAGACGTGGTCGTGGTCATTGGCCCCTCCGGATCTGGAAAGAGCACCTTCCTGCGCTGCCTGAACAGGCTGGAATACGCGGACAAGGGGCTGATAAAGATCGACGGAGTGGACATCCTGGACAAGAAGACCAACATCAACAAGGTCAGGGCCGAAGTGGGCATGGTCTTCCAATCCTTCAACCTCTTCCCCCACAAGACCGTCCTGGAGAACGTGACCATCGGCCAGACAGTGGTCAGAAACCGCTCCAAACGCGAATCAAGGGACAAGGCCGTGGCCCTGCTGAAAAAAGTCGGCATCCACGACAAGGCCAACAACTACCCCAACCAGCTCTCGGGCGGACAGCAGCAGCGCGTGGCCATCGCCCGGTCCCTGGCAATGGAACCCAAGATCATGCTTTTTGACGAGCCCACATCCGCCCTTGACCCGGAGATGATCGGCGAGGTTCTGGATGTCATGAAAAAACTTGCCAAGGAAGGAATGACCATGGTGGTTGTCACCCACGAAATGGGCTTTGCCCGCGAGGTGGCGGATCAGGTGGTTTTCATGGATGACGGGCAAATCGTGGAGGTCGGAACTCCGGAACACTTCTTCAAGAACCCCGATCATGACCGCACCAAGCTCTTCCTGAGCCAGATACTCTAAAACAAAGCGGGGAGGGCTCAGCCCCTCCCCGTCATCTTTTTAACAACGCCATCCGGCAACGTGATCATCGCCGCTCCGGCAAGGGCGGCCAGCCCTCCCAGAAAGGACACCAGCCCGGGAAGCTCCCTGAGCCAGAACCAGCCTATGACTATGGTCAGGCCAGGCAGCATGAACTGCGTGGACACCACCTTGGACACGTCGGCCTTGGACAGGCCGTAAGCCCAGGTCACATAAGCGATGGCCGCCGGAAAAACTCCAAGGTAGATACCGGCCCAGGTCGCGGCCCGAGGAGCTGAAACCACGGCTTCGAACAATCCGGGAGCGAAAACCAGAAGAAAAACAGTGCCTGTGCAGACCGTGTAGGTAACATACTCGGTGGGCGTATATTTGCTCAGATAGGGCTTTTGCAAAATCATGAACACCGACTCGGAAAAGGCGGCGACAAGCACGTACAATGCCCCGAGATTGAAACTGAACCCCTGCCCCTCGCCAAAGGAAATGAGCGCAATTCCGGCAACGCTGACCATTATCCCGACCACTCCTCTGGCCCTGATCTTCTCCTTCAGGAACATTACGGCCAATATGGTCGTGAAAACAGGTATCCCGTTGATCAGAAAGCAGGCCGAGGCTGCGCTGACGGTCAATTCCCCGTAGTTCAGGCAGGCGTGATAGACCGTGAATCCCAGAAACCCGTGCAGGAAAAGGACAGGAACATCCCGCATATCCGGCAGCCGGACCCGCCGGGCAATGCCCATGACGATCATGACCGAAGAGGCTGTGATGAAACGGAGAAGCGCGAGGTGGCCGGGCTCGTAGCCCTCAAGCCCCGCCCTGATGCCCACGAATGCGGAGGCCCAGAAAACCAGGGTGACGCCGATGGCCAGGAAGACTTTCAAATCCATGGCCGGATTTACTTGCCGTCCTTTTTTTCACGCATGCTCTTGACGCTCAGGGCGCCCAGGCAACCGACCAAGGCTCCCAGAAACAGGCCCCTGGCGATGTCGATGATCCCAAGCCAGCTGGCGATTATGCCCAACGAACCGCCCAGAAGAATGCCCTTGGCCAGAGTGGCCAGCATTATTTCAAGATTCCTTTCCTTTCGCCTTTCATTGTCCACGGACATCGTCTTCGCCTCCTTGAAGTTCTCCGCACTGCGAGGCCAGCGCCTCTTCCTGATCATCAGTCAGGGACACGAAACTGCACCCGATGCCGGGAATGATCGTTGTCTCACCCCATTTCCTCTGCCAGCAGATTCTGATCTCTATGGGACGGCCTTCGCCCAGTTCCCTTATCGCAAGCCAGGCCTTGTCCCGTCCGTCCCAGTTCCGGGATGTGAGCACGAAGCAGCCGTGCCTGGAAACATTGGCGGTGACTGTCTTCTCCCCCTCCTTCAAATGCTGGTCGGGACGATCAAGCAGAACCACATTCAGACAGAGACATGAACGCCGGGCGCTGCGAATGGTGCGCGGAGTAAATGGAACGCATTCCTTGGAAAGAAATTCCATCAACGTCTTGCCGTTCTTCACGGTACCGCCGAAAGGCAACCCGCGCACGCCGCCATGTCTGGGGTTGTAGAGAAGGCGCAATGCGGGGAATATCTTCAAAATCTGCTGAACCGCGCCGTAGCTGGAACTCTGGCTCTTGATCATGGTCGGAAGGTCGAGAAGCAATCCGTTGAATGGAATTTCAACCAGCATCTCGGTGACCTCGTCCGGTGAGGAAACAACTTCATAGCTCACGCCGTAGCTGTCCAATGCCTTCCTGTAAGCGTCTCTGGGCTTGCCCTCGGCGGCGATGAGCAGAATTTTGATCGGATTCACGAAAGTTCCCTGTTGAAGATTTGTCTGCTTGACACAAAACCTCCTCAGGCACAAGGGGTGTCGGAATCCATTTTTTGCCCGATCATTGGTCTTCCTTTTTTCTGGCAAAAGGCATAACGTCCGCCCTTCACAAAGAGAGGAGATCAATGCCCGAAGCAATACTTCAATTGGCAAGGGCCGTTAAAGCCGTTTTCAAATCCAGCCTCAGGGCCAGCATCGAGATGTACAAGATAATGATCCCGGTGATCATCGTCATCAAGATACTTCAGGAGCTGGATCTGATAAAATACCTCGCCGCGCCTCTCGAGCCGCTCATGAAGCTGGTGGGACTGCCTGCGGAAATGGGGCTTGTCTGGGCCACGGCCCTGCTGAACAACATCTACACCTCCGTGATCGTATTCGCATCCCTGATCAAGGACACACCCGTGTCCGCCGCCCAGGCAACAATCCTGGCCGTCATGATCCTCATGGCCCACGGCCTTCCCGTGGAGTCTTCCATCTCCAGAAAGGCCGGCGCACGTTTTCTTTTCCAGAGCCTGTTCCGGGTGGTCTGCGCCCTCATCCTCGGCTGGCTTCTGCACCTGACCTATGACAACTTCAACCTGCTCCAGGGTCCGGCGTCGATCATCTTTCAGCCCGATGCCCAGACCGGAACCAAGGAAACCATCCTGGCCTGGTCCCTGGGCAAGGCAAAGGACTTGTCACTGGTTTTCCTTATCATTTTCAGCCTGATGGGGCTTTTGAAAATCCTGACCAAAATCGGTGTGACCGGACTGCTGGACAAGCTGCTCAGGCCCCTGCTCAAAATCATGGGCATCGGCCCCAAGGCTTCGGCCATCACGGTGATCGGCCTTTCATTGGGGCTTGCCTACGGCGGCGGCCTGATCATCAGCGAAGCCATGAGCGGAAACGTGGACAAAAAAGACGTATTCTACTCCATATCCCTGATGGGCATCGCCCACAGCCTCATCGAGGACACCCTGCTCATGGTCATGATCGGAGGCCATTTCTCCGGCATACTCTGGGCCAGACTTGCCTTTTCCATGCTGGCCGTGGCAATGCTGGTCAAGATCACCAGGCATCTGCCGGAAAGATTCTGTGACAAATACTTGTGGAGCGAACCCAAATCCAGGCAAAGGAGCGCAGCATGAACGGCATCAAGTGCTTTCAGACGGACAAAGCCCCGGCGGCGGTAGGCCCGTATTCCCAAGCCGTATCCGGCGCGGGACTGATATTCGTCAGCGGACAGCTGGGCATGGTTCCGGAAACCGGCCTGCTTCTTGACGGTTTTGAAGCCCAGGCCGGACAGGCCCTTGAAAACGTCAAGGCGATCCTGGAAGCGGCGGGATCGGACCTTGATCACGTCCTGGCCGTGGACGTTTTCATGACCGACCTTTCCATGTTTCTGGCCTTCAACGATATATACGCATCCTATTTCACGGACCACAAGCCCGCACGGGCGGCCGTGGAGGTTTCCGCGCTGCCCAAAGGCGGATTGGTGGAAGTGAAATGCATAGCCGTAAAATCATAAACGAATTCACTAAATCCTTGACAAGGAATTCTTTCCAGATATAGAGTTGGCGTCATGAAACACCAGACCGTTGCAAACTCCTTTTTCTTTTTTAGCTTTTTCTTTTTTAGGAGGACCTGCGGTCTGGAGGTGCGAGTGTAAACAAAAGTCACAAACTCCCCAGAGGCCGCAGGTTAACAGCCTGCGGCCTCTTTTTTTGGGACTGCGGGCAGGGGCGGCGCTGGGAAAACACTGGAGGCAGAAATGCAACTGGGAAAAGCCGTCAGAATCGAACGCATCCTGAACAGAAACAACAGAAGAACCATCATCGTCCCCCTTGACCACGGCGTCACGGTCGGCCCTATCTATGGTCTTGTAGACTTGAGGGAAACCGTCAACCAAGTGGCTGATGGCGGGGCAAACGCCATGCTCATGCACAAGGGGCTGCCCCGCTGTTCGCACAGGGGCAAGGGCCGGGACATCGGCCTGATCATCCACCTTTCGGCCAGCACGACCTTGTCGCCCTACCCCAACGCCAAATGCATGGTGGGGACCGTGGCCGACGCCCTCAAGCTCGGGGCCGATGCAGTGTCCGTGCACATAAATCTCGGCGACGAGACCGAGTCCGGCATGCTGGCCGACCTGGGCAGGCTCTGTTCCGAGGCCAACGACTGGGGCATGCCCGTACTGGCCATGATGTACGCCAGGGGGCAGAAGATCAAAGATGAATACGACCCGCATATAGTAACCCACTGCGCCAGGGTCGGGGCCGAGCTTGGAGCGGACATAGTCAAGGTCAACTACACCGGCGACCCGGACAGCTTTCTAAGGGTCACCGAAGGCTGCTGCGTGCCCGTGGTCATAGCCGGAGGGCCGAAGATGGACGATGACCGCTCCCTGGTCCAGATGGTCTACGACTCCATCCAGGCCGGAGGCTCTGGACTTTCGGTTGGCAGAAACATTTTTCAGAACAAGGCCCCGGCAAAGATCGTGGCCGCCCTGCACAAGGTGGTTCACGAGGATTGGGACGTTGAGAGTGCAATGGAGTTGCTCAAATAGACAACGTCGATTTCGAGGGCACCTGATGTTTCCCCTCGCATTTTCCCGTCCTTTCACACAAGCGAACGACTGAACAAACATTTAATAAAAATAAATAATTGACGCGGGGGACAATGCGAGGCCTTCTTGTTCTGCGCCCCAAGTGCAACCGGAACGCCTTGAATTTTATACAATCGGCATGGTGAAACGCGAAATCATTGGAATAAAACCCGAGGCCTCGCTCATCGAGGCCATTGAAGTAATGCGCAAACACGACATCAGCTGCGTGGTGGCCCAAGAAAACGGGAAACCCTTGGGAATCCTGACCGAGCGGGGTTTGGTAGGGCACCTGGCAAGCAACGGACGGACCCTGCCCAAAAAGACAATGCGCGAGGTCATGTCCACTCCCGTAACCACGATAAATGAAGATTCATACGTCTACGAGGCCCTGCAAATCCTGGTCACCCAAAACATCCGCCATTTGGTGGTGGTGGACGATCGGGGCTTCAGCGTCGGCGTGCTCACATTGTCCAACCTGATCCAGGGGGTTGGAGACGACCTGCTTGTGGAATTCCAGCCTGTTGAACGCTACATGAAACAAATTGTTACACGGCAAACCCGGCGACAGCCTTATTGCAGCTTTGGCACGGGTAATGCAGAATAATAGTGCCTGGGACGCAGGTGAGGCCGGTAGAGGTCGGGAACAAACAACACGAAAAACAGCAGGGCCATGCCCACTGCACTTAAAGAGTTCCGACCCACCCCCCACGGTTGACCGGGCTTTCTTACGTTGAAAATTTAGGCTTGAAGCCTTTCAATCCCATTAGAATTGGCTTATTATCGGTTGAGTTTAAGTCTTGCGAAAGCATATATGAATTTTGGGTAATAACTGGATTTTTTCATTTCAAGGTTACCCGGATTGAACGGAGGATATTCATGGCCTACGACAAAAAAATGCGCATCCTGGTTGTGGATGACTTCTCCACAATGCGCAAAATAATCAAAAACATACTGCGTCAGATTGGCTTGGAGAACATCGTCGAGGCCGACGACGGCACGACCGCCTGGGAAGTGCTGAACAAAGACAACATCGATTTCATCGTTTCCGACTGGAACATGCCGCAAATGACCGGCATCGAGCTCTTGAAAAAGGTCCGCGCCAGCGAGGAATACGCTGATGTGCCCTTTCTCATGGTCACTGCCGAAGCCCAGCAGGAAAACATCATTGAAGCCGTCCAGGCCAAGGTCTCCAACTACATTGTGAAGCCCTTCACGCCTGAAACCCTGGGCGAAAAGATAGACAAGATCTTCGCATAGCCAGGCAAAGCTCACCAATCCAGAAAAGGAACCTTCGGGTTCCTTTTTCACGTTCAGACAAAAAAGGCGGGAACCGTATGGTCCCCGCCTGAAAAGCATCGCATGATCAGATATCGGAAATCAGCCCTGCCTGTTGATGAACCTGCTGGTTGAAACAGCCGATGCCGCAGCGCCCTTGTATCCGGAAAATCTCTTTCTCTCTTGCCTGGAACGGACCAAGTCCTTTTTCAGTACGGCATGCAACCGCTTGGCTTCGCTTGTTATGCGTCCCTGAAGATTCTTGAGCTTGTCCAGCTTGTCCAGCAACATCTCCAGATCGGGAGTGTCCTCGGCGGCCATGGCGTCGTTTGTCAGCCGGGAACGGTCGCGGCTGATGCTCTCCGCCGCTTCAACATCGCCGACGCTCAACACGTCAAGCTCCTTGTGGCCCAGATCGATGGCCTGATCCAACAGATTAATGGTGTCGGGCATGTCCTATTCCCCGTCAGCCTTGCGGATGTCTTCCCTGAGACTGGCCACCACCTTCTTCCACTTGTTCACGGCGGGAAGGAATTCGTATTCAAGCAAATCGGCCAGAAGAATCCAGTCCTCGTTTTCAAGCACCTCCACCATCTCGGTAAAGAGATTGGAGAACTCCTCGGCTGAATCCTTGAAGGACTCGTGCTCGGTCAGGGAGAACTGATCGCGCAGCACGGCGATCATGCCCACGAAGCTCCGGGTCACGTCCAGGAGGTCCTGATAGGTTTCCAGGGCCTCTCCATCGTCGGCCTGACGAAACATGGTGGAAACGCGCTTGCCGCCTTCGGCCATCAGGTTGACGACCTTGTACAGTTCGCGGGTGATGTCCACGGCCATTTCCTTGACCGGCACCGACCTTATTTCAAGGCTGTTGATGTCGCCGGTCTGGATATCCTCGGCCTGATGCGGATAAATCTCCGAAAAAGGCTCTTCGTTTATGAATACGTCGGTTACAACGCGATTCTCTAAATGCCCGTCTTCCATGATCTTGACGAATACTTCCTCAAGATTCTCGAAATTTTGTACAGCCAGTTCACTTTCGTGCCCATCTATGACGATCATGCTGCCTTTCCTCCTATGTGCGATACAGAATATTTTTCCTTTAAAAGGGTCGCTACGCCTTTGATACAAATTCCGTGCCGGTCATGTCAGAATGTCAAGCAACCCCCTAACGAGCCTTCCATATCTCTCCACCAGGGCCATGAGTACGGACAGGTCGCCGCCGGTCCTCTGTGTCTCGAACAGCCAAAGGGAACCAAGGACTCCCGTGCGCGGGTCGCCGGCCAGCAGATCATGCAACCTGCGGCAGTTCTCCAGAAACTTGTCTTTGAGCATGGGCAGCGGATCTTTTGAAAGCACTGTGCCCTGCTGAATCAACAGAAATATCAGGCTGTCGGCCTCGGACAGGACCGATTTCAGGCTCGCAGAATATTCGGCCTCGAATTCAGGCTTTCCTCCAGGCCATCCAGACAAGTTTTCGCCGTCAAGAAACCGACGATAAAACCAACGCTGGGCGACAATCCACAGGGCCCTGTCGCTTCGACCGTGACCGCTCAAAGACTCCAGGGTGAACAAGCCGTCATCGCCCATCGACGTTTTCCAGACGCGCAAGGGCTGCGAAACATCCACTTCCCCCGGCTCGCCGGCCCCAGGCAACAGTCTTCGGGCAAATTCATAAACAGCATCCGGTTCAATCGTCTCACGACATTTTTCGCCGTGGCGGCACTCCCTGCCGAAAGAACAGGGATGGCAGGCAATGTCCGGCTCGAAGCAAAGCATTCCCGGCCTGTACGGCCCGGTGTCCCAGGGCTGGGCCGTTGCCAGGAATATGGCTGCCACCGGCAGTCCGAGCCCGGCGGCCAGATGCATGGTTCCGGTGTCGTTGGTGGCCAGCACGTCCATGCGGCAGAGGACAGCGGCAAGTTCAGGCAGGGAGGTCTCACCCATGACGTTGGCCACGGGAAAGTCGACCAGGGCCTCGAATCTTTGCCCAAGCTCCCTTTCCCCCTTGGAGCCCACCAGGACGGCAACGCGCCCTTCCTCCTTCCAGAACCTGCGGGCCAGACGCACGAAGCTCTTGACCGGCCAGCGCCGCCGGTCCTCGCTGGCCCCCAGTTGAAAGGCCACATAACCCTTGGCGTTCGGCACCTCCCCTGTGCACCCGGCCAAAAGCCGGTCTGCCTTTTTCAGCAATTTGTCATCAGGTGTGTTGAGCCGAAAAGCGGTCTTGCCTTCGGGCAATCCCGCTGATCTGCAAAAAAGATCGACGACATTGAAAGGACTTGTGCCGCGGTCGGCGGACGCCGTTTGCAAAAACACGGCCCAGGACGAGGAATCGGCGTTGAATCCAAGCTCGTCCATGCCGAAACCGCGCACCTCGCTTCCCTTGAAAACCCTGCTCAACAGCCTGGCTGAAACGGACGGAGTCAGGTTGACCACAACATCTGGGTCAAAGTCTCTGGCCAAGGAGTCCCTGACCCTTGACAGCTCAAGAACACTCTTTCGCCAGTCCGAATCGAGCAGGGCCAGAAAGCGTGCGCCGGGCAGGGGCAGGACATAATCCAGGTCCGCCAAAAGGGTCGTTGTGGAAGCGAAATTCTCAAGACAGACCAGTCCCACCTCTCCGCCTTGCGCCTTGAGGCCGGAAATAACGGGCTGGGTCTGGAGCAGGTCTCCGAACCGGGTCAGGCTGATTATCAAACTGCGCATTTTCCCTACCTTCTTCTCAGCTCCGGCTTATGCAAGAGTGAAACCAACCCTGTGCCGGGCTTTGAATGGATACACCAGCGGGACGGGAGGCGCAAAGAGGAAAAGAAATCAGTAGTACCAGCGCATGGCGTGTCCGGCCATGTACAAATCCTTAAGGGTTTCCACTCCGCCCTGCTTGAGCTTCTTGACCAGATAGAGAAAAAGATAGGCGGTCTGCAAGGCGTCCTGCAGGGCGTTGTGGGACTCGAAAAGAGGCAGGCCGTAGTGCTTGGACAGATGGGCCAGGTTATAGGAGACGTTCAGCCTGTAGAGGTCGTAATAGTTCTCCCACATTTCCTCCTGATAGGCCTGGGCCAGGCGCATGGTGTCCACGCAGGGGTTGGGCAGGTCGCCGTTGTATATCTTCCGGGACGCCTGGTTGATGAAGGACATGTCCAGCCCGATATGGTGGCCGACGATGAAATCCTTGCCGATGAAATCTATGAAACTCGACAGCACGCGGTAGAGCCTTGGGGAATTCTTGACTTCGTTCGGGGTGATGTGGTGGATGAGGATGGAATCCTTGGTCATTTCCTTGGGCAGGATCAACGTGTAGAAGCAGTCTTCGATGCAGATGCTCAGATTCCTGATGCGCACCGCGCCGATGGAGACGATCTCGTCCGCCGCCGAATTCAGGCCCGTGAGTTCCGTATCCACCACCACGAAATCGCACTTGGACAAGGGCATGTCCTGGGCCACGGCGTCGAAGTGCTTCTCGTTCTGAATCAGGGCGGGATGCGTCGGCTGTCCCCTAAAGGCCCGAACGATCTTACGTTTCATAAGCAATGGATTGAAATCAAAAAACATTTGATCTTCCAGTCCTAAAGGTTCAAGCGAAAGTAGTCCTTGATATAGGACTGGATTCTGCCGATGACCGAAAACGCGTCCTTGAGAGTTCGCCTCTCAAGCTCGGACAGCCGCGCCGGGTTGATCTGGTTGTTGGGCGTCTCGCCTTGCTCCATCTGCCGGAGTTGGTGCGCTAGGCGGATCTGCATGAGAAATCCGTAGGCATTGCAAATCTCGTCGTAAAAATCCTCCGACAGATGCCCGGCCTGCTTGAGCAGCATGTAGCGCGCAAGGGTGTTGGTTTCCGGAATGTTGTGCTTCAATGACAGGAGCCTGGCGAAATCCACGAAAGGCACGAGACCGCGCTTCTTTATGTCCAGGGTGTCCTTGTGTTCCCCGTCCTTCTCCACGATGAAGCTGTTGAAAAAGGAAAGGGGCGGCCTCGTGGCCAGGCAGTCGGACGCCAGATAGCGCAGGAAAACGTCTTCGCGGGTGGTGCTTTCGCCAAGTTCCGAGCGCAGCTTCTCGGTAAGTTCAAAAGAACCGAACCCGGGCCGAAAATCAAAGAATATGGTGGCGTGCATAACCTCCAAAGGTTCAGGCGACTTTACCCAATGGGTGAAATAACGCTTCCAGACCGAATAGGGCTGGCACCACTTGGGGTTTGAGGCCATGATGTCGCCCTTGCACAGGGGAAAACCGCATTGGACTAAGTGTTCGATGGCCGTCGTGCCGAAAGCCTGGAAATAAGCCTCCACCTTTTTGGCCTGGTCGCCTGAGCAGTCCTGATAGATTATCGCATTGTCCTGGTCCGTTCTGAATGTCTGTTCGCGCCTGCCCTCGCTGCCCAGGAGCATCCAGCAAAACGGCACAGGCGGCGGCCCAAGCTCGTCCTGCATCAGCGACAACAGTTTTTCGAGTATCAGGTCGTTGAGCACTGCGATCATGCGCGTTATGTTGCTGGACTTCGCCCCTTCCTCCATGAGGGTGCGGATGACAAGCGGTATCTTCTGGGACAGGGAATACAGCCCTTCGATGTGGCCCTCAATGACGATCTCCTTGAACAGGGAGAACGGGGAGCGGCCCTGAAGCACCATTATGTCGTGGGAAGTGATCATGCCCACCACTCCGGCCGGACTCTTGATGGCCAGATGGTGAATCTGCTTTTTCATCATCAGGAGCAGGGCGTCGAAACAGATGGCGTGAGGGTCGATTGTCAGGACCGGACTGGCCATGATCGATTCCACGGGCGCGTCGTAATCCAACCCCCTGGCCACCACCTTGTAACGGAAATCCTTGTCCGTGACGATTCCCGCGCAACCTTCCTTGTCCTTGGACACGATCAGGGAACCTATTCCTTCGGTGGCCATGAGCGAAGCGGCCTGTCTGATGGACTGCCCGGCGTCGATGACCACCGGGGGCCTGCGGATGATGTCCGCCACCTCGGTGGAAAAGAGAAAAAGCCCGCTATCGGCCTGGGGCGCGACCTTCTGGCGGCGAATCTCGCTGTAGGCCTTGGTCACGTAATTTTCGGAAAGACTCTTGAGGTAGTATTGGACAACGGCCTGTTCGCCCTCTAGCAGACGGTGAAAGGCCTCCTTGGGAACCCTGAGGAAGAAGGTGTCCTCCACTGTCTCCACGTTGAGGTTGGCCTTGCTCTTTCTTATCAGGGCCAAAGCTCCGATTGCCGCGCCTTCTCCACGGTAGTCCACCAGGGTTTCTCCGCCATCCTCGTCCTTGAGATACAGCTTAACCCCTCCCTTTTGAACCAGATAGAGATAATCAACTTCCGTGGCGCCCTGAATGAGCATCAGGGTGTTGGTGGGAAAAAAATCAACGGAACACTCTTTGGAAACCTTTTCCAGAATATCTTCATCCAACTCGGAAAAAGGCAGCGTCCTTTGCAGAAATTCCTTGGCTATTCCGGGAGAAACCGCATGGGCGTCCGTTCTCAGGGCCATTCTCGCCTCCGCTGGTCAAATGAGGTCCAATTCCAGACTCAAAGTATCAGATATGCCTGTCCGGGGAAACATTGGCACGCGTCCCCGGACAGGCCGTCAATCAATGGTGAAGGTTAGTGGTCCACTGCGGCCCCGGCGCCCCTGGGAGTGCGGATGGACTCGACCATGTCCTGGACATCCTGAGGCGGAGGAGGAGTCATCATTGAGATGACAACAGTCATTATGAAGTTCAGGAGCATGCCCACCGTGCCTATACCTTCTGGGCTGATGCCCAGGAACCAGTTTCCGGCCCCGAAGAACTTGGTCTGGATGATGTAGAACATGGTGAAGCCTATGCCGCAGACCATGCCCGCGATGGCCCCTTCCTTGGTGGCCCGCTTCCAGAATATCCCCAGCACGAGGATCGGGAAGAAGGAGGAAGCCGCAAGGCCGAAGGCAAAGGCCACCACCTGGGCCACGAAGGCCGGCGGATTTATCCCGAAGTAACCGGCGATGACCACGGCTATGCCGATCATGATCCGGCCAAGCAGGAGCCGTTGCTTTTCCGAGGCGTTGCGGTTGATGATCCTGTAGTAAAGGTCGTGGGCTATGGACGAGGCGATGACCAGCAAAAGTCCGGAAGCCGTGGACAGAGCCGCGGCAAGTCCGCCGGCGGCCACAAGACCGATAATCCAGGACGGAAGATTGGCTATCTCCGGGTTGGCCAAAACCATGATGTCGCGGTCCACGTAAAGCTCATTGTCATTTTCCGAGGGCTTGTTGGTTATCACCCGCTGACCGTGAGCTCCGGTCTGATCAGTGAAATCAGGCTTTCCGGCAAAGGGGGCGCCCACCCTGTAGTCGATCCTGCCGTTGTCGTTCTTGTCGGTCCAGGCGATGAGCCCGCTGCCTTCCCAGGTCTTGAACCATTGGGGAACCTCGGCGTAGGACGTTCCGATTATCTCGGTCTTGCCGTCAACCTCCTGGAAGGTGGTCAGGGTGTTTATCATGTTGTAGCGCGCAAACACGGCCACCGAAGGAGCTGTCGTGTAAAGGATGGCGATGAACAGCAGGGCGTAACCGGCGGAAAGACGCGCGGCCTTGACCGTGGGCACGGTGTAGAAACGGATGATGACGTGGGGCAGTCCGGCCGTTCCGACCATCAGGGCCATGGTGATGGCGAAGACGTCCAGCATGGATTTGCTGTTGGGCCCGAAGGCCTGGGTGTATTGGTCGAATCCCAGGTCCATGCTTATCTTGTTCAGGGTGTCGAGGAGATATGCGCCACCTCCTGTAACCTGCGACATGTCTCCGGCGATGGTGCTGCCGAATCCCAACTGGGGAATGACACAGCCGGTGATCTTGATGGAGATTGCAACAGCCGGGATCAGAAAGGCCACGATGAGCACGCAGTACTGGGCAACCTGTGTCCAGGTGATGCCCTTCATGCCGCCGAGACCGGCGTAGAAGAAAACTATGACCATGCCGATGATGACGCCGGTGGTCACGTCGACTTCCAGAAAGCGGCTGAAAACGATGCCCACGCCGCGCATCTGGCCTGCGACATAGGTGAAGGAAGCGAAGATGGCGCAGACAAGGGCCACGACCCTGGCCGTGCTGGAATAGTAGCGGTCGCCCACAAAGTCGGGAACCGTGAATTTACCGAATTTCCGGAGATACGGGGCCAGGAGCAGGGCCAGAAGCACGTAGCCGCCGGTCCAGCCCATGAGATAGACGCAACCGGTGTAGCCGGTAAAGGAAATGATGCCGGCCATTGAGATGAAGGAGGCCGCGCTCATCCAGTCGGCGCCCGTAGCCATGCCGTTGGCCAGCGCCGGGACGCCGCCGCCGGCAACGTAAAATCCCTTGGTGTCCTTGACCCGGGACATCCAGGCTATTGTTATGTAGATACTGAAGGTGATGCCCACCATTATAAATGTCCAAGTTAATATCGACATGCTTGTCTCCTCACTGCTTGTTGTCTTATCTTGTTAAGCCTAATCGAAAATCCATCGATTACTCGTGCACGTCGTATTCCCTGTCCAGTTTCCTCATCTTCCAGACGTAGACGAAAATGAGACAGACAAACGTGTAGATCGATCCCTGCTGGGCGAACCAGAATCCAAGCGGGAAACCGGCTATCTTGATGTTGTTCAGCGGTTCCACGAACAGAATAGCCGCGCCATAGGATACGACCGCCCAAATTGACAGCAAAATCACCATAAGCCTTAAGTTCTTCATCCAGTATTCAGTCATTGTCTTTTCAGCCATTTCATCCCCCTGTTTTTTTGGCGTTTGTGTTTGCCCCCGGATGTCTCCGAGTTTTCATGGGCCATATATAAATGAGGACTCACTCACGATGCATCCCTTTTTCGGTAAACGGCGTTTTCGCCTTTCCTAACTACGTCGAAGCGATACTCATTTCATTCGGCAGACGAAAAACGCCGTTTATTTCCCGAAAGACCCGTCCACCGAACAAGGACGCAAATTCAGAAAAACCCAAAAAAAACCTCTTTATTCGACGAAAGGCTGAATTGCGCCCATGATTGTCTTTCCAATAGCACTGTCCAAGGGTTAAGAAAACAAATACCGATATTTTTGACTAAAAGACCCAATACGGAGGAACAATGAAGCTCTATTTCTACATGCTGACCGTCCTTACCCTTTCCAAGCTGTTCAGGGCCTACCTGCTCATTCAGGAGGCCTCGCGCTTCATCTCTCCGACATACGGCTCTTACCGGAACATGATCATGGTCAAGAACTTCGCGGACATAATCCTGTTCACGGCCTGCCTGGGCGCCTGCTACCTGATGGCCTTCGGCAAAAAGGCCCTTGAACCCAAGACTTGGCGCCTGGTCATGAACGGCACCCTGACCCTTGGAGCCTTCTCGGTCATGCTCTACGGCTTCCCGGAACTCTTCAACGGGCCGCCCGCCTATGGCTCCAGTTTCATCTGGCTGGCCGGGGACTTTCTGACCTACGTGCTCTTCGTCATTCCGGTCATTCTCTACGAAAGATCGCTCCGCGGAGAAAAATGAACCGCCCTTGACAGTGCGCCGGTCAATCCCTACTTTCTGGGCCGACGCAATAAATCAAGGAGACCGACATGGCATACGATATCAGGCTGGTTAAGATAATCACCGGGGAAATGGTTCTGGGCAAATGGAGCGAAGACGGGAAAAGCATCCAGGACCCCGCCATCCTCCAAACCGTTCCCGCCCAGACAGGCATGCAAATGATGCTGGTGCCCTACGGCTTCCCCTTTGACCAGGAAATGTCAGGCGAAATTTCCACAGAGCACGTACTCTACCAGTACAAGAACTGCCCGGAGGAACTGACCACCAAATACATGGAAGCGGTCAGCAACCTGACTCTTTCCACTCCCGGCGACCTCAAGAACCTGCAGAGAATGGCTGGCGGCGACATTTCCCAGATTCTCAAGAAGTAGCCTTTTCCATCAATTCGATCTAGTACAAGGGCGGGACTGCAACCGCCCTTTTTTATTATATGAAAGAATTATTGCCCATATTGACCCGGCCCTGCCGATACACCGGCGCGGAATGGGGCGTGGAATCCAAAGACCCTTCCCGGGTGCGGGTGCGGCTGGCTTTGGCCTTTCCCGACCTCTACGACGTGGGCATGTCCTACATGGGCCAGCAGATTCTTCTGCACGCGGTCAACGCCCGCGACGAGTTCTGGGCCGAGCGCGTCTATGCGCCCTGCGAGGAAACGGCCGAAATCATGCGCAGGGAGGATGTCCCCCTGGCCACCCTGGAATCGGACACGCCCATCAGGGACATGGACGCCGTAGCCTTCAGCCTGACCCATGAGCTCTGCTACACCAATATCCTGTACATGCTGGACCTGTCCGGAATCCCCCTGCGCGCAGGGGACAGGGACGATTCCCATCCATTGGTGCTGGCAGGCGGCGGCGCGGGATTCAACGCCGAGCCTGTGGCAGACTTTCTGGACGCCGTGGTCATCGGCGACGGTGAAGAGGCCCTGCCGGAAATCCTTGAGCACATCGACAAGGCCAGGGAACTGGGGCTGAAAAAAGATGAACTCCTGAAGCAGCTGAAGAGAATACCGGGCGTCTACATACCAGCCTTCTTCAAGGACCAGGGGCCGGGCAAACCTCTGCTGCCCGTTGATCCCGCATATGCCAGGGTTGAAAAGGCCATTGTCCAGGACCTCGACCTGGCGCCTTTCCCCAGCAACCCCATGCAGACCTTCGGTCAGGCCATCCATGACCGCCTGACACTGGAAATAGCGCGCGGCTGCACCCGAGGCTGCCGCTTCTGCCAGGCCGGAATGATCTACCGCCCGGTGCGCGAAAGAAACCTGGAAAACCTTGAGAAACTCCTGCAAGACGGCCTGGCCAACACCGGATTCGAGGAACTTTCGCTGCTCTCCCTGAGCACGGGCGACTATTCGGCCCTGGAAGCGCTGTTCACCGGAAGTTTCGACCGCTGCGCCTCGGAGCAGGTTTCCATCTCCCTGCCCTCCCTGCGCGTAGGTTCGCTGTCCGAGCCGATAATAAAACGCATGGCCAGCATCCGCCGCACGGGAGCCACTCTGGCCCCGGAAGCCGGAAGCCAGCGTTTGAGGGACGTGATCAACAAGGGCATTCACGAACAGGAGCTTCTGGACCATGTGCTCAAACTGTTTGAAAACGGCTGGCAGATGGTCAAACTCTATTTCATGATCGGCCTGCCCACGGAAACCGAAGAAGACCTGAAGGCCATTCTCGATCTCTGTCTAAAGGTCCGGGACGTGGCCGGACGGCACGTCAAACGCTTGCAAATCACCGCCGCAGTATCGCCTTTCGTGCCCAAGCCCCACACGCCGTTCCAGTGGGAAAGGCAGATCAACCTGGAGGAAATCAGGGAAAGGATCGGCCTGCTCAGAAATCTTTTCCGGCCGCACAAAAGGCTCACCCTGAAATTTCACGAGCCGGAAATGAGCTATCTGGAAGGGGTCTTTTCAAGGGGCGACAGGAGGCTGGCCCCGGTCGTCGAGGACGCATACCGGTCCGGCGCTTTGTTTACGAGCTGGAAGGACAGATTCAGGATCGAGCCTTATCTCAAGGCCCTTGAGAAACACGGCCTGAGCGTTGACGAATATCTGGCGGCCAGGGACCTAGACGCCCCGCTGCCTTGGGACCACCTGAACTGCGGCGTAAGCCGGAAATACCTGCTCACGGAGCGCAGGCGCGCCCTTGAGGAAAAAATCTCCAACGACTGCCGCTACGACGCCTGCCGCAACTGCGGAGTCTGCGGCTTCAACGGCCACGTGTCCACTCTTGAAATCCAGGCGGCAACCAAGGACATCAGGCCCAGGGTCGTTTTCAAAAAGCGGGACCAGACCGAGGGCGACCCGGCCCAGGAATTCCCACACCATGACGACCTGCATGAAAAGGGCGGTCACTACCGCATCTGGTACGAAAAAAGGGACTTGGCGGCCTACCTGAGCCAACTGGAACTGCAGACCGCCTTTGGCCGGGCCATGCGCCGGGCCGCGCTGCCCGTAAGCTTTTCCGCCGGATTCCATCCCCTGCCGCGCCTGTCCTTCGGCATGGCCCTGCCCGTGGGCGTTGAAAGCCTGTCGGAATGGGTCAACGTTTTTCTGCGCCGACCCATGGAACCGGACGAGATACGCGAAAAGCTGGCCCCCTGCCTGCCTGCCGGATTGCGCCTGACCAGGGTGGAGACGCTGACCATGGGCAAAAAACAGTCCCACCCCGTATCCGAAATCTTCTTCCTCGAATTCAAGGGCGCACGGAAAGAGGTGCAAGCACGCCTGGACAAGTGGCGCGAGCTGATGGAAAGTGATGAATTCATCGTGGTTCGGAAGACCAAGCGCGGCATGAAGGAATTCAACATGCGCCCATTAATAAAGGAAGCTTCCCCCCGGGGTTCCGACGGGTTGCGGCTGGTTCTGGATTGGAGCGCCGGTTACCTGAACCCGCTGGTCATGGTCCAGAAGGTCAACGATCCCATAACCGGCCTTGACTTCTCACTGCTCAAGCTTGAGCAGCTCTTCTAGTATCCGACCTTGACGTTCACGCGCTTGTAGACTTCGGGGTCTCCGCCTGACCTCCCGATATTGATGAGCACCACCGTCTCGCCGAACTCCAGGGCCGTGAATACGTATGCCGCGCGGCCGAAATCACCCAAAGGCGCGCCTTGCTCCGGAGGCTGCAAAATGAAATTGTCCAACCGCAATAGGGCGGCGTCGAAGGAGGCTCCGGCAAATTCATAGCCCCCGTCGCCGGGGTTGCGCATTTCCAGGAGAAGCTGCTCGCCCTGGACAAGTTCCACGGCGAACTCCGTCCCTTGGTCCAAAGACACGAAAATCTCGTCTCCGCTCGAGCCGGACCATTCCGGACCGCCAGCGCAACCCGCGAGGACAAAAAAAAGATACAAAACGCATTTTGTAACACGATTTTTCGTCAGAACTACCGATCCTGCATTTTTTGACATTGTTAAAACCTTGCATCAAGTGTATTACAAATCTGTTGCTTGAACAAGGGAGGCGAACAGAATTGGCGTCTGGCTCAAAACGGGACTGGCTGATTGAGTTTGCCTTTTTTGACGGTATGTCAACAATAATTATGGAGGTTCTGAATGAAACGGTATGCAAGTAGCTTGTTGATGCTCCTAAGCAGCCTGGTTTTCTGCGCCCTGCTGGTTTCCGGCTGCGGCGGACCGGCTGAAGAAACCAAAAAGGAAGCCCAGGAAGAAGTTGCCAAGGAAGAAGTGGCACAGGAAGCGGCTGTGGCTGAAGAGGCCGAACCCGGCAAGGTGGTCCTGAAGCTGGCCATGGACGCCGACCCGGTCTCCCTTGACCCCCACGTGCAGCTTTCCGGCGGCATGCTCCAATACTCCCACATGGTTTTCGACCCCCTGATCCGCTGGACCCAGGACATGCAGTTCGAGCCCCGTCTGGCTGAAAAATGGGAACGCATCGACGACCTCACCATGCGCTTCCACCTGCGCAAGGGCGTCAAGTTCCATAGCGGAAACACATTGACCGCCGCCGATGTCAAATACACCCTGGAAAGGCTGAAGATCAGCCAGGAATTCAAGGGCCTGTTCGAACCTTTCAAGGGCGCGGTTGTCGTTGACGACAGCACCGTGGACATCATGACCAACGAGCCTTACGGGCTGGTTCTCGCCATGGCCACCTATATTTTCCCCATGGACAGCAAGTTTTACGAAGGCAAGGACGAGATCGTGAAGACCGGTCCCTCCTTTGCCAATGAAAACGAATCCGGAACCGGTCCCTTCAAGGTCGTTTCCCGCGAACAGGGCGTGAAGATGGTCATGGACCGTTTTGCCGACTACTGGGATTCCAATACCGGCAATGTCGAGCAGATCGTCCTGACTCCCATCAAGAATGACGCCACGCGCATCGCCGCCCTTCTTTCCGGCGACGTGGACTTCGTCATGCCCGTGCCGCCCCAGGATTTGGAAAGGGTCAAGGACACGGCAGGACTGCACCTCTCCGTCATGTCCGGTTCGCGCATCATAACCTTCCAGCTGAACCAGAAGCGCCGGGCAGAATTCGCCGATCTAAAGGTTCGCCAAGCCATTATCTACGCCATCGACAATCCAGGCATCGTTGAAAAGATCATGAAGAACTTCGCCACCGCCGCCGGGCAGCAGGGTCCCAAGGGCTTTGCCGGCTACAAGGAAAACCTGACTCCCCGCTACGACCTGGAAAAGGCCAAGCAGCTTCTGGCCGAGTCCAACTATCCCGATGGTTTCGAGTGCACCATGATCGCCCCCAACAACCGTTACGTGAACGACGAGAAGATCGCGGAAGCCGTTGTTTCCATGCTTTCCAAGATCAATATCAAGGTCAACCTCAAGACCATGCCCAAGGCTCAGTACTGGGATGAATTCGACGCCCAGGTGGCCGACATCCAGATGATCGGTTGGCACCCCGACACCGAGGACTCCGCCAACTACACCGAATACCTGCTCCGCTGCCCCAATGCCGAAAAGGGCTTCGGCCAGTACAACAGCGGCAACTACTGCAACGCCAGGGTCGACGAACTCATTCTGGCCAGCCAGACAGAAACCGACATTGCCAAGCGCAACGCCATGCTGCAGGAAGTCGAGCAGATCGCATACGACGAGGCCGCATACGTGCCCCTGCACTGGCAGAACCTGTCCTGGGCCAGCAAGGACAACATGAACACCGACGAAATCGTCAACGTTCAGAACTTCCCCTTCTTCGGCGACCTTGTAATCAAGTAGCCGGATTGGACTCAAAACAATCAAACTCAATTGGGGACTCCCGTTTGGCGGGAGTCCCCAATGTCTGAGACAACATGTTCGCGTTCATAGTAAAAAGAATACTCCAGGCCATGGTCGTCATGCTGGTCATCAGCGCCATAGGTTTCGCCATCAAGCACACCTTTGGCGACCCGGTCAGGGATATCGTAGGTATTTCGGTATCCGTGGCCGAGCGCGAAGCCCTGCGAGACAAGTTGGGCCTGAACGACCCCATTCCCCAGCAATATGTCCGTTTCCTGACCAACGCATTGCACGGAGATCTGGGCCGATCCTTTTTTTTCAAGAAGCCGGCCCTGGAGGTCATTCTGAAAAAGGCCCCCGCCACACTGGAACTTGTCCTGTGCAGCTCCATAATCATAACCATCCTGTCCATACCGCTGGGCATCTTCGCCTCCATAAAACCAAGGCACTGGTTTTCAAGGTTCGTCATGGGCGGTTCCATAGTCGGGGTCTCCATACCGGTATTCCTGACGGCCATACTGCTCATCTACATTTTTTCCGTCGAGCTGCACTGGCTTCCTTCCTATGGCCGGGGCGAAACCGTAAACATTCACGGCTGGGAGAGCGGCTTCTTCACCCTGGACGGGCTCAAGCACCTGATAATGCCCTCGGTGGCCCTGTCCTCCATCATGCTGCCCCTGTTCATCCGCCTGATCAGGTCGGAAATGATGGAAGTCCTGGAAAAGGAATACGTGAAATACGCCTGGGCCAAAGGGCTTTCCCCTCGCCGGGTCTGGGTGGTGCATGCCTTCAAGAACACTCTTCTGCCTGTCATAACAGTGGGCGGCGTCCAGCTTGGAATCATGGTCGCCTTCACCATCCTCACGGAAACGGTCTTCCAGTGGCAGGGCATGGGCTTCATGTTTATCGAGGCGGTCGAACGCGGCGATTCATCGCTCATGGTCGCCTATCTCGTGGTGGTGGGGCTTCTCTTTGTCCTGGTCAATACAATGGTTGACATAGTGTACGGCTTCGTCAACCCAACTGTAAGGGTGGCGGGTCGAAAATGAGAACCAGGTGGCAACGCTTCAAAGAATCTCTTTTCCTGTACAGCTTTCTCAGGGACCGAGCCGCAGTGGTCAGTTTCACCATTTTGCTCATTTTGGTGGTCTCCGCTTTCGCGGCTCCGATCATCGCCCCGCATGACCCCTACGACACCGCATCCATCGAAATCATGGACTCGGAGATGCCCCCTGTCTGGTATGAAGGCGGCATCTCCAAATTCCTGCTGGGCACCGACGCCCAGGGCCGGGATTTGCTTTCAACAATGCTCTACGGCATGCGCGTCTCCCTGATCATCGGCATCGGCGCGGTGCTGCTGCAATCCTTCATCGGAATAATCGTCGGCCTAATCGCGGGCTACGCCGGAGGAAAGATTGAATCATTCCTGATGCGGTTGGCGGACGTGCAACTGTCATTTTCAACCTACATGGTGGCCATCTTCATCGGCGCAATCTTCCAGACGGCGTTCGGCATGGGCAGCTGGGAGAAGCTGGCCATCCCACTGCTCATCATCATCATCGGGCTGGCCGAGTGGCCGCAGTACGCGAGGACCGTGCGCGCCTCGGTCCTGGCCGAGCGCAAGAAGGAATACGTGGAAGCCGCGAGGGTCATCGGATTTCCGGGCTGGAGGATCATGTGGCGGCACATCCTGCCCAACTCCCTTTCTCCGGTCCTGGTCATTTCCACAGTCCAGGTGGCCAACGCCATAATGAGCGAGGCGGCGCTTTCCTTCATCGGACTGGGCATGCCCATAACCAGGCCATCCCTGGGATCGCTCATAAACGCCGGTTTCGAGTACATCTTTTCCGGCTCCTGGTGGATAACCCTGTTTCCCGGAATCCTTCTGGTCCTGCTCATCCTGGTCATCAACCTCTTGGGCGACTGGATGAGGGATTTCCTCAACCCGCGGCTGTACAAAGGCTAACGGAACGACAATATGACTGAACGCCTCCTAGAAATAACCGACCTGAGCGTCGACTTCGCTCTCAGAACTGGAAACGTGCGCGCCGTGCGCCATGTAAACTTCGGCCTGGACAGGGGCGAACGCCTAGGCCTCGTGGGCGAATCCGGAGCCGGAAAATCCGTGCTGGGCTTCTCCATCATCAATCTCATCTCCAAGCCCGGATTCATCTCCACGGGCAGCATCATGTTCGACGGCCACGACCTGACCAAGTTCTCATACGAACAGATGCGCAAGATCAGGGGCAACCGCATCGCCATGATCTTTCAGGACCCCATGATGACCCTGAACCCGGTGCTGACCATCGGCACCCAGATGGTGGAGACCATCCTGGCCCACAAGAGGATGTCCAGGGCGGAAGCCGAGGAACTGGCCCTGGAAAAATTGAAAAAGGTCTACATCTCCTCCCCCAGACGCAGGCTCAAGCAATACCCGCACGAGTTTTCCGGCGGCATGCGCCAAAGGATAGTCATCGCCATCTCGCTTCTGACCAGTCCCGGACTGATCATCGCGGACGAACCGACCACGGCGCTGGACGTGACCATCCAGGCCGAAATCATGGACCTGCTCCTTGAACTCTGCGAATCGGAGGGCATGGGGCTGATACTCATCACCCACGACTTGGCCGTGGTCTCGGAAGTGACCCAGAGAATCGCGGTCCTCTACGCCGGTCGGCTCGTTGAGAAAGGGGCCACAGAGGACATCATCAGGACTCCCGGACATCCCTATACCCAGGGGTTGATCAAGGCCCTGCCCCAAAGCGAAGGCAAGGGGCTCAGGCTGAACCAGATTCCGGGCGTCATGCCCTCGCTCAAGAGCATGCCCGCTGGCTGTCCATTCCATCCCCGCTGCGAATTGTGCATGGACATCTGTCCGCGCGAGGTCCCGAAACTCGAACAGAAATCATCCGGCAGGTTCATCGCCTGCCACGCAGTCAAATAAAATGAATACAGCGCAGAAAGACAATCAAAACCAACCACTGTTGCGGGTTGAAAACCTGGTCAAGCATTTCGACATCTCAGGTTCCCTGCTTGATCAGCTGACCCTGAGGAACGGACGCATCGCCAGGGAGCGAACCACGGTCAAGGCGCTCAATTCAGTTTCCCTTGAAGTGGCCAGAGGCGAGACCTTGAGCGTTGTGGGCGAGTCGGGCTGCGGCAAATCCACCCTGGCCCGGACCATTCTGGGCCTCTACCCGCCCACTTCCGGCGAAGTATACTACGGCGGGCAGCGGATCGACCGCCTCAGCCCCAAGCAGATGCGTCCCTATCGGGCCAGGATGCAGATGGTCTTTCAGGATCCTTACGCCTCATTGAACCCGCGCATGACCGTGCGCCAGATTCTCACCGAGCCGGTCGTGTTCCACAACCCCGGCATTTCCCGCCAGGACGCTACGGACCGCGTGGCCGAGACAATGGAGCAGGTGGGCATGGACCCCGGCTGGTCCTCCTTCTATCCGCATGAATTTTCAGGAGGCCAGCGCCAGCGCATCAGCATCGCCAGGGCGCTCATCGTGGGCGCGGAACTGGTGGTGGCCGACGAGCCCATCGCCGCCCTGGACGTGTCCATCCAGGCCCAGATACTGAACCTGCTCATGGACGCCCAGGATCAGCGCGGGCTGACATACCTATTCATCAGCCACGACCTGTCGGTTGTCCGGCACATCTCCACCAGGGTCGCGGTCATGTACCTGGGCTGCCTCTGCGAACTGGCCACGGCCGAAGAACTGTTCACCGCGCCCAAGCACCCCTATACCCGCGCCCTGCTCTCGGCCATACCCAAACTGGGCGGCGACCCCAAGAAATACGTGAAGCTGACCGGAGACGTGCCCACGCCCATCCGTTTGCCCTCAGGCTGCGTTTTTCACAACAGGTGCAAGCACGCCAACGATCGGTGTAGAAACGAGATTCCAAGGCTCATCAGGCACGACCTGACCACCTACGCCTGCCACGGCCTGGAAGAGGGAAGGATTTAGAACTCGATTGATTAAAAACTAAGGCCGCCCCGGAATGATCCGAGGCGGCCTTTTTTATTGCTTTTTGGGCTTGTCTGGCGGGGCTAGATGATGCCGTTGTCCCTGAGTTCTCCCAGAACCTTGTCCCGGTCGAAGGGCTTGACGATGTAGCTGGAGGCGTAGCCCTTGAAAAAGGCCTTGCTCACGTCCTTCACGTCGTCAACACAGGTGATCATGACCAGCTTGAACTCGTCCGCAGCCCGCACCTTCCTGTCCGCCTCGATCCGGCGCATCTCCTCCACAGTCTGGTGGCCGTCCTTCTCCGGCATCAGGATATCCATGAAAACCACGTCGTAGGGCCTGCCCCCGACGTCCAGCTGTTTCCTGAACAGGTCAAGGGCCTCGCCGCCGCTTGTGGCCGAATCGCACTGGGCAAAGGGCGCAAGCAGCCTGTCCAGAAACAGGATGATGCTTTCGTCGTCGTCTACCAGCAGGAATTTCAATTTTCCGCCCCTTATCACTGTATGGCTGTTCAACTCACCATTCAACCGTACCAAGTCACAGGTAAAATCGCAACGAAAGTATTTCCTGCAGGATTTACTTCAAAAAGCCCTGCAAACAGCGCCCAAGGCGCTTGATCCCATCCTCGATCCGTTCCTCGCTGGAATTGGAGAAATTGAGCCTGAGGGTGTTCTCCCCGCTGCCGTCCACATAGAAGGGACGGCCCGGGACAAAGGCGACCTTCTCCTTGATGGCCATGTCGAACAGGTCCATCGACGAAAAGCCCTCGGGAAGGGTCACCCAGAGAAACATGCCACCCTCCGGCTCGGAACAGCGGACACCGGCCGGAAAATGTTCCCTGATCATCCTGACCATGACATCCCGCTGCCTGCCGTAACGCTCCCTGATCTTCTCGATATGCTCGTCGATGTCGTTGTTCTGGACGTAATCGGCCATGATGCGCTGTGCAAGGGTGCTGGTGTGCAGGTCCGAGGCCTGCTTGGCTATGACCAGCTTGTCGCGCATCTCACCCTTGGCCACGATCCAGCCAATGCGGAATCCCGGTGCCGCGATCTTTGAAAATGATCCCAGAAGCAGGGTCCGGCCTCCGGACAGCCCGTAAAGGGTCGGCTGATCCAGGCCCATGAACCTAAGTTCGCCGTAGGGATCGTCCTCAATGAACATCACGCCCTTGTCGGCCAGCAGGTCAACGACCTGCTTCCGCTTCTCGCCGCCGTAGGACAAGCCGGAAGGATTCTGGAAATTGGGAACCGCGTAGAACAACTTGATTCCCCCGCCGGAAAGGACCTGCTCAAGCTCGTCCATGTCCGGGCCGTCGTCGCGCAGGGCAACGGTCACGAACTCGGGCTCGAATATGGAAAAGGCCTGGATGGCTCCGAGATATCCGGGACGCTCGATAAGAACCTTGTCGCCCTGGTCGATGAAGACCTTGGCGATCATGTCCAGGCACTGCTGGGAGCCGGTGGTGATGATTATGTCATCAGGGTCGATGACTAACCCTTTCTTGTCCTTGTAGCGCTGGGCGATGAAGCCGCGCAGATTGGGGTCGCCCTCTGTGGTGGAATACTGCAGAGACGAAGCGCCCTGCTCCCTGAAGACCCGTACCGCAGCCTCTTCCATGGCCTTGACCGGAAACAATTCTGGATTGGGCAGCCCGCCCGCGAACGAGATTATGGAAGGATCGGCAGTGACCTTCAAGATTTCGCGGATGAAGGACCTGTGCACGGTCCCCATCCGCCTGGCAAATGAAACAGACATTTTAACCTCCGATTTCAACTGTTCTCGGAAACTGATACCCGTCATTGCCAACGCAGGCAAACAAAAAGGGGCCGGACAATCCGGCCCCCAAAGCAAGGTGAGGAGTTAAGGTTATTGAGGAAATCAGTTGTTCATCATTCTTTCGAGCCAGGCCTTAACCTCTTCGTTGGGAGGATATACGCCCTTCATGTTGCTGATCGAGTCCAGAAATCTCTCGGCCATGTCCCTGGGCAGATCAAGGCTGACAAGTTCCTTGGCCTCTTCCGAGTTGCGCCTGATAAGAATGGCCCTCGGATTTTCGTCCCAGGCGTATACAACGAAATAGTTGCTGTAGTCGTCCCTGGACCGGACCGGCGGAAAGTCTGCGTGCCATGAGTTGTTTCCCCATTCAAGGTACAGGGTCACGGCATCTTCCGGAGTCATGTTCCAGTCAATGTCCAATGTTCTGAATTCACTTATGTTACTCATTACGCACCCCTTGGTTTTCGTTTTGTCTTGACTTAATAATAACTATTACTGTTTGATTGTCAAGAATTTTCTACCCAAAAGGCATGTTTTTTTCGTCAACGATTGCGGGCAACTGAAAGGCAGGACAAAAAAAAGGGGCCCTAAGGCCCCTTGTCTAGTCAATAATCACTCTTTATCCGGCGACCACTCCGGGTCGCGGTACTTGTCCGGATTGTAGATTCTCCAATCCGAGCCGTCATTGTATTTTTCGTCAGCCCCCGGATAGGGAACATACAGGCGGCTTTCGTCTTTCTCTCGATCCGTTGCTTCCAATTTGATTAATACTTGTCTTTCCATGTTTTCCCCCCACCCGGAACGTTTATGGGATCGTGTTCCAGGCCCATTTTCAGGCTGAAATCCCTCAGCTCGGAGAAACCCTGAATAAATTAGTCGCCGCTGTCAAGCCTTGGTTTGGCGTAAAGTTCGCCGCCAAAAGCGTCGTTTACCACAAGCAGCGGAAAGTCCAAGACTTTCATTGCCCGCACAGCTTCCGGGCCCAGTTCGTCGTAGGCGATGACCTTGGATTTCTCGATGCGCTGGGAAAGGAGAGCGCCTGCCCCGCCGGTTGCGCCGAAGTATACGGCCTTGTGTTCCTCCAGGGCGTCCTTGACCTCTTGGCTGCGTTTGCCCTTGCCGATGGTGGCCTTGAGGCCAAGAGAATGCAGCCTGGGGGCGTATGTGTCCATGCGGTAGCTGGTGGTCGGCCCGGCGGAGCCTATGGGCCTTCCGGGAGGGGCCGGAGCAGGACCTACGTAATATATGACAGCGCCCTGCAAAGGAAACGGCGAGTCCTCGCCCTTGTCCAGGGCTTCCATTATCTTCTTGTGCGCCGCGTCGCGGGCCGAGTAGATCACCCCGGTCAAAAGGACCACGTCCCCGGCCTTCAGCTTGAGGATGTCCCCGTCGTTCAGCGGTGTCTGGAGCTTGTGCTGGGTGCTCATCAGAGTACGACCTCCTCGTGCCTGGAAGAATGGCATTGGATGTTCACGGCCAGAGGCAGGCTGGCTATATGGCAAGGCTCAATTGCAATCTTGACTCCGAAGCTGGTGGTCTCGCCGCCAAGTCCCATGGGACCGACATTGAGCTTGTTGATGGCCTCCAAAAGCTCCCTTTCCAGCTCCGCGATCTTCGGGTCCGGATGGGTGTCGTCCAGGGGCCTGAGCAAAGCCTGCTTGCTGATTATGGCCGAACGCTCGTAGGTGCCGCCGATGCCTACGCCCACCACCGTGGGCGGACAGGGATTGGGACCGGCCTCGGCCACCCGGCGCACCACGAAATCCTTGATGCCCTTCCAGCCCTGGGCCGGTGAAAGCATTGTCACCCTGGACATGTTCTCGGCCCCGCCTCCCTTGGCCATGAAGGATATCTTAAGCTTGTCGCCCGGAACCATGTCCAGGTGAATGACGGCCGGTGTATTGTCGCCGGTGTTGGCCCTAGTCAGGGGATCGCAGGCGGATTTGCGCAAATAGCCCTTGTCATAACCCTCGCGCACGCCGTCGTTGATGGCCTGCTTGAGTCCCTTGCCTACGACGACCACATCCTGGCCGACTTCAACGAAGAACACGGCCAGCCCGGTGTCCTGGCACAGGGGAAGCTTTGTCTCTGCAGCCAGGTCCGCGTTTTCAAGCAGCTGCCTGAAGACCTCCCTGGCGGCCGGTGAAGTCTCCCGGGCAAGCCCGTCCTCTATGGCCCCGCGCACGTCCGCAGGCAAAATCGTGTTGGCCCTGATGCACATTCCGGCCACGGCGCTTTGAACGTCTGCGGCTTTTATCTCTCTCATTGTCTGCACCTCTGGTTACTTGCGAAATATATTCTTGATGGCGGTTATGCCCATCTTCCTGCGCAAAAACGCCAATTGGTTCTGCAAGGGAAGCTTCTTGGGGCAAACGTCTTCGCAGGCCAGGAGGCCCATGCAGCCGAACACGCCGAAATCGTTTCCGATTATTTCGTAATAATCATTGTCCGTCCGCTCGTCCCTTGGATCGACCACAAAACGGGCTATCCTGTTCAGGGCCGCCGCACCCATGAAATCAGCGCGCAGCCTTGCAGTGCCGCAGGCCGCCACACAGCATCCGCATTCCACACAGCGGTCCAGCTCGTAGATTTCCTCGGCCACCCCGTTGTCCATGCGCTCCTCAAGGGCCTTGGAATCGAATTCCTTGCCGGTGTGAATCCAGGACTCCACCTTGCCGTACATTTCCCTGAACCATGAGCCCGTGTCCACAGAGAGGTCGCCCACCAGCTTGAAGACCGGCAGGGGCAGCAGAGTGATTTCATCGGGCAGGTCTTTGGTCTTGGTATGGCAGGCCAGGCCGGGACGCCCGTTGATGACCATGCCGCATGACCCGCAGATTCCAGCCCTGCAACAGAAGTCGAACTGCAGGGAGGGGTCCTGTTCTTCGCGCAGAATATTCAGGGCGATGAACAGGGTCATGCTGTCCGTCTCCTCAAGCATGAAGGTCTGGGTGTGGGGAAAGGACTTGGGGTCCTGGGGATTATACCGGAATATATTGAATTTCAGTGTTCTGGACATTGCTTATTCCTTCCTGTCGTCGGCGCTGATTATCTCGCTCTTGCCGTAACCGCGATCCCCCGGAGGAATTTCAACGACCTGCGTGGCCGGTTCGTAGTCAAGGGTCGGCAGGATGTCGCCCTCTTTCTTCCAGTAGGCCAGGGTGCGCACAAGCCAGTCGCGGTCGTTGCGCGCCGTGAAGTCCTCGCGGTTGTGGCTGCCGCGGCTCTCGGTGCGCTTAAGCGCCCCGTAAGCCACCATCAGGGCCAGCTTGACCTGCCCCTCGATGCGCAGGGCCGTGGCCAGTTCGGGATTTGCGCCTAGTCCGTTGGACAGAAGCCCGACCTTTCTCGAGCGCTCCAGGACTTCCTGCAGCTTTTCCACGCATTCCTCGAGATCGTCGCCGTTCCTGAAAATGAACGCGCCTTTGGCCAGGGCCTGCTGCATGTCGTCGCGCACCTTGTAGACGTTTTCCTTGCCGCCCTCGCCATTTATGAGCTTGGCGATGCGTTCCTTCTGTTTGAGGGCCGCGCCGTCGATGATGCCCGAGTTGAAGGTCACCTGAGTTCCCTGGACGTATTCAACTATCTTGCGCCCGACTATTCCACCGGCCACCACGGTCTCGGCCAGGGAGTTTCCGCCCAGGCGATTGAAGCCGTGCATGTCCCAGCAGCAGGCCTCGCCCGCGCTGAAAAGCCCTTTAAGGCCGTATGCGGCGCCGTTCTTGTCCGTTCTGACCCCGCCCATGGTGTAATGGTGGGTGGGCCTGACCGGAATGAGTTCGTGAATGGGATCGCGGCCAAGGAAAGAGGTGCATATCTCGTAGACTTCGCGCAGTTTGCCGGTGATGTGCTTCTCGCCCAAGTGGCGAATATCCAGCCAGAGGTGTTCGCCGTAGGGCGACTTGACCCCGTAGCCTTCGCGGATGTGATGGGTCATCCAGCGCGAGACCACGTCGCGGGAAGCGAGTTCCGCCTTTTCCGGCTCATACTTGTGCATGAACCGCTCCTCGTTCACGTCCAGGAGCGTGCCGCCGTCGCCCCGGCAACCCTCGGTCACCAGGATGTCGGTGGGCACGATGCCCGTGGGGTGAAACTGGATGGCCTCCATGTTGCCCATGGGCACCACCCCGGTATCCAGGGCGATGATGTGCCCGGAGCCCTCGTTGATCACGCAGTTGGTGGTGTTGGGGTAGATGCGGCCGATGCCGCCGGAGGCGATCATGGTCGCCTTGGCCAAATAGACCCTCAGTTCTCCTGTGCGCAGGCAGCGGACTATGGCTCCGAAGCAGGTCTCTCCGTCATGGATCAGGGAAAGGGCCTCGGTCTTGTCGTGGACCTCCACGCCCAGCTGGGCGCAGCGGTTGTCCACCGTAAAAAGAACGGAATGGCCTGTGCCGTCGGATACGTAGCAGGTACGCCACTTGGCCGTGCCGCCGAAGGCCCTGGCCGTGATCAGTCCTTCCTTTTCCTCTTTCTCCACCTTCTCGAACTGCTTGCCGCCCTTGAAATATGTGGATTTGCCCGGAACGACGCGGTTCCAGGGCACGCCCCAGTAGGCCAGCCTGCGCATCTCGATGGGCGCCGTGTCGGCAAAAAGCCTGGCCACTTCCTGGTCGCAGCCCCAATCAGAGCCCTTGACCGTGTCCGCGAAATGAACATCGGGACAGTCCCCGTCGCCCATGACCGAATTGCCCAGCGAGGCCTGCATGCCGCCCTGGGCGGCCGACGAGTGCGAACGCCGGGCCGGGACAAGGCTCAGGCAGATGGAGGAAAGTCCCGCCTGTCCGGACTCGATGGCTGCCCGTTCTCCAGCCAGTCCAGCTCCGACCACCAAAACATCCGTATAAAAAGTTTGCATCGCCAACTTCCCCTACGCGCTTAAAAACCAGAACCGCAGCAGGGCCGCAATCCCGATGCAGATGAATATCAAAGTGAGCAGGTTCTCTTTCTTCTTGAGCCCCTTGCGCCCTGAATCCTTGATCAGGCCCCACTTAACGCAAATCCTGTACAGCCCCACGCCCACGTGCAACTCGACCATGGGCAAAAGCACCAGATAAAAGGCCAGCCAGAATCCGCCCTGGATGCGGGCTGCGCTCTTGGCCGCCGTGATGGGCAGGTCCGTGAGCACCACCCAGATATGAATGGTGCCCATGAGCAGGATGATCATGGCCGTGCCCACCTGAACGAGCCAGAGCCATGTGTCGGGATGCCTCATCATCCGTGCGTGGGCTATAATGGTCTTCTGGCGCTCGAAGCGGAAAGGCAGCTTTCTGGCGGCCAAAAGAAAATGAACAAAAAAAAGCAGAAAGATAAGCGGTCCGCCCACCTGGGCCAGGCCCGTGGCCTCGAAAAACTCGGCAATGGCATTCATCACGCCGGGTCCCACGATCACGCTGGCCACAAGAATCATGTGCGCCCACATGAAAAGAATCAACCCGATGCCGGAAAGCATCTGAGCCCAATCCAGCAGACCGTCCCACTTGGCGACCCTTCCGGTATATGCGGTTGTGTCCAAGGTCATTACTCCTCCCAAAAAATAGGTGTTCGCATCATGTTCGAACCAAGATTTATTGGCCTCTATAAAGACTTTTGTCAACGGACTCTCGGTTTAAGGAGTAAATATATACTTGCTCATCCAGTGATCAGCGGATAACTGTCATTTTTTTTCAAAACAGAAAAATAGAGGTCTGAATATGAGCTCTGAACTACTGCACATGGGCGCACTTCTTTTCATCGGTGTCGGCGTTGGCGTGGGCGCGTCCTTTTCCGGCCTGGGCGGCGGCTTTCTCATGGTCCCCCTGTTGCTCATGCTGGGCTATACGGCCCAGAAAGCGGTCGGCACGTCATTTCTCGGAATCCTGATCATTTCCATTTCCGCCCTGCTGGCACACGGCAAGCTGGCCAATGTGGACTACAAGGTGGGCATTCTGCTTGGCGTCGGCGGCATCATCGGCGCCCAAATCGGCGCCAGGCTGGTGGAGAACATCTCAACGGACAACTTCAAGAAAATCTTCGCCGTCATACTCCTGGCCCTGGCCGCCTATCTTTTCTTCAAAAAATAATCATCCAAAGGCGGGCTTTGGCCACCAACAGGCCGGTCCGCCATCTTCCGCAAAGCGTCTGGGCCATCTGTTCCGGTTTGACACCTTCCGGTTAGGCCTTATAAAAGTCATTCCACCGTTGATCCTGAATTCTTCAAAGGAGCCTTGGGAGTGACGAAATGCCAATAAAGATAGTAAGCACATTGCTCGCAACCCTGCTCATGCTCGGCGGTTGCGGCATCAACGACAATAAAGCGGCTGAAAATGAAAAAACCAGCCCGCAAAAAACAGGGATTCAAGAAAAAAAGACCATGCCCACTGAAAAACTCTCCACGGACGGGCTCAACGTGCTCAAGCTGAAAAACGGCCTGACCGTGCTCATCAAGAAAGACGACCGATTCCCCCTGGCCAACATCAGCCTGTACGTGCGGGCAGGCTCGGCCTACGAAGACCCAAAGCAGGCGGGCATCAGCCATCTTCTGGAACACATGGTTTTCAAGGGCACTGAAAAGCGCGGCCCCGGCCAGACCGCCCTTGAGGTGGAATCCGTGGGCGGCAGCCTGAACGCGGCCACCAGCTTCGACTACACCTACTATTATGTCGAGGTTCCCAAAAAGGAATGGGCCCTGGGCATGGACATCGTCACGGACATGGCCTTCAACGCCAAGATCGACCCGACCGAACTGGAGCCGGAAAAGGAAGTGGTCCTGGCCGAACTCAAGCGCGGCGAGGACTCACCGAATTCCAAGCTTTTCAAGTCCCTGCAGGGCATGCTCTGGAAGGGCACCACATACGAATGGCCCATCATCGGCTACAGCGACGTGGTGACGAACATCTCGGCCCAAGACATGCACGCCTACGTCGAGTCCCTGTACCAGCCGCAATCCATGCTCTTGTCCGTTGTCGGCGACATCAATCCGGACGAGGTTCTGGCCGAGGCAAAGCGCCTGACCGCAGACCTTGAAAACGATCACCCCGTCCTGCCCCCGGAAAAGCACTCGGTTTCCGAGGCCGCGCCGGGAATGCAACTCAAGACGCTTCCCGGCCAATGGAACAAGGTCTACATGGGCCTTGCCTTTCCCCTGCCGGACCTCGGTTCTGGCAAGGTGGCGGGCCTGGAGATGCTTTCCCAGCTCCTGGGCGGAGACGACACCTCCCTGCTCTACCGCAAATTCAAGCATGAACTGCGCATGGTGGACGACATCAGCGTCTCGGCCATGACCCTGGAACGGGGGGGCATACTTTATGTCCACGCCACACTGGATGGCGACAAGACAGAGACCTTCTGGAGCGAGTTGATCAAGACCCTCTCCGAATTCGACACCAAGACATTCACGGACCGCGAAATAGAACGGGCCAGACTCAACCTTGAGGATTCCCTGTTCCTGACCAAGGAAACCCTTTCGGGCCTGGCCTCCAAGTTGTCCTATTTCCAGTTCTTTGAACACGGCCAGGAGGCCGAGCAAAACTACCTCTTCGCCCTTTCCAATGCCAACCGCAAGCAACTTTCCGAATTGTATGACGAATACGTCAGGCCGGAACGTCTGTCCGCCTGTATCCTCTACCCGGACGGCTCCTCCCTTCCCGAGGAAAAGCTCAGGCAGACGGCAGAAAAGCTCTGGCCCGCCAAGGATCAAGGCGGAAGCCTGGACACCGCCTCGGACAACGGCGGGGAAAAGGTCCTTGAACTGCCTGGGGGCAGCAGGCTGGTGCTTCTACCGGACGAGACCCTGCCCTACACCGCCCTGTCCATTTACTGGCCCGGCGGTGACGGCATAATAGACAAGGACAGGCAGGGCATGTCCTCCCTGGCCTCCAGGGTCCTGACCAGGGGCACGGAGAACATGAACGCCACCCAGATCGAGGACTTTCTGTCGGACCGCGCGGCCAGCATCGGCGCCAAATCCGGCCGCGACGCATTCGCCTTCGAGGCCAAGTACCCGGTCCGCTTTTCAAAGGACGTGCTTCCCCTCATGGCCGAAATGATCAAACGCCCGGCATGGCCCGAAAATGAATTGGACCGCGCCAAACAGGATCAAGCCTCGGCCATCAAACGGCGCGAGGACCAACCCCTGGGACTGGCCTTCAGGGAGATGTTCCCCTTCCTGTTCACTTCGGGCGCTTATTCCTATTATCATCAGGGATTGGAAAAGGATTTCGCGAAGTTCACTTCCAGGGAGCTTCACGACTACTGGACCAAACAGACCGGCCTGCCCTTTGTCGTCGCCGTGAGCGGGCAATACGATCTCGAAGAAATCAAGAACTTCGCTGACAGTCTGGCCGCCGCCCTGAAGACCAACGGCGGATACCAATTCTCCGCACCCCAATGGTCCGGGGAACGCTCCAAAACTCTCCAACTGCCGGGACGCAACCAGGCCCATCTCCTGGCCGTGTTCCCCATAACCGGCAGGAAGGACACCGAATCAAGCGCGGCCTTTTCCGTGCTCAGGGCGGCCCTTGCCGGACAAAGCGGCCTGCTCTTCCGCGACATGCGCGACAAGCAGGGCCTGGGCTACACGGTGACGGCCTTTCTCTGGCAATCGCCTGAAACCGGGTTCATGGCCTTTTACATCGGCACCGACCCTGACAAGCTGGAACAGGCCAAACAGGGTTTCGTGGACACCATCGCCATGTTGCGCGACAAGCCCCTGCCCGAAGCGGAAATCCAGAGAGCAAGGAATATCCTGAACGGCGAGTATTACCAGGAGCACCAGAGCCTGCTTTCCCGCAGCCGCGAAGCCGCCGGTCTCATGGCCCGCGGCTATGACCGGAACCTGGAGAAGATGCTGCTGGAGATGGCCGACAAGGTAAGCGCACAGGAAGTAATGAAGCTGGCGGGCACCTACCTGGATTGGGACAAGTCCTATACCATGACAGTCACGCCATAAACGAAAATCAAAGCCGGGGCCGAAACCCCGGCTTTGTCCTTTCCGGGGCTTGATTGAAGGCATTGACTTGGGCTAAGAATCTACCAGTCCTGCAACCCGCAGCAACACAAGGAAGAAATATTATGCCCCTGCTCTTCGGCAAGCCAGACAAAAAAAGCCAAAACAAAGACAATTCCAAAAACGATGCGCGCATCACCCAGGCCAGGGACGCCTATCTCGCCGGAAAGCTGAAGATCGTCACCACTGATGAAGTATCCGGCCGGGAGGTGCAGGGAACCTTCGGTCTGATAGTCTGCAGGGGCTACATCTTCGACAACGCCTTCTACGGGCTCATTGCCCAGGCCCTGGATGTCAACGCCGACGCAATACTATGCTACCGCGAATCCGTGGCCTTTCACCCCGAAGGGGACAAGTTCTATTCCTGCTACGGCACGGCCGTACGGCTGAAAACCGTAAAGTAGCCGTCAACCGCGGTTTCCTATCCGCCTGTCCAAGAGAAGCATGTCGGCCAGCACCAGGGCCGTCATGGCCTTCAATACCGGCACTATGCGCGGTATGGCGCTGATGTCGTGCCTGCCGCCCACATTCAGTTTCACGGCCCTGCCGGACGAATCTACCGTATCCTGATCCTTGTTGATGGAGGGAATGGGCTTGACGCAGGCCCTGACCACCACGTCCTGGCCGCTTGAAATTCCTCCGAGGATTCCCCCGGAATTATTGGTTGCGAAACCCAGCGGAGTAATGGGGTCGTTGTTCTGGCTACCGAGCAATGATGACGCCTCGCACCCGGAACCGATGGCAACGGCCTTTACCGCGCCAACCCCCATGAGGGCATAGGCCAGACGAGCGTCCAGCTTGTCGAAAACCGGCTCGCCCAATCCCGGTGGAACTCCCAGGACCCTGACCTCCACGATCCCGCCCACCGAGTCGTTCAATGACCGCGCTTCATGCACCCGATTGTTCCACTTGCCGACCGCCTCGGGTTCCGGGCTGAAGAACTCCCGTTCATGCGCCCCGGCCGGGTCGATCACACGCGCCGGAATACCGCCGAACTCCACTGTGTAGGCCTGAAGGCTCATGCCTTCCGACATGAGCAGTTCCTGGGCGATGGCCCCCCCGGCCACGCGGGAGACTGTTTCCCTGCCGGATGATCGTCCCCCGCCCCGATAGTCGCGAATGCCGAACTTGGCCTGATAGGTGAAATCTGCGTGTCCCGGCCTGAAAACATCCTTGATTTTGGAGTAATCATTTGAGCGGTGGTCGGTGTTTTCCAC
The DNA here is from genome assembly GCA_963674955.2 of Desulfovibrionaceae bacterium. GTDB lineage: Bacteria > Desulfobacterota > Desulfovibrionia > Desulfovibrionales > Desulfovibrionaceae. The sequence continues at coordinate 62,472 of CAXXKR010000004.1, read as the reverse complement.
GTAAAAGCCTATGGGCGTACCTGTGGTCAACCCCTCGAAAACGCCCGAGAGAATGCGGACCCGGTCCTTTTCCTTTCTGGCCGTGGTCGCGCCTCCCTGTCCCGGCTTCCTGCGGTCCAGTTCCAGCTGGATGCTCCCTTCGTCCAGGGGAATGTTGGGCGGACAGCCATCCACAATGCCGCCCAGCCCGGGGCCGTGAGACTCGCCGAAAGTCGTCAACCTGAAAACCTTGCCGAAGGTATTCCCGCTCATTCTATTCTCCCTGCTCCTTGGAGGCTTTCATGACGTTCTCCGCATTGCCGAGCAGCACCAGGGTGTCGCCCTCGTTCAAGCTGGCGTCGGCGCGGGGCACGAACTGATACTTGTCTCTGCCCGACCTCTTGATGGCCACCACCTGCACGTCGAAGCGCGGCGGAAGGTTCAATTGGCGCAAGGTCTTCCCGGTCCAGTTGCCGACCGCCACCTCCTGGACGAGTATGCCCTCGCCAAGGGGCAGATAGTCGAGAATCCCCGGCACGGCCATGCGGTGGGCCAGTTGCCGGGCCACGTACTTCTCCGGGAAAACCACGAAATGCACGCCCAGCCGGTTCAAAACCTTTTCATGCTCCGGGCTGATGGCCTTGACCCAAATCTTCTTGGCCTTGATGTCCTGCAGGTTCAGGGAGACCAGTATGCTGCCCTCCATGGAGTTGCCGATGGAGACCATGACATAGTCCAGTTCGCTGAATCCCAACTGCTCCAGGGCTGTCTTGTCGGTTCCGTCTGCCTGATAGACCTGGGGCAGAAATTCCTGGGCCCTGCGCACCTTGACTTCGTCAGCGTCCACGCCGAGCACGTTGTGTCCCAACTCGCGCAGTGAAGTCGCCAGGGACAGGCCGAACTTGCCCAGTCCTATCACGCCTACATCAATTTTCTTGGTCATCGCCACTCCTAATACTTGATCCGTCAGCCAAGAGGCAAGTGCTTCTCGGGATACCTATAATGCGGATCGATGCGCCAGATGTTGAATGCGGACAACAGCCATATTGGTCCGAGCCTGCCCACGAACATGAGAACAATGACCATGGCCTTGCCCTCGACGCCAAGCTTGGAGGTCAGCCCGGTGGACAGCCCCACGGTGCCGAAGGCCGACACCGCCTCGAAAAGCGTTTCCAGAAAAACCCCCCTGGCCAGGACATGGGGAATATCTCCGCCCTCTGTTATGTTCAAGACCAGGGTCGCCAGGGCGACCAGACCAGAAGCCATGATCATCAGGGTCAGGGCCTTGTGCATGGAGACCGGGTTCAAGGCCCTTCCTCCGATACGGGACTGGTCGCGTCCCCTGAACTGCGCGGCTACGAAGGCCCACCAGGCCCTGAAGGTGGTCGTCTTGATGCCGCCTGCACATGATCCGGGCGAACCTCCGATGAACATCAAGGCCAGCATAAGGACCAGCGAAACGTTTGTCATATGTGATATTTCAACCGTATTGAACCCTGCCGTGCGGCAGGTGACGGACTGGAACATGGCCAGAAGCAACTTGTCCGACCAGGGAAGAACCCTTTCACCTCCAAGTATCTCGGCCGTGAATATGCCGAGCGTGCCGACAATCACGAGAAAAAGCGAAGTGGTCAAAACGATTCTGGTATGCCAGCTGAGAAGAGTCGCTTTTGGAGCGCCTCCGCCCTTTTCCTTTGAAAACAGATTCCCGCCCAGAACAAGGCACTCGTTGATGACAAAAAAGCCCAATCCTCCCAGGGTGATGAGTGTCATGAACATGATGTTCACACCCCAATCGGTGCGCCAGGCCATGAGGCTGTCGGGGTAAAGGGAAAATCCGGCGTTGCAAAAAGCGGATATTGAATGAAAAACAGCCGAATAGGGATGAAAACCCACCGGGTCCAGAAGATAAAGACCCAGCGCCCCGAAAAACTCGATGACCGCCGTGCCGACCAAGACCCGCATCAGGAAATTCCCGATCTTGAAGGAAGGATCGTGCAAAAGGCTCTGGCCCACCGCGATCCTGTCCGTCATGGATACGCGCTTTGAAAGCATGTAGCCCGCGAGGCTTGCATAGGTCATGATCCCCAGACCGCCCAATTGAATCATGGCCAGGATGGTGGCCTGCCCCGTGTGGGTGAAGAATGATCCCGTGTCCACCACGGTCAGGCCGGTCACGCAAATGGCCGATGTTGCGGTGAAAAAGGCGTCGATCCAGGAGAGTTGCCCGTGAGTGAGGCTCGCGTGATAATGAAGGATGCCCGCCCCGGCGCAGATGGCCCCGGCAAAGAACCAGATGGGCAGCCAGAAAGGGGAAAACAATTTCGAACGCATACAGCTTTCTACCCCTGGCGACCGTCAAGGGCAAGTGGCGGTCCGTCGAGCAGTCTGCAACTGACGAAATCAGGAAGACTATGCGCCATGCACCCACGGGGGCAAACTCAGGTCGTGACTAGCAAACCCCTTTCGTCCTCGGCGTCGATCCAGGTGATGTTCAGGGATATCTTGCCGCCTTTTCCTCTGTTTTTAGCCTTGACCTTGAGTTTGAGCAGCGTGCCCGGATTCAGCGTTATGTCCCGCCCTGCCGAACCGAGATTGACCTTGCCCATTTCAATGCCCTCTATCAACGGCTGCAAATAGCCCTTGACGGATTTGGGGTCCTCAAACGCCTCGAAAACATACTTTTTGCCCTGTTTCAAGTTTCGCTCCAGGTTAGACGGTTCAGCTTCCCGGCCAAAAGGCCTCGGAAAACATAAACAGCGGTTCTGTTCGCCTATCCCAAAAACCTTCCCAACTCCTCACCGGCCACGGCCAAAACATCTTCAAGCTCCAGTTCAGAATCAAGCACGACATCGGAGCATGACTCATAGAGCGTCTCTCTTTCGTCGAGAACCTCCCGCACTTCGTCCTCAATGGACTTGCCGGTAAGCGACGGCCTCTGCCCGTGGGCGGGATCTGCCCTCAGCCTTTGGGCCAAAACCTCGGGCCGCGCCTTGAGGTAGACGACGACTCCCTTGTCCAAAAGTTTCCTGTTGGCCTGTCTCATGACTATGCCGCCCCCGCAGCCCACCACGAGCCCCTTTTCCACGGCAATATTAGCCAGCACGCCGCTTTCGGCATCCCGAAATGCCTCCCAGCCGTTCTCGTCCACATATTCCGCGATACTGCATTTCTTCAGGCGGACAAACTCGCTGTCGGTATCAACGAATTCTCGACCGAAATTTTTCGCCAACTTCCCGCCTATGGTGGTCTTGCCGCAGGCCCTTGGTCCGATCAAGTAGATATTCTTCTCTGTTTTCGTTTCCATTGCATGACAACTTAGTTAAATTGTAGCGCACATTCAATCCCGTAGTCGAAATTTGGCGGCTTTGCATCCAGGGCAATACCTGATACAAACCGCTTCTCGCAACCACTTAAAGGACAAAGGCGAAACAATGAAGACCGCCATTTTCGGATTCTCAGGCGCAGGAAAAACCGAGCTGTTCACCGCCCTGGCCGGCCCCGGCGCCGCCCAGGCAGGCAACCGGGCAATGGTCAAGGTGCCTGAACCGCGCCTTGACCCGCTCATCGAGTTGTTTCAGCCCAAGAAGGTCACCTACAGCGAAATCGAATTCCTGGACATCCCCGGCGGCGGCGGTAAAGGAGCGGGACTTGGCGAACGAGTGCTCGCCGAGATACGCCCCTATGACTGCCTCATTGCGGTCCTGGACGCGTTTTCAGGCATGAACGACCCCAAGGCCCAATGGAACGCCATCGAAGCCGACATGCTCATTTCCGACCTGACTGTTATTGAAAAACGCCTGGAAAAAATTCAACTGGATAAAAAGAAGTCCAGGGATTTGGTCAATCCCAAGGAAGAGCAGGCCCTGCAACAAGCCCTTGAGCTTCTGGAATCAGAAAAGCCGCTACGATCAGAGCCGGATCTGGCAGAGAGCCAGCTGCTGCGGGGATACTGCTTTCTCACTGCAAAGCCCATTCTCTACTTCTGGAACGCCAGCGAGTCGGACTTTGCGGATTATTCCGTACCCGACGACACCCCCCGCCAAGCTCACATTGCCGCCGCAGCCATGCTGGAACGCGAACTGGCCGAAATAGACGACCCCGAGGAGCGTGCAATGTTCCTTGAGGAACTGGGCATCACCCGCTCGGTTCTGGACAGGGTCATATCCAAGGCCTACAAGCTTCTTGGACTAATCTCCTTCCTCACCGCCGGGGACAAGGAAGTGCGAGCCTGGCCGGTGCTGCAAGGTTCAACAGCGCCGCAGGCCGCCGGTGTGATCCATACGGATTTTGAAAAGGGATTCATCCGGGCCGAAGTCATCGGCTATCAGGATTTCATGGATGCCGGAAATTTCAAGAAAGCGAAGGAACTTGGTCTGGCAAGGCTTGAAGGCAAGGAATACATCGTCAAGGACGGGGACATCGTCGAGTTCAGGTTCAACGTGTAGCCGCCCTTGGCGAAATTAGCCGCTGGAGCAGGACGATCCGCAACAAGTGCCGTACAGAAATCCGCTGTAGGCGTGGAAAATGCGCAGGTTCTTGCTACGATCCTCAGCCGTGACGGTCATCCTTTCCATGCCTTTGGTCATTTCCAGCAATTCCTCCCAACGCGGCAGGGCATGCATTCCCTGCCCAATGATCCCGCCGGAATCCGCACGCAACAGTGTGGCGTCCTTTGTGTCCGTAACCAGCCCCAAAAATGCGGGGCCTCCTTCCACTAGACGTGCTGCCAGCACGGTTTCGCGTTCGTAGCTTCCCACCACGCCGGAACAGAACAGGATCACCATCAACGCCCGGCCCTCGTCGTCATAGGCCACAAGGTCCAGGTCACGGACAAACTCCTTGCCCTCGATCTTGTACGCGAATCTTACCTTGGGTCTGAGATTGGCCTTGGGATAGCCCTTCTCCTCAACCAGCAACTTGGCCAGAGCCTGACGAAACTCCTCGTAAGTTGTTTCCTCAACTTCCTGTCCGGTCAGATAATCCATGAGCGTATTGTTCAAGCTTGTTTCATGCATGGCTTCATCCTTTTCATACTGTTGCACACAGAAGGTAAGACATTGAGCTGTCTCGGGCAATAGCCAGGACAAAAAAAAGGGGAGCTGTGATCAGCTCCCCTTTCCGGTTGGTTGAATGAGAGTTAAGGCAGAAGGCCCTTTCCTGCGGAGACCGCAAATCCAAACAGCGGACCGGGAACCAGCCCCAGAACCAGGACAACGGCAGCCAGCAGGCCAGCTCCGGCAAGGCTGAATGCGCTGTTGTCGGGCATGGGAGCGTCAACGCCCGGATCTTCCTCGGTGTAGGCGTGGCGAACCAGGCTGAGATAGTAGTAGATGGCTATGGCGCTGTTCAAGACCAGGGTGATGATCAGCCAGTTGTAGCCATGATCCCAGGCGGCGGTGATCAGGAAGAACTTGCCCATGAAGCCTACGGTGGGCGGCAGACCGACCAGGGCAAAAGCGCCCACGGCCAGACTGAAGGCCAGCACCGGCGAACGCTTGTAAAGACCGTTCAGGCTGTTCAGTTCAAGATTGCGTCCATCAGTTGCTATGCGGCTGACGACCCAGAAGCAGAGCAGGTTCATGACCACGTAGGCCAGGGCATAGAAGGCCGCTGCAGCGAGTCCCATTGCGGTCCCGACCACAAGACCGACCATGACGTAACCGGCATGGGCAACAGACGAGAAACCGAGCAGCCTCTTGACGTCCTTTTGCGCCAGGGCCGAAAGGTTTCCGAAGGTCATGGATATGGCGCCGAGCACGGCCAGGATGGTCGTGATCTCCATGCCGGGCTTGAGAAAGGTCGCCAGGCGGATGAGAATGACCACAGCGCCGAGCTTGGGCAGCGTCGCGATATATGCGGCCGTCTCGTTGCTTGCGCCCTGGTAGACATCCGGGCACCAGAAGTGCAGCGGAAAAAGCGCCAGCTTGTAGAACATGCCGCAAAGGAACAGCGACAGGCCCACAACGGCCATGGGATTCTCGGCAAAACTCCAGGACTTGCCCATCAACTCGGCCACGTAGGTGGTGTGCTGTGCGGCAAGGATGTAGGAGAAGCCGTATAGCGCCAAGGCAGTGGCTACAGCTCCGAAGATTATGTACTTGATGGCGGCTTCGGCAGCTCCCTTGTCTCTGGTGCGTAGGGGAATGACCGCATACAGGCTGTAGGAGGCAAGCTCCAGGGCCAGATAAATGGTGATCAATTCCACGGATGAGGCCAGGAGCATCAAGCCCCAGGCGCTGAGCGCCAGGAAAAAGAAGTAATCGGCGCGCCTTTCCTCTCCAAGCGTGGGCTGCCTCGAGGCATTGAGCACGGCGATAAAGAAACCCGCCGCGATGACCACTTTGAAGAATTGGGACATGGTGTCCACTTGATACACGCCATAGAACATCGTTCCGCTGACGCCAACAGACGCCATGGAAACAATGAAGCCAAAGCCGGCGAATAGCGGCAGCCACCTTTCAGTGTGGGGCTGCCATTCCCTGCTCCCGAGGCTCTGGATGAAGAGCGCTACAATCAGCAGCAACTGAAAGAGTTCCGGGACAATAAGAATGGGGCTGAAATTCACGTCCGCCACTCCCTAGTTCTTCACCGTCGCGGAACCCTCGAACAGATTCCGGGCGGCCGTTACCAATGGTTTTTCATCTTCCACACGTTGCACATGCGCTCTTTCCTTGACATCCTTCAAAAGCTTTTCGATCGAGGGATCGATGACCTTGAAGAAGTATCCCGGAGCAAGGCCGATGACCAGAACGAAAACGGCGGGAACGGTCAGGTAGACCCATTCGCGAGCGTTCAAGTCGGTCCATTTGCTGGTTGGCGAGGCAGGCTCGCCCCAGGCCATCTTCTGCGAAACGCGAAGCATGTAGGCCGCTGCGAGCAATGCGCCCGGCACCAGACAGGCACCGATCCAGAGATTGTCCTCAAAGGCGCCGACAAAGACCAAAATCTCGCCGACAAACCCGTTGGTTCCTGGGAACCCGAAAGAGGCCAACGCAAACAAGCCCCAGAAGAACATGAAGGCGGGCAGATATTTGCCCAGGCCCATGTTATCGGAGATGTTGCGACTGTGGCTGCGTTCGTAGACGCAGCCGATCATCATAAACATTGCGCCTGTAACGATGCCGTGGTTCAGCATCTGAAAAAGCGCGCCCTCGACTCCCCGCAGGTTGAAGAGGAATATGCCAAGGGTCACGAAACCCATGTGCCCCACAGAGGAATAGGCTACCAGTTTCTTGATGTCCGTCTGTCCGAGGGCCACGGCTCCTCCGTAGAGGATGGAGGCGATGGATATGGCGATCATCATGGGCGCGAAGTACTCGCTGGCTGCCGGGGTCAGCGGAAGGCTGAACCTCAGGAAGCCGTATGTTCCCATCTTCAACAAAATGGCCGCAAGGATCACGCTGCCGGCCGAAGGAGCCTGGACGTGCGCTGCGGGAAGCCATGTGTGGAAGGGGAACATGGGCACCTTGATGGCAAAGGCCAGGCTCATTGCCAGGAAGGCCCAGAACTGGAACCTGAAGGAGAAGTCCTGCTGCATGAGTTCAGGGATGGAGAACGTGCCGCCAACGATCTTGAAGGCCACTATGGCGACCAGCAGGAGCGTGCTTCCGGCAAGCGTATACAGGAAGAACTTGATGGATGCGTAGCGCCGTTCATCGCCGCCCCAGACCGCGATAAGCAGATACATGGGGATGAGCATGGCTTCCCAGAAGACGTAGAATAGTACGAAATCCAGTGCCGTGAACACGCCCACGCAGGCTGCGGTCATGAACAGCAGACAGAAGTGAAACTCCTTGACCCGTTTGGAGATGTAGGTCCATGAGCACAAGACGCACATGGGGAGTGTGAAGAGGGTCAACAGGACCATGAGATAGCTGATGCCATCCACGGCCAAGTGATACTCAAGTCCCCATTGCGGCACCCAGGGCATACGCTCCACAAACTGGAAGTCGGAGCTGAAATTGAATCCGAGGAAGAGAGGTATGGCCAGGATCAGTTCCAGAACTGAAACCGCCATTGTATACATGCGTACTACCGCCTCGCCGCGGATCAGGAAGAGTCCCATCGCTGCTATGAGCGGTAGGAAAACCAGACTGCTTAATACCGGATATCCGACGTCCAAAGCGTGATCTCCGTAAAGTTTCTTGGTCTAACCGAGGTACCAGGCCAAGCCAAACACACAAAGTGCCAGCACGGCGGCCAGAGCCAAATAATCCTGGAGGCGGCCGGTCTGCACTTTGGCTCCAGCCCTGCCTATGCCGCGTACGGTATAGGCCGTCCCATCCACAACAGTATCAATGCCCTTCGTGTCGAACCAGACGGTTCCCGTCGCTATGCCCAGCAACCCGCGCAGGCCGCCGGTCCTGTAGGCCTCGGTCCACCTATCGTCAACCAGGGATATGGGCTTGCAAAGCAAAGCCAGGACTCCCCTGCCGATGAGACGGTAGAAGTAGTCGAAGTCCAGATTGAGCTTCGCATGAGGCGTGATGATGCCGCAGGTGAAGTAGAATGCCAGACCGGAGAAGCCAAGCAGCATCAGAGCCTGAAGCACATGCCAGGTAGTCCACGGATGGTAGGCGTGCTCCATGGCGAAAGGCAGATAGCGATAAAGCATGTCGGGGTATACGCCCTGCGCGATGCAGAGTGTGCCGCCGATGGCCATACCCAAATACATGTTCCACGGAATCGGTTTGAGCTCGCGAGTCCGGTCAATGGGCTTGGCCCAGAAAGCGAAATACGGGAGCTTGATGCCGACTGAGAGGAATGTACCAACAGCGGCGACTTCCATACCAATGGCGATCCATGTCTGATGGGCGTGAGCCGCGCCGGCGATGGTCATGGTCTTGGAAATGAAGCCGTTGAAGAGCGGCATTCCGGAGATGGAAAGAGCCGCAACCATGTAAAGGACCATGACCCAGGGGAGCCGACCGGCCAAACCGCCCAGCTCGTTGAGTTTCTGCGTCCCGGCGGCGTAGAGCAGGCAGCCGGTGCCCATGAAGAGCAGACCTTTATAAAGAATATGCGCGTAAGCGTGGGCAACCGCGCCGTTGAGCGTCATCGCCGTACCGATTCCGATGCCGGCCACCATGTAACCGACCTGGGAAACGATGTGATAGGAAAGAATCCTGCGGGCGTTGTTCTCTATGCACGCGTAAAGCACGCCGTAGACGCACATGACGGTGCCGGCCACGGCCAGGACTTCCCATCCGGCGAATCCGCGGCAAAGCACGTACACGGCGGTCTTTGTGGTGTAGGCGCACATGAAGACGGAACCGGTCACGGTACCTCTGGGATAAGCGTCGGGCAGCCAGGCATGGAGCGGAACCACGGCGGCGTTGACGCAGAAACCGATGAGGATGAGCCAGTCGTAATACTGGGCAGCCATCGGATCCATGTGCACGAATTCAAATGTTCCGAGCGCCTTGTACCTGAGCAGAAGTCCGGCAAGCAGGAACAGTCCGCCCACAGTGTGGTACAAAAAGTACCTGAAGGCGGCCTTGACGGACTCGTCGGTGCGGTTCAGGAAGACCAGGAAGGTGGACCCGACGGACATCAACTCCCAGAATATGAACAGCGTCAACAGGTCTCCGGCGAACAGGCAGCCCATGCCGCCCGCCACGTAGAGGCAGGCTGAAATATGCTGGGCTTTGTCCTTGACGTGCAACGAATAAATGAAGCCGATCAAGGACATTATGGCGAAGACCTGGGCAAAGAATATGGAGAGCCTGTCCACCTTGCCGAAGACCAGGGTCTGGTCGAGGTAAGGCAGGGTTCCGTACATGCCCGGTGCCATTGTGAAAACACTGTAGATGGCCAATACCGGAGGTATCAGCAGCAGCCACTTCCATTGCGAGCCCTTGAAAAAGGGCAGCGCAAGCGCCAAGGCGATATAGCCAAGGGCAGGATGGAGAAACTCAGTTGTCCCGATCATAGAAATCCTCGTCCCGGGCGATCATGGGTTGAACGATCTTTTTCATGACAATGACCATCACCAGGCCTATGCCGAATCCGAATACCGGCCAGAAACCGGCGTACTGATCGTAGTGAAATTCAACGATCGGAGGGCGCACCCAGACATTGATCGCGACCAATCCGGCCAGGATCGTGAACAGGATGACCGTCCAGGCCTTCCATTGTTCTCTGAGTTTATCCAGCAATCCGCCTAATCCGTTACTCATTACAAGCCCCCTAGAAGTTCCCGAATACCCTTACGAAATTCATGAACACGCTCGGATAGAGACCAAGGAATACGGAGATCAGGGCCGTGAGAAACAAGGGTACGACCATGGTCTTGGATGCCTCGGAATACTGTCCAATATTTGCATCGGGAGCGGGTTTCATGAAGAACGCACGGTAAATGATGGGCACAAAGTAGCCAGCATTCAGCGCCGTACTGGCCAAAAGCGCGATGAGAAGGATGATCTGTCCGTTCTGCAAGGTGCCGTTGACCAGATACCATTTAGAAACAAAACCGCACACGGGCGGCACGCCGATCATGGACAGGGACGCCAAGGCGAAAGCGCCAAAGGTCCAGGGCATGCGGCGGCCGAAACCGTTCATCTTGTCTATCTGCTTTGTGTGTGTGACCACATAGATCGCTCCGGCCGCGAAGAACAGAGTGATCTTGGAAAAGGCGTGGTGGGCGATATGGATAAGTCCGCCCTGCACTGCCGCAGGCGTGAGCATGGTCACGCCGATGATGATATAGGAAAGCTGGCTGACGGTTGAATAGGCCAGCCTTGCCTTGAGATCGTTCTTGGTCAGCGCGATCATGGAGGCCACCACGATGGTGAAGGCCGCCAGATAGGCCGTTGGTATGCCCAGGTTTAGGGTGTCCATGGTCTCCAGCCCGAAGCCGGAAAGGATGACGCGGCTTAGGGAAAAGACACCGGCCTTAACAACGGCCACCGCGTGCAGCAATGCGGATACCGGCGTGGGCGCGACCATGGCCGAGGGCAGCCAGTTGTGAAACGGCATGATGGCGGCCTTTGCGATACCGGCCACATAAAGGATGTATGTGATGGTCACCAGGACGGGATGCTCGGCAACGACTTCAGCCGGGAACATGCCCGTGACCATGTCGCCGAGGTGCATGTCCAGGGTACCGCAAAGGACGTAGGTCAGCACCATCGCAGGAAGCAGGAACAGTTTGGAGGTACCCATGAGGTACACAAGATACTTCCTGGCTCCGTTGTAGCCTTCCTCATCCTGATGGTGAGCGACCAGAGGATACGTGAATACTGTGATCACCTCATAGAAAAGGTACAAGGTGAAAATGTTTGCGGAAAAGGCAACTCCGATGGCGCCGAAGATGGCCACTGCGAAACAAACGTAGTAGCGGGTCTGGGCGTGTTCGTTGAGTCCCCGCATGTAGCCGATGTTGTAGCTGGTGGCGAATATCCAGAGAAACGAGGCCACCAAGGCGAAAATCATGCTAAGTCCGTCAACGCAAAAAGTAACAGTGATTCCCGGCATGATATTGAACAGGGTGTAGATCAGAATCTCACCGTCCAGAATCCTGGGAGCCATGGAAAGGACCAGGAGGAAGGTCGCGCACGCGGCAACCAGTGAGGTTGCTTCGCGTTTATTAATGTCTTTCCTGTTCAGCCAGATGCAAAGCGGAGCGATCAACGTGATCGCTACGGGCAGCAACATGCGGGCGCTTTCAATTGTCCCCGTCATAACTATTCCTTCAACGTGGATACGTCACTGGTTCTGGTTGTGCCGAATCTTCTCGACACGACCACGATGATTGCGAGCACCAAGGTAGCCTCGGCAGCGGCCAATCCCATCACCAACAGAGCGGCGAGCTGTCCGAGAACCGAACTGGCCTCGGTCAGCTGGGAAGCGGCGACAATGGAAAGCCCGGCGCCATTAAGCATCAACTCCACCGAGATCAGCATCCCGACCAGACTTCTGCGTTGCACCAACCCTGTGAGGCCGAGGCACAGAAGCAGCAAGGCCACGAGTTGATAGAGAGTAAGCGGACTCATCTATCCTCCCTCCTTTTCTCCCAGGCCAGGAGCACGGCTCCGGACATGGCCACCAACAAGACAACGGAAATCAACTCAAAGGCCAGAAAATACCCGCCAAGCAGGCCCTCGCCAAGTTCGCCGATGGCGACCTCGGTAGGCAGCAGAACGCTCTCGACCGGATTCTTGACCACCAGCCAGGAAAGGATGACGGCCGGAGTGATGAAGGCCAGCAGCCCGTACAGATACTTGCGCATCGGTGCGGGTTCGGACTCGATCCCGTCCTCGTCGGCCTTTGAAAGGCCGATGGCGAAAAAGATCAGTACCGCGACAGCGCCCACGTAGATGAGAATCTGCATGAAGGCCATGAAAGGCGAGGCCAGGAGCATGTACAACCCGGCGACCCCCAACAGGGTGACGATGAGCCCAACCAATGCGCGAATCAGGCTCTGGCTTTTGACAGCCATGACCCCGCCGCACAGGATTAAGAGCACATATACCGCAAAAGCGATTTTTGCCATAAGTTCCATTCTTAAGCCTCTTTTTCTGCCTCGGTGTCAGCGGATACGGGCTTGGGCGCGGGCTGCGCCTGAGCCTTGCCTTGGGCCTGCTTCTTCAATTGAGCGAGCAGATCCATTTTGAGCTCTTTCCTATCTTTAACCGTAAGGTAAATATTGTGGGAGAAGCGCAAGGTGTTCACTGGACAATTCTCTATGCAAGTCCCGCAAAGGCTGCACAGGGAAAAGTCGTACAAGAACTTCGCCGGTTCCTTGGGCGCCTTGGGCTTTTCAACCTTCTCGCCCCTGGCTTCGGCATCGGCCCAGGCCTTCTCCTGTTCGGGAGTGGGCTTGGGAGCCTTGGCCTTGACCACGGTCAGGCAACCACTGGGACAGTTGAGCATGCACATGCCGCAAGCGATGCACTTGGACTTGGAAGGGTCCTTGGGGCTGGGCGCAAGCTCAATGGGCCCGCCAAATGATTCCAGTTTGTCGAATTCCACCGCCTTGCGGGGGAAATGAACAGTCCTGTGCTTATAGCAGAAGTACTTGCCGGTCACCTTCAAGCCGATAATAAGGCTCCAAAGGTCTATGATCGGCTGGATGAAGTTTTTTCGTATCGCATTCATTTTACGGCACTTCCTACAGCTTCATGATAAAGGCGGTCACCAGGAGATTCAAGGTGGCCAGGGGCAAAAGCCATTTCCAATTTATGTTCAGCAGCTGGTCGAAGCGGACGCGAGGATATGTCCACCTGATCCAGATGATGAAGAAGATCAAAGCGAAGGTCTTGAGCAGAAACCAGACCAGGCCTGGAAGGAACGGTCCCTGCCAACCGCCAAGAAAGAGGACGGTGGCCACGCTGCACACAACGACCATGTTCGCGTACTCGGCCATGAAGAACAGACCGAAGCCCATGCTGGAGTACTCGGTGTGAAAACCGGCAGTCAGTTCGCTTTCAGCTTCGGGCATGTCGAAGGGGGCGCGGTTTGTCTCGCCCACCGCGCTCACGATGTAGATGATGAAAGCAAGGGGCTGAACCGCCACGTTCCACTGCCAAGGCCAGGCGCCCTGCATGCCGACTATCTCGGTCAGGTTCAGGGAGCCGGTCATGAAGGCTATTGCCAGCACGGCCAGAAGCAGGGGAATCTCGTAGGCCACGGCCTGGGCAACGGCCCTTGCCGCGCCGAGAATGCCCCATTTATTGTTGGAGCCCCAGCCGGCCAGAATCAGGGCCAGCACGTTCAGGCCGGAAAAGGCCAGAATGAGCAGCAGTCCGAGATTGACTTCCATTCCGGTAAGGAACTGGCTGTAGGGGATGGGCAGGAAAAGCAGCAGCACCGGGAAAAAGGACAGAATCGGCGCCATCCAGAACAAAAGCGCGTCCGCCCCTTGAGGCATGAGCAGCTGTTTGCCCATCAGCTTGAGACCGTCGATCAGCGGCTGCAGGATTCCGTGCGGACCCACTTCAAAGGGACCGGGCCTGCGCTGGATGTGTCCGGCGAACTTGCGTTCGCAATAGACCAGAACCAGTGCGTTGATACCCACCCAGGCCATTACGGCCACGAGTGCGATAATGATATGAATCAATTCTGCTGGAATGTTCGGTAAGCTCATGGCACGTCCTATCTGTCAATCTCTGGAATAACCATGTCCAGACTGCCAAGGATGGCCACCGCGTCAGGCAGCAGCGTTCCCTTGGAGGCCTCGGCGAACAGGCTAAGGTTTGAGAAGCCGGGAGCGCGCAGCTTGACCCGGTAGGGATTCTTGGAACCGTCGCTGACGACCCAGACCCCGATCTTGCCTCTGGCCCCTTCCACTGCGAAATAAGCCTCGCCCTCTGGCATCTTGGCCTGCGGCTTGGGCGCACCCTTCATAATGTGCTTGCCCTCTGTCGCATCCAAGCCCTCAAGGGCTTGCTCGATGATGCGAATGCTCTGTTCCATTTCGGCAATGCGCACCAAGTACCTGCCCATTGAGCAACAGGTGTCCTGTGTGGGAATCTTGAAATCGAAATGGTTGTAGACCGAATAAGGTTCCGCCCTGCGGACATCGTATTCCATGCCGGAACCGCGCATCACCGGGCCTGTGGCCCCGTAACGCCTGCACATGTCCTGCGAGATGATGCCGATTTCCTCGACTCTCTTGCGCAGAATGATGTTGTCCGTGACCAGATCCTTGTACATGGGCAATCTGGTTTTGAAATACGCGATGAATTCCTTCATCCCCTGGACGAACTTGTCGTCGAGATCGGCCTGGACGCCGCCTATGCGATAATAGCTGTAGGTAAGGCGCGAAGCCGTTGGCCTTTGCATCAGGTCGAGAAGCATTTCCCGATCATCAAAGGCGTACATTATGGGGGTGAAGGCACCCAGGTCGAGCAGATAAGCCCCCCACCAAAGCAGGTGGGACGTGAGCCTGTTGACCTCGCAGGTGATGACCCTGATGTACTCCGCCCTTTCGGGCACCTCTATGTCGGCCAATTTTTCTACAGCCCCTACATAGGCCCAGTTCCAGGCCAGTGCGTGCAGGTAGTCGACCCTGCCCATATTGGGAATGTACTTGCCCCAGGTCTGCACTTCGCCCATCTTCTCGTGCATGCGATGCAGGTATCCAAGAACAGGCTCGGCTCTGACGATATATTCGCCGTCCAGTTCCAGGATAATCCTGAGAACGCCGTGAGTGGATGGATGCTGAGGCCCCATGTTCAGGATCATGGTGTTTTCTTTTGCACCTTCCTGAAACTTCTGGGTGTAGAAATCGCCCGCGATGTGATCCGTTTTCGGGTAGCGTGTCATAATAAAGTCCGGTTAAAGTCCTGACCTTGGCGCCAGGCTAAGCCTGTGCCTCTTCCTCGGCTTCTTCTTCCGCCGCGAACAGGGCCTCGATGGCCGGGTCGCAACTGACAACTTCCCCAAGCTTAAGGACATTGGAAATATTTTTCCTTTTATTGTCCTCCCTGAGCAGGGGGCTGATGCCGGCGTCGTCGGGCAGAAGAATGGGAATCAGATTCGGGTGGCCCGTGAACTCGATACCATAAAAATCATAGGTTTCGCGTTCATGCCAGTCCGCGCCCTGGAATATTTTCGAGATGCTCGGCACCTGGGGTTTGTCCCTGGGGATTATCACCCGGAGCGTGACCCTTCCTGGGCATTCGCAATGGTCGAAATGGTAGGTGACCACGAAACCATCGTTGGTGTCCATGGCGGTAACGTCTTCGATGAAGTACTTGGCTCCATACAGACGCCTAGCGGCCTCAATCAGGTTGCCGGGCTTGAGGAATACGGACCAGACCTGTCCGGTCTTGTCGTGGGAACACTTGGCCAGGCATTGGGTCGTCAGACCTTTGAACAATGTCTCCATTACTTGGCCTCCACTTTGGGCGGCACGGGCCACCAGCGCTTGCCGGTGATCTGCTTTTGAAGTTCGAACAGACCTTCAAGAAGCGCCTCGGGACGGGGAGGACATCCGGGAACATAGACATCCACAGGGATGAGCTTGTCCACGCCCTCGACCACGTTGTACTGGCCCTTGAACTTGAAGGGACCGCCGGAAATGGCGCAGTTGCCCATGGCGATGACCCACTTGGGCGCGGCCATCTGCTCGTAGAGCCTGACCACTGCGGGAGCCATCTTCTTGGTGACGGTGCCGGCGACTATCATCAGATCGGCTTGCCTGACCGAGGGACGGAAGACTTCCATGCCGAACCGGGCCATGTCGAACCGGGCCATGCCGGTGGCCATCATTTCGATGGCGCAACAGGCCAGTCCGAACGTTGCCGGCCATATGGACATGGACCTGCATACGTCCAGGATATCCTGAGCCAACTGCAGTTGAACAATCGGCTGGCCGATGGTCGCCCCGTTTGCTGTCAGGGCTTTAGGCGGCGTTGTTACTGTTTGATCTTGTGCGGCCATGTGAAAACCCCTTTTGCCCAGAAATAAACTATGGAAAGAGCCAGGACGCCCAAAAAGATGAATACTTTTATAAAGGGCAGCCAACCTTCGGTATGCGGATAGGCGGTAGCGACGGGAAAGAGGTAGAGCACGTCCACGTCAAAGGATATGAATATCAAGGCGTAGACGTAATAGGTTATGCTCCAGCGATCCGTTGCGCTTCCAAAGGGACGCATTCCGCACTCGAAAGGCATCTTGAGGTCGCCACCCTCAGCCTTGGGAGCAAGAAGAGTCGCCAAGATCAACGGACCAACCGCAAAAAGAAGAGCTCCGACAAGAAACAAGATAATGGCCAAATGCAACCAATTAAAAACCATATGCCATCCTCATTCTATAGCCCAAACACGATTTTGTGGGATTATGGCTTAACGTGACGCCAGTGTCACAAAAGTGGCTTTCTTTTTGCCCTGTATCCGAGATGACGTCAAGTGCTTTGTGAAAAAATTCTTAAAACTAGGAGGGATAAGAATAGCCGAAAAGCATTGGTATCCCAATGATATCCGGCTATTTGAGAAAAAATAGAAAATTGCCGTCAGCGGTGAATCCCAGAATAGAAGGCGTACTTGCCGACGCCCTTTTTCTTCGCCGAATACATGGCCGTGTCCGCCCTGCTGACCAACCCCACCGAATCCTCGCTGTCTTCCGGGAAAAGGCTCAGGCCGATGGTGGCCTGAATGCGAAACTCTTTGCCCGCCACAACTATGGGGTCATCCAGGGCCTTGAGCAGATCCTCGGCCACCCCGGCCGCGCTGCCGGGGGCGTCGATCTTGGGAAGCAGAATGCCGAACTCGTCACCGCCGATCCTGGCCAGGGTGTCCGAGGAGCGCACTCTCTTCTTCAATCTCCTGGCCACTTCCGCCAAGACCTTGTCGCCGGCCTGATGCCCGTAGGTGTCGTTCACGGCCTTGAACTCGTCCAGGTCGAGAAAAAGGACGGCCAGGGAATCGCCATAGCGTCTGGCGCTTGCCAGGCAGTTGTCCAGGCGGTCGAAAAACAGATGTCTGTTGGGGATGTCCGTCAGTCCGTCGTAATTGGCCTTGTACTGCAGATCCTGCTCGCTCTTCTTGCGTTCCGTGACATCCAGCAGAACGCCCTCGATAAACCGCTCCTCCCCTTCCTCGCCGCGGATGAGCCTGGAGCTTTCGGACAACCAGACAACATCGCCGCTTTTGCGTCTGGCCTGATATTCGTAGTGCGAGACAAAGCCCTCGGCCTCCATCCCGCTGAGATACCTTTCCCGCTCGTTGGGCTGAATCATCATCTCTGCCGCCAGACGGGGTATGGAACTCAATTCCTCGGCCGAGGCATAGCCCAGTATGTCAACGCAGGCCGGATTTGCCTCCACGATGGTTCCATCCATTTTCGCCCTGAAAATGCCCTCCACGGCCCTTTCGAAAATATTGCGGTACCGGCTCTCGGCCAGCTTCAGGGCCTCTTCGGTCTTCTTCCGCTCGGCGATCTCGTGTTCAAGCTGAAGCCTCTGGCTGTACAACTCCAAAAACACGTCCACCTTGCTGCGCAGAAGATGGGCGTCGATGGGGCGAAACAGATAGTCAACGGCGCCAACCGCGTAGCCTTTCTTGACGTATTCCTGATCCTGAAAAATGGCTGTGATGAAAATGATGGGAATGTCCCGGCCCTGGTCGAGTTCCTTTATGGCCTTGGCGATCTGGTAGCCGTCCATGTCGGGCATCTGGATATCCAAAATCACCAATGAAAAATCATGCTTGCTAAATATCTCAACGGCTTCAGCACCGTTGTCGGCAGTATATATCTCGCGATCCGCGCCTTTGAGCAGATGCTCCATGAGGACGAGATTCACCTGTAAATCGTCGACAATTAGTATTTTCAGCATGTCTGCCATATTAGCGGTATTCCACGAACCCTTCAAGGAAATTTTGCCCATTTTTTATAGGGCTATTTTCAACTCCAGTTGGTCAGGCCCTACGACCTCGGCCCGAAGCACGAAGTCGAACCTGTCCAGTGAAAGGCAAAGCTCGAAGTCCTCTTCCGGAGCGTAGCTCTTGTCCGGGTCGAAGAACTTGGCCGCGCTCTCAATGGTTTTGAAAAAGTTTTTTAACGATTCGAAGCTGTTGGCATAGTCTTCCAGCGCATTTTTGATGTACATGGCGCACATGGTGTCTTCCATGCTCCGCTCCACCCCCGCCGTGCCCATGGCCACGAGACTGACATACTGGGGCGACTTTTTGTTGATGTAATCAACGATGGCCTGGGCGTTGACAAAAGAGCCGGTAATGATCTCGTCCGCCCCGATGCAGGCCGCCAAGCCCCGAGTTCCGGCGCTTGTGGTGTGGACTATGGTCTTTCCCGCGAAGTCCTGATCCTTGATCTCCGTCGGAGAGTTGCCGAAGTCGAAGCCCGGCAGCATGACGCAGTCCCGTTCGCCCATCAACACGCAGTCCGGATTCTCACTGCGCAGACGCCTTGCGGTGTCGACCTCGGATACCGCGATTATCCTGTCGGCTCCGTTATCAACCGCGTAGCAGGCAACGGAAAAGGCCCTGAAAACGTCAATGACAACGGCCAGCCCCCTGGCCTGCCCGGCCCCGTCCAATCCTTCCAGCATTTGAACATACATGCTTTTTCCTTCTCCCAAAGTGTTGCCTTTGATGCTATACTCAGAGCACGCGAGGGTCAAAACATAATGTGCCCTTGAAAAAACGCGGGGGCCGGATTAAACATTGCTGCAAATCGCGCCGACAAATTTTCTTCAAATGAAACAACATCTACAGGACAACCAATGCGCTGCAAAAAAAGAGTAGTGGTCACGGGCGGTTCAGGTTTTCTGGGTTCCCACCTCTGCGAAAGGCTTCTGGCCGGAGGCAACGAAGTCCTCTGCGTGGACAATTTCTACACCGGCAAAAAAGACAACGTGGTCAAGCTGCTGGACAATCCCTATTTCGAGATAATGCGCCACGACGTGACCTTTCCCCTCTACGTCGAAGCCGACGAGATATACAACCTGGCCTGCCCCGCCTCGCCCATTCACTACCAGTTCGACCCGGTGCAGACCACCAAGACCACGGTCCACGGGGCAATCAACATGCTGGGGCTGGCCAAGCGCATCAAGGCCAAAATTTTCCAGGCCTCCACATCCGAAGTCTACGGCGACCCCACGGTTCACCCCCAGACCGAGGACTACTGGGGCAACGTCAACCCCATCGGCATCCGCGCCTGCTACGACGAGGGCAAGCGTTGCGCCGAAACCCTGTTTTTCGACTATCACCGCCAGCACGGTCTCAAGATAAAGGTGGGCAGGATATTCAACACCTATGGACCGCGAATGGCACCGGACGACGGGCGGGTGGTCTCCAATTTCATACTCCAGGCCCTTAGAAACAAGCCCTTGACCGTCTTTGGCGACGGTTCACAGACCCGGTCATTCTGCTATGTGGACGACCTCATCGAGGCCATCTACCAACTCATGAACACCGATGACTCCGTGACCGGCCCCATGAATCTGGGCAATCCCGGGGAATTCTCCATCCTGGAACTGGCCGAAAAGGTCATCGAACTGACCGGCTCAAAGTCCAAGGTCAAACACCTGGACCTGCCGGAAAACGACCCCATGCAGCGCAAGCCGGACATCACACTGGCCCGCGAGACACTGAACTGGGAACCGACCGTGCCCCTGGAAAAGGGACTGAAAATGACCATTGATTATTTTGAAGGGGTTTTGAAGGAGGACTAATTTTTCTTTTTCAAAACTTCCCGGATCATGGCGAGATAGGGTTCCAGGCCGCAGTCCACATCTTCCGGCCAGTTGAAGGTGCGCCTTTGCTCCTTGGAAAGGGCGAAGACAACACGAGCAATCTCCTTTTCATCTTCGGGATTCCTGATCCGCCAATCCTCGGGCAGGAAGTGGCTGCTGCCGTCATCAACCGACCCGGCAACAGGCAATCCTGAAGCCAAGGCCTCGGGCACGGCGTTGGCGCAGGTGTCGTAAAACGACGGCAGGGCCAGCAGGTCCGCAGCCCGATAAAAACCGGCCATGTCCTTGACCGCTCCCAAAAATTCCACCCTGTTCCCGATGCCGAGTTCCTGCGCGGCGCGGGCATAGGCCCCCGGCCTTCTGCCGCCTGCCGCCAGCAGGCGAAAATTGTCCGGCAGCAATGCCATGGCGCGGATCAAAGGCAAAAGCCCCTTGCGGGCAAAGGCCGTCCCGGCGAAGGCCACGGCCACCTCGCCTTCCTTCAACCCATACTCCTCTCTGGACAAGGCTCTTTCTTCCGGCGTTCCAGGCGAAAAGCCCTCGAGGTCCGGCTGATTGTAGATGACCCTGATTTCCCTGTTGCGGAAGCCCGGCAGCCCTTCACGCAGCCACTCCCGGCTGCGGTGGGAGACCGTGACCAGCTCGGCGTCGCCCCTGGACTGGACGGCCTGTATCAGGCGCACCAGATGATGATGGGGAGCGAGCAGGCGCTTGAGCCGTTTGATGAATCTCGGAAAGCCCTTGGCGTAGGCCCGGACGGACAGGCGCGAAAAGATAGAGACAGGTCCGCCGCTGATGCGCAGGATATCGGTATTGATGGTGTTGCCCATGCCCATTGTCAGATCGTAGCGGTTCTTACGGCGCACATACTCCCCGGCCAGCAGGAACCATAAAATCTTCAGGGAACGAAAGAGCCAGGGGCGTCCAACGCGGACGATTTTCACCCCTTCCGGGGGATCGCATTCGCTGCGCGTGCACACGAAATCCACGTCATACCCTTCTTTGGCCAGGGCCTGGGCAAGACGGTAGCCGAACTTCTCCACCCCGCCGTAAAGGGAGAATCGGGACAAAAAAAGGGCCACACGCGGTTTCATTTCGTTCATGCCTGCACAGGTTCGGATTTAAGCGTCTGGGCAGTCTTGAAATATTTTCGCGAATTTGACAAGTTGCCGAACCGCTGAAAGACAATTATCATCCACTGAAAACAATAATTGTTTCGGCCTCATTCGTCCCAAGACGCCAAGGAGTCCAATGTATTTTCAAACACCGGGCCTGGACCTGGACATCTTCATGCTGGTCAACCAGTCCCGTTCGCCCCTGCTGGACGCGTTCATGCCCCTGGTTTCATCCAAACTGGCCATGTTCGTTCTTCTGGCCCTGGCCTGCGCCTGGATGGTCAGAAAACACGGCAAAATCCAACTCGTCTACTTCCTTGTCCTGCTGGCGGGCATGGGCTGCACTGACTTCGGGACAAAACAGATCAAGGACGCCACCGACCGGCTGCGGCCCCTGAACAGCATTGCCGGAACATATTATATGAATGACCAGGGCTGGGCCCAGAGGCCGCCGGACTATGTGAGCACCAAAAAGACCGGGGGCACTTCCTACCCTTCGGCCCATGCGGCCAACACCATGGTCCTGGCCGTGCTGGCCATGCTCATCTGGCCCAAGACCAAACCCTGGATGCTGATTCTGCCCCTGGCCACAGGTTATTCACGTCTCTATCTGGGCAAACACTTCCCCACGGACGTGCTGGCCGGCTGGCTCTTCGGACTTGTGGCGGCGGGTCTGATCTGGCTGGTCTGGAAAAGAATCGAACCACTGGTCTTTCAGGACAAGGTTTAGTCCTCGACAATCCCGGCCTTCTCGGCCTTGTGCTTGCGGTACAGGGAAATTCCCAGCCAGGCCGAGGCCACGAACAAGGCCACGCTGCCCGCGACGCTGATCACCACGCCCAATGTGGATTCAGCGTTCATTCCCGCTCCGAACAGGCTGAACACGAGATTTTGGGGAACGTAGCCCAGGGTAGAACCGAAAACAAAGGGCCAGATGGGGATGCTGCTCACCCCGGCCGCGATGTTGGTCAGCAGATTGTTGCCCAACGGAAAGAACCTGATGGCCAGGGCCATCTTGAAGGGCTGCTTTTTCAGAAAATCGTCGACCTTGCGCACCCGTCCGCCAAAGCGGCGGTTCACGAAATCGCGGCCGAAATAGCGCACGTAGCCCACAACCGACAGGCAGCCGATGCCGCAGCCGACGGTGGCGTAGACAGTGCCCAGCGCGGCCCCGAACAGATAGCCGCCCAACAGGGCCGGAACCTGGCGCGGCAGTCCGATTCCCGTGGCCAGGGCGGTCAGGCCCATGAAGGCCAGCACGCCCAGCGGACCGCCCTTTCCTATATGAGTGGCGAACCATTCCCGGTCCCTGAGGGCCTCTTCCAGACCCGCCTTGCGGGCCGCCACCACGAGCAGGCCGAAGACCAGCAGCATGCAAAGCCCCTTGAGCAGGGGCTTGAACCTGTTGTTCCTTTCAGAAGTGGATTCGCTCATCTGATTCATTTTTCCTGTTCCCGTTGGCCGCGCCCGGACAAGAGCCCCAGGGTCAGGACAAGGGCCTGGCCGACAAACAATACGGGGTCCCTGCGGAACCAGGCGTAAAACAGTCCGCAAACCGTCCCCAAAACCAGGGCCAGCCGCGTCCACAAAACAGCCTCGGTCTTTTTACCCGAAATGGAAAGAACCGCAAGGTGCGCGAAAAACAGTCCCTGGCCCAGACAGGCCGGAGCCAACAGCCACCAGTAACGGGGAGCGTGCAGCATGGGATTCGGGGTTACTCGGTTTCCTTGACCTTGTAGGCGATGTGCCGGTTCATGAGCCAGCGCACGCCGAACAGGTCGTAGATTCCGGCCAGGGCCCGGTCGATGGTCCCGTACTTGGACACGCCCTCGAACCTGGGGCGGTGGTTGACCTTGACCTCGGCTATGTCCGCCCCCTGCATCTTCATGAGGATGGGGAAAAAACGGTGCATGTTCTTGAACCGGGGCAGACGCCTGAGCATGTCCGTGCGCATGACCTTGAGGGAGCAGCCCGTGTCGTGCACTCCGTCGTTGGTCAATTTGTCGCGGACGGCGTTGCCGATCTTCGAGCTGATGCGCTTTATCCAGGTGTCCCTGCGCTTGGCCCGCCAGCCGATGACCATGTCGTGGCCCTGGTCGAAGAGGTCGAGCATGGCCGGGATGTCCGCCGGGTCGTTTTGCAGGTCCGCGTCCATTGTCACCACCACTTCATAGTCCGCGAAATCGAAACCCGCGCAAAACGCTGCGGACTGGCCCTGGTTGGCCTCGAAGGAAAGGTAGCGGACCCTCTGGGACTGGGCGGACAGCTCGCGGATGACCTCAAGGCTGTTGTCGGAACTGCCGTCGTCAACAAACACGACCTCCCACTCCCTTTTCTGCGCGCCAAGGGCGGAGTCGATTTCCTGAAACAATTTCTTCAGGTTGTCCTGTTCGTTGTATACCGGAATCACTATGGATATTTTGTGTGCTTGCATGAACCGTGGAATTTAAGCGATTTTACAAGGCTTGTAAATATCTTGTTGACAACCATATCCGATGTGGTTAGATATTCTCTTCCATGACGCGGGGTGGAGCAGTACGGTAGCTCGTCGGGCTCATAACCCGAAGGTCGTAGGTTCAAATCCTGCCCCCGCTACCAAGGAATTAGAAAGGGCTTAGTTCATATGAACTAGGCCCTTTTTCTTTGACTACGAATAATGTGTATTTTTGACTTTCGTGGCAGGAGCTTCCTTTTTCTGATACATTTCAAGGCTCACAGAAATCCTTCCTTGACCCAATTTGCCGGATAGCTTTAATGAGATTCAAGATAGATATTTATGGAGGGAGGAATGTCAGTTCGCCTATCAATTCGCTGTTTTTCCGGGGCGAGTTTTGAGCACAGTCATGATTTTCCGCAACTGGTGATAACCTTGCGAGGTGCTGCTAAAATTTTACTGATGTTGGCGATGGGCGTATCGGCCCCGGTCAGGGCATTGTCTTTCCTGTTGGCTGCAAGCATTGTTGCAAGCCTGACCCGGATTCACGTTTTTTGGTGGCTGATCTGAACGAACTGCCTCCGGCTCTATGCGATTTGGGACACCCCATTGTTTCCATACCATTATCGCTACAGGTTTACTGCCGTTTCATAGAACGACAATTCAAGCATCGGGTCAATAAGGTGCTTGAATTGGGCATAGGGACTCTGTTTGAGCAATTGCTAGATAATTCTGTTTTTCTCCCTAGAATTGACCCACGGATTGCCAAAATTCTGGAATATTTTGAAAACAATTTGTCCACGGCTACGGAACTCTCCGAGTTGGCTTCCCTGGCCACCCTTAGCCTGAGCCAGTTTAAAAAACTGTTCAAAAAGGAGACAGGAAAAACACCGGGCCAATACCTTCAGATGCTGAGAATGGAAAAGGCTGGTGCGCTTTTGGCTTACACGGATTATCCCCTCGTGATCGTGGCGGAGATGGTTGGGTATAAAGATGTATCTTCATTCAGCAGACGATTTTCCACCTATTTCGGGCATTCGCCCAAGAATTCCAGAAAACAATAGCTAACGAGCTTTCTGAACAATAGAATCGGCTTTTACGCACAATCTTCTCCCATTGTTCGTGCTAACCTTCCTTCACTTGTGAGGGTATGAATGCGTTCATGCCATATTTATTTGCAAAAATTGGCAGTCCTGCCTTGAGAGGTTCATGGGTAATTATGGACACTAACGTTTTTGTGGCATTTGTCATAGCAACCGCAATTATGATTGCATTACCTGGCCCCAGCGTTCTTTTAACGGTGGCGCATAGTATTACCTTTGGCTGGAAAAGTTCTCTCCTTACCGTTTTGGGGGCCACTACAGGAATTGCCATTCAACTTCTTTTTGCTTCAATTGGTTTATCCTCGCTGCTTCACGTCGCCTCGGAAATATTCAGCTGGCTTTGCTGGATTGGTGCGGGGTATCTCGTCTATCTTGGAATCAAACAGTGGCAAAGCGCGAATAAACCCTTTGACTTTGATGCGCCGCAAACATCCAAAATCAATTTGTTTGCTCAAGGTATAGTTGTCACGGTCCCAAATCCAAAAAGTCTGGTTTTCATAGCCGCATTCCTGCCACAATTCATTGATGTGGCAAAACCGACTGGTTTGCAGTTTGCCATCATTGTCCCCACTTTCTTGTTGATTACCTTCTCGGTAACCTCCATTTGGGCGATTGCAGCTGGAAGAGCAAGGACTACCTTAAAAAAAGGAAAAAGGGTTCAAACTGTAATGCGGACTGCGGGAGGACTCATGGTTATGGCCGGGTTGGGCATGGCCTTAGCGCGACGTAGCTCTTAACCTTATACTCCTCACTCTCAGGGAGCTATACCGGCAAAATCGCTCCGCTGAGGCTCCGTATTTCAACTGGGTCTCTATACTATTTGAGAATCTTTCTTTGACCTGTCCGGCCAAACGCAGGGCTCCTTTCATGCCCCCGCTACCAAGGAATTAGAAAGGGCTTACGAAGAAAATCGTAGGCCCTTTTTTCATTCTATCCCGCACCCTATTTCACAAACAAGACCTTGCGGCCCGGAGCATCCACTGTCCGGTCGTCCTGTTTCAGCCCCACGCTGGCGGCAACTGCCTTCATATTCTCGAATTCCGCATCCGAAACATGGGACTTGGGTTCGATTACCAGCAACTTTGCTCCGGGCTTCAGAGCGTCATGCACATCGCGCATAAACCTCTCCTGGTCCGGGGTCTCGTGCACCACGTGCAGGGCCGCGGCGAAATCCACCTGCCCTATCAAATCGTCCACGCCCAGTCCGTTCCCATTGCACAGGCGGGCATCCAGCCGATCCGACAAGCCCGCTTTTGCAGCCCTTTTCTCAAGTCCGTGCAGCATGCCCTGCTGCACATCCACGGCCACCACCCTGCCCTTCTCGCCCACCATGCGGGCCAAAGGCAAAGTAAAATAGCCCATTGCGCAGCCCGGCTCCAGAACTGTCATGCCCTCGGACACGTATGGGCCAAGAATCCTGATCGGGTTCTCGGTCAGCCTGCGCAAGGGATTCAACAACAACCTTCCGACCCAGATGGGGCAAACATGCGCCATGATTTTCTCCTTTTTGTTAGTAAGTTGTTACAAACTTATGACAGTAAAAAAAACTACCTGACCAACTGGCCATTCAAAAAACACTGAACCAATTCACGGGCCAATGTCTGGTCATCCATTTCCAGCTTCCCTTCCACCAATGGAAAAAAGCGGTCCACCACGGCCATGAACACGGTATAATGAAAAAGCTTGGCCACAAACACTGGATCGCCCTGAATAAAATCCCCGTCATCCATGCGGCGCTTGACATAATCAGCCAGCAGATTGACCACGTCCCCTTCTTCGTTGTGCGTTTTGAAGGGGCCGGGCGGCTCGTCCAGCATCTGATAGAGATGGAGCCGGACTATGCGCGGGTCCTCGCTGGAATGAATGATCATATGCAGGGCGATTGAATAAAGAAGGGCCTCGTCGTCGCCGCGCCCAAGGGGTTCGCGCATCTCTTCGTGCATGGGATGTCCCTTGAACAAATGGGCGACAGCCGCAGTGTACAGCTCTTCCTTTGTATTGAAATGCTTGTAGATGAGCGTCTCGCTGATGCTCGCGCGACTGGCGATCTCCTTTGTCCGAGCACCGCTGAAGCCCTTCTCCGCAAACACGTCCAACGCTGTTTGCAGTATCTGCTCCCGCCGCTCCTCGGCCGACATTCTTATTGTCTTGCTCATGCTCGCCCTTTTCATATCCGGCCTGCGCCTTGTTTAGTAAACGCTTACTAATAAGCAGGCAAAGTGTCAAGGGCAAATCAAAATATTTTTTTCGCCCATCCCCCATTTCCTCCCGCCCTTGCCTGGAATCGGAATTCACAGTAGGTACGGACAGTTCAAATATGGGGGAATAATATGTTGCAGAGCGCATTGGGATTGGCCGTCTTCGTGGCCCTGGCCTGGCTCATGAGCGAGAACCGGCGCGGGGTCAGCCTGCGCGTGATCGTGACCGGGCTGATTCTCCAGATCGGCACGGCCCTTGTCCTGCTCAAGGTCCCCCTGCTCAAGGACTTCATCCTCTACCTCAACAAATTAGTAGAAGCCATCCAGGCCGCCACGGACGCAGGTACGGCCTTTGTCTTCGGCTACCTCGGCGGCGGCGCCCTGCCCTTTGCGGAACCCTACCCCGGCGCGGCCTTCATCTTCGCCTTCAAGGCCCTGCCCCTGATCCTCATCGTCTCGGCCCTGTCGTCCCTGTTTTTTTACTGGCGCATAATCCCGGCCATCGTCCGCTTCTTCTCCTTTTGCCTGCAAAGGACAATGAGGGTCGGCGGCGCGCTGGGCGTGGGCGTTGGCGCGAACATCCTGGCCGGCATGATCGAGGCTCCGCTCTTCATCCGCCCATACATCAACCAGATGAGCCGTAGCGAACTCTTCACACTCATGGTTTCCGGCCTTGCGACCATCGCGGGCACCATGCTCGTGGTCTACGCCTCCATACTGGGTCCGGTCATACCCGGCGCACTGGGCCACATCCTGGTGGCCAGCATCATCTCGGCCCCGGCGGCCATACTCATTTCACAGGTCATGCTCCCTGAAACCGGGGACGTGACCACCGGCCACATCGTCCCGCCCCAGACCGCGATTTCCTCAATGGACGCCGTGGTCAAGGGCACAGGCGCGGGGGTCAAGCTGCTGATCAGCGTCACGGCGACACTGGTGGTTTTCGTGGCCCTGGTGGCCCTGGCCAATGAAGCATTCGGCATGTTCCCGGAAGTGGGAGGCGAACCCCTGACCCTGCAAAGGATATTCGGCTGGGTCATGGCCCCGCTGGTCTGGCTGGCCGGAGTTCCCTGGTCCGAGGCCTTCACCGCCGGATCGCTCATGGGCACCAAGACCATACTCAACGAATTCATCGCCTACCTGGACATGGCCAAGCTGCCAGCCGACGCCCTTTCCGAGCGCTCGCGCATGATCATGACCTACGCCATGTGCGGCTTTGCCAACCTTGGCAGCCTGGGCATACTGGTGGGCGGCCTGACCGCAATGGCCCCGGAGCGCAGGGACGAGATCGTGGCCCTGGGCCTGCGCTCCATCGTCGGCGGCACCCTGTCCACCCTCATGACCGGCGCGGTGATCGGAATCTTGATGTAACACTGCAATAGCCGCCCGGCTCAGGTCGGCGGCATGAGACATAAAAAAAGGCTTGCAGAAATAATCCGCAAGCCTTTTTCATATTTTCCAAAAATAATTAAAAACAAACCCCGCCGACAACAAGCAACTGCCAAACCGGGAAATAATTTGAGTTGTTAACGGCAATCAGGCCGGAGACCGACCCGACAGATCGTTCAAAAGAGTTTGAGTGCGAGGCGCAATAAAAGCTCAAGGCCGACGCGTACTGACCGGTACGCGAGGATTTGAGCTTTTAGCGGCAACGAAGCAATCAGGCCGTTTTCAACGATCTTTCCATCTCTTCCGGTTCCACGGCCACGCTCAATCGATTGAGGAGCCACGCGGTACGCTCGAACAGGCCGGAAAGTTTGTGCAGGGCGGCCTTGCCGTTGAAATCCAGCCCTTCCTCGGCTTCAAGGTACTGCTTGCGCACCTGCTTGATCATGTCGCCGCTGTCCGAAGTCACGGTCCGCAAAATGGCCATATCCTCGGCATCGCCCTCGGAAAGCGCGTCCACGGCCTGCATGAGCAGGAACTCCTGGCTCTCCAGAATTGCCGTTGAAAAACGCCTGAGCACCTGATTGTCTCCGGTTTCCCGGGCCGCGCTGGTGAAATCGGTCAGATTCTGTTCCAGGGCGATGATCAGTTCCTGGATGTTCAAAAGCCGCAAAAGACGCGAGCTGGAATCCTCGTTCAATTCCTTCTCGGAAATGTCGCTCAGGGTATAGCCGATCTCCCGGCTGATGTTCTCGAAGGCCGAATGATACGGGCCGATGTCCTCTCCGCCGCCTAAACCATCGCCGGATGCCTTGGTCTCCCGCATGTACCGCGGCAGGCGACCCACCAGCCGCAGGAGTTCCTTCTCGACCATGATCAGGGCCGCCGCCGGAGCGTTCAGGGTATGGTCCTTGATGAACTTGATCTTGGCCAGTGATTCCTCTTTGGTGGGCGGCCAGAAACGGTTCAAAAGATTTTGTATGTGGTCGTATATGAAGGACGCCAGCACCGGAACGCCGAAGTTGTACAGGACCACCATGTAGGCGATCTGTTTCTTCAGATCCGGGCTCAGCGTCTCGATCAGGGCCTTGACCAGCGGAACGCCACCCAACACCTCCACATAAAAGAGAAAGACCATTATGACAACGGCCATTGCATTGAAACAGACCTGGGACATGACCAGCTGCTTGGCCGTGCCCTTGACCCCGGAGGAGAGAAACCAGGTCACGAAGCTGGAGCCGAGCTCCACGCCGTAGACCAGCATGATGGCCTGCTCAACGCTGAAAAGCCCGGCCTCGGTCATGGTGATGGCGATAATGACCACGCCAAGCGAAGTCTGGGTGATGATGGTCAGGATCGTGCCCAGAAAAAAGGCCATGATCGCGGACCCGTGGGAAGCGGCAAGCGCCTCCCGCACCCAGGGCATGGCCGCCAAAGGCGCCGCGCCGTCGCGGATGAACTGAAGCCCCAGGAAAAGCAGGCCCACGCCGAACAGCGCCCTGCCCAAAAATCTCATGCTCCGGGGTTTGTCAAAGGCCACGCTCACGCCCGACATGAAAAGCAAAAGGAATACCAGATACTTGATGTCCAGGACCGCCACCACCACAAGGATGGAGCAGCCGGCGTTGGACCAGAAGGTCACGGGCAGGGCGTTGCGTACCTTGACCAATCCGCTGGCCGAGAGACCGGCCATGATGAAAGCGCTGACCGAAGGGCTCTGGGTCACCAGGCCGGACAGAAGTCCCAGGATTGAGGATTGCCAGTCACGGCTCGTGAACTTGGCGAAAAGCATGCGCAGCCGCCGGGAGGTCATTTTCTTCAAATTCTGGCCGACCATCGACGCGCCAACGAAAAAAATACCGATGCCGCCCAGAAAAGGGCCAGTGATCTCTGTCAACATCCCCCTGAGTCCCCCTATGCCGATTATGTATTCGGATCAGCCCGATCAGGGCAGGTCAAAGCAGAAAGTCAGGACGTTGGCATCGCCCTCGCGCTCGTACCCAAGACTGTCGGACATTTCGCGAACCAGAAAGATGCCCAGTCCGCCGATGGGACGTTCGTCAATGTCCTGCCCCGTGTCCGGGTCGTCCTTGGTAAGCGGGTCAAAGGGCGCGCCCCAGTCCCTGAGCTTGACGCAAAAACGCCTCTTGTCCCCGGAATCGTCCAGCAGGCATTCGATTTCAACATCCCCGTGCCCGTCGGGGTAGGCGTAGTTGATCACGTTGACGGCCAGCTCCTCCATGACCAGTTCAAGCTTTCCGCCCACCTCGGCGGGCAGGCCGAAATTATTGGCCCAGCCCACTACAAAGGCTTGGAAATCCTTCAACTTGTCCAGGGAAGCGGGACCGCGCAGGGTATACTTGCTGTCGGACTCAGCCACTGGTCGCCTGGTCCCTGCTCTCGAAAATCTGAAACATGGCCGCGAACCCGGACATCTTGAAGACATCGGCCACCATGCCGGAAAGTCCGCAAAAACGCAGTTCGCCGCTCTGGGCCTTGAGTTTCTTGGCCGAGGTCAGGATGCTGCGCAGACCGGCGGAACTGATGTACTCCACGCCGCCCATGTCCACCACGATACGGGTTTCACCCTGTTCAAGCCATTTGTCGCACTCGGCCTCGAACTCTCCGGAGGTGGTGGCGTCCAGGCGTCCGGAAACGCCCACCACGTAATAGTCGCCTGTTTTATCACTGGTGAATTCCATATTGCCTCTCCTTTCAGCTATGATTTGCTGCCGACATAAGTGAGTGCCAGCATGGTGATGTCGTCGGACTGTTCCGCATCGCCTGCGAATTCCACCACGGATTTGTTGACCGTGGTGACGATCTCCGTGGCCACGCCGAGCCGGGTCTCGTTTAGAAGATCAAGCAACCGCTCATCCGAATAGAGTTCCTGTTTACTGTTCATGGCCTCGGTCACCCCGTCCGTGTACAGGAACAGCGTGTCTCCGGGGTTCATTGTCATGCGTCTGGTGGTGTAGGTCATTCCCTCCATGGCCCCGGCCACCGGCTCGTTCAAAGGCTCCAGGTAGGTCGCCCCGTTCCCGGCGACGAGTACCGGCGGATTGTGCCCCGCGCTGCCATAGGAAACCTCGCCCGTGCGAATGTCAAGAACGGCCACGAACAGGGTCACGAACATGCAGGACTCATTGTCCTCGGCCAGGTCATTGTTGACCTTCTCCAGAATGGCCCCCGGCTCCACTCCTCGCTCGGCAACCACCTTGAGCAGAGTCTTGGTCACGGCCATGAGAAAGGCCGCCGGCACGCCCTTGCCGGACACATCTCCGATAAGAAAGCAGAAGCGGTGCTCGTCAATGAAGAAAAAGTCGTAGAGATCTCCCCCCACTTCCTTGGCCGATTCCAGGGAGGCGTAAACGTCGAACTCCTTGTAATCCGGAAAGGCCGGAAAAAGTTTGGGCAAAATGCCCATTTGTATTTCCCGGGCGATGCGCAGTTCCGACTCGATGCGCTCCTTGTGAATGGTGGTCCGCTTGAGGTCCGCTATGAACTCCCTGAGCGACTCCTGCATGTGGCTGAAGGCGTTGGACAACTTGCCCACCTCGTCCCCGGAGGTGATTTCCGGCAAGGCGGCGTTTAGGTTGCCTCCGGCGATCTCAAAGGCGGCGCCCGAAAGGTCGCGTATGGGCTTGGTGACCCTGCGGGAAATCCAGATAACCGCCCCGGTGAGCAGCAGGAACCCGACAACGCCGATGATCAGGGTGTTGCGGATCAGGTTGTTGACGTCGGCCAGCACTTCGTCCGTGGGAAAGAGAAAGCCCAGGGTCCAGCCGCCGATGGGCAGGGGCATGTAGAACAGAAAGCTGGACTTGTTGTCGCGCACGCTGGGCCGCTCCATAAACCCTTCCCGCCCCTCGATCATATTCCGCCCGATGTCCCATACCTCAGGATCGTCAAGCCCCTCGGACAGGGAAAAGATGGTCTCGTTGAGCATCAGCCGTTCCATGGAATGGTAGATATATGTGCCGTTGCGGCTGATGACCACGGCGTATCCCGTTTCATAGAGTTTGATGGCTGAAATGATCTCCTGCAGCCACTTCAGGGCGATGTCTGCTGTGACCACGCCCGCGAAGCGCTTCTTGCCGTCTTCCATGCGGT
Organism: Desulfovibrionaceae bacterium; assembly: GCA_963674955.2. Taxonomy (GTDB): domain Bacteria; phylum Desulfobacterota; class Desulfovibrionia; order Desulfovibrionales; family Desulfovibrionaceae. The sequence goes on along the minus strand of CAXXKR010000004.1, from coordinate 29,983 downwards.
AGAAGGGAACGGAATAGGTGATCATCAACTCTTCGGAACCGCCGGTGTCGTAATATGGTTCGGTCCACACGGGCTGGCCCAGCTCCTTGGGCAACTGATACCAGTCCATATAAAAATAGCGGTAGTCGGAGTTCCCCAACTGGGTGGTCTTCACTCCGTCCGCGTCCCGATAACTGTAGGGGGCGAAGAAGAGCCTGTCATGGGCCAGTTCGTAAGGCTCAAAGGCTATGGCCATGCCGAACACGTCGTTGTTGTTCTCCACCACCCTGCGCGCCAGGGAGCTTATCTCCTGGCTGGTCAGGCTCGAGTCCTCCATTGTCAGGGCGATGTTCAAAACCGCCTGCTCAATGGGCTTGATCAGGGAGGCCAGATGGTTGGCCACCTCGCGCCCCTTTGTGCGGCTGTTTTCCTCAGCCTGCTTGACGATGACCGTGCGGGAAAAATAATAGCTGTTGGCCAGGACGGCGCCCAGGATAAGGGTCGAGAACCCCAGGACCAGAATCGCGAGTTTCAGGGCCAGGCTATTTTTCATCATTTGGACGGTCCCCTGTAGAACTTCCCGTAGTCCACGGGATTGCGAATCACACCGCCTTCCAGCAACAGGCCGACGACCTTGTCGAAGACTTGGCGCTTGAGGATTCCGGCCTCGAAAATCTTTTCGCCGGGGATGATGATTTCGCGCATGCGCCTGAGCATCCAGCGCTGGTGCACCCTGTTCATGGGCAGCTTGGCCTCGGTCATGTACCGGGCCACAATGTCCAGGGTTTCGTCCTCATGGGCGAAAGCGTACCTCCACCCGGCCAGGGTGGCGTTGATCACGGCCAGGGCGGCCTTTGGGCTTGTCTTGAGAGTGCTTTCCAGGCAATAGATTCCGTCTTCCGGAAAATCGTAGGGCGTATCCCTGAAAAAGAAAGGCCTGAGTTCGTCTTCCCGCAGACCTGAGGACAGGATGGTGTGATACTCGTTGTACCACATGGCGCTGGTTGCGGACACGGCCCCGCGCAGGAACAGGTCCATGGAACTGGCCAGGGGCACGATCTCCACTTCCATGCCCTTCTGGGCGAACAAAATGCGCGGCTGAATCTGAAACTCGTTGGCCCAAAGAGAGACCTTTTTCCCGTCCAGGTCCTCCACCGTCTCGATCCCTGTCCCGGCCTTGGCGATGAGCATCAATGCCGAATGCTGCACGATCTGCCCGATGTTCACCAGGGGCATGCCCGCATCGCGGCGTTCCAGGGCCGTGGATAGGAACATGGTCCCGAATTCGGCCTGGCGGGAATCCAGGTAATCTGAAACCACCTTGTCCGGGCCGCCGGGGATGATGGTCAAATCAACGCCGTGCTGTTTGTAGAACCCCTTTTCCTGGGCCACGAAATATCCGGCGAACTGGGCCTGGGGCATCCATTGCAGAATCAGGCTGGCCTTGCCCAGCCCCCTCTCCGCCGAGTGCGCGGAGCGGACCGTGTCCGGGACGATCATCTGGATCAGGGCCAGGGCCAGTGTCAGAATAAGGAGTTTGCAATTCGACTTCATAATACCTACTTGCGCACCGAGCCTTCAAATTCCCTGACCCGGCTTGTCCAGAGGTCGCCGGACATCTTGCCTTTCCAGGCCAGCCGAGGGTCCATGTGAAAGACCAGGGTTTCCCTGCCCTGGCTGAAAAGCAGGTATCCGCCGTTGCGCAGCCTTTCCGCAGAGACCCTAAGCTGCTCGGTTGTGCAGCCCAGAACGTCCAGGGCCTGATCCCATTCGATGACCGCATGATTCTCAAACCCTACGGAACCGGCGATCAGGTTGATTGCCGCGATATCCAACGGCTCAAGCCCGTTGTCCAGTGTCACTTCGAGCAGCCGCTCCTGGTTCAGACTGATGTCCGAGCTGGCCCGTACCACCTTCCTGGCCTGGGAGCCGAGGTCCAGCCCCTGCATCCCGCCGCGCAGGAAAGCGTAGTCCGTATAGCCGTTGGCCTGAAGGAAATATTGCAGCCAGCGGGTCTGTTCGCCGTTCTGGTCGAAGATGAGCAATTTCTTCTCGGCCCAGATGCGGTTGGTCACGGCCTTGAGAAAGGATTCCATGGGGATGTTGCGCACGCCTTCCAGATTCGGCTCGAAATCGCGATGGTAGATGTCCCTGATGTCGATGATCAAGGTGCCGATGCGGGAAGTCCTTTTCACGAACTCCTCGAAATCGATCTGGACCTTCTCGTAGTAGTCATCGGGAATGACCATGTCCGGCTGGGCCGGGGTGGTTCCCATGAGGCTCACCTTTTCCGGCGCGGCCATGAGCAGGGAGAACACTCCGGAGTCGTAGACATGGACATTCTCGTAACCCGCGGCCTGGGCCAGCAGCGCGGCGCGAAAGGCCCTGGAGCAAGCCGGGTCGTTGCAGTAGAAAATCAACGGAATTTTCGAAACTGGGGCGCGGTAGCGCTTTATCTCGGCGATGAAGTCGCCCTCGCCCAGCGGCACGTGCTTGGCCTTGTTGATGCGCACCACCTCGTATTCGAACCGGCTGCGCACGTCGATGATTATTGATTCGAAGTAAGACTGCTCCAGCCCTGCAGTGTCGATTGTCCTGGCGGCCGGGTAAAAGGGCCGCAGAGGGTAGGCCTGCCCCACATGGCCGGGTGCGGCAACGGGTGTGTCGCCAAAAGCAACAGGGACGGCGGACACTTCCATGTCCACGGCCCCGGCAATTCCGGGAAAAAGAAAAATCACCGGCAGCAAAAACGCTGCCAGCAGCCAGCAGCAGAGTTTTACCCTTGTCTTCATGCCGATTTTCATTATCTTTTGCAGGTTACCTTTCATTGTCCGCAGCCCCTGACGCGGGGCGAAAGTCTTTCTCGTCCAATGCCGCCCCGGCAGCCAACCCCGGATGCACATACTTTGAACAAGCGTTTCGTTTCCATAACCTGTTGTTTATTATTGGGCAACCGTGCCCCGGGGATATTCCGCAATTTAATTGTGAACCGGGCCGCACCCTGTATATTGTTCAATCCTTGACCAATCATCGACGCGACTGATAGAATCATCTATATTTATCTGTAACTTTTATTTTAAAAAAGCATGGGCTGTAGTGTCGATGATCATCTTGACGCCGGACAGGTTTTTCCGGACCGCAGCGCGGGGACGCTTCTCGTGGGCGCACGCTACCGCGAGGGACTTACCCAGGCGCAGCTTGCGGAAGCTTCCAACGTTCCAAGGCGTCATATTTCAGAAATGGAGAACAACAGGCGCACCATCGGAAAGGCCAACGCCCGAAAATTGGCAAGCGTCTTGAATATCGATTACAGAATTCTTCTCTAGTTCTTTCTGGAAGCACGAAAAAAGGGCCTGCGGAAATTAACCGCAGGCCCTTCTTACTTTTTGACTGCAGGAAGCGGACTTTACCAGCCCTTGGTGGCCATGATCTCCCTGAGTTTCTTCTCGGTCTGCTTTTCAACCAGGATCATCTTCTTGGCCTGGGCCTTTTTGATCTTTTCGGTCAGGGTATTGATGTCGGCGGGCTTTTCCATGAAATCCATGGCTCCCAGCTTCATGGCCTCAATTCCCTTCTCCACGGTGGCGTGGCCCGTGAGCAGGATGACCTGCATCTCCGGACGCTCCTCCCTGATCTTCTTGAGCACCTCTATGCCGTCCATGCCGGGCATCTGAAGGTCGAGCACGATGGCGTCGAACCCGCCCTTTTCCACGGCGGCAACCGCGGTGTCGCCGGTCTGGGCCGTGCTGACGTTCATGCCCCTGAGGGTCATTCTCTCGGACAGGTTTTCAAGAAAATCGGCCTCGTCGTCGATGAGCAGTACTTTTTCGGACATATCATTTCTCCTTAAAATTAAATATTTGTCATTGTTGTTCGTTTATTTCGACAGGGACGCTGGCAAAAACAAATTCATGCCGCCCCCCGTAATATTGATTTTCGCGCCAAGGCCTTCGGCCAAGGCCAGAACCACCGGACCTGGTTCCTGGGCCATGCCCAGCCCTGTCCCGGTCAGGGCCAACTCGGCCCCCTCCGGGGCCGGTTTCACGGCCAGGGTCAGAACCCCGCCGGATTCCATTCCTTCCAGGGCAAAAGATATGGCCGCATAAACAAGCTGCTCCAGGCCGTAGGGGTCGCTGTGAATCGTCGCCGGAGCGCATTCGCCGATCTCCAGGGTCACGCATTTCATGGAGGCCAGCCTTTTGGAAAGGGCCGTCATGAGGCCGAGCAGGGCCACCATGTCCACGGTTCCGAAATCGGAATCCACGCTGTGGGCGAAGGCGTTCATGTTTTTCACGATATCGTCGCCGCGCCTGATCTGGCCGATGATGTTTCCGGCCACGGACTTGAGCTTCTGCGGCTCAAGGGGCAGCCCCTTCTCGGCCATCAGGGACAGATCCTCCAGCAATCCGGCCCCCTCGTTGATCACGGCCAGGACATTCTTGATGTCGTGGGACACCGAGGCGCTGATACACCCGAAAAAACGCAGGTCTTCACGGTCCGCGCCGCTTTTGCCGCTGTTCATGCTTGTCTCCTTGGCGGCCCTATGCAAGGGCCTCGTTGATCTTGGCTATGATGTCCTCGATCTGCACCGGCTTGATGAGGTAGGACTCGGCCTCGGCGGAACCGGTCTTGAAATCGGCCTCCGAGCCATGGCCGGACAGGAAGATGAACTTCATCTCCGGGTGGCCGTCGGACAATTTCCTGCGCAGTTCAAGCCCGCATATCTTGGGCATCTTGATATCCAGAACCGCGACATCGTAATCGTTGTCTTTGGCGAGTTCCAGGGCCTGTTCGCCGCTGGACGCCCAATGGGCGTCGATTCCGCGAAGGGAAAGGCGTTCCGCCATTGCGGAAACCAATTCCACTTCGTCGTCAACCAGCAATATCTTCATGCTCTTCCTCTTTTTTTCCGTTGCTCAGGGGCAGGGTTATGGTGAAGGCGGTGCCCATGCCCACTTCGCTTTCGACTTCCATGCTCCCCCCAAGTTCCTGCACCAGTCCGTAGGTGATGGACAGGCCCAGGCCCGTGCCGCCCTGCTTCTTCTTGGTGGAGAAAAACGGCTCGAAAATGCGTTTGCAATCCGTAGCCGGGATGCCGCAGCCGTCGTCCCTGACCGTGAAAACCAATGATTCGGAGCCTTCGCGGTGGGCCGAGATATCCAGCCGCCCGCCATCGCTCATGGCCTGAAAGGCGTTGTTCACCAGATTCAGAAAAATCTGCTGCAGCTTGCCCCGATCCGACTCGAACTCCGGCAGGTCGTCCGGTATGTCCATGTTGATGAAAATACTCCGGTACTCGGCCTCCTTGTGCAGGAAACCTATGACCTCCTCCACCAAGCCGGAGAAACGGATGCTCTCGATCTTCACGTCCACATGGCGGGCAAAGCTCAGAAGTCTTTTTGTAATGGCTCCGCAACGCTGCACCGACGAAAGTATGGCCTCGATATTGGACAGGAGCCGCTCGTCGTGGCTGTATTCTTCCTTGAACCGGAAGAGGTCCTTCACCAGTCCGGCCTTTTCATTGATTATGGCCAGGGGGTTGTTGATCTCGTGGGCCACTCCGGCGGCCAGCCGTCCGATGGAGGCCATGCGGTTGCTGTGTTCCATGTGGTGCAGGGCGTTGGCCCTGGTCTGGTCAGCGATGTAGATCTTGCCCACCATGTAGGTGGCCACGCCGACAATGACCAGAAGAATGAGCGCGATGCTCACGACAAGAATCCAGATCAACCCCATGCGGATGGTCTGCCAGGGCTTCATCAAGGCCGCGGTCTTCTTGACCACCAGCAGGATGTACGGGGTGTTGGTGATGTAGGCGTAGCCCACCGTGACCTCTTCCTTGTTGAAGCTCTTCATGGTCAGGACTGATGTCTTTTCGGAATATTCCGGAATCCTGATGTTCACCTTGCTCAACAGTTCGCCGTGCCAGCGCGACGGGGTCTGGAGCACCCCGTTGCCGTCCACGACAAAAGCGTCGCCGCCGTCCGACAGGTCTAGGCTGGACAGAATGCTGTTGAACTGTTCGGTGTCCAGCGTCGCCCTGAGCACATAGTCGCGTTTTCCTTTTCGGTCTGGGTACTTGAGGGCCACGATGAGATGCGGCTCGTCCCGGTAGCCGAGAAAGACGCCGCTGGTGTAGGCTCCCTTTTCAAGGGTCTTGAGAAACCAGTCCTGCTTGCTGTAATCCCGGCCCAGAAGCTCGTACGGACCGACATAGGCCACCTGCCGCCCCTTGGAGTCGATGATCCCCAAGTCAACGAAGCCGCCGAAGCTGCCCTTGAGGGAATCAAGTATCTCGCCCAGGCGGGCCTGGTTCAGGAGTTCGGGAATGTCCTCCCCGCTGACGATGAATTCCAGGGCCCTCTTGCGCTCGTCCAGAAAGTAGGAAACGGCGCGGCGGGTGTTGGATGTCGTCCTTGCCGTGCGCAAAGTGTTTTCGGAACGCAGGGAATGGCGGGTGACGTTGTAGTCGATGAAGGTCATGACCATAAGCGGCACCAGGGCCACAACCGCGAGCAGCAGAACCGCCAGACGCCAGATGCGCCGGTAGTTGAACAGGCTCTTGTGCGGCCCCGCATCGGGCTCCGCGTCCCAGAATTCAGGTTTCAGTCTGCGCAGGAACGACATCACGCCACCCGTTTATCCTTGCTTTGCGGCGCGAATCTTGTCGTTGGCCGCAGTCAGGGTTTTGCTGAGCACGTCTATGTCTATGGGCTTGTGCAGATAGGCGAATGCGCCAAGTTCCATGCAGATTTCCCTGTCCTTGTCCGAACCGTGTCCCGTGAGGATGATGACCTCGATCTGGGGCTTGGCCTTCTTGACCCGGCGCAGGACTTCCACTCCGTCGATTCCGGGCATCTTGAGGTCCAGGATCATGACTTCCGGTTCGTCATTCTCGACCAGATCAAGGGCGGACTCGCCGTCGTAAACCACGGCGGAACCCATGTCGCGCAGCATGAGACGCTCGGACAGGGTCTGGACGAACTCGCGTTCGTCGTCCACCAAGAGCACCTTGGAAGGCACTTCGAAATCCACCTTGCGATAGATGTCGGTCTGGTGAAAGCCTTTTCCGACCTTTGTCTCCACGTCGCGGACTCCGTCAACCTTGGACACTATGCCCTTGAGTTCGGATTCCAGGCGTTCCAGCATGAGCACGTGCTTGTTGATGGTCAGGGTCACCTTGCCCCGTTTCGCCGAGACCTGGACGTTGTGCCCTTCCCCGGCCAACACCGTCTCAATCGTAGCCGCCAGAAAGAAGTCGCCCACGGCGGCGCGCGTGGCGTCGGTGGTCTTGATTGCTTCGTTCTTCATCTGCTCCACGATCAACGCCGCGCTCTCCTCCACTCCGGTGGAAGCCACGGGGATGACCATGTCGTAGAGGGAGCGAGACCAGGGATCGTCAACGCCCTTGAGGGTTTGGACCCAGGCGGCGCGGTCCTCGTCGTCCTTGCGGATCAGCTTCTGAGCGTGCTTCTCGGCATAGCCCTCCTCCTTTTCGGCCACGGCCAGCCTGGCCTGCATTTCGGAAATAAGGCAAATTCTCAAAATATGCCCAATGTCCGAAGATGGCAGTTGGGAGGCGAACCCGGAAAACAGCACCGAGTCGTTGTCCAGGAGTTTCTTGGCCATGGCCAGCCTGAGCCAGGCAACCGACCTTTCCTTTTCATGGCTGAAGCTGTTGAAAACCGAAGTCCCGGCCTGAAATGTCCGAGCGATCTTGCCTTCGGACAAGCCGGACAGCCCGGAGGCCTCGGAAACTATTTCCTGATCAGTGATCAGACGGAATCCGGTGGAATCCAGCACGCGCTTGACCACCACGCCGGTTTCGCAGAACAAACCGTTGAATACTGTTATGACTGACATTTCATATACTCCCTTGCATCTAGGCGATGCGGCAAACAGTGGTCAGGGGGCAGGATTTCTCTTCGCCGTCCCTGTGCGTCTCGTCATAGTTGGCGCAAATGGCGTTCTCCATTGACGGATAGACATGGTCCTCGCCGATCTTCTCCAACAGGTGGGTGCGTTTCAGGACAGCCATCACGGCCTCGTTGACTCCGCTAAGCGAGATGTCCAGCCCGTTGCTCCGAACCCGGTCCACGATGAGGGACAAAGCCTCCTCGCCCGAAGCGTCCATGTCGTTTATGCCGTTGGCCACAATTATTATATGCTTGAGCTTGTCCTTGTTCATCATCCGCTCGGTGATCTGGTCTTCCAGAAAGCTAGCGTTGGCAAAGAACAGCGGGCCGTCAAACCGCACCATGGCGATGTGCTCGCACTCGCGCAGGCCCATGACAGTGGCGTCGCGCAGGGACTCATCGTCGCTCATGGACAACGTGGCCACGCGCGGACGCATGCTCTTGTACAAAAAGACCAGCAGGGACAGGGCTACGCCGATCATCACGCCCTTGTCCAGGTGGGGCGCGAAGGCCAGTGTGCAGACAAAGGAGATGACCGAGATGATTCCGTCATGAGGCTGGGCCTTCCAGGCGTGAATGAAGCCCGAGGCGTTGATCAGCCCGATGACCGCCATCATGATCACCGCCGCCAGCACGGCCTGGGGCAGATGATAGAGCAGCGGCGTGAAGAACAGCAGGACAATGACCACCATCAGCGAGGTGAACACGCTGGACAGGCCCGAAACGGCTCCCGCCTGCAGGTTTACCGCCGAGCGGGAAAACGACCCCGAAGCGGGATAGCTCTTTCCGCAGGCGCCGAGCATGTTGGCCAGCCCCTGGCCGATGAGTTCCTGGTTGGGGTCCAGTCGCTGGCCGGTCTTGGCGGCCATGGCCTTGGCGATGGATATCGCCTCCATGAAACCTAGGAGTGAAATGATGGCCGCAAAGGGTATCAACTGGATCATGACCTTCAGGTCGAAGGACGGCAGGGAGAGGGACGGAATGCCGGAGGGCACCGTGCCCACCACCGCTCCGCCGCCCATCATGGTCAGCCCTGCGGGGTCCAGCCTGTTGTTGCCCACCTTGATGCGCCAGGTGCGGCCGTCGGTCTTGAATTCCGTCTGCACTGAATCCCGGGGGTAGAAAGCCAGGCTGCCGTCCGAACCTTCGACTCCGTCGAAAAGAATCTCGCGCAGATCGGTCCGCAGCAGATGGGAGTCATGCTTGAGCTTGGCTATTTTTATGTTCACGACGCTCAGGTCGTGTTCCATGTCGAGGGCGCCAACCACGTCGCCCGACTCCCTGGCCGCGTCCAGGGTCTTGTTCATTGCGGTCCTTTTTATGGACAGTTCATCAATGCCCTCAATCGTGGAGTTGAATCTGGCGATATCCTCAAGTGTCGCAGGACTCTGAATGGCATCCATGGGAACCTTGGCGTCATGGTTGAAACCCATGGCCCAGGACAATGCAGTGGTGATGGCCACGGCCACCAGGACGTTGGGGATGCGCGGATTTATGCGCTTGAGGAAAATCATCACGGCAAAGGCCAGGACGCCCATGGCCAGTGTGGGCCAGTGCAGGTAGTGCACGGCCCCCTCCACGACCCGGATGATGGTCTCGTAATGGTGCTCAGCCTTGTCCACGTAAACGCCGAACATCTTGGACAGCTGGGACGAGGCGATGATGATGGCCGCCGCGTTGGTAAAGCCGTTGACCACAGGATGGGAAAGAAAATTGACCACCAGCCCCAACCTCAGCACGCCCAGCAGGAACTGGAACATGCCGACCATGAAGGCCAGAAGGATGGCGTAAATTATGAAACCCTCGCTGCCAGCCGTGGCCAGCGGCTCCAGGGAAGCTGCGGTCATGAGCGAGACCACAGCCACCGGCCCTGTCGCCAGCTGCCGGCTGGAGCCGAACAGGGCCGCGATGAGCGGCGGCAGAAACGAGGCGTACAATCCGTAGTAGGCGGGCATTCCCGCCAACTGAGCGTAGGCCATTGATTGGGGTATGAGCACGAGGGCCACAGTCAGCCCTGAAATGGCGTCCACCCTCAGTGACGCCATATCGTAATTTTTGAACCAGCCAATAAATGGTAAAATCTTTGTCAACATCCAGCCTCTTCCTCTAGTTGGCCTGCAACATTCTCCGGCACAGCCTCAACAATTCGTTGAATAGCGCGCCGGCGTCGTACAGATTGTAGTTTTTGAACCTCACCAGACCATCCACCATGGTAAACAGGATCAACGCCGATTTCCTGGGTTGGATGTCGCCACCAATGGAACCGTCCTCCTGGCCAACGACTATGGCCTTCTCGAAAAAATCAACGATGCAGTTGTATATAGCTTCGAGATTCTTACGGAATTCAGGATTGGTTTCGGAAAATTTGTAGGGAAAATGCCGGTGAAGCAACAGAAATTGGTCTTCCATCAGACCGGCGAGATAAAGATAAAAGGAGACCACCTCTTCGGCCATGACCATTCCGGAGGCAAAGCTGCGGCCTTCAAGAAACTTCTCGAACTGCTGGACTATCCCGTTCCTGGCCTGTTCAAGAATGGCCAGCAGCAGCCCTTCCTTGCTCTTGAAATGGTAGAATATGGTGCCCTCGGCAGCCCCGGTGAGCCGGGAAAGCTCACTCACAGAAGTGCCTGCGTAGCCGTTGTTGGCGAACAGCACCGTTGCGACCTTGAGTATGGCGTCCTTTTTCTTCACAGCCTCTCCATTTTGTCGGAACCAAAAACCGAGCAGTCACTCAGTTTTTCTATTAATATGCCCAACACTGTTGTCTGTCAAAGAAATCTCCAAAACTGAGCGATCACTCAGTTTGTGATGTGAAGGCTTTTAATTCCTGCGCCTTAGCAAATTGAATCCGGCGATGCGAAAATAAAAAACAATGTTTTTTTCAAAAAAATGCCGTTTCGAGTAACCATCAGGACCGCTGCCGCGATTAAATTATCGGATGGGCTTGTCCGACCGCCGACCGCTGGGAGAGGAGACAAGAACCGGCAGATGACCCCGGAGGCGGCGAGTTAGGCCCACAGACCAAGGAGCACGACCATGGACATCGGCTCAATCAGCAGCGTGAGCCAGGGATTCAATCTGGAAGCCCTCAAGGAAATGCGGGGCAGATCGCGTCCTACCGGGGATCCGGAAGAAGACGCCAAGAAATTCTCCACCGAATTTCTGGAAGAGAATGACGCTGACGGGGACGGCTTGTTGAGCTTTGAGGAACTCGATTTCGACAGCGAGCAATTCGCAAAAATCGACACGGATGGCGACAACCTCCTGTCGCAAAGCGAACTTCAAAGCGACATGCAGTCCCACATGCAAGAGATGCAGGCCCAGTTCCAGGCAGGCGAAAAGCCGCCAACGGGTGGCCTGCAATCCGGGGCGGGGGGGAGTTTGATCATGCAAATGCAAGGCTCGAAGCTGTACGAACAGATTCAGCAGTTCGCGGATTCCGAAAACATGTCCGGCGAAAATCAGACATCATATCTCCTTGAAAGCCTCAATCTCGTAGCCTGACCCGGTTTCCGGCCTGCCACCGACCACCGGTGCCGAGGCGTCATCAGAAACGGGCCGCATCTTCGGATGCGGCCCTCTCCAAACAACCCGCTTGCCCGGCCTGGTTGTTTTGGGCATGCTTAAACCACTATGTACGCCATAACCAACCAGGCGAAAAATGCTTCGAGAAAAACAAGAGCTGGTCATCATAAAACGCGTGTTGGACGGCGACATAAACGAATTTGAAAAGCTCATTGAACTGCATCAGGACCATGTGGCCAGAATCCTGTCCGCCCATATCCCCAGGGACAGCGTCGAGGAAGTGGCCCATGAGGTGTTCATCCGCTGTTACAACTCCCTGGATGGATACAAGCCGCAAAAAGCGTTCAAGGCCTGGCTGGCGACAATCGCGATCAGGAGTTGCCATGACTTCTGGCGCAAGCGCTACCGAAACAGGGAAGTTCCGGCCAGCGAATTCGCCGAAGACTGCCAGCTCTTGCTGGAAAACGCCTTGGCCTCGAAATCCAGGGATGAATTCGAGGCCTTGGCCCGGCAAAGGGAGGCCAGGGAACTGGCTGACGCACTTTTGGATCGAGTCAAGCCCCTGGACCGCATGATCCTGGTATTGACCTACGTGCAGGGCATGACGGCAAAGGAAGCCGCCAACCTGCTGGAAATAAGCGTGGCCAACGTGAAGGTCAGATCCTTCAGGGCGCGCAAAACCCTAAGACAGTATTACAATAAACTAAGTTTCGGAGAAAAACATGGATCGTGACTTCGAGAACCGCCGCATCAGAGACGTTCTGCGCAAAGCCCATGAATCGACTCCCGCGCCCAGACTCTCAGAGACATGGCGAATTGGCGTGATGGCCGACATAAGACGCGGGGAGAACAGCCGCGAACCATTCGGCCTGTGGGATTTCCTGGCTCCCAGAGTTACAATGGCGGCCCTTGCCCTGACCATCCTTATCCTGGCCCTGGGACTACCTGCGATCAGCACCCTGTCCGACGATCTGCTCCGCATGCACGCAGGACAAAGCTACGCCGCCTACACCGGCGGCTGGCTGGACAACTAGAAAGGAGCGGGTAATGAAAAGCTGGAAAATATGGACCGCTTTGCTGGCCGTTTTCATTCTCGGAGCCACCACCGGCATTTTCGGCACGGGCCTTTACCTCAAGCATCGTTTCCATCCCGATGGAAACCCAGATCAATTCCATGAGAAGATGCGCCGACGCATCACGGACCGCATCCTGGAGACCGTTCAGCCCATCGAAAAAAACAGGGCGGCCGTCGAGGAGGCAATCCTGGCCACGCTGGACGAGGCCGACCAACTCAGGCTGGAAGTCGACCCCAAGATCAAGGCCATACTCACCCGCGGTGAGAAGCGGGTCAAGTCCCTCCTTACTCCGGAAGCCAGACAACGCTTCGAGAAGATGATCAAGGAATTCAAAAGGCGCCAGGGCGACAGGCCCTTTCCGCCTCCGCCGCCCCCCCTCTTCTGATCATTGGTCCTGACCGGTGCGCGACTGAATGCCTTAAAATTTGCCCTCAGCCCATGACGGTGAAAGCCATCTTCACGGCCATGATCAGGATGACCACACCGAGTCCCCTTTTGACGGCTTTTGGCGAAAGCCTTGTCTGCATTAGATGCGTTCCCAGTGTCCCACCGAGATATGCGGCCAAACCGACGGGCAGTACCAGCCAGATATCCAGATGTCCCATGGCCCAATAGGCGACAAATCCGGTCAGCGAGGAGAAGGGAATTACAAAGGCGGTTACGGCGGCCAATTTCTTAGGGTTGAATCCCAGCATGAGCATGAGCGGCGAAATGACGCCTCCGCCACCCACCCCCAAAAGACCGGAAACAAAGCCGGCCAGACCGCCGATGCCGACCATGGGCACTACCGGCCGGTCTTCCCTGTACTGGTCCTTGTATTTGGACCCCTTGAAGAAAAGGATCATGCTTCCGGAAAACCCCAGAAACAGAGTGAACAGTACAAGGACTGCGAACCGTGGAACCAGGACCGAAACATATGCTCCCACCGGCGCCATGATCATCGAGGAGACGATTATGGGAACGCCCATACCGAAATCCAGCCGCCCGTGGCGTATGTTGGATACGCTGGCCCCCACAAGGCTGATGGTGTTGACGAAAAGGCCGGTGGGCTTGGCCTCGTTCAGGGGATAGCCCAGCCAGTGCAACACCGGCACGAGTATGACTGCGGACCCGACCCCGCCCATTGCGAAAATGGCGCTCAGGCAAAAGGCCAGCCCGCAGACCAGCAAAGTCATGCTTTCCATTGTGGGGAACCGCTACATCTTGGCCAGGGGACTGGGCTTGAATATCTTGATCAGTTCCTCGCTGGTGGCGGCAAGTCCCTTCACCTCTTCGAATCCCTGTGCGCGCAGATACACGTAACCCGCCGCGCCCCTGAAGATGGACGAGCAGAAAACGATGACGCACTTGTCCCTTGGAAGTTCACCATGCCTGGAGGGCAGCTCGCTGAGCGGGATATGCGTTGCAAAAGGATAGCTCTGGTATTTGTTTTCCTCATCGGTCCTCACATCCAGGAACACGAAATGATCGTTGTTCAGAACGGTCCTGAATCCGTCGACGCTGATGCTGTGTTCCCCGGACCCCAGAAACTCAAAATCCATTTCCTCGATAACTCGATCCAATTCCTTGCTCACTTCTTGCTCCGTCTTTTGATTATCTCCACCCTGTCCAGGGTCGCGGCCTGTTCCAAAAGTCGTTCAATTTCCCCTTCCTCATCCAGCCAGCCGCACAACTCGCGGACCAGCGTCCCGACCCGTCCATCCGGGTAGGGCTTGGTCAGGTAATAGAGAACGAACTTGGCCTCGCGCCTCTTGTCCACCAGGCCCGCGTTCTCCAGAATGCCCATGTGCTTCGAGACAGTGGGTTGGGCAATGCCCAGCGCCTCCTGCAGCTCGCAAACGCAATATTCCCTCTTCTCAAGCAATTTTACGATCTTGAGCCGGTTGGGATCGGCAAACGCCTTCAGGACCCTGACGATATTCTTCATTTATTCCTCATATTACCAAATAGCGATACGAGAATATGACCATGATTTCAGGATGTCAACAACTTCCATTTTGACCGCTCAGATTCAGCCGTGCCTGACGAAGGTGCCGTTGCGGTACTCCTCGAATGCCTTGTCCAGTTCCTCCGGGGTGTTCATGACGATGGGCCCCTTCCAGGCGATGGGTTCGTTCAGGGGCCTGCCCGTGACGAGCAGAAACCTCGTTCCCTCTGAACCGGCCCTGACCGCCAACTCGTCGCCCACGCCGAAAAGCACCAGGTTGAGGTTTTCCACTCTCTCTCCCTCGACCACGCCGCTGCCGCCGATGACGTAGATGAAGGCCGTGCGGCCGGGTCTTGTGGGATGCACATACTCCGTTCCGGCGGGCAGTGTGCAGTCCAGGTATTCCGGGTCGATGGCCACCCCACGCACCGGGCCGGTCTTTCCGGCCACCTCTCCGGCGATGATCTTGATCTCCACCCCGGAGCCAAGCGTCACTCTCGGCACTTCCGAGTCCTTGATGCTGCGATAGACCGGATCGATCATCTTCCTGTCCGACGGCAGGTTGGCCCAGAGCTGAAAACCCTGCATGGAACCCTTCTCATCGCCCTTGGGCATTTCCTGATGGATGATGCCGCTTCCGGCTGTCATCCACTGCACATCTCCCGAGGAAATCACGTCCTTGGTACCCATGCTGTCCCCGTGTTCCACATCGCCACACAGGACATAGGTAATGGTCTCTATGCCCCTGTGGGGGTGCCAGGTAAAACCCTTGATATAGTCTTCGGGATTGTCGGAACGAAAATCGTCCAGCATCAGAAAGGGGTCGAACATGGTGGCCTCGTAATAACCGAACGCCCGCTGCAAGCGCACTCCCGCGCCTTCGCTGGTGGGCACGCTTTTCAAAAGTTCCTCTATCTTCCTGCGCATCAGAACCTCCAATGAAAACTTAATCGTTCAAACCCGCATCGTCCCCCGGCAGACCTGGTCCTTTCAACAGGCAACAAATCAAGATTCCAGACCGCCACGCCGAAGTTGACACCAAAATGCCACACACATAAGTTATAATCATCGAAAATTTTCACTTCAAGGTTCGGGCGCAATCATTCACAGCCGGGAGGGCGAACATGAAGGCGATGGTCACGGGCGGAACCGGTTTTGTGGGCAGGCATCTCATCAAACATCTGGACCGGCCCGTTGTGGTGGGCAGAAACGCGGACAAGATCAGACAAAGGCTTGGTGACGTGGAGGCTCGGGCCTGGAACCCGGATTCAATCGACCCATCCCTTTTCCAAGGCGTGGACACAATCTTTCACCTGGCCGGGGAAACCATCTTCAACGGCCGCTGGAACCCTGAAAAAAAGGAACGCATCCGGTCCAGCCGCGTGGACCTGACCCATAGAATCGTTGACGCCCTGGCCCTTTGCGAGACAAAACCCAAGACCCTGGTCTGCGCCTCGGCCATCGGCTATTACGGCTCCCGAGGCAACGGCGTGTTGAACGAGGAATCCGCCCCTGGTCTGGACTTCCTGGCCCGGGTCTGCATGAACTGGGAAAAAGAGGCCCTGCGGGCAAGGGAATCAGGATTGCGCGTGATCTGTCTTAGAAACGGCCTTGTGCTGGGCAAGGACGGCGGCGCCTTGGCCAAGATGCTGCCCATATTCAGAAAAGGATTGGGAGGCAGGCTGGGCGACGGCAGCCAGTTCATGTCCTGGGTGCACATCGACGACCTGACGAGCATCATGCTCCACGCGGCAAAGGACCAAAGCCTGAGCGGCCCGGTCAACGCCGTAGCCCCCAAATCCGTGACCAACGCCAATTTCACAAAAGCCCTTGGCACGGTCCTCAGGCGACCCGCCTTCTTCCACGTGCCGGGCTTCATCCTTCGACTGGCCCTGGGCGAATTCGCCACGGCCCTGCTCTCCTCCCAGCGGGTCATCCCGGAAAGGCTGCACCGCGCCGGGTTCGAGTTCGCCTACCCGGAACTTAAGGAGGCGCTGGAAAATCTGCTGGGCTGAAAAATCATACAGTGACAGCATAGATACAATATCATTCTGGAAAGGATAACAAGACCACCCTTTTGACCTTGCCGCGCAACGGGAGTATCTTCCCGCGACCGCAACCCGATGACATTGGTGCTAGACACGAAAGCATGACTGCCGCTGCATAATATACAGGAATACAAAATTCTTGTTGAAAAAAAATACAAAAAACATGTTGCCAAATATTGACCCTAAAATCATGGCATAACTCTTGACCATCCAAACGAGATTCTTCCCTGACCGCAACCGATGACAATGGAGTAAAAAGGCATGACCGACGCATAAAAAACTAAACTTGTCGACCCCATAGACAGAATCCAATCCGAAACCGAATTCTTAAAGGATCAACCCATGAACATCTTCCAACAGGGCGGGGTGATGATGTGGCCCCTGCTCTTTCTCTCCGTCCCCGCATTGGCCGTGGTGGCCGAAAGGCTCCTGATCTTCATCTCCTCCAGCTTCCCGTCCGGCGACAGGCTTGAAAAAATCATGGCCCCGGCAAAAAACGGCGAGGCTGAAACAGCCATCGCACAGGCCGATGAAAACTGCCCGGCCTACGCCTCGTTTTTCAAGGCCATACTCTCGATTTCAGGCCGCAAGGCCCGTGAAAACGCGGCCAACCGAGCGGGACAGGAAAAGCTGTTCGCCCTTGGCCGGCGGCTGGACTTCCTCTCCACCACGGCGACCGCCGCGCCTCTCATGGGCCTTTTGGGCACGGTGCTGGGCATGATCCAGGCCTTCTCTCGGCTGGCCTCCTCCGGCAACGCCGTGGACATCACCATCCTTGCGGGCGGCATCTGGCAGGCCCTGCTGACCACCGCCGCGGGCCTGAGCGTGGCCATCCCCGCCCTCCTGGCCCACCGCTGGTTCGTCCGCGCCCAGGAAAGGACCGCCTTTGCCATGCAAAGCGCGGCCAACGAAATCATCGACGCCCTGGAAGGCCCGGCAAAGGAGTAGCCAGATGGTTGAACTGACCAATCAGACCGTACGCCCGGCAAGACCGGACCTGACGCCGCTTTTGGACGTGGTCTTCATCCTGCTCATCTTTTTCGTGGTCTCGGCCGTCTTTTCGGCCAGGGGCATGGAACTGGAACTTCCCGAGGCGGAGTCCTCCAAGCCCGTGGCCGGAAGGTCGCTGGAAATCGACATCGCGGCCGACGGCAGCCTGACCTGCAACGCCAAGCCGATGGACATGGACAGGCTGGCCAACAAGTTGAGAGTCCTGGCCCAGGCCCCCATCGCCGAGCAGCCGGGGCGAATCCTGCTCAAGGCCTCGCCGGAAGCCAGGGTTGAGCCCTTTGTGCGGGTACTGGACATGGTGCGCATCAACGGATTCGAGAACCTTGTCATCGCCACGAAAAGCAGTGCGGCCGGGGAAAAAGGAAAGTGAGCCCGAAAAATCTGTGGGGATTCTGCCTTGCCGCTTCCCTGTTCGCGCATTTCCTGCTCCTGAACGCCCATTACCAGCCGGAACCGGTCATGGCCTGCCGGGACATCGTGGTGCCCCTGGCCTTTGACGTGGAAGGTCCGGAGGCGGGCGGCGGATTCGCTTTGCGCCAGGTGGCCGATCTCGGCATTGACGGAGCGGAAAAAGGCGAGTCGCCAAAGGACTACAGACGCCGGATATTGAAAAGATATCTGGCCCAGGTGCACTCGGCGGTGGAAAAAAGAAAATTCCAGCCGCCCGGAGCGAATTTCAGGGGCGTCATCGGCAACGCACTCTACGCCTTCACCATCGACGGGCAGGGGCGCTTCAAGGGCGTTAGGCTGCTGCGTTCATCCGGCAGCGACCGGTTGGACCAATCGGCCCTGACCGCCATCCAAAAGGCCAGCGGCAGAGTCAAAAGGCCGAAAATCATCGGCACGCAGCCCATCGCCATGACCCTGACGGTCAAATATCAGTACGGACTGTGATTCTTTCGTCTTGAATCAAAGATTTTCCTTCAAGGCGGCCAGGACCGTTTTCACATCCTGGTCGGACAGGCCCGGATGCAGGGGCAGGGTCAGCTCGCGCCCTGCGAACTCCTCGGTGTTGGGCAGGCTCACGCCGGAGAACCAGTTCTCGCGGTGGTAGGTCAATTTGTTGGCCGGGGGATAATGGATGCTGCTCTGGATTCCTTCCTTGCGCAAAGCGGCCATTATGGCGGCCCGATCCGCGCTCTCCGGCAGGACCACGGGCAGAATATGCGCGCTTGTCTCGTGGCCGGCGTCAAAGGGCACCACCAAATCAGGCAGCTCCTCGGCGACCGCCTTTCTGTAAAGGCCCGTAAGTTCACGCCTGCGCTCGTTCCACTGCCTGATGCCCTCGAGCTGCACCAGCCCTATGGAAGCCCTAAGCTCGTCCATGCGATAATTCTGGCCCAGTTCCACCACGTCGTAGGAGAACACGCGGCCCCGGTCCCGTTCCAGGGTGCTGTGGGTCATGCCGTGGGAGCGCATGCACCTTGCCCTGTCCAGAACCTCCGGGTCTCTGGCCATGATCATGCCGCCCTCGGCCGTGGTCATATTCTTGTTGGAAAAAAAGCTGAAGGCCGAAACATCCGCGACCTGCCCGACCCTGCCCGTAACCAGGGCGTGGGCCGAATCCTCCACAAGGGCCAATCCGCGAACGCGGCAGAAGTCGTGCCATTTGTCAATGTCCATGAGATAGCCGCCGTAGTGCATGATGACCACGGCCTTGGTCCGGGGCGTGACCAGCGATTCGGCATGCTCAAGGGAAATGTGCGGTCGGGTCTCGGACTCGATGTCCACCAGAACCGGCGTGGCCCCGGTATAGATCACGGCGTTGACCGTGGCGATGAATGTCATGGCCGGGACCAGCACCTCGTCGCCGGGACCGATGCCAAGGGCGGCCAGGGCCAGATGCAAAGCCGCAGTGCAGGAATTGACAGCCACTGCGGACCCGCCCCCATGCATTTCAGCGAAATGCTTTTCAAACTCGGCCACGCGCTCGCCCATGGTCAGCCAGCAACTGTCTATGACCCGGCACAGGGCCTGCTTCTCGCCTTCCCCTATCTGGGGATCGCACAATGAGATTCCCTTTCTGTCGCTCAAGTTCCAACCCCGCTTTTTCATGTCCGGCGCAGATACGGATAGTACGGCCGGAGCATTGTAGCCGAAACCGACTTTGTTTCCGCATGGTTGTTTAATCAAGAATCATACCATTGGCAATCGGAGGCGGAATCGGGCCGCAAGGCAAAACATGATTCAGCCCTTGCAGGAGCAACATGAAGCTTTGCATAGCGGCCGGTCTTTGGTAGTGTTCATGCATGGTTGAACCGCAATCAACGGCAAACGCCGCAAGGACCGAAACCGCCAAAGAAGCTGACCGCGAAGTCACGCCGTGTCAGGCGCGGCTCATCGAGTACCTGGACGAGCATGGCATAAAACCCGCGTCCTGGTATGTAAATCGGGCTATTTTTGACGGGCAGCTGCGCATCTACCTGACCCTGAACTGCAATCTGCACTGCCCATACTGCGTCAACGAACAGATGGGCGAAACCTTCAAGAAATATGATCTCGCACCGCCCGAGAATTGGGCCGAGGCCATCAACCGCGAGGAACGCCACGTTGTCTTCACCGGCGGCGAGCCGTTCCTCTATCCGAACCTGGACAAGCTCATAAACGCCATCAACCCCGAACTGCGCGTCAGAGTCTACACCAACCTCTGCCTGAACATTC
The DNA here is from genome assembly GCA_963674955.2 of Desulfovibrionaceae bacterium. GTDB lineage: Bacteria > Desulfobacterota > Desulfovibrionia > Desulfovibrionales > Desulfovibrionaceae. The sequence continues at coordinate 9,843 of CAXXKR010000004.1, read as the reverse complement.
TCGAAACCCTGAAAAAAATAAAACGGCAGGCCCACTTCTTTGTCAGCTGGCACCCCAGAAAAGGCGCGGACAAGTCAAAATTCATCGCCAACCTGAAATACATCCTTGAAGCCCCGCACCTCACGGCGGATATCCACGCCATAGACGCCGAGGAGACCAAAGAACTTCTGGCCGAGGATCTTGAACACTTTCGTTCCCGGGGCATCGTCCCGGACATGGACTCGGACCAGCGCACATTCAAGGGCTCCGGACAAAACAGCCTTTCCAACGTTTTTTGCCGCAGACGCATCTTTCTCATAGCCCCGGACGGGGTCCGCTACCAATGCGTTTCCAGGCTCATGCGCAAAGTGCAGCCCATGGAAAACTTCCTTGACGAACCCCTCGGCCCGGACGCCAACATCGACATCTGCCAGGAATTCGGCAACTGCGCCCCCTGCGACAGTCTGGGCGAAACCACAATGGCCATTATCCGGGGCAAAGACTAGGGCATGGCAAGGACGATCCTGTACGTCACGCCGGAAAGGGGACTGGCAAAAACCCCCTGGATCAAACAGGCCGTCAGCCGCGCGCAGGGGGAAAACGCTTCGTTCATCCTGGCCCACGCCGAAGATATCAAAAAATTGGGACTTGCGCCTGAAAAAAACATTTTCGCCTATGGGGAAGGAAACCTAACCCCGCAGCGCAACGACCTAAAAAGACAAACTGAATTCTTCGACTCCGCCAATCCCGACAAAATCATCCTGCTCCGGGACGCGGACAATCCCCACAGGTACGACGCATACCGCACCTGGCTTCGGCTTCTGGGCTGCCTGGAATTAACCGAACTCGACCAAAACGGCTCTAAGGATTTCAGTTTCACCCCCCTGCCCCGGCCAGACAAAATCAAGACGTTGCGCATAACGGCCTGCGGCGGAATCGGCAACGTCATCCTGACCACGGCCATGGTCAAAGCCGCACTGAAAGCAGGAATCCACGTTCGCTTCCGTCCAATATTTGACGCCGACCGGCAATCCCTGGCTGCGCTTTTTGAAAATTCCCAACTGGAAAACCTGATATTGGAAAGTCCGCAGGCCGACAGGAACGAACCCGTCGACTTGTCCCTGAACATCGACGCCCCGGCCTTTCTTCAGCCCGGCGACCTCTATTTCAGCAACCACCTCACCGGGATTCAGGCCTCGGAAGCAGCCAACTACGCAAACTTTTTAAATAACACCACGGGCCTGCCAGTGGATTCGTCCCAAACATTCGTTGGCGGGTCCCAAGTGCCGAAGCAGTTGAAGAACAGGATAGTGGTCTGCCCGGGCAGCAAGGCGGGCTGGGACTCCAAACGCTGGCCGCACATGAACGGCTTGCTGGAAAAGCTGGGTCAGCCCGTTGTCCTTTGCCGCCCGTCCGATCTGCAAGCCTATGAAACGCTGGATTTCCTCACTCCCATCACGGCCCAAAACGCCGAGTACCTCACGGACATGAACCTGGCCCAGGCCGCCGGGCTGCTTAAAAGCGCAAGGGCCGTGATCGCCAACGAATGCGGACTGGCGCACATGGCCGCGGCAGCCAAGGCTCCGACCCTGATCCTGTTCGGCCCATCTTCGGATGTAAAGAACGTCCATCCCGGGGGCCACGTCCGAAACCTGATGCTGGACATGGATTGCCGCCCCTGCCAGGACAAAAAGGACGGCCCCGGCAGGCTCAGGCCGGGCGATTATCACTGCGACACAGGCTACGCCTGCCTGCGCGACCTTACCGTGGACCGCGTTTTGCAAGAACTCCGGGTCATGCTCCAAGAGGACGATTCATAAGCCGGGAACGAGAATGCGAAGCGATTTGTACCCAAAGGCCTTCAAACTGGTGATCCCCTGCCGCAACTGCGGGGATTATATCGCCCAATGCCTGTCATCCCTGCAGGATCAATCCCTCACGGACTGGACCGCGCTAGTGGCCGACGACGCCTCCAGCGACGATACAGCGAAAATGGTCAAACCCTTTCTGGCCGACCCGCGCATCAAGCTGCGCACGGCTCCCGAAAGGCTGCACCTCATGGGCAACACGGTCTCGGCCCTGAACTCCCTGGATATCCGGCCAGACGACGTACTGGCCATCGTGGACGGCGACGACCACCTGCAACCCGCCTGCCTGGAAAAAGTCTGGGAACAGCACCGCCAAGGTTTTGACCTGGTCTATACCGACGAGGACATCGGCGGAAAGAGCCACTCCATCGGACGCGCCCCGCTCAAGGGAATACCCGTCCGGGAGCAGCTCTGGTGCTTTTCCAAGCTGCGCTCCTTCAAGGGCTACCTTTACACTCTGCTGGACGACGAGACGTTCAGGGACGAAAAAGGCGAATATTTCAGGGCCGCCGGAGACTTGTCCATCTGCCTGCCCCTGGCCGAACTGGCCGGGCCGGGCAAGATAAGGTTCATCGACGAGAAGCTCTACAACTACAGGGTCCACGACCAGTGCAATTTCAAGGTCATGCGCGACGAGCAGCTTGACAACAACTGGTTCATCAGGTCCAGGCCCCGGCTTTCGCCCCAGACCGCGCATTTCGATTTCACGCTGGAGGTGGACGACATCGACAAGGGCGATCTTTTCGCCCTGGGTGAAAAATACGAAAAGGTAATTTCCGCTCCCCATACGGTGCGATTGGAGCATCCCATCCAAGAGGATGAAAGGGACTCCTGGCGGGCCTACCACGGCCTCTGGCTGGCGGACAGGGTCTTCCTGGCCGAAAAAATAGTGGAACCGGCCTGGAACAAGTGACTGCGGGATAAAGAGGCTGCGGATTCTTTCCGATATGAACAAATGTGGAACATTTCTTGATAAAATGATCGAAAATAGCAAGTGATGGCTGAATTTTACCCTGTCGGACAATTCAAACCAAAGACGCGGTGAGACATGAACAGAGAAATGATCATAGACAACAAGGTCATCAACGATCAAAGCGACTGCTACGTAATCGCGGAAATCGGACACAACCACCAGGGCGACATGGACATCGCCAAGGAGATGTTCAAGGTCGCCAAGGAGTGCGGGGCGGACGCGGTCAAGCTCCAAAAGCGGGACAATCAAAGCCTGTTCACCAAAAAGATTTTCGACTCGCCCTACGACAACGAAAACAGCTACGGCGACACCTACGGCTCACACCGCAACGCCCTGGAATTCGGACGCGACCAATATCTGGAACTCATGGACTACGCCCGCGAGATAGGCATCACCATGTTCGCCACGGCCTTTGACGCAAACAGCGCGGATTTCCTGGCCGAACTTGACATGCCCGCCTACAAGATAGCCTCCGGCGATCTGAACAACACGCCCTTGCTCAAACACGTGGCCGCTTTGGGCAAACCCATGCTGGTCAGCACGGGCGGCGGCTCCATGCAGGACGTTGAACGGGCTTATGAGGCCATCTCGCCCATCAACGACCAACTCTGCATCCTGCAATGCCTGGCCTGCTATCCCGCCGAAGCCAAGGACATGAATCTTTCGGTCATCACCACCCTCAGAAAGCGCTACCCGGAAATGCTGGTTGGCCTTTCCGACCACCAGAACGGAATCGCCATGGCCCTGGTGGGCTACGTGCTGGGTGCGCGGATAATCGAAAAACACTTCACCCTGAACCGGGCCTGGAAGGGCACGGACCATTCCTTTTCCCTCACGCCGGCCGGGCTGAAGCGTCTGGTGCGCGACCTGCGCCGGGCAAGGCTGGCAATGGGCGACGGCGTCAAGGAACCCGCCCCGGACGAGGCCAAGGCCCTGTACAAGATGGGCAAGAAACTGGTGGCGGCAAAAGACCTTCCCGCAGGCCACACGCTCACCCTGTCGGACGTGGCCATCAAGTCGCCCAACGACGGTCTGCCCCCCTTTGAGTTGGACAACGTGCTGGGCAAGACACTCAAGACCCCGCTGCTTGTCGATGAAAACATCTCCTTTGAGGGCTTGAAGGGCTAAGGCCCGAAACATAAGAGAAATTTATGGCATTGAATCTTCTTGTCACAGGCGGCGCGGGCTTTATCGGGGCGCACCTTGTCCAGCGGCTGCTGGACAGAAAGGACTGCGCTCGCGTTGTCGCGCTGGACAACCTGCTGCGCGGCTCCTGGAACTCCCTGGACTCCATCAGGAACGACCCGCGCCTTGAAACCGTGACCGGAGATATCCGAGACTACGAACAAATCCTGGCTGCAAGCCGGGGAATGGATGTCGTCTTCCATCTCGCGGCCCAGGCCACGGTCATGGGCGCGGACAAGGACATGGAATACGCCTTCCAGGCCAACGTGACCGGGACATTCAACGTGCTGCGTGCGGCCAGGGAATCCGGAACGAAAGTTGTCTTTTCATCTTCAAGGGAAGTCTACGGCGAACCCGAATCTCTGCCTGTCACGGAAACAGCGCCCCTGGCCCCGAAAAACGCCTACGGGGCCAGCAAGATGGCGGCGGAAGCGTGGTGCCGGGCCTTTGCCGCACAGGGACTTGAAGTCTCCATCCTGCGCTTGTCAAACATCTACGGCCCGGGCGACAGCGGGCGGGTCATCCCGATCTTCATTGAAAACGTAACCAAGGGACAGACCCTGACCATCTATGGCGGGGAGCAGACCATCGACTTCCTGCCTGTTTCCACGGCCTGCAAGGCCCTGATCAGCGCGGCCACGGTCTCCCATTCGGAGCCGATAAACGTGGGCGGCGGCAAGGGCGCGACCCTGCAGGAACTGGCCGGGCGCATCTGCTCGCTGGCGGGCGCAAGGGACCGCATTGAACTGCTTCCGGGCCGCTGTGTGGAAACCAAGAAATTCGTGGCCGATGTTACGCGCATGAAGAAGATTCTGGGCGTGGCGCCGCCCAAGGACCCTCTGGAGGAATTGCCGGAAATGATGGAGTTGGCCCTGGCATGCGCATAAACTTTCTCAACGACGGACACCGCAACTGCGGCGGCTGCCTGCAGTTCATCAAGTACGCCAACGCCATGGCCCGCATGGGCCACACAGTCTTTTTGACCTACTACGTGGGTTTCCATTTCGACCTGATAGAAGTCCTGCCCCAAAGAATATATGCCCCTACACTCAATCCGGACGAAATACCCGACGCGGACGTGGTCATCTCCTCCAGTTGGTACGTGGCGGAAAAGGCCGCGAGCCTGCCCATGAGCAAGGGCGAAAAGTTCTACTACGTCCAGGACTACGAGAATTTCTCCGGCCCGTCCGAGGCCATCACCCGCTCCTGGCGCATGCCCGCCACAAAAATCGTGGTGGCGAACTATCTGCGGGAACTGATCCTGCAGCAGACATCCACCAAGGCGCATGTCATCCCCTACGGCATCGACTTCGAGATATTCCGGCCCACCGCCCCGAAGGTCATGGACAGAAAGGAAATAGTCGTCGGCGGACTATATAACCCAGCCCCCAGAAAACGATTCACCGATCTGGCTGCGGCAATCTCTCTTCTGCGCCAGCGCGGCCTGCCGGTCAAACTTGAACTTTTCGGCACCGATGAAAAACCCGGCCTGCCCTTTGAATTCGAGTACCAGCGGCTGCCCTCGCGTGAAAAATTGAGCGAGATGCTCAACCGCTGCCACGTCTGGCTGACAATGAGCGACCAGGAAGGGCTGCACATCCCGCCCATGGAGGCCATGTCCTGCGGGGCCGTGCCCGTGGTCACCAACATTGGGGGCATGCGCGACTACTGCCTGCCCGGAAAGACCGGCTTCACCGTGCCGGTGGGCGGAATAGCCGAGGCCGCGGACGCCATTGAGACGCTTTTCAACGAGCCGGAGACCTGGTCGCGCCTGTCCATCCAGGCCCTGGACCACATCCGGTCCATGGGCTCCGAGCGGGACAACGTGGACAGAATGCTGAAGCTGTTCGAAAAACGCATCGGTCAGAAGGCCGAGGGGCGCAAATGGCTTTTCGACTTCACCGACCTGAACCAGAACACCTGGAAGACCCTGGAAACATATCTGGAACAGGCGGAGGTCGCCCGAGGCAACAAGGACAGGGCTCATGCCTTTGACCTCTGCTCGGGGGTGGCGAAGACCCTGGAAGAACGCGCCCCGGCCGTGGGCGGCAACCACTTCCTGAGCCTGCGGGGCCAAATCTACGGCAAGGCCCTGTTCGGGCTCGAAAGGCTGGCCCAAGCGCCCGGCAGGGAGCATGTGCTGCGCGCCCTTGATTATTGCCCCGACATGGCCTGCGACACCGAACTTCTTGAACGCGCCTTGGGCCGCGAGATTCTGGACGTGTTTTTCCCGGTCGAACCATTCGAGGGCTTTGTCCAGATTTGGCTGACCCGTCCCAAGAAAGACTTCCGAACGGGCAAGGATTGGCAACCCGGCAACGGCGAGACGGCCTTTGATGCCCATCCACCCCAAAAATGGGCCGAAGCCCTGAACATGCACCGGCGGCAGGCCATGCTTGTCGGCCCGGACTCGGTCCTGAATCGAAATTTCGTGGACATGGTCAACGCCGTGACCCCGTCCGTGGTCCTGGCCGCACGCTTTCCATTGACCTCCGACGTTTCCGACGCCCTGAAAAAAATCAGGCGGGAGTTGCTCTTGGTAGTGGATCACGAGGATTTATTGGATGAAAACAACCTCAGGGCCATCAAGGACAATCCGCTGCTTTCAATCGATTTCACTGCTGCCCCGGCCAAGGGCTTTCATGCCGATCCAGACCTGGTCTGCGGCAAGCTGACGGGACTGGGCGAGCCGGACCAAAGGCCCAAATGGCCGGTGGTCCAGGGGGTGGAGCTTGCTTACTGCCGCAAGAGAGCCATGCTCGTGGGTCCGGACGGGCTTCGCTTCCACTGCGTACGGAGGCTTGCCTGCGGCACCGAAGCCCGGGAAGGTTTTTTTGACGCACCCTTTGATTCCGACATTTCGCGAACACCCTGCCGCGAGTACGGGAAATGCGCCCCCTGCGACGCTTTCGGCGACACCCTGGCCCTTCTTTGCGGACGCGAGACGGGCTAACTCATTGGTATGAATTTTGAATCAGCTTTCAAAGATGCATCAAGGGCCCCCGGCCCGTAACTGAAAGTTGGTTTGAAATGACCGAGTCCCAAAAAAAAGTCCTGGCCATAATCCCGGCCCGTGGCGGCTCCAAGGGCCTGCCCGGAAAAAACGCAAAAGATCTTTGCGGAAAACCCCTGATCGCCTATTCCCTGGACGCGGCCCTGGGCGCCGAACTGGTGACCAGAACCGTGGTTTCCACCGATGACCCGGCAATTGCCTCCATAGCCAGGGAATACGGGGCCGAAGTGCCCTTCATGCGCCCGGCAAAGCTGGCCAACGACAGGGCCCTGGTGGGCGAGGCCGTGACCTATACGTTGAACCGTCTGAGAAATGACGAAGGCTACCGCCCGGACTTCATCGCCGTCCTCTACCCCACAAGCCCCTTCAGAACCGCCAAGCTGGTAAATCATCTGGTGGGCGTCGGCCTGGAGAGAAAATGCCCGGTGATCACGGTGCGTAAGATCGTTCAGGATGATTTCAGCCTATTTGTCCGGGATGATTCAGGAAAAATCGCCCCCCTGCAGCGGACCAACGGCCGCGCCAACAACAGACGCGCCTATTTCAGGAGCTACGGCGTGTTCAACGGCATCGTGCCCGGCCCGACCACCAACCCCTATCTGCATATTCTGGAAAACGATTTTTCCCTTGTGGACATTGACGACGAGGACGACTTCCGCTTGGCGGAAAGGATCATTGAAAAAAAATTGTTCAACTTCGACAGGCAATAACAAAATGCAAAACACCCTGTTCGTCATACCCGTGCCCACCGGCGTCAAGAACGGAGCCGCGCCCGATCCGGAAGCGGTCACGCTTGCCGCGGAGTACTGCCGCCTGCTCGATGGCCTTTACCCGCGCTGTCGAACCATTGCCGTGACCAACGACAAAATGATCGAATCCAGCCTGAAAAACCTGGAAGCAACCACATTTCTTTACCAGGCGAACTCCGACAACGATGATCCGGAGCCGTTGCCCGTCACTTTGTCCCGCAACGAAACACTGATCCGCAGGGCGCGGGAAATGGGCATGGAACACGTCTTCGTCCTTGACGTTTCCCCCGGCGCTCCGGGCATAAACGAAATTCCAAACGCCATGCAGGCCTTCAAGGAATCAGACGCTCCGGCGCTGTTCAGCATCAGCTGTTCCAGAGACCATCCATGTCAGCTCAAGTCGTATTTCAACATCGCGGGCCTGGGCATGCTGCACATGGTCGAGACAAATCTGCCTTCGCGCAGAAGACCGTCAACGCTTTGGACCGACACACTGCAAACCAAGACCTTCGCCTTTGACTGGCCGTCCGCCGGAGTTGAAGAGGCCGAGGCGGGCGCGCTTTTCGCCAGAACATATTCGAACCGGACCGTGACCTACGACAAGGTCCGCCAGCCATTCGCCAAGACCGGTCGGCAGCCGCTTTTCATGTACGAAGACCGGGACACGGCCCGACTGCTTTTTCTGCGCGACTGGAGCATGGGTAGCAAGAATGATTTGATGGGAGTCTCCTTTGATTCCGGCTTCAACACGGTCCTGACCCTTGAGCGCGATTCAGCGGGCCTGCTCCGGCTCAAGGTTGCGGAAGACTCGGACGATGCGAATCTTGTAATCAGGCTTTGCGGACTCATGGGAGACGTCAATTACCCGATGAACCTGGACATCCCCTTTGCCGGAAGCCAAGCCCAGTTGCCTGAAACCATATCATTGCAGGGCGTTCACGCCTGCACCTATGTTCTGCTCAGGGAAAGCGCCAACCAGATTTTCGATCTGACGGAACCCTATCCCCTGGACAACGGCATGTGGACCTTCGACAAGCTGATCAGGAAGAACATCAACTCGGCCACGGGCCGGGAAATATCCGGCCGCCAGGATTTCCCGGACATCTATGAAATCGACGGCTACATCAGCGTCTTCAAGGTCCGCGACGCATACAGGCTGAAGGAAATACTGGGGTCGGGCGAAAGCTTCGGCTATAAGACCTCCAAAGATTCCTGCCTAGCCGGTTGCAAAATCAAATTCCGGCACAGCGACGCGCCACTGGAAAAAGACATCGACAAAGGACGGGCCATAGCATGAACAACACAGCCCGTGCGGAAATCGACACCGCGACCATGTTTTGCCCTGAAATAACCGTGAAATCCGAGATGGAAGAGTTGCGAAAAACCCTTGCCCTTGAACTGGAAAATCTGCGCTGCCTGTACAAAAGCTCGTTCATGAGCCGGAAACCGGACGCCGACGATCCCCTGTTCAAGGTGCTTTACCAGAAATTTCGCGAAACCTGTCGCCGACTGCTCATCGACCTGCCCAAGCAGGAAGCGCCCCTGTATGTCCAAAAGGCCGCCGAGCTGTTCGCGTTGAACCACTCTGCCGAGGCCCTTGAACATCTTGAATGCGCCCTGCGCATACTGCCGGGCGACGACCCGATTTTCACTGACCTGGAAAACATGACAGGAGGAAACGAGGCGGCTTCCCTGATCGATTCCAAAAAACTCCACTATCAAGGCTCGTTCGGCGAGGGCGTCCTTTCCAAGCCAATGGCCCTTGTGGCCAGGGACCACAGGGACATCCTGGTCTGCGAACCCACAAGGAACGCGGTGCACGTATTTGACCTGAATTTTAGGCATCAGGGCAAACTTGACATGAATCTGATCCGGCCCATCGGAATTTTCAAGGACGAAAACGGGACGGCCTGGATTTGCGATTACGGCAACAAGCGTCTGGCGGCGGTCGACGAAACAAATGGACAGGCCCGAGAACTGATTCTGACGAATTTCGCCCCAAAAGGCTTCCAACATGTCCGTCCCGGCTGCGCCTGCGCCCATGAGGGCCGGTTCCACGTCCTGGCCACAACCGAC
>CAXXKR010000003.1:0-33407 GCA_963674955.2 Desulfovibrionaceae bacterium | reverse complement strand
GCATGGGCGGCGGTGGCGGTCGCGGCATGGGCGGCGGTGGCGGTCGCGGTATGGGCGGCGGAATGGGTTCGGGCCGCGGAAGGAGCTGAGCATGAAGAACATCGGCATCATCCGCTGCGAAAAAAACGAGGCCAAGTGTCCGCTGACCAGCTGTCTCAAAAGCCTTGAAGCGTCAAACCAGGGATTTGCGCCCCACCGGGACGAAGGCTGCAAGCTGATCGGCGTGTTCACCTGCCGCTGTCCGGGAGACAACATCTCCGACCTTGCCGGAATTCTCAAGGCCAAGGGAGCCGAGGCCATACACTTCGTTACCTGCGCTTTTTCCCGCAAGACCCCTGACGGATGGATTCTTGGCGACGGGTTTTGCCCGGACCTGGACAGGCTCGTGCGCCAGGCTGCGGACAAGACCGGGCTGCCCTGCGTAAAGGGTTCGGCGCACCTTCCGAAAAACTACGAGCCGGAAGCCTTCTAAGGACCGGTGGGAATGTTGTAGGCCTTGAGCTTGCGGTACAGGGAGCTGCGCTCCAGGCCTATGGCCTTGGCCAGCCCGGACACGTTGCCCTGGTATTCTTCAAGCTTGGCCCTGAGAAAAGCCGCCTCGAAATCCGAACGGGCCTGTTTGATGTCCACGGCTCCCTTGCTCAGCTTGAGAGCGGGCAGGCCCTGGGCCGGAAACTGGTCGTGGTCCAGCATGGCCTCGCCGCTTGAGGACTCCTCGAGAAACTCGTTGGGAAGCATTTCCACTTCCACGAGTTTGCCGGCATGCATTATAAGCATGCGCTCTACAAAATTCTTGAGTTCGCGCACATTTCCCGGCCACTGGAACCTTTTCAGCCTTTCCATTGCCTCCGGGCTGAACTTCAAGGGCTTGAACGCGTGTTTTCTGACCAATGCTTCAAGGAACTCGTCGATAAGCAGGGGCACGTCCCCGCTCCTTTCGCGCAGGGGCGGAATCTCCAGGGGAAAAACCTTGAGCCGGTAATAGAGGTCCTCCCGAAAACCGCCTTCCCGAATCTGCTCCTGCAAATCCTTGTTGGTGGCCGCGATGACCCGCACATCCACCCTGTAGGTCCTGGAACCGCCCACGCGTTCAAAGGACTGCTCCTGGAGGATGCGCAAAATCTTGGCCTGGGTCTTGAGGCTCATGTCCCCTATCTCGTCCAGAAACAGGGTCCCGTTGTCGGCCAGTTCGAATTTCCCTGTCTTGGCCCGGTCCGCGCCGGTAAAGGACCCTTTTTCATGGCCGAACAGCTCGGATTCGATGAGTTCCTCGGGGATGGCCGCGCAGTTCACCGCCACCATGGGCCTGTCCGCCCGTTTGCTCTGGGCGTGGACCGAACGGGCAACGATTTCCTTGCCTGTTCCGTTTTCGCCGGTAATGAGCACCCATGAATCCGTGGGGGCGACCTGGGAAATTATTTCGCGCAGGGAGGTTATTGCCTGGGATTCGCCCGTGAGCCTGACGGTCTGCTCCGTGCTGATGCGCGACCTGAGGGCCTTGTTCTCCTGCCTGAGCTTGGAGAACTCCAGGGCGTTCCTGGCCACGGCCACCACCTTTTCCAGGGAAAGCGGCTTCTCGATGAAATCAAAGGCGCCTTTCTTCAGGGCGTTGACTGCGGTTTCAATGTTTCCGTGCCCGGAAATCATGACCACAGGCAAATCGGGGTCGGTCTCGACGATTCTGTCAAGAACCGCCAGCCCATCCATGCCGGGCAGCCAGATGTCCAAAAAGACCAGGTCCGGGGACTCTTCCCTGAGCATCTCAAGGCCGGTCTCTCCGCTTTCCGCCTCCAGCGTGCCATATCCCTCGTCTTCAAGGACTCCGCGCAGCGAATAGCGGATATCCTCCTCGTCATCCACAATGAGTATGCGACCAACCATGCCTTTAGGTTCCCTCGTATTTGAAGCTGAACTTGTCTTCCTCGAACAACCGGAGGCAGGCCTTGACCACTTCCTCGTCATAGCGCCCGTTGTTTTTCGAGACCTCATCCAGCGCCCTGCCGAGCCCAAGGGCCGGGCGGTAAGGGCGGTGCGAGCTCATGGCCTCCACAACGTCCGCCACGGCAAGAATGCGGGCCTCAAGCAGCAGATCATTGCCCTTCAAGCCGTCCGGATAGCCGCTGCCGTCCAGGCGCTCATGGTGCTGGCGGACCATCTTGGCCACGGGCCAGGGAAAGGACACGCTTTTGAGTATCTCGTAGCCCACTTCCGAGTGGCTCTTCATCAGCTCCATCTCGGTGTCCGTAAGCCGGGCGGGCTTGGAAAGTATTTCCGCCGGTATGTATATCTTGCCGATGTCGTGCAGGATTCCGGCCACGCGAACGCCTTCGATGCGGTCCTCGTCCAGGCCCATTTCCCGGGCAATGGCGCAAGCCAGCAGGGAAACCCTGGTTTGATGGCCGGAGGTGTAGAGGTCGCGTTTCTCGCCCATGCTGGCCAGGGCGCTCACCGTCTCGTTCAGGGTCTGCCGGAGCTGCTCAAGACTGGTTCGCAAGGCCCTTTCGGCCCGCTTCCTGTGGGAAATATCCCTGAAAACCACGACCACGCCTTCGCTTTTTCCCTGCTCGTCGGCTATGGGCGCAATACTGCTTGATATCGGCACATTCCTTCCATTGATGGACAAAAGAAGATCCTGGCGGTCCAGCATGGCCCCGCCCCTGTCCAGGACCTCCTGAACCGGCACTTCCACCAGCTCGCCGCTCTCCTCGCTCTTGAGCTTGAAGACTTCGGGCAGGCCTCGTCCTTTGGCCTGCTCCTGATCCAGGGCCAAAAGCATTTCCGCAGCGGGATTGATGAAAACCACGCGGCCCTGGCGGTCCGTGGTTATGACCGCGTCGCCGATGCTGTTCAAGGTCGTGGCCAGCCAGCGCCTGTTCTCCCGCAGCTTGTTGTCCAGGCTGTGCTTGTACAGGGCCATCTCGATGCTGAGCTTGAGCTCCCTGTCTTCAAAGGGCTTGATTATGTACCCGAACGGGCCGGTGTTTTGGGCCCTCTTGAGGGTTTCCTCGTCGGCGTAAGCCGTAAGATATATGAAGGGCACCCTTTGATGCTCTGAAATCCTGTCCGCAGTGTCGATCCCGTCCAAATCGCCCTTGAGCATGATGTCCATGAGGATCAAGTCGGGGTTGACCTCGCCGGCCTTATCAACGGCCTCCTCGCCGGTGGCGAACACGCCGGCCACCTCGTATCCCAGAATGTTCAACCGATTCCGGATATCAAGGGCCACTATGCTCTCGTCTTCAACTACCATTATCCGTTTCATGCCCATGCAGATTCCTTGACTTGAACCCGGTTGGTCTGTTCGCCAAACTCACGGCACACGTCCGGCGATATAAGAATACTGTTTCTCGGGGCAAAGTCTATCAGGAATTCAGCTCCAGGCAAATGCCTTTGGCCGTCAGACATCCGGCAGCTCCACGGAAAAAATGGATCCCTGCGGCGAGTTGGGCCGAACATCCACCTGCCCCCTGTGATCCTTGGCTATGGATTTTACTATTGTCAAACCAAGGCCGGTGCCGCTTTTCTTGCTGGAGAAATAAGGTTCGAACATGCGCGAACGCTCGTCGGGGCTGAACCCTGGACCGTTGTCCGCAACTTCCACGACGACCATACCCCTGTCCTCGTCATGCCAAGCCTCGACCTCGACGCGGGCGTCCCCGGTTTCTCCAAGGGCCTCGGCCGCGTTGGTCAGCAGGTTGATGAAAACCTTGCGCAGCCCTTCGCGGTCAAATGGAAAATCCTTTATGTTCGTCCGAAAAGTCAACTTCCACCGAATGTCGCGGTGTGAATTCTCGAAAAGAGAAACCACCTCTTCAAGCAGGCTGGGCAAATGATCCCTCTTGGGCACCATCTCCGGCAGCTTGGCGTAGGCGGAGAATTCGGCCACCATGCGTTGCATGCGCTCCACCTGATGAATGATGATCTCCGTGCATTCGCTGAAGACCTTCTCGTTTATCCGCTGCCCGTACCTGCGCTGCAACCGCTGCACCGAAAGCTTGATGGGCGTAAGGGGATTCTTGATCTCATGGGCTATGCGCCGGGCCACCTCGCGCCAGGCCGCCAGCCTCTGCATCTTCTCAAGCTCGGTGATGTCCTCGAACACGGCCACAATGCCCGCTTCTCCCCCGCCAGGACCCGTCTTCAACGAAACCACGTTGACCAGGACCCGCAGGTCCCCGCCCTTGAGGGGCAGATCGATCTGCCTGGTCCACTGGGAGCCGGGGCTGATAAGCAGACTGGTCAGGGCGTCGGCCAGCAATTCGGCAAAGTCGCCCTGGAGCAGGGCCAAAGGCTCTCGTCCCACAAGGCTATTGCCCTCGATGCCCAGCATCTTGGCCGCAGCCTTGTTCACAGTGCTGACCCGGCCCCTGTAGTCCACGGAGACCACGCCGGAAGTGATGTTGTCCAGAACCGTCTCTATGTACTTGCCCCTGGCTTCCACTTCCTGGTTCTGCTGGGCCAGCCGGTCATTGGCCGTTTTCAGGTTGGACTGGTACTCGGTGAGATCTTCGGTCATGCGGTTGAAGGAGCGGACCAGAAAACCCATTTCGTCGTCCGACCTGTCCTCCAGGCGCACCGAAAGATCGCCCCTGGCCACCCTTTCCGTGCCTGCGGCCAGGGCCTGCACCGGCGCGGTGATCTCCTTGGCCAGGCGAAAGCCGAACCAGGTCGCACCCAAGATGATGAGCATGGTCATGACGCCCAGGGCCAGATACAGGGTCATTTTCAGCGGCGAACTCATGGTCTTAAGCTTCTGGTATTCGTCGAGCCCCCGGACCACCTGGTCCAGACGGAAAAGCAGCCCCTCGCCAATGGATTCGCCGAGAACCAGATAGCCCGTGCGTCCGTCGTCCACAGGCAAAAGACCCACAATAAGGTCGTTTCCGGCGGTGGGCATCAGGGTCGACCAGTAGCGGGGATTCTGGCGCAACTCCTCCCAGTTGATCCTTTCAACGATTTCGCCAAGGGCGTTTTCGGCGGACGAGGACGCGTGCAGGTTCCTGCGCACCCCTTCCGCCGACAGCACGCCCAGCAGGCTCAGATCGTATTCCTTGAACTTGACCTCAAGGTATTCGTCCATGACCTTTCCGCCCCAGGCGAACTGGCGCTCCCGAATATCCACCAGCATGTTGCCGCCGCGTCTTTCAAGACGCTCCTGGGCCGACCCGTAAAAGGCCCGGCCAAGCTCAAGGGCCTGTTCCATGCTGTTTTCCACCTGGCCCTTGAACCAGTAGTCCACCGAGGTCTGCACGAATTTTACGGAAACGGCGAACATGAGCAGGGTCGGCGTAAGGGAAAGAAAAATGAAGGCCAGGACAAGACGCGTCCTGAGCTTGGAGCCGAGAACGTTCCTGCGCCGCTCGAGGATCAGCTTCACCCCGTTTCTGACCACGAGATAAAGCACCAGCAACAAAAGAATGAAATTCAGATTGAACAGGACCAGGAAAAGGGAAGAACGAATGTTCAGGAATTTCAGTTCCACAAAGGTGAAGATGGCGATGAGCACCGCGCAGACAAGGGCCAGCACCAGTTCGCGCCTGCGTTTCTTCCGCTCCCGTGTGGAAGGTTTGCCTATGTCTATCTGCCGCTTGCTCATTTCCGCGCCGCAACCTCCGGCCAAAAGGCCTGAATTTCCCGCACATAGAGTTATCAGCACCTCCAGGAACAAGCAAGGCCGGGAAAGCCTTTCGGCTTTCCCGGCCTTATGCCGTTTGTTGAGTCAATAGTTGAATTATTCGCCCATGAGATCCTGCTTGCCCTCCACCAGATCGGTGATGACCGAAGGATCGGCCAGGGTGGACGTGTCGCCGAAGTCGTCCTGACCTGCCGCGATCTTCCTGAGAACACGGCGCATGATCTTGCCGCTGCGGGTCTTGGGCAGGCCGTCCGCGAACTGCATGAATTCCGGCGTGGCGATGGGGCCGATCTCGGAGCGGACCCACTTGACCAGTTCCTTGCGCAGATCGTCGTCCTCGTCGATGCCGCTCTTGAGCGTCACGTAGGCGTATATGGTCTGCCCCTTGATGTGGTGGGGCATGCCCACGACGGCCGCTTCGGCCACGGACTTGTGGGCCACCAGCGCGGACTCGATCTCGGCGGTTCCCAGCCTGTGGCCGGAAACATTGATCACGTCGTCAAGGCGTCCCATGATCCAGAAGTATCCGTCCTCGTCGCAACGGGCACCGTCTCCGGATTCGTACATGCCGGGGAAACCTTGAAAATAAGTGGTCTTGAACCTTTCAGGGTCGCCGAACACGCCTCTCAGCATGCCGGGCCAGGGTTTCTTGATCACAAGATGGCCGCCCTCGTTGGAGTCGGAATCGTCTCCGCTCCTGCGGACAATGGCGGCGGCGACGCCGGGCAAGGGCCTTGTGGCCGAGCCGGGCTTGAGGGGCGTGGCTCCGGGCAGGGCGGAAATCATGATTCCGCCGGTCTCGGTCTGCCACCAGGTGTCCACTATGGGCAGCTTGCCCTTGCCCACGTTCTCGAAATACCACATCCAGGCCTCGGGGTTGATGGGCTCGCCCACGGAACCGAGAACCCTCAGGCTGGACATGTCGTGCTTGTTGGTCCACTCGGTGCCTTCGCGCATCAGGGCGCGGATGACTGTGGGCGCGGTGTAGAAAATGTTGACCTTGAACTTGTCCACGATCTTCCAGAATCGGTCCGGCTTGGGCCAGGAGGGAACTCCCTCGAACATCAGGGAGGTGGCGCCCAGGGCCAGGGGTCCGTAGACAATGTATGTGTGGCCGGTGATCCAGCCGATGTCGGCGGTGCACCAGTATACGTCGTCGTCCTTGAGATCGAAAACCCACTGGGTGGTGTGGGCCGCATAGGTCAGGTAGCCGCCGGTGGTGTGCACCACTCCCTTGGGCTTGCCCGTGGAACCGGAGGTGTAGAGAATGAACAGTATGTCCTCGGCGTCCATTTCCTCGCAGGGGCAGTCCGCGGTGATGCCGTCGGCGGCCATGACATCATGCCACCAGGAATCGCGGCCCTCGACCATTTCCACCTCGTTGCCCGCGCGCTGGACCACCACGACCTGCTCCACGCTGGGGCAGCCCTTGAGGGCCTCATCGGCATTGGGCTTCAGGGGAATGGTCTTGCCGGCGCGCATTACCGCGTCGGAAGTCACCAGCACCTTGGCCTGGCAGTCCTGGATGCGGTTTTGCAGACTGACTGCTGAAAAACCGGCGAAAACGATGGAATGCTGGGCGCCTATGCGCGTGCAGGCCAGCATGGCGATGGCCAATTCCGGAACCATGGGCAGGTACAGGGAAACGCGATCGCCCTTTTTCACGCCCATTTTCTTGAGCACGTTGGCAAAACGGCATACTTCGCCGTGCAGCATCTGGTAGGTGTAGACCTTGACCTCGTCCTCGGCCTCGCCCTGCCAGATTATGGCCGCCTTGTTTCTGCGGCCGTTCTCCAGGTGTCTGTCCAGGCAGTTGTAGCTGACGTTGAGCTTGCCGCCCTGAAACCAATTGATTTCCGGCTTGTCAAAGTCATACTCCAGAACCTTGTCCCACTTCTTGGACCAGGAGATAAGCTCCTCGCTGCGGTCCGCCCAGAAACCCTCCGGGTCTTCTTCGGCGCGCTTGTATGCGGCCTCATACTCGTCCATGCTCTTGACGTAAGCCTTTTCCTGGATGTCGGCAGGCGGTTGAAAAAGCCTCCCTTCCTTCATCATGCTGATGATATTTTTCCCTTCGTCGCTCATAACGTGCTCTCCTGGCTGATCCGTTTTGCATATGGGCCCGCCCGAAACGCCGGGCCGGCAGACCGCGAGACAAAAATTTGTGTGCCCACGCGTCGCGTACAGAAAACAAGCTTTATATGAAAGACAATTTCAATCCCATCATTTTTTTGGTAAACGGCTGAAAAACGTGGTGTGAACGGTAAATTAATCGTAAACCATACCTTTCCGTCATCCATGCAGGGGTCAAAATGAGCGTCACCAACTTAGAATACATGTTCAATCCCAAGTCGATAGCGGTAATCGGCGCAAGCAACGACCCGGCCAACGCCGGACACATCGTCATGCGCAACATCATGAGCGGCGGCTTCATGGGCCCGGTCATGCCGGTCTCGGACGAGGCCGAAGCCATTGCCGGAGTGCTGACCTACCCCAGCGTGCACGCCCTGCCCAAGACTCCGGATCTGGCAATTGTCTGCCGCCCCTTGCAAGACATCCCGGAAGTGCTGCTGCGCCTCAAGGAATTCGGGACCAAGGCCGCCGTGCTCATGGGTCCCGGTTTTTCCAGCCTGGACGAGGACGAACGCGAGGACGTCAGGCAGACAATACTGAACGCGGCGGAATGTCCTAAAATCCGCCTTCTGGGACCAAAGTGCCTGGGCTTCATGGTCCCCTCCCTGAACATCAACGCCAGCATCGCCCATACATCCATCGGCCCCGGCCGGACGGCCTTCGTCTCCCAGTCGGACAGCCTGATGACCACGGTCCTTGACTGGGCCAAGGGCAAGGGCATCGGCTTTTCGCACATGATCGCCCTGGGCAGCCGCATCGACGTGGCCTTCAGCGACGTCCTGGACTATCTTTCCTCCGAACCTCAGACGCGCTCCATCCTCCTGTATGTGGAATCCATCTGCGAGGCCCGCGGCTTCATGTCCGCAGCCAGGGCCGCCTCGCGCAACAAACCGGTTCTGGTCATCCGTCCGGGCCTGGCCCTGGAAACCATGATGCAGACCCTTGAAGCCCTGGAAGGCCGAGAGTCGCAGCTTTCCGACGAAATATACGACGTGGCCTTTCGCCGGGCCGGAATGCTCAGGGTGGACACCATCGACGGACTGTTCGACGCCGCCCAAACCCTGGCCGACATAAAGCCGGTGCGCGGAAACCGTCTGGCAATAATCACCAACGGAACCAGCGCAGGCATCATGGCCGCGGACGCGCTGCTGACCGGCGGCGGCAAGCTGGCCAAACTCTCCAACGATTCCAGAGACTCCATCCAGGAAATCATCGGAACGGCATGGACCGGCTCCAACCCCGTCGACATTCCCTTCAACTCGAAAGGCCAGGACTATTCCGAGGTCATCAAGGTGCTGCTCAAGGACAAGGGAGTGGACGCCGTGCTGGTCATCCACGTGCCCTTTGCCGGACAATCGGAAAAAGAAGTGGCCGAAAGCGTGGCCGCTTCCCTTCGCCGGGTCAAGCGCATGGTCATCACCTCCTGGCTGGGCTCCGGTGCCGCGGAAAAGGCGCGGGCCATCTTCGCCGAGGCGGGCATACCCTCCTACGAGACCCCGGACAAGGCCATCCGCTCCTTCCTGTACATGGTCGAGTACCAGCACAACCAGGAAATCCTGATGGAGACCCCGGACTCGCTGCCCTCGGACTTTTTCCCGGACACGACCACGGCCCGCGAAGTGGCCCTCAAGGCCCTTAAGGAGGGCCGCGACCTGCTGACCGAGCCGGAAGCCAAGGACATGCTGGCGGCCTACGGCATACCCGTGGTCGAGACCAAAATCGCCGTTTCAGCCAGGGACGCGGTCATCGCGGCGGACGAACTGGGCTATCCCGTGGCCCTGAAGCTCAGGTCTCCGCAGATACCCCAACCCTTTGACGTGGGCGGCGTGCTTCTGGACCTTGAAAGTGCGGAACAGGTTTGGGAAGGGGCGGCCGGAATACTGACCAGGATCGCGCACCAGCGCCCCGACGCCTACATCGAAGGCTTCACGGTCCAGAAAATGGGACGCCGGCCCGGCGCCCACGAGCTTTTCATCGCCGCGTCCGTGGACAAGGTTTTCGGCCCGGTTATCCACTTCGGCCACGGCGGCATGGCCCGGGAAATGATCATGGACAGGGCCCTGACCCTGCCCCCCCTCTCCATGAGCCTGGCCAAGGAACTGGTCCTGCGCACCAGGATATCCAAGCTTCTCTCGGGCACGCCCACCCACCCGGCTGCGGACATCGACGACATCTGCCTGACGCTGATCCAGATATCCCAGCTGTTCATAGACGTGCCTCAGGTCCAGGCCATAGACATCAACCCCCTGTACGCCGACGACCACGGAGTCCTGGCTCTGGGCGCGGAAATCAACGTGGCCCACAGCGACCAGGAAGGCCAGCAGCGTCTGGCCATCAGACCCTATCCGCGCGAACTGGAAGAATGCGTCTCCATGAAGAGCGGTCGCAAGATCACCATCCGGCCCATCCGGCCCGAAGACGAGGACACCCACCGCGCCTTTCTGGCCAGCCTTTCGGACGAAGATTTGCGCATGCGCTTTTTCGGCGTGGTGCGCCGCGATTTCGGCCACAGGGATTTGGCGCGCTTCACCCAGAACGACTATGACCGGGAGATGGCCTTCATAGCCTCCACAATGGACGAGCATGGACAACCCATGACCCTGGGAGTCTCCAGAACCATGACCAAGCCCGACAATTCCGAGTCGGAGTTCGCTATTGTCATCCGCTCGGAACTCAAGGGCGAGGGCCTTGGCTCCCTGCTTTTCGAAAAATCCATCCGCTACACCAAGAGCCGCAAAACCCACAAACTCGTGGGCCAGACAATGGTCTCCAACAAGGCCATGCAGGGGCTGGCAAAAAAATTCGGCTTTACCATAAGTCCCAGCCCGGACGACCCGGAGCTTGTGGACATGGTCCTGGATCTGACCGGCCCGGAAGAGGCCCCGACCCAAAAGTAATTGCAAGCGTCTTAAAAGCGTAATAAACTCCAAGCATGATGGGAAATGGACGCTCCGTGCCGGATCGCCCGTTTCCTGTCCTGAACATTTCAACAACCGCTGACTGAACCCCGGAGGTTCGAGCAATGAAACATCTGGCGGCGGCGCGCATGGAGCGCTGCATAGGCTGCCATTCCTGCTCCCTGGCCTGCGCCAGACTGGTGCACAAGAATATTTCCTGGGACACGGCGGGCATACGCATAGTCTCCTCCGGAGGCATGACCACGACATTCGAGGCCCGGTATTGTCTGGCCTGCGATCCCGCGCCCTGCGCCGAGGCCTGCCCCACCGGCTGCTACACCCAGCGCAAGGGCGGCGGCGTGGTGGTCAGAAAAAAACTCTGCATCCGTTGCGGGGACTGCGCCAAGGCCTGTCCCGTGGATGCCATATTTCTTGACGTTTCCGGCGAACCCTTCGTCTGCATCCATTGCGGCCGCTGCGTTGAATACTGCCCCCACGACTGCCTGGAACTGGCTGAAACCGCCGAACAGGAGCGGGAACCATGATCAGGGACCATTTCAGGATTCTGGTGGCCGACCTGTGCACAGGCCGGGCCAGGGTGGACCGTCTCGACGGTCGCGACGAGGTGGTGGGCGGCAGCGGGCTGGCGGCCCTGCTTTTCAACCATTACGGCCACGCCGACAGACCCTGGGACGACCCGGACCAGCCCCTGATTCTGGCCGTGGGGCCGCTGACCGGCATATTCCCGCTCATGAGCAAGACCGTGTGCGCCTTCAAGTCGCCCTATCACGACCAGTACGCGGAAAGCCACGCCGGAGGACGGTCCGCCCTGAGCCTGGCCTTTGCCGGTTACGACGCACTGGTCATGGTCGGCAGGGCCAAGCGGCTGAGCAGCCTTTCCATCGGCTCAAGAATGATGGAACTGAACGATGTGAACTATCTGCGCGGCTGGGACGCCATTTCCACGGGCCGCGCCCTGCGCAAGACCAGCCCGGGCTCCGGCCACAGGACCATCCTGCGCATCGGACCGGCAGGCGAGACGCTGTCGGCAATGGCCTGCATCAACGTGGACACCTTCCGCCATTTCGGCAGGCTGGGCTCCGGCGCGGTCATGGGCGCCAAGAACCTCAAGGCCATAATCATCATCGGGGACAAGTCCTTTCCCGCGCCGGAAGGCAAACAGTACCAGAAGCTCTTCAAGGAGGTGTTCCAGAAGCTCACGGACACCGACATGATGAGCAAATACCACGACCTGGGCACCGCAGGAAACGTGGCCGCCCTCAACGAGTTGAAGAGCCTGCCCTGGCGCAACCTGAAGCAGACATCCGACCCGGGCGTGGAGGGCATTTCCGGCGAAAGGTTCGCGGACGACGCCCTGCTCCGAAACAGGGCCTGCTCCGGCTGCCCCGTGGGCTGCGTGCACATCGGTTTTGTGCGCGAAAAATTTCAGAAGGAAAACAGATACTTATACCGACAGGTATCCTACGATTACGAACCGATCTTCGCCGTGGGCTCCATGCTCGGGGTGACCAACGCCTTTGAAGCCCTGAAGATCATGGACGAAACGGAAAAGGCCGGGCTGGACGTAATGGGCGCGGGCGTGGCCCTGGCCTGGGCCACCGAGGCCCTGGAAAAGGGAATAATCGGCCCGGAAGAGACCATAGTCCCCCTGGGCTTCGGGGACGGACTGAATTACCAAAAGGCAATGGGGCTGCTGGGTTCTGCGGCCAACGACTTCTACCGTCTGCTGGCCAAGGGGACTCTTGTGGCGGCCAACCACTACGGCGGCGCGGATTTCGCCTGCGTTCTGGGCCAGGAAATGGCCGGGTACGCCACGGGTGAGGTCTTTTTCGTGGCCGAGTCCATGGGCTTTCGCCACTCGCACCTGGATTCCGGGGGGTACGCCTATGACCAGAAGCATGACGAAAAGGACATGAAAAAGGCCGTGGACTTTCTGGTGGAGGATGAGAAGGGCCGGTCCATGCTGACCTCAATGGTCGCCTGCCTCTTTGCCAGGGGCGTGTATGGCGACGAACAGCTGGCCGAGGCCCTGGACTGCGTGGGCTACTCGAACATCGCGGCCAACATGGGACCCATCGCCGAACACATCCAGAAACTGCGCTGGCAGACCCGGTTCAGCACCGGCTACGACCCGGACAAGATCAAGATTCCCAAGCGGTTCATGCAGGTCGTAACCTGGAAGGGACCAATCGATCCGGATTACCTGGAGGCCCTGCGCAAGGAGTACTCGTCGAGAATCAGGGAGTTGGGCAGGATCAAGGATCAGTAGGGTCCTTGATGAAGATTTGGTGAAAAATCTCTTGCCAAGCCCACGGCTAATCAGATAAAAGGCCTTTCTTGTGACGGTGCTCAGGTAGCTCAGTCGGTAGAGCAGGGGACTGAAAATCCCCGTGTCGGCAGTTCAATTCTGTCCCTGAGCACCATTGGAAATCAAAGGGTTGCGGCTTCATGGCCGTGACCCTTTTTCTTTGGAACGGCAGTTTACCCCACTCCTACCTTACAAAATCGCGTTTTATTACTTGTAGGACCAAGCTCGTCTAGTCAGGCCTCCGGCGGGCTACTACACCTCTCCGGGCATGGACGCGTAAGCTCCCAGGGTAAACCTCTCATTATTAGTAGGCCTGAAAAGTAGAGGCTATGCCGCCTCGGCCAGCTTTGCCCTTGGGGGGATTACCGTTGGACAAAAGAACTCCCGCTGCTGTATACAGGGGAAAATTGAATGCTCGTTGAACTGGCTCTTAGCCGTTGCTCCGCTCGCCCTCGGCCCTTCGGGCCGCCCCTACGGGGACGCGCTACACTCCACAACGGCTAAGGCGAATCGCCTCCCAGACTCCACCTGAAAATTGCAGATCAGTGGTCCAAGGGATAGGGAGAGGCGCGACTTTCTACAGGATCTGATTCATGCGCATGCGGATTTCCCATAAATTAGCTTTGGCTTTTTTCCTTTTCGCCTTGTGCGCCTGCGGTGCCATCTCCTTTGTGCTCTACAGCACTGCCTCTGACAAGGTTATGGAAGATATCCGCCAGCGTCTTGGCGACATCGTGGCCATCGTGGCCCAGGGCATTGATCCTTCCATCCACGACAGCCTCGTGGACCCGGCCCAGGAGGGGGGGGCGGAGTATCAGATCATCCAGCACGCCCTACGGGAAGTTCGCGACGCCTCCTCGGACATCTTTTTCATCTACACCATGCGCCTGGGGAAAGACGGTCAGATATCCTTTGTGGTGGATGCCGAGGAAAATCCCGAAGACATGGCCCATCTGGGCGACGAGTACGGGGACGCCAGTCCCTTGCTCCGCCAAGTCTTCACCGGCCTGGACGAGCCCGTTGTGGAATCGGAGTTCTACACCGACCAATGGGGCACCTGGCTGTCGGGATACGCACCTTTTTATGGCCCGGACGGGAAACGGGTCGGAGTGCTGGGCGTGGACATCTCCGCGACTAAGGTGATCCAATACCGCCAAGAACTCTTAATGCGCTCACTGCTGGTCTTCGCCATCCTGCTGCCGCTGCTTCTGCTTGCGGGCTATTTTTTGGGTCGCCGTATTGCTAAGCCCTTGGTGGTGGCCCAAAACGGCGCCGAGCGCATCGGCAAAGGAGATCTTAACGCGCGCATCGACATCCGCTCCCACGACGAACTGGGAGTGTTGGCCCAGGCCATGAACCAGATGGCTGAGAATCTCCAAAAAAGTCGAGACGAGCTGACCGAAGTCTTGGAGAAGTACCGCTCCATTTTTGAGGGGGCCACCGAAGGCATCTTCCAGACCTCGCCCGAAGGCCGATTTGTGACCGCCAACCCGGCCTTGGCCCAAATTCTGGGGTATGAGTCTCCAAAAGATCTGATTGAAACCATTACCGATCTTGGCACGCAGCTCTATGCCGACCCCGAGGACCGGGCAAAGCTCCTCCGCGGGCTGGAGTTGGAAGGCCGGGTCGAAGACGTGCAGACACGCTTTTTTCGCAAGGACGGCAGCGAAGTGGACGTGGAGATCACAGTTCACATGCGACGCCTTAATTCCGGTTTCCTGCTGGAAGGCATGGTGCAGGACATCACCCAACGGCTGGCCCGCGAACAGGCGGAAAAGGAACGCCGCGCTGCCGAAGCGGCCAATTCAGCCAAAAGTGAATTCTTGGCCAATATGAGCCACGAAATCCGGACTCCAATGAACGCTGTCATGGGGTTGACCGAGCTCATGCTGCGCGGTGATCTCACAGAAAAACAGCGTTCTACCCTAGGCAAAATCAAGGTGGCCTCGCAAACGCTTCTGGCCGTGATCAACGACATCCTCGATTTCTCAAAGATCGAGGCGGGCCGCATGGAGCTTGAAGTCACAAACTTCTCTCTGCACGAGGTGATGGCCAATTTAAGCGAAATGTTCTCCCAAAAGGCCCACGAGCAGGACGTAGAGTTCATGGTCTCCATTGCCGAAGGCACTGCGGGTGCACTGCGGGGCGACCCCATACGCCTGGGCCAGGTGCTCATCAATCTGGTGGGCAACGCGCTCAAGTTCACGCAAAAAGGCGAAGTCGTGGTGGATGTCCGGCCAGCCAAGGACCAACCCGCTGAGGCTGGCGAGATCATGCTCGAATTCGCGGTGGTGGATACTGGCGTGGGTATTCCCAAGGATCGGCTCAAGGCCGTATTCGAATCTTTCAGCCAGGCCGACACCAGCACCACGCGCAAGTTCGGAGGCACGGGTCTGGGATTGACCATCTGTCGCCAGCTCACGGAACTCATGGGCGGAAAAATTCGTGTGGAAAGCGTGTTCGGACAAGGCAGCCGCTTTATTTTCACGGCCCGTTTCAGCCGCCAGCCCGCAGAACGCGAACTGCGCCTGAATGCGCCCAAGGACTTGCGCGGACTCAAGGTTCTGGTTGTTGACGACAACGAGACTTCGCGCGAGATTCTGGCCTCGGCCATCAGTTCCTTCCAGATGAACGCAAGCACGGCAGCCTCGGGCCAGGAGGCTCTGGACGTGATGCGTGCTGCGGACCCGCCTTTTGACCTGGTGCTCATGGACTGGAAAATGCCTGGCATGAACGGCCTGGAAACGGCGCGAAACATAAAGCAACGCCTTGAACTGGACAAGACGCCCATCGTATGCATGGTCTCGGCCTATGGGCGCGAAGACCTGCTCCAGCAGTCGGACCGAAACTTTTTGGACGCCTTTCTGCACAAGCCTGTGAATCAGTCGTTCCTTTTTGATACCATTATGGAGCTTTTCGGCCGTAGTGATGCCGTGGTTTCGGCTGCGGAACGTCCGGTCAAGGATTCGGAACCACCCGCACACATCTCTGGAGCCAGAGTCCTGTTGGTGGAAGACAACGCCATCAACCGCGAAGTGGCCCGCGAGTGGCTGGATGCCGCAGGCGTGGCCACTGAAGAAGCGGAAAACGGACGCGTGGCCCTTGATCGACTCAATGCCATGGCCACGGACGTAAACTTGCCCGACATGGTGCTCATGGACATTCAGATGCCGGAACTTGACGGCTTGGAAGCCACCCGGCTACTGCGCAAGGACGAACGCTTCAAGGATATGCCCATCATCGCCATGACCGCCCATGCGCTCAAGGGCGACCGCGAACGCTGTCTGGACGCGGGCATGGACGACTACTTGACCAAACCCATCGACCCCCGCGCCTTGTTCGGGGCCTTGGGCACCCATATCCCCAATACGGGCCAGGCCGCCGCGCAACAGTCGCCCGCTCCCGCGGCTACACAGAAAACGGACAATCCAGATGATATTAGCGACCTGAAGATTCCAGGCGTGGACGTGAAAGAAGGGCTCTTCCGCTGCAACCGCAATACAAAACTCTACCGCCGTTTGCTGAGCAGCTTTCTCAAGGACTATGTGAGCTCGGACAAGGAAATCGCGGAATATGTCAAGGCCGGGTCGCAGTCAGATGCCCGTCGCGTGGCCCATTCGGTCAAAGGCGTGGCCGGGTCTCTTGGGGCTCGCCGACTGCAGGCAGCCGCCCTGGTGTTGGAAAACTCCGCCGAGCAGGAGACTCTGGTACCTGAAGGCATGGCCTGGGATGAATTCCTCTCAGCCCTGACCGAACTGGCCACGGGCCTGAATCAGGCCGGATTCGGCGCACCTCTCGAGAAAATTCCGTTCGAGACTGAAGGCAACGCCGAAACCGTGGACGTCGGTGCACTTTTGCCGCTTTTGGACGAGCTGGATCGAACGCTGGACGACGATCTGGATTTGGCCAGAACTCTTGTCGAAAAAATCCAGGGGCCGCTAGGTGCCTTGGCTGGAAGCGACACTGCATCCCAGCTCATGGAGCATGTGGAAAATTTTGAAATGGATGAGGCGCGCGAGGTCCTGGACCAAGTGCGCACGTTTGCGAAAGACGCGGACAATTCATAACTCAGGTGACATAATTGCAAACAATACAAAGGAATACGAATAAATGAACAAAAACATAGAGTCGGGAGACGTCACTCCACAAAATAAACGCCAAAAAATTTTGGTGGTGGACGACAACAAGCAGAACCTTGAGCTGCTCATGGATTTGTTTCGCGACGACTACAAAATCGTGGCCGCTCTGAACGGAAAACGGGCACTCAAGCTTGCCCATGCCGAGCCCCAGCCTGATCTGATCATGTTAGACATCGTCATGCCGGACATGGATGGATATGAGGTGTGTAAGCGTCTCAAGGAAGAAGATGCCACCATGCATATTCCTGTAATCTTTGTCACAGCCGTCAGCGAGATCATGGACGAAACCCGTGGGTTCGAGACCGGTGCCGTGGACTACATCACCAAACCTTTCCATCCTCCCATGGTCAAGGCCAGGGTGAACATGCACCTGAACCTGAAACGCAAGCAGGAACTCCTGGAGGAATACGCCTACCTGGACGCCCTAACTGAGATTCCCAACCGCCGCCAATTTGACACCGTGCTGGACAAGGAGTGCAGCCGCTCCCGCAGGTCCCATCAAAGTTTGTCACTAATCATCATGGATATCGACGACTTCAAGGGATACAATGACGGTCAAGGTCATACTCAAGGGGACAAAGCTTTGCGCCACGTGGCGCAAGCCCTTGCCGGACGTCTGCGCCGAGCCGGTGATTTTCTCGCCCGATACGGAGGTGAGGAGTTCGCCGCTATTTTACCCTACACCGACGCGGAAGTGGCCAAAGAGATCGCCGAGAGCCTGCGAGCCGAGGTGGAAGGCCTGGACCTTCAATACAAAAAGAGCAGAGCCCTGACCCTTTCCCTTGGTGTGGCCACGGTTCCCCCGGACCAGGAGATCACCCCGACCGTCTTGCTCAAGGCTGCTGACAAGGCCCTGTACAAGGCCAAGGCCCAAGGCCGCAATCAGGTGAAGGCCGTGACGCTCTAGAGCGACCAAGCCCGCGCATAACGGGAAAGCATCAAAACAAGAAGCCTTTGATAAACAAGGGCTTTTCATTTTCTTTGAATAATGAACTCTGCGCTTTCCCCCGAAAATCGATCCACGCCCAAGAAGTATGTGGGCTTGAACTTGCCACCATCTACATCACCACGGCCTTAAGCCCCAAGCTAACACAAAACAAAAGCCTTCACCCTTTTTCCAGTATAAGCCAATATGGCTCCGTCCATCAGGTATGGCTCATGTTCCTGTAAAATCCCCGTGTCGGCAGTTCAATTCTGTCCCTGAGCACCATTAGAAATCAAAGGGTTGCGGCTTCATGGCCGTGACCCTTTTTCTTTGGTGTCGTGGTTTGCACAACTCCTGTACAACTTTTTGTGAGTAATGGATCAAAGCGAAGAGAACAACATTTCGGGTGATACGAACGGATAGAGTCATCACCAACCTTCAGGTTTAGCCAAATTTTGGAAGGCAGATCACATTTTCAATGGCGACATGCACAATGGTCATTTCCCTGACCGATCAATATATTTTTCTGCGGGAAAAACTTGCCCCGATTACCGAAAAAGTGTTTTCAACGATAAACAGCGCTTTTTCGTCATGGGTAAATGTGATCTCCTCAAGCTTCTTAAGCTGAACATTGTTGACAACAGTCATGAGCACATTTCTTTCTTTTCTGGAAGCCGCACCGAATCCTTTGAGGAATGTAGCGCTTTGTTTTAATTTTTCCAGGATGTCCTCGCTGATTGCATTAGCCGTTTCCGAAATAATGAAAACAACCTTTCGTTGGCTAAAGAGTGACAGTGTATGATGAACCACAATCGAATTTATAAAGACAATGATAAAGGAGGATATGATAATGTCCAAAGAAAGACTAAAAAGACTGAAGCTGAACAAAAAAGCATTGAAGATCAGGTATACTCGTCCAATACCAATGTTAAACTGTTGATAAAGGTACACGGCAACGACATCCAACCCACCATTGGATCCGAGGGATCGAAGTACAAGTCCTGCACCGAAGCCTGTAATAACACCGCTTGCGATAGCAGCGTATAGCTCACTGTGCACAGGTATGTTGACGGAGACCGTCTCATAAAACAGGGTTGTGGCGACGGTAGCATACAAACTGTATAAAAAAAATCGCCTGCTGACCTTGAACCATGCAAAAATAAAAAGCGGAACATTCAGGAGAAAGTACATCCAGCCAGGCGTAGGTGCGTCAGTCGTGTAGTAAATCAATGTCGCCAATCCGAACACTCCCCCTGGAATAAACTCATGGGGAACAACCAAGCTTTTGATGCCAATGGCTACAATCAGGCAACCGTTTGTTATGAGTAACAGGTTCCACCAGACCGAGTAGGAAATATCGAGGCGGAATTGCATTCCCTTACTTGGTTTCGACTTGCTTGTACCAAACATTCATGCTCTCCAGTTTTCCCGCAATCTGGGTGTTGTTGTGAAGAGTTCCGCCTAAGGAGTATCCATTTCTGGAGAAAACGACATTCATCCCAAAACTGCCGGCCCTGGCAATTGTGTAGAAGGTCTTGAACGCCCGTTCCTTAAGGGTTCTTTCCATGTAAGCCAGAAGACTGGTGGCTGCGCCGTTTCCTCTGTATTTAGTGGTTGTGGCAAAGTCGGTCATTTCAACGCACTGCCATTCAATATCCAGTTCTGCGGAAGCTGCAGCAACCAATTCATCTCCGGAGCGTATACCGAAAAAAATTGTGTCTGACGACATCATGCTGCGCCTGATATACGAGGGATCATGAATCGGAAACGGATAGGTTTCGAAAACTTCACTGTATAGTTTTGCCAATGCAAAGACATCATCAGTTCTCAGCCGGTCTACTTTGTTTGTATGGATTGCTTTGGTCTTTTCCTGTGACATCTTGTCTGCACAGTGGAGAACCTCAGACCTGCGCTTGATGTCCCGAAGCACGGATCGGCCTTTGTCCATATACTTGCACATGAACAGGCCTGCCGATTTGCCTTTATACATGTTGGGCACACGCGCTTCATCGACAAAACCCCATTGCGCAAAATGAGGCCCGGCCTCAGCCGGGACTTTTGCGAACAGCTTGGTGTATCCGTTTTGTCGCCCAAGTTCACATACCTTGCCCACGATGTCCGGGAGATCGTTTTTGTCCAGTTTCATCAGGTAGACGCGGTCGTTTAGAGGGCCGTGCTGAACAATCGAGTTGTCAAGGATTTCGACTTTGTCAGGCTGCATTTTCATCGCCCCTCCTTTCACTTCTTTCATTCTGTTCCGGAGTGAGGCTTGTCGTGTCATCCCAATCAGACAGAAGCTTTTCGATTCCGATGGCCTTTTCCTCGGCGTCGTCTTCCTTGAGCTGGAGATTGCAGGTTGAGCACTCGCGGTTGCAATAGTTTGGTTTATATGAGTCCGGTTCGTTGTATGTGGTGATTACGCCTTCGTAGTTCCTGAGCACCACCTTGTTGGCCCCCCACGAAACGATATAGTTGGGCATGACCGGGATTTTCCCGCCGCCGCCGGGCGCATCCACCACGTAGGTGGGAACGGAGAAACCGCTGGAATGGCCGCGAAGGCTCTCGATTATTTCTATGCCTTTGCCGATGGGAGTGCGGAAGTGGGTCAACCCTTCCGACATGTCGCACTGGTAGAGATAGTAAGGGCGCACCCGGTTCTTTATCAGTTTCTGGTTGAGCGTCTTGATTAGCCGTTGACAGTCGTTGACCCCCGCCAAAAGCACACTTTGGTTGCCCAGCGGTATGCCTGCGTCGGCCAGCATCTGCAACGCTCTGCGGGAAGATGTCGTCAATTCCCGCGGGTGATTGAAGTGGGTGTTGATCCAAAGGGGATGGTGCTTTTTCAGCATGTTCACGAGGTCGCCAGTGATCCGGTACGGCAGAACCACGGGCATGCGGGTTCCAATCCTCACGACTTCGACATGTTCGATTTCTCCCACCTTTGTCAGAATCCAATCGAGCTTTTCGTCAGAAAGCATTAGCGGGTCGCCGCCAGAAAGCAGGACATCGCGGACCTGCGGCGTATTGCGAATGTATTCGAGCCCCTGTTCAAGGTCTTCGCGCGAAGGAATGGATTCGGCATCGCCGACCTTTCGCTTGCGGGTGCAATGGCGGCAATACATGGAGCAGGTGTTGCTGACTAAAAACAGCACTCGGTCCGGATAGCGGTGAGTGACGCCCGGAGCGGGACTGTCCTTGTCCTCATGAAGCGGGTCGGTCATGTCGTGCCTGCCGACTTTCAGTTCTTCGACTGACGGAAAGGACTGGATGAACACCGGATCGTTTTCGTATTCGTCGGGATCAATGAGTGAGAGATAATATGGCGTGACGGACATGGGGAATTTGAGAACAGTCCGTACGAAGGCCCTTTTTTTCTTTTCCGGAAAGCTGACGCCAAGCACGCGTTCAAAGTCGTCCACGGTCTTGATGGAGTGGCGAATGTGCCATTTCCAGTCGGTCCAATCCGACTTTGACGCTGTTTCGCGCAGCGTTTCCGCAATTTCCTGCTGATGTTCGTTGAATACCTTCAACTTTTCTCCTTGGTTACAGTATCTGACTCAGGAATTCTCTGGTTCTGGCCTGGACGGGCGCGTCGAATATGGCCGTTGGAGTATTCTTTTCCAGAATCACGCCTTCATCCATGAAAGCCACGGTGTCGGCGGCTTCACGGGCAAAACCCATTTCATGGGTCACAATTATCATGGTCATGCCGTCCTCGGCCAAGTTTTGCATAACGGAAAGCACTTCACCGACCAGTTCGGGATCAAGGGCAGATGTCGGTTCGTCAAAGAGCATGACGTCCGGCTCCATGGCCAGCGCTCGAGCTATGGCCACGCGCTGTTTCTGGCCGCCGGACAATGTGCCCGGATAAGCGTTTTCCTTGTCGCTCAGGCCGACTTTGTCCAGGAAGCGCCTGCCGAGTTCCCTGGCTTCCTTTTTTTTCATCTTTTTGACCTGGGTAGGCCCTTCAGTCACGTTGCCGAGCACGGTCACGTGTGGAAAAAGGTTGAAATGCTGGAAGACCATGCCCACGCGGGCGCGTAATGCATTGATGCGCTTTTCGTCTCCGTTCAGTTCCCATCCGTTGATCTTCACGCTGCCTTCCTGGAATGTTTCCAGGTAATTCACACATCTAAGCAATGTTGACTTGCCCGATCCACTGGCTCCAATGACACAGAGAACCTCCGAAGGATGTACTTCGAGATCGATGCCCTTGAGGACATGGTTGCTTCCAAACCACTTGTTTAGGCCTGAAATTTCGATAATGGCTTGTTTGCTCATTGTTATGCCTGCACGCTGTCCACATCGAGGCGGGACTCGATGATGCGAAAGGTTTTGCTAAAAATGGCAGTGTAAAACAGGTAAAAAAGCGCCGCAATGAAAAGCATTTCCATCATCATAAAGTTGGATGACGCCAATTGTTGCGATTTGAGAAGCAGTTCATTGATGGTGATGGTGCTGGCAAGGGACGAGTCCTTCAGAGCAATGATGAACTGGTTGCCCAGCGGGGGGATGGCGCGCTTGAAGGCCTGAGGCAGAATTATGCGAATCATGGCTCGGGCGTACGACATGCCCAGGCTTCGGGCCGCTTCCATCTGACCGCTGGAAATCGACACAATCGCGCCCCTGAATATCTCGGCGATGTATGCCCCGTTGTGGATGCCGAGCGCCAAGGTGGCCGAAGTCAGCGCGTCAAATCCGACCACGCTACGAAGGCCGAAGTAGATGAACAGAAGCTGAAGCAGCAGGGGGGTGCCTCTGATTATGTAGATGTAGGCACGTGCCGGGAGGTTAAAATAAGACTTCTCCGATATGCGGAGAAAGGCGGTGCCGAGCCCCAGGCCCAGCCCCAACATGATGCCGAGCGTTGTGATTTTGATGGTCATCCATGCCGCAGGCAGGAAGAACGGCAGATATTTCAAAAGCGCCGAGAAATCGAAATACATGGCTTGTCCTGTGTCTGAAAGAAAAGACAGGCGCGGCGTAGTTCCATGGTACGCCGCGCCGGGAGGGGAAAGTTTCGTTACCGGACCGTGATGTCCGCATTAAGCCATTTTTGGCTTAGACTTGAAAGGGAGCCGTCTTTGTGCATGGAGGTCAAAATATTGTTTACCTCCAGGAGCAAGGTGTCGTCGCCCTTGCGAAACGCAACGGCGATGTCTTCGCCGCGGAGCGGCATGCCAAGCAGGGTTATGTCGAACTTTCCGCTGTTCATGGCATTCACGCCAACAACGCGGTCAGTGATAACGCCGTCAACCACGCCGTTGTTCAACTCGGTCAGGGTGTGAGTGTCGTCCTTGTATAGCTTCACATCGTCCGCACCGAGCTTTTCTGCGTCATTGGCAAAGGTGGTGCCGGTAACCACGCCAATGGTCTTGCCTTTGAGTTGGTCGGGGGAGGTGAACGAAGCTCCCTTTTTCACAAGAAGCTGAGCGCCGGAGTAGTAGTAAGGAATGGAAAAATTAACGACCTCAAGCCGCTGTTCGGTGACGGCCATGCTACCGAGAATTCCGTCGTAGGCACCCGAGCGAAGACCTTCAATAATGCCGCTCCATTCGGTGGTCACGGGCTTGAAAGAGACGCCGATGCGGCGAGCCACTTCTTCTGCGACATCCACGTCGAAGCCTACCAGTTCGTTGTTGTCGTTGTAAAAGTTGAACGGGGGATATCCGCCGCTCATGGCGAAGCTAATCTCTCCTTTTTCATTAACGCGGGAGAGTGAGTCCCCCCCCTCTTCTGAACAAGCGGTAACCACAACAACAAACAGCGTGGCCGCGAGGGCGGCCAGCATAAGACGAAACCATTTCATGATATCTCCTATGGAATTTTAAGATAGCAATTTCTCGGCAAGACGATGAATTGTCCTTTGTCGCCAAGGCAACCGGACAAACTTACCCCAGAATGAAACACGATAAGCAAAGTGAGAAAAAGTGCCGCGAAAAAAGGAACTGCAAAGAGAAGGAGGTCCATAATATCGAATTCGACTTCCTTGATTTTTAACTTCATCGTCCTTGCACGCAGATTTAGAGTTGCCTTGCATTTTATTTAAGCAACGAGAGGGACCCCTCGTAAAGGGGGTATATTGGGTATATTTCGGGTATGCAGCAATACCCGTTCAGACGAGCGATGGTTTTTGGCGCAGGTAGGTGAAAAGTGAGGCCTTTCTCCCCCTTAGGCCAAATTTCTTACGGACATTCTTTCTGTGGGTCTGCACGGTTTCAAACGACAGATTGAGGAGTTCCGCGATCTCTTTGCCGTTTCGCCCCAGTTGGATAAGTTGGCAGACCTCCATTTCGCGTGGAGAGAGCCGCAGAAGTTCGGAGTCGAATTTGCCCGACGACTCGCTTGCAAGATCAACAAGCTGACCTTCAATGATATTCTTGTATCCTTCGCGCACTTCCAGAGTGTCGGACGTCGCGATGCGATCCAAGGCGGGGAATATCTGTTTTTTTACTTGGCTGGTCAATTGTTCCCGCATCTCTTTTCGATCTTCTTCAACGGATTTGATGATTTGCTTGAGTGCTATTTTCTTTTCCTTCACTTCAGCCTGCTTTTCTTGCAAATCTTCTTTAAGTTCAACATGCTCCGTTAAGTCGTGAAGGATAAGTTGGTACAGCGAGTACTCGGTAAAAGTTATTTTACGCAGAGTGGCTTCGGCGGGGAAGCCTTCGCAGTCACCGTCAATGGCAACCAAGTTTGCCGTCCACAAT
Source organism: Desulfovibrionaceae bacterium (assembly GCA_963674955.2). Classification (GTDB taxonomy): domain Bacteria; phylum Desulfobacterota; class Desulfovibrionia; order Desulfovibrionales; family Desulfovibrionaceae. Next base: position 8,639 of record CAXXKR010000003.1, on the reverse strand, counting down.
TCCTTGGCTTGAAGGGTGTGCATGGCGTTGCGAAAAAGAGCGTGAAAACGCTTCCCCAACAATTGCTTGAAGTTTTCCCCGGATAAACCGTGCTCGGATTTGGAGTGCTGTTCTTGCGCGGCCTCGTTGGCGGCGATGATGGTGCCCTCGCCGTCAAGAATGAACGTGGCATCCAGAGCCGTGTCGAAAAAGGCATTGAACAAAGTGATGGAGTCGGCCCAGGCCGTCATGTTGTCTTCCAGCCGTTCTTCATAGCTTTCGTACAACGCTTCCATGGGCCGATTGTCGGTAGAAATAACCACAAATCCGCCTTGGGGGGCGAGAACTGAAGACAGGGGGATGATTCGAAGTAGAAAGCTCCGCCCGTCACAGCATGTGATTTCGTGTATCTGGCTGGGAGGGAAGCGGTGGAGTGTGTCTTTGAGAGACTTTGTCTCCAAAGCCAAGGCCTCCCAAAAATATGCATCATTTCTCGATGCGTCAGGGAGGTACTTGAGCCTGACACCGGTTGAGGCCAGAACCTTGCCCTTCTGGTCGGCAAAAAGGATGAAATCGTCCCACGCTTCGACCACGTCGCCGGGATCGGTCATGGTTGTCGTCTGTTCGATCATGTCGTCCATGCTCTTTGCGTAGCATGGTGGCGGGACAATGAAAACCATACACAAAATGCGGAAAAGCGAGCCGACAACCTGCTGAAAATTCATTTTCACCTGGAAAGCTGGATTACTTTTCCTTGCACTTTTGGGTTAAAAAACACCCCGCCCATCCACTCTTGAACAAAAGACCTTTCCCGAACCGGAGCGGCGCGAGGACTCCTATTTTTGCATGGTCTCCACTGCCCGGTGCAAGTCGTCCTGGCCGAGCTTTGCCTGGCGTGCGGTCAGGGTCGGGATGGAGTGCCCTAGAAGACGCCGAGCCCCATATAGCCCAACCCCCGGCTCGAACCATTCGGCTCGCACATGTGTGCCTCAGACCATGGAAGGAAACGTGCACCTTGGAGTCCGTCATCCCATGCCGCCGCTAGCCATGCTGTCGCCTCCTTCCTCTAAAAAAACAACAACTTAAACGGCAAGAGGTTAAAAGGTTCTGTTGCCCGGGTTGCCGTGCAAAAACATCATTTCCGAAAGTAGTCAGACAAAGCCGGCTGTGCTAGTATCGGGCTAATATCACAGCTGCCTCAGGGGGAAAGACGTGCTGGACAAGAACATGCGAATACTCGTCGTGGATGATTCGGCCGCCATGCGCCGGATTATCATTTCCGCGCTCCGCGCCGAGGGGTTTAAGAACTACCTCGAGGCTGCGGACGGAAAACAGGCCTGGGAAATTCTCCACAACAAGGATGTGGACGTGGTTCTGTGCGACCACAACATGCCGAACATGACCGGAACCGATCTGCTGATCAAGCTGCGCGAAGAGGAGAACTTCAAGACTCTGCCCTTCATCATGATCACTGCGGAAGCCGACCGCGAGAACGTGATGACTGCGGTCAAGGCCGGGGTCTCCAACTATATCGTCAAGCCCTTCGGCTCGGACCTTCTGACCAAAAAAATAAGCGACACCCTGGAACGACAGAAACTCAATCCCTGACGGTTGAAGCCGGACAGGAGCGCAAGGGCCGGACCCTCCGGCTTTGGGTCATTTTGTATGGTGAAGACCCGGCCTCCGTGTCGGCCGTTCACTCCTGTCCCTGAGCATCGCCAGAAATCAAGGGCTTGCGACTTAACTGCCGTGACCCTTTTTATTTGACGACCCCGCACTCTCCCGACATTTTCCTCTGTTTGCCGACCGTCTCCTGTCCAGCAACCCCTGTTTTCCCTCGCGACCAACGAATCAAACTCCCCATCTCGACCAAATTCTTGAGTTTAACCCGCCCTGCATGTAGTCTCGGAACTCAAGCAGGAGACAATCATGCAAAAACTCGATCAGAGCGTATTCCTTCGGCTGGCTGCCGACGCCGGGTTCGTTCCCCTTGTTCAGGGGGTTGTGGAACAGGGAGCTGCGGTATTCGGACTTGGCCGGGACAAGACCCTCAAGCTTGTCATGGCCGCCGAGGAAATCGTGTCCCATCTGGCCGGGACCGCAGGCGGCACGGAAATCGATCTGGCACTCTCCAATGGAGGCTGGTGCGTGGTTGCTGATTTTTCCTTTATGGCCGACCCCTCTGGATTGTGGGCCATGAACTTGGCCGCCAGGGAAGACGTGGTGGCCGAAAAATCCATGGACCACCTGGGGCTTCTCCTGGCCTCGCGCATGGTGGACGGTTTTTCCGTGAACCTGAACGGCAAGGTCGTCCACCTCAAGCTGCGCCAGGATTTGGACTATCCGGTCATGGAGCCCAAGCCGGTCGAGCCGGGTCACGCCAAAGGAAAAATCTCCATTCTAAACAGCCCCGAAGCCGCCCTGATCAAGGAAGCCTGCATTCTCGCCTCCGCCCTTTATCCGGCTCACCTGATTCACGAATCATTTCACCGACCAGGCAAGGTGGTGGACATGGTGGCCGGGGGAGATGTTTCCGTGGCCGTGGCCGTGGACGCCACCGGAGCGCTTGCCGGAATGATCGGCTGGAGGTCTCCCTCCGAAAGCAGCGTCAGCTTTTCCGGCCCATATGTATTCTTGGACGGCCCGAACGTGGCCGGGGCGCTTGAAGCCCATTTGCTGAACACGGTGGCACGCACCTCCGCTGCAAGTCTTTTCAGCGACTTGGCGACCGCTGATCTGGTTACCGGCAATTTCGAGGCGCTGGGCCACTTGATATTCATCCAGTCGGACGAAAAGCCGACCGAACTGGGGGTCTGGTTCAGGCACCTGCGCGAAGACACCGGAATCGCGGTCTGGGCCCATCCCGCCATGCGCCAGTTTCTGGAGCGGACCTACGACAGGCTGGTGCTCATGCGCACCATCAGGGAAACAAATGGTCACGGCGAAGCTTTGCCCGAAAGATCTGTTTTCTCGGCCCGGCTGAGGCCCGAACTGCGAGAGGCAACCCTGTCCCTTATGGTGGCCGGCTCCGACGTGGCCGACGCCGTGTCCCGGCATGTGGAAGTCCTGAAAAGAGACGGCTACCGCAACCTCTTTTTCCACCTGGATCTGGCTTTCGGCTGGCAGGCGGCCATAGGCGGCGCACTAATGGACAACGGCTTTGTCCCTAGGCTCGTCCTGCCCCACGGCGGAGCGTCGGACATGGTGGTGTTCCAGCATGCCTAACCTCGATCTTCAACAGCTTGTTCCGGCCTATATCCAGGCCTTTGAAGCGTACTATCCGAGCAGGCCGGACCGTGACCTCATGCGAACTTACGGCGTAAACAGCCTGCACCGCCTGAACAACAACGAGAACGCGCTGGGGCCGCCCCCGGAGGTGTCGGGGGTGGTTGACGAATTCCCACCCAAGGACGTGCCGGTCTATCCCAACGGGGACTGTTTCCACCTGCGCCAGGCCCTGGCGACCCGGTTCGGAATGGACGAGGAGCAGTTCCTGGTGGGTAACGGCTCCTGCGAAGTCATCGCCAGCGTCATCAAGGCCTTTTGCGAGGAGGGCGACAACATCGTCACGGCGGACAAGACCTTTGCGGTCTACGAATGGGTGGCCGAATTCTCGGGATTCGAGGCCCGGCTCATTCCCCTCAAGGACCACGCTTTCGACCACCGGGCCATGCTGGACGCCGTGAACGAGCGCACCAAGATCATCTTCGTCTGCAACCCGAACAATCCCACGGGAACCTATTGGGACCGGGACACCCTGACCCGGTTTCTGGACGAGGTGGACAACAGGGCCATCGTGGTCATTGACGAGGCCTATTTCGAATATGTGGAAAAGGACGACTACCCCGACGGCATGGAATACATTGAGCAACATCCCAACGTCGTGGTCTTTCGCACCTTTTCAAAGATGTACGCCCTGGCCGCCCTGCGCATCGGCTACCTGTGCGGAAACCGGGAGGTGGTCGACCAGATCCGCAAGACGCACATCGTCTACTCCGTGAACACCCTGGCCCAGCGTTCCGCAGCAGCAGCCCTATCCAACGACGGCTCGTTCATCCGGGCCACGCGGGACATGGGTTCGCGAGGCCAAGGAACTTTTATGCCCCATGTTCGACGAGTTGGGGCTGGAATACGTCTGCAACGAGGGCAACTACCTGATGGTGCGGGTTCCCATGCCCGACACCCTCATGTATCGCAAGCTTATGAAAAAGGGCGTCATGGTCCGGACCATGACCGGATTCCGTTTTCCCAACTGGATACGAGTAAGCCTGGTACAACGGCCCGTGATGGAAGACTTCTGCTGGGCCTTTCGCGAAGTAATGGCCGAAAACAATAAACCGCGGCAAGCCGTGGAAGGTTGATACCCAGATGAAAACATCTCCAAAGACAAAATCCGACGGCCCGCTGTCCGGCCTGGACCCTGACCAACCTGAAGGCCGCCCTGGGATACGACACGGGAGGCGGTTGAAGCGGGCGAAGGACCGTTCGGGGCCGTAATCGCTGGACCGGACGGGGCCATCCTCATGGCCCAGGGGAACCAGACCTTCCAAAAAAAAGATCATACAAAGCATGCCGAGTCGGTCCTGGCCTCCAGGTTCTGCCAAGTGTACCACGACGACCCGGAATTCATGGCCAACTCGACTCTCTACTCAAGCATGGAGCCTTGCGCCATGTGCATGTTCACCATGTTCAAGGCGGGCATCGGGCGGGTGGTCTACGGACTGAGAGCGCCGACCGCCTGTATGATCTGTTTCAACCGTTTAGGAACGTGGCCCAGAACGAACATTTCCAGCCACGACTGCGCCCTTCTCATGAGCAAGCCGATGGTCGTGCAAGGGCCGTATCTTGAAGACGAAGCCGCGGCCATAGTTGAGGATTGCTTCAAAAGGCACCTGGGCTCGCCTGACAAGTCCCAAAACGGGGACTGATGATACCGGGCACGGGGTGAACATGGGGGAAGGCAGGGTTCTTGCCGTGCTGTTCAGGCTTGGCGGCCCGGCCATGCTCTCCATGTTCTTCCAGAACCTGTACGCCCTGGCGGACACGGTTTTCGTGTCCAGGCTCGGCACGGGACCACTTGGCAGCGTTGACCCTGTGCCTCCCTCTTCTTTACGTCTCCCTTGCCCTGTGCAGGGGTCTTTCCGTGGGGACAATGGCCCTTCTGAGCCACGCCTTCGGAGCCGGGGACTCGAAAAAGGCCGCCTCCATAGTCAGATCGGCCCTGCCCCTGGCCTTGCTGGCGCTCTGCCCCTTCTGCCTGCTGGCCTTTCCCCTGATAAACCAGCCCCTGTTCAGAACCTTCGGCATCGACGGCAGCGTACTGGCCGAGGTGGACCGGTTCGTTTTCTGGCTGGCCTGGCTCTTTCCAGTCATGGGCTTTGCCCTGCTCTGCGAAGGAATACTCCTCAGCCACGGCGACTCCAAAACGCCGATGAAAGCCATGATCGCGGGCAACATCCTGAACATCGCGCTTGATCCGTTCCTCATCTTCACCTGTGGGATGGGAATCGCGGGAGCTTCCCTGGCCTCGCTCATCGGCTGGTCCTTCTCATGCCTGCTGATGTACGAGGCTCTCAAGCGGCAAAACCTGGACAGACCCCAAATGGCCTTCACCGGAATCGACACCGGCCTTTGGCGAAAAATAGCCGGGCAGGGCGGTCCGGTCTCCATGGGGCTGCTGGTCATACCCTTTTCCCTGCTGGGCCTGAACTATGTCCTGGCCTCCTTCGGAGCCGCCTATATCGGCGCCTGGAACATCTCCTCCCGGCTGGAAATGATGCTGGTCCTGCCGCTGTACGGCCTTTCTTCTTCCCTAATACCCTTCACGGGGTTCAACCTGGGCAAAGGATCCTTGGATCGCATTCGCGAGGCCGTTCGCGTTTGCCTCAAAATTTGTTACGCCATCCAGATTCCGGTGGGCATCGCAATGTGGCTGATAGCGAGAGATGTCATCAACCTCTTCGGTCCGGAGGCCAAGGTGCTGGAGTTGGCAACCTTCGCCTTGCGCGCGGCCCTGACCGGCTACCTGTTCGTCCCCTTGGAACTGGTCATGAACGGCCTTGCTCAGGGCTTGAAAAAACCAGGCTACACCTTGTGCGTCAATGCTTCCCGCGTCCTGATGCTCCGCCTTCCCCTGGCCGTGGCCTTCGGAGTCCTCTGGGGCGGAGAAGGGGCCTACATCAGTCACCCTGTGGCCATGACCCTGACCGGGTTGGCCAGCGCAATTCTGCTGCGCCGCCTGCTGAGGCTGGCGGACGCCGCCTGTGCGCACGGCAAGCTTGATTCGGCCTCGACCGCTCATTCTGTTGATTGGGGCTGAAAGGAACCGAGTTGACGGCAATAAAACAAAGAGAAGAGCAATGAACCGGAAACAACTGATCGAGACCTTGATTGCGGCGAAAAGGGATATAGAACCGGGACAGGACGTGGAGGTGGGTCTGTTTCGGCCCGAAGACGCGCTCGGAGTTTCCCTGGCCTATTACGAAACATACGGCGACGCCTTTCCCCTTGATCTGGTTTACGACCCGGAGGAAATAGTCCGGCGCAACGCCACCGACAACCAATACACGGTGGTCGCCCGCACCGCCAGAGGCGAAATTGTTGGGCTGGCAGGCCTGTTCCGCAACGCCCCCAATCCGGATGTCTACGAGACGGGACAGCTGATGGTGCTGAAAGCCTACCGCAACTCCCACATAGCCGGGGAGATCAGCAAATACATGATGAACAGATGCATCCGCGCCCTTGGTATCCCCACCGTGTTCATGGAGGGCGTCTGCAACCACCCGGTTTCCCAGCGCCTCGCAATACAGGAAAGATTCAGCCCCACGGGCCTTGAGGTCGAATGCATGCCCGCCAAGACCTACGAGGAGGAAGGCGGGGTCCAGCGAAACGTGTCGCTGCTGCTCATGTTCAACGTCCAGGCCAAGTCGCCGGGGACCGTACACGTTCCCGACGAATATCGGGAAATCGTCGATCAGACTTATTCGGAGCTGGAGATTTCTCGAACCCTGGGAGCGGGTGGTGATTTGCAGGCGGACGCCACGGAAAGCAGCGTGTTCCAGGTGGAGGACGCCAAGCTGGTGCGCCTGACTGTCAAGGGCGTGGGCAATGATTTCGCAAGTGTTGTGGAGAAAGCAGAAGGCAGATTCGGGGACTCCGGTTTGACGCAGATATACCTAAACCTGGGCGACTCCGGCGCGCCCGGAGCGGTTACGAAATTACGGGAGCGCGGATACTTCTACGGCGGGCTGCTGCCCAACTGGTTCGGCCCGGACGGCCTGGTCATGCAGAAGGTTCCACTGAAGCCGGACTGGGAGGCGATGCGGCTCTATGGCAAAAAATCCAAGGCTGTTCAGGCCTATGTCCGCAGCGATTATGATAAAGTGGCGGCTGAGTCCGGCGACGCAAGGCCCTCCGGTTTTTAGGAACAAAAGGCTCAGAAGCTGTCGAAATCCGGGTAGGCGTGGCCCCATTTGTCGTAGATGGGCCTAAGCTTCCGGCCTTGTGCAGCCTGTAGATGCCGTCATCATACATCTTCATGACAGCCTTGCCCCGATCGTTGATCCTGAACAGGGGGTGGTAGGAACGGCTCCCGCCTTCTTTATGTCGAAGTCCTTCTCGTCATAGGGAATGGTATTTTCCTTGATGGACTGCCTGATGAGGGTCATGTCGTCCACGTAAAAATCAGACCGGCCCAGTATTATCATGCCCAGGGCCCGGGTGCCGGTCAGAATATCCTTGATCTTCACGGGAACGGAAAAATTGTCCTGGCTGTAATAGGTTGGCTGGCTGAGAATTTCCCTGCCCCTCAGGCTTTCCGCGCCGCGCCAGGGTCCGATCCTCTCTTTCTTGAAAAAAACAAAAAAATCATTGATATATAATGGGTAGCGGCCCAATGCCAAAGGCGGCTGGGCTACATCATCGCAGGTCATCATGTCGGCAGCCCCGATCCTCACCAGCTCTTCCGAACGGCCCGACGTGGAATAGACATGACGAACGGCAACTCCATATTGGGCGAAAACGGCCTTGAGCACCTCGTGATACAGGCCTGTCCCGTCCTCGTTGGTGAAGGATTCCCACGAAGGACTGGTGGAGACCACTTCCTTGATCTCTCCAGCCGCCACGCCGGTAGCCGTCAGCAGGACAAAAACTGTCAAACTGATCCAGATAATTGTTTTCGCGTTCTTTCCGGTCATCTTCTCAGTATAATTAATATTAAGCGCCGATTTAATTCCAATATACTTGAATCCACATTCATTTGTGGCACGTTTTAAGCCTTAGATCAACAACCTGACAACATTTGGTTCGGGTTTTGCGTTTCGCCAAAAGCTTCCTTGCGTGCGTTGCAACCCAAAGAAGACCCCGCCTAAGCGGGGTACTGTCGCCGTCGAGTGCAGTCAAGGCAGGGAGGACGCCTTCCGGCACCGGCTCGTCGGCTATGGATTGAGGTCTTCGTAGACCTTGCCCACCAATTTTTCCGAAGGAGTAAGCGTCTTGTCGCCCGGATTCCACCTTGCGGGGCAGGCTTCGGCAGGATGATCCTTGAGATACACGTTGGCCTGAACCTTGCGCACCAGCTCGTCCGCATTGCGCCCGACATTGTAGAAGTTGATCTCCGACGAAACCAGCACTCCTTCGGGATTGATGACGAATGTCCCGCG
>CAXXKR010000002.1:0-14572 GCA_963674955.2 Desulfovibrionaceae bacterium | reverse complement strand
TGGCGTGCCTGTGGGCTATTCGGACCACTATCCCGGCAACAAGGCCTGCCTCGCAGCGGCCATGCTGGGAGCCACGGTCATCGAGACCCACTTCACCCTGGACAGCAGCAGGGAAGGCGGCGACCATTCCCATTCCAACGATCCTGACGGCCTGAGGCAACTTGTGGACGACATCGGCCTCTTTCAGGAGATGCGCGGGGACAGGCGCTTTTTCAGCCGCCGACCCGACCGACCCGAAGCGAAAATTTTCCGCAGGGGCATATTCGCGGCCAGGGACGTTGAATCCGGCGACGTGTTGACCGAACAGGACGTGCTCCTCTGCCGTCCGCAGTCCGGGCTGACCACCGGCGACCTGGACATGCTCATCGGCAGAAAGGCCGTAAAAAAGATCGCCAGACACCAGGCCATTGCCTGGGAGGACGTATAGGCGGACCTTATTTCCGAAACCGCAGGCGCAGGCCAGGAAAGAAACATGGACTACAGGCTTATAATCCAGTCGCGCTATGGATCGAGCCGCCTGCCCGGCAAGGCTCTCTATCCCCTGGCCGGAATGCCCATGCTCGTCTTTCTCATCCGCCGCCTCAAGCACTTCGGCTTTGCCGACAAGCTTGTCCTGGCCACCACCAGAAACATCGAGGACGATTCTCTCGCAGCCTGGGGTGAAAGCGAAAAGATACCTGTGGTCCGGGGTGAAACGGACGATGTTCTGGCCCGTTTCCTGCGCTGCATCGAAATTTGCCCCGCAGACTTCGTGCTCAGGATCACGGCCGACAATCCCCTGACCGACCCTCGGCTGGTGGAAGAGACGGTCAAGGCCATGAACAGCGGACGCTGGGACTATGTCCAGGCCTTTGAAGGGCACCCCGTGGGCAGCGGCGTGGACGGTTTCTCCTCCCCGATGCTCGTAGAAATTTCCAGCCAGCGTCTGGAACCGAGGCACCGGGAGCACATCAACGCCTACCTGCTGGAAAACGAGGATTTCTACCGCTGCCTGAGCATCCGCCCCCCAAAGGACGAGACAAGGCCGGACGTCAACCTGACAGTTGACACGGCCCTGGACTGGAAACGGGTAAAGGCGCTAATTGAAGGACAAGAAAATCCCATAGCCATGAGCGTGCCCAATGCAATTGAAAGATTTGATTCCCTTGCTCTTTAGAAACAGAAAGGTTCCCGGCGACATCCTGTTCCGGGTGGACGCGGGACGAAAGGCCGGACTTTCCTTTGGCCACCTTTTCAGGTGCCACGCCCTGTCCTCGTCCCTGCAAAACCGCTTCGGATGCCGTACGGCCTTTCTCATGCGCCCCTTTCAGGACGGCATGGACACGGCCCGAGACCTTGGGGAAAACGTCATGGAACTGTCTTCGGACACCCTTCTCGACCTTGCCCAATTCGACGCCGCGCTAATGGACCTGCCGCAGGGTCCCGACCCGGAATTGACCAAGGCCTTGAAAGGGTTGGGCAAGTGGCTCGTGGTCATCGACGATGCGGGCAAGACCGTCGAGTGGGCCAACGTCGTGCTCAACGACTCCATCCTGGCGGAAAATTTCGAGTATCCGAGCGAGGCCAAGCAGCTGCTGGGCCCCGAATACCTGATCCTCAATGAAGAACTTGAAGAATTCAGAAAAGCGGACAAGAAGCGCGGCCAAAGACCCGAAGTGCTGTTGACCTTCGGCGGCTCGGACCCCACCGGACTTACGGTCAAGATCTTGAAGGCCCTTGGTTCAAAGAAGTACCAAGGGCTTGCCTTTCACGTCGTCCTCGGCCCCGGATACAAGGACAAGGAATTCGATCAAGCGGCCCGAAGCTTTTCAGGAGACCTGAAAATCCACCGCAATCCCGAAAGCATGATCAAATCATACGCCACCTGCGACCTGCTGGTCTGCGCCGGAGGACGCACTCTCTACGAGGCCTGGCATCTTGGTTTGGACTGCCTGCCCATAGGCAGCGCCCCGCACGAAGGATTGGTCATACAGGCCTTTCTGGACAAGGGGCTGGTCGCTGGAGGGCTGCCAAAGTGGGATGAGCAGGAATTTATCCAAAAATTTGAGCAGGTCATAGGCAAACTCAGCGCCCCGTGAGCCAAGCGACGGGAAAGGCATGTAAAAAGTTGCCTGGCACTTAATTTGCATTTATAATTGCCTGGATTGTCGGGACATTTGACGATATTTTCATATGAGGATACCGCCCGGCCCGGCCGCAAGACTAACAGCATTGGAGTTTCATATGCGCCAGGTGTCACTTCGCGAAACATTCTCAGGATTAGGCCAAAAGGAAAAACTGAGCCGTTACCGTGAATTATGGTATGCGGCCGAGCGTTTCGAGGTCCTGACCGACTTTCCCCTGCATCTTGATTTGGAGTTGTCCGGACTCTGCAACCTCTGCTGCGACGACTGCTTCCAGGAAGAACTGGACAAAAAAAAGCTCGGCTTGATGAAAAGTTCCATGTTCAGGCGGATCATCGACGAGGGGGTTCCCAAGGGACTTTGCGCCGTAAAACTGCAGATCCGAGGCGAATCTTTTCTACATCCCGAAATCCTCGACCTTATTCGCTACGCCAAGGAAAAAGGCGTTCTGGACGTGCAGATCACGACCAACGGCACTCTGCTGAACAATAAAGTCATTGATGAAATACTGAAAAGCGGCCTGGACGGTATAATCTTTTCAGTTGATCCCAGGCACGAGGAAGCTTGTTTGGAATCCAAAATCGTGTCCACTGAAAAACAGATTCCGGATGTGGTTAAGATTTTTCTTGAACGCCGCCAGGAGCTGGGAGCCTCAAAACCCTGGGTCAGGATACAATCCAACACCAATGATTCTTCAGAAAAAGGCTTGTGCAAGCTCAAGTCATACATAGAAAAGGAATACCATCTGGCGGACATTTTCAGCGCAAACCCCATCTTCAATTTCAGAAAGGATCAGGATTCCTACGACGATCTGCATGAAAACTACATCATGAAGCCATGCGCCTATCTGATGCAGCGCATAGCCGTCTTCTGGAACGGCGAGACAACCGTCTGCTGCATGGACTATCACGGCGACTTCAAGCTCGGCTCCACCTACGACAAAAGCATAGAGGAAATCTGGAACTCGAAGAAACTGAACGCCCTGCGGAAAGCCCACCTTTCAGGAAGGCGGAAGGAACTGCCCATCTGCAAGCACTGCCACGTGTATGCGGCCCCGGCCAACAGGAACGTCTACATCGACGCCTATCCCCGCAACCGGGTGGATTTCGACCTCTCCGGCCCCAAGCGGCAACCAAAGGATGTGGGCGTGATGGTCAACGCGGGCAATCCGGGCCAATAAAGGACACCCTGTTTGCCCAGCCCCCGCTGACCAACATCTCGACCGCAGGCGAGGCGGCGCACATATGCCCACTTCCATCGCACTGATGCACAGCCCGGCCCATTACAAGGCCTTTGAAAACAGCCCGGACTTCGACGAGACCGCGCTGATCGTCACCCCGGACCTTCTGCTGGCCGACCATCTGGAACGCTCCGGGCTACCCCATGCAGAGACCTGGGACTTCCTGAAAAACTCCGACATCGACCTAGCCATCAGCCAGTGCAAAGAACTTTCAAACTCGTGGTGGCGGCGCGACTTCAGCGGAATCATGCATCAAGGCGTTGATTTGTGCGATGCAATACAGCGCGACATGTGGTTCTTTCTCATTGAAACACTCCTCTCAAAAACCATCCTTGAGCGTATTATTGAGCGCTTCTCACCATTATCCGTTCAGCTTTTTGAGGAAGAACCAGAGCCCAAATTCTGGGAGGGAAGCGGGAACAAGCCGCATTTTTTCAACGCAGTGGCTTGTTTTTTATGCGAAGGAAAAGGGATAAAGTTCAAGAATATCTCCGCCACGTTGTCTGAAAAATCAGCCCAACAGAACAAAAAAACGCCTGAAAAACCAGGCCCACTGCCAAAATGGCCATACGATTCACGTTCAAAACCCAAAGCGAAAAACATTCTTCTCTACTTCACGGAAGTCGATTACCGAAAGCATGAAAGGTTTCTTTCCGCCCTAAACCGTTCAAAAAAATTTAACTGCCACCTGCTTCGAAACACAAATTTCAATGCACCGGGCTTTGAAAACAAGGGGATAATTTGGGGAAACGTCATCGACTGGTTCACCATGCCCCGCAATCTTGAAGCGGAAATCGATCAACGTTTTCATGATTTCGAACGGCAACCGCATCCATCAGCGGATGATTTTGGATATATTTTTGCCAATCAGCACATGAATTTTCAGTTCAAAGGGGTCAGGGAAAACATAAAACGCGCCGCCAGGATCGCAAGCGCGGCCGAACTGCTCATGGACGCGGTTCGCCCGACCCTAAGCGTCTCGGGCATCGACACATTCGGACAGGGCTACATCTGGAACCGCATCGCTGGGAGACATGGCGTCCCCACCCTGGCCTTTCCCCACGGCTCCATCGGTTCCCGCTTCTACACCTATGAAAAATACCACTCCGAAGCGCGGCACATCGCGGTCGAAGGCGATCATGCCCGGAAGATGTTCATGAGCTTCGGCCGCCCGGAAAACGAGATCGAAATTGTCGGGGCAGGATATCCTGATATCTCTCAAGGCGCGAACCCATCCAACAAAACAAGGCACAGGGTTCTGCTCATGACCCTGACCGCCGCCTTCACCCTGGCCACGCCCACGGGCAGTGCGTCAGCCCTGCGCCGCCAATGGCCGGAAATCGTCAAGGGCATTGAAGCGCGGCCCGAGCTTACCTTTGAGATCAAACCCCACCCGCGCTACGACTATTATGACTTCTACAAAGGCATCGTTGCCAGCGGTCCAAAAAATCTTAAAATTTCCGAGCAGGACAGCCTGGAGCAGGCTCTGAGCAAAGCAAGCGCCGCGATACTCGTGGGGCCGCCATCCACCGCAGCCCTCACGGCCATTCTGGCAGGCGTGCCGGTAATTCACATCAACGGCTCGGCCTATGATGCCAAGAGCCTTGAAACCTGCCTGGACCAATGCGGGATAGTGCAAACGCCGACGCCCGAGGAGATGTTCCAGGACTTGGACAGGATCATGACCGACAAGGAGTTCAGATTCGAAATCCTGAACCGGGTCAAAGGCTTCCTGCCCCGACTGGCGCGGCCCGGTTCCCCTGAAAAAGTGGTTGAAAGATGCATGGCCCTATGCGAACGGCTGGCAATCGAATCCACAGGGGAATACGGCCTCGAAGCAATGGAACAGCTGAAACGCATCTGGATGCTGCGCCATTTCCTGGACGTGGGGGACAGGGAGGGAATAACGCTGGAACTTGAGACAATCAACAGCAAGCACCCAGGAGCGACCGAGTCAATCCTCTACAAAAACGCGCTCGACAGCCTGGGCGGCAGACCCTACTGACGGTCACTGCACTCCGCCATCATTATATATAAGAAACCGGAGAAGCTGAACGCTCCCCCGGCTCTTTGGCAGGTTCACTTGCACAAACCCTGGAACGACTAGGCGTCGATCCTTGTTCCCAGCACCTTCAGGAATTTTCGCATCCACTCGGGATGGGCGGGCCAGGCCGCGGCGGTAACCAGATTGCCGTCCACATGGGCATCGGAAAAGGTCTCGTTCTGGGAAACCCAGTTTCCTCCGGCTGCCTCGATTTCCGGTTTGACAGCGGGGTAGCTCATGCAGCTCTTGCCCTGCAAGGCTCCGGCAGCGACCAGAATCTGCTGGCCGTGGCAGATGGAGGCGATGGGCTTGCCAGCCTCGACGAAATGCCTGACCAGGGAGATGACTTCCGGATTCAGGCGCAGATATTCGGGCGCGCGGCCGCCGGGAATGACCAGTGCGTCGAAATCCTGGCCCTTGATTCCCGCAAAGCCGGCGTTGAGCATGAAATTGTGTCCGGGCTTCTCGGAATAGGTCTGGTCCCCCTCGAAATCATGCACCGCGGTCTTCACGGTTTCACCGGCCTTCTTGTCCGGGCACACGGCCTGAACGTCGTGGCCGACCATGAGCAGCATCTGAAAAGGAACCATCACTTCGTAATCTTCCACGAAATCACCGACAAGCATGAGAATCTTTTTTGCAGCCATTGGTTCGCTCCTTTCTTGTTTTTCTTATTCACTACCCGAAAGAGATGTGCACCTCCATACTAGATATAGGTTTGTAACGATAATAAAACAATGCTCAACCGATATTTACCCAGTTCATCGACTGGAAGTAAATCACAATCCCAATATCCGACGACTCTCCAACAATATAACATTCACAGTCTTGACGCACACAGGCTGGTCCTCATAAAAGAAGATGTTGAAAAACGACTCTCAATTCTTGTCGCACATATGGAGGGTTCATGAAATCGAGGACACTAATTTTCACTGCCGTCCTGCTGGCGTGCTTCTTGTCGCTGTCGGCGCAACCGGCCTTTGCGGACAACGGAAAGGTCCAATCCGTGTCGGGAACGGTTGAAGCTGTCAGCAGTGGCGCGGCAAGGACTCTTGCCGCTGACGACGATGTAAATCCCGACGACCTGATAAGGACAGGCAAGGACAGCAAGGTCCAAATCCTGTTTCCGGACCAGTCCGTCCTGGTCGTTGGCGCTGAAAGCGAACTGCTTGTCAGGGACGCCGTCTATGACGACAACGCGCAGGACAAAGCTGCTCTCAAACTGGTCCTGAACAACGGTATTTTCAGATTCGTTTCCGGGAAAATCACCGCCAACATGGGCGAGGGTTACCAGATCAACACCGCCATGGGCTATCTTGGCATCCGGGGCACTGAGATAGGGTCCATCATTCAGCCCGACACGGAAAAACACTTTCTCTTCTCCGGCGGCCCCCTGCAATGCGTCCAGGGCGTGGACCGGGATTACGGCGAAGTGGAATCCACCCGCAGGCAAATCTGCCGCAAGATCATTTCCACCCTGGAGCTATACGAGGACAGCGTGAACAAATTCAAGAAACAGCGCGACACAAAAGGCCGCCAGCGCGCCCAGCGGGAAGCGCGCAATGTGGAAGAACTGCTGGTTGAATACCAGTGCGCGGAATAGGGAGGGATCAAATGAAAGCCGTATCTATTATATTCTTTTGCCTTTTGCTGGCCCTGCCTCTTTGTCTGACAACCCCGCAGCGGGCGGATGCCAAATGCCCCGCAGGCCAGGCCCTGGACAAGGCCAGGGAATCCAGGACCGAGTTGGAAGCCATGATAGCCCGCATCAACAAGCTGAAAAGCAAATATTCCGAAGCCAAAACTGTCATGCTGGAAAAAAGGAACACCAGCGTCACCTTCAAGGCCGGAACCGCCTCCGGAAGCCCTGTTCCCATCTCCAAGGACGAGATGATCGCCCTGGACAAATACCTGATCAAGTAGCCTTCGATCAAACAGCCGATGCGACAAAAAAGGGCGGGGAAGAACCCCGCCCTTGTCCTTTGCCTCGGATACCGCCTACTTCATTTTCAGAATCTTCTTGGCGGTCTCGTCCATCATGTCGGTGATGAAGGGAATCTTGGTTTCCCTTTCCGTCTCCCTGTTGGCGGAGGCGATGTCTTCCCTGGAAATGTCGTCCAAGGAAAACTTCCTGGCCCCGGCCATGAGCTGCTGCAAGCCTGCGGACAGCTTGTCCACCAGACACCAGATGCCCACCGCGCCCAAGGGGATGTCCTTCATCTCTTTCTTGCCGACCTTCTTTTCCACGTCGGAGTAGCAGGAAAAGATTTCTTCCGGGGTCTGGCCGTACCTGGACACGGTCGCGGGAAGCTTGTCCCAGTTTCCAAAGAGTTTCTCGCGGCGGTCGGGATAAAGGGCGCCTTCGATGTTTGTGCCGAGGAAGCCGGGAATCATCATGGCCCGGCCCATGCAGATCATCTTCACGAAGGGAGCGCCCAGGGACAACGCCTTGAAAATACTGCTGCCCTTGGCGAAGCCGCCGGCAAAGGACATGTCCACGACCTTCTTGCCCTGCGCGGCCAATATGTTGCCGTACTCGTAGGCCTTGGAATGCAGGAGAATGGAAGGAACGCCCCAGGTTTCCATCATGTTCCAGGGACTCATGCCAGTGCCGCCGCCGGAACCGTCCATGGTCAGGAGGTCGAGTTCCGCTTCGGTGGCGAACTTGATGGCCATGGCCAGGGCTTCCATTCCGTAGGAACCGGTCTTGAGCGAAATGCGCTTGAATCCGATCTTGCGCAGATAGCTTATGCTGTTCATGAAATCTTCATGGACCTGGTCATAGGTGCAAAGGTCGGTGTAGCCGAGCCTGCTGTGGCGGGCGAAAGCCTTGATGGAACCGCGCTTGTAGGCTTCCTTGACTTCGGGCAGTTCCGGGTCTGGATCGAGAAGATAGCCGCGCTTCTTCAGAAAGGTGGCGTATTCCAGGCTGTCAACTTCGATCTCGCCGCCGATGTTCTTGGCCCCCTGGCCCCACTTGAGTTCAATGATGACCTTGTCGCCGAACTTCTCGGCCACGTATTCGGCCACGCCGTTTCTCGTGTCCTCGACGTTCATCTGGACGATGATGGCCCCGTAGCCGTCATAATAGCGGAGATATTTTTCGATCCTGCGTTCCAGTTCGGGAGCCTTGGTGATCCGTCCGCCCTTGAGCACGGATTCCCGGTCAACGCCGACCACGTTCTCGCCGACCACGATGGGAGCTCCCACAAGAGCACAACCCACGGCAAAGGAATCCCAGTATTTGGCGGCGATGAAAGTCGACCCCAGGGCGCCGGTCATGAAGGGGACCTTGACCTTTGTTTTTTCTTTTGCGCCGAATTCGGTCTCCAGGCTCACGTCCGTGAACAGGCAATCGTCGGCATTGCTCGCATTGCCCGGCCTGCCCACTGCACCATAGTTCAACCCCTGAATGCGCAAAGAATTGTAAGAGACTCCCACATGGGTGGTGTTGCCGCTGCCGGCGGTGACAATTCCGAAATCGCGGGGATAAAGAATCTCGCGGCCACGCAGGCTGGACATCCAGGTTTCGCATTTACCCTGGCAGTCTGCGCGGCACAGTGTGCACAAGCCGGACTCGATGGCATTGCCCCGATTCACGGAGCCGAGAACATCATTGGATTTATTCCACTGGGACATAGACCCCCCCTAAAAAGATAAAATGTTGAACTGTGAAACAAAAGTAGCCGGATATAGTACAAAAACACATAAAAGGTCAAATATTATTTTTTTAGGGTCATTTTGGGGAAATTTTAAGACAATTATCCTCATTTCCGTGCCTTAATAGGACAATTTTGTATTATCTCTATTCAAAGTTCCAAGAATGTGCCGTCATTTTCCCTGCCGAGCTTGACGCACGGTCACGCCGGGACCCTTTACATTTATGTATAAAAATATGTTACTTTTTTTGCGATAACTAAAGGAAAAATTGTCACCGCGACAAGATTTAGCGTCAAATTCCCATTTTTAAGCGAAAAAAAAGGCAAAATCGCCCCATTTTTCTGCTCAAGTGAATTTTGAAAAAATGAAGATTCCGCTAGGGAAAAGGACTGAAGACATCGCTCCCTGAAACAGAACCTGAAGGGCATGATTATGACATCGGCACAATTGCCCCCGGATAACTTGCAAAGGGCAGCGGCTACGGGAACGCGGCGCCGTCAATCATTCTTTTTTCTTCTGCATTTTTCGCAAAGGCCGTAAAGGCAAGTGCTGCGGCTTGTGAGCGTGAATCCGGCAGAGTCGGCGATCTCGCTTTGAAGCTTCTCGATTTCGGGATCATGAATCTCAACGCTTTTGCCGCATCGCTCGCAAATGAGATGGTCATGTTCTCCACGTCCGTCGTTCAGTTCATAGCGCGTCACCCCGTCTCCGAATTTGACTTCCGAGGCCACGCCCGAGGCGGAAAGATGGCGTAGCGTCCTGTACACGGTGGCCTGACCCACGGAAGGGTCCTCTTGTTTGACCATGCCGTAAAACTCTTCCGAGGAAAAATGGCCTTTCGCTTGGAGAAAAACAGCCAAGATGGAGCGGCGTTGCGAAGTGGCCTTCATCCTGTTTCTTGCCAGGTATTCATCAAAAACACTTTGAGGGTTCTTCAAGGCAAAACCTCCCTCCGTCTTATCCCTGTCCGATTCCAAGGTCCACAGCCCGCCGTTCAGGCCGGGACGAACTGAACAAGGTAATTGTGACCAAGGTCGCGGTAAGCGGTCCGGACAAATCCCGACGACTTGGCCGCCTCTTCCACTTCGTCCACTGATAGGCGGACATGCTTGGGCGGGCCGAACGGCATGTCCCTCTTATGGCATTCGATTATCGCCAAACGTCCGCCGGGCTTCAAGACACGCAACACCTCCCTGAACATCCCGCCGCCGGACCCGGGCAGGTCGATGGAATGCAGCACCGTGGCCAGAAGGCAGACATCCACGCATTCCGCTTCAAGGGGCAACGGCTGGACAATATCCAGGCTACGGGCCACGACATTGTCCAACCCCCTTGCCAGCAATTCGCCTATGGATTCCTCCCAACGGTCAAAGGCGTAGACCAATCCGCTTGGGCCAACCTCCCCGGCGGCCCTCACGGCATATTCGCCCGGCCCGCAACCCAGATCGAGAAACACGCTTCCGGGCTTGAGCTTCAATTCCGCGAATACATCATCCGGGTTATGCATCCTGTAGCTGCTGGGGCCTCGGCCCTTGTGGCCGCGGCACTGGCGGGCATTTTCTTCCTTCGGCATTTCGACCTCCATATGGCTCGACTAGATGTAGTACATGAATGATTCAATCTTGCTTGCGTCGTTGTCGTTCTTGGTCCCGTCAAAAGTCAGGTTGAGGACCGGTCGGGACTCGTCAGTCTCAAATCCTTTGTGCAATACATTCAGCGTAATGGCGGTATTCTCATACATGGAGGCCACAGAGATCACGCCGTCCACCTGCTTGAGATCGCCAAGCAACTTTGCTTCCCTGTACCGCCCGAAGGCTCCCGCATAATATCCCAACGTTTGGTCCGCCCTCCTGGTCAACTGGTCCAAATCATCCTCATACGGACTCTTGCCTTTCAGTATTCCGGAAACCGCCTTGATCAGGTCTTCAAAATTGCCCAGGCCCTGTTCAATGGTTTTGCTCTTGCCGTTGGGATTCTGGTTTGCGTAATCGCGCCATCCGCTCCACAGGTATTCACTGAGCGGAGCATAAACGACCCTGTGGCCGTCGCCCTCCAGATATCTGAAGGTGTTGTTGTTCAAAAAGTCGTTGAACAAAATCAGAGGCTCGCCAATTGCCAGTACGGTCTTCCCGGGATGCTGCGTTTCAAGGCTCTCGCGAACCTTCAGGGCGATTTCGGACAGCCCGTCCATGGTCAGGCGGTCTTCCCCAATCAACCCCAGCACCTCCTTCAGGCGGGAACTTCGCGACCACCTGTCGGCAAGCAAAACCAGGTCGCCAGCCAGAAGTCCCAGGGACACCTGGCGAAAATCATTTTGGTTCATGGACGGAAAATCTTCATAAAAAGGCGAAACAACGTCCACCTTGCCCAACCCTTCCTCGTCCAATTTGGCCCGAATCAAACGCGAATACTGGCCGTCCACCTCCGCTCCTTCCGTCTGGGGAAGCAAAAGGGCGTGCCTTCGACCGTTCATGGACGGCCCAAATTCGCTAAGCACGTCGCCGAGAAGAGCGGCCAGGGAGAAGTACTCGTTGGTAATCGTATGTTTCCTGCCCACGTCCAGAGAGGCACCGCTCGTGGCTGGAAGCACCTTGGCCTTGAACCCCCTGGAAGCGAGAATGGCGGCGGCGATTTCCGAGTAGGGACGCATGTTGGGCAGGCAGATGAGCGCGTCGGCGGCAAGTCCTTTAAAACCGTGCCTGATATTCAGGTCTCCGCCAAGTCCAACGGCCCCTTCCGTTTCAACCCTGCCTCCCGCCCTGGCTGAAAGCGCGTCAAGACTGTTCACAAAGGCCTCTACACGGGTGTTCACACCCACAGCAGAGGAATGCTCGTCCACCTCGATTGTAAGGTAAGGCTTGCCCTCCATGATCTCCCTGAAATAATGCGTGAACACCGTATCCGGCCCGCAACCATGGTGGGTCAGGAAAATGGCATAGGCCTTTGGATGGTCGCGGACCACCTTTGCCGCCTCAAGGATATGCTGCCCGAAAGGCCAGTACATGTTGGGATGCCGGAGGGACAGGTCAGTATCCGGCATGTCGTAGAACGGCACGACCTGATGGCCCATGTCCATGAGCTTGCCGGGAATTCCCATGTTCAGGACCGGGTCCGCCACGCCATATGTCTTGGAAATGACGACAAAGACCTTTTTGTCCGGGTCCAGACGATTTGCTGTTTCCAGGGCACGTTCCCCAATCCGTTTCTCGAAATCGTGAAAAGCCTTCATGCCTTTTTGCAGGGCCGCCTGGGTCTGCTCCGGGCTCTTGCCCAACTGGCGGCCTAATTTCATGAACGACTTCATCATGAATTCCTGGCCTAGGCTGAAGGCGATGGTCGGGGCCAGCAGTTCAATATCTTTGCTGCCCAGGTCCATTGCCCGGTTTACGATCTTAAAGGCCAATTGCATGTAGGCGCAGCCATAGTCCTGCCTGGACACCGACCCGGGATGAAGCACCGTATACAAGTCCGGGAAAAAAATGTAATCGACTTTTTTCTCAATGAGTTCAGCGAGATGACCGTTGATGAGCTTTACGGGATAGCAGGTCTCTTCAAGGGAATATTTCTGGGCCAACCGAATGGTCTCTTCGTTGGTGGCGTCGGAAAGCAGCACGTTCAGGCCAAGCTCCTTGAAAAAAGCATAGAACATGGGGAACATGCCGTAGGTGAACAAGGCTCTAGGCATGCCAACGGTTTTCCTTGCCTTGTCCATATCCTCGCCGTGCCCCTGGAATATGAGATTCTCCACCTGACGGTTGAACTTGTCAGTGTTGCTGACCTTGATCCCGGCTTTTTTCCGCTCGGAGACGATCTTGTCGGCATTTTTGATGTCAAAGCCCCTGAACGCCGTCTCTTTAGCGCCTATCTCCTCCTGAACCAAAAGTGCGGCCCCAAAGGCCCCGGTGACGCTGAAAAAAGGCGGCACATGAATTTCCCGCCCCGTCACGCTGCGAAAGGCGTTGACCACGCCCTGGTTGTAGGCCACGCCGCCCTGGAACAATATCTTGCTCCCCACCTTTTTCCGGCCCACTACCCTGTTCAAATAGTTTTTCACGATGGAGTAGCAAAGCCCGGAGGCTATGTTCTCCATGCTCGCGCCCTTTGAAAGATGGACGGCCACGCTGCTCTCCATGAACACGGTGCACCGTTCCCCAAGCCCCGCCGGTGAATCCCCTTCAAGGGCCATGGCACCGAACCCCCCAACGGGGATGCCCAACTTTTTGGCCTGTTCTTCAATGAAGGAACCGGTCCCGGCGGCGCAGACCTTGTTCATCTGAAAATCAGCCACAACCCCGTCCCGGATGCTGATGAACTTGGAGTCCTGGCCGCCGATCTCGAAGATGGTATCCACATCGGGAACAAGAGTCGTTGCGGCCTTTGCCTGAGCGGTGATCTCATCCTTGACAACATCCGCGCCCACTAGGTCGCCGATCATGTACCGCCCCGATCCTGTAGTCGCCGCTCCAACCACGTTTACTTTTCCACCCATCTCCTCCCGGAGTTCCTTCAGTCCGTTGGTAACGACCTGAACCGGGTTGCCTCGGGTTCGCAGATACCTGAAGGCCAAAATATTTTTTGCCCGGTCCATAAGCACGAGATTGGTGCTTGTTGAGCCCACGTCGACTCCCAGATAGCAGTCCACGGCTCCCATCAGCCCGTTAAGGGGCTTCAGGTCATGCTTGCGGTCGCTGTCGCCCGTTCCCAGTCCGGCCAATGCAGGCAAATCGAGTTCGTCGCCGCCATCCCTGTAAACCCGTCTGGCCTCTTTAATGGAAGCCGCGACGGTTTCCACATCGGCCACGAGTCCCTCCTTGGAAGCCAACAGGGCGGCGCCCATGGCCGCCATGTTGCCGGGATTCTCGGGTATGACCAATTCCTTGTCCCCAAGCTTCAGGATATCGAGCAAAGCCCCGGCAACAGCCGGATTCCGGGCCACGCCGCCAACAAACATCATGGGCTTGCGAAAGGTCAGTTTACGCATGACCGCACTACGGTAGTTTCTTGACACCGCATAAGCCAAGCCCATCAGGATATCTTCCACCGGCACGCCTTCCTGCTGGTGGTGGGTGATGTCTGTCTTGGCGAACACGCTGCATCTGCCCGCAATTCTGGGAATGGAACCAGCCTTGGACGCATACCGGGAATAATCTTCAATCTCCAACCCCAGCCGGGACATCTGCTCTTCAAGAAACGAACCGGTTCCGGACGCGCAGCTCGGATTCATGGAGACCTCCATCCTGGATTTATCCTCTCCTGCGAACCCTGTGACGTATTTGGCGCTCTGTCCCCCGATCTCGGCTATGGACATAACCTGGGGCGCAACGCTGGAGCAGGCCTCCACAGTCGCCGCCACCTCGTTCACCTGCCGGATCGCGCCGAACTCGCTCAGAAACTTGCCGCCGTTGCCGGTTATTGCCGCATGGGTCACTGTCTTTGAGTCAAATCGATCCAGAACATCCTCAAGCATTCGACCCAGCGTCTCAACAACCCTGCCCTTATGCAGGG
>CAXXKR010000001.1:0-1014370 GCA_963674955.2 Desulfovibrionaceae bacterium | reverse complement strand
GAGTCGCCAAAGAAACAGGTTTTGCAACAGACGACGGAAAAGGTAAGTCCTTTGTGCGGAAAAGGCTTGGTAGAATCGCTTGACGGTATGCGAAGAGGCCATGCCATTGATGTCTGTTTCAATGGCGGCTGCGTAGCCGGGGTCTTTGGCCAGGGCATCGAAGTGGGCCAGGTGACGACTGGTGCCGTCGAAGAGGAAGCAGAGCACCTGCTTGAACAGCTCGTCGATGGGAGCGCCCTTGGGGTGCTTGCGCATGGAGCCGAAAAGGCGATTGATGTGGGGGAAAAGACCAATTCCACGAAGGTAGCGAGCAAAGAGGTTGAGCCCGGCCCGTCCGGTTAGACAGTCACTCGTGACCTGGACTTCGTCTATGAATTTTGGTTTATTACGCTTATGCTTGGGCATCCAGTCCTCCGCCATGTGGTGAAATGATTTTGGCCTTTGACTGGGTTGTATTGTAAACAAAAACAAGATGATACACCAGGATTGACGTGATGTCAGGCTGGAGAGTTGTAAGGCTAGGTTATGAGTACAAACAGGCACGTCTTCGCGATATTCGTTCTTTTGGTTGCTGTTGTTTTTAATGCCATACCTGCAAATGCAGCGCAAAAACGGGCGTTGTTGATAAGTTCATATCACCCTGGATTTCCGACTTTTTTTCAACAAATTGACGGACTGAATTCAGTGCTTGAGCCTGAGGGCATCACCCTGGATGTTGAATTCATGGACAGCAAGAGATTCTTTGACACCGATTCGCTGTCGCGTTTTCATGATCTCCTAAAATCGAAACTTGCAGCTATTGAACCATATGATGTCATCTTCACTTCAGATGACAACGCTCTTATATTTGCTTTGGAACACAGGGATGAATTGTTCCCGAATATTCCGATTATTTTCTTTGGGGTAAACAACCAGATATTGGCCAGATCTCTTGAACCAGAACAGGGAATAACCGGTGTTATTGAGGCTGTTTCCATGCGTGAAACCTTGGAGCTGATGAAGCAACTCATTCCCGATGTCCCAAAAGTATATGCCATCGTGGATGCGACACCCAGTGGCCAAGGTGATTTGAATCGCTTCAAAGAGTTGGCTGCAAGTTTTCCAGATCTGACTTTTGAAACTCTTTCCTTGGCCGATATGACATGGGCTGACTTTAGCTCTCGTTTAGACTCAATTAATCCAAAGGATGCGATATTACTGCTCTCTGCATATAGAGACAAGCATGACAACAAAAAGTTATTTGGGCAGAGCCTTGAATTAATTCTAGCTCATGCTCCTGTGCCTGTTTTTCACCTATGGGAGCATGGTGTGGGAGATGGTGTGCTTGGCGGTAAAATCATCTCCCATTTTATGCAGGGCAGGTTTGCAGGAGAGATTGGAATCCAGATTCTTCGCGGCACTCCAATTGAACACATATCTATTGTCGAGGGGGATGCGGCCAATCAGGACACCATTGACTATTCAGTGCTTACCCATTTCCAGATCCCCGAAGGAGCCGTCCCCGAAGGGGTGAGATGGGTGAATAAACCAAGGTCTATCTTGAGAACGTACTGGCGAGAACTTGCTGCTGCCTTTATTGTTGTTGCTGTTCTCTCTCTCGCTGTGGTCACTTTGTTAGCAATGAATGTTCGACTTCGTTCGACCCGAAAGGCCCTTAGAATTAGCGATGAGCGCCATAAGGCCCTATTCGCTGCTGTTGCTGATCCTGTGCTGGTGGCCGACGTGAACACGGGCATACTGGTTGAGTGCAACGAGGCTGCGATTCACTTTTTTGGGCGCAGCAGAGAGCAACTCATCGGCTCGCCCCAACGCGAACTGCACCCGCCGCAAACGCCCACTTCTGAAGATGGCGTTACCGAAGACTTCAAGCGCCATGTGACTAATCCAAATCACGCAGAGGAAGTTTGGCTCTTGGCCGCTGGAGAAAAACCGCGGCTCGCAGAGGTTTCTACTGTTAAGTTTGAGATCGGGGAAAGCAATCTCATCTTGGGTGTATTCAGGGACATCACCGATCGCAAGCAGACTACGGATGCCCTGCGGGGGAGTGAGGAGCGGCTGGCACTGGCTGTATCCGGAACTGGGGTCGGATTATGGGATTGGAATATGGTGGAAGATGTTGTTTACTTTTCTCCTCAATGGAAGCGAATGCTCGGATACGAAGAGCATGAAGTGGAAGACGCTTTTGCAGGATGGAAAGGACTCTGGCATCCGGATGATGCAGACGCAATAGAACGAGCCATCGACAATTATTTGTCCGGGAAAACATCCGAATATGAGATCGAACACCGGATGCGCCATAAAAACGGCTCTTGGCGGTGGATATTGACCCGCGGCGACATCGTAAAGGATTCCGAGGGGAAACCTTTGCGCTGGGTGGGAACTAATCTTGACATCACGGACCGCAAGAAAGCCGAACAGCGAGTGTTGAATGCCAAGGAGCAGGCCGAAGCGGCAAACCAAGTCAAATCCGAATTCCTGGCCAATATGAGTCATGAAATCCGCACGCCCATGAACGGTATTATTGGCATGCTCCAGCTTTTGCAAACCACTGAACTCGACAACGAGCAAAAAGAGTATTCATTGATGGCCCTTCAGTCATCTAACCGACTGACGCGCCTGCTTTCCGACATCCTGGACCTTTCCAGAATCGAGGCCAAAAGACTGGAGATCAGGTCCGAGCCGTTCGACCTGTTTGAGGCTCTTGACCAGTGTATGAAACTGTTCAAACCCACAGCAAAGCAATCTGACATTCTTTTGAACGTAGACATTCACCCCGGTGTTCAAAAAATGGTTCTTGGCGATCCGGCGCGTCTCCAGCAGGTGCTTGTCAACATAATTGGGAATGCGCTCAAGTTCACGAATTCAGGTCAAATCTTGGTGGCAGCCTCCCCATTGCCTACCATCGGAAAAGAGCAGGCCAGGGTATTGTTTTCCATCTCTGATACGGGGATAGGGATTCCCGACGATACCCTCGACAGGCTCTTCACGCCGTTTACTCAAGGCAGCCAAGGGCATACGCGCACTCATCAGGGGGCTGGGCTCGGCCTTTCCATTTGCAAGCAGTTGATTGAATTGATGGGCGGCAATATTTCCGTTGAAAGTGAGAGCAGCAAGGGTACCACCGTGCATTTCACCATCACTTTTCTGCGGGATGAAACTCCTTCATCAACTGACGAAATCGTTGAAGGCGGGACTCGGCTTATGGGTACAACGAGAAAAATCCTTTTGGCTGAAGATGACCAGATTAGCAGCATGGCAGCCATCAAGCAGATGGAAAAAATGGGTTTCGAAGTGACAGCTGTGGCGGATGGGAGGCAGGTGCTGGAAGCCTTGCGCAAAGAGTCCTTTGACCTGATTTTGATGGACGTGCAGATGCCGGTCATAGATGGCGTTGAAGCGACCAGAGCAGTTCGTGGAGGCGAAGCGGACGAAAAGAACAAAGACATCCCCATCGTCGCCATGACGGCTTACGCCATGGAAGGTGACAGGGAGAAGTTCCTGGCGGCCGGGATGGACGACTATCTGGCCAAACCCGTGGACATGGATGAATTAGAACAGGCCATCAAGAGGGTGATGGGGAAAAAGTAGTCAGAATGTTCTGCCACACCCAATGGGTGAACGGCCGAGGCAAAGACTGCTAAAGGAAAAACCACAAAAAAACAGGGTGTTATCGTGGTGTAACACTCTGTGTCTCGACTGTGAATCGCTCAGCTTAGGTTCAAGCCGTTTCCAAGGGCCTTGGTTCAAGTTGCTTCTTTGGGGGGTGATGTTGGAAAGATAGTTTGTCTGGTGCCAAAATTTGGTACCCTTGAATGAGGCCAAAGGTGCTTGATGTCCTCTGTCAGTTTTCAGCACAGCAAAGGCTCCTTTGTAATCGTCGGGTTCAAGAGTCTCGGTGCTGTTTATGTCTGGGTCGGCTTTCCACTTTCGTGTTTTGACCGAAGGGCCAAGGACGGATGTCTTGTCAAGTCTGTATGCCACCCAATCGGCAAATTTAGTTTTGGCATTGTTTGAAATGCAGTAGATTGGCCTTGCAATAAGTTTGTTGGTGGAAGGTGTCCCTTGTGGCGTACCATACAGTATGTGGGGCTGGATGATAGCAATGCTAGCTTTGTCAACGACAACAGATTTTTTTAAAAAAGGAAGTGTTCCCGCAAAAACTTGAAACGAAATCAAAAGACAGCTGATTGTCAAATTTATGGTGCAAAGTCGCTTCATGGTTAAGAACTACAACCTCAGCAGGAAGAGTGCAAACTAACATAAACCCTGAACATAAACTGGGGGCAGGTCACTTTTGACTTGGAGATAATGTGGTCAACGTCTAATGGGCGTTTTTTCTTCGTGGTGACCTGCCCATTGAAACCTCCTACAGCCCACATACCCCTAACATTGGGCGTGGACCAGTTTTTCATGGGCAGGTCAGATGTTTAGTTCGATCACTTCCGGCTTGGTCAAGTTGAGCCGCGAGAGGAAGAGTTGGTGCAGCAATCGGCGGAACAGGTAGCTCCGCTGTACGGAGAAGGCCTGGTAAAACCGCTTGACGGTATGTGAAGAGGCCATTCCTTTGATGTCCGTTTCGATGGCGGTTGCATATCCGGAGTCTTTGGTCAATACATCGAAGTGGGCTAGGTGACGGGCTGGTGCCATCAAAGAGAAAGCAGAGCACCTGCTTGAAGATGTCATCAATGGGCGTGCCCTTCGGGTGTTTGCGCATGGAGCCGAAGATGCGGTCGAGATGCGAAAGCATGTCGATTCTCCGCAGGTAGCGGACGAAGGGGTTGAGGCCAGCTCGGCTCGTCAGGAAGTCGTTGGTGACCTGGATATCGTCGATGGTTTTTGCTTTAGAGATGTGTCGCTTGGCCATCCGGATTTCCATCAAATGGGGTGACAATCTGGGCTCCTGAGTTTAATAATTGTATACAAAAGCAGCATGATATGCAATATTTTATGTAGCACCTGGTTGGTGAATAGCTCATGATAGGTTAAAAGTTGTTAAAATACTTTCAACACCTAGGCCAAAAGGTGGGATACCATGTCGATAGAAGAACTCTTCAAAGCCGCGGAGCAGCTTTCGGCACCAAAAGTAACTTCAGGTATTGTCCTCAAAGAACAAGCAGAAATCATGGCCAGTCTACTTACAGCGCGCTTGCTCAAACGGGATGACCTTGAGGGATTGATAGGCCCCGGCAATGAAGGGGTAATGGAAAACAACCACCTCAATCATTTCAAATATATCAGCACACTTGCGGCTCTTTATGATCCGAAATCTTTTGTAGAAACTGTTCTCTGGGTGGTCAGGACATATATTGGCCGGGGATTCACCCCCAAGTATTGGAAAGTTATGCTCCCGGAAGCGAAATCCGTCATTCTTGAACACCTTGCCAAAGAAGATTCCGTTCAAGTTCAAACGATTTATTCTTGGCTTGAAGATCATATAGATGATTTTTTACAGGTAAGCAGGGATGCCAGTTCGTTCTACGAACGCATAGGACCTCTCACAAGGACTGGGGATAATGACTGAAGTAAGCCGAGACATGAAGCCTGAAGAAATCAAGCTGGCCAAGACGTATCTCAGCCATCTCCTTCAAGCCAGAAGACAGGATGCTCTTCTGTGTATTGTTGAGAGTATCAAAAATGGAACCCCATTAAAAGATATATATCTCCATGTACTGCAGCCAGTTATGTATGAAGCTGGACGGCTTTGGCAGATAAATCAGATAGACATCGCAGTGGAGCACTACATAACAGCAGCTACTCAGCTTACGATGGCACATGTTTTTCCTCACGCAATGACTTCAAAGCGTAACGGCAAAAAGCTTGTTGGGGGATGCCTCGGTAGCGAGTTACACGAATTGGGCCTCCACATGCTTTGTGATATTTTTGAGGCGGAGGGCTGGGACACTTACTTCATGGGAGCAGTAACTCCTGACGCCAGCTTTCTCAGCGCGATTGAAGAGCAACGCCCCGATCTCCTCTGCCTGTCTGTAACTATGATGTTTGGCGTACCTGAAACGCGGGATCTCATAACTTCAATCCGCACGAGAATGAAAAAGAATTGCCCCAAAATCCTTGTCGGTGGTTTGTCGTTCATTATGAGTCCCCATTTGGTAACTGTAGTTGGTGCAGACGGCACAGGGAAGGACGCCCAACAAGCCCTTGACGTCGCAAGCCGCTTGGTAGTCTGAGGCAGATATGCGCCACGTCAAAGATACTTCAAGTATTCGATTCGAAGTGGATTGCGATGGTACGATTAAGTGGGACGCAACAGACAATACTGGGTTTTGGGGGACATTTGAAAAGATTCAGAATCTTGATGCCATCCTATCTTCCTCAGCTAAGAATCGCTTTGAAAGCTTTTTAGCCCAGGTGCGTTCTGAAGGTTTTGGGTTTTGTGACTCAATAGAAATCCAAGGCATTAAATCGAAAGCGCGTTTTTCTCTGTTCGCTGTTTTTCACAACGACAAACACCAAATTATCGGTGTACAGGTGCCGGAGCATTTACTCAAATCCTTTGAAGAGTTTATGCTAATGATGAATGAACAAGGACAGCTGTTACGGGATGCCCAAAAAAAATTGCATGGAGCGCAGCAGGTCAAAGAAGAGAAAGAGCGATTGCTAGAAGACTATATGCTGATAAACAACTCGCTAGCTAAAATGCAACGAGATTTAGCTAAAAAGCATGAGTTGCTCAAACAAGCCCAATATGAACTGCAAAGAAGTGAGCGAAGACTCAAGGAAGCACAAACTATCTCCTCAACGGGTAATTTTGAACGCAATCTTGAGACTGGAAAGGGCTGTTTGCGCCTCCCCCCATCCTTTGGACCACTGATCGGTCATTTTAAGGTGGAGTCCGGCGTCCGAGTTCATGCGTCCGAGGAGGCGGTTTGCCGTATCCGTTGTGGAGCGTAGCCCGTCCCCGTAGGGGCGGCCCGAAGGGCCGAGGGCGGAGCGGAACAACGGATACGAGCCAAGTCAATGAACATTGAAACAGCCTCTGTATACGTCCGCTGGAGTCCTTTTGTCCAACGATGAATGTCTGCGCTCTTCATTGTAGTAGTGAAAATACCGTGTCAGCCCATGGTATAGCTCGATTCCATCGGAATACGCCTTGGGGTAGACGTCCTCGTATTTCACAGTCCACCACAGCCGCTCGACGAACACATTGTCGATTGCCCGCCCTTTGCCGTCCATGCTGATGGCTATGCCCTTGTCCTGCAGGATGCCCGTGAACTCTCGACTGGTGAACTGCGCTCCCTGGTCCGTGTTGAACACCTCCGGCGTGGAGATGCATAACGCCTTGTTCAGCGCATCCACGCAGAAGGAACTATCCATGGAATTCGACAGCTCCCAGGCCAAAACGAACCGACTCCGCCAGTCGATCACTGCGACAAGATACAGAAAGCCGCGCTGCATGGGAATATAGGTAATATCAGCGCTCCAGACTTGGTTTTTTCGTTCAATGGCAACTCCTTTCAACAGATACGGATATACGGGGTGCTCAGGGTTGGGCGTGCTCGTGTGCGGTCCCGGAGTGATTGCCTGAAGCCCCATCAATTTCATCAGCCGCTCAACCCGTTTATGGTTCACTCGACAGCCCTGGGCTTTCAGCCAGTCCGTCATGCGCGGGGAACCGTAGTCCGGCTGGCGCAGGTATTGTTCGTCGATCAGCCGCATCAGATCCAGGTTCTCATCGGACTCGGCTACGGACTTGTAGTAAAAACCTGAGCGGGAAACGCCTGCCAACCTGCATTGCCGCCGGATGGAATATTCCCGATCCGGTTTAATCCACTGGCGGCGCAGTTCAAGCGGCAGGCTTACAACTTTTTTTCAAGCCACTTGATATCCATCTTGAGCCGCCCGATCTCTTCAAACAGCGGAGCGGTGACCTCTTCCTGGCTCTTGGCTTTCTTGTCGCCGGAGAAGATGCCCTCGGCATTTTCAAGGAGCTGT
This sequence comes from Desulfovibrionaceae bacterium, assembly GCA_963674955.2. GTDB lineage: Bacteria > Desulfobacterota > Desulfovibrionia > Desulfovibrionales > Desulfovibrionaceae. The sequence continues at coordinate 1,006,420 of CAXXKR010000001.1, read as the reverse complement.
CTTTTCCACGTAGAAATTTGGTTTGGGTGCACTTTGTGCTCAGCAGCCAATTGCGCCAGCGTCTTCACGCCACGTATCGCCTCAAGCGCGACCTTGGCCTTGAACTTGTCCGAATGCTTCCGTCTTTTGTTGCTCTTAGTCATACGTCCTTCCTTATCGGTTTAAGGACGCAGATTCCACTTTAACCGGTGGTCCGAATTTCGGGGGAAAGCGCAGTTGGTCTAAAGAACTCTATAGACTCCTAGGATATTCAACAGACATAGAGTCAACATTCGAGCATGTATTCCAGCGGGTTCACCCCGAAGATCGTGATCAACTGCTTGATGCGATGGACACTATCATTCGCACAGGCGGAGAGGGCCCTCTCGACTTTCGTGTGGTGCATCCCGATAAGACAACGTTATACTTGCATGGAAATGTAATAGCTAAAGTTAACAGCAAAGGAGTTACAGAGTTTTATCACGGAGCGCTAACAGATATCACCAGGATTAGAGAAGCAGAGCTGGACTTGATACGCCTAGCTAATACAGATTCATTGACTGGGATTAACAACCGAAGGTCTTTTTTTGATATCGCTCAAAAGGAATTGAGTAGGTCAAAACGACATGGATATACCTTCTCAATGCTAATGCTCGATATAGACCATTTTAAAAATGTCAATGACACTTTTGGACACGATGTTGGAGATATTGTTCTTAAAGACGTTGTAAACCTTGCCGTACAAGGCTTGCGTGATGACGATACTATTGGTCGTTTAGGTGGCGAAGAGTTTGCTGTATTGTTGCCCCAAACTCAATCGAAAGAAGCTCTTCTGGTAGCTGAGCGTATTCGACAAAACATCGAAAATGCAATCATTGAGACAGCACACGGAACCCTGAAGGTCACGGTGAGCGTTGGTGTTTCCTCCATTACTGAGGATTACCCCGAAATTGAAACACTCCTTAAGGCAGCAGACGAAGCCCTTTATCGCGCAAAGAACGATGGACGTAATCAAGTATGCGTATCTACGGCTTAACCCAATGGGTGAACGGCCGAAGCTAAGGATGCCCAAGAAAAAACACAAAAAAACACAGGGGCATATGGTGGCATAACACTATGTTACTCGGCCATGAATCGCTCAAGTTAGGTATAAGAAACCGGAGAAGCTGAACGCTCCCCCGGCTCTTTGGCAGGTTCACTTGCACAAACCCTGGAACGACTAGGCGTCGATCCTTGTTCCCAGCACCTTCAGGAATTTTCGCATCCACTCGGGATGGGCGGGCCAGGCCGCGGCGGTAACCAGATTGCCGTCCACATGGGCATCGGAAAAGGTCTCGTTCTGGGAAACCCAGTTTCCTCCGGCTGCCTCGATTTCCGGTTTGACAGCGGGGTAGCTCATGCAGCTCTTGCCCTGCAAGGCTCCGGCAGCGACCAGAATCTGCTGGCCGTGGCAGATGGAGGCGATGGGCTTGCCAGCCTCGACGAAATGCCTGACCAGGGAGATGACTTCCGGATTCAGGCGCAGATATTCGGGCGCGCGGCCGCCGGGAATGACCAGTGCGTCGAAATCCTGGCCCTTGATTCCCGCAAAGCCGGCGTTGAGCATGAAATTGTGTCCGGGCTTCTCGGAATAGGTCTGGTCCCCCTCGAAATCATGCACCGCAGTCTTCACGGTTTCACCGGCCTTCTTGTCCGGGCACACGGCCTGAACGTCGTGGCCGACCATGAGCAGCATCTGAAAAGGAACCATCACTTCGTAATCTTCCACGAAATCACCGACAAGCATGAGAATCTTTTTTGCAGCCATTGGTTCGCTCCTTTCTTGTTTTTCTTATTCACTACCCGAAAGAGATGTGCACCTCCATACTAGATATAGGTTTGTAACGATAATAAAACAATGCTCAACCGATATTTACCCAGTTCATCGACTGGAAGTAAATCACGATCCCAATATCCGACGACTCTCCAACAATATAACATTCACAGTCTTGACGCACACAGGCTGGTCCTCATAAAAGAAGATGTTGAAAAACGACTCTCAATTCTTGTCGCACATATGGAGGGTTCATGAAATCGAGGACACTAATTTTCACTGCCGTCCTGCTGGCGTGCTTCTTGTCGCTGTCGGCGCAACCGGCCTTTGCGGACAACGGAAAGGTCCAATCCGTGTCGGGAACGGTTGAAGCTGTCAGCAGTGGCGCGGCAAGGACTCTTGCCGCTGACGACGATGTAAATCCCGACGACCTGATAAGGACAGGCAAGGACAGCAAGGTCCAAATCCTGTTTCCGGACCAGTCCGTCCTGGTCGTTGGCGCTGAAAGCGAACTGCTTGTCAGGGACGCCGTCTATGACGACAACGCGCAGGACAAAGCTGCTCTCAAACTGGTCCTGAACAACGGTATTTTCAGATTCGTTTCCGGGAAAATCACCGCCAACATGGGCGAGGGTTACCAGATCAACACCGCCATGGGCTATCTTGGCATCCGGGGCACTGAGATAGGGTCCATCATTCAGCCCGACACGGAAAAACACTTTCTCTTCTCCGGCGGCCCCCTGCAATGCGTCCAGGGCGTGGACCGGGATTACGGCGAAGTGGAAGCCACCCGCAGGCAAATCTGCCGCAAGATCATTTCCACCCTGGAGCTATACGAGGACAGCGTGAACAAATTCAAGAAACAGCGCGACACAAAAGGCCGCCAGCGCGCCCAGCGGGAAGCGCGCAATGTGGAAGAACTGCTGGTTGAATACCAGTGCGCGGAATAGGGAGGGATCAAATGAAAGCCGTATCTATTATATTCTTTTGCCTTTTGCTGGCCCTGCCTCTTTGTCTGACAACCCCGCAGCGGGCGGATGCCAAATGCCCCGCAGGCCAGGCCCTGGACAAGGCTAGGGAATCCAGGACCGAGTTGGAAGCCATGATAGCCCACATCAACAAGCTGAAAAGCAAATATTCCGAAGCCAAAACTGTCATGCTGGAAAAAAGGAACACCAGCGTCACCTTCAAGGCCGGAACCGCCTCCGGAAGCCCTGTTCCCATCTCCAAGGACGAGATGATCGCCCTGGACAAATACCTGATCAAGTAGCCTTCGATCAAACAGCCGATGCGACAAAAAAGGGCGGGGAAGAACCCCGCCCTTGTCCTTTGCCTCGGATACCGCCTACTTCATTTTCAGAATCTTCTTGGCGGTCTCGTCCATCATGTCGGTGATGAAGGGAATCTTGGTTTCCCTTTCCGTCTCCCTGTTGGCGGAGGCGATGTCTTCCCTGGAAATGTCGTCCAAGGAAAACTTCCTGGCCCCGGCCATGAGCTGCTGCAAGCCTGCGGACAGCTTGTCCACCAGACACCAGATGCCCACCGCGCCCAAGGGGATGTCCTTCATCTCTTTCTTGCCGACCTTCTTTTCCACGTCGGAGTAGCAGGAAAAGATTTCTTCCGGGGTCTGGCCGTACCTGGACACGGTCGCGGGAAGCTTGTCCCAGTTTCCAAAGAGTTTCTCGCGGCGGTCGGGATAAAGGGCGCCTTCGATGTTTGTGCCGAGGAAGCCGGGAATCATCATGGCCCGGCCCATGCAGATCATCTTCACGAAGGGAGCGCCCAGGGACAACGCCTTGAAAATACTGCTGCCCTTGGCGAAGCCGCCGGCAAAGGACATGTCCACGACCTTCTTGCCCTGCGCGGCCAATATGTTGCCGTACTCGTAGGCCTTGGAATGCAGGAGAATGGAAGGAACGCCCCAGGTTTCCATCATGTTCCAGGGACTCATGCCAGTGCCACCGCCGGAACCGTCCATGGTCAGGAGGTCGAGTTCCGCTTCGGTGGCGAACTTGATGGCCATTGCCAGGGCTTCCATTCCGTAGGAACCGGTCTTGAGCGAAATGCGCTTGAATCCGATCTTGCGCAGATAGCTTATGCTGTTCATGAAATCTTCATGGACCTGGTCATAGGTGCAAAGGTCGGTGTAACCAAGCCTGCTGTGGCGGGCGAAAGCCTTGATGGAACCGCGCTTGTAGGCTTCCTTGACTTCGGGCAGTTCCGGGTCTGGATCGAGAAGATAGCCGCGCTTCTTCAGAAAGGTGGCGTATTCCAGGCTGTCAACTTCGATCTCGCCGCCGATGTTCTTGGCCCCCTGGCCCCACTTGAGTTCAATGATGACCTTGTCGCCGAACTTCTCTGCCACGTATTCGGCCACGCCGTTTCTCGTGTCCTCGACGTTCATCTGGACGATGATGGCCCCGTAGCCGTCATAATAGCGGAGATATTTTTCGATCCTGCGTTCCAGTTCGGGAGCCTTGGTGATCCGTCCGCCCTTGAGCACGGATTCCCGGTCAACGCCGACCACGTTCTCGCCGACCACGATGGGAGCTCCCACAAGAGCACAACCCACGGCAAAGGAATCCCAGTATTTGGCGGCGATGAAAGTCGACCCCAGGGCGCCGGTCATAAAGGGAACCTTGACCTTGGTCTTTTCCTTGCTTCCGAATTCGGTTTCCAGGCTGACATCGGTGAAAAGGCAGTCGTCGGCATTGGAGGCCTTGCCCGGTCTGCCCATTGCGCCGTAATTCAGACCCTGAATGCGCAAAGAATTGTAAGAGACTCCCACATGGGTGGTATTGCCGCTGCCGGCGGTGACAATTCCGAAATCGCGGGGATAAAGAATCTCGCGGCCACGCAGGCTGGACATCCAGGTTTCGCATTTGCCCTGGCAGTCTGCGCGGCACAGTGTGCACAAGCCGGATTCGATAGCATTGCCCCGATTCACGGAGCCGAGAACATCGTTGGATTTATTCCACTGGGACATAGACCCCCCTAAAAAGATAAAATGTTGAATTTAACGCTGAGACAAAAGTAGCTGGACATAATACAAAAACGTAGAAAAGGTCAATTAGTATTTTTTTAGGGTCGTTTTGGGGAAATTTTAAGACAATTATCCTCATTTCCGTGCCTTAATAGGACAATTTTGTATTATCTCTATTCAAAGTTCCAAGAATGTGCCGTCATTTTCCCTGCCGAGCTTGACGCACGGTCACGCCGGGACCCTTTACATTAATGTATAAAAATATGTTACTTTTTTGCGATAACTAAGGGAAAAATTGTCACCGCGACAAGATTTAGCGTCAAATTCCCATTTTTAAGCGAAAAAAAAGGCAAAATCGCCCCATTTTTCTGCTCAAGTGAATTTTGAAAAAATGAAGATTCCGCTAGGGAAAAGGACTGAAGACATCACTCCCTGAAACAGAACCTGAAGGGCATGATTATGACATCGGCACAATTGCCCCCGGATAACTTGCAAAGGGCAGCGGCTACGGGAACGCGGCGCCGTCAATCATTCTTTTTTCTTCTGCATTTTTCGCAAAGGCCGTAAAGGCAAGTGCTGCGGCTTGTGAGCGTGAATCCGGCAGAGTCGGCGATCTCGCTTTGAAGCTTCTCGATTTCGGGATCATGAATCTCAACGCTTTTGCCGCATCGCTCGCAAATGAGATGGTCATGTTCTCCACGTCCGTCGTTCAGTTCATAGCGCGTCACCCCGTCTCCGAATTTGACTTCCGAGGCCACGCCCGAGGCGGAAAGATGGCGTAGCGTCCTGTACACGGTGGCCTGACCCACGGAATGGTCCTTTTGCTTGACCATGCCGTAAAACTCTTCCGAGGAAAAATGGCCTTTCGCTTGGAGAAAAACAGCCAAGATGGAACGGCGTTGCGAAGTGGCCTTCATCCTGTTTCTTGCCAGGTATTCATCAAAAACACTTTGAGGGTTCTTCAAGGCAAAACCTCCCTCCGGCTTATCCCTGTCCGATTCCAAGGTCCACAGCCCGCCGTTCAGGCCGGGACGAACTGAACAAGGTAATTGTGACCAAGGTCGCGGTAAGCGGTCCGGACAAATCCCGACGACTTGGCCGCCTCTTCCACTTCGTCCACTGATAGGCGGACATGCTTGGGCGGGCCGAACGGCATGTCCCTCTTATGGCATTCGATTATCGCCAAACGTCCGCCGGGCTTCAAGACACGCAACGCCTCCCTGAACATCCCGCCGCCGGACCCGGGCAGGTCGATGGAATGCAGCACCGTAGCCAGAAGGCAGACATCCACGCATTCCGCTTCAAGGGGCAACGGCTGGACAATATCCAGGCTACGGGCCACGACATTGTCCAACCCCCTTGCCAGCAAGTCGCCTATGGATCCCTCCCAACGGTCAAAGGCGTAGACCAATCCGTCTGGGCCAACCTCCCCGGCGGCCCTCGCGGCATATTCGCCCGGCCCGCAACCCAGATCGAGAAACACGCTTCCGGGCTTGAGCTTCAATTCCGCGAAAACATCGTCCGGGTTGTGCATCCTGTAGCTGCTGGGGCCTCGGCCCTTGTGGCCGCGGCACTGGCGGGCATTTTCTTCCTTCGGCATTTCGACCCCGATTTTTAAAGCATTATTCCATTTAGTTGCTGCTTATAGTTAAGCAGCTTAACCATGCCCGCAAAAAAAAGCTCTCAACTCAACTCATCCAACCTCTCACTCACATAAGCCTCGATGACCGTCATCAGTCCTGAAGCGACTTCCACCTCGGATAATGAAAAACGGTCCAGTCTACACAGCAAATCTTCCATCTGTTCCCTGCGCATGCGTACAAGCCCGTTAAAAATTTCCCGTCCCGGGCCTGTAAAAAAAAGCCGCACTTCCTTGTTGTTGTGAGGTGATTTCCGTTTGTCCACGTAACCCGATCTCTGGAGCTTCGACACCATCTGGGAAGAAGCGCTCTTGGTCACGCCGAAGTGATCTCCAAGCTCCTTGACGTTGATCCCCTCATTTTCCCCTATGGCCGTGAGAAAATGAATCTCCTTGGGCGTCAACTCGACCCCTCCGCTCAAAGTCACCGGCAATTCGTTTATGCGGGCGTGTTTGTATATCACCTTAAGCAATTTGCCGGACAGGCCTTCAAGGGCTTTCTTCTTGTTGGACATGAGTTATTGGTAAAGGTCCTTAACCAACTTGTCAATGAAATTGATTGTGCTTATCAAAAAAATAGCCTGCCATAAAAAAGCGAATGACTATGGGCCACTGGCCGCCAAATCCACAACAAAAATACACCTTCCAGACTCTACTCGACGAGTGGGTATTGACAGGCGATCCAACGATACATATTGATAATGGATGTCAAGTTCGACAGAAACAAAGCACGCGAGAAGAAAATGATCGATACAATTTTAACCGTCTCGGCCATCGCCCTGGCGGCCGCATATGTCGTCAGGAAATTCACGCGAAAAGACGATGTGAAATCCTCCTGCGGGTGCGGTTGTTCCGGTTGTCCAACGGACTCCTCCAGTTGCACCGGCGGGTGCGGCTCGGACGAAGCGCCTTAGAAAAACACGCATCCTCCCACCTTGACGGCCTGAACCGCCCCACCTATTCTTCCAAACCGGGAACAGCACTGTACCTGAAGTTTGCCCTGGCAAGTTCCAGAGGGACCACGACCTTTCTTTTGCCATGCCCGACGCAATTCCACAGGAGGACCAGTTCATGGACGCTGACAACCTGATAAAAGATTTCGAAGCAATTGTCGGTTCCGGCAATGTCCTGTCCAGCAAAGCGGACCGCCACACATATTCGTACGATGCCGCAGTGCTCGAACCCGAGCTTCCCTCTCTAATCGTCAGGCCCATGAGCAGCGAGGCCCTGGGCAAAACAGTCAAGCTCTGTTCCGACAACGACCTGCCCATGACCGTACGCGGTGCCGGAACCAATCTCTCCGGCGGAACCATCCCCAAAAACGGCTCCGTGGTCATCCTGACCAACGGCCTGAACAAAATTTTGGAAATCAATGAAAAAGACCTATACGCAGTGGTCGAGCCGGGCGTGGTCACGGCCACGCTGGCGGCCGAAGCGGCCAAACGCGGGCTATTCTATCCCCCGGACCCGGGCAGCCAAACCGTTTCCACCATCGGCGGCAACGTGGCCGAGAATGCCGGTGGATTGCGCGGCCTGAAGTACGGCGTGACCAAGGACTACGTCATGGGCCTTGAATTTTTCGACACCCAAGGCCAACTGGTCAAGAGCGGCTCCAGAACGGTCAAGTGCGTCACGGGCTACAACCTGTCCGGGCTCATGGTCGCCTCGGAGGGCACCCTCGGCGTCTTCGACAAGATCATCCTCAAGCTCATCCCGCCGCCCCAAAGCGCCAAGTCCATGATGGCCGTGTTCGACAGCATCCAGGCCGCTTCGGAAACCGTGGCCGACATCATTGCCGGGAAAATAGTCCCGGCCACCCTGGAACTCATGGACAATTTCACCATCCGGGCCGTGGAGTCCTTTCGCCATGCAGGCCTGCCCATCGAGGCTGCGGCCCTGCTGCTCATCGAGGTGGACGGACACCCCGCCCAGGTGAAAGAAGAGGCTGCCAGGGTCGAGGAACTATGCAAAGCCAACAAGGCCGAATCCGTTGAAGTGGCCCAGGACGCGGCCCAGCGCGACAGGGTCTGGCAGGCCAGACGCGACGCCCTGCCAGCGCTGGCAAGGCTCAAGCCCACCTGTGTGCTTGAGGACGCCACCGTGCCGCGCAGCAAAATACCGGCCATGATCGAGGCCTTGGGCGAAATAGGCAGAAAGCACAGGCTTGATCTGGGCACCTTTGGCCACGCCGGAGACGGCAACCTGCACCCCACCATCCTCACCGACAAACGCGACAAGGAGGAGTGGAAACGCGTGGAACTGGCCATTGACGACATTTTCGCCCGCGCCCTGGAACTGGGCGGCACACTGTCCGGCGAGCACGGCATAGGCCTCGCCAAGTCCAAGTACATGATCAATGAAACCAGCCGCGCCACCCTGGAATACTCCAAAAGAATGAAGTCCGCCCTGGACCCCAAGGGATTGCTGAATCCCGGCAAAATCATCGGGTAGGTGGGAAAAATGGCCGAGATCACCAAGCTCACAACCCTGCTCAAGGAACTGGACGACCAGCTCGTGACCTGCATGCGTTGCGGCATGTGCCAGGCCGTCTGCCCCCTATTCAGCAGGACAGGGCTTGAAGGCGATGTGGCGCGGGGCAAGCTGGTCCTGCTCGAACATCTGGCAGGGGAAATCCTGGCCGACCCCAAAGGCGTAAGCGAGAAACTCGACCGCTGCCTGCTCTGCGGAACATGTCAGGCCAACTGTCCCAGCGGAGTCAATGTCCTGGACATATTCATCAGGGCGCGGACCCTGATGACCGGCTACTTCGGTCTCTCCAGGACCAAAAGAGTCATTTTCAGGGGGCTGCTGACCCATCCCGCCCTGTTCAACGTCCTCACTGGTCTAGCCGCCAGATTCCAGGGGGCATTCATAAAGAACGAACACACGAGCCTAGGTTCGTGCAGTTCCATCATGAACATGCCCGTGGTGGACAACCGACATTTCAAGGCCCTGGCCACCCCCCCCTTTCACAGACTGGTCCCCGCGCTTGACGAGAAGCCCGGCAGATCCGGCCTGCGGGTGGCCTTTTTCGTGGGCTGCATGATCGACAAGGTTTATCCAAGCGTTGGCCAGGCGACCTTAAAGGCCCTGAGCCTAAACAGAATCGGCGTTTTCATGCCCCAAGGCCAGGCCTGCTGCGGCATTCCGGCCCTGGCCAGCGGCGATTCCGAGACTTTTTCCAAGCTGGCGAGCATGAATCTTGACTTGTTCGCCAAGGGCGAATTCGACTACCTGATAACCTCCTGCGCCACCTGCACATCGACCATCAAGGAACTCTGGCCGACCATGCTTGAGGGAAAAGACAATTTGGAACTGGCGGCAAAAATTGCGAAAAAGACCATGGACATCAGCCAATTCCTAACGGATGTAGTGGGAGTCGAACCGGTCGCCGCGCCCGGCAGGACGGCAAGGACCGTGACATATCACGACCCCTGCCACCTGAAGAATTCCCTCGGCGTCACGATCCAGCCGAGAAACCTGCTCAAGGCCACCCCGCGCTACAAATTCAGGGAAATGACCGATGCCGGAGTATGTTGCGGCTGCGGGGGCAGCTTCAACCTCGCCCATTACGACCTCTCGAAAAAAATAGGCCGGGACAAGGCGGAAAACATTGCCAGATCTGGCGCGGACGTGGTGGCCACCAGCTGCCCGGCCTGCATGCTCCAAATAACGGACATGCTCTCCCAGGCCGGAACCGGGATGGAAGTCAGGCACGCAATCGAAATCTATGCCGAGACCATTGGCGAAAGAACAGAATCGGGGAAGCGGTAAATGGCTAGAACCGAATTAACTGAAATCTTTACTGAAAAAGCTCGACTAGTCTCAGCCGTGGTCACGGAAATCGACAGTCTTGAACAGGCTCTTGAATACGCGGTGAAAATCTGCGCACAAAAGAAACCAAGGGCCATATTGGCCGAGGGTTCATCCGGCCCGGCCACAGACAAAATAATGGCCGCTCCCGGCCTGGACTCCGGCATCCGCTCCAACCTTGAAAAGCTCTGCGAAGAAAACGACCTGACACTCATCACCCAAGGCCTGCGCGACCACCTCTCGGGCCTGGACGTGGGATTCACGATCTGCGAACACGGCATCGCCGAGACCGGCACACTTATTCTCGACTCCGGGAGCGAGGAGCTTCGTCTGGCGACAATGATCAGTGAAATCCACGTTGCCGTGCTGGCCAAGTCCAAAATCAAGGCCACGGCATACGACCTTGAGAAGACATTTATCGACGAGATGGCCGACACTCCGAGCTACCTGGCCTTCATCACCGGAGCGAGCAGAACCGCGGACATCGAAAGGGTCCTGGCCCTTGGCGTGCACGGCCCCCTTGAACTGCACATACTCCTGCTGGAGGGCTAGATTCCATGCAAGACGCCAAGAATCTCAAAGAATACAAATGCGAACTCCGTGAAGCCCTGGACAACGAATTCCTTAGAACGGCAATGGACAAATTCGCCGTGGCCTACCGCGCCAGCCGGGCCAACGCCTTCAGGGGCATGGACCTTGCCGGCCTGGTGGACGACATCGCCCTGGCCAAGGACGAGTCGACTTCACGGATGGACGAACTCTTCCAGCAGTTCAAGGGGCAGGCTGAAAAGGCCGGGGCCAAGGTGCATCTGGCCGCGACAGCAGACGACGCCAACCGCATCATCGGCGAAATCGCCCAAAAAACCGGCTGCAAGAAAATCGTCAAGTCAAAGTCCATGACCGCCGAGGAGACTCTTCTCAATCACCATCTGGAAGACCTGGGCATGGAGGTTACGGAAACAGACCTGGGCGAATGGATAATACAGCTCAGGCACGAAGGGCCGACCCACATGGTCATGCCCGCCATCCACCTTTCACGCCATCAGGTGGCCGACCTGTTCAGCGACGTGACAAGGGAAAAGCAGGACGAGGACATCGAAAAACTGGTCAAGGTGGCCCGGCGCGAACTCCGCCAAAAATACATCGAAGCGGACATGGGCATATCCGGGGCCAACTTCGCCATCGCCGAAACCGGCACCCTGGGCATCATCACCAACGAGGGCAACGCCCGCCTGGTGACCACCCTGCCCCGCGTGCATGTGGCCCTGGCCGGTTTGGACAAGCTCACGCCCACCCTGCACGACGCCCTGCGCGTCTTGAAGGTCCTGCCCAGAAACGCCACGGGACAGGCCATCACCTCCTACGTCACCTGGATCACCGGGGCCACTGAATGTCTTTCGGCCAAGGACGGCAAAAAGGAAATTCACGTGGTTTTTCTGGACAACGGCCGCAGGGCCATGGCCAAGGACCCGATTTTTTCACAAGTGCTGCGTTGCGTGCGTTGCGGGGCCTGCGCCAACGTCTGCCCGGTCTACCGGCTGGTGGGCGGACACAAGCTCGGACACATATATATTGGAGCCATCGGCCTGATCCTGACCTATTTCTTCCATGGCCGGGACAAGGCCAGGAACCTGGTCCAGAACTGCATCAACTGCGGGGCCTGCAAGGATGTCTGCGCGGCGGGCATCGACCTGCCGAGGCTGATCAAGGAAGTCCACGCCCGGATTCAGGACCAGGATGGACACCCCATCAAATCAGCCCTGCTGGGCAGGCTGCTCAAGAACCGCAAGCTGTTCCACACCCTGCTGCGCACGGCAAGCGTTGCCCAGAAACCGGTCAAATCCGGCAAGGGCTTCATCAGGCACCTGCCCCTGATCTTTTCCAGGGAGCACAATTTCAGGGCGCTGCCCGCAGTGGCCGACAAACCCTTCCGGGACATGTGGCCGGAAATCAGGCCCAAGGTGGACAATGCGAAAACAAAAGCCGCCATCTTTGCCGGATGCGCCCAGGATTTTATTTATCCCGAGCAACTCCAGGCAATGGTGGAACTCGCTGCCGGAAAAGTGGCCCTGGACTTTCCCATGGACCAGTCCTGCTGCGGCCTGCCCGTGCAGATGATGGGCGAGGCCAAGAACGCCGTGGAGGTTGCAAAGCAGAACATCCGGGCCTTTGAGGGCAGCGACTGTGATTATATCGTCACGGCCTGCGCATCCTGCGCCTCGCACCTCAAGAACGGCTACGTGAAAATGCTGGCCGATGACCAAAAATGGGCTGAAAGAAGCGTAGAATTCTCCGAAAAGGTTGTGGACTTCAGCACTTTCGCCAAAGAAGTCCTCACTCTCGACGCTTCGCAGTTCGCAGTGAGCGGCAAAAAGGCCGCCTACCACTCTCCCTGCCACCTGTGCAGGGGAATGGGCGTGACCGAGGCCCCCAGGGAATTGATCGAAACATCGGGCCTGGAATACGTCAAGGCGGAGGAGGAGGATGTATGTTGCGGATTTGGTGGAACATTTTCCATAAAATTTCCGGAACTATCCTCGGAACTGCTGAAAAAAAAGCTGGACAACGTCACAGCCAGCGGGGCAGAAGTCCTGCTCACCGATTGCCCGGGCTGCGTAATGCAGCTTCGGGGCGGAGCGGAAAAACGCGGCCTGGACATTGAAGTGCGGCACATAGCCGAAGCCCTGGCAAAAAACAGAAAGCAAGGAGGACGATCATGATCAAACATATCGTCATGTGGACGCTGAAGCCCGAGGCAAAGGGACTCACGGCCGCTGAAAATGCGGACAGAATGAAGGAAATGCTGGAAAAATTAAACGGAGTGATTCCCGGATTGAAACATCTGGAAGTAAGCACCGACATCTTTGGGGCCAGTCCTGAATGCCATGTCGTCCTGTATTCCGAATTTGAGACCAGAGGGGATCTGGAAAGCTACCAGACGCACCCGGAACACCAACGTTGCGTGGCCTTCGTCTCACAGGTGGCCGCCGGCCGCAGCCTCCTGGATTTTGAGATCTAGCATTCCAGTCTTGACGTTCGGAAAAGAGTCGCCCGGCACCGCTCCGGGCACCGCCGCCTCATACAAGAAAGGGCCGCGCCCTGAAGCGCGGCCCGGATTTGATTCCGCTCAAAAATAAATCAGGATGAAACCTTGATCATCCAAACCAGCATGATCATGAACCGGATGACCAGGGCGAAACCCAGACCGGCGATCCAGCTGTTGCGGATTTTCTCCAGATAATAGGTGGAGCCTTCCGGAGCCTCGCCGATAAGCCTGTTGTAGCCCCGGGTTATGGCCCAGGCGGCAACCGCGTTGGCCGCCATGAACATCAATGAAAAAATCAGGGCGATAAGTTTGAAGCCCTCGAACATGTGCAGTTTCGCCGGAAAATCATAAGGAATGAACATGGTCCCGATGCCGTAGGCGAGCATCATCAGAACAATGAAAAAATACCAGACCTTCTGCCTGCAAACGTCCGCGCCGGCGCAACATTCCTGAGTGCAAGTCATATCATCCTCTCCTTGGGTTAGACCATTTTTCAGGCACGATAATCAAAAATGGTGCCTGGAGTCAAAACAATCGCCCACAAGTCCTGCGGTCGGCACCACGCCGTCACACGCCTCCTAATGGGCTTCAAGATTTTCAATGATCGTTTCCAATGCCGCATTAAATTCCTCCGACTTTACCCGGTACACGAAATGACCGGCACCGGGAATCAACACGACGCTTTCATGCAACTTTTTTTCATTGCCCGCAGGCGCGCCGTTGATATTGCAAAGCTTGCCTGAGAACCTTTTAAGTTCCAAAGGCTCTTTTCGCGAATTCCATTTGATGCATTCATATAATGAGCTGACCCCCATCTCATGATCATTGTCCAGCATGCCCCTGTAGGTTGAATCCATCAAATCCTGATCCGCACCCTGCGCAAACATCGACTTGACCGTCCCGGCCAAGGCCTTGGGATAATCCTTCTTCAATTTTTCAATGAAGGACAATTTCGCTTCCTCCGGAACTGCGGCAAGAGGAGTATAAAAGGCTTCGACAGCAACGATTCCCGTCACCTTTTCTCCAAGAAGCTTGGCTGTTTCAATCACTATCGGCCCACCCATTGAATGACCCACTAGAATCACTTTTTCCCCGCCAGCCTTGTCAAGGACCGACTTCACATCCTGAGCAAATGCCGAAATCGTGAAGTCCCGGCGATTGGCTTCAGACTCTCCATGACCGGCCAAATCCAACCAGACGACTTTATAACCGTTGGAAAAATAATCGATCTGGGCTTGCCAGGTCTTGTGATCGCATAGCCAGCCATGCACGAACAAAAGAGTGGTTTCCCCTTGTCCGCTGACTCCATAAGCGATGCGGCTGCCATCGGCAGAGACAGCGGTCAGTTCCTTGTCCTGGACAATCGCTTTATTTGTATCGCAAGCCGACAAGAACAAACATATGATTGCAGCTGTCAGACAAACGGCGACCGCCTTGTTCATGGCGGGCAAAAGTCCATTGATTCCATATCTATTTGTTTTCATAGATTAATATTCCTTGATTGTTGCATGTTAAAATCTACTTTATTCAGGACTCGTTAACCACAAAAACCAACCCCAGTCAAAACCAAGTCCCGCAAGCACCACTGTAGATAAACGGAGAGAACTGTCTTTCTTCCTTTGCAGTTCAATTTCCTGTATGATTATTTTAAGTTTAATCCACACAGGGGAGATTCGATTTTATGGACCAAAACCTTGATAACAGGGACAAGCTTCTCGCGGAACTGGAAGAACTGCGCGGCAAGGCCAGGCAATTGGAGGCGCTTGAGAACTCCCGTCTCGAGATGGAGTCCTGCCTGAACGAGTGCGAAGAGAAAATTCGCATGCTGTCCCTGACCGATGATTTGACCGGACTTTTCGTCCGTCACCATTTCATGACCCTTTTGGAGAAGGAACTGGAACGCACCAGACGTTACGACCGGCCCATCTCCCTGCTGCTCTACGACCTGGACCACATGAAGTTCATAAACGACAGTTTCGGACAGGAGGCCGGGGACCGGATTTTGTCCATGACCGCCCGGATAGCCCAAAGCCTGCTGAGAAAAATAGACATTCAGGGGCGCATCAGCGGCGACAGGTTCGCGGCCATCCTGCCGGAGACAGGCAAGAAAAGCGCCCTGCTGGTGGCGGAACGGCTCAGGTCCGCAGTGGAGGAGATGGAAGTGGACGTGGAAAGCGTGGAAAAATTCCCTCTGCGCGTCACCATAAGCGTGGGGGTGGTCACGGCCTCCATCGAGGCGTTGACCAGGGAGAGCCTGGACAAGGAAGCCCTGTTCAAGGGCGCGGAAATGGCCTTGTACGCGGCCAAGCAGAATGGCCGAAACAAAGTTGAGGACATCTGACCGTTGCCTTGGTCGGCTTTCTGCCCTATTAATCCCCAATGATTCTCGGGCACCTTTCGGCGGCCGCCTTGGCCAGGAAAACGCTTTTCCCCCTGCAGAGCCTGCCCCTGCTCGTGGCGGCAAGCTACGGACCGGATTTTCTGGACAAGCCAACTGCCCTGATCATGAACTCCCAGGGCCGGGCCTGGGGCCACACCCTACTGGCCCTTGTCCTGTTGACTGCGGCGGGACTGCTCCTGGCCCGGCTGACCCGACTGCAAAACAAAACCGTGCTGGCGATTTCGGCGCTCTGGCTCGTCCATCTGGCCTGCGACGGAATGAACCAATATCCGGGGATTATTTTCTGGCCCCTTCTCGGCCCCATGCCGAAGCTTCCGGCAATGTCCATCCTTGAAAGCATTCAAAATCTCTACATCGACCGAACCATGCCCGTCACACTGGCCGGCGAACTCGTGCTGACCCTGGCCGCCCTCTGGCTTTGGCGTCGAAAAAAACCTGAGGCCTCTACGAACCGTTGTTTCTGATCTCCAGCCGCCGGGCGACCGGACGAAGCAGGAACTCGGCCCCCACAAAGGAATAAAACAGCGGCAAAACCGCAGTCATGATGGGCGACAAGGCCCAGACGGACTCCTGCTCGAGGGAGGAAAGCGAGAGCATCTTGAGCAGGGCGATGACCGTGCCTGCAGCGCCGCAAACGTAAAGATTCCAGACGCCGCCCCTGATGACCTTGCATTCCCTTGAAAGATCCCCGGCGGCTGACGAATCGACCAGCAGGTAGCGCAATGCAGCCAGCGCCTTCAGGGTTCCCAAAGCTCCGTATGCGATGTAGCAGAGGCCGATCGTTCCGAACATGCAAACCATCAGGGCGGGCGTGTACACGATGTCGAAAAGAAAGAATTCCCCGCCCAACAAAACGTCCGCCAAAAAAACCCCGGCCACCAGCAATATCCCGAATAGGCCTGAAAAATTCATGTTCCACTCCCGGTTTAGGTCTGGGCAAAGGCTATCATCGCGAAACCCTTAAAACAAGTGAGCGAACACACTTGCCTCCCGTTAGGTTTTGGGGCATGGGTGTTCATGCTTTACGCTTACCTTGCCCTGGCCGGTCGAATCCTCCTACTGGGAGTGGAACGGATAGTCGTCAAGAAACTTGGCCACGACTCCCACTATCTGGCGGCCGCCTTTCACTTTTTCGCCCTGGGCGCGGTCCTGTTGCTGCCCTTTGTCCTGACCGACGTTCCAGAGTCATGGAGCTTCGTGTTCAAGCCCATGGCCAGCGGACTGTTTTACGCCCTCGGCTTTGCCCTGTACGTGAAATCACTGTCCACGGGCGAGGCTTCCCTGGTTTCGCCGCTCTATCATTTCAACGTCTTTTTCCTGGCCATCCTGGCCTTTTTCTTTCTCGGCGAACCCCTGACCATTCTCAAGGCGGGCGGCCTGCTGCTGCTGGTTTACGGTTCCACATATCTGAACCGGCAAAAAAACATCCTCCAATCCATGAAGGCTCTCATCTCCGACGCGCCCTGCCGCTACATGATCATCACCTCCCTGCTCCTGGCCTGCGGAAGGATCGTGGACAAGTACGCCATATCCTTCACCCCGGCCGGAGAGGCCGATGTCTCGCCCCTGGCCTACGTCTTCGTCCTCTACGTGGTCATCTCGCTGTACATCTTCATCATGACCCTGTTCACTGGCAAGACAGCCGAAATCGGCAGGGTCCTCAAGACCTCGCCCTGGCTGGCCCTGACCTGCGGGGCCATCAACGGCTACTCATACCTCTTCCTGCTCTACGCCATGCGCTGGTTCGACGTGAGCGTGGCCGAACCTATTTCCATGCTCAGCGTGCTGGTGACCATCCTGTTGGCCCGGAAGACCTTCGGCGAGGACATCAGGACGCGGCTGGTGGGCGCGGGGATAATGGTCGCCGGGGCCTGGGCTCTCTTTCTTTGATTTTTATCCAAGAAAACACCAACCCATCCTAAAGTTATCTTTTAGACCGCCGATAAGAAGCGAGAAGGCAAAATTGTATCCAGACCAAAATGGAGGAGACATGAACGTCAGTCTACCGGCAGGCCCCGGCCAGACTTTGCTGCAAGCTCCCGAAGCGGTACGCCCCGCGGATGAAGTCCAGCAGGACCGGTTCAATTTCCAGAACAAGATCAAGGACAGCGACGGAGAATACCAGCAGGAAATGACCCGGGAGGTCTCCAAGCTGGGTGCAAGCGTCGCGCCTATCGTTCCCGACGCAGGAGTGCAGGTGGCGGCAATGGCCCAGGACTCTTCGGAAAAGGAAGAAGCCACTGCGACCCCGCGTCATGCGGTGCAGGCTTACGGCAACGCCGCAGGGGACACAGGTTCAAGAGAAAGTGATTTTTCAGGGACCATTTGATTCAAGGCAGGCATAGGGGCAGAAAAACCCGGTTCCGCACAGGAACCGGGTTTTTTATCTCAACCGGGTGGCCATCCAATCCAGGACAAGGGCCGGATTGACCGGAGTGGGCAGATTCAATGCCTCCTGGGCCTGGGAAAGGGCCAAGTCGAAACGCCTGAGTCCCAGCGGTCCCAGTCTCCGGGACAACTCGAGGGAAAGACCGGCGATGTTGTCGTTGATCATGGCTTTTCTCAATTCCCGCTGACAGCCTATGATCACGCGCATGGCCTTGTCCTTGTCCACTCCGCCCTTGACGCTGGTGCGCTCGAACCAGCCCTGGCCGCTCTGCCAGAAGCCAAGCATGGCCGAGAGCCATTCCTCGGCCTCCGGGTCGCTGATGTCGGGCCGGGGCCAGGCCAGAGTAAGGACGAAACTTCTCGAAACCAAGGTTTCCAGGAGCCGTTCCCGCTGGGGGGCCAGGAGAACGAAGACATTGCCCGGACGCGGTTCCTCAAGGGACTTCAAAAGTGAATTGGCGGAATTGACGTTCAGGTTTTCGGCGTTCAGGAAAATCGAGACGCGAAAGCCGTCGCCGTTGGGCGGCTGGCCCCAGACCGGCCTGGCCTCGCGCACGTCCTCGACCTTCACGCTGCCCTCCTCGCCGAAGAGCAGAAGATCGGAAAAAGCCCTGTCCATGATCTGCCTGCATTCCCTGCAGGACTTGCAGGGCGCGGCCGGTCCGGTGCAGTTCAGAAGCATGGCCCAGTAAAGGGCCAGGGATTCGCGTTCAGGCGCCAGCCCTCCTTCCAGGACCAGGGACTGGGGCGGGGACGCGGAAAGCCTGGACATGCGCTCCAGCACATGCCCCTGCCGCTTGAGTGTCGCCTCTGTTCCGTCCGTTCCGGGCATGAAAACCCCTTAGGACGGGCTGAAGGTCTGGGCCCTGTCCGGCCCCACGGAAACTATGCCGATCTTCACGCCCAGGACTTCCTCCATGCGGGCGAGATAGGCCTTGGCCTGCGAGGGAAGTTCGTCCCAGCTCCTGACGCCGGTGATCTCCTCGCTCCAGCCGGGCATGGTCTCGTACACCGGCTCCACATGGGCCATTCCGTTCTGTTCCTGCGGCGGATGCAGAATGGACTTGCCCCGGTAGTTGTAGGAGGTGCAGATTTTAAGTTCCTTGAGGCCGGAAAGCACGTCCAGCTTGGTCACGGCCAGTTCAGTGGGTCCGTTGAGACGCACCGATTCCCTGAGGGCCACGAGATCCAGCCAGCCGCAACGCCTTTTGCGCCCGGTGGTGGCTCCGAATTCGCCGCCCTTGCTTTGCATGTAGTCCCCGTCCGCGTCGAAAAGCTCGGTGGCGAAAGGTCCGCCGCCCACGCGGGTGGTGTAGGCCTTGACCACAGCGATGACCCTGCTGATCTCGCTGGGTGCGCTGCCGCTGCCCGAAGCTGCGGATGAAATCACCGTGTTGGAGGATGTGACAAATGGATAGGTGCCGTGGTCGATGTCGAGATGCGTGCCCTGCGCTCCCTCGAACAAGACCATTCCGCCGCCGCGGGTGGTCTCCTGGATGACCGTGGAAACATCGCCCACATAGGGGATGACGCGCTCGGCTGTTTCCTGCAGGCCGTCGAAAATTTCCTGCGGGTCCATGGGCTCCAGGCCGTAAAGGTTCTTGAACAAAACATTCTTCTCTTCCAGGGCCCTCTTGATCTTGGCCAAAAGCAGTTCCTTGTCGGCCAGGTCGGCGGCGCGGATGCCCACTCGGCTCATCTTGTCCTCGTAGCAGGGACCGATGCCCCGGCCCGTGGTGCCGATCTTGTTCCTGTCCGAGCGCACGGATTCCCGGCAGTTGTCCATCTGTCTGTGGTAGGGCAAAATCAGGTGCGTTTTCTTGCTGACCATCATCCGGCTGGGTGAAACGTCGATGCCCTTTGCGGCCAAGGTGTCCAGCTCCTTGCAAAAGACTTCGGGGTCGAGAACCACGCCGTTTCCGATCAGGCATATCTTGCCCGAATGGAGAACTCCGGAAGGGATGAGGTGCAGTATGCACTGCTCGCCCTCGACCACCAGGGTATGGCCCGCATTGTTGCCGCCCTGGAAACGGACGATGGCGTCGGCCTTTTCGGCCAGCATGTCCACTATCTTGCCCTTACCCTCGTCCCCCCACTGGGAACCGAAAACCGCTACGCTAGACATTAAACTCTCCTTGAAAAACAATGAAAATCAATTCTTGTCCGTAAGATCAAGCTTCAAAATCTTTCCGCGCCTGAGTTTTTCCTCAGTCTCCGGGGACTTCTCAGGCTCGTTTTCCGTTTTATTTTTTCTTTCAGGCGCGTTCAGGGCCGCCAAATCGATTTCACCGGCCTCTCTCGGCTTTCTGGAAAGCGCCCAATTGTAGTTGAACAGCTGGTTCTTCAGACGCATGCCCTGGATAATCCCGAAAATGAGAACATCCTCTTCCCACTGCTTTGTGGGTTCGAAATGCCGAACCCTTTCCGCATACTTCTCCCACATGTCCATGAGAGAGGCCTCATCATAGGCGTTGATCTGGCTCGCGAGCTTTCGTAACGCCTTTTCCAGGTAATTGTCTGCCATGTTCCCTTTCCAGAATTTTCCGATTCGCGCACGGACGCAAGTGGTGTCATATCAAAAACGCCTTGTCCAGCCAAATGATATATGTTGGTATCCGGAAGCGGCCCCACGGCTTTATTGCCCACTGAAAGGGCCTGTGATATGACGCCTCCTCCAACGGTTAACAGGGGAAAAAATAATGAGTGATTTGAAGAAAATGTATACGACTCTCCAGGAAGACCCATTTCCCAGGGACTTGAGCATCAGGCTCGGCGACCAGGAACTGGTTTTCAGGAAAAGGACCTGGGAGCTGGACGGACAGACAAAAGGCCTGCGCTACGGCGAGAACCCTGACCAGCCCGCGGCCCTTTACGAACCGGTTGGCGGCGGAATCACCGTGGGCGGCGTGGATTTTCGCGGCCCCGGACAGGGACTGGTCTCGGCCCTGAGCGAGGAGCACATGCTCCAGGCCGGAAAGCATCCGGGCAAGATCAACCTGACGGACGTGGACAACGGACTGAACATCCTGCAATACCTGTCGGCCAAGCCCGCCGTGGTCATCCTCAAGCACAACAACCCCTGCGGCGCGGCCTGGACGGACGATGGCGCGGCCAAGGCCCTGGAACTTGCCTTTTATTCCGACCGCATCGCGGCCTTTGGCGGGGCCATCGTGACCAACGGAAAGGTTGACCTGGAATTCGCCAAGACCGTGAATTCCGCATATTTCGAAGTGGTGGCCGCCCCGGGCTACGACAAGGACGCCTTTGAGGAACTGGCCAAGCGCAAGAACCTGCGCATCCTTGAAATTCCGGGCATCGCTCATCTGGAAAAGATGACCGGAACCCCGTTTCTGGACGTGAAGTCCCTCATGGACGGCGGCCTGGTGCTGCAATTTTCCTTCAGAAACCGCATCCTTGATGTCCAGGACTTCCTGCCCGCAACAACGGAAAAGGACGGAGAGCACTTCACCGCTCGCAAGCCAACGGACCGGGAAGCCGACGACCTGCTCTTCGCCTGGGCCGTGGAAGCCGGAGTGACCTCCAATTCCGTGCTTTTCGTCAGGGACGGAGTGACCACGGCCATCGGAACGGGCGAGCAGGACCGCGTGGGCTGCGTGGACTTGGCCGTGAGCAAGGCCTACACCAAATACGCTGACATCCTCGCCTTCCGCGAACTGAACATGTCGCTCTTTGAACTGCGCCTCAAGGCCGGGGCAGACAAGGAAATGGCCGACAAGCTGGCCGACATCGAGGCCAGGACAAAGGAAGCCAGGGGCGGATTGCCCGGCTCCGTCGTTGTTTCCGACGGCTTTTTCCCCTTTCGCGACGGCGTGGACCTGTGCATCGACCAGGGGGTGACGGCCATTGCCCAGCCGGGAGGCTCCATAAGGGACAAGGAAGTCATCCAGGCCGTGAACCAGGCCAAGCCCCAGGTGGCCATGGTCTTCACCGGACAAAGGTCCTTCAAGCACTAGACAGAGAGGATATGTCAAAAACTGCCAAGACAAGCGGATTCATCAGGCCGGGCTGCATCGTCGAATTCATGCAGGGCGGACAGCCGCAACTGG
This sequence comes from Desulfovibrionaceae bacterium, assembly GCA_963674955.2. Lineage (GTDB taxonomy): Bacteria > Desulfobacterota > Desulfovibrionia > Desulfovibrionales > Desulfovibrionaceae. The sequence goes on along the minus strand of CAXXKR010000001.1, from coordinate 984,291 downwards.
CCTGGACCCTTGAGGAGCAGAAAGGCAAGCTCCGGCTGCTGACCCTGACCAAACGGGAAGTGAAGATGAGCGAGTCCAGGCTCATGCCCTGGATCGGCCCGGAGCATCCCGCCGATTCCAGCCGCCAGGTCATCCTGGACACCCTTGCCGAGCATCAGTCCAACCGGGGAGAAATCCAGGCCGGCCTGGATTTGATGGAGATATGGGAGTTGGCCCAGGGCGAAATGGAGGCGGCCCCCATCGAATGGTTCGCGGGCCTGCTCTGGGAAAATCCATCGCCCGACCAGACCGCCGCCCTTGGCCGGGCCATGCTCACGGCCAAGACCCATTTCAAGTTCCGGGCTCCGGATTTCGAAATCTATCCGCAGGACAAGGTAGAAGCGCGCATCAGCCAGGCCGAGGAGGAGAAGGAGCGGGAACTGGTAGTCCAGGCCGGACAGACCCTTTTCAAGGAATTGTGGGAGGCCCGCAAGAACGGCAGGCCGCCCGTTGAACCGCCCCTTGAGGACGAGGTCAGGCAGGGACTGGTCGATCTCCTCTTTTCCGTCATCGCCAAGAGCGGCAACGAGAAAAATGACAAAATATGGGCCGTGGTCCAGAAAGGCCTGCCCGACCATCCGCATCTGGCCCTGCTCCTGGCCCAGACCTGGGGGGTCGCCGAAGCGCATCACAACCACCTGCTGGACGAGGCGGGATACGCCTGGACCGACGAATGGTCCCTTGAATATTCCGACGAATTGAAAGGCATATCGACTGAATTTGAAAACCTCGCAAGCGAACCCGAGGAAACGGCCTTCGTCAGCATCGACGGCCCCTCAACCCGGGACATAGACGACGCCTTTCACATCCGGTCCGCAGACAACGGCGGCTACCTCCTGACCATCGCCCTGGCCCGGCCCGACCTGTGCTGGAATTTCGACAGCCCCCTGGACAAGGCCGTCCTGAACCGCGCCACAAGCCTCTATCTGCCCGAAGGCACCAGCCACATGCTGCCCGAGACACTGGGCACGGACATGTTCAGCCTGCTCCGGAAGCAGCCCAGGCCCGCCCTGGTCACGGAATTTCATTTGGACAAGGAAGGCGGTCTCCTTTCCGTAGCGCCCAGAACCTCATGGGTCATGGTGGAAAAGAACGAAACCTTTGAGGGGGCGGAGCAGGCCATTGAGCAGGGTGCGGACCAGGAACTGACCCTGGCCCACGAACTTTCGGAAAAGCTGCTTGCGGTAAGGCTTGAAAACGGCGCGGCCATAATCAACAGGCCCGAGCCCACGCCCGAACTCACAGGACAGGGCGAGGACGTCAAGGTTTCCATTGTCGAGAAACCGCCGCAGCCCAAGGCCGAACAGCTCATCAGCGAGTTCATGATCCTCGCCAACTCCGGTCTGGCGCTGTTCGCCAGGGACAACGACGTTCCTCTGCTGCACCGCACCCAGGACATCGCCCTGCCCGCCGAGGCCAACGGCGTCTTCAGCGAACCGCCGGAGATCAACAGGGTGGTCAGGCTCCTGGCCCCGGCCATTCTTGAAGCGACTCCTAAACGCCACGCGGCCATAGGCGTTCCCGCATACAGCCCCATCAGCTCGCCCCTGCGCCGCTACCCGGACCTGATAAACCTGTCCCAGATCACATCCTTTCTTGAAAAAGGATCGCCGCGGCTGAACAAGGAGGAACTGGAAAACATGGTTCCCCTCCTGAGCGCCCGGATTCAGACCGTGAGCCAGATTCAGCGCTACAGGCCCAGGTACTGGAAACTGCTCTACCTGCTCCAGAACCGCAAGACGCCCATGAGCGGCGTGGTGGTGGAGCCGGAAGGGGCCTACCCCACCCTGGCCCTGCCCGAACTGCAAATAAACGTCAGGCTGCGGCGCGAACAATTGGGGGACAAGATTTTTGCCGGACAACGCTTTCAACTCAGATTCGGACGCATCGACCCCCTGACCAACGACATCAGGATTTCCGAAGCCCTGGAGGAATAGATACGGTCTTTGCCAAGCCTCCGCAAAAAGGGTAACTATTCCGTCTGTCCGGCAATCAGCAGCTAGGAGTCTTCACATGCTTTGGATATTCTGCCCCCTGCTGGCCTTTTTTCTGGGCTCATTGCCCTTCGGCCTGTTCGTGGCCAAGGCCTCAAGCGACATAGACCCCAGGACCCAAGGCAGCCGCAACACCGGGGCCACCAACGTGGCCAGGCTCTGCGGCACCAAATTCGGAGTCCTGGTCCTGGTTCTGGACATCCTCAAGGGGCTGGTGCCCGTGCTGGTCGCCCAGGCCCTGTCGGACAGCTGGCTGCTGGTCAGCGCGACGGCCTTCAGCGCGGTTCTGGGCCATGTCTTCTCCCCGCTGCTGGACTTCAAGGGCGGCAAGGCCGTGGCCACGGCCATCGGTGTTTTCGTGGGCGTGGCTCCACTGGCCACAATCCTTTCCGCCGCCGCCTGCATAGCGGTCATTGCGGGCAGCGGCTACGTGTCCATGGGTTCCCTGACACTGGCTTTGGGATTGCCGGTCTTCGCCCTGATCACTGGCAAGACGGCTTTCATGCCTCTGGCCTGCGCCATCACGATCGTTCTCTTCTGGCGGCACAGGGAGAACATCAAGCGCCTGTCCAGGGGCGAGGAAAACCCCTGGCGCAAGAAAAAAGGGCAATGAACAACTCCCCGAAAAGATACGCCTACTACTCCATCGGTGCCTCGCTCCTGACCCTTGGACTGAAATTCGGGGCCTACTTCCTGACCGACTCCGTGGGCCTGCTCTCCGACGCCACGGAATCCCTGGTCAACCTGACGGCCGGCATCCTGGCCCTAACCGCACTGACCATAGCCTACCGGCCTGCGGACAAGGACCACCCCTTCGGCCACGGCAAGGCCGAATATTTTTCCAGCGGCGCGGAAGGAGTCCTGATCATCATCGCCGCAGCCGGGATCCTCTACGCCTCCATCCTGCGCTTCAAAAATCCCGTGGAACTCACGGCCCTCGGCCCCGGCATCATCATGGCCCTGGCCGCGTCCGGCATAAACTGGTTCACCGCCAAATCCATGCTCAAGGCAGCCAGGAGATTCGACAGCATCACCCTTGAGGCCGACGCCCGGCACCTGCTCACGGACGTCTGGACATCCGCCGGTCTCGTTCTTGGGCTGTCCATACTCCTCCTGATGCCTGAATGGCGCATTCTGGACCCCGTAATCGCAACCATAATGGCCCTGAACATCATCAGGACCGGCCTCTCGCTGCTCACGCGCTCCACATCGGGACTGATGGATCTGGCCCTGCCCGCCCAGGAGGTGGAGATAATCAGGAAGGCCATCTTCAAGGTGGCGGGCAAGGACGCCGTGTTTCACGGCCTGCGCACGAGAAAGTCGGGGCCCCGGAGATTCATTGATTTCCATCTGCTCCTGCCCGGAAATACCAGCGTGCAGGATTCCCACGACCTTTGCGTCCAGATAGAAAAGGAATTGGAATCCAATTTTCCCAACCCCCAGACAACCATCCACGTGGAACCTCTGGAGGACAAGGCCTCATGGGACGGACCGCTGGTCGGCGGAATCTGCCACAAGATGAAGGGCGGAAAGGAATAGGAAGAGGCTAGCGGGGACCGTTGCTCCAGGGCAGCAGGGACAGGGTGCGCTCCACCAGCGGTTCAAGGCTGGACCGTTTCCTGGCGATGATGGGCATCCCTTCGGGAAAGGCGTTCCCCATGGCCTCCCGCTCTTCGGAAGAAAGCATGTCCCACTTGTTGAGCGCCAGTATTCTCGGCACTTCGTGCAAATCCATATCCTGCAATATGTTTTCCACGGCCCGGACCTGCTCCTGAACCTCGGGATGCGAGGCCTCGGCCACGAGAATCAGGACATCGGCGGCCTCGAGTTCCTCCAGAGTGGCCTGAAAGGCCTCCTTCAGATCGGGCGGCAGCCTGCGGATGAACCCCACGGTGTCGGTGATCACTATCTCGCGCTCCTGCGGGAAGCGGATGCGGCGGCTGGTGGGATCAAGGGTGGCGAAAAGCTTGTCCTGGGCCAGGACTTCGCTGCCGGTCAGGGTGTTCAGCAGCGTGGACTTGCCCGCATTGGTGTAGCCCACAAGGGATACTATCGGCAGTCCGGCCTTGGCCCGACGGTCGCGGGTGTAGCCCCTTTGCCTGCTGATGCTCTTCAGTTCCTTCTTTAGGCTGGTTATCCTGTCCCTTGCCCGGCGTCTGTCGATTTCAAGCTTGGTCTCGCCCGGACCCCTGCCTCCGATGCCGCCCACCAGCCTGGACATGGCCTTGGCCCGGCCGCCAAGCCTGGGCAGGGTGTATTTGAGCTGGGCCAGCTCCACCTGGAGCTTTCCGGCCCTGGTGGTGGCGTGTTGCGCGAAGATGTCGAGGATAAGCTGGGTGCGATCCATGACCCGGCGTTCGGTCAGGTCGGCCAGATTGTTGATCTGCGTCGGAGACAAATCCTGGTCGAAGATCAGCATGCCTGCGCCGGTCTGCAGGGCCTGCACTTCCAGGTCCGCCAGCTTGCCCTTGCCCATGATGAAATTGGGGTTGATCCTGGAAATGCGTTGGATCATGGTTCCGGCGGGATTAAGCCCGGCGGTCTCGGCCAGGTCCGCAAGCTCGGCCAACGAGGCTTCCTGCACGCGGCGGGGGGCGGTGGACACGCTGATGAGCAGGGCCTTGTCGCCCTTGGCCCCGGCCTCCACCTCCCTGACCTTTTCCGAGCGGCTGAACTCGTCCTCCAGGGCCTGGACCAGCCCGGTAATGTCCACGTCCACGCTGTCCCACCTGAACGGCGGAAAAATCTCGTAGCTCCTGCCGTCCGGATTGGGCGGCAGGAGGTGGGCCAAATGAAGGTGCAGGGGGAAGCCCTCTTCGGAGACCGTGAGCGCGGCAACGCAGTCCAGCCTTAAAAAGAGCATGTCCATGAGGTCTTCCTGGGACAGCTCTTCCCCGGCCAGATGGGTATGCAGCAGCCTGAAGCCCCTGAGCCTGCCGTGACCGACCCTGGCCCTCGGCAGTTCGGGGATGAGGATGGACCGGGGATCGCCCAAAAGGACCATTGCCGGCCTGCCGCGCCGGTCGATGAGCAGACCGACCTGGCGACCCACATCGTGGCTGATGGAGGCCAGTTCCCTGGCCTGCTCCAGCGTGTAGGCCCCGTCGCCCGGATAGCGGCGGGTGGCCAGCTTGTTCAGCCTCTTGAGCTGGGCGGACTTGAGTCCCTGGATGTCGCCCCTGACTTTCTGGGCTATATGCCGAACCTCCTAGAGGTTCTTTGCGCCGAGGTATTCGGCGATCATGGAGTCGTAGCGGGAAACAAGCCCGAAGGTCTCGGCGGCCATTTCCCTGCGCAGTTCGAGGGAAACCCTGCCCTCGTTCCTTTCCATCTCCTCTTCCACTCTCTTGTAATGTTCCGGGGAAGGAACCACAAGCACGCTGTGAAAATTCTTGGCCGCCGCCCTGAGCAGCGTGGGCCCGCCTATGTCGATCTGTTCCACGGCCTCGCGCAGGTCCAGGCCCTTTTCAACGGCCAGGGCGAAATTGTAGAGGTTGACGCAGACCAGGTCGAAAAAGGCTATGGACAGCTTGTCCATGACTTCCACATGTTCCCCGTCTTCCTTGTCCGCGAGAATACCGGCATGGATGCGGGGGTGCAGGGTCTTGACCCTGCCGCCGAGCATTTCCGGAAAACCGGTGACCGAACTGACCGAAGTGACCTCAAGGCCGCCGTCGGAAAGTTTTTTTCTGGTACCGCCCGTGGAAACCAGTTCCACGCCCCTGCCTGAAAGAAAAGAAGCAAATTGATCGAGCCCGGATTTGTCAGTCACGCTGAGCAGGGCTCTATTGATTGGCAATAGCAACACGCACATCCCTCACTTTGTTTTGTGAGGCTGTGCCAGATTTGCCGCCTGTTGGCAAGTTTCTCCTGTCCCGAACGGAGAAGAATCCCCGCCCCGCCCACAACGGACGGGACGGGAAAACATGGGAGGGGAGACTAATTTAATCCTGGAGCTGAGTAAGAAGCTCCTGGGCCTGCTCGTGGTCAGGTGCGGCTTCCAGGATGCGCTCAAGCTGCTCCCGGGCCTCTTTCTTCCTGTCCAGGCAGATCAGCGAACCGGCCAGGGAGTACCTGACTTCATGTTTGTCCGCGTCGATGGCCAGATAATTTTCCAGATGGACGAGGACATCCTCAAGCCTGTTCAACTCGTGTCCGAGCCTGATCAGGCTGAAAATGGCCACCAGGTTTTCCGGATTCTGTTCCAGGGCGGAAACAAACATGGAAAATGCTTCCTCGTTCCCGCCGGACTCCATCTTGATCAGGGCCATGCCCGACAGGGTCTTGTCCGATGGTGAAATTTTGTGCGCCTTCCGATAAAGAGTCATGGCCGTCTCCAGTTCGCCGCGCTGAACGGCGATGGTGGCCAGTCCGAGGTAGGGATCAGGATGGACGCCGTTGGAACCGGCGGCCTTCTTGTAATATTCCTCGGCCTTGTCGAGCTCACCCATGAACAGGTAGCACTCGCCAAGTTCCTTGTTGATTTCATAGTCCATATTGCCGCTCATGACATTCCCCTCCATTTCTCGTTTGCCCGGCCCATGCCGGACAGGAATAAATTTCAGCCTGTTTCAGCTGTGGGTCATTTTGCAACGATTATGCCAAACCCAGCATAAACACCTCTAAACACTGCGCAATCAAACCCGAGCAAAAAAATAATCACTCATTAACATCTTAATATATAAATTCTTTTACGCACACAGCCTCCTGTGCTCAGACCATGAAGCAGTCCGGCATAACCGAGCAGAATCGCCCTTTGTTTAATTTATGCTGCCAAGGCGCCAAAATACTGCTCGCCAATCCCGCCAATTCTCTAAAAAATAGAGTAATAACAAATAATTAACTTACTTGGAACGCTAGTTGCTTATATTCCGGAAACAATGGTGGCAGGATTTTCCGGGCTACCGTCGCGTTTTTCAGAAAGTCAGGAGGAGCCAAGGATGAAAGGGCTATTCGAAGGACATATAGACTTGACCTCAAAGGTTCTGGACATACGTCTCGAGCGTCAAAATCTCGTCATGTCCAACATCACCAACATCAATACGCCTGAGTACAAGCCAAAGCGCATCGAGTTTGAAAAAGACCTCCAGGCGGCCCTTGACCGCGACCAGAAAGGCAAGGTCACCCGCACGGACAAGGGCCACATGCCGGTTGTCTTCGGGTCTGATTTCGAGGGCAAGCTGGAAAAGGAATTCAAACCCCGCTATGTGCACGGCGAAGACTCGGTCGACCTGGATCAGGAGATGACCGTCATGGCCAAAAACTCCATGATGTACAACGCCCTGACCGAGGTCATCAAAAAGAATTTCGAAGGGATGAACAAAGTTATAATGGATGGAGTGAAATAATGGACTTCATGACAGCACTTGATGTCGGTTCCAGCGGTCTCAAGGCCAACCGGGCCTGGCTGAACGTCATTTCCATGAACCTGGCCAACGCCAAGACGACAAGGACGGTGGACGGCGGCCCGTATCGCCGCAAAAGCCTCTCCTTCGAGTCTTCTCCGGTATACTCGCCATTCGATCAGGCCATGAACGACCAAAAGAACAGGGATCTCGAAGGTGTGGCTGTAAGGGGCATCGTCAACGACAAGCGTCCCTTCAAGCAGGTCTTTGATCCGGGCCACCCCGACGCCAACGAGCAGGGCTACGTGACCTATCCCGACATCAACGTGGTCGAGGAAATGGCCAACATGATCACGGCCTCCAGGAGCTTCGAAGCCAACGTCCAGTCGGTCATGGCCGTGAAGCAGATGTTCAACAGGGCGCTCATGATCGGCAGATAGCCGAAACGCCGGTAAGAAAGGAGCAAAAAAGATGATCGTGAAAAACGTTGCCATGCAGGCCTACAAGAACGCCCTGGACGCCCAGCGGGCAGTGGAGGGAAAGGTTTCCTCGACCCTCAAGAACAAGGAACCGGAAACCTCCTTCTCCGAAACCCTAAAAGGCTCCCTGGTCAAGGTCAACGAGATGCAAAGCGAAAAGGTCAACATGATCGAAGCCTTTGCCACGGGCGAATCCCAGAACGTGCATGAACTGATGATCACGCTGCAAAAGGCCGGTTTGGCCATGAGCATGACCGGCGCGGTACGCACCAAGGTCATGTCGGCCTACCAGGAACTTATGCGGATGCAATTCTAGCATTGCCCAAAAGGCGCCAAAAGACACAACGCTAGCAGGAGTTGAAAATGCCTTCCTTTTTGAAGAACCTTTGGGAACAGTTCAAGTCGTACTGGACCGGCCGCACCACTTCCCAGCGCATACTCATCGGCGGAATGGCCCTTTCCATGACCATTGCCTTCGTGCTGATGATCTACTGGCTCAACAGGCCGGATTACCGGGTTCTGTACACCAAGCTTTACCCCGAGGACGCCTCCAAGGTCGTGTCCATGCTCCAGGCCTCCAAGGAGCCATACAAACTGGAAAGCAACGGCCAGACCATCCTGGTTCCGGTGGACCGCGTCTACGACCTGCGCCTGAAGATAGCGGGCGAAGGCTCCCTGCACGGCCAAGGCATCGGCTTCGAGATTTTCGACGACATCCAGATCGGCCAGACCGACTTTGTGCAGCATATCAACTACCAGCGCGCCCTGCAGGGCGAACTGGCCCGAACCGTATCCGAATTTCCACAGATCGAACGGGCCAGGGTGCACCTGGTCATCCCGCACAAGAGCCTTTTCATCGAAGACCAGATGGACCCGTCCGCCTCGGTCATACTCATGCTCAAGGCCGGGGAAAAGCTTGACGAGAAACAGGTCAACGGCATCGTCAACCTGATCACCATGGCCGTGGAAGGCCTGAACAAGAACCACATCACGGTCACGGACATGAAGGGCCAGCCCCTTTACCATCCCGACGAGGATGAAACGACCATGGGCATGAGCACCAACCAGCTCGAATACAAGGCCCAGATCGAAAGGACCCTGGAACGCAGGATAATGGAACTCCTGGGACCGGTGGTCGGGCCGGAAAAGGTCATCGCCCGCATCAATGCGGACCTCGATTTCAGCCAGAAGACCACGCGCAAGGAATCTTTCGACCCGGACGGCTCGGTGGTCCGAAGCGAAACCAGAAGCGAGGAAAGCACCCAGGGCCGGGCCAACGTGGACGGCGGCGTGCCCGAACCCAACTTCAGGGGCGACGGATTCACCGGCAGCCTTTCCACGCAGGATTCAGCGAGGGAAACCCGGACCACCAACTTCGAGATCAACAAGGAAGAGCAAAACATAATTTCACCCGTGGGCGAGTTGCAACGCCTCTCGGTCGCGGTTATTGTGGATGGCGTATACGAGCAGCCTGCGGATGGGACAGGCGAATACACCTATACTCCCCGCTCCGAAGAGGAGCTGGAACGGATCAGGAACCTCGTGCGCAACGCCATTGGTTACGACCAGATACGCGGCGACACCCTTGAGGTTTCCAACATCGCCTTCGGCGAACCGGAACCCCTGGACAGCCAGGGCCTGATGCGGACCATCGCCGAATACGTGCAGCGTCTCGGCAAGCCTTTCCTCAACGGACTGCTCATATTCCTGTTCCTGATACTGGTGGTCAGGCCCGTGGTAATGGCCCTGATCAAGCCCCGTGTCGCCGAACAGGAAATGGCGGAAGTCGCCGGACTGCCCGGAGCGGAGAGGCTGGCTTTGGAAGAGGAGGACGTGGACGAGGAAGCCCTGGACACTTCCAGAAGGCTCGAGAACGCCAAGTCCCAGGCCGCCCAGCTGGCCGAACAAAACATGGATCAGGCCGTGCGTTTGCTCAAGACCTGGTTAAAGCAGGAGGCTGCTTAAGGTGGCAGACACTTACACTGGTCAGGAAAAGACCGCCATCGTCATGCTCGCTCTGGGCGAGAACTTCACGTCCGAGGCCTTCCAGCGCATGGAACGGGCCGAGATAACGGCCATCTCCCAGGCCATGCTGGATATCGAGTCTGTGCCCAAGGAAGCCGTCCTCGAAGTGCTCAAGGAATTCAACGAGCAGCTCACCTACGGAGCGGAAATGCTCGTGGGCGGCGCCGAGCAGGTCAAGCGGATACTGACCAAGTCCCTGGACAGCGAGACCGCCAAATACATTATCGACGCCCTGGATCTGGACGCCGGCCCCACTCCCTTCGAAGAGTTGGAAAACGTCAGCCCCAGAATCCTTTCCCAGATACTCAGAAACGAGCATCCCCAAACCCTGGCCCTGATCCTCGGCCATCTGCACCCGGATCAGGCGGCCCAGCTCATCCAGAACCTTCCGGCCGGTGTCCGCGCCGAGGTGCTCATGCGCCTGGCAAAGCTCGAAGCCGTTGCCGAGGAAATGCTCATGGAAGTGGACAAGGTGCTGCAAAGCCAGCTTATCGCCATGGGCGGCAAGGAAGGCAAGAAGGTCGGCGGCGTGTCCAGCGTGGCCGAAATTCTCAACGCCGTGGACCGCGCCACCGAGGAAGAGGTTCTTTCCGAGATCGAGGAGGAATCCACCCAGATGGCCGAAGACATCCGCAACCTCATGTTCGTCTTCGAGGACATCAAGGCCCTGGACGACCGCGGCATTCGCGAACTGCTCAAGGAAATCTCCAACGAAGACCTCACCCTGGCCCTCAAGGGCTCCTCCGACGAACTCAAGGACAAGTTCTTCAACAACCTTTCGGAACGCGCCAGCGCCATGATCAAGGAAGACCTGGAAATCATGGGTCCGGTCAAGCTCTCCGATGTGGAGACCGCCCAACAGAACGTGGTCAAGACCGTGCGCAGGCTGGAGGACGAAGGAAAGATCGCAATCCAGAGAGGATCGGGAGATGTCTTTGTCTAGCGCATCGTCAAGCCAGTACACCGGCAAGGTGCTCATGGGCGTGCACACGCCCGGCCCGGATGAAATGTCCATCCAGGAGATCGAAGGCCGGAACAGGCCCATATGGGACGAATCCGTCAACCAGGAATACCTGGACCGCGTCAAGGGCAAGGCCCGGGACATGGCCAGGGGCATCATCGCCACGGCCCTTGCCGAAGCCGAGGTCATCAAGGCCAGGGCCAAGGCAAAAGGCCTGGAGGAAGGTGCGGCCGAGGCCGAAGAACTTGTGGCCCGCAAGATGGAAAGCCTGGGACAGGCAATGGAACAAACCCTGGCGACCATCGCCGGTCAGGGGCTGACCATCTGGAACGCCAGGCGGGACGACCTCTTGCGGCTCACGCGCATGGCCATCGCCAAGACCCTTGAGGTCGAGATATCCCAACGCAGGCTTGAAAGCCTTGAAAATCTTTTGAACGAGGCCCTGGACAGGATTGATTCCCAACGCCAAATGTCCCTGCGTGTTTCCACCCAGGACGAGGAAACCATTCAGGAACTCATGAAAAAGGCCCAAAGCGCCAACCCCGCCCTCAGCAACTGGCGCGTCCTGGTTGATCCGGGTCTGGAGCTCGGAGGCGTCATCGTGGAGACGGTCGAAGGCATGGTGGACAATTCCGTTGCCGGCCGCTGGGCCGGGGTCGAGTCCATACTTGACCAATTGGCCCTTGAGACCGAAGACCCGGAGAACGGTTCCGGTCGACAGGAAGGTTGAGCGCATGGCCCTCGCCCCACAGGAGTGCTCAGCCCTGCTCGGCGAACTCGATCCGTGCAAGACTTTCGGCAAGGTGACCAAGGTCGTGGGCCTGATCGCCGAAGGACGAGGCATCAAGGCTCCCCTCGGCTCGGTCTGCCACCTTCTTCCCGAAGGCGACAAGGGCGAAGGCATAGCCTCCGAGGTGGTGGGCTTCCGCGACGGGGCCTGTTTGTTCATGCCCTACGGCGAACTGCGGGGGATCAGCCCCGGCAGCCTGATAAGAAATTCCAACATTCCGCCCCATGTCCCGGCCGGCAAGGGCCTGCTGGGCCGCGCTCTGGACGCCTTCGGAAAACCGATGGACGACAAGGGGCCTCTGTCCTTCAGCACCTACGTGCCCCTGCACAACGAACCGCCCAATCCCCTGGAACGACCCAGAATCACCGAACCGCTGGATGTGGGCATCAGGGCCATCAACGGACTGCTCACGCTGGGCAAGGGACAACGCGTGGGCATCATGTCCGGCTCCGGCGTGGGCAAGAGCACCCTTCTGGGCATGATTGCCCGCTACACCAAGGCGGACGTGAACGTCATCGCCCTGGTCGGCGAACGCGGCAGGGAAGTTGTCGAGTTCATGGAACGCGACCTCGGTCCCGAAGGCATGGCCCGCAGCGTGCTGGTCGTGGCCACATCGGACAAGAGTCCGCTGATCAGGATGCGCGCGGCATACACGGCCACGGCCATAGCCGAGCATTTCCGCGACAGGGGCAAGGACGTGCTGCTGATGATGGACTCGGTGACCAGATTCGCAATGGCCGGGCGCGAGGTGGGGCTGGCGGCGGGAGAACCGCCCACCAGAGGCGGTTACACGCCGAGCGTCTTCGCCCAGCTGCCCAAGCTCCTGGAACGGGCAGGAAAGAGCGCCAAGGGCTCCATAACGGGCATATACACGGTACTGGTGGATGGAGACGACTTCACCGAACCCATCGCCGACTCCACACGCTCCATCCTGGACGGACACATCGTCCTGACCCGCGATCTGGCGGACCAGGGCCACTACCCGGCCATAGACGTGCTACAGAGCATCAGCAGGCTGCGCTCGGACATCACGCCCAAAAACGTCGTCACCGCCGGACGAAAAATGCTCAAGCACATGGCCACCTTCAAGCGCGTCGAGGACATGGTCAACATCGGAGCATACCAAAAGGGCGCCAATCAGGACGTGGACATGGCCATCAAGATGGTGGTGCCCATCAACGGCTATCTGCAACAGCTGGTGGAAGAGAAACAGAGCATCGAGGAAAGCTTTGAACTTCTCGAAAAGCTGACGGGCCGACCCGAAGAATCAGCGGACAAGCCGGAAAACGGCCCCAAAGAAGCACCCAAGGCCAAAACCAAAATCAAAAAAAAGAAGGGAGCCTGACGGCCCCCTCCCCTTTCAATCGATCAACGACGGTAATTTGACGGCTCAGTCCAATGCCCGGGGCAGGCCCGACACGTAGTCCCTTATCTCGTCGCGCACCTTGCGAAACGCTTCCAGAACGCTCTCTTCATCGCCCCCGGCCCTGGCCGGGTCGTCAAAGCCCACGTGAATGCGCTTGGCCGGTCCCATGAACATGGGACAATTCTCCGCGGCATGGCCGCAAAGGGTGATCACGTAGTCGAATTCCTTTTCCGGCAAATCCTCGACGAGTTTGGAAACCTGTCCGGAGATGTCCACACCGGCCTCGGCCATGACCTGGACCGCATTGGGGTTCAGGCCGTGCTTCTCCACCCCGGCGGAATAGGCTTGGTAGCGGCCTTTTGCAAGCTCCCCGGCCCAGCCTTCGGCCATCTGGCTGCGGCAGGAATTGCCCGTGCAAAGAAAGAGTATCTTCAAGCCGACTTCCTAAAACAGGCTCTTCAAGTCCTTGACAAGACCCTCAGGACCGTCTTCCTTCTTGTCGGCCGGTTTGGCCGCCTCGCCGCCTTCCGCCGCGCCCTCGCCGGTCCCTTCAACCGGGCCTCCGCCTCCGAGTATGGCCTTGCCCAGCGATTCAACGGCCTCTCCGGGCGCGGTCAGGATATCGGAGGCTATGTTGCCGCTGCCGCGCAGGATCATCTTGCCGTATTCCAGCATGTCCACGCCGTACTTGGGATTCTTGAATGTTCCGGCCACGTAGATGGGCACGCCGACGCCGTAAAGCTCGTCCTTGCTCTTGCCGCCCTGCCCCTTGGTGGTGGCCACCAGTGCGCCCACGGCCTTGTAGTCGATGGCCTCGGTCACCAGATTGGCGGTGCCCTTGCCCTCGGCGCGAATGAAGGGCGACTGCATCAGGAAATCGTCGTTGGCGATCAGCCCGTTGGTGATCCTGGCCGTGGCCTTGATCAGTCCGAACCTTGTCTTGGCCTCTTCCTCCTCACCTCGGGAGAAATCGCCGGTCACGCCCTTCTCGACCATCTTTCCGGCGTCCTCCATAAGTCCCGCAAGATCCACTCCCGGAAACACGCCGTCATGAATGTCAAAGGCCAGATCACCGTTCAGGGATCTTTTCATGGCTGTCGGCGCGTCTCCCAGGGTCGTCATGGCGGTGTTCAGATTCATGGTGCCGGTCAGTGACTCCTTTCCGTTCATGTCCCTGAGCATAGGGCCGAGCTTGAGTTCGGCGACCTTGGCCATGATGTTCGTCTTGGCCACCTGACCCTGCACGTTCATGGTCAGGGCGGTGTTCACGTCGCCTTCATACATTTTCAGGGAAGCGGGCTGGACATTGAGAACCCCGTCGCGGGCCATGACCTTGACCAGGATGTCGCTCATGGACATGCCGTTGATTTTCAGGGCCGCGATCTTGAGTTCGCCGTCCAGGTTGAGCTTCCTGATCATTTCCACCGGCAGCTTGGCCTCGGCCTTGGCCCCCGCCTCCTGGGACGGAGCGGACGACGAACCTGAATCAGCTCCGCCTTCGGACTTTGCGGCCTTGGGCGGCAGATAGCGGTCGGCGTCTATCTGATCAACCTCGGCCCTGAACATGTAGGCCGGGCTCTTGAAGTTCTTGATGCCCACCGAGGCGTTGATGGTCGTCTCGTCGAGCCGGACCACCAGCTTGGACACGTCCGCCGAGTCCTTTCCGGCCTGGAAATCCAGGGCCGCGCCCACGGACTTCATGGCCTGCGGGTCGGCGGTTTCCAGAGGCTTGTCGGAAATCTTGGCCAGCACGTCGCGCAGGTTGAACTGCTCGACCTTGATGGTCCCCTTGACCTTGGGCGCGTCCAGAATCTTTTCGGCATTGATTGCGCCATTGGCCTCGATACCCATGGTGGACAGGGTCAGTCCGGCGATGGTCGCCACCTGATTCTCCAAGTCCGCCTTGATCTCGGAGGCCCCAAGCGAAACGTCGGCCGAGCCGCCCGGCAGGGTGTCGCCCTTGGCCGCAACCTTGAGGTCGAAACCGCTGACTCCGTACTTCTTGCGCTCCAGATCAAAGGAAACAGTGCCCTTGAGATTGATGTCCGCAGCCATTTTCGGCTCGTCGCTGTCCAAGCCGAAGGCCAGAACCATGTCAAAGGGCTTGCCCATCTCGAAACCGCTGACATCGAGATTCACGTTCTTCAGGGCGTAGCGCTTGTTCTCCATCCGGTCGTCCCAGAGAATATTGGCGTCCCTGACCTCGAGACCCTCCACGGCCAGGGTCATGTCCATCTTGCCGCCGTCGGAAGCCTTGGCCTCCTCAGCGGGCTGTTCCGTGGACGTTTCGGTTTTATCCTTGCCCTTGGTCAGGTCGTCCCAGTTGGTCTTGCCGGACTTGTCGCGCATCAGATTCAAGGTCAGCCCATCAAGGCTCACCGTGCCCATTTCCACCTGCTTGCTCAAAAGCGGAACAAGCTTGATGCTCACCGACGCCGACCGGACCTTGGCAAAAGGCTCGTCGCCGAATCCCGGAGCATTGCCCAGCTGCAAAGCGCCCACTTCCATGCCCAGCCAGGGAAATACCGAGAGTTCTATATCGCCTTCGTAGACCAGTTCCCGGCCGGTCTCTTCCTTGACCGCCTGCGCGATCTCTTCCTTGTAATCGTTGGGATCGACCAAAGTGACCAGGAGCACCCCGCCCACCGCGAGCATGACCACGGCCAGCAAGGCCAACACAAAAATCCACTTGATCAATTTTTTCATGTCGGTCCTCCGAATTGAGTTGCTTTGCCGGCTTGTCCGGCGCCTTCAATCAGGACAGCAGCTTCATTATTTCCAGAAGCTCCTCGTTAACTTCACGCAAAAAATCGTTTCGCCCGGCGTCTTCCAGGCGTTTCTTGGCCCCTTCTATGGTCAGCCCTTCATCGTACAGCAACCGCTTGATCTCCCGAACAAGAGTCAGATGTTCCTCGGTATACAGCCGCTGCCCCGTGGATGTGCGCACGGGCTCAAGAAGGGAAAACTCGTTCTCCCAGAACCTGAGGACATAGGGCTTTACTTCCAAAAGATCGGCGGCCTTGCCGATCTTGTAGGTCTTGAATTTCTCAATACCGTCCATGAACCGGACAATACCAAAGGAGCGGACCTTGTGAAACCACTTTCAGGGGAAAATCATAAAGATTCATCCCCTGAGAGCGGGCAGGCGTTTTTAGAAACGGACGGGAAGTCTTTCCAAAAGACCGGAAATGACCTTGGCATGGGCCTTGTCCACTTCCTTGTCCTTCAGGGTCTTTGAGTCGTGCCTATAGGTCAGGCGGAAAGTCAGGTTGCGCTCGTCCGGATTGTCTTCGGGAAGATAAACATCCGTCAGGACTACATCTTTCAGGAACGGCGGGTCGATATCCCGCACAGCCGACTCGATCTGCTCCACTCTCAGGGTCGCGGGCGAGATGGCGGTCATATCCCTGCGTATGGGCGGGAACTTGGGCAGATCGGAAAAGGTGATGGAAGACGCCGAATGAAGCTCCCGGAGCAGATCCGCATCAAGCTCGGCCATCCAGACCTCTTTTCTGGCGTGGAATTTGTCGGCCGTCTCCGGCCTGACCCGCCCCATGCAGCCAAGGGACTTGTCCTCAAGGTATATGTCCACACAAGGCTCCAGATAGGGATGGCTCCCTGCCGACTTGAACTGGGCCGGACCCAGCTTGAGACGGTCAAGAAGGTGTTCCACCAGGCCCTTCACGTCCAGATAGTCGGCGTCGCCTGCGGGCCAGGGCCAGTCCTGGGCAAAGCGGCCGCCGTAGGCCATGAGCCCGAGACGTACATGCTCCCTGGCCGTGGTCATGGATTCGGAATCCTCGAGGAAAATCTTGGCCACTTCGAATATGCGCAGGGAATTGTTGCCTTGGGCGATATTCTGCTTGAGCGTGGACAAAAGCCCCGGAGCCAGCCTGGTGCGCATGACGTTCTGGTCCGCGGACAGGGGATTGGCGATGGGTATGCGTCCCTTGGCCTCCAAGCCCAGCAGGTCCAAATCCTCGTCGCCCACGAAACTGTAGTTGATGGCCTCGTGCAGGCCGACGCCCGCAGCCCAATTCTTGAGACTGCGCAAAAATCCGTACTCGCTTTCCGAGACGACCCTGGAATCCAGGGCCTTGGAAACCCTGGGCAGAACCGCTGGTATGCGGTCCATGCCGTAGACGCGGGCCACTTCCTCGTAGAGATCGGCCTCGCGCTCCAGGTCCAGGCGGTGGGAAGGTGAAGCGACCTTCCAGTCTTCAGCGTCTCCGTCATCCACCTCGCAGCCCATGAGGGTGAAGGACTTGCGACAGAATTCAGCGGAAAGATCAATGCCCAGCAGACTGTTGCAGCGCTGTCGGCGGAACCTGTGGCTCCTGTCCTGCCAGGGTTTGGGCTCCGACAGGGAAATTCCTGAGACGACTGAACCGCCCGCAAGCTCGGCCATGAGCTGGGCGCCCCGGTCCACGGCGAATCTGGCCGCCACCTGGTCCACCCCGCGCTCGAAGCGGTAGGAGGCCTCGCTGGGCAATGCCTGGCGGCGGGCCGTCTTGCGAATGACTGCGGGTTTGAATATCGCACATTCCAAAAGCACATCGCGGCTCTTGTCGTTTATTTCGGTGGACAGCCCGCCCATGACTCCGGCCAGCGCCACCGGACCATCGCCGTCCCAGATGACCAGATCGGATTCACTGAGCTTGCGTTCCTGGCCGTCCAGGGTGGTCAGCTTCAATCCGTCTGTGGCCGGGGCGACGCGGATGACTCCTCCCCTGAGCAGGTCGTTGTCAAAGGCGTGCATGGGCTGGCCCAGCTCCATGAGAATATAGTTGGTCACGTCCACGATGTTGCTGATGGGCCTGACGCCCATGGCCAGCAGCCTGAACCGCATCCAGTCCGGGCTGGGCTTTATGTCCACGCCCTGGATGATCCTGGCCTGATACAGGGGGCAAAGCTCGCCGTCCTGTATGTCTATCCTGACCATTGACGAGGCATCGCCGCCGGATTCCTTGAGATTCAGCTTGGGCATGGTCAGGGGCAGGTCAAAGGCCAGGGCGGCCTCGCGGGCCACTCCCAGGATGCTCAGGCAGTCGGAACGGTTGGGGGTGATGTCGAAGTCGAAGACCACGCGGTCCAGCCCAAGGGCCTCCACAAGCAGGTGGCCGGGCTTGAGCTCGTCGGGCAAAACCCAGATGCCGGAAGATTTTTCAGCAACGCCCAGTTCGGCCTCGGAACAGATCATGCCCACCGAGCGGACACCGCGCAGCTTGGCCTTCTTGATCTTCATGCCGCCGGGCATGACCGTGCCGACCTTGGCCACGGGCACCTTCTGGCCCTTGGCCACATTGGGCGCTCCGCAGACGATCTCCAGAGTCTCGTCGCCAACGTCCACCTTGCAGACGGACAGCTTCTCGGCTTCGGGATGCCTGTCGCATTCCAGCACATGGCCGACCACTATGGTCTCGATAGCTTCGAAGGGATCGGCTATCTCCTCCAATTCCAGACCGAGCATGGTCAGCCGGTCGCCAAGTTCCTGGGGCTCGCCCTCGTAGGGTACGAATTCCCTCAGCCAGTCAAGACTTACAAGCATTTTTGAACCTTAGGAAAATTGTTCTAAAAAGCGGACGTCGTTCTCAAAGAACATGCGCAGATCGCCTATGCCGTACTTGAGCATGGCCACCCGCTCGACGCCCAGGCCAAAAGCGAATCCCGTGACTTCCTCGGGATCGTAGCCCACGGACTTGAAGACGTTGGGATCAATCATGCCGCAACCCAGTATCTCCACCCATCCGGTCCGCTTGCACACGCGGCAGGGATTGCCGTCCACATAGCCCTTGCCGCCGCACATGACGCAGGAAATGTCCACTTCCGCGCTGGGCTCGGTAAAGGGAAAAAAGCTCGGCCGGAACCGGACTTCCGTGCCCGCGCCGAAAAGCTGGCGCACGAAGGCGGTCAGGGTGCCGCGCAGGTCGGCCATGCTGACCTGCCTGTCAGCCAGAAAACCCTCGATCTGGTGAAACATGGGCGTGTGGGTCAGGTCGGAATCCCGGCGATAGACCTTGCCCGGAGCGATGGCCGCCACCGGGGGCTTGCGGTCCTTCATGGTCCTGATCTGCAGTGGTGAGGTGTGGGTTCGCAGGACGATATTCTCGGATACGTACAAGGTGTCCTGCATGTCCCTGGCCGGATGTTCCGGCGGAATGTTCAGGGCCTCGAAATTGTACCAGTCATGCTCCACTTCTGGACCGGAGACCACCTCGAAGCCAAGGCCGGTGAAAACGTCGCATATCTCGTCCATGACCAGGGTCACGGGGTGCAGCGAACCGGCGTTGGGCCTGCGACCGGGCATGGAGGGGTCAAAGGAGGACAAGCTCTTGTCGGTCCTGGCCCTGGACAGTTCCTTCTGCCTGCCTTCAAGCATGGCGGTCAGGGCGGTCTTGGCCTGGTTGGCCTTCTTGCCGGCCTCGGGCTTGTCCGCGTTGTCCATCTTGCCCAGGGCGCCCATGCTCTTGGCCAGGCTGCCCTTGCGGCCGAGGAATTCCACACGGAGTTCCTCCAACTCATCCAATGAATAAGCCTGATCCAGGCGCGTCTCGCACTCCTGGATCAGGCTTTCAAGTCCTTTCAGAAAGGACTGTAATTCTTGAGACACTTTAGCTAACCTTGGCTTTGGCGGCTTCCGCAACCTTGGCGAACACTTCCTTGTCGCGCACCGCGAGATCGGCCAGGACTTTCCTGTTCAGGGCGATGCCCGCCTTGGTCAAGCCGTTGATGAACCTGCTGTAGGACATTCCGTGCAGCCGGGCTGCGGCGTTGATGCGCACGATCCACAACTGGCGGAAATGGCGCTTGCGCTGCTTGCGGCCGATGTAGGCCATTGTCAGGGCCTTTTCCACGCGCTCCCTGGCAACGCTGTATAGTCTGCTGCCGGAACCGCGATAGCCCTTGGCCATCTTGAGGTATTTCTTGTGCCGCCTTTTGGCGACCACACCGCGTTTGATTCTCATTCTCTTATTCCTCCATCACTTAGACCCTGTGGACGGGCATTGCCCCCGCAGGGTGGATTAATGTAAAAACCTAGGCGTATGGAAGCTGGCGCTTCACTGACTTGACGTTCGAGCTGTCCACCAGAGTGGGCTGCCCGAGGCGACGCTTACGCTTGGCGCTCTTCTTGGTCAGGATGTGACGCAGGTTCTTCCTACGGCGCTTTAACTTGCCGCTGCCGGTGGTCGAAAAGCGCTTGGCCGCGCACCTGCGGGTCTTCATCTTAGGCATTATTTCCTCCTTAAACAGCCGCCGGGAACACCCCGGCAACCAAATTATTAGCTGTCGTCCTGCTGGTCCGCCTGCTTGCCGCCCTTTGCGTCGGGCCGCTTCACAGGGGAAAGCATCATGGACATGGTCCTGCCTTCCGGCATGGGGGCCTGCTCCTGCTTGGCGATATCAGTCGTGTCCTCCACGACCCTTTCCAGCATCATCAGGCCGCGATCCTTGTGCACGATCTCGCGGCCCCTGAAAAACACTGTCACCTTGCACTTGTCGCCGTTGCCCAAAAACTTGCGGATGTGCTTGAGCTTCGTCTGATAGTCATGCTCATCCGTCTTGGGCCGAAATTTTACTTCCTTGATCTGAATAACCGTCTGCTTCTTCTTGGCTTCCTGCAAACGCTTCTTCTGCTGATACTTGAACTTCCCGTAGTCCATGATCTTGCAGACCGGAGGATCGGAGTTTGGAGAAACCTCCACCAGATCAAGTCCCTTTTCTTGCGCCAGGCTCATTGCCTCAGAGGTGGCCATCTCACCCAGCTGCTCACCTTCATCGTCAATCACCAGCACTCGAGGCCGCCTTATTGCCTCATTAAAACGGACGCCGTCGTCCCTGCGTTGATACCGCCGATTAGGCCGTTGTGGAAAAGCTATAACTAATTCCTCCAAGTTTAAATGGTTCCTGGGCCCCTGCCAGGATCAATTCCGCTGCCTTCTCCAACGAAAGCAATCCGGGGTCGTCACCGTCGCGCCAGCGCACGTTGACTCCCTTGGCCTCGATTTCACTGTCGCCGACCACAAGCATATATGGAATCTTTTCCAGCTGGGCCTCTCTAACCTTGTAGCCCAACTTCTCATTGCGGATATCCGCTTCAACGCGAATGCCCTTTTCCCGCATAAACTGCAAGACTTTTCCAGCATATTCGTTCTGGGAATCCGTGATGGTGAGCACTCTCGCCTGCACAGGGGCGAGCCAGACCGGAAAGGCCCCTGAATAGTGTTCTATGAGAATACCCAGAAAACGCTCGATGGAACCCAGGATAACCCTGTGAATCATGACCGGGCGATGCCTGTCACCATCCTCGCCCACATATACCAAATCAAAGCGCTCTGGCAAGGTAAAATCGCATTGGATCGTTGCGCACTGCCATTTCCGCTCCAAGGCGTCCTTGATGACGATGTCGATCTTGGGGCCGTAAAAAGCGCCGTCGCCCTCATTGATATCATAGGGCATGCCCATGGAATCCATGGCATTTTTCAAGGAGTCGGTTGCCCGGTCCCAATCCTCGTCCGATCCGATTGATTTCTCCGGCCTGGTGCTGATCTCGGCCTCGAACTCGAAACCGAATATGTCCATGATGTCCTTGACGAAGTTGACCACGCCCACGATCTCGTCCTGCAACTGGTCCGGACGGCAGAGGATGTGCGCGTCGTCCTGGGTGAAGGAGCGGACCCGCATCAGGCCGTGCAACACGCCGGACTTCTCGTGGCGATGGACCACGCCCAGCTCGAAATAGCGCTGGGGAAGATCGCGGTAGCTGCGTATCCTGGATTTGTAGATGAGCATGTGCGAGAGACAGTTCATGGGCTTGATGCCATAGGATGTCTCGTCCACCTCGGTGAAATACATGTTCTCGCGGTAGTTGTCGTAATGGCCGGAACGCTCCCAGAGATCGCGCTTGAGGATCAGCGGCCCCTGTACGAAATCGTAGCCCCGGCGCAGATGCTCCTTGCGCTCGAAGTCCTCCAGAATGGCCCGGACCAACGCGCCCTTGGGGTGCCAGAGGATCATGCCCCCGCCCACTTCCTCGTGGATGCTGAACAGGTCCAGCCTGGTTCCGAGCTTTCTGTGGTCGCGCTTCTTGGCCTCTTCCAGTCTGTCGAGGTACTTCTTGAGTTCCTTGGGACTGGACCAGGCCGTGCCATAGATGCGCTGAAGCTGCTTTCTCTTCTCGTCGCCGCGCCAGTAGGCCCCGGCCACGCTCAAGAGCTTGAAGGAATGGAGAAAACCGGTGCGCGGCACGTGAGGACCGCGGCAAAGGTCGGTGAATCCGCCCTGGCCGTAGATTGAAACGGTTTCCGCTCCCAGATCGTCAATGAGCTCCACCTTGTAGTCCTCGCCCTGGCCCTTGAACTCCTTGCGGGCCTCGGCGCTGGACAGGACACGGCAGGAAAAATCCTTGTCCGCACCCACCAGCCTGTTCATCTCGGCCTCTATGGCCTCCAGGTCCTCCGGGGTGAAGGGGCGGTCGTAGTCGAAATCGTAGTAAAATCCGTTCTCGATGCTGGGGCCGATGGCCACCTTGACTTCGGGAAAAAGGTTCTTCACGGCCTCGGCCATGAGGTGGGCCGTGGAATGGCGAACAACATCGAGTCCTTCCTCGGAGTCGGCAAAGACCGGCTCCAGGGTGGTGCAGGTTTCCGGCAATGAGGCTGAAAGGTCCAACAGAGCGTCGCCGCAGCGACAGACTACCGTCTTCTTGAACTGTTTCTTGGACAAGGCCTGGGAAAGGGCATCGGCGCATTTCGCGCCTTCCAGCACTTCCACTGCCTGTCCTGCGATTTCAACCTGCACAGCCAACTCCAATTTTTAAAATGCGTTAATACAACGAAAGGGAGGCCGGGGCCTCCCTTTCGGTCGTCTTCTGGTAGGCGCGGAGGGATTTGAACCCACGACCCTTTGCACGTCAAGCAAATGCTCTCCCCCTGAGCTACGCGCCTTCATCCCTTGCGTGAAGGGAAAATTTATTTATATTCAGGCCTGATCATTGTCAAGCTGAATATTCCAATAATTCTCCGGCCGAACAAAATTTCCGGCTTCACGGCCCGTTCGCTATTTGGAGAGGTTCTCCTGAACTTCTGCGGCAAACTCTTCGGGCACAGCGTACCCCGATTCCTTGGCCTTTTCAATGCATTCGGCGGCCTTGTCCCATTCGCCCTTGTCCGCGTGGCAAAGGGCCAGATTGTTCCAGGCGGGGCCGAAACGCGCTTCGATCTCCACGGCCTTCTTGAGATTCTTGACCGCATCGTCCAGTTCGCCCAAGGTATAATAGGCGCTGCCTATGGTGGCCAGGGCCTGTACGAAATTGGGGTCGTATTTCAACGCCTTTTGCAGGGAGGCGAGCGCCTTGTCCGTGTCGCCCTGCTGCAGCTGGACGAAACCGATATTGCCCCAGGGCACGGCGAAAAAGGGCCGCTGCTGAGTTGCCTGGATATTGTAGTTCAGGCAGCCTTCCATGTCCCCGCGCTGCAAAGCGATGCCGCCGAGCTGAACATAGGCCTCGGCCATCTTCGGAGAATTCCCGACCGCCTCCAGAAACTCCCGCTCCGCTTCCATGAAATTGCGGGTGGACAAAAGCGCCACTCCTAAATTGTAGTGAGTGTTGCCGCACTGGGGCGCCTTGACCAACTGGGCCTTGAGGTCGGCGATATAGTCTTCAATATTGTCGAATTGCTCGGCCATGTCGTATCCTTGTTTTTTAGAGTTTCAATCCTCTATTTTCCAATTGCTCTCTGTACCAATGGCAAAATTCGAACAAAGGCCTGATCCGCTCCGGATTGCTGACCAATGTGATGGTGAACTCGGTTATGGCCGGCAGGAAATCCGGGCCAACGCCCTTTCCCCGTTCGGCCATGAACTTCAGGGTCAACTCCTGGGCCGTGTGCCCGGTGGCGTCGACGCGGATGTCTATGGGATCGAAGGGCATGGGAAAGGGGTCCCAGTTCTCATAGCCGATCCTGTCCACGAACTTGCGCCTGCGGGGCGCCATGTTGTCGTACATGTGCCGCTTGCGCTCTTCGATCTGCTCCGGGGTGAGATCGCTCATGGGCTTATTCATTCTCCTTGTCGTCATCGGCCTTGCCGATGGTCATGGTGAAGGAATTCTCGGAACAGCCGGCGCAGGCGGATTCATCCTGTCCGCACGAGGAGCAGGCCTCGGACTGCTTTCCGGATTCCGTCTTCGGCGGCTTGGCCGCCCCCTTGCCCGGACCGTCGCCCTTGATATTCAAATAGCCTTCGTCGTAATCGTTCATCAGGGCCATCGAAGCGGGCACCAGGACGTTTCCGATGTCCGAATAGCTTGATCCCAGTCCGCGGGCCATTTCATTGCTCAGGGCGATGAGCATGTCCTGAAATTTTTCAATGTTGACAGTGGGATATTTTTCACCGGGCTTGAAGCCGGACCTGTTGCAGGTATGGGACTGGCCGCCAAAGGCAGTGGGAATCCCGTAGACCCGGCAGGTCAGGGGCCTGTGCTCGTAGAGTTCGCAAAGGTCGTCATCGCCCAGCAGTGGACAGCGGACCTTCTGCATGGCCACTTCGCGCATGATCTCCATCATGTCCCTGCCTTCCTGGCTGGCCCTGAATATGTCCCTCTTGATCTTGTATATCTCACGATCCGCCTGATCAGCCCGTTCAAGGATTCTGCTCAGTTCAGCTCCGGAAAAATTTTTTCTGAAATGATGATTCAGATAGGCGGCCTCCACGAGGCTCAGGTCGAACAGGGCGTAACAGCAATCGGAGCAGCCCTTGCCGCATTTGACCAATCCTTTGCTGTCCTGCTCTATCTTATTGAAGAGGGAATCAGCCTGGGACAAAAGCGCTTCGTATTTCTTGAAATATTCACTGAAATCCAATGCCATGTTTCCGCTCCTTGGGAAGGTCGGGATTCAGAGGCCTAGCAGACCAGACACCCGCGTTCAACTGGAATAGTGTATGTAATGCTTTTTCCGGGTCCGTCAACCCGCGGGCATGAGGGATGGAAAGCCGCAAAAGGGAACGGCGGTTGCCGCCAAGGTCAAAAGCACAGGCGGGAACAGTGCCGCGCACCGCTCCCGCCTGGAGATAACAAGCTATAGAGCCTTACTCTTCCTCGATGGTGATGGCGTCCTGTTCGCATACTTCGACGCAGGATTCGCAACCGAGGCATTCTTCCATGTTCACGGGCACAGCCTTGCCGTCCTGAAGCTCGTAGACCTCAACGGGACAGACATCGACGCATTCGCCGTCGCCAATACATTTGTCGTTGTCAACAGTAATCCTATAACCCATTTTTACCCTCCAAAAGTAGTATTTCTCAGACGCGGCAGGCGCGTCCAGGTCACTTATTGCGGCGGCCTGAATCCAGGTTACCAAACAGCAAGCACACCACGAAGTGGCAATATATCTCCGAACCGCCCCTGTCAAGAAACATGGCCAAAAACCGCCAACAATCTTCGCGAAAAAACATAGCGGGCTGATAATAAAACCATTCCTGTCCGTATTGACTGAATCCGCGCCACTTCTTAAGTAACATTTGAACATCAACGCTCAACCGGACAGGACAAAGCACATGTTTACACGCGACGAACTGAACAAATACGCCCAAGCCCTCTGGTGGGGCCTCGGCACGGCTCGGACCAACCCTTTTTCCAAAGGGGACGCGGTGCTCATCCGCTACGATCTGCACGCCCAGCCCCTGGCCGGAATCATCTTCGCCATGCTCCTGGAAAAGGGACTGAATCCCATTCCCCGCCCCAACCTGACGCCGGGCATGGAAAAGGACTTCTTCACCCTGGGGGACGACGAGCAGTTGAAATTCGTCTCGCCGGGCGAGGACATCCTCTACTCGAACCTCAACGGCCTGATCTCCCTCATCGCCCCGGCATCGCTTACGCACCTGGCCTCGGTGGACCCGAAAAAAATCGGCACCACGGCGGTGGCCAAGAAATTCCTGCGCGACATCCTTGAAAAACGCGAACAGACCGGCGACTTCGGCTGGACCCTTTGCGCCTATCCCACGGAAGCCCTGGCCAAATCGGCCAACCTGTCCATGGACGAATACGCCCGGCAGATCAAAATGGCCTGCTACCTGGACCAGGACGACCCGGCGGCCAAATGGAACGAGGTCTTCAACGAGGCCGAGAGCGTCAAGGCCTGGCTCAATTCCCTGGATGTGGACACTTTGCGCGTCCAGACGGAGAACACGGACCTGACCGTGACTCCCGGCGAGCAGCGCAGATGGCTGGGCGTTTCCGGCCACAACATACCCAGCTTCGAAATATTCCTTTCCCCGGACTGGCGCGGCACCAAGGGCGTCTACTACGCGGACCAGCCCTCCTACCGCTCCGGCAACTACGTCAAGGGCGTGCGCCTGGAATTCGAAAACGGCCGGGTTGTCAAGTCCAATGCCGAGGAAGGCGCGAACTTCGTGCGCAAACAGCTGGCCATGGACGACGGCGCGTCCAGGCTCGGAGAGTTCTCCCTGACCGACAAGCGCTTTTCCAAGATCAGCACCTTCATGGCCAACACCCTGTTCGACGAGAACTTCGGCGGGGACCACGGCAACTGCCACGTGGCGGTCGGCGCGTCCTACTCCGACACATTCGCCGGGGACCAGTCTAAACTGGACCAGAACCTCAAGGATGAGCTGGGCTTCAACGACTCGGCCCTGCACTGGGATTTGGTGAACACCGAACCCAAGACCGTCACGGCCAAACTCAAGGACGGCTCAGAGCTGGTCATCTACGAAGACGGACAGTTCAAAAACTAGCGAAAAGAGAAAAGGCCGGGGAAAATCCCCGGCCTTTTCATATTCGATGGATTCAATTCCCTTTCCCTAGCTCTTTTCCAGCAGGAACCAGGTCATGTCCCCGATGGGGAAATTGTTGTCGCGATGGTAGGCGAAGCCGTAGTCGGCAAGGCTCAGGTCCGGAAACATGTCCAGCATCTCCCCGGCGAAGTCGCGCTTGTAGAGCCTTTCCGAGTGCCCCCGGTAGTCCACTTCCACGGGCGTCGGATTGTAGTATTCCACAACGGCCACGTATCTTGCGCTGCACTTGTGCATAAGCGCGTATATGTCCGGCAGCCGTTCCGGTTTCTGGTGAATGAGCACGCCCTTGATCAGCACCATGTCGAAGGTCCTGTCCGTGCTGAAATCGAGAATGGAACTGCGGTGCAGGGTGGCCCCGGGCGCGTTTCTCTCGAAAAGCGAGGCGGCCTTGGCGTTGATCTCCACGGCCTCGAAATCCCCGTCCGGAATGAGCCTGGAAAGGGCCATGATATTCTGGCCCACGTTGGCTCCGAACTCGATGACGCTTTTCACCTTTCCGGCGCGGGAAAGAATCCTGGAAAACAGGGCGGTGTTGGACACCAGCAGCTGCTCGGCCTGATACCGGTTGCGCTCGATGTATTCATCCCCGAAATCGCCCTGCCAAAACGTTTCCTGTTCAGTGCCGACCATTGGAACCCCTGAGGCTTATATTGATTTCATGACCGGGCGCCATCCGCGCCTGTTCCGGCAAACATCACACCTTCCGGAACTTGAATAATCCAAACCTCCAGACCTTTCAACCGGGCCAGGCAAACCGCTTGCCTCTGACCGGCAAAAAAGAGGGGGAGCCGCATGGCTCCCCCAAGAGTGTAACAATCCCCCTTCCTCAGGAGGAGCTGACGCCGTCTCTTTTTTCCGCGCGTTCCCAGTCCTCCACCGCGTCCTCGTCCATGACTTCCTCCCAGCCGGTGAACATGGCTGCCACGTGGGCGGTCAGGGAATGGCCGGTGGTGGTCATGTAGACGTGCACGATGTAGAAAATGAGGATCATGAAGGCGCAGATGACGTGCAATGTGGCCACGGTTCCCAGGCCCAGGAAGCCCAGGCCCCAGGCCTGCCAGTCGTTATAGTAGTAATAGAGCAGCCCGGTGCAGAGCATGATGGGGATGAGCAGCGAAGCCAGCCCCAGATAGGTCAGCCTCTGCAGGGGGTTGTGCTTGGCCTCGGGCTTCTTCTGCACCGGATGCGGTTCGCCGTGGAAGATGCCGTAGGCATAGTAGCGGACCACGTTGAACAGCCGCTTGGTGGTGGGTATGTACTGCTTCCATTGTCCCGTGGTCAGAAGCCAGAAGACGATGAAGATGTACAGAATGACCCAGCTGATGCCGAACAGGCTGTGCAGTTCCTCGGCCCTTGAGAAGCCGAAAAGCTCGTAGGCCCCGTGAATCTCGAAGCCGGTGATCAACAGCATGCTGATCAGGATGGCCTGAATCCAGTGCCAGAACCTTTCGAACTTGGAATAAAGGTATATTTTCTTCATGTTGAGTTGCGTCATGGCTTATCCTTCCCTCCTGGATATGGAGATCATTCGCACGATGCCGTGAATGGCGACGGCCAACAGGGCGATAACCACTCCGGCCCAGCCCAGGTAGTCCACCACGTTCACGCTGTCCCTGCCGGGCATGTAGAATCCGGCCAGATTGGCCAGACGCCCTTGCTTGTTGTGGCAGGCCTCGCAATTCAGGGAGTTCTCCTTGGGCGCGACCATATGCGTGGTGGGATAGGCATAGGCGGTTTCCGCGAATTCGTACTGTCCGGAATGGGGCAGTCCGACGTATTCCATGCCCGCATCCAGGGCCTTCTTCCAGTCATAGAACTTCCAGTAGGCTGTCTTGTCATCCTTGCCCTTGGGGAAAAGATGAGGGATGGCCATGGTCATGTTCACCGTGTCGTAGGGCGTCTTGCCGCGATGAACCTTGAAGGGCATGATCCTGGAATTGGGGTCCTTCATGTCCCCTATGGGCCATTGCAGCCTGACTTCGGCCGTGGGATCGACCTTGTCCTCGGCCGTGGTCACGGTCATTGCGCCGTTGAACCAGTAGTACTCCGGCACGACATTCTTTTTCCAGATGAAATCACCCTTTTTGGTATCGTACACGGGCTTGCCCAGCTCGCCCTTCTTGGCAAAGGGCTTGCCCTCGGCATTCTTCTTCCCGGCCGTTGACCAGTCCCAGTTCATCTTGGTGGGATGGACCCTGGCGAATTCCGGAATATGGCAACTCTGGCAGGCCACCTTGTCCGTGTGGTCGTTGGGCTTGGAACCGGCCTTGTGCGGAGTGGCCGTATGGCAGGACTCGCACATGATCTTGGGCTGCAGGTCGTGCTCCACGAGACTTTTCCTGTCCATCATGGCCGGGTTGGAATAGATGCGCCCCGCAACGTCATGGGCCTTGGTCGTATGACAGCGGGTGCAGGTGAAGTCCTGGCCGCCGGATTCCTTGTCGCCCATATGCACGTCCAGCATCTTGTTGGGATTGGACATGGAGGAATCGAGATCGCCATGCTTTACCGCGTCGCCGCCACCGCCGTAGAAGTGGCAGGTTCCGCAATTATGCCTGTCCGGACGGCCGATGCTCTGCGCCACCTTGGCCCAGTCCGGCGCAAGGAAAGTCTGACCGCCGAAGGGAACGCCCTTCTGCTTGCCGGGATTGTCGGGGTCCTCGACATAGGGAGCCGGAAAGCCCGCTCCTGCCGGGAACTTTTTGTAGGAGCCGGTCTTTTCGTGACAGACCAGACAGTCGATCTTTTCGGGGTCGTTAAAATCAAAATCCTTGCCCTTCCAGCCGAATCCGGCGTGACAGGAAGTACACCGGGCCTCGTTGGAAGGCAGGGCCACGCAGAAGTTGTTGACCGTAAGCGCTCCCTTGCCGATCTTGCGCTCGGGATCGGACAGGGGGTCTTTCCAGGTCCAGTGGATGGTCTTGTGGAACTGCAGGGAGGCCAGATTATGGCAGCCCAGACAGGTCTTGGTCACTTCCGGCCCTGAGAAACCCTTTTGCTCCTCCGGATCGAACTGCAACTCCTTGAACTTTGAATGGTCGGCCGTGATGGGCGTGGGCTCAACCATTATGGCCTGCCTGGCCATTGCCCGACCGGGCGCTTCCGTGACCGCACCGGCAATGACCGCCTGGGCCAAAAACAACCCCAAAACAAGCGCCATGCCTACGGCTATTGACAAATGTCGTTTCATACCTCCCCCTTTTTACGTGTGCTCGCGGGGCCTTGTTCATTGCCTACCGCAACTGCGTATGACTTCCTCCCGAAAAACATGAAAACAAGGGCGGCCAGCCCCAGAAGAATGACCAGCCCAAGATGGGTCCAATCTATTATCATCGTCGCCTCCGGGCTGTAGGAAACTCCCGGCTGGTTCTTGTACATGCGCAAGGCGCCGGTAATCACCACCCCGGCCAATATGCACAAGCGCACAAGACCAGAAACGCTGAGCCTGAAACTTCCTGCCCACTGCCGAAACCAGCGGGCCGTCATGAAGGCCATGAGAAAAAGCAGCCCGGCGGCCAGGGCATAATGCAGCTTGTGCGTAAGGTAGTAATCAGCCAGCCAGCCCAGGCCGGGGACGTCGGAAATATAATAACGCTTGAAGATGGGCATCTGAGCCAGTCCGGTCAGGGCCAGAAAACCAACCAGCAGCTTGTAGAAAAAGGAATGGACGCGAAATCCGGGATCAGCTTTCATCGTCGCCCTCCCGGTCTTTGGACATGAGCTTGGACCCCACGGTAAGCAGCCCGGCGGCAAGCCCGGCAAAGGGGGCGATAAGCGTGGCCACGGCCAGGTTCTCCTCGTCGGCCATCATGTCCCCGACCTTGTTCAGGTGCGGCTTTCCCGGTCCCTTTTCAACGGCCTGATTCAGGAGTTCGAAAGGCACCGGAGACACATATATGGTGTTGGTGCCGCCATTTTCCGTTTCGCCGTAGATGAAGCCGTCCATTTCCTTTGCCAGGGCATGGGCCTTGGTCACCATCTCGTCGCGCGGCCCGATCTGCTGCAACTGCTGCGGGCAGGCCTCGATGCAGGCCGGGACCTCGGCCTTGTCCAACCGCTGATAGCAGCGGTCGCACTTGTACATGACCCCGTTTCCGGCCAAGCTGGGCAGAATATCCAGATACAGGCCCACCCCGGTCTGGCGCTCGGGGATGTTCCAGGGGCAGACGCTCTTGCACTTGGAACCGCCAAGGCAGATTTTGTCGTTGATGCGCACCACCCCGTCCGAACGCCTCGCCGCAGCACCCCAGGGGCAGAGATTGGCGCAGGGCGGATTCTGGCAGTGCAGGCAGCGGCGCGGGATGTTCAGCTCGTGGACCTCGCCCTTGTACTCCACTTCCGAGGTCTGAATGTAAAGCCAATTGTAAGGGGTCAGCCTGTCGTCCACCTCGCGTTTGTCCGACCAGTCCGCAGCCTTGACCCTGGACGGATACATCTTTGGAAAGGGCTTCTCCGGTTCGGGGTACTTGTAGCCGTTTGTTTCCCTGCAGGCGTCCACGCAGGCCCCGCAGCCGATGCACTGGGAAATGTCCAGCAGCGTAGCCAATTCCAGGCCATCGCTCTGGGCCGCAATGGCGGCTCCAGGCAAAAGCATTCCCGCTCCGCCTGCGCCCAGGGCCTTCAGGAATCCACGCCTGGTAATCGTCGTTTTCTTGTTTTTCAAATTAACCACACTGAGTTCCGGTTCTGGTTTGGTAGCAGTTTAGCAGAAAACATGCCGCGTGTTCTATATGTTTCGCTATTTTTTTTACAAACCTGACGGACTTCGGCCCGTCAGGTCTTTGCCGACAACAATGCTTGCCAAAATAGCCTCCAACTATTACACATATGGTTATACGACTGCTTAAAAATTGAACAGGTGACTACATGACCGAACAGCAAATAAACCTCTATCTCAAGGAAATACTGAACACCATGCAGGACGGGCTATTTCTGACCAGACCGGATGGAAGCATCATGATGGTCAACGAGGCCCTGTTGCGCATGACCGGATATTCCAGGGAGGAGATCATGGAACGCCCCTGCTCCATTCTGGACTGCGATGTCTGCGAAAGATCGCGGGCAGAGGGCAGGAAGCTCTGGTGCCGCCTGTTCAACACCAAGAAGGAAACCCTCAAAAGCTGCCAGATCAGGCGCAAGGACGGCGAATACATTCACGTCGTCAAGAACGCCTCTTTGCTGGAAGACGGAAACGGCAAGGTTCTCGGAGCGGTGGAGACCCTGACCGACATCAGCGAGTTGGACCGGCGGGACCGCAAAATCCAGGAACTGTCGCGGCTGCTCGATACGGATACCGGCTTCATGGGCATGATCGGAACATCACCGGCCATGCGCGGGGTATACGCCATGCTGGAACGGGCCGCACAGAGCGACGCCCCCGTGATCATCCACGGCGAGTCCGGCACGGGCAAGGAACTGGCGGCGGCGGCCATCCACAATCTCGGCCTGCGCAGGGACGCCCCTTTCGTCCAGGTCAACTGCGCGGCCCTAAACGAGTCCCTTCTGGCCAGCGAGATGTTCGGCCACGTCAAGGGCGCCTTCACGGGTGCCTACCGCCACCGCACAGGGCGCTTTGAGGAAGCTGCGGACGGAGACGTCTTTCTGGACGAGATCGGGGACGTACCCCTGTCCATGCAGGTCAAGCTTCTGCGCGTTCTTGAAACCAGAACATTCGAGCGCGTAGGAGACAGCAAGCCTTTGCGGCTCAAGGCCAGGCTCATCACGGCCACAAACCAGGACTTATTGGAACTGGTCGAGAAAAAAATGTTCCGCGAAGACTTTTTCTACCGCATCAACGTCATCCCCATCCACCTGCCGGCACTGCGCCAGCGGCGCGAGGACATACCGCTTCTGGCCGAGCACTTCATGCGCAAACTCGGCGTACCGGGCCGCAGCCGCATAGCCGGCCTGTCGCCGGACGCCCTGGAAACGCTCATGGGCCATTCCTGGCCCGGCAACGTGCGCGAGCTTAAAAGCGCCATCGAATATGCCTCCGTGATCTGCGAAGGCCCCACCATCGAATCGCGCCACCTTCCTCCGGCGCTTGGCGAGAGGCCCAGTGCAGCCCGTCCGGACAACAGGCCCCTGGAAGTCTGCGGCGACCACCGAAAGGAATTGGTGGATGCGTTGCGCCGGGCCGGCGGCAACAAATCCCAGGCGGCACGCATTCTGGGCGTGAGCAGGGGAACGGTGATGAACCGCATGCGAAAATACGGCATTGATCTACAAAAAGTGATCACTCAATAGCAGTGTTACAAAATTGTAAAAACAAGCAGATGTTTTTAAGATGGACACCGGCTTGATTTTACATTAGGGTCACAACCTTCATACAGGCATGCGTCTTTTGCCTGCTCACAGACCACGCCTGCCGAAGACGGCGCTAGCCGAATTTAAGGAAACAAATATGAGCGAGACAAACAAGAAAGCGACCTTAAGCTATGACGGCATGACCATTGAACTGCCGGTCATCCGGGGCACCGAAGACGAACTTGGCGTGGACGTTACCATGCTGCGCAAGGAGACCGGGCTGATCACCTATGATCCCGGCTTTGCCAACACCGGTTCCTGCCGGAGTTCCATAACCTTTGTGAACGGCGAACAGGGCATTTTGCGCTATCGCGGCTACGCCATCGAGGATTTGGCGCGGGAATGCACCTTTGTCGAAACGGCTTGGCTGCTTATTTTCGGCGAACTGCCGACCCAGGAGCAATTATACAGGTTCCGGGACCTGCTAACGGACCAGGAGCTTCTGCATGAGGGCGTCAGGCACCATTTCGAGGGTTTTCCCACCGAAGGACACCCAATGGCCATACTTTCGGCGGTGATCAACTCCCTGGGCTGCTACCATCCCGACCTTCTCGATCTGGACAGCAGAGGCAGCTTCATCAGGGCCACGGCCAAGATCATCAGCAAGGTTCGGACCATCGCCGCCTGGAGTTACCGCAAATCCATCGGGCAACCCTTCATGTACCCGGACCCAAACCTCAGCTACTGCAACAACTTTCTGCACATGATGTTCTCCATTCCCAACAAGATTCACGAGCCCAGCCCGGAAGCGGTAAAGGCCCTTGAGCTGTTCTTCACCCTGCACGCGGACCACGAACAGAACTGCTCCTGCTCCACCGTGCGCATGGTCGGTTCGACACAGGCCAACCTTTTCGCCTCGGTATCGGCTGGCATCTGCGCCCTTTGGGGCAAGCTGCACGGCGGGGCCAACGCCGGGGTCATCGAGATGCTGCAAGGCATCAAGGAAGGGGAATACTCCATCCAGGAATACCTGGAGAAGGTGAAGAACAGACAGTTCAAACTCATGGGCTTCGGCCACAGGATATACAAGAGCTTCGACCCCCGGGCCATCATCCTCAAAAACGCGGCCCACAACCTGCTGGCCACCACCGGACACAAGGACGAGCTCCTGGACATCGCCATGGACATGGCCGACATCGCCCTTGAGGACGAATACTTCATCGACCGCGAGTTGTATCCCAACGTGGACTTTTACTCGGGCATAATATTGCGTGCCCTGAACATCCCGGTGGACATGTTCCCGGTCATGTTCGCCATCGGACGCATGCCCGGCTGGATCGCCCACTGGTACGAGGATCATCTCAATCCCGACCTGAGAATAAGCAGGCCGCGCCAGATATACACGGGCCACCCGCAACGCCCCTTCCTGCCCAGGGACAAAAGGTAGGGACGGCAGCAAAAAAATGCTTGCCAAGTGATTTGAATGGAGATATATCCCTTCTTCCTCAAGCCGAAGTGGTGGAATTGGTAGACACGCTAGGTTCAGGGTCTAGTGGGAGCAATCCCGTGGAAGTTCGAGTCTTCTCTTCGGCACCATCGAGAGTAAAGGGTTCCGGCAACAGCCGGGACCCTTTTGCTTTTGGTGTAGCCCCTCGACGTATTGCCTCACATGCACTATTCTTTGATATGAACAAAAAATCACCCGCCATTCTCGTGTCCGTCATACTTGCACCCGTCATCCTCGCGCTGGTCATGTTCCTTGCGGCCTGCGGTTCCTCATCCATGCCCGCCGGCTATTCGGAAATAAGCACTGCCCAGGCCCTTGAACGCATATCCGCCGACAACGAAATCCTCATCCTTGACGTGCGCACGCCAAACGAATTCGCGGCGGGTCATCTGCCGCGGGCCGTGAACATCGACATGAACCTGCAAAACTTCGACCGGCTGATGTACAACATGGACAAGGAAAAGACCTATCTCCTCTACTGCCGAACCGGCAGGCGAAGCGGCATCGCCCTTGAGATCATGATGAAACAGGAATTCAAGAGCGTCCTGCACATGAAGGACGGCATCCGCCAGTGGACAAAAGAGGGGCTGCCCCTGGAAAAATAAGCACGGTGTCGAAAAAAAGACCTTCCTTGTATTTTTATCTTGATAATGAATTTCAATCTCACTATAAGGATTGAAACCCACCCAAGAAAAGGAGAAACGCATGAGCGCATTGCAAACACTCGAAATGCTGAACCGCGAAGGAATGGAAGCCTGCAACCAGGGCAGATACGAGGACGCCCTGTTCAAGCTCAATCAGGCCCTGGACATAGCCGAGAAGACCGAGCGGCACATACAGCACGTCATAATCAAGAACAACATGGGCCTAGTTTACCAGATCATGGGCAAAACCGGGCAGGCCGAGGTCTGCTTCAAGCTGGCCCTGCACGAGGCGGAAA
Organism: Desulfovibrionaceae bacterium; assembly: GCA_963674955.2. Classification (GTDB taxonomy): domain Bacteria; phylum Desulfobacterota; class Desulfovibrionia; order Desulfovibrionales; family Desulfovibrionaceae. The sequence goes on along the minus strand of CAXXKR010000001.1, from coordinate 948,783 downwards.
CGCACATGCCCCCGGAAAGCCTGCCCTTGAAAAAAGTCAGGCGAAACCTGGAAACCCTCTTGGACAAGACAACTTCCAAGGCCGCCTAGAAACGGCTCCCGCAAGTTGCTTTCACCAGCAGGAGGTAATTGATTGCTGGCACGAAACATTTACGAGACCCTGCGCATGGACGGCGATGTCGCGCAGCAGGGCAACCAGGTCCCGCTGCTGCTGCACCAGTTCGCCGAGTCCCTGGGCAACGCCATCGACGCCAAGGACCCCTACACCTGGTGCCATTCGGAAGAGGTTGCCAGGATATCGCAAGACCTGGCCCTGGCAATGGGCTTTTCAGAATCCAGGGCCGAGGTGATTCACATCGCCGGACACCTGCACGACATAGGCAAAATCGGCGTGCCGGACGCGATACTGCGCAAGGTCGACCCCCTGACCGACGCGGACTGGCGCATGATACGGAAACATCCCAGGATTGAGGCTGAAATCGTCAGGCCGGTCAAGGCCCTGGAAGAGGCGGGAGTGGTGGAGATGATACTTCACCACCACGAACGCTTTGACGGCAAGGGCTATCCCGACGAATTGCGCGGCAATGAAATCCCCATCGAGGCCAGGATCATCACCGTGGCCGACTGCCTTTCGGCCATCCTGCACAACAGGCCCTACCGCCACGCCCTGCCCTTTGAGCAGGCGGCCGAGGAAATAACGCGCTGCTCCGGCAGCCAGTTCGACCCATTAGTGGTCCAGGCCTTTGAAAAAGTTAAATTGAAAATAAGAAACACGGTTGAAGCACTGGAAATTTATTCGGATGCAGACCCCTGATCAGGAGGCAGGGGAATGCGAATGGAAATGGTCGTTCCCCTGCCCTTGGCGCTGTCCAGAAACAGTTCGCCGTGATGGGCCAGGACCGCCTTCTTGGCGATGCAAAGCCCCATGCCCACCCCGTCGGGCTTGTTGGTGAAAAAGGGATCAAAGACAAAGGGCAGATCTTCATCCGCTATGCCCGGACCGTCATCTGAAATGGTTATCAGGGTCCAACCCCTTGAGGTCTCCACCTTCACCTCCACATTGACCTGTGCCCCGCCGAACTCCACGGCGTTCATGAATATCTCGCGCAACGCACGGCTGAACAAAGCAGGGTCCAGGGCCAGCTCCAACTCCTCCGGCTCATATGAGAGGGTGACGCCTTTTCCCGTCTCCTTCGCCTTTCCGAGGACTTCATCGACCGCTCCCGAGACGACAACCGGCAAGGATATATGCTCAAGGCCGGACACACTCACGTTGGTGTAGTCGGAAACAGAGCTGACAATGCCCTCCAGCTTGAAGGACTCGCCCATTATGGCGTCCAGCCTGGTCCGCGAGGCCTCGTCCAGGTCGGCCTTTTTCAGCAGCAGCCCGGCGAAACCGCCGATGGATATGGTCCGGTTGCGAATCTGGTGCATCACCGACACCGCCAGCCTGTCCAGGCTGGCCCGGTTTTCCTCTATGATCTTCAGGTCGCGGTAGGATCGGATGGCCGTGGTGATTGAGGTGAACAGCTTCTGGGCGGTAAGCTCGGCCTTCTGCTTGTAATCGTTGATGTCGTAATCGGTTATGACCTTCTGCTCCGGGGCCTGTCCCGGCTGTCCGGTGCGCAGGATGATGCGCATATGGCAGTCCATCAAGTCCTCCCTGATGAATCTGGCCACCTCCAGACCGGACCGGTTGTCCTCCATGACCACGTCCAGGAGAACCACTGCCACTCCGGGCCTTTGGCGCAGGACTTCCTTGGTCTGGGAGCCGGAATAGGCGCTGATGAACTCCAATCCCCTTCCGGCGAAGGTGAAATCGCCCAGAACCATCCTAGTGACCTTGTGGACCTCCTCCTCGTCGTCCACGATCAAAAGCTTCCAGGGTTCAAGGCCTGCCGAAGCAACAGTTTCAGCGGACTCACCCGCAAACATGTATTTTTCTTCATGCGGCCCTGCGTTGCGGCTTTCGGACATGCTACCCCCCGCTGAGCACTTTGTTATTCATCGGAATATCTTTCCTTTATGGCAAGGAATTCGTCCATGTTCGCCAAAAACAAATCCACCAGTTGCGGATCGAAATGGCCGCCCTTTTCATCCCTGAGATAATCCAGGACGCGGCCCATGACCCAGGCATCCTTGTAGACCCGCTTGCAGCTCAGGGCGTCGAACACGTCCATGAGGCAGGTGATCCGTCCATAGATGTGGATATCCTCGCCCTGGAGCCCCGTGGGATAGCCGTTGCCGTCCCATCTTTCGTGGTGTTGCAGGGCCACGGTGGCCGCGGCCTTGAGAATCTTGCGCCCGGAGCCTTTCAGTATGTCGTAGCCGATGTTGGTATGGGTCTTTATGATCTCGAACTCATCAGGCGTCACCCGGCCCGGCTTGAGCAAAATGGCGTCCGGAATGCCTATCTTTCCCACATCGTGCAAGGGGGAGGCCAGGCGCAAGCAGTCCGCCTCTTCATGTCCCATGCCCGCCTTCAGGGCCATGAGGTACGAATACTCGGCCACGCGCCGGACATGGTTCGCGGTCTCCTTGGAACGGTTCTCCACGACCTCGCCCAGGGTGAAAACCACCTCGCGCTGGGTGTCGGCAATCTCCTGGGCCAAGAAAATGTTGTCCAAGGCAATGCCCACGTTTGTGGAAAATATTCGGATCATGTCCTTGTCCAGGTCCGAGAGGTTGCTGTTGCAGCCCTTCAGGTAAAGGACGTTTTCCGATCCGTTGCTCGTCTTGAAATACCCGACATAGGCTCCGTCCAGGAGCACGCTCTCCTGCCGCTCAAGGGCCTTCCTGATGGCGGTCTGTTCCTCAAGGCCCATTTCGCCGTCGCAGTCCATGTTCTTGCCCTGGCATTTGTCGTATGTTCCGGTGGCCGCCACGATATGAAAATCCTCCTGCTCCCGGATGGCCAGAAAACCGGAGCCCTGGAGAAAAACAGCACTTTCGTCCAACCCCAGCAGGGATGTCAGCTGGGTCAAAACCCCCTCGGTGAACCCCTTGATCGATTGCAGCTTGAAGAGCCCCACCGAGGACTCGACAATCTGCCGCAACCCCTCGCGGCTCCTATCAATGATCCTCAAATCGCGGTAGGAGCGGATGGCGCTGATCACCGTGGTCATCAGCTTCTGGCTGGTCAGTTCGGTCTTGTGCTTGTAGTCGTTGATGTCGTAATCGGTTATTACATCGCGTTCCGGAGCCTGTCCCGGCTGTCCGGTGCGCAGGATGATGCGGATCAGGCCGTTTCCCAATTCCCCTCGTATGTAGCGCACCAGCCCCAATCCGGCCTGATTGGTTTCCATGACCACGTCCAGCAAGATCACCGCGATATCGTCATGGGCCTTGAGCAACTCCCTGGCTTCCTCTCCGGAATAGGCGTTCAAAAATTCCAGGGACCGGTTCTCAAAGACCAGATCGCCGAGGACCATTCTGGTCACATTGTGCACCTCGGCCTCGTCATCCACCACGAGCAGCTTCCAGGTCCCCCGACAAACCTTGGGCTTCAGCTCCTCCTGCAACTCGGAGGCGAAAAGCAGTTCATCCCCGCCGGGACTCGACGATTTTTTGCTGTCTTGGGACATGGTCAGCCCTCCTGGACCGGCATCGTAATGATGAACTTGACTCCCTGCCCCGGAGAGCTCTCGCAGCGGATGTCCCCGCCCAGGGTCTGGGCCACCAGATTGTAGACGATGTGCATCCCAAGCCCGGTCCCGCCCCGGCCGCGCCTGGAAGTGAAAAACGGTTCAAAGACCTTGCTGCGCCGCTCCTCGTCCATTCCGTTTCCGTTGTCCGCGTATTCAAAGACCAGCCTTTGGTCGGCCTTTTCGATATTGATGCTGATCAGGCCTTTCTCAATCCCTTCGAAGCCGTGCAAAAGGGAATTTTCCACCAGATTGGTGATGATCTGCATGAACGCTCCGGGGCTGGAACGAATCACCAGGTCCTCCGGGCAACGAACCTCCACCTGATGCCCTGTCCGCTTGTACTTCGGCTTGAGGCTTATGAGCACTTCCCCGATGTAGGCGCTCAGATTGAAGTCGCGCTTCTCGCCCGTGGTCTGGTCCACGGCCACCTGTTTGAAACTCTGGATCAGTTCCGCAGCCCTGTTCAGGTTCAGAAGGATCGAGGATATGGATTCCCCGGCCAAATTCAGATAGCCCTCGAAGCCCGATTTGGTCATCTGCCCCGACACATGGTCCCGTTCCAGGTTGCGGGTCTTTTCGTCGAGAAAGGAAACGGCTGTCACGGCTATGCCGATGGGCGTGTTGATCTCGTGGGCCACTCCGGCCACCAGTCCGCCAAGGGAAGCCATCTTCTCGGCCTGGACAAGTTGATTCTGCGCGCTTTTCAAGTCTTCCAGAGAGGCGGAAAGGGACTGATTCGCCGTCCTCAACTCCCCGGTCCTGAGGGCCACCCGCTCTTCCAGTTCCTCATTGAGCCTTCCAAGCTCCTCCTGAGCCTTTTTGCGTTCTATGATCTCCTGCTTCAACTCCGATGTTCTCTTGCCGACCTCATCCTCCAGATGCTCGCGGTAAAGCCTGTTCTCCTCGATGAGCCGCGCCCGCTCCAGGCTTTTCTTCAAGGCGTGCTCCAGCACGGCCATGTCCTTGATGGGCTTGGTCACGAAATCCCAGGCCCCAAGGCGCAAGGCCTTGACCGCGTCCTCGACGAGTCCGGCCCCGGACACGACTATGACCGGCGTTTCGGGCGACAACTCCCTGACTCTGGCCAATACCTCGTAGCCGTCCACTTCGGGCATCATCAGGTCCACGAGGACGGCATCCGGCTCCTCGGCCTCGAACACTTCAAGGCCCTCCCTGCCGTTTTCCGCTGTTATCGCCTCGAAATCGATGTCTTCCAGAAAATCGCTCACTGTCCGGCGCAGCATCATCTCGTCGTCGATGACCAGCACGCGCAGGGAGGAATAGTCCGGGGTTTCATTTTTCATTTCAATTTGTCTCGTTTGCATTGCACCAGTGTCCGACCGGAGTGACCGAAAACAGTCGGCAACAGTCCCCACCTCTTTCAAATTAGCATCGGGGATTTTTTTTATCAACGAACTTATGGTTTTTCATGCCTCCCCAGTCCCCGTAAAACACTCCACCTTGACTGCGGCCTTGCCTCGCAAGCCATTTTCATACATAAGAGACGGCAACAGACAACACGAGGAAAGCATTCAGCAATGAAAAACAAACTCTCAATTTTTATATCGCTTCTGGTTCTGCTCCTGGCCTGTTCCGCAGCCAATGCCCAAAACGACCCCAAGCCCATCGGCTACGTCCAGGACATCAAGGGCGAAGCCCTGGCCATCTCTTCAACCGCCGTGCGCATCCTTGAGGAAAAGGACGAACTGTTTCAAAACGAAGCCCTGGTCACCAACAAGGACAGCTTCATCCAGGCCATGTTCCTCGACGGCACGGTGTTGACCCTGGCCGAAAACAGCCGCGTGGAGCTTTCGGAAGTGGTCTATGACGAGAACGACGAATCCAAGGCCTCCTTCCTGGTCAAGCCCACGGCGGGAGTTTTGCGTTTCCTGTCCGGCGAGATCGTCAAGCAGAACCCGGACAAGTACAAAGTCGAAACCCCTCTCGGCACCATCGGCATCAGGGGCACCGAAGGCGGCGTGAGCATGACTCCGGCCGACCAGGCCAGATACAACAGCCTCATGGCCCAACTTTTCGGCCTGTTGCAACAGGCCCAGCCCATTCCCCGCAGCCTGCTCAACTCCCTGGCCGGATTCCAGATTTCGGAAGAACTCATCGCCCATTTCCAGGGCAGCGCCTACACGCCCATGAGCTTCACCGACTTTCTGGGCAAGGTCAGCGAGATTCAGAGGGGACAATCCCTTGGCGTGGGCGCTGACGGAGGCGGCGGCGATCCGGGAACCCTCACGCCGGAACAGCGCGGCCAGTTCAGCGGCACGGGATTCAACCGCAAGGCCAACACTCCACCGCAATTACGGCCCGTGTTCGGCGGCTACTCCCACAATCCAGGGCGCAACGCCGCGGCACGCTGCACAGGCGTGGGCAGCGGATCGGAGGAGGCCCCCACCAACCCCGGCGATTCCCCCGGTTCAGAAAATCAAGGTTCGTCGGAAGGTCACAGCTCACCCGAATAGGACTCGATCCGACACTGAACACAGAGATATAATAAAATGAACAAAACGAACGGCAGATACCTTTTCACGGCCGTCGCCCTTGCGGCCTTCAGCCTGCTTTGCGCCTGTTCGGTGGGCAGGCCGGGCGCAATCGAGCCCCTGGAACTGAACAAGGAATACATCTCCACCTTTCTGATCCAGAACGCCACGGACTCGGACATCTACTTCGGCGCCGTGGACCGCGGCACCTGCCAGGGCATGTACAACAATTCCACCGCCCTCATGGAGACAAGGCCGGACTGGGCCGGAACTTTCGTGCTCAGGGGACAGGCCTACGACTGCATACAGAACCTGCGCAAATCCGAGGCCGCCTTCAACAAGGCCCTTGAACTGGCCACGGGCAGCGGCCCGGAAAACAGCCTGCTCAGGGGCGTGGCCCACGTCCATCTCGGCGACTACGCCGCAGCCCTGCAGGACTTGACCCAGGCCCTGCAAGGCGAAGGACAAAAGGCCCAGGCCCTGTTCGAACGCGGGATCATCTACTTCTTCTACCTTGATGAAAAGGAAAAGGGACTGCAGGACATCAGGGAATCAGCCGGGATGGAATACCCCCAGGCCATCCTGGTCCTAAAAGAGATAGACTGAGCCGACACAACCTTATCTGAAAAAATAAAACGCCGCTTCCCGTTTCCGGAAAGCGGCGTTTGCTTTTTTCGTCTGGGCCGCTCTCGCAAGAGGCCGATGAGTCAGATCACACGCGGGCAAGAAAGCTTGAGGGAAACTGCCTCTTGAGCTTCATCAGGGCCTTTTCGGCCTGATCGAACCTGTAGAAGGCTCCCGCCTGGACGCAGTAGAGAGACCTGCCGCCGGTATCCATGGTGGTCACCCGCGAACCGCCGTAGCCTGAACGCACCAGGTGGGAAACCACGCTCTGGGCGTTCTGGGCCTGGGCAAAGGTGCCCACCTGTATGTAATACTTGGGAGCCTGGGCCACAACCTGCTTGACCGGCGCATTTGCGACGGCCCGCACGGGGGCCGGTGTCCTGACCTTGACCACCTTGGGGGCCGGAGCCTTTGTCCTGGCCGGGGCCGAAGCCACGTTGATCAGGGGATTGTCGGCCAGGGCAGTGACCCTGACCTTGGCCAATCCGGCACGCGCCGAACCAAGCTGTTGGGCTGCGGCATAGGACAGGTCGATTATCCTGTCGCCCACGAACGGGCCACGGTCATCAATCACCAAGTCCACGCCCCTGCCGTTTGACAGGTTGGTCACGCGAACCCAGGTGCCAAGGGGCAGGGTCTTGTGCGCGGCGGAAAGGCTGTACATGTCGTAGATGTTGCCTGCTGCGGTCTTCTTGCCGTGAAAATCCTTGCCGTACCAGGAGGCGGTCCCAACCTCGTCATACCCGCGCGCGGTTTGCATGGGGTAGTAGGTGCGCCCCAGAACGGTATAGGGCTTGGTCTTGGGTGAAAAAGCGACGGGACCGGTGGCCCCCTTGCTGGTCAGGCCCCTGTCCGCGGACGGGTAGCTGGTAATGCCGCTGGAGCAGGCCTGCAAAAGAAAAATAGCCAGTATGGCGGTGATCAACAAAAAATGTCTCATCTTTCCTCCCGCATCTTTATCCCTGTCTTCCCGCAACGGCCTTTGTTTTCGGGCTTTCTGCCGGGTTGTTATATTTTTGACGGGTAAAAAATGCTTACATTTCAATCAGATAGTTAAAATGTTCTCCCATGTCTTGGAATTATTCAAGAATTAGACCAAGTTAAACGGGAGATGAGGAAGGACGGGCTTTTTCTACAACAAAAACCAGAAATAAAGCGCTCCGCAGCCCAGCAAAAGGGCGCAGGGAAGGGCCAGCCGTTTCCAGACCTTGGACAGCTCAGCCTTGAAATACTGGCAGGTGAGGATGAAACAGATATGTATGGGCGAGGCCATGACTCCCACGAAACCGGAGAAAATGCCCAGGGCGATGTAGGCCATGAGATGATCGCCCAGTCCGAGCTTGGCCAGCAGGCCGATGAGCAACGGAAAGGCCGCGCCCACAAAGGCCACGCTGATGCCTGAAACCATGCCCACCAGAAAGGGCAGGAACACGGCGGCCGCGAACAGGGCCACTCCCTCTCCGGCTGCTCCGGCCAGGGATTCCACCACCCCCGAGACCTGCAACACGTCCTTGAACACGAATATGGCCACCACCACGTAGAGCATCTTGTAGAGGCCCTTCTTGGTCAACGCGCTGGCCACGAATTTCCAGCCCCCGCCCTGCACGGCCGCGCAGATCACGGCCAGGGCCAGGGCGGCGCAAACGCCAAGCTCAAAAGGAAAATCCAGGCCCAGCCCGGCTATCAGCCCCTCCAGGCCCACGGCTCCGCCGATGGCGATGATGTAGGGCAGCCCCTGGCGCAGGACCTTGCCCATGTCCCGTTCAGGTTCCGGTTCCTGATCACCATCCCCTTCAAGGGGCAGGACGCCCGGGCGAAGCATGAAGAACCAGCCCAGCAAAAAATTCAGGGCCACGCCGGGCCACATGTACAAAATGACCTTGCCTATGGGCACGTTTGCCAGGGAGGCCGTGAGGATGGTCCCAGGATAAAGGGGCCAGGCCATTTCCCAGACATGCCTGAACCAGTAGTTGAGCAAGACCTTGCGCTCCGGGCTGATGGACAGCCCCTTGGCCGCGCTCTTGACCATGGGAGCCGAAAAGACCGCTCCCCCGGGCATGGGCAAAAGTCCGATCAATGCGGGAAAAAAAACGAGCCTGAGCCGACGACTGCGCAGATAGCCGCTCAGGGAATCCATGAGCCGCACCGTCTGCCCTGTCTTGTCCATCAGGTCGCTCAGAACCAGTATCAACCCGACAATGAGCGAAAGATAAATGGTCTTGTCCTGGACCAGGGCCAGCCCGGCGGTTTCCAGCCAGCTCACCGGCGACATGCCGAAGAGCGCGCCAAGGGCCACTGCTCCGGCCAGTATGGACGTGCCCAGACCGATGCGGAACCTGATTCCGGCCAGCATGCAGACAAAGGCCAACACGACCTTGAACAGGGGAAGGAAATTGGACAAATTTTCCATAACCGCTGGCAGAACTCCGGGCTGAACGATTCAGGTTGGCGCCCGCAAGGATGCGAGGCGAAGGAGTTCTGGATTTATTCAAAAAACCCGGTACGGTCAAATGTCGTGAACGCCAAAACTGGGGGAGATGCCCGGCCCTGTCCCTTGCCGCCCTTGCCCCTCAAGGCCCGTTGCGCTAACCTGCCCCGGCCCGCAAGGGACAAATCACCCCAAGGACCAGAAAAATGCCCGAAAACAAGATACGCAAGCATATTGCCAAGGCCATACTCAAACGGCTGGATCAGAATGAGGAAAAGAGGCGCGAGGCCCTGGAGGACTTCTTCGCCGTGACCATGACCGCTCCGGACGAAAAAACCGCCCAGGGATTGGCCGATATGGTGCCCTGCCTGCTTCCCGACCTGTACAAAAAATGGATAGACATGTTCGTGGACAGGCTCCTGGAAACCGTGCCAATGAACCAGATCGAGCTGATCTGCGAGCCGGGGGACGAGAACGAAGCGGCCATTGTCCTGGCCTACATCATGTTCCTGGAATCCGAGAGAATGGAAAAACAGATCGACAGGGATTTGAAGGAATACGCCTCCTCCCAGAGCGGGCAGGACGAGCTTGGGGACATGGCCGCCAACTATATCCGGGCCAAGATGGGAACCCTGGCCCGGGAAATGAACGACAAAAAGGGCGGTAACGGTTCCTAGGCCTTGGCCTTAACCTTGGTCTTCATGGCCTTGTCCTGGGCAATGGCCTTTTCCACGCCCTCCACGACTTCCTCGGCGCTTGGTGGAGCTTCCCCTTCCAGAAGCGCGGTCTGAATGTTCAACTCGCGCTGGACCGGAATCCTTTCCGGATCGAAATGCTTTTTCCAGTGGACCACGGCCTTGTCCAGCTTGCCGGATTTGGCCAGGGTCAAGCCCAGGTAGAGGAGGGCCTCGTTGTCCCCCAACTTGTGCTTTAGCACCCGCTCAAACTCGATCTTGGCCTGGACGAATCTGTCCTGGTGGTAGAGGCAAAGCCCCAGCCGTTGGCGGGCCTGCATGTTGGATGGCTCGTCCTTCAAAAAAGCCTTGTAGGATTTCTCGGCTTCATCATACTTCTCGGCCTCAAAGGCCTGTTCCGCTTCCTGCAAGACCGGCAGGGACTCGGAAGTGCTGGAAACCGGAGCCTTGCCGCCGTCCTTGTAGCGGCCGAACGCGCCCGTCAGAAATCTGCGCCTGGAAACATCTATCTTGTCTTTGCCCGAAGCCATTTGATCCTCCTGCTGGATTGCGAGAATAACCGATTGCCGCCCAAGGTCAATAGCCATTAAAGCGCTTGATATTTCAGGCCGAACATGGAAACAGAAACGTACATGAAGGGCTGGACCGGAAGAATTCTGCACATCGACCTGACCACGGGCAAACACCGGCTGGAGAATCCGGACCCTGACATATACCTGAAATTCATCGGCGGCAAAGGGCTGGCCGGGCATTATCTCAGGCCTTTCTGCACCCTGGACTGGGACCACCCGGACATGCCGCTCATCATCCTCACCGGCCCCCTCACCGCCACCACCGCGCCCACCTCGGGCCGTTCGACCATCATGTCCCGTTCACCCCTGACCGGAACCGTGGCCGATTCTTCCGTGGGCGGAAGGCTGGGGACCGAGATCAAGCGCGCCGGCCTGGACGGACTGATCATCACGGGCAAATCCGACAAACCCTGCGGAATAGAAATTACCGGCGGCAAGATCTCGATAACCGACGCCACTAGACTTTGGGGCAAAACCACGACCCATGCATTCGACCTGCTCACAGGCAAAGGCTCGACGGTCGCCATCGGACCGGCGGCTGAAAACGGGGTGCTCTTCTCCTGTTTGTCTGTGGACCGGCACCACGCGGCCGGACGTTCCGGCCTGGGCCTCTGTTTCGCAGCCAAAAATCTAAAATACCTGACGATCATGGGCCTGGACAAGACTCCGGTCCATGACCGCGAGATGCTCAAGGCCGCCCGTGAGGACATCATGCGGTTGACCCACGCCAGCCCGATACTCATGGGCCAGCAGGGTTTCGCCTGTTTCGGCACCGGATCGCTCTACGACCTCATGGACACGCGGCGCATGATGCCCACGGACAATTTCAGCCGCACCCGGTTCAAGGACGCCCTTAGCCTGAACGCCCACGCCTACAAGGAAAAATATTCGCCGGACAACTACGGGTGCAAGGGCTGCCACATCCAGTGCAAGAAAATTTCAAACGGCACGGCCATGCCGGAATTCGAAACCATGTCCCACTTCACCGCCCTTGTGGGCAATACGGACCTGAGCCTCGTGGTCCGGGCCAACAAACTATGCAACCAGCTGGGCATGGACACCATCAGCGCGGCCTCGACCCTGGCCTGCATGCGGGAAATCAGGGGGCGCGATTTCAAGCCCCGCGAGCTGCTCGCCACCCTTGAAAACATCGGGATGGGCCGGGAGCCGGAACTGGCGCAGGGGTCTCTTCGCTATGCCCGCTCAAAGGGGCGGCCGGAACTTTCCATGAGCGCCAAGGGGCTGGAACTGGCGGCCTACGACCCGCGCGGGGCCTGCGGCATGGCCCTTGGCTACGCCCTGAGCACGCGCGGCGGCTGTCATCTCAGGGCCTACCCCGTGAGCCATGAGATTCTCAGGAAACCCGTGGCAACGGACCGTTTCAGTTTCAGCGCCAAGCCGCGCGCCATCAAGATCGCCGAAGACCAGAACGCGGCGGTGGATTCACTTATCGCCTGCAAGTTCATCTTCCTGGCCGCTGGCCTGGAGGAGTACGCCAAGGCCTATACCGCGGTCACGGGCCTGCCCAGTTCGGCCCAGGAGCTTTCCGAGATCGGGGAACGCATCTACTACCACGAGCGGATCATGAACGCGGAAAACGGGTTCACGGCCAAGGACGACGACCTGCCCCAGCGTTTCTTCACCGAGCCGGGCAGCAGCGGCGAGGGCTTCGAAGTGCCGCCCCTGGACCGCGACAAATTCCTGGCCGCCAGAGCTTCCTATTACAAGATCAGGGGGCTGGACCAAAACGGCATGCCTACCAGTGAAACCGCCGAAAGATTGGGATTGGAATGGAACGGCTGATAGCGAAATACGCTGACAAGCTAGTCGCCGCGAGGCTGGCCGAACCCGGAGCGCCCCTTGTGGGCGGTCTGGAGGCCGAGGCGGTCTGGAACAGGGACGACCCGCGCATCGAGATTTTCAACCGGGTCTTCCAAAACCTGAACATCGGCTCCCTGCTCTTTGCGCGACCCGCAGAGCCTTACAGGACGGTCATCGACTATCTGGCCCGACGCGGCAACGGCTCCATCACGCCCCTGGACTGCGAGACCCGCACCTTCCTGCACGACCTGCCCGTGGCCCATGAGCTGACTGTCGAAAACATCTGCCAAGCGCTCAAGTCGCGCAAGGGGCTGATAATCCCCGGCAAGGGCATTGTCGCCTTCGGCCAGATCAGCCCGGAGCAGGCATTCGTCACCTTCAGCTCCATCTGCTTCGCCTGTTTCGTGCTCTTTTTCTCGGACCACCTCACCAGGCTCAAGTCCGGCGACCATGACCCGGAGCGGCAGGCCGCGTTCGACCGGGCCATGAAATTCCTGCCCTCGCCGGAAACAGCACTGCCGAATTTCATGCGCGGGCCGTTTGAGGACGAGGAATCAGTTGCCGGGGCAATGGCCGAGGCGGGACGCGCCACCGTGGAATACGGCCTTGTGGATTCATATTTCGGCAACATTTCATATCGCCTGGGCGACGTGGTGCACATCAGCCAGACCGGCAGCTCCCTGGACGAGCTTGAGGGCTGCATGGACCCCTGCCCGCTTGACGGCTCCACCTGCGCCGGGCTGACCGCGTCCAGCGAACTTACGGCCCATTCCGAAATCTACCGGACAACGGACAGCAAAACCATCCTGCACGGCCACCCGAAATTCGCGGTGATTATGTCAATGGACTGCGACAAAAAGGACTGCCCGCTCATGGGGCAATGCCATATCAAATGCAGGGAGAAACGCATGGTGCGGGGAACGCCCATCGTGCCGGGCGAGGTCGGGACCGGGCCGCACGGACTCTGCCATACACTGCCCCCGGCCATCCGCGAGGCGGGCAAGGCAATCGTCTACGGCCACGGCCTGTTCACCACCTCGAAAATTGACTTCAACGAGTCCTTCAAGACCCTGCTGGAAACCGAAAACTCCTGCCGCGAGGAATACCTCGAACGGGTCGCCAAGGCCGGGGGAAGAAGCGGGGGAAAGACCGGAGGCAATATCTGATGCGAATCCACGCCTTGCAGCACGTGGCCTTCGAGGACATGGCCGCAATCAAGGACTGGGCAAGGGAAAAGGGACACGAGACTGCCGCGACCCTGCTTTACGAAAATCAGCCCCTGCCCGGCCTCGACGATCTGGACATGCTGGTGGTCATGGGCGGCCCCATGAATATTTACGAGTATGAAAAGCATCCCTGGCTCAAGGCTGAAAAGCAATTCATTGCTGAGGCTGTCAGGTCGGGAAAACCGGTTCTGGGCATTTGCCTAGGGGCGCAACTCATGGCCGATGCCCTTGGCGGAAAGGTCACTCGCAACGAACAAAAGGAAATCGGCTGGTTTCCGGTTTCAATCCTGCCGGACGCGCCCTTGCCGTTTTCCGCCCTGCCCCGGACATTCACCGCCTTCCATTGGCACGGGGACATGTTCTCCATCCCGCCGGACGCGGTGCGCGCGGCTGAAAGCGAGGCCTGCGCAAATCAGGCCTTTGCCTGGGGCGAACGCGCCGTAGGATTGCAATTCCATCTGGAAACCACAGGGGAAAGCATGAACCGGCTGATTGACAATTGCGCAGATGAACTGGTTGACGGCGAATTCATCCAGAGCCGCAAACAAATGCTGGCCCGAACAGACGACTTGGCAAAGGCCAACCAGATACTGTGGACGCTGTTAGGGGAGTTGGTAGGGGAGTGAAGTAGAATTTTGGAGGGGAAATTGCAGCTAAAATTTAAAGTAAGAGGGGGTTCGGTTTGCTTCGGCATACCTATTTGTCTGCAAGACGCCTCAACATTTCACTGTATTCTTCAATCAAACTTGGCAAGGACTCAGCACCTCTAAAAAATATTTTCGAATCAACTCCTTGCTCTAACGTTAGGCCAGTCATTTTGCGAACTCTATCAAGCCCAGCAGGCTCAACATCTCTTGACCAACCTCTAAAAATTATTCTCCCTAAACGAACTTCTTTTTTCTTGCTTGACGGAATAAATCCATATTTTTTTACGGGTTCCGTCCTTACAACGTCGATGTAGCCCTTTGAAGGATTTTTTAGACTGCTTCCGTTCTTATTGAGTATAGAGTTGAGCTTATTGTATGTGACCATCGGCTTGTCATACTCAATAGCCCTAGTTTTAGCCTTCAAAAAAGAATCAATCACAAGTACTTCTCCGTTTTCTTTTTTTAATATTTTCGAATACTGCTTGTAGTTTATAAGTTTTTTTCTGGCGATGTTTACAGTAAGTTTCTCGAAGGAAGCATGCGCTACGTCAGGTATCCTGTTTAATAAACGCAATGAATAAAAGGCTGTTAATATTGCAGTCCTCTTATTGCAATCATGAAAAGGATGATTTTGAATCAAACCGTATAAAAGAGAGGCACACGATTCAATCGGGTCATTTTCCCAACATTGACGAGCGACAGCCGAACAAAGCATATTAATATCTTTGGGGCCTATTCCTCCTACCTTCTTTTCAGATTCGGTAGAATGATAAAAGTGGTCCACAATGTGATAATGAGCGCAAAGCACGTCTTCAACACTTATTGGGCATCCTTCGTACTCTTTGTCCTTGTCTTGAATCGTGTTAAGGTGCCACTCAAAATCTGGCTTTAGCTCTGCATGATTAAAATCCATCTAACACCTATCGGTCATTTTTCTTGACTAAACTTTCTCAAACCACTGGCTATCGACTTCAACTTCCTCAACCATGCGAACTTTAACTCCAAGTCGAAGTTTCTTTAGCATTTCTATAAGGTCGTCACCGTCGATCAAATCAATCGGAGATGCTCCATCCCTTGTCGCTTCCTTGGCGGCTTCGCGTGTGAATGTCCCGGTGGTGATAAACAGCCCTTTGTCTGCTCGTCCTACCATTGCGCCTCGAAAATCTCGGATTGCTCCTGGTCCTACGGTTCCCTTGTAGCGCTTGCACTGAAAAACGACATGGTAGCTGAGAACGTCCTGAATCTTCACTATGCCTTTTCCGTCTATGCCGCCGTCACCTGACTTTCCTGTTACTTCGACTTGGACAAAGCCAATTTCTCGCAAAAGTCGCTTTGTCAATCGCTCAAAAGCACCTGGGTCTAGAGAAAGAATCGTCTGATGCATGGTCTCTCGCCAATCACCGCCCTCAGGAATTGCCTCCGGAGTATCGTCAATGACTTTCTTCTTGGAATTCTTGCTCAGCCCCCGAACCGTCTGGACAATTTCTTCAGGGTCTATCTCCATACCCCTCTGAAATTTATCAGTAAAAGACCATACGCCGCGCTCAGAGTTATCAATCAGGCCAACTTTCTTAAGATAAGTTCTAGCCCATGCAAGGCGATATTCCACCTCGGTCCGACTGGACTTTTCAGGGTTGTGAGAGTGGGAAACAACTTCCTCTGGAAGGTCAAGAAACTGAATTACTCCCTCGGCAATTTCTTGTATGGTCCCAGACCCACCCAATTCATCAATAACCATAATCGTGGGGATAAACATTTCGTGATATTGCGGTATCTTCATAGCTTTCCTTAAGTTGTTTACGTTGCCTATACCCTCTCACTTATACTTTGCCAACACCCAATCATAAGAAAAGGCTGGAACTTTCGCTCCAGCCCTTGGTTTACGGCATATTATAAAATGTGTTTCTCTATCCCCCGTCGCGGGAGTCGACAAGGGCGTTGCGCTGGTAGGCGCGGAGGCCGAATTCCGGGATGACGGACAGGACATGGTCGAAGATGTCCGCCTGGATTCCCTCGTAGTTGGCCCAGGCAGTGTCGTTGGTGAAGCAGTAAATTTCCAGGGGCAGGCCGCTGCTGGCCGAGGGCGCGAGCTGGCGCACGATGAGCGTCAAATCCTGCCTGATCTTGGGATGGTTCTTGAGGTAATTGATCACGTAGGCCCGAAGCAGCCCGATGTTGGTTTGCCTCCTGCCGTCCGCCCGAAGCTCGGGATCGGCCCCGACCTCGGCGTTTGCCGCCTTGATCTCCTCTTCCTTGCCCAGCACGTAGTCCTTCAACAGCCGCATTTTCCCGGCCTTTTCCAGAAGCGCCGCGTCCGCGAACCTGATGCTGGACTGGTCGATGAGCACCGAGCGCTTGATGCGCCTGCCGCCCGCGTCCGACATGCCGCGCCAGTTCCTGAAGGAGTTGTCCAAAAACTTGAAGGTCGGGATGGCCACGATGGTCTTGTCGAAATTCTGGACCTTGACCGTGTTCAGGGCCACGTCCACCACGTCGCCGTCCGCGCCGAAGGCGGGCATTTCTATCCAGTCCCCCTTTCTGAGCAGGTCGTTGCCCGCTATCTGGATGGAGGCCACAAAGGAAAGGATGGTGTCCTTGAAGACCAGCATGAGCACCGCTGTGAGCGCGCCGATGCCGCTGAGCAGCCCCCAGGGCGATTTGTCGATGAGGATGGAGATGATGAAGATGCAGCCGATGAGATAAACGAAAATCTTGACCAGCTGGACATAACCCTTGATGGGCCTGCGCTTGGAGACCTCGTAGCCCTGGTAGACCTCCAGCCCCGCGTTCATGAGCTTGCTGGCGATGAGCATGACGTTCAGGACCACGAAGGCGTACAGCACCTTGCGCACTGCGGCCTCGTACTCCGCGGCCTGCGGGAAGAAATCGATTCCGTAATAGACCACCACCACAGGCACCAGCCAGGCCGCCTGGCTGAAAACCTTGTTCTCCACCAGGATGTCGTCGAAACGGCTCTTGGTCTTGGCCGCGAACTTGTTCACCGCCGCCAGCAGCACCCTGCGGGTGATGAGAAATGAAATCCAGGCCGCAAAAACAAGAATGGCCGTTCTCGCGGCCAAAGCGCTCAAACCGCTTCCTGTGATGAAATCCATTACTCCTCCGAAATCCTGTTGGTGAGGCCTGCCGTGGGCAATACGCTACAATAATCCGCCCAGCAGCTTCTCCTGCTTCATGTGCAGATAGGCCTTGGGCGTGGCCACCCTGCCCCGCGCCGTGCGTTTCAAAAATCCGCACTGGATGAGATAAGGCTCGTAAATTTCCTCGATGGTCCGCACTTCTTCGGAGCAGGCCACGGCCAGGGTCTTGACGCCCACGGGGCCGCCCTCGAAATTGTGGATGAGCAGGGAAAGAATCTTGCGGTCCATCTGGTCCAGGCCGAGGGTGTCCACGTCCAGCCTGCCCAGGGCCGACTCGGCCAGCTCCCGGTCCACCCGGCCCGATCCCTGGACCACGGCGTAGTCCCGGATTCGCCTGAGCAGCCTGTTGGCTATGCGCGGCGTGCCCCTGGAACGTTCGCCGATGACCAATGCCCCGTCCTCGGTGATGTCGATGCCCAGTATCCCGGCGGCGCGCAGCACGATGCGCGAAAGCTCCTCGGGCGAATAGAAATCCATGCGAAAGATGCAGCCGAAGCGGTCGCGAAGGGGCGAGGTCAAAAGGCCGATGCGCGTGGTGGCCCCGGTCAGGGTGAAGGGCTCCAGGTCGAGGCGCACGGTCCTCGCGCCCGGTCCCTGGCCGATGATCAGGTCGATCTTGTAGTCCTCCATGGCCGGATAAAGGACTTCCTCCACGCCTGCGGGCATGCGGTGTATCTCGTCGATGAACAGGATGTCGTGGCGGTTCAGGTTGGTCAGGATGGCCGCCAGGTCGCCGCTTCTCTCCATCACCGGGCCGGAAGTGGTCACGAGGTTCACGCCCAGCTCCGAGGCCATGATCCGGGCCAGGGTGGTCTTGCCCAAGCCGGGATTGCCGTAGAACAGGGAATGGTCCAGCGCCCTGCCCCGCTCCTGGGCGGCCTTGATGAACACGTCCAGGTTGGAGCGCAGCTCGTCCTGGCCGATGAACTCGGCAAGGCTTCTCGGCCTGACGTTCTCGTCGCAGAATTCCTTGCTCATAACCGCGCCGCCGCAATCTTCTTGAGTACCAGTCTGATGGCCCCGGCCGCGTCCATATCTTCCTCGGCGTCAAAAATATCCTTGAGCATGGGCCGGGCCTCGTCCTCGGAGTAACCCAGGTTGACCAGACCGGCAAGGGCGTCCAGAAATTCTCCCTGCGGCCCGTTGACCCGGACAGCGGCCTTTCTGCCCTTGAGGCCCTCGACCTTTTCCTTGAGCTGCCAGAGTATCTGGCGCGCGGACTTGGGGCCGATGCCCGGCACGGTGGCCAGGGCCGCCCCGTCCTCGCGAAAGGCGATCTCCCGAAGCTGTTCCGGGTCGAAACGGGAAAGTATGGCCATGGCCTTTTTGGGTCCGAGCTTGTCGATGGAAATGAGCGTCCTGAACACGCCGAGTTCGTCAAAGGATGAAAAACCGTACAGGGCGATGGCCTTTTCGCTCACCGCCGTGTGGATGTAGAGTTCGGCCCGTTGGCCCTTGCCCGGCAGCCCGGCCAGGACGGAAGTGGGCAGGGAGACTTCGTAGCCCACGCCGCCCTCGGTGAGCAGCACGCAGGCTTCGTCGGTCAGTTCAAGCAATGTTCCTTGCAGATAGCCGATCATCACAGCCCCGCCATTTTTCTGAAACGCCGTTCATTGAGGTGGCAGACAGCCACGGCCAGGGCGTCGCTGGCGTCCTCGGCCCAATCGGGATTCCTTACGCCCAGAATGCGCCCGACCATGAAGGCCACCTGATCCTTGGGAGCGCGGCCCGCGCCCACCAGACTCTTCTTGACCCTGGTCGGTTCGTATTCGCCGATGCTCAGCCCGGCCATTGCGCAGGCGGCCATGGCCGCGCCCCTGGCCTGGCCCAGCTTGAGGGCCGAAGCCGGGTTCTTGGACACGAAAACATTTTCAATGGCCGCCTCAACGGGCTTGTGTTCCTCGATGAGCGCGGCCAGTTTGCCGTAGATCACGCCAAGGCGCTCGCCCATGCTCCTGCCCGTGGGCGTGCGGATGATTCCCGCGGCCACGAGGCTGGCCTGGCCCGATATCTCGCGGACAATGCCGTAGCCCGTGACCCTTGATCCGGGATCAAGTCCCAGGACCGTCAGTCCCTCCGGTTCAGGCGGAACCGGGGGCATGCCTAGCCCAACTCCTCCAGAACCTCGTCCGGGAAGTCGGCGTTGACGTGCACCTTCTGAACGTCGTCGTTGTCTTCCAGCGTGTCGATGAGCGCTATGATCTTCCTGGCCGTATCCGCGTCGACCTCAACGAGATTCTGGGGCACCATGGTCACTTCTGCGTCGGTGTACTTTGCCCCGGCGTCGTCATAGGCCTTCTGGACCTCGGTGAAATCCTCGGGCGCGGCTTGGACCTCAAGGGTGTCGCCCTCGTCCAGAACGTCCTCAACTCCGGCTTCCAGGCCGATCTCCAGCAAGTCGTCCTCGTTGTGGTTTTCCTTGTCGAAACTGAGCACGCCCTTCTTGTCGAACATCCAGGCCACGCAACCGGCCTCGCCCATGCTTCCGCCCTGCTTGGACAAAATGTGCCGGACCTCGGCCACTGTGCGGTTCTTGTTGTCCGTGGCCGCGTCGATGAGCAGGGCCACGCCTCCGGGACCGTAGCCCTCGTAGATGACTTCGTTGATATCGCCGCCGTCAAGCTCGCCCGTGCCTTTCTTGATGGCCGTGTCGATCTTGTCGTTGGGCAGGTTCACGGCCTTGGCCTTGGCGATGGCCAGGCGCAGGGACGCGTTCGATTCGGGGTCGCCGCCGCCGGCCTTGGCCGCGATGATTATATCTTTGGCCGCCTTGGTGAAGAATTTCGCCTTCTTGGCGTCCTGGCGTCCTTTTCTGTGTTGGATATTGGCCCATTTACTGTGTCCGGCCATAAAGCCTCCCTTTTGATGTCTGGATTGTCCTTTTCAGGATTCGAAATACTAACCGTCAACGCCCTTAAAGCCAAGCCCGACGATGAACGTTTCCTTGCTCTCGGCCCGCGAGCTTTTGGGCTTGAACGTCTTTACCTTGCCGAAACGGGGCCTGAGTCCGTCGGTGTATCCCTTGACGTCCGGCCCCTCGAAAATCTTGGCCACGAAGTGGCCGCCCTTGGCCAGCCGCTCAAAAGCCACGTCCCTGGCCCGCTCGCAAAGCTCAAGGGAATTGGCCTGATCCGCGAACTTGACTCCCGTGGTCTTGGGCGCCATGTCGCTTATGACCAGATCGAAAGGCTCAAGGGGCTGCATGGCCTCCATGAGTTCCGGAGCGTCCGAGAACACGTCCTGGACCAGAAAAACAACGTTGGCGGGAAATGCGGTCTCGGTGTCCTGGATATCCACGCCCAGCACCCGGCCCTTGTCGCCGATTTTCTTGGCCGCGAAAAGAGTCCAGGAACCGGGAGCGGCTCCCAGGTCAAGCACTTTTTGTCCGGGCCTGAAAATCTTAAAACGCTTGTCTATCTCCTGAAGCTTGTATACGGAACGGGCAGGGTAATTATCCCTTTTGGCCTGTTTGAAATAATGGTCCTGATACTTTTTCATGGCTATGCTCCGATGCAGGAAATAGCCGAAACCAGACGAGTTGCCAAGCCGAATGAACAGACCGGAAAGAATGCAGATCAAGGACGAGTTGGGCAGAAGCATGACCCTGGCCGGTGACCGCGACCAGTTCGAGGTCCTGGGCAACGGCAGGCAGTACCTATTTCTGGGACTCGGCCCGGAACCGTGCAGGATTCCGGAATTGTTCCCCGGCTACACGGCTGAAAGGCCCAACGCCTTTTACATCGAATGCCCGGATTTCGAGAGCCAGCAGCGAAACGGCTGGAAGAATTCCGTGCCGGAAAACCTGTCCCGCGCCAAGCCCTCGGACCTCTCGCCGGTCATCATCCAGTCGGCCACGGTGGTGCTTTACAGGCCGAACCTGAAGCTTTTTCCCTCCTTCTGGGGTCCGCTCAAGGCCAAGTGCGATCTGGCCCTGGGCGGTGATGTCCAGCCGAAACAGTCCACGGCCCAGATGCCCGAGGAACGAAAGGTCCTGCTGCCCGGCTCGGAATCCGACCTGTTGATGAAGGAACTTGCCCAGGCCTTCGCCTCCAAGGGACTGGAAGCGGAAGTCGCGGACCCCGGCGCTGACCCCGGCACGGACCCCAAGGCGATTCTGGCCAATGGACGGCCCGAGCTTTTTTTCAGCGTCAACTTCAAGGGACTGGACCCGGCGGGCGAGACAGCCTTTCTATTAAGGGAGGCCGGGACAAAAGTCGCGGTCTGGTGCGTGGACAATCCCTTTCATCTGCTCACGGGCGTCAAATCCCGCCACTGGACCAAACTTGATATTTTCGTGACCGACAGGTCCTTCATTCCCATGCTTGTCGGGCTAGGCGCGGAGCGGGTGCATTACCTGCCCCTGGCCGCCGGGCAGCATATGTTCAAGGCCAAGGGGGACGCGCCGGAGGCCAAGGGATTGGACGACAGGCTGGTCTTCGTGGGCCGCTCCGAATTCCCGAAAAAGGACGCCTATTTCGCGGGTTGCGATCTGCCGGAAGAAACGTGGACAAAGGCCCTGGAGATGCTGGACGCGGGACAGCGCCCGGACTTCAAGTGGTGGCTGCGCAAATTGGGCATCGAGACCCTCTGGCCGGGAAACCAGGTGCGCGACGCGGGGTATTGCGCCGAGGAGTCGGGCCGGGCCTGGAGAACGGTCTGTCTGCGGGAGGCCGGGGAAAATCTCACGGTCATGGGCGACGGGAACTGGAAGTCGCTGCTGCCGGAATGTTCGGATCTGCGG
Source organism: Desulfovibrionaceae bacterium (assembly GCA_963674955.2). GTDB lineage: Bacteria > Desulfobacterota > Desulfovibrionia > Desulfovibrionales > Desulfovibrionaceae. Next base: position 926,733 of record CAXXKR010000001.1, on the reverse strand, counting down.
CCGCCGGTTGATTATTACTCGGCCCTGCCCGATGTTTACAGGAACGCGGCCTGCTGCCTGAACATGACCAGCATGCTTTTGCCGGAAGGACTGACCCAGAGGCATTTCGATGTCTGGGCTGCGGGCGGGCTGCTCATGACCGACGCCACGCCCGGGCTGGACCTCTTTCCAAAGGAGCTGACGCGGGAGATTCATTTCAACACGCCGGGGCAGATTCCCCTGCTCTTCCAGCGGATGGCAAAGAACAGCGACTTGAGGCGCGACCTCTGCGCGGCCTGGCAAAAACTCATTGCCGAGGAACATACCTACGAGGCCAGGGCCGCCGCCGTCCTTGACATGGTTGGTCTTTAAGGTGAATTTCTAGTTGTCGGCGGGGCCGAAAACAGGTAAACCCGCTCTTCATACCACGGGGACGTAGCTCAGCTGGGAGAGCACTGCCTTCGCAAGGCAGGGGTCGAGAGTTCAAATCTCTTCGTCTCCACCAGAAATATCAAGACCGTTAGTCTAGGCTGCGGCCTTTTTTTGTCCATAAACGCGGACGGCTGAAATTACAAACCCAAAAATTATTCTTGCTCAAAATCCATATTTACAACTTTATCTAATATTTCTAGCACTCTACTACTTCTTCGCATAATAGTTTCAATAATTTTTATAACTGGATTTCCGCCATGTGCAAACTCGTTACGAGATCTATTCGTAAGAGCACCCTTGAGTCGCGGTTTATCCTCGAGAGATACCAATTCGTCAAACTTTGATCCCCAGTTGCGATCGCACAGATTTTTTTAATAGCGTCAAGTTTGGGATTACAGGAAGAAAGTCATTTTCTTTTTTATAATTTTTACTTGCTCATGGCTTCCTTCATCAACCTTATCGGCAATTTTGATTTAAACAAATTTCTATTGCTCCAGTTTCTGCTGCATAATTTATGTATGGTGCCGGATTTGCTTCATCGCAAACCTGTAAGCAATTGAAACATTATCTAACTTCGACTACAATTACTAAGGATAGACGCTGCTTTATGCATAATTAGATATTCCCAAATAAAACATCAAACATTGTATTTATACGATACAGGCAATTTTCATCGTTTCTTTAGAGAGCCTTTCTTGAAATAGATCATCATCTTAACCTTCTTTTAACTAATTTATTCATCAAATTCTACATTACTCTTTAATGCGCGATCAATAGAAATCAATACTGATCAAACAGAGTTGGATTAAACTTTTTTACAAGTTTTGTATCATCAGTCTGAGATATATTAAAAAAAGCATTGTTGCCAAATATATCTTTCGCAGTTCTTAAAAATCTAAATCTAAAATCATCTATAAAATTGATATTATTGTGTTTCCCCATAAATTCATTCAAATATTTTTTTAGTGAAATACGAACAGGCTGATTTTTACTAGAAAATATAAAGCTATCAGACAACGCAAAAAATCTTAATAGTACTCCATATCTCGCATTCGTTCATCTGTCTCTTCTTTTCCATATAGCGACCGCCAATTTTTATGATTATTGAGATCGATTAACAAATTATTTATTGGTCCTTGATACCCAATTACGAATCTCTTGCGGGAAATAATGCTCTTCCGTGCCGTTCAAACACTTGATACAAACTTGTATCATCTTCTTCAGGATGTCTTTGCATAAATACAATTGCATGAATAGTAGAATCTTTATCTTTCTTTTTTCTTCACCTTCAAGCTCTGCAAATGCCTTTTCCATCTTTTATGAATTTTACCCTACGTGACAGTTTGAAGACCTTACCATCTTTTCCCTTCACATAACCGTCATAAGTCGTTGATACCCGTCAACTTTAGTAGCTTCTCATCCTTTGTCTTAGCTAAAAAGATACTTGGCACAGGCAAACCAAGCAATATAGAATCAATGAATCTTGATGCTTCTGTTTTGTCCCAAACATAATTACTTGAAGTTCAGGTTTAACTAATTCATCATCATCATTTCGTTATTAGCTCTCTAAAACTAAGATCAGCTGATGTTATTTTGAATAAGTCCTCAACTATAGAATCATCCATCTCGGACCTTTTGGAGCGTCTATTATCAGCTATTAATCTCGATTCAAACTGACCGCACATTTCAATTTAACATTACAAAGGCTAATTCAATAACAACTTGCAAAATACAATACATAACTTGTTTTTAAACTCCCTAGACGGCCCATCACGGGTTACGAAAAAAATAAAGGGTATTATATAAAATCAATCTCCCCTCCCCCTTGACAGCCCCCTACAATTCATAATAGCTACGCAGAAAAATGACCGGCGGTCACAAAGTGACCGAGGGTTGCTATCAGCAAATAGATACAATAAAATCAAAATGAAGCGGCAGCAGGAAAAATCACAGCAGACCAAGGAAGAGCTTATGGCCTCGGCCAACGAGCTTTTCGGGCGCAAGGGTTTCGCCGCCACGACCATAGCCGAGATCACCAAGAACGCGGGCTACGCCAAGGGCAGTTTCTACCGCCACTGGGAAGGCAAGGACGAGATCATCCTCGAACTCATCGAGATAAAGCTCGGCTCCTACCGCGAGGAGCGGGCGCGGCGCATAGAAAAGGCCGAGAATCTCGAAGAGGTCATGAACATCATCATCGACTTCCTCGAGGGGATCATGGCCGACAAGAGCTGGGGCAAGGTCTTTCTCGAGTTCACCATCCACGCCTCCCGCGACGAGGAGTTGCGCCACAAGCTGAACAAGAGCGTTTACCGGCTCTCCAACAAGACATTCGCCGAACTGGTGCGCAAGCACGTGGACACGGACTTTCCCCTGGAAAAGATCGGGGCGCTGAACACCGCCCTGTTCGAGGGTTTCCTGATCCACTCCATACTGGAGACCAACCGCCTGGACATGGCCGATTTCCGAGACGCGGCCCTGACCCTGGCCCTGGCGCGGGGCAAAAAGTCATTCAAGACCGAAAACGGTCAAAGAATAAAAGGTTAGCAACAAACAGCATCTTGGAGGAACCAAGCCCATGAAGAAGACCGTACTGGCCGCCCTGGCCCTGACCATCTGCCTGAGCTTCTGCCTGTCCGCCCCGTCGGCGGCCGTTGCCGCGGACAGCGTGCACCTGACCTACAGCTGCTTTTTCCCGCCCACCCACGTCCAGTCCCAGCTGGCCGAATCCTGGTGCAAGGAAGTGGAAAAACGCACCAACGGCGCGGTGACCATAGACTATTTCCCCGGCGGCACCCTGACCAAGGCCCCGCAGTGCTACGACGGCGTGGTCGAAGGCATCTCGGACATCGGCCTTTCCTGCCTGGCCTACTCCAGAGGCCGCTTCCCCACAATGGCCGCGGTTGACCTGCCACTGGGCTACACCAGCGGCGTGGCCGCCACCAAGGTCGCCAACGCGGTCTACAACAAGTTCAAGCCCCAGGAATTTCACGACTCGCAGGTCATGTTCTTCCACGCCCACGGACCGGGACTGGTGCACACCAGCAAAAAACCCGTGAGAAAGCTCGAAGACATGAAGGGCCTCAAACTCAGGGCCACGGGCAACAGCGCCAAGGTGGTCCAGGCCATGGGCGGAACCCCCGTTGCCATGTCCATGCCCGAGTCCTACCAGAGCATCCAGAAGGGCGTGGTGGACGGCGGAGTCTACCCCGTGGAGACCAACAAGGGCTGGAAAATGGGCGAAGTGGTGGACTACTGCACCGAAGCCTTTACAGCCGCCTACACCACCACCTTCTTCGTGGTCATGAACTCCGACAAGTGGGCCTCCCTGCCCGCCGATGTCCAGCAGACCATCACCGAGATCAACGTGGAATGGGCCGACAAGCACGGCAAGGCCTGGGATGAGAGCGACCTGGCCGGACGCGAGTTCTTCCTGTCCCAGGGCAACGAGATAATCACCCTGGACGAGACCGAGTCCGCCAGATGGAAGGCCGCGGTCACGCCCATCATCGACGAATATGTAACCAACGCCGAGGCCAAGGGCCTCAAGGGTCGCGAGATCGTGGACTTCACCACCGCCACCCTTAACGAACTGCAATAGAGCACAAGCGACCGGGGGCGGGCGGCATGTCCGCCTCCGTGTCTTTCCTGAAGGTAAGCAATGCCGGACAAATCCCGGGAGACTTCGCACTCATGAACTCATTCTTCGCCCTGCTGGACCGGAGCCAGAACATACTCAAAAACATCGGAGCGGCCTGCCTCATGGCCATGGCCCTGCTCACCGGCGCGGACATCATCGGCAGGCTGAACGGCAGCCCCATCTTCGGGTCCGAGGAGCTGGTGACCATCCTGGCCACCCTGGCCCTGGCCTTTTCACTGCCCTACGCCCATGCCCAGCGCAGCCACATCGGGGTGGAGATCCTGATCAGGCTCTTTCCCAGGCGGATCAGGCGACGCATCAAACTGGCCACCAACATCGCGTCCCTGGCCCTGTTCTCGGTGGTGACCTGGAGGATGGCCCTCTACGCCGGAACCATCAAGGAGTCCGGCGAGCTGTCCATGAACCTGGCCCTGCCCGAATACTACGTGATCTACGTCCTCTCGTTCTGTTTCTTCATATTCACGCTTTTCATCCTCAAGGATGTGCTCACGTTCTTCAACAAGGCAGAGAAATAATGACCCCGACCTTCATCGGAATACTGGGCATCGCGGTGATGCTCGTCCTGTTCATGACCCGCATGCCCGTGGCCTACGTCATGGCCCTGGTGGGCTTCATCGGCTTCAGCTTTCTGACCTCCTTCAAGGGCGGGCTGAACCTTTTGTCCCGAAACATCTACGACGCCTTCTCGTCCTACGGGCTGAGCACCATCCCGCTCTTCATCCTCATGGGCCAGATAGCCTTCAACTGCGGAATCAGCCGCAAGCTTTACGAAACGGCCTACAACTTTTTCGGACACGTGCGGGGCGGACTGGCCATGGCCACTGTCACGGCCTGCACGGCCTTCGGCGCGGTCTGCGGCTCAAGCCCGGCAACCGCCGCAACAATGGCCACCGTGGCCATACCCGAAATGAAGCGCTACAAGTATTCCGACGAACTGGCCGCCGGTTCCGTGGCCTCGGGCGGTGGACTGGGCATGATCATGCCGCCCAGCGTGGTGCTCATCGTCTACGGCGTGCTCACCGAGCAGTCCATCGGCGCGCTGTTCGTGGCCGGAATACTCCCGGCCATCCTGCTGACCCTGCTCTTCATCTCCTGCATCTGGATAAAATGCGCCCTGGACCCCACACAGGGGCCTCCGGGCGAACGCAGGTCGCTTAAGACCAAGCTCAAGTCCCTGACCGGCCTGTCCGACACCCTGCTGGTCTTCATCCTGGTCATCGGCGGCATGTTCAAGGGCTTTTTCACGCCCACCGAAGCGGCCTCCGTGGGCGTGCTGGGCGTGCTGACCCTGGCCCTGATAAAAAGGCAGCTGACCTGGAAGGCGCTGGTCAAGTCCCTGCACGAGACCCTGCGCACCTCCTGCATGGTCATGTTCCTCATCGCCGGGGCCGTGGTCTTCGGCAAGTTCCTGGCCGTGACGCGCATCCCCTTCAACCTGGCCTCCTGGGTCGGCGGCTTCGACCTGCCGCCCTTCGCCATCATGGGGCTGGTTGTCTTCATCTATTTCATCAGCGGCTGTTTCATGGATTCCCTGGCCCTGGTCATGCTGACCATTCCGGTCTTCTTCCCCCTGGTCATGGGCCTTGGCTACGACCCCATCTGGTTCGGGATCATCATCGTCTTGATAACCGAGATGGGCGTGATCACGCCGCCCGTGGGCATCAACGTCTACGTGGTCTACGGCGTGGCAAGGGACGCGGCCGGCCGGATAATACCCCTGGAGGCCATCTTCAAGGGCATACTGCCCTTCATGCTGGCCATCGTCGCGGGAATCGCCCTGCTTTTCCTTTTCCCGGAGATAATCCTCTTTCTGCCCAGCATGATGTATTGATACGGTTTCAGGGCCATTGCGCACCCCGGCCCGAATATGCGAAGATAGGGAGAACGTATGGAGAACATCCCCAACCGCAGCAAGGAACCGGCATGGCCGAACACAAAGTCCTCATAGTCGATGACGAACCGAAGATACTGGCGGCGATAAAAAGAAACCTGCGCTCCATGAAGGTGGAAACCGCAGGCAACGGACAGGAAGCCCTGGATATCCTAAAAGGGAACCCGGACTTTACCGTGGTGGTTTCAGACCTGCACATGCCCGGAATAAATGGAATAGAACTTTTCTCCCACATTTCTGAAAGCCATCCGGACACGGTGCGCATCCTGCTCACCGGCGATTCGGACTTCAGCCACGCGGTTGAGGCCGTGAACCAGGGACAGGTGTTCCGCTTCCTGACCAAGCCCTGCCCGGCGGAAACGCTCAAGACCGCCATCGAGGCCGGATTCGACTTCCACAAGATGATCCAGGACCAGCGGGAACTGCACAGCCTGGCCAAGTACAACAAGACCCTGGAAGGCGTCATCCTGGTCTTTTTGGGCATCGTGGAATTTCGCGACCCCTATACGGCGGGTCACCAAAAACGCGTGGCCGACCTGTCCTTGGCTATCGGACAGGAACTGAAAATGGAAGACAAGAGGCTCAAGGGACTAAAGATCGCGGCCCTGATCCACGATATCGGGAAAATATACGTGCCCGCTGAATTCCTGAACAAACCGGGCGAGCTGACGGACGTGGAATTCTCCATCATCATGAAACACCCGGAGGTGGGCCACGACATCCTGAAACCCCTGGACTCCATATGGAAGGTCAGCGAATTCGTGCTCCAGCACCACGAAAGACTTGACGGATCAGGCTATCCCAGCGGCCTCAAGGGAGATGAAATAACCCTGGAAGCGCGGATAATCGCCGTTGCCGATGTCATGGACGCCATCTCGAACCACCGGCCCTACAGGCCCAGTCTGGGGCTGAAAAAAGCCCTTGAAGAGATAAAACAGGGCCGCGGCGTGCGGTACGACGCCAAGGTGGTGGACGCCTGCGTCAAGGTCTTAAAACAGCAGGACTTCCCTTACAAATAACCGAGCAAACAAGCCATTTTAGGAAGTCCGCTAAGAGGCCCGGCCCAGCAGTTGCGGCCCGGAAGCGCAGGGGCTGCCCACGCCGATGCCCAGCCGTTCCAGGCTCCTGTCCAATTGAGAGTCCAAAAGGGCCTTAAGCTTCCTTTTCAGGGACAGATACAGTGGGCTTTTCCTGTCGCCCCTCAGTTCCAAGGCGTCCAGGGCCACGAGGTAGCTTTCCTCGGCCGCCTGACCATAGCCGTGGCTCTCGAATATCCGGCCCACATGCTTCATGACCTCGGCATCGCGGGTTTCGGAATTGAAATGATATGATTCAAGAACGGCAAGCCGGAAAAGTCCGGTGGCCTTGCCGAAATTGCCCATCCTGCAGGCCTTGATTGCATTCAAATATATTTTATCTGTATTATCCATTGGTTACCTTCCAGCGCATCTTTAAGAACCAATCGACAAACGGTTCTGTTGCGCAAAAGCTAGTTAAGGCCTGAACTAGGCGCTGTCAAATATGGGCAGGCGGCTAAAATGCAACGTGTTTTCCATAAGGCAAGGACATCGCCACAAGGTCTCCGTCTCCGTTTCCCAAGTGCCGATCGGCATTTTAGCCTTGTATCCGCTTCGCTTTTGAGGCATAACTGCCGAACATTTACCAACATCTAATTCTAGCTATCAAGATAGTCTATTTTCGGAGAATCAAAATGGAAGTTTGGCAAGAACAAATGCAAAACCAGGTCGACAGCCTGGAGAAACTCGAAAAATACGTCAACGTCTCCCCGGAAGAAAAAGAAGCCATCCAGACCCTGAACACCAAATGGGGAACCACCCCGCACATGGCCGGCCTGATGGACAAGGACGACCCCAAATGCCCCATCCGCATGCAGGTCATCCCCTCGCTCAAGGAAAACCAGAACGTCTACGGAATAGAAAACTACCTGATCTGGAAGGAAAACCGGGACACCGAAGAAATCCGTCCGGACTCCATAGCCCGTCAGTACCATGACCGCATCGCCTTCACGGTGACCGACATCTGCGCCAACTACTGCCGCCACTGCTTCCGCAAGGAAGTGGTTGTGAACAGGGAGCTTGAACTGCGCTTCGACCTTGAGGAAGGCCTGGACTGGATCAGGGACCACAAGGAAATCCGCGACGTGCTCATCACCGGCGGCGACCCCTTCATCCTGTCGGACGACAAGATCGAATACCTGATCACCAAGATCAGGGAGATTCCGCACATCCAGATGATCCGCTTTGGAACCAGGACGCCCATCGCCCTGCCCCAGCGGGTCACGCCCGGACTGAAAAAGGTCCTGTCCGGCTTTCACAAGGTGCCCATCTGGATCAACACCCAGTGCAACCACCCCAAGGAGCTTTCCGAGGAAACGGCTAGGGCCGTGTACGATCTTCTCTCCTGCGGCGTGAACGTGGGCAACCAGGCGGTGCTCCTGCGCGGCATCAACGACGATGTGGAGACTTTCAGGGAACTGCACCAGAAGCTGCTCACCGTCCGCATCAGGCCGTATTACGTATTCTACTGCGAACCGGCTCCGGGCATCGACCACTTCCGCACGCCCGTGGAGAAGGGCGCCGAGCTCATCCGCGACGCCATCCGCGGCCATACCACCGGCCTGGCCCAGCCCATGTACGTGGTGGCCACCAAGATCGGCAAGATTCCCCTCATGCCCGATTACTACATCGTGGACAAGAACGAGAAGGAATACACCCTGCGCAACTACAAGGGGGAACTGACCAAAACCCCGACCATTCCGGAATAAAGGCAAAGAAACCCAAAACGTATAGGAATTGGAGGAAAGATGAAGAAACTTATTGCTGCCCTTTCACTACTGACAATGTGCATGACCTTCTTCGCGGGCTCCGCCCTGGCCGGAGACAAGCTCGTTGTCGGTTGCGACACGAACTTCATGCCCTTTGAATTCAAACAGGACGGAAAATACGTCGGCTTCGACATTGATTTCTGGGCCGCCATCGCCAAGGAAATCGGCGTGGAGTATGACCTCCAGCCCATGGACTTCAACGGCCTGATCCCCGCCTTGCAGACCGGCAACATCGACGTGGCCATCGCCGCCATGACCATCAAGTCCGAACGCGAGGAAGTCGTGGACTTCGCCTATCCCTACTACGACGCGGGTCTGATCATCCTGGTCCGGGCCGACGAGCAGAACATCAAATCCCTTGAAGACCTCAAGGGCAAGAACGTGGCCACCAAGCTCGGCACCACAAGCGCCGACTTCGTGAACAAGAACGCCCAGGCCAAGGAAGTGAAGCTCTATCCCAACATCGACGGCGCCTACATGGAACTCGACACCGGCGGCGCGGACGCGGTTCTCTTCGACTCCCCGGCAGTGCTCTACTACTCCCAGACCGCAGGCAAAGGCAAAACCAAGGTCGTTGGTCCCCTGTACATGGGCCAGTCCTACGGCATCGCCTTTCCCCAGGGCAGCCCCCTGGCCGAGAAGTCCAGCATCGCCATCCTGAAGCTGATGGAAAACGGCACCTACGCCGAAATCTACAAGAAGTGGTTCGGCACCGACCCCAAGTAAGGATTCCGCCAAGTCCGGGTTGAACAACCCCCTGCTTGACCAAACCGGGGCGGACGGAAACGTCCGCCCCTTAACAAAACAACATCGACTATGACTCAATTCAACTTTGAAGCTGGCGTCATGTGGGAATCGGTCCCGGTGCTGATGAAAGGGGTCGAACTGACCATCTACATCACCCTGGTGGGCCTGGTCTTCGGTTTTCTGATGGGAGCCCTTGCCGGAATGGGCAAGCTTTCCAAAAACAAAATTTTCAACAGCGCGGCCAACATCTACATCGAATCCATACGGGGCACCCCCCTCATGGTCCAGGTCATGTTCCTCTACTTCGGCCTGCCCCTGGCGCTCGGCATGCGAGTGCCGCCGCTGACCGCAGGCATAGTGGCCATTGCCGTGAACTCCGGGGCATATATCGCGGAAATCGTCCGCGGCGCGGTCCAGTCCATCAACGTGGGCCAGACCGAAGCCGCCCGCTCCATCGGGCTCACCAATTTTCAGGCCATGCTCTACGTCATCTGGCCCCAGGCCTTCAAACGCATGATCCCGCCCCTGGGCAACCAGTTCATCATCAGCCTCAAGGACACGTCCCTTCTGGTGGTCATCGGCGTGGGAGAACTGACCCGCCAGGGCCAGGAGATCATCGCAGTCAACTTTCGCTCCTTCGAAGTCTGGATGACCGTGGCCCTTATGTATCTGGTCATGACCATGACCATCGCCAAGCTGCTGCGTATGCTGGAAAAACGCATGCAGATCGGATCGGCCCGCTAAAGGGGCCGAAAAACGACAACCAGCGAGATTTGATTCATGATCAGGATTGAGAACCTACACAAGAAATTCGGTACGCTAGAAGTCCTCAAGGGCATCGACCTGCATGTCAAGAAAGGCGAAGTGGTGGTCATCCTCGGACCTTCCGGTTCCGGAAAAAGCACCCTCCTGCGTTGCCTGAACAGATTGGAGGAAATCACCTCCGGCCGGGTCACCATGGAGGGCCTGGACCTCACTGACAAGAACACGGACATCAACCTGGTGCGCAGCGAAGCCGGAATGGTCTTTCAGCAGTTCAACCTCTTCCCGCACATGACCGTACTGAGCAACGTGACCCTCGGCCTTCGCAAGGTCCGACACATGGCCAAGGCCGAGGCTGAAAAAATCGGCCTCAGAACCCTGGACAAAGTCGGCCTGTCCGACAAGGCCGGGGCCTACCCGGACCAGCTGTCCGGCGGACAGAAGCAACGCGTGGCAATCGCACGCTGCCTGGCCATGCGCCCCAAGGTCATGCTCTTTGACGAGCCGACCTCGGCCCTAGACCCCGAGCTTGTCGGCGAGGTCCTGGACGTCATGAAGAAGCTGGCCCGCGACGGCATGACCATGGTCGTGGTCTCCCATGAAATGGGTTTTGCCCGCGAGGTTGCCGACAGGGTCATACTTGTTGATGGCGGTGTTATCGTTGAAGAAAACGAGCCGGATGAATTCTTCACCAACCCCAAAAACGAGCGCACGAAAAAATTCCTGAGCATGGTCGTTTCACACGCCTGACCGACCTATCCGGGCGGCCGTTGTCCACTCTCGGAGCCGGGGCGGTCGCCTGATTTTCAACCCCCTTGCGAACATGCGCAATTACAGGATAAAGTCCAGATGAAACAGGACTCGATTTATCAAGCCCAAACTCTTTAAAAAGAAAATGGTTAGGCCATGAAAAATACGATCATCGCCCTTGCGACTTTTTTCCTGCTTGCCTGCGGCGCGTTTCCGGCGGCCCAAACCGCTTCAGCCGGATCAGTGTCCGTGCCCATCGTTGAAGACACCGAACCGGGTGCGGTCCCGGCCAAAGGCAAGGTGGACCTGAAGGACTCCATAGCTGCGGCATCCTATTTCAAGACGGCCATGTCCTGGGCCGAAAAGGGCAACCTTGATCTGGCCCTGACCAACATGGACAAGGCTGCAGCCCTCAACCCAGCAGGCGCCTACATCTTTTACGACAGGGGCAAGCTCTGGGTCCAAAAGGGAAACATGGACAAGGCCATTGCGGACTTCGACAAGTGCATCGAGCTCAAGGACGGCCATGCCAACGCCTATTGGCGCAGAGGCGCCGCCTATTCACAGAAGAATCTCCTCGGCCCCGCCATGGCGGACCTGAACACGGCCGTGGAGCTTGACCCGGCCAATTCCGAATTCCTGCGGGAACGGGCCGAGGTTCAGGTCAAGGAAGGCAATCAGGCCAAGGCCCTTTCCGACTACAACTCGGCGATCAAATACAACCGCAACGCCGAACATTTGTATTATGGCCGAGGCAAGGTCTGGCTGGCCCTGGGCAAGCCGGACGAGGCAATCGCCGACTTTGACAAATCCATTGCCGTAAATCCCAACAGGGAAAAGACTTTCGAGCTCAGGCTTGCCGCCGCAAACATGAAAAAGGAACAGGAAAAGGCACTGGCCGCCGCTCCGGCACCGGCGATAAAACCCGGTCCCGGACAATACGGAGTGCACCTCTACTCTTTCAGGCAGGCATCCCAGGCCGACCAGGGCTATGACAGGATATCGAAGAAATATCCGGCGCTGCTCAAGGACATCGGGCACACTGCCAACGAACGGATCTCGGTTCAAAAAAGGGAATCTATTACAGGCTGATACTTGGTCCGGTGGCCGACAAGACAGCGGCAAGGGAATTATGCCGCGAACTGAAAGCAAAGGGCGAGAAGTACTGCCAGCCGGTGCCTTTTCAAAATTAAGGCCGGGCTGCCTTTTCCGGCCCCATTTCAGGCCCGGAGCCATCCTGCGGGGTCCAGGTCAGGCCGCCGTCCAGGCTGGTGAGCACGCAACCTGTTCCAGTGACGTTCACAAACGATCCCGCGCCCCACACTGCGTGCAGGGACTCGGTGGTGCCGCTTTCAATCCGCTTCCAGCTTTCGCCGCCGTCAACGCTGAGCAGGATCAAGCCCCCCTCGCCCACTGCAATGGCCCGATTCCCGTTTCCCCATATGTCCATCAGGGTCCGCTTCGTGCCGCTCTCCACCAGCCGCCAGCTTTCGCCCAGGTCGCGGCTCAGGACCACGACCCCGTCCGCGCCCACGGCGACGACTGATCCGTCCCTGCCTGGGCGACCCCATATGCCCATCAGGACGCTGTCCACTCCGCTTTCCTTTTGGAACCAAGTCCGGCCGTTGTCCGAACTTTTTATGATCACGCCTTGCCAGCCCACAGCCAGAATCCGTGATTTGCCGCCCCAAACGCCCATCAGGGGAACACGTACTCCGCTTTGCTCGGGGCTCCAGGCGCAGCCGTTGTCCAGGCTCCTGACCACGATGCCGTTGTTGCCCACGGCCACCACGACCCTGCCGTTGCCCCAGACCCCCAGCAACAGATCACTGGTGCCGGATTCCCTGGCGCTCCATTTTCCACGGCCCAGCGAACTTACTGCGATCTCTCCGTCATAGCCGACAGCCACGACCGCCTCGCCGCTATTGCAGGCGGCGACAAGTCTTTTGGCGTTGGGGATGGGATTCTTCCAACGCCAGCCCTCGCCCTGGGCGTGAGCCGGAAACGCGGCACAGTGGATGAGGACAAGCAAAATTATCCAAACAGGAAGGAATCCAAATCTTAATTCAAACATGGTCGGCAACACCACCCTGTCATGAACCGATTCAGCCGGACCTTTTCCGATGCGCCAAACTCATGCTTCTCACGCCGTCGAACACGTATACGCCCACCCCGGCCCAAATGAACAAAAAGGCGATGAGCCGCTGGGTATCGAATGGTTCTCCATACAACAGGACTCCAAGCAGGAACATGCAGGTCGGAGCGACATATTGCAGGATGCCCAAAGTCGTCAGCGTGATGCGCCTGGCTCCGGTGGCGAAGAGGACCAAAGGAATGGAGGTCACGGCCCCGGCGCCGATAAGCAGAACGTCTATCCCGGGAGACAGGGAAAACAGCGCACCGGTCCCGTTGGCCCAATGATAAAAAAGATATGCACCGGCCGGAATCCCCATGAAGAAAGTCTCGCAGAACAGCCCAGGCAGGGACTCGATGCGCACCAGCTTGCGCACCAGCCCGTACAGTCCGAAGGAAAAGGCCAGGGTCAGGGATATCCAGGGCACCGAGCCGTAGCCCACCACGGAATAGCCCACGCCCAGGGCGGCCAAACCGATGGCCACGCACTGGATGGGCTTGAGCCTGTCGCGGAAAAACAGGTAGCCCAGCAGGACATTGACCAGGGGATTGATGAAGTAGCCCAGGCTTGATTCCACCACATGGCCGGTGTTCACGGCCCAGATGTAGAGATACCAATTCCCTCCGACCAGGCTGCCGCTGAGCAAAAGCATGGCCGCCGTCTTCCTGTTCATGACCGCGCCAAGGGTTTCGCGCCAACGGCCCTGGAAAGTGATGAGCAGGGCGGTGAAGGGAACGGACCAGACCATGCGGTGGCAAAGCACCTCAATGGGCGGAACCGTTTTCACGGCCTTCCAGTAGACAGGCAGAATTCCCCAGATGAGAAAAGCGGAGGCGGCCATAATCAGGCCCGAAGAATAGCGTGTGGTCTTCATTTTAACCTCGATTGAGAGGAGGGACATTACAACCGAGGCCCAAGGCTGTCCAGAAAATACACAATCGGAATAACTGATCGACATCATAACCTGATGAACAAACAAAATGCTGCCTGATACGATCCCTGGCTATGGGCCATATGGGCATTTCAAATATGAACAGATGGCTCTCCACAGTACATAAACAATAATCTGCCAGTAGCCGGAACATACCGCTAAATTGTGTGTTGACGTATAATTTACTCATTAGAAAGAGCAAACCACACTTGTTTTTTAATTTAAATTTTCATAAAATATAGCATTAACAGAATCAAATACGCGATGACAGTTCAAACTGTATTATCCTGACCCTAAACTTGCCCAAACTGAACCGAGAGCCGCTTCATGACCGACCACGATGCATTCAAGGATCTTATCGAAAACGGCATTCCCTTCAACAAACACATTGGCATCAGGCTGCTCACCCTGGAACCGGGCATCTGCAGTCTGACCATCCCCTTTTCCTCTCAACTGGTGGGCGATTCCAGGCGCGGGGCCATCCACGGCGGGGTCATTTCCACCCTGGTCGACACCTGCGGCGGGTTCGCGGTCTGGGCGGCTTCCGGCATCAATGACCGCATTTCCACCATCGACCTGCGCGTGGACTATCTCAAACCGGCCTGCAACTGCGGCCTGGTGGCCGAATCACGCGTAAAGCTCCACGGCAACAGGGTCGGCAACGTGCACACCATTGTTTTTGCCGAAAACGAACCGGAAATCCATCTCGCCGAAGGCCGGGCAGTCTACAATATCCGCAAGGCGCATCCGGATTCCTGATTATGCGGTGAACATCATGACCAGCAAACTCGCCACAGCCTTCCTGACGCTCACCCTGACAATCCCGGCCTTGCATTTCGCGGCCCAAGCCCAAAGCTGGAACGGCGACCTGCACACACTCACCTCCCTGGGCATGAGCCTTGAAGCGGCCTCGGCCCAACTGGCATGCAGCCATCCAGGGCATGCGCCGGACATCGCCGTCACGGCCAGCCGAATGGCCCCATCGTCTGCTCCGCGCATTGCCGCTGCGGTGGCTGCGGCGGTTCCCTCAAAATCATCGGCCATCGCTTCCGCCGTCGCCGCCACGACACCGAAACAATCGGTAAGCATAGCCAAGGCCGTGACCGACGTGGTCGTGGGCCTTGAGAACAGAAAAACATTCACCGGCCTCAGCGAAGACGGCGCAGGCTTCAGCCCCTCCGGGTAGGTAATTTCATGAGCCTAAGCCAATCCCGCGCCTTGACCCGCCCGTCCCGGACACCGCTCGAACGCGGCCCGCGGGAAGTATTGCACATACTCCTGAAGCGCCGCTGGGTCATGGCGCTTTGGCTTGCCTTTTTCCTTTGCATAGGCCTGAGCGCAGCCTTCATGATCACGCCTCTGTACAGGTCCACAACCCGCCTGATCATCGAACGCGACGACCCGGTCGTGCTCTCGCTGCAGGAAGTGGCGCCCATGCATTCCTCGGCGGACGACTACTACCAGACCCAGTACAAGATTATTGAAAGCCGGATAATTGCCCGCCAGGCCATGAAGGCCTTTACCCCCGACGAGAAAAACAGGCTGATGACCGGCGGAATCGGGGAATTGCTAGGCAGGCTTGAATCCACCTTTGCCTTGTCCTCCGACCGCCCCGCCGCCGAAGACGGCTATCGCATGGTCGATAATTTCATCGGGCGCGTAAGCGTGAAGCCCATAGCCAACAGCAGGCTGGTGGACGTATCCTTTGATTCCGGAGACCCCGGCCTTTCCGCACGCGCGGCCAACGCAGTGGCCTCGGCCTACATGGACTACAACAGGGGCGTCCGGCTGGCGGCGGTGAATGACGCCGTCAAATGGCTGGACAACCGCATAACCACCGAGCGGGCCAAGCTGGAGGAATGGGAGCTCAAGCTAAAGGCGCACGAGGAGGATCTCAAGGGATTGAAGCCTTCCGACCCAAAATGGAGCGACCGCTACGCCGAACATCAGATTCTGGCCAGGGAAACCGAAAACGCCCGACGCGTCTACGATCTACTGTTTCATCGGCACATGGAGACAGCCCTGGCCAAGGACATAGAATCGGGAAACGTGCGGGTGGTGGATGTTGCGGAAAGCACCCCGGACCCCTGGTTTCCACCGAAAAAAACCGTGATTTTCCTGAGTCTGCTCTTTGGACTGCTTTCCGGGACGGCAGCCGCTTTTTTCAGCGAGCGAGTGGACGACACCATAGCCGATCCAGAGCAGGTCGACAGGGAGCTGGATTTGCCGCTTCTGGGGGTGCTGCCGAGAATCAATCAAAAGGCCGAAGCGGAATTCGACCATCCCGAGATAATCGTCCACAACCGTCCGCAATCCCCGTCCGGCGAGGCCTGCAAAAGAATCAGAACCAGCATCGACTTTTCAACGGCCAAAGGGCCGCCGCAGGTGGTCCTGGTCACCAGCCCGGGACAGAAGGAAGGGAAGACCCTGACCAGCGCCAACATCGCGGCCGCAATGGCCCAGACAGGCAAAAAGGTGCTCATTGTGGACTGCGATCTCAGGAAACCAAGGCTTCACGACCTGTTCGGCCAGGACAACGACCGGGGCGTGTCAAACATACTCGACGGTTCACTGCAAGGCGGAAACGGCCTGATCAAACGGCCCGGACTGGGCGAACTTGACGTGCTCCCTGCCGGGCCTGTCCCCCCGAACCCCTCGGAACTGCTGGGCTCCAAAAAAATGGCCGCGCTGATCCGGTCCCTGAGAAAGAACTACCATGTCGTGATCCTGGACACGCCGCCCGTAAACGCGGTCACCGACACCCAGCTGCTGGCCGGGCTGGCCGACGGAGTGGTCATGGTGCTCGGGGCCAACGCCACAAGACGCGGGGATGCCGAGGAGGCGGCGAAGGCCGTCTCGCGGGCAGGCGGCAACCTGCTGGGCGCGGTCCTCAACGGCTTTGATCCCGGACCGGGCAGATACTACGGCACGGGCAGGTATCGGAATCCATACGGACAAATGGCCTATTGAACCGGCATCAGCCCCCCTTTACCTGGACAACGCCACCCCTTTCATTTCGCCGACATCCGTCTTATATAGACAACATGCTGTTCCCTTTGCGAAACACAACCGCTGCCTGGAAAACGCTCCTGGCGATACTCATGATATGCCTCGCCCCGGTCGAGGCTCTCTGCGGTCCGCCCGACAAGATCATTTCCGTGGAGGTTCAAGCCAGCGACGAGAACGGCAAGAAAATAATCGGGTTGCGACTTGAAGGCGGCCTGACTGTAACGGCTGAAGGCGGCCTGACCCTGGATTTGAGGTTTGAGGACTCGGCCCTGGACCTGCCGCAATTCGGCGGCGACATGGCCGGGCAGGCACGCCTGGACCTGGACTCGGAACAAGTCCGACTCGATTCCCTGAATCTGGACATGCCAAAGGCGCGCATCACCCTTGAGGGCGGGCAGAACGCCACGGCCGACCTATCCATGACCGCCAAAGGCGACTATGTTTTCAAGGACGGACGACTGGACATCAGCGGGCTCAGCCTCTCGCTGGATAAGACCCTGAAATGCGCAGGGAGCATGAGCTACGATTCCAACGGCCTTGAAGCGAACATGCATACCGACAGCTGCGACCCTTCGGCCCTCTTCAAGTCGTTGAGAAACGTTCTGCCGCCTTTTCTTTCCGAGGCTTCCGTTTCCAATCTGCCCTCCCTGTCCCTTGGCCTGAAAAACACGGAGGGACCACTGGAAGTCGAATTGGATTTGAAAAACGGGCTGACTGCCGGGCTGAACAAGGCTAGCATATTGAAGATTCCGCCCCTAACCGCCAAGTTGACCATGGACAGCGGGGAATCAGGGAATTGGACTCTGGACTGCGGCCTTGAAGCCAAGGGAGACCTGTCCTGGAACGGCATGGGGCTTGGAAATCCGACAATCGGCCTTTCCGCCGCGCGCCGGGGAACATCCACAAAAATCACGGCCCTGCGCGTGGAAATGTCCGGAATGCATCTGGGTAAGAACACCCTGCCCCTGAGAAACATCAGCGGTTCAGGCAGCATGACCGAACTATTGGACGGCGGTCTGCGCCTGGAAGAGGCTCAACTCGCTCTGCCCGGCATCGGAGACATCTCGGCCTGGGCCATGATCGACGCCAACAAGGGGCTGACCAAGGGCCAGTTGACGGGCAAGGGGCTGAACATGGCCGGACTTGGTCCCCTCCTGGCCGGAGCCGCGGGCAAGAAGGACGCCGGGCAATGGACATTCGCGGGCAAGGCCGATCTCGAGGCCCTGGTGCAGGGGCTGGACGACGAGCCGGAATTGCAGGCTTCCCTGGATTTCAGTCAGGTCAGCTATTCCTCGCCCGACGCCGAAAACATGGCCGAAAACCTTGCAGGCTCCCTGAAAATCTCATCCCCCCTGGTGGGCGAGCAGGAACTCAGCGCCAAGGCCGTGATCGACACCGGCGAAGTGCTGTCCGGGACCAGCTATCTGAACATGAAAAAGAACCCCCTTGCCGTTGACGCCAGGGGCGTCCTGCGCGAGGGCATGTTCACGGACTCGGTGATTTCAACTGTCTGGACCGGCTATGGCCGTGCCGACCTGCGCGGAAACCTCGGCGCCGACCGCATGGCCGGGAATTTGAAAGTGCGCGACGTGAACCTTTCCAAGTTCTTCGAGACCTTTGTGGACTCCCTCATCCTGACCTCCGCAGGAGGCCAGGGTCCCAAGGCCCACGGCACGGCGGAGCTGGACATGAAGATCCACCGCTCCGGCGGAATCACCGACCTTGACGGCAGCCTCAAGGTGCGCGACGCGGGCGGCGGCAACCCGGACCAGGGCATAAGCGTACAGGGACTGGCCCTTGTGCTGCCCATTGCCTACCGTTTCGGCGCAGAGCCGGAAAAGGCCAAAGGCCGAAAGCCCGAAGTCTGGGGCCTGCTGACCATAGACAAATACTCCTCCCCGTTCCTGAACATCGAGGACTTCTCCCTGCCCCTGGCCGTGGTCCCAAACCGGATGTACTTCGGCAAGGACATGGTCCTGCCGCTTCTGGGCGGCAATCTAATTTTAAACAACGTCCAGTGCTCCGACCCCATGTCCGAAAACCTTCAGGTGGAGATGAGCGTTTTTCTGGACGGCCTGAATCTGGCCGAGCTGCCCGTGGGCAAGGTTCCCCTGGAGGGCAGTCTGGGCGGCAGGCTGGACCGGGTGGTCCTGAACCGCGAAAGCCTGGAGACCTCCGGCTCCATCAGCGGCGACCTGTTCGGCGGCATACTTACCGTGGAGAACATCCGTGCGGCCAAGCCTCTGGCCAGCGAACGGCAGCTGGGCCTGGACGCGCACCTGAAAATGGTGGACCTGGAGCGGGTCAGCACGGCCCTTGGCATCGGGCGCATAACCGGCAGATTCAACCTGGACATAAACGACCTGCTGGTGGCCTTTGGTCAGCCCGCAGCATTCGAGGTGCGCGGGGAGTCCATCGAATCGGACGACGCGGACCAGAGCGTGAGCCTCAAGGCGGTGAACACCCTGTCGGTCATCGGTACCGGCTCGGGCATCGGCGATCTGGGCACGGGCCTGTTCGCTTCCTGGTTCAAGGAATTCTCGTACCGCTACATCGGTTTCCACTGCGTATTGGAAAACGACATCTTCCGGATCAGGGGCTTGCTCACCGAGGGCGGTGTCGAGTATATTATCAAAAAGCCGTTCTTTTCCGGCATTGACGTGGTCAACGGCAACCCGAACAATATCATCAGTTTTTCGGACATGCTGGAAAGAGTGCAAAGAGTATTGAAACCGGATGCGGCCTCAACCGCGCCGCCGGATGAAACAATTCAGGAGGAATCCAAATGAGAAAAACAGCCATGCTGCTGGCCCTGGTTCTTATCGGGGCCTGCGTGACCGTTAACATCTACTTCCCGGCCGCCGAGATCAAGAAGGACGCGGCCAAGGTGGTTGACGACGTTTACGGCATAGACGGTACAACCGGGGAACAGAAACAAGGCTCCAGCCTTGATTTCCTGCCCTCGCTCATCGGCCCCAGGGCGGCCCACGCCCAGGATTACGTGAACCTGACCAACTCCGTGACCAGGGGTCTCAGGGAACAGCTCAAGAGCAACCAGGCCCAGCTCGGACCATACTTCAATTCCGGAGTGGTGGGCATCGACAAAAACGGCTTCGCAGCGGTACGCGATGCTGGCGGATTGGGCATGAAGGACATGAGCATGGTCAAGAAGCTGGTCAACAACGACGCCAGCCTCAAGCAGCAACTCTATCAGGCCAAGGCCGAGGCCGCGAACACCCCAAACGAAGCGGGCAAGGTCCAGGCCATCTACGCCGATGAATGGCGCAGCAAGGCCCTTGGCGGCTGGTGGGTTCAGGACAACGGCGGCAACTGGCAACAGAAATAGCAGGACATGATCGACATCATGAGGACCGGGCGGCGAAAGCTGCCCGGTTTTTTTTAATGCTTACCGGCAAATCAGGATTGAATATTCTTCTAAAGGGAAGTGGCGTTAAAATCCGCACCAAGAACTCGACCGTTTGCCCGTCACTTCTTCAACTCCGAGTTGCGCTCGTAAAAGCCTTCCAATGGCTCTAGCACCCGCCAAGCCTGTTGCGCCGAGCATGCCCGCAAGAAAGGGCAAAAAAACAAACAATCCCAACGGATCAACCGCGTTAACCGGGTCGTCAAGGCAGTAGCCGTACCAGTCCGGGTCGCCGTCCGCAAAACCCAAAGGAATCCTAAGCTCCGGGCGATAATCCTCAATGATTCCGCCGAACGGGTCGTACAGGATTTCCTTTATCACGTTGCCGCCAGCGTCCGCAACAACCCGCAGGCTGCCCACCTGATCATAATAAAGAAGCAGCACGGTCCCGTCGCTTTTCCGCATGGCATAGAGCTATTCGACTCTTTTCCCCGAAAATTATCGCCCGCCCGTTTGTAATAATGCCCAGCCTGTCGTATAAGTGGCATAAGGCGTAAAGGATTTCCCACTCCAACAAGGGAGCCGCCCATGCCCGAAGACGTACGCTCACTGGTGCAGCATTACATGCCGGACTTTCCGCTCAAGCGTTGCGGCAGGATATTCACCGACACCACCCAGTTCATGGACATCAACCACGGCGACGTCATTTCCCTGGGCGGCCTGCACTACATGGTCCTGAAGGACGAGGCCGAACGGCGCTTCGGCATCGAAGACCCCAAATACTGGGTAAAGCGTTGCCGCGTCCTTGAAAACGGCGAACGCAAGATTCTGAAACTGGTCTTTCACGAACGCTTTCCCATGCAGGTCGGGCCTTTCACCATCGAATGCTTTCGCAGCCCGCGCAAGGAGGCCCGCATCCTGGAGCTGGTCAAGGGCGACCACCGCTTCATGCAGGGAATCACGGTCAAGGACGAAAAGGACAACCCGGTGCGCGTACTGGACATCATCCAGGGCAAACGGCTGGACATGGCCATCGACGCCCTGAAGCTGGACCACGAGACCTATTTCCATGAGCGTTTCCCGGAAATACTGGAAAAGTACGTGGGTTCCTGCAGGGCCATCGGCCATTTGCACGCCAACCGCGAAAAGCACGGCGATGTCCGCCGCGACCACCTCTGGGTCGAATACGGCACGGGCGACTACCGCTGGATCGACTTCGACTACTCATTCAACTTCCATGAGAACCCCTTCGGCCTGGACATCTTCGGCCTGGGCAACATCCTCGTCTTCCTCACGGGCAAGACCAACATCACCAGCACATACGCCAGGGAGAACTTCAGCCAGGATTTGCTGAACAGCATCACGGACAACGACTACTCCATCATCATCGGCAACCGCATCGTGAACCTGAAAAAGCTCTTTCCCTACATCCCGGAGGAACTGAACAGGGTCCTCCTGCACTTTTCCGTGGGAGCGCGGGTTTTTTACGACACTGTGGACGAACTTTTGGAGGAACTTGCCCCCTGCATCGACCTTTGCCGGGGCTGACGACCTGCAAGCCAAGGAGGTTCCCATGAACGAGAAAAGGATACTGGTGGCCTTCGATTCATCGGATAACGCTTTTCGGGCCGTGGATTACGTGGGCGGCATAGTCGACGGCGGAGAGGGGTTCGAAGTGACCCTGCTCTATGTCGAGCGGCTGCCGGAGAGAGATTTCTACGCCGACGAGAAATCCTGGAAGACAAGCTGCGTCAGGCAGGAAAAAGACATGCGCGAAGCCCTGACCAGGGCCGGAAAAACGCTGTTGGAAAAAGGGCTGAAAAAGGAAAACATGACCGTGGAATACATGGTCAGTTGCGGCTCGCCCCTGCATCGGCGGGACAATTGCAGCATGGGCACAAGCGTGGCCCTGGACGTTTTGCGCGTGGGAAAGGAGGGAGGATTCGGAACCATCGCCCTGGGCCGCAGGGGGGTGTCCAAGGCCGAGGAGTTCCTGTTCGGCAGCGTGTCCACCAAGATCATCCACACGGCCAAGGACTGCACGGTCTGGGTGGTGGCCTGAATTGCGGGCTAACGGATCATTTCATGAAATTCCTTATGCCGGTGAAAATTATCTGCGCCGAAAGCGCCGAAAGCACCAGGCCTGTGAGCTTGGTCAGGATGTTGATGCCCATCCTGCCGAGAAGCCTTTCAATGGGCGAGGCCAGATAGAGGATCACGCCCACGCTCAGGTTGGCGACCAGGAGGGCGGCGCAGCCTATGGCCTTCTCGGTGGGTCCGTGCAGGGCCGCGCCCATGACCAGCAGGGCGCCGATGGTCGCCGGTCCCACGGTGACGGGCATGGCCAGCGGCACCACGCTGAAATCGCCGTCCGTGGAGCTGGCCACGTCCTTGCCTTGCCCCTTGACCAGGCTTACTGCGGAAAGAAAAAGCAGGCTGCCCGCGCCGATGCGAAAGGCGTCGAGGGTGATGCCCAGGGTGTCGAAGACCTCGCGGCCCACGAAATAGAGAATGACGCTAATGACGATGACGGCCAGGGTCACGCGCACGGCTATGCGCCGCTGCTCCGACTGGTCCAGCCCCTTGGTCATGGACAAAAAGACCGTGAGCACGAAAAAGGGGGCCAGCAAAAAAAACAGCTTGATGTAAAGGCTGATGAAAAGTTCCATTCCGGACAAATTGATTCCTCCTGTTCAGGATTCACGCGAACCCCGCAATGATGAGGCTATCAGCATATTTCCTTCGCCCGCGCGTGTAAAGAACGGCAGCCGCGCCTTGCCCGAGCATTGCACTGTTTCGTAAATACCATTACATACGACCATATGGACACATGGATGCTGAAGATTTTCACCAAGGCCGAAGAGCTTGAGGGCTTCACCCACAGCGAGTACTGGACCCAGATATCCGACGCCTTCAGCAAGAACTGGGCTGGATCGTCGACCTTCTGGACCATCATCCTTGTGATAGCGGGAGTTGCCGCGGTTGCGGGACTGTTGGCCATGAAGGCCGGAACCGTGTTCAATTTCATTGCAAAGACCTTCATCCGCGCCTTTGACTCCGGCAGGGAAAAAATCTACCACGCCCTGCGCGGCGAAAGCGGAATAATCTACCAGTTGGCCGAGCAGAACCCGACCATCGGACTGCACATCACACGCGGCGACAAAAGCCTTCAGGCTGGCAGATTCAAGATAACAAGCATAGAAAAGGGAACCCTGCATTGCTCCGTGGCCGAGAATACGGCTCTGGACCGCCTAAAGCCCGGAGACATGGTGCTTTGCTCCTTCAAGGCCAGAAATTTCGGGGACAAGAAAGTCAACAGCTTCAAGGCCGCGTTCATAAGCTTCACGCGCTCCGACCGACCGACGGACAGCTTCACCCTGGAAAAGCCGGAAAGGTTCGGCCTTGTCTGGCGCAGGAAGTACACCAGAAAAAGAATCCTGGAACAGGAATACGTCCGGGTCAACGTCTGGATGCTCAAGCAGGGCCAGCCCACAGAGACCCCGGACCGCCACCCGGATCTGGCCGTCAACACCTATGACACCCTTGAGGAAGCCCAGCTGGACAACTCGGTCATAAACATCTCCAAGGGCGGACTTGGGCTGAGCGTACACGAATCCCTGCCCGGATCGCGCAAGAAACCGGGAACGAAGATGATCCTTAACATCTTCATCTTCCACCCCAGGGACAAGGCCTTCACCTCATACTGGTATGCCGGGGAACTGCGCTCGACCTGCCCGCACGAACCGGGGCTGAAGCGCCTGGGAATCAAGCTGACCCACGGCCGCCTCGAAACCAGGGACAAGAACGTGTTCATCTGGAAGGAACTGGAAGGCAAGGACTAAGCCTCAACCACAGCCGCCCTTTCCTGATCCGCCGCCTAGCCGGACCGCCCGCCAACGCCAAGGGTTCCCCGCACCCCGCGCAACGTGACGGCTCCCAAGACCACAGCACCGCCGATCATGGCCCACGCGCCCGGCATTTCACCGTATCCGAGCGCCACCCATACGGGATTGAAGATCGGTTCCAGGGTCATGACGAGAATGGCCTCCAGCGCTCCCAATCTTTTGATGGCCCACGAATAAAGGGCCAGGGACACGCCCTGCTGCAGGATGCCCAGGTAGGCCAGTCCGAGCCAACCCTCGGCCCCGGGCATGGCCTCGAACATGAAGGGCAGTCCGCAAAGCGCGGTCAGAAGATGTCCCATTATCACCGACTCCACGGGAGACGAGGACTTCTGGGCTCGCATGCACAGGGTGAACAGGGCATATGAAAGCCCCGTGCCAATGGCGATGAGATTTCCCCAAAGGCCGCTCGGCGTAAGCTTGTCCATGAAAAACAACGTCATTCCGGCCACGGTGACGGCTATGAAAATCCAGTCGCTGCGCCGGGTCTTTTCGCGCAGAAACCAGGGGGCCAGCAACGCCACATAAACCGGGGCGGTGTAGGCCAACAGGATGGCGTTGGCCGAGGTGGTGAGTTTCGTGGCGGCGACGTTGGTGATCAGGAGCCCGGCATAGCCTACGGCGGCTCCCAACTGGACAAGGGAGAAACCGAACTTCAGCCTGCCCCGGAACAACACCGCCAGGGTCGCGGCGGCCAATGCGCTGCGCACCCCGGTGATGGCCATGGGGTTCCAGTCCACCAGCTTGATGGCCAGCCCGCCGGAACTCCAAATCAATGCCGTCGACGCCATGAGCAGCACGGCCTTTGTTCTTTCGGTCAAGAGAACCTCCGATTTCAGCGCTTGGGATTTCTATGCTGAATCAAGAAGGACAGTCAATGAATACCTGGCCGTTTTGCAGTAATTGCGCCCTCCGAAATGATTGCATGTACAGAGGGGCAAAGGTGGAGCGTGTCGCACTGTGAAGCAAATAATTGAAATCGTGTTTTCCGGCAGTCGGCAGGCCTACCGACCGTTGACCAGTTCCCGGGCCAGGGCCGCGCCCTTGTCCCCGCCACCGCCCATGCGCGTCAACTCGTCCATGATCTCGCCGCCTTCAAGGGGTGAACACTTGGTGAAGGTCTCGCCCTCGACCACTTCCTTGCTGATCAGGAAATGCCTGGAGGCCAGTCCGGCCAGTTGCGGCCAGTGGGTGATGAGTATTACCTGCTGCCGTGCGGCAAGCTCCCTGAGTTTTTCACCCACCTGATTGAGGGTCAGGCCGCCGATGCCCGCATCCACCTCGTCAAAGAGCAGCGAGGGCAGGCCGGTCAAGTCCGCGCCCATGGCCCCGCGCAGGCTGACCAGGGCCAGCACGAAGCGCGAAAGCTCGCCGCCGGAGGCGATCTTGTCCAGGGGCTGTGCGGATTGTCCGGGGTTGGGAATCCACATCAGCCTGCCGCGCAGGTCGGTCAGACCGGGATAAATTTCGCGTTCCTCGAAAAGATACTCCACCCTGACGTGCTCGGAAAATCCCAACTGGCCCAACTCGCCTTCAATGCGGCGGCAAAGGGTTTCGGCGGTGCCGCGCCGGGCCGCGTTGAGCTTTTCCAGGACGCCGCCCAGTTCTGCGGCCACGCGCAGTTCGTCCTTTTCCAGCTGCTTGCGGTCCAACTCGCAGGAATCCAGAAACGAAAGGTTCTCCTCGATCTCGCGGCGCATGTCCGCGATGCCTTCCAGGTCGCGGTTCAATTTGCGCTTGAGCCTTGAAAATTCGAAGAGCCGGGCCTCGATGCGGTCCAGGTCGTCCTTGGTGTTTTCCTGGCGGGCGCTGCCGCCGAGCCTTGACTCCAGTTCGGGCAGAAAATGCCTGAACTCCTCGACCGTCTCATGATCGCCGCCGTATTCCGGAAAAATCCGGGCCAAGGCGGCCATTTCCCTGGAAAGGCTTACCAGCATCTCAGCCAGTCCGGGATCACCGCGCATGACTCCCAGCGCGTTTCTCAGGCTCTCTCCGGCCTGCTCCCTGCTCTTCAAGAGCTGTTTGCGCTCCTCAAGTTCCTCTTCCTCTCCGGGCCGGGGATCGACCTTCTGGATTTCGCGCATCTGGAACTCGAGAAAATCGCGCTGCTGCGAAAGGGCCCTGCTCTTTTCCTCCAGCTCCGCCTTTTCAGCCAGCAGCCCTTTCAATTGGCCATGCAGCTCGGTTTTTCGCCGGGCAAGTTCCCGGTCATCCAGAAAGCCGTCCAGGATTTCCGCCTGATGCGCGGGATGCAGAAGCTTTTGCTGCCCGTGCTGGCTGGTGTGGATGATCAGGCCGGGCTTGAGCAGGCGCACGGCCTCCTGAGAGCTGAGGCTGTCGTTTATGTAGACCCGGCTGCGGCCGGTCTCGGCCGAGAGTTCGCGGCGGAGCACGCAGTCGCCGTCGGGCAGCACGAAAAGGGCCTCCACAGTGGCCTTGTCCCTGCCCGGGCGGACCATGGATTTCTCCATGCGCTCGCCGGTCAAAAACTCTATGGCCCGCAGGATGAACGACTTGCCCGCGCCGGTCTCGCCGGTGAGCACGTTCATGCCCGGCGAAAATTCCATTTCAGCGTCCTCGATGAGGGCCAGATTCCGTATGCGCAGGAGTTCGAGCATATTGTTTCCGCTACTGCCTCAGCCGGGGGTCCAGCAGGTCGCGCAGGCTTTCCCCAAGCAGGTTATAGCCGAGCACGGTAACCAAAATCGCCAGCCCTGGGAAGACGGAAAGCCAGGGCGCGATGCCCAGGACTTCCTTGCCCTCCATGAGCATGTTGCCCCAGGAGGGATCGGGCGGCTGCACGCCAAGGCCGAGAAAGGACAGGGCCGATTCCACGAGAATGGCCCCGGCCACGCCAAGGGTGGCGGAGACCAGCACAGGGGTCACGGCATTGGGCAGGATGTGGCGAAAAATTATCCGTCCGGAACCCGCTCCGGCCACCCGCGCGGCCATGACGAAATCCCTGCTCCGCAGCGTGAGCGTCTCGGCGCGCACCAGACGGGCCACGCCCATCCAGGAGGTCAGGCCGATGACCACCATGATGTTGAGCAGGCTCGGCTCCAGAAAGGCGATGACCGCCAGGATCAGGAAAAACGAGGGGAAACAGAGCATCACGTCCACGCCGCGCATGATGATCTCGTCCACCAGCCTGCCGAAGTACCCGGCCACCAGCCCCAGGAACAGACCGATGGACGTGGCGATGCCCACAGCCACGAACCCGACCCAGAGGGAGACCCGCCCGCCGTAAAGGATGCGCGTGAGCACGTCCCGGCCAAGGGAGTCGGTGCCCATCGGATGGGCGGCGGAAGGCGGCTGCAAAAGCGCGTTCACGTCAATGGCCGTGGGCGCGTAGGGAGCAAGCCAGGGCGCCAGGATGGCGGCCAGGGAGACCGTGCCCACTATGACTCCGCCCAGAATGAGCAGGCCGTGGCGGCCCAGGAGCGAGGGGCGGCTCAGTTCGCAGCTCATGCGTCCCTCCCGTGGCGGCCCACACGCGGATCGGCCAGTCCGTAGCCGATGTCGGCCAGCAGGTTGCCCAGAAGCGTGAGTATGGCGCCCAGCACGAGGCTGCCCATGATCAGCGGATAGTCGCGGGCCATGACCGCCTGATAGAAAAGCTGCCCCAGCCCCGGCAAAGCGTAGATGGACTCGATGATCACGCTGCCGCCGATAAGGCCCGGAACCGACAGGCCCAGGATGGTGATGACCGGCATGAGGGCGTTGCGCATGGCGTGCTTGAAGATGACCACGCGCAAGGGCAGCCCCTTGGCCCGCGCGGTCATGATGTAGTCCTGGCGCAGGACCTCCAGCATGGACGAGCGCATGAACCGGGACATGCCCGCGAGGCTGCCGAATGTGTAGATGAAGATGGGCATGGCCAGATGCCGGGCCAGGTCCCAGAGCTTGCCGCCCATGCTCAGCTGCTCGAAATTGAGCGAGGTCAGGCCGGATATGGGCAAAATGGGCCAGTATATGCCCAGAAAAAGCATGAGCAGAAGCGCCAGCCAGAATCCGGGCATGGCAAAGCCGATGAACACGAAGATGGTCATGCCCCGGTCGAACACGCTGCCCCGCCACCAGGCAGAGGCCACGCCGATGGGCGCGGCGATTAGCAGGGTCAGGATCAGGGAGGCCACGTTCATGCCGAAGGTCAGGGGCAAGCGCTCCTTGATCTTGTCCCAGACAAGCCGGTGGTCGCTGGACATGGACTGGCCGAAGTCGAAGCGCACAAGGCGGCCCAGCCAGTTGGCGTACTGGATGTGCAGGGGCTGGTCCAGGCCGTAGATTTTTTCCAGGCGTTCGCGGGCCTCAACGGACGAGGTGGGATTCAGGGATGTTTCAAGGTCCGTGGGCGAACCGGGCGCAAGATGGATGACCCAGAAGCTGATGACCGTGATGCCGAAAAAAATGACGCCCACCCAGAGCAGCTTGAATAGTATTCGAGTAGCTATCGCAGTCATGGTTAGAATGTTTACGACAAGATGAGCGTCGGCGGCAAGTGAAGATTTTGACTTTTCTTGTTGACAAGTTACCCGACCTTTGGATAGAAAACTTCTCTCGACGCGTGGGGCTGTAGCTCAGTTGGGAGAGCGCTTGAATGGCATTCAAGAGGCCGTGGGTTCAATTCCCTCCAGCTCCACCACTTAAATTTCCGAAGAAAATGGACCGGTTAGCTTGATAGGCTACGCGGTCCTTTTTCTTTTGGTGGTGAACCATTTGGTCAACCGATTGTTGACCAAAGTGTTTGAGATCACTGATTAAAGACGTGTATGAACTGTGTTTGAGGATGTATGAGGTAAGATTGGTTTTAGCTAGTGCTTGGTGGCGATTTTTGGGGATGTGATAATTTCGCGCCTCCTGCCCGTTTTGGTGGATGGGGGTGCGGAGCTGGTAACTCCTCGGAGCAGATGTTACTCATTAGGTAAAGAGTGACAGTGTTAGGAGTTGGTATGACCACTAGTGTCAAAGAGCTTGCAGCAGTCGTTAAAAGCGTTGCTGACCAGATTAGGCAGATTAAAATAGAATATTATAAAATTCAGCAGTTGGAGAGTATTCATCTCTTCCGATTTTGCGATCCAATTGTGAAATTGCTTCCACAGGTGATAGATCGCTTTGCACTGAAGCTCTTTAATGGTGCTACTGTAATTGATCATAATGGTCTTGCGATCAGCCTTCTTCGAGAAACTATCTATAATGAAAACTTCGAGTTAGAGACTTTTCTTGATGGTTTGTCCAAGCAAAGAGATGGGGATATGACGTTTCGATGTGTCCTCAATGTGCTAACTGACTCAGAATTAAAATTGAGCGAGTGTCTTTCTGTAAGGCCTTATGATCAACTTGTTTCAAGTGGTATTATCGATAACTACCGGGATGGTTACTTTTTTGATCATCTTCGCGGACCAGTTCTTCAAGATCGAGGGAAATTATCTGTACTTGAGTTTACTAGCACAGTTGAAAATATAATCGCTCCAAGTATAGAGGATATGGAAACTCCTGATGGGCAAGAGCATAAAAAATACCTTGTATCTGTATTCGGTGACGAACTTAAGAGCCTAAGAGATTTCTTGTCATTGGTTTGCGACCATGCAGTAATTCAATTAGCTGGTTGGATGACTTATAGCGAAGAACGGCTGAATGTTTTGCTGAAGCACAACTGGAATCTTGACCCTAAAATTGTCAGTAGCAGTATAGACCCATTCACTATTCCAAAAAGGCCTAATTGGAATTTGTTCGGCAAATTATATGAGCGCAAAGAAGAGATAAATCAGGTCAACAAGTTGTCCCTTGCTATAGAAAGGATTCAGTTGGCGAAATCGAATGACAGACTTGAGAGTCGTTGGATTGATTTGTCAATTGCAATAGAAATTATGTGTGTATCAGGGAGCGGAGACAATACCTACAAAGTGTCCAATCATATGGCTTGGGCTTTAGGTAGCACTCCAGAAGAAAAGAAAGACATTAGATCAAAGGTAAAGGCTTTCTATTCGATTAGGAGTGCGATAGTCCATAATGGGAAGATGTCTACTAAGAAAACCAAGAAGTATGAACCGTTTAAGGCATTATATGATGACATACTTGGACTGACTCAAAAGGCTATTATAAAATTTGCTGAGTTCGGTGAGATTCCAGATTGGAATCGGGTATCAGATTTTAATTGCAATTTTGATCAATACAAGGATTCTAGGACGTATTAAAGACCCCACGCTCGAATGAAAGTGGTGAAAAATTTTGGTCAACCATCCGGTCAACCAAAGGCCTTCAACACGCCTCCAACATCACCGTTTTTTCGTTGACCAAGAAATAAAAAGTCGAAGTATCTCAAGTGTTACGCGCCATCCCCCGTGCATGGCATTCAAGAGGCCGTGGGTCGCGTCATCCAGGCCCTAAAAAGCGCTTGTCACGACATCGCGGCCTATCCGCCCTTTCTGGCGCTGACCAGCGTATACACCCCGCCGAGCAGATGCGAGACCCGAACGTCCACCATGCGTTCGTTGATGAAGGTCAGCGCCGCATCCGAGGGCTTGGCCCCGACCACCAGGGACTTGAGGCTGATGTAGGCGTTGGTGAAGGCGTGCCGCCAGCGTGTGCGCATGGGGAAGGAATCCGCAATAACCAGTTGTCCGCCGGGACGCAGAATGGACAGGGTTTTTTCCAGGACCTTCAAGGTATCGGGGATGGCGGTCAAGGCCAGACAGAAAATGACCGCGTCCACCTTCGCATCTTCCGGATAGTCGTGCATGTCCAGGCACTGGAACTCGACGTTCTCCCAGCCGTTGGCCGACTTCTTCCTGTTTGCGAGCCTGATCATCTCCTCGGAGAAATCAACCCCGATTATATGGCTGGACCTGTCCACCCTTTCCAAAAGGTAGGGGACGACCGAAGCGGGTCCGCAGCCGAACTCCACGACGGTCGCGCCGCTGCCGATGTCCAGGGTCCGGGCCACCTCGCGGTATATCCTTTGCGCCTGTCCGAGGCTCATCATGAACGCGATGACATCGTATATCGAGGCCGCCAGATCGTATTTTGTCCGGTTGGCCGTCTGCCTTAAGTTCATACCGCTATCTCCCTGTAAGAAAATGTTCGTCGATGAGTTTTTCCACCAGACCCACCTGGGCCGAAACATTGAACTCCGCCTCGTTCAACCCGGTGAGCAGCCCGGTGAAGTAAAAGGACCAGTAGGCCAAAGCGCCGCTTTGCGCGTCCGTTCCGGACTCAAGTTCGCCCCTTTTGACCGCGCTTTCGATGAGCATGGAAATCTCGTCCAGAAACGAAAGCACCTGCCGACGCAGAACCTCGCCCTGCTCGCCCTCGAGAAACAGGACCTCCTTGATCAAATCCCTGGAAAAGGCGGGCGATGCCGAATAAAATTGATATATGTTTTCAGTTAGATGCAACAACTGCTCTTTAAGCCCTTCCGGCGGCAGCGTATTAAAGGCCTTCTCTATTATTGCCTTGAGGTCTTCCTGAAACGCGGCGGCCAGGATCGAGGGCTTGTCCGGAAAGTGCTTGAAGATCGTGCCCAGCCCCACGCCCGCTCGCTCGGCCAGGGCGCGCATGGTCGCCTGCCTGTACCCCTTTTCCGCGAACAAAAGGTAGGCTGCCTGCAATATTACCCTTCTTGTGTCCTCTTTCTGTATCTGGCGGCGGCTCATGGTCCTCCCTCTGCAAACCGAGTTTTATGATCAGGTTCACTTAGTGAACATGTTCACCTTAAAGGCCGACAAAACAACTGTCAACCTCCACGCCCACTGCGCGTTTTTCTAGTCGTAATCCTTGCGCGTGGCCTCGTCGCTCATGGTCGGCGCGATGAGAGGCTTCCAGGCCGGGTCTTCCCAGGTGCCCAGATGCGTGTGCATGTCCAGGTAGTTGGTGGGAATGGGATGGGTGCCCACCACGACCTTCACGCCGTAGCGCTCTTCCAGAAAGGCCTTGAAGGTCTCGATGCTCGGGCACGGCGGATAGCCCACCACCATGCCGGTGGCCAGGTGGATGACCTCCACGCCGTTCTTGACCATCTCCTGGCCCGCATATTCGATGTTGCCGCCGGGACAGCCGGCGCAGGTGGTGAAGCCCACCAGCTCGACCTCGCTGTCCGCGTATATGCTGAAGGCCCCTTCCCTGTTTCTCATGGAACGCAAACACTTGCCGCCAGCGCAACGGCGGTAGCGGTCACAGATGATTATTCCGATTTTCGTTGCCGACATGATTTGGCTCCTTTCTTTGCCCATGCCCCATTATTGCGGCCTTAAAGGCGAAAACGGAACATAGCACCAGGGCAATCCGAAACACAATTTCCCTACCGTTCCCGGCTGATTATGCGCCCCATGTCCCCGCGCAATAATTTCCTGTGGCGGTTTGGCAATGCCCCGGTTATGTTGCCGGTCAGCCGCAAGCCGAAATCGCGGCCTTTGCCGAATCAACAACAAGGAGTTCAGACTGTGATCGCCAGAGAATGGAAGGCCAGACTGCCGGAGCATCAAAAGGCCGGTTTCACGACATATCTTCACCAGACAGGAATAAAGGACGCCGCCTCGACCAAGGGCTACAAAGGGGCGCAGGTCTTCACCCGCGAGGTGGACGGCCTTGTGGAGATCACCCTCATCACCTTCTGGGACTCCCTGGAATCCATCAAGGGCTTTGCCGGGCCGGACATCGACTGCGCCATGCTCTACCCGGAGGACTACAGATTCGGCCTGGACCCGGACGAGATCGTCAGCCACTACGAAGTGGCCGAGAACTCCTGGGCATGAAAAAGGGAAAGCGCCGGTTGGTGCTCTCCCCTGTTTCTTGTCGGTTGTGAGTCCGGGCTAGATGCTGCCGAAGACCTTTTTCAATATCTCGCTGGTGCGGGCCACCGGATTTTGGCGGATGTTTGCCTCTTCCTTTTCCATGATGAAATACAGGCCGTCCAGGGCCTTTCTGGTCACGTAGCCGTCCAGGTCGAAATCCGGACCGGCCACGCCGGTGGCCTGGGCCGCCGACATCATGTTCTTGAAATACTGGGTCACGTTCACGCTGTCCATGGCCTCGGAAACAATGGGTTCAAGCCGCGTCAGAAGCGCCCCGTCGGCCGTGTTCCTGAAAAAGTCCGTGGCCGCCGTGTCGCCGCCGTTTAGGATTCCCTTGGCGTCGTCAAAGCTCATGTTGGTGATGGCCTCGGTCAGGATTTCCACGGTTTCCGGAACAGCCTTCTCGGCGGCGCGATTCATGCTGGTCACAAAGGAATCCGCAAGATCGGACTGCCCGATCAGGCGCAGGGCCGTCTCGACCTTGGCAAAGGAATCCGGAACCGGAATCTTGACATCCAGATTGCCCAAAAACCCGTCTTCGGTCCCCAGGGACGAAGTCGCCGTGTCCACGGCCTTGTCAAGGGCGGTTTTAAGGCCGCTGACTATCTCGGACGTGGTAAGGCTGCCGCCCGTGGTTGTCGACGACGTGCTCGGCGACCCGACCACGTCCTTGACCGTGTTCAGCGTGTCGGTCCAACCGGCAAAGGCCAAGGCCGCCAGCAGATGAACCAGCAGCACCGCTTGAAAAAGTGTCTTGAACCGTATCATCGTTTCCCCCTCCTGGTTGTCGTCTGAAGAAATCAAGTATCGCAGAATCCGGCGTCCATATCTAGCGCCGAATGGCCTGAACCGCACCCCTGTGCAGTCCCTGGAAAAAGCTGCGGGCGTTCACGCCCAGCGAACGGATCAGGTAGCCGCCCTCCTGCATGACCACGGTTCGCAGACCCAGTTCCCCGATGAGGACGCCGTTGGCCGTGAAGTCGCGAGCCTGGAGGCTCCAGGTTCCCGTGGGATCACCCTTGGCCGGGTCCAGGCCCAGCGACACCACCAGAAAGGTGGGGTTGAAATCACGGACAAGCGCAAGGGCCCGGCGCAAGACATTGCGATACTTTTCCCCGTCCACTTTCTCCAGCAGGGGAAAATTGCGGTTGAATCCGTCGCCGGGGCCTTGGCCCGTTTCTTCGCTGAAGCCGCTGAAATAGGGATAGGCGAATCTGGGATGACCGTGAATGGACACGGTGAGCACATCGTCACGCTTGTAGAAGATGTTCTGGGTGCCGTTTCCGTGATGGTAGTCGATGTCCAGCACGGCCACGTTGCCGAAGGCGGACAGGCGTTGCGCGGCAATGGCTGCGGTGTTGAAGTAGCAGAATCCTCCAAAGGCCTTCCGCTCCGCATGGTGTCCGGGCGGACGGACCAGGGCGTAGGCGATCCTGCGCCCGGCAAGCAGCGCGTCCGTGGCCGTAAGGCCGCAGTCTACGGCCCTTCTCGCGGCCTTCCAGGCATTGGCGTTGAGCGGCGTGAAGGTGTCCATGCAATAGTAGCCCGCGCGAACCGGCAGTTCTCGGGGCGGACGCGAGGCGTTGCGGATCGGAAACACGTACGGATAGATGGACTTCTTTTCGGAAAGGCCGGAACAGACCCGCTTGATGTATCCCACATAGCCGGAGTCGTGCACGTCGGTGATGAAGGACTCGGCATAATGCCGAACCGGAAGTTCCTCGAACAGGCCGGTCAGCATCAATTCCTTGTGAATCTTTGGTATGCGCACCGGCGCTTCCACATAGCCCCGCTCGCGCACATGGTGGATGTCGTGCTTGTCGTTCAGGACCAGGGCTATGCGCCTGTCCGGGCTTATGTGCGGCGCTGGAAGCCCACTGTTCACGGCCTCGGGAACATAGCGCGGCTCCCTCAGGGCCAGCTCGCCGCGGGTAAAGGAATTGACCACCAATTCGGTGTATTCCGGCGGACAGATTCCCTTGTACTTGCGGGTCAGGATGGCGCGGACTATGGCCCGAATGCGCGTCCGGGTGAGCTTGAGGCTCCTGCCCAGCGGGTCCACCACCAGATACGGCGGACAGTCGTCGCCCGGCTTAAGAGGCGTCTCGTAGGCGGTCCCGATGATTGGACGCGCTCCGTAGCGTTCGTAAAATCCCAGCCGGGCCTTGTTCTCCTTGAGCAGGCTCGGCGATGGGCAAAGCTCCTTCTCGTCGGGCAGGCATTCAAAGAACAGGGCCGTATCGCCCAGGGCCAGAGCTTCCTCGCGCACCCGTTCGTACAGGGCCGAACCGACCCCGCCGCCGCCGTGGCGCAGGCTCACGGAAATGAAGTCGAGATAGCAGAAATCCAGGTCCGGGAAATGGCAGATCAGGGCGAACCCCCGGACCTCGGCGCGGCCGGTCTCGGCCACGAACAGGATTGAGCGGTATTGCTTGAGAAATGGATTGGCCAGCAGGTCCGGCAACTGTTCCACCTCGCTCTCGGCGAGCAGAGGGAATCTTTCGCGCAGGATTTCCTGGACCCTGGACACGGCGGTGAGGTCGATGGAGAGGCGGGTGTCGTATATGGGGCGAATGCTGAACATCGTTTTTCTCTGGGCGTTTCAGGCCCTTGTTGAGTTTGGCTCCGGGTTGTGCTGCCAAGTGCGGCGCTCGGAAATCCTTATGCTCCCGGACTTGTCAGCTTACAACAAAAAAAGGAAAAAATCTGCACGGGAGTTGAGGCGGCAGCATCGACCTGTGCCCCTTTTTGTTTCCACTGAAAGCCACAGGTGAAACTCAAATTTTCCAACCCCGGTCTTTTGGGGTAACCTAATTTCATGATGACAATCTATTCAGCCCAACAGAGGACGTCATGATTCTGGGTATCGAAGGCAGCCCGAGAAAGGGCGGAAACTCGCACAAGATGCTTAAGGCCGTGCTGGCCGGGGCCGACGAGGCGGGCCAAGTCTGCCGGGAGGTGCATTTGCGGGACTGCCGCTACGAGCCGTGCGTGGGCTGCGAGGCCTGCCGAAAGGACAAGATATGCACCCGGTTCCAGGACGCCATGACCCTGCTCTATCCCCAGATCGAATCGGCCAGGGGGCTGGTGCTCATCTCCCCGGTGCACAACTACAACGTCACCGCCTGGATCAAGGCCTTCATAGACCGGCTCTATTGCTACTACGATTTCGAGGACACCCGGCCCAGGGGCTGGTCCAGCAGGCTCGCGGGACAGGGACGAAAGGCGGTGATCGGGGCCGTGGCGGAACAGGCCGACAAAAAGGATATGGGCTTCGCGCTGGAGGCCATGCGCCTGCCCCTGACCGCGCTGGGCTTTGAAATCGTGGAGGAACTGCCTGTGTTCGGACTCTTCGACCGGGGCGTCATCGCCAAGCGCAAGGAACTCTTGGACCGCGCATTCGAGGCGGGCCGAAAGCTGAGGGAGATGGTCTGAGGAAAACAATCCTGACAACCTTGTACTCTGTCTTTCTATTCTGCAAGTCACCTTGACACATTTTCCCTCCCCCTCTAAATTGCCAAACTAATATAAACCCATAGATCAAAGGATGTCCCATGCACCGTTTAGCTTCAGCCCTACTCCTGGTATTGGCCCTGGCCCTGCCCGCAATGGCCCAGCCCCCGACGACCCTTGCGCAACTGGAAGGAAAATGGATTTACTCCCGGACCGCAGGCAACGAGGTCTACACCGACACCCTGACGCTCAAGAACGGCGAAAAAGGCCCCACCGGGACCGCCACATACACGGACCGCGGAAAGGAATGCCAAGACCTGTTCTGGTATTTCGAACTCAAGCCGGACAACAAAATCTTCTTCGTGGTCAAAAGGGACAAGGGGCATGTGGCCCAGCATGACGGCAAGTTCACCGCCGACGGCAACACCATCCGGGGCAGCTACAATCTGGGAATGGGCGTTGGCGGCAGGTTCGTGCTCTACCGCGCCGATGTTGACTGCCCGCCGAGCATGAGCGGCAAGTGGGAATACCACATCCTGGACCCTTCGGGCGGACCAGGAGAAAAGGCCGTTGGCGCACTGCTCGGCGACACCGAGGGAGGATTCGAGGGCTACATCTACTACGACTCCAACCCGGACACATCCGTGAACGTCAAGGGCAAGGTCGCAAAGGACGGCGGCCTGACTTTCGACATCTATGAAAAGAAAACCTACGTCAATCAGGGCCAACTCGCTCCGGACCAGGGTTCCGCCACGGGAACATGGACCGAGAAGACCGGAGTGGGCGGCGGCCATTTCACCCTGACGCGCCACAAGAACTGATGCACGAATCGCTTCATAATTGAACCTGTTGATGTTACGAAATGACAGCATCACTATCCCTAGATTCTTTCCAAAGGAGGAAAGCATGATAAAGGCACTGTTCACAGGTATTGTGTTGTTCATATTCTCGATCGGCACGGCCTTTGCCGGTGATCTTGTCGGGGAATGGAAAAGCGTTGACAGCTGGGGAGCTCGCGCTGGAGTGACCGAGCACGGAATGGGGGAAGGAGACACCTGGACCGAGACCACCGGCAAGAACTTCACCCTCAAGATCACGGACCAGAGCAACGACGGTCGCGCCTTCCACGGCGAGTGGTGCGGACCCAAGGATTGCGAGGACCTGGTGGGCGCGGTGAAATCCGACGGAACCCTGCTCATGGTTGACGAGGACGGATATTTCCAGGGCAAGCTCATGGGCTCGACCCTTGAACTCTGCTACAGCGAGGCGGAAGCGGGCCTGCGCATAGTCAGTTGCCGGACAATGGAAAAGAAATAACGCTTCCGGATAAATCCATCCGAAAAAACAAGGGGTCGGCCGACAGGGTCGGCCCTTTTTGCGTGAAAAGGCTAAAAATCCTTGAGGTCAGGCGTTGCCCGGCCTGGAGGGTCGGATATTCCCAGCCGCTTCATCTCCCGGTCCGCAACACGGCGGACATCGTTCAGGCATCAACGCCCTTTGGGGTTCGTTTCCGCGCAGCGGCACCCTCCGGTTTTCTTCTCGTCCTTGATTCGCTCAAGGATAAGGGACCTGCCGTTCTCCCGGACATCCTTCCTGATATCTTCCCTTGAATATCCAAAACAATAACAAACAACTTCACTCATCAATCCCCCTCGGCAAAACACGCTGTCCGCCTCCAGGCTACATCAGCGGTCGGCGGCGCATCCATGTAATTCAAATCAGGGAAGTCGCCTATGCCCTGCCGCTTTTCCTGCCGATGTTTTTCCAGGGCTTGAACAGGGAAATGAAAAGGGTTGCGATCAGGGCCAGGACCTGGACAATCCCGAAGGCGAAATTCATGATCTCGTTATGCAGATAATCCGCATTCCCAAGGGCCTTGATTCCCAGCTCGCCGGACAGCTCCATCATCCTGGTCTCCCACGGGCCAAGGAAGAACGTCCCGAACAGGATCGCGGCAATGGTCAATATCCATTTGAAGATTATCCAGCCATGTTTGAAAAACCCCCAGCCGGTCAACAGGCTGAAAGCCAGTCCGGTGAGAAGACAGCCGAATGCGCCGGGTATGACCACAACCATCATGTCCACAAAATGGATGCCCTGGTTGACGCCATACAGAACTCCGCCGTCATCCACTCCGGATTTCAGGAAAAAAAGCAGCACCAAGGCCACGCCGCCGCCCACCCAGCAAGACACCGTAAACAGATGCAGCCCTTTGAGCCACTTCATTCCCGTGGGTCCCATCCTGTACATGCCCGCTCCTCAGTAATACGTTGCCTGCGTTTGCGATGTTCTGGTCCGGTCCCGACTGATCAGGTAATTTCAAATTTCAATCCCTGTCAATTGTGGACGAATGAACAACATAAAACATCAGCCATGATTCCGAAAGGACATGCAAGACGGATTTCTGCTTGCTTCCAAAATAAAAAGCCCCCGAAAGGAGTTGTCCTTCCGGGGGCTTGATTTAATGAGGTGTAGACCTGGGCGCTATTTCAGCCAGCCGTCCACAAGTTCCTTGTTTTCGTTGATGAAACGCTTGGCGCTGTCGTAGGGATCAACGCCCTCTTCCTGGTTCCAGGCCATGACCGTCTGGAGCTGGCCGGCGTCCGCGTATGCGAACTTGTCCAGAAAGGCGTAGACTTCAGGCATGTCCTTGTCCAGGCCCTTGCGGACGATGGTGTTGATGGTCTCCTCGCCGCCGAGAACGCCCTTGGGGTCGGCCAGGTACTTCATGTCCCAGCGGCCGAAGAGCCAGTGCGGGGACCAGGCAGTGACCACGATCCATTCCTTGTTCTTGATGGCGTCGCCAAGGGCGGCGGTCATGGTCGCGCCGGAACCTTCCATAAGCTCCAGCTTGTCAAGACCGTATTCCGTCATGACCTTTTCGGACAAGCCCATCAGTCCCGCACCCGGATCAATACCGATGATCTTGCCGCTTAGCTTGTCGGCGTACTGGTTCAGATCGGCTATGGACTCGGCGGTCACGTACTTGGGCACGGCCCAGCCAAGCTTTGCTCCACCCACGATGGGACCGAGGTCAACGACCTTGTCCTTGACCTTGGCCAGATAGTCGGCGTGGGTCACGGGCAGCCATGCGGTGACCATGCCGTCCACATCGCCGGTGCTCACGGCCTGCCACATGACGGCGGCGGCCACGGGTATGATTTCCACTTCATAGCCCATGCGCTCCTGGAGCACGGCCCTGGCGATGTTGGTGCTGGCCGTGGCGCAATCCCACTCGACGTAGGCCAATTTCACTTTGCCCTTGCTGCCCGCAAACGCGGGAACGGTCAATGCGATCATGAGGGTGATCGCCAAGACAACTGTCAGAATTCGTTTCATTTCTTTCTCCTTTATCATGTTCTTGTTGTTTATTGCTTTCTTGATCCGAACTTCTGGAGCGTCCGGTCCATGATCATGGCCACGATGACGATGCCCAGGCCGGCCTCGAAACCGTGCCCCATCTGAAGCCGCTGGATGGCCTTCCAGACTTCTCCGCCAAGGCCCTTGGCTCCGATCATGGCCGCGATGACGACCATGGACAGGGCGAGCATGATGGTCTGGTTCACACCGGCCATTATGGTCGGCGTGGCCAGGGGCAATTCAAGCTTGACCAGCCGCTGCCAGCGGGTGGAGCCGAAGGCTTCGGCGCACTCCACAAGTTCGGTGGGGACCTGCTG
The DNA here is from genome assembly GCA_963674955.2 of Desulfovibrionaceae bacterium. GTDB lineage: Bacteria > Desulfobacterota > Desulfovibrionia > Desulfovibrionales > Desulfovibrionaceae. Next base: position 886,407 of record CAXXKR010000001.1, on the reverse strand, counting down.
GATACCCAGGCAGGTGAGTCTGATGGCCGGGGGCATGGCGAATATGACGGTCGAAAAAATGGCCGCCACCTTGCCCAACCCGAAAAACGGAATTGCCGGAATGAGATAGACGAAGGCGGGCATGGTCTGCATCACGTCCAGCACGGGCATTACGGTTCTGTTCACGCTGCGATTCATGGCCGCCAGAATCCCCGTGGGCACGCCAAGGGCCAGGGCCATGGCCGTGGAGACCAGAACCAGGGTAATGGTGCTGACCGTGGCCTTCCAAAGTCCCATGTTCCAGATCAGCAGCAGCCCGGCCATGGAGTATATGCCGACCCTGACGCTTTTTGCCATGCGCCAGACCAAAAGCCCCACGACCAATATGAACAGCCACGGAGGGAGTGCGCGCATGCCGGATTCGACGATATTTATTCCAACCTCAAGCACTGTGGAAAAGGCCTTGGTGGCGAACGACAAATGCTCCACCAAAAAGTCAATGGCCATCTCAATGCCTTGACCAATGGGAATGCGTGGTATTTCCATCTCAGTTGCCCCCCCTTTCGGCCAATGCGCCGATAAGCGAACCACGCACGATCACGCCCTTTAGGCGGTTGTCGTTGTCGACCACCCCTAGCGGATAGCCGAGATCCTGCATGATTATAAAAAGGTCCTGGGCCGGAGTATCAAGATGCACGGTCGTGCAGCTCGTGCAAACCACGCTTCTCAGGTCACGGCTTCCCTCCTCCACCAGACGTGCGCAATCCAGCGCGCTGACAACGCCCATCAGCCTGTGATTCTCGTCCAGCACGAACAGGTTGGAAATTCCGTTCTTGCGCATCTTCCTCAAAGCGCCCCTTGGTCCGTCGGTCTTCAGATAACCCACGGTTTCTGTCTTTTTCATCACGGACTCGGCGGTCAGCACCTTGGTGATGTCCACGTCCTCGACAAAGCGGCTCACGTATTCATTGGCCGGGCTGGTCAAAATGTCTTCGGGAGTGCCGACCTGCACAATCTCGCCGTCCTTCATGAGCACGATGCGGTCGCCAAGCTTCAGGGCCTCGTCCAGGTCATGGCTGATGAACAGGATGGTCTTGCGCATCCGTTCCTGGATGTTGATCAGTTCGTCCTGCATGTCGCGGCGGATGAGCGGATCAAGGGCGCTGAAGGCCTCGTCCATGAGCAGGATGTCCGGGTCCAGGGCCAGGGCGCGGGCCAGCCCCACGCGCTGCTGCATGCCGCCGGAAAGCTGACCGGGCAAAGACTCCTCCCAGCCGGAAAGGCCGACCAGCTCAAGGGCCTCGTAGGCCTTTTCCCTTCGTTCCTCCGGGTCCATGCCCTTTATCTCCAGCCCGTATTCCGTGTTCTGGCAGACGGTGCGATGGGGAAACAGGGCGAAATTCTGAAAGACCATGCCCAGCTTCTCCAGCCTGACCTTGCGGAGGTCGTTCCTGTTCAGGGAGGTTATGTCCGTATCGTCGATGAAGATTCTGCCGCCGGAAGGTTCGATGAGCCGGTTTATGCAGCGGACAAGAGTTGACTTGCCGCTGCCTGAAAGGCCCATGACAACGACAATCTCGCCCTCGTCCACGGAAAACGACGCGTTGTTCACGCCCACTCCGTGCTTGAACTCCTCCATTATCTTATCCTTGGAGGCCCCTTTCTCCAGCATCGGGATGACTTTGCCCGGTTGCGGGCCAAAGATTTTGTAAAGGTTCTCGACTCGAATCTTTTCCATATTTGCTCCGATTGACATTACAGAATGCCCCCTTCGCACTTGGCGAAGATGGACAAAAAAACACATATGGCAGGGTGTTGAATTACGACAATGGAACCCGGTCGCGCATCCCGCAGGGCACCGACTCCCTGGGCTGACCGTGAATGGGAGAATTCTGGATTCTGATGTGGAGGTTGATTGCTAAAGACATTATTAAAGCATATGTGAGTTACAACAGTTGTCTACAACGTTAAAACAAAAAAATATCATTGATGTCTGCATTAACATCACTATACAAACCAGTAGTACAGCGAGGCGATGCAACAATACAACTCAAAGCGTTCAGCGGAAGTCAAAGAATGTTCGTTGATCAAAAATTCAATTCCGCAACAAATTATTCTCAAGGATAACCTTAGATAAATATAAAAGTATTGTCAAATGTATTATTTTATCAAAATTATAAACCAATTCCATGACACCCGCCGCATCCGCGTTATGCGCCATTTCCAGAGGCTTGCAGTCCGGTCGGTTTTCCCGCAATCAGCGCAAAAAAAGCCCGGAGCCTGAGCTTCGGGCCTTTGTTGGCGAATTGAAAAAACGCCGTCTTGTCGCCACCGGATGTTTTAGAACCGCGTTCTTTTCCGCGCCCCTATTCCTCGAGCATGTCCACCCGTTCCCGCAGAAACAGGGAAACCGTATGGGCAAGGGACTTCGGCCCCTGATAGAGAAGCCAGTGGGCAGCATTGTCATAGCGCACCAGCCACGCACCCTTGATCAACTGCGCCATTTCAACGCTCAACGATTCCGGAAGAATGTCATCCTGAAGCCCTGAGATAATCAGAACCTCCTTGTCCAGGGTCTTGAGGCGGTCACAGGTTCCCGGCCAGTCCATCATGGCCTCGGCCTGACCCATCACGGCTTCCGGCTTGGCCGGGGAGCCTGGACGAGGAAGCCTTTCAAAGGCGTCGGGATTCCTTTCCAGCCAGGGTTTGGGAAAGAAATGTGTAAGAAGCTCCTCGGTGCTCATGCCGAGCAGCTCCCTTGTGATCTTCGCCACAGGCTCGCTGCCGCAGGCCGTGCCCATGAGCACCAGCCGGTCAACTTTTCCGGGGTGGTTCAGGGCCAGCTCCTGGGCAATCAGACCGCCCATGGACCAGCCGAACACATGGGCCTTTTCAATGCCGACGGCTTCCAGCAGGCCCGCACTGTCGGCGGCCATACGTGCGATGCTCGGCTTTTGAGATCCGGCGGAGGAAGCGCCCATGCCCCGGTTGTCGAAGAGGATGACCCTGTTGTTTTTAGCCAGTTCGCGAACCAGTTCCAAATCCCAAATATCCATGGTCCCGGCAAAGCCCATGACCATGAGCAGCGGCTCACCCTGCCCAAGAATACGGTAGGCCAGCTGCGCGTCGTCCACCTGCACGGTCGAGTGCGGAAGCTCGCCAAGGGACGAAACCCTGTCCAGGGCGGTTCCATTGGCACAGCCCAAAACAAGGGCCAACAAAATGAACAGAGCGGGAAAGCGAATCGGACGATTCATTTCAACTCCTGGATTAATTAAGAATTGCCACACATTAACCTTTGCGAGGCCATTTGAAAAGCTGCGTGCGGCTCTTTTTTGCCAACTTCCTGTCAACCGAAAGAGGTCAGGCCCGTTTGTAGTTTCAAGAACGCGCAAAACAACCTTACCCAAGGAGAGACACAAATGAAGAATTTCGTTATGGCCGCAATGTTTCTGGCCCTGGCCTTCACAACCACGGCGGCCTTTGCCGATCCCGGCGACCGCGTCGAGAACCGGTTCGACAACAGGGGCGACAGGATAGACAACCGCATGGACGCCAGAGGCGAACGCATCAATGATCGCCTTGACGCCAAGGGTGATCGCATCAACCAGAGGCTGGACAACAGGGCTGACCAAGCCGCGGCCAACGGAAACCAAAAACTTGCCAACAGGCTGGACAGAAAGGGAAACCGCATCGACGCCAAGCTTGACAGAAAAGGCGACCGCATTGAAAGGCGCTTCGACAACAAGGGCGACCGCATCAATCAAAAGATGGACCGCAAGGGAAGCCGCATCGACAACCGCATGGACCGCAGGGCTGACCGCAACGGGCAAAATTTTCGCAACGGCAACCAGCAACGCTGGAACGGGCAGGGCGGCGCCAGGGTCGACCGGAGAGGCCAAAGGGCTTATAACGCCCGCATGAACGGTGGCCAGCGAGGCCGCATGTAAGGATGAAAACCGGGAACCCGTACACGCGGGTTCCCGCGCTTTCAAAAGACGCCGGACACGAACAGGACATGGAAGCATTCTTGAAAACCATAGAGGGCAAGGCCTACCGCCTGGCGCTTCTGGGCTGCGGCGACCCGGACGATGCCCTTGATCTGGTTCAGGACGCCATGTTCAAATTCGTGGACAAATATGCGAAAAAACCAAGGGAACAATGGAGACCGCTCTTTTACGCCATCCTGAACAACCGCATCAAGGACTTGTACCGGAAACGATCGGTCAGGAACAAATGGCGGATGTGGTTCAGTCGAGACAATGACGGCGGCGACCCCATCCAGGACTTGCCGGACGGGAACATGGCCACCCCGGAACATTCGGCCAAGGTCTCGAACGCCTTCGAAGCGCTCTCACAGGCCCTTGGAGAGCTTCCCGTCAGGCAGCAACAGGCCTTCCTGCTGAGAGCCTGGGAGGAGATGGATGTCTCAGACACGGCCCTGGCCATGGGCTGTTCCCAGGGATCGGTAAAAACCCATTACTCCCGCGCGGTGCATGCCCTGCGGGACAAGATCGGGGATCATTGGCCATGATGGACAAGGAAAGAGGATTTCTCGACCAAGTCAGGCGTGTCTTGGACGATTCCGTGGAAAACCTCGACGGAGCGACCAGGTCGCGGCTTGCCCAGGCGCGCAACGCGGCCCTTGACGGCAAGCGGCGGCTCAGGCGCAGAGTCCTCGCTTGGGGCACCCCGGCAGCCGGGCTTGCGGCGGCGGCCATCGCGGTTGCGCTCATGCTGCCCTCGACGATCACGCCGGTGGACGAGTCGTATGTGGATGATCTCGACATCCTCGCTTCCGAGGAGTCCATCGAATTTTATGAGGACATTGAATTTTACCAGTGGCTGTCCGAGGTGGAAAAAAATGAAGATGAAATTTCTCGCGATGGGGGCGGCGCTTCTGCTCCTGTGGCTACCGGTTCAAATCCTGGCCCAGAATCAGGCGATGGAAGAAGAATCGCCGAGCATGGAGATGCTGGACTTTCTCGGCACGTTTGAGGACGAGGACACCGGATGGGTCGATCCGTTGGAAATGGCGGAAATGGAAAATGGAGAACTGGAGAATGAAAGAACGCAGGGGGAAAGCCATGAACAGTAAGCGCACATTGATGCGTGGGCTGTTGCCGGCCCTGTGCCTGATCGCAGCCTGCGTGATGTTGATGCTGATGCCGGACATCTTGCCGGCGGCCGAGTTCGGCGACCTCACACCTGAGCAGCAGAAGGTGCTCAAGCCCTTTGAAGACAAATGGGGCTCCCTGACACCCGAAAAGCAGGAACGGCTGGCCAAGGGCGCGAATCGCTGGATGAAGATGTCGCCGGAGCAGCGCGCCAAGACCAAGGAACGCCTAGGCCAATGGAAAGAGATGTCTCCGGAGCAAAGGCAGCAAATCCGCGATCGCTATGAACGCTTCAAGCAGCTGTCCCCGGAACAAAAGGAAAAGCTCAAGACAGTGCGCGAACGATTCAGGAACATGCCGCCGGAAAAACGCGAAGCCTTCAAAAAACGCTGGGAAAACACAACCCCTGAACAGCGCCAACAGGCTCGACAACGCTGGAAGGAAACGACTCCGGAGCAGCGGCAAAAGATGAAGCAGCGTTGGCAGAACAACAACGGCGGAAAAGGACCCTCACAAAAGTCCGGCAAGAAATAGCCCCGCCCTCGCCGGGACAATCGTCCCGAAAGCCATCATCGGTCCCTCTCCTTTTTGGCGGGGGACCGACCTTTCATCTTTTTTTATATACAAAAAAATATGGAAGTTATGATATGTCCTAACTCTCCAAAAAAAGTTCATCTGGACCGGCCCGGCAAACAGACAGGCAGGACGTTGTCAATGCTCGACCGACCTTGACTCGGAGCAAAGGGAATACGTCGACAACGCCATCCAGTCCGCCACCCGCCTCACCAACCTTTTGGGCGACATCCTGGAACTGACCAGGATCGAAGCAAACAAACTGACCATAGAGAAGTCCCCCTTCAGCCTGACCGAAACGATGGACCTTGTGGAGCAGCTTTTTCGGACTCAATGCGAACAAAAAGGCCTTGCCCTCAAACTTCACGTGGACGAAAAAATTCCCAAGACACTCCTGGGCGACAGCACGCGCCTGATGCAGATACTGAACAATCTCGTGGGCAATGCCATCAAGTTCACCGAGACAGGCAAAGTGGGCGTGGACGCCTTTTCCATGCCCTGCAATCAGCCCGGCAAGTGCCGAATCCTGTTCACGGTGTCCGACACCGGGATAGGCATTGACGACAACCGGCTGGATTATCTGTTCAAGACATTTACCCAGGCCGACCAGGGCTACACACGAAAATACCAGGGGGCCGGGCTGGGCCTGCCCATCGTGAAAAGTCTGGTGGCTCTCATGGGTGGGGGGATATCCGTGGCAAGCGAAGTCGGGACGGGCACGACCTTCCACTTTCACCTGACCTTTGAACGGTCTGCGGATGACCCCGCCAAGATCGACAGCAACCCTCTGATCACCGACATCGACACTCCTCCCATGAAAGTGCTCGTGGCTGAAGACGACCATGCAAACCTTCTGGCCCTGGTGAAACTCCTTGAAAAGAACAACTACTCCGTGGCCACGGCGACAAACGGGGAAGAAGTGTTGGAACTGCTGCGCGGCAACGAGTTCGACATGATCCTGATGGACATCCAGATGCCGGGGATGAACGGCTTGGAGGCGACCAGGGCCATCCGCAACGGCGAGGCCGGACCTGGCAAGCTTAACATTCCCATTGTGGCCCTGACGGCCTACGCCATGGCCGGAGACAAAAAGAAAATTCTCGAGGCGGGGATGGACGAATACCTGTCAAAACCCATGGACATAATGGAATTCAGGAACATGCTTGAAAGGATTGCCCAGCGGATTAGCGGCGTCGAGCCTTCAGAAAGCCTGCACTGAACCGCCCGCAAGAAACAACCTACATCATTTTGCAGGATGCTCCTCGTCCAGCAGGCGGACAAAGCTTTCCACATGCCTGCCGTGGATTCTCGCGGCAAGATCGGAATCTTGTCTCTCGATTGCCGAGGTGAGCCGGACATGGGCGTCGATGTCTTCGATGTCCGGCTTGTAGCGGTCCAGAATGAGAAACCAGTAGCGCAGGCAGATGTTGTGCAGCGATTCGCGGGTCTGACGCAGCACCATGTTCCGGGCCGCCTTGGCCAGGGCGTCGTGAAAGGCGGCGTCAAGTCGGATGACCTGCTCGTACTCGCAGGTCCTCAAGGCTTCCTGGGACAATTCTGCCAATTCATAGAGCTTTTGCACGTCCTCAGGCTGGGCGCGCCGGGCGGCAAGCCGGGCGACCGTGGTTTCCAGGGGCAGGCGCACCTCGAAGGTTTCCCGGATGCGCTCCGGCTCGATGGGCGCCACGAACACGCCCTGCCGGGGCTTGATGACCAGCAGCCCCTGGTAGCAAAGCAGTTGCAGCACCTCGCGCATGGGGGTTCGGGAAATGCCGAAATGATTGGCCAGGTTGCGTTCGTTGAGCTGCTGGCCGGGCATGAACTCCGTATAAAGAATCCAATCCTTTAGACAGTTGTATATCCGCCACTTGCCTTCATCGTTGGCGAACCAGAGCACGGGCGGCGCGGGATTGCTCATCACGCTCCCCTGGCAAAGAGTTCAGGCAGCAGCTTTTCCGGGCAGGAGTTGCCAAGGGCGATCTTGAGCAGAAGCTGGGCCTTTGTTCCGCTGAGAGAACCGGCGGATATGACGCCCTTGCCCAAAAGGCTGGCGGCCCCGCCCTTGTATCCGTAAAGGGGCCAAACCCCGCCCCGGATGCAGCGGGTGGCCAGGACCACGGACACGCCCTGCGCCATGGCTTCCACCACGGCGTCCTCCATCATGGGAGGAACATTGCCCGCTCCGAAAGCCTCGACCACGATCCCCCTGGCTCCGGCGGCAACCACCGCGCGAACCATTGTGCCGTCCATCCCCGGAAAGCAGGTGATGAGCGGAACAAAGGCGGACACGTCGCCGACCTCGAAAGGCAGCACAGGGCGGCTGATCAAGGTGTCGCGTGTGAAGCGGACCTCGTCGCCGGTGACTCGGCCGACGCTGCCGAGCCTTTGCCCGGACATGGGGTCCACGGCCAGGGAATCCATCTTGACCCCGTCCGTGGCCGTAAACAGCCAGTCCGCCATCTGGATCAGCACTTCGCTCGAATCATGCATTGCCAGACAGACCAGAATGCCGTTCCTTAGATTGCGAATGCCGTCGTAGCCCGCCTCTCCGAGGTGGCGCATGGAGCCTGTGGTGACCACGGGCTTGGGCGACTTCAGGACAAGATCAAGGACAAAGGAGGTCTCCACCAGCAGGTCCGTGCCGTGCAGGACAACGGCCCCATGCACATGATCTCCGGAAAGGGCCTCGTCGATATCCCGGGCCAGTTGCAGCATGTTCTCCGGCCCCATGTGCGGACTGGGCAGGTTGGACCACATGACCGGCCTGATGCCCAGGTCGGAATGGGGCGAAAGGCCGTCCAGCAGGCGGCCGAAGTTGTCGCCGGGGACAACTCCGGAACCGTCTTCCCGCTGGTTCATGCCTATGGTGCCGCCGGTGAAGAAGACGGCTATTTCCTTTTTGCTACTTGACGACATAACGCCAGTTCTGCGCGTCCATGCGCTTGATGAAGCCTTCGAGATACTCCACGAGGACAGACCTCATGGCATCGCCTTTTTCAGCCGTGGCCTTGGTCGGGTCGCCGCTGGCGCCGAACTTGGTCAATTCCTCGAAATTCCAGATGAGCTTGACGTTGTCGTCCATTTCCGGAATCTGTCCCTTGGCGCGGCTCACGTCGCAAAGATCGGGAAACATGGACAGACCGATGGAGGTCTCGCCCTCTCCTCCGTGGCCCAGGCCGTCCCAAACCTCAAAGGTGTCCTTGGGCAGCAGGCTTCCGGCGGTGACCCACCATGCGTCCAGCACGGCCAGCCCGAAATCGGGATTCTTGACCTTGAAATCGCGGGCCGCGATCTCAATGGGCGCGATGTTGCCGTCGTGGCCGTTGACGATGAGCACCTTGTTAAGTCCCCAAAATGCTGCGGACTCAAGGAGTTCCGTGACCACACGGATGACCGTGTCGTTGGACAGGGACAGGCACATGGGCTGGTGGCGGTAGTGCTGGCTCATGCCAAACCAGAGCGGCGGCGCGACCACCGCGTCGTCCAGCCGTTCGGCCAGATCCAGTGCGATCTGATGGCATACGTACGAATCGCAACCGTAGGGCAGGTGTTCTCCGTGGCATTCGCAGGAGCCGATGGGCAGAAAAAGCTTGTCTATCCCGGCTTCCTGAAAACTATGCTGATTGTGTTCCTCAAGACGAATTTTCTTCATGACAACCCCCTTGTACCGGTCATGAATTCAAGCGGACGCAAACCGCTATCCTTGCGCATGGTTCCGCTTCCGGCGAATAACCGGTGAAATCCCATTCAAAAGGCCCCGCCCGCCTAACACGGGCGGGGCCTCAGGTTACTTGCTATGGACAGGTTCCCTTATTTTGGGAACCAGACGTTCTCGACCTTGTACTTGCCGCCCTTGACGCTGATGATGGACACGCCCTTGACCGGCACGCCCGAAGGACGGGAATAGGTGATTGCGCCGGTGACGGCCTTGTAGCCCTTGGTGGCGGCCAGGGCCTTCTTGATCTCGGCGGGCTCGGCGGAACCGGCGCGGGTGATGGCGTCGGCCACCAGGCCTATGGAGTCGAAGCCCAGAGCGGCAAAGGCGTTCTCGGGACCGTGGCCGTATTCCTTGGTGTAGGCGTCGATAAAGGCCAGGACCTCGGGACGGGTGTCTTCACGGTAGGTGTGAGTGGAAAAATACACCTCGTTGGCCAGCTTTTCGCCGGGAACCGTGGAAACCAGCTCGGTGTCGAAACCGTCGCCGGAGATGATGGGCAGGTTCAGGCCCGCTTCGCGAATCTGCTTGACGGTCAGGCCCGCCTCGTTGGGAATGGAGGCGATGAACACGGCGTCCGCGCCCGCGCCCTTGAGACGTGCGATCTGGGCGGAGAAATCCTTGTCGCCCATCATGAAGAAGTCTTCAAGAACGATCTCGGCGCCGTTTTCCTTGGCCCTCTGCTTGAAGAACTTGGACATGGTCTTGGTGAAGTCCATGGAGTTGTCGGTCCAGACGGCGATCTTTTTCACGCCCAGAGTGTTCACGGCAAAGTCCGCGATGGCGAAGGACTGGTCGTCGTCGCCAAAGGGGGTCATGAACATGCAGTCGCCGATCATGGCTGGCAGGGTCGGCAGGGTCGCGCCGGAAGTGACAAAGGGAATGCCCTTTTTCTGGAACAGGGGAGCCGACGGCAGCACAAAGGCCGGGTCGGAATATCCGATGCCCGCGACGATGCCTTCGCTGAGCACTTTCTTGGCTCCGATGGCCGAATCCTTCTGATCGGTCTTGGTGTCCACGCCGATGATCTCGATCTGGCGACCGCCGAGCAGTCCGCCGGCCTCGTTGATCAGCTTGGCCTGGAGTTTCGCGCCGTTCAGGGAGGGAGCGTCGATTGAACTCATTCCGCCCGTCAGGTTGTAGAGTGCGCCGATCTTGATCGGCTCGTTGGCCTGCGCGGTGACCGCCAGACCAAGGATCAACATCATAACCGCGATAAGTTGCAACATTCTTTTCATCACAATCCTCCTAATGGTTGTTGAAAATTTTGTTCCGGGGCGTGAACATCTTGGGTTCACTGCAGCCGAAAATCCCCTGCGACCGAAAAACAAGAATGAAAACCAGGACGAGGGCCATGAAAATCTCGCCCACGCCGTATATGGAATAATTCTCTTCAAGAGGCCTGAAAAACTCGGTGACCACCGTGAATATGACGGCGCTAAGAAGCGATCCCGTCACGGACCCGGTCCCGCCCACCACCACCATGACCACGATGGTGAAGGCCAGAACCAGCGAAAAGGATCCCGGAGTGAGCGCCGTGATCAGATGCCCCCACAGGCCGCCCGCCACCCCGGCGAAAAACGCGCCTATTACCAAGGCCTGGAGCCTGGCCGAAAACAGCTCGATGCCCAGGCACTTGGCCGCGAGTTCGTTCTCGCGGATGGCTATGAGCTTCCTGCCGAAGGATGAGAATTTCACCTTCCAGCAGACATAGACCGTGACGGCCAGCCAGCCGTAGACCCACCAGACGTTGGTCAACTCGTCCAGGCCGTTGAGGCCCAGCGGTCCCCTTGTGATGCTTTCCATGTTGGTCAGCAGCACCTGGACGATGATCAGGAAACCCATTGTGGCCACAGCCAGATAATGACCCCGGAGCCGAAGCACCGGAATGCCCACCACCACTGCGGCGAAGGCGGCCATAATTCCGCCGATTATCAGGGAAGGCAGGAAGGGCAGATGCAAAGCAGCCAGCCAGCCTGGAAGGTCCGGCAGAAAAAGCGGCTTCTTGACCGGCGAAAAGGTCAACAGGGCGCAGGTGTAACCGCCGATGGCCATGAACGCGGGATGGCCCAGGGAGAATAGGCCGGTGAAACCGTTGGTCAGGTTCAGGCTGACGGCCAGGATGCCGAATATGCCCACGAAACAGACCAGGGAAAGCAGATAGTCGTTGAGATAATGACGCATGAGAAAAAGCGCTACGGCAAGGACGAGGCCAAGGACCGCGTAAAGATGAATCCTTTTCATTATGCCCGCTCCTCCATGCTTTTGCCCAGGATGCCGTTGGGCAGAATGAGCAGGATGAGGATCAGGGTGCCGAAGACGAAGGCGTCGCGATATGACGAATAGATGGGCGGCAGAAGTCCCACGAAGAGCACCTCGGACATGCCCAGGATATAGCCGCCCAGGATCGCGCCGGGGATGGAGCCGACTCCGCCGATTACAGCGGCCACAAAGGACTTGAGGCCGGGCAGAAAGCCCATGAGCGGGTCGATCTGGCCGAATTTGCCGCCCCACATCAGCCCGGCGACCCCGGCAAGGGCCGAACCCAGGGCAAAGGTCACGGCAATTGTCCGGTTTATGTTCACGCCCATGAGCCGCGCCACGTCGAGGTTTTCGGCCGTGGCCCGCATGGCCGTGCCCACCTTTGTCCGATGCACGATGTAAAGCAGGACGCCCATGAGCAACGGGGCGGCCAGCACGATCCCGAAGTCGATGAGCCGCACGCTCAGTCCGAAAAGGGGCACCATGGTCTGCATGTAGTCCGGAAAGGTGAAGTTGCGGGGCTGGGCGCTGAGGATCAGGATTCCCAGGTTCTGGATGATGATGGAAATGCCCAGGGAGGCTATGAAGCCCGTGACCTGCGGGGCGCCGCGCATGGGCCGGAAGGCCAGGCGTTCGATCATCAGGCCGCACATGGCCCCGACGGTGATGACCCCGACCACCACCAGCCACATGGGCAGGCCCATAAAGGCCAGCAGGCCGAGGGTCGAGAAGGCGCCGATCATCACGATGTCGCCGTGGGCGAAATTGATGAGGTTGATGATGCCGTAAATCATGGAGAAGCCGACGGCCACCAGCGCATACATGGACCCGAGGATCAGTCCGTTCAAAAGTTGTTGGGCAAGATACGCCGTGTCCACTCTATCCTCCGAGATACGCCTTGCGCACATTGTCGTCGCAGGCCAGTTCCTTGCTGTCGCCGTGCATGACCACGCGGCCCGTTTCCAGGACATAGGCCCTGTGGGACAGCTCAAGGGCCATGACCGCATTCTGTTCCACAAGCAGGATGGTCACGCCCTGCCTGTTGATGTCCGCCAGCAGCTTGAAGATGGCTTCCACCACCAGCGGGGCCAGCCCAAGGGACGGCTCGTCGAGCATGAGCATCCTGGGGTTGCTCATAAGCGCCCTGCCCACGGCGAGCATCATCTGCTCTCCGCCGGAAAGGCTTCCGGCTAGCTGTGACTTGCGGTCCGCCAGAATGGGAAACATGCTTTTGACGCGCTCCATGTCGCGCCTGATGCCTTCATTGTCGTCACGCAGATACGCGCCCATGAGCAGGTTCTCGCGCACGGTCAACCGGCTGAACACGCCGCGTCCCTCCGGACAGTGGCAGAGTCCGGCGGCCACGATTTTCTCGGCCTGCATGGATCCAAGATCGAGAGACCGCCCTTCGCCGTTGGGCCTGTACTCCAGCCTTCCCTTGCGGGGCTGGAGCAGCCCGGAAATTGTGCGCAGCGTGGTGGTCTTGCCCGCGCCGTTGGCCCCGATCAGGGCCACTATCTCGCCCTGGGCCACGGTCATGGACACGTCGCGCAGCACATGGGTATTGCCTCGGAAAACGTCGATTCCCTCGATTCTGAGCATCGGGTCCCGCGTCATGCGCCACGCCTCCCGGACCTGGAGGACGCGCCGAGATAGGCCTCCACGACTTCAGGATTGTTCTGCACCTCTTGGGGCGGCCCTTCGGCCAGGAGTTGGCCGTAGTTGATGACCTGAAGCCGCTGGCAAAGATTCATGACCAGATGCATGTCATGCTCGACGATCAGGATGGAGAGATCGAATTCCTCATGAATGCGCCTGATGGTCTTGATCAGGTCGTCGGTTTCCTGCGGATTCATGCCTGCGGCCGGTTCGTCCAGGAGCAGCAGCTTGGGCTTGAGGGCCAATGCCCTGGCGATTTCCAGACGGCGCTGGTCCCCGTAGGGCAGGTCTCCGGCCCGCAGGTTCAGATGCTGCTCCACGCCCACCATTTCGGCCAGATCGCAGGCCATCCGGCCCATCTCGTTTTCTGAAAGCCGAAATCCGGGCAGATGCAGCAAGGTCGAGATAAGACCGCTGCCCATATGGTGATGAAAACCGGTCCTGATATTGTCCAGGACGCTCATTTCCTCGAAAAGCCTGATGTTCTGAAATGTTCTGGCAATGCCCGCCCTGGCGGTCTTGTCAGCTCCAAGGCCGGAGATGTCGCGCCCCTCGAACTGGATGGTGCCTTTGGTCAGGGGCAGCACGCCCGAAAGCACGTTGAAGACCGTGGTCTTTCCCGCGCCGTTGGGACCGATTAACCCCATAAGTTCGCCGCGCCCGATGGTCACTGAATAGTTCGACAGGGCCAATATGCCCCCGAACCGCTTCTGCACGTTGTCCGCAAACAGAAGGGTGTCGTCGGTTAAACCCGTTAAACCCATTGATCGCCTCATTCCTGATACTGAATTTCAACTCTTTATCGTGGTATACCACAGCACCTTTCTTGTCAATAAATCCCCTGCCCGACAAGGCTAATCCGGAAACCCTGAACCACCCGGAGCAAGGTAAAAATGATCAGCTGACCTGTTTTCAAAGCCTCTTTTTACCTTTCCGGGCACGTGAACGGGCAAGTGGAGTCACAGAAACTTCAGGGCACCAATTTTCAGCCTTTGAATTATTTTTTTTTGGGCCATGGACTCCGGAATCCATTTATTCTAATCTGCACCCGACCCGAATCCGCCTCTGTCCGCTTGCCACAAGGAGTATTACAATGAACCTGTTTCGCCGCAAACTCCACTGCTATCTGATCCTGCTTGCCTTGTCTCTCGTCCTCGCGCCCGCACCCCGAAGCACCGAGGCCTCCGGGTTGCCCGATGAATTGCTTCATGCATTGCCCGACGGCTTCGTGTACCTGAGTGAAGCGGTGGAAGGCGCGGCTTTGGACGTGCGCTACTACACGGAACACAACTTCGTGGGCCAACGCATCGACGGCTATGAGGCCCCGCGCGTGATCCTGACCCGGCAGGCGGCCAAGCCCCTGGCCGAGATCCAGGCCGAGCTAAAGCCCTTTGGACTGGGGCTGAAATTCTTTGACGGCTATCGCCCGCAACGGGCCGTTGATCATTTCGTGCGCTGGGCAAAGGACGTGGCGGACACACGCATGAAGGCGGAGTTCTACCCCGGCGTGGAAAAGAAAAATCTGTTTCGGGACGGCTACATCGCGGCCAAGTCCGGCCACTCGCGAGGCTCCACCGTGGATTTGACCATCATTGACCTCAAGACCGGCAAGGAACTCGACATGGGCACACCCTTCGACTTCTTCGGCCCCAGGTCATGGCCAGACAGCCCGGAAATGAGCTCGCAAATCCGCGCCAATCGCACGCTGCTCAGGAACCTGATGACCAGCCACGGCTTCAAGCCACTGAAAGAGGAATGGTGGCACTTCACCCTGAAGGACGAGCCTTATCCTGAGACTTACTTTGATTTTGTGGTGGAGTAGAAGAAACGTTCCTCCAAAAAAGCCTTCATTATAATAATGGTCCGAAACCAAATACCTAATTGACTCTCAGCTACCGCCTACATATTTATAAACTAGAGATAGTACCCTTATTACCCCAATCAGGAGGAAGCACATGAAGCTTAGCGCACGCAATCTGATTCCCGGCAAGGTCAAGGCAGTGACCGTGGGAATGGTCAACGCCGAGGTGGTGATCGAAGTCTCCCCGGGCGTTGAGATCGTCTCCGTAATCACCAAGAACTCCGTGGAACGCATGGGGATCAAGGTGGGCGACAGCGTGAAGGCCATGATCAAGGCCTCCAGCGTCATGGTCGTCAAGGAATAGCCCAACCAAAACCAATTCGCCGAGCAGGGAACCCCCTGCCGGGCGGACAATCCCGCCTGACCCACTTGCACATCCCCGAACCAATGCTTTGTCTCTGAAGGTCGGCCAACAGGCCCTTCACCCGACTTTACCCGAATTTGCCAGACTTCATTCAAGGAGGCGCGCAATGAAATACCGCAGCAGACTCGGTGACGAATACTCTCCCCTGTACTTCCTGGCCTCCCTGGGCAGCGGCGGCCTGCTGGTGACCTTCTTCATGTACCTCATGTTCCTGGTCCCGCACAAAGGGCTGCCCATTCCCATATACGAGTCCCTTGCGGCCGGACTCGGCAAGGGCGACCCCTTCACAGCCTCGGCCATAATCGTCGGCGCGGCGGGCGTTATCCTCTTCGGCCTGCTCCACTTCCGCCTGCTTATCTGGAACATCCGCGAATACCGCCTTTTCAAGACCACCGAACGCTACGCGCAGCTCAGGCAATCCGACGCCGAGGTGCAACTCATGGCCCTGCCCCTGACCTACGGCATGACCATGAACGTGTGCGCTTTCCCCCGAAATTCGGACCACCGGTTAAAGTGGAATCTGCGTCCTTAAACCGATAAGGAAGGACGTATGACTAAGAGCAACAAAAGACGGAAGCATTCGGACAAGTTCAAGGCCAAGGTCGCGCTTGAGGCGATACGTGGCGTGAAGACGCTGGCGCAATTGGCTGCTGAGCACAAAGTGCACCCAAACCAAATTTCTACGTGGAAAAGACAGCTCCTTGAAAATGCCGAGGGCATCTTCTCCGGCGACAAGAAAGCCAAGAGCCAGGAAGAGGTCACCGCTCCGCTGTTTGAAGAGATCGGGCGGCTCAAGATGGATATCAAGTGGCTTGAAAAAAAGTTGTAAGCCTGCCGCTTGAACTGCGCCGCCAGTGGATTAAACCGGATCGGGAATATTCCATCCGGCGGCAATGCAGGTTGGCAGGCGTTTCCCGCTCAGGTTTTTACTACAAGTCCGTAGCCGAGTCCGATGAGAACCTGGATCTGATGCGGCTGATCGACGAACAATACCTGCGCCAGCCGGACTACGGTTCCCCGCGCATGACGGACTGGCTGAAAGCCCAGGGCTGTCGAGTGAACCATAAACGGGTTGAGCGGCTGATGAAATTGATGGGGCTTCAGGCAATCACTCCGGGACCGCACACGAGCACGCCCAACCCTGAGCACCCCGTATATCCGTATCTGTTGAAAGGAGTTGCCATTGAACGAAAAAACCAAGTCTGGAGCGCTGATATTACCTATATTCCCATGCAGCGCGGCTTTCTGTATCTTGTCGCAGTGATCGACTGGCGGAGTCGGTTCGTTTTGGCCTGGGAGCTGTCGAATTCCATGGATAGTTCCTTCTGCGTGGATGCGCTGAACAAGGCGTTATGCATCTCCACGCCGGAGGTGTTCAACACGGACCAGGGAGCGCAGTTCACCAGTCGAGAGTTCACGGGCATCCTGCAGGACAAGGGCATAGCCATCAGCATGGACGGCAAAGGGCGGGCAATCGACAATGTGTTCGTCGAGCGGCTGTGGTGGACTGTGAAATACGAGGACGTCTACCCCAAGGCGTATTCCGATGGAATCGAGCTATACCATGGGCTGACACGGTATTTTCACTACTACAATGAAGAGCGCAGACATTCATCGTTGGACAAAAGGACTCCAGCGGACGTATACAGAGGCTGTTTCAATGTTCATTGACTTGGCTCGTATCCGTTGTTCCGCTCCGCCCTCGGCCCTTCGGGCCGCCCCTACGGGGACGGGCTACGCTCCACAACGGATACGGCAAACCGCCTCCTCGGACGCATGAACTCGGACGCCGGACTCCACCTTAAAATGACCGATCAGTGGTCCAAAGGATGGGGGGAGGCGCAGTGCTCTTCATTCTCGGAGCGCTGTTCGTGCCCGGACTCTGGAACGTGGTGGAATACCTTTTCCCCTTTGCCCTGCTGGTCTTTCTGGGCATCGGCATATACGCCGTAAGGATATTTCTGGCCTTCATCTCCAGGGTCATCGCCTTCGGGCAGTTCAACTGCGAAAAAAACAACAGCCTGAGCCAGATGCTCTCCATCTTCGCCTTCAGCATGGCGGCCGTGGGCTTTTCCGCGTCCGGGGCCATGAGCCACAACCAGCTGACCTCCGGCCTGGGCATCATCCTGGCCACGGCCTTCATCAGCTTCACCCTGGTTCTCGGAACCATCAAAATAGTACTGGGCTTCCGTTCCATGTTCGAGAACGGCGTGAACAGGGAATCGGCCATATCATTGTAGATAGTCATCCCCATCCTGACCCTTCTGGGCATAGCCTTCTACCGCATGCACATGGGGCTGATCCACAACTTCGAGTTCTACAACCACCCCTGGATTCACGTGCTGCTGTTCACGGCCATCGTGGCCATGCAGTCCTTTTTCGGGCTGCTGGGCTACAGGGTCATGAAACACACCGGCTATTTCCGGGAATTCGTTTCCGGGGACAGCAAAAGCGTGGTCACCTACGCGGCCATCTGCCCGGGCGTGGCCTTCGTGGTCATGGGCAATTTCCTGATCAACAAGGGACTTGTGGCCGCCGGGCTGGTGGCCCCATTCTCCATTGCCTACTTCCTGCTCTACGCACCCCTTGTCTATTTGCAGATCATGACCATCGTGGTGCTCTTCCGGCTGAACCGAAAGATGCTCGGCCCGCTAGACTGACGCCCTGCGGGCCGACCTGTTTGCGCGGCCTTGCATGAACGTGTAACAAGGGTGCGCATGTTCTACAGAAGGAAAAGATTCATCACCGCCCAAGACCTGCGCCCGGACGAAACAGTGGCCGTCTACGGCTGCGGCGGACGCGGCAGGCACCTTTGCCGGGAGATTGCGGAGCTGGCTCCCAATGTGTCCGTTTGCTGCTTTTTCGATTCCTACGGCGACTCGTCAGTGGACGGCCTTTCCGTCTACCGCTTCGACTCCGCCCCGCAAAAACTGAAAGCCAAAGTCCATATCGTAATCGCCTCCTATCACTGGCAGGAGATAGCCGAATCCCTTGAAAAACAGGGCTGTGAAAACTATTCCATCGCCGACCCCAACGCGGACGGCGACACCATCCATCAAAGCCACCTGGACGGCATAGTCCAGGGCGTCGAAAGTCTGGCCGGATTCGACAAGATATACGAAGATGTCCGCCAACTGCCTGCCGACGCGACCAAGGCCGTCATCCATAACGACTCCGACCATTCCCCGCTGGGCCTGGAAAACACCGTCTGGGAGGGACACCTGGACCATCGGGACGGAAAAGCCCTGAAACTCGCCATGGCCGATCTGCCCGAGCACCAGATCACCGTTCTGGCCTGCAATTCCGACCTTGGACACTCCTTCTACGGCTCATTGGCGCGGGCCGGATCAACTGGAAACCGGCTGGCCCTCATCCAGACGCGCCCAAGAAAGATCAAGGTATTCCTGATGGAGGACATGGGCGCGGTCTACATCCCCATCTCCAAATGCGCGTCCACCAGCATCATGGCCCTGCTGCAGGCGGCATACGAGTCCGCAGGCATGGCCCACGGTTATTCCTCGCCAAAGACGAAATTCAAATACGTGGACCCGGAAACCTTCCCCTCTGACAAGTTCTACTGCTTCTCGTTTGTTCGCGACCCGTTGAAACGGCTCTTCTCCCTGTACCGCGACAAGAAAAACAACCCGGACTGGCTCATCCGCCGCATGGGCAAAGGCAAGAAGCCTTCCTTTGAGGAATTTGTTGATTTCGTCTGCGCCTGCCCCGACGGACTGGCCGAGATACATTTCCTGTCACAGCACATGTTCATCACCGGCAATGAGGGAAAACTGATTCCGGACTACGTCGGCAAAATAGAAAATTTCAAAAGACATTGCCGCGAACTGGCGAAAAGGCTGCCCGTGTTGGAGGGAATCGGCCACCTGAACAAATCAAAAGGCAAACCTTCCATCAACGCGGCCGACAAAAGCCGCCTGGAGCCGAAACTAAGGAAACGCTACAAGCGCGATTACCGGCTCTTCTATCCCGAATAGCGACCACAACGCATAAAGCCCTCCTGCCACGGCCTGGGACTGCGGCCTGTGACTGCGGCCTGTCTTGTCGTCTCAAATCAGCCTTTCAAACTTTTCAGCCCCATGCGCAAGCCGTTGTCCCCATACAGGGACAGCACTTCCAGGTCCGTATAGGAATGGCGTTCGACATACCGGGTGGCAGGGTCCACACACATGGCGGTGAGCAAATTCTCACGCGCTTCCGAATGCACAGCCGGACCCAAGACTCGGCCAAGCTCTTGGCCTGACAGACATAAGATCGCTCTGAGTGACAACCCACGCTTTCGCTCCTTCCTCTCTCCCCCCCCGTCATTTCCAGCCAAACTTTGGTGTTGCCAAATCTTAGGCCGAACGTATAATGACAAAGGAATATATAGATCAAAACATTGGAGAGAAGTGTGACCAAAACGGAGAGTAAAGGCGATTTCAGAGCACAGGCCATGGCGATAATGGACAACCGCTTTTGCACGGCGTCCCTGTCGCACCCGGCCATGGTGGAACTCTACGCCATCGCCCTTGTCCGCATGAAGGAATATCTGGAGAAGAACTTTCGTCCGCCGGAAAACCCTCGCGACAGCATGGACAGTGAAAAGTACCTGAGCATCAAGCTTTCGGCCTGTCCGCTTGGTCCGCTGGAAGCCGCAGGGCAGAGAATCAAACTACCCGCCCTGCCGAAGGTCTGGATCGACCTGCAGGAACTGATGAACGACCCGGAAGCCTCGGCCACGGAAATCGCCAAGGTGATAAAATACGATCCCAAGTTGACCACTTCGCTCCTGAACCTGGTGAACAGCGCCATGTTCGGGCTGCCCTCCAAGGTCGACACCCTGCCCAGGGCCGTGACCATAGTCGGGTCCAGGCAAATTTCCATCATGGCGCTCGGATCACTGCTCATCTCCATGTTTCAGGACCTGCCTCCCGATGTGATCGACATCAAGGACTTCTGGAAGCACAGCATTTCCTGCGCCATACTTTCGCACAACCTAGCGGTCGCCGCTGGCAAGGAAGAACCGGAAAGATTTTTCGTGGCCGGATTGATCCACGACATCGGAAGGTTGTCGCTGTTCTCGGTCAATCCGGACCTGGCCCAGGTGGCCCTGTCCCTTGAATACAAGAACGACATCACTCTGGACGAGGCCGAGCGCAGGGTCTTCGACTTCGACCACGCCATGCTCGGGGCGCTGATTTTCAAAAGATGGAACCTGCCTGAATCCTTGGTCCTGACGGCGCTCAATCATCACAGCGCTGAAAAATGCACTTGCCACGAGGTCGCTTCAGTGGTCCACGTGGCCAACATCATATCCCTGGCCCTGGGGCTGGGCGCCGCCCGGGAAGAGCATGTCGGCCCCATGAGCCTCGAAGCCTGGGAAGCCCTGAACATGGGTCCGACGGACTTGCACGCCCTGATAGCCGGACACGATGAGCAGCTTTCGGAAGTCTTCAAGGTCCTAATCGGGTAGCCTCCCAATTTGCCAATTTTTATCCACCAACACTTATACCTTATCCGTATCGAACATCATTCAGGAATATTGGTATCGGCGGCAATAGTGTGATAGCCTTCCGACAACTGATTATCAGGCACTGAAGACAACTATGAAACCCAGCAGAAAACTTAAAACACGCACTGTTCGGACGGTCCATATCGCGCGACCTGACCATAAGCCTGATAACCATCGCACTGCTGGCCACCTCGGCCATCTCGCTTTATTCATACAGCAAACAGTCGAACAAGATACTTCTGGCCCTAAACGAAAAAGCGGACGAGACCATTTCCAGGGTCGTGGACATACTGGCCGTGCCCTTGTGGAACCTGGATCACAGCAGCATCAAGCTCGTGGCCTCGACCTTTGCTGAAAACGATTTCGTGAAGCACATCAGGATCACCGACTTTCGGGGAACGCGCCTTTTCGAAAAGGACAAGAAAGATCTGGCCTCGCTGACCATACAGAGAAGCAAGGAAATCATATACAACGGACAGGTCATCGGACGAGCCGAGCTCATCCTTTCCATGAAGACCTACTCGGCCTCGCTGAACAAGCTCCTTGCGGTCTCCATCCTGAGCACCCTGGCCGCCGTGCTGGTTGTTTCGCTGGCCACGGGAATCTTATTGAAGATATTCATCCGCAAACCGCTGAACGCTCTGCTGCGCGGAGCGGACCGCGTGGCCAAGGGGGAGTACTCGCACTCCTTTGACGACATCCGCCAAAAGGAACTTCTGGAAATCATCGAAAGGTTCAAGGTCATGAGCTCAGAGGTTGAGTCCCGGGAAAAGGCGCTGAGCAGAATGAACCTTGAGCTCAAGAGGGCCGAAAAAAAATACCACGACATCTTCATGAACGCCATGGAAGGAATCTTTCAGCTTTCCTGGAGCCGTGGAATAATAAGCGCCAATCCTTCCCTGGCCCTGATGCTCGGCTACGACTCGCCAGAGGAATTGATCCAAAGCGTGAGAAATCCCATCAAGCTCTACGTCGACCAACAGGACCACCAAAAATTTCGCGACCTGCTTGAAAAAAACAAGTCGGTGAAGGACTTTGAAACCCAGCTCTTCAGCAAGAACGGCAACAAGGTCTGGTGTCTCATCTCCGCCCAGACCATCAGTGACGAAAACAGCGGCGAGGAATACCTGGAAGGCTCGATCTTCGACATCAACCTGCGCAAGAAAATGGAAGACGAGTTGCGGCACAAGGCCCAGCACGACCCGCTCACCGGGCTGACGAACCGCACTGTCTGCCTGGACAGGATACAAGGAGCCCTGAAACGCAACACGCGCCGCACCAACTATCACTATGCGGTAATCTTCGTGGACCTGGACAGGTTCAAGACCATCAACGACAGCTACGGCCACAACTTCGGGGACAAGCTGCTGGTGGAAGTCAGCAAACGGCTGCTAAGCTGCGTCCGCTCCCTGGACACGGTTTCAAGGATAGGCGGCGACGAGTTCCTGCTTCTGCTGGAGGAGCTGGAATCCCCGCGCATGGCCATACAGGTGGTCAACAGAATCAGAAAAGAACTGCGTCACCCGGCGGTCATCAGCGAACGGGAGGTCCAGCTCTCGGCCAGCATCGGGATAGTCCTGGACGCCCACAGCGAAAACAAGCCGGAAGAACTCATCCACCAGGCCAACATAGCCATGCGGCGGGCCAAGAAATCCGGCAAGGACCGCATCAAGGTCTTCACCCCCAGGATGATGGACCGGGCCATCCTGCTCCTGACCCTGGAAAACGACATGGACCGGGCCATTGCCCAAAGCCAGTTCTTCCTGGAATTCCACCCGATCATTTCAAACAAGAACGGCTCCGGACTGCACGGCTTCGAGGCCCTGGTTCGCTGGAACCACCCGACAAAAGGAATACTGCCGCCAATGGACTTCATCCCCCTGGCCGAGGAAACGGGCAAGATAGTCGACCTTGGAGCCCTGGTCCTGAAGCAGGCCTGCCGGACTCTTGCCAAATGGCGCGCGGAATTGCCGGAAGCCCAGGACATTTCAATTTCCGTAAACGTGTCCGGAAGACAGTTCATTCAAACGGACCTGGTGAGCAGGGTAAAGAACATCCTGCAAAGCACGGGAGTCCCTCCAGAATGCCTCAGGCTTGAGGTCACGGAAACGGCCATCATGGACAATTCAGAATCCGTGGTGGACAAACTGAAGCAATTCCGCAACGCGGGCATAAGAATAAGCGTGGACGACTTCGGCACAGGCTATTCGTCCATGAGCTACCTGCAGCAACTGCCCCTGGACACGCTGAAAATCGACTTGTCCTTCGTCCGCCAAATGGACGAATCCCCTGAAAACATGGAAATCGTCATGACCATCATCAATCTGGCGCACTCGCTGGGCCTGGATGTCGTTGCCGAAGGCGTGGAAAAGCATGAGCAGCATCAAGCGCTTTCGCAACTCGGCTGCGAATACCTGCAGGGCTATCTCTATTCCAAACCGCAAAATGAAGAAAAGGCCAGAAACACGATACTGAACATTGCGCAGGGAGGTTCAGTATTCAATATGGGCTAGGCCGGCCACCCTCTATTCCA
The DNA here is from genome assembly GCA_963674955.2 of Desulfovibrionaceae bacterium. Classification (GTDB taxonomy): domain Bacteria; phylum Desulfobacterota; class Desulfovibrionia; order Desulfovibrionales; family Desulfovibrionaceae. The sequence goes on along the minus strand of CAXXKR010000001.1, from coordinate 862,835 downwards.
GATACTTCTCATGCACCTTGTCAAAGTCCTCGCTTTCCCTGGCGCGGGTAAGGGCAGACTGAAAACGCTCCACAAGATCGTCCGGGGTGTCCGGATGCATGGCAAAGCAGACCTGGGTTTCCTTGATCACGAAAACCGACTCGTACTTCTGGGGGTCGTAGCCGTTTCTAACCAGAAACTTGTGCAGGCTGCCCTCTTCGTAGGCCACCAGATCGACCCGTTCAATATCCAGCTTTTCCATGTTCGACCTCATGTCGGCCACGGACTCGATATTCAGTTCCCGGTCCATCTGCATAAGCGTGCTCTCGGTGATGTCGTCGCGGACCGTGCCTATGGTATAGCCGTGCAGATCATCGCGGCTGTCAACCTTTATGCCCCTGTCCTTCCTGGCTACGAGGACGAACCTGACAACGTTTATGGGACAGGCCCACTTGAACAGGGACTCCCTTTCCGGAATCCTGGCCACGGAGAAAAGAACCGTTCCCGGCTCCTTCTGAAGCATCTCGTAGCCCCTGGCCCAGGGATAAATGGATATCGGGCTCTCCGGAACGCCCATCTCCTTCCACGCCAGACGCAGAAGATCGACGGAAAACCCCTCCATTCTGCCGTTATGCTCGAAATTGTAGGGATAGTAGTCCTCGGTGACGTAGACAAGGGAGCTTGCGTCCGCCGGGGCATATTCCTCTGTGGCCGCCCGGCCCTTGTCCAGGTCTCCGGCGGCAGTCCGGGAACCGCCGACCAATACCAGGAGTATCGCGGCCGATGCGACGCAGAAAAGAACACTGACCCCAAGATTACTTATTTTCATTCCCCAACCAATCCTTGGCGAAAAATCGTTGGCATGGTCCACCGTGCTCAAAATACCACAAACACGGCTTGGCGGGCAATGCTTAATTCATTAATAACATTCGCCCGATTGTTTTTCACAACCTCCGGTTCACGAAAATGATCGCGCTTGGCGCCAAATAGCCAATAAAATTGGCCACCCCCTGGCACTTATCCACCACTGCTGACATAACATATTTAAATATATGAATATAATTTAAGACTTCCCATGTAGAAAAAAACCGACTTTGGCTTCCATTTCTATTGACAACGGTCCGGGCATGTGGTTTGTACACCTCTCCATACAAAATTACCTCATGTCGCAGCCGAAACACAACCGCACTCGGTGGGCCGACAACCAAACACCCTAATATTTCGCGATAACAAAATTGAGTAAAAACTCAATAAGGAGTTAATTATGAAAGCATTAACCATCAAAGCCTTTTCCGTTGCCGTTCTTCTGGCAGTGCTGACCATTTCCACGGTCGCCATTGCCGGCGAACCCCTGGAGACGGTCAAGAGCGGAGTGACCAAGGTCACTGCGATACTTGCCGACGCCAATCAGAGCGAGAAGGCGAAAATTGCCAGCCTCAAGGCTGCCACCAAGGATCTTTTCGATTACAAGCAACTCTCCATGATGGCTGTGGGCAAGCCCTGGCTCGACTTCACCCCCAAGCAGCAGGACGACTTCACCAAGTCCTTTTCCCAGCTTCTGGAAAAGAGCTACTTCAAGAAGCTCAACAACTTTGCCGGGGAACAAATCGAATACATCAAGGAACTGATCGAGGACAAAAGGGCAATGGTCGTGACCGAAGTCGTGACCAACGACAAGAGAATCCCCATCAGCTACAGGATGGTCAACAACGACCAGTGGAAAGTGTATGACGTGATCGTCGAGGGCATCAGCCTCGTCAAGAACTACAAGGCCCAGTTCGAGCAGATTCTCAGCACGGGCACTCCTGACGACCTCATCGCCAGGATCAACAAGAACATCAAGGAAATCGACGAGGACAAAGCCTGAAAGGTACTTGCCCTCAAAAGTCTTCTTGGCTAATTGAGAATATGCGAGGCGTCGGAAACGGCGCCTCTTTTTTTTGCAGCCTAGGCCGTTTGCGGCGAGGAATAAATCTCCCTCAGCTCGACAACCATTTCCAGGGTCTCGGCCAGGACATGGTCCATAATCTCAGGCGTCAGACCAAGCCTTTCCACGACACCCGGCGAAGGCTGATAGTTCATGCCGTCAAGGCCCAGGCCGGCACCCATTGTCTTGGCCAGCAGATCGCCCACATGGACCAAGTCAAGGGCGACGTCCCGGCGGCCGCATTCCTCGGGCCTCAAATGCCAGCGGACAACGGAAACTATCTCTTCCGGCAACTCCCACAAGTCCAGCAGGGCCGCCCCCACCTCGGCGTGGTTGATGCCCAGTATCCTGTCCTCGGCCTCGTCGAACATCAATCCCTCGCTCAAGGCCAATTCCAGGATGGGTTCCGCGTCCACCTCCATGAAGGTTCCAAGAACCGTCTTTCCTATTCCGGCCAGGATTCCAGAGGTGAACGTGTGGCCGGGAACGTTCAGGCCCAGTTTCCCGCCCAGCCCCTCGGCGGCCACGGCCACGGCGATGGAGTGCTCGAGCAGCCTGCCCGGCGCCAGGTCGTAGCCCTTGACCTCCTTTCCGATCTTGGGAGCCACTCCGGAGGCTATCATGACCTGGAGCGTCCTGCCCGTCCCAAGCCGGACCAGGGCGTCGCGCAGGTTGCCCACCTTTGACATGCGCCCCATATAGGCCGAATTTGCCATGTGCAGGACATTGGAAGTGATGCCGGGATCTAATTCAACCACCCGGGCCAACATCTCCATGTCCGCCTTCTCGTCTTTCAGAATGCTCACGGCCTTTTGCACGGCGGCGGGCATGCTCTCCATCTGATCCAGCCTCGAAAGTATCTCCCGACGCATGCTCACAGATCCTGCTCCTTGCCGAACGTCTTTACGGTCACCCTGCCGGTATCCATATACAGGGACATTGTCCTGGGCTTGGTCCCGCCGATGTCCTGGGCCGCCGGGACAACGCTGTTCTTCTTGAAAAGGGCCATGAGCGCCTCATGGTTGCGGCGTCCGGTAAAAAACATGGTGTCGCCCCTCATGTCCGCGCCCCCGGCCACGTGCCAGACAAGATTCCTCTTGGTGGCGCCGATCCTGAAAAGCGCCTTGACCATAGCCACCACGCCCGTGGTCACGAACATGTGCGGATTGCTCTTCTTTTTTTCCGCATTGCCATTTATGCCAGGCAACAGGCAGTGGATCATCCCGCCCACCCCGGCCACTGGGTCGTATGCGGTCACTCCCAAACAGGAGCCCAGCGAATAGGTTATGATCTTATCCGTTTTCAGCTTCGACATCTTCATGTCCGCGATATCCACAATCAGCAGCATCGTCAGTTCCGTCCAGCTTCTTTTGAATCAGGTTCACGCATATTTCACACACCATAGAAAAAACATCCCACCCCTGCAACGGTTGGAAAAAATACCACTCTTGCACAAGAACCGGCAGAGGAGTACTCTGCGCCTCAAGTCTTGGCGGACCTGTCATGCTTTTTTCGTCCCTGAGTGAAAAAACACCTAATCCACAGGGAGTGGCGCTTTAATGAAGATTACAGACCTGTTGACCACCGAACAATGGATTGAATTCGAAAAGGACCTGCACGAACGTTTCGGCCTCAACGCCGGGGTGACCGACGAAAACGGCGTACGCATCACCAGCTACGCCAACTGGGCCAACAAGCTGTGTCCGGCCATCAAGGGCGATCCCAAGGGGCTGGCGGCCATCTGCGCCGGAGCGGGTCAGCACTTCACAAGAACAATCACCGAAACCCGCAAGCCGATGATCGACGAGTGCGACGCGGGCATGGTCAAGATGGCTGTTCCCGTCATCGTGGACGGCGAACTGCTGGGCATGGCCGGCGGATGCGGCTGTTTGTACCGGGACGGCGAGGTGGACTGTTTCATGGTCAACAAGTCCATCGGCATGGACGAAGGGGAAATTCTGGACAAGGCCAAGGACGCCCCGGTCTATTCCAAGGCTCAGGTGGAGGAGATGGTGGCCTATCTGACCGAACGCATCGGGAAGATAACCGCCGGGTGACCCGCGCCGGGACTTACTTATAAAGGGAAGTCAGAACCGAAACACCCAACAGGACGATGATGACGACGAGCATGACCTTGATGGTCGCGTCCCGGTTGGTCTTTTTTCTCCTGCCCAGTCCGAAGACGAAATAGAGCAGAAGAAGAATGATTATTATTTTTGTCAGCATATGCCTAAACAGGGGGAGCGCTAAGCTCCCCCTCTCATTTTAAACGACCTTGTTCAGAGGGTATTCGATGATGCCCTCGGCGCCCAGATTCTTGAGTTTCGGTATCAGCTCGCGCACGATGCTCTCGTCCACGACTATCTCTATGGCCACCCAGGCCTTGTCGGACAGCTCGGCCACGGTGGGTGATGTCAGGGACGGCAAAAGGCTCCTGGCCCTTTCCATCTTGTCCTTGGGCAGGTTCATTTTCAGCCCGACCATCTTGTCGGCCCTGAGGGCGCCCTGCAGGAGCAGGTTCATTTCCTGAATCTTCTTGCGTTTCCAGGGATTCTCCCATGCTTCCTTGTTGGCGATGAGCCGGGTGTTGGTCTGCATCAATTCGGCAATGACCCGCAGGCCGTTGGCCTTGATGGTGGTCCCGGTCTCGGTGATCTCCACGATGGCGTCGCAAAGGCCCTCAACGACCTTGGCCTCTGTCGTGCCCCACGAGAAGGACACATCCACGTTCACGTCGATGTCCTTGAAATAATTCCGGGTGAAATTGACCAGCTCCGTGGCGATCTTCTTGCCTTCAAGGTCTTCGGGACGTTTGTAGGGAGAGTCGCCCCTGACGCAGAGCACCCAGCGGGCCGGACGGTTGCTGACCTTGGAATAAACCAGGTCGTCGACCACCACCACGTCGGACTCGTTCTCCATGATCCAGTCCTTGCCGGTCAGGCCCACGTCCAGGGTGCCGTTTTCCACGTACACGGACATTTCCTGCGCCCTGGCCAGACTGCACTTGATCTCCTTGTCGTCGATGTCCGGGAAATAGTTGCGGTGGTGCAGGCGTATCTTCCAGCCTGATTTCTCGAAAAGCTTTATGGTCGCGTCCTGCAGCGAACCCTTGGGAACGCCCAGTTTGAGAAGATTCTGTTGGGACATCTATTTATAAACCTCCTTGGGGTCGAAAACCACGGGTGAGCATTCCGACACCTCGCCGTCCTTGAGTTCACGGTAAAAGCAGCTGCGATAGCCCTTGTGACAGGCCGCGCCTCCCGCCTGCTCGACGAGCAGAACCAGGGTGTCGTCGTCGCAGTCGATGCGTATGGATCTTATCTTCTGGACATGGCCGGAGGTGCCGCCCTTGTGCCAGAGTTCGCTCCTGCTGCGGCTCCAATAATGGGCCTCGCCGGTCTCCAGGGTCTTGTTCCAGGACTGCTCGTTCATATACGCCATCATCAGCACCTCGCCGGTTTCCGCGTCCTGGGCGATGGCCGGAATCAGGCCTTTCATCTTGTCAAAATCCGGTCTGATCATCTCATCCTCGCAAAATTCTTTTTGGGAGCGGAAAGATAGCCTTTTGCGCCTTGATTCGCAAGGACGGATACGGGCCGGTTGCAGGCTCGCCCCCGTCGCCCCCGCTTGCCCCTGCGATCAAGTTCTTCTAATAGGATAGTCGAACCAACTGTTCCGTGCGGCCAAACCATAAAAATCAAGGGACATGAAATGAATATAACCGTGACCACCCCGGCCCTGCTTTTCCCGGCCATCTCGCTTTTCATGCTGGCCTTCACCAACCGCTTTCTGTCGCTTGGCGGGCGCATTCGCAGCCTGCACGACCAGTACAGCAGGGGCGGCGAGGAATCCGTGCGCATGCAGATCGAAAACCTGCGCAAGCGCATTCACATGATCCGCAACATGCAGGGGTTGGGCGTCCTTTCCATGGTCTTTTGCGTGCTTTCCATGATCTGCCTGTTCGAGGACTGGATCATGGCCGGACAGATACTCTTCGGCCTGAGTCTGTTGCTGCTCCTGGCCTCCCTGTTCCTCTCCTTCATGGAGATCCGAATATCCGCCCACGCCCTGGACATCCTGCTCAAGGACATGGAGAGAAAAAAAGACTAGCCCGGCAAAGGATCAATCGTCGCCTTCCGCCAACTCGCGCACCAATGAAAGGCGGTTGACCCCGCCGCTGTGCTCGTACTTCAGGCTCTTGTGGTATCTCATCAGGAACCTTATCTGCCTGTCGGCCCTGATCAGCCCCACGTCCCCGGTTCCCAGCCCCAGAGCCAGCACCAGCCGCAAATCAGCCTCGACCCGGCCCGACCATTCCATTGCCAGGTATACGGAATCCGGATTCATGGTGATGACGAAATCAAGATGCAGCCTCTTGGGCCGGTCCGCCAAGCCCAATGCGGCCAGGGGCCTGCGAAGGGAATCAACGCCGTCCTCTTCAATAATGTCGGCATTGGTTCTGGTGATGACGATGTAGGTCATCATCTCCTGTATGGCCATGTTCAGGTCGAACACGGTCTTGACCCCCACGCCCCTCGACTGCGCGAAGCGGCTCAACTCGTCCTGCACGCTGACTATCTCGCTGGCTTCGGCCAGCACGTTCAACCGTCTTGTCTCCTCTTCCAGGCCCCTGTTTTCGCGTCGTTCCACGCCGGGCCGAAAAAACCGCCTGAGCAGCCAGGCGGCCAGAGGCATGAACACGCACAGGGCCAGAAAAAAAAGGGTCACGTTCAGAGACGACTGCCAAAAACCATGCAAACTTGAAGCTCCCTTCAATGCGGCATCCGCCATCCGTTGTGCGGATATTTCCCGATTCCCCGCCGATTGCAATTGCCAATGGATGAGAATCCAGCCGTTCAACACGGCGAACAACACGAACGCGGCATTGAACGGAACCACGGAAAGCTTTGCCCGGCCCGAACGGGCCAGAAAACTTTGCGCGATGTGCCGCGCCGCGACAACGGAAAGGACAAGGCCCACGGCGAGCAGCAGGAACTGGACGCCGGCCAGCGCCAAGCCCCCTGTGTCGGCATAGGAGGAAAGGCTGTATTCCAGGCCGAATCCCGCCTCAAGATAGCGTTGCAATAGGTCGCCGCCCCGGAAAAGAAGCATCAGTCCGTGCCCGAGATGGGCGCAAAGAATCAGGGGTATGAGGGCGAAGCTGAAAACGCAGAAATTCATCTTCTCGGACATGTGGTTGAGCCGCGAGGCCACGTGGCTGGCCACGGCCATGACCAGAAAGAAACCAGTCTGCCAAAGAACGAAAAACAGGCTGAAACCGGCCACGCGCCCGAACCTCTCCGCCATGCCCTGCGTGACCTCCGGAAAGCCGTGCATGAAGAAGATGCAGGAAATGACGCCGCCCAAAAGAAGCGTCAGCACGGCCTCGCCCAGTCTGGTCTTGCGCAAGACCCAAAGTTCCTTGGACGGCAGGCGGAATTCGAGCTTGGCCGAATCCTTGGGGCAGACCTTGACGCAATTGCCGCAAAAAATGCAGTAGGCGTTGCTGTCCTTGATGCTCGGGAATTCGGCCATGGGGCAGCCCTCGACCTTGGCCGTGCCCTTGGCGCAAAGCACGGCGCGGCAGGTGCGGCACTTGTCCGGGTTTCCCCTGAGCTGGAGCATGCCCACGCGGGCGTAGACCACGCCCATGCCTCCGAGGGGGCACATGTACCGGCACCAGGCGCGGCGTTCGAAAATCACGCTGACCAGAATGACCAGCCCGATGATCACGAAGAGCAGTATGGCCGTGCCCATGGGATCGTTTTGCAGGTCCAGGACTTCCTCGGCCCAGAGGATGACGAGAATCAGGACTCCGATGATCATCAATGCGTACTTCTTGACGAACTCCGGCACAGCCAGGTCAAGGCCGAAACGCTTGCGCACCAGATCGCCCAAGGCCCCGAAGGGACAGACCGAGCACCAGAAACGCCCGATGAGCAAATACTGGATAACGAAAAGCGGCCACCAGAAAAACCACATCAGGATGCTGCCGATGTTCCTGTCCGTGGCCTGGGGGCCGGTCATCAGATAGTAGAGACCAACGACCAGCATCAAGGTGGCCAGGATTTGCAGTGATGATGGAAAATAGCTTGATTTAAGTATCTTCCTTGTTCTGAACAATTGGGTCATTTCGTTTGCCTGCCGACCGCCGCGAGGCTTGGCCTTTTTCGGAAAATCCGGGGTACTGCCCCAACCAGGGGCTGTCAAGCTGGCGGCATTATTATTTCCCGGTCCCGTTTCTCGCCTGCAGCCCGAAGCACACAAACCACGAGAACCTGATTGAACCAATCTCTCCCGGCTTGAGGCCTCACGGGCAACGTCAAAATCGGTCTACCCCCATTGACACGACAAATAGGTAATGCCATATTGAAATGTACACGTAATCTCCAGCCAGCGCCGACTGAGTGGTTGGTATAAAAAGACAAAGGAACGTCGGGGGGAATGCCCTGCAACGAGCCGCAATGAACCGGAACCGCGCCTGTCATAACCGCGCCCTTCAGTAACCACCGCTCAGGAAAAGTGTAAGCGACATGAAAGAGACACCGATACCCCAATGGGCCGAATCCGAACCCTTCTTCGTCGCCCGCCAACCCGTTTTCGATACCCATCAAGACATCATGGGCTACGAACTGCTGTTTCGCGATGGTGAAAAGGCCACGGGCGCGACCTTCACGGACCACAACGTGGCCACCTCCCAGATCATTGCCGACGGTTTCTCCCTGTCCATGGAGGGGCTGGACAAAAAGGCGAAAGCCCTGATCAATTTCTCCGAGCAGATGCTCCTCGACGGGGCGCCCCACGCCCTTCCAAGCGACCGCTGCCTCATTGAAATCCTTGAAAACGTCCGACCGACGGAAGATCTGATCAAGGCCTGCAAGGAACTCAAAAAATCCGGATACCACCTCGCCCTTGACGACTATGACGGCAGGGAAAGCCTCGACCCGCTGCTGGAAATAGCAAGCATCGCGAAACTCGACGTGCTGAGCCTTTCCCGTGAAGAACTTGGCGCGGTCATGGGCAAGGCCCGAAAAAACGACTGCCTGCTGGTGGCCGAAAAGGTTGAAAGCTGGGAAATGCACAACCAACTCAAGCAGATGAATTTCGATTATTTCCAGGGCTTCTTCTTCAGCCGCCCGGAACTCGTGCCCGGCCGCAAACTGACCTCCGGAATGCTCACACGGATCAAGATTCTACAGTCCCTGGCCAACCCCAACTGCAATCTGGACGATCTGCACGGCATAATCGCCGCTGATCCGTCGCTTTCCTACAGGCTGCTGCGCCTGATCAACTCCGCTTCCTTCGGCCTGCGCAACAAGGTCAAGAACCTGCGCCACGCCGTCAGTCTCCTCGGATTCATGCCCCTCAAGCGCTGGGCCCTGGTCATCATCCTCTCGGACATCGACTCCAGCGTTAAGGGCCGTGAACTGCAATACAAAGCCCTGCTGCGGGCCAGGTTCATGGAAATGCTCTCCCTGGAATGCCCCAATCCACCGCTCCAGCCTGAGACAATGTTTCTGGTCGGCCTTCTTTCCTGCCTCGACGCCATGCTGGGCATGACCATGGACTCGATCCTCAGCGGCCTGCCCCTTGACGACGACATCACCGCCGCCCTGGTGGAAAAGGAAAATCCGGCCCACTCATGGATCCAGGCCCTGCAGGCCGTGGAAACCGACAGATGGGAACTGGCCAGAATGTTCATGGAAAGCAACGAACTGCAACCACTCGTGGTTTCCAAAAACTACCTTAGGGCTTCGTCATGGGCCGGCGCGCTCATGTGGTCCATAAAGGCCCATTGACACTGAGTTCTATCGCACTTCTGACTTCCAATGCGCCGAACAAGTCCATTGCCGTTTGCCGCCACCCCGTGTATCCGTTGACTGCCTTCAACAATCAGGACAACGGCAGAGAATGAAACTTTTCGCATCGAAACCCATCAGGCAGCCCGATTTTCTGCCCACCACCCGGCAGGAGATGGAGAAGCTGGGCTGGGGGGAACTGGACGTGCTGCTCATAAGCGGCGACGCCTATGTGGACCATCCCACTTTCGGCATGGCCCTCATCGGGCGAGTGCTGGTGGAGCACGGCTTCAGAACGGGCATCATAGCCCAGCCGCGCTGGGATTCGACCGAAGACATAACCGCCATGGGCAGGCCTTGCCTCTACGCCGGAATCACGGCCGGGGCCATTGATTCACTGCTGGCCCACTACACCGCCTTTCGCAAGAAGCGCAGCGACGACGCCTACACTCCGGGCGGTAGGGCCGGGGCCAGGCCGAACCGGGCCTGCATCGTGTACACCAATCTCGTACGCCAGGCCTTTCCGGGGCTGCCCGTGGTGCTGGGCGGCATCGAGGCCTCCCTCAGGCGCATCTGCCATTACGATTTCTGGACCGACAAATTGAGGCGTTCCATACTGCTGGACGCCAAGGCGGACATGCTCATCTACGGCATGGGCGAACGGGCATCGGTCCAAGCGGCGGCGCGCCTTGACTCGAACCACCCCGACGGACTCAAGGGCATAGGCGGAACGGCCTTTCTCGGCAAACCCGAAGACATCCCCGAAAAGGCGGAAATACTGGAACTGCCGAGCCACGAAGAGATCATGGCCGACCCCGCAGCCCTGATGCGCGCCACCCTGCTCATGGAAAAACACGTGCACAATGGGCGGGAGTGGGCGACGCACAAGGTCGGAAAGGGCATGGTGCTGCTGACGCCGCCCGCGTCCTTTCTTTCCACGGCCGAGCTGGACGCCCTCTATGCCCTGCCCTTCACCCGCAAGTCGCATCCCTCATACACAAAGCCCGTCCCTGCCCAGGAGATGATCCAGGACAGCATCACCAGTCACCGTGGCTGCGGCGGGGGCTGCACCTTCTGCTCCCTGGCCCTGCACCAGGGACGCAGGATACGCTCCCGAAGCGCCGGGTCGATCCTTGACGAGGCGAAACGCATCGCAGCCCTGCCCGGATTCAGGGGCAGCATAACCGACGTGGGCGGACCCAGCGCCAACATGTGGCAGGCCGCCTGCACCCTGCCCGAAGGCCAATGCAAACGTTCCAGTTGCATGGTCCCGGCCATCTGCAAATATTTCAAGGTGAATCAGGCCGCGAACCTGAAGCTTTTGCGACAGGTGCGGGACACAAAGGGCGTCAAGCACCTGCGGGTGGCCAGCGGGGTGCGTTTCGACCTGGCCCTCAGGGACCCCGAAACGCTGTCGGCCTATCTGGCGGAATTCGTGGGCGGACAGTTGAAGATCGCGCCGGAGCATATCTGCGACAGCACTCTTGAATTGATGCGCAAACCCAAAAGCACTGTTTTCGAGGAATTCATGACCGTGTTCGCCAGGGAATCAAAAAAGGCGGGCAAGGAACAGTACGTCATCCCCTATCTCATCAGCGCCTTCCCCGGCACCACGGACGACGACATGAAAACCCTGGCCGACTGGCTGCGCAAAAGGGGTTGGCAGCCCAAGCAGGTCCAATGCTTCGTGCCCACTCCCGGCACCGTGGCCACGGCCATGTTCCATACGGGGCGCGACCCCGAGGGTATTCCCATTCATGTGGCCCGGACGGACGCCGAACGGCTGCGCCAGCACCACATCCTGATCCCGGTCCAGCGCGGCAATGGCCCCGGACGCGGGCAACAGGGCCGCAAAAAGAAACAGGGCCGCGACTTCGCCAAAGGCAAATCCTAGCCGGCCGAACCCTCTTCCGGGGGACCGAAAACCCTGTCCGTAAATCGCACGTACCAGGCTGCGGATTGAACCTGAATGATGTAGGCTGCGGCAATGACCAGGGCCGCGCTTGAGCCTTTGGTCCCGAAGGCGTTGATGGCGATGGCCAGGGCTATGGACAGGTTGCGCATCACCGAGCCGTAGACCAGGGCGATGGCGTCCCCGCGCGGCAAAAGCGACCGGCCCACCAAGGTGCTCAGGACGAAATTGAAGGCGTAGAGCAGGACCAGGGGCGGAAGGATGCCCAAAAGCGTCAGGGGGGCGGCGTATATGGATTGGGCCTTGAGGGCCATGGCCACGAAGACGATGCCCACAACCCCCAGGGTGGACAGGGCCGGAAACTTGGGCGCCAGCTCGTTGAAAAAGGCCTCACGGCCGTAGCGCCGGACCAGGGCGATCTGGGTCGCGAATCCCGCGGCCATCGGCAGAAAGACGATCAGGGCAATCTGGCGCATGACCTGGTACACGTCAACCTCAATGGCCGCGCCCATCAGGGCCTGCACGTAAAACGGCGTCAGCAGGGAACCGAGGGTCAGGCCGACCACGGTCATCTTCACCGCCGCCGCCATGTTGCCCTTGGCGAAACCGGTCCAGGATATGGTCATGCCGCTGGTGGGCACCAGCCCGGCCAGCAGCAGGCCGAGAGCCATATAGGGCTCCTCCGGGTAAAACAAAAGTCCCAGACCGTAGGCCAGAAAGGGTACCAGCCCGAAGTTCATGAACTGGGTCAGGACCTGGGCCTTGCCGTCGCCGCCCTCCACGACCTTCCTGAATTTGAGGGTGGTCATCATGGGGTAGACCATGAGAAAGGTGAAGGGAATGATCAGGGCCTTGAGCGAGGCCGCGTTAAAGATCAGCCCATAGGCAAAGCCCATAATCATGGCTGCCGGAATGACCAATGTCAGATTCCTGGTCAGCCGTATCAAAACAATCCACATCTTTTAAGACTCCTTTTCCGTTTTCCCCTCTTGTCCGGGGACTGTCCCGCCAAAAGCTGCTACTTGACCAGGGTCAGAATCATCTTGAAGCGCTTGACCGCGTCCAGGGCGTGGCTGATGCCCGCAGGCATGATGATCGATTCTCCGGTCTTGAGCACGAACTTTTCGTCGGCGATGGTTATCAGGGCCTCGCCTTCCAGCACCTGGACCATGGCGTCGCCCGGCGCGGAGTGGCCGCTCAACCCCTCCCCCGCCTCGAAGGCGAACAGGGTGAAGGTCAGATTATTGTTCTGGGCCAAGGTTCTGCTGACCACCTGCCCGTCCTGGTACTGGACAAGCTGGGCCAGGTTGACCACCTGGCTGTGGGGTATGTTCTTGATATATGTCGTCTCGGACATGATTCCTCCCATGTCTTGGCGGGCAAGGCCCGCATGTTGCTGGCTGAAACCGGCCGGGAAATCAAAACACCCTGCCGGGGATATTAACCCTTCGGCGACTTTTTAGCCACGTCGCATGTGTTTTTAAATGACTTAAGTCAGTCCTGAAAAAAACAGACTCTAACCCAAGTCCTTTTCGGGCTGATTTTCAGCAAGAACGGCCTTGCAAGGCGTCAATAGAAACCAATAAGCCACGTCAAAGGAAAAGCCGATGACCTGGATCAATTTTTTAAAAAAGAGAGGACAAAGACGATGATCGCCCTCTACAAAACCCGAATTTTAGCTTACCCTTTGCATACCTGAACCTGACAAAGTTGTTCCCATCGGAAAATAAACACCTCGACCAAAGGAGTTGCCCATGCCCATGCCACGCATCAACATTCTCATCGGCGGTTCCGCCGGACAGGGATTGGTGACCATCGGCCAGCTCATGACCAAGGCCCTGATCAGGACCGGATATCACGTCCTGGTCAATCAGGACTACATGTCCAGAATCCGGGGCGGCCACAACACCTACTCCATCCGGCTCAGTCCTGAGGAAATCCATGCGCCCTCGGAGGAGATAGACATCCTGGTGGCCCTGGACGCCGAGACCATCGAACAACACCGCGACGAACTGGCTGAAAAGTCCGTGGTCATCGCTGCCGACGATATCGATCTGCAAGGTTTGAAAGGCCTTAGCGTGCCCTTTGGCGAACTGGCCCCGAAACCCCTGTTCCACAACGTGGTGGCCCTGGGGGTGCTGGGCTCCACCATCTGCAACGACATCTCGGTTCTGGAAAGACTCCTGGCCGAAACCTTCAAGAAAAAAGGCGCTGCGGTCATCGAGGAAAACGTCAAGGTCCTGCGCAAGGCTTACGAGTGGGAAAAGGGACAAAGCGTCAACTTCCCATGCCTGCCGTCTCCGGCAAAAATATCCCAAGGCCGGATGATGATGAACGGCAACGAGGCCATAGCCATGGGTGCGTTGGCCGCAGGCTGCAACTTCCTTTCCTTCTATCCCATGACCCCGTCCACTTCCATCGCCCTGACACTCATCGCCAAGGGGCGAGGCATGGGCCTTGTGGCCGAGCAGGTGGAAGACGAGATCGCGGCCATAAACCTTGCCCTGGGCGCGTCCTATGCCGGGGCTCGGCCCATGGTGACCACGTCCGGCGGCGGCTTCGCCCTCATGGTGGAGGGGGTGAGTCTGGCCGGGATCACCGAGACCCCGGTGGTGGTGGCCCTGGTGCAAAGACCCGGCCCGGCAACAGGCCTGCCCACGCGCACGGAGCAGGCGGACCTGAACCTGGCCCTTTACGCCGGGCACGGTGAATTTCCCCGCGCCCTTTTCGCGCCGGGCAATCCCGAGGAATGCTTTTATCTGACCCACCGCGCCTTCGACTTGGCCCAGCGCTACCAGACTCCCATGTTCGTGCTTTCGGACCAGTATCTTGCCGACTCCTACCGCGCCGTGGAGGAATTCGATCTTGAGGCCCTGCCCGACCCGCCGGAGATGCTGCTCAGCCCGGACAACCCCAAAGAGTACAAGCGCTACGCACTGACCGAGGACGGGATGTCGCCACGGGCCATACCCGGCTTCAGCGAGGCACTGGTCAAGGCGGATTCCGACGAGCACGACGAAACCGGCCACATCATCGAGGACGGCCCCACCCGCATGGAAATGAACATGAAGCGGCTGGCAAAGGGCACGGGCATTTTGGAGGAAACGGTTCCGCCCGCGTATTACGGCGAGGACGACGCGGACCTGCTCCTGGTCTGCTGGGGTTCAGGCCTCGGACCCTGTCTGGAGGCCATGGAGGGCATTGAAGACCGCAAGGCGGCGGTGCTGCATTTCAGCCAGATTTACCCGCTCAAGGAAGACCAGTTCATGCCCCGTCTCAAGGCCGCTAAAACAGTGATCGGGGTGGAAGGCAACGCCACGGGCCAGTTCGCAGGCCTCCTGGCCCGGGAAACCGGATTTAGGATCAACGACCTGGTGCTGCGCTTCGATGGCCGGGCCCTGACCCCCGGCTACATCCTCGGCGCCCTGAAATCCATCATCTAAGACACGGAGAAGAGCAATGGTATCCATAGAAGATTACGGCAATTTCGACACGGCCTGGTGCCCGGGCTGCGGCAACTTCTCCATCCTGGCCAGCGTGAAGCGGGCCTACGCCGAGTTGGGGCTGGCCCCGCACCAAATCGCTGTCTCGTCCGGCATCGGACAGGCGGCAAAGGCCCCGCAGTACATGAACTGCAACATGTTCAACGGGCTGCACGGACGTTCCCTGCCCGCGGCCCAGGGCATGAAAATGGCCAACCCAAAGCTGACCGTTGTCACGGAAAGCGGCGACGGATGCAGCTACGGCGAGGGCGGCAACCACTTTCTGGCCGCCATAAGGCGCAACGTGGACATCACCCTGCTGGCCCATGACAACCAGATATACGGCCTGACCAAGGGGCAGGCCAGCCCGACCACGGCCCACGGGCAGATCACCAAGGCCCAACCCGGCGGCGCCATGTCCGAGCAGTTCAATCCGGTGCTCGTGGCCGTGGCCATGAAGGCCAACTTCGTGGCCAGGGGCTTTTCCGGCGAACCGGACCACCTCGTGGAGCTGATAAAGCAGGCCGTGGGCCATCCCGGCTTCGCCCTGGTGGACATCCTCCAGCCCTGCGTCTCCTTCAACAAGATCAACACATTCAAGTGGTACAAGGACAGGTGCTACAAGCTGGAAGGACACGACCCGGCCAACTGGACCGCAGCCCTGGAAAAGGCAGGGGAATTCGGAGACAGGATTCCCATCGGCGTGCTCTACAAGGGCGACCGCCTGCCCTTTGAGGCGCGTTCGCCGGAATACGCGGACATCCCCCTTGCCCGATACGAGGTGGACAAAAAAGCCCTGAAATCCATTTTTGATTCCTACAAGTAGCTTGAAGCCTCGCGCACCAAAAAGCGGTCCCGCTTAATCCGGCGGAACCGCTTTTTCTGTGGCTTACTGAAAAATCAATCCGCCTGTGACGGACACTTGTAGCTCTTGTTGAAGACCTTGAGATGCTCGATGAATTTCAGCAGGATGGGCGTTTCCTCTTCCTCGCGCCAGAGGGCCGAAACCTCGGCGTCCAGAATCTTGCCCGACAAGGGACGAAAGACCATGCCCTTGGGGCTGTTTATGCGGGCCGAGCGGGGCATGAAGGCGAACCCCATGCCCGCGTTGATCAGGGACTTGAAGGTGACCCGCGTGCGCACCTCCTGCACGATGTTCGGGCTGAAACCCGCCTCGCGGCAGGAGGATATGAGCCCGTCGTAAAGCTCCGGGTTGGCATGGCGCGGAAAAATGATCATGGGTTCCCCGGCCAGTTTCTCCATGGGCACCACGTCCAGCGCGGCCAGGGGATGCTTGGCCGGAAGGGCCGCCATGTATGGTTCGCGAAAGACCAGGAACCGGCGCAGCCCCTTGTAGTTGATGCTCACGTTGCGCATGAACCCGATGTGGATGCGGCCGAAGCGCAGGGCCTCCACCTGTTCCGAACTGACCATCTCCAAAAGCTCGATCCGCACCTCGGGATTGTCGTCGCAAAAGATGCGCACCGCCTCCGGAAACATGTCCAGGGCGATGGCCCCCACAAAACCGACCACCAGCCTGCCCGCCTCGCCCCGGGCCATGCTCCTGACCCGCTTTTCCGTTTCCCTGAACCTCTCCACAATGCACTTGGCCTCGCCAAGGAAAAAACGACCCTCCGCAGTCAGGGCCACGCGCTGGCTGGTGCGCTGCAAAAGCTTGACGCCGAGGTTTTCCTCAAGGGCGCGAATCTGCTGGCTGAGAGGCGGCTGTGAGATGTTGACCCGTTTTGCCGCCCTGCCGAAATGCAACTCCTCGGCCACGGCAATGAAGTATTCCAACTGCCTTATTCGCATACTTCATAGCTAAAACATATCAAGATCTTTGTAAAATCATATTGGACATATTGAACCAAGAGGCCATAGCTTCGGACCTGGGTAACCGCAACAGGCAAGAAGGAGGGAAATCATGAACGATTCCTCGATACGTCCCAGGCTCGATTGGCCGCTGGCGGCCCTGATCATTATCACAACCCTGCTGGCCATGCTCGCCCCGACCACGGGCCGGGCCCTCCAAACGGCAGACGCGGGCAAGGTCGCGACCCTGGCGTATTTCCAGGGGGCCTCGGACATGGTCATGGACTCGCGCGGGGTTCTGTACGTCTCGGACAGCCGGACTGGGGAAGTCCACTGCGTCATGCCCGACGGACAGAAGATACTCCTTGCCAAGGGGCTGAACCGCCCCAGCTGCCTGGCGCTGGACAGAAAACGAAATCTCTACGTGGGCAGTCCCTGCGGCGCCGTCTGCAGGCTCTCGCCGGACGGCTCCTGCCGCCAGGTCTATTTCGGCCCGAACGCAATAGCCTCCATGACATTCGACCGTGACGGAAACCTGCTCATCGTCCCGGCCGACGAGGGCGTGGTGTTACGCATACCGCACCACCACCTTGTCCAGGGTTTGGACGACTGACCGTTTCCTTCTAAACCCCCATAAGAAAGGCCCGGACTTGGTGGTCCGGGCCGCTTTTTTGACATATGAAGTGAAGATCAGCGTTTGCTGCTGATGTGGTGAATCTTGGACTCGGTCTTTTCCCGGTCCTTTTGCAAACGCCGGTAGCGGTTCATGGCCGTTTTGGCGAAACCGCCGATTATCCTCGGCAGGTCCGACCCGTTCCACATCTCGTCGAACCCCTCGCGCCGGGCCAGCGCGGCCTTGAGCACGTAGCCCTGGTCCGCGCCCGGAGCAAGGGCCAGGTCTTCATAGGCCGCGGCTTTTTCGTCTTCCAGGACGCCTGCAAGAAACTCCTGCATGGACAGGGCGAAAAACTTTTTCACGTCCTCGGTGGACTCAGCCTGATCCATCCTCTCCCTGAACCTGCCCGCCAGCTCCTGCTCTTGCTTGGTAAAGGAAAATTGTTTGCTCATGCCCCCTCCTTGTTAAGCCGATCCAAGGAACCCTTCGCTTACACGGTTTGGTTCAAGGATACACCAAACCGCCCTCCGGTCAAACGACAAGGGTCGAAAAAATAACAAAACCCGATCCCCAAGGGGACCGGGCCTTAATTCTTTCTTTGGCATACCAAGAAGATCAATCGTCCAAAGTCAATTCCTCGCCGTCGAAAACCTTGTTCATGGTCCGGACAGCGCACATCTTGCCGCACATGGTGCAGCTGTCCTCGTGCTTGGGCTTGGACGACTCGCGGTACTTGGAGGGCTTTTCCCTGTCCATGGCCAGGTCGATCATCCTAGGCCAGTCAAGGGCGGCGCGGGCGCGGCTCATCTCGTCGTCCCAGTCGCGCGCCCCGGGATAGCCCTTGGCGATGTCTGCGGCATGGGCCGCGATGCGCGTGGCGATGATGCCCTCCTTCATGTCTTCCAGGGTGGGCAACCGCAGATGCTCGGCCGGTGTCACGTAGCAGAGAAAGTCCGCGCCCGCCGCTCCGGCGATGGCCCCGCCGATGGCCGAGGTGATGTGGTCGTAGCCTGGGGCCACGTCCGTGACCAGCGGCCCCAGCACGTAGAAGGGAGCTCCGTGGCAGAGCCTCTTTTCCATCATCATGTTGCCGGGAATCTCGTTCATGGACATGTGGCCCGGACCCTCGATCATGACCTGGACGTTGCGTTCCCAGGCCCTCTTGGTCAGCTCTCCAAGAACGATAAGCTCCTCCACCTGGGCTGCGTCGGTGGCGTCGTGCAGGCAGCCGGGACGGCAGCCGTCGCCGAGGCTCAGAGTCACGTCCGACTTCTCGCAGATGTCAAGCAGCCGG
Source organism: Desulfovibrionaceae bacterium (assembly GCA_963674955.2). GTDB lineage: Bacteria > Desulfobacterota > Desulfovibrionia > Desulfovibrionales > Desulfovibrionaceae. The sequence goes on along the minus strand of CAXXKR010000001.1, from coordinate 844,014 downwards.
TCGTAGTGCTCGTAAAAGGGGTTTTCCCGGTCGTTGAGGCGCATCCAGGCGTAAAGCAGGGAGCCGCCGCGCGAGACGATGCGCGTTATGCGCTCGTTCTTGGTCACCTTCTCAGCCGTGGCCCTGTTCAGCCCGGCGTGGATGGTCAGAAAATCAACGCCGTCATCCACGTGACGCTGGACCACCTCGAAAAATTCGTCCACGCTGATGTCCTTCAAGTCCTTGTCCAGCATGCCCACGGCGTCGTACATGGGCACCGTGCCGATCATGGCCGGGGAAATCTCCACCAGCCTGCGGCGAAACTCGCGGCGTCTTGCCGTAGCAACTCAGGTCCATGATGGCCTCGGCCTTGAGGTCCAAAGCATAGCGAACCTTTTCCATCTCCTTTTCCACGTCCGCGCAATCCTTGGAAATGCCGAGATTCACGTTGATCTTGATGCGCAACCCCTCGCCCACTCCCTCGTGATCAAGGTTCGTGTGCCTGTGGTTGCTGGGGATGATGGCCCGGCCTGCGGCCATGCGTTCCATGAGGTCTTCGACCCGCATTCTTTCCTTGGCGGCCACCGTCTCCATTGCCTTGGTCACCAAGCCCTTGCGGGCCGCGTCCATCTGTGTCGTGTATTTCATATTCCTACCTCCGGGCCGCTTTCATGGCCGTACGAATGTTCTTGATTTTTTCGGCAATATCCATTGATCCGACGATCTCGGTTATCATGGCCACGCAGTCCGCGCCACGGCGGACCACCTCGGCCACGTTGTCTTCCTTGATGCCCCCGATGGCCACGAAAGGCAGTTCAACCTCGCGGGCCACATGTTCCAAGTATTCAAACCCCACCGGAGCGCAAACGTCTTCCTTGGTGGCGGTGTGAAAAATCGGACCCACGCCGATGTAGTCCGCGCCTTGGGCCACGGCCTCCCTGGCCTGCTCCGGGGAATGGGTGGAAAGGCCTATGGCCATTTCCTCCCCCACCAGCCTGCGCACCGCCTCCAGGGGCAAATCCTCCTGGCCCACGTGCACGCCGTCGGCCTTAACCAGCAGGGCCAGGTCAATGTCGTCATTGACGATGAACGCGGCCCCGGCCTGGCGGGTCAGCTCCCGGATGGCCAGGCATTCCTCGTATTTCTCGCCCATCTTCTTTTCCTTTTCCCGGTACTGGACAAGCTCCACCCCGGCCTCCAGCACCATGCGGACGATCTCGATGTTGGGCCGGCCAAGGGAAAATTTCTCCCCGGTCAGGCAGTAGATGTCCGTGTCCAGGATGTTTTTCCTGGTGATTTTTCTTTTGTCAGCCACGGTCTCCTCCGTTGTTTCCCGGCTCCCGCCGGTTCAGGAAATAGGCCAGCACCACGTCGGCCTGCATGGCGGCGGCCACCCCGGTGCCGGGCGACATGGGCGGCAGGTCCGGCCCGGCCTCGGAACTCATGTCCCCCACCAGATAAAATTTCTCGCGCACCCTGCGGCAGCGTATCTCACCGCTCCGTCCCCAGCCCGCGCAGCCGGATACGGCCACCAGTAATTTTTCCCCGTTCAACATGCACTCGACCAGCATCTTCTTGTCCGCCGGATCGTCCAGGGCCTCCACCACGGCCCGGCACTCGTTGAAAACGCCCTCCACATTGTCCCGATCCAGCCGGATATTTAATTCTTCGATTTCCAAATCCGGATTCACGGCCAGCATGTTCCCGGCCAGGGCCTCAACCTTTGGCCTGCCCACCTGGGAGGCGAAAAAGTACTGGCGGTTGAGGTTGGAATGCTCCACCAGATCGAAATCCGCCAGCACGAACTTCCTGAACCCGCAACGCACCAAATGCATGGCGCAGTTGGAACCAAGTCCGCCCGCCCCGGCAATGCCGATTCGCACTCCTTGCAGCCTTTTCAGGGCGGCGGAGTCCAGATAACGGGCAAAGCCCTTTTCCACCTCGTTCACGCGGCGGCCTCCGAATCGATGATCGGCTCCCAATCCTTGAACAGGGGTTGGAAGCCGCGCCCGCGCATGGCCCGGACCATCTCCTCCACGCTGCGCCCGTCGGAAATCTCGAACTGTCCGGGGTCCTCCTCTTTTGCGCTGTGTCCGCCCACGGCCGTGCAGACCCCGGCCGACATCTTGGTCACCCCCAGGGGCATGACGCTGTCACGGAATCCGGCCTCCTCCCTGGTGGAAATGGTGATCCCGGCGTGGGGCAAAAAGATGCGCTGGGCCAGCATGGCCTGGACCATGTGCCGGTCCTCCACCCCGTATTCGCCCTGGTCGTCGCCCGCATGGGGCCTCATGCGCGGAAGGGAAATGCTCACGTCGTGTCCGGATGGTTCCTCTGGAGATACTCGGCGTGCAGCCCGGTGACGAACGATTCGCGCCGCCAGTCGCCGAGGCCGAGCAATGCGCCGATGTTCACGGTGCGCATCCCGGCCCGGCAGCCCCGCTCCGGCGCGTCCAGCCTGTAGAGGTAGTCGCTCTTGGGTCCCCTTGGATGCAGCTTGGCGTAAAGCTCCTCGTCGTAGGTTTCCTGGTAAATGGTCAGCCCGTCCACTCCGCAACGCGCCATGCGCAGGTATTCATCCTCGTCCATGGCAAAGACCTCGATGCTGACGGAAGGAAAATAATCGCGCAAAACCCCCATGCAGTCTTCAAGGTAATCGATTCCGGCCCGTTTTTTGTCCTCACCGGTAAGAATCAGCAAATGCTTAAGACCGGTTGCGGCTATGGCCTCGGCCTCGGCCCTGACCTCGTCCATGTCCAGCTTGCGCCGGGGCACGCCCGACAGAGCGTTGTATCCGCAATACACGCAGCGGTTGGTGCAGAAATTGGAGAGATAAAGGGGGGTGAAAAGCAAAATTGTCCGCCCGAAATGGCGAATGGTCAAATCCACGGCGCGGCGGGCCATGTCTTCCAGAAAAGGTTCGGCGGACGGAGAAAGCAAGGCAAGGAAGTCGTCGCGGTTCAGATTCTCTTTTTCAAGGGCTCTTTGCACGTCGCCGGGACGGACCGCCTCGAAGAAATGGTCCAAAGGTTGTTCCCAGGCCTGCCTGCATGTCAGGTAGAAGCTCATCACCCCTGCCCCTTGTCCAGAAAGCCGGTCAAAGTTCCCGCCAAGGGAGAAGAAGCTAAAGCCCGATCTCTTACCGCTCCCGGCCCGGCCAGATACGCCTCGCGCCCGGCCCGCACAGCCAGGCCGAATGCCCGGCCCATGGACACGGGATCGCCCGCGCTTGCGATGGCCGTATTCACGAGACAGGCCGCCGCGCCCATTTCCATGGCCTCGCAGGCCTCGGAAGGGCGTCCGATCCCGGCGTCCACAATCACCGGCAGGGTCATCTCTTCTATAAGGATGCGGATCATCTCCCTGGTCCGCAGTCCGCGATTGGAGCCGATGGGCGCTCCAAGGGGCATGACCGCCGCCGCTCCGGCGGAAGCCAGGCTGCGGGCCACCATCAGGTCCGGATTGAAATAGGGCAGGACAACGAACCCCTCATTGGCCAGGATCTCCGTGGCCTTTGCCGTCTCGTAGCCGTCGGGCAAAAGGTACTTGCTGTCCGGGATGACCTCGATCTTTATCCAGTCGCCGCACCCGGCGGCCCTGGCCAGCCGGGCGATGCGCACGGCCTCGTCCGCGTTGCGTGCGCCCGAGGTGTTGGGAAGAAGACGCATGTTTTCCGGGATATGATCCATTACATTGCCCGTGGCCGAAGAAAGATCGACCCTGCGCAGGGCAACGGTTATGACCTGTGAGCCGGAAGCCTCGGCCACTGCGGGAATCAGCCCGTCGGAAGAGTATTTGCCCGTGCCGATGAACAGCCTGCTTTCAAGGCTTTCCCCGCCGATATTGAATTCGTCGCCAGCCACTTTCTATCCTCCCCCCACGAAACGAAGCACTTCCAACACGTCGCCCTCTTCAAATTCAACCAGCGAAAACTCGCCGCCCGGAACTATCTCGCCGTTTCTCTCGACCACAACGTTCTTGGCCGACAATCCCGAATCCTCGAGAAACGCGGCCAGGGTGCCGCAATTTTCAAGGTCACGAACTTCGCCGTTGATCGTCACACGCATCCCGCCCCTCCCAAACAAAAAAAGACCTCCCTGAGGGGAGGCCTGATGGTTCTTTCAAATCATGCAATGGCGCTTCCCTACGGCGGTACTATCCGCTTCAGGTTCCAAGGGTCGGGACCATGCCCCTCTCAGCCCGCAGGCTCCCCTAGCAAGAAAAAGGCTACGGCAAATCCCTTGCACTGTAAAGCGCACCGTTACCGTCACCAAACTTTTTCTTGCCTACCGGCTCCAAGTGGGCTAATCCATACGCCCCTTGAGGGACTTCTCCATCTATAAAATCTCCCCAATCAGCGGGAAAGCAATCATGAACAAACTGATCAGAAACGAAAAGATAAGAAATATCGCTATTATCGCCCACGTCGACCACGGCAAGACAACCCTGGTGGACGGCATGTTCCAGCAAAGCGGCCTGTTCAGGGAAGGACAGGAAGTGGACGACCGCATCATGGACAGCATGGACCTTGAGCGCGAACGCGGCATCACCATCGCGGCCAAGAACTGCGCCGTGAACTGGAAGGACGTGAAGATCAACATCATTGACACGCCCGGCCACGCCGACTTCGGCGGCGAGGTGGAACGATCCATGTCCATGGCCGACGGCGCAATCCTTTTGGTGGACGCCTCGGAAGGCCCCCTGCCCCAAACCCGCTTCGTGCTGAAAAAGGCCCTGGAGGCCAGCCTGAAGATCATCGTGGTCATCAACAAGATCGACCGCGCCGACGCCAGGCCCGACGAGGTGCTGGACGAAATCTACGACCTGTTCATCAGCCTGGACGCCTCGGACGACCAGCTTGAATTTCCCCTGCTCTACGCCGTGGGCCGCGACGGAACCGCATCCAGGGAGCTGGGAGCCCAGCCCGGGAACCTGCATGAACTGCTGGACGCCATTCTGGAGGAAATCCCCGGTCCCGGGCACAATCCGGATGAGCCTTTCCAGATGCTGGTTTCGGACCTGGGCTATTCCGACTACCTCGGGCGGTTGGCCGTGGGCAAGATATGGAACGGTTGCGCCGCGTCAAACGACCAGTTGGCCTGCCTCGGCGCGGACGGCAAGGCCCGGCCCCTGAAGGTGACCAAACTACAGACCTACCAGGGCTTGCAGTTCAGGGAAGTGGACAAGGCCGAACCCGGCGACATCGTGGTTCTTTCCGGCATCGAGGACGTGACCATCGGCGACACCATCTGCACCCGCGAGGCTCCCAAGGCCCTGCCGCGCATCAGCGTGGACGAGCCCACGGTGTGCATGAAGTTCACCATCAACACCTCGCCCTTCAGCGGCAAGGAAGGCAAGATCGTCCAATCGAGCAAGATTCGGGAACGGCTGCGCAAGGAAACACTGACCAACATGGCCGTGCGCGTGGACGAAACCGAGGACAAGGACTGCTTTCTGGTCAAGGGGCGCGGCGAATTCCAGCTGGCCATCCTCATCGAGCAGATGCGCCGCGAAGGTTTTGAGCTTTGCGTGGGCAGGCCGGAAGTCATCATCAAGTATGAAGACGGCAAGAAGCTGGAACCCCTGGAACACCTTTTCATCGATTGCGAGGAATGCTTCGTGGGCGTGGTCACGGAAAAACTCTCCGCGCGCAAGGGCAAGATGACCAATCTGGCCAACGACGGCAAAGGCAGGGTGCGCATGGAATTCGAGATACCCTCCCGCTCCCTCATCGGCTACCGCGACGAATTCCTCACCGACACCAAGGGCACCGGGATAATGAACTCCCTGTTCGCCGGTTACGGCGAATACAAGGGCGAATTTCCCTCACGCTTCACAGGCTCCCTGGTCTGCGACAGGCACGGTGTGGCCGTGGCCTACGCCCTTTACAACCTCGAGCCCAGGGGCAGGCTGTTCCTGCTGCCCGGCGATCAGGTCTACGAAGGCATGGTCATCGGCGAGCACAACCGGGACAACGACATCAACGTCAATCCCTGCAAGGGCAAGAAACTGACCAACATGCGCGCCTCGGGCAAGGACGAGGCCGTCATCCTGACCCCGGTCAAGCCCATGACCCTGGAACACGCCCTGCACTTCATCCGCGAGGACGAGATGGTCGAGGTCACCCCTCAAAGCATCCGCCTGAGAAAGGTCGTCCTTTCGGCCCAGACCCGCCACACCATGCGCGGCAACCAGCTCAAGCAAAACGGGAAATAATTCTCCCGGCCACACAAAAAAAGAAGCCCGGATCAATGCGATCCGGGCTTCTTTTTGTCATTTTGCCGGTCTATCTTCTGCGCGGCCTGCGGTTGTAGCTCGGTCTCCTTGGCCTGTCGTTGTCCGGTTTCGGACTCTTTCCGGTCGGAGCGGCCGGAGCATGCAGGGTTTCCTGATAGGTTTCGTCGAGAAGCATGGCCACCAGATCAAGCAGATTTTCGTCCCCGGCCACGCTTTTGGCCATGGGAATAAAACGTTGCAGCCTTTCACGCTGCAGGGGCGTGCGCTTGCGCAGCCGGGATTCCAAAAGAGCCAGCAGTCTGTCGCCCACAGCCTTTTGCACGTCCTCGTCGCTGGGCAGTTCCCTGTGCAGAAGATCAATGTTGTATTTGGCCGCTATGCGCTGCAACTCGATTTTTTGCATCACGTCCACCAGGGACACGGCCACTCCGCTTGCCCCTGCCCGGCCCGTGCGTCCGGCGCGGTGAATATAGGACTCAGTGTCCTCCGGCGGCTCGTAGAGAAAAACGTGGGACAGATCAGGTATGTCGATGCCCCTGGCCGCAACGTCCGTGGCCACGAGAAAACGCAAGGCCCCGCTGCGCACTCGGTTCAGGACCTCTTCGCGCTTGGACTGGGACAGGTCGGCGGACAGCTCGTCCGCATCGTATCCGAACTGCTGCAGGACCGCGGTCACGAAATGCACGTTGGCCTTGGTGTTGCAGAAAATGATGCCGTTGGCCGGGTTTTCGGTCTCAATGACGCGCATCAGGCAGCGTTCCTTGCCCATGCCCGGCACCTCGTAATAGACGTGCGCTATCTCAGCCACGTGAACGCTGGTGTTGGACAGGCAGACGAACTTGGGATTGTACATGAATTCCTCGGCCAGCCGCAGGACATGGGGCGGAAATGTGGCCGAATACATGGACGCGGAAACGCGCCTGGGCAGATAGCGCTGCACTTCCTTCATGTCCGGGTAGAAACCGATTGAAAGCATGCGGTCCGCCTCGTCGAAAACCAGCACGGAAAGCTTGTCCAGGCTCAGGTTGCGCTTGAGCAGGTGGTCCAGGATGCGGCCCGGAGTGCCCACCACAAGGTGCGCGCCCTTCTTGAAGGCCTCCAGTTGCTGGCCGTAGCCGACTCCGCCGTAGACCGCCACCGTGCGCAGTCCCGTGTCTCCGAAAAGGGTATGGGCCTCGTTCTCCACCTGCTTGGCCAATTCCCGTGTGGGCAAAAGCACCAGGGCCTGGCAGTGATCCTTGGAGGGGTCGAGGCTCTTGAGCATGGGCAGGACAAAGGCTCCGGTCTTGCCTGAACCGGTACGCGCCTGGACCATGACGTCCTTGCCCCCCAGGGCGTAGGGTATGGTCTTGGCCTGGACCGGCATCAGGGTTTCCCATCCGGCCCGCTCAAAGCCCAACTTCAATTCCGGAGGCATGGTTTCCAGGGTTATCTCGTCCAGGTCGGGTTGCGGTTCCGGCTTGGGTTCCGGTTTGCGGGGTTCCGATTTTGAAGGGACGCGCTTTTCCAGCCTGGGGCCGCCGCTTTTGCCGATGCCGTCAGGAGTCTTTATGCCGAGGTGGGTTTTCTCGGGACGGGGCTTGGGCTGTGAACGCGGGGTGCGCTCCTGAGCGGGAGCGGCATCCTCCTTGGCCCGGACATCCGGCCCTTCTCCCCTTTGCGGCCTTTCGGCGCGGGGCTTTCGGGGTTCGGCCTTTTTTTCTTGTTCCCCTGCGTCCCTTCGCGGCCGTGCACTCCTGGGCGGGGTACCCCTGCCCCGTTCCTGCCGCCCGGATTTTTCTTGCGGTTTGGCCGCTTCCCGAGGCTTATCCTCTTCCTGAGGCTTGTCCTGCTTCTGCGGACCGCCGTTTTCAACTTCTTCGGCCTGTCCGTTTTCCTTGTTCCTGCCGCGAAGCTTGTCCCAAAATTTTGCAGGGGTCTTCTTGCTCTCAGGTTTGTCCTGCTTCTTCTCCACAGGCTTGGCTCCGGTCTTGGAAGCCTCGGTCTTGGGAGCCTCTTTCTGCTCCTTCCGGCTGGCGGACTGGGGTTTCAACCCGAATATGCCGCCTTTGTTTTTCTCTTTACTCATGAAAATTCCTTTAAAAAATTAATAGGTAACGCCTTTTACGTCACATCGGCACGCCATGCAGCACGTCCCACAAAGAAAGTTAGCACAACCCAATGGCTGCGGGGAAGCGTTTTCACCTTCGGATATCAAAGGAAGCTGCGGCGGGCCGACAAAGGGCTAACTAACAGAAAAACCGCAAAGCGGCCAATTTCCCTGTTTCGGCTAATTTTTTTTGATTTGAAAGAAACTGCGGAAAAAATATACCTCTTCAAAAAACACCCGGACCATGCCGGTTATGTATTCTGCGTTGCCGGGCAGGGGGCTGGGACAGGGAACGCGGCGCAATTGGAAAACAAAAAACCCGAAGCGGACTCCGGGTTTTTCCAGTTCATGATTTTTTTTGGAATCAGGTCAGGCTGCTTGCAAAGCCCTCGGCCCGCGTGCCTCCGGCCACGGGCAGGCCGTTTCTGCCTTGGAGCTTGCTCAGTTCGGTATTGAGTATCATAAGTTCGCTTTGCAGGGCCTGTATCTTCCGCTGTTTTTGCTTTTCCGGCAGATCGCTCTCCTGAACCTCTTGGATTTGCTCCTGAATTTCCCTGATGCGCTCCCTGATCTTGGCGATGCTCTGTTCCTTGGATGTCGGCAAACTGCTTTCAGACAACGCTTCGCCCTTTTCCGAGTCCTTTGCCAACAGACCCCGGCCCTCTATGGAAATCGAAACCCTGTCCCCGGCTGCCGCGCCGCTTTTGTCCTGTCCCGCCAGGTCCTCGTTGACCTTTTTAAGCGTATCGACCTCAAGCTCATTGAATCCGTAGCTTGCCCCGATTCCAATTGCTTCGCTGCTCATGTCCAGGCTCCGTCTCTTCGTTGGTGAATCAAAAATTTGCGGATAGCTTCCGCTATCATTTTATCGGACATCATATAAGAATCTTTAGGCAGGACGGAAGATTTTCGCATATGCCTTGCCAAGCTGCCCCAAGGCCCCGGAAAGATTCCAATGTTCATTTTCACGCGAGCCCACCAAATTGGAGACCACTCGCAGCTCCAGAAACGGAACGCTTGAAAGGGCGCAGGCATAGGCCAGGGCGAAACCCTCCATGTTCTCTATGTCCGCCACGTAACGTCCGACCAGTTCCACGGCCCGCTCTCGTGTGCCGGTCACTCCGCTGACCGTCAGGCTGGTGGCTGTTTGAACCCCTCCGGGCAGTTTCAGGCCCATCTTTTCGGCGGCGGCATCCGGGAATATCTCGATGCGCTCCCAGACCGGCTCGCCCTGCACCGTGCCAAGGGAAAAGCCCAGACCCCTGGGTTCAAGACCGTTTTCGCCAAGCAAACCATATTCCGGCCATATCTCTTCGTTCACGACACAGGGTACGAGCAGGGGCAAGGTGGCGAGGTCAAAGCTCCCGGCCAGGCCCATATTCAGCACTCCTGATATTTCATTTCTCTCCAAGGCCCGGCCCAGAACCAGAGCGGAATTGATCACGCCGAGTCCGGTAACCACAAGCAGGAACTCCCGCCCGTCATGCTCCCAAGAGACAATGGAACCGCGCTCAAGGGCGGGCAGGGGACCTGCCGGGGCGAGGGCCGCCTTCATTTCGCGGACCGTGGCCGTGACTATGGCGATGGGCATGGTGCTTCTCCAACCAGCAATCTTCGTCAAATCCTTGCCGCAAAAATTTCAACCGGAAGCGGCTCGCCCTCTCCCAATTCCAGGGATTCCAGAACCAGCCTTTCAACAGCCTGCTCACCTTCAGGGCCGAGGTCAAGGCTGAACTCCGTAACGAACGTCCGGATATGCTCGTCGATCACCGCATCGTCCATTTCCTGGGCATGCTCCTTTATATATGGCCGCGAGGCAGAAGGGTCTGAATTGGCAGTCTCAAGGCTTTTGCGGATGGCCAGCTCCACCTGTCGGGCCGTGTCAGGGCCGAGTGAACGACGAATAGCTATCCCGCCCAGGGGCAGTGGAAGGCCGAAATTCATTTCCCACCATTCTCCCAAATCCGCCGTCTTGGACAGCCCGGATTGGGCATAGGTGAACCGCCCCTCGTGGATGACCACCCCGGCGTCCAGCTCGCCGGAAACAATGGCGGGCATTATCCTGTCGAAGCGCATTTCCACCCGCTTGAGGCTTATGCCCAGATCATTGGCAAAAAGGCCCAGCAACAGATTGGCCGTTGTGTTCCGGCCCGGTATGCCAACGGTCTTTCCGTCCAGTTCCGCAGCCGCCATCTTCCGGGCCGCGACCAGAACCGGCCCGACGCCCCGGCCCAGGGCCGCGCCCGAGCGCAGCAGGGCGTATTCGCCGAGCATGCCGCCCAATGCGCCCACGGAAACTTTGCACACGTCCAGGTCCGCGAACAAGGCCCTGCGGTTCAATTCTTCCACATCGGCCAGGGAAATATCGAAGTCCGGGCTCGAATCCACCAGCCCTGCGGACAGGGCGTGGAATATGTACGTGTCGTTGGGACAGGGCGAATATCCAAGGGTAAGTTTTGTCATTGTTTCACACAGGGTTTGACTATTTCATTTGACATATTCCGAGTCGTGCGGGTACATGGTGACCACCCGGTCACTCATAGCCGAACCGAACAGTTGAGGCAAGGGAATAAGCATGGGCAGCAAGACCTTCGAAAACCTTGAGCAGGACAAGCGGGACCGCATTCTGACGACCGCGATGGACGAATTCGCAGAGCATGGCTTTCATCAGGCCAGCGTAAACCGCATGGTCAGCCGCCTGAACATCGCCAAAGGCTCCCTGTTCAAGTACTTCGGCACCAAGGAGGGCATCTTTGAGCACGTCTTCGACTATTCCGTGGGCCTGTTCAGCGCGCCGTTGAGGCGAATTCGACAGGAAACCGAAAACAAGGACTTTTTCGAACGCGTCAGGCTCAGTCTCCTGGCCGGTGTGGATTTTATTGAGAGCCATCCGCGCATCTACAAAATTTACCTGAAGATACTTTTCCAGGAAAATTTCCCGCTCCGGGACAAATTCCTCTCGGAAATCAGGGCCTATTCCGCGAAATACCTGAAAAGCCTGGTGCGCGACGCCGTGGACAGCGGCCAGTTCCGCCCCGACCTGGACCAGGACATGGCCGTGTTTTTCCTGGACAGCGTCATGGACCGTTTTCTCCAGGCCCTGTCCGTGTCCTACCTTGACGGCGAAACCGGCCTTTTCGGCGCAGACCGTGAAATTATCGAGAACAGAGCCACGCAACTCGTGGAGATGATGCGCAGAGGACTTTCAACTGACCAACGGGACACACATGCTTGAACTGATTGATTACGAAAAACTCGGCCTTGCGGACATCCGCGACAAGGTCATGAACAATGAACGGCTGGGGACGAAAGACGCATTGAAGCTCTTCAACTGCCACGATCCGGCGGCCGTGGGCGCCCTGGCCCATCACAAACGCACGGCCATGCACGGCAAAACGACCTATTACGTCATAAACCAGCACATCAACTACACCAACGTCTGCGTCAACGGCTGCGCCTTTTGCGCCTACCAGCGCAAGGAAGGCGAATCCGGCGGATTCACCCTGAGCGTGGACGACATCCTGGACAAGATCAGGAACAACCCCGTGCCACCGCGCGAAATACACATCGTGGGCGGCTGCCATCCAAAATTGCCCTTGTCCTACTTCTGTGAAGCCCTGTCCGGCATCAGGGAGATGCTGCCCAAGGCCGTGCTCAAATGCTTCACCGCCGTGGAAATCCAGCATTTCGCGGACCTCGAGGGCATCACCACAGGAGAAGTCCTGGAACAGCTCAAGAAAAACGGCCTGGACATGCTGCCCGGAGGCGGGGCCGAAATATTCGCGCCCGACATTCGCAAGAAAATCTGCCCCAACAAGATCAGCGCGGACCGTTGGCTGGAAATCCACGAACAGGCCCATTCACTGGGCGTCAAGAGCAATTGCACCATGCTCTTCGGCCATCTGGAGTCAATCGAGGACCGGGTGGACCATCTGGTGCGCATGCGCGAAACCCAGGACAAGAGCGGCGGGTTCGTCTGCTTCATTCCCCTGCCCTTTCAGACCGAAAACTCTGCCCTTGAAGTGAAAAACCCCCTTTGCGGCGCCGAGGAGCTGAAGACCATAGCCATCAGCAGGCTCATGCTGGACAACATTCCCCACGTGAAGGCCTACTGGATAATGCTCACGGTCAAGGGGGCGCAGGCTGCGCTCTGCTTCGGGGCCGGACGATTTCGACGGCACAGTGGTGGAGGAAAAGATCGGGCACATGGCCGGGAGCCAAGTCCGATGCCGCCCTGACCCGCTCCGAGCTTGAGGAGATGATCAACGGCTGCGGCTTCGACCCCGTGGAAAGGGACACATTCTTCAATCCGGTGGGCAAGGCATGAACCAGATGAACGACACAAACATGAGCGGCGCGGTCAAGGCCGTGGCCCGAAAAGTCGCGGACGGCGGACGCCTGGACATGGACGAGGCCCGGCTGCTCTACGCAGAGGCGGACATACACACCCTGGGCGCTTTGGCCCACGCCAAACGGCTGGAAAAACACCCGGACCCCATTGTCACCTATGTGTCGGACCGCAACATAAACTATAGCAACATCTGCGTGTGCGGCTGCCGTTTTTGCGCATTCTACAAGGCCCCGGACCAGAACGGGGGCTACGTTCTCTCACGCAAGGAACTCAGCCGGAAGATAGAAGAAACCCTGGCCCTGGGCGGCTCCCAGATCCTCATGCAGGGCGGCCACCATCCGGACCTGCCCCTGACATTTTACGAGGACATGCTCGCCTACATCAAGGCCAACCACGACATTCATGTCCACGCCTTTTCCCCGCCGGAGATCGCCTTTTTCGCCAAGCTCGAGAACACGCCTACCATCGAGGTCATCCGCAGGCTCAAGGCCGCTGGTCTTGACTCCATACCGGGCGGCGGCGCGGAAATCCTGGTGGACGAGGTGCGTTCAAAGGTGTCGCCCAACAAGTGCCCGGCCGGGCAATGGCTGGAAATCATGGAACAGGCCCATGAACAAGGCCTGAGGACCACGGCCACCATGATGTTCGGCCACGAGGAGACCCCGGAGCAGCGGCTGGAGCACCTTTTCGCGGTCAGGGCCTCCCAGGACCGCACCGGCGGATACACGGCCTTCATCCCCTGGACCTTTCAGCCCGACAACACGGCCATAAAGGCCCGCCCGCTGACCAGCGTGGAGTACCTGCGTCTTCTGGCCCTGTCCCGGCTGGTGCTGGACAACTTCGACAACATCCAGGTCTCCTGGGTGACCATGGGACCCAAGATCGCGCAACTGGCCCTGTTCTTCGGCGGCAACGACTTCGGCTCCACCATGATCGAGGAAAACGTGGTCAAGGCGGCAGGCGTCTCCTTCCGGCTTTCGGAAGAGGAGATTCACCGGCTGATACGCGGCGTTGGCCTTGAACCGCGCAAACGGCTCATGAACTACACCCCGGCCTAGGCTGAAAAGATGAACTCAAAGATACACACTGACTCCCCCATCCGCCTGGGCAAGATCGGCTATCTGAACGTCCTGCCCATTTACCGGCCCCTGGAACAGGGTCTGGTCGAAAACCCTTTCGAGATCAGCTCGGGCCCGCCCGCCGCGCTCAACGAAATGATGGCCGAAGGACTGCTGGACATCTCAGCCGTCTCCTCCATCGAATACGCCCGGAACCCGGAGAGGTACTATCTGGTCCCGAACCTGGCCATCGGCAGCCGTGGTCCGGTAAAGAGCGTCCTGCTCCTGAGCAGGGTTCCGCTTTACCGCCTGAACCATGAAGACATAATGATAAGTTCCCAGACCCACACCTCGGCGGCTCTGCTGCGAATTCTGCTTAGCCAGTACATAAGGGTGGACTGCGGATTCATAACCGGGGACCTGACCGAGACCCTTGCCAGGGGCGACCGGCCCGCCGCTGTGCTGGCCATCGGCGACGAGGCCCTGAACCTGCGCGGCCACCCGGATTATCCCCATGCGCTGGACCTGGGCGAAGCCTGGATCGAATGGACGGGCCGTCCATTCATCTTCGGGGTCTGGGCCGTGCAAAGGAACTTCGCGGAAAGAAGTCCGGAGCGGGCCGCCAGGGCCTGCGAACTCCTGCTCGGGGCCAAGGCCTGGGGCCTTGAAAACATGGAGGCCGTGGCCGGGCTGGCTGCGGAGAGCAGTTCCATGAACCTTGAAGACATGCGTTCATACTTCCAGGGCCTGGTCTACGACCTGGGAGACGAGGAAAGGCAGGGGCTGAGCCTATTTTACGACAGGCTGGCCGGGGCGGGGCAAATCTCCAAGGCGCCCGAACCGGAATTCTTCCGGCCCTGAACGCGCCAAGGCCCCGACCAGCCCATCCCAAAGGTCAATTCACGCCGCTCCTGACGCGGCGTCCCGCAGCCGCCTTGAGCCTTCTGGACTGCTCCTCGGCGAACCGCTTGTTCATGCGCTGGGCCATATGCTGCTGATAGGCCTGCATCTCCTGGTCGCAATGGTCAAGAAGCGCCTGCGTTTCGCTCTCGCTCAGGCCCGATTTGCCGGACTCGAGCTCCTCGACCCAGCGGGCGTCGGTGCACTGCACGTAGTTGAACATCAGATGCAGAACCTGGGGCACGTCCTCCTCCTGTCCCGAAGCCTGTGGTGCATAGGCTGCGGAGGGGACGGGGGCCGGTTCAGGATCAGCCGAGGCCTTGGGCGGCTTGGGGACATCGACCTTTGATGGGAATTGGAATCCATTGCTGCTTTAACGCAGGCGGCATGTCGCCAAACACTCCGGTCTTTTCCCAGCGGTCAACCATAGCGTTCCAGTCCAACAGTTCATTGCCCATGATCGGATTTGAGGTATCCTGTGAGTCGGGGTCCTTTCTCAAGTCCATAGCGGTTTCCCCCAAGAGCCTATTATGAAATTCCTCGTCGGTTTCGCCGCGCCTTTTTGAGGCGTGTACGTGCGCGTATTGACTGTTTGGCTTCTTGTCCGGCAGCGCGGGAGCCCCGGCCCTTGACCCCGGATCGGGAAGGGGAATGGGAATCGCGGCCTTGGAATTAACCGTTGCCCTCCTTGTCTTCAGGATCGGGCAAAGGCTCGGGCAAGGTGGCAACCTTCTCGTCCGGATCCGGCAAGGGCAAAGGCTCAGGCAAGGTGGCAACCTTCTTGTCGGGATTGGGCAGAGGCTCGGGCAAGGTGGCGACTTTTTCCTCCTCGCCCACTACGTCGAAGCACTCGATGGCCAGGTCAAGCCTGGAGGCGACAGATTCCTCCTTTGCCTCTTGCAATTTCTCGGAGTTGGCTCCGCGCTCGGTCACGTATTCCGACTGCACCCCGAACAGGGGTCCACGAAGGTGTGCCGTTTCATGTCCTGGGCCGATGCGGCCATGACCGACAGGGTCAGAAGCGCAACCGGCAGCCAGATTGAAAATATACGTTTCATTGGTCGGTCTCCTATCCTATTCTAGATTTTATCAGTGTTCGTACGGGCCGATGTCCGGAGCGGCTCCGTTGAAGGGCAGGCCCACGTCTACGCCCTTGTCGATCATGGGCGAATTGGCCTCAAGACGAAAATCGCCCTGCTCCTCGTTCACGAATCCGGGGACATCCGACATGTTCCGGCCCAATTTTCCGCTGTTCACATCACCGGGAGTATAGGTGTCTCCATTGTCGCCCACCATGTTCACGCCCGCCACCTTTACCCGGGCGTGATAGCAGCCGTGCCAATTGTTGTTCTCGACCTCAAGCTCCCAACCTTCGTCGGACACATACAGGCCCATGCACTCCTCCCAGGCGATCCTGCCGTTTTCGGATGAGACGTTATTCTTGAAAACCAGCCTGCGGTTCTCCGGCTTTACGTATGTTCCGGCCTTGTCGTCCACGGCGAAACCGCGTCCGGCGTTGTCAACCGCCGCGTTGTTCAGCCATTCAACTTCCCAGCAGCCCTCGTAGCAGAGAAAACCGTCGGAATTGCCCATGCCCGCCCATTCCGCGCCGTTGCCCCAGGCCACGTTGTTCCTGAAAACCACGTGGTGGGAATCTGAATTGATGGAAAAACCTACAAGGCCGTTGTCTTCGGAACGGTTGTTCTCAAAGACCACGTGGTGCGACACTTGGCCTTTTTTGGGCCAGTCCGTAACGTCGAATCCGTGGGTCCGGTTGTGCCGGGCCAAACAGTTGCTGACCACGATGTGCTGCCCCTGGTTGATGGCCATGCCGTGGCTTTCGTCCCCCACGTTGTTTTCAAAGACGCACTTGTTGATGACCCCGTTCATTGTGGAGATGGAACCGTCCTTGGAGGGCAGTATGTTCAGGCCGTAGAACGCGTTGCCGCTGGCCACGACCCCCTCCACCCTGAATCCGTCCAGGGCCGTCAGTTCCAGGCCGGACCAACCGTTGTTCTCCAGGGTGCAGTCCAGCACGGTCAGATCATTGTAGGCCTTTGTTGTGGAGTCGTCCGTGGCTATCCCGCTCGAAGGCATGTTGCGGACGGCAAGTCCCTTGAACACGAAATGGCTCTGTCCGTCGCGCAGCTGGATTCCGCACTGGCGATCCTTGCCTCCGCTGCCGTCGATGACCGGGGTCTCGCCCTCGTGCGCGGCCAGGGTTATGGGCTTGCCCTCCTGGCCCGAGTTGGCGAAATTGATTTCCGGTTCGCGGTATGTGCCGGAGCGTATCAGCGCGGTCTGGCCCGGCTTGAGCATGCTGGCCGCATGGCCGATGCTCTTCCAGGGACCGTCCTGGCCGCCCTTGTGGACCGGAGAAAGGCCGGTGTTGTCGTCGCTGGCCCCTGCCTCCTGCGACACGTAGAAAACCTGTGCCGCATTCAGGCTTGCGGGCAGAAACAGGAGTATTGCAAGGAATGCCGAAAGAAAAACAGGCCCAAGCGTTGTGAAACGGAAAGTAGGTTTCATGCTATCCTCTCGATATATATCATTAAAGATATAAAATGAAACCTATATTATCATCGGCTTTGCGCTGTTGCAACAATTCGCAACATTAAACTCAGAAGGGAAGAATCAACTGGCGCGAGGCCTGCGGAGCATTTCCCTGGCCGCGAGGTCCAAGGCCTTTTGCAACGAGGGGAAGGATACCGGCTTGTTCAAAAAGGCCACAGGGTTGGTGGACGCGGCCCTTTTCCTGGTCTTGGCGTCGGAATAGGCTGTGGTGTAGATGACCGGAAGGTCGTGCTTTTCCCTGATCCTTTGCACGGTTTCTATGCCGTCGAGATCGCCCTGAAGCCTGATGTCCATGAAAATGAGGTCCGGCACTATCTCTCCCAAGGTCTCAAGCGCGGCCTCGCCGGACGGCACGGACCCGCAAACCTGGAACCCCAGTTCCTCAAGCTTCATGCTCAGATCAAGGGCAACTATGGCTTCATCCTCGACCACAAGAGCCAACCCGCCCACAAGACTCATCATATCCTCGCTTGGTATAGTTTCGTTGCAGGCACGGCCAAACCAAAATTATAGACAAACGTATTCAAGACAACACAAACCATAGAACACACCGATACCGTGATAGTACCAGCCTGAGCATCCAAGTCAACACTTTCAGCCCCCTTGCCCGCCTGCTCGCGTTCAGGAATTCACCGGGGCGAAACCATGATTTGTCAGCCGACGAGTTTTTCTTTAAAATCTCAAATTCACATTCAACGATGAACATCTGCGAGGTTTGCATGAAATTGTTCAGATACTTGTTGCTGTCCGCACTTCTGTCCCTCTTTTGTCTCGGCGCGGAACAGGCCCAAGCCCAGCAGAACGACCCGGTGGTCGTCCTGCAGACCGACAAGGGCAATATTTTTCTCATGCTCTACAGGGACAAGGCCCCGGAAACGGTCAAGAATTTCCTGGCCTACGTGAAGGCGGGCTTTTACAACGGCACTGTGTTCCACAGGGTCGTCACCCACCGCTACAAGATGGGCATCATCCAGGGCGGGGGCTATGACAAGAATATTAGAAAGAAAAGGCCCATATTCCCGCCGATAAAAAACGAATCCAAGAACAACCTGAGCAACGAGGCCGGAACAATCGCCATGGCCAGAGGCGCGCACCCGGACAGCGCAACATGCGAATTTTTCATCAACATCCGCAACAACCGCTTTCTGGACCGGGGCGGCGTGGGAATGGAATACTTCGACCCCAAGGCAGCCAGCGAGGGTCGAATGACAATGAAAATGAAAGGCGGCCCCATGGATGACAGCAGTCCCGGCTATACCGTTTTCGGCAGGGTCATCAGGGGAATGAACGTGGTGCAGGCCATTTCAGAAGGAAAGACCAAGACCAAAGGTCTCCATGAAGATGTTCCGGTCGAACCGGCGACCATCATAAAAGCCTTTATCTACAAAGGATAGGCTACTGCCCAAAGAACAAGGAAGCCGTCATCCCGGACCGCATCCGGGATTGACGGACATCACCTCTACCTGAGAGCGCGCTTCATGTATTCGCCCAGTTCCTTCTTGTCCAGAGGTTTGGGCAGGAACAGGGTCGCCCCGAGGGACAAGAGGTTCGAAATCTCTTTCACCCCGACCACGGCCGACATTATTATTATCGGCAGATCGGAAAATTTTGAATCACCGCGCAAGGTCTGGATGAGTTGCATGCCGTCCATCTCCGGCATCATTATGTCCGTCAACAGCAAATCGAAACCGTTGCCAGCCTTCAAGGCCTCATAGGCATGTTTGCCGTGCGGACTGAGATAGACCTGGTGCCCCAGGTCCGAAACAAATTTCGCAGCCAATTTCAAGGAAATGCTGTCGTCCTCAGCAATCAGAATCTTTGCCATACCGCCTCCTCCACAGGTCTCTCCAGCCTAGAAACTATGCACACTAACATTCGTTCTGTAAAGATTTCATAGAGGAGAAAAATAGGGCGTCATTGCTTGTTTTCCCCATCACGGCCCCGCCGCTGTTTCCACGGGGCCGCGACATTCCAGACATCTGATTACACTTTTTCAAGCGTCAGGCAATCTCCGAATTCACAGCTGGCCTTATAGGTTTTGCCCCCGGCCTGAAAAGTAAACTCGTTCCCAGGGAAAAGGGTTTCCGCAGGAGAAAAATCGTCGTTAAGCATAATGTTTTTCGCTTCCCCGTTGGCCTCGTATCTGAACGTGGTGCCATCTTCCAGCGTCACGATCTCACCATGCTCCAACTTGACAGGCAGATCAGCTTCCGAATAATTGCTCATGTCCTTGCTCCTTTGATCAGTTAAAAATAAGGTTTTATAAAACCGTTATCTTACGCCAATAAAAAAGTCTATTAAAACGAAAAAAAATACCAGAAGGGAGGGCTTTTATTTCCACCCTTTTTTGGGTATCGTATACCTAAACGCAATACAGGATAATATTTTATTCACATTGCGACTTGCAACTTTCTTTCCACAAACAGGGACAACCGACATGAGATTGACCACCAGAAGCAGATACGGAACCAGGATGGCTCTGGACATTGCGCTGCACGGCCAAAACGGACCGGTTCGCATCGGCGACATATCCAAAAGGCAGGGAGTTTCCGTCAAATACCTTGAAAAGCTTGTCAGGGAACTGAAGAGCGGTGGTTTCATCACCAGCAAGCGGGGACCAAAGGGCGGGCACAAGCTGGCCAAACCCGCGGAAGACATCTTGCTTGGCGACATCGTCCGGCTGCTTGAGGGTGAACCGCTTGTGGAATGCATCAAGAACAACAAACCCTGCCCGCGACTGCCGGACTGCAACACCAGCGGCATCTGGCAACAGGCCAGCAGCGCAATGTACGCAAAACTGAACGAGTACACCCTGGCGGATCTTGTCCGGGAGGCTGAGCACTGCCCCTCTTAATAGCCGCCTGACGAAACTCACCCAGAATACGCGAGGCCGGGATGCGGCATCTTCTTTTCACCGGCGCGGCCCTGTTACTCCTCGCCGTCCAGTTCCTGTTCGGCGGCGTTCACGTTGACCGGTTGCGCCTGATCCAGATCGGTCTCTTCTCCCTCGCAGCCCTGGCAATGATCCTTTCGCCACCACGACTCCGGCCCGCAACCTTCACTCTGCCCTGGCTGCTGCTCCTGTCCCTGCTCCTGATCCAAATCGTCCCCCTGCCCGCCATGCTCGCCGAGCTTCTCTCTCCAGGCGCGTATCAAGCGGCCCTCGAAGCCTGCTCCGTCTCCGGACTCGACTGCGGATGGACGAGACTGAGCCTGAACCCCTTCGGAACCAAGACCGCCCTGCTCGACATACTGTCGGGGCTGGCCTTTCTGTCCATTCTCGCCAGGGCTTTCCGCTCCGGGACTTCCCCCCTTGCGGGAGTTTGGCTGCTGCTGGTCATGGGCCTGTTTCAGGTCGCGTACGGAGCGGTTCAGACCTTCGGAGCCGAACAGAAGATATGGTGGTGGACACAGGAGTTCAAGCAATACAAAGGATATCTGACCGGCACATACATCAACAAGAACCATCTGGCCGGATTCATCGGCCTGGCCGCTCCAATGTGTTTCGGCGCGGCCCTGGCAAAATTCAAGACCAGGGACAGGCCCATTGCCATTGTCTTCGCCTTTGGCGGCCTGATCATGCTCGCAGGCCTGCCGCTGACAGGCTCAAGAGGCGGTGTCGTTTCCCTTGCCCTGGCGACCGCCGTGGTCTGCATTCTTATGCAGATCAAAAAGAATTCAAGACTTTCGATGCCGATTCAGGCAGCAATCCTGGTCCTTTGCGCGTGTGCGGCCTGGTTCGGCCTGAAACTGTCGTCTCGCTCCGCCCTGGAGGAATTCTTCAGGCCCGAACTCTGGCAGGCCGTCCTGCCCATGCTCAAGGACTTCCCCCTGACCGGCGTCGGACTGGGGGCCTTCAGCCAGGGCGCCTACCCCTATCTGCCCCCGTCCATGTCCGGAGCCACGCCTCCCATCCATGCCCACAACGACTGGCTGCAACTGGCCCTGGAAACGGGTCTGCCCGGACTGGCCCTTTTTCTGGCCGGGGCCTGGCTTTTCATGCGCAGATTCCTGGACCACTGGTCAAGGTCCGAGGACCCGACGGCAACCGGACTGGGGCTGGGCATGATCTGGGCCTTGACGTACATGGCGGCGCACAGCCTTTTCGACTTCAACCTGCGCATCCCGGCCAATGGTTTCGCGCTTCTGCTGGTCCTGGCCATTGGCTCCTCGGCGCTGGGAGAAAAAACCGCAAACCCGGCAGAAAGCCGTCCGGCACGGATATTTGCGGGAGTCGTGGCCGCCTGCCTGCTGCTGGCCAGCATCCAGCCCGTGGTGGCGGAGTATCGCGCCCACCGTCTCTGTCCAACCGGCATCGATTCCACTGCCGGGCCAAGCCCCGAGCCCACGCCGCCGAAAATTGCCAAGGCCGTTTCCCTGACCCCGTTGGACGCCAGACTCCAGGCAAGGATGGCCGAACACTACATGCGAGCCGGAGACAAGTCCTCGCCCCCCAATCCGGCGCTTAAGGAACTGGCGGCCCTTTGGCTGGCAAAGGCCCTGAAGAACGAACCGGCCAACGGCTGGTACTGGTATCACCTGGGAACAATGCTCCAGGATACGGCCAGTGCCGACCAGTGCATGACGCTGGCCCGAAAATACAGGCCAAGGGACGCGAGACTGCTGTATGCCCTCGGAGAATACTGGGTCTTGAGGGCCTTTGAGGCCGAGAACAGGGCCGACAGGGAAAATGCCCGGCTAAAATTCACGGCCATCCTCAGGCAGGCCGTAAAATGGGACCGGGGCGATTGGAAGACCGGGAACTGGCGCAGGGCGGCCATCGCCATCTGGAAATGCTTTCCCAATCCGGCACTGGTACGCCAAGTCGTTCCGCCGACCGACGCCAAGGCGCGCCGCTATTTCGAGTCCTGGCTCAAGCTTCGCCCCGCATACGGCGGCCACTACTAGCCCCAAGGCTGTCCCCTGCCCTGCGGCCTTCCTTTCTCAACCCTGAACCCGACGCCCAGCAGTTGCAGGACCAAAAACAGCAGATAAAGCGGATTGAGCAGGACATAGCGTTTCCAGAGACGCGATGGCTCGCAGCCAAGCCTGAACAGCCATTCCAACCCGCGTTTCTGCATCCAGGCCGGGGCCTGGGGCTTGAGTCCGGCATGAAAGTCAAAGGCCGCGCCCACGGCGACCAAGGGCATGGGCAGAAGGCCGCGAAAGGCGTCCACCCATGACTCCTGGCGCGGGCAGCCCAGACCCACAAAAACGAGACGCGCCCCGCTCTCCAGTATCCGCCGCGCCGCCTCTTCCTTCTCAACCAGGGTCATGCGCCGGAAAAGCGAGGGGCTTGCCCCGGCCACAGCCAACCCTGGAAAACGTTTTTTCAACGCCCCTTCCAACCTTGTCAGGGCATCGGCCTTTCCGCCGTAAAGATATACCGGCAGACCCTCCCCTGCGGCGGCCGAACAAAGGGCCAGCATCAGGTCCGGCCCGTAGACCCGCTCCCTCAGGCTAGTTCCGTGCAGCAGATTCAAGGCCCAGCGCACAGGCTGGCCGTCGGGCAGAACCATATCCAGCCGGTTCAGGCAAAGCCGCATTTCCCTGTTCAAGACTCCGCACATCAGGCCGTGCACGGCCAGGGCCGACACCGAGAGGCCGCGCCCCTCCCTGGCCGCATCAAGAATCCTGTCCCGCGCCGATCCGGGTTCCAGGGCGCAGGCAAGGACTCCCAAAACGTTTTTCCGCTCCCCGTCCTTCACAGCCCGGCCCTCGTCCAGCGCGCCGCGTCGGATTCGTAAATATCCTCAAGAATGTCTTTGACCCCGCTGCGCACCGACCACTGGGGGTAATGGCCCCTGAACCGGTCCAGGCAGCTGATCCACCAGATATGGTCCCCTTTTCGCGGCCGGTCCACATAGGCCAGATTCAGGCTGTTGCCGCTGATCTCACGGCAAAGTTCGACGGCCTCCAGCAGGGAACAATTGCTCTCCGGACCGCCGCCCATGTTGTAGACCTCTCCGGCGCGGGGCGAGAGATGAAAACAATGAAAAGCCTCGGCCAGATCCATGACATGCAGGTTGTCGCGGACCTGTTTTCCCTCGTATCCATAGATGTTGTAAGGCCTGCCAAGAGCCGCGCAGCGCATCATATAGGAAAGAAAACCATGCCGGCTCACCCCCTGATGGGCCGGGCCGGAAATACAGCCGCAGCGAAAGCAGGCCGTGGGCATCTGAAAATAGCGGCCATATTCCTGGACCATGACATCCGCGGCCAGCTTGGAAACTCCGAACAGACTGTGCAGACAACGGTCCACCGGCATGTCCTCGGCTATGCCCCTTGAAAGGCCGTGGCCCGGTTCCGGCTCCCAGCGGCTGCGTCCCTCCCGCAGGGGCAACCGGTTGGGACCGTCCCCGTAGACCTTGTTGCTGGAGGTGAAGATGAACACGGCTTCCGGTGAATTGTTTCTGGTCAGCTCAAGCAGGTTCAACGTTCCCACCGCATTGATCTCGAAGTCGGTATTCGGGTCTGTGGCCGCCCAGTCGTGGGAAGGCTGCCCGGCCGCGTGGATCACAAGGGATATGTCGCGGGAGTGGCGTTTGAAAACCTCTTCAAGGGCACGCCGGTCACGGATGTCCGCATCAAAAAGCCTGAACCTGGTTCCCAGTTCCCGCTGCAACTCCCGGGCAACGCTCCTGGTGGACCCCTCCTCGCCGAAAAACCCGGCCCGCATGTCGTTGTCCAGCCCCACGACGTCGAAGCCCTTTTCCGCGAAATACCGTGCGCAGCACGAGCCAATCAGGCCGGACGAACCTGTTATCAGCGCCACGCTCATTTCTTGTACTCCCTGTATTTGAATCCGGACAGGGCCGCCAGACCCCCCGCCCCCTTGCAGGCCAGCCTTGCAAGGCGCATGGCCGCGCCGAATCCCAGCAACGCGCCGGGCACCATCCCCGCCAAGCCCACAACCGCCTGACCGCAGGAAACCGCAAACCGCTTCAGGACCTTGGAGCCCAAACCATATTGATGAAGAAAGCAGAACATCAGAGAATTGCCCAACCTGAATGAACGCAGAAGCAGCCACCCGGCGTTGGCCCGTTGCGGCAGCACCCGCTCGAAGACCACGGCCTCCCTGGCCCAGACCATGCGCCCCCCGGACGCCGCCACCTCCATGAAGAACTTCACGTCCGACCCTCCGGAGTCAGCATACCTGTCGTCAAAACGGATGCCCCTTTCCCTTATGAACCTCCAGTCCGCCAAGGCGTTGTTGGTGGAGCAGTAAAGAATCTGCGCCCCGTCCGGATGATTGCGGCGCTCGAACATGCCATGGCGCTTAATCCAGGGCGCAACGTCCGGCGGATACTCGGGATAAACAGGACCGCCGACCACTTCCGCCCCGCTTTGCTCCCTCATCGTCAAAAGACCTTCCAGCCAGCCCGGCGCGGCCCACTCGTCGTCATCGATGAAGGCCACGAAATCCGCATCTTCAGGGGCAATGTCCAGGCCCTTGTTCCGGGCCTGGGGGATGCCCCCGGTCGGCTGGCAGGAATAGGAGCAGGCCACATCATTGCCTTGGGCGAACCGCTCCACCACCTTGCGCGACGATTGGGCTGGATCGTTGTCCACCACGACAATCCCGATCTCCGGCGGCTCCAATGTCTTGAACTTTTGTCCACAAATGCTCTGCAGCAAAACGGCCAGCAGCGCGGGCCGCCTGTGGGCGCAGATGAGTATGCAGACTTTCATGCCCCATGCCTCCGCGCCGAAACCCCGGCATAGATCTTCATTAGTTGGCAATAATTGACCTCGGCGATGAAGTTCTCCTCAAAAAACATTCTGGCTCTGGCCCCCATCTGTTTCATTCCTCCCGGATCATTGGCTGCGCGGCGGCATTTGTCCTCTATTTCCCGGACACTGCCGGGGCTGAACAGCAGGCCCGTTTCCTTGTCCCTGACCAGTTCGGCCAAGGCCCCTGCCCTGGCGGCGACCACGGCCGTGCCCCTGGAAAAGGCTTCCATGACCACGCGACCGAAAGGCTCCTCCCACCTGGAGGGCGCCACAAGAAAAGCGGCCCGGCCCATGAGTTTCAAAACGTGCCCGTGACTTTGCCAGCCTCTCAAATCCACATTTCCGACACCTTTGATTCCAGCGCGAATCTCCCTTTCCAAAGGACCGTTTCCAATGATTTTCAAGGGCAAGGGGATTCCTCCCCTTTTCCAGGCCTCGATCACGTCCAGAATTCCCTTCTCCCTGGACAGCCGCCCAGCATACAGGGCGAACTCGCGGGGCCGATGGGAAAGGCCGGGATCGTCGGGCAGAAAATTCGGTTTGACCTCGACCCTGTCCGCAGGCAGGCCCGCGCGGATAAATATTTCCCTGGCCCGGTTGCTGGTGGCCACGAACATGTCCACGCAGTCGCGCCAGGTGCCGAGAAGCTCGTGCAGCCTGTTCATCAGAGCCATTGCCAAACTCTTGCACCTTTCACCCCGGTAGCAGCCATGACCAACGGCGGGCCAGGGAAAGGCGCGACCCAGGCAATGGTCGCAAAACGCGCCGTTGCGGAAAAAAGTCCCGCCTACGCAGAACAGGCGATAATTGCGCAGTGTCATGACCACGGGCAGGCCTGTTGCGTGGGCGGCGCGGCAGACGGCAGGCGAGATCAGCGGGAAGGTGTTCTGGATATGGATGACCTGCGGATCGAACTCCCTGACCGCACTTTTGAGATTCATGGCCGCCCGGCGGTTCCAGACCAGTGAGGCAGCCAGGCGAGGCGCGGACATGGCTTCGGCCTCCCTGCTGTGCATGGTCAGGCAGCGCACCTCGTGTCCCCTTCCCCTCAACAGCCCCACCTCGGCCTCGAAGCTCAAATCCTCGCCGCCGCGATTGCGGTAATGGTTGTGTACCATCAAGACCCTGGAAGAATCAGACATTCCGATGCGCCCCACATCCCGCAAGCCCCGAAGCTTCCGACTCCGCAACCGGCTGACGGACCGCGACGAAGCAGAACAAGGTCCAGTAAATGGAGTTTTGGCGCAGGGTCACGTTTTCCAAACCGTTCATCAAAAACATGAACAAAAGAAAAAGGATCATCCACACCAACCGCTCCCGGCCGGAACGACGGTAAAGGGCCAGGGCGTTCCTGCAAACCGACCAGAAACAGGACGCCAAAAGCATCAGCCCGGCCACTCCCAGCCCCAGGCAGGCCTCCAGCCAGCCGTTGTGGGCGTGGGAGGCGTCCCACAGCCCCCATGCGTATTTCAAGGCCTTTCCCGGCCCCTCCCAATAGGCCCCGAAGCCGTGGCCCAGCCAGAGCCTGTTGCCCAGCGTCTCGAATATGGCCGCCCAGAGTTCGGCCCGGCCGGTCATGGTCGGCTCCCTGCCGAGCAGCGGAAACAATCGTTCCAGACAAAAAACGGCGGCGCAAAACAGCAGGGCGTATCCGGCCAGCATGATCCAGAAGCGGGTCCTGAAGGCGAATTCCGGCCTGCCCAATTGCCGAGCCATCGGTAAAAAGAGAAGGACAAGGGCCATGACCATCTGCGCCCCCCTGGACGAGGACATGAAAAGCAGAAACAGGGCCAGGAAGACATAGAGCAGGTTCATGAGCCGTTTCGATCCCCCGCCGCGGTCGGCCAGAAAGAGCAATGCCGCCAGAACCATTGACCGGCCCATGGTGTTTTTGTGTATGAACAGTCCGCGCCACGCCCCCTCGTGGTACCCGGACATTATCCCCTGCTCCGGCGCGGCCAGCACGCTGACCACACAAAGGATCATGACCCAGACCTGGGCGGCGGCGGCCATGTCCAGCACCTCGTCGAGGCTGAAGTCCAGGGCCAGGAATACTCCGAACAGGCTCGTCCCGCCCAGGGCCGCGGCCCGGCGCAGGGTCAAGGCCGGATCGCAGGACCAAAGTGCGGAAAGAAGACAAACGGACAAAAGCACGGCAAGGGGAAGGTTGCGTTTCAAGGCCTGGACCAAGCCTCTGCGTCCCGCAGCGAGAAAAAAACAGGCCGCGACATATACACAGGCCAGCAAAAGGTTGTAGGCCATTGCCCAGACCCGCCCGGCCGGACTTCCGCCCTGGGTGAACCAAGCGGGCATGAAGACCCCGCTCAAAAGCAGAATGCCCAGGAGGGCCACGAACCGTCTGAGCATCATGACCCGGCTTGGCCCCTTTCCGCGAAAATCGATTGGTTTTGAGACGCCCTGGCCTTGCCTGCCAGTCGCAGGAACATGAATGCGGCCCCGCCCAGAAAAAACAGCTCCCCAAGCCCTTGCGCGGCCAGAGCGCCGGACTTGCCCCAATGAGGTATGAACAGCCCGGACAGGAGCAGGCAGAAAAACCCTGACCCCAAACCGAGAAAGAGCAGCACGTCCTGCCGCAGCATGGCCCCGAGACCCAGCGCGGGCATGAGCCTCAAGGCGGCGAGGGCGAAGGGCAGGCACCAGAGCCGGGCCAGATTCGCCTGCTCCGCGTATCCGGACCCGTAAAGCAGGACCATTGCCTGTTCCGCAAAAAACATTATCAGCAGGGTGTAGGCCAGGGCGGCTATCCCCAATGCCGTGGTCCAGCGTGACACCGCACTGTTCAGGGAACATTGCCCGCTGTGGGCGAAAACACCGGCAAGGCGCGGGGCCATCAGGCTCCTGACGGCCATGGTCAAAAGCATCAGGGGCACTGCCGCGTTCCTGGCCGCGTGGAATTCCCCTGTTGCCGCCCGGCCCATGAGCGCGGCAAGGATAAAAATGTTGGCCTGGGCGCAGGCAAAGGCCCCCATTCTTCCGGGCAGGGTCCAGCGTCCGATCTTCCATATCCGGCGCAGGGTGCCAGCCAGGTCAGGAACCCCGCCTTTCAGGAAATTACGTATCTGAATCAATCCCAGGACAAGCCCCAGCGCGCCGGTGGCGGCCATGCAGATCAATACGGAAGAGGGGTTCAGGGAATCGAGACGACGCAGCGAAAAGACCAAGGCCAAAAGCAGGGGAGTGTGCGCCAGGTCGTTGAGCAAAACGCAATCCGCACCGCGCACCGCAAAAAGCGTCCTGCGCGTGAACTCCCGGGCCTGGATGAAGGCCAGGGCCGCTATCAGGGCCGGCAAGGGATCTGGGGGGCCAAAAAAACTCCAGGCCAAAGCCAAAACAAGACAACAGGCCGCCACCAAACCGACGAACAGGACGAATGTCCCGCTCAGGAACTCTTTCAACTCATCGCCTTTCAGGGCCGGAGCCAGCACGGTCAGGGGGTTGATGGCCGCGCCTCCTGCCAATTCGCCGAAAAACAGGATCGCGCCCAGGGCCAGGACATACAGTCCGTATTCCCCGGCGGAACAGCTGCGCGCCACCATCAGGGCCAAAAGAAAATTGCCGCCCGAAACCAGGGCCTGGTCAGCTACCGCGAAAACCGGCTGGGCCGTCCACTTCACCTCAATCCCCCGCCGAGGTTCGCGGAAAACAGATCGTCCGACAGTCGGCAGCATTCGTAGACGCGGGCCGTTGCGGTTTCCAGATCGAGGGCGCCCTTGGAAAACACGTTCCTGACCGGATCAAAGCCGTGGTCCACCTGTTTGCGCAGCCAGGTTTCGGCATAATCCGGTCCGCCGAAGCCAAAGGTCTCGTGGACATAGGCCAACTCGAAACCAACGGGATTGTAGTCCGGGCCGAAAACGTTGGCGCGTATCCCCTTGTCGAACTCCGGACTCCCGGCATAGTCCAGGGCCCTGGCCAGGACCGGGCTGTCCCAGATGTCGTGTTCGGGAAAGGAATTTCTGAGCATGGCCAGGGCATAGAGATTGAAGGCCTGATAGCCTATCTCCCGGGCCTTGAGGTCTTGAAAACGGCCTGCGGCCCTCTTCACCGCCAGCTTGGCCTCGGCAGCCGGGCCGCAATAGATCAGGTGGCGGATTCGTCCGCAGGAGGCGATGCGCAGGTTGGATTTGAGCCTGTCCAGAAAGGCCGGAACAATAGACCCGATTTCCAGATCCTCCCCGGACAAAAGGGAACCTGCGGCGCAAAACCAGAGCTGATGATTCAGGGTCTGATCCGGAGAAAGGTTCCTGCCGTCGGGTTCGACCCTGCGCCAGACCCCGCGCCCGGCGGAAAAGGGATGGGCCAGAAATAACGCGCGCGCCGCGTCCAGGCATTCTTCAAGCCCCAGGGATTCATATCCGCAAAAAAGCCCTTCAATGGTCCAGGCCGGACCCATGAGTCCGTTGCAGGAATCCTTGCCGCGCACAAAGCGATGCACGTAAAGTCCCTTGGAATTACGGGTGTTGCGGTCCAAAAGGTACCGCGCGCAACCCAGGGCGGCCCGGCGGAACCGCTCTTCCCCGCTCATCTCCCAGGCCCTGGCGAAAGTCTGGAGCCAGTGGGCGGTGTTCCTGACCGGCGTCTGCCTTCCGCCGTGCGGACCGTTGCTTCCGGCGGGCATGTTCCCGTCGCGCGAATGCTGCCTGGACAAGCCGGTTTCGGCCACACGCAGAAACAATTCAGAAAAGGATAAACCCGTATCCATATCCTCACTCCCTGGGGACTTCCCCTAGCCATATCCGTGGGCGACAGGGAACACAATCGGGATATACCCCAAACGCTTCTTGCCCACGAGGCCGCTCTACGCTAATTTGGCCCTCAGCCAACGGAGGACCGGACAATGAATACGAAAAATAGTGTATTGGAGGCCATCCGCCAGCGCAGAAGCATCCGCAAATACACTGAGGACGAGATAACAAGGGAACATCTCCTGGCCATACTCGAGGCCGGACGTTGGGCCCCAAGCGGCCTGAACAACCAGCCCTGGAGATTTATGGTCGTCACGCCCGGCGACCCGAGGCACGAGGACATTGCAGCCTGCACCAAGTACGAAAAAATCGCGCTCTCGGCCAGGGCGCTCATTGTCGTTTTGCTGGACAAGGACCGCATGTACAGTCCCATCAAGGACCACCAATCGTCAGGAGCCGTCATACAGAACATGCTCCTGGCCGCGCACAGCCTCGGACTGGGCGGCGTCTGGCTTGGAGAGATACTGAACAGGGAAGACGAGGTTTTGGGAATCCTCGGACTTGAACCAAACAACTACGAGCTTCAGGCCGTGCTCGCCCTGGGCCACCCCGACCAGAAGGGCGGCTCCAAGCGGCTCGAACTCCATGATCTCCTGCTGGAGGAATTCTGATGCACATTGAGCATTTCGCAATCGGCCCCCTGCAAACCAACAGCTACGTGCTTTCACACGAGGGCTTGGCCGTGGCAATCGATCCGGGCGGCAAGCCCACGCCCATAATCAAGCACATCGAACAAAACGGCCTGACCCTGACCCATATCCTGAACACCCATCTGCACTTCGACCACATCTACGGCAACCGGGAATTGAGCGATCATTTCTCCGTGCCCATTTTTGCCTCCGAAGCCGACAGGCAGCTCATGGACACGGAAATCGGCCGCGGCGGGCTCATGGGGCTGCCCGTGGCCGACGAATTCGACTTTCAGGCCATAGCCGAGGGCGACGCGGAATTCGCCGGACTGCCCTGCAAGGTCTTGTCCACGCCGGGCCACAGCCTTGGCAGCCTGACATTTTATTTTCCGGACGCCAAAGCCGCATTCGTGGGAGACGTTGTCTTCTACCGCTCCATCGGCCGGACCGATTTTCCGGGCGGGGACATGGAGGTGCTTCTGGACTCGGTCAGGAAAAAAATATTCACGCTGCCCGCCGACACGGCGCTGTATTCCGGACATGGACCGCTGACCACTGTGGGCGATGAAGAAAACCACAATCCGTTTTTCACTTCCGGCGGATTCTGAAAAGGGACGTGAAATGAGCATAGGCGATTCTCTCGTGGACCTGCGCGGCAAGTGTTGAGGCGTGGGACTGGAGATAGGTTGGTATCTCCGTTTCACCAAAGGCGATCTGGTCGAGGCCCTGGTGGACGCTTCCACAAGGGGCCAGCTTGAAAATGCCCTGCGCATAATGCCCAACTGGACAATGGAGGCCGAGGAGTCGGACGGCGCCCTCCGGGCGGTTTTCAGACGCAGGGCGGTCCCTAAAAAAACAGGGGAAAGCGATGAATAAGTGCGCAATCTATTCGTGCAGCCACAGAAAGGGCGGCAACAGCGACAAGGCCGCGGAACTTTTCGCCCAGGGGCTTGCCGAGTCCGGAGCCAAGGCCGAGCTGTTCACATTGCGAAACCACAAGGTCATGCACTGTCTGGCCTGCGACAAATGCCTCGATTCCCCGCAAAACACCTGCGTGCTGGGGGAAAGGGACGACGCTGAAAAACTCTTCGCCCCACTGACGACCTCTCCTTTCGTCTTCTTTTCCACGCCCGTCTATTTCTACCATCTGCCCTCCATGTTCAAGACCTGGATCGACAGGGGACAAAGATTCTGGAACGCCAGGCGCAAGGGGAACGAGCAAATCGCGAACCTCGCCAAGCGGCCCGCCTTCGCCTGTCTGGTGGCCGGCTCCAGGGGCGATTCGCTTTTCGACGGCTCCCTGCTGACCCTCAAGTACTTCCTGGAGAACTTCAACCTTGAGCTGAAAGGCGCATTGACCCTGAGGGCCGTGGACGCGAAAAACGACCTTGAATTCGACCGGGAACTTTCGGCTGGCGTTCTGGAACTGGGCCGCAAGGCGGCGCAAAGCTGCAAGTAAGCGCAACGAAAGGACACATGCTGAACAAGCTTATGTTTTTCATGGGCCGGGAAAAACGCTGCCCTTCCTGCGAGGGGGTCATGACTGCGGGAAGCCCGCTCTGCCCCGACTGCCTGGAGCTGCTCAAGCCGAGGACGGGAGGCTACTGCACCTGCTGCGGGACCATGTTCGGGCGAGAGGACGACGAGCCGGGTCTCTGCTCCGAGTGCAGGCTCGAGCCCAGGCCCTGGACACGCCTTTATTTCCACTCGCCCTATGCGGGCAGGCTGCGCGAAATGATCCTGGCCTACAAATTTTCCGGCCGCCTGGGCCTGGGCAGGCTTTTGCAGGAAATGGCGGTCCTGGCCTTCGAGCAGGAAGCTGAAAGCCTTCCGGAGCTCATCATTCCGGTGCCCCTGCACCCAAAAAGGCTTTTCAGGCGCGGCTTCAACCAGAGCCTTGAGCTTGGCAGGCTGGTGAGCGCCAAAACCGGCCGACCCATTGCCCCGGACGCCCTGCGCCGTGTCAGAAACACCACTCCCCAATCCAGGCTCAAGGGAAAGGAAAGGCTGGAGAACCTAAGGGGCGCCTTCCGGGCGGCGGAAGAGCGTGTGCGGGACCGCTCGGTGCTGCTGGTGGACGACGTTCTGACCACGGGCGCGACCATCGCGGAATGCTCGAAAATCCTGGCCAAAGCCGGAGCCGCACGCGTGGATGTCCTGGTCCTGGCCAAGGCCGGATTGAAATAAAAGCGCCCAACCGCGAAAAAGTGCCCGCAGGGGGTTGACTTCCACGACCTCTTGCGGCTAAATACCTTCCTCTTACGAGACGGAGGTATCATTAATATGTTTGCAGTAGTTGAAACCGGCGGCAAGCAGTTCCGCGTGGAAGAAGGCCTTGAATTCAGGGTTGAGTTGCTCAAGGCCGAACCCGGTTCAGACCTTACTCTGGACAAGGTTCTGCTCATCGGAGACGGAGACAAGACCAAGATCGGCGAGCCTTACGTTGAAGGCGCAAAAGTCGATTGCACGGTTCTCGGTCACGAGCGCGGGGAAAAGATCATAGTCTTCCACAAGCTGTCCAAAAAGGACTCCAGCAAGAAGACCGGTCACCGCCAAGATTACACGAAACTCAAGATCAAATCCATTACGGCCTAGGGTCTGGGAGGAGATTGATATGGCTCATAAAAAAGCAGCTGGTAGTTCCAGAAACGGTCGCGACAGCGCAGGACAAAGACGGGGCGTGAAACGCTTCGGGGGTCAGGGCGTACTGGCCGGAAACATCCTCGTTCGTCAGCTCGGCACCAAGATTCACCCCGGCAAGAATGTCGGCGTGGGCAAGGATTGGACCCTGTTCGCCCTGGTGGACGGCGTGGTCAAATACGAAAAATACATCCGCAACCGCAAAAGCAAGACCAGGGTGCACGTAGTCCCCGCATAAAGGACGACCCACTCGATTTTCGCGGGCGGGAGACTGGACTGTCTCCCGCCCTTTTTTTATTGAGGCGGACGCCCTCGGCCTGTTAGGATTCGAGGCAGCGCAAGCGAGGTTCATTTCATGCGATTCGTAGACGAAGCCACAATAACCGTGCGTTCCGGCAAGGGCGGAGACGGCTGTATTTCCCTGCGCAGGGAAAAATTCATACCCAAGGGCGGACCGGACGGCGGAGACGGCGGAAGGGGCGGAGACGTGATCTTTCGCGGCTCGGACAAGCTTCTGACCCTGCACGATTTCCGCCTCAAAAGACTTTACCAGGCCAGAAACGGCCAGCCGGGAATGGGCAAGGACAGATACGGCAAAGCCGCCGACGACCTGGTGGTCGATCTGCCCGTGGGCACGCTGGTCTATGAAATCTTTGACGACGAAAGAGAGGAGCTCATCGCCGACCTGACCGAAATAGGCCGGGAAGTCGTCATCTGCAAGGGCGGACGCGGCGGACGCGGCAACATTCATTTCAAGTCCTCCACCAACCGCACCCCGCGCTACGCCGAAGACGGCAAATCAGGCGAGGAGCGGAGCATCCGCCTGGAACTGAAAATCCTGGCCGACGTTGGCCTTCTGGGACTGCCCAACGCGGGCAAGTCGACTTTCATCTCGGCCATCTCGGCGGCCCGTCCAAAGATCGCCGCCTACCCCTTCACAACCCTGGTTCCCAACCTGGGAGTCATTGAGGACGACGTTTACAACCGCATGGTCATCGCCGACATACCCGGCCTCATCGAAGGCGCGAGCCAGGGACACGGACTGGGAATCAAATTTCTGAAGCACGTGGAGCGCACCCGTTTTCTGGTGCACATCCTGAGCTGCGAGGACCTGAACGTCGAAGACCCCTTCAGCGGATTCGAACTGCTGAACGACGAACTCAAGCAGTTCGACGCCAACCTTTCCGAACGCAAGCAGATTTGCGTGGTCAACAAGATCGACCTCCTCGCCCCGGAGGAATTGGAAAGACTGAGAGACGAAGCCAAGGATGCCGGAATGGAGATATTCTTCATCTCCGCCCTCAAGGGCGACGGCCTCGACCAGTTGGTTGAAAAAATGTGGAGTCTTCTGGAATCCCTTTAAAAAACGCTGAAAATGCTGTAGTTGGACACCAGCATGAACAACGAGCTGGAAAGTAGAACAAGCGCCCTGAACAGCGCAAAAAGAATCGTGGTCAAGGTGGGCAGTGCCGTCCTGACCACGGACAAGGGTCTAGACCTGCCGACCATCGACTGGCTGGCCAGCCAGCTTGCCGCACTGCAGGACCGTGGGCTGGATGTCATCCTGGTCTCTTCCGGAGCAATGGCCGCGGGCCGCAGGCGCATCCTGTCCGCATGCAAATCCGAACAGGAATACGACTTCACCGACCTTCCAGGCCGACAGGCCACCTCGGCCATCGGGCAGGGACGGTTGATGCATGAATACGACGAGGCCTTCGCCCGCTTCGGCAAGGTCACGGCCCAGATTCTCCTGACCCGCAGCGGACTCAAGGAACGGGAACGCTTTCTCAACGCACGCAACACACTGGAAAGGCTACTTTCCTGGCGGGTCATTCCCATCATCAATGAAAACGACACTGTCTCGGTCCAGGAAATAAAATTCGGGGACAACGACACCCTCGCGGCCCTGACGGTTGGCCTGACCGGTGCGGACCTGTTCGTGAACCTGACCTCGGCCGGAGGCGTCTTCGATAAAAATCCCCAAAAGACTCCCGGCGCGAAACTGCTGCCCCATATCCAAAACATTTCAGGCCTGGATATAGAGGCCATGTGCGACGGCAAGACCTCCGTGGGTTCAGGCGGCATGTACTCCAAACTCCTGGCCGCACGCAGGGCCGCCCAGTTGGGCACACCCACCCTCATCCTTCCCGGCGGCAAATCCCTGTCCCTGGAAGATGTGTTTGACGGCAAGATGGAAGGCACCTGGATCGAGCCGGAGGGGAAAAAGGTTTCCAGCCGAAAATTCTGGCTGGCCTACCACGTGGCCCCATCCGGAACCATCAGCCTGGACGCCGGAGCGGCAAAGGCCGTTGTCAGCCGGGGCAAGAGCCTGCTTCCGGCGGGCATCAGCGGCGTCCAAGGCGACTTCGAACGCGGGGCGCTGGTCAACATCGCCGCGCCCGACGGCGCCTGCCTGGGCGTGGGGCT
Organism: Desulfovibrionaceae bacterium; assembly: GCA_963674955.2. Lineage (GTDB taxonomy): Bacteria > Desulfobacterota > Desulfovibrionia > Desulfovibrionales > Desulfovibrionaceae. Next base: position 808,630 of record CAXXKR010000001.1, on the reverse strand, counting down.
GACCAACTACTCGGCCCCGGACCTGAAAAGAATAATGGGCCGCAAGACCTCTGAAATTGAGGAAATACTCGGCGACGCCTCATACACCGAAGCGGTCCACAGAGACAACATGCTTCTGGACGCCGCAGTCTAAGGACCGCCGACATTGCGTAAACTGTACCTGGACACAAACCTGCGACTTGTCTTCGGCGTCACCCTGATGGTGGTTTTGAGCGTATCAAGCATCATGCCCGCGCTGCCGCTGATGATCAAGAATCTGCCCGGACTGACTGCAACCTCGGTCGGGCTGGTCATCACCACCTTCACCCTGCCGGGAGTCTTTCTGACACCAGTGGCCGGTATCCTGGGCGACCGGGTGGGCAGAAAAAAAATACTTGTGCCTTCCCTGTTCCTTTTCGGCGTGGCCGGGACAGCCTGCTTTTTCGCAAGCGACTTGCCCACACTGCTTACCCTGCGTTTTCTCCAGGGAGTGGGCGCGGCCCCCTTGGGCGTCCTGAACATGACGCTCATCGGCGACCTGTACAAGGACAGGGAACGCATCACGGCCATGGGCCTCAACGCCAGCGTCCTGTCCATGGGCACCGCGCTTTTCCCGGCCATCGGCGGGGCCTTGGCCCTGTTGGGCTGGCAATGGCCATTTCTGCTGCCCGTGGTGGCCATTCCCCTTGGATTTCTGGTCTTTCTGCGCCTGGACAACCCGGAGCCCAAATCCGCGCAGAACTTCAAGGACTACATAAAATCATCACTGGCGCAAATGCGCTCCAGGCAGGCCCTGGCCCTGTTCACCGCAACCCTGCTGACCTTTGTCATCCTTTACGGCCCCATGGTCACATATCTGCCCATTCTCATGGACAAACGTTTCGGTTCATCGCCCATGGCCATCGGCGGCATTTTTTCCGTGGCCTCCTTCGTCACGGCCCTGGCCGCGTCGCAATTGGGCAGGCTGTCCAAAAGATTCGGCGAGGCGCACATGCTCAGGGCGGCGTTCGTTCTGTACATCCCGGCCATGCTGCTCCTGCCCCTGGCTCCGAACTTCTGGCTCTGCTCCGTGCCCATCGTCCTTTTCGGACTGGCCCAGGGGTTGAACATCCCCAGCGCCATGACCCTGCTCGCCGGACTGGCGCCCATGGAAAGCCGCGGGGCCTTCATGGCCGCCAACGGCATGGTCCTGCGACTTGCGCAGACCATAGCCCCCCTGCTCATGGGCGGGGTGCTGGCCTTGTGGGGCATGGATGCGGTGTTTATCGCCGGGGCGCTTTGCTCGGTGCTGATGCTGGCCCTTGCGTTCTGGGCCATCAAGTAGGAAGGGTCGTCGTACTAGACCTTGAAGGCGGGGGTGTGAATCTCCTCGCCGATCTTGTCTCCGTCCCCGTAGTTCAATTCGACCAGTCGATGGAGATGGAAGAAACTCTCCTCCTCGATGCTGGTGAAATCGACGGCTACACCCGCCTTGTCGACACGCACAATATTCCCGGAAGCCAGGATGTTGATGTCGTCGGCCAGGGAAATGCGCACCTCGCATTCCATTCCCTGTTCCAGCCCCTCCACGGGCAGGCAGGAGAGTCCCTTGAGGCTGAGATCCCTGGTGGTCACCGGAATTTCCCTGTCGCCCACCAGCAGAGAAACCTGATAACCGGCCTTGATCCTGGTACGCCTTCTCATTTCATTGGACATGTCATCCCTCCCGGCTGGAGTTGATGCGCCGTCAACCGGAAATTCCCATTCCAGTTTCAACTTCAAGCAAAACATATAATACATTGCCGCGTTATGGCAACGCGCCAAGGTCCGAAATCAACCCCCAACCGCTAATGTTCAGGCCCCGCAAGTCCGATAAGACGGGCAAGAGGACAAGTCATGGAAATGATGAGAGCCAGACTGCAACACAAAATGAACCCCCTGCACCTTTACTGCAGGCTGCGGAATATGGGCCTCGGACATCTCCCGGCAAGGGCCATGTGCGCCTTCTACGAACGAATTCTCTACCGCCAGGTTCTGTCCTGACCCAGTACCAGCCACAAACGACCGCCCTTAAACGACCACCCTTTTCGACCTCATGAGCCAGGAAAGCGCCAGCCCCACGGCAAAGGCCCAGGCCAGATTGGAGGCCAGGGCTATGCCGGCCATGGTCAGGGTCACGAAGAGTTCCTTTCGCTCACGCAGGTCGATGATGGTCATTGCCAGCTGCCCGCCCGCGAAAACCAGAAGCACGCCCAGCACGGAAAGAGGCATGAGCCGCACCAGGGCCAGGGCGTGCGGGCCGAAGGCAAAGGCCAGAACCAGAAACAGGCCGCCCACGATCAGGTTGGAACCGCCGGTACGCGCCCCGAACCTGTAATGGGCCGCCAGCCCGCCAGCTCCGTGGCAAAGAGGCATGCCCCCGAACAGGGTCGCGGCCAGATTGGCCAGCCCCATGCTCACGCAAAGGGCCTTGTCCGTGACTCTTGATCCCTGCTCGCCGAAATATTCGCCGGACAAATCCCTGGTGGCGATGACCGCATTGCCAAGGGTCATGGGCATCTGGGGCAGAACGAAAATCAGCACGGCAAAGCCCAGATCCTGACCGCTGGGCAGGCCGAAGGGCAGAATGCGGGGCAGATAAGGCCCGATTTCCAAGGCGGAAAAACCTTCGTGCGTACCCAAAAAAACGCCAGCCAACAGCCCCGCGCCGACCACGGCTATGGCCGCCGGAAAACGCTTGTTGCCAAGCAGAAAAAGGGTCAGGGCGCCGCAGGCGGTTCCCAGAAGCAGGCCAAGGGGCACCGGCCCCAGGGACTGCAAGCCCAGATAGGGCTCCCCAAGGCCCAGGTCCAACTGAAACTGCGAGGTTCCGGCAATGAAGGCCACGCCCTTGGACATGAGCAGAACGCCGGTTGAAAGCTGCACCCCGCGCACCACGGGTTTGGGAATGAACTTGGCGGCCACGTCCATTATCCCGCTCAGCCCGATGACCAGGAGAAAGACCCCCAGCAGAAGCCCGGCCGCGCTGATCTGGGCGGGAGTGGCGGCGATGGCTATGGAATAGGCCGCCACCACCTTCATGGGCTGCACGGCTATGGGCACGCGGAAATACAGCCCACCCAGCACGTACATGAGGCCCACGGACAGAAAAAGCCCGATGGGGTCCAGCCCGTTGACCACGATCATGGCCACGGACAGGGGCAACAGCGTGCCCAGATCGCCCAGCGAACCCGCCACCTCCAACCTGTCGAACCTCATCCCTGTTCCGCCCATCAGCTGTTTCCCCGTTGAAAAAATATTATATGTCGGACCAATACAAGCATAGGCAATACTGAGACCGCTGACAATGATAAATACCTTTGCCTGCCCCTCCATGTTGACACGGCCGCCCCGGTGGTGAAATATCGTTCGCACATTCGGCCCGTTGCGGCCGCAACAGCAAACCGGACAAGAACATGGACACAGGAACAAAAGGCGCCATGCGCCGCGAGAAGATGCAGGCCAAGCTGATCATCGAGGTTCTGCCCTACATCCGCGAGTTCTTCAACCGCACCGTGGTCGTTAAATACGGCGGCCACGCAATGATCGACGAGGAACTCAAGAAGAGCTTCGCCCTGAACATGATCCTGCTTAAATATATCGGCATCAACCCGGTGATCGTGCACGGCGGAGGCCCGCAGATCGGCAAGATGCTCGAGGCCCTGCACATCGAAAGCCGTTTCACCGAGGGCCACCGCATCACGGACGAGGCCACCATGGACGTGGTGGAGATGGTGCTCGTGGGCAAGGTCAACAAGGAAATCGTCAACCTGATCAACGTCAACGGCGGCAGGGCCGTGGGACTTTCAGGAAAGGACGGAATGCTCATCACGGCCCGGAAAAAGGAACTGGCCGTGCAAAAGGAGGACGCCCCGCCGGAGATCATCGACCTGGGCAAGGTCGGCGAAGTGGTCAAGATCAACACCGGAGTCATCCGCTCCCTGGAAAAGGAAGGCTTCATCCCGGTCATCGCCCCTGTGGGCGTGGACGAACTCGGGGAAACCTACAACATCAACGCCGACGCCGTGGCCGGCGCCATGGCCGGAGCATTGGGAGCCAAGCGGCTGCACCTGCTCACCGATGTCGAAGGCGTGCTGGACGCCGATGGCGAACTCATCTCCTCCATGACCAAGGCCGAAGCCTTCAAGCTCATCGAAGACGGCACGGCCAAGGGCGGGATGATCCCAAAGCTCAACTGCTGCCTGGAAGCACTCATGGCCGGAGTGGAAAAGACGCACATCATCGACGGCAGGCTGGAAAACTGCGTCCTGCTGGAGATGTTCACCATGACGGGCATCGGCACGGAAATAGTGCAGGAATAAAATCGGTTTTCACTAAAATAAAAAACCGGGGTCTTGCCCCGGTTTCTTATTTTATGTCCAGAATTTTCCAGTGGTCGCGTTCGCGCTTGAAAACGAATTTCGTTTCTTCGGGATAATCGTTGTAGTCGTCGGCCAGATACAGGGTGAACATGCCGTCCACCTTAACCTCGGCCAGATCCCTGTCGATATCCACGGGAACGATGTTCAACTTTTCCAGGTCCACCACGGCCTCCCTGAAAAGATCGTAGATCCCGCGCTTTCTCTGGGTTTCCCTGAAGACTTCGAAGATCAGTCCTTCCTGCTCCCGCACGGATTCGGCGAAAAGCTCGTCATACTTGTCATCCAGGGTGTACATGCGCTGGTAGTAGGTCTTGACCACGTAAATCAGCTCCGCGGAAGGATCGGAATCCATGGCCGACTGGTCGTGTTCAAACTGTTCCTGCAAGCGTTTGAGCATCGGGTTGCCGGCGGCAGCGGATTGTTTCCGGGCTTTCGGCGCCTCGGCCTGAGGCTCGGACTGCGTTGGCTCCGAAGCGGCCGGAACGCCCTTGGCGTACTGTTCCTGCAATCTTTTCAGCACGGAGTTCTCGCCGGCCGCAGACACCGCGTCAGGCGCCGCGACAGGCGCCGGAGCCGATTCCGGGGCAGCAGGCTTCGCCTCGGGCTGGACATTGTCCACGGCTGCGGGCTCACCGCCGGATTCAACTTTCCGGCTTGCATCCTGAAAAAAAGGCGGCACCACATCTGCGCGAGTCCCGCTTGCGGCTGCGGTCTTGGCAGGCTCGACCGACTTTGGCGCTTGGTTCTTTGGGGTCTCGGCGGATTCGGCCAGGCCGTCAAGGCCTTCCGCCACCTTGGGGGCGGCGGACACGTTCTCGTCTATGGCCACGGATTTCACGGGCTTTTGGTCCACGTTGACCATGAGGTTGGTGGCCGTGGGCGGCGGTGTGACCGCTTCCACCGAATCGTCCCGAAACTCCTCGGCAACGTCTTCCGGAGCGGGTTTGGCCGCCGCCGTTTCAACCGGGGCGGCATAGTTCGGGTCAAGCTCCACCTGAATCTCGGAAAGAGCGGTGTCACCCCTGAACCTGAGTTCGCGCGCCGGGTGAATCTCGTCGATGACCAGCTTGATGGACTTTGTGGGCACGGGCCTGCATTCCACATACTGGACGCCCATCTCGTCCTTGAGTTCGAACTCCTGGCTCGCGCCGTCGGAATAAACCAGGGTGGCCTTCTTGATCTTGTTGTGCCGGTTGAAGGAGCCGTTCTTCTGGAAGCCGTTGGTCACCCCGATCTTCCTGACGACCGACTCGACCGAAAATTCGATCAGCAGCCACTGGCCCGTTCCCGCCCCGGCCACGCCCTCTATCCAGGCTGTGGTTGGGTCGCCGTCCATGGCGCTCTCAGCGGCATAGGATGTCGCCCCGGCGGAAAAAAGGTGCGTCGACGACTGAATGGAAAGGTCGGCGGCCCGAGCCGGAATACACAGGGCAAAAAGACAGACCAGGGCAAAAGCGAAACGAAAGGGATTCTTCATATTGATGTTGTTCCTTGGTGGATTTCCGCCGAAACCTAGCTTCAAGAGGGACTCGAGTCAATAGACGGGACCGGAATCGTTTCCGGTCCCGTCCACGACTTTCTAGTACCTGTAATGGTCGGGCTTGAAGGGACCGTTGACTGTCACGCCGATGTAGCCGGCCTGTTCCTCGGTGAGAGTGTCGAGTTTGACGCCGATGCGCTCAAGGTGCAGGCGGGCGACTTCCTCGTCCAGGGTCTTGGGCAGGATCATGACCTGCGGTTCGTAGTCGTTCTTGGCCAGGTCGAGCTGGGCCAGGACCTGGTTGGTGAAGGAGTTGCTCATGACGAAGCTGGGGTGGCCCGTGGCGCAGCCCAGGTTCACGAGACGGCCTTCCGCCAGGACAATGATGGACCTTCCAGATTCCAGGGTCCACTTGTCGACCTGGGGCTTGACCTCGATCTTGGTGCACTTGGGATTGGCTTCAAGGTAGGACATCTCGATTTCGCTGTCGAAGTGGCCGATGTTGCAGAGGATGGCCTCGTCCTTCATCATTTCCATGTGCTTGCCGCTCACAACGTGGTAGTTGCCCGTGGCCGAGACGAATATGTCGCCCTGGGGCGCGGCTTCGTTCATGGGTACCACCTCGTAGCCTTCCATAGCCGCCTGCAGGGCGCAGATGGGATCGATCTCGGTGACCAGGACCCGGGCGCCGAAACCGCGCATGGACTGGGCGCAGCCCTTGCCCACGTCGCCGTAACCGGCCACGACCACGACCTTGCCCGCGATCATCACGTCGGTGGCCCGCTTGATGCCGTCGGCCAGGGATTCGCGGCAGCCGTAGAGGTTGTCGAACTTGGACTTGGTCACGGAATCGTTGACGTTGAAGGCCGGGAAAAGCAGTTCGCCCTTGCGCTGCATCTCGTAAAGCCTGTGCACGCCCGTGGTGGTCTCCTCGGAAACGCCGCGGATGTTGTCGCCGATGCGCTGCCACTTGCCGGGATCGGACTTCACGCTTTCTGCCAAACGGTCCATGATGACCTGAAACTCATGCACGTCGTATTTCTTGTCGCAAAGGGAAGGCTTCTTCTCCACCTTGCAACCCTGGTGCACGAACAATGTGGCGTCGCCGCCGTCGTCCACGATGAGGTCAGGGCCGGAGCCGTCGGGCCAGGTCAGGGCCTGCTCGGTGCACCACCAGTACTCTTCCAGGGTCTCGCCCTTCCAGGCGAACACGGCGGCCGTACCGGCCTCGGCAATGGCTGCGGCGGCGTGGTCCTGAGTCGAGAATATGTTGCAGGAGGCCCAGCGGATGTCCGCGCCCAGGGCATGCAGGGTCTCGATGAGCATGGCGGTCTGGATGGTCATGTGCAGGCTGCCCATGATCTTGATCCCCTTGAGCGGCTTCTCCTTGCCGTACTTCTCGCGCAGGGCCATGAGGCCGGGCATCTCGCGCTCGCTGAGTTGCATCTCCTTGCGGCCCCAAGCGGCCAGGGACATGTCGGCGACCTTGTTCTTCAAATCCGGCTCTATGGCCATCACCTTTGCAGTCATTATTAAATCCTCCTGATTACTTTACCATCATTTATCATAACCGGATTATTCCGGATAAATCACTTCTTTTTCGCCTTGAGCACGAAAACGGTCAAACCCTTGCGCACCGGGAAAAGCTCCTGGCCCGCCACCTTGAACCCGGCCTCCGTGAGCCAGCCCTCCAGCTTGGGCCTGTCGAAGCCCAGTCTGTGGTCGCCGTATTCCTTGCGCATGGACTCGTTCTCGTGCTTGTCGAAATCCACGATTATCAACTCGCCGCCGCTCTTCATGGCCCTTGAGGATTCGAGCAGCGCGTCCACGGGCTGGGACATGTGGTGCAGGACCATGGACATGACCGCGCAGTCCGCCTCGCCGTCCTTGAGCGGCAAATGGCTCAGTTCGCCGATGCGCAGGCTGAGTCCCTTGACTCCGGCCAGCCTCTGCCCGGCAAGGTCCAGCATCCTCGGCGAGTTGTCCACGCCGATGATCTTGTCCGCCTTGCCCCGCAGGGCGTCGATCATGTCTCCCAGTCCGCAGCCCAGGTCGGCCAGCACCGGGCAGGACTCGGGAAGACTTTCCCGCACCTTTCCGGCCAGGTCGAAATCGCCCAGCACGTCCTGGCGCAATCGCTGCCATTCCGAGGCGATGGAATCGAAAAACTGCCGGGAAACAACTGCCCGGTCCCGGACCACCTGCCTGGCCCTGTCCAGGTCGTCCGCCAGGGTCTCGTCCTCGGCCAGCAGATCGGATGCGGCGTCCAGAAACATCTTGCCCGGCCCGGATTCCGCTGCCTTGTAAAAGGCCCAAAGCCCGTCGCGGCGGCACTCCAGAAGCCCGGAATCCGCAAGTATCTTGAGATGCCTCGAGATTCGCGACTGGCCCATGTCCAGGGCCTGGACTATCTCCCCGACGTTCAGTTCGTAGCGCGCCAGGATGTTGACCAGCCGGACGCGGGTCACGTCGGACAATGCCTTGCAGAAACTGATCAGTTTCATCTCGCGGCCCTGAAAGCCATGCGCGGCATGCCGGACAACCTGAAACAACCCCCGGCGAATTGTGAGGCGCAACGGCCTAAATCAATATATCTTGATATAGACATAAATATGACCTAACCAAAAATATATCTTGCGTCAAGACTCGGCGTTCCTATAATTATACTTTCCTAGACCGGGAAAAAACCATGATCTTCGACAGACGCCAGAACATGCAATCAAGGTGGAAAAGGCCCGCCCCCTCCAGCGAACTGCTGTCCGGACTGCTGCGCGGCCTGGACACCAAGGGCAGCCTGCGCCTTGTGCGGCTCTGGAAGAACTGGGAGCGGATACTGGGGCCCGAGACCTCCAGGATGGCGCGTCCCCTGGGGCACAGGAACAAGACTTTGATCCTGGCCGCCGAAGACCCCATAGTGGTTCAGGAGGCCTCTTTCCTGTCCCCGTTGATACTGGAAAAGATCAATGAATTTTTCGGTGAGGAAGTCTTTGACAAAGTGCTGTTTGAGCTGTTAAGTGGCAGAGTTCCGCTGGACGGGCAAGAAAAGCCGGTCAAAGCCGGACCCCCCAAGGCTCCGGAAAAACCGGGGAAACTCGGTTCGCTATTGCACGACATCAGCGAGGATTCGGCCATAGGCCGTTGTTACAGGGCCTATGTGCGAATGTTCGCAGAAAAGGAAGACAAATAAGAATTTCGCCCGACAGGGTTCAAGGAGGATATGATGAGCGAGGAAGTCAAGGAAACCACCGAGGCCGTTGCCGAAGAGACCCAGGAAGCGCCCGAGGCTGTGGAAGCAGTCGAAGAGGCCGAAGCTCCTGTGGCCGAAGAGGCCGCTCCGGAAGAAAAAAAGAAAGAAGGCGCGATCGTCGTCAGCTTTGAGAGCCTGGGTCTGTCCAAGCCCCTGGACAAGATGACCGCAAAGGAACTCAGAGAGATGGTCATGGCCAAGCTGCCCGCCATCGCAGGCGTTTCCGGCATGAACAAGGACGAAATCCTTGCTGCCATCAAGGAAGTGTTCGGCATCACAGAGGACAGCACCGTCTCCCCGTACAAGGATCAGATTCTGACCATCAAGCGCGAGATCAGGGAGTTGCGGGCCAAGAGGGAAGCGACGCAGTCCCGCAAGGACCGCGAGATCGTGCGCAGAAAGATCAACAAGCTTAAAAAGCGCACCCGCAGCCTCGCCAGGGCTGTCTAAATATTTGCGCTTCAAAGTCACATTCTGGTTGACAAGACCGGTCTGAGACTATAGTTCATCGGTTCTGGTTTTGGGCTGTCGTTCAATTGGCAGGACGACGGGTTCTGGCTCCGTTAATCAAGGTTCGAGTCCTTGCAGCCCAGCCAACATATAGCAGCGTCCCCATCGTCTAGCCTGGCCCAGGACGTCGGCCTTTCACGCCGGTAACAGGGGTTCAAATCCCCTTGGGGACGCCAAATTTCACAAAGGGTTTACAGTAATAATCTGTAAGCCCTTTTTTTCCGTTCTCCTCTTCCCCACAGCCAGTAACAATGACCTGCTTCCCGAAAACTGGTCCAGCCTAAATGTCAGGTGTATGGACCATTGAAGGAGGTAGGTCACTCTTGTATTTCTTGCCGTTGGTATTAACGAATTTCTTTTTGTCGACACCGACAACTTTCTGCCATGCAAGGAATTCCTCCCGTGTCGGGGTTTCCTTGATGATGTGCCGAATTTCGAACTCCACGCCCTTTTCTTCCAACCAAGACTCAACTTTGCGGGATGTGGCTCAGCTTGGGTAGTGAACGAGAACAAAAGACATTCTTTATCCATTGTCTTTCAGCAGATTAAATGCCGAGGTACTGGCCCTTCAGCTTCGTGTCAGCGGCCAACTCTTCTGAGTTTCCTTGCCACACGACCCTGCCCTTGTGCAGAATGTAATGGCGGTCGGCTATCCTGAGCAGCGACTTGAGATTCTTGTCAATGACCAGAATAGACTCACCGCGTTCCTTAAGGATGCCAAGTCCCTTCCAGATTTCTTCGCGCACCAGCGGTGCAAGGCCTTCCGTGGCCTCGTCCAGAATCAACAATTTTGGATTGGTCATCAGTGCCCGGGCAATGGCCAGCATCTGCTGCTCGCCGCCGGAAAGCTGGTTACCCTGATTCCCAAGCCGGTCAGCTAACTTGGGAAAGATGGAGAGTACGTGATCCAGATCGTAGGGAGTATCTGACAGCTTGTAATTCGCCTCGGTGGCGATGAGGTTCTCCATGACCGTCAGGGAACCGAATATCTGCCGGCCTTCCGGCACTAGCCCGAACCCGAGGCGGGCGATCACATGGCTAGGACGATTCTGTATCTCTTTCCCTTCAAAGGTGATGGTCCCTTTTCGAGCGGGCATCATTCCCATGATGGTTTTTACGGTGGTGGTCTTGCCCATGCCGTTGCGACCAAGCAAGGTGACGACCTCACCCGCCGCCATGGTGAAATCGATGCCGAAAAGTGCCTGACTGTTGCCGTAGAATGTTTCGACGCCGTCAAGGTGCAACATGGCACATCTCCTCGCCGAGGTAGGCTTCCTGCACCGCGCTGTGGCAGCGAATCTCATCAGGCGTGCCCGTGGCGATGGCCTCGCCGTAGACAAGAACCGTGATGCGATCGGCCAAGGAAAATACCACGTCCACGTCATGCTCGACAAGCAGAAGGGAAATGGAACCCTTGAGTGACAAGATCAATTCGGTCATCTTGACCGTACCGCCCGGCCCCATGCCCGCCATGGGTTCGTCCATAAGCAGGAGCGTCGGATTCCCGGCCAGGGCCATGCCCATGTCGAGTTGGCGTTTTTCGCCATGCGAAAGGCTTCCGGCAAACTCCCCTGCCCGTTCAGCAAGACCGCATCGTTCCATGGCCGCGCGGGTAGGCACGAGGAGCTGTTGGTCATGCCGGACGTTTTTCCAGAAACGAAAGCTGCACCCCATGCGCGCTTGTACGGCCAAGGCCAGATTGTCCTCCACGCTCAGATGGTCGAAGACCTGCGTGATCTGGAATGAACGCCCCAGGCCCAGATGGGCACGGCGATGAATTGGAAAACGGGTGATGTCTCTGCCATGAAGAAATATTCTACCGCTGTCGGGCATGACCTGGCCGCTGAGTTGCCGCATGAGCGTGGTCTTGCCTGCGCCGTTGGGACCGATCAGAGCGTGGACCTCTCCCTCAATGACATCGATGGACAAATTTCGGGTGGCATGGACCGCACCGTACCGTTTGTCGAGATTCTTCACTTCGAGGATGGACCTATGCATTGTTGTCCTCTCCCAGCAGACCGTAGATGCCACGCTTGGCAAACAGGATGACGATGATCAGGAAGGGTCCGAGGAAGACCATCCAGTGCTCGGTATACGCGGCCAGGACTTCTTCCATGGTCAGGAGGGAAAACGCGCCCAGCACCGGACCGATCAGGCTGCCCATGCCGCCGAGAATGACCATGACCAGCAACTCACCAGAGTGCGTCCATTGCATCATGCCGGGGCTGACGAACTCGCTCTGGTTGGCGAGCAACGCGCCTGCCAGACCAGCGCCCGCACCGGCGATGGTGAAACAGATCAACTTGTAGCGGTAGGTGGAGAAGCCGAGCACCTCCATACGCAGCTCGTTTTCTTTGCAGCCGCGAACGACCCGCCCGAAGCGTGAGTTGACCAGCCGATAGGACAGGAACAGGAATAGGGTCAGCGCGCCGAGGCACAGATAATAGAACGTCGTGTCGTTGGCAAGGTCGAGACCGGGCAATGTGTTACGGGACCACAAGCTCAGGCCGTCGTCCCCGCCGTAGGCCTCGAGCGAGACAAAAAAATAGAAACCCATCTGAGCAAAGGCGAGGGTGATCATAATGAAGTACATGCCTCGGGTGCGAAGGCAAAGCGAGCCGAAGATGCAGGCAACGATGCCGGACACGATCACAGCAGCCGGAATGGTGATCAGGGCGTTGTCCGTGCCAGCGATCTTCATGGGCCACTCCATGAGGAGCGACATATCCTGACAATGCATGGTGAGGATGCCGACAACGTATGCACCGACACCCACGTATGCGGCATGACCCAGACTGACCATGCCGCCGTAGCCGAGGATGAGGTCGAGGCTGACTGCGGCCAGAGCATAAAGCAGGAATCGACTGCACAGGGAAACAACGTATTGGTTGTCCATGGCGTCCGCCACCTGCGGCAGGACCGCAAGGATCGCCACGATAAGCAGAGGCAATAATGCAAATCGGGAAACAGGACGCTTCATCGCAGCCTAACCTTGTTTGGGGAACAACCCCTGCGGCCGCCATATGAGTATGGCGGACATCAGAATGTAGACGGACATGGAAGCCAGCGACGCACCGGCACCGTCGGCTACGGCAGGAGAGAAAAAGAGCCGCAACAGGTCCGGCAGGAAAACACGGCCCAATGTATCGACCATGCCCACCAGCATGGCGGCCACCATGGCTCCTCGCGTGGAGCCGATGCCGCCAATGACGATGACCACGAACGTCAAGATGAGTATGGACTCACCCATGCCTGATTCCACGGCAAAGATGGGTCCGGCCATGACACCGGCCAACCCGGCCAGCAGTGCGCCCAGTCCGAATACCAGGGTATAGAGTAGGGTGATGTTGACACCGAGTGCCGCGATCATCTCCCTGTTCACGGCACCTGCCCGAATCTGCATACCGAGCCGAGTCTTTTTGAAAAGGAGGTACAGGAACGCGGCGACAATACCGCCGACAGCGATGATGGCGAGGCGGTAGGCGGGATACGGCACGCCCGGAATGATCTCCACTGTCCCGGACAGCCAGGCTGGGACATCCATGAACAATGGTTGACGACCCCAGATGATGCGGGTCAGCTCATTGAAGAAAAGGATCAGCCCGAAGGTGGCCAGCACCTGATCGAGATGGTCCCGGTCATAGAGGACGCGAAGCACCACCACCTCCATCAGCATGCCCACGATGGCGGCAGCAGGTAATGCTGCCAACAGCCCAAGCAGAAAGCTGCCGGTCAGATGGGCCACGGTGGCGGCCACATAGGCCCCAACCATGTACAGGGAACCATGGGCCAGATTGATGACCCGCATGATGCCGAACACCAGCGTCAGCCCGGCGGACATGAGGAAGAGCATCACGCCGAGTTGTAGGCCATTGAGGAACTGTTCAATAAAAAGAAGCATGAATGACGGGCGGGCCCGGCCGATGCAGCCGTGCCCGCTCTTCTCCTTGGTTGTTTACTTGCAGAAATCGGCGTAGGCATCCACATGATCGGTGAAAACCTTTTTGATGGTTTTGTTGGTGGTCTTGCCGTCGGCGGTCTTGACCACTTCGCGGACATAAAAATCCTGAATCGGATGGTTGTTGTTGCCAAACTTGAATTTGCCCCGAACCGAGTCGAAGTCGGCCTTCTTCACGGCAGCCCGGAAAGCAGCGATGTCGGATACATCGCCCTTCACGGCTTTGAGCCCGCTGCCGATGAGGCGGGCAGCGTCGTAGCCCTGACTGGCATACAAAGTCGGGGTGCGGCCGTACTTGGCGCGGAAGGCCTCGACAAATTGCTTGTTGGCGACGTTGTCTAGATCATGGTTCCACTGGGAACCATTAATGGTGCCGAGAGCTGCGTCACCGACCGCGCCGAGAAGACGTTCGTCAAAGGAGAACGCAGGGCCCAGCAGAGGGATTTCTTTGTTCAGACCGGCTTGGCCGTACTGCTTGATGAAGTTGATACCCATGCCTCCCGGCAGGAAGAAAAAGACGGCGGACGGCTTGGCAGCCCGGATGTTGGCGATTTCCGGGGCGTAGTCGGCCTGACCGAGTTTGGTGTAGACCTCTCCGGAGATTTTGCCCTTGTAGAACCGCTTAAATCCGGCCAGATGGTCCTTGCCCGCAGGATAGTTGGGGGCGATCAGGTAGACGTCCTTGATACCGTCGTCCGTGGCATACTGGCCGACGACTTCGTCCAGATTATCGTTCTGGTAGGAGACGCTGAAATAGTTGGGGTTGCAGTTCTCGCCTGCCAGCATCGAGGGACCGGCGTTGGCACTGATGTAGATGACACCGCTGCGTACAACCTTGGGCGCGACGGCCAGGGCCACATTGGAGAAGACGATGCCAGTCATAATCTTGATGCCGTCCTTTTTCATGTATCGGTCGGCGATTTGTTTGGCCTTGTCGGGTTTACGCTGATCGTCGTCCACCAGCAGATCAACGGGGACACCGCCGAGTTTTCCGCCTTCCTGCTCGATGGCGAGTTGGAAGCCGTCACGAATATCCTCACCCAGATACCCGGCCTTGGTGGACAAGGTTGTGATCATGCCGATTTTGACAGGTTCGGCCGAAACGGCGACAGCCACCAGTAGCAGACTGACAACAAAAAGTGTGACAAAAAATTTTCGCATGTGAGTACTCCTCATTTCGCATGGATAGACCATCACAATATAATGAAACAGACGAAGGGCTCGCCCCCCGGACATTTTTTATGTCATAAAATGACCGGCGGTCACTTTTTGCATACTTACGCCCTTGATCAAATCCGCAATCAGGGTAGCTTCTTCCTTTCCTGTCTGCCTGCCCCCCGGCAGACGAGCAATATCAAAGAAAAAAGTCCATTTTCGAACATCGACAGCTACCATCGCCTCCATCAATCCGTCAAGGTCACTCAACAAACATATCAAGGCACGCTCCGTTTCCTTCCCCAGAGGTGGTAGTGGTTGGCCGGTCGGCCATTTCCTAAAACTGGTAAACCTCCAGTGCTTGACCTTCTTTCGGTTGTGCGGACGGTTGATTCATGAAGAGGAGAAGGCGTTCGGACCTTTGGTAGAGCGGTTTGGGGTCACGTAGAACTGTCCACCTTAAAATCGCCGCAAAGTGGTCCGAAGGACCGAGGCCATTTCTCTGCCCATAAAAAAATGGTCCATGCCCAAAGTTAGGGGTAAGTGGATTGTAGGAGGTTTCAATAGGCATCAAAAAGCACACACCGGAGCAAATCATCGCCAAGCTGAGTGAAGCGGAAGTTCTGTTGAGCCAAGGGGAGTCGGTCCCCAAGGTCAGTCGTCGGCTCGGCGTGACCGAACAGAAGTATTATCGATGGCGCAAGGAATATGGCGGAATGCGTGTCAGTCAGGCAAAGCGACTCAAGGAGCTTGAAAAAGAAAATGGTCGCCTGAAGCGTTTGGTCGCTGACCTCAATCTGGACAAAATGATCCTGGAAGAAGCGGCACGGGGAAACTTCTAAGCCCTTCGCGTCGCCGTCGTTGCGTATGTTGAGTTCAAGAAAAAATACAGGCATCTGAACGAAGAGCTTGTCGAGTTCTTGGTCAAGCAATTAACAACAACGAGATGCAGATCAAGGGTAAGGCCGAAGTCGTTGCCGACAAACTCCAGCAGCAAGGCGGTGAGATCGAACAGGTCGCGGGCAAATAAGTCAACGCACGCATGCGAGGTTTTCGCAACAGCCTTGGTGCAAGGGAGCACGTTTTGGTCTTTTCGCGGGACAATAGATATCGGACAGTGTATGAGGTGAAGACAAAGGCAGATTCATGACAAAGAAAAAAGACACACCCGATTCCCAGTCGCAAAAGGCTTCCCCTGTATCGACCGACAAGGCCACCCCCGATCCGGGGCGGTGGCCCGGATCGGCCTTTCTCGTTGTGGGCATTGGCGCCTCGGCCGGGGGGCTGGCGGCTTTCGAGGCTTTTTTCTCCGGCATGCCCGCCG
Source organism: Desulfovibrionaceae bacterium (assembly GCA_963674955.2). GTDB lineage: Bacteria > Desulfobacterota > Desulfovibrionia > Desulfovibrionales > Desulfovibrionaceae. Next base: position 792,577 of record CAXXKR010000001.1, on the reverse strand, counting down.
ACGTCGATCCGGGGATGGCGTTTATCCTGGTGCAACACCTGGCTCCGGACCGCAAAAGTCTGCTGACTGAACTCATCCGTCGCTACACCCGCATGCAGGTCTTCGAGGTCAAGGACGGAATGAAAGTCCAGCCCAACTGCACCTACATCATTCCGCCCAATCGCGACATGGTTTTTCTGGATGGCAGACTCCAATTGATCGAGCCCATTTCCCCACGGGGGCAGCGGCTGCCCATTGACTATTTCTTCCGCTCCCTGGCCCAGAACCTGCATGAATCGGCAATCGGCGTCGTGCTCTCCGGCACGGGCAGCGACGGAACCCTCGGCGTGCGGTCCATCAAGGGCGAAGGCGGCATGGTCATTGCCCAAACGCCCGACTCCAGCGAGTACGACGGCATGCCGCGTAGCGCTATTGCAACCGGCCTAGTGGATTACGAACTGGTGCCGTCGGAGATGCCCGCCCGAATCATCGCCTATGCTAACCATGCCTACGGCACGCCTCTCCAGACGGCGGCCGTGCCCACGCCCGGGACCGAAAATGCGATGCGTAAAATATGCATCCTGCTGCGCGCCCAGACCGGGCACGATTTTTCCCAGTACAAACCGAGCACCATCCTTCGCCGCATCGAACGCCGAATGGCCGTGCATCAGATCGACACGCTGGATGCGTATATTCAATACATGCAGCAAACTCCGGCGGAGGTGGAAGCACTATTTCGCGACCTGCTCATCGGCGTGACCAGTTTCTTCCGAGATGTCGATGTATTCAAGTATTTTGAGGAACAAGTCATCCCGAAACTCTTTGCCGGAAAGTCCCCGGATTCCTCAATCCGAATCTGGTCTACGGGATGCTCCACCGGAGAAGAGGCGTACTCCATCGCCATTCTCCTGCAGGAGCACATGGAAAAGACCCGGCAAAAATTCAAGGTACAGGTCTTTGCCACCGATATCGACAGCCAGGCCATAACCACGGCCCGAAGCGGACTGTATCCGGCCAGTATCGCCGCCGACGTCACCCCGGAACGGCTGGCGCGGTTTTTCACGGTTGAGGCCAATGGCGGCGCATACTGCATCCACAAAACGCTCCGCGACATACTGATCTTTTCAGAACAGGACGTGATCAAGGACCCGCCCTTCTCCAAGCTCGACTGCATCGTTTGCCGCAACCTGCTCATATACATGGACGGGGAGTTGCAGAAAAAACTCATCCCGCTCTTCCATTACGCATTGCGTCCCGGCGGTTTTCTCTTTTTGGGCACATCGGAAACGGTGGGTGATTTCGGGGACCTGTTCACCGCAGTGGACCGCAAATCGAAACTCTATTTGCGCAAGGAAGCACTGTTTGGCAAGCACTTTATGGCCAGGGGTCGTTTCCTGACGCCCTTGACGGTCCTTGACTCGTCCCCCCTCAGGCCGACAGCCGTCAAAGAGATTTCCCCCATGAAACTGCCGTTGCGAAAATTGACCGAACAGACGCTGCTGTTACGGTTCGTCCCGGCGGGGGTACTGGTCAACGCCCAGGGCGACATCCTCTACCTCCATGGGCGCACCGGGCAATTCCTGGAGCCTGCACAAGGCGAAGCCGGCACCAACAACATCCTCAAGATGGCGCGGGAGGGATTGCGCCGTGGACTGAGCACGGCACTGCACAAAGCGCGATCGACCGGTGGAACCGTCCGCAGCCAGACCCTGCGGGTTAAGACCAACGGGCCCTTCACTTCGGTCGATCTGACGGTCTGCCCTGTAGCGGCCGACCATGACGATTATTCGGAACCCCTCTATCTGGTCATCCTGGAGCTGACGCCGCAGGTCGGCCACGGGACGGGACAAATATCTGCACCCCCGAACGTCGGGGACGGGGTGGAAAAATCAGCCGGGGCAAAGGATGATGTCGTCACGACGCTGCGGAAAGAGCTGGTGGCCAACGAAGAATATCTCCAAAGCACCATCGAGGAACTTGAAACGTCCAACGAGGAACTCAACGCCTCCAACGAGGAGATGCAGTCCATAAACGAAGAATTGCAATCCTCGAACGAGGAACTTGAAACGTCCAAGGAAGAACTGCAATCCGTCAACGAGGAATTGGCCACCGTCAATGCCGAGTTGCAGAACAAGCTGATCGATCTGTCGCAGACCAACAACGACATGAGCAACCTGCTCTCCGGAACGGGCATTGCCACGATATTTGTGGACCATCAGCTGTGCATAATGCGTTTCACCCCGGCCGCCACCCGAATTATCAACCTAATTCCGGTCGATATTGGGCGACCTGTCGGCCACATCGTTTCCAAGCTGATGGGCTACGACAGCCTAGCTGAGGACGTGCAGTCCGTGCTGGAGACACTGCTCCCCAAAGATCTGGAAGTGCAGACAGCGGAAGGGAAGTGGTACACCATGCGCATTCAGCCCTACCGCACTCTTGAAAATGTAATCGAGGGCGCGGTCATCACCTTTGTCGATATAACCGAAATGAAAAAATCCCACGAATTGCTGCAGGAGGCCCATGGCCAGATCCGCCTGACGGTGGTTGCGCGGGATTCGCAGGATGCCATCGCCGTGTTGGACACGAAGGGAGATATCATGTCCTGGAACCCCTCGGCGCAACGCCTTTTCGGGTGGAGCGAAGAGGAGGCGCTGGCCATGAACATTCGGGATATGCTTCCGGAGGATATGCGGGCACAGGAGTTGGAGAACACCCGGCAGGTTGCCGCAGGCGACATTCCGGCGCCCTATGAGACGCGTCGCGTCCACAAGGACGGACAGACTTTGGCGATATGGCTTACGGCCAGCCTGCTGGCGGACGATGCCGGTCATGTCTATGCCATGGCAACCACACAACGGATAGCCCCGGGGAGGGACGGCCCATGACAGACAAGCTCAGAGATCAAGCCGAAGCATTGGTCCAGACGAGTGGTTCCGCGGAAAAACACCCCCTTTCTCCGGAGGAAATGCAGCAAGCGCTCCACGAGTTGCGCGTACATCAGATCGAACTGGAACTGCAGAACGAGGAGTTGCGAAGTGCCCAGGCGAAACTAGACGCAGTCCGGGCGCGTTACTTCGATCTCTATGACATGGCACCGGTCGGTTATTGCACGGTCAGTAAGCAGGGGATGACCCTTGAGGCCAACCTCACGGCCGCGACACTGCTCGGCATGCTTCGGGGCGAAATGGTCGGACTGCCCTGGACCGAATTCATTTACAAAGAAGACCAGGACATCTACTACCGGTACCGCAAAGAACTCTTCAGCAACGATTCGCCAACGACGACGGCGAAATGCGAATTGCGCTTGGTGAAAAAAAACGGGACCAATTTCTGGGTGCTTTTGATCTGCTCCATAGTCCTGGACGACGAAGGGGCTCCCGTCTGCCGCATCGTGATGCACGATATCTCAGAGCGCAAGCAGGGGGAACAATTTCGCAAGGACGTTCAACGTATTATTCAACACGATATCAAGGGGCCGCTTATCTCCCTCTTCTCTCTGGCGCAGATGGCCCTGGGAAACGGCGAGAATAACGTCTTGATGCAGGACTTTCCGCAAGTCCTGGTCGGTATTCAGCAAGTGATCCATCTTATCGACGCTGCCGAGCCTTTGCTGAAAATGGAAAACGGCGAATATACTCCAGTCAAAACGCCGTCTGAAATTCATCGGATCCTTGAAGCAGTTAAGCGTTCCCTGGCGGCATTTGCCTCGCAGTACAAGGTGACCATTTCGATCCAAGCCGAATCAGATCTCTTTTCTGAAAGCGCGAGAGTGTTCGGAGAGGCCTTCCTCATTGAAAACATATTCATGAATCTGGGGAAAAATGCCATTGAGGCTCTCCGGGGGGGAGGGGGGAGCGTCACTATCACCTGCCGAACGGACCCGTCCACGGTGTACGTCGCCATCCATAATGCCGGTGCCGTACCTGAAGAAATACGGGATCGGTTCTTCGAAAAATACGCCACCGCAGGCAAGCGGTTCGGCACGGGGTTGGGGACATACAGCGCCCAGCTTATCACCGAGGCACATGGCGGCCATATCAGGCTCGCCACATCCGAGGCCGACGGGACCACCGTTACCGTCGAACTCCCCCGCTGTGACATGGAATAGCGTTCCTTCAGCCCGGACCGCCGAAAGCCTTCTTACCTGACACAGAAATACAACGCCCTTTGCCCCAAGGTTAAGGCATCATGGCGGCATCTTCGAGTCGGACCGGGGCTGACCTGCCCTATCCATTTGAGCCACCCGCAATGTTAGTGCTCTCCCGTTGCTGACGGGAGGGCAGTCCCCACTCTCCCCCGCGATCACGATTTTATCGGCTTCCTTGGCGCGTTTCATGATTTTCTTCGCGCTGGGGAGCTGCACCATCATGGGGCTGACCAAAACAACGTCCGCCCATTCGAGGTCGGTGTTGCCCAGAGGAGTGACATTCGTGTCCGCCAAACGTTTTTCCCATTCCACGAGAAGCATGGCGGCCACAGTGAGCAAGCCGAGCGGGGGAAAGGCCGCCTTTTTGAAGACAAATGACAGTATCCTCTTGAAACTCCAAAATGTATCTGGATAAGCAGGATAGACTAGAAGAGCGTTCATAATTTGTTACTTCATACATTAATACCCCTTTCAGAGTAATTCACAATCAGATTCATATTGTTATTTGGCACAGAGATGATATTTATGCGCATATTAAGAGTTGGCGAATTAATACTTGCTGTTACAGATATTTTTTTAGCCAAATGATAATATTTGCAATAGTTGTCCTATCTGCGGCCACAAATTTGCGCTATTAATTATAGTACTCGGACACTCTCGCCTTCCCGGACGGATTTAATCGTCATGACGTCCTGGCCGGTAGGAATTCCTTCCATGTCCGTACCAAACCTTCACAGAAAATTGTCATCAGGCTGTGAAAACGTTTTCGCTGGTCCTCCCACCGGCAAGCCCTGTTTCAATCTGCACGAAACCCGTCACTATTTCGGCAGCAGGAGATACCTAAATGAGCATGGGCCACAAGAAGATAAGCAACAGGCTTTCCGATGCTTGGTCCCACCTGCGCGGATCAGTCCGAGGCACGAAGCTCGCGGAAGAGGAGCCCCCCCTGCGCTCGAAACTGTTCAGCACGGACCAGATGGAGCAGCACGGCAAGACTCTTGCGGATTCGCACAAGCTGATGACAGGACACTCCAGGGACCGCCTGCTTGCGCGGCTGGCTGAAAACCAGACCGTGCTGTTCGATGTACACACGCAACTCACGGATGACGTGAAGACGGGTCGCCGGATTTCCCCTGCTGGGGAATGGCTGCTGGACAACTTTTATGTGATCGAGGAACAGATCCGCACTGCCGGACTTCACCTCCCCAAGAGCTACAGCCGGGAGCTTCCGTGCCTGGTCGGCGGCCCCTCGGCCGGTCTCCCGAGGGTGTACGACCTCGTCCTAGAAAGCATTTCCCACAGTGACGGACAGGTGGCTCCGGAGAGCCTGAGAAGTATCGTGGTGGCCTATCAGTCCGTGGCCTCCCTGAATTTAGGCGAACTCTGGGCTATCCCAATCATGCTGCGCCTGGCACTCATCGAGAATCTGCGCCGAGTGGCTGTCCGTATCGCCCAACACAGGGCTGACCGCAACCGCGCCGAAGCCTGGGCCGACCGAATGACCGAAGTTGCCGTCAAACGACCGCAAGACCTGATCCTGACCATTGCCGACATGACCCGTTCCAACCCGCCCCTGGTGAGTTCGTTCGTAGCCGAACTTTCGCGCCGTCTGCATGGCAAGGGACCGGTTCTGGCCCTGCCGTTGACCTGGATCGAGCAGCAGTTGTCCGGCACCGGCCTGACCATCGAGCAACTGGTGTATCTGGAGAACCAGCAACAATCCGCCGACCAGGCCTCCATGAGCAACAGCATCGGCAGCCTACGTTTCCTTGGCGTAATGGACTGGAGCGAATTCGTCGAGTCCACGAGTCTCGTAGAGAAGGCTTTGTGCGAGGACCCTGCCAACGTATACAGCGCCATGGATTTTGCCACGCGTGATCGCTACCGCCATGTGGTGGAGCAGACGGCCAGGAGGAGCCCTTTTTCAGAGGTTGAGGTCGCGCAACGGGCCATCGGCTTGGCCCGGGAGGGCGCAACCCTGAATGGCGAAGATCCCCCCACAGCCCATGTCGGATACTATCTCATCGACAAGGGCTTGGGCCAACTTAACAAATCGGCGCAAGCGTGCAACTCGTCGGCCAAGTTCCTGCCCGCGCCGGGCAGCCGGTTTCCCCTGTTGCTCTATGGTGGTGGTATACTGTTATTGTCTATGCTCTTCGCCGGAGGTTTGGCGGTCAAGGCGCAGGCCGATGGCCTGCAAGGGTATGGGCTGGTTTTTATGTGCCTGCTCCTGCTTTTATGCACCAGCCACTTGGCGGTGGCCCTGGCGAACTGGCTGGCAACCCTGCTGACCACGCCGCACGCTTTGCCGCGCCTGGATTTCTCCAAGGGCATTCCGCAGGACCGGCGTACCCTGGTTGTGATCCCGACCATGCTCACCAACGCCCCGGACATTGAAGGTCTGGCCAAGGCCCTGGAAGCCCGTTTTTTGGCCAACAAGGACAAATACTTGCATTTCGGGCTGCTTACGGATTTCCGCGACGCGGCCGAGGAAACATTACCCGGCGATGCTTCCCTGCTGCTTCTCACCCGACAATGCATAGAGAGGCTGAACAGGCGGTACCCGAGCAAAACGGGCGACATTTTCTACTTGTTCCAACGGCCGCGCCGCTTCAATCCCCAGGAGCGGACATGGATGGGCTATGAACGCAAGCGCGGCAAGTTGACAGACCTAAACAGTCTCTTGCGGGACGGCGTGTTGGCTCCCTTTTCCCTGATCGTCGGCGATCCAAGCGTCCTGCGGGGCGCTAAATACGTCATTACCTTGGATACCGACACACAACTGCCACGCGATTGTGCCCGGCAATTGGTGGGGGCCATGGCGCATCCGCTGAACCGTCCCCGCTACGACGCGGATGCCCGGCGGGTGGTAGGCGGGTACGGGATTCTCCAACCGCGCGTAGCCGCCAGCCTGTCCGGGAACAACCGGTCGCGCTATGCGCGCATGTGCGCCACCGAAGTTGGCATCGACCCTTACACCCGGGCGGTTTCCGACGTGTACCAGGACCTGTTCGGCGAAGGCTCGTTCATCGGCAAAGGCATCTACGAGGTCGAGGCCTTCGAGCGCACCCTTGGCGGATGTTTTCCGGAGAACCGCATCTTGAGCCATGATCTATTGGAGGGTTGCTATGCCCGGGCCGGACTTCTGAGCGACGTGCAGTTGTTCGAGGATTACCCCTCCAGCTACGGCGAGGATGTGAAACGCAGAAAACGCTGGATTCGCGGCGATTGGCAGATCGCACGGTGGCTGTTGCCCGACGTTCCCGGAGCCGACGCCTGTCGGCATAAAAACCCGCTCTCACTCCTGTCGCGATGGAAGATCCTGGACAACCTGCGGCGCAGCCTGACCGCCCCTGCGCTGACCCTGCTTCTGTTGAGGGGATGGAATGTTCCGGCCTCCGCCTGGTTCTGGACCCTGGCCGTCTGCGGCATCATCCTGCTGCCGTCGGTCATCGCAGCGGTGCTGAATGCGTTGCAAAAGCCCGTGAACCTGTCCCTGAGGCAGCACCTTGCCGCCGCAATGGAGCTGCTGCCCAAACATTTTGCCCAGGCGGTTTTCGTCCTGGTCTGCCTGCCCCATGAGGCATTCTACAGCCTGAATGCCGTGGCAAGTACCGCCTGGCGGATGCTTATCACGCATCGGGGACTCCTGGAATGGGAGCCCTCGGGCGGAGAGGTGGGCAAAGGCCGCATGGATCTCGTCGGCTCGTACCGGAACATATGGTTTGGACCGTTCCTTGCCGTGGCCACGGCCCTCGCCCTTGTTGCGGCCAACCCGTCCGTATTGCTCGCGGCCGGGCCGGTGTTGGGCCTCTGGTTTCTCTCCCCGGTCCTGTCCTGGTGGCTCAGTCAGCCGCTCACCCGCCGCCAGGCGCGGCTCACGGAAGCCCAGACCCTGTTCCTGCGCAGGATAGCTCGCAAGACATGGCGTTTTTTCGAGACCTTCGTCGGCCCGGAGGACAACTACCTGCCGCCGGACAACTTTCAGGAACAGCCCGAAGCCGTCATCGCGCACCGCACCTCGCCCACGAACATGGGCCTGGCCCTCCTGGCAAATCTTTCCGCGTTCGACTTCGGCTTCATCTCCTGCTGGCGGCTGATGGAGCGTACCTCGCGGGCTCTGGAAAGCATGGGGCGGATGGACCGGTACGAGGGCCACTTCTTCAACTGGTACGACACCCGCACCTTGCAGCCGCTTGCGCCGCGCTATATCTCCTCTGTCGATTCGGGAAATATGGCCGGGCATCTCCTTACCCTGCGGGCGGGCCTGCTCGCCCTAACCGAGGGCCATATTCTCTCTCCCCGACTGTTCGAGAGCCTGGACGACGTCCTGGACATTGCCTTGGACGACCTGCCCGGCGATCTGCCAACCCCTACCGCGTCCCGGATGGACGCGCTACGCCGGGATGTGGCCGAGGCCGCTCTTAACCCACCCGTCACCCTGAGCGCCACGCGGCTGTGCCTCGACAGGCTGACGATATCGGTGGTGGCAGTGGCCGACAGTCGGGATTTCCAGACCGCCGAACCCGACAGTCCGTTCCGGTGGTGGCTCCAGGCCTTTGCCGGGCAATGCCGGGACGCCCTAGCCGAACTGGATCTGCTGACCCCGTGGGCGGCGTTCCCCCACGAATTCAGCGAAAAATTGGCTTTTCTTGACGAAATTCCCACGTTGGGCGGGCTGGCTGCGCTGGAAACTCGATTCAGGCTCGCCGCGACAACGGCGCAGACTGCGGAAATGGGGGACATGATCAGTGCTGCCTGCAGGCAGGCCAAATCCAGAATGAGACGCCTGAACACACTCGCCGGGCACTGTGACGCCCTGGCCCAGATGGGATACGGATTCCTGTACGACGAGACGCGGCACCTGCTGGCCATTGGCTACAACGTGGACGAACATCGCAGAGACCAGAGCTTCTACGACCTGCTGGCCTCGGAGGCGCGGTTCGCCACCTTTGTGGCCATCGCCCAGGGGCAGTTGCCGCAGGAGAGCTGGTTTGCCTTCGGGCGGTTGCTCACGTCAGCCGGAGGAGAGCCGATTCTGCTTTCCTGGAGCGGCTCCATGTTTGAATACCTGATGCCCAACCTGGTCATGCCCAGCTATGCGCATACCTTGCTCGATCAGACCTGCAAGGCGGCAGTGGCCCGGCAGATAGATTATGGCCGGAAGAGAGGCGTACCTTGGGGTATTTCTGAATGCGGCTACAACGCCATCGACGCGCACCGGAACTACCAGTACCGAGCTTTCGGCGTGCCCGGCCTGGGGCTCAAACGCGGTCTGGCCGAAGATATGGTCATCGCGCCTTATGCCACGGCTCTGGCGCTTCTGGTGGCTCCGCATGAAGCCTGCAACAACCTGGAGCGCCTGGCGAAAGATGGTCTCGAAGCCCGCTATGGCCTGTGCGAGGCCGTTGACTACACGACGTCGCGCCTGCCGCGCGGCCAGAAAAGCGCCGTGGTCCGGTCCTTCATGGCCCACCACCAAGGCATGACCCTTCTGTCCCTGGCCGGGGTGCTGCTTGAGGGCCCGATGCAGAGGCGTTTCGAGTCCGACGTCCGGTTCCTGGCCACGCTTCCCCTTCTACAGGAGCGTATTCCCCAATCAACGGCGTTCTTTGCCCACACTACGGAACTTGCCGAGCGTCACCAGACAGCCGGATCCGCGGCCACGCCCATGCGTACCTACGACTCTCCCGACACGCCGAACCCGGAGGTGCAACTGCTCTCCAACGGCCGTTACCATGTCATGATCACCAATGCTGGCGGCGGATACAGCCGCTGGGGGGAACTCGCCGTGACCCGCTGGCGCGAGGACCCCACCCGCGACAACTGGGGTACATTCTGCTACCTGCGCGACGTGGAAAGTCGTGAGTACTGGGCCACCACCCATCAGCCGACACTCAGGCATTCGAAGCATTTCGAGACGATATTCTCGGAAGGCAAGGCCGAATTCCTGTGCCGCGAGCAGGACTATAACGCGCATACCGAGATCGCGGTCTCGCCCGAGGACGACATCGAGCTGCGCCGCCTGCGCATCACCAACCGCGCCCGCACGCGCCGGGCCATCGACGTGACCAGCTACACGGAAGTGGTTCTGGCGCCGCAGGCGACGGACGCCCTGCATTCGGCCTTCAGCAATCTCTTCGTGCAGACCGAGATCATCTCCGGGAACCGGGCCATCCTCTGTACCCGCAGGCCTCGCTCTCAGGACGAGAATCCCCCGTTCATGCTGCACATGATGGCCGTGCGCAGCTCTGGGGGCACGGACGCCTCCTGCGAGACCGACCGCATGCGCTTCATCGGCCGCGGCAATACCACCGCCGCACCCCTGGCGCTGCAAACGGATGGCGGCGGGGATGCGGACTCCCTCTCAAACAGCGAGGGGACGGTGCTCGACCCCATTGCCGCCATCCGTCAGCGCGTAACCCTTAATCCGGGCAAGTCCGTGATCATCGACATGATCTTCGGCATTTCGAAAACCCGCGAAGGGGCCCTTGACCTGATGGGAAAATACCAGGAACGCCGCATGGCCGACCGCGTCTTCGACCTGGCCTGGACTCACAGCCAGGTCCAGCTGCGCCAGTTGAACGCTACAGAGGCCGAAGCGCAGCTCTACGGGAGGCTGGCTGGTTCGATCCTCTACGCCAATTCTGCGCTCCGGGCCGAAGCGGGCGTACTCATCAAAAACGCCCGTGGGCAATCCGGGCTCTGGGGCTATTCCGTTTCCGGGGACCTGCCCATCGTGCTGTTGCAGATCGAGGACGCGGCCAACATCGAGTTGGTGCGCCAACTGGTGCAGGCCCACGCCTATTGGCAGCTCAAGGGATTGGCGGTGGACTTGGTGATCTGGAATGAGGACCATGCCGGATACCGGCAGATTCTTCACGACCAGATCATGGGGCTCATCGCCGGAGGCACCACGGTAAACCAGGTCGATCGACCCGGCGGAATATTCGTCCGTCCCGCGGATCGCATCGCCGAGGAGGATCGTATTCTGTTCAAGGCCGTGGCCCGAGCCGTCATCTCCGACACCCGGGGGACCTTGTCGGACCAAATTGGTGGTCGTAGCGTAGCGGAAACAACGATGCCTCGACTCACCCTGATACGCCCCTTGCGTACAGCGCTTCCCGCCGTTGCCCCGCTGTCGCGACAGGACCTGAGCTTCTCCAACGGCATGGGCGGCTTTACCCCGGACGGCAGGGAATACGTCATCACCACGGCCCACGGACAATTGACGCCCACCCCATGGATCAACGTGCTGGCAAACCCGGACTTCGGTTCCGTCATCTCCGAGAGCGGCATGGGCTGCACCTGGAGCGAAAACGCTCATGAATTTCGCCTGACCCCTTGGAGCAACGATCCGGTCAGCGATTCGCGAGGCGAGGCCTTCTATATCCGCGACGAGGAGCGGGGCCATTTTTGGTCGCCCACGCCTTTGCCCTGTCGCGGGACCACTCCTTACGTTACCCGCCACGGCTTCGGATACAGTGTCTTCGAGCACGCCGAGCGCGGCGTCGCTAGCGAATTGTGGGTCTATGTGGATATTGATGACGCCGTCAAATTCGCTGTGCTGAAAGTCCGCAACGAATCGGGCAGGGCACGTAGGCTTTCGGTCACCGGCTATGCCGAATGGGTGCTGGGAGATCTGCGCAGCAAAACCGCCGAGCACGTGGTCACTGAAATTGATCTGAACTGCGGTGCGCTTTTTGCCCGCAACCCATACAACACCGAGTTCAGCGGCCGGACTGCCTTCTTCGATGTTGACGAAACCACGCGCACCGTGAGCGGCGACCGTGTGGAATTCATAGGCCGGGGAGGCACACTGGAGGCCCCGGCCGCCATGACGCGCACTCGGCTTTCCGGTAGGGTGGGGGCCGCCCTTGATCCCTGTGCGGCCATTCAAGTTATTTTTGATCTGGAGGGCGGGCAGGAGCGAGAGATAGTTTTCCGGCTTGGCATGGGGCGCGACGTTGAAGACGCCAGGCGCCTGGTCGAGTGCTTCCGTGGACCGACTGCCGCGCGCATTGCGCTGGACAAAGTCTGGCAGCACTGGACGCATACTCTGGGGGCAGTGCATGTTGAGACCCCTGATCATGCTTTCAATGCGCTGGCTAACGGTTGGATTCTGTATCAGACCCTATCCTGTCGGCTCTGGGCGCGCTGCGCCACCTATCAATCCGGCGGCGCGTTCGGATTTCGCGACCAGTTGCAGGACGTCATGGCACTCATACACGCCCGGCCGGAGCTCGTGCGCAAGCATTTGCTGCTCAGTGCCAGCCGTCAGTTCGAGGAAGGCGACGTGCAGCACTGGTGGCATCCTCCGACGGGCCGGGGCGTGCGCACTAATTGCTCCGACGACTACCTCTGGCTGCCGTACGCCGTGACCCGCTATGTGCGCGCCACCGGAGACACCGGCGTGCTGGACGAACCCGTGGGATTTTTGCAGGGCCGAACGCTGAAGGCAGGTGAGGACTCCTACTATGATCTGCCTGGAAACTCCGAGGAGATGGCCAGTCTGTACGAGCACTGCACCAAAGCCATCGAACACGGCCTCCGCTACGGCGCGCACGGCCTACCGCTCATGGGATCAGGCGATTGGAACGACGGTATGGACCTTGTGGGTCGGAACGGCAATGGCGAGAGCGTGTGGTTGGGCTTCTTCCTTTTTGACGTACTCAAGAAGTTTGCCGTAATTGCCCGCTCACATGGCGACGCCCCCTTTGCCGAGCGCTGCAGCACCGAGGCTGCGGAACTGTGCGGCAGTATCGAGGCCAATGGTTGGGACGGCGAGTGGTATCGCCGCGCCTACTTCGACGATGGCGCACCGCTCGGGTCATCGACGAACCTGGAGTGCCGGATCGACTCCATTACCCAAAGCTGGTCCGTGCTCTCCGGAGCCGGAGAACCAAAACGTTCACATCAGGCCATGGAAGCTGTGGACCAGCGCCTGGTACGCCGCGAGCAAGGGCTGGTGCAGTTGCTGGACCCGCCTTTCGACACCTCCCAGCTCAATCCCGGCTACATCAAAGGCTATGCTCCGGGCTTACGGGAAAACGGCGGCCAGTATACGCACGCAGCCGTCTGGGCGGCCATGGCCTTTGCACGGTTGGGCGACAATCATCGCGCCTGGGAACTTTTCGGCATCATCAATCCCATAAACCATGCACTCACGGCCAAGGAAGCTTCAGTTTACAAGGTTGAACCCTACGTCATGGCGGCGGATGTCTACGCGGTATCTCCCCATGCTGGCCGCGGCGGGTGGACTTGGTACACCGGCTCTGCGTCCTGGATGTATCGGTTAATGCTGGAATCACTCCTCGGCCTCAGGCTTGATGTGGACCGACTGCATTTTTCCCCCTGTCTGCCACTTGAGTGGAAGGGGTTCACCCTGCATTATCGCTATCGGGAAACGGTATTTCACATCCAGATCGTACAGGCCTCGGAAGAGAAGGGAGAATTGTGCGTGAGCCTGGACCGCATCCGGCAGCAGGACGGCTGTATTCCTTTGACGGATGATGGCAAGGAGCACTGGGCTGAAGTGCTGATGCCGGTATCAAGGGCAAGCCCCCTGGCGGCAGAACCTTTCATGAATGAGGAAAGCCCGGAGCAACCGCCGAAAGCCGATCCGTAGCATGGAAGCGGACCCACTTTGTTGAATCGCTGATTGGTGTCCTTAACGCTTGGCGAGAGGTGGCCTTGAAAAACTGGACCACTTTGCAAGGTGGACGTAAACAAGCCTAAGGAGGCTGTTCATGTCCAAGAAGAGAAGAAAGTTCACTGCCGAATTCAAAGCCCGTGTAGCCCTTGCCGCGTTGTCCGGCGAGCTTACGATTTCCGAGATTGCCAGCAAATTTGGCGTTCATCCCAATCAGGTTTCCACATGGAAAAAGCAGGCCAAGGAAGGAATTGTCGAATCCTTTTCCGGCAATGGGAAAATACGGCAGCAGAATGGCAAGGCCCAGATCAAGGAACTTCTCAGCCAGTGTCCAGCGTCGACGCTGGACACTGGTCACCAGTTCCACCGCTGGATACTCGTTAGCACTATGTCTGGTCACACCACCAGTCCTACCTCCTAAGTAGGCCGAGGTGTCCGGTCGAAATAGGGGCTACTCCAGCGACGTCCACCAGCTCTGGTCGCGGAACTCCGGACTAGACACGCCTCTCAGAGAGAAGGCAGACTAACATAAGCCCGGCACATAACCTGGGGGGCAGTTCAGCTCGACCGAGGGCATTTACTTTTTTGATCCTCCGGATGATCGGATGCAGGCAAATTTACCACGCAAAATTGGATATTAATCCGGATACGAAACAAGCGTTTTCAGGCTCATTTTCATGCCAAATCGGCAAACAAAAAATCTAGGGAATACGGGGCATCGAGGTTTTCCGGCAATCCCCAATCCGGCCTTTCACGCCGGTAACAGGGGTTCAAATCCCCTTGGGGACGCCAAATTTCACAAAAGGGTTTACAGTAATAATCTGTAAGCCCTTTTTCTTTGCTGCGCGCACTCGGCCAATTCCCAGGTCGTCAGCCCTGCAATCTCGTTCCAACCCCCCCTTGGTGTCAATTCATTGTTATAATACTATCATTTGAAAACCGGCCCTATTTATTATATCTAAGCCAGCACAATACGCTCGTGCCTTGCGGGCGGTCCGGTCCGAGTCGGTTTGAGGGAAGCGATTCGGAACGGCGTTGTGATTTTGTCCGGCTCCATGGCGGTTTGGAGTTCCGTTTCGGTATGGTTTATCAAAACTCTTGACTGGAGCTGAATATGTACCGCCGCATCATTGCCCTTTTTTCCTTTGTGTTCATTCTTGCCCTCTGCCTTTCGGCAAACGTGTTCGCTGAAAATCTCAAGATCTTTTCCGGCGCCGGGCTCATGAAGCCCATGGAAGAGCTTCGGCAAAACTTCGAGAAAAAACACAACGTCAATATCGACGTGCATTACGGCAGCTCCGGCGAAATTTTCGGAATGCTGTCCGTGGGCCAGACCTGCGATGTCTTCATTCCCGGCGCTGAAAAATACACCATGGACGCCGTCAAGAACGGTTGGATCGACGAAACGAGCATCAAGACCATCGTCAAGCACGTGCCGGTCATCGTTGTGCCCGGCGGGAACCCCGCAGGCATCAAGACCCTGGACGACCTGGCCCGCCCCGGAGTCAAGGTGGCCCTCGGTGACCCGAAGGCTGCCGCAATCGGCAAGGTCGCCCAAAAAATGCTGACCAAGGCTGGCTTGTGGGACACCGTGAAGCCCAATGTGGTGGTATTCGCTCCCACCGCCAATCAACTGCTCGTCTACGCCGCCCTGGAGCAGGCCGACGCCACCATCAACTGGCTGGATGTCACCACCTGGGCCGAGGGCAAGGGCAAGATCGGCGTCGTGGCCATCGACGCCGAACGCAACCTCATCAAGACCATTCCCACGGCGGTTCACGTTTCGTCCAAGGACAATCAGCTTGCATTGCAGCTCAACGACTACATCGCATCCGAAGAAGGCCTGAATATCTGGGAAAAATGGGGCTTTGAACGATGCTCAAAATAGGCCCGTTCAAGGCCGGGCTTCTTTTCAGTTCGTTTCTCATCACAGGGCTCCTGATCTGCGCCATCGGAGCCCTGTTCATGGTCCCCAGCCTGGAAGACATAATGGCCAACGTCTGGAACGAGGAAATGAGGCTCTCGCTGAGGCTCTCGCTCGTGACGGGGTTCATATCCACCTTTCTGGTTATGGCCTTCGCGCTGCCCATCGGCTTTACCCTGTCCCGGCTGGATTTCTGGGGCAAGGGCATCGTGAAGACCATTCTCGACCTCCCGGTGGCTTTTCCAGAACTGGTGCTCGGCCTGTGCCTGCTGCTCCTTTTCGGCAAGACCCCCATAGGCAAAGCCCTGAGCAACATCGGCCTGAACTTCGTGTTTACCCAGAAAGGCGTGGTGGCGGCCCAGTTCTTCACGGCCCTGCCCTATTCCGTGCGAATCATGAAATCGACCTTCGACTACATCAATCCGCGCATGGAGTTCGTTTCCAGAAGCCTCGGATACACGCAGTTCGAGACGTTCATCAAAGTCACCCTGCCGCTGGCAGGCAACGGCATCCTTGCCTCCACGGTCATCGCCTTTGCCAGATGCATAGGCACCTTCGGCACGGTCCTCATCCTGGCGGGCGGCTCGTACATGAAGACGGAAACCCTGCCCATCACACTGTACCTGAACATTTCCTACGGCAACATGGGCATGGCCCTGACCAGCGGAATCATGCTCGTCACGGTGTCCTTCATCGCCATCTTCATCTTTGAAAAAACCGAGGCGAAACTATGAGCTTCCTGCGCGTGAAGGACATGCACATCAACCTCGGCGAATTCTCCCTCAAGGGAGTATCACTCGAACTTGGACGCGGCGAATACCATACGATCATGGGACCGACCGGCGCGGGCAAGACGATCCTTTTGGAATGCATCATCGGATTCTACCAACCGGAAAAGGGGCGAGTCTTCCTCGACGGGCGGGACATCACGGACGATCCGCCGGAGAAACGGCGCATCGGCATCGTGTATCAGGACTATGCCCTGCTCCCGCACAAGGACGTGTTCGGCAATATCGAATACGGCCTGAAAAAAACAGACCGCAACAAGGAAAACCGACGGACAAAGATACAAAAGATATCAAAATCCCTGAACATCGGCCACATCCTGCACCGCAAGCCCGCCACACTGTCCGGCGGCGAACAGCAGCGCACGGCCCTTGCCCGGGCACTGGTGGTCGAACCCCGGCTGCTGCTCATGGACGAACCGCTGTCCGCACTTGATCCGCAAACCCGTCAAACCACCCGTTCGCTGCTGCGCAAGCTCATGCGCGACAGCGATGTCACCGTCCTGCACATCACGCACGACATGGACGATGTCTGGGCTCTGGCCGACCGTGTGGCGATCATGCGCAACGGACGGCTTGAGCAACACGACACCATGCAAAGCGTGTTCAACCGCCCCAACAGCCGATTCATCGCCGATTTCGTGGGCGCGACCATATATGAAGGCACAATCCTGCCCGGCTGCAACGGTTACTGCAACGTGGACATTCAGGGGATGCGCTTGGCCACGGTGGACCACGCAAAAGCAGGCGAACAGGTTCGTGTCGTGCTCCGCCCGGAAAACGTCATGGTCTTTCAAAAGTGCCCGGAAAAATCATCCATCCAAAACCTCGTCCAGGCCACGCTTGAGGACTACTACAAGGAAGGCGTGCTTTATCACCTCTCCTTCCGAAGCGGCGAGGTGAGCATTCCGGCGGTCGTCACTTCCAGTTCTTTTCACGAGCTGAACCTGGAACGCAACGGCACGTCATTTCTGGGAGTCAAGGCGGCCAACGTCAAACTTGCATGAAAAGGGTGTGGCCGAAAAAAATCCCATCAAGCCGAACCTACAAAAATCATGCATTCCCCCTTTGCAATATGACCCTTTACCCGCCGGAGGCCGGTTCATTCCCGCATGGGCGGGAAACACCCCCAAGACATATTTAAACCTATGGTTCGAAGACTAGTCTTCTCCATTCTCAACATATATAGTGTCTTCAGGAGGTGAAGAAATGGAATTTACCGTAGCTATTGATCCCGGATCAGACCGCGTGTGGGTTGCCTGCAAGGATTTTTCGCTTGTGCGCAAGTCGGGAGAATGGACACCTTCCATTCCTTCCGCTGACGATCTAAAGGATAACTTCGAACCGGTAGAAGGCAAGGAAGCGACTACTCTTTCCCAGGAAGCAGCCGCGCTGGTTTCGTCCAATCCCAGCCTTTCTATTGCCGCGCTCAAGGCTTCCTGATACCTGTCTCTGAGATTTTAGTTCCGCGTGGGCGAGGAACACCTACAGGGCGCAAAGGCCGCCGACTTGATGTCCGGTTCACCCCTGCATACGCAACCCGCCCCGCGCCTTGACAGTCCCTGGCGAATATTATCATAACCACATCAAAAGAGCCGGAAAGATCAGAAAATCGCGCTGCCTGCCGGGAGCGCTTGGCCTCACAGTCAAGCCCCGATGGGGGAGATGCGCGCCCCCCCGGCTCTTGCCTTTTCAATTCAACCCGGAGATCGGGCATGACCTGGTTCGTGAGTTTGCACCCCGTGGTTCAGGCGCTTCTGGCCACGCTCTTCACCTGGGGTATGACCGCCCTTGGCGCTGCCCTGGTCTTTTTCACCAAGAACGTCTCGCGCAAGGTGCTGGACGTGATGCTCGGATTCGCGGGCGGGGTCATGATCGCGGCCAGTTACTGGTCCCTGCTGGCCCCGGCCATTGAGATGAGCGAAGGGCTTGGTTCCTGGGCCTTTGCCCCGGCAGCCGTGGGCTTCGTTTTGGGTGCGGTGTTCCTGCGCCTTGTTGACATGTACCTGCCCCACCTGCACCTGTTCATGCCCACCAGCCAGGCCGAAGGGGTCAAGACCGACTGGAAGCGCAGCACGCTCCTGGTCATGGCCATAACCCTGCACAACATCCCGGAGGGGCTGGCCGTGGGAGTGGCCTTCGGGGCCGTGGCCGCAGGCCTGCCCTCGGCCACCCTGGCCGGAGCCATAGCCCTGGCCATCGGCATCGGCATCCAGAACTTTCCCGAAGGAACCGCCGTGTCCGTGCCTTTGCGCCGGGAAGGCATGACCCGATCCAGGGCCTTCATATACGGCCAGCTTTCAGGCGTGGTCGAGCCCATCGCCGGGGTGATCGGCGCCGCCGCAGTCCTGGCCGCCAGGCCCATTTTGCCCTATGCCCTGGCCTTTGCGGCAGGAGCCATGATCTTCGTGGTGGTGGAGGAGCTGGTTCCGGAATCCCAAAGCTCGGGCAACGGCGACATCGCCACCATGGGGCTCATTTTCGGCTTCGCCGTGATGATGAGCCTGGACGTGGCCCTGGGCTGATTCTCCGCCCAAACGTACTCAAGGGCAACCGCCCGTAAAACATTCAAAAAAATACAAGCGCAGGCTTGACAAACGCCTTTTCTCCAATTAGTAATAATTATCACTTAGCTGAGGATAACTATTATGATTGGACAAAGGACATCAAAACAACGCGACATAATTCTTGAAGAGTTAAAGTGCGTTACCTGCCATCCCACAGCTGACGAGCTTTACGAGATGGTCAGAAAGAAAGTTCCAAACATCAGTTTGGGAACTGTTTACCGCAACCTTGATCTTCTTTCCAAGAATGGAATCGTTCTAAAAATCGATTCCGGAGGAAAAAAGAGGTTCGACGGGACTCCCACTCCCCATCCGCACATGCGCTGCGTGTGCTGTGGCAAGGTCGAGGACTTGATGCTGGAATTCGAGCCGCCCGTGCTGAACGACGGGCAGAAAAAGGGTTTCCACATTTCAAGCTGCCACCTCGAATATCATGGTCTCTGCCCCGACTGCGTCAACAAGGATTAGGGGCTTTTTTGGCCACCGTCGCTAACAGTTATCATTATTCATCGTTTCAAGATTTTTTCAATTTTGTGTTCACACGGACAGTCAAATGTCATAAACTGTCGGCAATCAATATGCTCATCACCATCCAAGCCATAAAGGAGAACCGAGAATGGCCACGCTCAAAGGAAGCAAAACCGAAAAGAATCTGCTCACCGCCTTTGCCGGCGAGTCCCAGGCCCGCAACCGCTACACCTACTTCGCCAGCCAGGCCAAGAAGGAAGGCTACGTTCAGATTTCAAACATCTTCACTGAAACCGCAAACCACGAAAAGGAACACGCCAAACGGCTCTTCAAGTTCCTGGAGGGCGGAGAGGTCGAGATCACCGGCGCTTTCCCTGCCGGAAAGATAGGGACCACCCTCGAGAACCTTCAGGAAGCGGCCCAGGGCGAAAACCACGAACAGGAAGTCATGTACCCTGAATTCGCGGCCATCGCCACGGAAGAAGGCTTCAACGAGATCGCGGCCGTGTTCAAGTCCATCGCGGTTGCCGAGCGGTTTCATGAAAACCGCTACAGGGGGCTGATCGAAAACATCGAAAAAAACCGGGTCTTCAAGCGCGAGAGCAAAAAAACCTGGAAATGCGCCAATTGCGGATACCAGCACCAAGGTGAAGGCGCTCCGGAAAAGTGTCCGGCCTGCGCCCACGAAAAAGCCCATTTCCATCTCCAGGTTCAGGACTGGTAAAGAATCTAAATAAAACGGAGGACATAAAATGGCAGTCAAGAAGAATCAGATTTATCATTGCGAAGCCTGTGGCAACATCGTTTCCGTTTTCGAGGCCGGCGGCGGGGAACTGGTCTGTTGCGGCGCGCCAATGGTCCTGCTTGAGGCGAACACCGTTGACGCGGCCAAGGAAAAACATGTTCCGGTCATCGAGAAGATTGAAGGCGGATACAGGGTCAAGCTCGGCTCCGTGCCCCATCCCATGACCGACAAGCACTACATCACCTGGATCGAACTCTTCGACGGCGAGAACTTCTGCATCAAACGCCTTTCTCCCGGCGACGAGCCTGTCGCGGATTTCTGCAACTGTGCGGCCTCCGGCGGGAAAGTCTTTGCCAGGGCCTACTGCAACCTGCACGGATTGTGGAAAGGCACCCCTTAAACTCTGTTGACCAGGACCCGCCCTTCGGGGCGGGCCTTGCTTCCATGCACGACTAATTCTTGCAAGACTTGTCCACGGTCCCAAGGATACGGCTTCGGACAAGCACCCGGAGAAGCAATGAAAAAATATATCTGCACTGTCTGCGGTTATGTATACGATCCCGGCGAAGGCGATTCCGAAACGGGAATCCCGGCCGGGACTTCTTTCGATGATCTGCCCGACGACTGGACCTGCCCCATCTGCGGGGCCGGAAAGGAAGACTTTGAACTTGAGGAAGACTAAACCTCTCGCCTCACAGGAACAGACAAACATCAAAACGGAAGCATTTATACGATGAAAGCACAGGAAATCAAAAAAGGCATACACTTCGTTGGCGCGGTGGACTGGAACTGCCGCAATTTTCACGGCTATTCCCTTTCGCCCAAGGGCACCACATACAACGCATTCCTGGTCCAGGGCGGCGAAAAAACCGCGCTCATCGACACGGTCAAGGCGGACTTCACGGACACGCTGGCCTGCAACATCGCCCACGTGACCGAATTGGAGAAGATAGACTACATTGTTGCCAACCACATCGAGCCGGACCACTCCGGCGCCTTGCCGCGCATGGTGGAGATGATCAAGCCCGAAAAGATATTCGTTTCGCCAATGGGCGAAAGGGCCGTAAAGACCTACTACAAGACCGAAGGCTGGCCCCTGGAGGTCGTGCCCTCGGGCAGCGAGATATCCCTCGGCGGCAAGACCCTGCAGTTCGTCGAAACCAGGATGCTCCACTGGCCGGACAACATGCTGACTTATATCCCCGAAGACAAGATCGCCTTCACCAGCGACGCCTTCGGCCAGAACTGGGCCACCAGCGAACGGTTTGCGGACCAGGTCTGCCGGGCCACCCTTGAACAGCTTCTTTCAGATTACTACGCCAACATCGTCCTGCCCTACTCCTCCAAGGTCATTTCCGTGCTGGACGAACTGGAGAAGATGAACCTGGACATCGACATGCTCTGCCCGGACCACGGGCTGATCTACAGGGGCGACGATGTAAGGTTCGCCTTTGATTCCTACCGCAAATTCGCCAACCAGGAACCCACCAGAAAGGCGGTCATCGTCTTTGACACCATGTGGCACTCCACGGAAAAGATGGCCAAGGCCATAGCTTCCGGGCTGGAGTCAGAGGAAGTCAGCGTGCGCCTCATGTCCGTGAAGCAGAACCATCACAGCGACGTGATGAGCGAAGTCATGGACGCGGCCGCGGTCATCGTGGGCTCGCCCACCCACAACAACGGCATCCTTCCCGGCATGGCCGGAATGCTCACCTACATGAAAGGCCTGCGCCCCCAGAACAAGATCGGCGCGGTCTTCGGCTCCTTCGGCTGGAGCGGAGAATGCGTCAAGATTCTAACCGACTGGTTGGAGAGCATGAAGATGGAGCTGCCGGTTGAACCGGTCAAGGTCAAGAACCGCCCCACCCACGAAACCTACGGCCAATGCTTCGACCTGGGCCAAAAAATCGGCCAGGCCATCAAGAAAAGGACCGGATAGCAAGGCCCGGACATGGAGCCGCCAACAAATGAGCAGAGAAAATTCAACCAAATCCAAGACTCTTGAGGCTCTCGATTCGGACGGCTGGCGCACCAACATTGATTCCTTGATTAAAGAACGAGGCGCAAAGGGGGTCCTGAACCCCCTTTTCTCCGCCCTGCTCAGCAAATCGCCGGGGGTCAGATGGCGTGCGGTGAGCGGTTTCGGACTGGCCGTGCCCCTGATGGCCGGGGAATCACTGGAAGACGCCCGCGTGGTCATTCGCAGGATGATGTGGATGCTGAACGAGGAATCGGGCGGCGTGGGCTGGGGCATACCGGAGGCAATGGCCGAGACCCTGGCCTGTCACCGCAAACTGGCCGAGGAATACTCTTCCATCCTGCTCTCCTACATCCACCAGGCGGACGGACCGGACAATTTCATCGACTTTCCCCTGCTGCTGGAAGGCGCGGTCTGGGGCGCTGCCCGGCTGGCCCAGGCCCATCCGGATCTGGCCGAATCAGCCGCATCTGATTTCATGAAACTTTTAAGCGATCCTTCCCCGGCCTCTTCCGGCCTCTCATGTCTGGCCCTGGGGTTGTTGAAGCATGCTCCGGCTCTTGAGGCCCTAAAAGGACTCGCGGGAAACGCATCGCCATTCGAACTGTACTGGAACCAGGAGCTTGCCGGCGTGACAGTGGGCCAAATGGCCCGGGACGCCGTCGCCGCGATAGTGAGGAGTTAGCAACCATATAGGAAGGGGGTAGAAAATGGATGTTCTAATGTTGTCACGGCTGCAATTCGCCATGGCGACCATGTTTCACTTCTTGTTCGTGCCGCTGACGCTCGGCCTGGCCTTCATCGTGGCCATAATGGAGACCAAATACGTCCGCAGCGGCGATGAAACCTACAAACAAATGGCCAAGTTCTGGGGCAAACTGTTCGTGATCAACTTCACCCTTGGAGTGGTCACGGGAATCACCCTTGAATTCCAGTTCGGCACCAACTGGTCCAGGTACTCGGAATACGTGGGTGATATCTTCGGTTCCCTGCTGGCCATCGAGGCCACAGTGGCCTTTTTCCTCGAATCCACATTTCTGGGGGCCTGGATATTCGGCTGGAACAGGCTTTCACCCAAATTCCACGCCACCTGCATCTGGATGGTGGCCATCGCCTCCAACGTCTCGGCCATCTGGATCATCCTGGCCAACGGCTGGATGCAGCACCCAGTGGGCTACGTGCTCAGAAACGGACGAGCCGAACTTGACGATTTCATGGCGGTCATAACCAACAGTTTCGGCTGGCAGCAGCTTTTTCACATGCTCACCAGCGCATACCTGTTGGCCGGATTCTTTGTCATGGGCGTGAGCAGCTATCATCTGCTCAAGAAGAACAAGGTGGATTTCTTCACCAAGTCTTTCAGGTACGGTCTGGCCTTCGCCGCGATCTTCTCCGTGGCTGTAGCCGTGCACGGACACCACCACGCCCAGTCCGTGGCTGAAATCCAGCCCGAGAAGCTGGCGGCCATGGAATCCCTATGGGAGACCACCGAGGGCGCGCCCATGTATCTCTTCCTGATCCCGGACGAAGAGGGTGAAAGAAACTCCGTGGAACTGTTCGGAATTCCCGGAGCGCTTAGCTTCCTGGCCTTCAATTCCTTTGACGCCCCGGTCAAGGGCCTCAAGGAATGGGCAAAGGAGGACCGTCCGCCCGTGCTTTTGACCTTCCTATCCTTCAGGATAATGGTCGGCCTGGGAACCCTGTTCATAGCCCTGGCCGCCTGGGCCTGGTTCAAACGCAACAGCCTGACCGAGAACAAGCTGCTCCTGAAAATCCTGCTATACGCCATCCCCCTGCCCTATCTGGCCATCGAGATGGGCTGGGTCCTGGCCGAAGTGGGCAGGCAGCCCTGGATCGTCTACGGCCTGATGCGCACCTCGGACGCAGTGTCGCCCATCGCAACTTCGCAGGTGGTCTTCTCCTTCGTGGCCCTGGCCCTGCTCTATTCCCTGCTGGGCGCCGTGGATGTCTACCTGCTTACGAAATACGCCCGCAAAGGGCCCGAGGAAACCGTCCAGCCGGAGAGATCCGCAGCATAAAAGGAGATAAATCATGCTTGAGAATATATGGTTCTTCCTTTGGGGAGTTCTCTGGATCATCTACTTCATACTGGACGGCTACGATCTGGGCCTGGGGCTGATGAAACCCCTGTTGGCCAAGTCTGAGCAGGACAAGCGCATGGTCTACAACGCCATGGGCCCCTTCTGGGACGGCAACGAGGTCTGGCTGCTCACGGCGGGCGGCGTAACCTTCGCGGCCTTTCCCAGGGCCTACGCCATCATGTTCAGCGGCCTGTACACGGCCCTGATGCTCCTGCTCCTGGCCCTCATCGTCCGGGGCGTGGCAATGGAGTTCAGGAGCAAAGTCGAAAGCGAAAAATGGACCGCCCTCTGGGACAAATGTCTCATCGGTTCGAGCTTCGCGGCCGCTCTGCTCCTGGGCGTGGCCTTTGCCAACGTCTTCATGGGCCTGCCCATTGACGGCGACGGCATTGTGCAGGGCGGTATTCTGGACCTGCTCAACCCCTACGGCCTGGCCGGAGGAGTGCTCTTCGTGCTGCTCTTCGCCCTGCACGGGACAATCTGGCTGGCTGTCCGCACCGAGGGCGAGCTTCAGGAACGCGCCAGGGGCATGGCCCTGAAAACATGGAACGTACTGGCCCTGGTCTACGTGCTCTTCCTGGTCATGTCCGCCCTGATGACCAACCTCTTTGACAACTATCTGGAAAACCCGGCCCTACTGCTTCTGCTGATCCTGCCCGTGGCCGGGCTGGTCGGCAGCAGGATCAAGCTGGCGGCGAGGAAATGGTGGTGCGCCTGGAGGGCCTCGGCCCTGCTCATCGCGGGCACGGCCCTGTTCGGGGTGGTGGGCATATTCCCGGCCCTGCTGCCCTCCAGCCTTGACCCGGCCTTCAGCGTCACGGCCCAGAACTCTTCGTCAAGCCCGCTCACGCTCAAGATAATGTTGGGCGTGGCTCTTGTCGTGGTTCCCATAGTGATTATATACCAAATCTGGATGCACAAGAAGTTCGGCGACACGATCACCGAGTCGAACCTCCACTATTAGGGAACATCAGCCACAGGAGAGACGAAAATCATGCTCAACAAAAAAATTCAGGATGCCCTCAACGGACAGGTCAACGCGGAGCTCTATTCCTCGTACCTCTACCTGTCCATGTCCGCGCATTGCAGCGACATCGGCCTTGACGGATTCGCCAACTGGATGCGCGTCCAGGCCCAGGAGGAGCTGAGCCACGCCATGAAAATCTACGACTTCATCGTGGAACGCGGCGGCAAGGCCATAATGGCGGCCATAGACGCTCCGCCCCTGGAATGGAAAAGTCCCCTGGACATGGTCGAGGAAGTCCTGAAGCACGAACAAAAGGTCACCGGCCTGATCAACGGCCTGGTGGACCTGGCCATCCAGGAAAAAGACCACGCCACCAACATCTTCCTGCAATGGTTCGTGACCGAGCAGGTGGAGGAGGAAGCAAGCGTGGGAGACATCCTGAACAAGGTCAGGCTCACCGGGGGCAAGGGAAACGGCATGTTCATGCTGGACAAGGAACTGGGCATGCGGGTCTTCACCCCGCCGACCCAGGCTTAGCCCCCGGCTTAATAAAACCGTCACGGCGTCCGGACATGTTCCGGGCGCCGTTTTTATTGCGCCCCGGGTCCTGCGGTTGCCATGACCCCCGGCCTGGGATAATACCGGAAAAAATTCCTACAACCCCAGGCAGCGCCAAGCATGAAAAACCCGCCCACCCCCGCTCTCAAAAACAAGAAGATCATCTGGGTCGGCGGATATTACTTTCTTACTTCGCTGCGAAAAATGGGGATCAAACCCAAGCACTTCCACGTCCTTGAAAAACCCTGCACCTGGGAATGGCTTGTGAAGGAGGCCGGTTTCGAGCCGGACATCCTGATCTACGGCGACCACAGCCTGCCGCCCATGTTTCTGGGCCTTGAAAAATACCCATGCCTCACGGTCTTCCTGAGCGTGGACAGCCACATCCACAGCTGGTACCCGACCTACGCCCAATGCTTCGACCTCTGCACCGTGAGCCTCAAGGACCACCTTCCCCTGTACCGGGGCAAACGACTGCCCGACGAGCGCCTGCTCTGGATGCCGCCGTTCGCCCGCGACGAGGACCAGCCCCTGGATGCGGAAAAGGAGTTCGACCTGCTTTTCGTGGGCAACGTGGGCCGGGACATCTTTCCCGTGCGCACCCGGCTGCTTGACGAGATAGGAAAGCGCTTTCCCGGCCTGAAGGTCACGCAGGGCAACTACCGTGAACTGTACCCAAAGGCCCGTCTGGTGCTGAACATCGCGGAACGGGGCGACATGAACTACCGTTTGTTCGAGGCCCTGGCCTGCCGCTCCTGCCTGCTCACGCCCGAGATAGGACACGGCATGGACGAACTGTTCCGGGACGGGGAGGACCTCTTCTCCTACCCCCAGGAGGACGTTGACGCGCTCATAAAACTGGCGCATCGACTGCTGGGCGATCCCGAGCTCCGCGCAAGGGCGGAGCAAGGCGGATTCCAAAAGGTGGACTCGGCACACCGTGCAAGACACAGGGCTGCAACTCTGGATCAATGGATAGGCAGCTTCGATGCCGGTCCGATCATAAAGGAGCGTTTGTCAAAGGCCGAGACCGTGCACGACGCCTTCTTGAAGCTCATCTACCTGCACTTCGCGGAAAACCTTGATGACGAAAGACTGCGCGGCTATTATCTCCGGGCGTCAAAACGCGACTACTGAAATCAACCAATGCCTTGAATGGAGGAATAATGAGACTAAACGCCCCCACTTTCACAATCTGGATCGTCGCCGTGGTTCTCGGCGTTCTGGGCATCCTGATCCATGAACACATCGTGTCCGTGCCCATCGTTTCCAGGTACGTTTCATCCTTCTGGCTCACCGGTTCCGGCTTCATCCTGCTGACCCTCTCAACCCTGCTCAAGGGGCTATAGGCTTTCAGGACGCCCGGATGACGACCAACAGCCGGAACGAATCCGTGCGCTACGCGACCCTGCCCTTCATGGGCGGGGTGGACATGCTCAGGGCCACCTTCGTGACCCAGACCTTCACAAAGCATTTTCACGAGGACTACGCCGTGGGCTGCATCGAGAAGGGGGCAATGGGTTTCCGCTACAGGGGCGGCGGGCTGGTGGCCCCGGAGGGACACGTCAATCTGGTGGTGCCGGGCGAGGCCCATGACGGCCACGCGGCCACCGAGCAGGGCTGGACCTACCGCATGTTCTACCTCAAGCCCGAGGCGCTGCTGGAAGCCGCGGGAGAGCTCTCTTCAAGACCGACGCAGCCCAACTTCAAGGAGGGCGTGCTCAACGACCCGGAGCTTGCCCGCTGCATCCGCTCCACCCACGCCATACTTCTGGACCCGCAGGTCTCCTCCCTGGAAAAGGAAACCCGCCTCTACTGGATGCTGGTGGCCTGGATATCCAGGCACGCCGATGAACCAGGAACCTCTGTTCCCGCCCCCAAGCACCACAGGGCCGCGTCCCTGGCCCGGGACTTCATCCGCGCCAATTATTCCCGGGACCTGACCCTTGGCAGGCTCGCGGACATGGCGGCCCTCAGTCCCTTTCACATGATACGCGTCTTTCATAGGGAGTTCGGCCTCACCCCCCACGCCTACCTGAATCAGGTCCGGCTGCAACTGGCCAAGGACATGCTGGCCGGAAATTCTCCCATAGCCGAAGTCGCGGTGGACACGGGTTTTGCCGACCAAAGCCATCTGACACGCCTTTTCAAGTGCAAATACGGGCTGACTCCGGCCCGCTACCGCAATTTTATTCAAGACGGTTGAGGACAGTGCTCCTAGGGTTCCACAAAACCTGGGGGAGAAACAATGTCCAAATCCGCATTCGCCTGCCTGAACCTCGCGCTGGCCATGATCATCGTGGGCAGTTCCGTGGTGGCGGGAAAGATAATGATCATGGATCTGCCTGTTTTCCTGGCCTCGGCCCTGCGCTTTCTCATGGCCGGACTGCTCTTGGTTCCCATGCTCTACGTCCGGGAAGGCGGCCTGCCGCGCCTGTCCATGCGCAGTTACGCCCTGCTGGCGCTTCAGGCCCTGTGCGGGGCGTTCCTGTTCACCGTATTTCTGCTCTACGGTCTCAAGCTCACCAGCCCGGCCTCGGCCGGAATCATCACCAGCACCACACCCGCCTGCATGGGCGTCCTGGCCTGGATTTTTCTCAAGGAACGCCCCGCCTTGAGAGTCGTGGCCGGAATCACCCTTTCAGTGGCCGGAGTGCTGATCCTCAACTTGAACGAGACCGGACATGACCAGTATTCACACCCGATCATGGGCAACCTGCTGGTGGTCGGAGCAGTGGTATTCGAATCCATGTTCCTGCTTCTCAGAAAATCCATACCCGAAACCCTTTCGCCCCTGGCGGCATCGACCATAGTCGCGCTTTTCGCCCTGGCCTTTTTCGCTCCAATGGGGGCATGGGAAGCCGTCTCCTTCGATTTCGCCCTGGTCGGAACTGCATCCTGGCTGGCCGTGGCCTATTACGGCGTGTTCGTCACGGTCCTGGCCTACCTGTTCTGGTTCACGGGCATCGTGCGCGTCAGCGGCTCGGTTGCGGCCGTGTTCACGGCCGTCATGCCGGTCAGCGCCATAGCCCTTTCCTGCATCGTGCTGGGAGAGGAATTAGGCTGGCAGCATGTCGCCGGGTGCGCTGGTGTCCTGGCCGGGATATACTTCATCTCCAATGTTGGAAAACGCTGAAACCGCGAAGCGAAAAACACTTTCCGAATTGAATCAGTGCTGGAATTCAAATCTGAACTGGCTTACAATAGAATTGAATGCATCCTGTCGCAGGCGACCGGCCCAGCGAAACCCGCAGGGTGATATCGGACTTAAATTATTACCCAATTCATTGAATGGACAGTCAATAGTCATCGTCGGATTTTTTAGATGCCCTTGAAAAACACACTGACAATACTTCTATACACCCTGGGTGCGGCGACCCTGCTGTGCCTCATGGCTTTTCTCCAGAAGCTGCACTACGGAGTACCCATCGTTTTGACGGGCTTTCTCGTTCCCGGCTCTTTCGGGCTGATTTCCGGTTTTCTTCTTGGACTCTGGCGCTCAAGAATCATCAACCTTGAAGACAGGCTCAATGCAGAGATCCTGAAGCGAACCAAAAAAATCAGTTCGGTCATGGACCTGCTGCCCATCGGAGTGGCCGAGGTGGACCTGACAGGAAGGCTTCTCTATCACAACAAGGGTTTCGAAACCATTTACGGCTACGGCCCTGGTGAAGCGGTGGGCCTAACCGTATTCGAGCTTCAGGCCGACAAGCTGGGCGCGGACAAGCTGAGGGCCTACCTCAAAAGGCTCGCCGGCGGAGAATCGAAACCAAAGGTCTGGACGGGCAGAAACCGCACCAGCGACGGCACGATCATCCACGTCGACGCCTCCTGGAACCAGAGCCACGGCCACAAGGAAAAACTTATCGGATTCATCTTCACGGTCACGGATGTCTCCAAGCGGGTCCGGGCCGAAGATGCATACAAGGAGAGCAGGGAAAGGCTCTCCCAGATGTTCGAGCACATCGGCAGCGGCGTTGCGGTATACCAGCCGGTGGACGGCGGCGAGGACTTCATCTTCATGGACTTCAACCCCGCTGCCGAGGCCATTACCCGCATCGGCAAGGAGCAGGCCGTGGGCCAACGGCTGCTGACCATGTTCCCCAACATGAAGGAATCCGGCCTGATCCAGGCCCTGCGCAAGGCCTGGATCACCGGCGAACCTATCCACATGGAGCCGTTCTTTTACAAGGACGACGTGCGCGAAGGCTGGCGCGAGAACCGCATCTTCAAGCTGCCTTCCGGCGAGGTGGTGGCCATCTTCGAGGACGTCACCAAGCGCAAGAACGCCGAGGAGCAGCTGACCCAGGCTCTGGACCGACTTTCATTCCAAGTCAACAACTCCCCCCTGGCAGTCATCGAATGGGAAAACGGCACGCACATCAAAAGCTGGTCCTCCCAGGCCGAGCCGCTGTTCGGCTGGAGCGCGGACGAGGTCCTGGGCAAGAGCTGGCACGATTTCGACTTCGTCTTTCCCGAGGACATGGAGATTGTCGCGAACCAGGTCAAGCAGTTATTCGACGGGTCAACATCCTTCGTGGTCAGCGAAAACCGCAACCTGCGCAAGGACGGGCGGGTCATTCACTGCCAGTGGTACAACTCCGCCCTGCACGATTCCGAGGGCAACGTGGTCAGCATCCTCTCCCAGGTGGCCGACGTGTCGGACATGAAAAAAGCCAAACTGGACGCGGAAAAGGCCAACAAGGCCAAGTCCGTGTTCCTGGCCAACATGAGCCATGAGATCAGGACTCCCCTGAACGGGATACTAGGCATGCTCCAGCTCATGCGAGCCGCCTCCGACGAAGCGGAACGGGAGGACTTCACTGAAACGGCCATGAATTCCTGCAAGCGCCTGACAAGGCTCATCGGCGACATACTCAACCTGGCAAAGGTCGAGGCCGACAAGATGGAAATCATAAGCGAACCCTTCGACTTCCATGAAGTGGTGGACTCGGTGAGGCAGCTTTTCCAACCCTTTGCGGCCCAGGAAGGGCTGGCTTTCGAATTCCACGTGGACCCGGGCATCCCGAGGATTCTTCACGGCGACTCGGCCCGCCTGCAACAGGTGCTGAACAATCTTGTGGGCAACGCCCTGAAATTCACTGAATCCGGTTCGGTTGCAGTGGAGGCCTATCCGCTGCCCATGGACAACGCCGACAAGTACAGGGTTCTGTTTTCCGTTTCGGACACGGGCATAGGCATCCCGGAAGACAAGCTGGACGATCTGTTCGACGCCTTCACCCAGGTGGACGGCAGCTACACGCGCAAGCACCAGGGAGCGGGCCTTGGCCTGTCCATCTCCAAGCGTCTGGTCAAACTCATGGGCGGCAACATGGCCGTGGCCAGCGAAGAGGGCAAAGGGACGACCTTCCATTTCTGCGTACCCCTGGGCCTGCCCCAAGGAATTCAAAGCGAAAGAACCGGAAGTTCCCTTGAAAGCGAACGCTCACCAAACGGATTGAAAATCCTCCTTGCCGAGGACGACAGGGTCAACAGGCTGTACATGACCACCATCCTGAAAAGAAACGGCTGCAAGGTGACTGAGGCCGTGGACGGCAAGCGTGTTCTCGAACTGCTCAAGGACGAAAAGTTCGATTTGGTACTCATGGATATCCAACTGCCGGTCATGGACGGAATCAAGGCCACGCACATCATCCGCACTTCGCCGGAATTCGAGCACAAGAAAAACACGCCCATAGTGGCCATCACGGCCTACGCCATGGACGGGGACAAGGAAAAATTCATCGAGGCCGGAATGGACGACCACGTGGCAAAACCCGTCGAGGTGGACCTCCTCCTCAAGGTCATCAACCGGGTCATGGGCCAGGTCGAACGCTAGGCAAACTCCCGCAGGACGTTTTCCATGACGATGTCTATTGCGGCCTGTTCCGGCAGGCCAAGGACCGAGGCGTCCATGAGCTGGCGGTCGGCAAGGCTTTGCATGTAGGGGATGTTGGCGGCCAGGGGCGGCAGTCCGGGCAGATCCGGCAATTGAACGCCTTCCGGGGCGCGATTCAGGACCAGAATCTGCTTTTCCAATCCGATTTCGCGGGCCATGCGTCCCACATTGGCCGCCGTCTGCAAGCCGCGCATGCTCGGCTCGGAAACAATGACCAGCCCGTCCACGTTCCTCACGGTGCCGCGTCCAAGAGGCTCCACTCCGGCCTCAAGGTCAACCAGCACCACGTCATCCTGATCCATGACCATGTAGGCCAGCACCGCCTTGAGCAGGGCGTTGGCGTCACAGGCGCAACCGCCGCCGCCAGTCATGCTGCCCATGACCAAAAGCTTTTTCCCGTCCACGTCAACAGACAGATCATCCGGCAGGTCCGACACTTCCGGGTTCAGGTTCAAAAGCCCCTTGCCGATGCGTTCGCGCACCAGATCGCGGCGCTCGATGAGCGGCACGGGCAATTTGTCCGGCTCAAGTCCCAGGGCCTGGCCCAATGACAGGGCCGTGTCCGCGTCCACAAGAAAAACATCCCTGCCTAGGCGATAAAGATAATCGCCCAGCCAGGCCGTGAAAGATGTCTTGCCTACTCCACCCTTGCCCGCAATGGCCAGCTTCATGCCCGCTCCCGTTTTTGTCGCTGTGAGGTGCGGGGGGTCCGCAGACCCCCCGAGTCGGATTCCAATGGAGTTCGAATACTATTCCAGGCCCAGGGCCTTGCGCTTGGTCACGATCCTGGCCTCGGCCAGATCGGCCATTTTCACGGGATCGCCTTCCACCGCGAAGGTCGCGCCGATCACATCCTCAAGCCCCTTGACCGCCAGGTTGGTGACCAATTCGCTGCCCAGGATCATGGGCGGCAGGCCGAGGATGGTGTAGATGCCGGAACTGACAGCGTACAGTCCGATGGTCTCGGCCTTTTCCGAGTACCATTCCGGGGCGGCCGCAGCCACGGGCAGATCCGAGATGTCGCAGCCTATTGTCTTGGCCAGCAGTCCGCAGATGTGCAGGATGCGGCTGTTGTCCACGCAGGAACCCACGTGCAGTACCGGCGGGATGCCCAGCGCTCCGCAAATTTCCTTGAGACCGGGGCCGCACAGTGACGCCGCCTCGGGCACCATGAGGCCGTCCTTGCCCATTGCGCCTGCCGCACAGCCCGTGACCAGGACCAGGATGTCGCGCTTGATGCATTCCCTGGCCAGGGTGTTGTGGCTGTGGTCGTGCTTGACCTTGGGATTATTGCAGCCCACGATTCCGATGACGCCGCGAACCTTTCCGGCCTTGATGGCGTCGATGAGCGGGTCCGGGGTTCCGCCGAGGGCTTCCAGGATCGCCTCGTTGGAAAAACCGGAATACATGTCCACAGGCTTGACCGGGATATCCACGCGCGAGGCATCGCGCTCGGAATACGCCTCGATGGCCATGCGCACGACCTTGACGGCCTCATCCGCGGCGTTGTGCGGATGGAATTCCATATGCGTGGCACCGGGGAACTGGGCCTTGTCCGAGGTGCTGACCACGCGGGTGTGGTAGCAGTCGGCAACGTTGACCACGGCGGGCATGATGCACTGGTAATCCACCACCATGAGGTCCGTGGCTCCGGTGACTATGGCCAGCTCGGTCATCAGGTGGTTGCCTGCCAGGGGAATGCCCTGGCGCATGAGCAGCTCGTTGCCGGTGCAGCAAAGACCGGCCAGATTGATGCCAGCCGCGCCCTTGGACTTGGCCAGGGCCAAAAGCTCGGGATTCTTGACCGCGGCCAGGATCATTTCAGAGACTACGGGATTGTGGCCGTGGACCAGGATGTTGACGTGGTCCTTCTTGAGCACGCCGAGGTTGACCAGCGCCTTGACAGGCTTTGGCGTACCGAAAATGATGTCCGAAACCTCGGTGGCCATCATGGAACCGCCCCAGCCGTCGGAAAGGGAGATGCGCGCCGAGTGCAGAAGCAGGGACACGGGATCGTTGTCCACGCCCATGTGCGTGCGGTGCATCATCTCCACCACTTCCCGGTCCACTCCGCGCGGCGTCACGCCCAGTTTCTTCCACAAGGCCTTGCGCTGCTCGGGGACGCGACTGAAAAAGGCCAGATCGCCCCTGACCATGCCGTACTGGCCCATGAGTTTCTCACCCAAGGCCTTGGCCGCGTCCTTGAGGGACATGCCGCTCACATCGCAGCCCACTTCCTCGGCGATACGCCTGAGCTTGGCTTCGTCGCGGATTTCATAGCCGTCCGTGGCGCCTTCGCCCAGCGCGTGAAGCAACTCCACCAGATCGCGGCCATGGTCCGAATGGGCCGCAGCTCCGGCCGCCACTCCGCGCCCGAAGTTCCTGGCGACGATGGTGTCGGGACCGGCCCCGCAAACGCCCTTCTGCTTCTTGTCGCCCTTGGGGCTGATACGGCAGGGACCCATGGCGCAGTTATGGCAGGACAGACCCAACTCGCAGAATTTGCAATGCGGGGTCTGGTCGTCCAGGCGGTCCCAAACGGTTTCAACCTTCTCTTTCCGGGCCTTGACGATCATGGCCTGCGCGTCCGCACAGACACTTAGTTCCTTTTCCCCTCTTTTCTCGCTCATTGGTTCCTCCTGAGTTGATTTTGCCCTTGTAGGAACAAGATGCATGCCAAAGAGGCATGACGTATATAATCCTTTCAAAACAAGAGGATAGAGATAAATCGTATTACCATTGTTCATTTGATAACACGTAGGCGAGCTTTGCCATCCTCTATTGGAGATACTGTCTCCAATAGAGGACAAAGAGGAAGGGATTGCGAAGATCAATCCTTTTTGCGCACGCCGTACTTGTCCAGAAGCTTGTACAGGTATGAACGGGACAGGCCGGAGATGTCGCAGGCCCTGGTCACACTGTCACAGGATGAAGCCATGAGCCGGGTCAGATAGGTTGTGAAGGCCTTGTTCCTGAATTCCTCAAAGGGTGGCGGCGCGCCGTTGCCCAAGTCGGCGGAATCATCACGCTTGATCGAAGCCATGGACCGTTCCACCGAGGAACGCGCCATATAGACGCGCATCTCCTCGGGAAGATAGCGGGCATAGAGCACCGGCCCGTCGCCGGCAGCGACTATCGCCCGCTCCAGGGAATTAATCAGTTCGCGCACGTTTCCGGGCCAGTGATAGCCCTCAAGGGCCTCATACATGTCCTGGGCCGGTTTCTTCTCGGCCACTCCGTAGCGATTGCATATTTCCCTTGAATAGTGGTCGGCCAAATCCCGGATGTCTTCGCGTCTTTCTCTCAGGGGAGGCACGTCCAGGACGATCGTCCTGAGCCTGAACAACAGGTCGTTGCGAAAGGCGGCGGCGGCCACGTCGCGGTCCAGATTCCTGTTGGTGGCGGCCATGAGCCTGAAGTCGCTGGACACCTCTTGATTCGAGCCCACAGGCCTGAATCTCCTTTCCTGAAGCACCCGCAGGAAGACACGCTGCACTTCCAGGGGCATCTCCCCCACTTCGTCCAGAAACAGGGTGCCCCTGTCCGCCTGGCCCACCAATCCCGAGCGGTCCCTGTCCGCGCTGGTAAAGGCCCCCTTGACGTGGCCGAAGAGCAGGCTTTCCACCAGGTTGGGAGGCAGCGAAGCGCAATCCACCACAACGAAAGGCCCGTTCGCCCTGTCGCTGTTCTCGTGAATGACTCTGGCGAAGACCTCCTTGCCAACGCCGGTCTCGCCCGTAAGCAGAACGCTGGCGCTGTTTTCAGCGGCGCTGGCCGCAATTTCAAGACAGGTGGCGGTGGCCGGACTGGAGCCGATGACCCGATCCCTTTTCAGATCGACTCCCCGCCGGACACCGGAATTGTTCTCGCGATATTCCAAGGCCCGCAGCAAGGGCAATACCATGCGGTCGATGGACGCCGGTTTCTGCACGTAGTCCCAGGCGCCATGGCGGACTGCCAATTCCGCTCCGTCCGGGTCCCCTTCGCCGGTTATGATGATCACTTCCGGCGCATCGGCCCTGTTTCTGATGGAGGTTATGGCCTCAAGGCCTGAACCGTCCGGCAGGCGAACGTCGAGAAAAACCACGTCCACCCCGCCGGCGGACAAGATGTTCAAGCCCCGCGCCAAGGTTTCAGCCCCGAGATGGCTGTGCCCCAGACCGTCCACGACGCTGCCCAGGGCCTCGCAAATCATTGGGTCGTCATCAATTATCAGCACTCTGGCCAAGATCGCCTCCGTTGCCTGCCTGCGGTCCGAGCATTTCACCCACGATGCGATTCATGTCTTCGACGTCCAAGGGCTTGAAGGCCACCCGGTCGATGCCCGAAAGTTTCATTTGCTCCGGGCTGACGGCCTCGGTGTATCCGGTGCAAAGGACCACGGGCAGGTCCGGCCTGATTCCGAGAATGGTCCTGGCCAATTCCTCCCCCGTCATCTGGGGCATGGTCTGGTCGGTAATGACCAGATCGAATGAATCCGGCGATTCAACAAACTCCTTCAGTGCCTCGACGCTGTTTTGATGGGCGAAGACCTTGTAGCCCTGGTTCTTCAGCACGTCCTTCCAGGCTTCGACTATGTCCGGTTCGTCGTCCACCACAAGGATTCGCTCGTAACCCAGCCTGGGCGGCAAGGATATCGCTTCCTCCACATGGCCCGGCAACGCCTCGATACAGGGCAGATAAACGCGAAATACAGTGCCCCTGCCCCGCTCGCTCTCAACGGTGATGCCGCCGCCGTAGCCCGTCACTATGCCGTGAACAACGGACAGGCCCATGCCCGTGCCTTCATGACTGCCCTTGGTGGTGAAAAAGGGATCGTAGATGCGCTCCATGGTTTCAGGACTCATGCCCGCGCCGCTGTCCTCCACGGTCAGGACGACGTAGTCGCCGTAGCCCAGGCCCGGCGGCAGACCCGGCTCGCCCGTCAACTCCTGGTCCGGCTCCTTGCCGTTCACCGCCACGTTATGCAGGCCCACGTTCAACTCTCCCCCGGTCTGGCGCATGGCATATCCCGAGTTCGAGCAAAGATTGACCAGTATCTGGTGAACTTGGGTGGGATCGACCATGGCCATGTCGTTCTCCGGGCTGATGTCGCGCTGGATGTCGATGGTCGAAGGCAGCGTGGCCCTTACGAAGTGAAGGGTTTCCTTGATGATGGGCGAAAGATTGTAGGCCCGTTTCTCTCCGGACCCCCGCCTGCCGAAATCAAGTATCTGGCGAACCAGACCCTTGGCCCGTTTGACCGCCTTGAGTACGCGGTCCAGCCTCCAGGCCCTGGGATCGTCCTCGGCCATGTCCCGGAGGGCCATCTGGGCATGGACCATGACAGGCATGAGAATATTGTTGAAATCGTGGGCAATGCCCCCGGCCAGCGTGCCGATGGCCTCCATCTTCTGGGCCTGGAGCAGCTGCTTTTCCAACTGCACCTGCCGGGTAACGTCGCGGGAGACCAGAACCAGATTGACCACGCGTCCGCCTTCGTCGCGCAGGGGGCTGACCATGATCTTGGATTCGCGGACCTTGTCGTCCTTGCCCTTGGTGCTTATGCCGCCGGACCAGACCTCGCCGCCCAAAACCTGCCTGCGGATGTCCTCGAAAAAACCTGAACCCCTGTTTCTGGCGCTGAGCAGCGACACATGCCGACCAGCCACTTCCTCCAGGCCGTACCCCGTATCGCGCTCAAAGGCGGCGTTTACATACTCTATCCTGAAGTCGGTATCCGTTATGAGCACATTCTCTGCGACCTGGCCAACCGCGGCGGCCAGCCGCGCCCTCTCCTCCTCGGCGCGCTTGCGCTCCGTAATGTCCACGAGGGTGCCCTCGTAGTACTTGATTTCACCATCCTCGCCGCATACGGCGCGACCGTTTGCGGAAATCCAGATAATGCTGCGGTCCTTGCGAAAAACCCTGAACTCGAAGAGGCTGACCCGCCCCTCCGCTCTCAGTTTGGCCAGAAGCTCTTGGGGGCTTTCCGGGTCCACGAACACCTTGTGGCCAATGTCCTTGATGCCCTTGAGCATCGCCTCGGGCGACTCGTAGCCGAATATCCTGGCCATTGCGGGGTTGAGGCTGACGAATTTTCCCTGGTGCGTCTTTCGAAAAATGCCGACCACGGCATTTTCGAAAATGCTTCGGTAATCGTCGTCGTGCGGAGGGGAGAGATTCTCGGTCATGGGGCAGGTTACCCAAAGCAGAAAGTTTTGAAAAGCGTCAAGGCCGCCGCCAGGTCTCGACTCCGTTCCTGGCCTGGGCAACGGAATCGAATATCCTAAAAACCTTGTCCAGCCGCGCCAGCTCGAAGAGAGCCCTGACGGGCGGAGGCGGGGCGGCTATGCGTATGTCGCCTTCCCGGCCGAGCATTATTCTCAAGCCGTAGAGGACCGCCTCGATGCCGGTGCTGTCCATGAACTCCAAATCCGAAAAATCGAGCACAAGCCTGTCCAAACCCCTTTCCACCACCTTTTTCAGCTCCGCCCTGAGGATCGGCGAAGAATCCGCGTCGAGCCTTCCCTGAAGGGAAATCAAAGCCACACCGTCAACTTCGTCCACCGCCTTTATGACGTTCATGCCCACCCCCGGCTTTCAACCTGAACTGAGATACGGAACGCAGCCATCCCCGAAAAAACGGGGTTCAAACAAAGCTTAGCAAACGGGCATGAATAATGCCACACGGACTTCAATATTTTTTTGAAGGATGCCGATCGGCCGCCGCAGCCGGGGAAGAACGGCGCTTGAAAAAACGTGAAGGTGTGCCTGTCGACCGGAGGTTACCTTGGAAGGACCATGTCCACCGCTGCGGCAAGGTCGCTTTTCATGACCGGCTTGCCCAGGACCTTCCTGATGTTCGGCACGTCGCCGAGCTTGGGAGAGATAGTCTCCTTGAAACCGGTGCAAAGAATGACCGGAATCTGCGAGGATATCTCCGCGATGCGCCCGGCCAGTTGGACTCCGGACATTCCGGGCATGGTCTGGTCGGTGATCACCAGATCAAAGACTTTTGGGCTGCGGCTGAACGCCTCCAGGGCCTCCAGGCTATTCGTGTAGGTGGAAACTGAATAACCCATGTCCTCGAGCATCTCCCTTCCGATTTCCACAAGGGCGTCCTCGTCGTCCACCAGAAGCACCCGCCCCTGCCCCGAACCCGTTCCATGAACAGGCATCTTGTCCTGTCCAGGAGATTGCTCCGACTGGGGGATATAGACATGCATCGTCGTGCCTTGGCCCGGCTCGCTGGCGGCGGCCACTCCGCCGCCGATTTTTTCCACTATGCCGTGGACCACGGAAAGCCCCATGCCCGTGCCCTCACCCGGCTTCTTGGTGGTGAAGAAGGGGTCGAAAATCCGCTCCACTATCCGAGGGTCGATGCCCTCGCCGGTGTCGCGCACGCTGAGACGCACGTACCTGCCCGGCGCAAGGCCGGGAAGGCCCGGCGCTCCGCCCTTGCCCAGAACGAAGTCCAGTGTGCTGACATCCATGATCCCGCCCTTGTCCTTCATGGCGTGGACCGCGTTTGTGCAAAGATTCATGAGCACCTGATGGATCTGGGTGGGATCGGCCAGCACGACGTCGGTCTCGCAACGCTGTTCGTAGCGTGTCTCTATGTTGGCCGGAATCATGGCCCGGATGAGCTTCAAGGTCTCCTTGATCATGGGGTCGAGATTCAGGGGCCTGACCTCCTGGTCCCCCTGACGGCTGAACGTGAGTATCTGGCCTATGAGGTCCTTGGCCCTGTTTCCGGCCTTGAGCACTTCGCCCAGCCTCCGCTCCAGGCCGGATTCGTCGCCCTTCCGTTCCAGATTGATTTCGGTGTAGCCCATGATCACGCCAAGTATATTATTGAAATCATGGGCTATGCCGCCAGCCAAAGTGCCAAGGGCCTCCATCTTCTGAACCTGGCGCAGCTGCCTCTCCATTGTCTTCCATTTGGAGATGTCGTGGGCGATGAATATGGACCCCTTGCGCTCGTCCCCCAGATAGTAGGGGCAGACCGTGATCAGAAAGTGGCCCCCAAGGCCGGGTATTGAAAGCTCGCTCACGGAACAGTGGGCGCTGTCGGCCATGCTGATGATCCTGGAGCTGACATTGCCGGAATCCCCATCGGCGTCCACATAGTCCTTGAAAGGCTTGCCCACGATATCCTGGGGCCGCTGGTGCAGTCTGTCGGCAAAGGCCATGTTCAGCCGCCTGACGGTCATGTCCGGGCTTAGAACCGCTATGAGGTTGGGAACCGAGTCGAAGGTGCTTTCCCATTCCTTTTTGGCCTGGATGACCTTTCGCTCGATGTGCTCCCGTTCGCTCTGGTCCACGCCCACGTTCCAGGAGCGCCAGCCGGACAGGGGATAATGCCTGGATACGTCCGACCATGCTATGATCTTGTAGCTGCCGTCCTTGCAGCGCAAGCGCCTTTCGCGATGGCGGTAGCCGTCGCCGCTCTCGCGAATGTCGTTACTGATGTCCCTGCGGTATTCGGCGTCCGGGTACAGAAGACTCATGGCTTCCGGATTGCGGAGAATCTCGTCTGCACTGTACCCAGTAACCATTTCGCATTCCCGATTCCAGAAAACTATGTTGCCGTCTTCGTCAAAGGCCTCGATCATCACCGGCATATTGTTGACCAGGGTTCCCAATTTCCTCTCCTGGTCCAGAAGCTCCCGCCCGGTCTCGGAACGCTTGACAAAGGCCCCTGTCATCTCGGCCAGGGCGCCCAGAAGGGTCACGTCTTCGGGCCACCACTTCCTGGCCTGAGCCATGTCGTCGAAGCCTATGAAACCCAGCCAACGCTTGTTCACGAACACCGGAATGACCAGGATGGACAGGATTTTCTGCGCCTCGAGAAACTCTCTCTCCCGCCTTGGAAACTTGGAGATGTTTCCATGAATCTCTCGCCCGGCGGGAAGCTCGTTCATCCATCTTTCGAACCCGGCTTCCTCGTACGCGAAATCCTGCAACTCCGGGTTGTCCAGTTCCGAAGGAATTCCGGCCCCGCAAACCTCTATCCTCTGCCGGGCGCAAAGCCCCCTGGTCTTGTGCTGGAAATTTTCGAAAAGATAGATTCGGCTGACATCGGCAGCCTTGCGCACGGTCTCGAAGGCAGTCACGAGGGAACCGTCGTCAAAGGCCCCGGTGAGCAGAATCTTGGAGCAGGCGGCAATGGCCCCTTCGTAGCGGATGCGGGCCTGCAATTCCTTCTCGGCCCGTTTCCGCCTGGCGATCTCCCGCTCCAGTTCCTTGCTGATTTCCTCTCGGCCCATTACCATTCCTGCTTCAGTGTCGCCCATGCCCGCCCCGTTGCGGCGAGAAAACCGGCAATCGGTAACCCGCCCTTGTCATAACAACTTTTCCTTTGCCAGAACAACCCTTTCCATCCGGCCAAGACTCAGGAATCCTCCTTCAAGGCGACAATGCCCGGAGCCGTATTCCTGAGCAACAACTCGTCAGAGACCAGCCGCAAATCCCTGAACGGAGGGTTCAGGCCGATGAACTCGTCATCCTGATCCGGACCCCCGTTCAGTCGCTCAAGCTCGTTTTCAGCCATCAGCCCCGACGAAGGGCCGACTTCGTTCCCGGCGAGCATGGACCGGTCCGGAGCGGCCGGATCCGAACCGGGTTGCCCCTGCCCGGATTCATAAAGAATAAACTGATGGTTGCTGGCCAGCATTCCGTTTTCATACTCGTTTTGCAGGGCCATGAGGGAATGCACCCGGCGCTCTGTCAGGCCGCGGACATATTCCATTATCTCCAGTTCCTCCTGTTTGTCGGCCACCACGCCCATGATGTATATCTCGCCCTGGCAGGCCTCGGCCTCGACATTGGCGGAACGGATGTGCAGCTTTCTGGTCAGGGCCAGCTGAACCATGTTGCTGAGGTAGGAATCACTGACGTTCGGCAGATAATCGTCCTGGGGCTTGATCTTCAACACTCCCTTGACATCGCTCACCCCCTTGATGGACCGCAGGTCGCCGATCACCTGATCCCTCGTCTCCATGTCGTCCACCTCGCCCACCACGTAGATGTCGCCGTTGTAGGCGTAGGCCTCCACATCCGTTCCGGACGTGGCCAGAAGGTTGGCGGAAGCCTTTATGGAAAGCACCTTGTCGCCGGCCATGTCCTTCACGCTTCTTTCGTCGGCGGCCATGAGCGCCACCTTGTGCAGCGTGCGCAGTCCAGTGAAGGCCAGCGAGACCGATTTGGGGACCACGAAAGAACCGGCGGTGGAAAGGATCGTGGGGATGATGGCGGCGCATCCGCCCATGAACAGGACGGACAGCGCAAGCAGGGGGGCTGCGATATGTGTCCTGGATATTGCCATCATGTTTTTCCTCTTTTTTCCGCCGGCTCTTTCGTGGAAGCCCTTCACGGGTTGCACGTCAGGAAATGGATTCGCCGCGGAAATCGTTATTGCCGTCCGGATCGACCAGGGGCATGATCGTGGCAGTGTCGGCGTCAAGTTCCTCGGCCAGGCGCAACCGCTCGCTGTCGGCCTTGGCGTAATCAGCATAGGCGCCGATGGTCACGCGGTGCCAGACGCCCTGTTCCGGCAGGTTCACGGCCACTATCCTGGCGTCATAGCCCCTTGACCTCAGGGCGTTCATCTGCGCTTCGGCCTTTTCCAGGGTCTGCCAGGAACTTACGTAGACAGTGTATCTGGCCTCGGGATTCATAGCCTTGGCCTGCGCGGCCACAGGAGACGCCTTTGCAGAACCGGACGCAACAGGACCGGACGCAACAGAATCGGACGCAACAGAATCGGACGCAACAGAATGGACTGCTGGCAAAGAGGCCCTGAACAGCTTGCTGTCCGGTATCAGGCTCAGCCCTCTCTTGCGGGGCATCCTGGACTGCGACTTGACAGGCTTGGCGTCCGCAACCCTTGTGCCGACGGAACCGGCGACCGGTGCCGGTGCCACGGTGCTTACATTCTCGCCGGGAACAGTCCTTTCCTCCGCCGCAGGCAGCGGGGCGGGAGCGGGCTTTGCAACTGCCGCGGGAACCGGCGAAGCCTCGGTCCGAGGCAACGCCTTGTCCGGCTTGGGCGTATCCGGAACCGGAGGATGGGGAGCGGCGGCCATGCCCGGCCCCGCCCCGCTGAATTGCACGGCCAGCTTGGCCCGCTTCAGGTTTCCGTCGGCTCTGGTGTAGTAGGTGGGGCTAAGCTGCATGGCCTTTTCGAAATACTCCACGGCCTCCTTGTGCCTGCCTTCCAGAAACAGGACATAGCCGAGGTTGTTGTAGGCTCCGGCATCGTTGCCCACGACCCTGAAGGCCTCAAGGGACTGTTCATATTTGCCGAGCCTGGCCAGGGCCACGCCCAGGTTGTTGCACACGCGCTCCTTGAAGGCCTTGCCGCCTGCGGCCCCGGCAATGGCCTGCGAGTCGGGCGAGGGACCGGCCCTGAGCGCCCTGCCGAAATAGGCGGCGGCCTTTTCCAAGTCGTTGTTCATGGACCAGGTGATGGCCAGGTTGTTCAGAATCTCGCCGTTGTCCGGCTGCAGGGCCAAAGCCGCGTCAAGATGCGTCAGCGCAGTGTCGAAATCGCCGTCGTAGTTGGCGATGACGCCGAGGTACATGTGCCCCTTCCACTGACCCGCGTCGGCGGCAAGGGCCTTCCTGAAATGGCTGGCGGCCTGCTTGTAAAGGCCGTTGCTGAAGTATATCTGTCCGGCCGCCATGTGGGCCAGGCCGTTGGCCGGGTCTCTTTGAAAGACTTCCTGATACTCCACCAGGGCCTTGGCATGCAGTCCCTGCCGGGTCAGCAGCCGCCCCTTCTTCATCCTGACGGCGTTGTTCTCCGGATTGGCGGCCAGGGCCTTTGAATAATCCATGAAAGCCAATTCAAACTGCCCCTGGCTGAAATGGGCGTCGCCGAGACTTTCATGCTGCTCGGCGCTCATTTCCGGCTGGTTGTTCCTGCCGCCGCCCGCAGACATCATCGAGCAACTGGAAAGGGACAGCAACGAGACAATGAC
The DNA here is from genome assembly GCA_963674955.2 of Desulfovibrionaceae bacterium. Lineage (GTDB taxonomy): Bacteria > Desulfobacterota > Desulfovibrionia > Desulfovibrionales > Desulfovibrionaceae. Next base: position 748,840 of record CAXXKR010000001.1, on the reverse strand, counting down.
CAGAGCCGCAAAGCAATAATTTTTAACCTTCATCTTCGCACCCCCTCTACTTTCCGCCGTATACACCGACGAGGGTAATTGCCGCTGGTCCCACAATGACGACCAGCAATGCTGGAAATATGAAAAGAATTAACGGAAACAGCAGCTTGACAGGAAGCTTGGCCGCCATTTCCTCGGCCCGCTGAAAGCGCTTGGTGCGCAGGGCGTCGGAATAGACCTTCAGGGCCTGGGCCACGCTTGTGCCGAAGGAGTCGGACTGGATGAGCAGGGTGACCAGGCTGGTCACGTCCTCCAGGTCCACATTTTTGGCCATGTTGGCCAGGGCTTCCTTGCGGCTCTTGCCCGCCCTGAGCTCAAGGTTCAGCAGCCGAAATTCCTCGCTGATTATCCTGTTTGCGAACTTCATTTCCTCTCCGGCCCGAAGCAGGGCCTGATCAAGGCCCATGCCGGACTCGACGCAGACCACCAGCAGGTCCAGGGCGTCGGGCAGGCCGTTTAAAAACTCCAACTTGCGCTTGGCCACCCTGTTCCTGAGCCAGATTTCCGGCAGGTAGACGCCCATGAGCGCGGCGAACACGGCCAGAAAAACAGCCTTGGGCAGGGGAAAATCGGGAAACAGGAATGTCCGGGCAACCAGCGCCGAAGCCGCCAGTGCAATGGCCAGACCGCCCTTGACCCCCCAGAAGACCACAAGGGCGTTGGCCCCGCGCATGCCGGCCCTGTAAAGGTTGCGGCGATAGCGGGTCTGTTCTTCCTTGTCCTTTGGAGTGATCTTCTCGCCGATGACCCCGAAGGCTCGGGCCAGAGTCTGGGCCAGGGTCTTTCCTTCCGCCTTTTCGCGCTGGTTGCGCCTTGTTCCGGGAGTGTGCAGGACCCTTGAACGCAGTCCGTCCACACGCTTGCGCCCGCTCACGAAGCTGGAAAAGGCCCCAAAGACCAGAACCACCGAGACGAACATCAGCCCTGCGGCCAGGATGGGTATGTACTGTCCTTCAATCATGCCTTTTCCCTCCTAGACCTTGATGACCACGAGCCGCTTGATCAGGATCATGCCGAAAGCCATCATGATCCCGGCCACGGTCAACATGGTGTTGCCCAGCGGGTCGGTGAAGAGCTTGACCACGTATTCCGGATTCAGAAAATAGATGGCCATGGCCACGACAAAGGGCAGGGCCAGGAGAATCCAGGCCGAGAACTTGCCCTCGGCCGACAGGACCCGGACCTTGCCGTGCAGCTTGAAGCGCTCGCGCACCAGCCGGGCGATGTTTTCGACTATCTCCGAGAGATTGCCGCCGGTCTCGCGCTGGATGTTCACGGAAACAGTGAAGAACTTGAGGTCCGGGCAGTCCACGCGACGGGTCAGATTGTGCAGGGCGATGTCCGTATCCACGCCGAAGTTGATTTCCTCCAGAACCTCGGAAAACTCCGGGCCGATGGGATCGCCGAATTCGTCGGCCACCATGCGCAGGCCGCTGGGAAAGGCGTGCCCGGCCTTGAGCGCCCTGGCGATGAGCTCGAGGGCGTCCGGGAGCTGGCGCTGAAACTTGGCCATGCGCACCCTCTTTCTGCGCCTGGCCCAGAAAACGGGCAACAATCCAACAGCGCCTCCGGCGCAGGCCACCATGAACGACTGCCCCGCCGCACGCATAAACAGGAATCCGCCCATGCCGAACACGGCCACCATGAGAATGAACACGCTGACGTGCATGTTGATCCTGCCCTGGCGCAGCATGTTCTGGAGCGCTCCGGCAAAACTTATCCTGCGGAGCATGCCGTCGATCCAGGGGGTCTCGCTCATGTCCCGGTTGCGCAGGATGTTCAGGGCGTCCTTGCCCCCTTCGGAACGGTTCAGGGATTCGAGCCTGCGGCGGATGTGCTTGTCCTTCTCGTTGTCCTTGGAGAAAAAAAGCGAGCCAAGGGTGAAGATGAGCACGAAAACCGCCAGAACAACCGCTGCCAGGACTACTGCGTTCATGACTCCCCCTAGACCGCCATCTTGTTGGCCGGATCGAATATTCCGGGAGGCAGGGTGATGCCCATGGCCTCGAGCCTCGTGGCGAACTTGGGCCTGACGCCCATGGCCTGGAAATAACCCTCGACCTTGCCGTCCTTGTTTATGCCCGTCTGCTGAAAACTGAAGATTTCCTGCATGCTGATGATGCCGCTCTCCATGCCGGTGATCTCCTGAAAGCTGATGAGCTTGCGGCTGCCGTCCGCCACCCTGGCTATCTGGATGATCACGTCCACGGCCGAGGAGATGTAGCGCTTGAGGGATTCCGAGGAGATGTTCAGCCCGGCCATGGAGACCATTGTTTCCAGCCTCATGAGCGCGTCGCGGGGCGAGTTGGCGTGGATGGTGGTCAGGGAGCCGTCGTGGCCGGTGTTCATGGCCTGGAGCATGTCCAGGGCCTCGGAACCGCGCACCTCGCCGACCATTATCCGGTCCGGCCTCATGCGCAGGCAGTTCTTGACCAGATCACGCTGGGTGACCTCGCCCTTGCCTTCGATGTTCTCGGGCCGGGTTTCCAGCCGGACCACGTGATCCTGCTTGAGTTGCAGTTCGGCGGCGTCCTCGATGGTCACGATGCGTTCGTAATGCGGCACGAACCTTGAAAGCACGTTGAGCATTGTCGTCTTTCCGCTGCCGGTTCCGCCGGAAATTAGGATGTTCAATCTGGCCCGGACTATGCCCTTCAGGACCTCGCCGATATCCGGAATCACGGCCTTGAAGTTGATGAGGTCCTCCAGTTCCAGAGGGTCCTTGGAAAACTTGCGTATGGAAAGGCTGGGGCCGTCCAGGGCCAGGGGCTGGATTATGGCGTTGACGCGCGAACCGTCCTGCAGGCGGGCGTCCACCATGGGCGAGGACTCGTCCACCCTGCGCCCCACCCTGGAGACTATGCGGTCGATGATCTTTCTCAGATGCTTGTTGTCCTTGAACCGCGCGCCGGTGAGTTCAAGGCGTCCGGACCTCTCCACGTAGATGCGCGAATAGCCGTTGACCAGGATGTCGTTTATGGTGTCGTCGCGCAGGAAGGGTTCCAGCGGCCCTAGGCCCATGACCTCGTGCCGGGTTTCCTGGATCAGGGAGCGGCGTTCCGAGGAGTTGAGCGGCGCGTTGGAGAACTCCTCGCGCAAGATCTTTTCCACCAGCTGGACGATCTCGACCTTGAGCTTCTCCTTGGGCAGCTTCTCGAAGACCGAAAGGTCGACCAGATCGATGAGCCGGTCGTGGACCTTGGTCTTGATGTCGTAGTACTCTTCGCTGTGTCCGTCCTGAGGGCGAACCGGCTCGATCCTTTCCGGCGCTTCCACCGCAGTCGGGGCCGAGGGCCTGAAACGGTCGAGGGACGACTTTGCAGAGCCCTTTTCAGGCTTCCTGTCGGCGAACCTGTTGCCGCCCCTGTTGAGTCTTTCAGCGAGATTCATTTCTTTACTCCCTTCCCGTTATATGGCCGGAGCCTTTCTGAACAGACCAAAGCCCTTGGCCTTGCTTCCGGCCTTGCGCAGGCCCTTCTTCTTTCCGTTTCCAGCCAGACTGGCCGCCATCTTGGCCATGCTCCTGGTCAAAACGCTCTTGGTTTCGACTTCGCGCAGCAGCCGGCCCTGGTTGATGGCCGACATGGTGGTCTCGTAATCGTTGGGAATAAGCCAGTGGGCCTTCATGCCGATGGTCTGTTCAGCATCGGCCACTGAAATTTCGGACTTGCTCATGTGCCGGTTGAAGGTCAACCGGACCTTGTTCAATGAAATGCCCTCCACCGAAGCTATGGTTTCCTGAAACCTCTTGATGTTGGACAGGCAGGGCAGGCTAAGGGCCGAGACCAAAAAAACCTGGTCGGACATCTGCATGACCTTCAGGGAAAAATCGTCCAGATAGCCGCCGCCGTCCACAATCACCAGATCAAAGGCCGCGCTCAGGCGCAGCAGTATCTGCCCCAGATCGTCGGCGGTCATGTCGCGGCTGACATCGAAGCTGGACGGCGCGGGGAGCACGTAAAGGCCGGAGGAATGGCGGGTCATGATGCTCATCAGGTAGGTTTCGTCCAGCCTTTCCAGGTTCCTGGCCGCCTCGCCCCAATTGTACTCGGGGTCGATATCCAGGAAAAAAGGCACCTCGCCGTAGGGTATGTTCATGTCCAGTATGGCCACAGAGCGGCCCTTGGCCGAAAGTATGGTGTTCAGTTCAGCGGCCAGGTTCACGGCCACGGTGGTGCTGCCGACCCCGCCCTTGCAGCCGAAGACATCGATTATCCGTCCCTTGGGCGCGATCTTGGAAGTCTGGTTCCCGGCCCGGCGCACCAGACGGTCCAGAACCCTGTCCAAATCCTCGTCGTCGGGCGGCGAAGCCAGGAACTCGCGAATGCCCAGGCGCATGGCCTGCAGCAACAAATCAGGGTCCTTGTCTTCCGAAAGCAGCAGCACCTCGCCCACCACGCCGCGGTTGAGAAGGTTCTCTATCTGGGCCAGATCGCCCGTCGGGTCAGCTCCCAATTCGCAGATCAAGGTCATGGTGCTGCCGGACACCGGACCGTCGACAATGGAAACGCCTGAAAATCTGGAAAGGCTGGCGCGAATCTTTTCTTCCAGGGCCTTGCTGTTGACCATCAGGGCCGTCTTGAAATCATTTCCGCTCATTACTGATCTCCGCTCTTGTTCAGGGCCTGTTCCAGGGCCTGGGTCAAAGCTCCCTTTTCCTTGCCGCCGCCCTCGCCAACGAAGCTCGACTGGTAGCCGCCCAGCACTGCGGCTCCGGCATTGCCATCAAGGCCTGTGACCGGTTCCACGCCGCCCGCCTCCGGATTCAGGGTCTGGGCCGCGATGGCCTGCTTCACGGAATAGCCGAAAGGCCGCTTGTCCTTGGGTTCCAGGCAGCCGAAAAGTCCGAGGACCAGAATCAGAGCCGCCGCCAGTGCCGTAATATTCTTCATCGTCTTCATGCTCTTTGCTCCTCGTGTTCTATTGGGCCGGAAGCGTATGCCCGAAACGGCCATCAAAGCCGGCTTCGGGGTCCTTGGTCGGCGGCGCCTGCTTGGCCGCAGTCTTGTCGCCTCCGCCGCCCAGCACTCCGCCCTCGAGCAATCCCAGCAGATACAGCTCGGCGTCGTTTGGCTCCACGTAGTTGTCCGTGGGCAGGGTCTGCTTGGCCATGTCCAAGGGCTTGGCCAGACGTGGCGTGACAATGATGATCAGCTCGGTCTCGCTCTTGTTGAAGGCCGTGCTTCTGAACAGCATCCCCAGGATCGGCAGTTCGCCCAGCACCGGGTACTTGTCTATGGTCTCGCGCACCGAGTCCTTGAGCAGTCCCGCGATGGCGAAGCTCTGGCCGTCCCTGAGCTCCACGGTGGTGGAGGCCTTCCTGGTGGTCAGGGCCGGGATGATGAAGCCTTCAATGTTCACCGCGTTGCTGCTGTCCAGTTCCGAGACTTCCGGCGCGACATCTACGTTGATCAACCCGTCGCCGAGAACAGTGGGCTTGAACTTGAGCGATACGCCGTACTTCTTGTATTCGATGGCCACGGTACCCAGTCCCTGGGGAATGGGCACGGGAATCTCACCACCGGCCAGAAAATCAGCCTCCTGACCGCTCAGGCAGATGAGGTTCGGCTCGGCCAGTATCTTGACCAGCCCGTCCTGCTTCAAGGCGTCCAAAAATCCGGTCAGCACGTTCTCGCCGTCAATGGCCCTGAACATCCCGTTCACGCTCTGGGAAATCTCGAGGTTGCCCATGTTTGCCAGGGGGGTCAGGGGCAAGGGGCCGGTAAGGTTGTTCAGCTCCACCAGGTTGTTCATGAAGGTGTAGAGGAATGTCCCGTCCTTCATCAGATAGGTCAGGTTGAAACCCAACTGCTTGAGCACGGTCCTGGACATCTCGGCCACCTTGACCTCCAGCATGACCTGCTGGACGCCGCCCACCTGCATCAGGTTCACGACCTTTTCCGGCGCGAAGGTCTCGGCTATGGCCAGGGCCCTGCCGAGGTTTTCCGGGCTGGAAACGGTCCCGGCCAGGGTCACGGAATCGTGGGCCGGGATGACCTTGATGTCCGCCTCGTCGGGCAGGACCTGGTGGATGAGCACCTTGAGGCGCGAATAGTCCGGGGACACCGACAGGTCGTATATCTTGAGCACGCGGTCCGCATTGTCCCAGAGAGTCAGATTGGTGGTGCCCGCCGCCCTGCCGGTCAAATATATCTGGCGGGGGGAAAGCAGGACGATGTCCGCCACTTCCGGGTCGGCCACTGAAATACGCTTGATCTCCGTTCCGCTGCTGAGCACCAGCGACTTGCTCATGACCAGTTGGATGCTTTCAGGACGCTCCACCCCGGCCAGCCGCTGGGCTTCGGCCCTCATGGGAATCAGCAGCGCGGCCAGCAACATGGCCAGCACAGCCGTCGCAAGCGGACTGGCGTTATTCTTGATGAACTTGAGTATATTCATGATCAACACCTCTTTCCGGTATCAATTACCGGCCCTAGAACTCGACCTTTTCCAGGCTGCTGCCCTTAATGATTTCAACCATGCGCACGGGCCGCTTGGGCGCGGCCTTGACCTTCTCAACCGGAGGGACCTCCGCCTTGAGGGATGAGAGAGTGTCCAGGACGCTTGCGCCCTTGGTGATGATGGGCGTCGAGTCGGTCGGGTTGCGCAGGGCGAAATGCAGCGTGCCCTTGGTGGCGGCCAGGGCCAGCTTTTCCGCCTCTTCAGGGGTGAGTTCCACTGTGTAGGTGTCCACCGAGGCCGGATCTTCGCCGGAGCCCTGGTCCTCAAGCTCGGTTCCCGTGGCCAGAACCAGGATGTTCTCCAGCACGGTCTTGGTCACCATGTTGGAGCTGATGTCTTCGTGTTCAATGGTCACCAGAACGTCCACATGATTGCCGGGCTTGATGAACCCGGACAGTCCCAGAACCATGTTGCCCTTTACGGCCAATGCGCGCTTGCCAGGAGTGATCATCACGCCGATTCCCGCGTTGTCCACGCCTTCCGAAGCCAGCCGGGACTGAGTCAGGGGTTCGTTCTCCCTGACCGGCAAAAAAAGAACCCGGCCTTCCACCTGTGAAATCTCCGTGAATGAATCCTTGGGCAAGCTTTCCTTGAAATAGGGCACCTTCTTGAGGTGCTCGGCGTTCAGCTTGACCCCTCGCCTGATGTCCCGCGTCGCGACCACGGCGTAGGATTCAATCTTTGGCGCTGCCTGGGCCTGGTTGGCCCGGCTCGCCCCGACCATCCACTTGTAAACGAGAAATCCAGCTATGAGCGCAAGGCCTATGGCCATGCCCATCTGGATCATCATCTTCGGTCTGGCCATGATCCCCCCTTTGTCTTTCGCCGGAGGATTCCCAAGGCCTGAAGGCGAAGGGTCCGGCTGAAAAATACGGTTTCAAGGCGAAGGGCCCGGATCAGATTCCGGCCGTCCGCCAAATCACGCTTGCCACGGTGCCTGCGGCAATGGCCACTGCGTAGCAGAGCTTGGGCAATCCCTGCCCGTTGTTTCCGGATTCGTAGCTGAACCGCCCGGTTACGGTCAGAACCTTGCAGGCTCTCATGAAATTTTGTGTTACCGCTCGGAGTGCCGCCGAATCCCCGGCCAGGACAACCAGGGCATAAAGACCGCCGAGCAGGCTGGTGAACAAAAAGGCCCAAAGGCCTGCGCCTGCGCCAAGAGCCGCCCCCACAGCGGCCATCAGCTTGACGTCACCAGCTCCCATGACTCCCATGATGTAAGGAATGAGCATGAGCCCCAGCCCGGTTCCCAGACCGGCAAGACTGAAGAGCAGCCCGTCAAGGCCCCCCTGCAGCAGATGCCAGCCCGTAAACAGCAGCCAGGCTGAGTATGTCAGGACGTTGGGTATCCTCTGGGAGCGGAGGTCGGTGACCACAGCTGCGGCGAGTATCCCGCCAAGGACCAACATCATTGCCGTATTCATCCCGTTCATTCCCTTTTTTCCATGCTTGTCGAATTCACTTTCGCCGCACCTGAAACCCCAAGGGCGGATTCAACGGCTTTTCCACCATTGAATCCGCCCCTGAAAATCAAGTTTACAGCTTGTCTGTCCTAAGCGATCTAGCCACCGCCGCCCATGGAACCGGCGATCGTGTTGAAGGTTCCCTGTACGTTGGTACCCAGCAGGGTGACGGCTCCGATGATCACACCGGCGATCAAAGCGGCGATCAGACCATATTCAAGGGCGCTGACGCCTTCCTCTTCCTTGAAAAAACCAATAATTCTTGAAAACATGCGGATTCCTCCTTTGGATTGATTCCACGATTCTTGCCAAATGATGTAACTCCTATTGAGCAACGCCCATGCCAAGGCCCGGGAAGAAGGGATTCCACCGGGTCAGGCCCTTTCCTTGCTCAAATGTAAAGTCTTTATTTTCAGAATGTTATTGGCCCAATAAAAATTGCACTTTTCTTCATGACGCCCTGCCGCGCTCCGAAACCACTTGAAGCCGAATCCACGATTAATGGAGCCTGGGGGTTTTCCCTAACTTTAACATACTGATTTTATTGGTCACAAATAATGGAGTAGGTAAAAGACCCAAAACACGGTCTGTTCCACAATCTGTGGAGTTTATTGGCCGCCCCCTGACCGAAGCGCATTTCCCCTCTTTCCCGGCCATATATTATTGATGAAAAATATCTTTTTGTTTCAGCTTATTAACCAACGCCAGTGGAAAAGATTCATAAAAACTGGCGACAAAAGCATCTTTTAGCATGGCCCTTGCTTTTTAAAGGTTGGATGCCAATGACGCCCATGTCGGGGCGGACTTCAGGCGTCCGCAATATTTATTCAGGAGGAAACCATGAGAGACAGGTCACAGGACGGAATCGCCGCCATAGAATTTGCGCTGATTCTTCCGGCCTTGGCGCTGATGCTTCTGGTTCTCGTGGAAGGAGCCTGGGCCCTCAAGACGCAATACACGCTGGTGGAAGCCAGCCGTGAAGGCGCCAGGCTTGTTGTCCGGCAAGGAAACGCCTCCAACGTGAACTACCTTATAGAAACGCTGACCTCGAAACTGCCGGAAACGGCCATGACCACTTCCGTGGACATAGACGAAGGACAGCAAACCGTAACAGTACAGGTGGACTATGAATACCAGCCGTTCTTCCTCGATGGGTCTTTCGTGGAAAGGTTTGGTTCGGACCCTTTTGTTTTCAGGGCGAGCACGACAATGCCCCTGCCGTGACGGCAGGGACTCCCGCAGGGGTTCCGTGGCCGTCATGGTGGCCTTGATGATCCCCGTCTTGGCGGGGGTGATCGGTCTGGCCCTTGACGGCGGACGCCTCTACCTTGCCCATTCAAGGCTTCAGGTGGCGGTGGACGCCGGCGCCCTGGCCGGCAGCATGCAGCTGCCCTACGACCCGGATGTGAACCTGGGATATGTCCAGGCGGCCGTCCAGGACATGGTGGCCAAGAACTATTCCGAGGCCGTTGTCGAGGAAGTGGCTCCCGGAACCGAAGTCCGTAGCGTATGCGTCCAGGGCAAGGCTGAAGTGGACACATTGCTCATGAAGTCGGTCGGCATACACTCCAGCGTGGTCAGGACATCGGCCTGCGCCGGATTCAACAATCTTGAGATCGTTCTGGTAATCGACAACACCGGCAGCATGAGCGGCACGCCCATAAGCATGACCAAGCAGGCCGCGACCAACCTGGTGAACCTGGTGCTGCCCGACGGCGGCGCTCCGGCCACCAAGGTCGGACTCGTGCCCTTCCGCGGCAAGGTGCATGTGGGCGCCAACGTTGACGACTTTCCCGAAGGCTGCCGCAACATGGACGGAACGCTGAACGAGGGGTTGCTGGACGAATACAAGAAGCCCCAATACAGATACCCGCCCGACAGCTATCTGCGGGTCAGCTCGGACACCTGTTCCAGCATACCCCAGATTCAGGCCCTGTCCTCCAACAAGGCCGAAATACTTTCGGCAATCGACAGCCAGACCGCCACGGGCAACGCGTCCGGAACGGTCATCTCCGAGGGCGTCAAATGGGGCAGGCACGTGCTGACCCCCGAAGAGCCCTACACCCAGGGCGAGGACTCCGAGGATTTCAGAAAGATCATGATCCTGCTCACGGACGGGGATACCGAGGACGGCTCCTGCTATGGGGTCTACCGCTCATACTACACGCCAAACAATTACTGGACCAACGCCTTTTACGGTTCCGGGCTGACCGACCACCATTGCGAGGACGGCGGCAGGCTGAACCAGGCCCTGCTGGACGAGGCCGATGAGGCCAAGGCTGCGGGAATCGAGATATTCACCATCCGCTACGGAACCTCGGACGGCGTGGACTACGAACTGATGCGGACCATAGCGTCCTCTTCGCCCAACACTGACGACCACTTCTTCGACGCGCCCTCGGTCTACGACATCGACGAAATATTCAAGCAAATCGGGAAGCAACTCGGTTGGAGACTTCTCAACTAGGGGGAATGGACAATGTTTAGCAAAACCTCCCTTACAAAGAGCCGCAGGCGGCCGGAATCGAGAAACCTCGGGTCCATGCTCGTCGAGTTCGCGGTGCTCCTGCCGGCCGCGCTGGTCCTGATCATGGGACTTATCGAGACGGGCAACCTGTACCGCTCCTGGCTGACCGTCCAGAAGGCGGCCCAGCAGGGGGCGCGCTACGCGACCACGGGACAGGGAGAGATGGACGGAAACCGCCTGACCGAAATAGTCGGCGCAACAAGCGAACTGCTGACCATCCTGCCCAACAACGGCGACAGCGAGGTATACGTGCGCAGTTGGCCGGGGATGAACGTCTCGGGCGAAGGACGCCCCGACGATCCGGGCCAGCCCTGCGACACGGTGGAGGTCAAGGTCCTCTACACCTACGACCCCATAACCCCGCTGGTGGGCGCAGTCATGCCAGACCCCCTGGTTCTGAACGGCTCGGACATGAAGGTGAACGAGCCCTGGCACCTGTGCGGCCAGGCCGAACAGGATCAGTGACCGAACCCTGTCTAACGAAGGCGGACTGAAATCAAGAATCGCCCTGGACGTATTCCTTTGCGTCCAGGGCGTGCTTTTTCAATTTGTTCCAGAGATTTCTGGGCGAAATGCCCAATGCGGAAGCGGCCTCGGTCTGCCTGCCTTCAGCCTTGACCAAGGCATTGACGATGAGCCTTTTCTCCATCTCGCGCAGGGTCGCGCCAAGGGACATGGCCTGCCCCCTGGCCGAGGGTTGGGCCAAATGCATGTCCCGACGCATGGCCGGGGCCACGGCTTCTCCGTCCAGTATCCGGCCCCGACCCAGGATAGCGGCCCTCTCCACCACGTTGGCCAGTTCCCGGACATTGCCGGGCCAATGAAAATCCATAAGCTTTTCCAGGGCCTCGCCCGTAAACCCGGAAAACTCGGTTCCCAGCCTGGCGTTGACCTTGTCCAGGAAATGCTCGGCAAGGAAAGGCACGTCCTCCAGCCGCTCGCGAAGGGGCGGTATATGAACCCCGGCCACGTTCAGCCTGTAGAACAGGTCTTCGCGAAAGGTCTTGTCCGCAACGCAGGAGCGCAAGTCCCTGTTGGTGGCCGCTATTATGCGCACGTCCACGTCAATGACCTTGTTCCCGCCGACCCGCTCCACCTGTTTCTGTTCGATGACCCTGAGCAGCTTGGGCTGCAGCGACATGGGCATCTCGCCGATCTCGTCCAGCATGACCGTTCCGTTTCCGGCCAGCTCGAACTTTCCGGGCCTGGACTTCAGGGCTCCGGTAAAGGCCCCTTTTTCGTGGCCGAAGAGTTCGCTTTCGATGAGGTTGTCCGGGATGGCCGCGCAATTGATTTTGACGAAAGGCGCTGCGCTGCGCGCGCTGAGTTCGTGCAGCACGTCCGAGACCAGTTCCTTGCCCGTGCCCGATTCTCCCGTGACCAGGACCGTGGTGTCCAGAGGGGCGATCTTCTCCACCAGGGCCACCACTTCCTGCATGGCCCGGCTCTGGCCGAGAATCCTTCTGGACGGGCCGATGCTCTTCAGGGACCGGCGAAGTTCTCCGACTTCCTTTTGGAGCCTGCGCTTGTCCAGGGCGCGGCGGATGACAACCTCCATCTCCGCCAGGCTGAACGGCTTGGTGAAATAGTCGTAGGCACCCAGGCCAATGGCCTCGAGCCCCACCTTCTTGGTCGCAAAGGCGGTCATGACAATGACCTCCACTCCGGGGCAGGCCTTGAGCAGCTTGGGCAGGGCTTCGATTCCGGAAATACCGGGCAGCATCACGTCGGACAGGACCAGATCGAAAGGCTTGTTTTCCAGCAGGGAAATGCCGTCCTCGGCAGTGGGGACCGGAGTCACCTCGTAGCCGTATTGGCCGAGGGCCTCGCAAAGCATCAGCTGGAAAGCCTGGTCGTCCTCTATGAGCAAAATTTTCTCAGGCATCGGAACAAGCCACCTTAACCATATAATTTTTATATCTTTAAACTCTATAGACCCCATCTGATACATCCGTCAAGGACATACGTCGAATAGGCGTCCAGACCATAATACTACATTATCGGAACTTGACGAGGAATTATTACACTTCAAACGGATTTCGGTCCGGACACAATTGCTGTTCCGGGCTGACGGATTGACCATACCGTGTAATTCTCGTAGTTTCGCAGGCACGGAAACATCGCCCCATAAAGCAATCCGCTTCGGGCAGACCATAAGCAACGAAAATCAAGGAACCCAGCATATGAGCGCCAGCAACATTCCGGCCGGAAAAGGCCCCACGGACAACGAGGCCCCGGCCAAAGGCAGAGACTTCATCCGCACCATCATAGACAGGCACATGGAGGAGGGGAAATACGACGGCAAGGTCATGACCCGTTTCCCACCGGAACCCAACGGCTACCTGCATATCGGCCACGCCAAGTCCATCTGCCTCAATTTCGGTCTGGCCGCCGAGTTCGGCGGGGCCTGCAACCTGCGCTTCGACGACACCAACCCCAGCAAGGAAGAAGTGGAATACGTCGATTCCATCATGGAAGACGTGAAATGGCTGGGCTTCGACTGGGAGGACCGCCTCTACTACGCCTCAAACTACTTCGAGAGACTATACGAATACGCGGTTCAGCTCATAATAGACGGCAAGGCCTATGTGGACAGCCTGAGCGCCGAGGAAATCCGCGAACATCGGGGCACATTGACCGAGCCGGGCAAAAACAGCCCCTACCGCGACCGCTCGGTTGAAGAGAACCTGGAGCTTTTCGCGGACATGCGCGCCGGAAAATACAGGGACGGAGACCACGTCCTAAGGGCCAAGATAGACATGGCCTCGGCCAACGTGATCATGCGCGATCCGGCCCTGTTCCGCATCAAGCACGCCGTCCACCACCGCACCGGCGATGCGTGGTGCATCTACCCCATGTACGACTTCGCCCACTGCCTGTCCGACGCCATCGAGGGTGTGACCCATTCGATCTGCACCCTGGAATTCGAGAACAACCGGGAGCTTTACGACTGGGTCCTGGACACCCTGGGCATAAGCCCCCGCCCCCACCAGTACGAATTCGCCCGGCTGAACATAACCTACACGGTCCTATCCAAGCGCAAACTCATCCAGCTGGTTGAGGACAAGCTCGTCTCGGGCTGGGACGATCCACGCATGCCGACCATCTCCGGCCTGCGCAGGCGCGGATACACTCCGGCCTCCATCCGCAATTTCTGCGAAAAGATCGGCGTGGCCAAGGCCGACAGCACGGTGGACCATGCCCTGCTGGAATTCTGCGTGCGCGAGGACCTGAACGAAAGCGCTCCGAGGGTCATGGGCGTGCTCAACCCCCTCAAGGTGGTCATCGAGAACTATCCGGAAGATCGGGAAGAGGATTTCGACTTCCCCTACCACCCTGAAAAGGAGGAAATGGGTTCGCGCAAGGTGCCCTTTTCCAAAATCCTGTACATCGAACAGGAGGACTTCCGCGAAGACCCGCCAAAAAAATTCTTCCGCCTTGCCCCGGGCAGGGAGGTGCGTCTGCGCTATGCGTACTACGTCACCTGCACGGACGTGGTTAAGGACGAAAACGGCACGGTGGTGGAAGTGCGCTGCACCTACGACCCGGAGACCAAGGGCGGCTGGTCAAAGGACGGACGCAAGGTCAAGGGAACGCTGCACTGGGTCTCGGCCAAGCACGCGTTAAAGGCCGAAGTGCGGCTCTACGAGAAGCTCTTTCAAAAGGAGAACCCGGCCTCGACCAAGGACGGCACGGACTTCAAGGACCACCTTTATCCCGAATCCCTGGTCACCCTGACCGACGCCCTGGTGGAACCCAGCCTGACCAACGCCGAACCGGGACAACGCTTCCAGTTCGAACGGATGGGCTACTTCTGTGCGGATTCCAAGGACTCCAGGCCCGGCAGTCCGGTCTTCAACCGCACCGCCACCCTGCGCGATTCCTGGGCCAGGATAGAGAAGCAAATGAACAATAAATAGATTGTTTTTTCGGTCAAGCCGAATCAAACCGGAAACAAAAGCCCCCGGCCTAATGGTCGGCGGGCTTTTCCCTTGGCCTCAAAGGCAGGGAGAAAAAGAAGGAGCTGCCCTTGCCCGGCATGGATTCCACCCAGATGGAGCCGCCGTGCATTTCAACGATATGCTTGCAGATGGGCAGACCCAGGCCCGTTCCCTTGGGCTTGTCCGTGAGGGTGTCCCCCACCTGCTTGAACCGTTCGAAAATCCGCTTGTGCTCCTCCCTGGGAATGCCGCATCCGGTGTCCCGTACCGAGACCAGCACCTCGCTGTTTCTCCTTTCCGCCAGAAGCTTGATGCCGCCCTTGTCCGTGAACTTCACGGCGTTGGAAATGAGGTTGACCATGACCTGAATCATGCGGTCCCAGTCCACCACGACCTTGGGCAGGTCGTCGGGCACGTACATGGACCATTCCAGTCTCTTTTCCGTGAAAAGGGTCACGCTGCTGGCCAGGGACTGCTCGAATATGCCGCGCAGGTCGTTTTCCACCATCTTCCATTCGACCTTGCCGTCGTCCATCTTGGAAATGTCCAGGGTGTCGTTGACCAGCTCGGTCAACCTGAGGCTCTCGGAAATGATTATGTCCATGTTGCCCATAATCTGTTCCGAAGAGCGGCGGACCTTTGGGGCTCCCATGTTCAAATGGGGTTTGATGACCTTTTCCAGTTTCTTGCGCACGATCTTGGCAAAGCCCATGATCGAGGTCAGGGGCGTACGCAACTCGTGGGAAACCATTGAGATGAACTCGGTCTTCATGCGGTCCACCTCCTTTTCCGAGGTGATGTCCCGGATGAGAAAAACCACGCCAAGCCCTTCGCCCTTGCCTCCGTGATGCTTGTGGATGGCCGTGGCAACGGCCTTGCCTGTCCGGCCAGAACTCAACAGGACCTCGGCGACCTGCGCCCCGGCGTCGCCGCCGACCACGCCCTCGGCCAATTCCTCAAGCCCGCGGGGAGAAAGAAAGGAAATGTCTCTGCCGGACAGGTCCGGAGCATTGGAACCGTAGCCGTACATTTCCAGCAGGGCTGGGTTGTAATGGGTTATCCGCCCGTTGTTGTCCGTGACCAGCAGTCCGTCGGCCAGGTTGTCTATGATGGTTCGAAAATGGGCCAGGGTGTCCATGTGCTCAGTGGTGGCCCTGTCCACGGATTCTTCCAGACCGTCGATCAGAACGCTCAAGTCATGGGCCATGGTCTGCATGGTCCCGGCCAGCATGCCGATCTCGTCCCTGGATCGAATCTCCACCTTGGCCGAAAAATCCCTGGCCGCCAGTTTCGAGGAATACTCCATCAGTTCGTTCAGGGGTCTGGAAATCCTGTTGACCATGACATAGGCCACGCCGATGCTCAGGGCCAGTATGACGGCCAAAAGTCCCTGGCCCTTGAAGGTTGCGTGCATGATGTAGTTCTGGATGAGTTCGCGGTCCATGCCCACATGCACCCACCCCGCCTCCCCGGCCAGGATGGGCTGGGAAATATCGATGACCGACCCGAAGCCGGTGATGTCCACTCGCCGCGTGACCGTCCCTTGAGTCGTCTTCAACCGACGAAGACTCTGGGGCACGCTGGGCACGAAGGTGTGGGCGGCGATGACCCCTTCGTCGTCGACCATGAAGACGTAGGCCACGCCCTCGATGTCCAGATACTGGTCGATCATGGCCTGAAAAGTGGAAATATCCCTGTTCAGCAAAATCTCCACGCTGGTGCTGGCTATGCTGCTGGCAATGGCCCTGCCCTTGCTTATGTATTCGGCCGTCAGGTGCTTGTGCAGCAGCCAAGCCGAAAGCAGGGACGTGGAAAAGGCGATGATCCCGAACAGGGCCACTGTCATCAGCAGCGTATGTTTGAAAAGTCGGGACATTTTCATTTGGCCCAGGCCTCCCAATCGACTATGGGCACATTCCTGCCGTCCTGCACGGTGGTGAAATAGACCTTGGCCAATCCCTGGTTCCTGTCCGGCCCGAAGACCAGAGGTTCGTCGATGCCGATGTCCAGGGTCAAGACCTGATGGGCCAGGGCCGCTATCTCGGCCCGCAGGGGCACATGCCCCATCTGCCTGATCAGGGCCACCAGGGCCTTGGCATTGAGAAATCCCTCGAAACTTGCAAAACTATAGCGCAACGGGGTGTACCCTTTCTCGGCAAATTCAGGCGGCGGCGGGGCCAGGGTGTCCATCAGCCATCGATACTCACGCACAGCAGGCAGTCTGGTGTCGGAATATGGCGGCACCACCTGGGTGTTTATCAGTCCGCAGCAATACTTCTCAGGACTGTTCAATGTCTTGAGAAGATTTAGAAGGTTCTGGCCGCCCACGAAACTGACGTTGCAGATGGGCACGTCCAGGCCCATGTCCCTGGCGTCGCGGATGAATGCGGCGCAAGCCTCGTAGGAACCGACGGAGATGACAACGTCCGGCTCGGCGCTCTTGATTCCGGCGACCTGCTGGACCATGCTGTCGTTGAATTTCGCCCCCCTGCGGTATGTGGCCTCCACCAGAATGTCCAGGCCGTACTTATCCAAGGCCTTGTGGGCGCCCTCCCAGCCGCTGCGCCCGTAAGCGTCGGCCTGACAGAAAAGGGCCACCCTGACTCTGCCCGCTTCATGCAGGCGATCCACCAGCTCTTTGAGCTCCTGACGATATGAGGCCCGGAGATTGAACACGTATTCGCAATAAGGCCTCTCCCGCTGCGGCTGGGCCCCGGTGAAGGGAAAAAACATGTAGGTGTTCGAGTCGGAATATTTTTTCAGAAGCGGCAAGACACGGGTTACCGTAGGCGTGCCCACGTAGTTGAACAACAGAAGTATGTCCCGGCGCTTGATGAACTCGATGGTGTTCATTATGGCCGGGCTGGGATTGTAGCCGTCGTCCTTGGGCTCGATGACGATCTTCTGGCCGAACAGGCCGCCCTCCACGCTGTTGACGTGTTCGAAATATGCGGCGGCGCCCCGGTAAAGCTCTATTCCCAGGCCCCTTGAGGGACCGCTGAATGCGGCGGACATGCCCAGCCTGACCTCGCCCGCAGGGGAAACCCCGCACCACGGACCCGATAGTAGAATGATTGCGGTCAAGACAAAAGCCAAAGGCCCCCGTCCGATCATATTCCCCCCGACTTATCGAGTTTCGTTTTCACTGCACCCCGTCACTGTGAATGCTCCTGTCCCGTTTCCGCCGTTCAGCATGGTCCGTGAGGATCAGGAAGTTGGCCTCTTCTTCGATGGCCCTGATCTGCCCTGAAAAAAACACGACCAGCTTCATGTCCAGCCTGCCGGATTCAGCCTCTTTTCTCAAAATATCCAAGGCTTCGTTCGGCGTCGCCGCAGGCTTGTAATGCCGTTCCTGGGTTATGGCGTCATAGATGTCCGCGATGGCCAGCAACTGGCTTTGGAGAAGAATTTCCCCGTTTTTCAGGCCGTCCGGATACCCGGAACCGTCAAGCCGTTCGTGGTGCTGACGAACGATGGTTCTCAAGTTCTTAAGTTCTTCCCGGAAAGGTATATGCTGCAAAATCCGATGGCTTTGGGCCGGATGGCGTTCGATCTCCTTGCGCTCTTCCTTTGTCAGGTTGCCGTAGCCGAGGAGCAGGCTCTCCTTTTCCTTGGCGGTCAGCAGCGGTATTCCCCTGTCCCTGACCATGCAGACCCTGCGGCTCAGATCGGATATGAACTCCAGGTCGCTCTTGCTGGGCGAAACCGAGGTGTTGATTTCCTTGAGCCGCTCAAAATCCCTGTTCCAGGAGCAGTCGTTCAACAGTCCGAATATTTCCATTCGGGCTCCGATTATCTCGATGAGCTTCAAGGGCAGCCTGGAGGCCTTTGTCAGGACCTCTTCCTTGATGCCTATCTTTCCAATGTCGTGAAGGATTCCGGCATAGTAGATTTCGCTGATCTGGTCCGCCGTGAAACTGACCTCCGAATAGTCCCCCTGGTCTTCGTGCAGACGGTTGGCAAAGGCCACCACCAACCTGGCGACCCTCTCCGAATGGCCGGCCGTGTAGGGATCCCTGGAATCGATGGCCTCGGTGAGGGCCTGAAGCAGGGCTTCCATCAAAACATGAATACCCTCGAAATTCAGGGCGTTGCTGATGGCTATGCCGGCCACGGAGGCGAGGATGGAAAAATGTTGAAGATGGGAGGCGTGGTAAAACCCGTTGGGCGTGGCCACCACCAGCGCGCCCACGCAATTGTTGGGCGACTGGATGGGCATGATGAGCATTGCGCTGACCCCGGACACCTCGCCCATCCACCTTGAATCATTCACAAGATCGTTAACTATTTCACCTTTTCCGGACGCGACCACCTCCTTGAACAGCCTGCTGCGGCTGACGGCCGAGAGGCCCGCGGCCCTGATCCCGAAGCTGATTTCCTGGGTAATGGTCTGCTGCCCCTCGTCAAAGAGGAACACGGCCCCTGCCCCTTCGGGGATGGCTTCGCTCTGGCATTCGCCGACCAGGGCGTTGACCGTGTCCTTGAGGCGCAGGGTGTTGTTCATCTCGAACACGGCCCGGTGCAGGATGGAAAGCTCCCTGTATTTGTCAAGGGTTTCCGAAGCGATGGCCCTGCGGGCCGCCTCGGCATCTATGAATCCCTGCAGGGAAAACGTCGTGAAATCTATCAGCTGATTCAGCCATTCGGCCCGCTCCGGCGAGGCCGACCCCAAATCAGGGATGAACAGAACGACTTCGCCCTGCTCGCCTCCATTGAGGTTCAGGTTTCTGGAAATCTTGCAGGAAGGATCGGGATCAAAGGTTTTGGGCAGGGAACCCGCCGAGGCGGCGAGTCTGCCCTTGATATACACGGCAACGGCAGCTCCGGGACCGGCCAAGGGGACGGCCTTTTCCAAAACTCCGTTGAGCAGTTTTACCTTCAGATGTCTCTTAAGTGAATTCATGGGCAAGCCAATTCAAGCACAGCGTTTCCATCGCTCTATTTCAATCCAAGCGTTTCCTTGGCGACTTTCAAGACTTCGTCCGGGTCAAAAGGTTTGGTCATGTATTTTGAAGCGCCCAGATCGAGCCCCTGCTTGCGGTCGACCTCCTGCCCCTTGGCGGTCAGCAGTATGACTTCAATCTTTTTGAGTTCCACGTCTTCCTTGATGACTCCGCAAACTTCAAAGCCGTTCATCCTGGGCATCATTATGTCCAGAAAAACCAACTCGGGCTTTTCCCGCCGTATGACGCCAAGCCCCTCCTCGCCATCGGCGGCGGTCAGAATCTCGATCCCGTAGTCGTCCTCGAGATCCTCAAGGGCCTGTTCCAAAAGCATCCGAATATGGACTTCGTCATCCACTATCAATACTGTCCGGGGCATATATTTCTCCTTACTAAGCTCATTTCTTTCTTGTCATACTGGCAGTGGGTTGACAAGGATTAAACAATTTTAATTTTCAATGAGATATGCTAAAGGTAAATTCAGAAGTAATTGGCAAAGAAAGTCGCCGCGACCCCACCGGGTTCGGCACAAGGGTTTTGACGTGTATACACCAACACACCACAATGCCTTGCAAAAGTTGATTTTGCTGGCTTTTTTTCTGGCAACGGTTCTTTTTGCCCGGACAGCCGTTGCCCAGGACGGAAAGATGGCCCTCATGCTGGGCATGAACTACCCCCTGACCGGGCCATATTCCGTAGAGGGGCTGGATCAGATTCGCGCGGCGCGCCTGGCTGTGGACGAGATAAACTCCCAAGGCGGCATTCTGGGCTACCGCGTCAAGCTCCTGGCTGTGGATTCAGCTTCAAGCGTTATCCAGACCAGGATAAACGTGGAGGAGCTCGTCCGCGAAGGCTGCTCCATGATCTTCGGTGGAGCGTCCAGCGCCGTGGCCATTGCCGCAGCCGATGTCTGCCAGCATTACGACACCCTGTTTTTCGGAACCCTTACCTATTCCACTGAAACAACGATCAAAGGCGCGCACCGCATCCTGTTCAGGGAATGCAACGACTCCGGAATGTCGGCCATTGTCATGTCCGATTGGCTGAACGAACGATTCAAGGGCAAAAAGTACTATTACATCACATCGGACTACACCTGGGGCTGGACAACCGAAGAGAGCCTGCGCGAGGTTACCGGCACCAAGGACCGGACAAAACACCCATCGATTCTCGTACCCTTTGGCTCGTCGGACATGAGCGAGGCCCTTGACCAGGCAGCCCTGTTCCAGCCGGACGTTCTGGTTCTGTCCCTGTTCGGCAAGGACATGTCCTATGCCCTGAAACAGGCCCACGCAATGGGACTGAAAAACCATACCCAGATCGTGGTTCCCAACCTCACTCTGGGCATGGCCGAACGCGCCGGGGCCGAAGCCATGGAGAGGGTGGTCGGCACCCTGCCCTGGACCTGGAAAATACCCTATCTGTTCGGCTATGAACGCGGCAAAGCCTTTGTCGATGAATTCGTCAGACGCTACAACCGCTACCCCGGCACCTCGGCGGCCAGCGCCTACACCATAGTGCATGAATACAAGTCGGCGGTGGAACGGTCGGGAAGCCTCGAAACATCGGACATCATCAAAGCCCTTGAGGGACACAGCTACACATTGCTCAAGGGCTTGCAAACCTGGCGTCCGCTGGACCATCAATCAATCCAGACAGTTTACATGGTAATCGGAAACAATCCCAACAAAGTCCTGGCCGACAAGCTGAGGCTCGACCATTTCGACGTCATCCATTCCATGCCGGGCGACAAGACGGTCCTGCCCGAATCAGAGTGGAAGAAAAGACGGGTCGAGGCTGGCCTGCCGCCCAAGCTGGAAGAGTTGAGGCGCTGACAATGCCAAGCAGAAACAGATTCAAAACCGGATGGACAGCCCTGCTGCCGGCAACGACTTTCTGGCGTTTCTTTCTGGCCACCGCCGTACTGGCCTTCCTCACCGCCTCGGGCGCCATGCTCGCCTCCACCTGGATCGGGAAAAAAATGGTTTACGAAATCCAGGAGGAAACCGGCTACACACTGCTCAGAAGCGCCGCCGACCTCATCGGACGCTCCAGGATAGCCGATGAGAACATGCGCTCCCTGTATCTTGCCAACAGGAAAACACATCTCAAGGACCTCAACAAGTACGCCCTGGAAATAATGGAGTCCTACGAAGCCCGGATTCGCGCCGGGGAACTGGCCCCCGCAGCGGCGAAAAACGAGGCCTTCAGGCAATTGAACTGGATAGCCGCCAACAACGGGCTGCCCTTCTACGTTTTTGACCGGGACTTCATGATTCTCGTTCATTCCAACGACTATCTGCGGGGATCATCTCTCAGGAATTTTCAGGACAACGCCGGCAACTACACTTTCAGGCAACTGGCCGAAGATGTCAGGGAGGCAGGCTCGGGTCAGACCGTCTTCACCATGTACCCCTGGAGAAACAAAAAGAAATTCCTCAGAGAACACAGGCTGGCGGCGGCCACATATTACGGACCCTGGAACCTTACCATCGGGGCGGGCATGTTCCTGAGCGACGCCGACGACAACCTTGTCCAGGCCAGGCTTGACAACCTGAATGAGCTCAGGGCCCGAATCAGGGAAATAACCATCGCCAAGACCGGCTACATTTTCTTTTTCGACGAGGATTGCGAAACGTTGGGCCATCCCACCATGACAGGCAAAAATTTCGAGGAACTGCACATTCCCGGAAGCGGGGAATCCATTTGCCGCAAGCTGCAGAAAGTGGCCGAACTTCCCTGGGGAAAAAACAAGCTCCGCTACCAATGGGAAAAGCCCGACGACCGGGACAACCCCGAACACGATAAGATAGCCTGGTGCACACGGGAACCCGTCACGGGCTGGTATGTCTGCGCTTCGTCCTATGTCCGCGAGATGGAGAACACCCTGCCCACTTTCATCATGAGCATATTCCTGCCTTCGCTGGGCTCCATCCTGCTCCTGGGCGGTGCCTTGGCCCTTCTTCTGCGCAACCTGCTCAAACCCATCAAGGAGCTTACCGATGTCTGCCAGGCTGTTAGCCAGGGGGATCTTTCCGTTTCCGCAAGCATCGACGCTCCCGGCGAAATGGGCTTTCTGTGCCGCCGCTTCAACGCCATGGTCGGACGCCTCAGGGGCTTGCGCCGAAAAGAGGCGCGCAGGCAGGAGGAATTGCAGGAGCTGAACAAGAGCCTGGAAAAGATGGTCGATGTGCGCACCAGGGCCTTGAAAAGAAAAGCCGTGACCCTGGAACAGGCCAACATCAGGCTCCAGGAGCTGGACAAGATGAAGTCCGGATTTCTGTCGTCGGTCTCCCACGAGCTGAGAACTCCCCTGACCTCCATTCTGGGCTTTGCCAAACTTATCAACCGGGACTTCAAGAAGTCCTTCCATACCCTGTCGGAGAGCGACCCCAAGCTGATGAAAAAAAGCCTGAGAATCAGCGAAAATCTCGACATAATCAGGCACGAGGGAGAACGGCTCACACGGCTCATCAACGACGTTCTGGACCTGAACAAGATCGAATCCGGCCGCACGGACTGGAATGACGAGGAGATTCAGATAGCCGAGATCATCAACCACGCCCAACTGGCCGTAAGCGGCCAGTACGCCCAAAATCCGGACATGAAGCTCATGGTGGAGGTGGCAGAAGGCCTGCCGCCCCTGACCCTGGACAAGGACCGCCTGCTCCAGGTCTTCATCAATATCCTGAACAATGCCGCCAAGTTCACAGAAAGGGGGGTCATCACCCTAAGGGCTTACAAGGCCTCCGACGATTATGTCGGCTTCAGCGTTTCCGATCCGGGCATAGGCATTCCCGAAAAGGACCATGCCAGCATCTTCGACAAGTTCCATCAGGTCAGCGGCAAGGACACCATCGCGCAAAAGCCGCAAGGGACAGGCCTCGGCCTAGCCATCTGCAAACAAATCATCGAGCACTACAACGGTCGAATCTGGGTCGAGTCGGAGCCCGGCAAAGGCAGCACGTTCATTTTCGAGCTGCCGGTCTGGATGAGCGACGCGCAAAAGCCGGACGACAGTTCCAAACTCCTTACCGACGCTCATCTGGACGATCTGGACCTGGAAGACGACAAGCCGCTGATAATGGTCGTGGACGACGACCCTTCGGTGAATTCCTATCTTTCACAATTTCTGGAAGGGGAAGGATATGCGGTCATCTCGGCCTTCAACGGAGTGGATGCGTTGCGCCTGGCAAAGGAAATGAAACCGGCCCTGATCACCATGGACATCATGATGCCGGTCATGGACGGCAAGACCGCCATAGGCCTGTTGCGGGAGGATTCCACCCTGGCCGGGATTCCAATCCTCATCGTCTCCGTGCTTCAGGACACCGAGCCAATGGGCGGCGACGCCTCCCTGACCAAGCCCATCAACCAGGGCAAGCTTCTGGACACCGTGCGCAGCCTGCTCAGCCTCTCCGACTCGGAACAGCCCATCATCGCCCTGCGCCGCAACGGCAAGGAAGACCTGGGCGCCTTCTTCGCCCTTTGCCCCAGCTGCATCTCCCACTGCACGGAACAGGAGCTTTGGGGCCGCATTGAGCAAGGCTTCGAGGGCACGGTCATTCTCCCGGCCTGGGCCGTGGATACCGTGAACCTGGAAAAACTGTCGGACACTCCGGGCGTGCAGGTACTGATAATGCCGGAGCGGGAAAAGACTCCTACTTCCGGCAGCTAGGCCGGAAGGTCGACCACGATCTCGTCGCCCACCGGCAGTTCCAGCTTTGCGCCGCAAACGATCATGGGCGTGGTGGAGCCGTTCTTTCCGCGCACGCCGACCTTGATCCGTTTCCGGTCTATGGTGAAATCATACCACAACCTGCGGTACAACAGGCTGAAGGACATGGAGTTCCAGTGGTCCGGCATGTCCGGTTCCACCACCGGCACCGGCCCAAAAAAATTCACCCCGGCGAAATCCTTTATGATCACTTCCAGAGTTCCGGCCATGACCCCGGTATGCACCCCCTCTATGGTCGTGCCGCCCTGGGTGTCGAAAACGTCGCTGCGCATGGCCTCCATGAACCAGTCCCAGGCCGCCTCCTCGCTCCTTATGTAGCCGGAGATGACCGCGTGCACCACCTTGGACAGGGTTGATCCGTGGCTGGTCCGCTGCTCGTAATATGCGTAATTGTCCGCCAATAGCTTGATCGGATCGCCCACTTCATGGCCCAGCTGACGCAATATTCTGGCCACCTCGTCCGGTTCCAGCACATAGAAAAGCATCAGCGTGTCGGCCTGTTTCGCGACCTTGTAATTGTCCGGCGAATCGTTCTCCGCCTTGAGGATGCGGTCCATGCGGTGGATGCTGTAGTAACGCTTGCGATAACCGTCCCAGTCCAGCTCCTTCAGGTCCATGTAGCCGTCGAACTGGCTTATGATTCCGCCCTTGGCCATGATCACGTTCATTTTGGTGGTCATGTCCCGCCACTTTTCGGTCTCCTGCTCCTTGAAGCCTATCCTCTTCTTCAGGGCCGACAGGTTCGCCGCCGGAAGCCGCTCCAACAGTTCCAGGCTCTTTTCCATGAGCCAGACCACCATTACGTTGGTGTAGGCGTTGTCCTTTATCCCCGGTTTCTTCGCTCCCGGAAGCTTTTCATGAAACTCGTCCGGCCCCATGACCCCGTCGATGTGATACTTGCCGGTTTTCCTGTCCAGCTTTGCCGCGCTGGCCCAAAAGCGGGCGATCTCCAGCATCACCTCGGCGCCGTGTTCGTGCAGGAACTTGGTGTCGCCGACTGTGGAGGCATACCGCCAGATATTGAAAAACACGGCGATGGAAACGTGCCGTTGCCTGCGGCTCAGGTCCGGATCCCATTTCTTGCTTTCCGGATTGAAATGGACCTCCTGGGTTTCCTCTTCCCCGGTGTCGGCCGTCTGCCAGGGGTACATGGCCCCCTTGTACCCGTTCTCCTCTGCGTATTTCCTGGCCTGTTCCAGTCTTTTGCAGCGGTACAGAAGCAGGGCCTTGGACACTTCGGGGAATTTGAGGTCGTAAAAGGGCTGAATATACAGCTCGTCCCAGAAAATGTGCCCCCTGTATGCCTCGCCGTGCAGCCCCCGGGCTGGCATTCCGGCGTCGATGTCCCTGTTGTGGGGACCGGCGGTGACCAGCAGATGGTAGGTATGAAGCCTGGCCACCCTTTGCACGAACCTGTCGCCGTCGATGCGGCAGTCGGACTTGTCCCAAAGCTTTTTCCAAGCCTTGACGTGAGGACCCAGCACCCCCTGAAACGTCTTTGCCTCCTGCACGGTTTCCGCCGCGGCCGCACGAAGGTCTCCCGCCTCATGATCCAGGGACGTGTGCACGGCCACGTATTTTTCCAGGGCATAGGTTGAATTTTCCCCGGCGTAGAATTCCATTTCCTGGCAAACGGTCTTTTTTTCCTGGCTTGTGGCCAAGTTCACCTCCATAACCCGCCCGTCCTCAAGGAGTTCATGCCGGGCGTTCATGACGATCTGGTAGCCGGAAGCGCTGGTTTCCACGTGCAGAAAGATATTTCCGTCTGCGTCTCCGCCGGCCACCCGGCACAAATGCTTCGAATTCAGCTGGCGGTACCTGGCCACGCCCTCATTGACGATCTCGCCGTCCAGATAGGAGCGGATGGTCATGGGCGCCGAGTAATTGCAGGGTGTTATTTCATACTTGATAGCGCACAGATGAGGACTGGCCATGCTCACCAGCCTCGTGCTGTGTATTCTCGTGATCCTGCCCAGCCTGTCCTTGCAGACGATGGACCGTTCCATGACGCCTTCTCGCATGTTCAGGGTCTGGTAGTAGCTCAGAAGCTCCATTGAAAGAGGACTCAGAAACTCACCGGCCCCGATCCTGAACTCGATCAGGCACCAGTTCGGACAATTCACGAAATCGTTGTTGTATACGTCGCGACCCTGAACCTTAGTGGGCAGCCTGTTGTAGACTCCGGCTATGTAGGTTCCCGGATAGAATGAAAAGGATGCCCTTTCCGCCTCAAAGCAGCCCCGAACCCCCATGTAGCCGTTGCCCACGGTGCACAGCGTCTCCCTGAGCTTCTCGTCGCCGGGGTCGAAGCCGTCATAGGTCAGGAACCAGCCGTCGCCGGCCAGGCCGGACTCGAACCACTCCTGCACGTCGTCGAACTTGACCTCGGACAAATCCTGAATCACCACGTCGGCTCCGAACTGTTTCAACAGCTCGCCCTGGATGTTTCTGGCTATGCCCAGCACCAGTCCGAAATTGCCTGCCCGGCCCGCCTGCACGCCGGATATTGCGTCCTCGACAACGACGCACTCGTTGGCCCTGAGCCCCATGTTGGCCGCCGCTGCGGTGAATATGTCCGGCTCGGGCTTGCCCTTGAGCCCCAGTTCCTCGGAAACCATGCCGTCCACAAGTGTGTCGAACAAGGCCTCCAGACCGGCCAGTTCAAGAACCAGCTGGCAGTTCTTGCTGGAAGAGGCCACACCCATTTTTATGCCGCGCTTCTTGAAATCCTTGATCATTTCAACCGAACCGCTGAACACCTCCGGTCCTTCGCGCTTGAGTATCTTCTGAAACTCAACATTCTTCTTGTTGCCCAGGCCGCAGATGGTGAGTTCATCCGGATCATTGCCCGGATCGCCGGCCGGGAGTTGAATGTTTCTTGAGCGAAGGAAGCTCAGCACTCCCTCGAACCGGGGTTTGCCATCCACGTAGTTCAGGTAGTCGTCCTTGGGGTCGAATGGCAGATACGGCCTCCCTTCCCTTTCGGACAAATCCTTGAGGAATTCGTCGAACATGGCCTTCCAGGCCGTGGCGTGCACGCGGGCGGTGGCTGTGATCACACCGTCCAGGTCAAAGATGACTCCCTTGAATCGTGTTTTGGGCATCGCGATTCTCCCTTTCGCTCGTGGTTACAAATGCACGCCCAGTATGGTCACCAGCACGTCCGGTTCCGGGACGATGACTGAATTGGGGCATACGCTTTTGACCCTTTGGGCCAGCTTGTCGTCCTTGGTCACGAAAAGAGGCCATATGTCGGGACACTTCTCCAGGGCCGCTTCGACCATGGGCACGTCGGAAAATGTGTCACCGCAGATCAAGTGGGGGCCCTTGTCCATCCCCAGCCCCAGCTCCCTGTCCAGGTACTTAACCCCGTCGCCCTTGTCGAAATCCTTGAGTCCCTGGCCGGCGTCCTCGATGGTCAGGATTATTTCCACGTCCAGGCCGGTGTCCTCGATGCGCAGATGCCCACCGTCCGGATCGCAATCCGACACGATCTCCCCGACGAGCCGCAGAAAATTTCTGGATTCATCCTCCGGAATGGAACCGGTTATATCCTGGCGGGCGATGGTGGTCTGCCCGAACTTGAACTGCAGGCCGGACCCAATCAGCGAAAACTTCTCGTACTCGGCCCTTCCAACCAGACCGACGAGCCTCGCGTTGAGCTTGTCTATTACAGCCTGTTTTCTGGAATCCACCGGAAAATTCCTTCGCCTTCCGTCCAGGCCGATGAATTCGCGCCCCTTGGACGCCGCGTAGACCATGACCCTTTCCGGATTCACGCTGACATCCACCAGCCCGAAATCCTCCAAAGGAGCCGAGGTGAGCATGATGGGATTCTTGACGTTGCGGCAAAACCGGGTCAGGAAAACGGAATTGTATATCGACTGCACAGAGGAACGGTACCGGCCGCAGTAATTGTTCGTGGTACCGTCCCTGTCGGTTATGAAACAATTGAAGTCCAGACCCTTGAGGGCCTCGGCACCCTGCCGGACGTAATCGTCGAAATCAGGGTGAATGTCCGCAAGGGACTCCAGAAACGCTTCCTCTCCCCGTTCCAGATAGAAAATGTCCTTTTCCAGCTCTTTGATTTCATACCCTAGATCAACCTCGATGCTCCTGTTCCCGCCAAGGGACAGGTTTTTTCTTGTTTCCTTGTCAGTCGCGGAGGGTATGGCGACAAGAGCTTCCAGGGCATTCTTCAAGGAGCTGATTTCATTCTCAGCCACGGCCTGATCCCCAAGCAGTTCGCCCACAGCCTGGAAACGCAAAGCCCGCGTTTCCGCCATCAGCCCGTAAAAATCCTTAAGGGTTTCAACCTCTCTGAAGTCGATGTATTTTCTGGACATGGACACCTCAATACTTCGTTTATTACCACTTATTTTCAATATAGCCAAAAAGACGAAGAAAATCACTTATTCTTGGAATTCTTTTCATAACCGCAACCTGCTTCCGGGAAATACAGGATGAAATTACATTGCCTACCGCGTGCATATGTGTGAGAATCAGGCAGCAACAGTTGATCGTTTTTCGATGATTATCGACATAGATGAGCAGACTTATACAGCATGTACAAACACTTGAGACTGCCGCCCTTGAATTTGGCGCAGTCGTCGGCCGGAGATGGCTTTCCTTCACACTCACCCAGCCATGGAGTTCACGTCCGGGAGTTCTCATGCGGTCTACCTTGATACGCAATGCTTTTCTGACCTGTTGCCTTCTTGCGCTCCTGCTTGCCACTCCAGCTTGCCTGAGACCGGCCTTTGCCGTTGAGACCCCTGCCGAGTCCCAAGGCTGGGCCTTTTTCCGCGAAATCCGCAACGCGAACAAGGAAAAGCAAACCGTCAACACCTCCCTGACCTACAACGGACAAGTGCTTTCTTCCGGTCTTACTGAAATAATAACCCCCATCGGCCGTTTTACATGGACAATCAGCGGAATCACCGAAGATGGTGCCGGATACTGGACGCCCTGGACACCGGCAATGGGTGATTCCGGACTTCTGGCCCTGAAATCCGACGAGGCCCAGACCGCTTTTCAGTCCATTGGAGAGCACGACCTTGCGGCCGGTTTCTACAAATCGGATTTTTCTGAACGCCTGGACAAGACGCCCGCCTCCTGGCTTTATTCGGTCCCGCACAAATGCTGGCTTGATCCGGACAAAAGCGAAGCAGTGCTCAAGGAACTCGGCATCGGATCAAATCCCATGATTCCCGGAATACTCCCCGAGTCGCCGTTGAAATCCATGATTCAGCCTCTCAACAAGCCCACGAACAACAGGGAAAAGACCATCACCCGCATGAAGGAGGTTCTGGATCTGGTCAATCAGCACGGTGAGGAATGGATCGACCACATCCGCGAAATGGACCTTCTGGACTCATGGGGAACGCCCTATCAGGTCATTCGCCTTCCAGAGCCGGAAATCGCGGAAAAGGGTTACGAATACGTGATACAAAGCGCGGGCCCGGACCGCGAATTCTGCATCCTTCCCGAGGTTTCAGACTGCGACGACATCACCATCCACGACGAGCCCCTGGCGGATTCGACCATGCCTCCGGCCTACAAGGAGATGATGGAGAACAACGCCAGCGATGTGGAACCCATCAGCTTTCAGCTTACCCAATAATCCTTCGCCAGATTCGTCCAACCCGGCTTTTTCGGACCTGTCCGCCCATGGGCCGGAAGCCGGTCGGACTCCGTCCTTCATACTCGCGTGTTGACACAAATGGCCTCGCAACATATGTACTGTAACGTTTCCGCAACAAAACAGCATAATCCGATGAACGACCTTGAACAAGTTTTTCTTGGCTACCTTTCTGCCCGAAAGCTGAAAATCACTCCTCAGCGCAGGACCATTTTAAAGGTTTTCCTGAAGGATGACGGTCACCTGTCGTCCGAAGAGCTATATGAGGAAGTCAAGAGAAAAGACCGCAACATCGGTCAGGCAACCGTCTACAGGGCCCTGAAGCTGCTGGTTGATTCGGGGCTGGCCAAGTCCGTGAATTTCGGAGACGGAGTGACCAGATACGAGACGATTCATGGCCGGGGACATCACGACCACATCATCTGCGAGAGGTGCAGGACGAGCATCGAGGCTGTTCATCCCGAGATCGAGAGACTTCAGGAGGAACTGGCCCTCAAGCACGGTTTCACCCTCACCCGCCACAAGATGTATCTCTACGGCCTTTGTCCCAAATGCCGGGGAAAATGAACTAGATGCCCTTGAGACAATCCCTGAGGGTCGAGATTCCGCAGGCGTGATGCATGTGCAGGGGGATTCCATTGGCCTTTGTGTATGACGCGATGTCTTTTTTGGCCCGGTGGGATATCTGGTTGGTGAAGATGATCACGAAATCGGATTTCCCTATCTTGTCTGAAACCTTGTTTTCCTTGCCCGTGAAGACCTTGAGCTTGACACCGTGCTGTTTCGCCGTGTCGATGTAATTACGTTTCAACCTGTCCATCCCGCCCACCAGTGTAGCGCACATCGCCTTGCCTCCGAATTCTGTCTTGTTTCAATTTCAGTTGTCGAACACATTTTGTGTTTGGACCGTGTTGAGAATTCTCATAAATGAAATTGATTTTCAATGTCAATAGAGGAAGGCAAAATACTTGCGCCCGGCCCCCGAAAAATGAGCGAAGGCCGGGTGCACATTCAGGCTTAGTTATCCACGGCCACCCTGTAGCTGATTATCATTCCCTTTCCGTCCTTTGAGGGCGGCGCCTCCAGGTCAAACTGAATGTTTCCTGCATTCAATTTCGTATACTTGTGGCTTGCATCCAAAATCTTCCAGTTGCCGGGCAGGGAATCCTGCAGCAGCACCTTCTGCGCCCTGTCCTTGCTGTTTTTTATCTCGATGCTCCAGGCAAGCTCAAAACTCGACTTGCCTGTTTTTCTGGATTCGGTCAGGGTCCGCTCGACCTTCACATCAAAGGCCTCGCCCATTCTCAGGGTAACCTCGCCATCTTTCGGCGTATGCTTGATGCGATCCTCGCCCACGAAAAGGGAACTCTTGTCCATGCTTTCCTGATAGGCCCTGACCACGCCCTGGGGCAGCGGAATTCCCAAGGCCGTTGGCCGCGCTGTTCCTGAACTTGACGAAGACATTGACCTGCTGCTTGATGGGAGAGGGGGAACTGTTCATGTAATGGGAGGCGAACCTGCTGACCAGCTCCTTCTCCACGGCCAGTTCCGGCGCCTGCAGCAGGCTGATCTGCTTGGTCTGCCTGTTGGCCACGTTCACTTTGCGCTGGACGTTGTAAAGGTGATACTCGAAAAACTCCTCCTCCTGGATGCCTTCGTCCATGGCCATTTCAGCCATTGGCATTCCCTTGGCCATGTACACGTTTCTTTGGGGCGTCGCCTGGTTCACGTTTCCGGCCACAAGCTTCAGGCTGGCGTCGTTGAAAGACATTCCGCTGTTGTTTTTCAGGGTAACCCAGCCGGAGATGGACGCCTTGTCGTTGTCCCTGTTCAGTTTGAGCACGTAGTCCGCCTGCCAGGAAAACTCGCGGGCAAGGTAGGACACGTCGATGTCCTGTCTGCTCGGCCCTTTATTATTCAACAGCCAGACCAGGGTCGGGCGCGGCCTCAACCCCTTCGGCATCTCGGGCAGCCTGACCGATTCATACGGCCCGACGTAGATTCCGCCGTCCACCTCAAAGACAGGCTTGCCGTTGTTGGCCAACAGCTTTGCCTTCTTGACCACCCGGCCATCGGCGTCGCGGGAGTCCGGCAGCACGACCTCAATGGTCTTTCCGACATATCTATTGAGAAGGCTTTCGACACTGACCAGATCGTATTCGTAATTCATGTCGAGAACCTCGAACTTGTCAGGTGCGGTCCTTGACTTGACCTGCAAGCTGGGAGCCTCGATGGTTTCGGGAACTCCTGCGAATTCAACGCTGCCGCTGCCCTGAGGCAGGTCCATTTGACGCACTTCGTTGATCAGGGCCAATCCCTGGTTGTATACTGTAACGGTCAGGGATTTGGTGCCGTCGGCCCCGTATGAAAGCCACGGCAACATCAACAGAGACAGCAACGATAATATGGACAGCAAATGTTTTGTTTTCATTTTTCTCCTCAGCTATACGGAAAATTCGAGGTGTTCGGTATATGGAGCATACCTTATGCCGCGGTTAAATTGAATCGGCAAATGCACCATTTTTCATGATCTGACATGAAATACACTGCTTTTATTCTACTGTTTTACGTTGTCAGACTCTGTTTTAATTGCTATTAGGCTATACAAATATTTCGTTAAATGCTCATTGCGAATGTCAAGTTTCTTGCAGCTTTGGGGGAGGCGCTTCAAATCATGTCCGAATCTAAATTCAATATCGACTACAAAGGCTCCGCCAAAAAAATCAAAGCCAGCCTGTCGCGCACCCGCCAGACAATGGTCAGGGTGACCAACCCGGCCATGTGGAGCCTCAGGGGAAGATTCATTTATCTTACCGGCGTCCTACTGGTGCTTGGCAACCTTTCCTTGATCTTCTTCCTGTCCTACAGTCTGGAAAAAAGCCTGGACGAGTTTGCGGAACAACATCTCGAACTGACGCGGACACTTGTCGTCAGCCAATTGGAGCAGGAGCAACTGCACCTTACGGCCCACACTGTTTCCGCAGCGAGAATCCCGGCCGTGCAGGAGGCGCTGGTCAAAAGGGATTGGCTGGCCCTCAAGGACTTCTTCAAGCCCTACACCACCCAGCTCAGGCAGATAACCGGCCTGGACAGTCTGAACCTTGACATCTACGACTCCGGCTCCACCTTGCTGTTGTCCACTTCCGGTTCCGAACCCGTTGACGGAAAAAAGATTCTGGCGGCTGCGGTCAAGGGGCTTAATCCAGTATCCGGAATCGAGCGTTCCCAAGACCGGCTTTACCTGCTCGCCGCCGCTCCGGTCGATTCGAGAAATGGCTCCCGCACAGGCCTGATAATGCTCACAGCCGATCTGAACGACATAATCAAACGGATCAACGTGCCACCGAACTACAAGGTCAGCTTCCTTGCTTCGGCCGAGGACATTCCTGTCCGGCAAAAAGCAAGTGATTCCTGGATAATCAATCAGGTTCATCTGACTTGGAGACTGGTCAGGCAGTACGGTCAATCCTGGATGGGCTCTGATGATTCAAAAGCCCAACAGGCCAAGTCCAACTACCTTGGAAGCCACTACTTCACACATCTTGAATTTCCCTTGCTCGGAGCCGAAGCAACCAGCCTGATGCTTATCTCCTATGACTCTTCCGCTCTTTTGGAAGCGAAGCTGCACAAGCTTTCCCAGTTCACATGGTTCTTTCTGGCCGGCGCCCTTTTCCTCTGGCTCATCCTTTTCGTAAACGTGACCCGGATCGAAAGATTCTTTCGCAGGCTGCGCAAGATCATCATCGCCTCACACTCCAACTACTTCTCCGACAGATTCGAATCTGACCACATCCACTGTCTTGATCTTATGCACTGCCACAACGAGGAATGCCCTGTTTTCCAAAATCCGTCGCTCATCTGCTATCTAGAGACCGGCACCGAAGCCATTTCGCCCAAATGGAAAAACACATGCATCTTCCTGAACAAGTACGACACCTGCGCCAACTGTCCCGTATACGCCATGCGCCGAGGCGACGAACTTACGGAAATGCGCAACGTGGTCAACACGATGATGCGCCACTGGGGAGATTTTCTTACCCGCGTCGGCCATCTTCTGGCTTATGTGCTGCGCAGCCAGGAACAGACCGGCAAATTGCCGACCCTGGACGACATCTCCGAACGACTTGAACACATGGCCAAGCTGACTTTCTTCAGCCACGATCTGCAGGGTGTCATGAGCAAGGACGAGGTCTATCAGCACATAACGCACAAATTCGAGGAACTTTTCAACATCCAGGATTTCATGGTCTTTGAAATCCAGCACGACGCAAGCAAGGCCCTTGTGGTTTTGGACAGCGTGCCCGAGGTGCCCCTTTGCAAGCGCGAAGTACTGGAGTCAGCCGTGAACTGCCGGGCCAGCAGGGTCTCGGAGGAACTGACCTCATTCTTCAATCCGGTTCTTTGTCCCTACTTCAACTGCGATACCGACAAGTCCTTCAGATGCTGCCTGCCCATCGTCATGGGCGGCAGCGTGGGCGCAGTGTTCACTTTCATGAAGCCAAAACGCGACTGGGAACGCACCAGAAGGGAACTACCCATAATCCGCAAGTATCTTGACGAAACCGGTCCGGTTCTCAGTTCCCTGAGTCTTTTGAAGAAAACCAAGGAGCAGGCCCTTCGTGATCCGCTGACCCTTTGCCACAACCGCCGTTTCCTCGACGAATTCATCGTGAAGTACGAGCCATTGAGCCAGAGGGAAGGCCGCAAGACCGGATTCCTAATGGCCGACCTCGATTACTTCAAGAAGGTCAACGACCAATACGGCCACGAGGCCGGAGACGAAGTCCTCAAGCAGATCGTCAAGATCATTGAGGACAGCATCCGCCGTTCGGATCTTCTCATACGTTACGGCGGAGAGGAGTTTCTCATCCTGCTGCAAAACCTGGAAAACGGGACCGCCAAGGTCATCGCGGACAAGATCAGGGCCAGTGTGGAAGAACACAACTTCATTCTTCCCGGCGGCACGACCATCAACAAGACCATCAGTGTCGGCGTTTCCGAGTATCCCACAGACGCCGACGCCATGTACAAAGCCATCAAATTTGCCGACGTGGCCCTTTATGAAGCCAAGAACCAGGGCAGAAACAAGGTCTTGCGCTTTGAAAAGGAAATGTGGACCTCCGAGGATTACTGATGAAAATCCTGGTCATCGCCGATTCCAAGTCAACCAGACAGCAATCAGCCGCACTGCTTGAAAATGCCGGCTACCAGACGGAATCTCCCGGCACGCCGGCCGAAGCGTTATACTATCTAAAGGACAACGCCAGAAAGGTGTCCCTCATAGTGGTCGACGCAACGGAAGATCTGGGCAGAACGATCGAGACGATCAGGATTCTTGGCTCCGGAGCGGAGACCAGGCGAATTCCGATTCTGGCCCTGGCCAACGACGATGAGACAACGGTCAACGACCTTCTTGGCGCAGGTGTTGCGGATTTCATTTCCACACCGGCCACCGCCTCAAAGGTAACCGCCCGAGTCCGTTCGGCGTTGCGGCTTAGAAAGGCCCATGAGTCCATCGAGGACAAGAGAATGGAGGTGGAAAAACTCAATGCCCGGCTGGTGGAGGCTTCCACCACGGACGGGCTGACGGGCTTGGCCAGTAGAAGCCACTTTGAGGCGATATATGAAAAGGAATGGTACCGCGCACGGAGAGAAAAGGACTTTTTGTCTCTTTTGATGATAGATATCGACCATTTCAGGCTTTACAACGAGGCCTATGGACACCTTGGCGGAGATGACCGCATCAGGGAAATTGCGGGCATAATCAAAAAGAACATCAACCGCCCCTGCGATGTGGCGGCCCGCTTCAGCGGCGAAGTCTTCGCCGTGCTTTTGCCCGGAACCGACCTGAACGGAGCCGCAAGCGTTGCCGGCAGGATTCGCACGCAGATAGAGGAGGCGAAGATCGAACACGCCAAGTCGCCTGCCTGCTGCAACCTGACCGTAACCATCGGCGTGTCCTCGACCATCCCTGCGCAGAAATCAATCCCCAACGGACTGATCTACGCGGCGGACAAGGGCCTGCTTACCGGCAAGAACCAAGGCCGGAACCAGGTTCAGGTCGCAACCGACGCAAAATAACGCCCCCTACAGAAGACCGCTTATTCTCAACCACCTGCCGCAACAGGGACAAGTCCTGATGGGCTGCTTGGAGTGCGCCTTGCTCGACCAGAAAATGGCCTGCCAAGACTTGTAATTCCAGGATTTGTAGTCGACCAGCACTGAATTTCCGCATTTGCAGTAACGTTCTTGCATTGTTTAACCCCTTGTCAATTTTAAATGTTCACTGTACACTTTTAATTAACTCATTGGACAAAAAAAATCCCTGCCCTAGCGATATTCCCTGGAGGCCCAGAGAACCTTGCCGATCACCCTGAGGTTCAGCAACTCGTCGCCGGAAAGATGAACCGGCGAATAGTCGGTGTTGTCGCTGTGCAGAACCAATGTGCCGGGCAGCCTTTCAAGACGTTTGACCATGACGGTCTCCTCCACGCCGACCGCGTAGATTCCTCCCGAAAAGACATCGCTCTTGGACTGGTCGATGAGCACCATGTCGCCTTCGTGTATTTCCGGCTCCATGCTGTTTCCAACCACCTGCATCAGAACCATGTCCCTGGGATTGCCCTTTGAATTGATCCATTCCTTTCGAAATGAATAATAGTTCTCGACTTCACTGTTGCTCTCAAATGAGCCTCCGCCCGCGCTCAGCCTGGCTATGACCTTGGGAATCTCGACATATTCGCTGTCCGTTGAAGAGGAGCCGAGGCGGGGCTCTCCCCTTCCCGTTTCAAGCCACATGGCGTTCAGGTCGTACTTGCTGGACAAGGTCATTATCCAGCGCGAGGGAACGGAACCCTTTTTCTTGGCCAGGGACACAGCGGCGCGCCCCAGATTGAGGACAGCGGCCAACTCGGACTGATTGCTTATTTCAGTGACCGAGCAAAGGCGCTCAAAAAAAGATTCAAAGTCTTGCCGCTGCATTGACAGCCTGCCCTCCATCAGCATGTTTAGCTGCGTTTTTTTAGATGTAAACAAAACTATACATTAGTGTCAACATATTTTTCAAAAATTTCGTCGACTTTTTTATTTCTCAGTCAAAAAGTTTACAATCTCCAAAAACTTACATAATAATACAGCGAAGTCAGACTATCAGCGCAAGCGCTGCGGGGGAAAACAGAAATGGGCAAAACCGAAATCCTTCTTGAATCCGGCACCAACGAGTTGGAACTTGTTGAATTCTACATTGACGAGATTCTCGAGGATGGCGAGAAGCCCTACAGAGGCCACTACGGCGTCAACATTGCAAAGGTTCTCGAAATCATCCGCATACCGGAAATCACGCAGATGCCCGACAGCCCCCACCCCTGCGTTCTGGGCGCATTCAACCTGCGCGGAAGGATCATTCCACTTATCGACCTCTCCATCTGGCTCAAGAAAAAAGTCGTTCACAACCACAATGACAGCCGCGTCATAGTGACGGAATTCAACAACGCCAAGACGGCCTTTCTGGTTTCCGGCGTCAACCGCATCCACCGCCTGAGCTGGAAGGATGTCGAACCTCCGGGAAACGCCGTTTCCGCAGTGGTCAGCCAGAGCATTACCGGTGTTGTAAATTTTCCGGACCATCTTCTGCTCGTCCTGGACATGGAGAAAGTCCTGGCCGATCTCAGCCCCTCCACCACCTTGCAAATGAAGGATTCGGATTTCAACGAACTGGACTCCCTCAAAGGCTGCAAGGCCGTTATCGCCGACGATTCGCCTTCCATCAAAAAGCTCATCGACGCCAACCTCCAGAAGGCCGGATTCGATGTAAACTCCTCCGTCAACGGAGAAGAGGCGTGGAACAAGCTCCTGGCCTACAAGGAAAAGGCCCTGGCCGAAGACCGGCCCATCTTTGATTTCGTGGACATCATCATTTCCGACATTGAAATGCCGGTCATGGACGGCCACAACCTGACCAAGCGGATCAAGGAAGACAAGGTCCTGAAAGACGTACCCGTTATCCTTTTCTCCTCCCTGATCTCAAACGAGCAACGGCACAGGGGCGAAAAGGTCGGAGCCGACGCGCAGATCACGAAACCCGAAATGTCCATGCTGACCCAGACCGCCTTCAACCTGATCCGCGAAACCCGGAAATAAGCCGCATCAGGGGCTGACGCCCCATTCCCGCAAACCCTACCGAACAACATCGCAAAGTCGACCCCGGCTTGTGTTACTTTTTTGTTTTTTATAGTCTGGAATGATTCATACCGAAAACACATACCACGAGGCGAATCATGCAGCTCAAGTCAGCGCGGGACATCTGGGACGAAAAAGCCGAAGAAAGGGTCAAAAGAATGCGGGACAACAAAATGGCCGCTTCCCGAAAGCTCTACGAGGAAACATGCTGGCGATATCTTGAGCCGCTTCTTCCGGCGAAACAGGCCCGCGTGCTTGAGGCCGGATGCGGGACCGGACGATGGGTCTATCGTCTGGCCCCCCTTGGCCACAGGGTCGTTCTGTCCGACTTCTCGCCGGAGATGGTCCGCGTGGCGCAGGAGCAGGCTGAAGAGAACGGCATTGCCGACAGTGTCGAATCCTGCCAAGTGCTGGACATCTGCGACATGAACACTCTGGACGACAACAGCTTCGACATTGTCCTGGCCCTCGGCGAGCCATTGGGCCTGTGCCCTGACGCCCGGAAGGCCGTGTCCGAACTGCACAGGGTCGCCAAGCCCGGGGGATACGTGCTCTGCGACGTGGCCAACAGGTTCAGAAGGGCCCTGGACTACGCCCTTTCCAACGAGTGGCAAAAGGCTTCAACCGTCCTTGAAAGCGGCAAGAGCCTGACAACCGGCGATCTGCCCCACACCAGCTTTTCAGTGGAAGGTTTGCGCGGGCTTATGGAAAACGAGGCGTTGCAGGTGGTGCACATTGCGGCGGTCTGCCCCCTGATGACCTTTCCGCCCCGAAAGGACCAGATGACCGCCCTGGAAAACAACGACAATTTTAATCTCGCTCGAGACATTTTCAGCCGGTTCGCCGAAGATCGGGAAATGATGGGCGTGAGTTCACGCCTTCTGGCCGTGGGCAGAAAAAAGGGTTGAGCCTTCAGTCCTTTTTGCCCTGACCGGTTTTGATCCGATCTTCCGCCAGCACGAGATCCACTTCGAGCCGGTCCAGGTTCACGGCCTCCAGCATGACCCTGACGCTCTGACCCAGCTTGAAGGCCTTGCCGGTCCTCTGGCCCAAAAGAACCTGATGGTCCGGCAGGAATCCGTAATAGTCGTCGTGCAGGGTTGAAAGCCTGACCAGCCCTTCGGCCATGACTTCCTTGAGCTCCACCCAGAACCCGAAGTCGGTGAGGGACGAAATCACGCCGGTGAATTTCTGCCCGACCTTCCTGCGCAGGAAAAGGATGGTCATGCGTTTCTGGATTTCCCGCTCGGCGTCCATGGCCCTGCGTTCCTGCTCACCCAGATGCGAGCCCAGCTGAAAGAGCTTCTTGCGTCCTGGAGCGAACTTGCCGGAGTCGCCCAGGGCGGCCTTGGCCAGCCTGTGCACGGCCAGATCGGCGTAGCGGCGGATGGGCGAGGTGAAGTGGCAGTAGCAGTCCGAGGCCAGGCCGAAGTGCCCTTCGTTGTTGGGCGAATATCCAGCCTTCATCATGGACCTCAGGAGCATGCGGTTGACCAGGAATTCCTTGTCGCTTCCGCGCACAGACTCCAGCAGCCGCTGCAGGGTTTCCGGGTTGATTTCCTTGGGCCGTTCAATGTGCGGATCGGTCTTGGCCAGCAGTTTGAGCAGGCCGCGAACCTTGTCCGGGTCCGGTTCGGGATGCAGGCGGTAGAGGCAGGCCGGACCCCGCTCTTCAAGAAAAACGGCCACGGCTTCGTTGGCCGAGACCATGAACTCCTCGATGAGCCTGTGCCCGAAGTGGCGGTCCAGGGGCCTGATGTCGGCAATGCCGCCCTTGTCGTCGAAAACGATTTCCGGTTCGGGCAGATCGAAGTCAAGGCTGCCCCGCTCCTGCCTGCGGGCGTTGATCTTTCTGGCCAGGGTTTCGGCGGTCTCCAGCATGGGCAGGACATTCTTCAACCTGTCCCGTTCCTCGGATTCCTTATCCAAAAGAGCGCGTTTGACCTGCCCGTAGGTCAACCTTGCGCAACTCTTGATCACTGCCGGAAACACGCGGGACTTGCCGGGCATTCCACGTTTGGAGAAATCCATGCACACGGCCATGGCCAGCCGGGTCACGTTGGGATTCAGGCTGCAAAGCCCGTTGCTCAGGGCCTCCGGAAACATGGGTTCCACGGACCCGGGGAAATAGTATGAATTGCCGCGTTCCTCTGCCTCGCGGTCCAGGGCCGAGCCCGGGCGCACGTAGTGGCTCACGTCGGCGATGGCCACCCAGAGCCTGAATCCGCCGCCCTGTTCCTCCACGTAGATCGCATCGTCGAAATCGCGGGCCGAGGCTCCGTCAATGGTCACGAAACCGATGTTTCGCAAATCCTCGCGCCCGGCAAAATCCTCCCTGGAAGGCTCTCCGGGCAGGCTGCGGGCCTCGGCCAGCACGTCGTCCGGAAAACGCATGGGAATGGAATGATTCTTCTTGACCAGAAGTTCCTGCACGCCCAGGTCGCTCTCAAGGCCAAGGACCTCAACCAGACGCGCCTCCCAAAGGGTGGGGTCCACCCGGTCGCCCGGCGCGGCCAGGACGATCTCGCCCGGACGCGGCTCAAGGCCCGTCCCGGCGCAATCGACCATCAGTCCGAAATTCAGCCGCCCGTCTGTGGGACGGCAAAGGCAAAGATTCTGTCCCACCGTCTTGAGCACCTTGGACGTAAGGGTCTGCCGCGTGCGCGACAGGATGCGCACGATGCGCCCCTCGTGATTCTTGGTCTTTCGCTCGCGGACAATGGCCGCCACCACCCGATCGCCATGCCAGGCTCCGCCCATGTTCCGGGAACTTATGAACACGTCCTTGCGCCTGCTGTCCTCGGGCAGGACGAAACCGAAACCTCCGGGCCGGACTTCGAGCTTTCCGGTTATGAGCCGCATGTTCTCGGAAAGGCCGTAGGCCTTGCCGATGCGCACGATCTTTCCCGAATCCATCAGCTGGTGCAGGGCCTGCTTTACAATGCCCTTGTCCTTCTTGCGGGCGTCAAAGAAACGCATGATTTCCAGCTTGGACAAGGGGCGGTTGCGCTCCTTGAAAAGCTTCAGCAATGCGGGGGCGTCGGCCTGAACGGGACGGCCCGTCTTTTTCCTTTTTTTGCCCATACTCAAAACGCTCCTCGCCGATCACCGGCCCTGAACCTATTCATCGCCGTCCGCACCCTCTTCCTCGGCCGCTGCGAGGCCTGGGCAATTCAAGCCCTTCTCCGCACTCAATCTTTCCCAATTGCCCGACCACCAGGACTTGAACGTGTCCGCAGACAACGTCTTGGGGCCGAAAACAACCTGCAGGTCAAAGGTCCAAAAGGACTCGGAGGCCAGAGGGCCGAGCTTGACCGCGTCCTTGGTGGTGCAGAGGATATGTTCGCATCCCTTTTTTGCGGCCGCGGCCTCGATTTCAAGGGCGTCCGTCTTGGTGTAGAAATGATGGTCCGGGAAATCAAAGCGCCGGGCCGGGGCGTAGCCTAAAAATTCAACAGCCGTGCGCTCCACCTGGTCGGGGTCTCCCACCCCGGTGACCAGGGCGTAGGGGCTGCCCGAAAAGCCGTCCGCCCTGTCATGCCCGCTGATCTGCCGCAGGGAGTAAGGGCGCAGGGAAAAGCTGAAGACAGGCTTGTCGAACTTGAGCAGCCTTTTCCTGATGAGCGGAATCATGGACTTGAACATCTCCGGTGAGCATTTGACCAAAAAGGCGTCGGCCCTGGCCAGGGCGTTGACGCCCTCTCGCCATGTTCCCGAAGGAATGACCCTGTTCCAGCCCTTGTCCAGGTCTTCGGGCCTGAACAAAACCAGATTCAGGTCTCGGGCCACGGCCATGTGCTGGAAACCGTCGTCAAGCACGACGAGGTGCGGAGAGAATTTCTCGCAGGCCAAAGGGCCGGACCTGCTGCGGACCGGATCGACAACGACATGTGCTCCGGGATGTTCCCGGGCCAGCAAAAGCGGCTCGTCGCCAGCCTCCTCGGCCAGGCTTTGGCTGTTCACAAGATAGGGATATTTCTCGGGCCTGGCCTTGTAGCCCCTGGTCAGGAGAACGGAGGTCAGGCCCATTGTCTCGGCCCAGCCCAGAAACCAGCCCGAAACAGGCGTCTTGCCCGTGCCGCCCCAGCCGATGTTTCCCACCGAGACAGTGATTGCGGGCGGAATCCAGCAAGGCAGAATACCGCCCTGGTAGAGTCCCTGTCGAAGGCGCATGACCAGACCGTACGCAGCCCCGAAAGGGGCGAGCAGGAAGCGGAACCTGTCTTGTAGTCCTTCAATGGTCTTCATGGCCGTCCTGCTTTTCGGGAAACAAAAAAAGAGGCCGGGGGAAGCCGCGTTCCCGAAACCAAAGACCCCGCCCGGAGGCGGGGTCGGCGTTGTTCTCTCTTAATCGCGTGCGGCCCCCATGAACCTTAGGAGCATGAGGAAGAGGTTGATGAAGTCAAGATAAAGGGTCAGGGCGCCCATGACCGTGCCGCGCCTGATGGCCGTGGCGTCGCCGTGGGGAACCATCTCGCCCATGGTCTTGAGCTTCTGGGTGTCGTAGGCGGTCAGCCCTGTGAAGATGACCACTCCAAGGCCGGAAATGACGAAGCTCATGGCCGAACTCTGGAGGAACATGTTCACGATCATGGCGATGAACAGGCCGATAAGCCCCATGAACAGAAAGCTGCCCATGGAGGTCAGGTCCCGCTTGGTCACCAGGCCGTAGATGCTCATGGCCCCGAACATGCCCGCCGTGACCAGGAAGGTGGAAACGATGGACTGTGAGGTGTAGGTCAGGAAGATCATGGACAGGGTCACGCCGTTGAGGGCGCTGTAGCCCAGGAAAAGCAGACTGGCCGTGCTTGCCGACAGGGTCTGGACCCTTGCGCTCAAGAAGAAGACCAGGCCCAGCTCGCCGATCATCAGCACCCAGAAGAGCATGGAAAGGCCGGTGACCGCGCCCGTTGCCGGG
This sequence comes from Desulfovibrionaceae bacterium, assembly GCA_963674955.2. GTDB lineage: Bacteria > Desulfobacterota > Desulfovibrionia > Desulfovibrionales > Desulfovibrionaceae. The sequence continues at coordinate 705,990 of CAXXKR010000001.1, read as the reverse complement.
TCCACGTTGAACAGCAGGCCGAGCATGGCCGGGCTGTTGGCGGTAAGCCAGGAGATCACGGCGGTGATGGCCAGGCCCGAACCCATCCAGGCGTAGACGCCGCGCATGAAGGCGTTGACCATTTCAAGCGAAGCGGTTTTGGTCTGCCCGAAGGGGGGCTGTTGATTCATAGACGGATATCCAACCATTGGTTGTCCTCCTTGAAAGGCGTATTTGGTTTCAATGCTTGTCAACCTTCAAAGAATAAGTCCTTTTTAGCGGGCTGGCAAGTGACGGTAGGGTGATATCGTTCCAAAAAAAGGAAGCGGCCTTAGTTCAATCAAAGGCCAGGAAGCGCTCCAGCAAAATGTCCAGCAACTCCACCTCCACGGGCTTGGCCAGGTATCCGTCCATTCCCGCATTCAGGAACCTCTCCTTGTCGCCGCTCATGGCGTGGGCGGTCAGGGCGATGATCGGAATGTCCGAGCTGTCAGCGAAATCAGGCGACGAACGAATGATTTTGGTCACTTCGACGCCATCCATCAGGGGCAGCTGGATGTCCATGAAGATCAAGTTGAACCTTGTCTCGCGCAGGGAGTTCAGGGCCTGCCAGCCTGTGTCAACATCCCGGACATCAAGGCCTCTCTTCTTCAGCAGGGCCGTGATCGCCAGCCTGCTGACCTTGTCGTCCTCGACCACCAGCACCCGGCGCCCCTTTGGGGCGAGTTCCCTCTTGACCGCGCCGGAATGTTCCCGTGGCTGCCCGTCCTTGGCCGGGCTGAATGGAATGGAGACATAAAACTCCGTTCCCTCGCCCGGCCCGCTGGAAACCGCCACGGTCCCGCCCATCAACTCCACCAAACGTTTGACGATGCTCAAGCCCAGTCCCGCACCCTGAAACTGGCGGGTGTGGGAGCCGTCCGCCTGGGTGAAGGGGTTGAACAGCTTGTCCAACGTTTCCGGAGGCATGCCCATTCCGGTGTCCACCACTGAGAACAGGATCCTAGTCTTTGATGCGTCCGCGGAAGCGAGACGACCGACCTCAACGACGATGGAGCCGTGCTCGGTGAACTTCAGGGCGTTGCCCACGATGTTGAAAAGAATCTGTTGCAGGCGCTGGCCGTCTCCCACCAGCCGCCGGGGAAGATTCTCATCCAGCTCAAACCGCAACTCGACCTGTTTCTGCCTGGCCCCAAAGCCGAAGAGATCGTCCACGGCCTTGACCACCTCCGGCAGGTCGAATTCCTCCATGCGGATTTCCATCTTCCCGGCCTCCACCCTGGACAGGTCGAGGATGTCGCCCAAAAGGGTGGTCAGCCGTTTGCCGCTCTGGATGGCGATGTCGGTATATTCCTGTTGCTCCTTGTCCTGCGAGGTGGTCTGCAACAGCTGCAACATGCCCATGAGTCCGTTTATGGGCGTCCGTATCTCATGGCTCATGTTGGCCAGGAACTCGGATTTCGACCTGTTGGCCGCCTCGGCCAATTCCTTGGCCTCCAGCAGGTCTCTCTCCATTGCCTTTCTCGGCTCCAGGTCGTCCACCACCCAGATCACGCCCCGATCAAGGTTTTCGGAATCAAGGGCCTTGCCGGACAAAAGGCACCATGTGGCCCTGCCGTCCTTGCGGCGAATCAGGTATTCCACCTGAATCTGCTCGCCGTCCTTCAATTTCTTGTAGTAGGTCTCGCCGAAATGCTGAAAGTGCTCTTCATCCAGATGAATCTGCCGCATGCCGATTCCAACCAGTTCGTCGGTCGAATCATAACCCAAGATGTCGGCCAGACGCTGGTTGCCGCGCGCCAGAAAGCGTCCGCCGCGCAACAGCATTATTCCCACCTGTGAATTCTCGAAAATGCTTTCGAATTCCTGCTTGGAATCAACCAGGGCCTTTTCGGCCTTGCGCCGGCCCACGAGGTTCAGGATGAAAAAGGCGATGGCCAGGCCCATGACCACGATTATTCCAATTGCGGTCCAGACTATTTTTCTTGTTTTCTCATACAGGGTCTCGGTCTTGTTGATGAAGACGCTGTCGGCGGGAAGACCTGTGGGATCGTAGTCGAACCGGTTGAGCGCCTCCCAGTCGAACATGTATTGATTGGGGCTGTCGAGGACAATGGGAATGGAATCCGGGCTCTCGCCGTTCATTATCCGTACGGCCAGACCTGCGGCGACCTCGCCCTGGCTGTAGCCGCTGATGAGTTTTCCGCCAACGATGCCGTGGCCGAGGATGAAGTCCCAAAGTCCGAAAACAGGGCAGGAAGCGGCCTTGCCCAGCCTCGATGCAGAATCCTCCATCAATTGCAGTTGGCCGTGTTCGTCGCGGAGAAACGAGATCAGAACCGCCACAGTGTCGGGTCCAAGAGTCGAAATGTGTTTTGCGGCCCTGTCGATGTTCACGCTGTCTACAATCTCGAATTTGACATGACCGGGAAAATTTTTTCTGGCCTGAAGAAAGGTTTTTTTATTTTTCAGAGCCGTAGGGAAGTCGGAAACGTAGGCCACCACGCGCCGGGTCTTGGGAAAAAGAGCAAGCGCCGCCTTGATCGTTCCCGGAATTCCAACGTCCTCAGCCACTCCGGTGATATTCTTCCGTCCCTTGAGCATGTCCGCATTGAATCCGTTCACGCCCAAAAAGACCACTGGGACGCCCGGAAAGACCTTGTCCCCGCGTTCAACAATGAACTCAAGGGCGTTGTTGTCCGTTGCGACGATCACGTCCAGATGCTGATTCCTGTACTTCTCAAGATATATCTTTTCCAGTTGGCCGAGGTATTCGGGATTGAAGACACGCTTGGAATCCATGAATTCCGAACGCATTTCCGTCGGCACGGGCAACTCTTTGAAAACGTTGCGCAGCCCGTCTTCGATATTGTGCACCCATTTGAGTTCGTGATGGTACGAATGAAGCACCAGCACATTTTTCCCGCCATTATCCCCGAAACACCGCCAGGGATAAAAAGCGACAAGCGCAAAAAAAACAACAGCCAGACAGCGGGTCAACTTGTCTGCAGACATACCTTCCTCATTTAATCCGAATAAAACTGGAAGTTCCCAAGGGAACTCCATCATTACAAGAAAGCACAATCAATGCGCCATGTCCAGATTCTACGGCAACCTTTCGGCAACACTCCAAGGGCTGATTGGCCTATGCAACACGGCAGGCTGGAGAATCGCGGCAAGGAACCAAACGGACAAGAATCGTCCTTCAATCAAACCATGAAATCCCTGAGCCAGCGGAAAAGGTTTATGCCCACCAGCAGTCCGCCTTCGAGCCTGGAGACCTTCCAGCCCGTGCGGATGAAGACCAGCACCAGCCCGACCATCGCCACCAGGATGACCAGGCTGGGCATGGCGCTTTCTGACACGTGCAGCGGACGCAGCAGGCAGGTCAGGCCGAGCACCCCCGCGAAATTGAAAAAATCGCTACCCAGCAGGTTGCCGAGGAGTATCTCGTTCTTGCCGCGCACCGAGGCCGAGAGGCAGGTCACAAGCTCGGGCAGGGATGTCCCGGCCGCCACAATGGTCACTCCCACCACCCAATGGCTCACGCCAAGGGCCAGGGCTATGCCGGTGGCCGAGTTGACCATGATGTGGCCGCCTGCCGCTATGCCGATGAAACCGGCCAGAAGACGAAGATAATCCCATTTTCCGGCCACTCGTCCGCCCTCTTCGTGATTGCCTGTTTTTTTGGGTTTGAAAAACAGCCAGCCCAGATAGCAGAAAAGCAGGATCAGCAACAAAAGCCCGGCGAACCTGCCCAGAACCCCGAAAGAGGCCATGACCAGGATCAGGGCCGTGGTGGCGAAAAGCAGCAACCCGTCGCGATAAAGCATGGTCGGCCGCGTGGCCAGAGGTTTTATCAGGGCCATGAGGCCCAGGATGAAGCCCAGGTTGAAGATGTTGGAGCCCACGACGTTGGCCAGGGAAATGTCCTCCAGCCCCTTGAAGGCGGCGGTGGCCGTGACCAAAAATTCCGGCGCTGAGGTGCCCAGGGCCACGATGGTCAGCCCGATGACCAGCTCGGACACGTTGAAACGTCTTGCAATTGCAGAGGCGGAGTCCACTATCCATTCCGCCCCGAACCAGAGCAGAAAGGAACTGACCATGAACAACGCGATATCAGCCAGCATGCTTGGCCTTCCACTCCTTGAGCCCTTCCAGGTCAGGCTCCTTCCAGTTCATCGCCGTCTCTCTTGAAGGCGTCGTCTCCACTTCCAGAACAACCCGCCCCTGTTCCACCATGACCTTGACCGGACCTCCGGCCTTTCTGGCCTTGGGGGAAAACGAGGCCATGAAAGCGGCCGCGTCCCGGACGCTCTCGTGGTCCCAGGGGTTTGACGGCCCGACGCGCGCCACGGCCAGCGGGCCGGGAAAGCCCTTGACCTTGAAGGCCATGTCCGTTGCCGAAGCCCCGGCCGCGATGCGCTCGTTGTCGTCCATGTTGCGGCCGACGACCAGCCACTTTCCGCCGGACCAGTACTGCCGCCCGGCGTTGCAGAACCTGAAATCACCGGCCGTGGGCGAATCCACATTCTTCAAAACCTGATAATATCTTGCAGAGGATTCGATTTCGGTCAACTGGCACCCGCCCCCCGGGGAGGGAATGTCGGTGAAACCGTATTCCTCGGCCATGCGCAGCTGCTCCTTGCGGCCGCGTCCGCTGATGTCCAGCAGCCTTTCCCTGTCCACCAGACCGGCTTCTTCCACGGGCGTTGGATCGAGCCTCAGGGCGCACAGGGGCCTAAGAAGCACGTCGCGCACATCCGCGCTTTTTGATATGAGATTCAACGCGTCGCGGCGCTGGGACATGGGCCGCTGCCCCGTGACCTCGCCGGAAACCACAATCCCCGCATTGAAGTCGCCGAGCAGGGCCTTGGCTTTCCTGAGCATCATTATCTTGCAGTCCACGCAGGGGTTCAAGAGCTTGCCGAAGCCGTTGGCCGGACCACCCGCGATCATCTCCACGTATTGGTCCGAGATGTCCACAGTCCGGACCTCGATTCCGTATGCTTTCGCCCAAAAATCGACCTTTTCCGGAAAACCGAAAAAGGGACTCACGAAATGCAGTCCCAGGACTTTCAGCCCCTGGTCCTGAATGACCTTGCAGGCCAATATGCTGTCAAGCCCGCCCGAAAACAGGGCCAGGGCATCGTAGTTGTCGTTCATCAGGCGACCTCTACTTGAGGCCAGGACGGAGCGCAAGCCGAACCGGCAGGCCCGGTCCGAGGCCTCATCATTCGGTTGCCGTCCGCAACCGGATTTGGTAATCGGTCTTGTTCGACTTTTCGACACCCTATGATATTCGGAGGATAAAATGGCCAAAAAAGCCGATGCGGAAGCCATGCGCACCGAGGCGCTCAACACTGCCCTGACCACCATTGAACGCAAGTTCGGCAAGGGATCGATCATGCGCATGGACTCCGATGTCGTCGCCTCCATGCCGGTCATACCCACCGGTTCCATCGGCCTGGACATTGCCCTTGGCGTGGGCGGAATACCCAAGGGCCGGGTCACCGAAATATACGGCCCGGAATCATCGGGCAAGACCACCCTGGCCCTGCACATAATAGCCGAGGCGCAGAAAATGGGCGGCAGCGCGGCCTTTATCGACGCCGAGCACGCCCTGGACATCCACTATGCCAAAAGGCTGGGCGTCAAGACCGACGAGCTTCTCATCTCCCAGCCCGACTACGGTGAGCAGGCCCTTGAAATTTCGGATCTTCTGGTCCGCTCCGGCGGCGTTGACGTGGTGGTCATCGACTCCGTGGCCGCCCTCATCCCCCAGGCCGAACTGGAAGGAAGCATGGGCGAGACCCAGGTGGGCGGACAGGCCCGGCTCATGTCCCACGCCCTGCGCAAGCTGACCGGAACCATACACAAGTCCAACTGCGTGGTCATCTTCATCAACCAGATCAGGATGAAGATCGGCATGACCGGATACGGCAACCCCGAAACCACCTCCGGCGGCAACGCCCTGAAATTCTACGCCTCCCTGCGCCTGGACATCCGCAGAATCCAAACCCTCAAGGACAAGGAGGAGGCCTACGGCAGCAGGGTGCGCATCAAGGCCGTGAAGAACAAGGTCGCCCCGCCCTTCCGCGAGGCCCTTGTGGACGTGCTTTACGGCCAGGGCATTTCCCGCGAGGGCGAGCTAATCGACATGGGCGTGGAAAACGGCATCGTGGAGAAAAGCGGCGCCTGGTACGCCTTCGGCTCGGAACGGCTGGGCCAGGGCAAGGAAAACGTGCGTGCGCTCCTGGCCGAAACCCCCGAACTAAGGCAGCAGATCGAGGACAAGCTCCTCGAACACCTTGGAGTCAAGGAACCGGCAGAGGTCAAAGAGGCCGAAGCCGAATGATCGGATAATACTTTCAAATTGAAAGCCCCTGGAACCGGTTCCGGGGGTTTTTATTCTGTTTTTTATCGGAGAGAAAATGACCGCAGCGGAAATAAGAGAGAGATTTCTCAAGTTTTTTGAAGACAACGGCCATACCATCGAGACCTCCTCGCCCCTGATCCCCAAGGACGACCCCACGCTCCTGTTCACCAACGCGGGCATGGTCCAGTTCAAGAAGACCTTCCTGGGCCAGGAGCAGCGGGCCTACAAGCGGGCCACCACATCCCAGAAGTGTCTGCGCGTGGGCGGCAAGCACAATGACCTGGAAAACGTGGGGCGCACGGCCAGACACCACACATTCTTCGAGATGCTCGGCAACTTCTCCTTTGGCGACTACTTCAAGGAGGAGGCCATCAGGCTGGCCTGGAAGTTCATCACCGAGGAGATGGGCCTGCCCAAGGACAAGCTCTACATCACCATATACAAGGACGACGACGACGCGGACGAGCTTTGGAAAAAGGTCGCCAAGGTCCCGGCCGAAAGAATCTACCGCTTGGGCGACAAGGACAATTTCTGGTCCATGGGCGACACCGGCCCCTGCGGCCCCTGCTCCGAAATCCACATCGACCAGGGCGAACACATGTCCTGCGGCCCGGACTGCGGCATAGGCAAATGCGACTGCGACCGCTTCCTGGAAATCTGGAATCTGGTCTTCATGCAATACGACCAGGCCGCCGACGGCGCCCGCACCGACCTGCCCCGCCCCTCCATCGACACGGGCATGGGCCTGGAGCGCATCGCCGCCGTCTGCCAGGGCGTCTACTCCAACTACGAGTCCGACCTGTTCACGCCCATCATAAGCTATACGGCGGATATGGCCGGAGTGAAATACAAGGACAACCCGGAGACCGACACCGCCCTGCAGGTCATCGCCGACCACAGCAGGGCCATAGCCTTTCTCATCCCGGACCAGATACTGCCTTCCAACGAGGGCCGAGGCTATGTCCTGAGACGGCTCATCCGCCGCGCCTTCCGCTTTGGCCGCCTCATCGGCCTCAAGGACCCCTTCCTGCATCTGACCGCGCAAAAGGTCGTCGCCGAAATGTCCGGGGCCTTTCCGGAACTGGAGGAATCACGCGAGTTCATGACCAAGGTCGTGCGCGAGGAGGAGGAGCGGTTCAGCCAGACCCTGGACAAGGGGCTGGCCATCCTTGAGGAGGAAATGGACAAGCTAAAGTCCGAGGGCGGCAGGATCATAGCCGGCGAAGTGGCCTTCAAGCTCTACGACACCTACGGGTTTCCCCTGGACATCGTAAACGACGTGGCCGAGAAGCAGGGCCTGTCCGTGGACGAGACCGGTTTCAAGGCCTGCATGTCCGAGCAAAAGGAGCGGGCCAAGAAGGCCTGGAAAGGCTCCGGCGAAAAGGACGTGGCCTCGATCTTTCAGACGGTCCTGGAAAAGGGCGTCAAGTCCGGATTCAGCGGCTACAACACCTTGGAGGAAAAATCTCCGGTCGCCTACATACTGGACGCGGACGGCAAGGAAATCGACTCGCTGAAACAGGACCAGGGCGGCTGGCTGGTCACGAAATCCACTCCCTTTTACGGCGAGTCGGGCGGCCAGCTGGGCGACATCGGAACCCTTGAGACGGAAAGCGGAGAAGCCGACGTTCTGGACGCGGTGCGCCCCCTGCCAGAGATTGTGGGCCACAAGATTTTCGTCAGCACAGGGGAGATTTCCGTGGGCCAGGAGGCCCTGCTCAAGGTGGATGCCGAAAACAGGACGGCCACGGCCAGAAACCACACCGCCACACACCTTTTGCACGCGGCCCTGGCCGAGGTGCTGGGCGGCCACGTCAAACAGTCCGGTTCTCTCGTCGGCCCGGACAGGCTCAGGTTCGACTTCACGCATATCGCGCCCATGACCCCGGAAGAGATCGACCGGGTGGAGGCCAGGGTCAACAAGGCCATACTGGACAACCACGAGGTGGACAGCCGGGTGCTGGACTACAAGGACGCCGTGGCCCAAGGCGCCACAGCCCTGTTCGGCGAGAAGTATACCGACAAGGTGCGCATGGTGGGCATGGGCGGCGTGAGCAAGGAGCTTTGCGGCGGCACCCACCTGCCCTGCACCGGCCAGACCGGCCCCTTCGTCATCCTTTCCGAATCGGGCATAGCCTCGGGCATCCGGCGCATAGAGGCGGCCACCGGCTGGAACTCCCTGAACCTCTTGCAGGAACGCAGGGCTGAACTGGCAAACGTCATGGGCCTGCTCAAGGCCAAGCCCCATCAGGTGGCGGACAAGGTCAGGGACCTGCAGGACCAGGTCAAGAAGATGGCCAAGGAAATGGAAAGGCTCCAGGCCAAGCTGGCCTCCGGAGAGGGCAGCGACCTCATGTCCGGGGTCGAGGAAATCGGCGGAGTCAAGGTCCTGGCCGCCAGGGTGGACGCGCCCAACCCCAAGATCATGCGCGACCAGATGGACGCCCTGCGCTCCAAGCTGGATTCCGGAGTGCTCTGCCTGCTGGCGGCCCACGACAACGGCAAGGTCTCGGTCATCCTGGCCGTGACCAAGGATCTGCACTCCAGGTTCAAGGCCGGCGACCTGATCAAGGATGTCGCCGCCGAGGTCGGCGGCGGAGGCGGAGGCAGGCCGGATATGGCCCAGGCGGGCGGAACCGATGCTTCCGGCATCGACAAGGCGATAAATAAACTTAAAGAGCTGGTCTCGAGCCGATAAAACCGATAAAGTATTTTTTCTGGTTGACATCGAGAACCAAAGCTCGTAAAAATCCGCTTCTCAAGTTTCGAGCAAGGAGCATTTGCAATGAACACATATATGCAGAGACCCGAAGACGCGAACCACGATTGGCTGATTGTGGACGCCACCGACAAAATCCTCGGCAGGCTTGCCACTGAAGTCGTTAACCGCCTGCGCGGAAAGCACAAACCTGAATTCACCAACCATGTGGACGGCGGTGATTTCGTGGTCGTGGTCAACGCGGAAAAGATAAAAGTGACCGGCAACAAGCTGGACAAGAAGATGTACTACAAGCACACCGGCTATGTAGGCGGGATCAAATCCAGAAGCCTCAAAGAGATGCAGGAAAAAAATCCCGAGCTGGTCATACTCAACGCCGTGCGGGGCATGTTGCCCAAGAACCGCCTTTCCAGGCAGGTCATCAAGAAGCTCAAGGTCTATTCCGGATCTGAGCATCCGCATGAGGCGCAGGCCCCAAAAACCCTAGATATTTAACGGAAAATGAGCCATGAGTGATTTCAATTACGGCACCGGCAAGAGAAAGAACGCTATTTCCCGCACACGCCTCTACAAGGGCAGCGGAAATATTCTGGTCAACAACAGGCCCTTCACCGAGTACTTCCCCCGCAAGACCCTGCAGATGGTCGTGGAACAGCCCCTCAAGCTGACCAAGACCTTTGAAAAATTCGACATCAAGATTAACGTCTGCGGCGGCGGCGTTTCCGGGCAGGCCCAGGCTGTTCGCCACGGCATCGCCCGCGCCCTGCTCCAGTATGATCCGGAACTCAGGGGCATCCTCAAAAAGGCAGGCTTCCTGACCAGGGACGCCCGCAAGAAAGAGCGCAAAAAGTACGGTCTTCGCGGCGCAAGGGCCAGATTCCAGTACTCCAAGCGTTAAACCGCTTAGAAAGATCGAGTTTATTCAAGACCGGCTCCCAATGGGGCCGGTCTTTTTTGCTTCCCCTTGCCACAACCCCCTGGTTCAATTACTATCCCCGCATGAGTTCAAAGAAAAAGACCAGGCCCCGCCTGGTCGTGGCCGATGAAAACGGCCAGCTTTTCGACCATCCGGAATTGCTCATGCTCTGCAGGCGGGGAAACGAGTTCGGCCTGCCCAGACCGGACGAGCTTATTCCCTTGCCCGAAGGCAGCGATTTCTTCCTTCTCCCGCAGCGCTCGGCCCTGGGCTTTGACGAGGAATCCGGAACGGCTGTGGAACTGGACGAAACAGCCGTGGCCGCCTTCGTCTGTCCGGGCTACACCCTCACGGGGCTTGCCGCATACAATTCCAGACCGGATGCGCCCCGGCTGCCGCTTTTCGCATACGGAGCCGTGGGCTTTGCCGACGGCAGGTTCTGGGTCGCCGCCAAGCAGGTGGATTCGGACAAACGGCAGATATTCAAGGACTCGGACGACGAGCGCATCGAGTCCGGCGCGCAGCAGTTGATGCTGGAGATGCCTGAAAACAGGCTGGTTCATCACCTGGCGGGCTGCGCCCTGACCTACGGCTGCCCGGCGGCCAAGAATCTGGCCCTGGGCCGTTTCGAGGCTCCCCTGCCCACATCCCGCGTCTGCAACGCCAACTGCGTGGGCTGCATTTCACTGCAGGCCGAGGATTCAGGCTTTCCCTCCACCCAGAGCCGCATCACCTTTACGCCGACCGTGGACGAGATCGTCCAGATAATGCGCAGGCACGAGTCCAGGGAACGGCGGCCGATCTTCTCCTTCGGCCAGGGCTGCGAAGGCGAACCCCTGACCGAAGTGGAACTGCTGGCGGAATCAATCAAGAAATACAGGCGCGAAGGCGGCACCGGAACCATCAACGTGAACACCAACGGCAGCCGCCCCCAGACCATGCCCGTCCTGTCCGTGGCGGGCCTGAGCTCCATCCGGGTCAGCCTGAACAGCGCGCGCAAAGGCCCGTACGAGGCCTATTACAGGCCCAACGGCTATTCTTTCGAGGATGTCTGCGAAACCATAGGCAAGGCGCACGAGGTGGGCTTGTTCGTATCCCTGAATCTGCTCTTCTTTCCGGGAATAACGGACACTGAAAACGAATTGGAAGCCTTGATCGATCTGGCCACGGACACGGGCCTGGACTTTATCCAGCTCAGAAACCTGAACCTGGACCCGGAACTGTACATGGAAACCATGTCCGAATTCGAATTCGGGCCAACCATGGGCTTCAAGAATTTCAAGAACAGGCTGCGCAAGGCCTGTCCGCGGATCAAATTCGGATACTTCAATCCCTACGTGGGCTAGAACTCCACGCTCACCCTTTCCGCGCCTTGCTCGCGAATCACCGTCTTTCCGATATCAAAGGCGTCCACTTCCTGGGCCTTGAGCCTGCCGATGATCTCCTCGGCCACGTCTTCGCGGGCGATGATGATGTAGCCCACCCCGCAGTTGAATATCTGCAGCATCTCCGGCCAGGAGAGGTCTCCCTGCTCGCGCAGCCAGTTGAAGACCGGCGGCATGGGCCAGAGGCCGAAGCTGACCTTTGCGGCCACGGACTCGGGCAGGACCCTGGGCAGATTGTCGTAGAATCCGCCGCCCGTGACGTGAACCATGCCCTTTATGTCCAGGTCGCGCAGCAGGTTCATGACCGGCTTGACGTAGATGCGCGTAGGTTCGAGAAGCACCTCGGCAAAGGTCTTGTCCGTTTCCGGAAATATGTCGTCCGGTTTGGCGTTGGATTGGGCAAAGAGCTTGCGGGCCAGGGAATAGCCGTTGGAATGCAGTCCGCTGGAGGCAAGGCCTATGAGCCTGTCGCCGGGCCTGATGCCCGAGCCGTCCACAAGGCGGTCCTGGTCGGCCATGCCCACGCAGAAACCTGAAAGATCGTACTCGCCGTCGGGATAGAAGCCGGGCATTTCAGCGGTCTCGCCGCCGAGCAGGGCGCAGCCCGATTGCTTGCAGCCCTCCACTATGCCGGACAGAACCTTTTCGGCCGTGGCTGTGTCGAGCTTGCCTGTGGCGAAGTAATCAAGAAAGAACAAAGGCTTGGCGCCCTGGACAAGCACGTCGTTGACGCTCATGGCCACCAGGTCGATGCCCACGGTGTGGTGGCGGTCGAAATCAAAGGCCAGCTTGAGCTTGGTGCCCACGCCGTCCGTGCCGGAAACCAGCACAGGGGTCTTGACCCCGTTCAGGTCCGGCTTGTACAGCCCGCCGAATCCTCCGATGCCGGTGACCACGCCCGTGGTGAAGGTCTCGGCCACCATCCCCTTGATCCGGCCGATGAACGCGTCCGCCGCCTCTATGTCAACGCCCGCATCCTTGTATGCGCTCGCCCTTTTGGTACGATCAGGCATTTGATTCTCCTTGCGTGTCTTGATTCAGACCCTGTATAGGCTCTTGCGGTTCCGAACTCAAGAATTATGTTATTGCACGGCAGGGAGGGCAATTTTCGGCTCGCCAATTGCAAAGAAATCCCAAATAAGCGAAAATATCGGCAACAGGACAAACAACACTTCCGGAGGATTTTACAATGCGCCGGTTTAAAATGATTATATCCCTTTTCCTGGCCGCCATTATCATGACGTCCGCAGGGGCCTTGGCCCAGAACAAATTCGAAAACAAGGACACGGCCACGGACAGGCAGGACGCCAGATGGGGCACCAGAAACGGCAACAGCGCCATCATCATCGACAAAAACGAGCGGGGCGACACGGTCATAAACTCCATTCCCGAGAAAAGGGAAGACGACACGGCGGACAAGTACCCGGTGATCATAAACGTGGACACCGACTACGATCCCAACAGCAACGGAACTTCCGGCACCAGCTCCAGCAGCTCGTCCTGGACCAACTCCACGGGCGCAGGCAACGAGACCAACCAGGGGTCCAGTTCCAGCACGGTCACCTGGTAGCCCCATGACGGTTCACCTTTTTCCCCTTCCGGGTTAAACTCCAAAAAAAAGGAGTTCGCCATGAAGGAGGCCCGGCTCTGGAAGCCGCTGGATGATGGAAAGGTTCAGTGCCGCCTGTGCAACCATTTCTGCATTGTCGAGCCCGACCATTGGGGCAAATGCGGTGTCCGCGAAAACCGAGGCGGAAAGCTGGTCACCCTGGTCTATGACCGCGTGGCGGCCGCCAACCTGGACCCGGTTGAAAAAAAGCCCCTCTACCATTTCCATCCCGGCACGCGCACCTTCTCCTTCGGCACTCCGGGCTGCAACATGTCCTGCTCCTTCTGCCAGAACGCAGACCTGTCGCAAGACCCCAAGGAAAACCGCAAGGTGCGGGGGCAAGCCGCCAGCCCCGAGCAGCTGGTCCAGGCCGCCCTGGCCCAGAAGGCCCACAGCATTTCATACACATATTCCGAGCCGACGGTCTTTTTCGAACTGATGCTGGACACTGCCCGGCTGGCCAGGGAAAAAGGTCTGAAGAACATCATGGTTTCCAACGGATTCCAAAGCCCGCAATGCCTGGACGAGCTCGGGCCGTACATCGACGCGGCCAACATCGACCTCAAGGCCTTCAGCGAGGACTTCTACAGCCAAAGGTGCGAGGCCCGGCTGGAGCCCGTGCTGAAAAACCTGAAACGCATCAAGGAGCTAGGCTGGTGGCTGGAAGTGACCACCCTGCTCATCCCCGGCCTCAACGACTCCGACGGCGAACTGACCGGGATTGCCGGATTCATCGCAAGGGAACTGGACAGGGACACGCCCTGGCACGTTTCGCGTTTTCATCCGCAGTACAGGCTCACGGACCGCGGGTCCACGCCGGTGGCCACCCTGGAAAAGGCCGTACGCATCGGCCGGGAGCAGGGACTGAGGTACGCATACATCGGAAACGTTCCGGGCCATGCCGACGACGACACCCGCTGTCATTCCTGCTCCGCGCCCCTGATCCTGAGGCGTGGATTTTCCGTTGCCAAAAACAGCGTCCGGGACGGAAAATGCGGGGAATGCGGAGCCGCCATACCGGGAGTGGGCCTGGGCTGAACGTCCTTCTTGCCTTCGAAACGGTTTTAAAGTAACCATTCCCCTCCGAGTCGGGGCGTGGCGCAGTCTGGTAGCGCGCCAGTTTTGGGAACTGGATGCCGGGAGTTCAAATCTCTCCGCCCCGACCACCTTTCCTCCAATCCCTTCTTTTTTTCCGTTTACCGCTTCAGCCTTTTATTGGAAAAACAATTGCAATAAATCATTGCAGGTTTTAACTTGTAAGAATGGAATAATACCTTCAGTTGGAGAGAGGATGAACTGCCAAACTCAAAGAAATGAAAGTATGCTTGAACTCAGGAAATTCGTGGCCCCTGAATTCGTCTTCGGGTCCGGAGCGTCCCTTTTGGCCGCCCAATACGCCAACAACCTGCGCGTCAAAAAGGCCCTGCTGGTCATAGGACCGCATGTTTCCAAGTTCAAATGGGCCGAGGATGTCGTCAGGCGCATCGCCGACGACGGACTTGAAACCGTCGTTTTCTCCTCAATCTCCCCCAATCCCCGGGATTCGGAAGTCATGGCCGGAGCCGAGATATTCGACTCGCAAGGCTGCAACGGCATAATCGCCATCGGCGGCGGCTCGACAATGGACTGCGCCAAGGCCATCGGAGCCGTGTCCGCCAACAGGCAGCATGTCCTTGAATTCGAGGGCGTGGACAAGGTCAACGTGCCCGGTCCTCCGCTCATATGCGTCCCCACCACGTCGGGCTCGGCCTCGGAAGTCTCGCAGTTTTCCATCGTCAACGACACCACCCGCAAGGTGAAGATCGCCATCATCAGCAAGACCATGATTCCGGACGCGGCCCTCATGGACCCCGTGACCACAACGACCATGAGCCGCGAGCTTACGGCCCACACAGGCCTCGACGCGCTGACCCACGCAGTGGAGGCTTACGTGTCCAACGCCCATTCCCCATTCACGGACATGCACGCGCTTGAGTCGGTGCGCATGGTCGCCAACAACCTTTCCCGAAGCCTAGCCAACCCCAACGACCTGGAGGCGCGGGCAGGCATGATGATGGCCAGCACGCTTGCGGGACTTGCCTTTTCCAACGCCATTCTCGGAGCGGTGCATGCCATGGCCCACAGCCTGGGGGGATTTCTTGATCTGCCCCACGGGCAATGCAACGCCATTCTCCTTGACCACGTCATCGACTACAATTTCGACGCCGTTCCGGAGCGCTACTGCGAGATCGGCCGCGCCCTCGGCGCCAATATCCCTGAAGGTTCAAATTTTGAGGACAGCAAAAAAATCGTTCTGGCCGCCATCAGAAAACTCAAGGCGGAAACCGGAGTCACCCAGCAATTGGCCGCACTTGGAGTGGACCAAAAGGATTTGCGCACACTGGCGGAAAAGGCGGCAAACGATCCCTGCCTGTTGACCAATCCCAAAACCATGAATCTTGAAGATATTGAGAGACTCTATGAGCGGGCCTGCTGATTCAAAAAAAAATCAAAGCGAGCAATGGAAAAAGCTCATCGGACTTGGCGACAAGTCGATCAGCAAGAGCTATTATCCGGAATTGCAGGAACGCCTTGAGGAACTGGAATCCTTTCGGGCCCTGATGGAGCAAAGCAACGACGCGTTTTTCCTGCTTGATGTGGACGGATTCAGGATAATCGACGTTTCCGGTTCAGCCGCATCCCTTCTGAAATCTTCATCCGGCGACATCAAAGGCCTAAACTTCACCTCCCTCATGTCTCCCCGCGACGCCAAAAGGTTTGGCAAGGCCCTTGAAACGGACCATGGCGGAACGATCATGGAGTCACAGCTCAAACCCATGGGAAGCCAAAAAAAGGACTCCGTGCCCGTTGAAATGACCATCAAGGTCACTCACTACGGAGGCGGAAAAAAGGCGGTTGTGGCCGCGCGCGACATTTCCGAACGCAAGACCACAGAAAAAAGGCTGCTCAGGGCCAAGGAAAAGGCCGAAGAGGCCAGCAGAATCAAGTCCGAATTCCTGGCCAACATGAGCCACGAAATACGCACTCCCCTGAACGGCGTCCTGGGCATGCTTCAGGTTCTGGAGCATTCCAGCCTGACCGACGAACAAAAGAATTACGTCGGCGTCGCCCTTTCATCCGGCCAGAATCTCATGAACATAATCAACGACATACTGGACCTGTCCAGGATCGAAGCCGGGAAGGCACATGTGGCCGACGACCGCTTCAATCTCCACGTCCTCATGAACACCGTGATCTTCACCTTTGCGCAGTCCATGGACAAGAAGCTGGACTTGTACTGCGACATCTCCCCGGAAACGCCGGTCTGCCTGGAGGGCGACCCGGTGAAACTGCGTCAGATACTCTTCAATCTTGTGGGCAACGCCATAAAGTTCACCAAACAGGGGCATGTCCGCCTCAAGGTCGCCCCGACAGGGGCTGCTGTTGATTCTGAAAACATTGAACTGCTCTTTTCCGTTGAAGACACAGGCATAGGAATTCCCAAAGAGGATGCTGAAAGCATTTTCGAATCCTTTGTCCAGGTGGACGGCTCATACACAAGGATGCACCAGGGCACGGGCCTCGGCCTGGCCATAGTCAAGAGGCTTGTGACCCTTCAAGGCGGAGACATCTCCGTTGAAAGCAAGCTGGGCCAAGGCTCCACCTTCATGTTCAGGCTCAAGTACCGGCAGGCCGACACATGCCCCGTGGCCAAGCCTCCCTCCCGCTACGTTGAACACGCTGTCGAACCTCTTCGAGTCCTTATGGCCGAGGACAATCCTGTCAACCTTCTGGCCGCACGAAAGATGCTGGAGAAGATCGGACACGAGGTCCAGGTCGCGGTCAACGGCAGGCAGGCTCTCGACCTACTGGAAAAACAGGAATTCGATCTGGTGCTGATGGACATACAGATGCCCGAAATGGACGGACTGGAAGCGGCAAGACGCATCCGCAGGGGAAAAGGCAAAATCCCCAAGGACATTCCCATAATCGCCATGACCGCCCACTCCATGAAGGGCGACCGGGAAAAATTCCTAAAGGCGGGCATGAACGGATACATTGCCAAGCCGGTGGACATGAGCATCCTCAGCACGGTCATATCCGAGGTCATGGCCAGGAAATAGTCCCTCCCCGCGTGCCTCGAGACCAAACCATGAAGCGATGCGGAAAAACAACAACAATTTTTCTTGCTTCAATTGTTTGATCTGACTTGCTTTTTTATGAAGACTTGCACTACCTCGCTTTGAGAACTAAAATATGCTCAAGAAATGCGGGAGAAATGCAT
The DNA here is from genome assembly GCA_963674955.2 of Desulfovibrionaceae bacterium. Lineage (GTDB taxonomy): Bacteria > Desulfobacterota > Desulfovibrionia > Desulfovibrionales > Desulfovibrionaceae. The sequence continues at coordinate 688,739 of CAXXKR010000001.1, read as the reverse complement.
GAAGAAATATACTCTTGGTTTAATTTTCACTATGATCTTCGCTTCAGTGCTATGTTCCCAGGCCTGCGCCTCCCAGACGGAGGAGCCTGTGGGCCAAGTGCAGATGGTCAGCGGAAAAGTCTTCGCGGTCAGGCAGGGGAACATCTTCTGGCTGGAAAAAAAGGACGATCTTTTCCTCAAGGACGTTCTCGTCAGCGATGTGGACAGTTCCATCCAGGTCATGTTCAAGGACGGATCGGTTTTCACCATGGCCGAAAAAAGCGTCATGGAGCTGGCCGAACTGGTTTTTGACGAGGACAGCGAGGATGGCGACACCCTTGGATTCAAGATGGCCACCGGAGTTTTCCGCTTCCTCACCGGAAAAATCGCGGACGGCAACCCTGAAAAATTCCAAATGAAAACGCCTCTCGGAACACTGGGAATCAGGGGCACTGAAGGCGGACTGTCCATAGACCCCTACGATCTCCAGGCGTTTCTGGAAGCCTTGCAAAGCTTTGTCGGGGCCGTGAACAACAATCAGGGCGTGAAACGAAGCACCATTGAGGCCTTATTGCAAACCCGGCCCAAAGGGCTGGTCATCGCCCATTTCCAGGGCAGCGCACGCAAGGACATGCAGTTCAAGGACTTCAAGGGCAAGATATCCCAGATCGCACTGGGCAAATCCCTGGAAGTCTCCGGTGATTCCGGCTCGGGCGAACCGCAGGGCATCACGCCGGAAGTCCGTGACCGTTTCGAACCCGCCCGGCTCAATTCCAAGGCCAACACACCCAGGCAGTACCGAACCGTTTTCAGCGGCTACAACCACAACCTCGGCGCAAGGCTCAGCCGCTTCTGTGCGGCGGGAAACGGATCGATGTCGCCCAATGCCGTGGACCAGAGCGCAGGGGCTGCCGCGCCCAGCGGGGCCATTGTCGGAGGAGGCATAGTAGGCATCGGAGGCCCATAGAAGGCTGACCGTAAACATTGAAAGAGGGCCGTGGTTGTGAAAACCACGGTCCTCTTTTTATTGGTTTGTCAGCAGCGCTAGCGCTTGATGTTGATGGCGGTGTTTAGCAGGGAGTCCGAGGTGGTGATCACCTTTGTGTTGCTTTGGAAACCGCGCTGGGTCAGGATCAGGTCCGCGAACTGCTCGGCCATGTCCACGTTGGACATCTCCAGGGTGTTCTGGGAGATGTTGCCCCGTCCACCCTCTTCGGCCACGCCGACCAGGGCGTCTCCCGAGGCGTCCGTGGCGGAATAGATGTTCCCTCCCTCGCTTCGCAATCCATATTCACTGGCGAAACGGTAAAGATTCACCTGATAAAACTGTTCACTGCGGTTGTTGGAAAAGGTCCCGGTCAGGAAGCCGTCCTCGTCCACTGAAACCCCTTGCAGATAGCCGCTTGTATATCCGTCCTGATTCCTGATGAAGGTTGCGGAACCGGAGTCGTAGCTGGTGGTGGCGTAGGCGTCGCGGGCCATTGAGCCCATGGTCGCGAGGTTCATCACATTCTGGCCCACGTTGCTGGCCGTGCCCGCTCCTCCGACCCAGGAACCGCTTTCCGAGGACAAGCCGAAATTGAGGCTTATGGTCTGGCCTGCGGCTCCGGCGCCTGCTCCGGCGCCTGCTCCGGCACCTGAAGATCCAAAGGCCACATCCACGGTTGGGAACCCGTCTTCGGAAAACCCCGAAAGACCCCAGCCCCCCAAATCTTTCACGCCCCCGCCGGCTGCGCTGCCCGTGCCGGGAGTATAGAGGCTCATGCCCCTGAAGGTCCCGTAATGGTCGAAACTCATGGTTCCCGCCGCCAGCAAACCGGCTGCGGAAGTTCCCATGTTTGTCCCGGCGTCTTCGCCGGGGTCAATGCCCACGAGAAACTCCCAGTAATGGAATCCGCCCCCGGCGTTGGACAGGGAACTTTCACCCACCCTGTCGAAATACAGGGTCAGGTTGTGCGACCCGCCCTGGTCGTCGTAAACGGTCATGTCGGTCTGGTAGCCCAGAAAACTGTCCCCAAGGGGCGGACTGCTTGTCCCGTCATAGGCCGCGAGCAGCGCAAAGAACGGATCGGTACTGCTGGTGTAGTGGTCCTGGGCCTCATAATCCAGGTTGGTGGTCAGCATAACCTCCGATGTGGCCCTGGGCGGAGACATGACCACCCTTGTGGTCTCCCCGTCCACGACCACGTCCTCGTACGGCAATTGGATGTCCGTCGCAGCGGCTTGAACCTCGCCTGTTGCGCGGTCCACCTGATAGCCCTGAAGCACGAGTCCGTTGGGGTCGCGCAGATAGGCGTCCTGGTCGAAACGGAATACGCCTGCGCGGGTGTAGAACATGTCCCCGCTCTCGGAATCGCGGACTCCGAAAAAGCCGTTGCCGCCAATGGCCAGATCCGTGGCTTCACGCGTAGTCTCGAAACCGCCCTGCAGGAAATGTTTCTGGATGGCGGTCACGGATACGCCCATGCCCTTCTGGCTCATGACCATGGCCCCGGACGGCATTCTGTTGCAGCCCTCGGCAACGCTCTGGGACATGAGAGCGCCGAAGATTGTGTCGCTGCCCTTGAAGCCCACGGTGCTGACGTTGGCCAGGTTGTTGCCGATGACCTGCATGGATTCGCCATGGGCAATGAGGCCGGTGGCTCCGATATGCAATGATGAAAAGGCCATTCCCTTCTCCCTCCGGGTCAATGCCCGGCACAGTTTCCCGCCCGAACGAACCTTTGGCGGGAAAATAATTCCGTATTTTCTCTCTGCGTATGTACAGCAATGAATATGCCAAAAAATAGCATATTAATACGAAACGTTAGGGTAGAAAGTGGGCGGAAAAAACAGGCCCCGGCACGCCGGAAGGCCTGAAAAAACGGTGGGAAGATTGAAATGCCGGAAAAAGGCGCAGGCAAGGGATCAAAGCTGGTCGTTTATGATCTTCCACTCCAGGTCGCGCTTGGCAAATTCGGCATAGCCTTCAAGCCTGCCGGTGAAGATGCCTCGTTTGGCCTTGACCATCAGCGTAACCTCGGCCTTGTCGTCCCTGATGGCCATTTTCTTGATCTCGAAGGACAGCAGTTGGACGCCCTTGTCCTCCCATTCGACCATTTTGTCAGGCAGAAGCTCGGCATACTCGTCCTTGCTCATCAACATCTTCTTGCCTTCCCTTGTGGCCTTGATCACGGCATCCTCGGTGTAGAGGTCGAGAAGCATTTGGTCGTCGCGCTGGTTGATGGCCTCCAGGTAGACGCCCACGACCCTCTTGATGGCTTCCTCCTCGAACTCCATTGCCAGGGCCTGCAGGGCCATGCCGTTGCCTGAATCGTCATCCTCGGAAGCCTGGACATCCTGTTCCAAATCCGTCGAGCCTTCGGCCGACCATGTGTTGCAGGGTATGGCCGCCAGAAAAAAAAGGATGAAAACGGAAATGGTTGTAAACAGTCTCTTGCGCAAAATCAGCAAATGCCCGCTCCTTTCTGGATCGTGTAAGCTTGGAGCAAGTACTACAATTTGTAACATTACTCAATCCATTCCGGTCGAGACCTGTTGCAAGGATCTGAAAAAAAGCCCTGTCACCAATGGAGACAGGGCCTTGCAGGGCAAAAAAACATGAATCAGGCGGAGGTCCTTCTGCTCCTGAGATAGGCGATGAGTCCGGCTGCGCCCACCAGATAGCCTATGCCGCCAACAATATCCTTGAGTTCCGGCTTGTCCTCGCTGATTTCAAGAAGAGTCTTCTTGATGGGCCCCAGCTTCTTGGCCAAAGCTCTTTCCACGGCCCTTTCAACTGCGGCCTCGGTAAGCCCCTCACCGTTCGCGGCTGCGGCCACGGGCGAGGCTACAGGCTCGGAAGAGGGTTGCGCAACCGGCTCCTGGGCGGCTGGCGCGGCAGGTTCAGAAGTAGGCCCGGAAGCGGAGGAAGCACCGGCGGCAGCAAGTTCATCGGCAGTGACCAGCCATTCGCCCCTGTGGCCCTCTCCGGCCGTGAGAACCAGTTTTACTCCTCCTTTCAGACCCTGGGGGATGGGGAAGGACCATTCGCCCTTCTCGTCGCTGCGACCGGTCAGGATCATGTCGCCGCTCTCGGCGTCAAAGACCTGAATTTCACAGTTCTTGGCGCTTCTGCCGCCGCTGAAACCGCTCTCGGCAAAAATCTTTCCATCCTCGGCATAGGCGAAAACCCTGGCCTTGTGGGCTTGGCAGGGAACCGCGACAAAAAGCAGCAGGACTGCGGCCAGGGCCAGAAGAAAAAAACAAATACCACGCATGGACTGCTCCTGATTGGATTATTGTCTGGTTGCGGACGTTATCAAGACCTCGGGCCTGACCCGCATCAAAAACAAATAGGCGAACATGGTGATCAGCCCCTCGATGACCATTACCGGCAGATGCGCCAAGACCAGAACCTGCGCCGCCTCGAAAAAACCTTCGTCCGTAAAGGCCAGGGACAGGGCCGTGAGCAATGCGCCCAACAGCACGGACACGAATCCGCAGGCAAAGGCAGCCGTTTGTCTGGAGAACCAGCCTCCCTTGCCGTCCGCCAAAGGACGGAACAAATAGAAGCAAAGCACTGCAGGGGCCGCCATGTTGAAGGTGTTGACCCCAAGGACGATTATCCCGCCGTACTGAAAAAGCACGGACTGGAGCAACAGTCCCACCAAAATGGCCGGAAACGCGGCCCATCCCAGAATCATGCCCAAAAGTCCGCTCATGATCAGGTGGACGCTGGACAGCCCGATGGGCACATGGATCAGCGAAGCCACAAAAAAAGCCGCCGACAACAGGGCCGTGTTCATGATCTTGTCGTAGTCCATCTTTTTCAAGCCGATGGACGTGCCTATGGCGGTCAAGGCTCCGCCGGCGAGAAGTATGGGGGCTGAAAGGACGCCTTCGGAAATATGCATGTTCGCTCCGGGGTCTGGCCCTTTCGGGCACAAATCCTCAATAAAAGAATAAACTGTGTGACGAGTTGTAAATCCGTGCCTGGCCGGTGTCAAGAAAGCTGTCAATCGAAATCAGCCAAAAGCGCCCCGATATGCACGCCGGCGGTCACGGGCTCGTCCCGGTAGGCCTCCTTTATTCGCAACCGGGCCTGATAGAGCTGATCCGAGGCGATGCCGTTGCGCAGGGCCGTGTTGGCCTCGATGAAAGCGGCCAGACGGTCGCAGAGCTTGAGCAGTTCTCCGTCCTTGGGGTCCAGCTCGTCATCGTTGCACTCCTCGTGCAGCTCGCGGCTCGTGACCTCCCGCACCCTGCCATTTTCGCGCACCGTGGCCCTGAACTCCGACCCCACCTCAAGGCCCAGAAAATAGGAGAGCCTTTCGGCCACATGTCCGTAACCGCCCTCGGTCAGGGGACCGATGACCTGCCTTTGCAGTTCCTTTTCCTCGTATTCCTTGATGAGTTCGGCGATTTCCGGAGCGGACATCTTGACCGGTGAAATGATGTCCCTGGTCAGAAGCTCGGGCAGGTCGTGAAACAGGCCGCCGAAGAAATTGTTCTGCCGTCTGGCCCGGCAGGCCCCGACCTCCATGCTGAAGAACCAGGAAAAGGCCGCCACCACGAACATGTGCCCCAGCACAGACGTTTCAGGGATGCGCGGGGTCTGGGACCAGCGTTTCTGAAAGCGCAGGTGGCCGCACATGGAGGCGAAGCGGTTCAGGACGTTGCCGTCCTCTGACAAAAGCTCGCTCACCCCCTTCACGTCGGTCAGTCCCTTCAGGCGATCCTTGAAGCTCTGCTCGATCTCGATCATCTCCTCGTCCATCTTGTTCACGGTCTTGAGGAGCTTGAACTCGGAATAGCTGGCAAAGAGATGGGCGGCGGACAAAATCTTGCGGGCCAGCCCCGTGTCCTCCGTTTCCAGGATGTAGGCTTCCATGTCGGCGGAAAACTTCTCGCCAAGAGGGGCAAGGCGGGCTTGCAACTGGTTCAGAACCCAGCGGGTCAGCCGCCGGTAGTCCTGCTTGTTGGCCTTTATCTTGTAAAAGACCGGAGGTTTGATATCCGTGATGACCAGCCTGTAAAGATAATCGAACAGGCCGCCCTCGGCTATCTCGTCGCCCAGGGCCCGGCGCTGGTCCGTGTCCATGCCCTGGCTGTTGAGCACCATGAGCAGCCAGGCCACGATCATCTTGTGGGCCTGCTTGTCCACCTCCACAAGCTCCATGGGTCTGAGCTTGTCGTTCCAGCGCTTCATGAACGACCCGGAAAACACCAACTCCAAGAGACTCTTCCTGACAATGGCCCGCATGGCGACTTCCTTTTTTGATGTTGCCCAACTGACTAACCCTGATGCGCTCAAAGCTCAAGGACGGTTTGACACTTTCAGGGGGCGGCGGCTAATTTGCCCGGATGATCGACAAGACCACGGCCGTGGACACGGTGCTGGAAAGACTCGCGGCGCTGCCCGCTGGTTCGTGCATCGACCTGCGCACCTACAAGCGCAACCGCTCGGTGCTCATCAAGCGCACCGGGGACGACGCGTTTCTCGTGCTGGAAAACGGTTTTCACGAGGAGCGATTCGAGTGCGGACTGAAAAAAATGCGCAAGCTTCTCAAGACGCTCCTTAAAAAGGAATTCCCGCGCAGCAACAAGATCAGGCTCTACAACCTGGGTCCCTGCGACCCGGAGGAGTCGGCGGCAGTGAAACGCAAGAAGATATGATCGGGGCCTGTCGCCCCTGAACGCGCCTAGTCCCTGGGCAGGGGCTTGATCTCGTCCTTGCCCACAAGGTCCACGCCCGTGCCCGGTTCGACCCGCTCGATCCCGGTCAGTTCCAGGGAAAAATGGCCCACCGCGACCTTGCTTTTGACCTTGACCGGGATCATGCGCTCGTCCGCCGTTATCCAGACCTGCAGCTTGGCCTTGGGGCTTTTCTTGAACATGCCGCCCACATGTTTGGTTTCCGGCTCCACCAGAAAAGTATCGAACTTGCCCAGGCTGGTCTTGATTGTTTCCCGCCGCACCACAGTGGCCTTGCCCAGAACCTTGTTCTTGCCGTCCGTGACCGGGGCCTCGAACACGCTGCCCACGCTCATGGGGCTGGTCCTGAACTTGTAGAGCATGGACAGGGGATCGAAGACCCGGGCGGGCCAGAAGAAGAGATTGTTCTTGAACCTGCCCCGGCTGTAGCGGGTCAGCCGGGCCACGTTCCAGTCGAAGTCCAGGACAATGTCCCGCTTGTACCCCCCCTCGCGCTGAACCTTCTCATAATGCAGCGCCCGGTCCATGTTCAGGTCCACAAAGGAGTCCATCCGGTCGCGCAACTCGTAGAAGTTGTCCACAAAGGGCGTACTCCTGGCCTGGGCCTGAAAATGATAGGCCGGTGTTCCGTCCACCTCGGCCTGGGGCATCACTTCGAGAGTGGCGCTCCCGGCCCGGACAAAGGCCCAATAGATGTCGTAATGAAGCTTCTCGCCCGGGACAAAGGGGTGGGAGGCGGCAAAAACCGGGGCGGCCAGGGCGACAAAAACCCAGGCGACCGCAACGGCGCATATTGTTTTGATCATGCCCGTGATGTGGGGCCTAAACACCGGATTGTCAACCCTAGACTCTGTGTGTTACTTTTTACATAATCGTCTGCAGCAACTTTTTTCGCAAAACCTTAACCATCGACAAGCGCATGAACCTAAAAAAAACCATCCCCACACCCGCTCTCCTGTCCATCCTAACCCTCATCCTCCTGACCGCTTTCCCTGCCCCGGCCCTTTCACATGCCGTGGGCGTATTCGCCTATGTGGAGGGGGACATCGTGCGGACGGTGGGCAAATTCAGCGACGGCAAACCGGCCAGGGACAGGGAAATCCTGGTCATGGACGCTGAAAACGGAGAGGAATACCTCAGAGGCCGAACCGACCAGCAGGGCGAATTCTGTTTTCCGATTCCGGAAAAGGCCCAAAAAGGCGGTCACGGCCTGAGGATAAGGATCAAGGCCGGCCTGGGCCACCAGGACGAGTGGCTGCTCGAGGCCTCCGAGATCGCCGACTGAACAAGAAGGCCCCGCAATGCGGGGCCTCTAAAACAACCGCAGCGAGGGGGTGCTAGCGGTCGTCTTCCTGGACTGTAAAGGACATGACCGCCGTTATCTTCTCGTAATCCGCATCGGCGTTTCCGGTCAGATCAATCTTGGCGTAGGCGCCGAAGACGTTCAGGCCGTCGTTGCGCACGGTCAACACTGCAAAGCCGTCGGCGTCGGTCTTGGCCACGGACTCTTCCACAGCGCCTACAAAGTCGTTGGTCAGCTCGGCTCCGGCAAAGGGCTTGCCGTTCTTGAGGACCAGGACCTTGAGTGTGTCGCCCATCTTGAGCTTCATGGGATCGGCCTGGGGCAGGATCACCAGAGGCAGGTCCACCTTGGCGGGCAGCTTGGCGAAAGCCCCGCGCACCGCGAACATGGTCTTGATGGAATGCTGGGCCTCCTTGGCGCCCTGGACATCCTTCTTGGACTTGTTCACCCATTGTCCGTCCGGGCCTTTGGACCAAAATCCATTGTCATAATAGGAAATCAGGGTCGCAGTTCCTTCAGGGTAGTCCAGCTTGACCAGCCCGCACTCCGAAGATGTCTTTACCGCAACTTCCTGGCCCTGGGCGTCAAAGGCCTTCAGGACCTTGATCCTCTCGCCTTCGGTGTTGTCTTCCTGCGGCCCGTGGCCGTAGATCATCCAGACGTCGCCGCGCCTTTTCTCCAGCCACACGGCGTGGCCCCAGGCCGTGGCCGCGAAAAGGGTCATCAGGGCGACACCGACGATAATCCTCTTGATCATTAAGCACCTCCTGCTCATTGAACGGCGAACTCCTGTAATTTCGCCGCTATTGATTATTGGTAACTTGAAAGCGCATACTTTTATTAAAAATTTATGTCAATATCATATATCTAAATTGTCTACTTATGCCGCTAGCCAGCGACTCCCCTGGACAAGGAAGAGGCAAGAAGTTAAGTTGCGGACAGTAAATATTTTTTCCATTTCCACACCAAAGGAGGCTGCCGATGCTCTTGAGAAAAAGGGCCTGGGACATTATGCGCGAGGAGTTTTCCGTTGTGGACGAAGACGCCACCCTGGCCCAGGCCATTGACGTCTTAAGCGACTCCATAAAGGAAACACCGGACACCCACTTCGTGATCGTCCAGAACAAAAGCGGCGCTTACAGGGGAGTCGTTTCCGTATGGAGCGTGCTCAAGGCGATGGAAGCCGAAGTACTCAGGGACGAGGCCCTGGAAGGGATCGAAGGTCCGGAATGGGACAGCGCCTTTGCCAGGGCCTGCGCCGTCTGCACCCAGACCGACCTTGGCGGTCACATGGTCAAGAACGTGGTGGAATTTCGCCCCAACGATCCCTTGATGATCGTCCTGGACACCTTCCTGAAAAAGAAGAAAAGCTGGGCCGTGGTCATGGAAGGGGAAAAGGTTCTGGGAACCATCTTCATCGGCGACCTGTACCGTGAACTGTCGGGGGACATGATCAAGGCCTTCTGACGCCGCACCAAAAAACAACAAAAGCCCGTCTCCAACCGGAGACGGGCTTTTTTCATTTCCTGATACTACTTGATCTTGTAGTCCAAAAGCATGATCTGAAAGGCTCGGGCCATTTCCGGATCGTAATTGCTGTCCTTGCCCAGCTCCGCCACTGCGGCCATGGGTTTCATGGCTTCGGCATAGGGCCGCTTGGTGACCATGGCGCAATAGGAATCCGCCAGATGCGCAAATCCTGCCGATGGTGCCTATGTCCGCTCCCTTCTTCTTCTGAGGATAGCCTTTGCCTTCAAGGCGTTCGTGGTGCTCCATGATGCAGGCCTCCACTTCCGGATAGCGCAGGTTCAGCTTGCCAAGCATCTCGTAGCCGGCCTTGACGTGCTGCAGGATTTTTGTCCTTTCATCCGGGGTCAATGGCTTGGTCTTGTCCCGAATAAAGGCCGGAATCTTGGTCATGCCCATGTCGTGCATGAACAATCCCGAAACGAGGCGGTCGAACATCTTGCGCTGAATGCCTCCCTCTTCGAAATTGTTCTTGTTCAGCTGCGCGTACAGGGCGATGCCCGCGATTCCGCTGTTGAAGGAGTGGTTTTCAAGGGTGTGCTCGGCGTGCATCCTCTTGAACAGGGCCTTGATCCTGTGGATGTCCTGGAACAGGTACTCGGTCAGGACCATGAGATCGACCCAGAACCTGTCGAAGACCATCGAAACCGGTTGATCCAGGAACTCCTTGAGCCGCCTTGTGAGCGCCTGCCTGAAAATGTCGGCTATCTCGCCTTCCTTGAGATTCTTGTCCGAAAGCACCAGGTCCAGCTGGTAGCTGATGTGCTTGACGTATACGGGGTGGTCGTCGCGGGAGACGAAGACCAGTCCCTGTTCGACCAGCTGGGCCAGTTCCTCCACCTGTTCGTTGCTCAACCGTCCGCCGACCTTGTAATAGGGCAAAACCCGGACAACGTCCTCCTTGAGCTTGAAGATGTTCAAGGGTGGCCGGTACTTGTTGAAACTCCCCAGAATGTCGGAATTGATCTGGTAGTATTCTTCGTTCAGGCCGTCTGGTACTTCTGTTTTGGGTACGACAGTCATATTCTCATCACTTCTCGAAAATCTTCACCACATTGGTTCTGGTCTGCCTCTGCCCCTCCTTGGGGTGCCCGGCCGTGACTATCACCGAGTCGTTCACCTCGAACATGGGCTGATCCTTGACGAACTGCTCGGCCCTGGCCTGGTGGTTGGGCTCATCGGCAACGGGAATTGCGGGTATAACACCCCAGGACAAATTTGTGAAATGCCTGACCACGTCGTCAAGGCTCAGGGCGTAGATGGGCACGTTGGGCCTGCAGGCCGAAAGAATTCTTGAAGTGCCGCCCGATGTACTGTGGCAGACAATGGCCTTGGCCTTGGCCTTTTCGGCCAAAAGCGTCGCGGAATAGGCCAGTATCTTGGCCGGATCGTCCTCGCCCACGGGATAGCGGAGTTCCGCCCCGCCGGCCACGCTCTCGCGGTAGGCCTCGGCCTCGGCTCCCACCTCGCTCATGAAACGGACCGCCTCGGCCGAATACCTGCCTATGGCCGTCTCCTCGGAAAGCATCACGCAGTCCGCGCCGTCAAGGATGGCGTTGGCCACGTCCGTGGTTTCGGCACGGGTTGCCATTGGGCTGTTGACCATGGACAAGAGCATCTGGGTGGCCACGATGACCGGTTTGCCCGCCCGGTTGCAGGCGTTGACGATGCGCTTTTGGGTGGCCGGAAGCTTTTGCAGATCCATTTCCAGCCCCAGATCGCCCCTGGCGACCATTACCCCGTCGGCCTCGACGATGATTCCTTCCAGGTTCTCCACCGCGCTGGAACGCTCCAGTTTGGCAATCACGGGGATGCGCCTGCCGTACTGGAGCATCTCGGCCTTGAGGCTGCAGATGTCCTCCGGCTTCTGGACATAGGACATGGCCACCATGTCCACGCCAAGGCTCATGCCCACAGCCAGATCCTTGCGGTCCTTGTCGGTGAAGGCGGCCAGGGATGTGGTCTTTCCGGGGAAAGTGATGCCCTTTCTGGGCGGCGCCATGCCGGAATTGTCGGCAACAATGCGTATGAGCAGGTCGCTCTCGCGACCGACAACCGTGAAGCGAAGCATGCCGTCGGACAGGGCGACCTTGTCGCCAATCTCGGCGTCCTTTATCAGCAGGCGGTTGTCCAGGCAGATGAATGGCTCCGTGCGCCCTTTTTCCGTGCCGGGGACTCCCAGCAGCACTTCGGTGCCCTTGGAGATGTTCAGCGTGCCCTGCCCTGCGTCGCAGGTCCGAATCTTGGGCCCGGACAAATCTTGAACAATGGATAGAACCAGGCCCGTCTTTTTTTCAAGTCCCCTGATTATTTTGACAAGCCTGGCGAAATCCTTTTGCGTCCCGTGCGAAAAATTGAGGCGAAAAATCCGGGCACCGGCTTCGACCAACGCCTTGATGGTACTCTCGGTATTTGTCGCCGGGCCTAACGTGGCAATGATTTTCGTGCGCATTAGTCTTCTCCCACTTGGTTTGCCTTGCCTTCAAGCGACCGCGACTCTGTCGCTCCTGAATATCAGGCCTATAGCTCTGATTTTACTTGCCTTTACAAAAAATACTCCGGGGTCGAACCGGAGGGACGGATTAAATTAGGGCTTACTCTCTTCAATATCTGGTTTTTTTATGAATTGGAAACGGTTTTTATGGTTGACATTCTCTTGTTTTTCTAGCAGGGGTGGGAAAAGGTGTATAAAAGGTGGTAATCTGTGTTAGCAAGTGGCTGACACGGAACACAAGGTGGAAGAACATGAAATTTCGAGGACACTCCCATAGAAGCCTGGACCCCAAGGGAAGGCTCATGCTGACCCCGGACTTCAGGGACAGGCTTGTTTCAGAGGCTCCCGACGGCAGAGTGGTCCTCACCCTTTACGAGGGACACGTGGTGGGGATGACCCCGGCGCAGTGGTCCGACACAGAGGAGGAACTGGAGAAGGTAAGAAACCCCAGCAAGAACCTGCGCAACCTGATGCGCATTCTCTATTCGGGCTACGAAGAGGTGGCCCTGGACAAGCAGGGCCGGATTCAGATTCCCGCCCACCTGAGAAAAAGCGGAAAGCTGGACAAGGAAGTTGTCCTGCTGGGCGCCGGCAGGAGGTTCGAGGTCTGGGGTGTGGAGAGCTACCGCAGCCTGTTGGAGCAGGAATACGACGACGTGTCCGAGGAATTGTCCGAAGCCGAAGTCAGTCTTCCCTTTTAAGGAGACGGGTCATGACGGCAGGACCGGAAAGCATACACAAGACGGTTCTTTTGAAAGAAGTCGTCGAATGGCTTGATCCCAAGCCGGGAGGCCGCTATCTCGACGGCACCCTTGGCCTGGGCGGTCACACCCTGGGCCTTTTGAAAGCCGCAAAGGGCCGAATCGAGGTGCTGGGCCTGGACAGGGACATGCAGGCCCTTGAGCTGGCCGAAACAAGGCTCGAAGCCTATTCGGGACAAGTCCACCTGCGGCACACGCCCTTCAGCGGATTCGAAAACGCCCTTGACGAACTCGGATGGGAGGACGTAGACGGCGCTGTTCTGGATCTCGGAGTCTCCTCCCTGCAACTGGACAGGCCGGAGCGCGGATTCACGTTTTCAAAGGACGGTCCCCTTGACATGCGCATGGATCCGGCTGGCGGCATGGACCCGGCAAGGGTTCTGGTCAATCGCTGGCGGGCACCGGAACTGAAAAGAATCATCAAGCAGTACGGAGACGAACCGTTGGCGGGCAAGATAGCCAACGCCATCGTCCACAAACGCAAAACAGAGGAAATCACGAGCACCTTGCAGCTGGCCGAAATCGTATCCCTGGCCTACCCGCCCAAAAGGCGCAGACTGGCCCGCAACCACCCCGCCACGAGGACTTTCATGGCCCTGCGCATAGCCGTGAACCGCGAGGCGGAAGAACTGGAAAATTTTCTGAAGGACATCGTCCGGCACCTCAAGCCGGGCGCACGCCTGGCAATAATCTCCTTCCATTCCCTGGAAGACAGGCTCGTGAAATGGGCCTTTCGCAGGGAGGCCAAGGGCTGCGTCTGCCCTGCGGAGCAGATGGTCTGCACCTGCGACGGCAGGCCCAGGCTGAAGATCCTGACCAAAAAGCCCCAAATTCCAACCGGCGAGGAAATGGCTGAAAACCGCAGAAGCACCAGCGCCAAGCTGAGGGTCGCGGAAAGGATCGAGGACCGGGAGGCGGCCCAGTGAACGCGCTGACCGGAAGGGAATTCTTTTGGACCCTGCTGTTCCTGATAATACTCGTTCTGGGCCTGGGCATGACCTCGGTCTGGATGAACATCGAACGCATGGATCTGGCCTACGACCTGAAACGAATGGAAACGGAGCTGGATCAGAAAACGGCTCTGGTGACCAAGCTGGAAGTGGAGAGGAACAATCTGTCCTCTCCTTATCGTTTGAAGAAGCTGGCTGAGAAGTACGATCTGCGCCCTGCGGTCGCCGGACAGATAAGAAGGATAGACGAGTCGAATCAAAAGGCGGCGGAAAATGGCGGCTAGCAAGGACAAAAAGAAAACACGCGACATCAGCAAGACCAAGATCTCGCTGGTGGTCATCCTTTTCGCCCTGGTCTGGACCGCGCTTTGGGCCAGGGCCGGCTACATTCAGCTGTACAAGGGCCCCCTGTTCAAGAATCTGGCCTCAAGACAGAACCTCGCAGCCGAATTCGAACGCGGGGAGCGCGGCAGAATCTTCGACCGCAACGGCGACCTGCTGGCCACCAGCGTGGAGTCCAAGTCGATATACGTCCGTCCCCTTGAGACCGGGGACGGCGTGCGCAGCGCAAGACGGCTTTCCGAAATCCTGGGACTTCCTGTCCAGGAACTGAAAAAAAAGGTGGCCTCCAAAAAGAATTTCGTCTGGATAAAACGGCAGGTGGGCGACAAGACGGCCCTGGAGGTGGAAGAAGCCAAACTTCCAGGAGTCTACCTGACTTCCGAATACAGGCGCTTTTGCCCCAACGGGCATCTGGCCGGGCAACTCCTCGGATTCGTGGGCCTCGACGGCAACGGCCTGGAAGGACTGGAAAATCTTTACGACGGCAGGCTTGCCGGAGGCAAGGCCCAGTTCGTGGTTCTGCGCGACGCTTCGGGAAGAAGGCTCTATCTCGACGCCAGGGGCCGGGAAATGGACATCAACGGCAAGGATTTGCTCCTGACCATTGATTCGCACATCCAGGACGCGGCCGAGCGTTCCCTCAAATCGACGGTCGCCACCCATCAGGCCAAGTCCGGTGTGGCCATGGTCGTCAAGGTGGAGACCGGCGAGATTCTGGCCCTGGCCAACTATCCCTTCTTCAACCCCAACGCCTACAGAAAAAGCAAGGCGCCCATACGCAGGAACAGGGCCGCCCTTGACGTCTACGAACCCGGCTCGACCATGAAGCCGTTCCTCTTCGCCGCAGCCATAGAGGAAGGCGCGGTCAAGCCAGACGACATGATCGACTGCGAAAAGGGCAAGTGGAAGGTCGGCGGCGGAACCATCCACGACCACCACACATACGAATGGCTCCCGGTGAGCAAGGTTCTAAGATATTCCAGCAACATCGGTTCGGCCAAGATCGCCCAGTCCCTGGGCGCGCAGAACTATTACGATTATCTGACCCGCCTTGGCTTCGGCGAAAAGACCGGCGTGGAGCTGCCCAGTGAAAGAAGCGGAATTCTCACTCCGGCCGACCAGTGGCGGGAGTTCGACCTCGCGGCCATCTCCTTCGGCCAGGGCCTCGGCGCGACCGCCCTGCAAATGGCCAAGGCTTACCTCTGCCTGGCCAACAAGGGTCGAGCCACGCCGCTGAAGCTTGTTCTCAGCCCGGCGAGCGCGCCCCCCCTGGCCGAGGGGGAACGGATTTTCAGTGTGGAGACATCGGAAACGGTCCTGGAAATGATGCGCGACGTGGTCCAGGAGGACGGCACGGGCAGAAAGGTGCGCATCCCCGGCATCACCATGGCCGGAAAGACGGGAACCGCCCAGAAGGCCAATCAGGGCGGATACGGCGAGGAATTCCTCTCCTCCTTCGTGGGCCTCGTGCCTGCGGAAAACCCGGAATTTCTCATTATGGTCATGGTGGACGAACCGCAAAACGGCAACTCCGGCGGCAGGGTGGCCGGAATGGCCGTTCGCTCCATAGTCCTGGACTTCCTGGCCTACTACGACAGGCCTCCGGCGCCCATGGTCGTGGAGGCTGAAAAAGGCGAGAGCGACACCGCGACAATATCGACCGGCGAATACTCCCTGCTGGCCCGGACGGACGGACAGCCCGGGCAAATTCCGGGAAACAGGGTGCCGGACATAAGCGGCCTGCCCCTGAGGCGAGCCATTGAACTGTTGGTGAAAAAAGGAATCACGCCCGAGGTCAAGGGCCGGGGCATGATCGTGACGGGACAAAAACCCGCTCCCGGAGAACCCTGGCCGGAGACCGCCGCAGACGGCGCAAAAGGCCTGTTCGTTCTCTGGGCGTCATAAAGGTAAGGAAATGCAAGCAGCCACAGCCGAATGGCGCAAACTCCTCGAAAAGGTCGCAAGCGGCCTCATGGTCAGGACCGACTCCCGCAAGATTCAGCCGGGAGAAGCGTTCGTGGCCATGCCCGGAGCGCATACCTCAGGTTCGGAATTCATATCCGACGCCCTGGCCAGGGGTGCGGGTTACGTGGTGGCCGACCATCCTGGAGAATGGATAATCGGCTCAACGGCGCAATTCGTCTACCGCCAGTACCCGGACGAAGCCCTGGGCGAGCTTGCCTCGGCCTATTTCAAGACGAACCACCGCACCTTCAAGCTGGTGGGCGTGACCGGAACAAACGGCAAGACCACCACCACATATATCATCGAGCACCTCCTCCGCACTGCGGGTCGCGGGGTCGGCGTCCTTGGAACCATTGCATACCGCTGGCCGAACTTCACACTGGACGCCACCCTGACGACCCCCAGTTGCTGGCACCTGCACAGCCTGTTCTTCAACATGAACAAGGCCGACGTCGATGTGGCCGTCATGGAGGTCTCCTCCCACGCCCTGGACCAGCAAAGGGTCGCCGGGCTGAACTTCGACGCGGGCGTGCTGACCAACATCAGCCAGGACCATCTGGACTACCACGGAGACATGGAGTCTTACTTCCGGGCCAAGTCCAGACTCTTCTACCAGTACCCCCGAGGCGACAAGGTCGGAATCATAAATTTCAACGATCCAAGGGGCAGGCGCATCCTCGCCAGCCACACCCCGGTCATCGGCTACGGACTGGGCGACTGCGGCCTGGAAGGAGTCCCGGCCCTTGAGGGACAAATCCTGTCCAGCTCCATCAAGGGCTTGCGCCTGCGCATGGCCGTGGATGGCAAAATATGGGAGCTCGAGTCCCCGCTCATCGGCGAATTCAACGCCTACAACCTTCTGGCCGCCCAGGCCCTCGGCCTTTCCTTCGGCCTCGACACCCAGGACATGGACGGACTCTCGGACTTCAGGGGTGTGCCCGGCAGGCTCGAGCGGGTGCCCAGCAAAAGCGGGCTGGACATCTTCGTGGACTACGCCCACACCCCGGACGCCCTGGACAACGTGCTTCGGGCCTTGTCCGGACTGGATTTCAAGAGGCTCATCGTGGTCTTCGGCTGCGGCGGAAACCGGGACAAGACCAAGCGCCCGCTCATGGCCGAGGCCGTGGCCCGGTACGCGGACGCGGCGGTGCTGACCTCGGACAACCCGCGCCACGAGGACCCGCTGGAAATCATGGCCGACACACTGCCCGGATTGAAAAGCGGCGTTGGAAGCCCGTTGATCATCGAGGAACCGGATCGGGGCCAGGCCATGAGAATTGCCGTGGCCATGATGGAACAAGGCGACCTGCTGGTGGTGGCCGGAAAGGGCCACGAAACCAAACAGCAGATCGGCGACGATTTTCTGCCCTTCAGCGACGTGGAGGTCCTGAAAGAGGCGCTTGAGGAGGCCGGCAAGTGAACCTGACCCTCAGGGAACTGGAAACATGCCTGCTGGGCGACAGCTACATCCCCGAAGACGGGGACACGGCCATCTCCTCCATCCGCACCGACAGCCGCGTGGTCGGCCCCGGCGACGTGTTCTTCTGTCTCGAGGGCGAGAATTTCGACGGCCACAACTTCGCGGGCCAGGCCGCAGGCAGGGGCGCCGCAGCCATAGTCTCCTCCAGGCTTCTGGACGAGACTCCGGGTACCGCCGTAATCATGGTCCGGGACACTCTGGCGGCCCTCGGCAAACTGGCCGGATGCATGCGGGACAAGTCCAAGGCCAGGTTCCTGGCCGTCACCGGCACGGCGGGCAAGACCACGGTCAAGGAAACCTTGGCCTCCTGCCTGGAGAGAAAATTCAGGGTGGCCCGGAACCACAAGAACTGGAACAACCAGATCGGCCTGCCCCTGAGCATCTTCGCGGCCAACGGCGACGAGGACTTCTGGGTCATGGAACTGGGCATCAGCCTGCCCGGGGACATGGACGAACTGGGCTCGGTGGCCCGCCCGGACGTGGGAGTGGTTCTGAACATCGGCCCGGCGCACCTGGAGGGGCTTGGCGATCTGCAAGGCGTGGCCAGGGCCAAGGCCTCCATGCTCAAGTATCTGCGCGAGGACGGAGTTGGGCTGGTGAACATGGATTACCCCATGCTTCTGGAAGAGGCTGAAAAGATACTGCCCGGCGTCAAGGTCTTTTCCGCAAGGGACGAGAGCGCCGAATATTTCTGCGGATTCACTGGCATTGACGAAAAGGGTCTGGGGCTGTTCAGGATCAAGACTCCGGACATGGACAGGCGGACGGCGCTGCCCGTCCACGGGGCGCACTGGGCCGAGAACATCGCGGCCATAGCCGCTGCGGCGCACGTTCTCGGCTTGCCGCCGGACGACCTGCTGGAGGGACTGAAGGACATCCCGGAACAGAATCAGCGCTTCGCCTGCAAAAAAATGGGCAAATGGCTGGTCATAGACGACACATACAACGCCAACCCGCTGTCCATGACCAGGGCCATCGAGACGGCGGCCTTCATGGCCGGGGACAGACCCCTTGTGCTGGTTCTGGGGGACATGAAGGAGCTGGGTTCGCAGGCCGGGCGGGCCCATCTGGAATTGGGCGAAAAAATACGCGAAGCGTCTCCGGCAAAGGTCTTCTTTCAGGGCGAATACGCGCCGCAGGTGGCGCAAGGCATGGGTGAAAAACCCGTGGAAGTGAACTCGGCCGGGGAGTTCGCGGCTTATTGGAAAGACACTGGCCTGGAACCGGGCATTGTCCTGATCAAGGGCTCCCGTTCCTGCGCCATGGAAAAATACGTAGCCGCGCTCTTTTCTGAAGCGGGCGTCACGGGCTGAACAAGGGAGAAGGATGCTTTATCACATTTTGTTTCCGCTGAGCGATCAATTCAGCGCATTAAACGTATTTCGATACATAACCTTCCGGTCCATCGGGGCCCTGGTCACGGCCCTGGTCCTGACCATCCTCTTCGGCCCCATGCTCATCGGCTGGCTCCAAAAGCTGGGTTGCGGCCAGCACATCCAGGAAGACGGTCCCCAGCACCAATGCAAGGCCGGAACTCCGACCATGGGCGGCCTGATCATCATCATGGGCGTGATGGCCGCTGTCCTTCTCTGGGGAGACCTGAGCAACCACTACCTCTGGCTGACCAGCCTCGTGTTCACGGGCTTCGGAGCCGTCGGGTTCTGGGACGACTACACCAAAAAGGCCCAGGCCCAGAACCAGGGCATCTCGGCCAAGACCAAGTTCGCGGGACAGCTGCTCATAGCCGCCGCCGCCATTTCCCTGCTAATCTTCGAACCCGCCTACTCCACGGAACTGGCGGTGCCCTTTTTCAAGGACTTCCGGCCCGACCTGGGCTGGCTCTACCTGCCCTTTGCCATGCTCGTGCTGGTGGGCGCGTCCAACGGCGTGAACCTGACCGACGGCCTGGACGGACTGGCCATCGGCCCCATGGTGGTGGGCACGGCCTGCTTCGCCCTTTTTATATATGTAGGCGGCCACAGGGACATGGCCCAGTACCTGAACATCACCTACATCGCGGGCCTGGGCGAGGTGGCGGTCTTTTGCGGGGCCCTGGTGGGGGCCGGTCTGGGATTCCTCTGGTACAACGCCTACCCCGCACAGGTCTTCATGGGCGATGTCGGTTCCCTGAGCCTGGGCGGCACGCTGGGTTTCCTGGCCGTGCTGGCCAAGCAGGAACTGCTTCTGCTCATCGTGGGCGGAGTTTTCGTCTTCGAGACCATCTCCGTAATCCTGCAGGTGGGCTATTTCAGAATTTCCGGGGGCAAGCGCATCTTCCGCATGGCCCCGCTGCACCACCACTTCGAGATGAAGGGGATACCGGAATCCAAAATCATCATCCGGTTCTGGATTCTATCAATATTGATGGCCCTGATGGCCCTGAGCACTCTCAAGCTCAGATAGGAAAGGAAAATGAACAAACTGGTGGCGGAATTCAGCAGGCAAAAGCTCCTCAACGGGAGAAAGTGCGTAGTCGTGGGAGCGGGTCGCTCCGGAGTGGCTGCAGCGCGTCTTTTGCTGGCCCTGGGAGCCAGGGTTTCGGTTCTGGATTCCGACACTTCCCTTGTCCCGGAAAAGGCCCTGAAAAACTGCCCCGGCGCGACCCTGGAAACCGGAGCACACAAACCGGAGCAGTTCGAGGGAACGGACATCGTGGTTCTCTCCCCCGGAGTGCCGGTCAAGAAACTGGCCCCGGTCCTCAAGGACATTCCGCCCAGAAAGCTGGTGGCGGAAATGGAACTGGGCTCCTGGTTCGCCCACACTCCCATACTGGCCGTAACCGGCACCAACGGCAAGACCACCACAACCACGCTCATCAGCCACGTTCTCGCGGAATCCGGCAAACGCGTTTTCACGGGCGGCAATATCGGCACGCCCCTTTGCGAACATCTCATGGACCAGGAAGAGGAAGACGATGTGCTGGTCGTCGAAATCTCCAGCTTCCAGCTGCAGAACTGCAACCTGTTCAAGCCCAGGGTGGGCATACTGCTCAACGTCTCCCCCAATCACCTGGACTACCACGAGGACATGGAGGAATACCTGTCCGCCAAATTGAAACTTTTCGCCCGCCAGCGAAAGACGGACACGGCAGTCCTGCCCCTGGACATGAAAAAAAACCTTGAGGCGAGAAATTTCACTGCGGCCCAAAAGATATATTTCCAGGCCACCGACCGTTTCCAGTGCCCCGGCCTGCCCGGCGAACACAACAAGGCCAACATCGAAGCCGCGTGGCAAGCCCTGAGCCGTTTCGGAATAAGCGAGAAGCAGTTCGCAGGCGCCATTAAGAATTTTACCGCCCTGGATCACAGAATTCAGGCCCTGGGCGAAAAGAACGGCGTGCTTTTTGTGGACGATTCCAAGGGCACCAACCTGGACGCAATGACCGCGGCCATCAAGAGCTTCGACCGGCCCGTGCGCCTGCTGGCGGGCGGGGTGTTCAAGGGCGGCGACGTCAAGGCCATGATCCCAATGATGAAGGGCCGGGTCGCGGAGATTGGATTGTTCGGCGACAGCCGGAAGGTTTTCGAGGACGCGCTCTCGGGAGAGTTCAGCGTCTTTTGGGAAGACACGCTGGAAAAGGCCGTGAAAAGGCTGTTCAAAAATGCCGAGCCGGGTGACGTGATCCTGCTCTCTCCGGCCACGGCCAGCTTTGACCTCTATTCCAGCTATGCGGAACGCGGTGACGACTTCCAAAGGATATTCAAGGAGCTTTGATGAACAAGAAGGCGATCAGCACCGCCCCCAAGGGCAACGCCGACTACTGGCTCCTCATGGCCACCCTCATCCTTGCCGGTTTCGGCCTGATAATGGTTCTGTCATCCAGCGGAATCATGGCCGAACGCTTTTACGGGGACAAGTATTTCTTCTTCAAGAAGCAATGCGCCTTCGCCCTGGCCGGGGCCTGCTGCATGTACCTCTGCCTCAAGACCCCCAAGCGGATATTCTACGACCTTACCTATTTCTGGATCGCCGCAGCCATAATCCTGCTCATGCTCTGCGTTTTCACCCCCCTGGGCATGGCGGCGGGCGGGGCAAAGCGCTGGCTGAACCTCGGATTTCTCGCGCCCCAGCCCCTGGAATTCGCCAAGCCGGCGCTCATACTCTATCTGGCCTATTTCTTCGCCAGAAAACAGGACATGGTCAAACGGTTCAGCGTGGGCTTCATCCCGCCCTTCATCGTCACCGGTCTGCTCTGCCTGCTGCTCCTGTATCAACCCGACTTCGGCGGAGCCGTGTTCCTGGCCGGGCTGCTCTTCTTCATGTGCCTCATCGGCGGCACCAGGATCGTCTACCTGCTCCTCTCCCTGGTCTTCGCCGGGGGCGCGGGCTGGCTGCTGATCACCTCCTCGGCTTACAGGTTCAAGCGCTGGACCGCATTTCTCGACCCCTTCAAGAGCGCACGGGACGAAGGCTACCAGCTGGTCCAGTCCCTTTACGCCCTGGGCTCCGGCGAATTCTTCGGCGAGGGGCTGGGAGCGGGCAAGCAGAAACTTTTTTTCCTGCCCGAAGCGCACAACGATTTCATCATGGCCGTGGCCGGAGAGGAACTGGGTTTCCTGGGCCTGTCCGCCATATTCCTCTGCGTGGCCTTTCTGCTCTGGCGCGGTTTCAAAATAGCCATGGACCTCGAAGACCTGCAGGACAGGTTCACGGCCTTCGGCATGACCCTGATCCTGGCCCTCGGCTCCATACTCAACCTGGCCGTGGTCCTGGGCACGGTTCCGCCCAAGGGCGTACCCATGCCCTTTGTGAGCTACGGCGGCAGCAGCCTGCTGGTCTCCTTCATCTGCGTGGGCATACTCATGAACCTTTCCAGGCACAGGGCGGGGTGAGGGGCATGAACAGAATAATCATCACCACCGGCGGAACAGGCGGGCACATCTTCCCGGCCCTGGCCGTGGCCGAGGAGATCAGACGCCGCCATCCGGAATGCCGCATCCTTTTTCTGGGAGGCTCCGGGCCGGAAGCGGAACTGGCGGCCGGGGCCGGACTGGAGTTCAAGGCCCTGCCGGCCAAGGGAATACTGGGCAAGGGGCTCAAGGGATTGCTGTCCATCTTCTGGATTGGCCGCAGCCTCGTGGCCTCCATCGGCATAATCAGGAATTTCAGGCCGCAGGCCGTTGTGGGTTTCGGCGGCTACGCGGGATTCTGCCCGGTGCTGGCGGCCTGGATATTGCGGCTGCCAACGGCCATACACGAGCAAAACAGCGTGCCCGGAGCGGCCAACAGGCTGCTGGGCAAATTTGCGGATACGGTTTTCATCTCCTTCAAGGAGGCGGCGGCGCACTTCAGCGGAAACAAGATTCTTCTGGTGGGCAACCCGGTGCGCCGGGACATCTTCGAGGCGGCCCAGGTCGGCGACGCGACGCCCTCCGGCCTGAACCTGCTGGTGCTCGGCGGCAGCCAGGGCGCAGTGGCCGTCAACGATTCGATAATCGCGGGCCTGCCGGAATTTGCAAAGGCGGGGGTAAACATGCTGCACCAGACCGGGGCAGTTGACGAGGAACGCGTCAGAAACGCATATGTCGAGGCCGGACTGGACGGCTCCTGCGTCCAGGGCTTCATCGAGAACATGGCCGAGACCTATGCCTGGGCCGATCTCGTGGTCTGCCGGGCCGGGGCTTCCACTGTCTTCGAGGTGGCTGCGGCCGGAAAACCGGCCCTGTTCATCCCCTTTCCCTTCGCAACCCACGACCACCAAATGGTCAACGCCCAGGCCCTGGCCCGCACCGGAGCGGCCAAGGTTCTGGATCAAAAAAACATGAAGCAAGGCGACCTGACCGCCACGGTTCTGGCCCTTTTAGGCTCTGTGGAAGAACTGAAGCGCATGGGACAGGCAGCCAAGATATTCGCAAGACCCCAAGCCGCCGGAGACATGGTTTCGAAACTGGAAACCGTGACGGCCAGGGCGGCATAGAGAGGATACGGCCATGAACGCACTGGGACCGAACATTTCAACGGGCGGAACAAGGGCCTGCCCCATCATGCAGAGCCGCGTGGGCAGGGTGCACATGGTGGGCATCGGCGGATCGGGCATGAACGGCATAGCCGAAGTGCTGATCAACATGGGCTTTGACGTCACCGGCTCGGACATGGCCGCCGGTACGGCGGTCAAGCGGCTCAAGCACCTGGGGGCCCAGGTCTACATCGGCCACGGAGCCGAAAACGTCGGCGATGCGGACGTGCTGGTCAAGTCCACGGCCATACCCGACGACAACCCGGAACTCCAGGCCGCCAGGGAACGGAACATCCCCATCATCCCCAGGGCCGAAATGCTGGCAGAACTGATGCGCCTCAGGACCGGCATCGCCGTGGCCGGAACCCACGGCAAGACCACGACCACTTCCCTGTTGGCCACCATCTTCACCGAAGCGGGCCTGGACCCGACCATCATCATCGGCGGCAAGCTGAACACCTTCGGCAGCAACGCCCGCCTCGGCGAGGGCGAATACCTCATCGCCGAGGCCGACGAGTCCGACGGCTCCTTTCTCTGCCTCGCGCCCATCATGACCATCGTGACCAACGTGGACAAGGATCACATGGATTTCTACCCGGACCAGGCGGCCATCGACTGGGCCTTCACCAAGTTCATGAACTCCATCCCCTTTTACGGCATGAACGTGGTCTGCGGCGACGATCCCGGAGTGCAGCGGCTTCTGTCCGCCATCAAGCGTCCCTGCCTGACCTACGGCATCGGCAGGAAAAACAGGTTGCGCGGCGAAATCGTCAGCACCCATCTGCGCAGCCTGTTCAAGGTCTATCTGGACGACGAGTTCTGGGGGGACGCCTCGGTGGCCCATCCCGGCATTCACAACGTCCTCAATTCCCTGGCCACCATAGGCGTGGCCATCGAGGCCGGTCTGCCCAAGGACGCCATATTGCGGGGGTTGGAGAATTTCGGCGGCGTTGGCCGCCGTTTCGAGCGCAAGGGCGAGGAAAAGGGGGTGCTGGTGGTGGACGACTACGGCCATCATCCGGCTGAAATCCGCGTGACCATGGAGACGGCCCGCACATGCTACCCGGACCGGCGGCTGGTGGTGGCCTTCCAGCCCCATCGCTTCAGCCGGACCCAGGCACTTTTCGGAGAGTTCTGCAAGGTCTTCGACTCTGCGGATCTGCTCCTGCTCACGGAAATCTACCCGGCGTCGGAATCGCCCATCCCCGGCGTCAACGGCCAGAACCTGGCCCAGGGCATTCGCCAGGTCAGCGATGTGGAAGTCAAGTTCTACCAGGGACTGGACACCCTGGAACAGGATCTGCCCAACGTGCTCAAGCCCGGAGACCTGCTCATCACACTGGGCGCGGGCAGCATCTGGCAGGTGGGCGAAAACTATTTGCAGGCCATGGGCCGGACAACAAGCGGAGACCCGGAATAATGAGTTTCGCCGTTTTGCAAAAACCCCTGCTCTCGGAGCGCACGACCCTTGGCGTGGGCGGCTACGCCCTGGCCGAGGCCGTGCTCACGAGGGACCATGACCTGGACGACCTCTATCCGTTCGTGGAGAAACAGGGCGGAAGGCCGTTCATCCTGGGCTACGGCAGCAACATCCTGGCCGCGGACGGCGAACTTGATCTGGTGCTGCTGAAGATTGCCAACCGCACCAAGCCCATGGAGGTCAAACGCAGCGGGGACAGGGCCACAATCCGCGTGGGAGCGGGAACGCGCCTGCCCGGGTTGCTGGCCGAGATGCGCAAGGCGGGCCTTTCCGGCCTGGAAAACCTGACCGGCATTCCGGGAACAGTGGGCGGAGCCGTGGCCATGAACGCCGGTTCTTACGGCCTGGAAATCGGGGACAGGATCAAGCGCGTCCGGTTCTGGACACCGGGCAAAGGTCTTTTCTGGCAGGGGGCTCACGAATGCATGTTCGATTACAGGGTCTTCAGCCCCTGCTTTGAGGGCCCCTATCTGGTCTGGGAAGTGGAGCTTCTGCTTGAGCCGGGCAACCCGGAAGAAATTCGAAAAAGAATGACTGAGACATTCGACAGGAAAAAGGCGAGCCAGCCGATTGCGGCCAAGAGCGCGGGCTCTGTCTTCAAGAACCCGGAAGGCCAAAGCGCGGGCATGCTCCTGGATCAGGCCGGTTTCAAGGGCCGCCGCCAAGGAGACATGGCCTTTTCGGAAATGCATGCGAATTTCATGATCAACATGGGCAAGGGCACAAGCAAGCAGGCCCATGAGTTGATCCAGGCGGCAAGGGACGCGGTCAGGGAAAAGTTCGGCGTGGTCCTGGAGACGGAGGTGGTCATACTCTCATGAGCCTGCTCAATCGAGACAAGAACCGCCGCAACCGGCTCAAGCCGAAGCGGCCCAATCGCCTTAAAACAGCGCCCAAGCGGAAAAAGGACACAGGTCCCCTGATCAGCGGCGCTTTTCTGAGAAACGTGTTCCTGGCGACCGTTTCACTGGTTGTGATGGCCGTGCTCTGCGTGGGCCTGCTCTTCGGCTACCGCTGGCTGACCACAAGGTCGTATTTCAACCTCAAAGAGGTGAACATCACCGGCAACCAGCGTCTGGCCTACGGCGATTTGCTGGCTTTGGCGGAAGTGGAGTTGGGCCGCAACTGCCTGGACATGAACGTGGCCAAGGTGGAGAGCCGCCTCAAAAACAACCCCTGGATCGAGATGGCCGCAGTGAAAAGGGAACTTCCCAACCGGCTTCGCATCTTCATCCGCGAACGGCAGCCCTCCTTCTGGGTCAAAAACGGGGAGGCCATGTTCTACGCCGACATGGAGGGCAACCCCATCGCCCAGGTGCAGCCCGGCGGATTCGCGTCCCTGCCGGTCCTGGAGGTCGACCCGGAAGTCGGGGACAAATCCCGGATCCTGAACGAACTGGTGCGCATGATGGACAGCCAGAACCTGCCCTTCGCCCTTGGACAGACGGCCTGGATAAAATTGACGGCCATCGGCGAGATGGAAATATTTCTCGACGCTTCCGGGCTGACCCTGAGCGTTGAACTGGAAGACTGGAAAAGACAGATGAAAAGGCTCGAACTGGTCTGGCAGGACCTTAGGGCCAGAGGCGAATTCCCCAAGGTCCAGGCCCTGACCGCACGCGGCGACAGGGTCTTGGCGGCCTTGAAATGACCGGCGGCTCCAAGCACGCCCTTTATAGGCAAAAAACAAGGAGATTCCACATGGCCAAAAGTGAAATAATCGTCGGCCTGGACATCGGAACCACCAAGATTTGCGCGGTGGTGGGTGAAGCCACCGAAGACGGCGCCGACATCATCGGCATCGGCACCAGCCCGTCCACGGGCCTGCGCCGCGGCGTGGTGGTGAACATCGAACACACCGTCCAGTCCATCAAGAAGGCCCTGGAAGAGGCGGAACTCATGGCCGGTTGCGAAATCCGCTCGGTCTACGCGGGCATCGCCGGAAGCCACATCAAGGGCTTCAACAGCCACGGAGTCATCGCGGTCAAGGGCGGCGAGGTCACCCAAAGGGACGTGGACAGGGCCATAGAAGCGGCCAAGGCCGTGGCCATACCACTGGACCGCGAGGTCATCCACACCCTGCCCCAGGAATTCATCGTGGACGACCAGCGCGGCATCACCGACCCCATCGGCATGGCAGGCGTCAGGCTGGAGGTCAAGGTGCACATCGTCACCGGAGCCGTGACCTCGGCCCAGAACATCATCCGCTCCTGCCACCGCTCGGGACTGGACGTTTCGGATATTGTCCTGGAATCCCTGGCCTCGAGCAAGGCGGTCCTTTCCGACGAGGAAAGGGAGATCGGCGTGGCCCTGGTGGACATCGGCGGCGGCACCACGGACCTTGCGATCTTTTCCAAGGACTCCATCAAGCACACCTCGGTGCTGGCCCTTGGCGGCAACAACCTGACAAACGACATCGCCTTCGGGCTCAGGACGCCCATGACCGCTGCTGAAAAAATCAAGCTCAAATACAGCTGCGCCCTGGCCGACCTGATTCAGGAGGACGAAAGCATTGAAGTGCCCAGCGTGGGCGGCAGGGATTCCCGGACGCTCTCCAAGAGGGTCCTGGCGGACATCTGCGAACCGCGCTGCGAGGAAATACTGGCCCTGGTGGATCAGGAACTCATCAAATCGGGTTTCAAGAACATGATCGCGGCCGGAACGGTTCTTACCGGCGGCACGTCGCTCATCGAGGGGCTGCCCGACCTGGCTGACCAGATTCTGGATCTGCCGGTGCGCATCGGCTACCCCACCGGAATCGGCGGCCTGACGGACGTGGTCAACAGCCCCATCTACGCCACGGCCGTGGGTCTGCTCCTCTACGGAGTGGAAATCCAGGGCAAGGGCAAGGAAAGGGCCATCAGAATTCGTGACGAAGGCGTTTTCGACAGCATTCTGGGCAGGATGCGGAAATGGTTCACCGACATCGCCTAAGCGGTGGCCGTTTGAAATATTTTAGGTACACATGTGAAGGAGGAAGAAATGGAGTATTTTGAAATCGAGTACGACACCAGCGCGACCATCAAAGTCTTCGGTTGCGGCGGTGGCGGCGGCAACGCGGTGAACAACATGATCCAGTCCGCCCTGAAGGGCGTGAACTTCGTCATCGCCAACACGGACTCCCAGGACATCAACAAGTCCCTGGCCGACTGCAAGATTCAGATCGGCCACGAGTTGACCAAGGGCCTTGGAGCGGGTGCCAACCCCGACACCGGACGCGAAGCGGCCCTGGAAAGCATCGACCAGATTCGCGCGGCAGTGGTCGACGCCAACATGGTCTTCATCACCGCAGGCATGGGCGGCGGAACGGGCACGGGCGCCGCGCCGGTCATCGCCGAGGCGGCCAGGGAGGCCGGAGCCCTGACAGTGGCCGTGGTCACCAAGCCCTTTTTCTTCGAGGGCAAACGCAGACTGGAGCAGGCGGAACGCGGCGTGGAGGAACTGAAAAAGGTTGTGGACTCCATCATCACCATCCCCAACGACCGTCTCCTGCAACTGGCGGCCAAAAAGGCCTCATTCCAGGAAATGCTCAAAAAGGCCGACGAAGTCCTCTACTACGCGGTCAAGGGCATCGCCGACCTGATCACGGTCCACGGCCTGATCAACCTGGACTTCGCCGATGTCAAGGCCGTCATGGCCAACAGCGGCATGGCCCTCATGGGCACGGGCATCGCCACGGGCGAAGGCCGGGCCAAGGAAGCGGCCATGCGCGCCATCACCAGCCCGCTGCTGGAGGATGTCTGCATCGAAGGGGCCAAGGGCGTGCTGATCAACGTGACCTGCTCCCCGGAAATGACCATCGACGAGGTCTCGGAAGCGGCCAATATCGTTTACAAGGAAGCCGACGACGACGCCCAGATATTCTTCGGAACCGTGTTCGACCCCGACGCGGGAGACGAGATGCGCATCACGGTCATCGCCACGGGCATCGAGGACGCTCACGTGGTGGCTCCGCCTTCGGGCCGGGCGACCAGGCAGCTTTCACTGCTCAAGGGCATGGGCGGCGAAAATGCCAACCAGCAGCCCCAGCCCAAGCGCCGCAGCCGTTTCACGCACGAGGAAAACAGGAACATCCCCGCCTATCTCCGGGCGCGCGGCGGTTCCGAAACGCCGTCCCCCGCGGCCGATCCGAGCCCAGGCAGGCGCGCGGCGGTTGCCGGTCCGGGAGACGAGGAGTTCATTTTTGAAGAGGACGAGCTGGACATCCCGGCCTTCATCCGCAGAAAAGCGGACTAGGCGTGGCCGGGAAAGGCTCATTCCGGTGAACCATGATGGGCGACAAGGATACTAGCGCCCTGTACTATGGCCGGAAGGAGCCCATAGCCGGAGAACGCGGAGGCCGACTGCCCACGGCCCTGGCGTTGCCCGGCAGGAAAGGTTTGGCCGTTTCCACCCTTGGCTGGCAGGTCGTGTACCGCCTGCTGGCCGGGGAGCCGGAGTTGGCCCTGGAGCGCTTCTTCACGTCCGCCCCGGGAAAGGCGTCCCTGTCCGAGGAGAGCGGCAGTCCCCTCGACTCATTTCCGGTAATCGCCATGAGCGTCACCTTTGAGGAGGATTTCCTCCACCTCCTCAGGGCGCTCCAAGCCTCGGGCATACCTCCCCGAACATCCGACAGAACTGACTACCCGCTTGTCCTGGCGGGCGGTCCCATCGCCTTTCTCAATCCCGCTCCCATTGCACCTTTTGTGGACTTGTTCTGGGTGGGCGAGGCGGACCGCAGGATGTCCGCCCTGCTCCTGGACCTGAAAACACACGTCTTCAACGGCGGCTCCAAGGCCGATTTTCTGGAAGAGGTCAAGGACCGTCCCGGCGTATGGGTTCCGGGCAAAAGCAGGCTCCCGGTTTCACGCGTCCTGCCCGAAAACCTGAAAACCGATTTGTCCGACCCCGCCTTCTCCTGCTTCATCAGCAACGAGGCCGCGTTCAAGGATACGTTGCTCCTTGAAGTAAACAGGGGCTGCCCCTACGGCTGCCGTTTTTGCGCCGCCGGATACATCTACCGCCCGCCCCGCCAAGCCCGAATGGACGACTTGAAGGCCATTGTCGAGCACACGGACCCGCCCAAGGTCGGTTTGGTGGGCACGGCCCTGACCGACTGGCCCGACCTGCTGGAATTCATCCGCTGGCTGCACAAGGGGAACAGGAAATTTTCCCTCTCGTCCATCCGCGCCGACGGCATAACCGAGGAACTCATGGGCTTTCTCCGAACCTGCGGGGTGCGGACCATAACCCTGTCCCTGGAGGCCCCCAGCGAGCGGCTGCGACTTGCGGCCAGCAAGAACCTGGAGCAGGAGGACTTCATCCGGGCCGTTGAAATCTGCGCCCGGCACGGGGTCAACCATCTCAAGGTCTACATGATCATCGGCTGGCCCGGCGAGACCGATGCGGATTATGATGAACTTGAAAATTTCATGGCCGAAATCCTGGCCGCGCGGGAAAGGGCCCAAGGCAAGGGCAAAAAAAATTTCATGCGCATCACCCTGAGCGCGAGCTGTCTGGTGCCCAAGCCCTGGACCCCGTTCCAGTGGGCGCCCATGGCCTCGGAAAAACATCTCAACGATGTTCTCAAGAGGCTCAAGGCCATGATCAAGCCCCTGCGCGGGGTGGCCCTGTCGGCGGACAACCCGTTTCAGGCACGGCTACAGGGGCTGCTGGCCCGTGGCGACGAAAAAATCGCCGATTTCCTGCTCCTGGCCGCAGAAAAAGGGGGCTGGAAAAAGGCCCTCAAGCTCTGGGACGGAAATCCGGAAGAATATCTGGACAGGGAACGCGGAGAGGAAGAATCATTCCCCTGGGAGGTCATCGACCTCGGGGTCAGGCGCGGTTATCTGCTCAAGGAATGGCAAAAAAGCAAGGAGTCCAAGTCCTCGCCCGGCTGCCCGGATGAGGCCTGCCAAGTCTGCGGCCGTTGCGGAATCAGGGACTGGCTTGAAAAAAACCTCGAAGAATAATGGCCCCGACCGGGACCTGGTCACTGGCCTCAGGTGAATCCGCCCGAGCCGCAGCAGCCCGAAGCCGCAGGCATGGAAGGGGTGATTGCTTTCGTAATTTCATTCAGCTGCAAGCTCCACCAATGTCACGAAAACCAGGTTTGGCGCATCCAATGCCACGTATAGGCCACATAGCACCAGGGCAGGCAGGGCTATTAATTTCCCAATTTGACGAAGATTAATTCCCAATTTGACACTCTTATTTTTCCAATTGGACTAAAAAATTTTCCCAATTTGCCGTAGACATTTTCCCAATCTGCCGATATGCTTCCAGCATGAGCATCAGTCAACACATCCACCGATTGCTGGAACCTCGACTCCATGAAGCCATGGCGGACACCCCCGCCGTTCTGATCGCCGGTCCTCGGCAGGCGGGGAAAACCACGTTGGTCAGGCAGTTGGCCGACAAGAATCTTCGCTACCTGACCCTGGACGACGAAACCACGCTGGCGTCGGCACTCCAGGACCCGACCGGATTTATCCGCCAATTGGATCGGGCGATCATAGACGAAGTCCAACGCGCCCCGGCCCTGCTCCTGGCCATCAAAAAATCCATTGATGAAGACAGGCGACCCGGGCGTTTTCTCCTGACCGGTTCCGCCGATGTCATGACCATGCCCACGGTCGCCGACTCCTTGGCCGTAAGGATTGAGACGCTCTCCCTGCTGCCTTTGGCTCAATGCGAAATAAGCGGGCGTGGCGAAGACTGGATGGAATCCGTGTTCGCAGGCCGGGTGCCGACCGTATCCAACGGGGTTGTCGGACAGAAGTTGATCGAAACAGTCGTCGGCGGCGGTTACCCGGAAGTCGTTGCTAGACAGACCACCAGACGCAGGGCGGCCTGGATCAGACAATACCTGAATGCGCTCATCCAACGGGACGTGCGGGAAATCGCCAACATCAACAAGACGGAGAGTCTGCCCCGCTTCCTGCGGGCCTTGGCCACGGTGTCCGGGCAACTGTGCAACTACTCCAAAATCGGCGGACAGGTTGGCCTCAGCAACAAGACGGTCAACACATACATGGCCCTTTTCGAGCAGATGTTCCTGCTGCAACGGGTGGAAGCCTGGGCGACCAACCGCCTGAAGCGCATCGTCAAGGCACCGAAGCTGCATTTCCTTGATACCGGCGTCCTCTCCCAGCTAATAGGCCTGACCCCGGACACGGCCCAGCAGGATCGCGGAGCTTTCGGCAATGTACTTGAATCATTCGTGTATGGAGAACTTCGCAAACAGGCGTCCTTCTCGGATGTGGGGTACCGCATTTGCCACTACAGGGACCGGGATCAGCTGGAAGTGGATTTCGTGGTGGAAGACGAATCCGGAAACACCGTGGGCATCGAGATCAAGGCAAGCGCCACAGTTACGCCTGCGGACTTCAAAGGCCTTCGCCAGTTGGCGGGCGCATGCGGCGACAACCTGATGCAAGGTATCGTCCTGTACGACGGCGAGGAAACCGTGCCCTTTGGGGACAGGCTGTTTGCCGTTCCCTTGTCCAGTCTCTGGCGTGAATAGCTAAAACCGCACCCCACGGGGACTGGCTTGAAAAAAACCTCGAAAAATAATGGCCCCGACCGGGACCTGGTCACTGGCCTCAGGTGAATCCGCCCGAGCCGCCGCAGCCCGAAGCCGCAGGCATGGAAGGGGCGATGTCTCCGGACGATCCGCCGAAATCACCTGAGCCTCCGGCATGACACGAGGACATGAGCTTCTCGGACTCGCCCCCGCACTTTTCACAAACAGGGCTGTCCTTGTCCGAAGTAAAGACCAATTCCTCAAACTCGTGGCCGCATTTTCGGCACCTGTATTCATAAATAGGCATACGATCCCACCTTTGAGATTGTTCGATTCGATAATTAGATGTGACCTGACAGCCCTCCTGTCAAGTGCCCGTCTTGCACAAGTGCATAAATATTTGTGCAACTAATGGCGCACAAGCCTGCACAACCACCTTGGTCTCTATTAAGCAAGATACTTAAATAACAGTATCTTTACTTTTGGCACACCTCCTGCTCAAAGGACGGCAAGGGTAACGGCGGTGGCCAGCGGACCAAACACTTGCGCATGCGGTGTGAGGCAAAAACCAACACCACCCTGACGTCGGTGTCCCAGCTGCCGCTTTCCCATTACAATCAAAAAGGCGTGAAACGAGAAATGGAAAGACCCCACGGCATATCAATGAGAAAAATTCTCTTCGTCCTGACCTACGCGGCCATTGGCGTATTCTTCGCCTGGAAGGCCCACGCGCAGACGCCGCTCATGCACTGCCAGGAAACGGACAGGGGAACGGTTCTCTGCGAGGCCGGATTCGCCGACGGCGCTTCCGCTGCCGGGGTTCCCATGCAGGTTCTCGACGATTCCGGAGCGGCCATCGCGGAAGGAGTCATGGACATCGAGGGCCAATACGAGTTTCAAAAGCCTGAAAGCCCCTTTACGGTTCGCTTCGATGCGGGCCAGGGGCTTGAGTTGAACATATACGACGAGGACATCGAGGATTAGACGGCGGTCTTCCGGACCGACAAAAAAGAATAAGGACATGTTTATGATCGGAACGACAGCCGTTTTAATTTCCATCCTGGCCATGGCGGCCATTTTCACCTCCGTCATTCCGGTTCCGGCCGGACAGCGGACAACCCGGGAATCCAGAGAAAAACACCTCCGCTCTGGTTCCGGGACAAGATAAAGCGATGCAATCGAGGCAGGAAAAGTTTCAGGACATGAGAACCGGATTGTACGCAGTTGCCCCCACAGGCAGCGCGGACAAGGTCGCCACCGACAAAGGGTGGCGGCCGGGTCCGCAAAAGGATAGCAGCAACATGAACAGCGCCGGGCCAAGGCCCCACAGGGAATCGGAATCCGGCGCAAGTCCCGATGTAAGCCGCACTGGTAAAGGTAAAGGGCATTGGTAAGCCCGAAGTATTGACGATTAAAAGTTATACACTTCACGGAAAACAGGTAAGCGGTTGCTGGGGCGGTTCGGGACTATATGTTCGACCGCCCCGTTTTCATGTTGGGAGCATTGACAAATCTGACATTAGAGGCACAATTGGTCATTGCTGAAAACAAGTTCTCCACCGGGAGCAAGGATAATGACCAGAAAAATCACGTCCCTGACCAGCTTTCTTTCGTTCGTGGTCCTTTTCGCCACCAGCATCGTCCTTTATTTCGAACCCCACGGACGGGTCGCCTACTGGGCGGACTGGCGGTTCATGGGGCTCACCAAAACCGGCTGGGACGAAATCCACATCACCGTCGGCGTGCTCTTTCTGGTCAGTTCCCTGGTCCACATCTGGCTGAACTGGAAACCGGTTGTCGCCTACATGAAAAACAAGGCCAAAGAGCTGGTGGTCTTCACCCCGGCACTTGTGGCCAGCCTGTTTCTAACCCTTTTCTTCACCTTCGGGACCCTGGCGGGACTTCCGCCCATGCGGCAGATTCTCGATTTCAGCGCCTATCTCAAGGACATGCACACGGAAAAATACGGCAATCCACCCTATGGCCATGCCGAGACCAGCACCCTAAAAAAATTCTGCGGCTACATGGAGCTGGACCCCGGCGAGACACTTGAGGCCTTGAAAAAGGCCGGATTCAAGGCCGATTCCATTGAACAAACCATCCTGGAGATCGCCGACGAAAATTCAACCAGCCCGGCGGAATTGTTCAAGGCCGTGCGCTCCGAGCTTTCCGGCGGCGACCCCTTTTCCCTGATGCCCAAGACCGCGCCCGAAGGCACCGGCAAATCAAGCCTTGCGGACATCTGCACCAGCTTCGGGCTGCCCCTGGACCAGGCCCTGGCCCGGCTCAGGGCCGCGGGGATAGACGCGACCCCGGAAACGAGCATAAAGGAAATGGCCACGGCCAAGGGGCTTGAACCCATGGAAGTCTACCAGATCATCAGAACCGGTTCGCCCGAATAGAAACGCGCATGGAAGTACAGTCCAAAGACAGCGAAAGAGGCCCCATCGTCGCGGCGGTGCTGGCCCTGATCATACTTGGAATAGGCAGCCTGCTCATGACCTGGCAGGGAATCCAGCGCCAGCGCAGCTTTGTGGATCAGCACATGGTCCTGGCCGGGCGCGTGGCCATCCACGGCCTGGAGGCCAACATGATCCGGGCCACTCGCGGATTTCACAGCTCTCCCAGAATCACTACTCTTTTCCATCCCCTGGTCCAGGACATCTTCAACGACATGGCCTCCTCAAAGGAAGTCCTTGTAGTCGGCATGTACGATCCCGAAGGCAAACTCCTGGTCACTTCCTCGGACCAGGAAAGGGAACTTGACGTGGCCCTGCCGCCCCAGGCCCTGACCGCCCTGCAGACAACCGGCCAGTGGAACGGACTGGTCAAGTACGGCAAGAAACTTGTGCTCATCTCCGGCCTGCGCGCCCTGCCCACCATCTCCCGCGTCTGGAAGGGCGATCGCCGCACCTTCGGCCCCCTGCCCCCGCCGCCGCCCCTCTATCTCGTGGTGGGACTGAACGCGGACAGGTACCTGGCCCAGTTCAAGCAATATCGGCGAGGAGCGCTGTTTCAGGCCGGCTATGTCTTTTCCGCGGCCATCCTGCTCTGGACCCTTGCCTTCGCCTACCTGCGCAGGCGCGACCAGGGGCTTAGGCTGGTGCGTTTGGAGCAGTTCCAATCCAAACTCCTGGACAACATGCCCGACGGACTGGTCAGCATCGGACTGGACGGCGAGATACTCGCCGCCAACGGCTCGGCCGTACGCCTGCTGCACGTCAAGGACGAGGAGCATGGCCTTGTAGGCCGCAACTGGTCGGAATTTCCCCTTTCCGGGCTCAAGGGCACCAGCACCTGGAAGCAGTGCGAATACCAGGGCAGGCTTCTGGAAATTCTCTCCCTGCCCTTCCGCGACGAACCTGACGACAACCCCGAAGAGGAGCAAAGGCTCATCCTCATCAGGGACCGGACCCACATCCGCTCCCTGGAAGAGGACCTCAACGAGGCCAGGAGACTGGCCGCCATCGGCTCCCTGGCCGCCGGAGTGGCTCACGAGGTGCGCAACCCCCTGAGCTCGCTGCGCGGATTCGCCCAATTCTTCGCCGACAAGTTTAAGGGGCAAAAGCCGTTCGGTTCCTACGCCAGCACCATGGTCCAGGAGGCCGACAGGCTGAACCG
This sequence comes from Desulfovibrionaceae bacterium, assembly GCA_963674955.2. GTDB lineage: Bacteria > Desulfobacterota > Desulfovibrionia > Desulfovibrionales > Desulfovibrionaceae. Next base: position 652,681 of record CAXXKR010000001.1, on the reverse strand, counting down.
CGTGGTCACGGATCTGCTCTTCCTGGCCAAGCCCAGGGAACTGAACCCGGAAGAGACGGACCTGAACGAAATCGCCGAAAGCCTGAAGCGCCTGCTCCGCTTCGACCTCGACCACAAGAACATCGAACCCAAGATCGATATCCAGGCCCCCACGGCCTACGCCGATCCGGACGCCTTGAAACAGTCGCTGCTAAACCTTATAGTCAACAGTCTGGACGCGGTGGACGCCGAACAGGGCGAGATCGTCATCGGTTCGCGGCCGGTGGAGGGCGGAGTGCTCATCAGCGTGCGCGACAACGGCTCGGGTATGTCCGAGGAAACCCATAAACAGGCCCTGGAACCCTTTTTTACCGACAAGAAGCAGGGCACCGGGCTGGGACTGGCCATCGTCCAGACCATAATGCGCGCCCACAAGGGCAGAGTCTTCATCGACTCCGAACCGGGCGGGGGAACCGAGGTCAACCTTGTTTTCCCCGACAGGCCCCAAGAGCCGCAACAGGAAGAAGAATGAGCCGATTCAATCGAACAGTTCTGGTTGTCGACGACGAACCGGGCCACCGCCAGATGGTCCAGGCCGTGCTGGAGGACGCAGGATGGACGGTGCTGGAAGCCAAATCCGGCCAACAGGCTTTGGAAATCCTGGCCCGCGAAGCGCCGCACGCCGCGCTGGTGGACATGCGCATGCCCGGCATGGACGGCCTTGAGTTGCTCAAGGAGATCATGGTCCTGCGCCCCAGCCTGCCCGTGGTCATGCTCACGGCCTACGGCAGCGTCGGATCGGCCGTGGAGGCAATGAAAAAAGGCGCTTTCGACTACCTGACCAAGCCTGCGGACAACGACGAGCTCAAGGCCGTGCTGGCCAAGGCCCACGAATACAGCCGCCTGATAGACGAGAACGCCCGGCTGCGCGAAGCGGCCCGGGGCAAAAAAGAGACCCCCAGGCTCATCGGCGCAAGCCAAGCCATAGAAAGGGTCCGCGAACTCATCGAACAGGCCGGGCCCACCGAGGCCACGGTGCTCATTCTCGGCGATTCAGGAACCGGAAAGGAGCTGGTGGCCGACGGGCTGCATCAGGCCAGCGAGAGGTCCAGCTACCCGCTGATCAAGGTCAATTGCGCGGCCCTGCCCGCCGATCTGCTGGAAAGCGAACTCTTCGGCTACGTCAAGGGCGCCTTTACCGGCGCGGTCAAGGACAAGCCGGGCCGTTTCCAGCTGGCCAACTTCGGAACTCTTTTCCTGGACGAGATCGGAGAGATGCCCGCCCCGCTCCAGGCCAAGCTTTTGCGGGTGCTGCAGGAAAAATGCGTGGAGCCCCTGGGCAGTGTCAAGACAGTGCCCACGGATGTGCGCATCATCGCGGCCACCAACCGCAATATCAAAGACGAGATCAAGTCCGGAAGATTCCGCGAAGACCTCTACTACAGGCTGGGCGTGCTGGAGATCGAACTCCCGCCCCTCAGGGACAGGCTTGAGGACCTGCCCCTTCTGGTCAGCCATCTGCTGGGCAAGCTGGGCAAGAAGAACCACAAGGAAATCCGCACCGTGACCCCGGCTTTTCTGGACGCCCTGTCCCGCTACGACTGGCCGGGCAACGTCCGGGAACTGGAAAATCTTCTTGAAAGGGCCCTGATCCTCGGCCGGTCCGACGAACTGGGGCCGGAACTGCTACCCCCGCAGGTTCTGGGCAGTGCCGCTCCATACGTTGCCGAAGCGGAATCCGTCCAAGCCCCACAGGCCGGTTCCTCCTCCCTGCAGGACGCCGAACGCCAGGCCCTGGTCCAGGCCCTGGAAGTGCACGGCGGACACAGGGAAAAGACCGCCGACTCCCTGGGCATCAGCCGCCGGACCCTGCAATACAAGCTCAAGAAATACAACCTGACCAAGCGTTGAGCCTGCCCTTTGACGACCATTCGACGACCACAGGCTGGTCGCTCATTGACAACCGGATGCAAAGACATTAGCTCTTTCGCAACCCTATGGGAGGAATATTAATGAAAGATAAAGTGCAAAAAGTTCTGGACAAAATCAGGCCCACGCTCCAGGCCGACGGCGGCGACGTTGAACTGGTGGAAGTGACCGACGAGGGCGTGGTCAACGTCAGGCTGCAAGGCGCCTGCAAGGGCTGTCCCATGTCCCAGATTACCCTGAAGAACGGCATCGAACGGATCATCCTCAAGGAAATCCCCGAAATCAAATCCGTGGAATCCGTCTAGAACCGTTTTCCCGTTTTTTTCAACTCGGCGGACCGGGCCTGTCCGGCAGTCTAAATCCCCTGCCCATGCGGGCGGGGAATTTTGCGCTGCCCTGACCGCAACCGGCCGGACCGCGCCAGGAGATTCACATGACAATCGTCACCAGATTCGCGCCCAGCCCCACCGGATACCTGCACATCGGCGGAGCCAGGACCGCTCTTTTCAGCTGGCTGCTGGCCAGACACGCCAAGGGCAGATTCCTGCTGCGCATCGAGGACACGGACAGGCAGCGCAGCACCCGGGAAGCCACCGACGCCATCATCGACTCCATGAAATGGCTGGGCCTGGATCACGACGGGGAAATTGTGTTCCAGAGCCAGCGCATAGACCGGCACAACGAGGCCATCGACCAACTCCTGGCCAAAGGCAAGGCCTATTGGTGCGAATGCACGCCGGACCAGGTGGAGGCCATGCGCGTCAAGGCCAGGGCCGAAGGGAGAAAGCCCAAGTACGACAATTCCTGCCGGGCGCGGAATCTCGGTCCCGGATCGGGTCGGGTGGTCCGTTTCAAGACCCCCCTGGACGGGGCCACATCCTATCTGGACATGGTCAAGGGACCGACCTCCATCGAGAACGCCGAAATGGACGACATGATCCTGCGCCGGGCCGACGGCTCGCCCACCTACAACCTGGCCGTTGTGGTGGACGACCACGACATGGGCGTGACCCGCGTGCTGCGCGGCGACGACCACGTGGCCAACACCCCCAAGCAGATACTTCTCTATCAGGCCCTGGGCTGGGACGTGCCGGAATTCGGCCACGTGCCCATGATCCTTGGACCGGACAAGAAAAAACTTTCCAAGCGCCACGGCGCGCTTTCGGTCATGGAATACGAAAAAATGGGCTACCTGCCCCAGGCCATGCTCAACTATCTGGCCCGGCTGGGCTGGTCCCACGGCGACCAGGAGGTCTTCACGCCCAAGGAGTTGGTGGAACTCTTCGACACGGACAACCTCGGCTCCTCGGCCAGCGTCTTCGACATGAAGAAACTGGACTGGCTCAACAGCCAGTACATGCAGGCCGCCGATCCCAGGGACCTTGTGCGGCCGCTCTCGGATTTCCTGTCCCGCATCGATATCCCGGACGCGGACCCGGACGTGCTGAAAAAGGCAATCCCCCTTTTGCAACCCAGGGCCAAGACCCTCGTTGAACTGGCCGAAATGTCGCTGATCTTCGTCACAAAATCGGCGGACATCGAATACGACCCCAAGGCGGTGGAAAAATTCCTCACGCCGGAAAGCGTGGCCCTGCTCAGGGAATTCGCAGCCGAGCTTGAAAAGGCCCCGGACTTCAGACCGGAACCGCTGGAGGAGATGGCCAAGGGCTTTATCGAGGCCAGGGACTTGAAATTCAAGCACATCGCCCAGCCCATCCGCGTGGCCATCACCGGCAAGACGGCCAGCCCCGGGCTTTTCGAAACCATGGAGGTTCTGGGCCGGGAGGAAACACTCAAGCGCATGGCCCGTGCTTTTCAGTTGTAAGAATACGTCCCGCAATGGACCTTTCAAAACCCCGTCACAAAGGCGGGGTTTTTATTTGGCAACTGCCGGAGTTTAATGACTTATTATTTGCGATAATTGCTTCAATAGGTTAAAAGACCATAATGGAGATAGACCTTTCCAAAAACATCACCCCAAAAAAAACCTGGCGGCAGTCCCGTCTCCTTTTGCTGGTGTCGTTTTTTATCGTTATCACTGACGTCATATTCATTGTCGTCAACTATTACTCCTCCACCAACGCCTTTGAAGCTGACATTCATTCCTGGGCCACGGAAACCAGACAAGTTTTCCGGCTCACTCTCGACTCCAAGGGAGTGAGCATGCAGCAGATAGCAACCTACGTCGCCAACACGCCGGGAGTTCAGCAGCTATTCCTTGCAGGGAAAAAAGCTGTGGAAAAGGATGAATCAAAGTCCGGCGTTTCAGCCTCAAGTATTCGTGACAACCTCTACCGACTCGTAAAGCCGAGTTGGGAAATGTTGACCTCGCAATACGATGTCCGCCAACTTCATTTTCACCTTGGTCCCGGATCGACATCCTTTCTTCGCGTGCACCGGCCCGAAAAATTCGGGGACAACATGGACAACGTCCGCTTTACGGTCGTTGATGTAAATAAAAGGTTTGAACCGGTGAAAGGCTTTGAGACCGGACGCGTATATTCCGGCATTCGCGGTGTTGTGCCTGTATTTGCAAAGGATGGACGCGGCCAAGATGTCCATGTCGGCGCATTGGAAGCGGGAACCTCCTTTACCAACATGCTGAGCCTCCTTCATAATGAACTCGACAGCAATCTTGCGGTTCTGCTGTCTGAAAAACACGTCAAGAAGAACATGTGGCCCAATTTCGTGAACAACCATTTCAATGAATCGCAAATCATCGGCCCGTATTATATTGAAAGCGCGACAACAGACACGGCTACTGATTTCCTTAGACTGCCGAATGTAATCAAGCTCCTTGAGTCGGGCGGAGGTTCAAGGCTGGTTGTTTCCGGGAAGGCTTGGGAGGTATGCGTTTTTTCCCTTCGGGACTATCTGGGCGACATTGATCCGACCATGCCTCCCGCCGGGCTTGTGGTTGTATGGAAAGATGCCTCGGACAAATGGTCCCTTTTCATAAAAAGTCAAAAAACCAATATCATATACTCCATATGTGCCCTTGTCCTTGTGGAAACGCTATTGCTCATTGGCTGGCGATATTCCCAGCGCCGCCTACAGGACATTATTAAAAGCCAGACCTCGGAGCTGCAAAAACTGGCCACCACCGACGGCTTGACCGAGGCATACAACCACAGAACCATTGAGCAACTGCTCAGGCAAGAAATAAACCGTTCAAAAAGATACGAAAACACCTTTTCCGTTCTCATGATCGACGTGGATCACTTCAAGATGGTCAACGATAAATTCGGCCACCTTGTGGGCGATGAAGTCCTGGTTGAACTCGTTACGCGCATCAAGGCTCTTATCCGCGACTCGGACATGCTCGGCCGTTGGGGAGGCGAAGAATTTCTGCTGCTGGCGACTGAATCCGAGTTGGCGACAGCGATCCTGCTCGCCGATAGAATAAAAACCGTCACGTCAAACACGCCTTTCACCAACGCGCAAACCATAACCGTTAGCATCGGTGTCACCCAATACCGTCCATCCGACGATACTAACTCCCTGGTTGCGCGAGCGGACAAAGCGCTTTACCAGGCGAAGCATGATGGACGAAACCGTGTGGTTTCAGCGTAATGGCAACAAAAGCAAAATAGCGTTTCACCACGTAAGTTAATAATCTCTCTTGGCCTAAGCTTCACTCACAACGAGCGTAAGATTTCTAAGCCAACAACAGGCCGGGCAAGAGCTGAAAGCACTTCTTTGCTCGGCACCCAACTATATAATTTTAAAGCCTTTATCCTGTTGTTGAAAAAGGCTGAAATAGTTCTTGACTCCAGGGCGAATATCCCTACATTGCGTGCTTCTCCAAAATCCATTTGAGGTATGACAATCAATGACCACGCAGATAATTTTGACCGGACTTCTCATCTTCGGGGCCGAAGTGGCCGCCCTGACCCTGGGCACGGTCCGGACCATCGTCACCGTGCTGGGCGAGACCAGGACAGCCTTTGTCCTCGGCACCTTTGAAATGCTCATCTGGACCGCCGGAACCGCCGCCGTGATGATGAAAATATCCGAAGTGCCCTTCTACGGACTTTGCTACGCCCTGGGCTTCGGCTGCGGCAACGTGGTCGGCATACTGGCCGAGCGCAGGCTGGCGCTCGGCAACGTGATCATCCGGATCATCAGCGCTTCGGAAAGCGGCCAATTGATAGCATCCGAGGTGCGCAGGCTGGGCTACAGCACCACCACCATGCCGGGCGAGGGCGGGGACGGCCCGGTGTCCATCCAGTTCATCGTCTGCAGGCGCAAGGACATGAAGGGACTCGTGGACAGGGTCATGCAGCTGGACCCCAACATCTTCTACACCTACGACCTGGCTTCAGGCGCGAACAAGGTGCAAAGGCCCTTCAGGCAGCCCGTGGGGAAAAAAGCCCTGCGTCCCTTTCTGGGAAAAAACGCCCGCCTCTCCTTGCGGCTGGGCAAGGCCTCCTGAGCAAGACTCTCCCTGTCCGTTATTCTCAAATCAGGACAACGGGTTGACCGGTTCCCAGCGCTGGGCTAACAAGGATTGCCATCCGGAAAAGCCAAGCAAGGGGTAACAATGAAACCGTCGAACCTGATCTACGGCCTTGAGGACAAACCCTCCGTGACCGTGGGCGCGCTGCTGGGGCTGCAACACGTCACCATCATCGCCATCGCCTTTATCTTCCCCGTGCTTCTGGTGCGCGAGACGGGCGGAACGCCCATGGAAGCCACCTTCATGGTCAGCATGTCCATGCTGGCCGGAGCCGTGGCCGTTGTCGCCCAGGGCTTGAAACGGGGACCCGTGGGCTCGGGCTACCTCTGCCCGTCCGTGTGCGGCCCCTCCTTTCTTTCCGCTTCCATGCTCGCGGCCCATACCGGAGGTTTGTCCCTGGTGCTGGGCATGACCATGTTCGCCGGGGCCTTCGAGGCCCTGCTCTCCCGCATCCTGCACAAACTGCGCTTTCTTTTTCCGGCCGAGGTGACCGGCGTCATCGTCTCCATGGTCGGCATCACAGTCATCGGGCTGGCCGGCAAGAATTTCATTGGAATGGAAGCGGGCGGGGGCGCGGTGCATTTGCCCAGCCTCGCGGTGGCCGGGTTCACCCTTATTGTAATGATGGGACTCAACGTCTGGAGCAAGGGCCAGCTGAAGCTTTTCTGCGTCCTGGTGGGCATGGCGGCGGGATACGCTGCGGCTTTTGCCGCGGGGCTGCTCAAGCCGGAAGACGTGAGCCTGGCCTTCAACCAGCCCCTGGCCTGGAACCCCTTTGCCCATCATCCGGGCTGGAACTTCGATTTGGCCATGTGCGGCCCCTTTGCCGTGGCCGTGCTCTGCTCCATGCTAAAGAGCGTGGGCGACCTGACCACCTGCCAGAAAATAAATGACTCCGAATGGGTGCGCCCGGACATGCAGAACATTCGCAGGGGCGTTCTCGGCGACGCTGTGGGTTGTTTTTCGGCAGGACTTTTCGGCGGCATGGCCCAATCAACCTCATCCTCAAACATCGGCCTGTCCATCGCCACGGGCACCACCAGCCGGGTCATTTCCCTTTTCACGGGCGGAGTGCTGGCCGTGCTGGCCTTCTGCCCCAAGCTGGCCTCGATATTCGCGATCATGCCCGCCCCGGTGGTGGGCGCGACCCTGCTCTTCGCCCTGAGCTTCATGGTGGTGGCCGGGGTGCAGATCATGACCTCGCGCATGCTGGATTCAAGAAAGACCTTCGTCATCGGCCTGAGCCTGATCACCGGATTGATGGTCGACGTGCTGCCGGAAGCCTTCGTCCACCTTCCGCACCTGTTGCAGCCGATCTTTTCCTCGTCACTTTCCGCCTGCACCGTCACCGCCGTGCTCCTGAACTTCGTGTTCCGCCTGGGCGTGAGAAACCGCGCGACTCTCGCGATCAAGCCGGACATGGCCGTGGGACAGGCCGTGGTCTCCTTCATGGATCGCCAGGGCGGGGCCTGGGGGGCGCGCCCAGACGTGGTCAGCCGGGCCACCACCGCTTCCATGGAATACCTGGAAGCCCTGTGCGGAATGCGCGGCTGCGCGGCGGAATTGGAGGCGTCCTTCGACGAGTTCAACCTCGACCTGACGGTGCGCCACCAGGGCGAACCCCTGGAAATCCCGGACCAGCGGCCCACTCCTGAAATGATGCTGGAGTCCGAGGACGGCGTAAGCCTCATGGGCGCCTGGATATGCGCGAAATTCACGGACCGCATCACCGCCACCCGGAACAGGGACGATTCCGTGGTCAAAATGCACTGGGACCACTAGCCGGATTTTTTCAGAAAATCAGTCCCGGACGGATATCCAGGCCATTGGAAACAAAAAAAGCCCCGGTCAAATGACCGGGGCTTTTCTCGGCAATGCCGAAAGAAATTATTCTGCGTTTTCAGGCTTTGCCTTGGCAACGGGCTTGACCACGGCGCCGGAACGGATGCAGCGGGTGCAGGCCTTGATCCGTTTGACCTGGCCGTCCTTCAGCTGCGTCCTGACCTTTTGCAGGTTGGGCATGAAGCGCCTTTTGGTCTTGTTGTGGGCGTGGCTGACATTGTTGCCGCTCTGAGGCCTCTTTCCGCATATATCACAAACCTGGGACATTTCCGTACCTCCTCAAGTCCAAAGTCCTTATCACTGTTTTTTCCCTGCGCAAGGCCGTCCTGAAAACGAATATGCGCGTCGAAGAGGGAAAGCATTATCCGTTCGCCTTGAAAAAGGCAAGTGTTTTTTCTTGACAAGACAAAAAGTTCCCATATAGGAATTTGCGTTTGCCAGCGCAGAAATCTTTGAGTACGAGAGTGACATGTCCGAATTGTGGGTGAATCTCACTGACCTCCCGGTGGAAGGCCGGGAATTTTCTTTTGAGGATCAGACCCTCTGGACCGGATTCTGGAATGAATACGGCCTGGACTGCGCCCCGAGGGAACCTCTTGCGGCCGACATCTTCATCCTGCCCCAGAACAAGGGCGGGCTGATAACCGGGACAATAGAGGGTTCGGTGGACATGGTCTGCGACAGGTGCGCGGAACCGTTCGAGCAGAAAATCGAAACCAAATTCGAGATTTTCGAGGCCCTGCCCGAAGAGGACGAGGACGTGACAGAGGAGCCGCGAGTCAAAAAGGACGGCGGAGCGCTGCATCTGAACCTCGGCGCCGTGCTTTGGGAACAATTCGTCCTGGCCCTGCCGCAGAAGCCGGTTTGTTCCAGGAACTGCAAGGGACTTTGCCCGAACTGCGGCAAAAACCTGAACGATGAGTCCTGCGAATGCGAGGAACAGGGCGGAGATCCCCGCATGGAGATATTTCGCAACATGAAAGTATCTAAATAGCTATCCGAACGGGCGGGTTGGTATTATGATCGCCCCAGTCCGGAAGTTTCCAAGAAGGAGAATGTAATGGCCCAGCCGAAAAAGAAGACTTCAAAATCCAGGAAAAACATGCGCCGTGCCCACGACCATGTTCAGGTGCCCAACGTGGTCTACTGCGAATGCGGCGAACCCACCCTGCCCCATCGCGTATGCTCCGTGTGTGGAACCTACAAAGGTCGTCAGGTTCTGAAGCAGGATGACGCCTGATTCCAAGCCCTGCATTGCCGTTGACGCCATGGGCGGGGATTACGGACCAAGCGTGGTCGTTCCCGCCACCATAGACGCGGCAAACCAAGGCATAGACACCATCCTGGTGGGCGACCAAGCCCGCATCCAGGCTGAATTGGACAAGGCCGGTTATTCCGGCCCCGGCGTTCGCGTGGTTCACGCCAGCCAGGTCGTTGAAATGGACGACAAGCCCGCCGACGCCCTGAGGCGGAAGCGGGACTCGTCCATCCAGGCGGCCTGCCGTCTTGTAAAGCAGGGCGAGGCCGACGGAGTGGTCAGCGCCGGAAATTCCGGCGCCACCGTGGCCTGCGGCATGTTCATTCTCGGCAGGATCAAGGGGGTCGAAAGACCGGCCCTGGCCGGATTCATGCCCACCGAAAAAAAGCCCATCGTGCTCATCGACGTTGGCGCCAATGTCGACTCCAAGCCCTCTCACCTCGTCCAGTTCGGGCTCATGGCCGATGTCCTGTCCAAATACGTGCTCAAGGTGGAGAATCCCCGCGTCGGTCTTTTGTCCATCGGCGAAGAGGAAGGCAAGGGCAACGTGGTGGTCAAGGAATCCTTCGACCTCTTCAGGCAGTCCTCCCTGAATTTCATCGGCAACGTGGAAGGGCGCGACGTTTTCACCGGAGACGTGGACGTGGTGGTCTGCGACGGTTTCGTGGGCAATGTGGCCCTGAAACTGTCCGAGGGGCTGGCCGTGGCCCTGGGCAACATCCTCAAGGGCGAACTCAAGCGGGACTTGGTCTCCAAACTCGGAGCCATGCTCTCCATGGGCGCCCTGACCAGATTCGCCCGGATGCTCGACTACGCCGAACATGGCGGAGGCGCTCCCCTGCTGGGGCTGAAAAGCATCGCCGTGGTCTGCCACGGAGCCAGCAACTGCAAGGCCTTGACAAACGCCATCAAAATGGCTTCGACTTTCGTGGCCACAAAAGCCAACGAGCATCTGGCCAAAGAGCTGGAAGTCCACAGCGAGTTGGCGAAATTCGGACGCCCGAACAAGGCCTGAACCTCACCGGCCATCCAAACACAAGGACCAAAATGAAAACCAACCATTTCATCCGGGGCCTGGGTTTCTACGCACCTGAAAAGGTGCTGACCAACGCAGACATGGAAAAGATCGTCGACACCACCGACGACTGGATAACCACCCGCACCGGGATCAAGGAAAGGCATGTCATCGCTCCGGGCCAGACCTGCACGGACATGGCCCTTGAAGCCTCCAAAAAGGCCATTGCCGACGCAGGCCTTGAAGCGGACGATCTCACGCACATCCTTCTGGCCACCTTCACCGCCGACACGCCCATTCCTTCCGGGGCCTGCATCCTTCAGGACAAGCTGGGGCTCAAGGGCAAGATGGCCGTGGACGTTTCCGCCGCCTGCTCCGGCTTCGTCTATTCACTGGAACTGGCCAGGGGCATAATCGCCCTGCATCCGGAGGCCAAGGTCCTGGTGGTCGCCAGCGAGGCCCTGACCCACAGGGTGAACTGGACCGACAGGGCCACCTGCGTGCTGTTCGGCGACGGGGCAGCAGCCGCAATCGTCACCGGCAACAGGGAAGCGGACACCGACGGCAAGATACTGGACATGATCATTGAATCCGACGGCTCCATCGGCGACCTGCTCACGGTCAGGGGCGGCGGCTCGGCCTACCACTACGAGGCCGGGGACGTTATCGGCGACGTGCACTTCGTCCAGATGCAGGGCCGCGAGGTCTACAAGCACGCGGTCAGGAACATGACCAGGGTGGGCAAGGAAGTCGTCAAACGCAACGGCTTCAACATGAAGGACGTGAACGTTCTCCTGCCCCATCAGGCCAATCTGCGCATCATCGAGGCCGTGGGCGACAGGCTCAAGATGCCCACTGAAAAGGTCTTCGTGAACGTGGACAGGTTCGGAAACACTTCCGGCGCGGCGGTGCCCATCGCCCTGGCCGACGCCAGGGGGTCGAAGTTCATAAAGGACGGCGATCTGGTGTTGGTCATCACTTTCGGCGGCGGCTTCACCTGGGGTTCGGCCCTGGTTCAATTCTAACCCTTGAAATTTGCAGTCCGATGCTGTTTAGTATATCTGGATGGAGCTTCAATGAATGATATTTTTAGCGAGGTGCGCAAGCAATGAGCGAACTGCCTAGCGTGGCCCTGGTGACCGGAGGTTCCAGGGGTATCGGACGGGGCGTGGCCCTGAGACTGGCCGAGGACGGATTCGAGGTCTACCTGACCTATGTCAGCAAACCCGAACTGGCCCAGGAGGTCGTGTCCGAGATCGAAAGGACCGGCGGCAAGGCCAGGGCCTTCAAGCTTGATTCCTCCGACCGCGAAGGCGTGGTCTCTTTTTTCAAGGAGGAGATCAAGGGCAAGGTCATGCTGGACGCCTTCGTAAACAACGCGGGCATCACCCGCGACGCCCTGCTCATGCGCATGAAGGACGAGGACTGGGACCGGGTCATCGACGTGAACCTTACCGGGGCCTTCACCTGCATGCGCGAGGCGGCCAAGATCATGCTCAAGCAGCGCCAGGGCAGAATAATCAATATTTCTTCGGTTGTCGGCCAGATGGGCAATCCAGGCCAGGTCAATTACGCCGCGGCCAAAGCCGGGCTGATCGGCATGACCAAGGCCGCAGCCAGGGAACTTGCGGGACGCAGCGTGACAGTCAACGCCGTGACTCCCGGATTCATAGAAACCGACATGACCGCCAATCTCCCGGAGACAGTCGTCGAGGGAATGCTCGCCAGCATCCCCCTGAACAGGCTCGGCTCCACCGGGGACATTGCCGCGGCCGTATCCTACCTGGCTGGGCCGGGCGGAGGATACGTCACCGGGCAGGTTCTGGGAGTAAATGGCGGCATGTACATGTAAGACACCAACAAATATCTCAATATCACAACGGAGGGAAAAATGTCTGACGTAGCAGCAAAAGTGAACGAACTGATAGTGGACCAGCTTGGCGTATCCGCCGACGAAGTCAAACCCGAATCCGCCTTTATCGAAGATCTGGGCGCCGATTCCCTTGACCTGACCGAGCTGATCATGGCCATGGAAGAAGAATTCGACATCGAAATCGACGACGAGGCCGCCCAGAAGATTCTCAAGGTCCAGGACGCCGTCGAGTACATCAAGAAAAATCAGTAAGACTGTCCGCTTCGTTTGATACGGATTTCTGGATGGGCGTCTTATGCTCCCTAACAAGGGCGTGAGACGCTCCTCTTTTCCCGTGAAACGAATGCCGAGGGAAACACATTATGAACAGGGTTGTTGTAACCAGCGTTTCAGCCATCACGCCCATCGGCAATGATCTGGACGCCAGCTGGAAAAATCTGCTGGACGGCAAGTCCGGCGTGGCCAAAATAACCAAATTCGACACCGAGGCGTACGACACCCATATCGCCGCGGAGATCAAGGATTTCGATCCGCTGCGGTACCTGGAGCACAAGCAGGCCAAGCGCATGGAGACCTTTACCCAGTACGCCGCCTGCTGCGCCAAGATGCTCTTTGCCGACGCGGGTTGGGAACTGCCCGAGGACGAAGCCGAAAGATGCGGCGTGATCATCGGAGTCGGGCTGGGCGGCCTGGAAACCATCGAGGCAATGGCCCACAAGATCGAACACCAGGGACCCAAGCGCATCTCCCCGTTTTTCATTCCGGTCATCATCGCCAACATGGCCGCCGGACAGGTGTCCATCATCACCGGCGCCAGGGGACCGAACATCTGCACCACCACGGCCTGCGCCTCCGGCACCCACGGGATCGGCTACGCCTTTTCCGAGATCAAGCTGGGCCGCGCGGACGTGATGATCTGCGGCGGGGCCGAGTCCACGGTGACGCCCCTGGCCGTGGGCGGATTCAACGCCATGAAGGCCCTTTCCACCAGGAACGACGAACCGGAAAAAGCCTCCCGCCCCTTTGACATGGACCGCGACGGTTTCATCATCGGCGAGGGCTGCGGCCTGCTGCTCCTGGAATCCCTGGAGCACGCCCAGGCCCGCGGCGCGAAGATACTGGCCGAAGTGGTCGGTTTCGGCGCGTCTTCCGACGCCTACCACCTGACCGCCCCGCCCCAGGACGGCTCGGGCATGGCCCTGGCCATGAAGGCGGCCCTGCGCGAGGCGCGGATCGACCCTGCGGAGCTGGACCACATCAACGCCCACGGCACCTCCACGGCCCTGAATGACCTTTGCGAGACAAGGGCCATCAAGTCCGTGTTCGGCGACCACGCCGGAAACATCTCCATCACGGCCAACAAGTCCATGATCGGCCACCTCCTGGGGGCGGCGGGCGGCGTGGAATCAGTGTTCACGGTCAAGACCATTGCCGAGGGAATTGTCCCGGGTACGATTAATCTGGACAACCCCGGCGAAGAATGCGACTTGGACTACGTGGTTGACGGCACCAGAAAACAGGATGTGCGCTACGCCATGTCCAACTCTTTCGGCTTTGGCGGCACCAACGGGTGCATGCTCTACAAAAAGTTTGAAGACTAAACAACAAAGGACTGCCCCATGGAAGAACTGATGATTCAAGACCCGGCGATCGCCGAGGCCATCTCAAAGGAATTGAACAGGCAGGTGAGCAAACTCGAGCTCATCGCTTCCGAAAACTTCACCTCCACGGCCGTTCGTCAGGCCATGGGCAGCATCATGACCCACAAATACGCCGAAGGGTATCCGGGAAAGCGCTACTACGGCGGCTGCGAATACGTGGACATTGCCGAGGATCTGGCGCGCGACAGGGCCAAGGAACTGTTCGGAGCGGGCTACGCCAACGTCCAGCCCCACTCCGGCTCCCAGGCCAACATGGCCGTCTACTTCGCCACCTGCCAGCCCGGCGACACGGTCCTGGGCATGGACCTTTCCCACGGCGGACACCTGACCCACGGCAGCCCGGTGAACTTCTCCGGCATGCTCTACAACATCGTGTTCTACGGCGTGGACAAGGAAACCCAGACCATCAACTACGACGAGGTCGAGGCCCAGGCCAAGAAGCACAAGCCCAAGATGATCATCGCCGGGGCCAGCGCCTACCCGCGCATCATCGACTTCAAGCGCTTCCGCGAAATCGCCGACGAGGTCGGGGCCGTGCTCATGGTGGACATGGCCCACATCGCGGGCCTCATCGCCGCGGGCGAGCATCCTTCCTGCATCGAGCACGCCCACTTCACCACCACCACCACCCACAAGACCCTGCGCGGTCCCAGGGGCGGAATGATCCTTTCGTCCGAAGACAATGAAAAAGTCCTCAATTCCAGAATCTTCCCCGGCTCCCAGGGCGGACCGCTGATGCACGTCATCGCGGCCAAGGCCGTGGCCTTCGGCGAAGCCCTGGAACCGGGCTTCAAGGAATACCAGTCCCAAGTGGTCAAAAACGCCAAGACCCTGGCCAACGCCCTCACGGACAGCGGCTTCAAGCTGGTCTCCGGCGGAACCGACAACCATCTGATGATGCTCGACCTTTCCGAGACCGAGATCACGGGCAAGGACGCGGAGATCGCCTTGGACAAGGCCGGAATTACGGCCAACAAGAACACCATTCCCTTTGAGACCCGTTCGCCGTTCATCACCTCCGGCCTGCGCCTCGGCACCCCGGCCCTGACCACCAGGGGCATGATCGAGGAAGACATGCTGGTGGTGGCCGAAGCCATCACGGCGGCCCTGGCCCACGTGGACAATGAAACGATCCTCAAGGAGATCAGCGAAGAGGTGGAAGAATTCGCGAGGGAATTCCCCCTTTACGCCTGGTAGGAGGGATATCCCTTGGACACGCGGGTTTCCTGGCAGACATACTTCATGCGCATCGCCCATCTGGTGGCCGAGCGCTCCACCTGCCTGCGGCGAAAAGTGGGGGCGGTGGCCGTGCGCGACAAACGCATCCTGGCCACGGGCTACAACGGCGCTCCCACCAACATCGCGCATTGCGCGGAAGTGGGCTGCCTCAGGGAACAGATGGGCATCCCCTCCGGAGAGAGGCACGAGCTTTGCCGCGCCCTGCACGCCGAGCAGAACGTCATCTGCCAGTGCGCGGTGCACGGCATTTCCATGCAGGGCGCGGACATCTACTGCACAACGCAGCCCTGCCTCATCTGCGCCAAGATGCTCATCAACTGCCAGGTCAGGAACATCTACTTTTCGGAACAGTATCCGGACAAACTTACCGAAACCATGCTCACTGAAGCCGGAGTGAACTTTGAACTCTTGCAGGGAGACTTCTCGGCCCAAGGCTGATTTCATGGCCCAGGCCGTCCAGCTGGCGCTTCGGGGCAAAGGCCGCACGGCCCCAAACCCCTGCGTGGGAGCGGTGCTGGTCAAGGACGGATGCGTTGTCGCCGAGGGCTGGCACAAGGCCTGCGGCGGTCCCCACGCCGAGATAAACTGCCTGTCCGACGCCAGGGAAAAAGGCGTAGACCCGTCAAAGTGCTCCATGTTCGTGACGCTGGAGCCCTGCAACCACTTCGGCAGGACCCCGCCCTGCTCCCAGGCCCTGATCGAGGCCAAGGTGCCGGAAGTGGTGATCGGCTGCACCGACCCCAACCCGGATGTGACCGGCGGGGGGGCCGAAACCCTGCGCAAGGCCGGAGTGCGGGTGGAAACGGGCCTGCTTGAACGGGAATGCCTGGACCTCATCGACGATTTCCTGGTCTGGAAAAACACGAAACGCACCTACAACATCCTCAAGCTGGCAACGACCATCGACGGCAAGATAGCCGTTCGCGGCGCGGCGCGGGAGGCCGTGTCCTGTCCCGAATCATTCTCCCGGGTCCACGAGATGCGCTCAAGAGCCGATGCGATAATCGTGGGCGGCAACACCTTTTACATCGACGATCCCAGCCTGACAGCACGCGCAGGCAGGGACGAACCCGTGCACAACAGGCCCTTTGCCGTGGTGGTCACCTCCAGGCTGCCGCAGGCCTTGGAAAATCACGCCCTGCTCAGGCAACGGCCCCAGGAGACGATCTTCTGGACCACGGAACAGGCCGCGGACACCAAAGAGGCCGACCAACTGCGCGAAATCGAGGCCAGGGTCTGGGGCTTTCCCCAAGGAGACAACGGCCTTGACCTCAGGCAGGGCTTCGAGCAGTTGCGCTACGAGCTTGGCTGCCACACGACACTTTGCGAGGGCGGCGGCGGACTGGCCATGAGCCTGGCCCGCCAGGAACTCATGGACGAGCTGGTGGTCTTCCAGGCCCCGCGCATCCTGGGCGACGAAAGCGCGGCCTCGGCCTTTGCCGGCATGACCGCCAAAGGCCTGGCCGAGACCATCAATCTCCGCATCGCGGATTTTCGAACCTGCGGCAATGACCTGCAAACAACCTACAAACCCATGCGAGGCTGAGATGTTCACCGGACTTATCCAGGCCAAAGGAAAAATAGAAGCGGTCCAGTCCGCAGGCCGGGAAACCAGATTCCGCATCAAGCCCGACCCCGCCTTTGAAAATCTTGTTCTCGGCGAATCCATAGCGGTCAACGGCGCCTGCCTGACCGTTGAAGAATTTTCCGGCGCGGTCTTTTCAGTATACGCCAGCGGCGAGACCTTGAGCCGCACCAATCTCGGCAAGCTCAGGGCCGGGTCCACCGTGAACCTGGAACGGGCATTGGCCCTAGGCGACCGGCTGGGCGGGCACATGGTCAGCGGACACGTGGACTGCATGGCCGGAGTGGCGAAAATCAAACCCGCCGGGGAGTCGAAAATCTATCGGCTGACTTTTCCCAAGGAGTTCGGGGAGCTGGTGGTGCCCAAAGGCTCGGTGGCCCTGGACGGCATCAGCCTCACGGTCAACGAGTGCGGATCGGACTGGCTGGAAGTGAACATCATTCCGGTGACCCAGGAGGAGACGAGCATATCCGGCTGGACGGCGGGCTACGAGGCCAACATGGAAACCGACATCATCGGCCGCTACGTGCAGCGCATGCTCGGCCCATATGCCGGAAACAAGGGCGCGGGCATCAGCAGGGACTTCCTGGCCAGACACGGTTTCTAGCGCGGTCCCGGCCAAAGGCCGGGCATCCTGCGCTTCCGCCCCGGTTTCCAACCCCTGCGGCGCACCGGCCAGCAAAACCTGTTATTGCCTATAATATATTGAAATATTTCATTTTTTATATGATAAAATTTCCATTTCCCCCATGCCTGTTTTTGGGTTAATTAATTGGGTTCGATTCATTATATGTCTAACAAGGACCAAACAATATGCCTCTTTGCAAAATTGAAGAAGCCATTGAAGACATCCGCAAGGGTCGGATGGTCATCATGGTCGACGACGAGGACAGGGAGAACGAAGGCGACCTTGTCATCGCGGCCGAGCACACAACTCCCGAGCTGATCAACTTCATGGCCACCCACGGCCGCGGCCTGATCTGCCTTTCCCTGGACTCGGAATACGTGGACAAGCTCAAGCTGCCCCTCATGGCCCAAAGCAACGAGTCCAAGTTCGGCACCAACTTCACGGTCTCCATCGAGGCCCGCGAAGGGGTGACCACGGGAATCTCGGCCTATGACCGGGCCAAGACCATCCTCACCGCCGTGGACGACGACGCCACGCCCGGAGACATTGTCTCCCCCGGACACATCTTTCCCCTGCGCGCCCAGAACGGCGGAGTGCTGGCCCGCGCCGGGCAGACCGAGGGCAGCGTGGACCTGGCCAAACTGGCCGGTCTCAGGCCCGCAGGCGTCATCTGCGAGATCATGCGCGACGACGGAGAAATGGCGCGCATGCCCGACCTGATCAAGTTCGCCCAAAAGCACAAGCTCAAAATCTGCTCCGTGGCCGACATCATCGCCTACCGCATGAAGTTCGGCGGCCATTCCGTGACCAAGGTGGCCGAGGCCAAACTGCCCACGCGCTACGGCGAATTCAAGACCGTGGCCTTCAAGGCGGAAAGCGACAGGCGGACCCACATCGCCCTTTACTGCGGCGACATCAATCCCGACGAACCGACCCTGGTGCGCGTGCACAGCGAATGCCTGACCGGCGACGTGTTCGGCTCCAGCCGTTGCGACTGCGGCGACCAGCTGCACGACGCCATGTGCATGATCAACCAGGAAGGCAAGGGACTTCTGCTCTACATGCGCCAGGAAGGGCGCGGAATCGGCCTGGGCAACAAGATCAAGGCCTACCACCTGCAGGACGAAGGCTACGACACCGTGGAGGCCAACATAAAGCTCGGCTTCGCTCCCGACCTCAGGGAATACGGCACCGGGGCACAGATTCTGGTGGCCATGGGCGTGGGCAAAATGCGCCTGCTGACCAACAATCCAAAGAAAATAATCGGACTGGAAGGCTACGGCCTGGAGGTGGTGGAAAGGGTGCCCATAGAATCCGGGGCCTGCGCCGCCAACCTCGACTACCTGCAGACCAAGAAAGACAAGATGGGCCACATGCTCCACCTGGATCAAAACGGAAAGAACTAAGCCTGGAGGAAATATGACCGACTTGAAAACCATAGAAGGAAAACTGGAAGCCAAGGGCATGAAGGTCGCCCTGGTGGCCAGCCGCTTCAACGACTTCATCGTGGAAAGGCTGGTGTCCGGGGCCGTGGACTACCTGATTCGGCACGGCGCGGAGGCCAAGGATTTGACCCTGGTGCGCATACCCGGGGCCTTTGAGATGCCCCTGACCGCCAAGAAGCTGGCCCGGTCCGGCAAATACGACGGCATCCTCTGCCTGGGCGCGGTCATCAGGGGCGCAACACCGCATTTCGATTTCGTGGCCAACGAATGCACCAAGGGGCTGGCCCAGATCGGCCTGGAAAGCGAAATCCCCATCGGCTTCGGCGTGCTGACCTGCGACAACATCGAGCAGGCCATCGAGCGAGCAGGCTCCAAGGCCGGCAACAAGGGTGTTGAAGCCGCCGCCGCAATGGTCGAGACGGTCAGAGTCCTGGGACAGCTTTAAAAAGAATGAACAAAAACGACAAAAAGGGTTCTTCCGGGCGCAAGGCCGGAAGGACGGCTGCCTTTCAAATCCTTTTCGGGCTGGGCATGGTCCCCCCGGAAAACAGCGGTTCCTTGGACAAGGCCTTTGACCAGGCCCTTTTCGTCCTCTCCGGGGATGAAAACCACGAGGCCCCCTCGGGCAAGGGTGAAATCTTTGCCAGGGAACTGGTTCAGGGGGTCTGGGACAACCGGGACGAGCTGGACGGGATCATCGGCCGCCATTCCCAGCACTGGAAGGTGGGCCGCATCGCCAAGGTGGAACTGACCATCCTTCGGCTGGCCCTCTACGAGATGGTCTACCGTGCGGACATTCCCCTGAAGGTGGCCATCAACGAGGCTATCGAGCTTTCAAAAAGGTTCGGCGACGACAGGTCGCGCAACTTCATAAACGGCATCCTGGACGCCGTGGCCAAGGCCGTGGACGGCGGCCGGTTCGAGATGAAGAAAAGTTTCTAGACCCTGCACGCGGACATCAAGGACAAAGACATGAGCTTAGGGAAATACGACCCGGAACAAATCGAAATCAAATGGCAAAAAGCCTGGAACGAATCCAGATGCTTCGAAACCGAGGCCGACCCCTCGAAACCCAAGTACTACGTTCTGGAAATGTTCCCCTATCCTTCCGGCAAAATCCATATCGGCCATGTCCGCGTCTACACCATCGGCGACGTGGTGGCCCGGATCAAGGCCATGCAGGGCTTCAACATCCTCCATCCCATGGGCTGGGACGCCTTTGGAATGCCCGCCGAGAACGCGGCCATCAAGCACAAGACCCACCCTGCGAAATGGACCTACTCCAACATCGCGGACATGCGCGCCCAGCTCAAGCGGCTGGGCTATTCCCACGACTGGCGGCGGGAGCTGGCCACATGCAGGCCCGAGTACTACAAGTGGGAACAGCTCTTTTTCCTCAAGTTTCTGGAAAAGGGACTTGTCTACCGCAAAAATTCACCTGTGAACTGGTGTCCCGAATGCCATACCGTGCTGGCCAACGAACAAGTGGAGGAGGGCTGCTGCTGGCGCTGCGACACCCAGGTCATCCAAAAGGAACTGGTCCAGTGGTTCCTGCGCATCACCCAGTACGCGGACGAACTTCTCGAAGACCTGGACATCCTGAAGGACTCCTGGCCTGAACGCGTCCTGACCATGCAGAGGAATTGGATCGGCCGGAGCTACGGCGCCGAGCTGACCTTCAAGGTCAAGGACATGGACGAATCCGTGCCCGTGTTCACCACCAGGCCGGACACCCTGTTCGGGGCCACCTTCATGAGCCTGGCCGCCGAGCATCCCCTCATCGAAAAGCTGATCAAGGGCAAGCCCGAAGAGGAAAAGGTCCGCGCCTTCGCCGAGGAGGTCCGCAACATGGACCGCATCGTGCGCTCGGCCGACGACCTGGAAAAGGAAGGAATCTTTACCGGAGCCTATTGCATCAATCCGGTCACGGGCATGGAAATGCCCATCTACGTGGCCAACTTCGTGCTCATGGGTTACGGAACCGGAGCGGTCATGGCCGTTCCCGGACACGACCAGCGCGACTTCGACTTCGCACGCAAGTACGACCTGCCCATAAAGGTCGTCATCAACCCGCCCGAACTGCATGAGAAGGGCGAGGTCCTCAAGGTGGAGGACATGGAACAGGCCTTCACCGATCCGGGCTTTCTGGTGGATTCCGGAAAGTTCGACGGCATGGCCAACGAAGAGGCCAAGGAAGCCGTCGTCCGCAGCCTGGACAAGGACGGCCTGGGCAAGATGGCCGTCAACTACCGTCTCAGGGACTGGAACATCTCCAGGCAGCGCTATTGGGGAGCGCCCATTCCCGTTGTTTACTGCGACGAATGCGGCGTGGTCCCGGTCAGGGAAGAGGATTTGCCCGTGGTCCTGCCCGAAGACGCCCAGATGCGCCAGGACGGACGCACGCCCCTGGCCCAGCTGGACAGCTTCCTGAACACCGCCTGTCCCAAATGCGGCGGACCGGCCCGGCGCGAGACCGACACAATGGACACCTTTGTGGAGTCCTCATGGTATTTCGCCCGCTACACCGGCGCACGCGAGGACAAGGCCCCCTTCGACACCAAGGCGCTGAACTACTGGATGCCCGTGGACCAGTACATCGGGGGCATCGAACACGCCATCCTGCACCTGCTCTACTCGAGATTCTTCGTCAAGGCCCTGCGCGACCTGGGCTACATGAAGGCCGACGAGCCTTTCGCCAACCTGCTGACCCAGGGCATGGTCCTCAAGGAAGGGACCAAGATGTCCAAGTCCAAGGGCAACGTGGTGGACCCCGATTCCATGATCGAGAAATACGGAGCCGACGCCACAAGGCTGTTCATACTTTTCGCCAGTCCGCCGGAAAAGGATCTTGACTGGTCGGACTCGGGCATAGAAGGTTCCTTCCGCTTCCTGGGCCGCCTCTGGCGGCTTGCCGACGAGCTTTCCGACGCGCTCAAGCCGGTCGCGGCCTGCACCGCCCCCAAGGGTGAGATAGGCTCCGAAGCCAAGGTCTTGAGGCGCAAGGAGCACGACACCGTGCGCCGAGTGGACCGCGATCTGGCCAACAATTTTCAGTTCAACACCATCGTTGCGGCCATCATGGAACTGGTCAACGAGATGTACAACTGCAAGGACACGCTCAAGGGCACCCCGGACGGGAATCAGGTTCTTTCCTCGGCCCTGGCCACCACCCTTACCCTGCTCTATCCCATAGCCCCGCACGTCTGCGAGGAACTCTGGACAGGCATCGGCAACAGTGATTCGCTCGTAAGCGCCCAGTGGCCGAAGTTCGACGAGGCAGCACTGGTCACTGACGAGGTTCTGGTGGTGGTCCAGGTCAACGGCAAGGTTCGCGGCAAGATGTCCCTGCCCACGGAGGCCTCCACCGAAGAGGTCAAGGAACAGGCCCTCAAGCAGGAAAACGTGGCCAAGCACATGGAAGGAAAACAGGTGGTCAAGATCATCGTCATTCCCGGCAAGCTGGTCAACATCGTGGTCAAATAGCGGGAGGCGCGCTGGTGAGAACGGCAAGAAACATACTCCTTTTCACTCTGCTTGCGCTGCTTTGCTCCTGCGGCTACCGCATGGGCTCTGAAAACGGCCCCGTGGTTCTCGACCAGAACCAGCGCAAGATCGCCATGGGCGGCATCGAGAACCCCACCCAGTACACCTGGCTGGACGCCAAAATACGCTCGGAGCTGCGCGACGAGCTGACTCGGCGAGGCTGGGTCCAGTGGGTCGACAAGAGCAAGGCCGATTCCCTGATCTACATCCTCGTCACCCACTACCACCACGACACCGACGTTACCGGCGAGGACGAGGAGACCCTGAGAAGGGCCGTGACCTTCAGCTTTGAGGCCCGCATCCTCTCGGCCCTGGACAACTCCGTCATCTGGGAGTCCGGCAGGATATCCTCCGACGAACGCTATTTCTCCGGCGAGCAGGAAAAAAGCGTGGCCGACGACAGGGTCACGAGGCTCGGCGTCAGGGAACTGGTGGACCGCATGAGCCAGAACTACTAGGAGGGGAAATGGCCGGACCCGGATACCACTTTCTGGTCTGCCCCGACGCTGAACTTATCAATCAGCGCCTGGAAAAGCTGCTCTCCGCAACCGGAGCCCCGAAAACCGAACGCAAGGTCTACTGGGGCGACGAGGATCTGCCCCAGGCATTCTGGCAGGACCTGACCATCAAGAGCCTTTTCGACTCCCACAAGACCCTTATCGTGCGCCGCGCCCACTCCTTCAAGGTCGAGGTCTGGGACAAGCTGACCCAGGGCGTCAAGAACTGCGGCTCCAGCGTCCTGCCCATCTTCTGCCTCGAAGGCGCATGGAACAAAAACAAAGCGCCGGTTCCGGCGGCCCTGACCAAACGCGACATCTGGAAAAAAGCGGAAAAAAACGGCTGGATTTGGCAATCCCCGGGGCTGACGGCCAGGGAGATTCGCGGATTCGTTTCGGCCTGGGCAGAGAAGAACGGCCTGAAATTCGGCCCCGGCGGGCTTGAGGCCCTTTGCCGCGCCCTGCCCCTGGACGCGGCCCACGCGCGCCTGGAGCTGGGCAAGATCGAACTGGCGGCCGGCGACGGCAAGACCATCCTGCCGGAACACTCGGAACTGATTTCGCCGCACCAGGAAATGGATTTCTTCGACTTCATGGACGCCCTTTCCAAGGGCGGATCGGCCCGGGCCGTTTGGCAACGGGTCATGAACAACCACTCCGAGTCGGACAGCATGCTTTTTCTGCTCATCGGCTATCTGGCCAGGGAATCGCGCCTTCTCTGGGACTTGTGCCTGAACAACGGCCAGGGTGTGAAAATGCACCCCTACGTGAAGAAATTGAAAACGCCGCTGGCCAAACGTCTCGGGCCGGAGCGCATCTCCCGTCTCATCAGCCTGGCCTTTGACGCGGAACTGAGCGTCAAGAGCGGCGAGCAAAGGCCGGAACAGGCCCTTGACATGCTGGTCGCCGACTTGAGCCGCCTGTTCGGCTCCCCTCCTCCCGGAAGGAGGAATTGACCTTCACCTGAAAATACTGGCATCCTGTAGAAAATTGGTTACGCTTTACCAGCTGATATCAGACCCGACCCTGTAACCAAAGGCATTGCCGGCATGCTTAAGAAACAGGAACCTCCCCATTATTACGGACACCGCAAGCGGCTCAGAAACCGACTGGTGGACTCTCCCGAATCACTGGCCGACTACGAAATCCTGGAATTGATTCTGGCCTGCGTTATCCCCAAAGGCGACACCAAGCCATTGGCCAAAAGGCTCTTGGCGAGATTCAAGACCCTGGCCGGAGTCATGGCCGCACCCTCGGAACAGCTGACTGAAACCCACGGCTTCGGACCGACTCTGGCCTCCCATTGGGTTCTTTTGAACGAACTTTCGGCCAGGATTTCTGAGGAGCCCATGCGCCAGCGCATGATTATTACCGGGCCGGAGATAGTGGCCCAAGCGGCCATGGCCAGGCTGGGCAACAAGCCCCTTGAGGAATTCTGGGCCGCCCTGGTGGACAACAAGAACCGCGTCATCGCCTGGGAGCGCATAGCCGCAGGCACCGTCGACAGGATAGCCGTCTTTCCGCGCCAGGTCCTGACCTTCGCCCTCAAGCACCAGGCCGCCGGTGTCTTGCTGGTGCACAACCATCCGGGCGGCGACCCCAAACCGTCCAGGGAGGATGTCGACCTGACCCGGAGGATGTCCAGCAGTTCGCAGGAACTGGGCCTGAGGATTCTGGACCACATCGTGGTCACCGAGACCGAGTACTACAGTTTTCAGGAGCACGGGCTTCTGTAGGGGGATTGATGAAAACCATGCACTGCACAGTCACGGGCAAGGTGCAAAGAGTCTGGTTCCGGGCCTGGACCCAGGATCTGGCCAAGAGAATGAAGGTCAAGGGCTGGGTCAGAAACCTGCCCGATGGAAGCGTGGAAATCATGGCCCAAGCCGGCCAGGACACCCTGAACCGCTTCCTTGAAGAACTGCACCAGGGGCCGCCGCTGTCGCGGGTGGCGGAAGTCCTGGTGGATTACACTGAATTATCCGAGGAATTCGATGCCTTTGAATTTCGCTTGAATTGATCATTTTGTCGCTTAGACCCTTGCCTTTTGATAAAAAGGGGTTAAATTAGGTATTGACTGAAAAACCGGCCTTATCAGGCCTTTTGAACAAAAAATAAGCACTTATTTCATACACCGAGCGCAAAAGGACAAAAATTGAAGAAAAACAAGAAAACACCCATAAAACCCATCAGACTGCGCAAACGGGCCGAAACAAAAAAGCAACCCTCCCCCGCAAGGGAAGTGGAGGTTGAACAGGAAACCGGAAAAATGCGCAAGAAAATACCGGACCTCATCGAAGCCCTCACCGCGCCGGGCGGAGGCAGCCTGCCCATTGGCGACGGAGACGACCAATCTCCGCAAAAGGCAGAAGTGGACATCCCGTCCACCATTCCGGTCCTGCCCGTAAGGGACATCGTGGTCTTCAACTACATGATCCTGCCCCTTTTCGTGGGCCGGGACAAATCCGTTAAAGCCGTGGACGCGGCCCTGAGCGGGGAACGCTACATTCTCATCCTGACCCAGAAGGACGAGACCGTGGACGACCCCGGAGTCGAGGATGTCTACCAGGTGGGCACCGTGGGCATGATCATGCGCATGCTCAAGATGCCCGACGGCCGCCTGAAAGTCCTGGTCCAGGGCCTGGCCCGCGCCAGGGTCAAGAAATTCGTGGGCGAGGAGCCCTACTTCCAGGCCGAAACCGAGATCATCTCCGAGCCGGAACTGCCCGAGCTGACCACCGAGCAGGAAGCCCTGATGCGCTCCTCCCGCGAGCAGAGCGAAAAGATTCTTTCCCTGCGCGGCATCTCCTCGGCCGACATCATGAGCGTCCTGAACAGCGTGACCGAGCCGGGACGTTTGGCCGACCTCATCGCCTCCAACCTGCGCATGAAAGTGGAAAGCGCCCAGGAGATACTGGAGTGCGAGGAGCCGCTGACGCGCCTTGAGTTGGTCAACACCCAGCTTGTCAAGGAGGTCGAGGTGGCCTCCATGCAGAACAAGATCCAGTCCATGGCCAAGGAGGGCATGGACAAGGCCCAACGCGAATTTTTCCTGCGCGAACAGCTCAAGGCCATCAAAAGGGAACTCGGCGACTCCGGCGAAGACGGCAACGAGATGGAGGACATCGCCAAGGCCATTGAAAAGGCCCACATGCCCAAAGACGTACACAGCGAGGCCCTGAAACAGCTCAAGAGGCTGGAGTCCATGCACTCCGAGTCTTCGGAAGCCACGGTCATCCGCACCTACCTGGACTGGATGGTGGAGTTGCCCTGGAAAAAGCAGTCCCGGGACCGGCTGGACATCAAGGAGGCCTCGCGCATCCTCAACGAGGACCACTACGACCTGGACAAGGTCAAGGAACGAATCCTCGAATACTTGAGCGTACGCAAGCTCAACCCGAAGATGAAGGGTCCCATACTCTGCTTTGTCGGCCCCCCGGGCGTGGGCAAGACATCCCTTGGACGTTCCATCGCCCGCAGCCTGGGCCGCAAGTTCACGCGCATGTCCCTTGGCGGAATGCGCGACGAAGCCGAAATCAGGGGGCACAGGCGCACCTACATAGGTTCCATGCCCGGCAGGATCGTCCAGGGCATCAAGCAGTGCGGCACCAGAAACCCGGTCTTCATGCTGGACGAGATCGACAAGCTGGGCTCTGATTTCAGGGGCGATCCTTCCTCGGCCTTGCTGGAGGTCCTGGACCCGGAGCAGAACTTCTCCTTCACCGACCATTACCTGAACGCGCCGTTCGATCTCTCCAAGGTCATGTTCATCTGTACGGCCAACGTCCTGGACACCATCCCAAGGCCCCTTCTGGACCGCATGGAGGTAATCCGCATTCCGGGCTACACCGAGCATGAAAAGATCAAGATCACCCGCAGGTACATCCTGCCCAGGCAGACCAAGGACAACGGCCTCAAAGAGAGCGAACTGATGTTGACCGACGAGGTCATTGCCAAGGCCATCCGGGAATACACCCGCGAGGCGGGCCTCAGGAACATCGAGCGGGAGATCGGCACGGTCTGCCGCAAGATGGCCCGAAAAAAGGCCGAGGGCGAAAAAGGGCCCTACGAAGTCACGGAAGAAAACCTGCACAAGCTCCTTGGCGTGCCCACGTTTCTTGATGACGAAATCGAGGACGTGCTGCCGCCCGGCGTGGCCGTGGGCCTGGCCTGGACCCCCTTCGGCGGAGAAATCCTGCACGTGGAGGTGACCACCATGCCCGGCAAGGGCAAGCTGATCCTGACCGGCAAGCTGGGCGACGTGATGAAGGAGTCGGCCCAGGCCGCCATGTCCTTTGCCCGCGCACATGCCGATGAATACGGACTGGACCCGAAATTCTCGGAGGACCGGGACATCCACATTCACGTGCCCGCCGGCGCCACTCCCAAGGACGGCCCCTCGGCGGGCGTGACTCTGGTCACGGCCCTCATCTCGGCCCTGACCGAAACCCCGGTGCGTGCGGACACGGCCATGACCGGAGAGATATCCCTGCGCGGCCGAGTCCTGCCCGTGGGCGGCATCAAGGAAAAAATCCTGGCCGCCGTGGCCCAGGGCAAGAAAAGGGTCATCATCCCCAGCAGAAACAAAAAGGATCTGGAAGAAATCCCGGACGAACTGCGAAAAAAGATAAAGATTCTGTTTGTGGAGCGGGTCGGCGAGGTCTGGCCCATCGCTGGCGGAAAAAAGAAGAAAAAAATAAAACAGTCAAAAGGCTAGAACGTCAAAGGCCGGGGATTTTCCCCGGCCTTTTTTTTGGTTCCGATTATGAGGGCTAAAAGTTGGCCCAGCATTTATCCAGATGCTCGTCCGGCATTTTTTGTCCCGCAAGGCTGAAAACCACGGCCAGCAGGAAGGAAAGTGGCAGGGCCACAACGTTGGGGTCCACGAACTGCAGGAGCCATATCCACGAACCCTTGGTCGCCGGGGAGACCAGGGTCTCGTTGCCGGTCAGAAGCTGGCAAAGACCGATGACCTTGGCTTCCGCGGCATGGACGAAGAGCAGCCAGAACATGGAGATGGCGAATCCGCCGACCATGCTGTAGACCGCGCCGGTGCGGTTCATGCCCCGCCAGTACAGTCCCAGCAGGTAGGAAGGCAGAAAGGCCGCCGCGCAAAGCCCGAAAAAGAAGGCCGTGGCCTTGGCGATGACCGAACCAGGCAGAACCCAGGCCCAGATGAGCGTGGCCACGATGGTCACGCTGACGCCGATCTTGGCCGCCCTGATGCCTCCCTGCCTGCTCCACTGCACGCCCTTCTGAAAGAAATCACGCCCAAGAGAGGTGCCGCCCACGTGGTACTGGCTTGAAAGGGTGGACATGGCCGCCGCAAACATGGCCAACAGGAACAGGGCAGAAAACCAGTCGGGCATGACCTTCTCGATGTACAGGGGAATGATCTTGTCCATGTTCCCCTTGGCCATGACTATGGAGATACTGCCGAACATATCGTTGAACACCGCGTTGGAAAGGGCTCCCACCGTGAAGGCGATACCGGTCATGAGCAGGATGAACACTCCGCCGAAAAGGGTGGCCCGGTTCAGCGACCTGTCCGAAGGCACGGTCATGAATCTCAGCGCCAGCTGAGGCTGGGCCAAAACGCCGATGCCGACGCCGTAGATGATGGTGGTGTAGATCACCAGCCAAAGGGGAGAGCCGAACTTGGCACCCTGCGTCCAGCCGATCATGCCGCCCTTTTGCAGTTTCTCGGGCATCAGCGCGGCCATGTCCGTCAGGGTCTGGTGGGCCGTGGTCACGCCGCCAAGGGCCGAATAGGTGTAGAAGATCAGGATGACCATCATCACGGCCATGATGGTGCCCTGAAAGGCGTCCGTGTACATGACGGCCTTGAGTCCGCCGGTGATGACGTAAACGGCCAGTATGGCGGTCATGCCCAGCAGACAGGCGTTGTAGGGTATGCCCATGGAGACCTCGGCCATGCGGGAAATGCCGATGAGCACTGCAGCCGCGTACACGGGGATGAACAGGAAGACCACCATTCCGGAAAATCCCTGTATGAAGCGCGAATCGTAGCGCCGCCCGAGAAGCTCGGGAAATGTGTTGCTGTCCAGGGCCACGCCCATGCGTCTGGTGCGCTTGCCGAAAAAGACCATGGCAATGAAAATTCCGACGAAAATATTGGCCACGGTCAGCCAGAGAAGCGGAAAACCGAACATTCCCGCAGCGCCGCCGAAGCCGATGATGGCGGAAGTGGAAATAAAGGTGGCCCCGTAGGACATGGCCATGATGAACGGATTCATCTTACGCCCGGCCAGCATGTAGTCCGAGGTCTTTTGCGTTTCCTTCCAGCCCTTGTAGCCGAGATAAAAAATCACGACAAAATAAATAAGAATGGTGATTACTTTAACCGTCATTGTTCCGCCTCCGGGATGCCCCTTTTGATCCCGCTTCTAGTCCTGCGAGCTTACCTTGTCCGATGTGCCGTGGTCGTTCCACTTCACGATCCCGTAAACAACGCACACAAGCGAGCAAAGAATGCATAGCCAGTACGCCAACGCGATCTCCCCGCTGCCGAATCCCAATAACATCGAAGACCTCCTTTGTTGATGAAAGAACAGGAAGTGAGTAAACACTTTGGCGCATAGTTGCCTGTAACCCCCACCATGTCAAGGGCTTTTTCCAGACAATCCAGCAAGGGAGAGGGGCCGTGCGCCAAAAGGCGGCCCTGTGGTTGCCCTTGGACAGCAAGCGCTTATGGTTTTATGAAGAGGCCGGGGTTGACGGCGTTGCAAGCGGCCCTTATTTCGGCTAAATAACGTGACCTCGGCACCAAGGAGTTGAAATGCCAATATACGAATACAAATGCCAGGATTGCGGCCAGGAATTCGAAGAACTGGTCTTTGACCGCGACGAATGCCCCCCCTGCAAAAAATGCGGTTCAGCGAAAACCAGCAAGCTCATGTCCTGCTGCCGGGTGAAATCCGGCGGCGGAGCGGACGCGGACCCGGGCGAGGGTTCCGCCGAACCGGCCTCCTCCATGCCCAGCGGCTGCGCAGGCTGCTCGGGCGGGGACTGTTCCTCCTGCGGATAATCTTATGAAAAAAATCACCATCGCCACCAGGGGCAGCAAGCTGGCCCTTTGGCAGGCAGAGCACATTTCCTCGCTGCTGCGCGGACAGCACCCCGGACTGGAAGTCGAACTGCTGAAGATCAAGACCAAGGGCGACAAGATTCTGGACGTGCCCCTGGCCAAGGTCGGAGGAAAGGGTCTGTTCGTCAAGGAAATCGAAGAGGCTCTTCTGGACGGCCGGGCCGACATCGCGGTCCACAGCATGAAGGACGTGCCCACGGAACTGCCCGAAGGCCTGATCGTGGGCATCAACCCCCAGCGCGAGGCCAATACGGACTCCCTGCTTTCGGTCGAGTACGACGGCCTTGAGGGGCTGCCCAAAGGCGCTTGCGTGGGCACCAGCAGCCTCAGGCGCCAGGCCCAGCTCATGACCCTGCGCCCGGACCTCAGGATCGAGTCCCTGCGCGGCAATCTGGACACCAGAGTGGGAAAACTCCTGGACGGCCGGTTCGACGCCATTGTGGTGGCCACTGCCGGCCTGAACAGGCTTAAACTGTCCGCGCCCAAACAGACGGTCCTTGGCCCGCCGGAGTTCCTGCCGGCCGTGGCCCAGGGCGCGCTGGGAATCGAATACGCCGAAAAACGCATCGAGCTGGCCAAGCTGCTTGAATTTCTGGACCACGCGCCCACCAAGATTCAGGTCCGCGCCGAACGCGGATTCCTCACCGGGCTTGACGGAGGCTGCCAGGTGCCCATTGCAGCCTGGTCCGAGATACAAGGCGACAAGGTCAGGTTGACCGGCTTTGTGGCCGATGTCGACGGAACCAGCCCCATCCGCCTGGAAAAGACCGGCCCCGCAGCCAAAGCCTGGGAAGTCGGTTCGGCCTTGGCGGAAGACGTGCTGGCGGCGGGCGGCGGTGAAATTCTCAGCAGGGTCTACGACCGGGGCTGAGCATGAAACCCAAG
Organism: Desulfovibrionaceae bacterium; assembly: GCA_963674955.2. Lineage (GTDB taxonomy): Bacteria > Desulfobacterota > Desulfovibrionia > Desulfovibrionales > Desulfovibrionaceae. Next base: position 621,735 of record CAXXKR010000001.1, on the reverse strand, counting down.
GCCGATTGTCTGCGCGACCTCCAGGCCATACCCGGCATCGGCCCCAGCCTGTCCCGGGACCTCTGGAAGCTCGGCTTCAAAAACGTCAAAGAACTCAAAGACCAAGACCCGGAAAAGATGTACAGCGACCTTGAACGCCTGGAAGGCGTCCATGTGGACCGTTGCGTGCTCTACGTCTTTCGTTGCGCCGTTTATTTCGCATCCCAGGAAAATCACGACCCCGAACTGCTGAAATGGTGGAACTGGAAGGACGCTTCCTGACCAAGCCCTGCCGCCCCCTTGCGGGCAAACACTCGCCTAACCCTAAAGCTTTTTGGCATTCATCCGATCAGTAGGTAACTAGGGTGAATAATCTCCAAGGAAGGAGGGAATGATTATGTCTGAATCAATCAACAGTCTCCCCGAAGTGAGGAAGCCCAACCTCGCTCAGGAAATGAAGAGCATCCGCAAGCAAAAGCTTCAGCGTGAAGTATTGGCGGACCCCAGCAAGGCCGGGGAACTGGTCAAGACGCAGGCCACGGGAACGTACAATACCAACGGCGAGTTGGTACAGGCCGTGTCCATGGACCTTGGCCAAGCCTGATCCGGGTTCATCGGGTTTTATCATGGATGATCCGGCCAAGCCCTGCTTGGACCGGATTTTTCCGTTGTTAGGCCTTGCTCACCCCGGCATCGGCAAACGACGCCATCTGGTTGAAAATATTCACCGCGCTACGCAGCATGAAAACCATCAGGGCCGCGCCCGTGCCCTCGCCCAGACGCATGGACAGATCAAGGACCGGCTTGAGGCCCAGAGCCTGCACGGCCCCGGCATGGCCCGGCTCGGCGGACTGGTGGCTCAGGACCGCGTAGTCCGATACGTGGGGGCACATTTTCCAGGCCGCGGCAAAGGCGGCGGTGGAGATGAAGCCGTCCACGCAGATCACCTGCCTGTTCCCGGCCGCGCCCAGTATCAATCCGGCCAGACAGGCAATTTCCAGGCCGCCCAGGGCGGCAAGCACGGCCAGCGGATCGCCTGCCGAAACAGCAGTGCTGTTGGCCCGCAAGGCCCTTCTCACCACCTGAACCTTGCGGTCGACCCCCTCCCTGTCCAGACCCGTTCCCGGACCCGTGACATCTTCCGGCTCAAGGCCGAGAAAAGCGCAGTAAAGGGCGGTGGAAGGCGTGGTGTTGCCGATGCCCATGTCCCCTGTGCCGATGGTCCTGAAGCCCTCATCGCAGGCCTTGTCGGCCAGGGAAACGCCAAGGGCCAGTGCTTCAAGGCATTGCTCCCGGCTCATGGCCGGACCCTTGGTGAAATTCTCGGTTCCCGGGGCGACCTTGGCTTGCACCAGGACGGGGTTTTCCTTGAACCGTCCCCCGGCGCAACCTGCGTCCACGACGCAGAGATCAACCCCGGCGGTCTTGGCCAGGACGTTCACCCCCGCGCCGCCAAACACGAAATTCTCCACCATCTGCCTGGTCACTTCCCGGGGAAAAAGACTGACGCCCTCTGCGGCAACACCGTGATCCCCGGCCACGGTAAAAATCTTGGCCGGGTCCACTTGCGGAGCTTTTCCCTGCTGGATCATGAAGACCTGAAGCGCAAGCTCCTCCAAACGTCCAAGGCTGCCCTTTGGTTTGGTCAGGTTGTCCAGTCTTGCCTGCCCCTCGGCCGCAAGGCCGCGATCCACAGGATCGATCCCGGATATCGTTTTCTCAAGGCTGAAGCCCATCACCTCTCCTGCATTGTCTGGTTGAATTCAAAACGGTTTCCATGCTATCTGCAACGGACAACCATCTGAAAGATCATGAAAAAAGAATTCTGTATCGTCCACGCCAACTGTCAGGGCGAACCACTGGCCAGGCTGCTTCTCAAATCCCCGGATTTCAAGAGCCGGTACCGGGTCAGGACTTATACCAATTACACTCGGGAGCCAATCCCCGAAATGGAGCTTTCCTCCTGCGGACTGCTTCTGTACCAGCACCTCGATGAAAAATGGGGCGAACTGGCCTCCGGCGTGCTGCTTAAAAAAATCCCGGACCAGGCCGCAGCACTATGCATACCCAACATGTTCTTCAAGGGCTACTGGCCCCTCTGGTCCGGAGAACCAGGCTTCGACTACCGGGACATCCTCCTGGACCGGCTGCTGGATCAGGGGCTTGGAAAAACGGAAATCCTTCACCTCTACCTGCGGACCGAACTTGCCGCCAAGTACGACCTGGAGCGGCTGTTCACGGAATCCCTCGACCATGAAAGAAACAAGGAAAGCCATACCCCCGTAAAATACGTCGACCTGATTCTCGACCGCTATAAAGGCGAAATGCTTTTCAACACCGTCAATCACCCCGGCCCGATGCTCATGGCCCACGCGGCGAGCGAAGTGCTCGAAGCCCTGGGCCTGGACTCTTCAGTCCTGAAGGAAGAAACGGCCGATGATTTGTTTCCCGAGATCAAGCTGCCCATTCATCCCCTCGTGGCCGGGCGATTGGGTCTTGACTTCGGAGGCCCCGGCACCCGCTACGAAGTGTACGGAAAAGAGCGCACCTTCGAGGAGTACGCCGAGGCCTACGTGGACTGCCGAATGCTGGGCGTGGACGATTTCATCGGCTACCTGCGGCTCAGATAAGGCCGTCGGTCTGTTGACTCCCACCCGCACGGGAGTATAGGTAAATATTTATTAAAACACTTTGCCACGATCAGGGGACGCCGCCCGCATATGCCTTATTATTTGAAGCATTATTTTGATCCTGATTTCGACTACCTGAATCTGCATCCCCGCGAAAGGGAAGACGGCAGTGTTGACCACTACGACATGGGCTATGTGCAGAACGTCCTGAAAGGTCAGTTGCTGGCAAAATGGATCAAGATCGCGGACAACGAGACCGAGGGACGGAATTTCAAATACATCAGCGCCGAGAAGATGTTCCCCATGGGGGCGGGAACAGCCATCGACCCTGACGACCCAACCCGGCTCATAGCGGACTGCAACGGCTATGTCTTCTACGCGGGCGACAAGATCGCGGTAAAGAACATGCTCAATGTCCGCCGCGACGTGGATTTCAACACCGGCAACATCCGTTTCGTCGGCGACCTGACCGTGCACGGGCTGGTCAGGTCGGGATTCAAGATCGAGGCCAATCACATAACGGTCAAAAGACAGGTGGAAAACGCAAGGGTCGTCGCCCACGGAGACCTGACCTGCGAAACAGGCGTCAAGGGTGGTGGAGACGCCTATTTGGAAGCCGGTGAAAGCATCAAGCTGCCCTTTTGCGAAAACGCGACACTCAACGCCGGGAAGCATGTGGTGGTGAAGGATTCCAGCCTGCACAGCGACATCTTCGCGGGCAAGAAGCTGGCTGTGGGCAACAAGCTGATCGGCGGGCAGGTCCATGTTTCGGACTACGCTTACATCGGCGAGCAACTGGGCGGCGGCATGAACGCGGAAACAGCGATCATCGGGGGGTTTGATCCACGGCTGTTGTACGCGGACAGGGTGCTCAACTCGCAAATCGCGGACCTGAACGAGAAGCTGGAACAGATGGAGGCCTACGCCGAAAAAAGCGATGAACTGGAAACCGAATACAGGCCCAAAATCATTGCCGCCTCGGAACGGCTCAAGGTCATTTTGAACCGCAAGGAACGCCTCTGGTACAGAATCGGCAAGACCGACAGAAGCGAATCCTGCAAAATCGTCGTCCCCGGCAAAGTCCGCCCCGGAGTGGAGATAAGCATCGGCAAGGCGTATTTGAAAGTGGATGATTTTCTTGAGGACGTGTTCTTCTACCTGGAAGACATGGAAATAAAAATCGGCTCCCCCGCACCGGAACCAACTGGAAAGCAGAAGTAGCACATCATGGATATCGGAACCTTAATCGGACTTGTTGGCGGCTTGGGCCTGATCGTCGTAACCATCGTCCTGGGCGGCAATGCCGGCGGATTCGTTGACATTCCTTCCGTCGTTGTGGTCATCGGCGGCACTTTCGCCTCGGTTTTCGTCATGTTCCCCATGGGCGCTGTCATCGGCAGCGTCAAGGTGGGCATGAAGGCCCTGTTCTTCAAGGGCCACGACCCCAACAAGATCATCAGCCAGATCGTCAAGCTTTCCGAGACGGCCAGGAAGGAAAGCCTGGTGGCCCTTGAAAAGGTCAAGGTCTCGGACCCCTACCTGAAAAAAGGGGTTCTGCTCATCGCCGACGGCACCGAGGAGAGCCTCGTGCGCTCGGTGATGCAGATAGAACTGGATTTCATGAAAAAACGCCACCTCCAGGGGCAAGGCGTTTTCAAGGGGCTGGGAACCATGGCCCCGGCATTCGGAATGATCGGCACGCTCATCGGTCTGGTCAAGATGCTCCAGGCCCTGGACGACCCCTCCTCCATCGGCCCGGCCATGGCCGTCGCCCTGCTGACCACCTTCTACGGAGCGGTGATGGCCAACGTCATTTTCCTGCCCATGGCCAAAAAGTTGGAGGAACGCTCAATCGAGGACGCCATGTTCATGGAGATCATGATCGAAGGCGTTGTTTCCATCCAAAGGGGCGACCATCCCTCCATCGTCAAGGACAAATTGCAGGCCTTTCTTGCTCCCGCCCTGCGGCAGGCCATGCCCCAGAAGAAAGGCGGCGGCAAGAAAAAGAAATAACAGCGAGGCCTTGGAACAATGCCGGAACAGGAAGCACTACCTCAAAAACCGCCGGACAAGCCGCCGCACGATGAAGGCCTACCGCCGTGGATGGCCACATTCGCGGACATGGTCACGCTCCTGCTCTGCTTTTTCGTGCTCCTGCTCTCATTCGCCAACCAGGACGTGGACAAGTTCAAGGACGCCCTGGGCTCGTTGCGCGACGCCTTCGGCGTGAAAGTCATACGGGCCAGGGCCGACGACATGGCGCTCATGTCCACAACAGCCACCATGCGCGAAAAGATGTCCGAGATCACCAAGGAGGACAGGGTCCTGCTGGGCATGGTCATGCGCATCAAGAGCGTTCTGAGCGAAGACCCGGAACTGCAAAAGGGCACGGGCGTTGCGGCCGACAAGAACGGGGTGACCTTCAGGGTCGAAGGCGCCAACCTGTTCGAGCCCGGCACGGCCACCCTCATGCCGGGAGCCAATGTGTACCTGGACAAGGTCATCGCCATTCTCAAGGACTACAAGCTCAATCTGGTGGTCCGGGGCCATACGGACAACCAGGAAAACAGCTCGGCAAAATATCCTTCCAACTGGGAACTGTCCTCGGCCAGGGCCGCATCCGCCCTGGTCTACATAATGGAAAAGGGCGAGATTTCCATCAACAGGCTCAGGGCCGTGGGCTATGCCCATACCCGTCCCGTGGTCTCCAACAACAACGAAGCCAACAGAAAAAAGAACCAGCGCGTGGAGTTCTATTTTCATTGGCCTGAAGTCAGCGCCTGGTAGCTCCTCATGGTCAAGAAAAAAAAGAACAAGCTTTTACTGGCTGCTGACCCGCCGCCCCCGCCAAAGGTTGACGACACCCCGGAGGAGGAAGGTCTGCCGCCGTGGATGGCCACATTCGCGGACATGGTCACGCTCCTGCTCTGCTTTTTCGTGCTCCTGCTTTCCTTCACCAACCAGGACATAACCAACTTCAAGATGATGATGGGTTCGGTCCAGGAGGCAATGGGCGTCCAAAAGGAGGACAAGGGAGCCATGATGGCCCCTTTTGCCGACACCAGGTACGCCTACCAGGACACGCAAAAGGAAAGCCTGGAATTCAAGGAGATGGGCACCCTGCTCAAGGAATTCGTCAGGGACAAGAACCTGACCAACGACGCCAAGGTCAGCGTGGACCAGAGCGGGGTCATGCTCAGGGTCGATTCCGTGAGCATGTTCGCCCCCGGCTCCTCGCGCCTCAAGGCCCAGGCTTCTCCCATTCTCGACGAGATAATAGCCAAGATGAAAACCAACACCTTCAATCTGATGATCCGGGGCCATACCGCAGACATCGAGCCGGGCACGGAGCAGGTCGGAAACTGGCAGATGTCCGGCACCAGGGCCGCAGCCTGCCTGCGCTACATCCTGGAACACTCCGACATCCCGCCGGAAAGGCTCAAGGCCGTCGGCTACGCGGACTCCAATCCCCTGGTTCCAAACACCTCGGACCCCAACAGGACCCTGAACCGCAGGGTCGAGTTCTTCTTTCAATCGCCCAACAACCCGGACTGGTAGAGCACGGAGGGGGGAAACACCAATGACGGCTCAAAACTGGATGAAGGAGATGACCTTCAACATCGGGATCATCGACGCCCAGCACGCGACCCTCGCAGGCAAGCTGGACGAGCTGTTGGAAGTCGTGGACGCCGAAGACACCGATCTGGCGCTGAAAAAACTTGGAGACCTGCGCCTCTTCTCCGTATCCCATTGCGTGAACGAGGAGGCCCTGATGAATATCAGCGGCTATCCGGACATAAAAAAGCACATCGCCCAGCACCGGATACTCAAGGACAAGCTGGACGAATTGAAGATCGAGATATGCATAGCCTCAAAAGGGGTCAGCCGGAAGCTTTTGGAGCGCATGGAGCAGTGGTTGAGAAAGCATATAGCCGAACATGACCGAGGTTACGCGGACTTCGTTCAGGCCCAGAAAAACGGCTGAAGGACTAACTCAAAACCGGAGGCCCGCCGACGATCATCTCGGCCAGGGTCATGTCCACCCGGGGCAGCCTGCGGATTCTGTTGCCCAGAAATTCCACCTCAAGTTCGACAAGAGCCTTGTACAGGGGAGTGCGGTCCAGGGTCGGGGGACGGTCAAGCCCCTCCGACAATTCCTGGCTGCGATAGCAACCCGGAAAGGAAACGTTGCGCCCGTCCGGGCGGACCATGACGTTGGGCACGCCGTGCAGCCGACAGATCATCAGCCTGTGCTCGTACAAGCCGCAAAGCCCCTCGACGTTCAGGGGGCACATGGCGTTGGGCCGGACTCCTTGCGCCAGCATGGCCCTTGCCTGCTCCACATATTCTGCCGCCCTGCGTTGAAAATCCTCCCTGCGCCCCTGCGGCAGCGCCTTGAGGCCCCGCCACAAGTAGGCCCACTCGACATAGGTGTGGTGCTGGAAAAAACTGACGCAGCAATTGTTCCCGCAGTCGCCGCAAGTCAGGCCCAGCTGTTCGGATGTCCGCGCATACTCGTCGGCCATGCGTCCATAAAGCAACGCCAGTTTGCGAAAGACCTTTTGCGGCGTCGACTTCTGCATCACTCTTTGATCCAGGCCTCGATCAGGTCCAGGCACTTTTCAGGGGAATTGCGGTCCGTTGACACGGTGAGGTCCGCCACGGCCTCATACAGGGGCTTGCGCTCCCAAAACAGGTCGTCCATGCAGGCGCCCTTGGCGATGGCCAGTCCGCGGTTCTCGGCGCGGCCCACGCGACGCCTGAATGTTTGCAGGTCGATGTCCAGCATTACGATCCGGCCCAGCAGCTTGAGGCGTTCCACGGCCCTGCGGCCATAGACCACGCTCCCGCCAGTGGAAATCACGGTCCTCTGGACCGCCAGGATGCTGACCAGATAGTCCTCGATGCGCAGGAATTCCTCCAGGCCGTGGTTGTCCAGAACCTGCTGCAAGGGGAGACCGTAATAGGATTCGATAAGGTGGTCGGTATCCAGAAAGGCCCAATCCAGACGCCGGGCCAGCATCCTGCCCAGGGTCGTCTTGCCTGCACCGGCCATGCCCATGAGGCAGATGCAGCTCTCGCCTTGAAAATCTTCAGTCACGCTCTACTCCGGCCAACCTGAACAAAATGATATCCGACTACGCTCATCACCGGACCAGGCAGACCTTGTCCTCGTCGTCCAACTCGGTGACCAGCACGTTGACGTGTTCATCGCTTGCCGTTTCCACTATCTCGCCCACGTAGTCGGGCTGGATGGGCAGTTCGCGGTGTCCCCTGTCGATGAGCACCATGAGCTCCACCCGCCGTGGACGGCCATAGTCCATGATGGCTTCCAGGGCTGCGCGCACGGTCCTTCCGGAAAATAGGACATCGTCCACCAGCAGCAGATTCGCGCCTTCGATATCCACAGGAATCTCGGTCTTGTTTATCATCGGCTGGACGGACACGCTTGACCAGTCGTCGCGGTAGAAATTTATGTCCAGCATGCCCATGGGGATATCCCTTCCGCACAATTTCTCCAGCCGCGCCCTGATCCTCTTGGCCAAATCCACGCCGCGGCGCTGGATGCCCACCAGCACGAGGCGCTCTTCACCGCCCCGGCGGTCATAAAACTCCGCGGCCAGGCTGTCCAGGGTCCGGCCCATCTTCCCGGCATCAAGTATGGTTCTGCACTCTTCCATTGTCATCGCCTTGGCAATACGCGGTTAAAGTCCCTTGACCAATGCTCGGCGGCAAAACTCGATGGCCTCGTCGGAGAAATTGTCGATATCCGGCCAGTAGAGCTTGATGCGCAAAAGTCCCGTGAACACCGTGACCAGAACCAGCGCGTTCTGCTGCACGTCCACCTTCTTGACCACCTCCCTGGCCTGCCCCTTTGTAAGGGCCTCTTCCATGAAGGAGCTCATTTCCTTGATCATGAATCCCATTGTGTTCTTGGACTCATCAATTATATTGTAGGTCGCGAACAGGGTCTTTATGTCGGCCTGATTCTCATCCGCAAAATCGTAATGCTCCTTGAGCGCACGGGCAAGGGTGCCGTGGTCCCCTTCAAGCCAGCGGCGGCAGCGATCCAGAAGCCGGGCGTACTTTTCCTGAAAATCCGTGAGGATTTGATGCAGGATTTCCTCCTTGCTCTCGAAATGCCGATATATCGTGCCTTCGGATATATTTGCCTTCTTGGCCAGGCTGGAGGTGGTTGTTCTGTGAAACCCCACCTCGGAAATCAATTCCTTGGCAGTGTTCAATATCAGTTCTTTGGTTTTCATGATTATTTGTTCCTTGTTCTCAATCTTCAAAGAGCAGTTAGCGTATCCCCCAATCCGGGTCAACCGGACCTTGGCAGCACTTTTTGCCAGCAATGATTTGACAAACTTAATTATAGAACTTAACTCTTTTCAACCCATACCAAAAAAGGAGATATCTATGGTAGAACTAACTGAAAGCGCACAGAAGCAGCTTGAGGGCTACTTTAACGATAAGGAACAATCACCTGTCAGAGTATACTTGTCCTCCGGCGGCTGAGCTGGCCCCAAACTGACGCTGGCTCTGGATGAGCTGCGTGATGGCGACAACAACTACGAGGTCGGCGGCTTCACTTTCCTGGTTGACAAGGAACTTGAGACCCAGACCGGAAACATCAAGATCGACATGACCTACTACGGTTTCACCGTGGAAGCAGAACAGCCCATCGGCGGCGGCAGTTCCTCCTGCGGGTCATGCTCCACGGGCGGTTCCTGCTCCTGCTAGGAATACCTCCAAAAACAAAAAAGGCGGCTTTCTTTTGAAGGCCGCCTTTTTTATCAAAGAGCTACTCAAAAGTTCTTTCATCCACCAGTAGCGGAAGACCCTCCGACAAGGTTCCGGGGGCCTCGATTAATATGCTCGGCCTGAGCTTCATCAAGGCCTGAAAAGCCGACACAAAGGCATCCTCGTCCAACTCTGCGTTCAGTTCAAGGCGCACGGTCAGCGTGTCCCGTCCTGCCGGGTTCTCCACCAGCAGCTGCCACCTGGTTATCTGCGGAAAGGCTTCCACGACCTTCTCGGCCTGGGCCGGGTAAATGAACTGGCCCTTGACCTTGGCCGTGTCGTCGGCCCGGCCCACGATGCCCCCCAGTCGCATGGAGGTGCGGCCGCAGGAGCACGGCTCCTCCACGAAAAACGAGAGGTCGCCCGTGGCCAACCTGATCAACGGATAATACTCAGTGAAGGGCGTGACCACCACCTCGCCCGTCTCGCCCACCGGGACCGGCTTTCCGGTCCGGGGATCGCATATCTCCACATAGGCCCTGGAAGTCACGTGCATGCCCCCCAAATCCGGACACTCGTAAGCTATGCAGCCCACGTCGGCAGTGCCGTAGCCCTGACGCACGGTCATGCCGAAGGCTTCCTCCACCTCGCCCCGCAGGGTTTCGGTGAGCTTCTCGGCGGCCACGAAGGCCGTGCGCAATTGAAAATCCTTTTTCAGGTCAAGACCGGCTGCAAGGGCCTTGCCGCCGATGACCTTGAGATAGCTGGCCATGCCCACGAAACCGTTCACCGGCAGGCGGGTCATGAGGTCGATCTGGACCTCGGTGTTCCCGGGACCGGCCGGGATGACCACGCAGCCTATCTCCCTGAGCGGCTCCTCCAGCATCAGTCCGGCAGGCGTGAGGTGGTAGCTGAAGGTCATCTGCACCAGATCCCTGGGCCTGAATCCTGCCGCATAAAAGCCCTCGGCCCAGCCCCAGTGATCCCGTCCCGCGCCTTCGGGGTCGAAGATGGGACCGGGAGACTGGTAGATGCGCCTCAGGTCGCCCATGTCGTGCGCCAGAAGCCATTCCAGCCCATGCTCGGCCTGGAGATCGATGATCTCCTTTTTTTTCAGAGGCAAAATATTCTCAAAGGCTTCAAGGGAGTCTATATCCCGGGCCTTGATTCCGCACCTTTTCAGGCGGCCCTTGAACTCGTTGGAAAACGTGGATGCCTTGTCCACCAAGGCCCGAACCTTCTTCCACTTGCGTTCACGCCTCTCGGCACGCGATTGAGTCTCCAGATCGTGGTAGTACATTGCGAGGAGCTCCTTATCCGAGCCAGCGCTTTCTGCGGCGGTAGTGTTTTACGTCGCGGTAACTGCGTTTTCCTCCGCTCTGCCCCATTCCCAGGTAAAATTCCTGCACGTCGGGATTGTTGAGCAGCTCGTCCGCTTTCCCGTCCATGACGATGCGACCATTCTCCATGATATAGCCGTGCTCGCAGACCGACAATGCGGCCCGGGCGTTCTGTTCCACCAGAAGCACGGTAACGCCCTCGTTGCGATTGATCTTCGTCACTATCTCGAAAATTTCCTCCACAAGCAACGGGGCAAGCCCGAGGGAGGGTTCGTCGAGAAGCAGCAGCCGGGGCCTGGCCATTATGGCCCGACCGATGGCCAGCATCTGCTGCTCTCCTCCGGACATGTAGCCAGCCACCTGTTTCCTGCGCTCCTTAAGCCGGGGGAAATAGGTATAGACCTTGTCCAATCCTTCCTGGAATTCGCTGCGGGGCCGTGTGAAGGCCCCGCAGCGAAGATTTTCCTCGACGGTCAGATCCTCGAATATCCTGCGCCCCTCCATGACCTGGAAGATGCCTGATCGGACGACATTCTCGGGCGTCAGTCCCTGAATGGCCTTGCCGTCATAAAGCACCGAGCCTGCGGTCACTTCCCCGTCCTCGCTCTCCAACAATCCGGAGATGGCTTTCAGGGTCGTCGACTTGCCCGCCCCGTTGGCGCCGAGCAGGGATGTTATCTTGCCCTCCTCGGCGGCCAGGGAAAGGCCCTTGAGCACAAGGACAACGTCATTGTAGACGACTTCAAGGTTCTCTACTTTCAATATGTGATTCAAGACCGTCTCCAAGACCGGCAATTACTTGCCGAGCCACTCCGGTTTGCGTTCCAGTGTCTGTTCAGCCGCGAAAACCAGCTCTCCGTTCTCAACCTTGTAAAGGAATACGGCCATGTTGGGCCTGTGGTCGTCCGGGAAGTAGCTGATGGGCGGGGTGAGACCCATGGGATCGAAGTCGCGCAGGGTCTCCAGCGCGGCCTTGATGCTCTCGCCGGTCACCTCGCCCTGCTCGGCGGCGATCCTGATGCCCTCGGCCATGACCAGCATGGAGGCGAAGCCCCTGATGTAGTGGGTCATCTGGTGCTCGCCCTTGGTGATCTCCTCGATGGCCTTCATGCCGGGCACGTCCTGACCATAGACCGCTGCGGCCTGGTTGCAGTAGTTGCCTTCGGCCGCCTCGCCCGCCAGCTTGGGCAGATTCTCGTCGGTTCCCCAGATGTTGGTGAAGAAGGTGGTGTTCAGTCCCAGTTTCTTTGCGTCCTTCATGATCACGGCCGTGGAAGGCGTTGTTCCGCCGATCCAGACGTAATCGGGCTGCTTGTCCTTGAGGGGCAGAAGCTGCGTGGTGGCGTCAATGGCCTTGAGCCCGACGTTCTCATCGCCCACCAGTTCAAAACCCAATTCGGCGGCATACTCCTTCATGGCCGGGATGGGGGTCAGGCCGTAGGGATGGTCGGGGTAGATCAGGGCCAGCTTGGGAGCCCTTTCCTCTTTCCAGTTTTCCTTGAAGTACTTGAGGGCCGCCCTGGCCTGGGTGGAATAGTCCGCCGCGATGAAGAAGTTGTAGGGTGCCTTGGTCGGATCTGTGAGGTGAGCGGAATAGCTGGCCGAGAAATTGGGAATCTTGTCCTTGGCAACCGAGCGCACAAGAGCCTCGGTGACTGCGGTTCCGAAACCCTGCACGGCCACGACCTTCTCCACGGTCACGAATTTCTTGTAGATGGAGAGACCCTGCTGGGCGTTGTAGGCGGTGTCCACCAGTAGCAGCTTGACGTTGCGCCCGGCGATGCCGCCCTTTCCGTTGATATACTCGGTGGCGCCCTTCAGGCCGTCGGCATAGGGGTTGCCCACTGCGGAAGTGGGGCCGGACAAATCGATCATGGCGCCGACCTTGATCTCTTCGGCTGTTGGTGTTTCGGCCTGATCAACGGCCTCGGTTTTAGCCTCTTCAGGCTTTTTCTCCTCACCACCACAGCCCGCGAGCATCAACCCGGCAAGCAAGGCGATGCAAACCATCGCCGTGAGTTTTGAAAAAAGCTTCATACTTCCTCCATGCATTATGTTGATATTCCAATTCTCTTAATTAATATGCGAACGGATACAGTTTCCAATAGGCCCGAATCAGTTTCCAGCGGTGGACCAGTCCTTCCGGTTCGAAGATCAGAAAAAGCACCAGGACCAGTCCGAACACCCCCTCCCTGAGTCCCACCAGATAGGTGGCCAGATTGGGCATGGCGTCTCCGGCCACTCCGGCCAAGGCATTCAGCCCCTCAGGCAACAGGGTGATGAACACCGCGCCCATGACCGATCCCAGCACGCTGCCCAGCCCGCCGATTATGATCATGGCCAGATAGGAAATGGACAGCCCGATATTGAACTGCTCGGCCGACACGTACTGGGTATAGTGGACCCACAACCCGCCGGCCACCCCGGCCAGAAACGAACTGACCCCGAAGGCGGCAAGCTTGTAGCGGAACAGGTCGACCCCCGCGATCTCAGCCGAGAGGTGGAAATCCCTGATGGAAACGAAAGCCCGCCCGTACTTGGTGCGCATCAGGTTGGAGACCATGAGCAGCGACAGGACTGCCACGGCCAGGATCAGGTAGTAGATGCTCCTGTCCGTATCCAGGGACATGCCGAAGACCATAGGCGGCTCAACCAGCAGGCCGTTTGCCCCGCCGGTCAGGTCCGTCCAGTGCAGGAATATGAACTCCAGGACAAGCTGGGCCGCAAGGGTGGCGATGGCCAGGTATATGCCCTTCAGCCTGAGGGACGGAACCCCGAAAAACATGCCCACCAAAGCCGCCACCAATCCTCCGATGATCAGCGCAGCCAGAAAGGGCACCCCGTTCAGGGTGGAAATGGCGGTAGCATATGCGCCCACGCCGATGAAGGCTCCGTGCCCCAGTGATATTTGTCCGCAAACTCCCGTGAGCAGGTTCAGGGACACGGCTCCGATGGCCGCTATAAAGATCAGGTTGAGCACGGAAAGCATGTAGGGGCCCAGAAGCATGGGCGCCGCAAGCAGAAAGACGATGAACAGGCCCAGGCAGCTTTTCTGAAAACCGCTGTGGAATATCTGCGCTTCCTGCCCGTAGGATGTGAAAAAAAGTCCGCACTTGCCTTGCATGTTACACCCGCTCGATTTCCTCGGTTCCGAAAAGTCCGTATGGCCTGACCATGAGGATCAGCACCAGTATGGCGAAAGCGGCCACTTCCCTGAAACCGCCCAGGCCGAATAAATCCTTTGCCAGACCGTCGCACAAGTTCTCCAGCACGCCGATTATCAATCCGCCAAGGGCCGCGCCCAGCAGGCTGTCCAGGCCTCCCAGGATGACGGCCGGAAAGACCTTGAGGCCGAGATGGCCGAGGTTGGAGTTTATTCCGTTGATGTTGCCTAAAATGATGCCGCCCACCGACGAGACCACGAAGGCCACGCACCAGGACATGGCGAAGATGTTCTTGATGCCGATGCCCATGCTCTGGGCCGCCTGCTGGTCGTAGGCCGTGGCCCGCATGGCCACGCCCAGGCGCGAATACTTGAAAAACAGGGAAAAGATGGCGAAGAGCATACCGGAAAGCACGAAGGCCGCTATGTAGACCGGGGCCACGGGCAACCCGGCTATGACGATGGGGTCCTGAGGCAGCACAGGGGGAAAGACCTTGATCTGGGTGCCCCAGAAAACCTGCACCAGACTCCTGAACACGCTTGAAAGCCCCACAGTGACCATGATCACCGAAATGTGCGCCTCGCCGATGAGCGGCCTCAAGGTCAGCCTCTCGATGAGCAGCCCAAGTATAACGGAAAAGAAAAGCGTCAGGAAAAATGCCCAGACAAAGGGAATCTGAAATTCCACGGTCAGCGAGAAGCAGAGGTAGGCCCCGACCATGAGCATCTCGCCCTGAGCGAAGTTGACCACCTGGGTGGCCTTGTAGATGATCACGAACCCCAGCGCCACCAGGCTGTATATGCTGCCGACCACCAGCCCGTTGATCAGAAGTTGAAGATAGTATTCCATTGCCGCTTATGCCTCCATGTTCTCAAGGCGAATGTTTCCACGCATTTCCCTGACCCTGCCGTCCTGGTACTTGATCTGGGTTTCCATATCCAGGTCGCTCAGGCTGTGGTCGTAAAGGGCCTCGATGAGCGCCCCGTAGCGCTGGCCGATGGTGTCCCGCCTGACCTTGCGGGTTCGGGTCAGCTCGCCGTCATCCGGGTCGAGCTCCTTGTAGAGCAGAGCAAACCGATTGATGCGCGTATCCTCGGGCAAGGTGGCGTTGATCTTTTCGATTTCGTCCCTGATCAGGTCATAGACCTCGCCTTTCGCAGCCAAATCCTGATAGGTGGTGAAGGTTATCATCTTGCTTTCGGCCCAGTGGCCCACAATGTCCTGGTCGATGCAGAGAATGGCGGCTATGAAATCGCGGTCCCGGCCCAGGGACACCGCCTCCCTGACGTAAGGGGAAAACTTGAGCTTGTTCTCCAGGAACTGGGGCGAGAACTTGGTGCCGTTGTTCAGGTGCATGACATCCTTGAGCCTGTCGATGACCACCAGACGCCCCTGGTCCGTGAAGAACCCGGCGTCGCCGGACAGCAGCCAGCCGTCGCGCACGGTCTCCTCGGTGGCCTTCGGATTCTTGTAATATCCAAGAAACACCGCGGGACTTTTGGACAATATCTCCCCATCCTCGGAAAGCTTGATCTCCGTTTCAGGTATGGGTTCGCCCACCGAGTCGAAATCCACGGCCCCGTCCCTGTGGATGCAGGAAATGCCCGCGATCTCGGTCTGGCCGTAAATCTGCTTGAGCTTGACGCCCAAGGCGTGGAAGAAGCGGAAAGTGTCCGGGCCGAGAGCCGCGCCGCCGGTTGTGGCCGAACGCATTCTGGAAAAGCCCAGCCTGTCCCTTAACGGACGAAACAGCCCAAATTCGGCCATGAAATAGCCAAACGTCAGGAACAGGCCCGGTTTCCTGCCTTCAAACTGAGCACTCACATACTTGACGCCTATGGGCAAAAAGAAATCGTATAGAAACCGTTTGAGCGGCGTTGTCTCCATGATGTTCCCGCGCACTTCGGCTGCCATGGACTCCCAGACCCTTGGCGGCGAAAAGACCAGATGCGGCCCGATCTCGCGCATGTCCGCCTTGACCGTGTCGGGTTCCTCCGGAAAGTTGACGCAGAATCCGAAAAGCAAGCTCGAGGCCACGGCCATCATCTGTTCGCCCATCCAGGCCAGGGGCAGGAAGGATACGAATTCATCCGTGGGCCGCTTGGGGTCCACCGCTCCGAGGTTGGCGGCCATGGACAGGAGATTCCTGTGGGAAAGCACGGCCAACTTGGGCCTGCCCGTGGTGCCGGAGGTCGTGGCCACCAGGCAGGGGTCCTTGGGGGACAACTCCGCAGCCAGGCATCTGTATTCCTCGCGCGGCTCTATGCCCATCTTCTGACAGTTCCTGCGTCCCTTCTCGCGCACCGAGTCAAAGGACATGAGTCCCGGCACGTCCTTTTCATAAACCTGCAAGCCCTTGGCGTCGTGGTAGACGATGTATTCGAGGTTTTTGAGTTCAGACCTGAATTGCAGAATCTTGTCCACCTGCTCCTGGTCCTCGGCCACAACCATCCTGGCCTCTGACAGGTCGAAAACATACTTGATTTCCTCGGCGGGCGAATCCTGGTAAAGTCCGAGGGCCAATCCGCCCAGGGCCTGTATGCCCAGCTCGGCCCAAAGCCATTCCGGCCGGTTGTCGCCGATGAGGATTACGATGTCTCCGCGCCCAAACCCCAAGGCCCTGAGCCCGGAGGTGAATTCGGCAGTGGTCTTCAAATGTTTCTTCCAGGAACAGGCCTGCCAGACGCCCCATTCCTTTTCCCTCAACGCGATCTTGTTCGGTCGTTCCGCAGCCTGTTTCAGGAGAAGGCTGGGCAAGGTGGTGTCGTATTTTTTGGCCATGCTATCTGCCCATGAAGGTTGTTTGCTCTGTGCCCAGATAGGCGGAAATGACCCCGGAATCCTTTTGCACGTCCTCCGGAACGCCTGAGGCCAGGACACTGCCGAAATCCAGGACAACCACGTGGTCTGAAATATCCATGACCACTCCCATGTCGTGCTCCACCAGGAGCACGGTCACTCCCCATTCCTCGCAGATGTCCAGGATGTAGCGGGCCATGTCCTCGGTTTCCTCGAGGTTCATTCCGGCCATTGGCTCGTCCAGAAGGATCAGCTTGGGTTCCGCAGCCAGCGCCCGGCCCAGTTCAACCCTTTTCTGAACGCCGTAAGGCAGACGCCCTGCGGCCTGGTGCCGGTACGGGGAAAGATTCAGGAAGTCGATGACATCCTCCACCCTGCGACGGTGCGCATCCTCGTGGCTCCTGGCCTTGCCGAAATAGAAAAGGGAGGAAAGCAGGCCGTAGTTGAGCAGCCGGTGCCTGCCCACCATGAGATTGTCCAGCACGGAAAGCCCCTTGAACAGGGCTATGTTCTGGAAGGTCCGCGACAGTCCCAGGCTGGTGCGCCTGCTGGCGGGCAGGGACAGAAGTTCCTGTCCGTCCAGGGAGATGCTGCCCTCGCCGCGAACCCCGCCGTCCGGCGTGTAGCGGCCGCTGATGCAATTGAGCATGCTGGTCTTGCCTGCGCCGTTGGGGCCGATGAGGGAGGCTATCTGCCCCTTTTCCACCGAGAAATCGACCCCCACCAGGGCCGCGATGCCCTTGAAGGTCAGTGTGATGTTTTCAACTTCAAGAAAAGCCATAATCTATTGCCACTCGTCCATGAAATCCATTGGGCCGACCACCTTGTAACCTCTTTCCTGCAAGGCCGCGGCAATGGGCGAGGGGTCTTCCGTGGCCACCCTGACCACCACCAGGCGGCGGTTGTCGTGAAAGAACGTGGCCGTGGAGATGATGCTCATCTTCATGTTGGAAATTATTCCGGCCACCTCGTAAATGACTCCGGGCCTGTCCTCCACCTCGAAGGTGATCCTTGATCCGCCCTCGCGGTGGCCCATCTCCTCCACCAGCACCTCGAGCATGACGCTGCGGTTTATGTAGCCCAGCAGCTTGCCCTTCTCGCCGACAACGGCCAGTCCGGCAAGGTTCATTTCGTACATCAGGTCGGCCGCCGCCTCTATCTCGGTCTCGGGCGAAACTGTCTTGATGTCCTTGCGGATTATCTTTTCCACGGTAAGCCTGGACATGAGATAGTTGATCTCGTGCTTCTCCAGGGAGGTCATTATGCTGGGCAGGGCCGCACTGATATCCTCCTTGCGCACGTAGCCGAGAAGCTTTCCGTCCCCCTCGTCCTTGACCAGGAGCATCCAGAGCTTGCTCTCCTCAAGAAGCTTTTCGGCGTCCTTGACCAGGGTTTTGGGCGTGACCGTGTGAAAATCACGGAGCATTTTCAGTCCGACGAACATACCATTACCTCCTTGAAAAAAATAATGGCGCTGTGATTAGTAGGTCGTGGTTCAGTATATGAGGCTATCAATCATTAACACAAAAAATGATCCGCCAACGGCGGGCCAGACCCCGTCAACGGCAAAAAAAAGCAAACACTCGCTTAATACTTCAAAGCCATTTTGGGACTGCAAGTCAAGGAAAATCTGAGACTTTTCGGCCCTCCGAGCATGAAGTTCCGCCCCCAGGAGAGCCAAATTGCTGAAAATCGTCCGCTTGCCGCCGGTTTTGTTTTCCTGTAATTCCAACTTCCATGCACGAGATGTCACTTGTCCAGGGAATGCTTGAAATCCTGGCGGACGAAAAGATCAAGCACGGTATCCAAAGGCTCAAACGGGTCACCGTTGTCAACGGGGCCTTGGCCAACGTGGTCACGGACTCCCTGAGTTTCGCCTGGGAGACCCTGACCCCGGGAACGGAATTCGACGGCGTGGAGCTGGTCATCAAGGAAACGCCGTTGCGCGTGGCCTGCGGAGGCTGCGGAACCAAATTCACGCCTGAAGACAATCTGTACATGCCCTGCCCGGACTGCGGCCTGGAAATCGGCCATCAGGTTCTCGAGGGCCGGGAACTGTACATCGGCAGCATAGAGTCCGATGATTCACAAACGGAGTAGCAAGATGGAAATCCCCATAGTAAGAAATGTACTTGAGGCAAACGACCGCATAGCCGAAGAACTGAAAAAAATGTTCACGGTCAGGCACATCCTCTGCCTGAACCTCATGAGCTCCCCAGGAGCGGGCAAGACCAGCCTGCTTGAAAGGACCCTCAGCGACCTGGCCGGGGAATTCAAGATGGCCGTGGTCGAGGGCGACCTCCAGACCGACAACGACGCGCGGCGCGTGGCCGCCACCGGGGCCCAGGCCGTGCAGGTCAACACCCAGGGCGGCTGCCACCTCGATTCGGGCATGGTCCTGGATGCGGTCAAGCAGATCGACCTGGAGGGACTGGACATACTTTTCGTTGAGAACGTGGGCAACCTGGTCTGCCCGGCGGAGTTCTCCGTGGGCGAGGACCACAAGGTGACCCTGCTCTCGGTGACCGAAGGCGACGACAAGCCGGAAAAATACCCCCTCATGTTCCACATCTCCTCGGTCATGCTCCTGAACAAGACCGACCTGCTGCCCTACGTGGACTTCGACATGGAGAAAGCCAAGAAGCACGCCAAGACCCTGAACAAGGACATCGAGATCATGCCCATTTCCTGCCGAGCACAGGAAGGGCTCGAGGTATGGTACGATTGGCTGAGAAAGGAACGGGCGGCCAAGAAATAATCTCAAACGACAAGACAATTAAAAACGGGCCGCAAATGCGGCCCGTTTTTTTCCGAGTCCCGACAGAACAATTGCCGGACAAAATGCAAAAAACAATCCCCTTTATACCCGCCCTGGAACGTGCTACGCCTTAAGCGTCCGTTAGCGGAACCAACAACCTGACCAAGGCGCGACGCGCACAATAGAACTATTGAAAATGAGCTTTCCCAAAGACCTGCCCTGCGAAGCCGTGCTCGGCTCCATTGCCGACGGAGTCTTCACCGTGGACCTGGACTGGAACATCACCTTTTTCAACGAGGCGGCTTCCAGGATCACGGGCATATCCAAGGAGGACGCGACTGGTTCCAAATGCTGGGAGGTTCTGCGCTCCAGCCTCTGCGACGGCCAGTGCGCCATACGCAGCTGCATGAAATCGGATGCCGGAATAAGCAACAAGTCCATCTTCATCGTGCGTAGCGACGGGACCAAGGTTCCCATCTCCATCAGCGCCGCTCCCCTGAAAAACAAACAGGGCGAACTCATCGGCGGGGTGGAGACCTTCCGCGACCTGACCGACATCCACATCATGCGCATGAAGGTCAACGACCTCTACACATTCGAGGACATCGTCGGCAAAAGCCGGGCCCTGAACAAGATTTTCCAGATTCTGCCCCAGATCAGCAAGAGCGAGGCCACAGTCATGCTGCTTGGCGAATCCGGCACGGGCAAGGAGCTTTTCGCCAGGGCCATCCACCACCTGAGCGGACGCAAGACCGGGCCTTTCGTGGCCGTGAACTGCGGCGCCCTGCCCGACACCCTGCTGGAATCCGAGCTGTTCGGATACAAGGCCGGAGCCTTTACCGATGCTAAAAAAGACAAGCCGGGCCGTTTCGAGCTGGCCAAGGGCGGCACCATCTTTCTGGACGAGATCGGCGACCTGCCTGCAAAGTTGCAGGTCAAGCTGCTGCGCGTTCTTCAGGAAAAGAGTTTCGAGCCCCTGGGCGGCGTGCAAAGCGTGCCCACGGACGTGCGCGTCATCGCCGCCACCAACAAGGACCTGGACAAGCTGGTGGCCGAAGATCTCTTTCGCCAGGACCTTTACTACAGGTTGAACGTGGTCAGCCTGCGCCTGCCCCCCATCAAGGACCGGCGCGAGGACATACCCCTGCTGGCCAACCACTTCATCCAGCGCATGTCCGCCGAACAGGGCAAGGAAATCGAGGGGCTTTCCGAAGACGCCATGCAGATACTCATGCGCCACCCCTTTCCCGGCAATGTCAGAGAACTGGAAAACATTCTCGAATTCTCCTTCATCCTCTGCCCCGCAGGGTTCATCCAGGTGGAACACATGCCTGAATACCTGCAGCCCGGCGGGGGCAAACGGGACAGCGCGCCATCGGGCACGGGCACCCTGGAGGAGATCAAGTGCCGGGCCGTGCTGTCCACACTGGAGCGCAACAAGGGGCGCAAAATGGTCACCTGCCGCGAACTTGGCATCTCAAAGGATACCCTGCGCCGCATGCTTGAACGTTGTGAGAAGTTGGGCAAATAATGAGCGGAGACCGGGCTGGACTGGACGCTTTTTTCTCCCTGATCAGTTGAAAACATCTTGCCCTGTTCCACCAACACCTCTGTATCCAAAGCTTTTTTTTATTCGGCACACTCAATGTATTGTCCCCGGTCAGAACGGGCCGAAGCACCGGCCCCTGCTTGAAAACAACCCGAACCATCCGGAACCGGTATGCGATGATTCTTTGTCTGGCATGTTTTGAAAACAGGCTGGCGTCAGTGTTCGAGAACTCCTCGGAATTCCGACTCTACAAGACGGACGGCGACGATATTTGCCCCGCAGGCCACCTATCCCTTCCCTCAGAGGATTCAACGGACAGGACATCCGCCATACTGGCCTGCGGGGTACATCTCATCATCTGCGGAGCCATCTCCGGCTGCACCAGGCAGTTGATCGAGAACGCGGGAATCTCCATCCTGCCCTGGGTCAAGGGCGATGTGGATCAGGTACTCGCGGCGTACAAGGACAACAGTCTCGACCGGTTGACCATGCCCGGCTGCCACAACCGTCCCGGTATGGGTATTGGGATGGGCAAGGGGCCGGGCATGGGAAAATGCCGCCGCGCGGAAAACAACGGGAACGGCCGGGGCGGGCGCATGAACCAATGCAACAGAATGAAAAGGAGCAAGCCATGAAAATAGCAGTGACCAGCCAGGGCAAAGACCTGGGCAGCCAGGTGGACCCGCGTTTCGGCAGGGCCGCCGGTTTCATTATCTACGACACGGAATCCGGTTCCTTTGAATACGCCGGAAACGAGCAGAACCTTTCTCTGCCCCAGGGAGCCGGCATCCAGGCCGCCCAAAACGTGGCGGAAACCGGGATAGAGGCCGTGCTTACCGGCCATGTCGGTCCCAAGGCCTTCAAGGCCCTGAGCCACGGAAGGATCAAAATCTATCTCGGCGCCTCCGGAACCGTGCAGCAGGCGCTGGACGCCTTCAACAAGGGCGAATACGAGTTGGCTGACGATGCGGACAAGGAAGGACATTGGTAGGCCAAAAAAATTGACAAGCCGATGCGGATGATTATCTCTTTCACCGACGGACAACAAAGCCGTGATAACAACATTTTTTTCCAGGAGTGATACATGAGCCATGAATGCGGAAGCTGCTCCGGCGGAGATTGCCAGAGCAAGCCCGAAGACCTGAAATTGAAGAAAACCCTTGGGCGCATCAAGAACAAGATCGTGGTGCTCTCGGGCAAGGGCGGCGTCGGCAAAAGCACCGTCGCCGTAAACATCGCCGTGGGCCTGTCCCTGGCGGGCAAGCAAGTCGGCCTGCTGGACGTGGACGTGCACGGTCCCAGCGTCCCCCGGCTCCTGAGCCTCGGCGAGGCCAAGCCGCACATCGGAAGCGAGATCATCGAGCCCATATCCTGGAGCAAGAATCTCTGGGTCATGTCCCTGGGCTTCATGCTGCCCAGCAAGGAAGACGCCGTCATCTGGCGCGGACCCGTGAAAATGGGGCTGATCAAGCAGTTCGTGCAGGACGTGGCCTGGGGCGACCTGGACTACCTCATCGTTGACTGCCCTCCCGGCACCGGCGACGAACCGCTGAGCGCCCTGCAGACCATCGGACCCGACGCCCAGGCCGTCATCGTGACCACTCCCCAGGGCGTGGCCGTGGACGACGTGCGACGCTCCGTGACCTTCTGCAAACAGGTGGGCAACCCCATCCTGGGCATTGTTGAAAACATGAGCGGATTCATCTGCCCCGACTGCGGCGCAACCCACGACATCTTCAATACCGGCGGCGGCGAAGAGCTGGCCAGGGAAATGGGCGTGAAATTTCTGGGCCGCATCCCCATGAACCCGGAAGTCGTCCGCTCAGGCGACGAAGGATTCCCGCTGATCAAGACCGACCACGACAGCGCCACGGCAAAAGCCATCAACGCCATTGTCAAGCCCATGCTCAACCTGAGCAATTCCCTGCAGGAAAGGGCCTCCGAGGACCAGCCCAAATTCGAGGAAATAGCCAAGAAGGAAGGCCGGATCAGGTTCGCCATACCTGTCGCCGCGGGCAAGCTCTGCATGCATTTCGGCCATTGCGAACAGTTCGCCATCATCGACGTTGACGCCAAGACCAAGAAGGTCGTTTCCTCCGAACTCAAGACCCCTCCGCCCCACGAACCGGGCGTGCTGCCCAAATGGACCGCGGACCAGGGGGTTGACCTGGTAATCGCAGGCGGCATGGGTTCAAGGGCCCAGAGCCTTTTCACGGATAACGGCGTGAAGGTGATCGTCGGCGCGTCCTCGGAAGAACCCGAGGCGGTTATTCAGAAATATCTGGATGGCTCACTGACAACGGGCGCAAATATCTGCGACCATTAAAACGACTCAGGGGGATGCCCGGCATCCCCCTTTTTTTCTATATCCCGCGCATGCAGGAATAAAGCTCTTCGCTGACCTCCACCCGCACGCTGCCCGCCGTCTCGATGACATTGACGTTGCGTTCCGGAATCAGGGCCATGTCGTCGGCCACGTTTTCCCACTTCGTCTTCAGGCCCTGCGCGTCCAGACCGTCCTTGGCCAGCTCTTCCAGAGTATAGCTCTCGGCAACCACCCAACCCATATCAGTGCTCCTTGATTTTTAGTCCCGACCAAGCCCGCGGGGCGCAATTCGGGACTTATAAATAAGTTTTTTTGTTCATGCCCAACAGGCAAAAAACCTCGTAGGTGATGGTCCCCCACCAAAGGGCCAGATCCTCCGCCGCAATGCTCTCGGCTCCGGGACCGCCCATCAGAAATATCTCGTCGCCTGAAACCGCCTCCGGGACCTCGCTCACGTCCACGGCCGTGAGCTGCATGCAGACCCGCCCCAGGATTGGCACCCGGCGGCCATGCAAAAGCATCCAGCCCCTGCCGGAAAGTCCACGGCTGTAGCAATCCGCGTAACCGGCGCCGACAATGGCCACGCGCATGTCCCTCGGCGCGGTGAATGTGCGCCCGTAGCTGATGCTGCGACCCTTTCTCAGGTCGTGAACCTGGATGACGGGAGCGGTAACTTCCATTGCCTGCCTCAGCCCCGCGCCAAGATTCTCGAGCTCGGTTCCATGAAACGGGTTGGCCCCGTAAAGGGCTATGCCCGGACGCTGGCACTGGTGACTGACGTCCTCATGGGCCAGTATGGCCGCTGAATTGGCCAGATTGGCCTGGGGGTCAATGCCCTTTTCCCTGAGCCCCGACAGAATCCTTTCAAAACAAGCGGCCTGCTCCTTAACAAAGGCGAATTGTCCAGGCTCGTCGGAAGTGGCCAGATGGGAGCTGGCCAGCACCGGCCTGATGCCGGGGGCGTCGCCCAACCTGGATATCAGTTCGGGCAACTGCTCTTCGGAAAATCCCAGCCGGGCCATGCCCGTGTCGAACTTGAGGCTGATGTCCAAGGGGGCATCCCGCTTGGCGGCCTCGTTTGAAATCTTTTCCAGCTGGCCGAAGTCGCCGACAAAGGGCGTGGCCGCGTATTCCCAAAGGGCCGGATAATCGGCCTCGTCTATGGGCCCCAGCAGGGCTATGATCCTGCCCTTGCAGCCTGAATCCCGAAGCTGCGCGGCCTCGTCCACGGTTCCCACCGCAAAGGTGTCCGCGCCGACTTCCTCAAGAGCCCTGGCCACGGGTACCAGTCCGTGTCCGTAGGCGTCAGCCTTGACCACGGCCATGGCTTGGCCGCCGCGCTCGTTGAGCAGAGTGTAGTTGTGCCGGATGTCGTCCAGGCGGACCCGGACCTTGAGTTTGTTGTAGCTGATGGTCATTTCTATTTCCGTTTGAACATTTTTTCCAGGTCGGCAAGGCTCCAATCCAGAACCACCGGTCGGCCATGCGGGCAATAATCCTTGTCCGGGCAATCCAGCCAGGTTTCCAGCAGGGACAAGGCCTCGTCCGGGGCCAGGGGCTGCCCGGCCTTGATGGCCGATTTGCAGGACAGCATTATCCACAAGTCCTCAAGTCCCCGCAACCGGGAACCGAGCGCGGCCCGAAGGTACTCCTTGGCCTGGCCCGCGTCCAGGGTGGGGGGTATGCCCCGGATGTCCACCATGCCGGTCCGGGCCATGTCCAGGACAAATCCCGCGTTCCTCAGGTCGTCCCAAATCTCCTGCAGCCGCTCGGCTTCGCTGGGGTGCAGGGCCAGGGAAAGAGGCAGGGCCAGGGGCTGAAAGTCGCCCTTATTTCTTTCAGAGCGCATGGCCTCGTATAGAATGCGTTCATGGGCCGCGTGCTGGTCCACCAGAACCAGCGAACTGTCGCCCCTTTTCAGGACCAAATAGGTGTCCCCCAACTGGCCCAGGTAGGAGTAACCGTATTCCTCAAGCCCTGATGGGGCAGACTTGTCATCTTCTTCAATCCGCCCGTCGGGACCGGCAAGGGAAGTGAAAACCGGCACCGTTACCCTCAAGGAATGGTCCTTCCGGCCATACCCCGACTTGAATTCGCGGAAGGTGGAAAATTTGTCGCTGCCGGGCACAAGCCTCGCCTGGCTCGGAGCGGATTGCTGCGGCCTGTCTTGTCCGCCGTCCGGCTGAACGTCTTCCTCAAACCTTTCGCCGGAGCCGACTCCTTCCAGGGCCTGAACGATCGAACGCCTGACAACTGAAAAAACGCCGCTTTCGTCGCGGAAACGGACCTCCTGCTTGGCCGGATGTACGTTCACGTCCACCAGATCGGGCGGCAGGTCGAGAAACAGGACCACCTGCGGATATTCCCTGGCCAGCAGCCTGCCCTGATAGGCGGCCCTGACCGCGCCCAACAAAAGCCGGTCCTGCACCGGGCGGTTGTTGACATAAAGCAGCATGCGCCCCGAACGCCCTTGGGCCGTGTTGGGCGACCCGGCCAACCCCCGCACCGCATAGTCGCCAAGGCCGTGGGAAACCGGCAGGAGTCCCTCGCAGACGGACGGGGGCCAGAATTTGGCAAGACGCGCTTCAAGGGTCTGATTCGGCGGAAGCCTGAAACTCTCCTTGCCGTTGACCGTCAGGGAGAACCCCGCATCCGGGTGGGCAAGGCAGAGCCTGAAAAGAATTTCCTGGCAGCGTTTTGTCTCGGTGGCCTCGGTCTTGAGGAACTTGAGCCGGGCCGGGACATTGGCGAACAGGTCGCGCACCTCGACCCTGGTGCCCGAATTCAGGGCCGCCGGACCCTGCTCCCCGCTCACTCCCGCCTTGACCTCCATGCGTCTGGCCTCGTCGGCCCGGTCCCATTTGGAAATCATGGTAAAATCCGAAACCGAAGCGATGCTGGGCAGGGCCTCGCCCCTGAAACCGAAGGACATAATGGCTGAAAGGTCTTCCACGCTGCGCAGTTTGCTGGTGGCATGGCGCGTAACGGCCAGGGCCAGCTCTTCCGGAGCCACGCCCGATCCGTCATCCTGAACAACGATCAAACCCTGTCCGCCGCGCTCCAGGGTCACGTCCACACGACCGGCTCCGGCATCCAGGCTGTTCTCCACAAGCTCCTTGACCACGCTGGCCGGGCGCTCCACCACCTCTCCGGCGGCAATCTGGTTCCTGAGGGCCTGGGAAAGGACTTGTATGGAGCGCGAGCCGGTCATGGCCTAGAACTTGAAAAGGTCCACGTTGAATTCGTAGCGGTTGTCGTTCTCGTCTATGGCGAAGAGGAATCCGGCGGAGAAGCATTCATGCTGCCAACTCAGGCCGATGCTTTTTTCAAGATCCTTGTTGTTCTCGAAATCCCGGCGATAGCCCAGACGCAGGGTCCAGGCGTCGGATATCTCGACACTGGTGCGCAGCCCAAGAATCTGCATGGGGCTGATGCGGGAGCGTTTGTATTCGTCCACGTTGCTGAGATAGTCGTAGCTGAAGCTGATGTCGCCCCAGCCTTCGTGTCTCAATGTCAGGGTGTGCAGATGCTCGGTCACCGTGCCCTGGTACGGCGAAATCCAGGTCTTTGAATCAAGGGTTATGTAATCTTCCGGCTTGAGGGTGATCTGGGCCATGACGTCGGAGAATGGCCTGCGTTCATATCTTTCCAGCTCGTCGTTGCGCACGGCCTCGTTCCAGTCGTAGCTCTGCTCGATCATGAACCGGGCGAAATCCAGGTAGTCGCTGGAAATGGTCGGCGTGGCCCGGTCCCCTTCCATGGACATGGAAACGCTCTCCCTGCGCCGGTCAAGGACGTTGGTCAGGGAATAGGTGATCTCGTTGGTTTTCCGTATGCGGTCCAACTCGTCGAAATAGGGCAGCGAATTCTGCCTCTTGGAATTGGGAATGTAGGAATAGTCCACCCTGGGAATGATG
Organism: Desulfovibrionaceae bacterium; assembly: GCA_963674955.2. Taxonomy (GTDB): domain Bacteria; phylum Desulfobacterota; class Desulfovibrionia; order Desulfovibrionales; family Desulfovibrionaceae. Next base: position 594,526 of record CAXXKR010000001.1, on the reverse strand, counting down.
GAGTGCTTCATGCCCGTCCATCTGCTCTTGCCCTCGTTGCTCTTGGTGGCGGCCAGCTTGTCTCCGCCAAAACTGTAAACCCTGCTGAATTCCGTGAAGGCGTTCACTCCCCCCTCGACCATGAGGCGCATGGGAAGCTTGTTGTCCGTGGTGGTGGATTCCTCGTTCTCGTACTCGCTCACTCCGTAAAGGGTCTGGCGCAGGCCCAGCCGAGGGATAAGGGTCAGGCCGCCGGTCTGCATCGGCAGACTGAAGACCGGATGCAGGTCCAGCCTGGTTGCCGTGGTTCCGAAACTCCGCCAGAAATAATCGAATTTGGCCTGGGCCTCCCATTCCAACGGCCCCACAAGGGCATCCTTGTAGGCGAAGAAATCCACTTCGGGCAGCCGCTGGACCGTGGGGTCCTGGTCCGAGGGCTTGTTGTCGTTCCAGTATTCAAGATTCTGGGTGTATTCGAACTTCCCGGCCAATCCGTATTTGTCCCAGCTCCTGTGCACCAGAACCCTGTTCTTGCGCTCCACGCTGTCCGCAGCGTCAAGCCCGCGGTTGAATTTGTCCATGAACTCGTCCTGGCTGGCCCGGTACCCGGAATGGCCCCGGCTGAACTCGCGCAGGTAGTTCTGGTCCGAGACAAGATCAAGGTCGACATTGTCCGCCACTTGGGGTTGCCTATGAACCCGTCGAACTTGCCCCTGGCCCACCAGCGGTTCCTGTTGCTGCGCGTAAGGCCGTCGCCGCGAAACATCTTGTCTTCGTCGCCCTCGGCCTTGTGCACCACGTTGTCGTTCATCCAGTTGAACTGCCAGACTCCCTTGGTGTTCGTGTCGTTGGCGTGCCGGAACTCAAGCCCCTGCATCAGCCCGCGCTTGGACATGTAGTGCTCGTAGAACGTGGCGTCGCGTTCCTCGTCAATGGCCCAGTAATAGGGAAGGTCGATGCCAAAGCCCAGTCTGTCACTGGAATAAAGCTTGGGTGTCAACAGGCCGCTCTGCCGCATGCCTCCGGTGGGTATCTTCATGTATGGCAGATACATGATGGGCACGTCCCAGGCATTGAAGGACGAGTTCCAGAGCTTGGCCTCGCCGGAATTGAAATTGATGTGGCCCTCTTCCGCTTCGACGGACCATGCGGGCTTGTCCCCGCTGCAGGCCGTGACCTTGGCGTTCTTGAAATGGTAGCTGTCGCCCCGGTATTTGCGGATCATGTCCGATTCGACATAGAGGTGGGGCTTGGCGATGAAGGCTTTGCCCTTTTTCAGCCAGCCCAGCTTGTTGGTCAGGTCGAACTCGGCCTCTTCGGCCTCAAGAAAGTCGCCGCCCCAAGTGGCGCGCACATCGCCCTTGAGAAAGACCCAATTGGTGGCCCGGTAATAGCGGGCGTATTCGGCGCGCACCGAATACTGACCTGAAGAGACGCTTACATTGCCGAAGGCCTCGGCGTATTCGCTTTCATGATCGCCCACCACCCTGTCGGCGGTGAACTTCCACTCCTGAACGCCCGGTTCTTCGGGCGTAAGCAGGGAATTCTCCGAAACGTAACGGCGGACCTTGGAGCCGGGCGGGGCCTCGCCGAACAAATTCCAGGGCTGCCCGAAAAGCAGGGTCAGGGGCAGCGCCAGAGTGGCTATGTATACAAGAATGCGATGTCTCAAATAATTCTCTCTAAGCCTTCAGGTGCGGATCGTCCTTGGAGAGATAATTTCTCACGTAGTCGGCCGCGCCCTCTTCCAGGGGAGTCAAATCCACGGCAATGCCGGAATCCTTGAGCTTGCCCATTTCAGCCTGGGTAAAATACTGATATTTATCACGAATAGACTCAGGCATCTCGATATATTCTATCTCGGGCTTCCTGTCCATCGCTGCAAACACGGCATTTGCCAAATCATTCCAGGTACGTGCAGTTCCTGTGCCAAGGTTGAAGACCCCGTTGACCTCCGGATTCTCCAAAAGGCTCCACATGATATCCACGCAATCCTTGATGTAAACGAAATCCCGCTTCTGACCGCCATCCGGGAATTCGGGATGGTAGGATTTGAAGAGCTTGATCTTCCCGGTTTCCAGCACCTGGGCATAGGCCTTGGAAATGACGCTGCGCATATCCCCCTTGTGGTACTCGTTGGGCCCGAAGACGTTGAAGAACTTGAGGCAAACCACGCGGTCCAGGATTCCGGCACGCAAGGCCCAGAGATCGAAAAGCTGTTTGGAATAACCGTACATGTTCAGAGGCCTGAACTCTTCCAGGCCCGAATGGTCGTCGGAAAAGCCCTTTGCCCCGTCACCGTAGGTGGCGGCGCTGGAGGCGTTTATGAACCTGACTCCATGGCCCAGGGCAAAGCGGCAAAGCATCTGCGTGTAGCGAAAGTTGTTTTCCATGAGAAAGTCGGCATTGCGCTCCGTGGTGGAGGAACAGGCCCCCATGTGGATTATGCCTTCGGTCTCAAAGGGGTCGTCGCCCTCGACTATCAATTTGTAGAACTGATCCCTGTGCAGATAGTCTTCGTAACGGAGGTTGACCAGATTCTTCCATTTTTCGGATTCGCCGAGATTGTCCACCACAAGGATGTCATGGATTCCCATCCGGTTCATTTTCCAGATCATGGCGCTGCCTATGAATCCAGCTCCACCTGTAACTATATACATGGAATAATTTCTCCTTTTCCTCTGTCGGGCCAACAGGCGAGGGACAATTCTAGAAAAAGTCTTGAAAGTTGCACACTCTGGTACCGGTTTATTACTTTGTTCCCGGACAGGACGCAAGGGTGTGTTACCATGAGTATGTGCTCAAGCAGACGGTGTGGAAAATGCAAATCGGCAATCACTCGACACGAACGGGAAAAACCAAGCAATAGTCAAGTTTTCACCAAATTTTATTATGAACTACTTGTCAAAGCAATACTTCTAAACTATATAATGTTAATACTTTGCCTGCACCTATTATCAAAGAAAGGAGCCCTTTTATGAACAAATTCAAAAAGTTATCTTTTGCAATTATGGTTTCGGCCCTGGCCGTTCTCTTCCTTTTCTCATCCGCTTTTGCCTTGGACTGCGCCGGTCCCAAGGTAGACAACTTTATATTTTTCCAGGATTATTCCGGTTCCATGGCCATGACCCATCCGGATCTGGGAATGCCTAAAATCGCGGCCAGCAAAAAAGCCATGACCGACATGGACAACGCCATCCCCAACCTCGGCTACACCGGCGCCCTTTACACCTTCGCGCCTTTCGGAGCCGTTTCGGCGCCTGCCGCGCACACTCCGGGTTCCCTGGCCGGAGCCATCGGCTCCCTTGAGACCGATTACGAGATTTTCGGCCGCAGAACCCCCATGGGTTACGGACTCATCGACCTCGATCCCGTCCTGGCCGGTCTCAACGGCAGCACCGCCATCATCATGTTCACCGACGGCGCCCACAACCAGGGCGTTGACCCCGTTTCCGAAGCCAAAGCCCTGTACGCCAAGTACGGCGACAAGGTTTGCATCCATGTCGTCAGCTACGCAGACACCGCCCACGGACAGAGGATCATCGACGAGATCAGGGCCCTGAACAGCTGCTCCGTCGCCGCCGACGCCGCCGGACTCATGGACCAGGCCGTTCTTGAAAAATTCGTCTTCGACGTTTTCTGCGGCATGGCCAGCGCCGAGGCCGTCATCTTCAGGATCAACTTTGACTTCGACAAGTCCAACATCAAGGAAGAATTCATCCCCGCCCTCGAGCAGGCCGTCATCTGGCTGCAGGACAGGCCGACCATGGCCGTCAACGTTGCCGGTCACACCGACAGCAAGGGTAGCGATCAGTACAACCAGGGCCTGTCCGAGCGCAGGGCCAACTCCGTGACCGACTGGTTGGTCACGCACGGCGTCGACCGCGGTCGCCTGACTCCCGTCGGATACGGCGAGTCTCAGCCTGCGGCCACCAACGATACAGAGGAAGGAAGATACCTCAACCGTCGCGTTGAGATCGTCCCCCAACAGTAACAACTTGCAGTAACTGACCAATTCAGGACCTGGAGACGCTTAACAACGTCTTCAGGTCCGGCTTGGTTAACGGTCTTGGGAAATGAAGGAAAAAACAACAATCATCATAATGGCGCTAGTCATTTCAATCTGTCTGGCCGCAACTGCCTGCGCAGCCCAGAATCAGGGCGGCAAGGCCGGCAGCCAGATGGCCTCGGCAAACAACGACCTCAGCCCTCTTGAAAAAGAGCTGGCAAAGGTTCACGAAGAGTTTACAACGTTTGCCCATAGCTTTGTCATCAAGCTCAACCAAAACGACCTGACCGGAAAAACCCGGATACAGGTATCCAAAAGGGCCGACGGAAAATTCCGCGCCACCTACACCGAGGTTGACCCCTCAAGCATCGTCTGCCAGGTGAAAAAGACCACTACTCCGGTCGTGCCCTACCTGGGAATACTCAAGTACAAGAAGAAGACCTGGGAGTGCATCGGTGACACAGCCCAGTCGGCCAAAACCGGCAAATTCATCTCGACAAACGCAAAAGCGACCACCGAATACCACAATTACAACGCCAAAAAGCATCGCTGGGGCAGATAACCCGGCGGGTACAGATACTCGAACGATTCATCCAATTGTAAAGGCCGGTCCGGGACATACCCGGACCGGCCTTTTTTTATTTCTTCACGCCGGAGCATATCCAGCCAAAGTCAGCCTCTCTAGTTCTTGAACTTCTCCACCAGATCGGCCAGATTCTGCGCCGTGTTGGAAATGTCCTGGATATCCTTGTTCGCTTCCTGGATGCCTCTGGATATTTCCTGCGACAAATTGTTGATCTGGGTGACGTTGTTGCTGATTTCGTCGCTTGTGGATGACTGCTGCTCGGCCGCCGTGGCGATGCCCCGGACCATGTCGGCGATGACATCGGACTGCTTGACGACCTCGCCGAGGACCTCGCCGGCCTGTCCAGCCATTTCAGAAGTCTTGACCACTCTTCCCCGGGCGTCGTCCATCTCGGTGACAACGCTTTCAGTGCTCTGCTGAATGAGGGAAACCGCGCCTTCGACCTCCTTGGTCGCCTGCATGGTTTTTTCCGCCAGCTTGCGCACCTCGTCGGCCACCACCGCGAACCCTCGTCCGGCCTCGCCCGCCCTGGCGGCTTCGATGGCCGCGTTCAGGGCCAGGAGATTGGTCTGGTCGGCGATATCGTTGATCACGGCCATGACCTGACCGATGTTCTCCGCCCTTTGGGAGAGTTCCGTCAAAGATGTTGCCAGCAACTCCGTGGTGCTGGCGACCTGGTTTATTTCATTCACGGTATTCTGGACGACAACGCCGCCTTCCTTGGCCACCTTGTTGGCCTTGTCGGAAGCGGCCGCAGTCTCGGACGCGTTCTTGGAAACCTCCAGGACCGTGGCGTTCATCTCTTCCATTGCCGTGGCCGCCTGGCTGGTCTGGTCGCTGGTGGTGTCGACCGCAGCCGTCAACTCGTTCATCTGACGAGTCAAAAGATCGGATGCGTCGTTCAGATTCTTGGCCACCTCCGTGACCTCGTTGGCGACAACCAACAGATTCTGCCGCTGCTGTTCGATATTCCTGCGGTTCTGGGTCTCGGTGGTCAGGTCGATCATCACTCCTATGGCGCCCACCACGTTGCCCTGGGCGTCCTGCAATGGTGATATCTCGTAATGCAGGGGAAACTCCACGCCGTCCTCGCGCGTGTAATTCATGTTGCCGCTTCGCGATTCACCCCGGGCTATCACCTCCGCCGTCGCCCCTTTTCCGCCGTCGCCTTCCGGCAAGACCTCGGAGACAGGCCTGCCCTGGGCCTCCACATCGCCGAGAATCTGCTTGAGCGGATCATTGACGAAATCAAGGCATTCATCCTTGTCGGCCACGAAAAGCGGCACGATGATCCCGTCCAGAATGCTCTTGTTGTATTGCAACTGGTCCTTGATCCTGCGGACCATGTTGCCGAGATGATCGCCGAGGTTGGCCAGCTCGTCCACGCCCTCCACCTCGAAATCGGCGTCCAGATTGCCCTGGCCCACCTCTTCGGTGGCCCGGACTATGGAGCGAATCTTGGTGACCACGGATGTCCTGATCAGGATCATCAGGGCCGTGAGCAGCGCGCCCACGCCCAGCAGGGATATTCCGGCCGCCTTGATCTGATTGGCCCTGAGGGCGCCGAACTGCCGCCCCACATCCTGATTCATGACCATCACGCCGAGTATCTCCTTGCTCTTGCCGTGGCAATGATGGCAATTTGGCTCGTTCTTGATGGTTATGACCTGCACGAAGCGGGGGCCTTCATCAAAATGAATCAGCTTCCCCTCATCCAATGGTTCCTTGAGGGACCGGGCGACGATCTCCTTGCACTCCTCCTGGGGGCAAAGCTGGAAATAATCCTGACGCAACGCGTCCTTGGATGTGGAGTAGGTAATCTCTCCCTTGTAATCCAGAAGGTGGACCAGAATGTCGTCGTAACGGCTGGACAGGGTGTCGAATTTGCTGGTCGTTCCCGCGTTGTCTCCCTGGCCCATCGGCTCCTCAATGGCCATTTGAAGCATGTCCGCGGAGCGTTCGGCCGTAAGGTGGACCTCATCCAGCATGGATTCCTTTTCCCACCATGAATTGTAGATGAACAGGCCGGTGAAGGCGACAATGGTCAACACCGAGGAGAGGAAGATGACCTTGACGCCGATGGATTTCTGAATGAACTGCATCACAACCTCCTAGTGGGCGCCGCCGTACAGCATGGGCTTGAAGTCGAAATTCTCAACCCGTTCCGGGTTGTGGCAGGTCTCGCACTCCTTGATGTCAAGCTTTCCTCTGATCAAATCGGGGTCGCCCCCGGATTCCACATGGGCCGATCCGGGTCCGTGGCATACCTCGCAACCGGCGTCGGCCATGTCGGGGGTCTCCTCGAAGTTGACGAAGCCGCCGGGCTTGCCGTAGCCCGTGGTATGGCAATGAAAACACTCTTTAATTTCCTCGTCGGTCAGGTCCGGAGCCATGATCTTCACGCTCTTGCTGGAATGGGCCTTTTTGGAAAATGATTTGTAGTTCTCGGCTTCCTGCTCATGGCAATATGAGCACTCCTCCGTACCAACATATTCCTCGTCGGCAGCCCCGGTCGGGGTATTTCCCAAGATCAGCAATAATAGAAAAGAGGCAGGCAGGCACAAACCCAAGACATAAAGAAAACGATTTCGGGCCATGGCAAACTCCACAAAACTAGATTGGTATTTTAAGTGTCCTTCCTAGCTACACCAAACAAAAAAAAACGTAAAGTATTTGTGAAATTACGCACTAAGATTGCTGTTTTATAAAACATCAAAGTTTAACAGCGAGTTAATCGCCCGGAACTCAAAAAAAACGTGCGTAAAAAAACAAGGATTCGGCCCGCAGGTCACCAGTCGAGAGTGCTCTTGAAGGCCAGGGCCAAATCTTCGACACTTTCTTCAATGACCACTTCTCCCTGTGACCGGACCTTGAGCCCCTTGTCCGCCACCTTGCCGGCCAGCGCCAAATGCTGGCCTGCGAAAAGCCTTTCAAAGGCCGTTCTCCTGTCCTCGGCAACGGACACCAGGAACCTGCTGGCTGATTCCGAATAAAGGATCTCGGAATCCGTCCCGCAGGAATGGACTGGAACCAGATCAAGATCAAACTCCGCCCCCAGGCGGCCGCCTATGCACATCTCGGCCAGGGCCACGCCCAGCCCGCCGTCGGACATGTCGTGGCAGGCGGTGACAAGCCCCTGCTGCATGGCCTGAAACAGGGACAGGTAGCGAGCACGGGCCGACAGCAAATCAACTTGGGGAACGTCGGGAACTACAAAACCCAATTCAGAGGACAACTCGCTGCCGCCCAGTTCGGAAGAGGTCAGACCCAACACGTAAATCAGGTCCCCGGGAGTCTTGAAGTCCGAGGTCACGCACTTGTTCACGTCCGGCACTATGCCCACAACGGAATAAAGGACAGTGGGCGGAATGGATATTTTCCTGCCGCCGCCCTTGTAATCGTTCTTCATGGAGTCCTTGCCGGAAATGCAGGGCACTCCGAAGCCCAGGCAGAAATGGGCCAGGGCCTGATTCGCCCGCACCAGCTGGGCCAGCTTGTAATGGCCGTCAGGCGTGCTCTCGGACTGGACGGGGTCGCACCAGCAGAAATTGTCCACGCCGGCCATGAGCCTGGGATCCGCGCCCACGGCCACGGCGTTGCGCACGGCCTCGTCAATGGCGTTGGCCATCATCCAGTAGGCGTCAAGGTCGCTGAACTTGGGGCAGATTCCGTGGGAAACCACCAGTCCCCTGTCCGACTCCAGATCCGGGCGCAGCACTCCGGCATCGGCCGGACCGTCGCGTTTCACGCCGGTCAGGGGCTTGACCACGCTCTTGCCCTGGACCTCGTGATCGTACTGGCGGATGACGTATTCCTTGCTGCAGATATTCAGCCTGGCGAGCATTTTTTTCAGGAGTCCGCCCTGGTCCGCCACCTGGGGCACGGGTTGGTCCTCGATACGCGGTTTTTCCCAGCGCGCCTCAAGATGCATCTGGGGCACGCCGTCGTGCAGGAAGTCCATGTCCAGGCGGGTCACCGGCCTGGAGCCGTAGCGCACCTCGTAGTATCCGGAATCGTTGAATGTTCCCAGCACTGTGGATTCCACGTCCATCTCCTTGGACAGGGCCAGGAACTTGTCGATGTTTTCCGGGGGAACGGCCATGGTCATGCGTTCCTGGGCCTCGGATATAAGCGTCTCCCACGGACGCAATCCATCATACTTGAGGGGGGCCTTGGCCAGATCCATCTCGAACCCGCCGCAGTCCTGGGCCATTTCGCCCACGGACGAGGAAAGCCCGCCTGCGCCGTTGTCCGTAATGGCGTTGTACAGGCCCATGTCCCTGGCCCGCATCAGAAAATCATACATCTTGCGCTGGGTGATGGGGTCGCCGATCTGCACGGCCGTGGCCGGTGAGCCCTCGTGCAGTTCCTCGGATGAAAAGGTGGCTCCATGGATGCCGTCCTTGCCGATGCGACCGCCGGACATGACGATGAAGTCGCCGGGCTCGGCCTTTTTCTCGTAGCTTGGGCGGCCCTTGACCTCCTTGGGCATTGTCCCGATGGTCCCGCAATAGACCAGGGGTTTGCCCAGATAGCGTTCGTCAAAGACAATCGAACCGTTGACAGTGGGGATTCCGGACTTGTTGCCTCCGTGTTCAACCCCCTCACGCACGCCCTCGAACACGCGGCGCGGATGCAGGAGCCTCGGAGGTATCTCGCCCTCGTGAAAAGGGGAGGCGAAACAGAAAACGTCCGTGTTGCAAAGCAGGTTCGCGCCCATGCCGGTTCCCATGGGGTCGCGGTTCACGCCCACGATGCCGGTCAGGGCTCCGCCGTAGGGGTCAAGGGCCGACGGGCTGTTGTGGGTTTCCATCTTCACGCAGACATTGAGCTTGTCGCTGAACTTTATGACTCCGGCATTGTCCTTGAAAACCGAAAGGCAGATGTCGTCCTCGCCCTGGATTGCGCGGATGGCCGCGGTGCTGCCCTGGATATAGGTCTTGAACAGGCTGTCGATGCGGCTGGTGCTGCCCTGTTCCCTGTTCTCGTAATCGATCTGGGCGGTGAATATCTTGTGCTTGCAGTGCTCGGACCAGGTCTGGGCCAGAACTTCAATCTCCGCGTCCGTGGCATCCGGGGGCAATCCCGCCTTCTCCCTGTCCGCCCTTACCCGGTGATCGGAATAATATTCCCTGATTCGATGCAGCTCCTCAAGGCTGAGGGCCAGGGTGTTGGCCCTGCTGAAATCCATCATCTCCTCATCGCTCATGGAGGAAAGGGGAATGACGGCCACCTCGTCGCTGGCCTCGCCCGTGACCCTGGCCGCGCTGGCCTTGAACCCGGGCTTCGCCTGCCACTGGGCCTTGGACTTGTATTCGAAGCGCTGGATAAGCTCGTTGGCCAGCAGGTCCTTTGCGACCCTGGCGGCCCTGGCTTCGTCCAGGGGGCCATTCAATAGATATTGGGTGGAGGTGTAGACCCTGAGTACCTCGGCCTGTTCCTCGGAAAGCCCAAGAACCAGGGCCAGGGTTTCGCGGGCAGTGCGGCCGGGGTTGTCGGTCACGCCGGGCCGGAATCCCACCTCCAGAATCCAGTCAAAATCTTCAGCCAGGGGGGCGAGGGAAACCTCGTGCAAAACCGGATCGTGCAGGGCCGCCCTGTCCAGGGACAAATCGACCTGAGCGGCGTCCAGTCCTTCGATGGTGAAAACGCTGATCACGCGCGCCGAGTCGATATCCATGCCAAGTTCGCCCCTGATCTTTCGGGCTATCTTCTCGCCAATTACGTCACGGACACCGGGCCTGAGTCCAACCTCAACACGGCTAAGCATTTCCCCTCCTTGAATGGCAGGCAGAATGGAGTTTATTTCTTGCGCGTAAGCACGAATTCAGCAGCCTGGAGCAACACGTCTTTTTCGTTGCATTCGGGAAAGACATCCAGACTCTTCAAGGCCTTGTTCACATAGTCCTGGGCCACGGCCCTGGTCTTGTCCACAAAGCCGCCCTCCCTGACCCTGTTCAACACCTCGCCCCTTTCTCCGGCGCTCAGAATGTTGCTGCGCATACCGGCCAGGATGCTCTCGCATTCCTCGCCGCCAAGACTTTCCAAAAGAAAAATAAGCGGCAGCGTGACCTTGCCTTCCTTGAGGTCTCCGCCTTCGGGCTTTCCCGTGTCTCCAGGCCTGGATGCGTAATCCAGGGCGTCGTCAACCAGTTGAAAGGCTATGCCCAGATTCAAGCCGTAACCGCCGGCCGCGTCTTCTATGGACCGGTCGTCGGTGGCCAGCACCGCGCCGCAGCGGCATGCCGTCTCGATAAGCCGTGCGGTCTTGCCGATGATCACGTCCATGTAAGCTTCCCGGTCGATGCTCGGTTTGGAGGCCAGGGCGATTTCCATGATCTCCCCTTCGGCCGTGGCCATTATGCCCTCGGCCAGGAGGTAGTTGATCCTGGGTTTGCCGTAACCCGCGCCCAGCTTGTTGGCCAGGGCCAGAAGCACGTCTCCCGCAAGGATGGTCTCGTTGTTGCCGAAGACCAGATGCGCGGCCTTGTTGCCGCGCCGCAACTCGGCCTGGTCCAGTATGTCGTCGTGCAGCAAAGTCGCCGAATGGAGCATTTCCAGAGAACAGGCCATGGGCAGCAGGTCGCCCTGGGTAAAGCCCAGCGCCCTGGCGGTGAGGATGGTCAGCACCGGACGAATGCGCTTGCCCGGAGCGTCCAGGACGTGCAGGGCCACATCGCGCACCAGACCGTCGAGGCTCTTGGCCTCTTGCATCAGGAACCTGTTGATTCCCGGAAGTTCGTCATTCAGATATGTATAAAAATCTTTCATTTTGAAAATGCATGGTTCAGTATTTATGCAAGTTTCGCAAGCCTTTTATGGTCCCGGAACCGCTGGCCGGACATTTTGCCCGAAAACCTATAGACGCCAATAGGAAAAACCGGCCTTGTCCAGTTCCTTTCGCGAAAAGAAACCCTTGATGTCGAAAATCAAGGCCTTTTCCGGATTCCTGAACCAGAGCCTGATCTCCCGCAAATCCAGGTCGGCATATTCCTTGTGGCCCACGGCCAGCACCAGGGCCTCGATGTCCCGAAGTTCGTCAAGGGACCTGAGCCTTATGCCGTACTCCTCCATCGCCTCTTCAGGGTCCGCGGCGGCATCGCTCACCAGGGGCTTCATGCCGTACTCCTCAAGCTCCTTGAGCAGGTCCACGACCTTTGTATTGCGAAGATCCGGCACGTTCTCCTTGAACGTCAGCCCCAGGACGCCGATCCGCGCATCCTTGACCATCAAACCGGAAGTGGTCATACGCTTGACCATGGACAGGGCCACGTATTGGCCCACCGAATCGTTTGTGCCGCGCCCGGCGAGAATCACGTTGGGATGAAAGCCAAGGGATTCGGCCTTGAAGGTCAGGTAATAGGGGTCCACCCCTATGCAGTGGCCGCCCACCAGTCCGGGTCGAAAGGGCAGGAAATTCCATTTGGTGGCCGCGGCCTCGAGTACGTCCAGGGTGTCGATGCCCATGCGGTCGAAGATCATGGCCAGCTCGTTCATCAGGGCTATGTTCAGGTCGCGCTGGGTGTTTTCGATGACCTTTGCGGCCTCGGCGACCTTGATGCTCGGAGCCCTGTGCACACCGGCCTCCACAACCGCGCCGTAGATGTCGGCCAGCAGGTCGGTGCACTCCTTTGTCTGCCCGGCCACGACCTTGACGATGGTCTTGAGCGTGTGTTCCCTGTCGCCCGGATTGATCCTCTCCGGGGAATAGCCCACCCAGAAATCCCTGCCGCAGGCCAGCCCGGATTCGCGTTCCAGGATGGGCACGCAAACCTCTTCCGTCAGCCCCGGATAGACGGTGGACTCGTAGACCACCACGGTTCCGGGGGACAGGTTGCGGCCCACCGTCCCGCTGGCCCCTATCACAGGCCTCAGGTCCGGACTCCGGTGGACATCTATGGGCGTGGGCACAGCCACCAGCACGACCCCGCAGCGGGTCAAATCCGCCGGATCGGAGGTGAACCCGACCTTGCAATCTTTCAGGTCCGCGTCCGCGACCTCTCCGGTGCGGTCGAACCCGGATTCCAGCTGCGCGATCCTGTCCTCGGACACGTCGAAGCCCAGCACATCGAACTTGCGGTCCAGGGCCACGGCAAGGGGCAGGCCTACATAGCCCAGGCCGACCACGGCAATGGCCGTTTCCCTGTTCTTCAACTGCTCATATGAGGTCATCTTGGCCATCTTTTGTCTCCGGGAACATTGATATCAAGTCTTGGGCGGGTGGACAACAAGGGCCACGGCGGATAATAAGGGGCAATGAACATCGACTGGTCATTTCTCTTCGCCGCCCTTGGCCTGGCCTTCATCATCGAAGGCATCCCCTATTTCCTGTTTGCCGAGCGCATGCCCATGATACTGCTGACCCTGGCCGAGCGCCATCCTGGAACCCTGCGCAAGCTGGGTCTGACAGCCATGATTCTCGGGCTGCTATTCATCTTTTTCGGCCGCTCCCTCTGATTCCGCCTTTCTTTCGGATTCACGGCCAGAACTCTTTTCGGCCACATGCAGAAAAACTATGCCCGAAAGCATGGGCAGATAAAAAACCCTCTTGAATCCGGCCTCAAGCAACTCCGAAGCCAGCGACCTCTCATCCGGAAAGGCCGCGATGGTGTCGGCCAGATACTTGTAGGCCCCGGAATCACCGGACACCAACTTGCCCACCAAGGGCAGCAAGCGATGCAGATAAAAATTGTAAAGTCCCTTCCAGACGCGCCGCTTGCCGGTGCCGAATTCAAGCACGCAAAACCGTCCGCCGGGCCTGAGCACTCTCAAGACCTCCGAGTATGCGGCTTCCCTGGGCAAAATGTTGCGGATTCCAAAGGCTATGGTGACGGCATCCACGCAGCCGTCAGGCAAAGGCAGATTGCGCCCGTCGGCCTGAACCGGAAAAATCGCTTTCTCCCTGCCCTTGGCCAGCTTGCGCCTTTTCCCCTCCTTGAGCATGGGCAGGGCGAAATCCAGAGCCGCGACTCGCACCTCCGGATACTGCCTGTTCAACTCCACGGACACGTCCAGGGTTCCCGCCGCCAGGTCAAGGACCAACCCCTTCTCTCCGGGCCGGGCCGAGCGCGCCAGCCTGTGACGCCAGTAGTGGTCCTGACCAAGGCTCAGGAAATGATTAAGAAAATCGTACCAGCGGGCAATGCGGCCGAACATGTCCGCCACCCGCTTGCCGTGGCCGGGAGCGCCCAGCCCTTCCTTGGGGTCCATGGCGGCCTAGTCCCCATCCTCGCCGGACTCTGAAGCCTTGGCGTTTTCAGTCACGGTCTTCAAGACATCGTTGTACACGCTTTCAAAATGCTCGCCGAAATTGCTCGGCGAAACGCGGCCAACCTCGATGAACTTGATGATCACTTCCTTGGCCACCTGAAGGGCCTGCTTCTCTATCTTGTCCACGTCGTCTCCTGGTGATTCGTTGCCTGAAAAACCCGCCCGGGTGGGAAATGGTCCTGACCGGGGGTCAAGAACATCCCAGGCGGGAAAATGAAAGAAACCGTCAGCCCCTCCCGTTTTTTTCTGCTGCTTAGCATGAGAGGGACACACACGTCGAGAAGGACGGGACAAAAAAAAGGCTTGCGGAGCGACCCCGCAAACCTTTTAACGCACTAAAAATATTATTTTAATCGTCCAGCTCTTCAGCCAGGGACTTGATCTCCTCGCGAATGATCCTTGCCGCTTCGGCGGGCACAGCCTTGGCGACCTCGGTTCTGATCATCTCCTCGATTAAATCCAGTCTCTTGTCCAGGGCGTCCAGCCTGTCGCGAATCTCATCCAGGCCCGCTTCCGCCTCGTCCGAATCTTCGTCCTCCAAATCGGACATGTCGATATCCACGGCCTCCAGCAGGGAGTCGAGATCCTCCACGGGCTCATCCTCGTCTTCGTTCATCAGGGCCGTGAGACTGTCTATGTCCTCGCCTTCCAACGGGTCGACGACATCCTGATCCGAGAGTTCCGGAATATCCTCGAGTCCGGCGACTTCCTCGTCTTCCTCAGCGTCCATCGGATCGGCAAAATCTGTCAGATCGGGAACGGAACCGAACTCGTCATCATCCAGCGACTCGGCTTCCTCTTCAACAGCGGGCGGCTCTTCTTCTGAAGCCGCATCTTCCTCAAGCTCTTCCAGAGGTTCAAGTTCAAGCACAGGTTCGGGATCAAGCTCCAGAACGGGCTCGGGCTCGGATTCAGGCTCCGGCGCAGGTTCGGAGTCAGCCTGTTCCTCGGACTCGTCGTCGGCCGCCTTGAGAAGCTCCTCCAGATCCAAATCTCCGGCTTCCTCCTCAAGGGAGGCGCTTTCTTCCGAAACAGATTCCTCTTCGACATCAAGGGCGTCGAGATCGATTGTTCCGACATCGGCATCGGCGGCGGCATCCTCATCAATCTCAAGATCTTCCGGCTCTTCAAGATTCATGTCCGCCAGATCGAAAACATCTTCTTCCCCGTCATCATCCTTCTCCAACTCGTCGGAAATTTCAGCGGCATCGGCAAGATCAAGAACGTCTTCCAATTCCTCGTCGCCTGCTTCCCCTTCGTCCCCTTCAACAACCTCGTCCAAAAGCAGGGCGGTCTCGTCGTCCACCTCATCCGCTTCAGGCGCAGCCTCTTCCGGGGCATCCTCATCATCGTCGATGCCCAGATCCTCCGAAAAAAGCTCGTTGAGCTCCTGCTCGAAATCCATGTCCACGGCTTCGGAGTCCTGGTTCTGGCCCAGGGAATCATCCTCAACCATATCGGCGAGTTCGACCATCTCTTCGGCAGAAGGCTTATCCGAGGAAGCTGGGCTCATATTTCCACCTTGTTGAAGTTGGCTAAAAAAGGGGAGGCTTTTTCAAGCCCCCCCTGTCCTTATCGGACCTTACTGGGCAGAGTGGCAATCCTTGCAGGAAGTAGGACCAGTCTTCTGACCGGCCTTCTTCTGTGCCTTGTGGCAACCCTGGCAGCTGGCGTCGCCAGCGGCGTGGAAAGCCATGTACAGGGAAGCATCGCCCTTCTTTTCCTTCAGATCGGTATGACAACCGTCGGAATTGCAACCGACAACGGCGGCGGCGCCGTCCCATTTGTGGTGGCAAACCTTACAGTCGGTCTGAGCATGACCGGCATGAGAGAAAGGCACCTTGGCCTGGGCTTTCTTGCCCAGGGGCTCGGTGAAGTGCTTGATTACCATGTCAGCAGGCGCAGCAGGGGCAGCATGCAGTGACGGCAGAGCAAAAGCGACAACCAGAGCCGCGCAGAGCAAGCTCAATAAAAGTGTTTTCTTCATTTCTCCTCGTTCCTCCTTTTCCGTTAGGACTTTGTTACACTCTTCACAAATATGAAAAATAAATTAAGTAGTCCTCCCCTGTCAAGCAGGGGGATACCTTGCCAATTCAGTCTCTGTACCCCCAAAAAAGGTATTTTTGCAAGCCTGTATCCACCCTTATAATACGTACTTGCCCGAATAACCTCGCGGGGTGAGCATCCGTCCGCCGGACGCCCTGGTTGAGGAATTGCCCAGCACCACGATGGACTGCATGTCCGCCTCTTCCGGGTCCAGCCCGGCCAGCGTCGTCACTGTCACCCGCTGCCCTGGACGAAAGGCGCGGCTGACAATGCCCGCCGGTGTTTCCACCGACCTGTGCGATCCCACTATGTCCAGCGCCTTTTGCAAATGTCCCGCCCTTTTCCTGGATTTGGGGTTGTAGAGAATTATAACGAAATCCCCCCTGGCCGCATACTCAAGCCTCTTCTCGATGACCTCCCAGGGCGTGAGCAGATCGGACAGGCTTATGCAGGCGAAGTCGTGCATCAAAGGCGCACCCAGCAAGGCCGCTGCCGCCGCCAGGGCCGGGATTCCCGGCACAACCTCGAATTCCAGGTCATGCGCAAGCTTCCGGCTCTCCAGAAGTTCCAACACCAATCCGGACATGGCGTAGATTCCCGCGTCCCCGCTGGAAACCACGACCGTATTCAGACCTTGCAAAGCATATTCCAAAGCTTTGTTCCCGCGCTCGACCTCGCCGGTCATGCCCGTGGAAAAGACTTCCCTGCCCTCGAGCAACTCAGGGGCCACGAACTTCATGTAGCCCTTGTAGCCCACCACGGCGTCGGCCCGCTCCAGGGCCATCCTGGCGGCAGGGGCCAGCAGGGAAGCGTCCCCCGGGCCAAGGCCGACCACGGTCACTTTTCCGTATCTGACATCAGGGCCACCGCCGCTGTGGCCTGCGGGGACTTGGTCTTTGACGCCACCAGCCTGCCGTTTCGGCTGAGCAGTCTTGCCGCGGCTTCGCATACGCTTTCAACTCCCATGTGCCTGAGCACGGTTTCGGAAGGGTTTTCCACTGTCACACCCTTGAGACTTTCAGCCGAAAAAAATTCAGGGGCCAGCCCCAGCTCGCGCACGGCCAGAAGCAGCCCTTCCTCGTCCGCCTTAGCCTCAATGCTCCCGGCCCTGGCCACGCTTTCAAGGGCCAATCCGTTGTCCGACAACGTCTTTTTTACCAAATTCACGATTTCCGAAGCCTTTGCCCCCCTGCGGCAGCCTAGCCCCAGAGCCAGCACAGGCGGATAAAGGCGCAAGGTTTCGGAAAAGCCGCCGCCTGAACGCCAATCAACCCATACTCCGGGTTTGTTCGCCTCCCATTCCTGAGACAGCTTGTGCACGAAAAGGGGTTCTTTGTGCAAAGACAATCGTCCATCAGGGTCAAAAATTTGCACATCCCGCCCTTCCAGCAAGGCCGCGCTGACGATCTTGAATTTTCCGGGATCATCCGCAACCAGACCGGCCTCCCCGGCCAGCATATCCAGGGCAGGCAGCCCGGCGCTGTCCGTGGCCGTTGTGATCACGGGCTCGGCCCCGGTTATCCCGGAAAGCTCCCGCACCAGTTCGTTGGCTCCGCCCAGGTGTCCGGACAGGATGCTCACGGCGAAGCGCCCCTCCTGATCCATGACCGCCACGGCCGGGTCCTTGGCCTTGCCGCACATGAGCGGGGCGATGGCCCTGACGGCTATGCCCGCCGCAGTGACGAAAACATGACGCTTGTAAAGATGGAAGGTGCCGGCCACAAGGGGCAGAAGGGCCTCGAACCCCAAGGCCTCGGAACCTGGACCGCCGGATTGGGCGGCGAACCTTTGGGGAACGTGCAACTCTCCGCCCAGGCTCTCGGCGATCCTGCGGCCCAGCTCAATCCCCTTGGGGGTCAGGGCGTATACTGCCGTGCTTTTCACCACTGCTTCGTTCCCGCGCTTTCAGGACCGGAATCCGCGCCGCAGAAAAGACGTGCCCCAGCCCGACCCTTAGAGCTCGACCTTGCGGGCGGCGTCCAGGGTCTTTTCAATGTCCTGGTCGCTGTGGGCAAAGGAAGTGAAGGCGCACTCGAAACCGGACGGAGCCAGATTGACCCCGTTTTGGCGCATCTGCCTGTAAAAGCTAGAATAGGCCTCGGAGTCCGAGGTCTTGGCCGACTCGAAATCCCGGACCTCGTTCTCGGTAAAAAAGAGCGTGAACATGGAGGCCACGTGGTTCAGGGTCACGGGCAGCCCCTTGCCCTCCAGGATGGCCTTGAGTTCCAGGGCGAACTTCAGGGTCCGATCTTCCAGGGCCTTGTAGTCCATTGCGGCCAGCTTGTGCAGGTTGGCCAGTCCAGCGGCCATGGCCACGGGATTACCGGACAGGGTGCCGGCCTGGTACACGTCTCCGCTGGGAGCCACGCGCTCCATGATCTCGCGCTTGCCGCCGTAGCAGCCCACCGGGAATCCGCCTCCGATGATCTTGCCCAGGCAGGTCAGGTCGGGCACGATGCCGAAACGTTTCTGCGCCCCGCCAAGGCCCAGCCTGAAACCGGTGATGACCTCGTCGAAAATGAGCAGCGCGCCGTATTCTGTGCATATTTCGCGCAGCCCTTCCAGATAGCCCTTTGCCGGCGGCACGCAGCCCATGTTTCCGGCCACCGGCTCCACGATGATGCAGGCGATGTCATCGCCCTGGCCCTTGAAAAGTTCTTTTACGGCCTCAAGGTCGTTGTACGGGGCCAGCAAAGTGTGGCTGACCGTGTCCGCGGGTACGCCCGGAGTGCCCGGAATGGAAAGGGTGGCCACGCCGGAACCGGCGCTGGCCAGAAAACTGTCGCTGTGCCCGTGGTAGCAGCCCTCGAACTTGACCAGCTTGTCGCGGCCGGTGAAGCCGCGCGCCAGACGCAGGGCGCTCATGGTGGCCTCGGTGCCGGAACTGACCATGCGCAGCATGTCCATGGCCGGAATCATGTCCACCACGGCTTCGGCCAGGGAGACCTCCAAAGGGCAGGGAGCGCCGTAGCTCGTGCCTGTCTCCACCGCCGCATGCACGGCCTCGGCCACGTCCGGGTCGGCGTGGCCCAGAAGCATGGGACCCCAGCTCATGACGTAGTCGATGAGCTCATGCCCGTCCACGGTCCACATGCGGCTGCCCTTGGCCCTGGAGATGAACAGGGGGTCGCAGCCAACGCTCCTGCAGGCCCGGACCGGGCTGTTCACTCCGCCGGGCAGGACCTTGACGGCCCTGTTGAACAATATTTCAGAACTGTTTTCCATTTCTTCTCCCCCTATTTGAAATAGCGCATGGATGTTTTCTTGAGTTCCCTGAGGCTCTTCAGGACAGTGTACTCGGTGAGGCCCGTCTCCGCGGAAAGCTCGGCGGCCACTTCCAGGCATTGCCCTTCGCTCTTGCCGTGGATCATGGTGTAGAGATTGTACGGCCACTCCGGATAAATCCGGCGGCGATAGCAATGGCTGATTTCCGGACGCGCGGCCATGATCTCGCCGATGCGGTCGGAATCCTCTTTTACGATCCAGGCGACCATGGCGTTGAATCCGTAGCCCGCCTTCTGGTGCCTGAGCGTTGCTCCGAAGCGGCGAATGACCCCCTGCTCCTTGAGCCTGCCCAGCAATTCAATCACTTCGCCCTCGCCGCAACCGGCCTGCTCGGCGATATCCCTGAACGGTTCAAGGCTCAGGGGCAGATCTCCTCCGGCCAGGGCCAGTATCCTTTCTTCGGTTTTGGTAAATTTAGGTATGGACATGGGCAACTCCTTACCCTCTACGCAATTGCTATGCAACCGACCAGGCGCATCGGACTTGCCACGAAGACGGCTGGCGGTTAACCTTCCCCGGCAAAGACCCAAAGGAGAAAAACTTATGAAGGTCGCGGTGATGGGGGCGGGAGCCTGGGGCACGGCCCTGGCGAACATGCTGGCCCGCAAGGGGCTGGCCACATCCATTCTGGCCCGCAACGGCGAGCTGGCCCATGAGATGAACAGGAACGGCGAAAATGTTTCCTATTTGCCGGGGGTCAAGCTCTCCACGAAATTGATTGCGGGCAGCGATCCGCGAAAGATTCTTGAAGGCGCGGACTGTTTTGTCATAGCCGTGCCCAGCCAGTTCATCCGCCCCAGCCTGGAAAGCGTCGGAAACCTGCTCCCGGACAGGCCGGTCATGGTCTGCGCCAGCAAGGGCATTGAATTGTCCACCCTTTCGCCCATGTCCAGGGTCGTGGCCGAAGCCCTTGAGGGCAAAAAACCGCGCTACGCCATGCTTTCCGGCCCATCCTTCGCCTTCGAGGTGGGCAGGGAGATGCCCACCAGCGTGTCCCTGGGCTGCACGGACGGGGAACTGGCGGAGGAATTGCAGGATATTTTTTCCACCCAGACGTTCCGGGTCTACACCACTCCGGATTTCAAGGGCGTGGAACTGGGCGGGGCCGTGAAGAACGTGGTGGCAATCGCCGCGGGCATCGCGGACGGACTGGGTTTCGGCCACAACTCCCGCGCGGCCATCATAACAAGAGGTCTGGCCGAGATGAGCAGGCTGGGCAGGGAAATGGGCGCGGAACGCGAGACCTTCATGGGCCTTTCGGGCATGGGCGACTTGGTCCTGACCTGCACCGGAGACCTGTCGCGAAACCGTCAGGTGGGGCTGAAGGTGGGCCAGGGCGTAAGCCTGGAAGAAATCGTGAACGGCTCCAAAACCGTGGCCGAGGGCGTGAAGACCGCCAAGGCCCTGTACCGCCTTTCCGTTGAATTGAATGTTGATCTGCCCATCACCGAGCAGGTCTACAATATCCTATACAAGGGCAAGGACCCGGCAGAGGCCGTCAAGGACCTCATGGGCCGGAGGCTGAAAAACGAACTTTACGATTGATGCGGAGAACAAGATGAAAAAAACATTATCAATGCTCATGATCCTGGTCCTGCTGCTGGGACTTTATGCCTGCGGCAGAAGCTGGACCCACCCCTACATCCCGGACCCCAGGGACGAGGACATGCAGTATGAGGTGGACGAAGCCCAGTGCGAGAGCCAAAGCGAGGACAGCGACGCCTTTGAAAAATGCATGATGGACAAGGGCTGGGAACGGTACGACTGATCCATGGCCGCCCATCTGCGCCAAGGCTTCACCACAGGCTCGGCCTCTTCCGCCGCAGCCAAGGCCGGGGTGCTTTGCCTTGCCGGAAACCTGCGGCCGACAGCGGTTGAAATCCCCCTGCCCGTCAAGGGCCGCCTGACCATCCCCATCGACCGCTATCAGCCGGAAGGCAAGGGAATCAGGGTCACGGTGGTCAAGGACGCGGGCGACGACCCGGACGTGACCCACAATGCGGAGATTCAATGCCTCGTGCACCTCGCGCCGGGGCCGGAAACCATTGTGGAGCTTCACGGCGGCAAGGGCGTGGGCAGGGTCACCCTGCCCGGACTGCCCATGGCTCCAGGCCGCTCGGCCATCAACCCGGAACCGCGCAGGCAGATAAGCCAATCTGCCTTGGAAGGGGCAAAAGAGACCGGATTCACGGGTAAAATCTCGATCACCGTTGAAGTCCCCCAGGGCCAGGAACTGGCCAAAAAAACCATGAACCCGCGCCTTGGGATAGTGGGCGGCATTTCCATCCTCGGCTCCAGCGGCGTGGTCAAGCCCTTCAGCCACGATTCCTGGAAGGCCTCCATCGCCCAGGCCCTGGACGTGGCCCGCAGCGCGGGACTTGAGCGAATCACCTTCACCACGGGACGAAAAAGCGAGCGTTTTTTTCTGGAAGCGAACCCGGGCCAGCCGGATCTTTCCATGATCCAGGCCGCGGATTTCTTCGCCTTCGCCATGAAGGAAGCCGCAAATCGCGGTTTCAGGGAAATCGGCTGGTCGCTCTTTTTCGGCAAGCTGGTCAAGCAGGCGATGGGCCTGGAATACACCCACGCCAAAAGCGGGACCCTCGACTTCAAGCTGCTGGCCCGCTGGTGCCAAGAGGCCGGGGTACAGGGCGAAAAAATCACGCAAATCGAGACGGCCAACACGGCCCGGCAGGTTCTGGAAATAATCGGAAACGGATCAGGAAGGGAGGAACTCCTGCAAGCCCTGGTTTCAAGGGCCGCAGGAGCCGCAACAAGGTTTTCAGGGTCGAAGCCGGAAATCAATTACTCCGTGTTCGATTTTGAAGGCCATATAATTGCCTGCGGACCGGGTTCGGGTTAAACATAGCCATGCTCGTCAAGGAACCGATTCACATCATAGGCATGCAGCCCGGCTCCCTCGGCCTCACGGCCAGGACCGCCAAAATCATGTCCAAGGCCGACGTGCTGGTGGGCGGGACCAGGCTCCTGGCGGCCAGCGCCCTGGCCTGCAGCGAAGACGCCCCCATCCGCGCCGGGAAACAGATACCCATCACCGGCCCGCTGGATTCCGTGCTCAAGAAAATCGGCAAGGAGTCCGCAGCCGGACGCAGGGTGGTTGTCCTGGCCGACGGCGATCCGCTTTTTTTCGGCTTCGGCAAGCGGCTCCTGGAGGAATTCGGAGCGGACAAGGTGGTGGTCCACCCCAACCTGACCACCGTCCAGATGGCCGCAGCCCGGCTCAAGGTGCCCTGGCAGGACATGAAGGTGGTTTCCCTGCATGGCCGGCTGAACATGACCCCCCTTTTCGCGGCCCTGTGCGGCGGAGAGCGCGTGGCCGTCTACACCGATGCCGAGAACAATCCCCAGGCAATCGCCCAGGCCCTGCTTGAAAAAGGGGCCGAGGGCTTTTCCCTCCATGTTCTGGAAGACCTGGACACGCCCCAGGAGCGGGTGCGCAAACTCAGCCCGGAAGAGGTCTGGGACCGAAACTTCTCACCCCTGAACATCGTGGTGGTGGAACAGAGCTACCCCCCGGAGATCACCCTTTGTCTGGGCATACCCGACCATTATTATTTTCATGAAAAGGAACTGATCACCAAGCAGTCGGTGCGCGCCGCCGGTCTGGCCGCCCTGAACGTCACGCCGGGCGACACTATCTGGGACCTGGGTTCGGGCTGCGGCTCCGTGGCCATCGAGGCCTCGTATCTGGCCCGCACGGGCAGGGTCTACGCGGTTGAGCGCAACAAGCGCAGGGCCAGCGTGATCAGGGAGAACCAGCGGCGCATCGGCGCCTGGCTGGTGGAGGTGGTCACGGGCGAGGCCCCGGCCTGCCTGGGCGACCTGCCGGAACCGGATCGCATTTTCATCGGCGGCGGATTGGGCGAGTCAAAGCAGGGGCAGAAAATTCTCGAACAGGCCTGCTCCCGGCTCAAGAACCAGGGCAGGCTGGTCATCCACTGCATTCTTTTGGACACCCTGCACCGGGCCACGGCCTTCATCAAGGACAAGGGCTGGCACTACGGCATCACCCAGCTCCAGGCCAGCACCTCGGACCAGTTGGCCGGGGACATGCGCTTCAAGGCCCAGAATCCGGTCTTCATCCTCTGGGCGGAAAAACCGTGAGCGCAAAGGTCTATTTCATCGGCGCGGGTCCGGGCGACCCGGAGCTGATCACCCTCAAGGGCGCGAGGCTCATCCGCGAGGCCGGGCTGGTGCTCTATGCCGGGTCCCTGGTGCCCAGGCGAATCGTGGCCATGTCCGGGCCGGACGCGGAGGTGGTGGATTCCTCGGGCCTGAACCTGGACCAGACCCACGCCCTGCTCAAGGGGGCCGTGGAAAAGGGGCTGAACTGCGCTCGCGTGCACACGGGTGACCCGTCGCTGTATGGCGCGGTGCGCGAACAGGCCGCGCTGCTGGAAAAAGACGGCATCGAATACGAGATAGTTCCGGGCGTGACCTCGGCCTTTGCCGCGGCTGCGGCGGCCTGCCGATCATTCACAGTGCCCGAGGCCAACCAGACCCTGATCCTGACGCGCAGGGCCGGGCGCACCCCGGTACCCGAGGGGCAAAGCCTTAAGGAACTGGCCGCGCACAAGGCGGCAATGGCCGTGTATCTCTCGGCCTCGGACCCGGAAGGAGTCGAACGGGAGCTTCTTGGGGCGGGTCTTTCGCCGGACACCCTGGTCGTCATCGCCCACCGGCTGGGCTGGGAAGGCGAAAAGCTGACCGAGACAACTCTTGGCCGACTGGCCGAAACCGCGCGGGAAATGGAGCTTGAGCGGCAGACCGTGTTTCTGGTCCTGCCGGGACAGGACTCGGACGCCAAGTCCAGGCTCTACGACGAAAACTTCAGCCACGGATTCAGGAAATAATTCAGGGAGGCGGCATGGAACAGCTCAAGGTCAACACCCATGAACGCGAGGAAATGGCGGACATCACCGGGGCCGTGCAAAAGCTGGTGCGCGAGATGGGCTGGAACAGCGGGGCCGTGCTGCTCTACTGCCCGCACACCACCGGGGCCGTGACCATCAACGAGGGCGCAGACCCGGCCGTGGTCCGGGACATCCTGGTCAACATGCGAAAACTCGTGCCGCATCACGGCGACTATCGCCACGCCGAGGGCAACTCCGACGCGCACATCAAGTCGTCCATGTTCGGCTGCGAGCAGATGGTCATCGTGGAAAACGGGGCCTTGCAGCTCGGAACGTGGCAAAAAATCTACTTCTGCGAATTCGACGGGCCGAGGAACAGGAAGCTGTGGGTCAAGTGGCTGGCGGGGAATAAAGGCTAAGACAGGATGGCCGCGCGATGGCCGGAACCGGGTCTGCGGCGATAGAGGTCGTAGCCTCTGATGCGGCTGGCTAGGCCCCTGACGCTCAAGCGCAGGCAGAATATTCCGGCGGCGGAAAGATAGCGACCGGCCTGCTCCACCACTTCCCTGCAGGCCATGTCCAGGGCCTCATTATATTCAACGCCCCTGCTTTGATGCTCAAACACCTTGTTTTCCAGCGCGTCTTCTAATAGTTTGATATCCATGAGTACGTCCTCATTGCGTCAAGGATGCCCAACAGCTGATGCTTGCGCCTTAAAACGGCGGAAACATTCGCCCATGCCCATATTTTTTTGCACTATTCGGGCCAACGACCAAAAACCATATTTCCAGGGAGTTGAAAATGCCTAAGAAAAAGAGCGAGATTCAGGAAAAGAAAGAGTTTGACCGCGCCTCAATTCTGGTGCGGCTGATCATCACCGTGGTCTGCCTCATCGCCTTTGAACTGGTCAAGATCATCGTCCAGATCACTGTACTGTTCCAGTTCGCCTACCTGCTGCTGGTCAAGGAATACAGCGAACATTTGCGCCAGTTCACCAACAGGCTCTCCACCTACGGCTACAGGATTCTGCGCTACGCGACCCTGAACGAGAACGCAAAGCCCTTCCCCTTCAACCCCTTTCCGCCTGAAAAGGATTGCGAGGCGGCGGCCAAGGATCTCGAATTCTAGCTGGTCGGTAAATGAAGAACTGCCACCGCTTTTTCAGCAACAGTGAGTGCGAATACTTCCCCTGTCACAAGACCGACAGGCCGGAGGAGTTCAACTGCCTGTTCTGTTACTGCCCTCTGTACTTTTTCGAGGACTGCGGCGGCAGATTCAAAATGCGCAAAGGCGTCAAGGACTGCACCGACTGCCTCATCCCCCACGCTCCAAAGGGCTACGATTACATAATCGAACGCCTCAAGAAACGGGCGGATGAGGCCAGACAGGCGCAAAAAAAATCAGACTAGCCCCAGAGAAAGAGGCCTGTGGACTCGTCAAAGACCCGGTTCAGGGCCGCGCCGGGAATCTCGGTTATCACGGCCTCGGCCGCGAATATTGTGCAGCCCTCCATGGCGTGGCCGCCCTTGGCCGCACCGTCGTCCAGGCCCAGCATCAGATGCAGGTGCACGAACGGCTCTCCGTCCTTCATGGAAATATTGCCCATTCCGGCCAAAAGCTCCACTTCCGCGTCGATGTCGTGGCTCTCGTACTTTTGCTCTTCCTGACGATAAAAACCGATGCTCGCCTTTTGCAAGGCTCCGATGACCTGGATCGACCCCTTGGTGATCCCGTTCTCGCGGGCCACCCTGGCCAGTTCCTCCAGCAGGTCCGCGTCCTTGGCCAGCCGTTCCATTACGATCTTGCAGCTCATTCACGTCTCCTTGATCTTGAAAACAATCGTGCGAAATAAACCAATAATCAAAAAACTTCGGCCTCGAACCAGAGTATGGTGGTGTCCGGCTCCTTCCAGGCCTCAGGCGGCAAACCGGCCTTGAGGCAGGTCTGGCTGAGAAATTTTTTCCGGTCCCAATTCCATTCCACCGGCACCTGGGGCAGGAGCAACCCGCTTCGTCCATGGGCCGACATTATCAAGCCGTGCCGCCCGATCTCAATCTCCTCAACGTCCCGGCAGGGTTCAATGGGGCTGAGGATTGAAATCTCGATGTCCAATTCGTCGAATTCCTCGCGGCTGAGGGCCGGAAAACGCGGGTCTTCAAAGGCTGCGGCCCGGGCCATGTTCCAGACGGTCTTGTAGACCTCGCCCGAACCCTGGACATTGCCGATGCAGCCGCGCAGCCGACCGGCCTTTTTCAGGGTCACGAAGGCCCCGAAAACCTCCCTGAGTTTTTCCGTCAGGGGTTCTCCCGGACCTTTCCCGCTCTTCGCTTCAGAAGGGTCTGGCTCTTGGGGGTCGAGCTTTTGCAGAATGCTGCGGCGCACAAGATCCTTCAGGTATTTCTTCTCCTCATCGGTCAACTGGAATCTGAACTTTGTCATGCGCTTAGCCTCCCGCTTGTTTTTTGGCCTCGCCCACGGGCGGGACCATGAACATTAGCAGCCCGCCCACGAGGAAAAGGGCCATTATGGAACTCATGCCCACGCGCTGGCTGCCTGCGGCCAGAGTCAGCCAGCCGACCATGAGCGGTCCCAGAAAAGTGGTCAGTTTGCCGGACAGTGCGAAAAGCCCGAACATCTGGGTACGCACCTCCTCCGGCGCGGTCTTGGCCAGATAGGAACGGCTGGAGGCCTGGACCGGCCCGACAAAAAGACCCAAAATCAGGCCAAAAATCCAGAACAGGCCCTTGGTCTGGGCAAAAAGTATGACCGTGCCGGGAACAATCAGGCCCACCAGGGACCACAAAATAGTCTTGCGCGGTCCCAGCCAGTCGTCCAGCCAGGCAAAGGCCGCCGCGCCTATTCCGGCCGTGACGTTCAGGCCGATGCCGAAAAGGATTACTTCCTTGGTGCTCATGCCGAAGGTTCCGGCAGCGTAGATGCCGCCAAAAGCGAACATGGTGGCCAGCCCGTCGTTGTAGATCATGCGCGCTATTAAAAAGCGAAAAATAGGCCTGTAGTCCCGGACCCGTCGCAGGGATTCGCGCAGCTGGCCCAACCCCTCGCGCGCCGCCCGGCCAAGGCCCATCTTTTCGCCCCCGGTATCCGGCGTGAACAGGAAAAACGGAATGGCGAAAACAAGATACCAGCCCGCAGCCAGCAGCGCCGTGGAGCGCACATGCAGGGCCGACTTGCGCTCCAGGGTTATCCAGGCACCCTCGTTGACCAGGCCGTAAAGGGCCAGGATCAGGCAAATGAGTCCGCCCACGTAGCCCAGCCCCCAGCCCCAGCCGGACCAGCGGCCCACGCGCTCGAAGCTGACCAGATCGGGCAGCATGGAATTGTAGAAGATCATGGCGTACTCGGCCGCGATGGTGGCCAGTCCCACGAGAAGAAGCGCGATCCAGACCATTGAGACGTCCGGACGGATCATGACCAGAAAGGCCGTGGGCGCGACACAGAGCAGGGTGAAGAAGAGAATCCAGGGCTTGCGCCGGCCCGTGCGGTCGGCGATTGCTCCGAGAACCGGCCCGCCAAGGCCGATGACCAGACCGGACAGGGCCAGCATGTTGCCCCACTGGGCCGTGCCAACCGTCTCGTCCACGGCCACGGCGCGGGTGAAATAGGCCGCGAAAACGAATGTCTGGATCAGGGTGAAGAAAACGCTGTTGGCCCAATCGTACAAGGCCCAGGAAAACATGCCGCGTTTGCTTGTCTTTTCCGCCCGAGCCATTGCCCCTCCCCTAGAAGCCTTGTTCCAAGGGCGGATTGGCCAGCCATTGCCCGTCAATATCGGCCTTTGGCTCTTCCGAACCCATGAGCCGCACGTGACGGCCCTCGATCTTCAGCCTGCCTGCAGCCAGCCAGTGTATGGCCTGGGGGAAAATGCGGTGCTCCAGCTTGAGGATGCGCGCGCCCAGTTCGTCGCCGCCCTCGCCGGGCCGGGCCGGGACAGCGGCCTGGATGATGATGGGACCGTGGTCCATTTTCTCGTCCACGAAATGCACGGTGCAGCCCGAGAGCTTGACCCCGTAATCCGCGGCGTCTCCCTGTCCGTGCACGCCGGGAAAGCTGGGCAATAGCGCGGGATGGATATTCAGGATTTTGTCCGGAAAGGCGTTCAGGAAGGCGGGGGTGAGGATGCGCATGAACCCGGCCAAAATCACCGCTTCCGCTCCGGCCTCCTTGAATATCCTGACCATCTCCAGGTCGAATTCCTCGCGGGAGGGAAATTGCGTGTGCTCCACCACCCGCGCGGGTATGCCGTGCTTGGCGGCCCGCTCCAGGCCGTAGGCCCCTTGCCGATTGGAAAGGACAACCCTGATTTCCGCGTCCAGGGTTCCGTCCTCGATGCGATCAATGATGGATTGCAGGTTGGAACCGCTTCCGGAAACACAGACGGCTATGGGCAAGGGCATGTTCGCTCCCTGGTTGTTTGGTGCCGGAACTCTAGTTTTTGTCGCCTTTCCCGTCTTCGGCCAGGGCCTGGGCCAGGGCCGGGACCGTGTAGTCTTCCGGCTGGATATGGGCCTTGAAACCGAACCCTTCCAGGGTCTTGGCCGTGACCGGGCCGATGCAGGCGAACTTCACGTCCGGATGCCTGCGCATTTCCTCCGGGTCGATGCGCTGGAAAAAATTCTCCACCGTGCTGGAACTGGTGAAGGTCACATACTCTATCTTGCCCTTGTCCATGGCCTCAACAATCTCGACGGGGTCGGACTTGGCGAGCATGGTCTCGTAGACCGGCAGGATGCGCACCTCGGCCCCGGCCTTTGCCAGTTCCTCGGGAAGGACCTCGCGGGCCTTGAGCGCCCTGGGAATGAGTATCTTCTTTCCTGCGGCCCCGCGTTCCAGCAGGCCGGAAACCACATGTTCGGCCACGTACTTGTCCGGCACGAAGTCCGGGCGGATGCCGCGCTTTTCCAGGGCCTCGGCGGTTGCCGGGCCGATGGCCGCGATCTCGAGACCGGCCATGATCCGGCTGTCCAGCTTGAACTGGTCCAGCTGCTTCCAGAAATGCCTGACCCCGTTCACCGAGGTGAAGACAACCCAGTCGTATTCGGCCAAACCGATTATGGCCTTTTCCACTTCCTCGTAATCGCTGAGCGGCTCCACTGTGATGGCCGGAAATTCGTAAACACAGGCGCCCATGTCGCCCAGCGTCCGGACCAGGCCGCTGGCCTGCTCCCTGGCCCTGGTCACGACCACGCCCCTGCCCATCAGCGGCCGCTTCTCGAACCAGCCCAGTTTGTCGTGCAACGAACACACGCCGCCGACAACAATGATGGACGGGGCCTTGAAGCCGCGCCTTTCGCATTCCGCGGCCACGTTCTCCAGGGTGGAGGTGAAGGATTGCTGGTTGCAGCGTGTTCCCCAGCGCACCAGGGCCACCGGAGTGTCCTTGGGCCTGCCGTTTTTCATCAGGTTTTCCGCGATCATGGGCAGATTCTTGACCCCCATGTAGAAGACCAGGGTGGAGGTGCTCTTGGCGTAGACCGCCCAGTCGTGGCCGGATTTCTCCTTGGTCGGGTCCTCGTGGCCGGTGATGAAGCAGACCGATGTGGTGTGGTCGCGGTGGGTCACCGGGATTCCGGCGTAGGCCGGGGCCGCGACTCCGGCGGTGACGCCGGGAACGACCTCGAAACTTACTCCGGCTTCCACAAGCTCCTCGGCCTCTTCGCCGCCGCGCCCGAAGACATACGGGTCGCCGCCCTTGAGCCGGGCAATGGTCTTGCCCTCTTCGGCCTTGCGGATGATGAGCCTGTTGATCTCGTCCTGGGGCAGGGTATGGTCGCCGCCCTTCTTGCCCACGTACAGGATTTCGCAATCCTCGCGGCAATAATCCAGGAAATCCTTGTTGGCCAGATAATCGTAGATCAGGACATCGGCCCGCTCCAGGATTTCCTTGGCCTTGACGGTGAGAAGCCCCGGATCGCCGGGTCCGGCTCCGATCAGGTAGACGCTTGCCATATGGCTACTCCATCACGCTTTCGAACCGCTTCTTGAGGGCGGCCAGTTTCTCGTTCTTTTCCTCGATGGCGGACAACTTGTCCTTTTCCTTCTGAACAACTTCGGGGGGGGCATTGTTCACGAAGCCCGGGTTGCCCAGCTTTTTGGACACGATCTCGCGGTCCTTTTCCAGCTTGGCCAGTTCCTTGTCCAGCCGGGCCAGTTCGGCAGCGAAATCCACCACGCCCTCAAGGGGCACGTAAATCTCGTTGCCCAGGACAACTCCGGTGCCCGAAGCCTTGGGGCCTTCCACATCCGGGCCGATCTTTACGGTTTCGATGCGCGCCAGGAATTTGACAAGCTCCGTGGTCTCTTCCAGCACGGCCTTGTGCTCGTCGGAAACCGTGCGCACCAGCAAATTGAGTTTCCTGGCCGGTTCAATGCCCAGCTCGGTTCGGATATTGCGGGTGCCGGAGACCACGCCCTGGAACAAGTCCATGTTTTTGGCCGCGTTCTCGTCCAGCAGTCCCGTGCGGGCTTCCGGATAAGGCATCAGGGCGATGTCTTCGCCCGGCGTGTCGGGCAGTGCGCTCCAGATTTCCTGGGTCACAAAGGGCATGACCGGATGCAGCAGGATCAGGGTCTCGGACAGGACGGTCCAGAGCACCTTCTGGGCTGCGGCCTTGCGCGATTCGTCCTCGCCGTAGAGGTCGGGCTTGACCATTTCCAGATACCAGTCGCAGAATTCGCTCCAGATGAAGCGGTACATGGTCTGGGCGTACTCGTTGAAACGGTAGCCCTCCACGGCCTGCTTCATCTCCGCCTTGACCTCTTCCAGCCGGTGCAGAATCCACTTGTTGGCCAGGCCGTCGGCATCCCCGACAGCCACGTCCGGCATTTTCTCCGGCAGGTTCATGAGGGTGAAGCGGGCCGCGTTCCATATCTTGTTCACGAAATGGCGGTAGCCCTCGATGCGCTTTTCCGAAAGCTTTATGTCCCGGCCCATGGCCGCGAAAGCGGTCAGCGTGAAGCGCAGGGAATCGGTGCCGTATTTCTCGATCATCTCCAGGGGATCGATGACGTTGCCCGTGGACTTGGACATCTTCTTGCCGTCCTCGTCGCGCACCAGGGCGTGCAGATAAACGTCATTGAATGGCGCCTTGTCCATGAACTCCAGGCCCATCATCATCATGCGCGCCACCCAGAAAAACAGGATGTCGAATCCGGTGATGAGCACGGAAGTGGGATAATAGCGTTCAAGCTCCGGGGTCTTTTCCGGCCAGCCGAGGGTGGAAAAGGGCCAGAGCGCCGAGGAAAACCAGGTGTCCAGCACGTCCTCGTCCTGAACCAGGGCCGAACTTTTGCATTTGGCACATTCGGTCGGATCGGTGCGGCTGACCATTAGCTCGCCGCACTCCTCGCAGGTCCAGGCCGGGATGCGGTGGCCCCACCATATCTGGCGGGAAATGCACCAGTCGCGGATGTTGTCCAGCCAATCGTAATAGACCTTGGTCCAGTTCTCGGGATAAATTTTCGTCTGATCCGGCACGGCGGCGCGGGCCTTCTCGGCCAGGGGCTTCATGGACACGAACCACTGGGTGGAGACATGCGGCTCGATGGTCGTCTTGCAGCGATAGCATTCGCCCACGTTGTGCTCGTACTCCTCCACGCTTTCCAGAAGTCCCTTTTCATTAAGTTCGGCCACTATGGCCTTGCGGCACTGGTCTATGCCCATGCCCCGGTATCTTTCCGGGGCGTTCTCGTTCATCAGCCCCTCGGAATCAATGACCTGGATCAGGCCGAGATCGTGCTTGCGCCCGATCTCCCAGTCGTTCATGTCGTGGGCCGGGGTGATCTTCAGGCAGCCCGTGCCGAACTCCATGTCAACGTAGCTGTCGCCGATGATGGGCATCTCGCGCTCCACCAGGGGCAGCACGACCTTGCCGCCGACATGTTTTGCAAAACGCGGGTCTTCGGGATGCACGGCAACGGCCACGTCGCCGAGCATGGTCTCGGGCCGGACAGTGGCCACCACAAGATGTCCGGAGCCGTCGGCCAGGGGGTAGCGGATGTTGTAGAGCTTGTCGTTTTTGGTGGAGTGTTCCACCTCGTCGTCGGCCAGGGCCGTGTGGCAGCGGGTGCACCAGTTGATGATGTAGTCGCCCTTGTAGACCAGCCCCTTCTCGAACAGGCTGACGAACACTTCGCGCACGGCCTCGGCCCGTTGGTCGTCGAAGGTGAACGCCTCGCGGGTCCAGTCCACGGACGCGCCCAGCCGCCTGATCTGGTTGAGGATGAAATCGCCCTTTTCACCGCGCCACTCCCAGACTCGCTCGATGAATTTCTCGCGCCCCAGGTCGTCGCGGGTCTTGCCCTCTTCCTTGAGCTGGCGCTCCACCACGTTCTGGGTGGCGATGCCCGCATGGTCGGTTCCCGGAATCCACAAGACATTCCTGCCCTGCTGGCGCATGAAGCGGCACATGATGTCCTGAAGGGTGATGTTCAGGGCGTGGCCCATGTGCAGGACGCCCGTGACATTGGGCGGGGGTATTACTATGGAATAGGAGTCGCCGCCGTTTGCCGGGTCCGGGGTAAAAGTCCTGTTCTCCTCCCAGTGGGAGGCCCATTTCTTTTCAACGTCCCAAGGCTCGTATCCCTTGGGCAACGCATTGTCGCTCATTTATGAAAACTCCTTTGGCTCGTCCGGAGCGCTCTTGCCACGAACTCCCGGCCTTGATAGCGTGCGCAACAGACTATAGAGAGATGTGAACATGTCAAGTATCACGGTTTATTGGGACGAATCCCACTTCTGGGGGCTGCTTGTCCTCAGGGCGCTCAAGGCCTGGGACATCCCGCACAGGATAATCAGGGCAAAAGAGATAGCTCAGGGAGGCCTCGCTGGCAAGCCTCCGGCGGCCCTGATCGTCCCCGGCGGACGCGCCCGGGCCAAGGCCGAGGCCCTTGGAGAAGACGGCAGAAAGGCCGTCAGGGATTACGTGCGCTCCGGCGGAACATATCTCGGCTTTTGCGGCGGTTCCGGCCTGGGGCTGACCGGTCCGGACGGTTTGAATCTATGCCCCTGGAAGCGCAAAAAATTTTCCAGCCGGCTGCAACATCTCCTGAGCGGCCACGTCCATGTCAGCCTGCCGAAGCACCCTCTTGTGCCCGCAGCCCTGAAAGGCAAGGCCCTGGTCCCGGTCTGGTGGCCCGGCATGTTCGAGCCTGCCGACAACAATGTTCACTCCATTGCCGACTACGACCGGCCCGGCCCGGATTTCTGGGTGGCAGACCTGAGCCTCGGAAAGCTCTCCGGGAAAATCCTCGACGACTGGGAAAATCTTTACGGCGTGCACATCATGCCGGACTTCCTTTCCGGCCACCCCTGCGTGATAACAGGAGAAATGGGCAAGGGCCGCTACATCCTCAGCTATCCGCACCTGGAAACACCCGCCTCGCCCCAGGCCAACCTCTGGCTGGGCCATATTCTCGGCCACATCCTGGGACGCGGCGAGACGACCCTGCCGCCCATCCCGGCCTGGGACGTGGCCCAAAGGCCGGTGCGCTGGGCCGACCCCGTGCTCATGGAGGCCCGGCAGGCAATGGACGAAATAATCGACACGGGGCGGGAACACATGTTGCTCTTCTGGCGCACACCCTGGCTGCTGGGCTGGCGGCGCGGCATCCCCGGGGCCGGGATAAACAGCCTCTACTGCCTGATCGTGGAGGCCCTGGCCCGCGATGAAAACGAACAGGCCGCAGCCTATTGGCGGGAACACTCTGAAAATTTCCGCGAAAAAATCAACCTGTTCCGCAAAGGGGTCAAGGGCTACCTGCTGGCCGAACGGCTGGCCATGACCGTTGAAGTGGTTTCGCCCGGAACGTTGAAGGAACAGAGGAATTCCCTGTTCGGCCCCCTGCCGGGCATCGGCGGCCTGTTCGCCGAACTGCTTGGCGAAATGGAGGAATTATACTGGCGGCTTTGCTGATTTACCTTCACTCTCACGCAGGACAAACCGTCAACAGCTTGCGATCGTTGTCGATCTTATCTAAGGTTAATGTTGTGGGCAGGTAGTAGCCTTTTTCTTGCCATTGTCACAGTCTGGACGGCGCATGGGAAACGAACAGGACAACAGCCCGGAAATCGGAAGCTCCGGCGCTGCCGGAAATCAGGAAGCCTCGGCGGACGCCCGCCTGCAATTCTCCATGTCCCAGGACGGCATGGAGCTGGGCGTCAAGAGCTACACTCCGCCCAAGGGCCAGGGTCGCTTCCTGAGCGAAGAGCTCGTAAGCGAACTCCTTTTGAGCGCCAACATTTCCCTGCCCCCCGACCCCAAGGCCGTGGACGAACTGCTCATGGCCGCCGCCACCGGAGACAGCGTCCGGGGCATCGTCCTGGTGCGCGGACGACCCGCCCGGGAACCCAGGGACGGCGCCCTGAACCCCAGGGGCGACCTTTCCTATCCCGTTTTTCCAGGCAGCATCGTGGCCACCCTGATCCCGCCGCAAACGGCCAAGGCCGGAGAGACCATCGATGGCAGGACCCTGGAGCCGCAGAAAAAACACAAGCCCAAGGACTTCAAGTTCGAGGCCGCCGGAGCCTGTCTTTACGACGACTACCAGAGCGCGTTCATCTCCGAGGTTTTCGGCTTGGCCGAAATCAACAAGGGCGTGGTCAAGGTCGAGCCCCTTCTGCACATTTCAAAGGACGAAATCAGGGTCACGGGCAGCGTCCACCACAGGGACAACAAGGGCAGGGAGATCACCACGGAGCGGCTTGCCAAGGTCCTTGAGGACATGGGCATAGAGCTGCACATCCTTGAACACGGGGTGAAAAGGGCTCTGGCCCTGGCCCGGGAGTCGAATCTGCTCCAGGCCGGAGTGACCCTTGTCAAGGGCCGCGAACCGGTCAAGGGCGAGGACGGCTGGCTGGAATACATGGTCCAGCAACGCGACGCCGTGGGCGCGAAAAAGGAAGACGGCAGCATCGACTACAAGGACAGGGGCGTCTATCCCCTGACCAAGGCGGGAACGCCCATCGTCAAGGTCCACCCGCCCACAAGGGGCGTCGGCGGAATCGACGTGTACAACAAGACCATCCCGGCCAGCGAGGGCAAGAGCCTTTTTCTGGTTCCGGGCGAAAACGTGCGCGAGATGGAGGACGGCACCCTGTTCGAGGCCCTTGAGGACGGGCTCGTGGTGGTGGCCAAAAACATCGTCTCGGTCACAGAATGTCTGGTCATACCCGGCGACATCAGCCTGGCCACCGGCAACGTCAAGACGAAAAAGGGTTCCCTCAAGGTCCGGGGCAGTGTGCAGTCCGGGTTCACTGTGCTCATACCCAAGCACGTCACAGTGGACGACGTTGTGGAGAGCGCCAAGATCACGGCCGGCGGAAATGTGGCTGTGGGCGGCGGCATCCTCATGCCCGAAGGCGGACTGATCAAGGCCGGAGGCGAGATCACCGCCCAATTCGCCACCAACGCCAACATTCTTTGCAAGGGCAACGTGACCATTTCCAACAACGTGACCAACTGCAAGATACAAACCCACGGCAAATTCATTGCCGTCAGAGGCAACGGCATCATCCAGGGCGGAATCGTTCTGGCTTCCCAGGGCATTGAGGTCAATGAGGTCGGCTCGGAGCTGGGGGTGAAGACGGTTGTGGCCATCGCCGTGCAGCAGGCCCAGAACAAGGCGCTTTTGGAAGAACGCGCCAAACTCAAGGACGAAATCAAGGAGATTGACAAAATTCTGGGCAACAAGCCGCCGCGGACCATACTCATGCAGACTCCGCCGGAAAAGCGCAAGGAAGTGGCCGAGATGCTCAAAAAACGCATCGCCATGCTGGCCCGACACGAGATGATCGGCCAGGAAATCATAGAAGCCGGAAAGGAATGCTACAGGAAGCTGTCCAAGATCAAGATCAAGGTCCGGCGCAGGATACACTCCGGCTCAATGGTCAAGATGGCGGGCAAGACCATGATCATCAAGACGCCGCTGGACCGTTGCCAGTTCTGGTGGGACAACACTGAAAAGGAGATTAAGGTAGGCAGTCTTTAAGCGCAGTCTGGACCCCCGGCCCCGATTCGGGACGAACCAGGGCCGTTAAGACAAATCGTCGTCGGAAGCTGGTTAAAACTGCCGGGGAGGACGGGGCGCGCGTTCCCTGGCCTCGTTAACCCTCAGGGTCCGACCTCCGAAGTCGTTCCCGTCAAGGGCCTCAATGGCGGCCTGAGCCTCCTGGTCTTCCATGCGGACAAATCCGAAGCCGCGGAATCTGCCGGTTTCCCGGTCCATGATAAATTTGACTTCCTGCACTTCGCCGTAAACGGCGAATAGTTCCCGGACATCCTCTTCAGATGCGCTGAAGGGCAAGTTCCCAACATAAATGGACTTCATCTCTCCGAAACTCCTAATAAAACCGCTGAACCCTTGGAGCCGCCATCAGGGCGAAAGCGTTTCGCCCGCCCGGCTGCCCACACAAACATCTTACATATCAAGCCGATAAACCATGAAAATGGAATCAGCAAGAAAAAACGATTATTTTTCGACAAAAATATGGTTTTCCCCTAGCCTTTTTTGTCCACAATCCCGCCGCCGCCAATGACGGGGGCCGAATAATCGGGCGTTTTCGTTTCATATAAATCAAGAAGTTTGTTCATCTTTTCCAGATCAAACTCCCTCATGGGCGATGGCGCTCCCACAAGGTTGTCCAAAGAGGACCCAGGTTCGGATATCAAGCTTCCGGTTCCCTTTTCCAGCAAACTCTCTGTTTCTTTCATCCAGTCCGCGAAAAGTCCGTTGTCCGAGGCCAGCAGGGTCCGCGCCCTGTCCGGTTCCCGGCCCAGCGCCGTATAAAAATCGTCATGCTCGAACCAGAGCAGCTTCTTTTCCCCGGTCCTGCGCAGTCCCAGCCAGCCCAGACCGGTCTCGCGCGCGCCCAGGGGGGAATCAAGGCCCTCGGCCAGCCCCTCCTGAAAATGGTCTTCGTTCCTCAGGATGAAATCCCTGAGTCCGTTGTATGAGGCCACGATGTCGGCCATGCGTTCCTCCATGACGCCCAGGGGCTCGGTAACGGTCAGGGGCAGGGTTTCGCCGAAGCTGTCCTGGAGATCAAGAAGCAGCCTGCCGTCGTCCTGTGTGAATACGCCCGGCGCCCGGATCTCTTCCCGGCCATTGATTCTCATCTGGGCGTCGCTCCCCGGCTGGGCCGTGCCGTTCAGCCCCAGAGTTTCCAGCACCGCCCGGGCATCGGAATCGTCGCCGGAAATGGAAAGCCGTTCCCCCACCTTGGGCGTCAGCGCGGTTATTTCCAGGGCCGTCCCCTCCATCAGCATGTACTCGCTGTCGCCGACCAGATCGGAAGGCCGGTCCGCCTTGACCAGACGTGCGGACATGGTCGAGTAGGCCGTGGACTCCAGGGCGTTTCCGAATTTCCTCAGCACGTCCTTCCAGGTGTCGCCGCTCTCCACCGCCAACTCGACGCCGCCGCTCTCGGAACCCATGACATATGAGAAATCATAGGTTCCTGCGCCGATGGACGCGATCTCGTTTGGATCGAAACTTTTTGAATGAAACGAAGTGGGCTTTGCCGTCCGCGTGCCCAGGAGATCGTAACGCGCGGTTTCGGCCTGACCAACGGGATCATTGACGGTCTTGAGGTCAAGTTCCGTGAGCAGATGGCCGGTCTTGTTGCGGAGTGTCAGGTCCTGGTCGGCGTAGGCTCCGTTCACGGCCAGGGTCAGGGCCTGGCCCGTGGCCAGCAGTCCGGGTACGCGAAGCCCGGGGCTGTACTGCTCCACCACCTCGGCCTGCACGTGCTGCGTGCTGTTGTTGACCGCCTCGGCAACGGCCGACAGGAGATCGCCATTGGTCCAGCCGGACTCCACGTCCACGCTGAGGGTCTCGCTCTCTCCGCCGTGGCTCATGGTGAACTCGTATTCCCCGGCCTCCAGGCTGGTGGCCGCGTTCTTGTCGAATCCGCGTGAAAAACGCTTGTAATAGCTTGTTGCCGAGTCCTGTTCGGGAAGGAAAGCGCCCAACCGGCCCTCAAGGCCGGAGTCCTTCACTGTCAGGCGGGAATTAGCGAAAAGGGAATCCGTGTTGGGCCATTCAAAGGCCTTGAGAGCCTTGCCGAACCTTTCCAGCTTGCGCTCAAGTTCTCCGGCCAGCCCGGATTCAACGCGGGGCAGGTTGAGCTTGAGCCGTGCGTCTTCAAAGCGCTCCCGCCAGCCGGCGCGCGAAAGAGCCCCGCCGTTTCCGATCCTTTGCAGGAATTCGGAAAGGCTGCTTACAGTCCCGGCGCTGCCCACCGAGTCAGAATTCCACTCCGCTGCGCTCAAAATCCGTCTCCCCGTAATGGACGCGCTCCAGGCACAGGCCCCGCGCCGGGGCCGTGGCCGGGGCCGCGCTCCTGTCCCTTTCGTCCAATATTGATCGGACCGATTCCGGGGAAACTTTACCTCGTCCCGCCTCCACCAGACAGCCCACCATGTTGCGGACCATCTGCTTGAGGAAACCGTCGGCCCGCACCGTCCAGACGACTTCAGGACCGCTTGCCGAACTTCTGGAAAAATCCAGAATGGTGCGCACCGTGTCCCTTACCGGGGTACCCGCATTCTGAAAGGACTTGAAATCGTGGCTGCCCATGAACTCCTGCGCCGCCCGGTCCATTGCCGCAAGGTCCAGCGGACCGCAATCCCAGACAAAGAACCTGCGCCGGGGGTGGATGAATTCGCGCTCCAGCCAGAGAGTGTAGGAATAGGTCTTGGAAAGTGCGGAAAACCGGGAATGGAAATCGGGCGCGGCCTCGCGGATATCGAGGACCGACACGTCGCGGGGCAGGATGGCGTTCAAGGCCCTGCGCCAGGGCACGTCCTTTCGTTCGCCGGGTATGTCGAAATGCGCGGTCTGGCCCATTGCGTGGACGCCGCTGTCCGTGCGTCCGGAGCCGTGAACCCTGATTGGCGCGTCCATTATCCTGGAAACGGCGGCCTCGAACTCGCCCTGCACCGTGCGCTGGCCGTCTTGAATCTGCCAGCCGCAAAAATCCGTGCCGTCGTAGGCAACCGTCGCCCTGAGCCTGATCACCGCCCCTCCAGGATGCTATTGCGCTTCTTCAAGGGGAATCTGGAGCCGCGTCAAGGCCTCGGACAGCCTTGCGGCCTTGTTGGCCTCCACGAAGGTCAGGATTTCACCGGCCTGCCTGCCGCGCATGCCTGACAGTATTTTGACGGCCAGGGGCTCTTCAAGAGTGGAGAGCACCGCTGCGGCCTGCTTGGCCTTCATGTTGGAATATACGTCCACCAGATGCTTGACCTTCTTGTTCTTGACCAGAGTGGCCTCGTCCAGCATCTTCTTGATGTTCTTTTCCAGGGCGTTCAGCTCGGCCAGCTTGTTGTCCAGACTGGCTTCAAGGGCCTGGAGCCTGCGCTCCTTGTCGGCCAGTTCCCGTTCCTTCTTCTTCAGGGCCTTCCAGTCCACCGGGTCCACGCCTTCGGGAGGCGGGCCGTCTTCCGCCTGTTGATCGCCTTCCTTGGCCGCCTCAGCGCCCTGTTCCGCCTTGGCCGCGTCTTCAGGGACCGCAGCATCGGCGGCGGGCTGATCTCCGTCGGCCGCCTGGGCCTCGGCGACAATCTCTCCGGGAACAACAGTGTTGACGATCTTGCTCGTGACGGAATCCACGCCCAATGCGCCCAGCACCACCAGCTTGAGCAGGGCCAGGACCAGCAGGCTGGAAAAAATCCTAGATATCTTCACATTGGTAGCTAATCGTTGCCAGCTCGTCATATTCTTTTTGCTCGTCGCGGCTTTGTTCTTCATGGTATCTCTTGGCCTGCTTTTCCCGAAGTTTTTCAAGCAATTTGCGATCCCTGGAACGGGCTATCGCATCCCTGCGGCATTTTTGCAATTTAAGGGCCAACGTTCCCAGGGTCGCCTTCTCCTCCACAAGGTCCTGCTCCAGGGCTTCCTTGTAGTTGCGCCAGAGCCAGATGTCGCCCGCAGAGGTATTCTTCCGGGTATACCCTTTTGCCACATGCTCGGCCAGATGGGTTTCCAGATCAACGACCCTTTTCCGCTGGGCGTCATGCCGGGCCTGGGCCGAGGCCAACGCCTGCCTGGCCTGGTCCTCAAGCTGACGCCTGTATTCCAGAACCTTTTCCAGTTTGAAAGCAAAGGATTTGGCCATATATACCCATTTCGGGACCCACGCGGTCCGCGGGCTATTTGCCGCCCGCCGTTTTCCCGGCCAGACCGCACCTGCCCAGAGCGTCCTCGCCGGTCCTGCCTTCCTCTGCCCAGCGCCACATCATGCAGGCCGAGACTTGGCAGAATTTCAATTTGTCGTCATGCGTCTTCAAAAACGGACAGTATTTGAACTTGGCTTCCTTTTCCTTTAGCAACATCCGTTCCTCCTTTGCCTTTTTCACTTTTTTCCGTTGCGCTGTTCCATGAGGCCGCCGCGCCTGACCGCCTCCGCACCGAACCTGTTTCGCACCAGATCGACAGCCTTGTCCAGCTTTCCGCTGCCGCCCGCTTCGACCCCGCCCAGCAGCGACAATTGTTTTTCGCCAGGGCCGAAGTTGGACAGGCCCACGCCGATGAGCCGGACCTTTCTCACCAGCTTGACGCCGGACAGAAGCTCCACCGCCGTGGCGTGGATGGTCGAGGTGTCGGACACCGGCGAGTCCAGGGTTCTGCTCCTGGTTATCTGCCTGAAATCCGAGAACTTGACCTTCAGGGTTACGGTCCTGCCCATCAGCCCCTTGCGCCGAAGGTCCGCGCCCACCCGCTCGGACTGGGCCAGGAGCCATTTTTCCAAAACATACCTGTCCGACGTGTCCCTGTCGAAAGTGTTTTCCGCGCTGCAGGACTTGACCTCGGATCGCACCGTCACCCCGGCGGGGTCAAGGCCCTGGGCCTTGGCGTAAAGCGATGGTCCGGCCTTTCCGAGATGAGAGGACCAGAAGGTCTCCGGATACCTGAGCATGTCCGCGGCATTTTCCACGCCGAAGGCCCTGAGCGCTTCCAGGGTCTTGGCGCCCACGCCCGGAATCTTGCCCACGGGCAGCCGGGCCATGAACGTCTTCACCTGGTGGGGGCGAATCACGGTCAGCCCGTCCGGTTTTTCCAGGTCCGAGGCGATCTTGGCCAAAAAGCGCACCGGGGCGATGCCCACCGAACAGTTCAGGCCCGTGGACTCCTTGACGCGGCCCTTGACGGCCCTGCCGATTTCCTCGGGCTGGCCGAAAAGCCTTTCCGTGCCGGTGATGTCCAGATAGGCCTCGTCCACCGAGGCCTGCTCCACCAGGGGCGAAAACTCATGCAGCACGTCCATGACCCGCCCGGAGACCTCCTTGTAGCGGGACATGCGCACGGGCACGAATATGGCCTGGGGGCAGAGCTTGCGGGCCTTGACCACGGACATGGCCGAACGAACTCCATATTTGCGGATTTCGTAGGAGGCCGCCGAGACCACGCTGCGGTCGCTGCTGCCGCCCACGGCCACGGGCCTGCCGCGCAACTCCGGGTTGTCCAGCTGCTCCACCGAGGCATAGAACGCGTCCATGTCCAGGTGCATTATCCAGGGCTGATGGTCCATTGCGATGCCCATGATATTCGATTTTCAGCCGCCTGTCTCGTTCTCGAGCGGGGCCTTTGTCCGCCGGGTCCGTTGTAACGTCCTCCCGTTTGGGCTATGTTCGCAAAAAAAGGAGCAGGCCATGAAACCCTTGTCCGCAATGCTGGCCGTACTGGTCATCTTCGCTTTTATGTCATGCACTTCGACTCCGGAGGAAGAGCTTTCCGGGACATTCGTCAGTCCGGACCATCCCAAGCTGGAAGTGAAGATGAACCTCTCCGGCGAGAAAAAGACGCTGGAAATGAACGGCAGGGTTCTGAAGCTCAAGCTGCTGAACCTTGACGAGGAGAAGAAATTGGCCGTGTACCTCGGAAGGAACTATTTTGAAATCTATCTTTACCCGCGCGAGTATAAATTCCAGGCCGGGGAAAAACACCTGATCCGTGAAGTGTCGGAGACTGAAAGCGTGCTGGTTCTCGGCGAACGCAAGGAAGTGCGCCTGACCCGC
The DNA here is from genome assembly GCA_963674955.2 of Desulfovibrionaceae bacterium. Classification (GTDB taxonomy): domain Bacteria; phylum Desulfobacterota; class Desulfovibrionia; order Desulfovibrionales; family Desulfovibrionaceae. The sequence continues at coordinate 552,442 of CAXXKR010000001.1, read as the reverse complement.
AAATAGGCCCGTCGAATTCGGGACCTGCCCCTACCTGACCAAGGTCAAAACCGTATTGGTGTCCATTCCCGGCATGACCCAGAGGCAGATGAGCAGCAAGACGGCCAGGGAAGCGGCGACAAACATGGTCCGCATGGCAAAACCCCTTTTCCAGGCCCGTCTTTTCAAGGCGAAAAAGGTCTTGGTCAGGACAAAGCATTCCAGGGCAAAGGGCGGAAAGCCCAAAAATCCCAGCACGGGCATCTCAAAAATCTTGATTCCGCCGACAAAGGGCACGGAATAGACCCACTTGCCGCCGGCCCGAAAATTCCACATCTCCCAGAGCAGGCCGCAGACCAGCCCGGCAAGGGCCACTTGGAGAATGCGGCTCAAATCGCCTTTTTCCAGGTCTCCGAGCAGGGAGTCCTCTCCGGCCCGGTGCAGCAGCGGGTCGAGGATCAGGATGAACCCGACCCAGACCAGGGGGAAGAAGTACAAGGGCAGGATCAGGGGCAGGATCAGACAGGCGATCCCGACAAAAATCAGATAGGGGCGAAGCCTTGCCGCCCTGTTCAGCCGGCGGACGCGCCGATTGCAAAACAGGCCCAACGCCCGGACAAGCCGCCGCGTGACCAGCAGGCCGGGGATGACCGAGGCGAAGGACAGGGCGTAACCGCCCCAGCGCAAGGCCCGATCCGCAGGCAGGTTGACGTAGCTCCAGTTGCCGAGGCGGAAGTTGAAGGCCTCGAAAATCAGCCAGACGGCCAGGGAAAGGGGCAACAGCGCGAAAAACCGGGCCGGCCGGTCGTAAAGGACGGATTCCTCCCCGCGCAGGGCCAGGACGGATTCGGCCATGACAATATAGGGCCACCAGGCAAAACAATAGTACCAGGAATAGAACGGCTCGGCCTTGAGGCTCATGCCCATGCTTCCGGCGGCAAAGACCGCGGCGCAAAGGGCCATCATGATCAGGGGTAAGCGCGCGGTCATTTTCCCCCCTCCCCGCAGGCCTGAACGAAATTGCGGGCCAGTTCCGGGTTGCTTGCGAAATGCAGGTGTATGTATGATCCCAAAGTATTGCGGACCATATGCCCTTCCGGGTCCAGGGTGCTTTCCTGCCTGCCGCGGGCAGCGTAGACCGCCGCCACGTTTTCCAGGTTTCCCTCCAGATGGGAATAGTGAAACTCGTGCCCCCGGGCGACTGTCCCGACCGGTCCCAGCGGACACGGGGCCTTGAGCTCGACCTCCCGGTAGCCCAGGGCGGCGCGGCTGTCGCTCATGGCCGCCCGGCCCGAAAAGATGCCGACCATGTTGAACCGCCTGCCGTGTGGTCCCTTGACCGAATCCAGAAGATACATGAACCCGCCGCACTCGGCGTATATCGGATGCCCGGCCTGGGAAAAGGCCTTTATCTCCTTTTTCAGCCCCGTGTTCTGGGCCAGGTCGAAGAGATGCAGTTCCGGATAGCCCCCGCCCAAATACAGTCCGTCCAGGTCCGGCGGCAAATGCCTGTCCCTGAGGGGCGAGAACTCCACCAGCTCGGCTCCGGCCCGGCGCAGCAGGCGCAGGTTCTCCTGATAGTAAAAGCAAAAGGCCTCGTCCCTGGCCACTCCGATGCGCACCTGCGACTCAGTGTCGGGCTCAGTGTCGGGCTCAATGTCGGACCCAGTATCGACCCGCTGCGTGACGATCCTCGGCAGGGATTCCAGGAGCAGGTCCAGGTCCAGGCTTTGCTCCACCCAGTCGGCCAGCAGCCCGTAGACTTCCGGACCGCCTTCGGACGCGGTCACAAGGCCGAGGTGCCTGGAGGGGATGAACAGATTCTCGCGCCGCGGCAGGCAGCCCAGCACTTTCATGCCCGGCACCAGGGTCATGGCCTCGCGCAAAAGTCGGGCATGGGAATCGCTTCCCACCCTGTTGAATATCACCCCGGCCAGATTCAGGTCGGGATCGAAACCCGCGAAGCCCGAGACCAGGGCCGCTGCGGAACGGGCCATTGAACGGGCGTCCACCACAAGCACCACGGGCAGATTCAGCGTCTTTGCCAGCTGCGCGGTGGAACCATGCTCGTCAAGGGCGGAAAAACCGTCGAACAGACCCATGACGCCCTCCACAATGGCCAAATCGGCTCCGCGCAGCTGGCGGGCGAATATCTCGCGCACGGTTTCGGCGGACAGCATCCAGCTGTCCAGGTTGTGGCTTTCCCGGCCCGATGCCCGGGCGTGATGTCCGGGGTCTATGAAATCGGGTCCGGCCTTGAAGGGTTGAACGGTCTTGCCCCTGCGGGCGAAGGCGGCCATCAGACCAAGGGCCACGGAAGTCTTTCCGCATCCGCTGTGGGTTCCGGCGATGATACAGCTTCCAACGGCGTTCATCAGGCCTCGCGAGTTGAATTCAGCCGGGTCAGACGAGCTTCTTTTTCTTCAGGAACTCAAGAAAATCCTTGGCTTCCTTGTGCTCGGGATTCATGTCCAGGCACCTGGTCAGATGCGACACGGTCTCAACCTTGTCGCCCTTTTCATAGTGAGCCCGGGCCAAGTTGTAATGAATGTTCTCGTCGTTCTGAACCAGTTCCAGGGCGCGTCCATAATACTGCAAAGCCTGGTCGTACATCTTGTTCTTGCGCAGTTGGATGCCGAACTCGTTGAACAGATGCTTGTGTTCGTTGCCGAAGGCCGCGTCGATGGCCACGACCTTCTTGAAGACTTCGTTGGCCCTTTCCTTTTCTCCGCGCTCGATGAAACAGAGCCCTATTCCGAAATTGGCCCTGACGTTGCTTTCGTCAAGCTCAAGGGCCTTGTTGTACTCGAACTCGGCGGTGAAGGACTCTCCGCGCTTGCGGTACTTGTCGCCCCTGGCCAGACTCTTTTTCAAATCCTTGATCTTGGGCACCACCCTCTTCTGGAAAAACTCCGGCTCCGGCATGTAATCGGCCAGCAACTCCTCCCTGGTCATCTCCACCTTCGGTCCCGAAGGGATGTCCTCCGGACTCAACCCCTGGAGGGAAACCGTTCCGTCATCGTTTTCCGAGACAAAATAGTAAACCGTCTGCCTGGTTCGCTTGGCAGTGGTGCCGGAACCGATCTTGGCCATTTTTTCCGTTGAAAAAACACCGTTTATCTTATCGGGATCAATATTTTCGAGTATCTTGTCAGGCATGATTCGTCCATTTTTTCCTTGCTGGGCAAAGTTACGTCTACGCCCTTACAGTATACACATTTCAACGAATTGAGAACCCATTTGCACGGGTCGGACTCAATAGCACCGAAACAAGGCGACCGCAACGTGTCAAGCATTAACGCTCATTCCATTGCGGTTGTCGCCTCCCCATATTCAGATGGATATTCTGCCCAGAGTCTTGTCGAATTCTCCGGAACGCAGCATCTCCTCTGCCTTCTCCGCCACCATGGGCTTGAAGAAATAATAGCCCTGGACGTACCCGCAGCCCGCCTCCACCAGAAGATCCAGCTGTTCACGGGTCTCCACTCCCTCGGCCACCACCTTGAGCCCAAGATTGAGCCCGAGATTGACGATGGTTCTGACAATGGACAGGGTGTCCTGTTCCCTGATCATGTTGGCGATGAAGCTGCGGTCGATCTTGATGGTGTCCAATGGGAAGCGCTGCAGATAGGAAAGGGAGGAATAGCCAGTACCGAAGTCGTCGATGCACAGGCCGAGACCCAGGGCCTTGATCTTGCCCAGCATGTCCTCGGCCATGTTGGCGTGCTCAATGAGGGCGCTCTCGGTGATTTCCAGGTTCAGGGTCCCGGGATCAAGCCCGGTGTCGCGCAGAATCCTGTCCACGTGGTTGATGAGTGACGGGTGGGTAAAGTGCTTGCCGGAGATGTTCAGGTTGACCGTCAGTCCTCCGTTGCCGCAAAAATAGCGTTCAAGCCCGGTGTCCCGCCACTTGCAGATCATGTCCGTCACCCGCGTCAGCATCCCGTAGTCCAGCGGATAGATCAGTCCCGTGTCCTCGGCCAGGGGGATGAAGCAATCCGGGGCAATCACTCCCTGGGTTGGGTGATTCCACCTAATAAGGGCCTCGAAGCCGGTCACCCGCTTGTGCACCAGGGAAATGATCGGTTGATAGACAACAAAGAAGTCCTCGGTGTCCACGGCCCGCCGCAGGTCGGTCTCAAGCTCCATGAGCAGCATGGCCTGCTCGTGCATCTTCTGATTGAAGACCTTGAACCTGGACTTGCCAAGTTCCTTGGCCCTGTACATGGCAGTGTCAGCGTCCCGGAGCAGGGCTTCCGGACGGTCGTATTCCGTCGTGTTCAGGACGATGCCGATGCTGGCCGAAGTGAAGACTTCGTGTCCCTGAAGGCTGAAGGGTTGGGATATCTCGGCCAGGATGCGCTTGGCTATCTTGATGGCGTCGCGCGGCGCGGCGATTTCCTCCAGGAGAACCGCGAACTCGTCGCCGCCGAACCGGGCCACGGTGTCCATTGTCCGTGCGCACTTGACCAGCACTCCGGCCACAGCCTTGAGCAGATCGTCGCCGATGTCGTGGCCCAGGCTGTCGTTGATGATCTTGAACCTGTCCAAGTCGAGATAGAGGACGGAAAAAAGATAGTCGGTGCGCCGCTTGGAACGCTCCAGGGCCAAGTTCAGGTGGTCCAGGAACAGGGAACGGTTGGGCAGAAGGGTCAACTCGTCGTGAAAGGCCTGGTGCATGAGCTGGTCCTCGGCCTTCTTGCGCATGGTCACGTCTTCCACCGAGCCCTCAATGTACAGGAAATCCCCCCTGTTGTCCTTAACCACCCTGGCGTTCTCGGATATCCAGATGATGTTCCCGGAACGGCGCCTGACCTGGGACTCGAAATTGGTCACTTCGCCGTTCTCATTCAGCAGCCTTATGAATTCGGCCCGCCTGTCCTGTTCCACATACAGGTTCATGGCGATATCCGACTGCATGACGATCAGTTCATCAGCATCGTCGTAACCGAAAATCCTGGCCAGGGAAGGGTTGGCGCTCAGGAATTGCCCTTCGAAGGTGGACTGGTAGATGCCCTCTATGGCGTTCTCGAAAATCGACCTGTACTTCACTTCGGTGCGCCGCAAGGCTTCGCCGATGACCTTCCTCTCCGCGATCTCGATCTTGAGCTGGGTGTTGGCCCTGGTCAGTTCGCTGGTGCGGTCCCGGACCTTGAGCTCCAGGTCGTCGTGGGCCGTGCGCAGTTCCTGGGTCGCAATCTCCACCTTGGCTTCCAGGCCGGTGATCAGTTCGGAAATATCCTTGGACATGGAGCGCATGGAACCGGCCAGCACGCCTATTTCGTCCTCGGATTCCACGTCGATCTCGGCGCTGAAATCGTGCGAGGCCACCTTTTTCGCATACTCGGCCAGCCGGAGCAGGGGCTTGGAAATATTGTTGATGAAAAAGTAGGCCAATATCACGCAGGAAAGAAAAATGACCAGGGTCAGAATCTGCTGCTTGATGATGGCCGCCCGGATATACTCCTTGATAATGTTCCGATCCATGCCGATATGCACGAATCCGGCCACGCCGTTGAGTATGGGCTGAACCACGTGGATGTAAAAGTTGCCGTTTCCGAAGGTGACCTTGCTGATGTAGTTCCCGCCGCCGGAAACCCTGGCCTGGCCCATGTCGGCCACGATCCTCTTGATGGAGTCCGGTATGACCGGGGTGAAGGTGTGGGCGATGATGTCCCCTCTTTCATCGGCCACAGCCACATAGGAGACTCCCTGGATTTCGAGGTATTGGTCTATCCTGGACTGGACCGCCGCCGCGTCGCGGTTGAGAATTGTCTCCAGGTCCGAATCGGCGACGCTTCTGGCCAGGGCTATGGCCTTGCTCTCATATTCCTGGGTCATGTGCCGGTCCAGCAACTGCCCGAAAATGATGGACGAAAGCGTGGCTATGGCCCCGAAGACCACGACCATGAAGATCAAGGGCTTTCTGAACAGCTTGGAGGTCTTCATTTGGACAACCTGGACCAGTTCCCCACGGGTACGAAACGCCCGTCGACCACGGTCGTGAAGTAGACCCTGTCCAGCCCCTGGTGCCTGTTGGGTCCGAAGGTCACGTCCACGCCGACTCCAATGTCGAAATCCTTGATGCTCTCTATGGCTTCGGGAATGCGTTCCGGCCTGGGATCGTCGGCCATGCGCCTGATCACCTCGCAAAGCATCACGGCGTTCAGGAACCCCTCGAAACTGACGAAGCTGTAGCGGTGGGGCCAGTATTCCTCCTTCATCAGACCGTCGGGGGGCAGGCTCGCATGGCTGGAATCCATGAAGCTTCTGTACTTGTTGACGGCAGGCAGGGAAAGATCCTCATAGCTCGGAACCACCTGGGAATTGATCAGCTGTTTCGTGTAGTCCTTGCCGACCCTGGCCCCCTCGCCCATCAGAAGGGTCAGCAGGTTGTCGCTGTCGCCGAAGGAAACCCCGGCTATGGGCACATTGAGTCCCAGATTGCGGGAGTCCCTGATGAATGCGGCCGATGAGGCGTAGGTGCCGATGACGATCACCGCGTCGGGCTGGGAATCGCGGATTATCTTCGCCTCCACGGTGAAATCCTGGGAAAAGTTGGCGCCCCGGACATAGGCCGCCTCGCCCACGAGGTCCAGGCCGTGCCGCCCCAAGGCCCTTCGCACGCCGTCCCAGCAGCTGCGCCCGTAGGCGTCGGCCTGATAGAAGACGGCAATCCGTTTCCTGCCCACGGCCACGAAATTGTCCACCAGGCCTGCGGTCTCCTCGAAATAGGAGGCCCGCAGGTTGTACACGTAGCGTTCGTAGGGCGGCTGTCTGTGGGGTTGAGCCCCGGTGAGGGGAAAAAGCAGATAGACGTTCTTGCTCTCGTATTTCTTGAGCAGGGGCAGGATTCTGGTCACGGTCGGCGTGCCGATGTAGGAAAAAAGGGAAAACACGCGGTCGCTGTCAACCATGTCGATGGTGTTCTGGACGCAGGGAATGGGATTGTATCCGTCGTCGTATAGCTTGACGCTTATCTTCCAGCCGGAGACGCCGCCGTTGGCGTTCACATGCTCGAGATAGGCCATTATGCCCCTGTAATACTCGATTCCCAGCCCGCGATTTGCACCGGAGAAGGGCGCGGACATGCCCACGACTATCTCTCCTCCTTCCCCGGCCAAGGCACTGCCGACAGATTCCGGACCGACAAAGGCCGCCAGAAAAAGAAAGGCAAGAACCGACAGGTTGAAAAGGAAACGCTTTCTGTTCATCAAATACTTATAAGAATCCTCTATGCAACAATTATTACAAAATTGTTGTCATAATGCATTCAATATCAGGCAAAAGCAAGTCTGCTAACGCTTTGAGGCCCATTTGACCTGCCTGCAGATGCCCATGAGCAGATTGAACTCGTTCCTTTTGAGATCGAACTTGGACAAGAAACGGCGGGTAGGCAGCATCCAGTAGTCCGGATTGTCCTGCTTGAGATAATCGACAGCCAACAATGTTTCCTGGATGTTCTCGAACAACACCTCCCACTCCTCGTGGGTGGCCCGACGCTCGTCCGGAGGACCTCCGGGCTTGAAGGGCGTTTCCAGGGACAGCTTGAAGCACTCGTAGACCATTATGAGCACGGCCTGGGCCAAATTCAGGGACGTGCCGCACCTGCTGGTGGGGATGGTCACCAGACCCGAACAAATCTGGGTCTCCTCATTGGTCAACCCCCTGTCCTCCGGGCCGAATACCAGGGCCACCCTGCCGCCGGAGGCGAGCTTCTCGTTGACCACCCCTGCCGCAGTGGTTGGGTTCATTATGCCCTTTCGCCAGCCTCCGGTCCTGGCCGTGGCCCCGTAGGCCGCCGAAAACCCGGCCAGCGCCGTGGGCAGGTCCTCCACCAGGACTGCGGATTCAAGTATGGGTTTGGCATGGACCGTGGCCAGGGGCAGGGCCTTTTCCATGTCGAAATTCCTGGGCGCCACAAGGACAAGATTCCCGCAGCCCATATTCAGGCAGGCCCTGGCCGCCGAGCCTACGTTCTCGGGGTACTTGGGTTTGAAAAGGACCACGGACAGATTTTCGAGCACTCTTCCTCCTGATCTTCGTTCGAGCCGGACCGGTCGGTCTTTATCTTCCATGCAAACCAAGGAAAACAAGTCGGCCAATTGTTTTTTTTTCATAGATATGGAAGAAGGTCTATGCCGATGTCAAATTGCGGCCGGATGAAAACCGCAGGACTGTGCCGCCTTTCATCCTTAATACACCTTTGCAGCGGGAGAAATCATGACTACTCATCCAACCGCCTTCAGGTTCGCCTTCATTCTGGTCCTTGGGCTGATCCTTGTTTCCGGCTGCTCTTCGGAATCCGGACAAAAAACTGCCCAAAAAAAGGAAGCCGCAGTTGACACCGGCCCGGTCAAGGTCGGAATAATCCTTCCCCTGACCGGCACTCTGTCCGAATTCGGCGAGATCGAAAAGCGTTCCTTCGACATGGCCCTCGAAGAAATAAACGACAGGGGGGGCATCCACGGCCGGCCCTTGGAATTCCTGTTCGAGGACACCATGGGCAGCGCCGACGCGGGCCGCTCGGCAGTGGAGGAACTGATCGCCAAGGACAAGGTGGTCATGATCGGAGGCGGATATTCCAGTTCCGTGACCTATGCCGCGGCCTCTGTCGCCCAGCAAAACAAGATTCCCTTCCTGATCAACACCGCATCGGAGGACAAGATCACTGAACAGGGCTGGGACCATGTTTTCCGCCTCAACCCTCCGGCCAGCGAATATCCAAAGGCGATCAAAAGCTTTCTGACCGAAGTGGTCAAGCCCGGGACAGCGGCCCTGCTTTTCGAGAACAGCCAGTTCGGAATGTCCAGTTCCAAGGAGTTCAAGGCCCTGTGCAGCGAGTTGGGCATCGAAATCGTGTTCGAGGAAAGCTACGGACGCGGCCAGAAGGATTTCAGGCCCCTGCTTTCGCAGGTCAAGGCCATGAATCCGGACATCGTCTACATGGTCTCCTACGCCCTGGACGCGGCCCTGCTCATGAAGCATTCCGCCGAGATCGGGCTTGAGCCCAGGGCCTTTATCGGCGGCGGAGCGGGCTTCACCCTTCCCGAATTCCAGGAGGCCACCGGCAAGGCCGGAAACCACGTCTTCTCGGCCACCCTGTGGTATCAGACCCTGCCCTATCCCGGAGCCAAAAAGTATTTCGACGACTTCACGGCCCGCTACAACATGTCCACGGAATACCACGGAGCCGAAGCTTATGCCGCGACCTTCGTCATGGCCGACGCCCTGAAACGGGCCAAGTCCCTCGCAGCGGAAGACGTTCGCCAGGCCCTGGCCGAAACGGACATGCTCACTGTTTTCGGCCCGGTCAGATTCGTCTCCTACGAAAAGAAAACCAACCAAAACAAGGCCGACGCCTACATGGTGCAATGGATCGAAGGCAAGCTGGAGCTGGTCTGGCCCCTGAGACTAGCCAGCAAAAAATATGTTTTTCCCGTGCCCTACGGAGAATAGTCGCCAAGTGCCGACCAGGGTTTACAATAAAGGCCGGACAGGGCTGCGGACAATGGACGGGCGCAAAAAAGAATCCTTTGTCCTCTTTTTTGATATTATCCTCCATTTGGGGCCAGAATACCCTTGACTGTTCCAAAGCCCTCCCTCTACCAAGGGGGGGCCTATGACTTTTTAAATAATCCACCGTGAGGAGATATCAATGGCTCTGTACACCAAGGAAGAAGCGCTCAAGTACCATTCCGACAAACGCAGGGGAAAACTTGAGGTCATGTCCATCAAGCCCTGCGACACGCAAAAACACCTTTCCATGGCCTATACCCCCGGAGTGGCCGACGCCTGCCGGGCCATCCACGCCGACCCGGAAAAGGCATACGAATACACCAACAAGGGCAACCTCGTGGCCGTGGTCTCCAACGGCACCGCAGTCCTCGGCCTGGGCAACATCGGCCCGGCCGCAGGCAAGCCCGTCATGGAAGGCAAGGGCGTGCTGTTCAAGATTTTCGCGGACATCGATGTCTACGACATCAATATCGAACAGTCCGACCCCAAAAAAATCATCGAATTCTGCAAGATGCTGGAACCGACCTTCGGCGGCATCAACCTCGAGGATATCAAGGCCCCGGAATGCTTCGAGATCGAGCAGACTCTCATAAAGGAAATGAACATCCCGGTCTTTCACGACGACCAGCACGGCACGGCCATCATTTCCGGCGGCGGACTGCTCAACGCCCTGGAAATCTCCGGCAAAAAGATCGACGAGATCAAGCTGGTGGTCTCCGGCGCGGGCGCGGCCGCCATCTCCTGCTCCAGGTTCTACGAATCCATGGGCGTGAAGCGCGAAAACATCTTCATGTTCGATTCAAGGGGACTCATCTACAAGGGACGCGGCTCCCTTAACGCGGACAAGGAATACTTCGCCCAGGACAAGGACTGCGGCGGGCTGGCCGAAGCCATGAAGGGCGCGGACATGTTCCTGGGGCTTTCCGCCAAGGATGTCATCAACGCGGACATGGTCAAGACCATGAGCGAGAACGCCATCATCTTCGCCTGCGCCAACCCGGACCCGGAGATTCCCTACACCGTGGCCAAGGAAGCCAGGCCGGACGTGATCATGGCCACGGGCCGTTCCGACTTCCCGAACCAGATCAACAACGTGCTGGGCTTCCCCTTCATCTTCAGGGGAGCGCTGGACTGCCGCGCCTCGGTGATCAACGAGGAGATGAAGCTGGCAGCGGCAAAGGCCCTTGCGGCCCTGGCCAAGGAGCCGGTCTCCGGCGAGGTGGCCAAGGCCTACGGCGTGGGCAAGCTGGAATTCGGCATCGACTACATCATCCCCAAGCCCCTGGACCCGCGTGTTCTGGAATGGGTGGCCCCGGCCGTGGCCAAGGCGGCCATGGACTCCGGAGTGGCCAAGACCAGGCTGGACCTCGAACAGTACAAAAAGGATCTGCGCCAACGCATGGACGCTTCCAAGGAGCGCACCGACCGCGTGGTTGAATCATTCGGCTACGATTTCTAGACAGGCCTTTACATTGACTTGCGGAGGGAGCCATGCGGCTCCCTCTTTTTTTTGCAAACTTGACGAGAGAAGCGGCCCGGTCCATCATGGCCCATAGAAAAAATAATGGGTCGGAAAAAAATCATGGAAGAGCTCAAAAAGGAACTGGAAAAAATCGCCAGGGAAAACGGCCTGGACCCGGAGCTGGTCGAACTGGCCCTGGACCCGGAAAGCGTGGTGCCCCCGGAGTTGATGCAGACCCTGACCGCCATTCTGGACAAGGTCGGGCTGTACGACGAGGCCCTCAGGCGGCTTGACAAGAAATAACCACCGAAAACACCTCTCCCACAGGCGATTCAAAAGATTTGAGTGCAAGACGCGAAAAAAAGGTCAAGGCCGACGCGTACTCTTCGGTACGCGAGGATTGGAGCTTTTTGAGGCACCGAAGCAATCAGGCGTTTTTCAACTGCCTGCGATCTCCACTCCAAGCGGGCAATGATCCGACCCCATGACATCCGAGTCGATCCAGGCCGACTTGACCGCATCCTTTAGTTCATCCGACACGAAGAAATAATCGATGCGCCACCCCGCGTTGTTCTTGCGGGCGTTGAAGCGGTACGACCACCATGTGTAGCGCCCCGGCTCCGGGTCGAACATGCGAAAGGTGTCCAGATAGCCGTGGTCCATGAACTTGTCGATCCAGGCCCGCTCGATGGGCAGGAAGCCCGACCTGTCGCTGTTGGCCTTGGGGTTCTTGAGGTCGATCTCCTTGTGCGCGGTGTTGAAGTCCCCGCCCACCACGATGGGCTTGTGCTTCCGCAATTCCTGGGCGTGCTCCAGAAAGGAGTCGTAAAAACCCATCTTGTATTCCAGCCGCTCATCCGACATCTGGCCGTTGGGGAAATAGATGTTGAAGAGATGGAATTTTTCATATTCCAGATGGATGACCCTGCCCTCTCCCCGGTATTTCTCCTCGGGCAGGCCAAAGGAAACTAAAAGGGGCGGAGTCTTGCAAAAACAGGCCGTGCCGGAATAGCCCTTCTTGCCCTTGGACCAGTTCCAATGGGAATCAAGGCCTAGCGGGGAGAGTTCATCCTCGCCGATCTGGTCGGGATGGACCTTGGTTTCCTGGAGCATGACCACGTCGCCGCTGCAGCCGGAAAGCCATTCCATGAAGCCCTTCTTGAGGACCGCCCTGTAGCCGTTCACATTCCAGGAAATGATCTTCATTGATTCCGCCCGTCTGATTTTTCAGGCCGAAATTCCGGCTTGCCGTAATCCGCCCGGCCCATTATCCTGCCGTTGGCCCAGTTGCATTTTCTATCCGAGGTTTTAAATGAAGTCCAAAAAAAACGTCCTGCTGGCCAATTGCGTCCTGACGCTCTGCTCCCTGATCATCCTGTTGCTTTTTTTCGAACTGGTGGTCTTCAGGCTGGTTTTCAAGGCCTCGGACATTCCCCGCCTGGCATTCGAGAACCAGGTGGTCAAGTATGAACCCAGCCAGCAAGGCGTTTTCCGCATCAAGGACGCCATCTCCGCCAAGTTCAGCGTCAACGCCCAGGGCTGGAATTCGGGCCACGCCGGCTATGAAATCGAAAAGCCCAAAGGCGTGAAGCGCATCGCCGTGATCGGGGATTCACTTGTGGACGCCTTGCAGGTGGATCACGACATGAGCTTTTCCGAACAGCTCGAGACCCTGGGGACCGGCGAGTACCAGGTCTACCGTTTCGCCATCGGCGGCGCGCCGTTGTCCCAGTACCTGCAGCTGCTGCGCAAGGAAATCCTACAGTACGAACCGGACCTGATCATAGTCAACATCTCGCATACCGACTTCGGCGAATCCTACAATTTCAAGCAGGGCGTATACACCAGTTCCTTTCTGAAGCTGGAGGTGGCTGACGGCCAGGTGAAGGGAGAGATACAGCCCAAACCCCTGGAATCCCGATGGTACGACCCCATACGCAGCTGCGCCACATGGCGCTTTCTCGGAGGCAGGCAGCAGTTCAAGTTCCAGGCCCTGCGCGACATGGCCCTGGGCGTGGAGGCGCAGGCCGACGAACCGACTTTGGACCAGACGGACGCGGCGGAAACCCGCGTCCTAAACGACCGGGCCGTGACCCGCTATGTGTTCGAGAGAATCAAGAAACTGGCAAAGGCGACCGATTCCAAGCTGCTGGTGACCATCAACAGCTATTCGCCGCAGATATACGACCGGCCTGAAGAGGAGCCCGATTATTCGGAAGGTGCGCTGCCCCTGAACAAAATGACGGGTGAAACAATGGCCGCCCTGGACATTCCCTTCCTGGACCTGCATCCTATTTTCGTCCGCGCCTTCGAACGAAACCGCAAGCCTTTCGAGTTCAATGTCGACGGCCACTGGAACGAATACGGACATTCCGTTGTGGCCGGTGCGATCCGGGACTTCATCAAGGCCCGGAAGCTGATATGAAAAACGGCCCGGACAAGCCGGGCCGCTGAAAATCGCCGCCTGAACCGGAGTCCCGGTCTTCAGGCTATTCGCTGGAACTCATGCTGGAACACTTGATGAACAGCAGCACGCTGATGGTCATGCCCAGACCCAGAAAAAAGAAGAAAAAATCCATGCCCGCCTCCCTGAAGGTTGATTTCAACTGATGGCTACCCCTACCAAAAACATTTGCGCTTGAAAACCTCTTTGAATCTAAATCAGGACCTGCCCATGGAATTGAAGCAGCTCACCACGGTCTCTGCCTCCTTCAACTGCCGGGAATCAATGACCCCGCGCATAACCAGGGCCTCCTCCAGAGTCTTTTCCGATCGCGTTTCCGAGATGTATCCCTTGACCTTTTCTATCTCCTCCCGGTCGGCAAAGCCCCGTTCCTGTATGTAGTCCAGAAGCTCCAGCCTGCCGCCGCCGGGCCTTATCCTGGGGAGAAGCCAGGACATCTTGCTGTTCCTGGCTTTCAAATCCTCCACCTCGGCCGTCAACTTGTCGTTCTCGTGGCTCAGCTTGTCCCTTTCCTCCTGCAGATTCCTTCGCTCCTTCTCCAGGACGGACAGTTGGCCGGTCATGAACTTCATTCTTCTTTGCATGGAGCACTTGATCTGGCCGTAGGCCAACCCGCTCAAAGCCAAAAAAATCAGAAACGAAATCATGAAGCTGAACATGGCTGTCTCCGCGCAGTGGCCGTTTCCCCCGGAAACGGTTGAGATGTAATCCGGTATGTATTATATAACAACAGTCTATAGTTGAATAACAACTACACGTATTTGAACCGGACGGCAATCCCCCGTCAATAATTCAGGTAGGATATGGCGAAAAACAACTGGATGCCCTGGGTCACCCTGGACGAATTCAAGGAGCAGATGGACAGGCTGCTGGATGAAAGCATTTACGGCGTCTGCCCCACGGCAGGCTACAACAAGGGATGCGTCTGGGTTCCCGCCGCAGATGTGGTTGAAACAAGGGAAAGCTACTCGATCCTCATCGAACTGCCCGGACTGGAACTCAAGGACGTGGCCATAGAGATGAAGAACAGCGACCTCTGGGTTTTTGGCAAGCGGCCCTTCAGCCCGGACAGCGACGAAAAGGCCTATCTGGTAATGGAACGCTCATACGGCTCCTTCGCCCGCAAATTCCGGGTGCCCATGGAGATCGGCAGAAATGAAATTTCGGCCAACCTCAAGGACGGCCTTTTGACCATCATCATTCCCAAGGCCGACTCCGCGCCCCCGTCAAAGCTGAAGATCGAGATCGAATAGCCCTTACCCTCCCATTGCGCGCCCACACTTGACGATGCGTGTCCATGACTTATTTTAGGTGCACCATGAAAACAGCAAAGCAAGCATTGCACAGTCTTGTCCCGGTCGCGGCCCTGCTCGCGACCATTCTCGCCCCTTCCGTGTCCGAGGCCTTCAGCCAGGATGAAGACCTACGCCGCACCCCGGTGGTCCAGGCCGTGGAAAGGGTCTCCCCGGCCGTCGTGAACATCACCACCTCGCGAGTTGTGGAGAGCAGCGGGTCGCCATTTGGAAACATCTTCGGCAACACTCCGCTCAGCCAGTTCTTCGACCAGATGTACGGCCAGCGGCCCAGACGCCAGTATACGGCCCAGAGCCTCGGATCGGGCGTGATCATCGACGGACACAAGGCCCTTGTCCTGACCAATGCCCACGTCATCGCCGGGGCGACTGAAATAACCGTGCGCCTCAACGACGGGAGGGAGTTCGTGGCCGACCTCATCGGCTCGGACCCCGATTTCGACCTGGCCATACTGAAAATGGAAAAGGCCAACGACCTGCCCCAGGCCGCCATGGGCGACTCCTCGGACATCAGGATCGGAGAGACGGTCATCGCCATCGGCAACCCCTACGGTTACACCCATACCGTGACCACGGGCGTGGTTTCCGCCCTCAAGCGCTCGGTCAAGACCAAGGACGGAATGTTCACCGACTTCATCCAGACCGACGCGGCCATCAACCCCGGCAACAGCGGCGGACCGCTCCTGAACATCCTGGGCGAACTCATCGGGCTGAACACGGCCATCCACGCCAAGGCCGAGGGCATCGGTTTCGCCATTCCCATCAACCGCGCCCAGCGCGTAGTCGATGAACTGCTGGACACGGGCCACGTGGCGCCCATCTGGATCGGCATTTTCGGCCAGGACATAGACCAGCAAACGGCCAGCTATTTCAACCTCAAGCAATTGCACGGCCTGCTCATAACCGAGACCTGGCGCGGCAGCCCCGCCGAACAGGCCGGGATAATACCCGGCGACGTGCTCCTGAGCCTTTCCGGCGCCATGGTCGAGGACAAGAACCACTATCTTTCCCTGATCAGGAACTACACGAAAAACGACACCCTGAAACTGGACCTGCTGCGCTCCGGTCAGGAGTTCAGCGTGGAGCTCAAGCCCCAGGCCCTGGATGAACGCACCACCCGGACCCTGGCCGAACAGCGTTGGGGAATCGTGCCGGACCTGACCAGATCGGCACGCGGCCTCGGACTGGCCTCGGTGCGCCCCGGCAGCCCGGCCCAGAGGCTGGGTCTGCAACAGGGCGACGTTCTCATCCAGGTGGGCAACATGCGCATCAACAAGCCCGACGACTACACCCGGGCCTATCTCAGGAACAGGCTGCAAAACACCGTGCTCATGCGCGTGCAAAGGGGCAACAGGCTCTATTACGTGAAGATGGGCGTCTGATTTCCCGCCGCCCGAACAAGCGGTCGCCTTTCATAAAAAAAGTCCCCGATGTGTTGCGCACGGGGACTTGATTTTTTTAAGCCGTGGTTTTCGATTCTATTTCAGCAGCGACAGTATTTTTTCAAAAACCCCTTCCACGTCCAAATGGGTGGTATCCACGAGCTCGGCGTCGTCAGCCGGTCGTAGCGGCGCGACCTTGCGGTTGCGGTCCTGGTGGTCGCGCTGCCTGATCTGCTCCGTCAACTGGTCCAGGTCGGCGGGCTTGCCCATTGCCTTGAGCTGCTTGAAGCGGCGTTTGGCCCGTTCCTCAAGGTCCGCGTCCAGAAAAATCTTATGTTCGGCGTGGGGAAAGACCACAGTGCCCATGTCCCGACCCTCGGCCACCAGGGACGTCTTTTCGCCCACCCTGCGCTGGGCCTGCTTGAGGAACTCGCGCACCACCGGCAGTTTGGCCACGTTGGAACCCCACATGCCCACCTGCTCGGTGCGGACCTCGTCGCCGATGGGCTTGTTGTTCAGGCTCAGGACGGAATCGCCGCCCCTGCCCTCCAGCACGAAATCCAGTCCGGACAAGGCTTCGCTCAACCTCGCATCGTCCCAGTCCCATGACCCTTCGCCCAGTTTCCAGGCCGTGGCCCTGAACATGGCCCCCGTATCCAGATAGGCCAGCCCCAACTCCGAGGCCAGACGCCTGGCAATGGTGCTCTTGCCCACTCCGGCCGGACCGTCCAGGGTGATTATGGTCGTTTCGCTCATTTTTCAAGCACCTCTTTCAGGGTTCGGACAAAGACCCTGTTCTCATCCTCCGTGCCCATGTTGACCCGGATGCAGTCGCCAAGGCCGAAACTCTTGAGGTGGCGGACTATGACGCCCTTTTTCAGCAAATCCTCGAACACTCCTCCGGCATCGACCGGGGGCCTGAACATCAGGAAATTGGCCTGCGAGGGCCAGACCTTGCAGCCCAGCTTCTCCAGCTCCGCCGAGAGATATCCCTTGCCTTTGGCCACGGTTTCCAAGGTGGCCGTCAGGAAATATCCATCCTCAAGGGCGGCCAGGCCCGCCTCTTCGGCCAGGATGTTGACCGTGAAGGGAATCCTGGCCCGGTTCATGTACTCCGACAGCCAGGAGGGGATCAGGCCGTAACCCAGCCGCATCCCGGCCAGCCCGAAGGCCTTGGAAAAGGTGCGCAGGATGACCAGATTCTCGAACTCGGAGAACCTTGAGGCCAGGGAGTATTCCTCCACCGGGTCGGTGAAATCTATGTAGGCCTCGTCCACAACCAGAAGCGTGCCCTGTGGCAGGCTTTTGGCCAGCCTTTCCACGTCCGCAGCCTTGGCCGCCAGACCCGTGGGATTGTCCGGCGAGGTCAGCACGACCATTGCCGTGTTCTCGCCTACGGCATCCGCCAGGGCGGCCAAAGGCAGCCCCTGGTCCTCCTCCCGTTTCACTTCCCTGTAGTCCACTCCGCAAAGTTTTGCCGTGAGCCTGTACATGCTGAAGCTGTGCTCGTAGCAGACCACCTCGTCCCGACCCGGTTCGGCGGCCATGCGGATGAGCATGTCGATGATCTCGTCGGAGCCGTTGCCGATGAACACGCATTCTCGCGCCACTCCCAACCTAGCGGCCAGGGCCGCTGCCAGTCGGGGACAGCCCGTCTTGGAATAGCGGAATATGCCGGGCAAAGCCCTGGACAGGGCTTTTTGCACAATGGGGGACGCGCCCAGCGGATTCTCGTTGCTGGCCAGCTTGATGACCGTGTCCAGCCCGTAGCGCTCCCTGATCTCCTCGATATTCAAACCGGCCTTGTAAGGGTCGAAATCCCTTATGGCCCGGCGTATCTTGTTGTTCTTCATCCTCATGCCCTTTGAATTGATAAAAAAAGAACGGCCGAAGCCGTTCTTGTTATAATCTTTCCAACCCGGCGTAAAGGCCGGGGCCGCCCGCGCCTAGTCCTTGGGCCTGATGGTCAGCACCGGGCAGTCCGCCGACTTGACCACCTTCTCGGCTACGGAACCGAAAAGTATCCTGTCGATTCCCCGGCGGCCATGGGTGCCCATGACGATCATGTCCGCCTTTTCATCCGCGGCCAGATTGAGAATCTCCTCGGCCGCGTAGCCGGTCACGACCTTGCCCTTGGCGCTTACTCCGGCAAAGTTTTCCTTGAGAAAGGCCTCCATTGTGGAATCGGCGCCGGACACGATCTCGCCCACGAAGTTCTCTATGGAGCTGGGCGGCACGTGGAAACCGACATACTGGCTCAGGGAGGGCGCCACATACACGCAGACGATTTCCGCATCCAGCTTTGCGGCGATGAGCGAAGCATAGTCCGCGATGAAGGGGCTGTACTCGGAGAAATCGACCGCGCAAACGATCTTTCTGATATCTGCCATCACATCCTCCTTTGAAAGGGTTATGACCCGTCTGCCCTTGGGCAGGCAATTATTTCAAGTCTTCTTACAATTATTCTCAAATATCCGCCGAAAAATCCATTACATTTTAATTTAATAAACGGTCCATTGGACATGCGTGCGGCCTTGAATTAGTTTAAGGCCCAAGAATACCGGGCAGCCAAAGGGCGCAAGGGAAATTATTTCCGGGCATTTTTTTATTTTTGTGTATACATACAGGCAGGTTGCCAACGCAAGCGCCTTGGCAGACTCTTTGCACTATTCAGGGAAACCACAGGATAGGAGTTGAATCATGAAGATCCATCCTGATCGACTAGAGGGCATTCGCCAGGATCAACAGGATCAGGCGAGCAAAGCCAGGGGGAAAAAGGCGGGAAACGCTTTTGGCGACATCCTGAGCCAGGAGGTGTCCAAGGACGCATCCGCAGGAAAGGCCCAATCCGTTTCCGCGCCCATTCAGGTCAACCCGCTGCTCCAGACCCAGGCCGTGGGCAAGGTCGAACCATTGGATTCCGACCAGATCGCGGCTTTGGACAAGATGGACGGCCTGCTCTCCAAATGGGAGAGCTACGCCGGCGAGTTGTCTTCTTCTCCGTTGCGACAGGCCTACGGAACTCTTGAGGAAATCGAGAGCGGCCTGGAGCGGATCAAGGAGGAGATGCCTGAAGCCATCAAGGAGAACCCTGGACTGCAAGGACTGGTCAACGACCTGGAGGTCTTGTCCGTCACGGAAAAGATCAAGTTCAACAGGGGGGACTACCTTTAGGGTGCCCCCCGCCCTCCGGTTTGCGACTTGACTCTCGCAAGCTCGACGTACCTGGGGCCGTTTGGTCCCAGGATGCTTTGCCAAAGGACAAATTCTCCGGCCCTGAACAACGGCCATTGCTCGGTATTCAACATCTCTTCCGCCAGGGACCAGTCCCGTTTGCCCGGCTTCCTGACCCGGCCCAGGGTCAAGTGCGCCCGGAAGGGCCTGTTTTCCGGTTCAAAGCCCAGCGGCTTGAGGCTCTGGTCCATTGACGCCGCCAAGGCCGCGCTCTCTTCCGCGCCCCGGGCAAGGCCGATCCAAACCACCCTTGGCCTGCGGGCGTCCGGAAAAAAGCCGCACCCTGCGGCCTGGAAATCGAAAGATTGAAATTCGATTGAGGACAAGG
The DNA here is from genome assembly GCA_963674955.2 of Desulfovibrionaceae bacterium. GTDB lineage: Bacteria > Desulfobacterota > Desulfovibrionia > Desulfovibrionales > Desulfovibrionaceae. The sequence continues at coordinate 532,761 of CAXXKR010000001.1, read as the reverse complement.
CGGCCGACAGGCCGGGTGTTTCGGATTCCGGCACATCGCCCAGAAACTTGAGGGTCAGGTGCCAGTTGCCCGGGCGGGTCCAGGAGATTCCCGGACCCATTTCTCCGGCCAGCCTGGAAACGACGCCTTTCAAACGGTCCTGATATTCTTCGGGCAGAGGCAGCCCGATGAAACAGCGGACAGGCTTCACGGCTCTACCTGACGGCGGCCAAGAGGCCCTCTATGGCCGTGCGCACGGTCTGTTCCTTGATCTCCGTACGCGAGCCGTTGAACAGGAACTTCTCCGCCCGCTCGCCGCCGGGCCAGGCCCAGGCCATCCACACCGTGCCCACGGGCTTGTCCGGGGTGCCGCCGGTGGGCCCGGCAATGCCCGAAACGGCCACGCCGATGTCCGCTCCGGTCATGAGCAAAAGTCCTCTGGCCATTGCCGAGACCGTTTCGCGGCTCACTGCTCCGTGTTTACTGATGATAGTGGCGGGAACTCCGAGAATGGATTCCTTCATTTCGTTGGAATAGGTGACCAGCGAACCCAAGAACCAGTCGGAGCTGCCGGATACGTCCGTCAGCATGCTGGCCAGCAGTCCGCCCGTGCAGGACTCGGCTGTGGCGGCCATCCATTCGCGCCTACGCAGAGCGTCACCCAACCTGGATACGGTTTCAAGCATCAATGTCCTCCAATAACGACATTTCAGCCCCCCTGGGAGTTGCATTTGTCAGCATCAGGCCCTACAAGTCAAGCGTACGGACCGATGAAAAAACGTTTTTATGTTCAATTATAGACAAAAAGCCATAGACGCTCACTGCAACCCCTGGAACTGGGGCCTGCATGTTTTGGGCTTGGCCGTTCTGGCCTTCGGGCTATGGAACCACTCGTTCGCCCTGCTGTTTATCTCCGCCGCCGCGTTGGTTGGCGGCTTTTTCAGAATTCCTCTTCCGCCCATGAAGGACGCAGGCCTGTCGGGTTTCGAGGGTTGGACGAAGGGAATCAGGCAGGCCGAAAAAACATGGCTCGAAAAACCCCTGTCCTGGAAAAAGGGAAAGCAGGCGACAACAATCGTCCTTGCCCTTGTCCTCACGGTATGGGCCCTATGGAGCCATGAACTGGCGGCCCTCGGTCTCATGGCCGGTTTCGCCGTCCTGGCGGCGGTGTTGATTGAAAACAAAAAAAAGGGCATTGACCCTTAGCTGGAAGCATAATGCGTCAAACGCTCAGCCATTCAGGAGATCGGAATGCTTGATTTGAAACTCGTGCAGAAGAACCCGGAGCTCGTAAGGGAGGCCCTTGAAAAGCGCGGCTCCGATATCGACATAGAGGTCTTCAACTCCCTTGACCAAAAGCGCAAGGAACTGGTGCAGGAAGTGGAAACCCTGAAGGCCGAGCGCAACAGGGCTTCCGGCGAAATTTCCAAACGCAAGCGTTCCGGCGAGGACGCCTCCGACCTGATAGAGACAATGGGCAAGGTCGCCTCGCGGGTCAAGGAACTGGACAGTGAACTGGGCGAGATCGAAGCACGGGAGCGCGAATGGCTCGTCTCCTGCCCCAACATCCCAAACGAGACGACACCCCTTGGCAAGAGCGAAGACGACAACCCCGTACTCAGGTATTGGGGCGACAAGCCGAAGCTCGACTTCAAGCCTAAGGAGCACTGGGAATTGGGAACCGCCCTTGGAGGACTGGATTTCGAACGCGCGGCCAAGCTGGCCGGGGCCAGATTCGCTGTCCAATTCGGCTGGGCCGCCCGTTTGGAACGCGCACTGGCAGCGTTCATGCTCGATGTTCAGGTGGGCGAGCACGGCCACACCGAGGTCATCCCGCCCTACATGGTCAATTCCACCAGCATGTTCGGCACCGGGCAGCTGCCCAAGTTCGCCGGTGATTCCTTCAAGCTGGCCGACTGGGACTACTATCTGATCCCCACGGCTGAAGTTCCCCTGACCAACCTCTACCGCGACGAGGTGCTGGAAGAGGACATGCTGCCCGTGAAATTCTGCGCCCTGACCCCCTGCTTCCGCTCCGAGGCCGGCTCCTACGGCAAGGACACCAAGGGGCTGATCCGCCAGCACCAGTTCCACAAGGTGGAAATGGTGCGCTTCGCCCACCCCGAACACAGTTACGAGGATCTGGAAGAGATGACGGCCAACGCCGAAACCATCCTCCAAAAGCTTGGCATCCACTACCGGGTCATTGAGCTTTGCACCGGGGACATCGGTTTTTCCTCGGCCAAGACATACGACATCGAGGTCTGGCTGCCGGGCCAGGACAAGTACCGCGAAATTTCGTCCTGCTCCAACATCGAGGACTTTCAGGCGCGCAGGGCCAACATCCGCTTCAAGCCCAGGGACTCCAAGAAGACCGCCTTCGTGCACACCCTGAACGGCTCCGGCCTGGCCGTGGGACGGACCTTCGTGGCCGTGCTGGAAAACTTCCAGCAGGCCGACGGCTCCCTGCTCATCCCGGAAGCCCTCAAGCCATACATGGGCGGAATCGAAAAGGTGGAGGCCCCTTAGCCGTTAGACCAGGGCCGAAAGGTCGTAGGTCGTGGACTGCACGATCTCGGCCTCGACCATGTCGCCGGGAGCAAGATCCACACCCGAATCCGGGTCCGCGCTGACATAGGTCGCGCCGTCCACCTCCGGGGCCTGGAACCAAGTCCGGCCTGTGAACAGGCCCGGCCACTCGGGCGACGGCCCCTGCACCAGGACTTCCAGCCGCTCGCCCACATGGGTTTCCATGATCTCCGCGCTGATCTCCGACTGCAGTTCCATTATCCGCTCCCGGCGCTCCTCGCGTATTTCCTCCGGCACCTGATTATCCATCGCCGCGGCCGGGGTGCCCTCTTCGGCGTAATAGGGGAAAACGCCCAAGTGGTGAAAGCGCGTCCTGGTCACGAAGTCATAGAGGGCCTGAAAATGCTCGTCGCTCTCGCCGGGATAGCCGGTTATGACCGTGGTTCTCAGGACCGCGTCCGGGAAGTGTTTCCTGATGCGGCGCACCACCTTTTCCGGGTCGCGGGCAAAGGGCCTGCCCATGGAGGCCAGAACCTCCGGATGGGCGTGCTGTACGGGCACGTCGAAATAGGGCAGAAGCGGTTTGCCGACCCCGGCCAGATATTCCAGCAGCTCGTCGGTCAGCCCCGCCGGATAAAGATACATGAGCCGCAGCCACTTCAGCTTGTCAAGGGCGGCCAGTCCATCCACCAGACGGCGCAGACCGTCCTTCAGGCCCAGGTCCGACCCGTAGGCGGTCACGTCCTGGCCCACCACCACCAACTCGGAGACTCCCTGCCCAAGGAGCGTTTCCGCCTCCTTTAGCAATTCGCCCAAGGGTCGGCTGACGTGCGGCCCCCTAATGGAGGGGATGGTGCAGAATCCGCACTTGTGGGAGCAGCCCTCCCCGATCTTGAGATAGGCATGGCCCGGCCCCGTGCTGAGCAGCCGCGGGCCGCTCGCCGTCTCGCCGCGCTTCAGCAGCTCGCGGGCCATCTGCGGCCACTTCTCCAGTTCATGGGTCGAAAGCCAGCCGTCCACCTCGGGCAGCTCTTTCTTCAGGTCTTCCCCGTAGCGGCTGACCAGGCAGCCGGCCACCGCCAGAACGGGTCGGGGCTCAAGGGCTGAGATGTCCTCCCAAAGGCCGAGAATCGTTTCCACGGATTCCTCCACCGCAGGCCGGATGAAGCCGCAGGTGTTCACCAGAACCAAGTCCGCCTCGGCGGGCGTTTCAACCATTGCGGTTCCGGGACCGAGGCCGCCCACGAGCACTTCCGTGTCCACCCGGTTCTTGGGACAGCCCAAACTTACGGCATAGACCCTGACCGGTTTGTTCTTTTCCATTATCTTCCCCATATATCGACTGATAAAAATTATTTGCAAATCGCGATTATGATATTACGCTTTGCCCTGAAACCATGTATTCTCCAGTCAATGATACCGTCCAGCACTTAACCGGGGAATTCGTCATGACAGCGACCTCGTTGAACGAAAACAAGACCTTCAAGATCGGGATACTTGGCGACAAGGCCTCCCTGATACCCTTCTGGGAGATGTTCATCAACCACGGGAACAGCCGCGTCCTTGAGGAGATGGGCTTCATCGCCGCCACCCTGCCCGACCCGGAGCCGGAGCAGGCCCGGTTCAGCGCCGAGATGTCCCTGCCAATCTATCCCAACTACGCTGAGATGCTTGAAAAACACCCTGAAATCAACATGCTCATCGAGGCCACGGGCGAGGAATCCGTGCTCAAGGGGTTGCGCGCCGCCCTGCCTCCCCAGATCACGCTGGTGGAACGCTCGGCCGCCAGCTTCTTCATCAAGCTCCTGACTTCCGAACAACTCTGGGTGGCCTGCAAGCTGGACCTGATGCACACCCAGACCATGCTCAAGACCATCATCGACCAACTCAGCGAGGAGATTCTCTTTCTGGACGCCAAGGGCCGCATCGTGGACCTGAACGCCAACGCCAGCGCCAAGCTCGGCAAAAGCAAAAAGGAGCTGGTCAACGCCGACTTCTACGAACTGTATGCCTCCAATGTCGCCCACCCCCCAGCCTCCGACGGCAACGGGGGCGTTCTGGAAAAAGCCGTCAACAAGGGCGAAGCGTCGGAATCCACCATGTCCCAGGTGGATGAGGAAGGCCGCGTCCAGTATTTCAGGGTCTACGCCTACCCGATCTTCGGTTCCGACTCCAAGCTGACCAACATCGTGGTCATGCGCCGGGACATCACCCAGCGCACCCAGATTGAGCAGCGCCTCCAGCAATCCGAAAAACTGGCCTCCATCGGCGAACTGTCGACATACATCGCCCACGAAATCAGAAACCCCCTGTTCGCCATCAGCGGATTCACCAACTCCCTGCTCAGGAATCCGGACCTGGACGAAAAATCAAGGGAAAAACTGTCCATCATCCTTTCCGAATCCAAGAGGCTGGACAACATCCTGAAGAGCATTCTCAATTTTTCCCGTCCCACCGAAGCCAGCAGCGGCACAGTGGATGTGAACCAGGCCGTGGGCCAGACCATGAAGATCATGTCGTTTGGCTGCGACAACCACGGAATAACCGTGCACACGGACCTGACCAGCGGACTGGCCAAGGCCCAGGCCGACACCGAGACGGTGAAACAGAGCCTCATCAACATGGTCAAGAACTCAATTGAAGCCATGCCCGATGGCGGAGAACTCTACGTGCGCACGGGAATGACCAGGGACTATGTCTTCCTTCAGGTCCAGGACACGGGCAAGGGCATCCCCATCGACATCAGGGACAAGGTTTTCAGCCCCTTTTTCAGCACCAAGGGCAAGGGGTCCGGCCTGGGACTGGCCATGATCAAGAAGATCGTCGACGACATCGGCGGCAAGGTTGACTTGTCCAGCAAGGAAGGCGAGGGAACCACCATCACCATGTACCTGCCCCCAATTCTCGCTGTTGCGGAAACCGGGTCCGTCGAGTAAAAGAACCCTTTCGCAACCACAGCCAAGGGGTCTCATTTGAAAGCCGTAGTGCTGGCCACGCGCAACAAGGGCAAAATAGCCGAGTTCGACGCCCTGCTCAGGGAATACGGCCTTGAAGTCTTGGGCCTTTCCAACTTTCCCGAAATCGGGGACATTCCCGAGACCGGCGACACCTTCAGGGAGAATGCAATGATCAAGGCCAGGGCCGTCGCTCAGGCCACAGGCCTTGTGGCCGTGGCGGACGACTCCGGCCTTGCCGTGGACGCCCTGGATGGAGCTCCCGGCGTCTATTCGGCCCGCTACAGCGGTGAGAACGCGGACGCGGACTCCAACAACGCCAAATTGCTGAAAACCCTTGAAGGACTGCCGCCGGAAAAACGCGGGGCCAGATTCATCTGCGTGATGATTGCGGCCGCGCCCAACGGAGAATTCATTGAAAGCGAAGGCAGATGGGAAGGCGTGATAGCTGACGGTTATGAAGGCAGCAGCGGCTTTGGCTACGACCCGATTTTCTTTGATCCCGGAAAAAACATGACCTCGGCCCAAATGACCCGCGACGAAAAAAACGCCCGCTCGCACCGGGGCAAGGCCCTGCGCGAGCTGATGCGCCAATGGCCCGGCTTCTGGAAAACGGTCCAGGACTGAAAACTGACTGGGGCCGCAATGGAGGCCCGACTATCGGAGACAAGACAACATGTGCGGAATAATCGGATACAGCGGACACAGACCGGCCATCCCCCTGATCGTTGAGGGACTCAGAAGGCTTGAATATCGCGGCTACGATTCCGCGGGCGTGGCCTGCGTGCAGGTGGCGGACCTGAAAGTGGTCCGGGCCCAAGGCAAACTGGCGCAGCTGGAAAAACGGCTGGCCAGCGAGAACATGCTCAACGCCTCAACCGGCATCGGCCACACGCGCTGGGCCACCCACGGCGAGCCGTCTGAACGCAACGCCCACCCGCACACCGACAATTCAGGCAAGCTGGCCCTGATCCACAACGGCATCATCGAAAACTACCAGAAGCTGCGCGGGGAACTGCAGGCCAAGGGCTACGAGTTCAAGTCCGAGACCGACACCGAAGTCCTGGCCAATCTTATTTCAGAGGGCATGAAAACCCTCAAGGACACAATGAAGGCCCTGTCCTGGGCCCTGAACCAGGCCGAGGGCGCCTACGCCATAGCCCTGGTCAACACCGAGGAGCCCGGCGTGGTCTATGCAGCCAGAATGTCCAGCCCCCTGGTCATGGGCATCGGCACCGGCGAGAACTTCGTGGCCTCGGACATTCCCGCCTTCCTGCCCTACACGCGCGAAGTCGTTTTTCTGGAGGACGGAGAACTTGTGCGCATCGACTCCAACATCCTGGAGCGTCTTCAGGACAAACAGCCTGGAGCCGATCCAAAAGAACGTCGAGCACATCGATTGGGACGTTCAGGCCGCCCAGAAAGGGCGGATACAAGCATTTCATGGCCAAGGAAATATTCGAGCAGCCCAAAGTCATCACGGACTGCCTTGCCGGACGCGTGAACGGACAGGGGGACAGCATCTACCTGCCCGAGTTGGCGGACCTGCGCCTGCCCGGCCGCTTGCACATCGTGGCCTGCGGCACATCGTACCACGCCGGGCTGTGGGGCAAGTACCTCATCGAGCAATGGGCCAAGATACCGGTCCAGGTGGAGATCGCCTCGGAGTTCAGGTACCGCGAACCGGTCATTGATCCCAATTCCCTGGTCCTGACCATCAGCCAGTCCGGAGAGACAGCGGACACCCTGGCCGGTCTTCGCCTCGCCAGGGAGCACGGCCTGCCCGTGCTGGGGCTTTGCAACGTGGTGGGCTCCAGCGTGGCCCGCGAATCCGACCATGTCATGTACACCCAGGCCGGCCCGGAAATCAGCGTGGCCTCCACCAAGGCCATGTGCAGCCAGATAACCGCCCTGCTGCTTCTCGCCCTTTACTGGGGTGCGGAAAACGGCAAGCTGGACTCCGGCACGGCCTCCCGGACCCTGGCCGAGTTGCGCTCCCTGCCCGACCTGCTGGACAGGGAACTGCCCCTGATGCGCGAAAAGGCCCAGACCCTCGCCCGGCTCTACTCCGAGGCGGACAGCTTCATGTACCTCGGCCGCGGTCTCAACTTTCCGCTGGCCCTTGAGGGAGCCCTCAAGCTCAAGGAAATATCCTACATCCATGCCGAAGGCTATGCCGCGGGTGAAATGAAGCACGGCCCCATCGCCCTCATAGACCCCAAGTTTCCGACCTTCGCCCTGGCCCTTGATGACGAGCTCTATCCCAAGGTCAAGTCCAACTTGGTTGAAGTCCAGGCCAGGGGGGGCAAAATAATCGCCCTGACCAACAACGGGCTTGATCTTGAAGTCGATCATGCCTGGATTCTGCCCAGGGTATTCGGTCCCCTGAACACCTTCCTGGCCCTTCCCGCCCTGCAACTCTTTGCATACGAAATGGCCGATTATCTGGGAAAAGACGTGGATCAACCAAGAAATCTTGCAAAAAGCGTCACCGTCGAGTAAGCAAGCATTTTACCCGTTCCCCCTATGCCTCAAATGCAGCTAACAAACTCGCTTGGCGGAACGACCAAACATGAAGGACTTGCACTCGAACTCGGTAAAGCCTTTGCTCAAGCGCTACCGCACGCTTGTGGTGCTCGGCGCTGTGCCTTTGTTCGCCATCCTGATCCTGCTGCTCGTCTTCCAGCTTGAACGCCGCAAGGAAAACGAACTCGACGCCCTGCGAAACGACGCCCTGCAACTCGGCTCGGTGCTGGGAGGCGTGGTCAAATGCGCCGACGACCATATTCAGCAACTTCGCGACTACGCCGAGAACTACAGAAAACAATCCCTGTCACAGCAATCCAACCCCTTGCGGAAGTATCTAAAACCGCAGGAAGGCGCGGGTTCAAATACTGAAAACAGGAGCTATCTCCTGGATTCAGTGCTTGGTTCCGGTTTCGAAAGCCGCGTGGGCAACATATGGGTCGACGGGTTCCATTTCAAGCGCAAGGACGTGGACCCCAAGGAACTCGACATGGCCCTGGGCATGTTCGAGCTTTTCCACCTTAGCCACAAGACCACTCCATACTTCCAACGGAGCTGCTACATGTCGGCGACCCGGGACTTTGTCGCTGTCTCTCCCTGGTCCAGCGACTTTGCGCTCATCAACAAAACAACCCAGAATGCAAAGTCCTCCTTTCACCAGGGACTATACGATCTCTCCTGCTATTTTATGGGAACTCCGGACAACAATCCCCGCAGGCAGGACTATTGGACCCCGGCCTATTGGGATTTGGCCGGTTCCGGCCTCATGGTCACCCACGGAGCCCCGGTCTATTGGGACGACAAATTCATGGGCATTGTCTGCACCGACATTTCCCTGGCCTTTCTCACCGAGCACCTGCGTCCCTTTCGCCGCCTCCCGGGCAAGATTTGGATCATCAACGACCACGGCCAGATTCTGGCCGACGTTGACGGCTTGGCCATGATCGGCCCGGAGGTGTATTCGGCAAAGGCCTCCCTGCCGCCCATGGCCTTGAAATTTGCGACCAACAACCCCCTTGCAGGCAGCAATTTCCAGACCCTCGACGGGCAGCATGTATTGATCCATCCTGTGGACAAGACGACATGGAAGATCGTCTATGCCATACCGAAAACCGCCTTGACGTCCAGCCTGCTGCCCGAATTCACAATCTACGGAGTAATCCTTCTCACACTGATGCTGACCGCCGTGGGCCTGCATTCAGCGTTGCGCAACCAACTGGTCTCGCCCGCCATTTCCCTGGTCGACTTTATCAAGGATCATTCCTTGAACCAAACGCCGGCCATTCCGGCCATTCCGAAAATTTGGAAACAGTGGTTCGGAAAGGTGGAAGAGGTTTTCAGCGACAACCGCAACCTGATGCGGCTCTTGAGCTCCAACGCCGAAGCCCTTGAAGCGGAGGTTTCCGAAAGAACGCGGGAACTGGACAAGAAGTCCAAATTTCTGGAGCTTACCCTTGAAAACATGAACCAGGGCATTTTGGTTGTCGGCGCCGAGCTTGAAATACGCCTGATGAACAGGTGGCTGTTCGAACGCTACAATCTGCCGCTCAAGGCCCTGGATCAATGCACGCACTACCTTCAACTCCTGGATTTGCTCTACCTGAACGGAGAGTTCGGCAGGGGCGACAGAGAGGAAATCAAACGCAAAAACCTGGAACTCGTTACCAGTGAAAAGCCGTCCAGCATGGAACACGTCCGGCCCAACGGAAGCGTCGCTGAAATACTCACCGTGCCCCTTCCCGACGGCGGTTTCGTGCGCACCTACCAGGACATAACCAAGCGCAAGCGCATGGAAAAGGCCCTGAAACGGGAAAAGGACTTTATCGACTCAATCCTGCTCAATTCCTTTGACGGAATAGCCGTGGCGACCCCGGACGGCTATCTGAAATTCATCTCGCCCGGCATGGAGCGCATCTTCGGATTTCCTCCCGGGGAAATCAGATCCCTGGACCAATGGCTCAACGCCGTCTTCACCCACCCCACCAAGCACCGCAGGGTGCGCCAGATGTGGCTGCGGGACATACAAAAGGAAAACCCGCCCCTGCGCATCATTCGCTTCACGCACAAGGACGGTTCCGAGCGTTGGTGCAGGTTCCGTTTTTCGCACATGCCCGAAGGGGACATAGTCATAAACGGCCAGGACATCACGGACATCAAGCGGGCCGAAGACCAGATACGCCACTTGGCCATGCGCGACCCCCTGACCAAGCTGCCCAACCGCAAGCTGTTCAATGACCGCCTGAAAATCGCCCTGGCCAAGGCCAAACGCGAAAACAAGAACATGGCCCTGCTTTTCGTGGACCTGGACGGCCTGAAATACATAAACGACAATCACGGCCACGAGTTCGGGGACATCCTGCTCCAGGACACGGCCCGCAGGATTTCCGACTGTTTGCGTGAAAGCGACACAGTCGCCCGCATCGGCGGCGACGAATTCGTGGTCATCCTTTCCGACCTCGAAGACCCCGCCGAAGCGGCCAACGTCGCCATACGCATCAACACCGGCCTGTTGCAATCGACAACCAGGCTGAAAGGCATCACCAGCGGCGCAAGCATTGGAATAAGCATTTTCCCCGTGGACGGGGAAGACGGGGACACCCTGGTCAGCATGGCGGACAAGGCCATGTACCTGGCAAAAACCCAGGGCGGGAACAGATTCAGGTTCGCTTCCGAATTGGAGTAGCCCCAAAGGGGCTTTTCTTGGGCTATTCGCCCAGGTAGGCCTTTCTGATGTCCGGATTGTTCAAGAGAGCGTCCGACCGATCTTCCATGACAACCTTTCCGGTTTCCAGGACGTAGCCGCGCGAGGCCGTCTGCAGGGCCAGGTTGGCGTTCTGCTCCACCAGGAGGATGGTCACGTCGTCCTTTTTGTTTATTTCCTGAATAATCGAGAAAATCTGGCGGACCAGAAGCGGCGCCAAACCAAGCGAAGGCTCGTCAAGAAGCAGAACCTTGGGACGGCTCATAAGCGCCCGGCCCACGGCCAGCATCTGCTGCTCGCCTCCGGACAATGTGCCGCCAAGCTGCTTTCTGCGTTCCCTTATCACCGGAAACAACTCGAAGACCCTGTCCATGTCATGGGCGATTTCCGCCTTGTCGCTGCGAAAAAAAGCTCCCATCTCCAAATTTTCCTGGGAAGTCAGCCGCGGAAAGATGCGCCTTCCTTCCGGAACCTGGCAAAGCCCCATGCGCGGCAACATGTCCGAGCCCACGCCCAAAATGGATTTGCCCTGATAGAGCACATCCCCGCTCACAGCCGGAACCACGTTGCAGGTGGTCATCAGGGTTGTGGACTTTCCAGCGCCGTTGGCGCCGATGATCGTCACTATTTCGCCTGGATATATCTTGAGGGAAACGCCCTTCAAGGCATTGATCTTGCCGTAGGCGGCCGAGACGTTGCGCAACTCGAGAATCGGTTCAGCCACAAGCTACTCCTTTTCCTCTGATCTGGCGCCAACGCGCTTGGCCGGCCAAAGACCCTTGGGCCGGAAAACCATCATGATGGTCATGGCCCCGCCAAAGGCGAGCATCCTGTACAGTTCGAACTCCCTGAAAACCTCCGGCAGGGCGATAAGGGCCAGCGCGCCCAGTATGACACCGGGAATGGAGCCCATGCCGCCCAGAACGACCATGGCCAGAACCATTGCCGATTCCAGGAAGGTGAAGGATTCAGGGCTTACGAAACGCATTCTGGCCGAAAAGAACGCACCGGCCAGACCGCCGAAAAGCGCGCCCATGGCATAGGCCAAGAGCTTGTAGATGAAGGTGTTCACGCCCATGAGTTCGGCTGCGGTTTCATCCTCGCGGATGGCCTCCCAGGCCCGTCCGATACGCGAATAGTTCAACCTGCGGACGGATATTATCGTCACGACCACCAGCAGGAAAATCACGTAATAAAGCATGTTCAGCTTCTTGAGCCAGATATGCTCGATGGAAAAATTGCTGAAGTTCAGCCAGTAGACACCGGGAGGGTCTATGCCCAGAATCCCGTTGGGTCCGTTGGTCAGGCTCATCCAGTTGTTGATGATTATGCGCACAATCTCGCCGAAGCCAAGGGTCACGATGGCCAGATAGTCTCCGCGCATCCGCAGGGTCGGATAGCCGATGAAGCAGCCTGCAATGGCGGCGAATGAACCCGCAACCGGCAGGGACAGCCAAAATGGAATCCCGAAATTAACGGACAGCAGGGCATAGGTATAGGCCCCCACGCCGTAGAAGGCGATATAGCCCAGGTCCAGCAGACCGCAAAGGCCGATGACGATGTTCAGGCCTAGTCCAAGGCAGATGTAGACCATGACGTTGATGGCCACGTCCTGTTCGTAGCGGCCCGTGAACTGTGGATAAACCAAAGCTAGGACAACGATAAAGGTCACCCAGGCCCAGGACGGCACCTTGCCCGAAGCGCTTCTGGCCCGCCCGGTCATCGCCCGCAGAGGACGGGCGACGAATTCCAGTCGTTCGGCTTTGTTCAGGCGGTATATCCCGAACAGAACCGTCAGGACGCCCACCACTTTCAGCCAGACGTAAAAGCTCGGCAGAAATTCCAGGCCCTCGGGCTTGATGCCCATGAGCGGCCAAAGGATGGCATAGAACCAGACCATGCCGAAGGCGAAACCGAGCCAGGCTTTTCTAGACTCTCGTGTCGTCAACGTTCTCTCCCATGATTCCGGTTGGCATGAAATAAAGCACTGCGATGAGGATTATGAAGGCGAACACATCCTTGTACTCGCTGGAAATGTATCCCGCAGCCATGATCTCGACCATTCCGATGATCAGTCCCCCGATCATGGCCCCGGTGATGTTGCCTATCCCGCCCAGGACAGCGGCGGCAAAGGCCTTGATTCCGGGCACGAAGCCCATGTCGTAGCGCACGGAACCGTAGTACAGGCCGACCATGATGCCGGCGGCCGCAGCCAGACCGGCGCCGATGGCGAAAGTCAGGGTGATGATGCGGTTGGAATTTATGCCCACAAGGGCGGACATGATCTTGTCCTGAGCCGTGGAACGCATTGCCTTGCCGATGCGCGTCTTGAAGACCAGAATGTTCAGGGCCACGAGCAGCAGGGTGGTGACCACCAGAATCCCCACCTGCATGTAGGACACGGTAATGGTGCCGAAATTCATGCCGCCCTGGACCATCTCCGTGGGATAGGCCTTGTTGTACACGCCCTGTGTGAGCATGAGGCCGTTTTGAAGGAATATGGACATGCCCAGTGCCGAGAGCAGCACTGCGAGCCTGGAGGAGTGCCTCAGGGGCTTGTAGGCGACCTTTTCCACGGCCATGGCCAGCATGGCCGCATAGCCCATGGCCAAAAACATGGCCAGCCCGAGGCAAACCCAGGGATTCAAACCCTGCGCCGCGAGCCATGTTATGAAGATGACCCCGGCATAGCCCCCCGCAGCGAAAAATTCTCCGTGGGCAAAGTTAATCAACTGGATGATTCCGTAGACCATTGTGTAGCCCAGGGCGATTAGCGCATACACACCACCGAGGGTTAACCCGTTGATGAGCTGTTGTATGAATTGTTCCATGCGGGTGGTTGTTGTTGCAACAAGGCCCCGCCTGGAAGCGGGGCCTTGTTTGGTTTATTTAATACAGGGAACCGGTTTCCGGGTTCCAGAAGTTCACGAATTCGCCGTCTTTGACTGCGCGCACGATGTAGTTGGAGCCGGAATCGCCGTTCTCCTTGTACTTGATGTGCTTGGAAGCGCCTTCGTAATCAAGCTTGAGCATCTCTTCGCGGACCTTGGCCGGATCGGTGGTGCCCGCCGCTGCAAGGGCCTTGAAATAAGCCATGGCCGAATCATAGGCGTATGTGGCGTATCCGCCGGGCTTCTTGGGGAACTTGGACATGTACATATCCAGATATTCCTTGTAGCTGCCCTTTTCCTCGTCAACAAAACCAAAGGTCAGGTACATGCCTTCGGCCGCATCCTTGGCCACTTCTATGAGCTGGGGATGGTAGACCGCGTCCTGTCCGAGATAGGCGCCGGGAACTTCCATGCGCTTGGCCTGGAGAACCAGAAGCGCGCCGGAGGCGGAGTTCTGCAGGCTGACATAGAAAGCGTCGGCTGCAGCGGCCTTGACCGTGGTCAGGACTGCGGAAAAATCCTGGTCGCCCTGGTTCACGTGCTCATGGCCCAGAACCTCGATGCCGTTCTCGGCGGCAAGTTTGGCCACGTTGTCCGCCAGGCCCTGGGAATATGTGGTCTTGTCGTCGACCACGAACAGGGTCTTGGCCTTGAGGTAGTCGACCATGAATTTCACAACGACCTTGCTCTGGTCGTCGTCGCGGCCGCAGGTGCGGAACATGTAGGGCAGGCCGCGCTCAGTGACCTTCTCGTTTGTGGAGGCGGGTGTGATCATCATTATGTCGGCTTCGGCCAGGGCCTCGGAAGCCGGGATGGTCGCGCTTGAACAGTAAGCGCCCACTACCACGGAAACACCTTCATTGATCAACTTGTTGGCCGCAGCCACAGACTGGCGGGGATCGCAGGCTGTGTCCTGGGGAGAAAATTCAATGGAATCGAAACCGGAAATTCCTCCGGCGGCCTCGATCATGGCGATGGCGGTCTCGACACCCTGTTTGATGTCGTTGCCGTCAGCCGCGTACGGGCCCGTCAGGGGGCTGAGGGAACCGACCTTAAGCACTGCGGCGGGCTTCGCCTCTTCCGTTTTGGCCTCTTCCTTCTTTTCCTCGCCGCCGCAACCGAAAAGCAAAAATACGGACATTGCAGAAGCGATAAGCATCAAGATTAACCGTTTCATTCACACACTCCTTATGTTTATTGACCCAAATATGCCTCGATCACGTCGGGATTGCGCTGAATTTCATCAGGCCTGCCCGCAGCGATCATAACGCCGTGGTCCAATACAACTATCTTCTGGCAAATCCCCATGACGACCTTCATGTCGTGTTCGACCATCAGGACATTGATGCCCAGTTCGGCTATGCGCCCTATGGACTCCATGAGGCCGTGACTCTCGGTGGGATTCAACCCGGCAGCGGGTTCGTCCAGCAATATCGTCTTCGGCTCGGAGGCCAAAGCCCTGGCAATCTCCAGTCGCCTTTGCAGACCGTAGGCAAGGTTGGCCGCCGTTTCGCCCGCGAAATCGGCAAGCCCCATGAAATCAAGAGCCTTTAGGGCTTTTTCCCTGATGGTCGATTCCTCCCTGCGCTGGCTCCGGGTACGCAGAATCGCCCCAACCACGGAGCTGGAACTCCTGGAGTGTTGGGCGACCATGGCATTTTCCAATGCGGTCATGTTCTGGAAGAGTCTGATGTTTTGAAATGTTCGGGCGATGCCCTTGGAAAGAATCTGGTATGGCCTGAGGCCGATCAGGCTTTCGCCGCCATAGATGGCTTGGCCGCCTGACGTCTTGTACACCCCGGTAATGACGTTGAAGACCGTAGTCTTACCGGCTCCATTGGGACCAATAAGCCCAACGATCTCCCCCTTTTCAAGGGTAAGATTGATTTCACTCAGGGCCTGCAGTCCGCCAAACCTCACGCTGATGTCGGAAAGTACTAATTCAGCCATAATCCCCTGAATTCTTAAAAAGTCCCCCCCCGCGGCTGCGGAGAGGGACTTCCTATTAACATATTATCTTTGGTTCTACCACTCCGAATCCGCAAAGGGATTGCTTCCGAATCCGAAGTCGCCTTCCGGCTCTCCGCCGGTCGCCGGAGCGTCCGAGGAACCGCCGTCGGCAGCGGGTGCCGCGGCTCCGCCGCCAGCTGCACCGGCAACCACGACTCCCTGGCTCTTGACCTTTTCGACTTCGGCCATAAGCTCTTCGAGCTTCTTGATGTGCGCGTCGATCTTGGTGCCGGCGATCTCCAGTTTCTGCTCTCCGGCCTTGGAGGCGTCGGCAGCAACCTTGACCTTGGCTTCCAGTCCGGAAACCTTGGCTTCAACTTCAGCCTTCTCGGCGGCCAGCTTGGCATTTTCCGCCTTAAGCTCGGCGTTGGCCTTCTTCAATTCCTCGACCAGATCCAGAACCTTCTGGGCCTGGGCCAGATTGGCCTCGGAAAGGGGTGCGATCTGGACCTTGGAACCGAGCTTGGAGATGTCTCCCTCGGCGTATTTGGCCAGTTCGGGCTCCTGCTCGTATATCCAGGCCTTGGAAAGGGCCTGGGCGATGGGAGCGTTGTCGGCGTTCAGATCCTGCTGGGTGATGAAAGCGAGCATGTCGATCACGTTCTGATCCGGCTCCGCACCCTTGAGGCAGGAAACAAAGGTTCCCATGGGGAAGACCTTGGGACCGGTGGTCTCTTCCTGGACTTCGGTGTTTTTGACTTCTTCAGACATTTTGTGCCTCCTTATAAAAAACGTATAAGGTAGTTATCTATTTTACGCCCCGAACGCCTAGCTTTCAGGCGTCATGGGGATTCTGCCGATCTTCCTGGCGTAAGCCAGAGCCACGGTCCTGTACACCAGATGGCCCAACTTGGACCAGGGCAGGTATGCGATAAGCATGAACACTGAGATCAGGTGCAGGTAGTAGGTCGGGTATGCCAGGGTCTCGAAGTTGGCGAGCCTGAAGAATTCGGAAAGAACTCCGGTCAGGCCGACAACCCAGATGACCGTCAGCAGATACCAGTCGTACCAGGACGAACCCTGTTTTTCCTTGTCCAGGCTGGCCCTTCTCAGGGTCAGGAACACCAGTCCCAGGAGCAGCGCGGCAGCGCCGGCGTTGGCCAGCAGCTTGACGGGACTCCAAAGTGGCATGGGCGTGGCACCGGCAAAGGCGATGAGCTTGGTGATGGGATCATTCAGGCCCAGGAGATGCTCCAGGAAGAAAGCCCCGAACCAGTGTCCGACAGCCACGAAGCTGGTGACGATAAACAGGGCAATGAAGCCGTACATGACCAGAAGGTGACCCTGAAAGCGAGTCTTTTCCTGGGGTTCGTTGCCGCAGTCCTGAAGCTGGGAGTTCCGGAGAACTTCGTACTTCAGGGTTTCGATCAGGCAGCAGATGAAGCCGGGCTCTTTCTTGCGGCCAAGGACGTACGTCTTGGGCATGTCCTTGAAGGAATTGAGCAGGCTGGTGATGCCCGTGAAGAAACCAAAGGCGACGAACAGAGCGGCGGCCCCGAATATGGGGTCGATAAAGTAGTCGCCGGGGAACAGGCCACCGTAGATGATCTGTCCGGAGGCGGAGACTTCCAGTTCATGTCCGTGCGCCACGAATCTTGGAAACCAGGAGCCCAGGGCCTCGGCCCTGATGAACCAGATGATTCCGTAGATGAGCGCCGGAATGAGCATAAGCAGCGGCATGAAGGCCGAAGAACTCATCCACTTTCCGATTATGGCGGGCTTGGCCAACCTGCGGTAGGCCATGTTGCGCAATGCGCCGAGCAGGTCGCCGGGCTTGGCGCCGCGGGGACAAAGGTCGGAGCAGGTGCCGCAATTGTGGCACAGCCAGATATCGATATCATTGAGGAGCCTGTCCTTCAGTCCCCACTGAGCCCAGACCATCTCCTTGCGGGGATAGGGGCTGTCGTCCGGGGACAGCGGACAAACCACACTGCATGTGGCGCACTGGTAGCATTTCTTGAGGGACTCGCCCCCAACTTTTTGCAGCTCCTGTACAAACTTAAGGTCCGGTTGAACCTTGACGGTATTAGACATGGTCCATTACCTCCTAGTAGCCCTTGAAGGGGTTGGGGCCGATCTGCAGAATGTAGTCCACGAACTCATCAATAATTTCGGGGACCTTATCATATTCATCAATGGCCACTTCCTTCTGCTCCACACGCTCAGGCTCGACACCGAGGCGCTTGAGCGTATCGGCGATGTTCTCGGCGCGGCGGTTGCAAAGCTCCGAACCCTTGACAAAGTGGCACTGGTAATCCTCGCCGTACTTGCAGCCCAGCATGAGGAAACCGTCCACTCCCTTGCCCATGGCGTCGGCGACCCAGATGGCGTTGACCGAGCCGAGGCACCTGACAGGCACGAACCTTACATACGGGCTCCAGCGCTTGCCGCGCATGGCGGCCATGTCGATGGCCGGGTAGGCGTCGTTTTCGCAGGCCAGGACGATGATGCGCGGGCCTTCGGCAGCCATGTCGTCGGGAACGCGAACTTCCTTGATGGCCGAACCGATCTGGTCGACGTTGTAGTTGTCAAAGGAGATGACGCGCTCGGGACAGGCGCCCATGCACGTGCCGCAACGGCGGCAGCGAGTGGGATTGGGCAGCGGCGTGCCCTTCTCGTCGTCGTCCAGGGCTCCGAAGGGGCATTCCTCGGTGCAGCGTTTGCACTGGGTGCAGCGCACGAAGTTGAACACCGGGTAGGTGTTGTCCCCGGAGCGCGGATGCACGGCAACGCCGTGGTTGGCCGAGTTGATGCACTGGACGGCCTTGAGCACCGCGCCGGCCGCGTCTTCCTTGGCCATGGCCATGCTCATGGGCTGGTGTGCGCAACCCGCTGCGTAAACACCGGTGCGCCTGGTTTCGTAGGGAAAGCAGATGTAGTTGGAATCCGCATATCCGTCGAAGAGCTCCAGGTCCGGGAAGTGGGGCCCCTGGCGATAGACCAGGTTGATGGTCGGCTTGTGGGCCGTGACCGGAACCATGCTCGTGGGCAGGACCACCATGTCGGCGACGACTTCAATGTCTTCGCCAAGCAGGGTGTCCTTGGCCAGGATGGACATGGAACCGCCGGAGCCTTCCTTGACTTCCACCACTTTGGCCTTGGAGAGCATGATGCCCGGATCGTCCTGGGCGGTCTTGTAATACTTTTCGTTGATGCCGGGAACGGTCATGTGGTCGTAGAACAGGTAGGCCGCTGTATCCGGATTGGACTCGCGCACGTAACCGGCCTGTTTGAGGGCCACCAGGCTGGTCAGCTCGGAGCTGTACTTCAGATGCTTGGCGCTCTCCTTGTTCTCGTACTTGAAGGTCTCTTCCTCGCCTTCCTCGGCCTCGCAGGCCTCTTCAACGTCCTTGAACACGGGGGCGGTGAAGTCCTCACCCTCAATGCACTTGCTCACGTCGAGAATGAAGGCCACAGAACCGGGAGCCTTGCCATCGGAAGGACGCTTGATGCCGCCGTTCTTGGCCATGGCCTCGAGTTCGTCGGTGGTCACCACGTTCTTCATCTTCCCGTAGCCCAGAGGGGCCAGATAGTCGGCCTTGCCGGGAACCCAGCCGGTGGCCATGACCACCGCGCCGACCTTGTATTCCTGTCCGCCGATGGTGGCGGTGTAGGAACCGGGAGCGCCGGCAAGGGATTCAAGCTCTGAACCGGTAAACACGGTGATCTTCCCGTTTCCGGTGACATCGGCGATGAGTTCCTTGATGCCGGTGTCCTGATCCGCGTTCCAGGGATAGCTCATGGGGAAGGAACGAAGCATGGTGGCAGCCTTGCCGCCAAGGGCTTCCGCCTTCTCCACCAGGATCACTTCATGTCCGGACTGGGCCGCGTACTTGGCCGCGTTCAGGCCGGTGAAGCCGCCGCCCATGACCAGGATGGTCTTGACCGTCTCAACCGCTTCGGGTGAGGAAATGGCGGACTTGCCCAAGCGGGTCACGCCCATCTTTATATAGTCCCTGGCCATGTCCTGCAGAAGCAGCGGCGTTTCCCCGCCCGCCTGGGGCACGGAACCGTCGGGGTTCTGAAAACACATGACGCACTGCTCGCGGAGGTTGACCCTCTCGACCAGCACCTTGGGACCGAAATCGAATATATTCCAGTCCACGCGCGGAGACGTGCCGCAGATACAAACGGCGTCGATCTCGCCCGCATCCAGATCGGCCTGGATCATGTCGTGGCCTTCCTGGGTGTTGAGCAGGCTGTGCGTCCTGACCACCGGGCATTTGCCACCGATGGTGCTCCTCACGAATTCGGCAAGCTCCTCAGCGTTAAGGAGAGGCTTGACGCTTGATTCGTCTATGTAAACTCCGATTTTTTCGGGCATTTCCATTACCTCCCTTCAGCCGTTTGGATCGCTTTGAATGCGGCCCCGGTGGCAGCCTGGGCCGATTTCATGACATCAAGCGGCATCTTCGCGCAGCCGGCGGCGTATATGCCCTGCTCTTCTCCACCGACGATGAATCCTTCCTCGTCAACGGGAATGCTGACGGGAAGCTTCACGCCGGCGAGGCTGGGCTGCATGCCGGTGGCCAGGACCACGAGGTCGAAAGACTCATCGCTCTTGATTCCGGAAACCGCGTCTTCAACAGTGACCACGACCTTTCCGTTATTGCCCTGCTCCACAGCGGCGACCTTGCCCTTGACGGGCCTGACCAGCTTGTCGGCCAGAATCTTGGCCTGAAACTTCTCGTACCTGCCGGGTGTGCGCAGGTCGATGTAGTAGATGACCACCTGGGCGTCGGGATACTGTTCGCGCACGTATGCGGCCTGCTTCAGGGAAGCCATGCAGCAGATGTAGGAACAGTAGTTCAGGTGGTTCTGGTCGCGGGAACCGGCGCACTGGACAAAGGCGATCCGCTTGGGAGCCTCGCCGTCGCTGGGCCTAATAATCTTGCCTCCGGTGGGACCGTTGGGAGAACTAAGGCGTTCCATCTGCATGTTTGTGATGCAGTCGGCGATCTTGCCTGCTCCCAGGTTGGTCAGCTTGGCCACGTCGTAAGGCTTCCAGCCCGTGGCGAAGACAATGCTGCCCACGTTGAGCACGATTTCCTTTTCCTCCTGGTCCAGCTCAATGCCGTTCTGACCGGCCAGGGCCTCGAGTTCGGCCTCGGTGCAGTTGTCCTTTTCCAGGACATGGCGGTGAGGGAAGGCAAAAGGCACGTCCATGTACAGGGACTTGCGGGTGCTCAACCCAAATTCAAAATTGTCGGCCACGTCTTTGGAAAGGGCCTTGGCCACTTCATCAAGATTGACGCTGCCCTGGCTCACGAACCTGGGGGCAATTTTGACCTTGACCTCAAAGTCTCCCTTGGAACCGGAAACCGAAGTCACTTCCGCCTGAGTGAAAAACTTTAAGTTTTTATTCTTCTTGATGCGCTGGTATTGGATTTCCAGACCACAAGAAGGGGGACACAGCTTAGGGAAATACTTGTTAAGCTGCATCACTCGACCGCCCAAAAACGGGTTTTTCTCCACGAGGAAGACCTCATGACCCATTTCGGCGGCCTCGAGAGCGGCGGTGATTCCTGCGAACCCTCCGCCGACAACGAGGATACTGTTGTTCGACATTATCAAACCTCCCTAATTGTTGCTATAGAGGCCCTGCCAAAAAATGGCCCGAATCCGGGCTAGACTGCTCAGTTCCAGGCCGGATTCAGACCATTTTCCCCCACTAACATGAAAAAAAACGGCTGCGGGCTTGCACCCGCAGCCTTTATTAGACCCGATTTAGTTGGGGATGATCTGGTAGTAAGGCCTCTTGAAGATAGTGGTCTCACCGGTAGCCGGATCATACTTGGAGTTGACGAAGCACTTCCACTTGGCATCGTCAAGACCCATGAAGTCACCACGGTAGTAGAAACCGGGGTAACGGGATTCCTCACGGAACTCGATGTGCTGCATGTGCAGGCGCACGGTCCAGAGGCGATGGTACTGTTCCCAAGCTCTCATCAGCTCGTGCAGGTCACGGGCGCAGAGTTTCTCGGAGTCTTCTTCCAGCATGCCGAGCAACCAGAAACCGGTGTTCAGCAGGGCCTTGGAAGTGATGTACAGAGTGGCAACACCGCCGCCGTACTCGTCAGTGGCCTTGATCAGGCGCATCATGAAGTTGCGGGGGGTGATGTAGTTGGGGTTGATGTCCGGAGCGGTGGAAGCGTTCTCGAACTCTTTGTAGATGTACCAGGGCTTGTAGATTTCCTTGGCAAGGTCAGCGGCGTTCTCTTTCAGAGAAGGCTTGAAGTCCTTGTGATCCACAACCCAGCGCACCATCTGCTTGCCGACAATGCGACCCTCGGCGTGAGAGCCGGAGGAGAACTTGTGGCCGGAAGCGCCAACGCCGTCAGCACAGGTCCACAGGCCGTTGACCGTGGTCATGCGGTTGTAGACTTTGCCGTTGTCGGCCTTGATCTTGTATTCTTCGGGAACCCAGTCTTCGTCGGGGCCGGAAGTCCAGATGCCGCAGCAACCGGAGTGGGAACCCAGAAGATAAGGCTCGGTGGGCATGATCTCGGAACCGCGGTCTTCAGGAGCGCAGTTGGTGGCGGCCCACAGGTTGGCCTGGCCGACGCACATGTCGAGGAAGTCTTCCCAAGCCTCGGACTCGAGGTGTTTCCACTCGGGGCTGGTCAGGTCGCCGTTGACAGTGTTCAGCAGGGCGGTCTTGGTGTCCATGTAGATGGGACCGCGACCTTCGCGCATCTCGCGGAGCATCATGTGGTTACGCAGGCAGGTCGGAATGACGTGGCCCTTGGCGTATCCGCGATCCTCGTAAGGCTTGAGCATGGCGCGGTTGGTTTCGCAGTAGTCTTCGCCCTTGTAGTTGGTGGCCTTGGCCTTGAAGAGCAGGAACCAGGCACCGACAGGTCCGTAACCGTCTTTGAAACGGGCGGGGACGAAGCGGTTTTCCATCATGGTCATCTCGCCACCGGCCTGAGCGACCATGGTGTAGGTGGAACCAGCGTTCCAGACCGGATACCAGGCGCGTCCCATGCCCTCACCCGTGGAGCGGGGGCGGAAGACGTTGACGGCGCCGCCACAGGCGACAACGCAAGCGTTGCAGGTGATAACGTAAACTTTGTTTTCACGTGTGGAGAAACCGACGGCAGCCGCAATGCGGTTGGGCTCGTTGGCATCCAGGAGAAGCTTAACGATGAAAATACGCTCGAGGTAACGGTCTTCGCCCAGAGCGTTCTTGGCGGCCTCAGCGACGATGCACTTGTAGGACTCACCGTTGATCATCATCTGCCAGCGACCGGAACGCACAGGGGCGTCGCCGTTGCGCAGGGACTTGCCGGCGGCCTTGGCCTTGGCACCGTCCAGGTTCTTACCGTTTTCGTCCTTGATCCAGCAGGGGAGTCCCCACTCTTCAAAGAGATGAACGGAATCGTCAACATGGCGGCCGAGGTCGAAGATCAAGTCTTCGCGGACCAGACCCATGAGGTCGGTGCGGACCATGCGGACGTAATCGTCTGCATCGTTTTCACCGAGGTAGGTGTTGATGGCGGACAGACCCTGGGCAACAGCGCCAGAGCGCTCCAGAGCGGCTTTGTCAAGCAGCATGATGGAGATGTCGCCGCCGACCTTGTCGGCCCAGCGGACCGCTTCGAAGGCGACGCCGCAGTTACCCATGCCGCCACCGACCATAAGAATGTCGGCATGCGTCTCAATCACTTCGGGCTCGGCAAGGGCGACACCCTTGGGAGCTTCTTTACTGGGAAGCAGAGGCATAATTCCCTCCTAGTGTATCTAGAATTATCAATACAATCAGGACAACCTAAAAAAACTAACCCTGCAACTCGCCGCCCTTCCAGACGCGAGTCACGTCAGCTTCAGTGACATCCAGCTTCTTGCCAAGGGCTTCCTTGGGAACGGCGAGTTCGGTCTCGGTGAAGAGAAGCTCGTTTTCCAGGTCGCCGGGCTCGGGCTTTCCGTCGAAAGGCTTGATGGAGCCTTCAGGTGTGGTGCGGATGGGGAATTTGAACCGCTTCACGTTGCCGTTGCGGAACTTGATCGTCCACATGATGTCCTCAGCGGAACGCAGAGGGATGGATGTTCCGCCCATGGGAGCAAAGTCGCCATAGGGGCGGGCTTCGATAGCGCCTTGGGGGCAAATTTTCACGCAGGAGTAACATTCCCAGCAGGCGTCAGGTTCCTGGTTGTAGGCCTTCATTTCGTCGGCGTCCAGGATCATGAGGTCGTTCGGGCAAATGTACATGCAAGCGGTCTTTTCGCCACCCTTGCAGCCGTCACATTTTTCCGGATTGACAAAGGTCGGCATAACAAGTCCTCCTAAAGGGTTTGAATTGAATCAAAAATAACCGACTTCCTCTAACCAAAGTCAACACCTTATAAGCAAGGTATATTATTGCCTATTGTCAGGCTTGAACAAAAAAATTAACAAGCCCGGCAAAGGGTGTCAAGGAGAAAGTGAAATAAGTAACAAGCGTCCAAGGATTCTCAGCAGCTTATTAAGTAAGCACACGACATCTCAATAAAGATTTTCAGTCATAGCAAGATTGGCTCTAATTCAAACAGCCCCTACCTTGCAAGCCTTTTTTTCGAAACATGGTTCATATTCAAAAAAAAATAACGCGTTTCCAAATTAGCATCTTAAAATCCAGGTGTTTATCCCAAAAAACATATTTTTTCACTCTAGATTTTCTCGTAAAAAAATCTAACATGAATCCTCGGCTAAAAATACTCGGGACAAAGACCGGCTCCCAAATTTTATCCTTGACACACTATTCACAATCAGGACATAAAAACCCACCATAACAGCATGGTACTTTTTGTAATGGTAACAAATGTCGCCATCAGAACATGAGTGCATGACTGGTGCTAATATGCTGGTAGTCTTATACTTTTAAGGAGGAATTTAAACATGTCTAAATTGGTCCCCCCTCATGGAGGAAAAGGTCTGGTCTGCTGCCTGCTCAAAGGTGCTGAGCTTGATGCCGAGAAGAAAAAAGCCGAAGGTCTGAAGACCCTCGACATTTCCGACCGCGCCAAAGGCGACCTGATCATGATGGGTATCGGTGGTTTCTCCCCCCTGAACGGCTTCATGAAGAAGGCCGACTGGAAGGGCGTCTGCGAGAAATTCCTGATGGCCGACGGCACTTTCTGGCCCGTCCCGGTCACCCTGGACACCAACGATGAAGGCGTCAAGGTCGGCGACGAAGTCGCTCTCAAGGCCCCCGATGGAATCATCTACGCCACCATGAAGATCGAAGAAAAGTATGAAATGACCGAAGCCGACAAGAAGTGGGAATCAGAGCTCGTCTACAAGGGCGAAGGCGAAGACTCCACCGGCGGCAAGTTCTTCGAAATCGCCATGGATGATCACCCGGGCGTACAGATGGTCATGGCCCAGGGCAAGTACAACCTGGCCGGCCCGGTCAAGGTTCTGTCCGAAGGCGACTACGCCAAGCGTTTCCCGGGCGTCTACCTGACCCCCGCACAGATTCGCGCCGAAATGGAGAAACGCGGCTGGGCCAACGTTGCCGCCCTGCAGTTGCGCAACCCCATGCACCGCTCCCACGAGTTCCTGGCCAAGATCGCCGTTGAAGTTTGCGACGGCGTGGTCATTCACTCCCTGATCGGCAACCTGAAACCCGGCGACATCCCGGGCGACGTGCGCATCAAATGCATCCAGACCCTGATCGACGGCTACTTCGTTCCCGAGAACGTCATCAACGCCGGTTATCCTCTGGACATGCGCTACGCCGGTCCCCGCGAAGGCCTGCTGCACGCCACCTTCCGCCAGAACTACGGCATCAACAACATGTTGATCGGTCGCGACCACGCAGGCGTCGGCGACTTCTACGGCCTGTTCGAAGCCCAGGACATCTTCGATCGCATTCCCTACACCGATGACTCCTGCCCCGAGCCGGGCAAGGCCCTTCTCTGCAAGCCCATGAAGATCGACTGGACCTTCTACTGCTACAAGTGCGACGGCATGGCCTCCATGCGTTCCTGCCCGCACACCAAGGAAGACCGCGTCATCCTGTCCGGCACCAAGCTGCGCAAGGCCCTGTCCGAAGGCGCTGAAGTCGTTGACCACTTCGGCCGCGACGAAGTCCTCGACATCCTGCGCGACTACTACGCCAACCTCACCACCAAGGTTGAGGTCAAGATGCAGAAGGCCGCTTCCGGTCAGGACATGAAATAACCGATCGACCTCTAGTCGATCCGATTCACGGAGGGAGACGCCTGGCGTCTCCCTCTTGTTTTCGGTACTGTGCATTGTTGTAATAAGAACGGATTCGGATTACTATCCTGACTCACACTTTAACCGGCATATTTAATGACAACCAAATCTGGAAACGACCCCAAACAGGTCTCCCCCGTCCTGTTCAAAAAGCTGCAAGCGCTGTCCGGCATTGACGAGCGCATTGTCACCCTTCTGACCGAACGCGCCGCCATACTTGCCAGCGAAGGTTCCTGGCGCAAGGACAAACAGATGTCCCACGCGGACCCGGACCTGGAAAAACAGCTCTGGACCGTTTGGGAAAATCAGGCCAAACCCCTTGGCCTGGACCGCAGCCTGCTCAAAAAACTTTTCAATCTTGCCAATATGCTCGGCCAGACCTCGCGCACCGGCAAGACGGCAACGAACTTCATCCTTGCGCCCCGCAAGCTGCCCGTGAACATGGAGCTGAAAGGCCCCCGCTCAATTTCCATGACCCGCAAGGCCATGTTTCTGGCCGCAGCCGCAAATGTGCCGCTGACCCTGAACCATGTCGTGCTCAACGATCCCCTGAACGAAATGATCAAGGCCTTCAATCAACTGGGCGCATCCCTGTCCTGGTCCGAGGGCAGCGTCGGAAACAAGCCCGGAAAGGCCTCCCCGGAAACGTTTCAGTTCGAGGACGAGCTTGTCCTGGTGGGCAACACTCCCGAGACCCTTTACATGCTCTCCGCCCTGGCCCTTGGTGGGGCCGGGCGCTGCAAATTCGCAGGAGGCCCGGACCTCAAGCTTCTGGATCTGAAACCCATGAACAAGGTTCTTCCCATGCTGGGCGCGAGGATCGTCAATCTTAACCCCCACGCCTCCGGCCTGCCCGCCAGACTGGAATACGGCGGCGAAATGGCTTCGGAAGTGACCTTGCACAAGGACGTGCCCAGGCTTTTTGCCCAGGCCCTTGTCCTTTCCGCCTGGAGCTATCCGCACGGCCTTGCGGTCAAGAGAATTTCACAGGAACACTTGGCCGACTATCGGGAGTCCGTGGACCTGCTCAACGCGTTCGGAGTCAAGGCCCGGCTGGAAGGCGACAAATGTCTGGTGCCGAATGCCACGCCCGTTGCGCCCTCCGGCATGGTTCTGCCCATGGACCCGGTGCTTTGCTCGCACATGCTGGCCCTGCCCCTGTTTCTCGGCGGCGGCGCAACCATGCGCGGCGTCTGGCCCAAGGACGACATCCTGGCCAAGCTTGTCACCGAGCAATTCGCCCTTCTCGGCGCCGAGCTGCAACTGACCGAATCAAAGGCCACACTCAAGCCCGGCAGGCTGCCTGACGAGGTCGACTTTCCAATGGGCCGCAGGGAAGAGCTTCTGCCCCTGGCCCTGGCTTTGGCTTTGGGCCTTAAAAAGGCCGTTGTTCATCTGCCTTCGGCCGGACTGCCCGAGGCCGGGCAAGAGATGCTAGACCGGCTCGGCGCCAGCTATGAAATTGCGGACGACAAACTCATGCTCAAAAGGTCCACTCTGACCTGGGAAGGCTCCTGGACAAGCCCGGACCCTTATACGACCCTTGCCCTCTGCCTGGCCGCCTGCGTAAAACCCGGCATCGCCATCGACAACCCCGGCGGACTCACCGGCCTGTGGCCCGCCTTCTGGAATATCTACAACGCCCTGCCCACCGGGCAATACTCCGCACCAAAAAAAGAACCCGTTCAAGAGACCAAAAGCAATGGAAAGAAACGACGCATCAAAATCTGACCTGACGGTGGAGGAACTGGAAGCGGAAATATCGGGCTTCCAGCTTGAAATTCAAAAGTGCGTCAAGCTGGAAAAGGAAGCCCGCGCCGCGGAGGATCCGGATAACTCCATTTACTACGCCAAGGAGATTTTCGATCTTCAGCAGGACAGGCTCCGGCTTGATGTCGAAATCCAACTCCGAAAAAATAAAATAAACAGAATCCGCCTGGGCATGGAATAGCCGGACGGACTGAACGGCTGGGGACAGACGACAGCCAACCGTCAACCTGTGAGGATGAAAATGGGCCTTAACCTAACTCAAAAGATAATCAGCGCGCACCTTGTCCAGGGCGAGCTTGTTACCGGCACGGAAGTCGGACTCAAGATCGACCAGACCCTTACCCAGGACGCCACCGGAACTATGGCCTGCCTGCAATTCGAGGCCATAGGGCTGGACAGGGTCCGGACGGAACTTTCCGTAAGCTATGTGGACCACAACACTCTGCAGATGGGCTTTCGCAACCCTGACGACCATCGCTATCTGCGCACCCTGGCCCAGCGCTACGGAATCGTTTTTTCACCTCCAGGCACGGGCATCTGCCACCAGTTGCACCTTGAGAATTTCGCCAAGCCCGGCACTACGCTCATAGGCTCAGACAGCCACACGCCCACCGCAGGCGGAATAGGTTCACTGGCAATGGGGGCGGGCGGACTTTCCGTGGCCCTGGCCATGGCCGGCGAACCATATTTCATTCCCATGCCCAAGGTGGTCAGGGTTGAACTTGCCGGCCGACTCGCAGGCTGGGCCGCGGCCAAGGACATAATCCTGCATCTCCTCGGCCTGCTCACGGTCAAGGGCGGAGTGGGCAAGGTCTTTGAATTTGCCGGTCCCGGAGTGGAGACCTTGAGTGTTCCTGAACGCGCCACCATCACCAACATGGGCGCGGAGCTGGGAGCAACCACTTCCATCTTCCCCAGTGACGCCAAAACCGAGGCCTTTCTTTCCAGCATGGACCGTTCCCAGGATTACAGCCCTCTGGCTGCGGACCCGGACGCCGTTTACGACGAAACCATTGAAATCGACCTGTCGAAAATCGAGCCGCTCACAGCCCAGCCGCACATGCCCGACAGGGTTGTTCCGGTGGCCCAACTCGCAGGCCTCAAGGTCGACCAGTGCGCCATCGGCTCCTGCACCAACTCATCCTATATGGATCTCAAGACCGCAGCCCTGATCCTCAAGGGCAGGAACGTGCCCCCGGAAACAGACCTGCTCATTTCTCCCGGTTCCAAACAGGTCGTAAAGATGCTTGCCGCCGAGGGCCTTGTGGAACCCATGCTCGACGCCGGGGCGCGGCTGCTTGAATGCACCTGCGGACCCTGCATCGGCATGGGCGGTTCGCCCGTGACCAAAGGGGTGAGCGTGCGCACCTTCAACCGCAACTTCGAGGGACGTAGCGGCACCCAGGACGCGCAGGTTTACCTGGCCAGCGCCCAGACAGCCGCAAATCTCGCCCTGGCCGGAGAATTCACCGATCCCGAAACATGGGGGACACCGCCTGAAAAGCCGGTCCTTCCCGCCAATGCGCCCAGCATCAGGCATCTTTTCGTTTATCCGCCAGAGGACGGCAGCAAGGTGGAAATACTGCGCGGCCCCAACATCGTGCCCCTGGAAAAGTTCGACGCCCTGCCGGACTTGATCAAGGCTGAAATAACCCTCAAGGTCGAAGACAACATCACCACGGACCACATCCTTCCCGCCGGCGCGGAAATCACCGCCCTGCGTTCCAACATCCCGGCCATCAGCCAGTATATTTTCAGCCGGGTGGACAAGGACTTCGTGAACCGTTCCCGGGACAAAGGCCAGGGCGTCATCCTGGGCGGAGAAAACTACGGACAGGGTTCCAGCCGCGAACATGCCGCACTTGGTCCCAGGCACCTGGGGGTCCGCTGCGTGATATCCAAATCCCTGGCGCGCATTCATCGGGCCAACCTCGTAAACTTCGGAATCCTGCCTCTTTTCCTCGAGAACAAAGATGATTACGACAAGTTGGAAATGGGGGAAACCTTGTCCATTCCAGCGGAAAAGCTGATTCCCGGCGGGACCATCCACATAGATGCGTCCGGATCGGGGAAAGTCGGAGTTACAAATGATTTGACTGACTACGAACTGCGGATTATCAAAGCAGGCGGACTTTTGAATTTTGTCCGCAACCAGAAATGAGTCCGGCTGACTCAATTTTTTTAATATTCCATTTAACGGAGACGACATGCTCGATAAAATGCGTCAAAACGCCTCCAATTGGGTCATCAAGACCCTGTTTGCAATAATCATCCTGGCCTTTGTCTTTGCGTTCGGGATGGGAGGAATGAACAACAGCGGCGATCCCATCATCGCCTATGTGGATGAAGACCCCATAACAACGGTCGCATTCCAACAGGCTTACGAGGAATATCGCGAAAACCTGCACCGACAGAACCCGAATATTTCCGCCGAGCAATTGCAGGACCCGCAGATAAAGCAGATCGTCCTGGGCCAGTTGGTCAACCAGAAGCTCATCCGCGAGGAGGCTGAAAGGCTCGGAGTCAATGTTTCCGCAGCCGAGGTGCGCGATGCCATCAGCCGCATACCGGCCTTCCAGAACGAACAGAAGGCTTTTGACTACAAGCTTTACGAGACTGTTCTCAGGCAGAACCATATGACCAAAGCGCAGTTTGAAGACGACTTCCGTATGGATCAAACCGTCCGCAAACTACAGGAGCTCATCGGGCTTCCGGCCCAGATTTCCGAACAGGAAGCCCGCAAGATGTTCGATTGGGCCAGGGAGGAAGTGCAGATAAACTACATCTTGATCTCTCCCAAGGAATACCTCGAACAGGTTGCGCCGTCCGAAGAGGAAATCTCCGCATTCTACGACGAGAACAAGGAAAAATTCACCAGACCGGCCCAAGTGGTCATTGAATACATCACCTTCACCCCTGCCGAACTGGCACCCTTCCAGGAAGTCAGTGAGGATGAGGCCAAGGCCTATTACGCAGCCCACTCCGACACCCTGGTGCAAAAGGAGGAAGTCAACGCCCGCCACATCCTGCTCAAGGTCGATGAAGGCGCCACCCAGGAAGAGGTGGACAAGGTCCTGGCCAGGATGATGAAGATTCAGGCCCGGGCCATTGCCGGAGAGGACTTCGCCAAGCTGGCACAGGAGTATTCCGAGGGACCCAGTGCTCCCAACGGCGGAGACCTTGGCTGGTTCGGTCGCGACGGCGGCATGGTCAAGCCTTTTGAAGACGCGGCTTTCGGGCTGGTCAAAGGCGAGATATCACAGCCCGTGCGCACCCGCTTCGGCTGGCACATCATCAAAGTCGAGGACCGCAAGGACCCCTCGCAGATGACCTATGAAGACGTTGAAAAAGAGATCAAGCAGATTCTGGCCGAGGAAAAGGCCACCGACAAGCTGTCGGACCTTCTGGACCAGACCCTTGATCAACTGGCCTCCGGCATGAAAATCAGCGAAATCGCCGACGATATCGGCGTCTACACCAAGAAGAGCGAACCAATGGTTCTGGCTCAGGTGCAGCAGAACTTCGGCATGAAGCCGGAAGCCGCCCAGGTTCTTTTCGACCTACCCGAGGCGACTAGCACCGAGACCCCCCTGTCCATCAAGGACGGCTACATCATAGCCCAGAAGGTGAAGGACATTCCTCCCGCCCTGCTTCCGGTGAGCGACGTGAAGACGGCCATTGTCAACCACCTCAAAAAGGGCAAGGCCATGGACATGGCCAGGGAAAAGGCCACCGATCTGCTCGCCAGGGCCAGGGAAGGGAAACTCACCACGGCCGAGACGGCTCTTGCCGCCACCTCTCGCCCCTTCGGGCGCCAGGGCATGGTTCCCGACCTCGGGACCAACCAGAAGCTCGTAGCCGACGCGTTTGTGGCCCAGGTGGGCCAGTGGCTGCCTCAGGCCTACGACATGCCCCTGGGCGTGGTGGTGGCCTCCCTTGAAAAACGCGTGCCCGCCCAATCCGACACCTGGGAAATGGAAAAGCTTTTCTGGCTGGCCTCCATCACCCAAAGATACCAGGACGAAATGTTCCAGTCCTTTTTGGCCGAACTGCAATCACGGTCCAAGACCGAGCTTGTTCGCCCCGACCTGCTCAATTAGGCCCCAAGACAACGCAACAAAAAAGCCCGGCTCCAGGCCGGGCTTTTTTGTTGGCATTCAAAGATACTGAAATCAGAACTCCACAAAACTGCATTCAGGCTCTTGCCCCTCTTTCCAATCCACCAAGGCCAGGGAACCCTCTTCGCAAAGACTGCCGGGGTTAAGCAGTCTCACCCCGTTTATTACCGTCCAGTTCATGGCGTGCGTATGTCCGTAGCAGACCAGATCGTGATCCGGGCCGTAGGCCTCGGCCACCCGTTGCGGAACGCCTGGCCTGCCGCCCCAGCCGTGCACGGCGGCAATTCGCGACCCCCTGATCTCGAGGCTGACGGACTGCGGCAGCCGGGACAGTTCCTGTTCCCAGTCGCAATTGCCGCGCACAGCATAAAAATTCCGGTGCCTGTTCAGATAGCGCCACAGGGAAACGCCGGTCATATCTCCGCAATGGATGAGAATATCAGCGTTTGAAAGATACTTCTCATAGACGGCCTCAAACCAGGAAGAAGTCCGGCTCAGATGCGTATCCGATATTACTGCCAACCGCACAAAACCGCTCCTTGAAAAAAAGAAACCCGCCTTGGTAAAGGCGGGTTTCCATATATGCCATTGTGAAGAGCTGCCTGTTTATTCGGAAACCATCCTGGCGCGGTATCTGATGTAGGCGTCTTTCATGGCTTCGTAAGGATCAACAGAACCCTCGATCAGGGTCTCGTACTCGCCTATGCGCAGGGAGACATCGTTGATCTTCTCGTAAGCCTTGACGGACATGGATGCCCACCAGGGATTGAGATACGTGGTAGGGGTCAGGAAATAGTCTCCAATGCTGCCGACGGTGTCGCGGGCAGTGGAGGGGCCAAGGAAAGGCCACACCATATACATGCCGTTGCCGATACCCCAAGCGCCAAAGGCCTGACCAACGTCTTCCTGGCCGGTGGGGGTGGGCCTGACGGGCTCTAGTTCGCTGGTGACGTCAGCGAAGCCAAGGAGACCGACAGAGGTGTTGGCGATGAACTTGGAGGTTTCCATTCCGGCGGACATGAACTTGCCCTGAAGCAGGCAGCCCACGAAGCGGACCGGAAAAAGCAGGTTGCGGAAAAAGTTCCTGACCCACATCCTCGGACGTTCGGGAATGACGTAGCTGTATCCCTGAGCCAAAGGCTTGGCAAAGTAGAAATACATCTTGTCGTTGAACTGGAACCACATCCTGTTCCACCCTTCCAGGGGATCAGGGACCTCGGAGACGATGTCCTGAGTCTTGGTTTTCTCAGTGACGACCTGTCCGGACTCATCCCAAACGTCGTCAAGAAATTCCCACTCGGCAACCATTGTGCCGGAGTCGGCGGCATTGGTCTCGGTTCCGGCTGCAAACACGCTAACAGCCGAAAGGAGCATCAGCATCAGGGCCAGTGCGGCCAAACTAAAAAGTTTCTTTTTCATGGCGCTCTTCTCTTGTAAATTCCGTAGTTTTTCCCCTATAAACCTTAATCCTTCTTCCCCTGCCAAAAATATATACCTAAGCCTCTTCCTTTTCCTCATCAAGGGCCTTTATCTTGTCCTTGATGCGCTGAATCAGGCCATTGGCATCCGTCTCAGTGAGGATCTTGCTGAATTGGGTCTTGTAATTCTTAATCAGGCTCACACCCTCGGCGCTGATATCGTAGACCATCCAGTCATCCTGCTTGACCATCCTGAAATTGATGGGAATCTTCTTCGTCTTGGTGACGATCTCGGCCATGATCATGGCCCTGTTCCCCTCAATCAACTCCTTTTGGTACTCAACGGTCTCGTCGTTGTACTTGCCTATCTTCTTCAGATAAGTTTTTTCAATAAGTTCCCTGAAGGTTACAATAAACTCATTCTGCTGTTCGGCAGAGAAATCAGTCCACTGTTTTCCAATGGATCTCATGGACAAGACCTTGAAATCAAAGAACGTTTCAAAGACATCATGCAGCTTGTCGGATAACAGCTGCTCTCTATCTTGCTTGTCCTTATACATAGGGTCTGCAAGTATATCAACCACTTTTTGCACACCGGCCTTTAGTCTATCAAGAGGCTCACCGGCCTGAGCCGTTGCGGCAAAAGAGATAGTCATCAACAAAAGACCAAATACGACCACAAGTTTTTTCATAATACCAATCCCCCCTCTGAAATTAATTCCTAAACACCACCAAAAACATACTTGCTTATTAAATCCTCAATATCTATAGCTGGCTCGGTATCGAATATCTTGTCGCCGGGATTCAGGACTTCGCCCACTCCGCCCGGAATGATCTTCACATACCTGTCGCCGATAAGTCCGCTGGTCTTGACCGAGGCAATGGTGTCGTCCAAAAGGATGATGTCCTTTCTGATATACAGGTCGACATCCGCCTGTCCGTCCTCCATGTTGATCCGGATGTCGCCCACATACCCCATCTCAACTCCGTAGATGGAAACAGGGGCGTCTGTCTTGAGCCCGGACACATCCGTGAACTGGGCGCGCATGAGGTAGTGATCCTGGGAAAAAAGATTGATATTGCCCAGCTTGACACTCATGTAGGCCATGCTGACCAGTCCCAGGAACACAAAAAGACCAACCGTCGTTTCTTTAGCGTACTTCTTCATATTATTACCTTCATTAGCATATTCCCATAAAATTTTCTTCCCTGTCTAGAACCGGGAGCAGTCTATCTTCATCCTTGCAGGGTCGAGCCGGGGCATGGTCAACCTCGGCGTGCTGCGTTCCCCGGCCTTGCGGTCCAGGAATCTGCGCAGGTAGGGATCAGTTGTCGACTCGAGTTCGGCCGGCGTTCCCACAAAAAGCGAACGCCCTTCGCCGAGCACGACCACGTAATCCGCGATGGCCCGCATGCTGGTCAGATCATGGCTGACCACGACCATGGTCATCTCCGATCTCTTGCTCATTTCCAGCAGCAATTGGTCCAGCTCTGCGGAAAGCACCGGGTCCAGACCGGAAGTCGGCTCGTCGCAAAAGAGAATGGCCGGATCCATGACCATGGCTCTGGCCAATCCAGCCCTTTTGCGCATTCCGCCCGAAAGCTCGTTGGGGAAATAGTGCTTGAACTCCTCAAGCTCCACCAGGGTCAGCTTGGCGTCGACGATTTCAGAAATTTCATGCTCCTTGAGCCTTGTATGCTCCCTGAGCGGCAGGGCCACATTTTCGGCCAGGGTCATGGAGCCGAGCAGGGCGCCGTCCTGAAACAGGACGCCGATCTGCTGCTTGACGCAGTGCAAGGCCTTGCCCTTGAGGGCGTGCATGTCGTGCTCGCCAAGGAAGATCGAGCCGGACAGAGGCGCGTTGAGTCTCAGGATGTGCTTGAGCAGCGTTGACTTTCCGCTGCCGGACCCGCCGAGGATCACGGAAATCCTGCCCCCGGGAAGAACCGCGTTCAACCCCTTGACCACTGGCGTCTGTCCATAACCGATGGTCAAATCCTTGAGAGTGATGTCGGGCTGTCCCCCGTCCGCTGTGGCGCTCCAGAAATTCTCCATGACCATTACCAGAGCAAAGAGGTTGAAATGTAGTCGCCCACAAGGATGAGCACGCAGCAGAGCACAACCGCTCTGGTGGTGGACTGGCTGACGCCTTCCGGCCCCACGCCGCCCTTGCGGGTGTGGGTGAAATAGCCTTCGAAACAGCTTACCGTGCAGACGATTATGGCGAAGACCAGGGACTTGACGAACCCGCCGTAGATATCCGCCCAGTCCAGTGAGGACTGGATGCGGTACCAGTAGGCTCCGGCATTGGCGCCCAGCAGGGCCACGCCGGTCAGCCAGCCGCCGAAGATGCCGATGAGGTCGAAAAGCGCCGTGAGAATTGGAAAGACGATGATGGATGCGGCCATCTTGGGACTGACCAGATAGGCCATGGGATTGATGTCCATGATGGACAAGGCGTCGATCTGCTCCGAGATGCGCATGACGCCTATCTCCGCTGTTATGCTAGAACCGGCCCGGCCCGTGACCATTATGGCCGTAAGCACCGGACCAAGCTCGCGGATCAGGGACAGGGAAACCGCAGCGCCCAGAAAACCTTCCGAACCGAACTTGGACAGGGCGAAAAACATCTGCATGCCGATGACCATGCCCGTGAACAGCCCGATAAGGGCGATGACGCTGATGGACTTGACCCCGATGAAATAGACCTGCTTGACGATCTTGGGAATCTGTCCCCAGGACGAAAAGATCAGCCTGAGAGAGTCCAGCAGGAAAAGGAACATGGCTCCCATTTCGCTCAGGACGGCAAGGGTGAATCCACCCAATATGGTAAACGGAGCCATTATGGCTTCAGACCTATGGGACATATCTCGTTATGAACCGCATTTTCATAGCTATGCCGGAAGGCACGTACAACAGACGGAGGGATAAGCCCTAAGTCTTTAAGAACATTATAGCTATTCAACCCGGCAAAATTATAAAGTTAACATTTCCCCGCAGAGGAAAAACCTCTTGGAAAACAGTCTGAAAGCTGTACGACAATTCAAAAAAAACGGCAAGGAATTTGTGTTACAAATAGTTACATTTAAAGTGCAACATCCTTTAATCGCCCTTCTTTTTGCTCCCATTCTTGTTTGACCACCACTTGGGGTCCGGGCCGAGAAACCACCAATCCGTGTGGTCTGTGGTCACGATGGTCTCGGCCAGATTCCTGCCCTGGTCCGTGCGCAGCCGCATGACCGCGGACTCGATCCACTTGTCCGCGTACTTGTTGCCCAGGTCCGACTCCTCCTTGAGATTCAGGATCAGGTCCAGCTGATCCGCGTCCTGGGCCAGTCTCGATTCAAGTGTATCGGTCCTTTCCAGTTCGTCCCAAAGGGACAAGACGATTGCCTCGAAACCGGTGCCTCCGAGGGCATGCTCCAGAGCCTCGGTGCGGCGGCTGGAGTTGTAAAGCTTGTTCACGTAATTGAAGTCGCCGGTTCTGGCTTCGTGCAGATCGTGGAAAAGGCACATGAAAACCGTGCGAGACTGGTCGGCTCCGGCCAGTTCGGCCAGAATGAAGCCAAGGACCGCCGTGCGAAAGGAATGCTCGGCTACATTTTCGCCGCCGCTGCCCAGAAACTGATATCCGGTGCGCGGGGTCTTTCTGAGCATCCCGACTTCAAAGAGCAGATCGGCAAGGCGGGTCATGCGGTCGCGATTCTTCATATTCATTAAATATATATTCCCTGTCCCTGATCAGGAACGGTAGTCGGCGTTGATGGACACGTAGTCCCTGGTCAGGTCCGAGGCCAGCAGGGAATACACGCCCGGTCCGTCTCCAATGGAAATGTTTATCTCCACATGCTCTTTCTTCATCAGCGGACCCAGCAATGCGTCCAAATCGCCCGGCGCGGGGCAGCCCTTCCTGAAGGCCACGGCCTCGCCGAAGCTGAGCACCAGGGCTTCGGGATCGAACCTTGCGCCGCTCCGGCCCACGGCCGCCACCACCCGGCCCCAGTTGGGGTCGCTGCCGAACAGCGCGGTCTTGACCAGGGGTGAATGGCCCACCGCCCTGGCGGCCAGTTCGGCCTGGGCGTCGTCCTCGGCGCCGCTGACATTGATGCGCGCCACCTTGGTGCCGCCCTCGGCATCCTGTACTATGAGATAGGCCAGATCGCGGCAGACCCCGAGCAGACCCTGTTTCAGCGCTTCCCTGTCCTTTTCCGATCCGGCCTTCACGCCGGAAGCCCCATTGGCCAGGGCCATGAACGTGTCGTTGGTGCTGGTGTCCCCGTCGATGGTCACCTTGTTGAAGGACTCGTCCACGCACCAGGCCAGGGTTTCCTGCCACCATGACGGATCGACTTCCGCGTCGCAAAACGCGAAACCCAGCAGCGTGGCCATGTCCGGACAGATCATGCCTGCCCCCTTGGCCAGGCCCATGAGCCTGACCTCGCCGCCGGAAAGCGAGACACTGCTTGAGCAAATCTTGTGCATGGTATCCGTGGTCATGATGGCCCTGGCCGCGTCGAGGGGCTCGCACTTGCCCCGGACCAGCAACGGCACGGCCTGTTTCCAGAGGTCCATCTTGAGTTGTGCGCCGATGACACCGGTGGAGGCGGGCAAAAGATCGTGAGGCTCAAGTCCGAACTCGGCTGCGGCCAGGGCAAGGGCGGCCCGACAGTTGGCCATGCCCTCTTGGCCGGTGCAGGCGTTGGCCTGTCCGGAATTGACCAGGAAGCCACGGGCCACGGGCCTCTTCTTCAGCGCCTCCATGCAGTGCAGCACCGGCGCGGCCTTGAACAAATTCCTTGTGAACACGCCCGCCAAGGCGGCCTCCCTGTCGCTGAGCATCAGGGCCAAATCAAGTTTGCCTTTGCGCTTGAAGCCTGCGGCCGCGACCGCAAAGGTAAATCCCCTGGGAATGTGCAGCGCTCCTGACCCGGATTCCATTTCTCGCTCCTGTAGATGGTTACATAAACACTAAATTTTGCCCCCATATCCGACCGGAGTCAAATACTTCATCAAATGCGGACAGGGACGAGAACGGGCGGAGGGCGAAAAGACGGGCTAAAGACCGGATTCCATGGCTCGGGCCAGGGCCTCGTAGCCCCTGCGGTTGAAATGCCCCCAATCCTTGGGGCCGTGCACGAAGCCCTGTCGGGCGGCCCGACGCACAAAGGGCCTGGAATCGACGAACCGCGCGCCGTTTGCCTCGGCCATGCGGCGGATACGCGCGCAGATCATGTCGCTTCTGGCCCAGACTTGATCCAGGCTGTACGTGGTCGCGCCGCCATCGGGCGTGATCTGGCCGGAGACCGTCTCGTAGCAGGAAAAGGACGAAGGCACGTAGACCACCAGCACCCGCGACTCCTTGAAAAAAGCGGAAACAGAGGCCAGGGCGCGGTCAAAGAATCGCAGGGCGCGTTCCAGTTCCGCCGGTTCCTGGGTCATGTACCGCTCCCTGAATCCGTCCGGCAGTGGAGCCGGTCCGCTGTCCAGAACCGCGACGTTCAGCCCGCCGGAGGACATGTCCTCCTTCACGTCGCCCATGCTCCGGCCCAGGGACTGGACCGCGCCGTCCACAAGGCGGCAAATCAGGCTGACGAAAAGCAACCTGTCCGAAAACTTGTCCGGCCTGCCCCGGACGTGCAGTCTTTCCATCTCCGCGGCGAACCCCTGGAAATACCCATCGTCGAAAAGCCTGTCCGGGTCGAATCCGGGCAGGTAGTGGCGCTTGTAAAAGGCCAGGTTATCGTCCAGATCGTTGCCTTCGTAGAAATAGACCACCAGATCGGCAGGTTCCGGCAGATCAAGGCCCAGCCTGCGGATGAACTTGAAGGCGTTGGGGGCGTGGATGGCTGTCCCGTCGTAGTTTCCGGCTCCGGGGCGTCCGAATGAAATCACGTCCCGGCCAAGGTCGTCCTGCAACACGTGGGCGGCCTGAAACCTTGAGTTGCGGTCAAAGCCGTTCTCCATGAACCAGTCCCCCTGCCCGGCGGCGTAGGAATCGCCGAACAGGGCCACGTATCCGGGCCGGGGCAGAAGTGATTTCTTGCTGGTCTGGGCCAGGATTCTGAGCTCGCGACCCTGATGCTGAAAAATTGAAAGGGGAAGCATGGGCAGTGCCAGCCTCAGGGCCAACTCGCCCAGGATAAGCACAAAGATCAGGCTGGCCGCCACCAGACCGAGATTGACTACTGCCTTCAGACCTTTTTTCATGAGTCGAAATGGTCGGGGTTCAGGTTACTTGCCGCAGCACTTCTTGTATTTCTTGCCGCTGCCGCAGGGACAGGGGGCGTTTCGGCCGATCTTGTCCCCCTCTCTGCGCTTGGTCTTGGGCTTGCCTTCACCGGCCCCGGAGTATTCCAGTTCCTTGCTCTGCTCATGCTGGAACTCCTCTTCCCGGACCTCGGCCTGAATGCGCAGATGGGTCAGCGACCTGAGAGTGTTCTCCTTGATGGTGTACAGCAATTCCTGAAACATCTCGAAGCCTTCGCGCTTGTACTCCTGCTTGGGGTCTTTCTGGCCGTAGCCGCGCAGGCCGATGCCGTCCCTGAGCTGGTCCATGTTCAGGAGGTGTTCCTTCCAGTTGCGGTCCAGGGATTCCAGCAGAAAATACCTGACTATCTCCTGGTAGTGGTCCCCGGCCGAGGCCCTGAGATAGTCCACCACCTCTCCGGCCATTTTGCGGCCCTCTTCCAGGTCGGGCAGCTGGTCCTTGAGGGATGGAAAGCGACCGAAATCGAAAACCTCTTCAAGCCTGGAACGGACCACGGCCTCTGTTTCCGGGTCCATATCCTTGACCGGGGGAAGCATCTCCTCGAGCAGTTCCTCGACGTATTCGTCCAGGATGTCGTCCAGGACCTCGGCATACATGATCTCGCGGCGCAGTGAATAGATGACCTCGCGCTGCTGGTTCATGACGTTGTCGAAGTCCAGAAGCTGCTTGCGTATCTCGAAGTTGTGCCCTTCGACCCTTCTCTGGGATTTCTCTATGGCCGAGGAAACCATCTTGTTCTCGATGGCCTCGCCCTCGTCCATGCCCAGCCGATCCATGATCCCGGTCAGCCTGTCCGAACCGAAAAGACGCATCAGGTCGTCGTCCAGGGCCAGATAGAAACGGGAGGAGCCGGGATCGCCCTGACGGCCGGAACGTCCGCGCAGCTGGTTGTCGATGCGCCGCGATTCGTGCCGCTCCGTGCCGATGATGTGCAGTCCGCCCTTCTCGCGCACGCCCTCGCCCAGCACGATGTCTGTTCCGCGACCGGCCATGTTGGTGGCTATTGTCACCTTGCCGGAAAAACCGGCCTCGGCCACTATCTCGGCCTCCTTCTCATGCTGCTTGGCGTTGAGCACGTTGTGCGGCACTCCCCGCTTCTTGAGCAGCCTGGAGACCAGCTCGGATTTCTCGATGGACACGGTGCCAACCAGCACGGGCTGCCCCTCGCGGTAGCGCTCGGATATCTCGTCGGCGATGGCCTTGAATTTTTCTTCCTGTGTCTTGTAGATGGAGTCGGGATAATCCTTGCGGACCATATCCCTGTGGGTGGGGATGACCACCACTTCGAGGTTGTAGATTTCCTTGAACTCCACGGCCTCGGTGTCCGCGGTGCCGGTCATGCCGCCCAATTTGTCGTACATGCGGAAATAATTCTGAAAGGTGATGGAGGCCAGGGTCTGGTTCTCGGATTCGACCTTGACCCCTTCCTTGGCTTCCAGGGCCTGATGCAGGCCGTCGGAAAAACGGCGTCCGGGCATGAGCCTGCCCGTGAACTCGTCAACGATGACCACCTGTCCGTCCTTGACGATGTAATCCACGTCGCGCTTGAACAGATGATGCGCCTTGAGCCCCTGAAGCACGTGATGCTGGAGGGTGATATGCTGGGGGTCGAAGAGGTTGTCGATGCCCAGCAGCTTTTCGCAGCGTTCCACGCCCAGATCGGTCAGGGTCACGGACTTGGCCTTTTCGTCTATCTCGAAATCGCCCTTTGGTTCCAGCTTCTCGCCGGCCTGCTCCCGTTCCTTTTCCTCGTCGGTCTTGATCCAGGCCTTGAGAGAGGGGATTATGGAATTCACTCCACGGTAGTTCTGGGTGGAGGATTCCACGGCGCCGGAAATGATCAGCGGAGTCCGGGCCTCGTCGATGAGGATGGAGTCCACCTCGTCCACTATGGCGTAATAAAGCTCGCGCTGGACAAGCTGTTCCTTGTAGAACTTCATGTTGTCGCGCAGGTAGTCGAAGCCGAACTCGTTGTTGGTGCCGTAGGAGATGTCCGCGCCGTATGCGGCCTGACGCTCTTCGTCTGACAGGCCGTGAACCACAACGCCAACGCTCAGGCCCAGAAAATTGTACAGCCTGCCCATCCATTCGGCGTCGCGCGCGGCCAGATAATCGTTGACCGTTATCACGTGCACGCCCTTTCCGGCCAGGGCGTTCAAGACCACGGGCAAGGTGGCCACCAGGGTCTTGCCCTCACCTGTGCGCATTTCCGAAATCATTCCCTGGTGCAGGACGATGCCGCCGATGAGCTGCACGTCGAAATGGCGCATCTGCAGGGTCCGCCAGCCTGCCTCGCGCACCAGGGCGAAAACCTCGGGCAGCAGGTCTTCCAGGTCGCGTCCTGCGGCCACCTCCTCCTTCCAGCCCGCAATCTTGACCGGAAAATCCTGGTCGGCCAGGGCCTGCATTTCAGGCTCAAGGGCGTTGATCCTGTCCACCAGGGGACGGAATTTCTTCAGGTAGCGTTCATTCTTCGAGCCGAATATCTTTTTAAACATATATCCAATCTCCCAGGCGGATGGATTTGATTGCGGAAAAATTATGCGCGTCAGTCAAACAATTCCAGCCAATGACCGGCCCGAATCCCTTCCGGGGCGGCGGCCTTGAGTTGCAGGGCGCAGGCTGTGCAGCCCGTCAGCACCTCTGCGACGCCGGGCATGGCCTCCCAACATTTCGCGGCCACCTCGGCGCAAAGTTGCGGAGCGCCAAGGCGCATGACCCCGCCGAAACCGCAGCATTTTACGGACGGCTCCTCGCCCAGGGCCGGGCCCAAGGCCGACTGCAAGAAAATATGATCGAAATCCGTTTCGTCAACATGGCAGGGGCGATGATAGACCATCGACCCCGGCGCGTCCTTGGATAGCACAAAGCGGCCCTCTTTCAAACACCGGGAAAGGGGGGTCAATGCGCCGAGCCATTGTTCGTATTCAGATTCGCCGTCAAAGATTCCCGGCTCATAGCCGCGCAAACCGTGCAGGCAGGAGGCGCAATATACGACCATCATGGGCCGCTCCGCATCGCGCCAAGCCCGAACATTTCTCCTTGCGGCCTCAGCCAGTGATTCCGCATGGCCGGCCGCGCCGAGGCTTGAACCGCAGCAACCGAACCCGGCCTCCGCCATGTCCAGCCCCAGCCCCCTGCAAAGTCCTTGCGCGGCCTCGTCCCATTGCGGACAGAGATTCCTCCCGGCGCAACCCGAAAAAAGAGCGGCCCTGCGCCCCTTGTATTCGCCGGAAAATTCCGAAATCCCGAGCCGCGCGGTTAGCCGTTCGCCTGCCCGGCCTGCGTCCAGCATCTTGAGCAGCAGCCCTGTCCCGCCGAAGCGCAGGGACTCGGGCCAGGCCCTGGCGGTCCCGGCTGCGGCGGGCCAGAGGAGATCGGCCCTTTCCAGCCAGACCTTCCAGAGCCAGGACTTGAAATCGGGATGTCCGGCGCGGAGCCCGGCCACGATTTCCGGCACGTTCACGCCCTGGGGGCAGACCCTGACGCAACGGCCGCAACCCAGGCAGAACCCGGCCAATTCGGCGGCGGAACGGGCGGCCAGTTCGCGGGGCGCATCAATCAGCCGCTGAGCCAGAAAGGCCTTGGCCCTCGGCCCCAACTCCTCGCGGCCGGTGGCGGCCAGCAGCGGGCAGACTTCCAGGCAGCGACCGCAAAGCACGCATTCCCGGACATCCATCACCACCCCTTGCCCGGATTCATGATCCCCTTGGGATCGAAAACATTCTTTATGCCGGACATGAGCGACATCTCGGTCTCGCCCAACTGCCTTGAAATGAAATCCGCCTTGGTCAGGCCCGTGCCGTGCTCGCCGGAAATGGTCCCGCCCAGATCAAGGGTCAGGCCGAATATCTCGTCCTTGGCCAGGGAAGACTTGCGCTTTTCCTCCGGGTCCAAGGCGTCGAACATGACGTTCACGTGCACGTTGCCGTCGCCCAGATGGCCGAAGCAGAGAACCGGAAGGCCGTGGCGGTCTCCTATCTCCTTGTATCCGGCCACGGCCCGTGCCGCGCTGCCCCGGGGCACGGCCACATCCTCGCCCAGCTTGTTGGGCCGCAGCTGAAAGGCCGCCGGACTGATCATCCTGCGCACCTCCCAGACCGCGTCTTCCCGCTCCTCGCTGCCCGATTCCAGAAATACGGGACCGGTGGAGGCAAGGGTTTCTTCCAGCCTTTCCAACTCTCCGGGCAGGGTCCGCTTTGAACCGTCGATCTTAATTATAAGAGCGGCCCTTGCCTCGGGCGGCAGGCCGGTCTCGGCAACCGCAGACACGGCCCTGATGGTGGTTTCATCCATGAATTCGCAGGCCGCGGGCAGGATTCCCGCCCGGAAAACCGCGCGCGCGCCGTTCAGGGCCTCTTCCAGGGAGGAATAGCCCGCCAGGACGGAGGCCGCAGCCTCGGGCAACGGGACCAGCTTGAGATAAAGCTTGGTGATGAAGGCCAGTGTTCCGGCGGAACCGGCAAGGAGGCGGGTCAGGTCCAGGCCCACCACGTCCTTGTGCGACCTGCCGCCCGTGGAAATGGTCTTCCCGCCGGGCAGAACGGCCTCGATTCCCAGGACATAGTCGCGGGTCACGCCGTATTTCACGGCCCGCATGCCGCCCGCGCAGGTCGAGACATTGCCGCCGATGGTGGAAATCCTGAGGCTGGCCGGGTCCGGGGGATAAAGCAGGTGTTTTTTCGCCGCCTGCCTTTGCAGTTCGGCGGTGACCACGCCCGGCTCCACCTCGGCCACGAAATCCTCCGGGTCGATGTCCAGGATGCGGTTCAGGCCCAGGGCCGAGACAACCACTCCGCCGTGCACCGGCACGCAGCCGCCCACCATGTTGGTGCCCCGTGAACGGGGGTAAATGGGCATGCGCTCGGCATCGGCCCATTTGAGAAGCTCGCTAATCTGCCCCGCCTCGAAAGGCCGGACAACGGCCAGGGGGCGGGCGAACCTGCGGCTGGAGTCCGCGCCGAACACGTCCAGTTCCTCCGGCGAAAGCAGGCAGCCGTCGCCTGGAAACAGGCCTTTGAGAAAACGTTGCTGGTCGGCGGTCAGCTTTTCCGGATAAGGCTTCATCATTTGTATCCGGCCAGTTGCCTGGCCGTGTCCCTTTCGATGTCCTTGCGTTTCAATTCGTCGCGCCGGTCGCGCACGTGCTTGCCCTTGCCCAG
This sequence comes from Desulfovibrionaceae bacterium, assembly GCA_963674955.2. Lineage (GTDB taxonomy): Bacteria > Desulfobacterota > Desulfovibrionia > Desulfovibrionales > Desulfovibrionaceae. The sequence continues at coordinate 488,230 of CAXXKR010000001.1, read as the reverse complement.
GGCGATCTGGAGCTTCACCTTGCCCCTGGAAAAATACATCTTCACCGGCACCACGGTCAGCCCCTTCTGGGCCACCTTGGCCTCCAGAACCTGAATCTCCCGGGCGTGCAGCAGAAGCTTGCGGTCACGTTCGGGATCGTGCTGGGCGTAGCCCGCGTTCTCGTATGGCGCGATATGCACGCCCACCAGCCAGGCCTCGCCATTGGAAAAACGGACGTATCCGTCGGAAAAGCTCACGCGCCCCTCGCGCAGGGACTTGACCTCGGAGCCTGTGAGCACGAGGCCCGCTTCCAGGGTTTCGATGAATTCGTAAAGACGCCCGGCCTGCTTGTTGCGGCCGATGAGCTTTTGGGTTTTTTTCTTTTCGGCTGGGCTGTTCATAGTGGGGAAACCGGGTTTATCCGGGAAGTTCGTCAATGTCCAGCAACGAAGTGAAGAACGCCAACTCCTCGGGGTAGCTCTTGAATATCCTGTCCATGACCAGCCGGTTTATCTTGCTCACAGTCTTGCATTCCACGACTTTGCGCAACAGGTCGCGGCACTCGTCCATGCGCGCCTGGCGCACGATGCGCTTGATGCCGGGTATGGCCTGGGGCGAAAGGCTTATGCAGTCGATCTGCATGCCCATGAGAATGGGCACGCAAAAGGGGTCCGAAGCCACCTCGCCGCAGAGGCTGACCTCGATGCCCGCCTCGTGGGCCGCGTCCACCACCAGCTTGATGCTTCGAAGCGCCGAGGGATGCAGGGGCTGGTAGAGATAGGAGACGTGCTGGTTGGTGCGGTCGATGCCCAGGTTGTACTGGATGAGGTCGTTGGTGCCGATGCTGAAGAAGTCGACTTCCTGGGCCAGGATGTCGGCGATCATCACCGCGCCGGGCAGCTCGATCATGATGCCCACGGGCAGCCCCTCGTTGAACTTGACCCCTTCCGCACGCAATTCCTTCTTGGCCTTTTCCAGCGCGGCCTTGGCCTGGCGCAGTTCGTTCAGGCCGGAAATCATGGGAAACATGATGGACACGTTGCCGAATGCGCTGGCCCGCAATATTGCCCTAAGCTGGACATTGAACATCTTGGGATGCTTGAGGCAGAAACGGATGGCCCGAAGCCCCATGGCCGGGTTGGCCTCTTCCATGTGCCCGAAGGTGGAGATGAACTTGTCCGCGCCCAGGTCCAGGGTTCTGAAAGTGACCCTGCGCGGGGCCATGATGGAAGCCAGGTCCGAATACTTCTCGGCCAGCTCCTCTTCGCCGGGCAGGTCCGAACGGTTGAGATAGGAGTATTCGGTGCGGTAGAGGCCTATGCCCTCGCCGCCGTTGTCGATGACCTGGGTGACCTCTTCCAGAAGCTCGATGTTGGCCAGCACCTGAACCCGGAATCCGTCGATGGTCTCGGCGGGCAGATGGCAGCCGCGCATGATCATGCGCTCGTAGGTCTCGAATCTGGCAGCCAGTTCGGTATAGTGCTCGATCTCGTCCTCGTCCGGCTCCACCAGCAACCTGCCGGAAATGCCGTCGATGACGACGAGATCGCCGTCGTTCACGGAATCCTCCAGCTCGGACACGCCCACCAGGGCGGGGATGGTCAGAGAACGGGCCACGATGCCGGTATGCGAGGTCTTGCCGCCGCGGGTGGTGGCGAAGGCCATGATCTTGTTTATTTCCAGGTCCACGATGTCGGCCGGGGTAAGGTCGTGGGCCATGATGATGACCCGGCCCTGAACGGCCTTGATGTTCTCGTCCTTGCCCAAAAGCTGGTCCATGACCCGCTCGGAGACGAGCCGCACGTCCTGCATGCGTTCGCGGATGTAGACGTCCTCCAGGGCCCCGAAGGCCTTGCCCAGGTCGGACACGGATTTTTCAAGGGCCCATTCGGCATTCAGCCTGTGCTCGCGGATGTGCTTCTCGGCGGAGCCGAACAGCTTGGGGTCCTTGAGCATCATCAGGTGGGAATCGATGATCTGGCGGTGGACCATGAGTTCGGCCGGAACCTTTTCCCGGACTTCGGCCAGTTCCTGCTCCACTTCCTTGAAGGCGACCCCGAGGCGGTCAACCTCGGCCTGGACGAGATCCTGGGCAACGGTCTGCCGGGGCAAATGCGCCCGACGGTCCCTGTTGGCGAAAAAGGCCTTGCCTATGGATATCCCCGTGGAAACGGAAATGCCGGATACGATTTTCCTGGCCACTATCTATCCTCGCCGAACCTCTCGGCAAACAGCGTCTCAAGCCTGTCCAGAGCCTTGTCGGCATCCGGACCCTCGGCCCTGATCACCAGGGCGGTGCCGCCCCCCGCAGCCAACGTCAGGACATCCAGGATGCTTTTGGCGTCCACCTCCTGATCTTCGCAGACCAGGGTTATGGAAGATGCAAAATTCTGGGCCTCCTGAGCCAATATCCCGGCAGGCCTGGCGTGCAATCCAAGTTGATTGGCCACCACGACCTGCCGGGTCAAAAAGTTTTCATCAGTTATCATCTTACCTTCCATATCAATCAATCCGGTTGTCCGCCAATGTTTTCTAAAACAGACCCAACCAATGGGAAATCTGGGGGTAATAGGCCACCCCCAAAAGCATCAACGCCGCGGGAATTTCCCTCGGTATTCCCGTCGTGCGAATCAGCCTGCCCACGAGACCCATCCCGACCAGCACCAGCAGCCACTGCCACCAGACGATGGGCTTGGGCCACAACAGATACCAAAGAAAAAGCAGAAGCAGCGAATTCAGAAATTTTATGCGCGCCCCCCAGTCGATAAGGCCCCATCTTTTCAGTTTTTCAAGAAAGCTGAACCCCTTTCTGATCCCGGACCAGAAGGTGTAGACCCGAAACAGCTGCAATCCGACAAAAAGCAACGCGCCAAAGGCGAAGGGCAAAAGCCTGAACCCTGCCACCAGCAGGCAGACGCTGGCCAGGGCCCAGAATATGAGCAGGCTGCCGGCAAAGACCGAATCCCCGATGGCCGAAAGGGTATAGCTTGTGGGGTTCTTGATCTTTTCCAGCATCTCGCGGGGAAAGGTCCCCTTGGCAATGCGCATCTCCGCCGAGAGGAAAACCCCCACCAGGCAGGGCAGCCAGAAGGGATGAGTGCTGTAGTGCTTGACGTATCTTTTGATGGCCGATTTCAGTTCCGCAGTGTCGGTGTGAATGGCCGCAAGTCCGGGAAGCATGGCGTAGACCAGGCCAATGTTCATCATCCCGCGCGTGTTGTAGCAGGACCCGGCAAGATAGCATCTGAGCAGACTGCGCAAGAAAGCGCCCGTTCTCGGATCGCTCTTTGCCCCGGCCAGGATCGATTTATGCGCTATCTTCCGTAAATATTCCATTTTCCAATTCTATTTGTATTGCCCTAGTTTTTCATACACGGCCTTGGCTGTCCAGCCCTCGACCCTGTCCGCAGTCCTGCGGGCGATCTCCTTGGGCTTGCCTCCCCGTTCCATCTCCCGGCGCAGCACGATTTCAAGCTCGCCCTCGCCGGTCCGACCCTGTTCGGCGGGCGGCCCCAGCACCACGGTTATCTCGCCCTTCAGCCCCTCGGTTTCGGGCAGGTCCGAAAGATTGCCGCGAATGAACTCCTCGTAGTCCTTGGTCATTTCCCTGGCCAGACAGAATTCCCTGTCGCCCAGGACGTTGAACGCGGTTTCCAGGGATTTTTTCAATCTGGACTTGCGTTCCAAAAAGACAAGGGTCGCGCCCGTGGCCCCGTGGGCCGCCAACAGTTTCTTCGCCCTGGACTCGCCCCTGGGCAGAAAGCCAAGAAAGGTGAAGGGCTGGGGCGGCAGCCCGCAGGCGCACAGGGCAGTGGCCGCAGCCGAGGGGCCCGGAACCGGCGAGACCTTGAACCCGGCGTCCAGCACGGCCCGGACCAGCTGATATCCGGGATCGGATAAAAGGGGCGTGCCCGCGTCCGATATCAAGGCAATGTCCTGTCCCTGCTCCAGGGCTTTCAGGACCAGGGGGACACGTTTTTCCTCGTTGTGCTCGAAAAGGCTGACAAAGCCCTTGGACTCTATGCCCAACCGCTTGAAGAGCAGCCCGGCCCGCCTGGTGTCCTCGGCCAGGACCATGTCGACGCCGCCCAGGACATCCCGGGCGCGGGGCGAGAGGTCCCCCGCATTGCCGAGGGGTGTGGCCACGATCCAGAGAACGCTCACTTTTCCCCGCAGCAGGCCGGGTAATCCTTGAGGGTGTCCATGATGGCCTCGGACAGGGCCTCGTAGCCCCGCTTGTTGAAATGGTTCCAGTCCCTGGGGCCGTGAACCAGACCGCCCCTGGCCGCCTCGCGCACGTATTCTCTGGCGTCGATGAAGGGCATGTCGTTTTCCTCGGCGATCCTTCGCACCTCGGAGTGGATGAAATCCCCGACCTCGGCCACCTTGCGGCTATCGAAAAGCGCGTCCTCGCCGTAGTAGGTGCTGACCTTGTCCGAGGCCAGATCATAGCAGGCCAGGGGCGAGGGGATATAGACCACGAAAAATTTCGTGTTCCTGAAAAACTTGGCGCTGTAGCGCAGGGAGCGCTCAAAGACCTTTATGGCCGCCTCCAGCCGGTCTCTCTTGAAGTAGACGGACGGGGACTGGATGTTGTCCGGGATGGCCAGGACCTGACCATCAACCAGCGCCCTGTTCACCCTGCCCGGCCGGGGCAAGGGATCGCTCTCCTCCACGCTGGAGGTGATGGGGTTCAGGACCTTGTCCCGGAACAGGCGAAACAGGAAATTGCCGAAAAAAGGCTTTTCCTCGGCCTTTCTAGGAACACCGGAAGCGTAGGTCGCGGCCACGTAATCCAGGTATTTCTCGAAATCCGCGTCGTCGTTGAAATCGCCGCCCGGATATTCGTCGTCGTAGTGGCGGCTTAGAAAACGCAGGTTGTCCTCGATGTCGTTTCCCTCATAGAAATAGGCCAGCATGCACTCCGGCTCCGGGAAGTCGAAGCCCAGGCGGTTCAGGAAGCGGTAGTCCTGGATGGGCTCGATGACCAGCCCTTCAACGCTGCCCGACGCGCTGCGCCCGAAGGTGATCACGTCCACGCCCAGCTTGTCGTGGAGGATGTGCGCGCTGTGGAATCCGGCGTAGCGGTTGTACCCGGACTCGATGAACCAGTCGCCCTTGCCCTGGGCGTATGAGTCTCCGGCTATGGACAGGTATCCCTTTTCCGGCAGCAGGCCTTTCTTGGAGTTCTGGCCCAGGATGCGCCCTTCGCGCACCATGTGGTTGTAGAGATGGACCGGAACATAGGGCAGAAGCGGCTTGAACAGGAACAGTTCCACGATCAGGTAGGTCGCCAGGACGCTTGCCAGGATCAGCAGCAGGTTCAGGGCCTTTTTGGTAAAACTCATCAAATATCCTTCCAATCTTGTACTCTTGTCACCAGGGCTGCCACTGGTCGTAGCCGCGTCCCAGGGCCTGGGTATGGTCGAAGGCCCCCTCCACGTGGTTCAGCTTCAGCCCGGATTCGGTTTCCTTGATCGCTATCAGATCAAAGCGGCAGGGCTTCTCCCACCAGCCCATCTTGGACAGGTACTTGGTCGCGGCCATGACCAGACTGGCCCGCTTGCTGCGGCTCAGCCCATCAGCGGGCGTGGCCAGGGAGCCCTTGCCCCTGGTCTTGACCTCCACGAAGACCACTCCGTCGTCCTTGGTGCAGACGATGTCCAGTTCCAGTTGCTTGGCGCGCCAGTTGCGGTCAACCACCTTGTAGCCCTTGGACAAAAGGTGCTTGACGGCCATGTCCTCGCCCATCTTTCCCAGTTTCAGATGCCCGGCAGGCATGATTGCCGCTCCTTTTTACCGCTCCGGGGCAGTACCCCCCGAAAGGTGAGGCGATGGATGGGGCTTGGCCCGATCCGCCTGAGCGCCTCTAGGTGTTCGGCCGTGCCGTAGCCCTTGTGCCCGGCAAGGCCGTAGCCAGGATATCTCTTGTCCAGCTTTTTTACCAGATGATCGCGCCAGGTCTTGGCCAGGATGGAGGCCGCGGAAATGGCCGGGACAATGAGGTCGCCGCCCACTACCGACCGCTGGTCCATATCCGGGTCCAGCAGATGGGCGGGAATGGTCTTGTCTCCGTCCACCAGCAGAAAATCCGCTCCAGAGGAAAGACGGGCCGCAGCCCTGGACATGGCCAGGAAGGTGGCCTGCAGAATGTTCACCCTGTCGATTTCCGGAGCCCAGGACAGGCCAAGGGACCAGCACACGGCCTGTTCCTTGATGGCCGCCGCCAGCACGCGCCGCTTGGCCGCGCTGAGCTTCTTGGAGTCGGTGAGTCCCGGTAGATCGTACTCTTCCGGCAGGATCAGGGCGCAAGCCACAACGGGTCCGGCCAGGCAGCCCCGCCCGGCTTCGTCGATGCCCGCTATCCTGTGGGGTGGAATATGGGGTTCGGGCAAAAGAGAAGCTGTCTGTTCCCTCACAAGCTCGTCCCCCGAAGTTGGGAGTGTTTACTGAAAGCAGGACGCCGCAAGGCTCCCCGAAAACAGGGAGCCTTGCCGACGTCCGGAGATTTCTGCCGCTATTCCCAAATCTGCTTGGACTTGATGCGGGCGGCCTTGCCCCTGAGCTGTCTCAGGTAGTAAATGCGGCTGCGACGCACCTTGCCTTCGGAAACGACCTCGACGCGCTCGATGTAGGGCGAATGCATGGGGAAGACCCTTTCCACGCCGAACCCGTCGGATATCTTGCGCACGGTGAAGGTGGCGTTGGTGGTGCCCTTGCGGACCCTGATCACTGCGCCCTGGAAGACCTGGATGCGCTCCTTCTCGCCTTCGATGATGCGCATGTGGACCTTGACGGTGTCCCCGGCCTTGAACTGGGGCAAATCAAGCCTCAGGTGCTCGCGTTCGATTTTTTTGATGACGTCCATTTTTTTCGCTCCTTGGAAATATTACTTCTCAATACCAGTCCGAAAGCAGCCGGTCCACTGTTATGGATACGGCCGATCTCACGGACAAGTGGTTGTATTCGCCCATGAACCTGACCGGCGGCAAAATCCCGTCGGCATCCTTTAGAATCTCAGGGGCCAGTCCGTGCCCGGTCCCGAAAACCAGGGCCACCGGATTGTCTTCAAGCCAGTCGCGGACCCGGTTCCAGGGCAGGCATTCTTCCTTGCCCTTAACGCTCCCGGCGCTGGTCGCCACCACCCTGGGCCTTTGCCCCGTGGCGGTCCCGATGTCGTCCAGGGCCTGTTCCAGGCTGCCGGAGACCCGCGTCTTGGCCAGGGCTTCGGCCCTGTCCGGATTGGCTTCCCGTCCCGGACCCTCGACCCAGTGTCCTATGAGGGACTCGGCCAATGCCGTCTGGTCCTCCAGCGGGGTCACCGCGATCATTCCGCCCAGATTATACGAACGGGAAACGCGGGACATATCGTGAATGTCGAGATTTGTCAAAGAAACGGCGACCTTTTTCCCAAATTTATTCAGCACCGGGTAATGAACCAGAATGATGTAAAGGTTGCGTCCCAGCCCTGTCCTGCGCAGGGATTTCAGGAAATCCATGTCCTTGTATGTCAACCCCGCGCCGGGCAGCAGTTCGGGCCGCCGTTCAAGGGTGGCGCGCAGGGACTGTTCATGCCGCCAGCCTGCGATGCGCCCGTGGTCGCCGGAGGTCAGTATTTCCGGCACGGCCCGGCCCTCGAACTCGTCGGGGCGGGTGTACTGCGGATATTCCAGCAGTCCGGCTGAGAAACTCTCCTCTTCCAGGGACTCCTCCTTGTGCATGAACTCAGGCAGGAGCCTGGACACGGCCTCAATGACGCACAGCGCCCCGGTCTCCCCGCCGTTGATCACGAAATCCCCCAGGCTGACCTGCTCGATGGGGAAAAGCTCCATGAGCCTCTCGTCGATGCCCTCGTAGCGGCCGCAAATCAGGGTGATATTCTCCTGTCCGGCCAGTTCTCCGGCCAGATCATGGTCAAGGGGCCGCCCCTTGGGCGAGAGCATGATCATGCGCCCCGGTTTTTCCAGACTGCGCAGGGTTTCAGTGAGCGGCTTGACCATCATGACCAGACCGGGTCCGCCGCCGTAGGGCTTGTCGTCCACGGTCTTGTGCCGGTCCGTGGTGAAGGTGCGCGGTGTCACGCAATTCACCTTGACCAAGCCGGACTCCAGGGCCTTGCCCAGAAGGCCCACGGAAAGCGGCGAGTCGAAGAACTCGGGGAAAATGGTCACGATGTTGAAATTCAAAAGACACTCCTCATCCCTTTGGGGGCACCCAACCTAAATGGGGCCGGGGCTCATGTCAATGAACCCTTTTCCAGGCTGGCAACGCAATAGCGATATGACATTTTATATCCCATGCGGTATAATGCCCCATTGCCAAACTCAGCCGGGGAGGACCGGATGCTCGTCAACTGCCATTGCCATATTTTCAACATCCAATCCATATATACCGAACAGGTCCGTGAAATCATAGCCGGACGCCTCAACAATGCGGTGAAGCTCAGGGGTCCATGGGGCGACCTGCTGGCCGACGGGCTGCAAGGCGTTCTGCGGCGCATTCACGAGAACAATCTCGAGGAGAATCCGAGCGAAAAGTCAAAGGGCTTTCTGGACACCATATTTTCCAAGAGCATGGATGCCGTCACGGACCAGCTGCTGGACCAGATGGAAATTTTTGAGAAACCCGAAAAAACGGTCATCGTCCCCCAGATGATGGACATCTGCCCGGTCTACCGGGGCGAGGACATTCCCCATTGGGACACAAAGAACATTCTTCCCGAAAAGGACCGCCATGACCCGGACCCCTATGCGGAAAAGCTCTTTGTCTTCCAGAAGCAGGAGACCATGCGCCAGATTTTGCGCTACCCGGGCCGGGTGCTTCCATTCTACGCGGTCAACCCCAACCGCAGGAGCGCGAACGGCGCGGACCCGCTGCATTACGTGGAGCTGATGGAAACCGCCCTGGAGACCGAAGGCTTCGCGGGCGTGAAGCTCTATCCGTCCCTGGGCTACGAAATGGAAAGGCTGGACCGGGACGGGGTGCTGGCTTACTGCGACGCCAACCAAACTCCCCTGCTCATGCACACCAACGACGGCGGCTTCAAGTTCAACAACGACACCTCCCTTTATTGCAACCCCGCCTATTGGGAAACCTATCTCGAAAAGTACCAAAACCTCAAAATCTGCTTCGGCCATTTCGGTGGAGACGACGCTCTGGAGGGCAAGGTTCAGGAGCAAGGCAAATCCACGAACATCGATTTGATCTATCACGCCAGGATCAAAAACCTCATGGAGAGATTCGAGTCCAGGGTCTTTGCCGACGTTTCATACCATGCCGCCGCTCTCGGCGATTCGGGCCACCGTTACTTCGCCAACCTGAACGCGCTCTTCGAGGATGGCAAGTACGCGGATCAGATTCTCTGGGGCACCGACTATCCCTTGATACTCATGGATGCAAGCGAGGAGGATTATACGAAGAAATTCCGGGGCGGCCTTGTTCCGAAACACTTCCAACTGGCCAGCGACGCAAACGCCCGCCGCTTTTTGGGGCTGGATGAAAAAACCCCGAACGTCAAAAGGTTCCTGAGATTCCTGCGCACGCAAAAAAACGCGGGCAACGCCGTTTACGGCCAGGCCCGCGAACCGGCAGCCGACTGGCTGCCTGACGATTTGAAGTGATATCCCTCAGTCCTTGCCCAGGTAAAGTTCCACAAGCCCTTCGGGCGGACTGAGCACCAGCACGTCCGAATCAAGGTCGATGTCCACGATGAAATCGTCCACCAGGGGCACAAGCACTTCCCGATCATCCGGAGTGCGGATGACCAGGGTGTCCTGGCCCGAAGAAAGAATGAAGCCCTGCACAAGGCCCAACTCGCTGCCGTCCTCAAGCCTCGCGGTCATGCCTTCCAGCTGGTGGAGATAGAACTCCCCCGGCTCGGGTTCGGGCAGGTCCGAAGAAAGCACCGCCACGTCCCGCCCCTTGAGATCTTCGGCCCGGTTGCGGTCGTTCACCCCCTGGAGGGTCAACAGGAAGCGGTCCTTGTGCATACGACAAGAGAGCACCTTGAAGCGCTCGTCTCTCGTCCCCGGCTTACGCAGATAGATGAAAGGTACTTCGTCGAACAATTGAGGAGAGTCGGCATAGCTTACGATGCCGACCTCCCCGCGAATACCGTGTGGCTTGCCCACCCGGGCCACGACAACAAGACCCTTTTGTTCGATCCTTGCAGCCATGTCCCCGACTTGAGCTACTCCAGAATTTCCAAAACGGAACGTTTCCTGGCTTTGGTGGAGGCCGCTCCAAGCAGAGTGCGCATTGCCCTGGCCGTGCGTCCCTGCTTTCCTATGACCTTGCCGAGATCTTCCTTGGCAACCTTGAGTTCGATCACGGATGTCTGCTCGCCCTCAATTTCGGAAACAACAACAGCATCAGGATTGTCCACAAGCGCCCTGGCAATAAACTCAACCATCTCTTTCAGCATGACTTCCACCTCCACTGAGTAGCATTACAGCTTTGAATCACCCAGATCATTACTTTCAAACAAGCTTCTGGGCCGGTTCCGCCGTTAGCCGACCTGTTTCAGCAGGGAGCGAACTGTGTTGCTGGGCTTGGCTCCGAGCTCAAGCCACCTGTCGACCTTTTCCTTGTCGATCATGATTTCAGCGGGTTCAACCATGGGGTTGTAGTATCCGAGATACTCCAGGGGACGTCCATCGCGGCGGGTGGCGCTGTCGAGAGCCACAATACGATAAAACGGACGCTTCTTGGAACCCATCCGGGTCAACCTAATCTTCATAGCCATTTCTAATTTCTCCCTTAGTTACGAATTATAATGTATGCGGAAAAAAAAGCAAGCATCCACTTACTTTTTTTTACTTGCTTTTCTTGCGCTGTTTCTTTTTCAATTTCTTCTTCTTGCGGGCCTTCAGGGTCTTCTTGGACAGGGTCTTCCGGCCTGGAGCAGTCTCCATGCCGTCCATGCCGGGCATGCCCTCCATTCCAGGCATTCCACCCATTCCAGGCATACCGCCCATTCCGGGCAGCTTGGGCATTTTGCCCTTTTTGCCGCCGCCCATCATCTTCTTCATCATCTTGGACATCTGCTCGAAATTCTTGAGCAGCTTGTTCACTTCCTGGACCTGGACCCCGGAACCCCTGGCGATCCTTTCCTTGCGGCTGGGGTTCAAAAGCTTGGGATTGCGCCTCTCGTCCATGGTCATGGAGCTGATGATGGCCTCGGTCCTGGCCATCTCCTTTTCCGGTATCTGGGCGTCCCCCAGCTGCTTCAAGGCGCCGCCCATGCCGGGAATCATCTTCAGGATGCCCTCCATGGAGCCGAGCTTCTTGACCTTGCGCATCTGTGAACGGAAATCCTCAAGGTCGAACTGGGCCTTCTGGAACTTGGCGGCCATCTTTTCCGCCTCTTCCTCGTCAAAGGCCTCCTGGGCCTTTTCGGCCAGGGTCAGGATGTCGCCCATGCCCAGTATGCGCGAAGCGACCCGGTCCGGATGGAAAAGCTCCATGTCGGACAGCTTCTCGCCCATGCCCACGAACTTGACCGGCTTGCCGGTCACGGACTTGATGGACAGGGCCGCGCCGCCCCTGGCGTCGCCGTCCATCTTGGTCAGGACCACGCCGCTGATGTCCAGCCGTTCGTTGAAGCTCTCGGCCACGTTCACGGCGTCCTGGCCGGTCATGGCGTCGGCAACGAACAAAATTTCTTGCGGCGCGCACTTCTCCTTGATGGCCGAAAGCTCGTCCATCAGTTCCTCGTCTATGTGCAACCGGCCTGCGGTATCATATATGATTGCATCACAGCCTTCGTCCGCAGCGGCCTTGATGGCCTTTTTGCAGATTTTGACCGGGTCCATGTCCGTGGTGGAGGGATAGACCGGAACGTCGATCTGCTTGGCCAGCTTCTGCAACTGGTCGATGGCCGCCGGGCGGTAGACGTCCGCCGGAACAAGATAGGGCTTGAGCTTGTTCTTGCGCAGGTAGAGGCAAAGCTTGCCGGCCGAAGTCGTCTTGCCCGAGCCCTGCAGGCCCACGAGCATGAGCTTCAGGGGGCGGACCGAAAAATCGAGACCCTCCTGCTCTCCGCCCAAAAGCTCCACCAGCTTGTCGTGGACGATCTTGACCACCTGCTGGCCCGGAGTGAGGGACTTGAGAACGCTTTCGCCGAGAACCTCTTCCCTGATCCCGTCCGTGAACTCCTTGACGACCTTGAAGTTTACGTCCGCCTCAAGCAGTGCCAGACGCACCTCTCTCAGGCCGTCCTGAATATTCTTTTCAGTCAGGCGACCCTGCCCCTTGAAGGTCTTGAAGGCTCCACTCAGGCGGTCGGAAAGGCTCTCAAACAAATCTCAAACTCCGTTTCAGGTCGTTTTCCAGCGCCCATGATCGGCGCAGCTAAAGAGAAAGACTGTTAAGGTAGATGATAAAATCAGTCAAGGCCCAGGGCAGGGCCAATCCCTGCACATCTTGCCATAAAAGTGCAGAATTTTTCACGCATCTCTTTTGCGCTCCGACTGAAAACTGCACAACAGCCTAAAATAAATAATTTTTGCTCTTGGCATGTCCCGTGCACTGATCAATGGCAAGCCAAGGAAAACAGGTTTGGGCATTGACCATTTTCCGCGCCTGAAATAAATAATAATGGTCTGAACGCAAACGATTCCCTGGAGGACGATATGCTCAAAAGCCTTGCCCAACGAGTCGAAACCCGGAAGATGACCCGCCGCGACTTTCTCTGGCTGGCCACGGTCACCACCGCAGGAGCCGCCGTCACCACGGCCACGGGCTGCGCGGTCAATCCGGTCACGGGCGAATCCCAACTCATGCTGCTGTCCGAGTCCGGCGAAGTGGCCATCGACAAGCAGTACTCGCCCCACCAATTCTCCTCGGACTACGGGGCCTTCCAGGACCAACAGGTCAACTCCTACGTGAACAACGTGGGTGTGAACATGGGACGCCTCTCCCACAGGCCGAAAATGCCCTACTCGTTTAGGGCCGTTAACGCAACCTATGTCAACGCATACACCTTTCCCGGCGGAAGCTGCGCCTGCACCAGGGGCATTCTGCTGGAACTGGAGGACGAGGCCGAACTGGCCGGTCTTCTGGGCCACGAGCTGGGCCACGTGAACATGCGCCACACCGCCGAACGCATGACCAGGGGCATGCTGGCCCAAGGACTTCTGGCCGGGGCGACCGTCGCGGCCGACGCCTACGCGCCCGGTTCCGGACAGGCGGTCCAGAGCCTTGGAGGAATCGGCGCGGGAGCGCTTCTGGCCAAGTACAGCCGGGACGACGAGCGAGAGGCCGACGCCTTGGGCATGGAATACATGACCAGGGCCGGATACAACCCCCACGGCATGGTCGGCCTCATGGAGGTCCTGGTGGGCCTGAACAAGCAGGAACCGAACATCATCCAGCAGATGTTCTCCAGCCACCCCATGAGCGACGAGCGCTACAACACCGCAGTGCAGCAGGCCTCCACGAAGTACGCCTTCGCCAAGACAATGCCCTCCAACCGCGACCGCTACATGGACAACATAGCGCCCATCCGCCGTCAGGCCCCGACCATCAAGGAACTGCAAAACGGCGACAAGATGATGGCGGGCAAGAAGTACAGCACTGCGGAAAGCCACTACAAGCGAGCCCTGTCCATGACCCCCAACGACTACGCCGGGCTGATAATGATGTCCAAGTGCCAGCTGGCCATGAAGAACCAGTCCACGGCCGACCGCTACGCCCAACTGGCCAAGCGGGCCTATCCGCAGGAGGCCCAGGGCTATCAGATGAGCGGAATAATCAAGTTCATGGGCAACCAGTACGGCTCGGCCTTCAACGACTTCAACTCCTACGAGAAAATGATGCCCGGCAATGCCAACATCATCTTCCTCAAGGGCTTGTCCCAGGAAGGCATGGGACACAGAGACAAGGCCGCATACGAATACAACCGCTTTCTCAAGGCCTCGGGCCAGGGACAGCAGGCCCAGTACTCCTACCAGCGGCTGGTGGACTGGGGCTACATCGCTCCCAAGCAGTAGGAGGAAAAGCAAAAGCTTGACTTTTCCTCACATTCTCGTACCCAACCCCGCATGAACCAGATGCGGACCAATGCCCTTCAAGGCGACAAATTCAAGGGAACCCGAATGGCCTGGGTTCCCCTTTTGTTGGCCTACGTAGTCCACCCCCTGGGCCTGGCCTCCATGAAGATTTCCGGCGCGCCCATGGACCTGGACCGCATCACGGCCCTCAACGACGGATTCTGGCTGGCCCTTGCGGGCCTGGCCATCATCGTCAGCATCGTCAAGCGCAAATCGGACGCGCCTTTTGCCGTTCAACCCCCAAAACGGAGCCGGGGCAAAATCCTGGCCAAGCTTGTTTTTTTCCTGCTCTTCGCGGCCGTCCTGTTCCGCACCGCCGCCCCCTGGCTGGCCGCCAACCACGAGGCGGCCCTGCCCATCCAGGAGGCAAGGCCCCTGGCCTATCTGCTTTTCGCCGCAGCCTGGGCCATGACCTTTGGCCTGCCGTCCCGAAAAAACTTTAGGACCTTCGGGGCCGTGACCGGCTTTCTCCTTCTTGTTGATTTCGTAGCCAGCAGCGGCATGGCGGGCTACGTGGTGGCCGCCGACCGCATGGGCCGGGCCGAGTATCCGGCCTGCCTGCTCCTGGTCGGCCTCGGGGCGGGACTCGGATCGGACACCAGGGGCAAAGGCGCGGTCTTCGGCAGGGTTCTGATCCTGGCCGGACTCATATCCACGTTCTCGCCCACGGCCCTTTTGACCGGCGCGGCCCTGCTCCTTTTTCTGGACAAGGGCAAAATGAGGGGCCGTGCGCTTTCGGCCCTGGCCCTGCTCTTTGCCGCGGGTTACGCCATTTACTTCACGCCGGAGGCCGGCAGGGTTCTTCAGCACATGTACGGACTGCGGCTCTGGACCAATGTGGCCCGGATGTTCGCGGACTACCCGATGAACATGCTGACGGGCTTTCCGACAGGCATACCCCTGCCCGTGAACCTGCCCCTGGCCGATCCGGACCAGTGGCAGATTCAGGCCAAGGCCATGTACGTCCTGCCCCTGAACATCCACATCTTCTGGGTCCGGTTCATTCTGGTCTGGGGGCTGGCCGGTCCCCTGGCACTTTTCGCGGCCTGCTCCCTGCGCGCCGCCGGGATGCGTTCCCTGTTCGGGGCCGGAATTCTGGCGGCGACTCTGGCCCAGGGCATGATCAGCACCCTTTTCTACCAAAGCAATGTTGCAATAGTCCTGTTCCTTGCGTTAATCTCCGCCCTGACGACCAAAAACAGTGTTCATCAGCGCGACATCGACAATGAGCGACAGCGGCAACCATATAGCGGGAATTGACTCCGGTTCGGTCAGCGTAAAGCTCGCCGTGGTCGATTTCACCGGCCGCGAACCCAGGCTGGTCCACCACCGCTACCTGCGCCATCAGGGGCGGCCACTGGCCTGCGCCCTGAACATGCTCGGCCCGGCCATGTATGATTTTCCCGGCCTCAGGCTGGCGGTCACCGGCGGTTCCGGCAGGCTCCTGGCCAGGGTCCTCAACGCGCCCCACGTCAACGAACTGAGCGCCTTCGCCCTGTCCACCTCCCTGCTGCATCCCGAGGCGAGCGCCATCTTCGAGATGGGCGGCGAAGACTCCAAGCTCATCCTCCTGGACAAGGGTTACGTTCGCGATTTTTCCCTGAACTCGGTCTGCGCCGCCGGAACCGGAGCCTTTCTCGACCAGCAGGCCGAACGCATGAAACTTTCCCTCGACAATTTCGCGGAACTGGCCCTGGCCTCCAAACGCCCGGCCAGGATCGCCGGCCGCTGTTCGGTCTTCGCCAAGTCGGACATGATCCATCTGCAGCAGATAGCGACGCCCCTTGAGGACATCGTCTCCGGCCTCTGCTTCGCCGTGGTCCGCAACTTTCGCGGAGCCATCGTCCGGGGCAGGCCCCTGGGCGGCAGGGCGGCCTTCATGGGCGGAGTCAGCCTGAACAGGGGCGTTGTCCGGGCCTTCAGGGAAATCTTCGGCCTGGACGACCTGATCATCCCGGAGCAACCGACCCAGATGGGCGCAATGGGCGCGGCCCTGAAAGCCAGGCTGGACGAGTCCGCGGTTTTCGGAAACATGTCCGGCCTGAAAAGGGCGGTGGAAACCCAGACCCACGACGGCAAAACCCGTCCCCGGCTCGTCGGCGAGGACGACACCTTCCGTCAAAGGCACATGACCCTGAAAACCCGGTCCGCGCTTTTCACGCCGGAAACCGGCAACGGACGCATCAAGGCCTATATGGGCATCGACGTGGGTTCCATCAGCACCAATCTGGCCCTTGTGGACCAAAAGGGATCGCTGCTGGCCAAGCGCTACCTGCGCACGGCAAGCCGACCCATCGAGGCCGTTCGCCGGGGCCTTTCCGAGATTCGCGCCGAGCTGGCCGAAAGAAGCATTCTGGATGTCGTGGACATCGCGGGCGTGGGCACCACAGGCTCAGGCAGGTACATGATCGCGGACTTCGTCCAGGCCGACGTGGTCAAGAACGAGATCACGGCCCAGGCCACGGCGGCGGCGGCCATAGACCCCACAGTGGACACCATCTTCGAGATCGGAGGCCAGGACTCCAAATTCATTTCCCTCAGGGACGGGGTCATCGTTGATTTCGAGATGAACAAGGCCTGCGCCGCAGGCACCGGTTCCTTTCTGGAGGAACAAGCCGAAAAACTGGATGTGGAAATCAAGGGACAGTTCCAGGACATGGCCCTTTCCGCCAAGGCCCCTTGCGCCCTGGGCGAACGCTGCACCGTGTTCATGGAAAACTCCCTGCAGTCCAACCTGCAGCAGGGCGCGGAAAAGGACGACATCCTGGCCGGGCTGGCCTACTCCATCGTCCAGAACTACATCAACCGGGTGGTGGGCGCCAAACCCATAGGCCAAAACATCTTTTTCCAGGGCGGCACGGCCTTCAACCGCTCGGTGACCGCGGCCTTCGAGAAGTACCTGGACCGGGAGGTGACGGTCCCGCCGAACCACGACGTGACCGGGGCCATCGGCATGGCCCTCATCGCCAGGGACAGTTCAGCAGACAGGGCCTCCACCTTCCGGGGCTTTGATCTGGCGGACGTGGCCTATTCCATCAAGTCCTTCACCTGCAACGGCTGCGACAACCAGTGCGAAATCAACCGCGTGACCATCGACGGTCGCGAGGACAAACTCTTCTACGGCGGCCGCTGCGAAAAATACGACATCAGGTCCAGGATTGAAAACAATATCCCGGACCTCTTCGAATTCAGGCGCGAGGCATTGACCAAATCCCATGAGGCGCGCCTCGAGTCTTTCCGGTCCGGGGACGGAAAGAGCGCGAGGGGCGAAATCGGGCTGCCCATGTCCTTTTTCATGCACGACAGCCTGCCCTGGTATTCGACACTGCTCTGGGAACTGGGATTCGAGCCGCTGGTTTCCGGCGCGACCAACAAGGAGGTGGTGCGCCTCGGCGTCCAGGCCGTGCAGGCGGACGCCTGCTTTCCGGTCAAGACGGGATTCGGCCACGCCCACAGCCTGATTGAGCAGGGCCTGAAGACCCTGTTCATACCCGGCGTGATCAATTCGGCTTCGCCCGGCGACCCGGCCAGCCTGGCCTGCCCCCTGACCCAAAGCTTTCCATATCAGGTCCGCAGCCAGCTCAGAAACGGCCGCCCAGACGTGCGCATCCTGGCCCCGGCCGTGCGCTTCGACCTCGGACCGGAATTCCTGGTCCGCGAGCTGAAAAGGATTTTCAGGCCCTTTGGCGTCGGTTCCGTGGAAATCCGCCGGGCCATGGCCGAGGCCGACAAGGCGCAGGAGGAATTCGAGGAAAGGATCAGGGAAAGGGGACGAAAATTCATCCAAGGACTGGACCAACGCGCCCTGGTGATTTGCGGACGCTCCTACAACGCCTTTGATCCCGGCCTGAACCTGGACATACCCAAGAAACTGGCCGGATTGGACGTGGCCACCCTGCCCATGGATTTTCTGCCCCTGGATGAAAAGGACGACCCCAGCCCCGGCATGTACTGGCGTTCCGGGCAACGGCTGCTCAGGGCCGCGCGCTTCATCCGCAGCCAGCCGAATCTCTTCGCCCTGCAGCTTGGCAGCTTTTCCTGCGGCCCGGACTCCTTCATTGAAAAGGAATTCGCCCGCGAGATGCGCGGCAAGCCCTATCTGCACCTGGAAATCGACGAACACAGCGCGGACGCCGGGGCCCTGACCCGTTGCGAGGCCTTTCTGGACAGCATCGACGCGGCAAACGGCCTTGAGCCGCCGCCTGCGCGGATGGCGGCGCGGCGTTCCATGTCCCTTGCGGACCGGATCATTTACAGCCCCAACATGTCCGACCATTGCCGGGCCATCTGCGCGGCCTTCCGCTCCTGCGGCCTGAAGTCCGAAGTGATGCCCGTGGGCGGAGACGAGGCCGTAGCCCTGGCGCGCAAGAGGCTTTCCGGCAAGGAGTGCTACCCCTGCGCCGTGACCACGGGCGACCTGCTGGCAAAAATCCAGGCCCCGGATTTCGACCCGGACCGCTCCGCGTTCTTCATGCCCGGAGGCGAAGGGCCGTGCCGTTTCGGGCAGTACGGACGCTTTCAGCGCGCACTGCTCGACGACGAAGGGCTGGAAGACGTGCCGCTCTTCTCGCCCATGCAAAGCATGAATCTCTACAGCGACATGGCCCGGGCCGGGAGCAAGTTCGCCTCCCGCTCCTGGGAAGGGGTGGTGGCCTACGACCTGCTCATCAAGTGCCTGCACCGCACCCGCCCCTATGAGCTGGAAAAGGGCTCGGCGGACAGCCTCTACGCCTTTTGCGCCGACGAGCTGGACCGCTGGGTGGAAACCCCGGGCAAAAACCTGGCCCCGCTCATGGCCAAAATTCGCAAGGCCTTTGCCCGCCTGCCCCGGACCAGGGACAAGAGGCCCGTGGTCGGCATCGTGGGTGAGATATTCGTGCGCTCCAACCGTTTTTCCAACGAGGACTTGGTGCGCAAGGTGGAGGAACTGGGCGGAGAGGCGCGTCTGGCCGGAGCCGACGAGTGGATTTACTACATCACGCACATCCACAAGCGCGAAGCCCGGCACAAGAAAAGACTCAAGCCCTATCTGGCCATGAGCCTCAAGGACCGCATCCAGAAAAAAATCGCCCGCAGGCTGGAAAACAGGTTCAACGGATTTCTCGAGGCCATTCACGAGCCGGACATGAGCGAAATTCTCAAGCTGGCCCACCCCTACCTGCCGGACGCGGTGCGCGGCGAGGCCGTGCTGACCATCGGCAAGACCCTGGAAATGGCCGGGCACGGGATATGCGGCGTGGTCAGCGCCATCCCCTTCGGCTGCATGCCCGGCACACTGGCCCAGTCCCTGCTGCGCGAAATATCCGACAAGCACTCCCTGCCCGTGGTCACCCTGGCCTTCGACGGCACGGCCCAGCCCACCAACCAGCTGACCCTTGAGACCTTCATGGAGCAGGCCTGGGCGAGAATCTGAAACTTTTCAGGATAGCGCAACCATCAGCCAATAAACATTTTTTGCCGCAGGCCGCCGGACGGTCAGCCCTCTGCGCCTTGACTTTTTTCGCCCCCCTTGTAATCAAAACGTAATGCCATCCGTATAACACTTCGAGGGGTTGCCATGAGCAGAAAAGTCCGGTCCGTTCGCGTGCCAAAGGAAATTGAAACCATTGATCTCTCAGGCATGATCCACGAATGCGAACGATATTTGCGGGACCTGGAATCCGCCACCCTGCTCAAGGCCAAGGGCGACCGGCAGGCGGCCGAGGCGCTGATCAGGACGCGCCAGTCCGACCTGGGCCGCAAGATCGGCATGATGGTCTGGGAAGCCAGGATAACATACGGAAAGACAAAGGAAGATCGAGCATGACCGGAAAAAAGGCATCTGAAACCGCAGTGATAATGACCCACCGCGTCCTGCCCCAGGACACCAACCCCGCCGGCAATCTGCACGGCGGCGTAATCCTCAAGCACATCGACACCGCAGGCGGCGTCGTGGCCATGCGCCACGCCAAGGGCAACGTGGTCACGGCCAGCATCGACCGCATGGACTTTCTGGCCCCGGCCTATGTGGGCGAACTGCTGATCTTCAAGGCCAGCCTGAACATGGTCGGCCGATCCAGCATGGAAATCGGGGTGCGCGTGGAAGCGGAAAACCTGTTCACGGGACGCGTCCGGCACACCGGGTCCGCCTACCTTACCTACGTGGCCCTGGACACCAAGGGCAGGCCAACGCCCGTGCCGCCCCTGGTCCCGGAGGACCAGACCGCCGAGCGGCGCAACAGGGAGGCCCTTGTGCGCCGCGAGATGCGCAAGGAATCGAGACGCAGGGAATCGGACGCCTAGGACGAAATCGGGATTAGGACGACATGAAAATAATCAGGATCGTGGCCAGAAACGCCATGAAAGCGGCGGCCGTGGGGCTGGCAAAAACCGGCCTGCAAAAGGCCGGTGAAGAGGCCTATGCCGCCGGGCAAAAGGCCTACGCCCTGCACGTGGCCGCAGGCATGGACCCCAAGGAGGCCGCCAAAAAGGCCGCAATGGTCATGGCCAGGGCCGCAGGCGTGGCAGCCAAGGATGCGGGAAAGGACCTGATCAAGGACGCCGGAAAAGTCTTCAAGGGCTAGACCTTCCGACTGACCGACCCCAGATAGATGCCGGTCAGGGCCAGGGCCACCCCGCCAAGCTCCATTGCTCCCAGCTCCTTGCCGAAAAAAAGCACGTCCCAGACATAGGACAGTGACGGCTGCAAAAGCAGTATCAGCCCCACCAGCGATGTCTTGACCTCGCGCATGCCCCTTGTGATCAGCCCCCAACCCAGCACCTGCCCGATGAATCCGTACCCGGCCAGGGCGAAAAAGGATTGCAGGTCGGGAATGGCCAGGGAGTGGCCGGTAGCACCAAGCCCCACACCCAAAAGAACCGCCGCGAAAAGGGACAGCACGGCCAGGATGCTCATGGTGTCGCCGGTCCCGCCCCGGTTCATGGTCATGCGCAGGGCCATGAGAAACATGGTGTAAAGGCCAGCGGCCAGCAGGCCGAAACCAACGCCCATCTTGAACTGCTCGGCATATCCCGCCCAGCCCACGCCCACGATCATGTACAGCCCGATCATGGCCACGGGCAGGGAAATCAGAAAGCGCGGTCCCATCCTTTCCCTGAGAAAGAGCATGGAGGCCAGGGCCACGAAAAAGACCTGGAAGTTGGCCAGCATGGTGGCCAGACCCACGCCCACGAAATGGATGCTCCGGTGCCAGCACATGATGTCCAGCAGAAAAAACACCGCGCAAAAAAAGGCTCCCAGAATCAGGATGCGGTTCATGCCCCTGAAGCCGCCGCGTGCCGCCACCACGGCGCAAAGGCCTATGGCCCCGAAAAACATGCGGTAAAAGGCGGCCACGTCCGGCGTGACATGGGAGACCTTGACGAAAACGCCGGAAAAGCTGATCAACGCCGCGCCGATTATCAAATGTATCATGACTCCCCCGCAGAGGATTTGAAAAAGACTTGAAGATGTGTTCCGGCGAAAGCCGGGCCTATTGAATCTTGTGGAACCGCAGACGCGGCCTGGCCGGAGAAGGGTCTTTGTCCTGCCACCTGTCTCGGCGCAGGCCGACATCCAGGCCGTAGCCCCTGGACTCGGCGCTCGGGGCCCGGACGGTGGTGGAATCGGTCACGACTTTGACCTCGCTCCAAAAGGCCTTGGAGCGGGAGGTTATGCTGTCTTTTGCCAGGACAGGACAGGCGAGCAGGGGCAACAGGGCTGCCGCGAGGATCAGGGTCCGCATCAAAATCTCCGTGACGAATTGATTCCCAATGACTTGAAGCTCTATATTCCAGAACCTGCTTCTAGGCAAGGGGTGGAAGAGTCTTCAGGCGAGGACCAAGGCTTATCTTTTCTTCCGTTATTTCAGCAACATAGCACCATGACTCAACGCCCTTCCCAAGGGCCTCATGGAACAGTTCGGCATACTCTTTGTCAATGAAATCCGCAGGTCCGAAGCACTTGCCGTCGCCCCGCTGCACAAGAAAAAAAAGAGCGGCCCTGTCCCCGTTTTTCACGAGGTCCACAAGCTCGCGCAAATGCTTTCTGCCGCGCGCGGTTTCCGCGTCCGGGAACCGCGCCACATCGTCCTCCACCAATGTCACGTTCTTGCATTCAACCCAGAGCCGACCATTGGGTCCGTCCAGACAGGCGTCCAGGCGGCTATCCCCGCTGCGGGCCTCGGCCTTGAACTCCGTGCAGCCGGAGGCTTCCGGAAGCAGTCCCCGCTCCCAGGCCCGGCGCAGGATGCGGTTGGGGGTCAAAGTGTTCACGCCCACCAGTGTGTCGTGCACCTTGGCAAGTTCCAGGGTATAGGGCAGCTTGCGGCCCGGCGTGGTCGCGGGGGAAAGGTAAACCGCTGTTCCGGGCCTGAGCAGCCCTAGCATGGAGCCGGTGTTGTTGGTGTGCGCGGACACGGGCTTCCCATCCAATTCCGCCTCCACGGTAAAACGCTTGACCCTGCGCTTGAACCCGGCCCAGACGCAGCCTTGGGGAAATCTTATGAGCGGCCCGCCGGTCATTTTCCCACCCCCGCCCTGTTCACTGTCCCAGCGCCCTGCTCCATTGCACTGCGGCAGGCCTTGATCAGACCGGCGGCCTCGGGCTGATCGGACAGAGGGCCGAGAATGTCCAGGGCCTTCTGGAAACGGCCCAGATTCATGAGGTTCACCCCCTGGCAAAGAACCAAAGGCCGGTTCTCGGGAAAGACATCAAGCCCTTTGCCCGCAATCTCCAAGGCCGAGCCGTAGTCCCTCTCCTCCTGACGCCCCATGGCCAATCCCAGATATGCGCGGGGGTGGTCGGCATATTCAAGGGCCTTTCTGTACAGTTCTTCGGCCAGTTCTCCTCTGCCGGCCACTCCTTCCAGGTCGGCCAGCTCGCCCCGCTCCAGGGTCATGCCCAGCCTGGAGCAGAAGTCCGCGTGATGAAAACCAAGCTCCGGGTCGTCGACAAGCTCTATGCCTCGAATGAACTCCGGCAGGTTGTCCGAGTAGGCCGAATGCAGCCTCTGCCGACTCTCTTCCATAAACTCGCTGCTCAGATCCGGGTCGCCCTGAAAATACATCAGGTCCTCGATTTCGCTAAGCCAGATGTCGTCGCTGATTCCGGTCTTTTGCCTGTAGATGTCGTAAAGCCGGGTGCCGGGAAACACGGACAGGACGTGAAACAGGCAGATGAGCGGCTTTATTTCCCTTATGAGCTCAACGCTCCGGCCGATGGTCTCCCGCGTTTCGCCCGGCGAGCCGTAGATGAAGTAGGCCCGGGGCAGAATTCCGTAAGCAACGGTCAGGGCGAAGGCCTCCCTGATCCGCTCCGCGTCCATGCGCTTGTTCATGAACTTCCGAATCTTGTCCGAACCGCTTTCCACTCCGAAGCTGATCTGCACGCACCCGGCAAGGCGCATCCAGCGCAGCATTTCCGCAGATATGCAGTCCGCCCTGGAAATGGCCTGCCAGGTCACGTCCAGTTTCCGTTCAATGATCAAGCGGCAGATTTCGATGACCAGCTTTTTATTGAAGGTGAAGGTGTCGTCCGAGACGTAGAAAAAATTCACGCCACTGTTCCTCAGCCGCTCCATCTGATTCACGAAATACTCGGCGGAATGAAACCTGACCCTGCGCCCCCAGAATTTCGGGGAGCCGCAAAAGGTGCAGTCGCCCGGGCAGCCCCTGGTCAGGGCCAGATGGTTGAAGGTGAAATGGCGGGCCGGGTCGGGCAGGTCGTCCAGCCGCTTGACCGGCTCCGGGTCGGCGGTGCGCTGCGGACCCTTGGCGCCCCTGAAGGCGATGCCCCGGACCTCGCCGGGATCGTTTCCCTTTTCCAGGCAGCGCACAAGATTCAGGAAGGGGTGTTCCCCTTCGCCTCGGACCACGTAGTCCACCTGGGGAAAATGGGTCAAAAAATGCTCCCACAAGAATGTCGCGCTGACCCCGCCGAAGACCACGCGCACCTCCGGGTCCAGCGCCTTGGCTACGTCCGCGATCTCCAGCCCTCCGAAACGATTGGCCTGGAGGATGGTCAGCCCCAGCACGTCCGGCCTGATCTCGGCAAGCAGGGCCCGAACCGCTTCCGGGGAACGATCCAGAATCTGCCAGTTGACCACCTCCACGTCATGGCCCTTTTCCCTGAGCAGGGCCGCGACGTAGTACAGGCCTATGGGCACGGCCCCGACGTTTTCCTCGTGGCTGCGCTTTTCAAGACAGTATGGATATGCGAGCAGTATTTTCACCTTTAACCGTCCTTTAAGTCGGTTCCAAGTGTAGGTGGTTTCGGACAAAACTCAAGCTGCCGCCATTTCCAGGCCGCTGGCCGAACGCTGGAAGCAAACCTTTCAAAAACTAAAATAATCCTGCGAATCGGCCCGGTTCGCCGCATTTGTGCCGAAAAGAACTTGACCTTGCCCTGTGCTTCTGAGATATGACAAACAGTATTTTTCGGCGTATTTTTTCGATAATTTTGTCTGGCGACAACAAACATTTCACTTTGCTCGACGCGCGGGGCCGCCCCTGCGACAGGGACACGTTTATATGACGCTTGAAGAACGTCTTATCCAAAACAGGGCCGACCTCGTGGAGAAATGGGGTGACCTCATCCTTTCCACCTATCCCAAGGAGACCTACAAACTTTGGAAAGGCAAAAAGAACAAATTTCAAAATCCCGTCGGGATGACGATATATGAAACGGCGCGGCAGCTGTTCGACCTGACCCTGGAATGGAAGGATGCGGACAAGGTTGCCGAGGCCCTCGACCAGCTGGTCAAGATCAGGGCCGTGCAGAATTTCAGTCCGTCCCAGGCCCTGAGCTTTGTCTTTCTTTTCAAGAAGCTTCTCCGGGACGAATTTCTGGACACCCTCAGGGAAAACAACGGGCTGGAAGAACTGCTGGCCTTTGAAACGCGCATCGACAATCTGGCCCTCATCTCCTTCGACATCTACAGCAAGGACAGGGAGAATATCTACAACATGCGCGTGAACGAGGTTAAGAAATCCCAGCACAACCTGCTTCGGCGGGCGAAAATGATCGTGGACGTTACGGCCCCAGAGGCCGAGGAATAATGGCGGGTTTCTATATGGGAAGCGAAAACAACGCGAGGACGTTTCCTGGAAGCCAAACATACAAGCGAGGTGACGGTAGATGAATGCAATGTACTCACTCGTTTTTGTCTTCACACTGGTGTTGATCCCGTTGTTCGGGGTGGGGGCCGCGGATCTCAAATCGATCTTCGGCATCTGCATCCCCTCTACGGCGATCATCATCTTCCTGGTCGGGTTCATCTGTAAGATATACGGATGGGCGCGTCGTCCTGTTCCATATAGGATTCCGACGACCGGCGGCCAGATGAAGTCTTACGATCCCCAGATGTTCAAGCAGAACAAATGGGACAACCCTCAAACCGGACCCCAGACAGTCGTCAGAATGGCCCTGGAAATCCTGACCTTCAGGTCTCTTTTCAGGAACGTCAAGGTATCCCTGCACGACGGTCCCGTGGTGTCCTATGCCGAAGCCAAGGGCCTGTGGCTCTTCGCTCTGCTTTTCCACTACTCCTTCCTGGTCATCGTCATCAGGCACATGCGCCTGTTCCTTGAGCCGATCCCCCAGGTTTTAACTGGAATCGAGTTCGTGGACGGCCTCCTGCAGATCGGCGCGCCGGTGCTCTACCAGTCCGATGTGCTCATCATGCTGGGTCTGCTCTTTCTCCTGGGCCGCAGGCTCTGGGATGCCAAGATTCGCTACATTTCCCTGGTCAGCGATTACTTTCCGCTTTTCCTGATCATCGGAATCGCCCTTTCCGGCATCTACATGCGCTACTTCGCCAAGGTCGACGTGATCAGCATCAAGGAACTGACCATGGGTCTGGTTACCTTCCATCCCCATATTCCCGAAGGCGTGGACATCACTTTCTACATCCACCTCTTCCTGGTCAGCGTTCTTTTGGCCTACTTCCCGTTCTCCAAGCTCATGCACCTGGGCGGAGTCTTTCTCTCCCCCACCAGGAACATGCCCAACGATACCAGGGCCAAGCACCATGAGAATCCTTGGAACGACGAGAGCATCCTGCCCCACTCCTATGCTTCCTACGAGAAGGATTTCGGACCGGCAATGGCCGAGGCGGGACTGCCCCTAGACGATCCCGCCAATGCGGGCAAGGCGGAAGAGGCTTAGAGGCTCTTTAGAATTGATGCATCTCTAAACTATTTGGAGAAACAGACAATGGCTGACATTCCAAGCGCAAGCGAACTCTTCAAGAGTATAAACTATACTCCGCCCAAGACCGGCTGGATGGAAACCCCGGTCAACTATGAGGTGGGGAACTGGTGTTATCCGGGAAAAGCGGATCTTGTCTCGTATCTGGACAAACAGGACGGCCTGACATTCCCCAATGCAAGGGACTGGCTGCCCAGCGACAAGGACTGGAAACTTCCGGAAAACTGGCAGGACATCGTCCACAAGGGCTTCAGGGAGAGGCTGGACAAGTTCCGCTCCTTCAAGGTCTTCATGGACATCTGCGTGCGCTGCGGCGCATGCGCTGACAAATGCCACTACTTCATCGGCTCCGGCGACCCCAAGAACATGCCCGTTCTTCGCGCCGAACTGCTCCGGTCCATCTACCGCAAGGACTTCACCTTGGCGGGCAAGATTCTGACCAAGCTCTCCGGCTCCAGGGTCATGACCGAAGACGTTTTGAAAGAATGGTTCATCTACTTCTACCAGTGCTCGGAGTGCAGACGCTGCTCCCTGTACTGTCCCTACGGCATCGACACCTGCGAAATCACCATGATGGCCAGGGAACTGCTGCACCTCGTAGGCTGCGGCACCAACTGGATTCAGGAACCGGTGGCCAACTGCAACCGCACCGGCAACCACCTCGGCATCCAGCCCCAGGCCTTCAAAGACATCATGGACTTCATGGTCGACGATATCGAAGAGATCACCGGAGTCAGGGTCAAGGCGCCCCTGAACGAAAAGGGCCATGAAATCCTTTTCATCACCCCTTCGGGCGACGCCTTCGCCGACCCCGGCACCTACACCTTCATGGGCTACCTGATCCTCTTCCACTACCTGGACCTGGACTACACTTGGAGCACCTACGCCTCGGAAGGCGGCAACTTCGGGCTGTTTACCTCCAACGAGGTCATGAAAAAGCTCAACGCCAAGATGTACGCCGAGGCCAACCGCCTGGGCTGCAAGTGGATTCTGGGCGGCGAGTGCGGCCACATGTGGCGCGTCATCAACCAGTACATGGACACCATGAACGCCCACATACAGGGTCCGCAGATGGAAGTTCCAAGAAGTCCCATCACCGGCACGGTGTTCAAGAACGCCGCGGCCACCAAGATGGTCCACATCACCGAGTTCACCGCCGACCTCATCAAGCACGGCAAGCTGAACCTGGACCCCAAACGCAACGACAAGATTCGCGTCACCTTCCATGATTCCTGCAACCCCGCCAGAGGCATGGGCCTCCTGGATGAACCTCGCTACGTTCAGAAAAACGTCTGCAACAACTGCTTCGAGATGCCCGAGGGCACCACACGCGAAGAGACGTTCTGTTGCGCAGGCGGTTCCGGGCTGAATACAGACGAAATCATGGACTTGCGCCTGCGCGGCGGACTGCCAAGGGGCAACGCCCTGAAGTACGTCCAGGACAAGCACGGCGTGAACATGATGTCCTGCATCTGCGCCATCGACCGCGCGACCCTGATCCCGCTGGCCGACTACTGGGCGCCCGGTGTGGACATCACAGGCATCCACGAGATGGTCGGCAACGCCCTGATCCTTCCGGGCGAGCACGAAAGGACCATGAACCTCCGCCAGGAAGCCCTTCCCGGCTACGAGGACGAGGAAGACGACTGGACCCCGCCCACGCCTGGCGCAAAGGAGGGTGAATAAATGAAATTCCATTACGGTTTCAGCATCCTTGTGGGACTTGTGCTCTTTCTCCTGTTCATGACGTTTCCGGTCTGGTTCGGCGTCATGACTTCCGAAAGCGCCGCCTACAAGCAACCCAAGCTTGAACTGCCCAAGGACGAAAAGGAATGCATAGAGTCCAAGGAATTCATGCGCCGCGAGCACATGCAGATGCTCAACGACTGGCGCGACTGGGCCTTGCGCGACGGCAAAAGGACCTATGTCAACTCCAAGGGCAAGGAATTCACCATCAGCCTGCAGAACACCTGCATGAAGTGCCACACCAAAAAGGCCGAGTTCTGCGACAAGTGCCATAACGACACAGCGGTTTCCCCTTACTGCTGGGATTGCCATACACCGCCAGAGGGGGTGGAGAAATGAACAAAAAAAGAAGAGACTTCCTCAAAGTGGCCGGTCTGTCCGCAGCCGCCCTTTGCGTAAGCCCCGCAGGCGTGCTGGCCTCCAGCCAGCAGGGCCCCAAGCCCAATGCCGACGGCCTGAACGCCAAGCGCTGGGGCATGGTGGTGGACACCAGGGTCCTGAACACGGAAGAGGCCTTCAAGCCCCTTATCGAGGCCTGCCATTCCATACACAACGTTCCGGACATTCCGACCAATCAGAACATCAAGTGGCTTTGGACCGCTCCGTATCATGAGGTCTTCCCGGAACAGAGCAACAACTACATGTCCGAAGAGCTGGAACACAGGGAATTCATGCTCCTGTGCAACCATTGCGACAATCCGCCCTGCGTGCGCGTGTGCCCCACAAAGGCCACATACAAGCGCGCCGACGGCATCGTGGCCATGGACTACCACCGCTGCATCGGCTGCCGCTACTGCATGGCCGGCTGCCCTTACGGCTCCAGAAGCTTCAACTTCGGCGAACCCAGGGAATACCTGGACCTGAAGAACCTGAACAAGGAATTCCCCACCCGCATGCGCGGCGTGGTGGAAAAATGCAACTTCTGCGTGGAACGGCTCGCGGAGGGCAAGCTCCCGGCATGTGTAGAGGCCTCCAACGGGGCCATCACCTTCGGCGACCTCTCGGACCCCAACTCGGATGTCAGAAAGGTGCTCAAGGAGAACTTCACCATTCGCCGCAAACCCGCCCTCGGTACCGAACCGAGCGTGTACTACATAATCTAGGAGGGCCGAAATGCTTGAAAAAGCCTTGAAAGGAAGTCCGAGATATTATGGTTGGCTCGCCTTTCTCATGGTCGTCATCGGCGTCGGTGCGGCCTGCTGGATTTGGCAGCTCACGGTTGGTTTGAAGATTACGGGCCTCAACAGGGACGTGTCCTGGGGATTCTACATCGCCCAGTTCACATATCTGGTCGGTCTCGCCGCCTCCGGCGTGATGATCGTGCTGCCCTACTACTTCCACCACTACAAGAAATTCAAACACATGGTCATATTCGGCGAATTCATGGCCATCGGCGCCTGCATCATGTGCATGCTGTTCATCGCGGTCGACATCGGCCAGCCCACACGCATGCTCAACGTCATGCTGCATCCCACGCCGAACTCCATCCTGTTCTGGGACATGGTGGTCCTCATGGGCTATCTGACCCTGAACATCGTTGTCGGCTACAACTGCCTGATGTGGGACAAGATGCGCATTCCGCACAAGAAATGGATCAAGCCCATCATCTACACGTCCATCATCTGGGCCTTTTCCATTCACACGGTCACTGCGTTCCTGTACCAGGGCCTTCCCGGCAGGCACTACTGGCTGACCGCCATCCTGGCCGCGAGATTCCTGGCTTCGGCCTTCTGCTCCGGACCGGCCATCCTGATGCTGGTGATGCTCGTCACAGAGCGTTTCACCACCTTCAAGATGCCCAAGGACGGCGTCAAAACCATTGCCAAGATCATTGTCTACGCCATGTGCGTGAACCTGTTCTTCTTCCTGCTTGAAGTGTTTACGGCCTTCTATTCCACCATCCCCGGCCACATGCACTCCATCGTCTACCTCTTCGTGGGCGAGCACGGACACACGGAACTGGTTCCCTGGATGTGGGCCTTCGCCATCCTGGCGCTGCTCAGCATCATCATGCTCATTCCGCCCAAGCTCCGCGACAACCACAAGCTGCTGCCCTGGGCGCTGGCCGTCCTGGTGGCCGCCACCTGGATCGACAAGGGCCTCGGCCTGGTCATCGGCGGATTCACACCCAACCCCTTCAACGAAGTGACCGTATACTGGCCGACATGGCCCGAGATGGCCATTTCCTTCATGGTCTACGGCATAGGCGCCTTGGTCGTGACGGTGCTCTTCAAGATCGCCACGGACGTCAAGCAGGAGCTTGGCGTTTCCCAACGCACTGAATGCGGCTGCTCCACCGAGGACGACGATTGTTGTCACGGGAAAGAAGAAGCTGAAGCCCCTGTAGAGGCCGAAGCCGCGGCCTAGCGACCGCTTGAAGGTTAGAGAAAGTGAAAGGCCCGCTCCGATTGGAGCGGGCCTTTTTGGTTTGAAATCGCAGGCGTTGCACCTGGAACATCTCTCGACCGACTAGCTTGCCCACCATCATTGCCGCATAAATGCCTCTAGCGACGCCTGCAACGACATTCTCAAACAACCGACGCCAGGTTTGTTGCAAACCGTTTTTGAAACGAAAACTCCCAAAACTCGACCCTCGGGAAATTCAAAATTGGCAACAAATCCCAAAAGCCGTTTTCACCTTTGCCCAGGCCGGTCAAAACGGTTTCAGGGCGAGGCGCAAAAAAAGGACGAGGCCGACGCGTACTTTTCGGTACGCGAGGATTCGCCCTTTTAGCGGCAACGAAGCCAAGGGGCCGTTTTGACCGGCCTGGCTAGTACCAGACGCCGAGGAAGCTGCGAGCCTGTGAAAGCTTGTTGGAAATCTGAATGCGCTGGCCCGTGCGGGTGTTCACGCTCTCGCTGTACACCGCTCCGCTGACCGGTATCAGGGTCTGGGCGTCCAGAAGCTTGTAGCCGTACATGTCCGTGGTGAACAGCTCCCTTGACCCCACATGGCGGGTAAGGATGTCCTTGTAGTTGATCTTCAGGACCAGAACCTTGCGCTTGTCGAACTCGCTCCAGCCCGCGACCACCGGTCCGATGATCCTTTTTCCGCCCACGGCCTCGTGACCAGGAGGCATGATCTCCTCCACGCTGGACTCGAAAAGCACTTCGCCGCTGGCAACGGGCCTGGGAACGATCTCCGGGAAGGGATTCTTGGCCATTGCCAGCATCTGCTGGTAGCGGGTGGAACCCTCGCGAAGGTACACGCCCTTTTCCTCAAGGGCCGGAAAGGACATCTCGATCTGCTTGTTCATGCCCTTGGGATTGGTGACGATCACGGCCTTGGCCAGGGGCACGTCGGATTCCTTTTCATTGTCGTTGATCCGGATCTGGGGCATGGCCACGTGCCAGACAAGATATCCGTCCTGGGGCACCACCTGATAGTCGTTGCGCATGGACATCTCGCCCTTGCCCGAGGGGGTGACGGTCACGGTCTCGTATTTCAGGGTGGCGTTGCCCGGCGCGTAGTTGAAGTCAACGGGTTCGTCTATGGCCGTGACCTGCCCGGAGTAGTCGAAGTCCGACATGTTGATGTCGGAAACTTCGGAAGTGGAAATGTATGAGCAGCCTGAAGAGGCCAGGACAAAGAACAAACAGATGGCGAAAAGTGGTCTGGGCACGGATAAATCCTCGATCTTTGGCTTGATGGTCTATGGCTTATGGTCGCGGACGTTGAGGTCTCGGACTGGCATGACGAAGGCGAACAATATTGATTAAGCCGCCCTGTGTAAAGGCCAAAACCATATCCTGAGTATCGATAATTAAAAAAAGGGGAGTATTCACTCCTGTGGCTCAATAAGCTCCGGTTCAAATCCGGATTCATCGACAGCAGATTCCGGCTCGACGGGCAAAATATCCGCCTCGCCCTCGTCAGCGGGCAATTGCCCGGCCTCATCCAGCGACTCCTGATCCTTTGCCTCAACGGCGCGGGGTTGCATGTAGCGGGCAAAAACCAGAAAGCCGGTGTGGGCCACCATGCGGTCTTCCGGCCTGAGCCTTTCGGCCACGGGCTTGTAATGGCGAAGCAGAATCTCCACAACTTCCACGCCCTCGAAGGGACCGCGCTCAAGCGCGGCCAGAAGCATGCTGACCTGATTGGTGGTGGGCAGGAGAAATCCGCACACCGAGCCGGGCAGTACGGCCGCCGGAATATGCTCCAGATAGTCCCAGGGGGTGCGCACGTCCAGGAACAGCGCGTCCGCGCCGCTGTGGTCGAACCCTTCGGCAATGTCCTTGTTGACCCGTTCAACTCGATGCTCAAGCCCCACCCGTTCCAGGTTCTTCAGGGCCAGATTGTAGAAATCCTCGCGCCTTTCGTAGGTGATGACCTTGCCGGTGTCGCCCACGAACCAGGCCAGGGCCAGGGTCAGGCCGCCGGAGCCGGTGCCAGACTCGATGACCGTGCAGCCCGGGCCGATGCCCAGCTTGAGGATCAAATAGCCTATTTCCTTGGGGTACATGATCTGGGTCTGGCGCTTGACGCCCTTGATCAAATCGTGGACCGTAGGCCTGAGCACAAGATAAGGCTTGCCCAGATGCGTCTTGACGGTGCTTCCGAACCCGGCCTCTGCCAGTTCGGACATGAAAATCCGTCCATCATGGGTGTGCACCTCCCCTTCCGGGTCGAACATGTGCAGATAACGCTTGCCCTTGGGATTGATGAGAAGTACCAACTGTCCGTTTTGCATCCGAAATGAGGTACGGCGGGGCGCAACGGAAGTCAAGCAAAGGCAATGACAATGGCGTACAAATATATCTTCGGACCTGTGTTTTCCGGCCGCCTGGGACGCTCCCTGGGCCTGGACCTTCTGGGCGCTAAAATCTGTTCCCTGGACTGCGTCTACTGCGAGGTGGGCGCAACCAGGAACCTGACCCTTGAACGCAAGGCCTATGTCCCGGCAAAGGCCATTCTGGACGAATTGAAGCATTGGAAGGAACAGGGCCGCCAGTTGCCGGAATACGTGACCCTGGGCGGCATGGGCGAACCGACCCTGAACTCGGACATGCCGGAGATCATCAAGGGCGCGAAGGACCTGTTCCCCGGCGTTCCCGTGGCCGTACTGACCAACGCCACGACCATGACCGACCCCGAGGTCAGGCGCGAACTCGCACTGGCCGACGCGGTGCTGCCCTCGATGGACTCCCTGGTGGAGTCGGAATTCAGAAAAATCAACCGCCCCTGCAAAGGAATATCCGCCTCTGAGGTTGCCAACGCCCTGTTGATGTTTAGAAAGGAATATCAGGGCCTGATCTTTCTTGAGGTGCTCCTGGCCGAGGGCCTCAACGATTCTCCTGAGAATCTGAACCTGCTCAAGGATTACTGCAAACGTCTGGTCCCGGACCGCGTGGACGTGGTCACTCTTTCCAGGCCGGGAACCCTTGAAAGCGCCGGACCGGTCGGCAGGGAAACCCTGGACGCCTGGCGCAAGGCTCTGAATGCGGAAGAGCAGCACAAAAGCAAGGCCGCAGCCAGGGATGACAGCCTGTCCCCGGAGCTGGTTTCAGAGGCCGTAAAAGCCTCCCTTGCTAGAAGACCGCAAACCGTTCTACAATTGGCGCAAGGACTTGGAGCGGATAAAGGCATTGTCAATTCGGTCGTGAAAGAGCTTGAGGCCCATGGAGAGCTCAAGACGCGACGCGACGGCTCCGAGACTTACTACTTCGCCCCATGAGGCGAAAAATTTTCGTTCGCAAGGCTTAAGGCCTTAGATATTTATAAATTTCTATCAGAAGAGGATTAAATGACAAACACCAAAAAGAACACCAAGATGTTCATCAGCGTGCTGCCCGGCGAGCAGGTCGAGGTGGTGCTCAGCGAAGAGGGCCAGGTAAAGGAATACTTCGTTGAGATGGTGCACCAGGCCAAGACCAAGGGCAACATCTACAAAGGCTACATCCACAACATCGACAGCAACCTCCAGGCCGCATTCATCAATTACGGCGCGGAGCGCAACGGCTTTCTGCAGATCGACGAGGTCCACCCCGAATACTATCAGTTCGAGGGCGGCTACACCCTGAAAAAGGGCGCCAAATACCCCCTGATCCAGAAAGTGCTCAAGCCCGGCCAGGAAATCCTGGTCCAGGTGGTCAAGGAACCAACCGGCAAGAAGGGCGCATTCCTTTCCTCCTACCTCTCCCTGCCCGGACGCTTTTTCGTCTACGCCCTGGGCCGCAGCCAGGCCGGAGTCTCGCGCAAGATCGAAAACGAGAAGGAGCGCGAGCGCCTCAAGGAAATCGTGGACAAGATCAATCCGGACGAAGGAGTCGGCCTGATCGTGCGCACCGCCGGAGTGGGCCAGACCAAGGCCAACCTGAACCGCGACTACAAATACCTGAACCGCCTCTGGAAGGACATCCGCACCCAGGCCCAAAAGGACAAGGCCCCCTCCCTGGTCTACAAGGAGATGGGGCTGGCCACCAGGGCCGTGCGCGACTACCTTTCCCCGGACATCAGCGAGGTCTGGGTGGATGAGCGGGAAACCGTTATCCAGATCAAGAAATTCATCGCCCTGGCCTTTCCGCGCAGCGCGAACCTGGTCAAGCTGCACGAGGACATGGAGACCACCCTCTGGGAACGCTTCAACCTGACCAAGCAGATCAACCAGATATTCGGGCGCGAAGTCACCCTGCCCTCGGGCGGCAGGCTGGTCTTCGACAACACCGAGGCCCTGACCGCAGTGGACATCAACTCCGGGCGCATCGGCGGCGAGGTGAATTTCCACAAGATGGCCCTGAAGACCAACTCCGAGGCCGCCCTTGAAATCGCCAGCCAGCTCAGGCTCCGGGACATCGGCGGACAGATCGTCATCGACTTCATCGAGATGAAGGACCCCAAGCATTGCCGCGAAGTGGAAAAAATCATGCGCCAAGCCATGAAGAACGACCGGGCGCGCACCGACGTGAGCCGCATCTCCAACTTCGGGCTTATGGAAATCGTGCGCCAACGGCTTGGCTCATCGGCCATATCCATCAGCACCGAACCCTGCCCCTGCTGCAAGGGCACGGGCATCCGCCGCAACATGGAGTGGCAGTCCCTGCAGGCGCTCAAGGAAATATTCAGGATGTTGAGAAGGGAAAAGTGCCCGGACCCGCTGATCTACAGCTGCGAAGAGGAACTGGCCCTTTACCTGCTGAACAACAAGCGGGAAAAGCTCAACGAGATGGGCCAGCGCTTTGACAAGGCCGTGCACATAGACATCGACTACGAGTACGAATAGCTTTCGCTCCGGGCCGGCTGCTGTCGGCCCGGAATCTCATCAAGAGGCCGTCAATGGGCAAGAAAATTCTCCTGCACATCTGTTGCGGACCATGCTCCATAACCACCATCCAGAGTCTTCAGGACCAGGGGCTGGAGGTCACCGGCCTTTACCACAACCCCAACATCCATCCCCTGCAGGAATATCTGCGCCGCCGCGAGGGTGTGGAACAGGTCGCTGAGAGACTGGGCGTCCGCGTCCTTTACAAGGACTCGGAGTACGACCCCAAGACCTATTTCAGGGCCGTGGCCCAGCGCGAGGACAACCGCTGCTTCTACTGCTATTCCATGCGCCTGGAACGCACCGCATCCATAGCCGGACGCGGAGGCTTCGACTACTTCACCAGCACTCTGCTCTACAGCAAGTTCCAGCAGCATGAGGTCATAGCCCGGCTGGGCAGCGACCTGGGAAAGGGCAAGGCCCGCTTCTGGTACGAGGATTTCCGCCAGGGCTGGAAACAGGGCATAGAGACTTCCAAGGACTGGAACATATACAGGCAGCAATACTGCGGCTGCCTTTACAGCGAGTTCGAACGCTACCACAAGGAACTCAGGGACTAGCATGGCCCGCATCTTCGGCGAGTCCCCCAGCCCCGGGAGAAAACGGCCCAAGGCCCGTACAGGACCCCCGCCGGTCGTCACCACCTCCAAGGGCCTGCTGCTCTACATCCACGTCCCCTTCTGCCGCTCCAAATGCCATTACTGCGCCTTTCATTCCCAGACCTTCAACCAGATCACCTTCGACTGGTACCTGAAGACCCTGCTGTCCGAAATCGACCTCTGGGGCGCAAGGCTCGATTCGCCCAAGATTCAGACGGTCTTTTTCGGCGGAGGCACG
Organism: Desulfovibrionaceae bacterium; assembly: GCA_963674955.2. Taxonomy (GTDB): domain Bacteria; phylum Desulfobacterota; class Desulfovibrionia; order Desulfovibrionales; family Desulfovibrionaceae. The sequence goes on along the minus strand of CAXXKR010000001.1, from coordinate 452,170 downwards.
CCAAGCCTGATCCAGCCCATACAGCTGGATTCCATCATGGACAGGCTGCACAAGGCCTTTTCCATTCAAAAGGGCGCGGAGATAAGCCTGGAGGCCAATCCGGACTCGGCCTGCGCCACAGACTATTACCGGGCGCTCCTTTCCCTGGGCGTGAACAGGCTGTCCCTGGGCGTGCAGAGCCTGGACGACGACGATCTCATCCGCCTGGGCAGGCCGCACTCCTCGGACCAGGCCTTCCAGGCCGTGAACATGGCCCGCATGGCCGGGTTCGCCAACATCAACCTGGACCTGATCTGGGGGCTGCCCAGGCAACGCAGCCATCAGTGGCTGGCGCAGTTGAAAAAGGCCGCGGAACTCGCTCCGGATCATTTCTCCTGCTATGGGCTGAGCATAGAGCCGGGAACCAGGTTCGAGCAAATGTCCCGGCAAATGGACATGGAACTGGCCCCTGAAAAAGACTTGGCCAGGATGTACGTCTACGGCGCGGAATACCTGGAGTCACTGGGCTATCTGCAATACGAGATATCCAATTTCGCCCGCATGGGCTTCACCTGCCGCCACAATCAGGGCTATTGGGAAGGTTGCGACTATCTCGGCCTGGGGCCTTCGGCCGTGAGCACCATCGGGGGCCGCAGGTTCAGGAATTCCGTTTACATGGACGAGTACGACGCGTCGGTTCGCGGCGATTTCGCCGGACAGGATTTCGAGGAACTGGACCGGGAAACAAGATTGCGCGAGATGATCATGCTCAGCCTGCGCACCCGCAAGGGAATGAGCCTTGCAGACTATCGCAAGCTTTCCGGCTCCAGCCTGATGAAAAGCAAGGACAAGCTGATCCAGGCCCTGCACGCCAACGGGCTGATCCGCATCAACAAGGGCCGCCTGATGCTGACCAAGAACGGGATGCTGGCCATTTTCTGACGGCTTTTGCCGTGAACTCCGGCTCAAACGTCATCCTGGAAAGGCTGATGGATTAACGGCACATTAAAGGAATTGGAGGATTCTTTACTTAAGAGAATGTGTACGTAAATTTTTTCCGATTTTCTTTCCTATGTCACTGAACATAAACCTCGTAGCACTACCCTAAAAACAAGATTCAGCCTTGGCTGAAAAAATTGCCGGCACCGATGGCGAAATCCAAAATTTCAAGCCGCTCCTTCCATAAATCTAAGCTGCGGAACAAAAAAAATCACCGGTTGCATCTTTTTCCCCTCAAGCGTAGCTTAACGGTTCATGGCCGTAATCCTGATCACCGGCGGCGCCGGGTACATAGGCTCCCACGTCAACAAACTGTTGAACTCGATGGGACAGGAAACAGTCGTCTGCGACAGTCTGGTCACCGGGCATCGCGACTTCCTGCGCTGGGGAGAATTCTTCAAGGCCGACCTCGGCGACAGGGACGCCTTGAACCGGCTGTTCCGGGTCCGCGAGATTTCGGCCGTGATGCACTTCGCGGCCTTCATCTCGGTCGGCGAATCCGTTGCCGACCCTCACAAGTACTACCTGAACAACCTGCGCAACACCATCAACCTGCTGGACGCCATGCGCGCCCACGAAGTCGGGACCATGATCTTTTCCTCCACTGCGGCCGTCTATGGCGAGCCCAGACAGAAGATCATCACAGAGGACCACCCCCTGGCCCCAATGTCGCCCTATGCCCACTCCAAGGCCATGATCGAGCAGATCATCGGCGACTACACCGAGGCCTACGGCATGAAGCAGGTCAGCCTGCGCTATTTCAACGCGGCCGGAGCCGACGCGGACCTGGAGATCGGGGAACGGCACAAGCCGGAAACCCACCTCATACCTCTTGTCCTGGAATGCGCCCTGGGCCTGCGCAAGGAAATCGAGATATACGGCACCGACTATCCCACACCCGACGGCACCTGCATCCGGGACTACATCCACGTTTCGGACCTGGCCCAGGCCCACTCCAAGGCCCTGGACTACATCAAGGGCGGCGGAGAAAGCCGGGCCTTCAACCTGGGCAACGGCAAGGGATTCTCCGTGCGCCAGGTTATCGACATGGCCGAAAAGGTCACGGGCAAAAAGATAAAGGTCAAGGAGTCGGGAAGGCGGCCCGGCGACTCGCCCATCCTGGTGGGCGGTTCAAAACCTGCCCAAGAAATTCTGGGCTGGAAGCCGGAACAGGCCAAGCTCGAAAAAATCATTGAGAGCGCCTGGAAGTGGCACCAGAAAGATTTGCTGCCCCAGGAAGAAACCGAAGAAAAATAGTACGCAAATCCGTCAATCCCAGGTCCGCCCCCCAGCCGTCACTCCCCATCGTCCAGCAGTCCGCCGCCCGAAGCGGCGCCCCTTGCAAGCTCGTCGCAACGCTCGTTTTCAGGATGCCCGGAATGACCCTTGACCCACTTGAACTCGACCTTGTGCTTCTTGATGAGCTCGATGAGTTCCAGCCACAAATCCTTGTTCTTGACCGGCTTCTTGGCCGCAGTCTTCCAGCCGTTCTTCTGCCAGTTGCCGATCCAATTCTGGACCACGGCGTTCTTGATGTATTTTGAATCGGTGTAAAGCTCCACCTGACAGGGACGCTTCAGGGAAGACAGGGCCGCGATGACGCCGCGCATTTCCATGCGGTTGTTGGTGGTCTGCCTGTATCCCTGGGAAAGTTCCTTGCGATTCTCGCCGTAGATCAGCACCGCCCCATAGCCGCCGGGACCGGGGTTGCCCAGGCAGGAGCCGTCCGTATAGATGGTCACGACCGCGCTCACTGCTCCTCCTCCTGCATGCCTGCCGGATCGGGTGCGGCCAGCCTGGACCAGATCATGGTCAGGGCGGTTTGCAGTCCGCGCGGCCAGTTTTCGCCCTCCCAGTAAGGGACGAAATGCTCATCACGCATGGAGTCGAGAAAATTCCGGCCCAAGGCCCTGGTCATGAGAGAGGGAAACTCAACCACAACCACATTTTTCTTGGGCAAAAGTCCGACGTAGAGAGTCTTGGAATCCAATTTCGGCACCACCAGCTCGTCCTTCCGAATCTGGATCATGGCCTTCATGCCGAACTCGTCCTTGAGATGGTCCGCAAAGGAACGCAGAAACAAAATATCGTCCTGGTCCAGGGTTTCGGTCTCGTCCACAATGGCCGTCCTGTACTTGGCCTTCTGGATAACTTTTTCGTTGTTCAGCCAAAAGGCCCAGCCCACAATCAGGACCAGGGCGATCATGGCCAGAACCCTGACAAGTCTTTCAAGCATGGACCCGCTGTGCAAGGCGGGAAATCTGAATCTCAACTCTCTGCCCTACCTGCTGACCCAAAGTGCTGAGTGCTTAAGTTTGTGAAAGACCTGCAGGCTGACCGAACCCATGAACATCTTGGAAATAAGGCCCCGGCCCGCGCCCACCCGGCCCATGGCCACCGCGGCGTAACGCCCCTTGTTCGCTTCGGACAGGATGGCCTTGGCCACATTGCCTGTGCCGGTCCTGATCTCGATGCGCTTTTCGGGAACCCCGTTCTCCATTACCAGACCCTTGGCCCGTTCCAGGTGTTCCCGTTCCTTGCCGTTGTCCGCGTCCACGCCGAAAAGGACTATCCCGTGCTCCTGCTTCCTGAGCATAAATCCCACATGATCGGCCATGCGCATGCTGGGTTTGGAGCCGTCCACGCAAAGAAGCAAGTTCCGCCGACCCTGTTCGTAATCGCGGCATATCCAGATGGGGCAGTCGGCATCCTCGTCGAGCATGCTTTCGCTGACGCTGCCGCCGTAAAGCTTGTCCATCCAGTCCGCTGCGCGCCGTCCCAGGACTATGGCGTCGTACATTCCGGCCCGGCCCTCGTTCACAATGTCCTGAAATTTAGACTGCCGCCGCAACACGAGCTTTGTTCCGATCTTCTCCGGGTCGAAGCCCCTGGACACAAGGGCCTTCCGAGCCCTGTCCAGGGCTCCTGCGCCCTTGGCGGCGGACTGCTTTTCCATGAGTTCCAGCTGTTCCAGATTATCGTGATTGAGTTCCTCCGCCCAGATTTCGGAGGGCCGGGGCGCAGTGAAGAACAGGGTGATCCTGAGGTCTTCCCTGTTGTCCATGAAGTCGCCCACAAAACCGATGCCCTGCAACCAGCTCTTTTCCTCGCTCACAGTAACCAGAAGATGCTTTTCCACCCTGACGCTCCGTTTTTGCTGAACAAGACATCCGCCTGTCTTCAGTGTGTTTGATACCCCTTGGCCGAAAACAACTCAAGCGCACGAAGCCATAAAAAACCCGGCCTCTTTCGAGGCCGGGCCATATACCGTTTTGCCGCTGATCCGGACAACCAAAACGGAGTGGACAGCCCGGTTAGACTCCGAGATAGGCTTCCTTTACCTTGGGATTGTCCATAAGTTCCTTGGACGTGCCCGAGGCTATGATTTCGCCGGTATCCAGCACATAGCCCCTGTGCGCAAAGTTCAGGGCCAGCTTGGCGTTCTGTTCAACCAGAAGAATGGTCATGCCTTCCGCGTTCAGCCTCTTGAGGGTCCTGAACATTTCGTACATGAGCAGCGGCGCGAGCCCCATGCTTGGCTCGTCCAGCATCAGGAAGGTGCAGCTGGACATGAGGGCGCGGCCAACGGCCAGCATCTGCTGTTCTCCGCCGGACAGGGATTCGCTGCGCTGCTTGCGTCGTTCGGCAAGGCGCGGAAAAAGCGAATAAACGCGATCATAGTCCACGTTGATGTCGCTCTGGCTGTCCTGCCGGGCGAAGGTGGCCAGCTTGAGGTTCTCCTCAACGGTCAGATTGCCGAAAATGTGGCGGCCCTCCGGCACAAGGGAGATGTGCAGCTCGGAAACGACCTTGTCCGGGGGCGTTCCGAGAATGCTTTCGCCCTTGTACAGGATGTCTCCCTTGATGACCTTGGGGGCCTCGGGCGGCGGAAGCCTGCCGATGGACATGAGGGTGGTGGACTTGCCCGCTCCGTTGGCGCCGATAAGGGTGACGATCTCTCCCTGGTCGATGTCGAAGGAGAGGCCGTGCAAGGCCTCGATATTGCCGTATTTGACGTAGAGGTCGTGTATTTCAAGAAGTTTGTTCAAATCTCATCATCTCCCAGGTAGGCTTTGATGACAGCAGGATTAGCCTGGATGTCATCCGGGGTTCCCTCGGCAATGGTCTGACCGAAATCAATGACCTTGATCCAAGAGCAAAGGCTCATGACGACCTTCATCTGGTGTTCGATCATCCAGATGGTGATGTCGAAATTTTCATGTATCCACTTGACGAGCTTGATGAGTCCGTCGACATCCGATGAGTTCAGGCCTGCTGCCGGTTCATCCAGGAGCAGCAGCTTGGGCTTGATGGACATGGCCCTGGCGATTTCCACGCGGCGCTGCAAACCGTAGGGCAGGTTGCCGGGCAGGTCGTGGGCGTAGTCCATGAGGTTCATGTGCTCAAGGAGCTCCACGGCGATTTCCTTGATCCGCTTTTCCCTCTCGCAATACTGCCTGCTGCGCCTGAAAGCGTCCAGCACGGTGTATCCCAGCCGGTAGTGCTGGGCCACGCGGATGTTGTCCAGAACGCTCAGGTCGTTCCAGAGCCGGATGTTCTGGAAGGTCCGGGCCACGCCAAGGGATGTGACCTTGTGCGGCTTGAGCCCCCTGGTGTTCTTGCCATCCATGATGATCTCGCCCTGGGTGGGCGTGTAGAATCCGGACACCAGGTTGAAGATGGTGGTCTTGCCCGCGCCGTTGGGCCCGATCAGCCCGGCCAGTTCGCCGCCCTTGAGGTCGATGCTGAATTCAGACACCGCCTGCAGACCGCCGAATCGCTGGGTCATGTTGTTTACTTGCAGAAGCGACATATATTGATCTCCAGGCTTTACTTGAACTTGTAGAACTTCTTGAGCTTCGGAAAGAGGTCTGAAAGCTCGCGGTTGCCCATGATGCCTTCGGGCCTGAACTGCATGAGCAGGACCAGGAGCAGCGGAATGAGCACCCATTTGAATATCTGCAACGGTCTGAGCACCTCAAGGAGCAGGGTGAAGACCACCGCCGAAAAGGCCGCGCCGGTCAGGGAGCCCATGCCGCCCATGTAGACCATGACCATGGCCTCGGTTGACTTGAGGATGTTGAAGGACTGGGGGTTGACGTAGCCCACCACGTGGGCGAAGAGTCCGCCCGCGATCCCGGCCAGTCCGGAGGAAAGCATGAAGGTCACGAGCTTCACCTTGTTGGTGTTCACGCTCATGATCTCGGCCGCGATCTCGTCCTGGCAGATGGCGTTGACGCCCTTGCCGTAGGTGGAGGAGACGTAGCGCTGGATGATCCAGAGGGTGAAGGCCGTGCCGATGAGCACCCAGATCATCATCCAGGGTATGTCGGCCACCTGGTACAGGGAGTTGATGACCCGTTTCATGCCCATAAAGCCCCTGGGTCCGCCGATGACATCCAGGTTTTCGATGCCGGAAATGACTATGTAGTTCACGGCGATGGTGATGATGGCCAGATAGTCGCCCCTGGTCTTGAAGGAGGGCAGGGCCACCACGATTCCGGCCAGGGCGGCGGCCACGCCGCCGATCAGGATGGCCAGGGGCAGGATGTACACGGCGGCTTCGGGCGAAAGCACGGGTGCGCCGAAGACCTTGTCCTGGGCGCAAAAGAGGACCGTGACCAGCGAGGAGACGTAGGCCCCCACGCACATGAAGGCCGCGTGTCCGCACGAGAACTCGCCCATGTTTCCGTTGATCAGGTTCAGGCTCGTGGACATTATGATGTTAATGCCCATGAACATTATCACCGACTGGATGTACAGGTTGATCGATCCCGTCTGCGAGAGCAGCACGATTGCCACGCAGAGCAGGGCGAATGCTATGTTCAGGGTATATTTCTGCATTTGAACTTTACCGTTTCCCTTTAACTTTCTGTCGGAAGACTTGGCGGTCCGTTATATCTTCTGGTGCTTGGCCACGCCGAACAGGCCGGTGGGCTTGGCCCAGAGGATCGCCAGCAGGATGGAAAAGGCGATCAGGTCCCGCAAGGTCGACGGGAAGATGGCCACCACGCCGATCTCGATGAAGCCCAGCAAGAATCCGCCGTAGAACGCGCCCCGGATATCGCCGATGCCGCCGACAACGGCCGCGATGAAGGCCTTCCAGCCGATGAGCGCCCCCATGTAGGGCTCCAGAATCGGATAGGACATGGCGAAAAGCAGCCCGGCCAGACCGGCCATGCCGGAGCCGAGAATGAAGGTGAACACGATGATGGTGTCCACGGGGATGCCCATGAGCGGTATGGCGAACTTGTCGTAGGAAATGCCGCGCATGGCCATGCCGATCTTGGTCTTGGTGACGATGAAGTTCAAGAGAACAAACACGGCGATGGCCGCGAAGATCACTATCACCTTGAGGTTCGTCACGGAAATGGAACCGAAGGTGTAAATGGTCTTGTCCAGCAGTTCGGGAAATTTCTTGCGGCTGGCGCCCAGGAGGGCCAGGTTGCCGTTCTCCAGGATCAGGCCGCACATCAGGGCGGTGATGACCACGTAGAGGCGATGCGCACCCTTGCGCCGCAGTGGGCGATAGGCAATGCGTTCAAGGGTCACGCCCACCCCGGCCGTGAGGACCATGGTCAGGGGTATGGTCAGGGCCAGACAGATCATGGGATCGAGACCCAGTCCGCCTCCTCCTGTGCCGAGCAAGAAGGTGGCCACGAAAAAGGCTATGTACGCGCCGACCATGAATATGTCGCCATGGGCGAAGTTGATGAGCAACAGTACGCCGTAGACCAGGGTGTAGCCCAGGGCAATGAGCGCGTAGAAACTGCCCCATTGCAGCGCGTTGATTATGTTTTGTATGAGTATTTCCACTGCCTTCCAATCCTTTCTGAAATATTTCCGGCCTGAGCCGGTCTGCCCGTCTGTCGGCCGATGGCGGACAATGGGTTGTCAATAATCGGCCTTCCAGAAAACGGCGGGGACCGAAACGGTCCCCGCCGCGATCAAGGTCTGCTCAAACCCTTACGGGCAAACGGACTCGGCGAACTCGAAGGTTCCCTCGTCGGAGATCCTGACGACAACGGCGCACTTGATGGGGTCGCCCTGCTCGTCAAACTTCATGGAACCGGTGATGCCTGCGAACTCGGCGATGCCGGAAAGGGCATCGCGGATGGCCTGGCGTTCGGCCTTGACGTCGGAATTATAGGAACCGGCGTCCTGAATGGCCTGCAGCACCAGACGGGCGGCGTCCCAGGTCAGGGCCGCGACATCGTCCGGAACGTAACCGTACTTCTCGCTGTAGCGGTCGATGAAGACCTTGGTGTCGCCGGTGGCCCCGGCGGCGGCGTAGTGAGTGGAGAAGAACTGGCCCTTGCAGTCGTCGCCGCAAAGTTCCATCAACTCGGCGGAGCCCCAGGCATCGGAACCCATGACCGGACCGGTGTAGCCCTGGTCGTGGGCCTGCTTGATGATCAGGGCGACCTGGTTGTAGTTGTTGGGAATGAAAATGAAGTCGGGGTTGGCGCCGATAATGGTGGTCAACTGAGCCGAAAAGTCCTGGTCCTTGGTGCCGTGGGACTCGAAAGCGACCACGGAGCCTGCGCCCATTTTTTCTTCCCAGACCTGCTTGAATATCTCGGCCAGACCCTTGGAATAGTCGTTGGAGATGTCAAAGATGACGGCAGCGGTCTTGGCGCCGAACTGCTTGGAAGCGAAGTTGGCTGCAACCGGTCCCTGGAAGGGATCGAGAAAGGCTGCACGGAAGACCCAGGGACGATCCTTGGTGGTGTCGGGGTTGGTGGACCAGGGCGAGATCATGGGGGTCATGTTGTCGTTGCAGGTTCCACCGGCGGGAACGGCCTGCTTGGAGGAGTTGGGACCGATGATGGCCACCACGCCGTCCTGTTCGATTAGCTTCAGAGCCGCGTTGACAGCGGATTCGGCCTTGGACTCGTTGTCCTCGTAAACGAATTCCAGCATGTACTTCTGGCCGCCCACTTCCAGGCCGCCCTGGGAGTTGATGTCTTCCTTGAGCATCTCGGCCGCAAATTTGGAAGCCTCGCCGACTTTGGGGATATCCCCGGTCAAGGGAATGTTGAAACCGACTTTGATGACGTTCTCGTCGGAACCGCAACCTGCGAACATGGCCACGCCGAAGCACAGAACCACCAGCGCAACCATCAGGTTAAAGGACAATCTTCTCATTACTCCTCCTATTCGGTAGAAATTCAATACATTAGCCGCAGTGTTAAATTACGAGACGATATGTACATCAATTCACCGCCAATTAAAAGCTTTCAGTTCAAGAACGGCACAGCTGAAAGGCCATGTTCAGCGGACTTCAGGCAGCTCGGACCAGGAGGTCGTAAACAGCGGCGAACGCATCTCCCGGCGCATTTTCCAGGGGCAATCCAGCCCGGAAGCGGCGTAGCGCACCGTATTTTTGCCCCAGCGGCAATTTGCAGCGTCCACCGCGAGCATGAGCGGACCGCCTCCGGGACCGTCCGGAAAGGGCTCCAGCAAATTCAATTGGCGACTTTTTTCCGGTTCCAACCCATAAAGCATCAGCCCGGCTTTCTTGTATTTATGTCCGGGTTTGAAGATGTGCTCCAAAACTTTGTGCGCTCCTTTTATGACTTTTTCTGTCCTGCATGTGGCCGGGGACAGGGCCGTGGTTTGAGAGGCCGCGTACTGCGCCACTCCCCGGTCGAAGCGATTGGTCTGGACAAAGACCAGCAGGGCCGAAGCCACGGACCCCTGACGGCGCAACTTTTCCCCGGCGCGGGTGGCATAGGAGGCCAGGGCCTCGCGCATCTCCGAAATGCCGGTCACCGGCCTGCCGAAGGAACGGGACGAGACAATGGTTTTCTTCGGCGGCGGCGCGTCTTCAAACGTGAAACAGGCCCTGCCTCGCAGCTCCAGCATGGTTTGCAATCCGGTCACGCCCATGCGCGACTTGACCCAGTGTCCGGGAAGATTCCGAAAATCCAATGCGCTGCCCACGCCCCGCGAGCGAAGCAGCTTGGAGTGGCGCGGCCCAATGCCCCAGACATCCTCCACGGGCAATCCGGCCAGCATTGTCTCGGCCAGCGAGTTATCACACAGGTCCAGGACTCCCACGCAGCCGGGATTCTTCTTGGCCAGCCTGTTGGCCGCCTTGGCCAGGGTCTTGGTGGGACCGATGCCGATGGAAACGGGTATGCCGGTCCATTGCAGCACGGTGTTTCGCAGTTCGCCGGCCAACCTGCCGCTGTTCTTCCCGAGGCCGGAAAAATCCAGAAAGGCCTCGTCTATGGAATAAACCTCGATGTCCGGAGCGAAGCGGCCAAGCACGCTCATGACCCGGGCGGACATGTCGCCGTACAGGGCGTAGTTGGAGGAAAATACGGCCACGCCCATACGCTTGAGCATGTCCGCGCACTTGAAATAGGGGCTGCCCATGGCCACGCCCAGATCCTTGGCCTCCTGGGAGCGGGCGATGACGCAGCCGTCGTTGTTGGACAGGACCACTACAGGCCTGTCTCTGAGAGACGGGACAAAGGCCCGTTCGCAGGAGGCGTAGAAATTGTTGCAGTCGGCCAGGGCGAAGACGCGCTTCACGGCTCAGACCCTGTGCAGCACGTGGCGCACCACGCCCCAGACCTCGAACTCCAGTCCCTCGGTCAACGGCACCGGCTCGTAGTCCGGATTCTCGGGCACAAGCACCGGCCCGGCCTCCCTGAAAAGCAGCCGTTTGACCGTGAATCCGCCGTCCACCACCGCCACCACCACGGAGCGGTGGCCCGGCCGCACGGAACGATCGACCACGAGAATGTCCCCGTGATGAATGCCCGCGCCGAGCATGGAATCGCCGGACACGCGCATGAAATAGGTGGCCTCCGGGTTGTCCACCAGATGCTCGTTCAGGTCGAGTTTCCTGTCCATGTAGTCGTCGGCCGGAGACGGAAAACCGGCCGAGGCCAAAGCCCCGGAAAGGGGCAACTCCATTGGGCGTCGATCCGCCCCGATGAACGCGGCCAGCAGGGCGCAGGAATCGCCCGCGCAGGTAATCCCGGGAATCATGAAAACCCCTTCTTGTGTTTATGAAAGTAAACAGTACATCAACTTTTTATAAACAAAAACCGGATTCAAATCAAGGCTGAGTTCTATTTTTGGGATGGCGAGAAGGGGTCAAGGGACGCGGCCTGCCGGGTCCATTATTCTGGGAACTCCGGCATGGCCCGCCGCATGAAGTCGCCAAAAAGAGGTACGGTAAAAGCCATATTGCCATGAGACGGGCTGAAAATCATTCCCTTCTTGATAAGATTGGCCCGTACCGGACTAAGTTTGCTCATCGGCATTTTGAGGGTTTCAGCAATGTCTGCTGTTTTGCATGGCCCGCTTCCGAGATGAGCCATGGCCCGCAAACAGGTTTTCTCTTTGGGAGTAAGGCGGTCAAATCGAACCCTGAAAAAATTTTCATCAAGGCGTCTCTCAACGAACTCGGATGTTTCTTGAATAATTTGAACGGAAATCGGTGATGCTTCGGCATGATTCCATGTCTGATAACCCCATTCCTGAAGGAAATAAGGATACCCTTGCGTCAAACTAAAAATACCAAGAAGCGCCTTGTCCTCAATGAACTCGCCGGCAGCTTCAATCGGCTCCCGAATGGCCTTAATGGATTCGGCCTCAGACAGAGGACCGATGTCCGGAAAGTTGAACAATCGCTCGGCGTAAGATTTTGATTCCCCTGCCAACCCCGGCAAAATGGGTAGTCCGGCACCAACAAGCACAAGAGGTAACTGACGTTGCTGCATCCTGTGCATGGCCATAATCAAGGCACTAAGCTCGGGCTTGTCAACATATTGAATTTCATCAATCAAAATAGCCACGGAAGTGCCGCGTTCCTCGGCCGCTTCCGCCACTGCGACAAACAAATTCGGAAGGTCGATCTCCAAATCACCTTCGTCGGCGGCACCGTGCTCCGGGTCGACATCCAACCCGAAATCAACGTCGCCAATACTCATTTTAAGTCCGTTGATAAAACTTTTTAAAACCGCAATCCCGCGTCGCACCTTGTCACCGGCACCAGCAATCCTGTCCAACTTGTAAAGCAGACGACGCAGTTGGGGGACCAGAAGAAGGGCGAGCGGTTTGGTTTCAAGCGCCTCAATGAGAATGGTATGATACCTGTCACTTTCGGCCATACGCTCCATTTCATTGAGAAGCACGGTCTTTCCTACGCCACGCAACCCGGTCATCAAAATGCTTTTCTCCGGGCGTTTTTCCCTTACCCGTCCAAACAGGACGCGAGCCTGTTCAAGAATAGTGTCACGCCCTGCCAACTCAGGCGGGGGTGAACCTGCACCGGGTGAGAATGGATTCTTGATTTTGTCCATGAAGCCACCTTTATAATCGTTTATAACAAAATATACGCTTCAGACCTTATACTGTCGAATAATTTCTTATAAACACCCAAGGCCATGCGCCGACCGCCCCTATTCCCCGCCCCTAAGAGCGGTGATGGGGTCAAGGGACGCGGCTTGGCGGGCGGGCTTGAGGCCGAAGATCAGCCCCACGGCCAGGGAGCCGCAAAGGGAAAGACCGAAAACCTTCCATGAAAAGCTGATGGTCAGAATGCCAAGGTTGGTCAGCAACTGGCCCAGGGCCAATCCGAGAAACAGCCCCAGCAGGCCGCCGATTATGGTCAGCAGGACCGCCTCCACCAGAAACTGGATCATTATGGCCGAGCCGGTGGCGCCCATGGCCTTTTTCAGGCCGATCTCTTCGCTGCGCTCGCTCACGCTGATGGTGAAGAGGTTGGCCAGGACGAACCCGCCCACCAGCATGGCGATGGCTGCGGTCACGCCGAGAAAGACCACCAGTCCGCCCTTGAACATGGCCAGAAACTTGAGCACCTCGTCAGCCGTGAGGATGGTGAAGTCGTCATCCTCTTCAAGCCGCAAATCATGCTGCTTCCTGAGAAAGGAGCGCAGGTTCTCCACGTGGGCGGCCATGTGCTGCGGCTCGTAGAACTTGATGCGCAGGGCGCGGAAATACTTGCGGTCCAGGTTCATGCGGTTGGTCAGGGTGGTCAGGGGCATGATGATGCGGTTGTCCATGTCCGAGCCGCCGCCCGTTGACATGCCCCGCTCCTCCAACCTGCCCACCACCTGCATCGGAATGTTCTGGACGAAGATGACCTTGCCCACGGGCGATGCCTCGCCGAACAGTTCCACGGCGGGCTTGTTCCCGATGAGACAGATCTTGGCCGCGTGCTCCACGTCCTCTTTTGATATATCCCTTCCCTCGGTCAGGGACCAGTTCCAGGCCGAGGCGTAGTTCTGGGTCGCGCCCACGGCATAGGTCCCGAAATAATTCTTGTTTCCGTATTTCACGGTGATGTCGCCCTTGGCGCGCATGGGCACCACGAGATACGCGCCGGGCAGGGACTGCCTGATGCGCTCCGCGTCCTCCCAGGTAAGGGTCAGGGTGCGCATGCCCACGGCCCGCTTCTTGAAATTGCCGCCGAAGACCAGCACCGCATCCGGCCCGAACATCTCCACCATCTGGTTGGCCATGCGGTTGGCCCCGTCCACGGCCGTTACGATCAGGGTCAGGGAGGCGATGCCGAAGGCCACGCCGAGGATCACGAACAGGGAGCGGATCTTGTAGGCCCACAGGGCCGCCAGAGACATGGCGTAGATTCTGGGGAACAACCTCAAGAATTCCATGGCCGAGGCTCCTGCGGCCTAGCCGCTTATCCGCCCGTCGGTCAGGTTGATGATCCGCCGGGCCGAGGCCGCCACCTGCATGTCGTGGGTGACCAGGATGATGGTCTTGCCCGTGTCGTTCACGGACCTGAACAGGGCCATGATTTCCGCACTGGTGGTCGAGTCAAGCTGGCCCGTGGGCTCGTCCGCCAGGATCACGGCAGGCTCGTTGAGCAGGGAGCGGGCCATGGCCACCCTCTGCTGCTGGCCGCCGGAGAGCTTGGAGGGCCTGAAACTCATGCGGTCGCCCAGCCCCACCCTGTCCAGAAGCTCTTCCGCCCTTGACCGGAGTTCGGCCTGGGGCTGTTGGGAATACATGCCCGGCAGCAGCACGTTTTCAAGGGCCGTGGCGTAGGGGATGAGGTAGAAGCTCTGAAAAATGAAGCCCAGGCTCTGGTTTCTGAGAGCGCTCAGGGCGTCGTCGTCCAGGGATGCGGTGTCGCGCCCCTGAAATTCATAGCTGCCCGCCGTTGGCCGGTCCAAGAGGCCGATGAGATGCAGAAGAGTGGACTTGCCCGAACCGGAAGTGCCCTGCAGGGCGATGAATTCACCGGAAGCGACTTCCAGGTCTATGTCCCTGAGGACCTCCACCCCGGCCTCGCCCTCGCCCTGGGCAAAGGTCTTGCCCACGCCCTTCAGGGTGATGATGGACTCGCTCATGACGCCAACCCCTTGTTCACCAGCGAAAAATCAACCTCCGGATAGCATTCCAGAAGAGCGGCCACGCACTCTTTCTGTTCCGGGCTGAAAAATTCCATGCCCCGACCCTGCCTGCCCACGTTGAAACGGGTGCCGGTCCTGTCCGAGGAGGTTTCCTCCAGGGCCTTGTCCAATGCGGCCCGATCCGGTTCAAGACCGTAGTATTCAAGAATGCGCCCAAGGGTTCCGCCCTTGTCGGCCATGAAATCGGCATAGCCCACCCAGAAGGTGTTGATCTGCTTTTTCAGGGCCGAGCAGGTGTACCAGGAGGCATGGAACTGGACCAGCCAGGGCGCGGCCATGCGCACCAAGAGCCATTTCCGCCCCTCCTCGTCCAGGTCGAAAAAGCCGTCATAGGCGAAGGCAAAGGGCGAGATGGGGCTTTCATTGTGAAAATGGTCGTAAAGGCTGACCAGGACATCCAGGAGGTCGCGCACCAGTATCACTGGCCGGATGTTGTACTGGACCATGAGTTCAAGGTTGCGGTTGGTGGCCTTGCAGTGCTGGTGCAGGACAATGTCCGTGGCGCAGGTGTCGATGAGCTTTGGCAGGTAAAGATTCTGTTCGTTGTCCCGGAACACGTCCACCAGGTTGACGGCCTCAAAGCCCGTGGCCCGTCTCAGGGCCTTGACCGCGAAGGTCGAGGCGGTCTTGGGCATGCAGGCCAGAAATATCGCGCTTCTGTCGGCGGACAGGGGGGCGCTCTCACTGCGGGCCGCGCCGAGAATCTCCGCTGAAAGCCTACCGCGGTTCTTGTACATCTCGTCCATTGTCAGGCTCCGGCGGCTATATTCCCTTCTGGCCCAGGGCCTTGCCCGGCAAGACCAGCTGGGTGGCCACGGTCTGGCCCTCGGAAAGGCCCGAGACAACCTCGGATTCCTCAAGGCCCTCAAGGCCCAGCTCAGGCTCCACCTCCACGGTTTTGCCGGCCTCGTCCGCAACATAGACCACCTGCCGCCCCTTGACCCATTTCAGGGCCGTGTTGGGCACCAGAAGAACATCGTCCTTGCTCTCGACAACAATGCGGCACTGGGTGGTCATCTCCGGCCTGAGCGGTTCGGCCTGATCCTTGTCCAGGCGCACCAGGGCCTGATAGTATACAATATTGTCCCGCACTTCCGGCTCCGGATAGACGCGGTCCACCCGACCCTTGAAGACCCTGTCCGGGTAGGCGTCCACGCGAAACTCCACCTCCTGGCCCTCCTTTGTGCGGCCCACGTCGGTTTCGTCCACGTATATCCACATTTCCAGGCGGCTCTGATCCAGGACCGTGATCAGGTTGGCCACCTGCAGCCCGGCCACCACGGTCTCGCCCTCCTGGGCGGCCACCTGGCTGACCACGCCGTCGATGGGACTGTATATCTTGGTGTAGGAAATCTGTATGTCCAATGTTTCCAGAGAGGCCCTGGCCGCTTCCACCTGCCATCTGGCCACCTGGGATTCCTGCACGGCCTCGTCCAGGGTGCTCTGGGAATCGAGGTTCTGTTGGACCAATTTCTGTCTGCGCGGCAAGTTCTTGGAGGCCAACCGATATTTGGCCTGGGCCAGCTTGAGTTGGGCCTCGGCCTCGGCCCGCTTGGCCTGAAGCTCGCGGTCATCGATTTCGGCCACCAGCTGCCCCTTGGCCACCTTGTCGCCCACCTTGACCGGAACCCTGGACAAGAAGCCCGTGGCCCTGGCCCCGATCTTGACCGAAGCGCCCACCTGGGCCTGGACTATGCCCGTGGCCTCGAGAACCTTGCGCACCTTGCCCCTGGTCACCTTGCCTGTTTCCAAAACCTTGATCTCGCCGTTCTCGGAGCCGGAAAAGAACCAGGCTCCCAGGGCGACCAGCAGCACCGCCGCCGCGACTATTATCTTGTTCCGCGTAATCTTCATCTTCTCTCGGTCAGCTCCGGTTTTCGGACACGGTTTACAGGCACGGTTTTCGGTCGCTGCTCAATTTTGACCCATTTCCCCGATCCAGTCCACCAAAGGCTGTTCCATGCCCCTGCGAATCTCCTCCAGCCGTTGGGCCGATTCGGCCTCGAACCTCAGGACCAGCGCCCCCTGGGTGTTTGAGGCCCTGACCAGTCCCCAACCGTCCGGATACACGAGGCGCGCCCCGTCGATGTCCAGCACCTCGAACCCGCCGGCGGCGGCCTGTTCCTTGAAATGCCTGACCGCCCTTTCCACGACCTTGAATTTTATCTCTTCCGGGCAGTCCAGACGTATTTCCGGAGTGTTTACGGTCTGCGGCCAGTCCGAAAGGTATTCGGAAAGCGGCCTGTCCGGATGCGCGGCCAGAATCTCCAGAAGCCGCAGGGCCGCGTATGAGGCGTCGTCGAATCCGTAATAGCGGTCCGCGAAAAACATGTGCCCGCTCATCTCCCCGGCCAGGGCCGCGTTCCGCTTGCGCATTTCCGCCTTGATCAGGGAATGGCCGGTGATGCACATCACTCCCTGGCCGCCATGGTCTTCGATATCCTTGAAAAGCAGGTGGCTGCACTTCACGTCCCCGATGACCGTGGCGCCCGGCGTTTCCTTTAGCATTTCGCGGGAATAGATGGCCAGAAGCTGGTCCCCGAACATCAATTCGCCCTTTTCGTTCACCACCCCGATGCGGTCGCCGTCCCCGTCCAGGCCCAGGCCCGCATGGGCTCCGGTTTCAAGAACCCTGGCCCGAAGGTCGGCTGTATATTCAACCACCACCGGGTCTGGATGGTGGTTGGGAAAATTTCCGTCAGGCTCGCAGTACAGGCGGACAACCTCGGCTCCGGCCATTTCCAGCATCCTGGCCGTTATCTCGCCGCCCGCGCCGTTGCCGCCGTCCACAACTACCTTGATTCTTTTCGCGCCTGGAATGGGTTTGGCCAACTCTTCCATGTAGGCGGATTCGATGTCGTGCACCGTGACCATGCCCCGGCCTGAAACGAACTCCCCGGCGGCCATGATCTCGTAAATCCCGTGCACCTCCCGGGAATAGATGGTCCCGGAACCGCCCCAGACCTTGAAGCCGTTGTACTCGGACGGGTTGTGGCTGGCGGTGATCATTACACCGGCCTTGTAGCCCAGGCTTTTAACCGCATAATAGAACATGGGCGTGGAAACCTGGTTCAGGACCACCACGTCCACCCCGCACAGGGTCAGCCCCGAGGCCAGCCTGCGCTGGTACTCAGGAGAACTGGCCCGGCAATCATGGCCTATCACGGCCCGATTCCAGCCCTTGCCGACAAAATAAGTACCCAGGGCCCGGCCCAGCAACTCGACCCATTCCGGATCGAAATCCTTGTCCACGACTCCGCGAATATCGTATTCCCTAAACGTCTCCGGCGTGATTTTCTTCATTTCAACGACAATTCCATGTTGGATTTAAATTAAATATGACATTAGCCGCCTTGACCTTTCATATCAACGTGCTTATCTGTCATAACATGAACTGGGACTGGGAAAAATTACAAAAACAACGGCAAGGTCAGGGCGGTCCCACACCGCCCGGTTTCGACGATTTCAGCGATAAACTCAAAAACCTCAAGGGGCTTAAAATCCCCGGAGGGAAGATAATCGCTCTAGTATTCGTCGCCATCTGGTTGCTCTCCGGCATCTATATTGTCGCGCCCGCCGAGGTGGGCGTCGTCAAAAGATTCGGCGAGTTCAGCCGCATCACCCCGCCGGGGCCGCATTACCACATTCCGTTTCCGGTGGAAAGCGTGCTCACGCCCAACGTTGAGCAGGTAAGGCGCATGGAGCTTGGCTTCCGTTCCCTGAACAGGGACCGCACCCGCACCTTTGAACAGGGCCAAAGCCGCAAGGTGGAGGACGAATCCCTGATGCTCACCGGCGACGAGAACATCGTGGATATCGAATTCATCGTCCAGTACAAGATCAAGGACGCCGAGGAGTACCTCTTCAACGTCAAGGATCCCGACGAAACGGTGAAAAAGGCCGCCGAGGCGGCAATGCGCGAAATCATCGGCAAAAACAAGGTCGACGAGGCCCTGACCACCGGCAAGATGGAAATCCAAAACAGCGCCCGGCAGCTGATGCAGGAAATTATGGACATGTACAAGGCCGGAGTCAATGTGGTGGCAGTCCAGCTGGCCAATGTGCATCCGCCCAACGAGGTCGTTGAGGCCTTCAAGGATGTTGCCTCGGCCCGCGAAGACAAAAGCCGCTACATCAACGAGGCAGACGCCTACCGCAACGACATCCTGCCGAAAGCCAGGGGACAGGCGGCGGTGATCACCAACCAGGCCGAGGCCTATGCCGAAGCAAAGGTCCGCAAGGCCGAGGGTGACGCGGCCAAGTTTCTGGCCATCTATGAAGAATACAGCAAGGCCAGGGACGTGACCAGAAAACGCCTCTACCTTGAAACCATGGAAAAAATCCTTTCCAACCCCGAACTGGAAAAACTGATCCTTTCCGACGACGCCTTGCAAAAGGCCGTGCCCTATCTGCCCCTGAGCAGGCTCGGAGCGGGACGCGGCGACAATGCGGCCAAAACGGAAACACAGTAGGCGAGGAAAGAAAATGGCAGCAAAAAGATCAAATATAGTTTTGGGCATACTGGCCGCAATCATACTCATCGGCCTGACGCAGACCCTGTTCGTTGTCGACCAGACCGAAAAGGCCATCCTTCTCCAGTTGGGCAAACCCGTTGGCGAGACCTACGGACCCGGCCTGCACATCAAGATGCCCCTGGTCCAGAACGTCATCTACTTCGACTCCCGCATCCTGGACTACGACGCCCGGCCCGAGGAAATCCTCACCGAAGACAAGAAGACAATGGTCGTGGACCACTACTCCAAGTGGCGCATATCCGATCCCCTGAAATTCTATCGCCGGGCCAGGACCATACCCGGCGCCCAGGCCCGCCTGGACGACATCATCGCCGCTGCGGTGCGCGAGGCCCTTGGTCGCTACTCGCTGATCGACCTTGTGGCCCACAAGCGCCAGGACATCATGGACCAGGTCAACGAGGAAGCCCAGAAGCAGGCCGAGCCATACGGCATAAAAGTCATTGACGTGCGCATCAAGCGCACCGACCTTCCGGCGGAAAACGCCCGGGCCATCTACGGACGCATGAAGGCCGAACGAGAAAGGCAGGCCAAGCAGTACCGTTCCGAAGGACGCGAGGCCTCCTCCAGGATAACCGCCCAAGCGGACAAGGAACGCACGGTTCTCCTTGCCGAGGCCCAAAAGGGAGCGGAGATCGCACGAGGCGAAGGCGATGCCAAAGCCGTTAAGATTTATGCAAAGGCTCTCAACCAGTCCCCGGAATTCTATGAATTCCAACGCAGCCTGGAAGCCTATGAGAAAAGTCTCAAGGACAACACCAGGGTCATCCTGACTCCGAAAACCCCCTTTCTCAAGCATTTCAATTAAACTCGCCGATTCGGATCAGCTTAACCAATAACGCCAACCAGTTAACCCTAAACGCGCCGGTCCCCAAGGGACCGGCGCGTTTCTGTTGACAGCTAGGGGTTTTCCCTATATTTCTAGTGGGGATTTTGCCTATTTGTTCGATGAACACATAGCAAAATTGATACATGGTCGCGAATAAGCGATAGAAAGTTGACATCACATTGGCGAATGTTAGGGTATTCTCAAACAAACAACTTATTTTGTTCCATACTATCAGGCTGCAATCAAACAATGTTTATTTGTTATTCTATTAATTTTCCCCTTCATCATTCTTCCTGCATTAATTCCTTCCCGGAAAACTCGTTTTTATAGGATTTCAATATTAATATTTGAAATATAATATAAGGAGATATTTATAAATGCCCAAACCCAAAAAGAAATGCGACGAAGCATTGGAAAGATGGTTCAACGAAGCCATTGAAAGAATCAAGAAAGCCACCGGGGCCAGAACCCAGGTGCAGTTGGCCGAGGTCCTCGATGTCAGACAGTCCAGTATTTCAGACGCCAAAAGACGTTGCTCCATTCCCGCCGAATGGTTTCTGAAGCTGTACCGCAGCCACGGCCTTGATCCCGACTGGATCGCCGACGGCGTGGAACCGGTCTACATAAACCCCAGCAAGGGCAAGCTGTCCGCCGACGCCATTCTCAGGGAAACACCCGCACCCTACGGCAAGCCCCATTCCAGGGGACGCGTGGTGCCTGTCTCCTCAATGGCCGGAACCAAGTCCGACGCCGAGACATGGGAACCCATGCCCGTGGAAGAGTTGTCCATACCAGAATCATACTACAGCCAAGGTCTGGTGGTCATAAAGGTCGACACTGCCGCAATGGAGCCCATCATCAACAGGGGTTCCTTCGTGGGCATCAATCAGGAACAGAAGCAGCACCCGGACGGGGACCTCTGTGCCGTGCATTTCCCCCACCAGGGACTGCTCATCAGAAGGGTCTACCTTGAAAACGGACAATTTGTGCTGCGTGCGGAGAACTCCAACCATTCCGATCTTGTCATCCCGGCCGCCGAGATGGAAGAACGCACGGTGGGCCGCGTCATCTGGACCCTGCAAAACGTTAATCCATCCCTCTAGGCTGACGGTTAAGTCCGCTCAAAGCTCCGGACCGGACGGTCCGGAGCTTTTTCATTTCCTGTTTCCGAGCCAAGAACATTCTGCTTGACTCCCATGCGCCCCGGCCTCTACCTAACTAGCAAAGCGAAACAAAACCGGGAGATGATCAATGTCCAAAAAGATAACGGCTCCTGACATCCTGGCCGCAAAGGGCCAGCGCAAACTGGCGGTGCTGACCGCGGCGGACTACCCCACGGGCGTCCTGGCCGACAAGGCCGGCGTGGACATGATACTGGTCGGGGACTCCCTGGGCATGGTCACCCTTGGAATGAAAGACACCCTGAGCGTGACAATGGAGCACATGCTTCATCATTGCGCCGCCGTGTCCAGGGGCGTGGAAAGGGCCTTGGTGATCGGCGACATGCCCTTCATGTCCTACCAGAGCGGAACCGAAAGGGCAGTGGCCAATGCGGGACGTTTTCTGCAGGAAGCCGGAGCAATGGCCGTCAAGCTGGAAGGGGGCCGCGCATTCGCTCCCCAGGTCAAAGCCATCGCCCAGGCCGGGATACCCGTCATGGGACACCTTGGGCTGACGCCCCAGTTCATCGCCTCCCTGGGCGGGTTCAAGCTGCAGGCCAAAACAGCCGACGCCGTTCGAATTCTCCTGGAGGACGCCCAGGCCCTGATCGAGGCCGGAATATTCGCCCTTGTGTTGGAAGCCATGCCCACGGAAGCGGCCAAAGCCGTCACCGAGGCCATATCGGTGCCCACCATCGGCATCGGCGCGGGTCCGGGAACCGACGGACAGGTTCTGGTCACGGCCGACCTGCTGGGCATGTTCGACCGTTTTACCCCGAAATTCGCCAAAAGGTACGCGGAACTGGGTCAGGCAACCCTGGACGCCATGGGAGCGTTCATTCAGGACGTGGCTTCCGGCGCATTCCCGGCCGAGGAACACTCCACACGCATGGACAAGGACGAATTGGCTGAAATGAAGAAAAACGGCCTGTAGACGGAGTTCAAAGTCAATCAGATGACTCCCATCGGTTTCGACGAAATCTGGACGGGCCTGGTTCTGCCCCTGGCCAGACTCACGCTGTTCATCAGCCTGGGACTTTTCGTGGGCAACTTCATCGAGTGCAGGAACTGGACGCGCTGGGCGGCCAAGCTGGCGGCTCCGCTGGCGCGCCGGGCGCGGCTCAAGGACATTTCCGGGGCCAGCTTTTCCATGGCCTTCGTCTCCGGGGTGGCGGCCAACACCATGCTGGCCGAGGCTCATGAACAGGGCAAGCTGTCCTTGCGCGAACTGCTGCTCTCCAACCTGTTCAACAGCCTGCCCACCTATTTCCTGCATCTGCCGACCATCTTCTTCATCTCCGCCTCGTTCATCGGCCCGGCCGCAGGGGTCTATGTCGGCCTGACGGCCTTTTCAGCCCTCCTGCGCACGGCCTTCATCGTGCTCATGGGCCGCCTGCTCCTGCCGCCCCTCGAACACAAGGGAACCCTCAGCCCCCTGCCAGGGCAAAAAGACGAAAAGTGCTCGGCCATCTTCAACACCTGGACGCGCTTCAAGCAGCGGCTGCCGAAGATACTCTACTTCACCGTGCCCATCTTCACGGCCTTTTTCCTGCTCAGGAAATGGGGCGTGTTCCAATGGCTGGAGCAGGCCCTGGCCGGAAACGTGGGACAGATTTCTTGGCTTCCGCCCGAAGCGCTCGGCATAGTTGTTTTTCACGTGGCCGCCGAATTCACGGCCGGACTTGCCGCAGCCGGAGCCCTGATCCAGGGCGGAGACCTGGGAACCAAGGAAGTGGTGCTGGCGCTTCTGCTGGGCAACCTGCTTTCCTCGCCCATGCGCGCCCTGCGCCACCAGTTCCCCTATTACGCGGGCATCTTCAAACCCAGGCTGGCCGCGACCATGATCTTCTACAGCCAGGGCCTGCGCGCCGCCAGTATCGCCCTGGTCGGTCTGCTATACTTTTTTTGGACATAAACAAGGAGACGACATGGACTGGAAACTGCTTGCCACAACCTTCGGCACCCTTTTCGTCGCCGAACTGGGAGACAAGACTCAACTGGCCTGCGTGCTCATGGCCGCCAAATCCGAAAAGCCCTGGACGGTTTTCCTGGGGGCCTCCCTGGCCCTGGTGCTGGTCAGCTTCCTGGGGGTTCTGGCCGCGCAATTCATCTGCCGCTACGTTTCCCCGGACCTGATGCGTCGGGTCGCAGCTGCTGGCTTCATCACCCTTGGCGTTCTCATCTTCATGGACAAGGTGTAGCCACATGAAAACCATCGGACTCATCGGCGGCATGAGCTGGGAATCCACACTGGACTATTACCGAATCATCAACCGCGAGACGGCCCGCAGGCTGGGCGGCCTGAACAGCGCAAAAATCCTGCTTTCATCCGTGAACTTCACGGAGATTGCGCCCATCCTGAAAAACAGGAATTGGGACGAGGCCGCGAACATCCTCCGCAACGAGGCCGTAAGACTGGAAAACGCCGGGGCCGACATGATTCTGATCTGCACCAACACCATGCACATGGTGGCGGGAGAAGTGAGCAAAAGCGTGGACATTCCCCTGCTGCACATAGCCGAGGCGACTGCGGACAAAATCGCAGAGGCGGGACTGGACAAGGTCGGCCTGCTCGGAACCCTGCCCACCATGGAACTGAATTTCTACAGGGACAAACTGGCCCAAAAAGGTATTGAGACGGTCATCCCCGGTCTGAAAGACATGGAGATAGCCCACTGCGTTATAATGGATGAATTGTGTCTGGGACGCTTCAGGGACGAATCACGACGCGAATATCTGAGGATCATCTCTGAAATGGCGAAACAAGGCGCGCAGGGCGTTGTGCTTGGCTGCACGGAAATACCGTTGCTCCTGAAAGACTCGAACCCGGCCCTGCCGCTGTTCGACACCACGGAAATCCATTCCCTGGCCGCCGTGGACATGGCCCTGGGCTAAGCCGGAAAGAACAAAAAACCTATTTCCCGTCCTTTTCAACCTTGCGGATTTCCACACTGCCCAGGGCGATGGAGCGCAGATGCCTTTGGCGCATCAACTCCACGTCCAGGACATTCTCGGCGACATAAAGGACTTCTTCCTTGTCCAGATAACAGGCTACCAACTGATACATGGGCCAAGGCCTCCTAATAACTGTCCTCGTCCTCGTCGGACGACGTTTTTGTCTCGATCATTGGGGCGGCGCTGGATTCCAGGCTCCTGGATGAGAGCTTGTACATCTCGACGTTGCCCTCGATGGACGCGCCCTCTTCCACAACCAGGGCGGGAGTTCTCAGGCTGCCCTCAAGCACGGCCTGGCTTTGGAGCACGGCCTTGGTCCGACATTCGACGTCGCCGAATATCTTTCCGTTGCAGGCCAGCCTCTCCACGCGCACCTGACCCCTTATGGATGCGTCCTTGCCAAGGACCAGCGTGCCCTCGGAAGAAATCTCGCCGCTGAACGCGCCGTCTATGCGGACAGTGCCGCTGAAGCTCAATTTGCCCGTATACTCGGTTCCTGCACCGAGAAAGGCATTGAGATCATTGGATGAAGATTCGGAACCTTTAAGAAATTTCATTTTACGCCTTGCGGGTTGCACGGTTTGTATACATACACATGATAACAGGATCACTTCTTGGAACACAAATTAATATAGCCGAGACCTGAAAAACGCAAGTCCTTTTTGCATGCCGCAACGGCCCAATGCCTTCTGGCGCCTCGCAATCTGTCAATGCTTATTGTTTTTTTTGAAAAAAGAAGCTAGGCTTTCTTAACAGGCAAAAACCATTCTCAATGCTCACATTTTGGCGAAAAGGTAGATCATGGCCGGAGACATCCAAAACATAAAAAGTTTTTACAAGGGCCAAAACATTTTCCAGGAGGGTCAAAAGGGCACAACCGCCTTTATGATCAAGAAGGGATCGGTGAACATCTACCGTTTGCGGAACAACAAGCGGATTCTGCTGGACCGGCTCGGCCAGGGGGAAATATTCGGAGAGCTGGGCGCCCTGGCGGGAGCCGACCGGACCACCAGCGCAGAGGCGGCGGAATTCTGTGAGCTCATGGTCCTGACCAAGACCTTTGTCGGGAACCTGCTCAAGGAAAGCCCCAAGACCATCAGGCATCTGACCAAGCTGCTGACCCGCAGGCTGGAAAAGGCCGAATCAAGGTCCGGCTCCATGAACCACAAAAATTCCTTCCTGAGCATCTGCAAGATTCTCGAGTTGGCCTACAAGGCCCACACAGCCTTGTCCGGGGCCGCGGCCAAAAAAAACCCCAACCATTCCCTGGGCCTCAACGTCCTGGACCTCAGCAGGGACATCAAGGACATCATCGTGGTCTCCCAGCAGGAGGTGGAGGGCGTCATCAAGCAGCTGGCCAGCCTGAAGATCGTCGAAATCAGCATCCGCAAGGCCGGCAAGGCCTTTGAGGAAAAGTACATCAAGCTCTCAAGTCCCGGAACCTTCTACAAGGTCGCGCTCAACCTCTACCGTGAGTTGAAGAAAAGCGAACGCAACGGACCCGAGCTGGAGCATATCGACATCTACGACCTGGCCCAGGAGGTGGAAAGCACTCCCGAGATCATCTACGGCAAGATGGCCCAGCAGGAAATACCTGAAACCCTTTTCACCTTTTCCAGAAAAAACACCCTGAACTGGGCCAAGGAGCAGGGGCCGGATTTTTTCAAGTCGGTCAAGCGCAAGAAGAAGAAAATTCAGGACCTGGAAGACGTCAACGACATCGTCTACGTGGACAACGCCACCCTGAAGGACACCTTCGCCACCATGGGCTATTACAAGATCGGGGTGCTCTTGGCCGTGGCCCATGAAGACGCCAGAAAGAAAATCCTGGGAAACCTGGCCAAGAAGATCGCCACCATCGTCAAGGACGAAGCCGACAGGCGCGAGGTCGTGGACGAAAGCGAAGCCCTGGATGTGCAGGATGAGCTCATCGGCCTGATCAAGACGGCCAAAGGAGTTTCCATCTAGTGAACATCGCCACAATCTTCGGCATAGTCTTCGGGGTCATCATCCTCTGCGCGGCCACATACTCGGCCACGGACTCGGTGGAGGTCTTCATCAACCTGCCGGGCATCGCCATCGTTTGCGGCGGAACCATAGCCGCCACCTTCATCTGCTATCCCCTGAAAGAGGTCATGCGCGTTTTCGGCGTGTTCATGACCGCCCTCAAGGCCGAGGAACTGCCCACCAGCAACTACATCAACGTCCTGGTGGATTTGTCCAGAAAGGTCGGGGCCAAGGGCGACCAGCACCTGGAAAAGCTGATCAAGGGCGTTGAAAACGAATTCATGCGCGGCGGCCTGCAAATGCTGGTGGACGGATACAACGAAAAGGAACTGGAGGAAATCCTGAACAACAGGATTCAGCAGTTCCACGACCAGGAACTGTCTTCGGCCGGAATATACAGGACAATGGCCACCCTTTCCCCCGCCTTCGGGATCATCGGCACCCTCATCGGCCTCATCGCCATGATGCAGGGCATGGGCGGAGACATCACCAAGATCGGACCGGCAATGGCCACGGCCCTGACCACCACCCTGTACGGAGCTCTTTTCGCCAACCTCTTTTTCACGCCCATCGCCGTGAAGGTGGAAAAGCGCGTGGAGGAAAGGACGATCCTCATGTGCGTCATCAGGGACGGCATCCTGTTCATCAAGGACAAGACCCCAGCGCCCATTGTCCGCGACAAGCTCATGGGCTACCTGCCCCCGCGGAAGTGGACATCGGTCAAGGCCTGACCGGAGGCCCGACATGCAGCCGTTTCCCAACAGCTTCAACAACAAGACGGAGCAGCGGATTCCGAAAAATCCCGGCTGGGCGCTGACCCTGGCCGACATGATGACGTTGTTGCTCTGCTTCTTCGCCCTGATGTTCACGGTGACGGTGGTTGACACGGAAAAATACGAAGCCATGTCGGCCATCATGTCCGAGGCAATGGGCGGCAAGGAGCGCCAGACATCGCAAAATTTGACGCCTGAGGGAGAAAAGGCTCCGAAAAATCTTTTCGAGTTGCAGCTGGAGCTGAGCCGCCTGGTGGGACGCGAGGAAGGGCTGGAACTGAAACTCAAGCCCCGGGCCGTGGCCATCAACCTGCCCGGAGCCCTGCTTTTCGAACTCGGCCAGGCCGACCTGACCCCCAAGGCCCTGGAGATACTGGATCACATCTCGGGGCCGCTCATGCAAACGGCTTACGGCCTGACCATTGAAGGGCATACCGACGACATCCCAATCCATTCGGGCAAATATCCCTCCAACTGGGAGCTTTCCTCGGCCCGCGCCTCGGCCGTGGCCCGCCACTTCATTTCCAACGGCTTTGACCGTGAAAAGGTCAGGGTGGTCGGGCTGGCCGACACAAGGCCCGTGGCCCCCAATCTCGACAAAAAGGGGCTTCCCGTCCCGGCCAACCAGGCCAAGAACAGACGCGTTACCATCCTGGTCCATCCCGTGGACTGAGCAAAAACGAACAAAACTGAAAAGGCCCGCCCCCTGCGGAGCGGACCCTTGTTTCAACGCGTTGTGCGGCAGCTATTGGCGCATGCGGCCGATGAGCTTCTTGAGGTTGGACGTCAGCAGGGCCATCCCGGATATGGCCTGGGAAGACTCGCGCATGGCCTGGGCCGTTTCCGTGGATATGGTGTTTACCTCGTCAGTGGCCCGGTTGATTTCCTCGCTGGTGGCGGACTGTTCCTCGGCCGCCGTGGCGATGTTGCGGACCTTGTCGGCCGTCCCCTCGACCATGTGCACAATGTCGGACAGCAACTGGCCAGACTCCTTGGCCGCTTCCGTGCTTTCGGCAATGAATTCGACGGCCGCCTCGGTGGCCTTGATATTCCGGCTTGCACCGCTCTGGAGGCCCTGAATGGCCTGGCTGACCTCGCCGGTTGCAGACATGGTCTTTTCGGCCAGTTTGCGGACCTCGTCGGCCACCACGGCGAACCCGCGACCCGCGTCCCCGGCCCGGGCGGCCTCGATGGCCGCGTTCAGGGCCAAGAGGTTGGTCTGATCGGCTATGTCCTCGATGACCTGGATGACCGCGCCTATGCTGTCCGTCTGGCCGCCCAGTTCGTCCATGCTCTTCCTCAGGCTGAGGGCGTTTTCCTGGACCTTCATGATGGTGCCCACGACACCGGCAACCTGTTTCTCGCCCTCTCGAGCCTTTTGTCTGGTCTGGTCCGCATTTTCCGCCGCGTCGGAAGCGTTCTTCGCGATTTCCAGGACCGAGGAGTTCATCTGCTCCATTGCCGTGGATGTCTCTCCGGCCCGCTCCATCTGGGATTCCGCCCCCCTGCTGGATTCCTCCACCTGGGCGGAGAGTTCCTCGGAGGAGGAGGACAGCTGCTCCGCGATCTCCTCGGCCTCGCCCGCGATCTGCAGCAAGGCGTCACGCTGCTGAGCAATCTGCTCCTCATTCTTCTTTATTTCGGTAATGTCCCTGAAGACCACGAAGCCGCCGAGATCCTGTCCGTCAATATCCTTGAGCAACGAACAGTCCAGCAGGCAATAACATTCGCGCCCTTCTTCGCCCCGGCCCTGAAAAACCTTTCCTTCCGCCGACTTGCCGCTCTTGAGCACATCCGCAGCATAGGCGAACGCTCCCTCTTTCCCTTGACAGAAAAAGGAAAGAGTCTGCCCGTGGTAGTCTTCGGGCGCGCCCTTCTTCTGGAACAGGTCGAGGGCGTGCCGGTTCAGGAAACTGATGCGCTGTTCCATGTCGCAGACAATGCACGGAATGCTTATGCCCTTGAGTATGCCTTGCGAAAAGCCGAGTTTCTCCTTGAGATCAAGAACCATCTGCCTTACCGACTCGATTGTCTTGCTGATGGAGTCTTTGGGCTCGTAATCCACCCTGGCCGAGTAATCGCCCCTTGAAACGGCCGAGGCGTATTCGCTAAGGGAGTTGAGCGGTCTGGTCGTGGCCCGGATGATCATAATTATGACCAGAAGGGCCGCGCCTATGGCCACGGCAGCCCCGACTGAACTGGCCGTGAATATCTTGTGATTTACCCCGTGGGTCATATCAGAAGAGTCCATGGTGAATCCGAAAAACCAGCCCCATGGAGCGAAGTATCTGACGTAGCATTCCTTGGCCACGCCCTTGAATTCGTATTCGACCACCCCTTCCTCGACTCCCTCGAAATTGTTCCAAAAAGGCTGCTTGGCCAATGTGTCGCCTTCCAGCACCGGATGCATCAGGGTGACGCCTTTATTGTTGTAGACGAAACCGTAGCCCTTGCCGGCCACGTTCGCCTTGACCACCATGTCCCTGAAGGCCGGGGTTATGATCTTCCTGCCCACATAGATCACGCCGATGATCTTGCCGTACGGGTCCTTGAAGGGCATGTAGCCGGTCTGATACCAGTCGTTGACCACATAGGCGATGCCGTAATAGGTTTCGCCCTTCATGATGGTCTTGTAGACCACGCTGTCGTCGGGAATGTAGGTTCCCACGGCCCGGTTGCCGTCCAGTTTCTTGACGTTGGTGGAAACCCTGAGCAGCTTGCCCGGAAGAAGCTGAAAGATGGTTGCGGTCCCCCCCACCTGTTTCTGCACCTTGTCCACCAGGGTGAAATCATTGTTCACCGAATCCAGGCCGAACATCAAGCGTGGTATGGTCGCCTGCTCCTTGTTCTTGGTGACCTGATTGACGATCTCAAGGCTGATGGTGTTTTCATGGTCAAGCATGGGCTGTCCCAATCTGGAAATCTCTCTTTGCATATGCCCCAGGTCGAAACGCACCTTCTCGGACAATATCTGGTTCTGAATCTCCATCATGGAATAAACAACATCGGCATAAGACTTCATGGACGTGCGCCCAAGACCGGACACGGACTTTGTCACCTGCCACATGTTCACGCTCACCAACAAAGCCACTGTTAAAACAACAACAGCAATCATTCCCATCATCAGTTTGGACTGCAAAGTAATCTTTTTCAGGCTCATCATATGATCGGCACCACCTGTTACTGGTTGATCAAAGCTCATGTGTGTCTAAGAAAACACATATTTTCAACCGCACTTTGCTTATGGAAATAGCATATTCGGTTTTTATACACAACAAATACAGCCCGGCATGCAGAGCCACACATATTTGATCTGTCAACTATCAAAAAATCATACGAGGAAGGTATTAAAATAACAGAATGGACAATACGGCGCAGAACAAAACGACCCAAAGGATGTCCAGGCCCAAACGCAGGGCCGCGAGGGCGCAAAACCCCACGGCCAATTCCGCTGGTCCCCAGGAAAGCGAGAGGGCGAAGCGTCCGCCCATGGCGGCCATGAGCCCCGCCAGGGTCGCGAGGCTGCCCCGCAGAATTCTCTGGGCTAAAGTGGACCGAGCCAGCCGGTCAAGAAAGGGTACGCACAGGACAAGGATGAAAAACGAGGGGCTGAAAACGGCAAGGGTGGACACAAGGGCACCTGTAAAACCGGACACCGCATAACCTACGAACGCAGCGCTCATGACGATGGGACCAGGCGTGACCTGGCCCAATGCAATGCCGTCCATGAATGTCGTTTCGGCCATCAACCCTCTGGCCTGTACAACTTCGTGCAGCATCAGAGGCAAGGAAACATAGCCGCCGCCAAAGGCGAAGAAATCTATCTTGATCATCATCAGCGCCATGTCCAGCAGTCCCGGGAATGCCAGCCAAACCAGAACAAGTCCGGCCAGGGCCGCCAACAGGATCACGCCCGCATCCCTAAATGAGGGGCGGGGCGACTGGCCGGACTCGGGGCCTGGAGCGTGCAAATCCCTGAACAAAAAGACCGAAAGCAGGCAGATCGTGACCAAAGCCAAGAGGGGGTCGCCCCTCAGCCCCAGCCAGACCCCGGCCAGCAGCGCCAGGAGCCTGTCCAGGAGCGTTGTCAGATAGCGGCGGGATAAATCAAGGGCCGCGTTGAGGATCAGGGCCACCACCACGACCTTGAGGCCGGCGAACAGAGAGAGAACCGCAGGGGCGTTGCGGGAGGTGAAATAAATCCAGGAAAGGAAAAGCATCAGGCCGAAGGCGGGCAGTCCGAAGCCCACGTAACCGGCCAGGGCTCCGCCCAGGCCGCCGGCCCTGTAGCCGACGTAGGCGGCCATCTGCATGGCCGTGGCTCCTGGCATGCTCTGGACCGCAGCCATGCCCAGCTTGAAGGAGTCCTCGGTGAGCCACTTCTCGCGCTCCACGGCGGCCTCGCGAATGTAGGGGATCATTGCCGGACCGCCGAAGGCGGTGCAGCCCAGACGGAAAAAACGCAAAAAAATCGCAGCAAGGGATGAGGTGCTCTTCATCTGTTTATTCCTTATTACGATTTCTCCAATTGTTGAAGCGTTGCGAACCAGACACTAAAGGCCCTGAAACAGGACTCCGATAAGGGTTGTGAATGAAACGGGAGCCAGGAATGAAAATCACAGCCTTTTTATTGCTGCTGGCCGCTTTGCTGGCCGCCTCGGCGACCCCGGCCCGGGGCGACGTGGCCGAGTGGCGACGACAGGAGCGGGAGTGCATAAAGCGCTGCCCCCAAAGAAAAACCTTCAGCGGCATTGAGTCCGGCCAGGCCTGGCGGGACAGGGTCAAGGCCGACATCGCCAACGACATCTGCTATCGCAAATGCAACCGCCAGTATTACGACCACTTCGATTCCTCGAATTTCTGGCCCAGCAGCAAGACCCAACTCTACTACGACATCAACAAGGGCAGAATCTACAAAAGATGACCAATGTCGATTATTCCATCATTATGAAAGACACGCCTCGCGTTTTTTGTTAACATCATACCATCTTTCAACAAAACTGCCACAAGGAGCGGAACAATGAAGAGTCTTCACTGTGTTGTCTCTGGCAAGGTCCAGGGCGGCAACTTCCAGGGTTGGGTCCATGAGCAGGCCGAAGACCTGGGACTTACCGGCTGGGTGCGCAACGTGGCCGACGGCAAGGCGGAAATCATCCTTCAGGGCAAGGCCAAGCTGTTCGAGGAGTTCAAGAAACGTCTGGACGACAAGGCGCCCGTTCCCTCGGCCAAAAGCGTGAAGCTCGAAGTCATCGACTACGACAAGGAGTACTCGAAATTTGAAATCAGGGGCTAGCCCTGCCGCCCTGTTTCTCAGGAAATTGTTTCCAGGGGCAGAATGAAATAGAAATTGTTGCCGTCGGACTTGGGTTCGTAGCCGACCACGCCGTCGTGCAGTTCCACCACTTGGCGCACGAAATACAGGCCGTGTCCGGTGCCGTATTCGCTCTCCACGTTTCCGGCGCGGAACCCCTCGCTGAAAAGACCTTTTCGCTCGTTTTCAGGCAGGGGCGCGCCTGTGGTCTGCACGTTCATTTTCACGCCGGAGAGCCCCGGCCCGTAATAGTTGTCGATGATCGACCAGCCGTAATAGACCCTATTGCCCTTTCCGCCTTCGGGCAGTTCGACTTCCCGGGCGTACTTGACCGCATTGGAAAAAAGGTTGGCATAGACCTGGGAGATCAGCCCCACATCGGCCTTGAGATTGATGCATACGTTTCCGTCGCTTCCCTTCAGGGGCTGGACCCTGATGCCCCTGTCCGCGAATCTGGACATGAACCGCTCCACCTGGGGCTCGATTATCTGCCTCTTCAAATCGCAGATTCTCTTGTCCAGAACATAGCGCCCCTCAACGAAATGCTGTCGCCTGAGCAAGGTCTCCAGGAACAGGCTGGTCTGCTCGTAATGGCGAAAAATTTCATCAAGCTGCTCTGTTATCCCGCCATGAAGATAGTCAAGGGTCTTGCGCCTCTCGACATAGAGCGGATCGGGTCTTCCCGAGTCCTCGTCGAGCCTCATGCTGTCGCTCAACCCTTTCAGGCCTTCGATCTTGCCGCGCAGCCGGTTGTAGAAAAGACGGAAATAGACGTTGGGCACGATGACGTTGTGGCCTATGTCCTTGACCAGGTTGTTGATGAAGCGGATATGCTCCCTGTTCTTGGCCCTGATGATCCGGCTGTGCAATTGGTAGCCGATGCGGTTGACGTACTTCTCCAGAAAAAGCAGGAGCCGCTCGGACACGCCGGACACGGGGAAAAACTCGAAACAGCCGATGACGTTGCCCGGCGGGTCGAAGGGCAGCATGTCGTTGAACCTGGGATTCGATTTTATGGGCACATAGAAAAGGCCGTTTTGCAGCCTGCGGCGGGACGGTGTATCCTTGCCCCTCGGCCGCACCACCTCCGCCTCGTCCTCTTCAGAGGACTTGCCCACCAGAACGAAGGTTTCCTCGTCTTCCAGGATGTACATGCGGCTTTCAAGGCTGAAAAAAACCTTGGGCACGGTCACGCACACGTCATAAAAGAATTCGCGGCCCTGCAGTTCCTGGCAGAGGTCGAAAAACACGTTGAGAGCCCTGATCTGCTTCAGGGAAAAATGGTATGACTCGTAATCACCGATCTTCTGTCGCACCCTGCGCTCGGCCAGGGCCATCCGCTCACGGATTTCAATGGTCCGTGAATCGGCGTCAGGCTGTTTGCCGTCTGTGGCGGCTTCCGCATCCCTGCCGTTGGAGTTGCGCATTTCTCACCATCCTGGGCTGAATGTCCGTTCTGAGGCAAGAGTTACACTTTCTATAACCTCATATGCGGAAAGAAGACAAGGAGGACGCCAAAACGTCACATCCAACCCGGACCACCGCCCGTGAATCTATTTTCCCAGCCAGGCCAGCACCTCCTCCCTGGTCGGGGCCTTGCCCGAACATTTCACCTGCCCGTCGACCGCCACCGCAGGGGTGCTGAGCACGCCCAGTTTGGCCATCTCCTGAAAATCCGTTATTTTTT
Source organism: Desulfovibrionaceae bacterium (assembly GCA_963674955.2). Taxonomy (GTDB): domain Bacteria; phylum Desulfobacterota; class Desulfovibrionia; order Desulfovibrionales; family Desulfovibrionaceae. The sequence continues at coordinate 418,517 of CAXXKR010000001.1, read as the reverse complement.
CTATCTCAGCAACGACTCCGGCCTCTTCCACGGCGGCCCGGACAATTCTTTCGGCCTCGGCGCACTTGGCGCAACCAGGACCCATGACCTTGATCTGCATTTGCGACTCCTTGTTATTTTATATCAACATATTGAACAGGTAGCCCACCAGCAGGATGCCTGAGGCGAGCACGCCCACAAAGGCGGCGATGAGCCTGGGCTTGAGCACCTTTCTCAAAATGACCATTTCCGGCAGGGAAAGGGCGATGACGCTCATCATGAAGGCCAGAACGGTGCCGAGAGCCGCGCCCTTGCCCAGGAGGGCCTGAATCACGGGCACGATCCCGGCGGCATTGGAATACATGGGGACGCCCACGACCACGGCCACAGGCACGGACCACCAGGCTCCCTTGCCCATGATGGAGGCCATGAACCCTTCGGGAACGTAGCCATGAATTCCCGCGCCCACTGCAATGCCCAGGACCACGTAAATCCAGACCTTGCCCACGATGTCGCGCACGGCGTCGATCCCGGACCTGATGCGCTGGTTCCAGGTCAGCTTGACCTCGGCGCCTGCGTCGGCCTCGGCCCTGATCTGCCGGACCCAGTCCTCGATCTGGCCGTCAAGGCCCAGCCTGCCCATGACCCACCCGGCGACTATCGCAATGGCTAGGCCGGTCCCCATGTAAAGGGCCGCCACCTTCCAGCCGAGAAGCCCATAGAGCAGAACCACGGCCACCTCGTTGACCATAGGCGCGGAAATGAGAAAGGAGAAGGTCACGCCAAGGGGCACGCCCGCAGTGACGAAACCGATGAACAGCGGCACGGCCGAGCAGGAGCAAAAGGGCGTAGCCACGCCCAGAAACGCTGCCAGCACGTTGCCCACGGATTCGCGCCGCCCGGCCAGGAGCCTGCGCGTCTTCTCCGGAGTGAAGAAGGAGCGCAACAGGCCCACGAAAAAGACTATGAGCACCAGGAGCATGAGCACCTTGGGCGTGTCGTAGACGAAGAACTCCAGGGCCGACCCCAGCCGGGAATCCGGATCAAGGCCGAGGAGACTCCCCGTGAAATACCGGGCGAACCAATGCAGTCTGGAATAGATAAGCCACCAGAGAACAAGGCCCACAAGGCCCAGGGCCAAGTGGCGCGCAGCCAGTCCCTTGCCGCCGGAATCGGGAGTGGTCCCGCATGAGCATTTATTTTCCATCTGCGTCTCCGGAAACCGCGCCAAGGGGTCCGAGCCGCTGCAGCAGGCCCCTGGCCTGTCCGTGCAGTGATTCCTCCACGCAACGGATGAACCCGCCCACGCAAAGCATTTCCAGGCGGTAGAGATTCTGGGTTCCCCACCTGCGGCAGCCCACCACGCCCACGGACTTGAGCACAGACAGGTGCTTGGAAACCGTGGACATGTCGCTGCCCACCAACTCGGTCAACTGGCCCACGGAATGTTCGCCGCGCGCCAGCCGGTCAACTATCATCAACCGGGCTGGATGGCCCAACGCCTTGAAAATCTGGGATGTTACGTCATACTTTGAGATGTCCCGTTCCTGGATATCCTGCATGTTTCACCTTTTTTACGGTTTCAATACTTGGTTATTTGGCCAAATAACCAAGCACGCCCCGGCTGTCAAGTTTGCGATGCTGTTTTTTTGGATTTTACTAGCGTCCTCTTTTATGAGAAGGTCCGCGCAGAAACCCTAGGGGAGAGCCACTTCATGCAGGAAATAATTTTGGTGCACGTGACCGGCGAAGACAAGCCGGGAGTCACTGCAGGGCTGACCGGAGTTCTTGCCGGTTACGGCGTGGACATTCTGGACATAGGCCAGGTGGTCATTCACGACTTCCTGACCCTGGGCATCCTGATCCGCATCCCGCCGGAATCCGAGACCGCGCCCATCCTCAAGGACCTGCTTTTCAAGGCCCACGAACTGGGAGTGACCCTCAAGCTCAACCCCCTGGAAGAGGACAAGTACGACAAATGGGCCGCCTCTTCCGGCAGACAGCGTTACATAGTCACCCTCATCGGGCGGTCCATCACCTCCAGGGAACTTTCGCGCATCGCCGGAGCCGTGGCTGAAAACGGCCTGAACATCGACACCATCCACCGCCTTTCCGGGCGTGTGCCGCTGCAGGCCCTGCAACAGGGCAACGGCAACGGAAAACGCCAGGCCTGCGTGGAATTCTCCGTGCGCGGAACGCCCACGGACCCGGACGCTTTGCGCGGCCGATTCATGGAGATAGCCTCTGAACTGCACGTGGACATCTCCTTTCAGGAAGACACCGTGTTTCGCCGCAACCGCCGCCTGGTGGCCTTTGACATGGATTCGACCCTCATCAGCACAGAGGTCATCGACGAACTGGCCGCCCGCTACGGAGTGGGCGAAAAGGTCAGCGCCATCACGGAAAGAGCCATGCGCGGCGAACTGGACTTCAAGGAAAGCCTGCGCAAGAGGCTGGCCCTGCTCAAGGGGCTGGACGAGTCCGTGCTCAAGGACGTGGCCGCCAATCTGCCCCTTTCAGAAGGCGCGGAAAGGCTCATCTCCAACTTGAAGCGCGTGGGCTACAAGATAGCCATCATCTCCGGCGGATTCACCTATTTCGGCGAGATGCTCAAGAACAAGCTGGGGCTGGACTACGTCTACGCCAACCGCCTGGAGATCAAGGACGGAAAGCTCACGGGCAAGGTCATCGGCTCCATTGTGGACGGGCCGAAAAAGGCCGAGCTGCTGACCAGGATCGCGGAAAAGGAGAACATCAGCCTGCAACAGGTCATCGCCGTGGGCGACGGGGCCAACGACCTGCCCATGCTGGGCATAGCGGGCCTGGGCATCGCCTTTCACGCCAAGCCCAAGGTCAAGAGGGACGCGGGACATGCCATTTCCAACCTGGGGCTGGACTCCATCCTCTACCTCACCGGCGTCCGGGACCGCGAAACCATCCGCTGAGTATAGATAATTGTGTGCAAATTGTTGCCGTCTTTGTGCAGCAATATTTATTTTTTCTTGCACATTAGCGACATTTACCTCAATATCTCCCATTATTACGGGCTTTCGTAATGGCACGACCATTGCTAATCTTTTTTTATGGGGGTATTGTCCAACTATCTTGTGTTTTGAATGGACAATGCATATATAAGTGAAAGACAGGAGGAAACGGTTATGAAGAAAATAATTCCAGTCTTAATGATCATAGCCCTGCTTTCGGCCTCGGCCTGCGCCAACAAGGCCCAGACCGGCGCTGCGACAGGAACGGCTGTGGGCGCAACCATCGGCGCGCTGACCTTCGGCAACAAGGTCGAAGGTGCTCTCATCGGCGCGGGCGCTGGCCTGCTTCTGGGTTACGTCATCGGCAACGAATGGGACAAGTCGGACGCCCAGAAGGTGAACAGCACCCTGGAGACCACCCCTTCCGGCCAGACCACCTCCTGGCAGAACCCGGATACCGGACGCTACTATCAGGCGACTCCGCAGGCCGCCTATGAGCAGGACAACCGCGTGTACCGCGACGTGGCCATCACCACCACCGGACCCGACGGCAAGCCTGAAACGGTCTACGCCAAGGCCTACCGCAATCCCGACGGAACCTGGCAGCTGGTCCAGTAACCTGAGCCTGAACACCATCCAATGGGCGGCGGGGCGCACTTAGCCCTTCCGCCCTTTTGCCTTGCGGAGCCTGAACATGCGCCCCATCACGCTTCCCCTCGCCCTTCTTTTCTCCATAACGCTCCTCGTGGCCGGCTGCTCCGGCATCATGACCAAGCCGCAGCCCAGGGGCGTGCCGGTCTTCGAAGTCGTGGGCGTAAGCTACATCCCCTCCGAGGACGGCAAGACCGCCCTGGTGCGGGCCAGGGGCCTGACCACCACCGAAGGCTGGACCGATCCCAAGCTGGCCCCGCGCGAAAAGCCCACCGTACATGGAGTATATGAATTCGACATGATCGCGGTGCCGCCCACCGGCCCCACTGCGGAAGTCCTCACCGGCCTGAACGCTGGCTACCTGCTCCAGAAGCCGCCCAAGGACCTGCGCGGCATCCGGGTCTTCTCCCAAAAGAATTCAAAGGAATTCATGGTCGAGTGATCCCGAATCCCGAATCCCGAAACAAAAAGAGCCCCCGAAGCGATGCTCCGGGGGCTTCTTTTGTGTCGGAGCGTGTGTCGATGTTCGTGCGGCTTGTCTTGTTCACTGAAAGTGCTATAGTCGGCCAAACAAGGAGGATAGCCATGTCGTCTACAAAAGGTGTCTGGAGTCCCTATCTGGCAGGGGCCTTGTCCGGACTGATTTTGGTACTCTCGGTTTATTTTGTGGGCAGCTACTTCGGAGCTTCCACTTCCTTTGTCCGCACCGCCGGACTCATAGAGCAGAGCATCGTCCCCGACCATGTGGCCGCCACCGACTACTTCATGAAGTATCTTGAGAAGGACGCCGGGATAGACTGGCAGTGGATGTTCGTGCTGGGCATTTTCTTCGGTTCATTCTTGTCTTCCAACTATTCAGGTTCCTTTTCATGGACCGCACTGCCTGATTCCTGGCGGGCGAGGTTCGGGGAAAGCGTGAGCAAGCGCTCTGTTGTCGCCTTTATTGGCGGGTTCATCGCCCTGTTCGGCGTCAGGATGGCCGGCGGCTGCCCCAGCGGCCACGGCCTGTCCGGCATGGCCCAACTCTCGGTCAGCGGCCTGCTGGCCATGATCGGCTTTTTTGTCGGCGGGATCATAACGGCGCGTCTGCTCTACAAGGGGGAATAGCCATGACATTATTCATAGGACTGGCAACCGGAATCCTGTTCGGTGTCCTGCTGCAAAAAGCGCGGGTACTGCGCTACGACATGCAGCTCGGAGCCCTCAGACTCAAGGACATGACCATCGTCAAGTTCATGCTTTCGGCCATACTGGTGGCCTCGGCGGGAATATACCTGCTGGCGGACCTGGAACTGGCCAAGCTGAGCATCAAGGGCACGGAGGTTGGAGCGCAACTCATCGGCGGCGGCCTGTTCGGCGTGGGCTGGGCTCTTCTGGGATACTGCCCCGGCACTTCCTGGGGCGCCTTGGGCGAAGGGCGCTACGACGCCATCTGGGGCATAGTGGGCGGCTGGTTCGGGGCTGCTGTTTATGCGGAAGTTTACCCGGCCCTCAAGTCCAGCGTGCTGACCTGGGGCGGATACGGCAAGATCACCCTGCCCTCGCTTCTGGGCGTGAGCCATTGGTTGATCATACTGGTGCTATTCATCCTTGGGATCGGGCTGTTTAGATTCTTTGAACGCAGAGGCCTCTAGTGGCCAGGGACTGAGTCCCGAAATTATGACAATTCGGGCGGAGGCAACATGCCTCCGCCTTTTTTATGAGGCAGCGTTTGGCGTAAAAGCCGTTTTGACACGAAACCGTAACCGCCCGGCCTTGTATGAATTCCCGTGCATCGGTTAAAATCCTCTAGACTTTATCTCGAAAATCGGACAATCCTATAGGCAACTCATTGGAGGTGATGCCGAAGCGGGATTCTTGTTGAGTGGTTGTTCGAGCGACTATCCAACCTTCAAACAGGATGAACAACAGATTATGGCGGAAAAATCCTTTGTGCTGGATACCAACGTCCTTATTGAAAACCCGAAATGCATCGACGCCCTGAGAAACGGGCAAGAAAACAAGATATTCATTCCCTACACGGTCCTTACCGAGCTGGACAAGCTGAAGAAGGATCATCGCATCGGCCATGTGGTCAGCCAGGCCGTGCGGGTCATTCTGGCCGACGACAAACTCCATATCCTTCCACCCGAATTCGCCCAGAACCTGTGCGACGAAAACTTTGACGAACGCATCTTGAAGGAGATCAAGAACATGGGCATGATCGAGCCCATCCTGATCACCAACGACCGTGTGCTGCAGGTCAAGGCCAGGGTCCACGGACTGGGTTGCGAGGGCTACCGCGACTCCGAGCCCTTCAGGTCCGAAAGCCAGCTCTACACCGGATTCGTGGAAGAGGGCGAGGAACCCCTGCCCAACTGTTTCCAATGGGAGTCGGGCACGCCCGTGTTTCATGGCCCGGAAGGACCCAAGGCCATAGCCTACACTCACGACGTATGGGGCGTTAAGCCGCGAAGCGTCTACCAGAATCTGGCCATGGAACTCATGCTGCACAAGGACATCGATCTTGTCTCGGTCCAGTCCGAGGCGGGCTACGGCAAGACTTTCCTGGCCCTGGCCGCGGCCCTCTACCTGACCCTGGAGAACAAGGAAAACCCTTTTCGCAAGATCTACGTGGTCAAGCCCGTGGTGGAGATCGGCAACAAGCTGGGCTATCTGCCCGGCGACGTGGAAGAGAAGATGCTGCCCTATGTGCGCTACGTGCACGACCTGCTCATCAAGCTGCACGACATGCGTCCGGCCAACCGGGTCTTCCTGAACCCCAGCCCGGAGGCCATGAAATTCAACCCCAAGCGGTTCGAGATCATGCCCATCGCCTTTATTCGGGGCATGAACATGGAAAACGCGGTGGTCATCATCGACGAGATGCAGAACTTGTCGCGCGGCGAGACAAGGGCGCTTTTGACGCGCATGGGCGAGGGGGTGAAGTGCATCTGCCTGGGCGACACCCGGCAGGTGGACAACCCCTACCTGAGCGAGTCCAACAACGGCCTGAACTGGATGGTCAAGAAGCTCAAGGGCTATCGCAACTACGCCCACATGGTCCTCAAGGGCGACCGCTCCAGGGGGCCGATCACGGACATTGTGCTAAAATCCAAACTATAGAAAAAGTTTAGACTTAATCTAAAAAGATAACCTCCTGGCCTTGGTCGGGGGGTTATCTTTTTAGATTTGCCTAAAGATTGGCCGAAAGCATGGCCGCGCCGAAGATTGTGATGGTCAGGGAGCCGGTCAGTGAAAGGGCGGCGTAGACCCAGGTCAGACGCTTGTTGTCGCTTTGCACGGCCCTTGTAGCCGCGCCGCGTGCGCCAACCGCAGCCAGTGCGAAGAGGGTGGTGGTCAGCCCCATGCCCAGGGCCAGGAAAAACATGGCCGCCAGCCCGGCAGGCAGGATGCCCAGGGTCAGGGAAAAGGCCAGGATGATGGCCGCGCCCGGACAGGGGACCATGCCCGTGACGAATGAGACCGCCAGAACGTTTTTCAGGCTGGCCGCCCTTTGTCGCGGGTCGCAGGAAGAGACCAGCAGCGTTCCCTTTCTCAGCTTGTTCAGTGTCAGCAGGGTCAGGGCAACGCCCATGCAGGCGATGAGCGCGAAGCTGGCCGTTTGCAGATGGCCGCTGAAATCCTCGAATCCGCCCATGCCGGTCTTGAGCAGCAGAAAGGCGGCGCAGACCAGCAGGGTGGCCGAACCCACGTGCACCAGGGTGATGAGGTTGCCCATGAGCAAGCCCAGGCCGAGGCTGCCCGGTCTGCTCAGAAAATATGAACAGACAACGGTCTTGCCGTGGCCCGGTCCAAGGGCGTGAACCGCGCCGTAGGCGAATGAGAAGAACATGAACAGCCACAGGGAGCCGCCCCAGGGGTTGTGGCGGATGTCACGGGCAAAGCCGGTCATGCGCGAACGGATTTCCTTTTGGGTCCGGGCCACCGTGGCGTAAAAATTCTGCATCAGGCCGGGGTCGGCAGCCTTCCGGTCCACAGCTGCGTCTCTGCGATTTTCCTCTTGAGCGTCCTGCTGGGCGTCCCGGCTGTTCTCCTGCTCTCCGCCGCCGGAAAGAAAAGGGTTTTGCGCACCGTGTGCGCAGGTGACGGTGGCTGCTGCCGTGGACAGGGCCAAAACCAGGAGCAACGCAAGCATGAATGTCGGGCGGGCGATGGTCATTGCAGATCAAGGACCACGGAGTCGGGCACCATGGCCATGCCTCCGTAGTTGTAGGTTATGTGCTCGGCCAAGTCGGCCGTGTAGACGGCCTTGATCCCGGCCGGGTTCTCGATCCTGACCTTGTCGCGCAGCAGGTATACGTCGGTGTAGTAGGACTCGTCGTATATGGCCACTTCGACCTTGGCCGGACTCTTCACTTTTATGGGCACGAAAAATTCGTAGATCAGTTTCTCGTTTTCCGTGCGCGCGGTGAAATTCGTGACATTGTCCACCTTGTGCAGCTGCCCGTTGACCACCAGGGTGGTGAAATAGTTGAAGCCCTTGAGGTTGTCAAAGGCCCCTTTCTTGAAAAGATCGACCTCGTCCGGCGTGAGTTTCATATCCCCGTTGCCGAATTCCATGAGCATGGTCATGGAGAACATCTCATCAAAGGTCCATATCTGGCGGAATCCGGCCAGCCCCTCCTCGTCGAGCACGAAGTCGATGCCGTATTCCACGAAGACGTGGGGATGAGCCTGGGCCGTTGACGCCGGGAGCAGGGCGGCCAGGATGATAAGAAGGATTGTTTTTTTCATGATCGTCACGTTCCGGAAAAACCAGCTACACCAATAATCAGGGGGGATCAAGTTTCGAAGGGCAGGAGCCCGACCTTGTGTTTTTCGCCGGATTCTGGCAGTGGAACTTTCTTGCGACTTACAGTATATGACCGCGAAAGGATATTATATGGATACCAAAGCCAACGATCACGAAATCATCCCCAAGAGCATAAGCAAGGCCCAGGCCCGGGACACCGGCATGGCCATGGTTCTCATCTGTCTCATCGTGGGCCTTTTCACCCACGACAACGGGTGGAACGTGGCGGCCATCGCCCTGCTGGTGCTGAACATGACCTGGCCTTCGGCCTACACGCCTGCGGCCTATGTCTGGCTCGGCCTTTCCGGGCTGCTGGGCACCGTGGTTTCTAAGATATTGCTGAGCATTGTCTTTTTCGTCGTGGTGACTCCCATCGCCTGCCTGAGAAGGGCCATGGGCAAGGACTCCATGCGGCTCAAGGCCTTCAAGAAAGGGCAGGAATCGGTCATGGTGGTTAGAGACCATACCTATACCGCCCAGGACGTGGAACAACCGTTTTAAGGAGATATATTATGGATTTTTTGAGAGATCTTTGGGGCTTCTTGAAAGTCAGGAAAAAATTCTGGCTGCTGCCCATCATACTCACCCTGCTTCTTTTCGGCGCGCTCATCGTGCTGACCAGCGGCTCGGCCATCGCCCCGTTTATTTACACCGTATTCTAGGCTGGTAGAAAATGCCCGACGCGATTCTGGGACTCTCAGCCTACTACCACGATTCCGCCGCCGTCCTTCTTGTGGACGGCGAAATCGTGGCGGCGGCGCAGGAGGAGCGCTTCACGCGCAAGAAACACGATTCCGACTTTCCGGCCAATGCCGCGGCATACGTGCTCAAGGAAGGAGGCCTGTCCCTTGGCGACCTTTCCTGCGTGGCGTTCTACGACAAGCCCATCCTGAAATTCGAGCGTCTGCTGGAAACCTATCACGGGTTCGCGCCCCAGGGACTGCAAAGCTTTCTCCAGGCCATACCGGTCTGGATCAAGGAAAAGCTGTTCATGCGGCGCATGCTCTCGGACGAGCTGAAAAAACTCGGCAAGGGCAAGCCCAAGGTCATATTCCCCGAGCACCACCTTTCCCACGCGGCTTCCGCGTTCTATCCCTCGCCCTTTGAAGAGGCGGCCATCCTGACCATCGACGGCGTGGGCGAATGGGCCACCACCACCATCGGCAAGGGCAAGGGCAAGGACATCACCGTGCTCAGGGAACTGCAGTTCCCCCATTCCCTGGGGCTTCTGTATTCGGCCTTTACCGCCTTTTGCGGCTTCCGGGTCAACAGCGGCGAATACAAGCTCATGGGACTCGCTCCATACGGCAATCCCGGATCAAAGGACGTGAAGCGCTGGAAGGAAAAGATTCTGGACGAGATGATCGACCTGCGCGAGGACGGGTCCATGCTTTTGAACATGGACTACTTCAACTACGCCACGGGCCTGACCATGTGCAGGGACTGCAAGTGGTCCGACGTGCTGGGAATCCCTCCGCGCAAACCCGAGACCGAGATCGGCCAGGAGTACATGGATTTGGCCCTGGCCATCCAGCAGATCACCGAAGATGTCGTGTTCAGGCTGGCCGAGACCGCAAAGGAACTGACCGGCTGCGAGAATCTGGTCATGGCCGGCGGCGTGGCCCTGAACTGCGTTGCCAACGGCAAGCTGCTCAGGCGCGGCACCTTCAAGGACATCTGGATTCAGCCTGCGGCGGGCGACGCCGGAGGAGCCTTGGGCGCAGCCTTGGCCGGACGCCATATCTGGCAGGGCGTGGAGCGCAAGCCTGATGCCGAGGACTCCATGAGCGGCGCGTACCTCGGACCGGAATTCGGCGAGAACGCCGTGCGCCGGGTATCCCGCAAGTTCAGCGCCCCTTATGAAAGGATAGACGATTTCGACAAGCTCAGTTCCAGGGTGGCCGCGCTTCTGGCCGAAGGAAACGCCATCGGCTGGTTTCAGGGACGCATGGAATACGGTCCCCGCGCCCTGGGCAACCGCAGCATCCTGGGCGACCCGCGCCACCCGGAGATGCAGAAGAAGCTGAACCTGAAAATCAAATACCGCGAGGGTTTCCGCCCCTTCGCCCCTTCCATCATGGAAGAGGAGATAGCCAACTACTTCGATCTGGATCGCCCTTCGCCCTATATGCTCATCGTGGCTCCGGTGACCGGGAAGCGCTGCAACCCGCTGCCGGAGAACTACGACGAGATGCCCATGTACGACCGGCTCTACGTGCAGCGTTCGGACATCCCGGCCATAACCCACGTGGACTATTCGGCCCGCATCCAGAGCGTGAGCAGGAAGACCAACCCGCGCTACTGGGGGCTCATCGACACCTTTCGCAGGGAACAGGGCTGCGCCCTGGTGGTCAACACCAGCTTCAACGTACGCGGCGAACCCATTGTCTGCACGCCCCGCGACGCCTATACCTGCTTCATGCGCACCGAGATGGACTACCTTGTGGTGGGCGACTGCCTGTTCAGCAAGAAGGACCAGCCCGAGTGGGACGAGGAAGGGGACTGGCGCGACGAGTTCGAGCTGGACTAGCCCCGCTCGATCATCTGAAAAAACAAAGCCCCGTCCCAAAAGGGCGGGGCTTGAAAATGCATATCTTGACTACAATCAGACGGCGCGGTTCATGGCCGAGGATATCTGCATGGCGATATCCTTGATGTCGGCCTCGTAGGTGCCGTTTCTGATCTGCTCCTTGAGCTTCCTGAGCTTGTCGGCACGCTCCCGTTCCAGTTCGAGGCTCGCTTCCCCCTCTAAACTCTCAGGGCTGTTGCCGCTGTTTCCAAGTCTTTCCTGCTTCATGGCCCCTCCCCGGGAGCTCAACTCGAATCGCCTGCATACCGGCGGATGAAAACAACCGCCGTTGGAGTACTTATCGGACGCTGGGCAGTAATCATTAGGTTCGCGCACAGGGTATTTTCACGATGAAATCAAACACTATTTAAGCCTGTTACAAAAAAGGCAAAGCGCAACCATAAGAAAATGCAAGGGATGATTCCAGACCTCACACCTCCCGCAAAACACGATTCCGCCTGAGCCTCTCCCCGGCAAGATAGCTACTGCGAAACACAATGTCCTATAATTCATATCGTAATCTCGTTAACCCTTTTTAAACAAAAACTATCGCCAATAAGTCTGTTTTGGTATAATGATTACAGTCGTAAAGCCAATTTATGAATCTGATAGTACTTTTTCCGCGTTCGGGGGGATGCGGAAACCCAAATGTCTCTTTCAAGACTCCACCGGGGGTGCTGTATGCTTCGTTTTTTCAAATCTCTGAATCTTTTCTTCAAGATCATGAGTCTTTACCTGTTTCTCATCGTCCTGGTCGTGGCCGGCATGTTCGGTTACTTCCTGCCCATGTTCAACGACAGCCTCCAATCCGAAAAAAGGATAGCCACCAGACAGAGTGTGGAAGTGGCCCATTCGGTCCTCGCCTTTTTCGGGGAACAGGCCAAGGAGGGAAAACTGTCCGAGGCCGAGGCGCAGGACATGGCGAAGAGCGCCGTGAAAAAGATGCGCTACTCCGGAGACCAGTATTTCTGGATAAACGACACCAATGCGGTAATCGTCATGCACCCCATAAAGCCCGAACTCGACGGCAAGGACCTGTCAAAAAGTCAGGACCCCAACGGAAAGTATCTGTTTGTCGAATTCGCCAAGGTGGCCAAGGAAAAGGGCGAAGGCGAGGTGGACTACATGTGGCCCAAGGTGGGAAAAGACGAGCCCGTGGACAAGATATCCTACGTCAAGCTCTACAAACCTTGGGGATGGGTAGTGGGCAGCGGCATCTACGTGGACGACCTCAAGGACGCCGCCGTCCAGCGCCGCAACGAGATGCTGGTGCAGGTTGGCGTGGTGGCCGCCATTGCCGCCCTGCTCAGCTACCTTCTCGCAACCTCGGTTGCCGGGGGACTCAAACGGGTAACGGCCTTTGCCGATGAAATCTCCAAAGGCAACATCGACGCCAAACTGGACATGGACCAGAACGACGAGGTGGGCCTGATCGCCAGGGCCGTGGGCCACATACCGGAAACCATCAAGGAGGTCCTGGCTGAATCGGACAACACTGTGGAAAACATCGAGACCGGCCATCTGCGCTTTCGCGGCGACAGCTCGAAATTTCACGGGGCCTTTGCCCAGCTGGTAAGGGGCGGAAACAGAATCTCGGATTCCCTGCTGGAATACTTTGACGACATACCGGTCCCGCTCATGGCCATAAGCACGAACTACGAAGTCCTCTACCTGAACAAGGCGGCCCAGAGCCTGAACAATTTGTCCTCGCACGAGGACTATGTCGGCAGGCATTGCTACGACTTCTTCAAGACGGGTCACTGCCAAACCGAAAATTGCGCCTGTAGCCGGGCCATGAAGACCAAGGGCACCATTCAGGCCGAAACCGATGCCCATCCCGCAGACCTGGATTTGGAGATCAGCTACATCGGCGTGCCCATCACCGACTCCAGGGGCAAGGTCACTGGAGCCTTTGAAATCGTCATAGACCAGACCGAAATAAAGAACGCCCAGAAAAAGATGCTGGTCACCGCCGAGGAGGCCTCCCAGATTTCCGAATCCCTGGCAGGCGCCGCGGAAGAGCTTTCGGCCCAGGTGGAACAGTCCAGCAAGGGCACGGCCGTGCAAAAGGAAAGAATCACCGAGACGGTCACGGCCATGGAAGAGATGAACGCAACGGTCATGGAGGTCGCCAAGAACGCGGGCCAGGCCGCTGAAAACTCCAACCAGGCCAGAATCAAGGCCCAGGAAGGAGCCAGCATCGTGGACAAGGTCATCGAGGCCATCTACCAGGTCCACAACCTTGCGGCGCAGTTGAACACCAACATGGCCAATCTCGGCAAACAGGCCGAAGGCATCGGCGAAATCATGAACGTCATTTCCGACATCGCCGACCAGACCAACCTGCTGGCCCTGAACGCGGCCATTGAGGCCGCACGCGCCGGCGACGCGGGACGCGGTTTCGCAGTTGTGGCCGACGAGGTGCGCAAGCTGGCGGAAAAAACCATGTCCGCCACCACGGAAGTCGGCGAGGCCGTTGGCGCCATCCAGCAGGTGGCTCGGGACAACATTACCGCCACGGAACAGGCCGTGGAGGCAGTGAACGTGAGCACCGACCTGGCCAACCAGTCCGGCGAGGCCCTCAAGGAGATCGTCAACTATTCCGAAAGCTCGTCGGACCAGGTCCAGTCCATCGCCACGGCATCGGAAGAGCAGTCTGCGGCCTCGGAGCAGATAACCAGAAGCACCGAGGAAATGGACAAGATATCCGCCGAAGTCTCCGAGGCGATGGAACAATCGGCCCAGGCCGTGCTGGAACTCTCGCAGCTGGCCCAGAGCCTGAACAGGCTCATCGCCGACCTCAAGTCCTGATCCGTCTGGAGATCAGTCCGCATCATCGCGCCGGGCCGGAAGACAACCGGCCCGGCGCTTTTTTTCACACCAAAAAAAGGGTATGGACTTCGGCATGAAAATCTGTCTGATTCACGCGCCCTTTCCAATTTCCGCCGCATTCAGGGAATTGGGCCACACGGTTCTGGATGTCCGGCCTGAAGCCGGGGAAATACACGACATAGGCGAGACCCTGGACAGAAAAAATTTCAGTCCCGACCTCCTGCTCCAAACCGAAACGCTGGCCAAACGCGTCATCCTCTCCGGGCTGGGCCAGATAGCCTGCCCCAAGCTGTTCTGGTGCCTGGACCCGCATCTCAACGCTTTCTGGCATTCGGCCTACGCCCGGCTTTTCGACATGACCCTGAGCACCCAGAAACGCTGGATGCCCGAAATCGGCAGACGGGGTGCAAAGGATGTCCGCCGTCTGCCCTGGTTCGGCTTCGACTCACCCTGGACGCCCTGGGACAAACGCACCCATGACCTGGCCTTTGTCGGCCGGGTCTCCAAACAGCGCCCGGCAAGGCTCTGGTTCGTTGAATTCCTGAAAAACCACTTCAGCGGCAGCGCGGACCTGGCCCTTGCGCAGGACTTGGCCCCCGACCAGATGTTCAAGCTCTATCAAAATTCCAGGCTGGCCCCGAACGAGACCATTTTCGGCGAAGTGAATTTCCGCCTCTTTGAATCCGCCTCCTGCGGCTGCCTGCCGCTGGACCCGGACCTTGAGGATGAGCACCAGGGTCTTTTCGAGCCGGGCAGGGAGATGGAAACCTATTCGGACGTGCTTGAACTCAAGGCGGTTCTTGAACGCTGCCTCAAGGACGACAAACGTTCCAGGGTCATGGCCCTTGCTGCGCGGGATCGGATATTGCGCGAGCATCTGCCCGCACACAGGGCCGCCGACATCCTGGACATGGCCGCCCAGGCCACCTCCTCGGCAGCCACAGGCCTTGAGGGAGACAAATGGTTCTGGCTCACCGCCTTCCAGCTTTGGGAAAGCGAACGAATCAACATCGTGCCCGAGCTTGTCGAACGCTCCCTGTCCGCCCTGCCCCCTGACGGGGATGTTCTTTCCGCCCTGGTCAGGCTCCAGGCCGGAACCGGCAAAGACGGCAAAGCCATAGAAACCATGAAAGCGTTATTGGCCAACGGATTCCAGGCCGACCATCTGGAATTGAATCTTGCGGGCAGCATGGTCGCCCTGAAAACCGGCCAATGGGACATGGCCAAGGAATTCTGGTACCGCCAGCTCAAATCCGGAGACGGAAAGCACCCCATGCCCCCCGACGACCCCGTGCGGCTGCTCATGCTCTGGTCAAAGGAGCTTCACAGGGCGGGGCTCATGGTCAGGGCGGGCTTCCCCTTTGACGGCAACAGGCACCTGCCGCTGGCCGCTTCGGAATGCCTGGCCAAGATACTGGCCGATGAACCGGAAAACCTTGAAGCCTTGCGCAGGTTCGAGAGCTTTTTCAGGGACTTCAGAGGCATGGAACAAACCAGGGTCGGCTTTCTGTCCATCCTCACCCTGCATGAGAGAACGGATTGGCGGTTGGGCATTGAACTCGGGCTAGTGGGCTTGCAGTCCTTTCGGCTGGAGGCGGGCCTGGACGAACTGCTCGTTGCCGGTAATCTGGCAAAAAAACAGGGAGAGATAAAAAGCTTCCTGCGCGTGCTCAAGGCCCGTGATCCCAGCGGGCTGGCTTTCAAGGCCCTGGAAGGAATGGCCTAGCAGGTCAGGTGGAACCCGGCGGCCACGCTTTCGCCGCGCGCGGCAAGCCTGTTAAACAGCTCCACCGCCTTTGCCGTGGGGACCGCAGAAAATTCGATGCCCTTTTCGCGCAACAGGGCGAGCAGTTCGGGGGCCACCCGAAGCAGGCCTGAGCTACCCGTCCCCAGAACCAAACGGTCCGGGCTCGCCTCCAATATGTCCGAGACATCCCGGATCTCCACCAAGTGCCCGTTTTCACGCCACCAGGACGGAACCACCCGACCATGGATGATCTTGATGTCGTCACTATAGGCCCTGCCCCGGACCACGATCCTGCCGAACGAATAGGCCTCGATCATCCACCCCCCCATTATTCGCGTTTTTACCCGGCGTCTGGACAATAATCAAAGGTTCATTTAAGTTCTCGCCATGAAATCAAAAATGTCCAGACGGGAATTCGTCCGGGCCTGTTCGGTCTTGGCGATGGGAATGGGAACCCTCTCCCTTTCGCCCCTTTCAGCCATGTCCGCATGGGCATCCGCCGCCGGTCGAGGCAAAACATTTGTCCGGACCCGGCCCCTCATGGGCACCTTCGCGACCATCACCGTGGCCGGGGAGTCGGCAACTCTGGCCCAAGAGGCTGCGGGACGGGCCTTTGAGGAGATGGAAAGGCTCATCGCCGTCATGGACCGCCACAACCCCTCTTCCGCCCTTTCGGTCCTCAACGATCAAGGGCGGATCAGGAACGCCCCGCCGGAGCTCCTGGATGTATTGAAGCGCTCCGTCCGCTACCACGTTCTCACCGGCGGCGCCTTCGACCCCACAGTGCTTCCCCTTCTGGATTTCATTAAAGCCTCCAACGGACTGGAAGACCTGGACCGGGCCGAACTGGCTCAAGCCCTGGCCCTTGTGGACTGCGGCGGCCTGAAGATTTCCGGCGCCAACGCCGGTTTCAACAGGCAGGGCATGGCCGCGACCCTGGACGGCATCGCCAAGGGCCGCATCGTGGACCGGGCCTCGGAAGTCCTCTCGGAGATGGGCGCTTCAACCCACATCGTTGACGCGGGCGGCGACATCAGGACTGCCTGCGCTCCGGGCTCAAGGCCCTGGACCATCGCGGTGCAGGACCCGGACAAGCAAGGAAACTACCCCGGGATAATAAAAATTTCCAACGGGGCCGTAGCCACTTCCGGCGACTACGAGTCCCGAATGGGCAGGGACAGGTCCCTGAACCACCTCATCGACCCCTGCGCCGGAACCCCGCAAAGGCACACCAGAAGCGTAAGCGTCCGGGCGGCAACGGTCATGGAGGCCGACGCCTTGGCCACGGCTGTTTCCGTTTCCGGACCGCGAAAGGGGTTGAGACTGATTTCCCAGCTCCCGGCCGTGGAAACCCTGATAGTGACCGCTTCGTCCGAAATCCGGTCCAGGGGATGGTCCTGACCGGGTATTGTCAATTTCCCGTTCTGCGGGTAAAGCATATCGGGCTGGCGAACCTGCTTGACCTGCCGGCCTTTTTAAACTCAACAACCGGAGCCGACAAACAAATGAAAAAAATCATAATCGCCCTTTGCGCCCTGATCCTCTGCTTTGGCCTCGTGGCCTGCAACGAAACCAAGGAATCCGGTCCATCCATAGCGGTGGTGGACGCAGCAAGGGTCTTCAAGGACTGCAAGTCCGGCCTGGAAGCCATGAATTACCTCAAGGACATGAGCCAGGAACTGCAGGCCGAAGCCCGCGCCGCACAGGAAGCCGTGCAAAAGGAACAGAACGAGGAAAACACCGTGGCCTTTCAAAAGGCCCTGGCCAAGTACCAGACAAAAATGGGCGCCGAACAGCAGCGCATTGTCGGCATTCTGAACGAGAAGTTCAACGAAATCCTCGACAAGTACCGCGCCGATCACAACCTGAGCGTGGTTCTTTCCAAGGACAACGCGCTGTCCTTTAACGACGACGCCGACATCACCGGCAAGATCATCGCCGAGATGGACAAGCTGGAAATCGACATCAAGGCCGGAGCTCCCGAAGAAAAAGTCGAGGAAAAGGCCGCCGCACCCGAAGAGATGACCCAGGAAAAGGCCGAGGAAACCCCGGAGCAGACGGAAGAAAAAACATCCGAGTAATTCCGGTTCGTGAAGCGAGCATAAAAAAGGCCCTCTACGGAGGGCCTTTCTTTATTTCAATCCGCTTGCGGCCAGATAACTTTCTATCTCTGACAGGGCCTTCCCTGTGTCCCGCTCAAGCAGGGGTCGGGTCCGGGTCAGTTTGTCGACATCACCCTTGCCGGCCGCGCGTTCCATGCTCCCCGCCAGAATCACCAGGCTGGAGATTCCCAGCACGGCGCACATGCCTTTCATGGTGTGGGACTCGGTCAGGGCCGTCTCCAAATCGCCGGATTCAATGGCCCTGGAAATCAGATCAATTCTCAAGGGCGCATCCACGGAAAAGGCCGTCAAGACTTCGGAAATCAATTCCGCGTCGTTCTCTAACCTTGCCGTAAGCTCCTTGAAGTCTATCAGGCAGGAAAAATCATCGCCCGATTCGCCCAGCGGCTCGCCCAAAGGTTCGTTGGACACATTCATGCATATGACTCTATTCCTGTTGCCGATGAAAAGCGAGTTTTTGATAGATTTTCGCGTAGGCCTCGGAAACCACCGGCATGGAATACTTTTCCACGATCCTTTGTCTGGCCCGCTGCCCAAGTGCGAGAAAATCATCCCTGTCCATTTCCAACAGCTCGACGATCCCTGCCGCCAAGTCTTCCGGAATTCCGGGAGAAACCATCCTGCCGGTATGGCCAATGATGTCCGCGCTGTCGCCCACGTCGGTGGCCACGCACGGCGTGCCGCAGGCCATGGCCTCGCCGATTGAATTGGAAAAACTCTCGCCCGTGGAAGAAGACACCGCAACGTCCAACCCGGCCTGAATGCGGGGCACGTCGCTACGAAAACCCAGCGCATGGACGAATTCTGAAATTCCCAACTCCTTGCACCAGTCCTTCAGTTTCCCGTTGTCCTGATCCGCGCCGCTGCCGCAAAGGATGAAATGCGCCTCCGGGTGGCTCCGGCGAACGATTTCAGCGGCCTTGAGAAAGGTCTGATGATCCTTCATCGGGTCAAAGCGGGCCGCAAGGCCCACCAACCGTGTTTCCGCGCCCAGGCCAAGCTCTTGGCGCAAGGCCGGTCCCGCCTCCGGGTCGGGGCTGAACTCGTCCGTGTCGAATCCGTTGGGCACAATCAGAAATCTGTCCGGCCTGTAGCCCAGCCCCAGGTGATACTCCTCGGCAGCCCTGGAATTGGCCAGGATGGCGTCGGGAACCCAGGAAAGCCTTGCGCAGGCCGACAAGGTTAGTCCGGTGAGCCTTCGATAATTTTTCAGCTCCATGAATGAACAGCGAATGTTCCAGGCCAGGGCTGGTCTGCGGCAGAAAAGGCGGGACGCCGCGCCCAACAGGTCGGCGTGGTAGAGCCAGGTCTGAAGGACATCCGGACGAAACTCCTTGAGAAGGCCCAGAAAGCGGAACAGCGCCCCGGGGGAAGGCACGCCCCTTCGCATGTCCAGGCTTTTCACCCCGACGCCCAGTTCGCTTATGCGCTCCCCCATGTATCCGCAAGGGATCATGCTGACCACTGAGCTTGCGATGCGGTCGGAATCCGTTGCGCGCAAGAGTTTGTGAAGCATGGCCTCCGCGCCGCCGCTCTCCAGGGCCGTGATGAGATGCAGCACTCTGAGGGGACGATCACCGCCCGCTTGCGAAGGCACGACCACCTACTCCGGCAGGTCGCGTTCAGCAGGCTCGTCCGGAGAAGCCCCCCAAGGCTCGGGCTGAGGTTGTGGTTCCGTTTCCTGCGCTTCCGGCGTTTGAGTTCCTGGGGCGGAGACCGGCGCAGGGGCAGATCCGATTCTGGTCTTGGCCGTGACCACGGGCACGAGTTCGGTCATGATGCCCTGCAAAATTTCCTTGACGATGTCCCGAGGGGCGTCCTTGGAGGGAAAGACCACCTTGGTCACTTCGCTGTAGAACTTCTCGGAATGGACATGGCTGCCCCGGCTCTCAATGACCAGCCTGACGCGCATGGAGCCCTTGTAGTCCGTGCTCGAGGTCTGGTCCAGCTTCAGGGACTGCACCTGCCCGCTGATGTCGAAATCCGTTCCGTACTCGCCGGGTGCGGGATGATATTCAACTCTCAGGCCGGAAGCCTTGAGCTCATCGTACACGGCCCAGCTGACCCACTCGGCAAGGCTGGATTCCGCGAAAAAATCCTGCCCCTCGCTGGTCCGTCCAAGCACGGCCTTGCCTCCAATTCCTTTCTCGGTCTCGTCCATGAACTTGATGACGGACACGCTGCCTGCGCTTGATCCGGCGTCCAGGACGTGCAGGGTGTCATAGGTCAGGGGAACCGTGGCGGAAGGGGCGCACCCCGCAACAAGGGCCATGATTATCAAAAACGCAGCGCCGGAAAGCCTGAAGTGCATGTTCATCATATCTCCTTTTCCGCAGAATCATTGTTCGATGGTTCGTCAAGTTTCCTGTCCAGCTCCCTTTCAGCCCTGTCGAAGATAAGCCCCACAAGACCCATGAACTTTTCCAGGATGGATTTGACGAATCCCCTGGCCTTGTTGTCCAATTCTTCCTTGGATGCCCCCTCGGACCCGGACTCGTCCATCTTGTCCAGGGATTTCTCCAGTCGATCGATCATCCGGCCCAGTTCGCTTTTCATCTCGGAAAAATCGGAATCCATCCGGGCCATGTCCCGTTCAATGTTGTCCAGCCGCTTGGAAAGCTCCTCCACAGAAGGCGAACCGCCCACATCCGAAGCCTCCTGCACGGAAGACGCCGGATGCCTGAAAAACAACACCAGCCCCACTGCGGCCAGCACCAGAACCAGCGGCAATATTTTTTTCTTGGTCATATAATCCTCGCAACCAAAGGTTGCCGTTGAAAACCATACAAATTCTTTTTTAACAGCGTAGCACAAGTCCCGCAAGCGGCGCGGCATTGACAGCTCCAAAACCTTGCACCATACTCCCAGACCATGAAAAAAAATGGTCCGTAAGCCTGAACATACTCAACGGAAGGAGAATGTCATGTCGTCATCATTGATTCTTTTGATTGCCGCCGCTGTTTTTCTGTTCTGGGCCATATCCATCTACAACCGTTTTGTGAAAAACAAAAACATGGTGGAGGAAGCCTGGAGCGGCATAGACGTGCAGCTCAAGCGCCGCGCCAACCTGATCCCCAACCTGCTGGAATCGGTCAAGGGCTACATGGGCCATGAAAAGGATGTTCTCACCAACGTGACTGAAATGCGCTCCAAAAGCATGGGCGCCGAAGGCGTGGCCGAACAAGGTCGGGCCGAGGGCCTTTTGTCCGGCGCCCTGGGCAGGCTTTTCGCGGTAGCCGAGAATTATCCGGACCTCAAGGCCAGCCGAAACTTCATTGAGCTGCAAGGCTCGCTGCAGGAGGCCGAAGACCTGATCGAAAAGGCCAGGCGCTATTACAACGGCACGGTGCGCGAGCTGAACATCCTCGTCGAATCCTTTCCGAGCAACATGGTGGCCCGCATCTTCAATTTCCGGGAGGCTGAATTCTTCGAGCTTGAAGACCCGTCCGACAGGGAAGTGCCCAAGGTTTCATTCTAACGCCCAGGGAGCAGCCATGACCTTCCGCAACCTGTTCACGGCACTCCTGCTGGCTGCGGCCGCCCTGCTCCTGCTTCCGGAACCGGGCCGGGCCGGCGAGCGCATCCTGGACTACCAAAGCCGCATCCAGGTCAACCGTGATTCGACCCTGACCGTGACCGAGACAATCCGGGTCAGGGCCGAAGGAAATGAAATCAGGCGCGGCATTTTCAGAGACTTCCCCACCGAATACAAGGACAATCTGGGGAACAGGGTGCGCGTGGACTTCAAAGTCCGGAACGTGACCCGCGACGGCCACGCCGAGCCCTGGTTCACCAAGGGCTTGTCCAACGGGGTGCGCCTGTACATGGGGGACAAGGATGTCCTCATCGCGCCGGGCGAGCATGTATACTCATTCACCTACTCCACAAGCAGGCAGATCGCCTTTTACGACGATTTCGACGAACTCTACTGGAACGTCACGGGCAACGGCTGGGACTTCGCCATAGACCGCGCCGAGGCCGTGCTGATCCTGCCGCCCGGAGCCGATGTCCTCAGGGCAAAGGGCTATACCGGCTCCCAGGGCGAGGACGGCTCGGACTACAACACAGGACAAGACGGCCGGGGCAACCTCACCATATCGACCACCCGCGCACTGGCCGCGCGCGAAGGGCTGACCTTTGCCGCGTCCTGGCCCAAGGGTTTCGTGGCCGAGCCCACGCCCCGGAAACAGGCAGAAATGTTCATGGACGACAATTCCACGGCGGCCAACGCCCTGGTGGGGCTGGTTGTCGTCTTGGTCTACTACGTCCTGGTCTGGCTGAAAATCGGACGCGACCCTAAAAAAACAACAATCATCCCCCTTTTCGAGCCGCCCAAGGGCTTTTCACCGGCCGCCACCCGTTTTGTCATGCGCATGGGTTTTGACGACAAATCATTTGCCGCCGCCATCGTGAGCATGGCGGTCAAGGGCTATCTGACCATCTGCGAGGATGACGGCGAATACGCCCTTGAAAAGACAAAGAAAGCCGCTTCGCTGTCCAAGGGTGAAAAGGCCGTGGCCGAAAAACTCTTCCACCTGAGCGACAGCATTGTCCTGAAAAAAAGAAACCACGAGGCCATCGGGAACGCCCTGGACGCGTTGAAGGACAGCCTGCGCAGCGAATTCATGAAGGCCTACTTCGCCAAAAACACGCCCTGGCTCGTCCCGGGTTGGCTGCTGACGGTCCTGGCCCTGCTGGCCGTGGCTTACGGAGCCTACGCCACTGGAGAGATGTTCGAGGCCCTCTTCTTCACCTTCTGGCTCGCGGGCTGGACCGCGGCCTGCTACGGACTGGGCGCAAAGATCGTCAAGTCCTGGAAAATTGAGCGGGGCCTTCGCAAGGCCGGAGCCATTCTCCTGTTTGTCTTCGCCCTGCCCTTTTTCCTCGGCGAAATCACGGGCCTGGTCTTCTATTCCACAATCGTGGGCGCAGGCGCCGTCGCGCTGATCCTGGCCCTGGCCCTGACAAACGTGATCTTCGCCCACCTGATCAAGGCGCCCACCGTTTCGGGACGCCGGGTAATGGACCACATCGAGGGCTTCAAGCTCTACATGTCGGTGGCCGAAAATCACCGGCTGGAAACCCTGCACCCGCCGAAGATCACTCCCGAAATATTTGAACGCCTTCTGCCTTACGCCCTGGCCCTGGACCTGGAGCACAGCTGGAGCGAACGCTTTTCCGAAAGCCTTGAAGCGGCGGGCCTTGCCGACGATGGTGGCTATCATCCGTCCTGGTACGTCGGCCGTTCCTCCTGGCGCAGCCTGGGAGCGGGCGGCTTTTCAGCCGGGATAGGCTCCGGGCTTTCCAGGGCCATTTCCTCTTCCTCGACCCCGCCGGGCTCAAAAGGCGGTTCCGGAGGATTTTCATCGGGTGGAGGATTTTCCGGCGGCGGTGGTGGAGGCGGTGGAGGCGGCGGCTGGTAGCCAAACAGGAAATAATCTAGTATGGAATATCTGAGTGAACACTCATTTATAATTAGATTATTTTTCGCCAGATCAACAGATGCGCATTAACAGCAAAAACCACACCCAGGCCGCCTTCCGCGTCCTTTCCCCTGTTCTCGCCTCTGTTCTTTTCGCGTTTTTCTGCCTTTTCCCCGCCTCTTCTTCCGCTGGAAGAATCAACGGGACCGACATTTTCCCAGAAACCTTAAAATCCGGCATCCAGACGCATCCCCACCTGTCCAGCGCGATTCATTCTCCTGGTCTGCGACCCAACGCTTTCCAGGCGACCGTCAACCTCGAGACGCAATCCAGCGCCAGAATCATTCTTGAGCAACATCCGCTGCTGATTCTAGGCCTGACCGCCGCACTCCTCCTGCTGATGAGCGCGGTAATCGTCATGGCCTTGAGCATCTTGCGAAGACGCAGAGCGGAACGCGAACTAAACGCCATATTCGAGAACTCCCTGACCGGCATTGTCCGCTTCGACAACGAGGGTCATATTTCCAAGGCCAACACGCGCGCTGCCGAAATCCTCGGCTGTTTTCCGGCTGACCTTCAGGGCCTGCACTACCGCGAACTGTTTCTTTCCGACACGGAATGCCGGATGTTTGAAGACCAGTTCATGACCAACCTGCACGAGAGGCCCATCTATCAAATCGAATTTCCCTTGAAACGCAGAAACGGCTCCTCGGCCTGGTGCACCATTTCAGGCAAGGCCCTGGGCAAAAGGGAACAGGGCCTCGGCATGGTCTGGGTCCTGGACGACACCTCGGCCTACAAGCTGGCCAGGGAGAAACTGCAGGAATCCAAGACCATGCTTAGGGAGACCCAGAGGCTGGCCCACCTTGGAGGCTGGGAGTACGATTGGGAAAGAGACAGAATGGTCTGGACAAGGGAAACCTACCGCCTCACAGGCTACCAGCCGGAACTCAAGCCGACCCTGCAACTGGCTCTGGAAATGATAGATTCGAAAAACAGGGAGTTCGTTAAACAGGCAATGAATCTGGCCCATGATCAGGGGCAATCCTTTGAGACGGACGTGAAGCTCGACCCACCCAACGGACCCTGCCGCTGGGTGCGGATTCAGGGCAGTCCCTACCGCGACCGGCAGGGCAAGGTCAAAATCAGGGGGACGGTGCGGGATATTTCAGAAAACAGAAAATCCAAGATTCTCTCTTCCACTCTTTTCATGATCTCCAACGCGGTGTGCGCAACAAAGAATCTCGACGCGCTGTACGAGGCCATTCACGGAATACTAAAAAAACAGATCGGTTCAACGAATTTCTTCATAGCCATCGTGGACAAGACCAGGGACTGCCTGGACTTTCCCTACTTCAAGGACGAGAATGACGAATATTACACAATAGACAACATCTCCAACCCCAACATCAATTCCCTGACTGTTCACGTCATCCGCACGGGCAGACCCCTCCACCTTAACGGCCGGCAGATGGAAATCCTGCAACGAAACGGAACCATCCCCATAGTAGGAACCATCCCCAAGGTCTGGCTGGGAGTACCCCTGAATGTCGGCGGCAGGAACATCGGGGCCATGGCCATCCAGCATTACTCCGATCCGGACTTTTTCACGGCCGAGGACGTCGATCTCATGATCTCGGTCTCGGAGCAGACTGCCCTGGCCATCGGCAGAAAAATGGCCCAGGACGAAATACGCAAGTCGGAGGAGATGTTCCGCTCTCTATACGAGAACATGCGCGACGGCATTGCCAGCGCCGACCTGTCCGGCACCATCACCAAGGCCAATCCGGCTCTTCTGGAGATGCTCGGCTACGGGATGGATGAACTGGCGGGAATGAACTATCGGGAAATCACCCCGGAGAAGTGGTACGAACGGGAGGAAAGCATTTTCCTGAATCAGGTCATGACCAGGGGCTACTCCGATGTCTACGAAAAGGAGCTGATCAGAAAAAACGGGGCCGCCTTTCCCGCGGAGTTCAGGGTTTACCTGCTCAAGGACAAGAACGGAATGCCCAAGGAGCTCTGGACCACCATCAGGGACATTACCGCGCGAAAGGGCATGGAAAGGCAACTCAAGCACCAGGCCATGCACGACCCCCTGACGAGCCTGCCGAACCGGATACTTTGCGCGGACCGCATAGCCAGGGCGGCGGAACGTTCAAGGCGCAGGAAGGACTATCATTTCGCGGTCATTTTCCTGGACCTGGACCGCTTCAAACTGGTCAACGACAATCTGGGCCACGCCTTTGGCGACGAACTGTTGATAATGGTCAGCAAAAGGCTTTTGTCCTGCGTGCGCGACCTGGACACCGTCTCCCGCTTCGGCGGCGACGAATTCGTGATCCTGCTGGAAGAACTGGAAACGCCCGGCAAAACCATCCAGGTCATCAAGAGGATGCGCAGGGAACTGAGCAAGCCTTACTCCCTCAAGGACCACGAAGTTCAGGTCGCTTCCAGCTTCGGCATAGTCTTCGGCCCGTGCGACTCGGAAATCCCGGAGAAGATAGTGCAATGCGCCAACATCGCCATGCATAGGGCCAAAGCCAAGGGCCGGGACCGCTTCAAGGTCTTCACGCCGCGCCTCATGATACAGGCCCAATCCCTGCTGAATCTTGAAAGCGACATGGACCGGGCCATGGCCCAGGGCGAATTCTTTTTGGAGTACCAGCCGATGATCGAACTCAAAACCAACCGGCTATACGGATTCGAGGCCCTGGCCCGTTGGAACCACCCGGAAACCGGCCTTGTCCCTCCCGGCGACTTCATCCCGGTGGCCGAGGAAAACGGACTGATCAACGATCTCGGTTTGTGGATTCTTCACGAAGCCTGCTCAACCATGGTCAAATGGAACAACGCCCACCCCGAAGCCCTGAACCTGATCCTGTCGGTCAACGTGTCGGGACAGCAATTCGCCCAGCAAAATCTCGTGGGCAAGATCAAGCGCATCCTGGACAAGACGCGCATGCCGCCCACGCAACTCAAGCTGGAGATCACGGAAACAGCCCTCATGTCCAAGGCGGCGGCGGTGATCGACAAGTTGAACCAGCTTCGCGAACTGGGCATAACCCTGTCCATCGACGACTTCGGCACCGGGTACTCGTCCATGAGCTATTTGCAGAGATTCCCCCTGGACAACCTCAAGATCGACTCCAGCTTCATACGCCTGATGGACACAAGCCAGGAAAGCAAGGGCATTGTCATGACCATCATAAACCTGGCCCACACCCTGGGGCTGGAAGCCGTGGCCGAGGGAGTGGAAAAGGAGGAGCACCATTTCATGCTCAGGGAAATGGGCTGCGAATACTGCCAGGGGTACTACTACGCCAGACCGGCCTCCACGGACGCGGCTGAAGAGTACATCAAAAACAGGGACGTGTTTTCAGACAAGTTGTAAACCTCGCCTTGCAGACCAGGTCTCAAGGGATAATCTCCGGCCGCGGCGAGGGGAAAAAAGCGGCAATTCGCGGCTAATCCCTGTATCTGATCTTCAAGACCATGTAGGCGGCGATGAAATAGAGGGGCAGCCCGTAGGCCGCGTATTTGAAAATCTCCCAAAAGACTATTCCCAGGAGCTGCAGAAAGGGCAGGTTCACGTCCTGCTGGGAGGCGTATACTGCCAGCGAACCGTACCTGACCAGGGCGAAAATGCCCAGGCCCGCGGTTATGGCAAGGGCCAGCCCTATCCATGTATAGATTCCGGCCTTGATTACCCTGAACATTGAAAAACCTTTTCTCTTGCTCATCAAGCTGTCCGTGTGCTGTGGTCGTTTAAGCGGCGCTGAGGACCTTGAGCCTGTTCCTGCCCGCCAGCTTGGCTTCGGCCAATGCCCCCTTGGCCCTGAGCACGAAGAGGTCCGGCGTGTCGGCCTGGCTGATCTGGGTCACGCCAAGGCTGATGGTCATTCTCAGCGAACCGGGAAAGGTCTTGGCCTCCACGGCCTTTCTCAGCTTCTCGGCGAACACCTCGGCCTGTTCGACCTGGATGTGCGGAGCCAGGACAATGAATTTGCCCCCACGCCAGCGAAAGAGGTAGTCGGTCTTGCGGATATATTTGCTTATGAGCAACGCCAGGCTGGCCAAAATCTTGTCTCCGGTGGAGTAGCCGTATTTCTCGTTGATGTCCTTGTAGTCGTCAAGATCGAGCATGATGCCGCAAAGATTGGTGTTGTAGCGGCGGACGTTCTCCACTTCCCGAAGCATGACCCGCTCGAACTCCTTGCGGTTGAAGGCCATGGTCAGCTCATCCTTGACCTCGATCCTGTCCAGACGGACCTTGAGCTTGTCAATGGTCTCCCTGTATGCGTCCAATGGAGTGATCATGGATTTGAAGACGAATAGGGCCTGGACCGTCAACAGAAAAAGGCCCAGGATAAGGACAAGATAGGAAAGCTCCACAAAAAGAGTGGCCCCCTCTCCCTTGGAAACTATCAGTCCATAGCAGGCGGAGAAGCCGGAAGCGAACAATACTGCGGCAAACAATACGCTTGTAACGTAATAGGTTGCGATACGCTGTCTTTTCATGATCGGCTCATGGGGTTGAGATATCAATCAGCATGGGGGCCGGGACGGCAGACGCCAGACATGCCTCTTGGCCCATTCTCCTCTATGCTTATTAAATTTTTCATGAAAAATCCACCATAAACACGACCAAGCCGTCCCTGCCAGTCTATTCCCCTTCCTGCTCCTCCAGAATGTCGGGCCGCTTCCAGCTCTTGGCGCTGGGCGGCTCATACCTGTAGTTGACAGACCCCAGTCCTGTTTCGCCATCGTAGTCCACCACCAGGGAAAACCCTTTCCACATCCAGCCGTATTTCGTTCCGGCCTGACGGCCCGGCCCGTAAAGCTGGATAAGGGAATCCTTGATCATGAAGAGATTGGTTTCCCCCTTGAAGGCGACTCCGGCCCCGTACAGCTTGTCGTCGGCGAAATAATAGGCCACGGACTCGATCTCGGCCTTGCCGAAGGTCAACTCCTCGTTCTTTCGGAAATAGGTGTCCTTGCAGTTGCGCGCCGGAACGGGAACCATGTCCGGAATGTTCCGCAACTCAGTGGCCCAGGCCAGCCCCCTGAATTCACCGGGAGGCGCGGCCTGCTCCGCCTGGAGCGGGGCAGGATTCAGCAAGGGGAAAACTAGACAAAACAATAACGGGACAAGCCCCAGCTTCATGGGTGAACCTCCGATTTTCAGTTGAAAGGCCATCCTACTTGCCGGGCAGGATAAACGCAACGCCGGGCCGCACCGGCCTGTATGTTTTAAACAAAACCGCATAGCCGCCCGGAACTGAGGAAACTATGTCAAATAAAACATAGATATACGGCAAAGACATTAGTTATGTCCCAATTCCCTTTTATTTTTCCCTAAAAAATAGTAATCGCTCACATGCGATCCACATTGAGCACAACCTCAACAATAACCCTTTCCAACTGAACGGAGCCAAGTCTTCACGCCATGTTCAACAAGCTGCCGCGCAACCTTTTTTCCAACAAGACCCTGCAGATAGTCATGCCTGGGGTCTTGACGGTTCTGCTTTTCGGTTGCGCGATCTTTCTCTATGTCCTTCCCGCAGTGGAAGACTCCTTCATGGAGCGTGAGTTGGGCAAGATTCGCGACCTCACCCAGGTCGTGGTCAACGAGATGCAACACCTCCAGGGCCGTGTCCGGGCCGGGGAGATGGATGCGGACCTTGCCAAAAACGAGGCGGTCAAGCGCATTCGCAGCCTGCGCTACGGATATGGAAAGAAAAACTATTTCTGGATAATCGACACTAAGGGAAAACTCGTTGTCCATCCCTACCTGCCTGTCGAACCCGGCCAGGACATGTCCGGTCTGTCCACCCCTTCGGGCGAAAATCTTTTTTCCATATTCATGGACACGGTCAGGGAACGCGGGTCCGGATTCGTCGAATACGACTGGCAGGTGAACGACCAGGAAAATGCCGGGGCGAAAACGTCCTACCTGCTGGTCTTTACTCCCTGGAACTGGCTTGTGGGCACCGGCGTCTACACCGAGGAAATCCACAAGGAGCTCCTGTCCCTGAAACAAAAGGGGATACTGACCGCAGCCGCGGTCATAGCCGTGGTGGCGCTGCTGACTCTCCACCTTCTGCGCCAGACCACCAGGGCCGAACGGAAAAAGGCCCGCGTCCAGGATGCCAGGGGCAAGCTTCTCAAGGCCATGGCCGAATCCGAGGAAAGGTACCGGACAGTCGCAGACTACACGTACAGCTGCGAGATATGGCGCGATCCGGACGGCAAGATGCTCTACTGCTCGCCGTCCTGCCAGAGGGTAAGCGGCTACCCGCAGGAAGACTTTTTCAAGACCCCGGACCTGCTCGAGAGACTGATCATCCAGGAGGACAGGGCGCTTTGGCAGGCCCACATGGCCGATCCCTGCAAAACCGAAGGCAAGCCGCTTGATTTCCGGATCAAAAACAGCTCGGGCCAGGTGCGCTGGATATGCCACGTCTGCAACAGGGTCTTCGGCAAGAACGGCAAGGATCTGGGCCTGCGCTTCAGCATGCGCGACGTGACCCAGAGGCGGATTGTCGAGGAACAGCTCAGGCACCAGGCCATGCACGACCCGCTCACCGGCCTGGCCAACAGGACGCTGTGCCTGGACCGCATCCACCAGGTCATGCAAAGGGCCCAGCGCCACCACGACTATTCCTACGCCGTGGTCTTCCTGGACCTGGACAGATTCAAGGTCATCAACGACAGTCTGGGCCACTCCTTCGGCGACACCCTGCTGGTTGAGACCGGGCGGCGGCTGAACAGCTGCGTGCGCAGCCTGGACACTGTGGCCAGATTCTCCGGCGACGAGTTCGTCATCCTGCTGGACGACCTCAGCCTGCCGGGAGAGGCCATCCGCATCGTGAAGAGAGCCAGGGAGGAACTGCATCGCCCATACGTCAAGGACGGCCACGACATCCAGCTCTCGGCCAGCTTCGGAATCGTGCTCAATCCCACGGACAATTCCTCGCCCGAAGACCTGCTCCAGAACGCAAACATCGCCATGCACCGGGCCAGGGACGGGGGGCATAACCGCTTCAAAGTCTTCAATGTCAGGATGCTCGACCGGGCCGTGGACAGGCTGATCATGGAAAACGATCTGCGGCGGGCCATGGACAAGAAGGAATTCTTTCTGGAGTTCCAACCCATACTGACCCTGAGGGACGACAGCCTTTCGGGCTTCGAAGCCCTTGTGCGCTGGAATCATCCCCAAAAGGGGGTGGTCGGACCGGCGGACTTCATCCCCCTGGCCGAGGAAACCGGCCTGATCAACGATCTGGGCATGTGGGTTCTGGACGAGGCGCTGAAAACCCTTGCGCAGTGGCGCAGGTCCGAACCGTCCGCCGAGAGCCTGACCATGTCCGTCAATCTCTCAGGCAGACAGTTTTCCCAGACCAGCCTCGGCGAAAACATCCTGGAAAAGTTGCGCAAGCATGCTGTTCCGCCCAACCGCCTGAAGCTTGAAATCACGGAATCGGTAATCATGGACAACGCCGAGACAGGCCTGTTCATGCTCTCGCAGCTGCGAAAGGCCGGGGTCCAGTTCGCCATCGACGATTTCGGAACCGGCTACTCCTCGCTTTCCGAACTGCAAAGGCTGCCCGTGGACACCCTCAAGGTGGACCGCTCCTTCATCTCCCGCATCGGCCTGGATTCCGAAAACAGGGAAATCGTGAAGGCGGTCATCGCCCTGGCCCACAGCCTGGGGCTGAACGTGGTGGCCGAAGGAGTGGAGGAGCTGGGACAGCTTTCCTCCTTAAGGGAACTGAACTGCGAAAGCGTGCAGGGCTTTTACTTTTTCAGGCCCCTTGGCATGACCGACGCGCACAGGCTGATTCGCAACCGCCGCATAGACGACTCGGCAGACGACAACGACAAATCTTCCGGTTCATTCTCCGCCTGACATCCCTTGAATTAACCCTTTTTTAGGGCTAGCCTGCCTCTTGCCAACCCCACTTTTTCTTGCACAGGAGCCGTCATGGGAAACCTCAAAAGACGATCCACCAGGGTCAACGCCGGTTTCGAGGCCACAATAGTAATGGAAATACCGGTTGTCACGCGCAACCTGAGCATGAAGGGCATGCTCTGCGCGGCCGACGGCCGAACGGAAAACGGGCTGGAATGCAACGTCTCCATCAAGCTGTCCGATGACAAGACGGTGGAGGTGGAGGGCCATGTGATCCGAATGGACAAGGAAGGGCTGGTGGTCGGCTTCGACGCAATGAACCAGGAATGCTTCGCGGATTTGAAAAGACTGGTTTCCCTGAACGCTCCGGACGCCGACCGCATCGACC
This sequence comes from Desulfovibrionaceae bacterium, assembly GCA_963674955.2. Classification (GTDB taxonomy): domain Bacteria; phylum Desulfobacterota; class Desulfovibrionia; order Desulfovibrionales; family Desulfovibrionaceae. Next base: position 387,111 of record CAXXKR010000001.1, on the reverse strand, counting down.
GCGAACTTTCCGGAAGGGAAAGGGAGCTTGGTTGATCCGGCCCCGCAATTGGAAAAATCAAAATCCCGGCCAAAAACCGGTTTTTTATTTGAAGCCCAATTTATAACGTCCCAGGTGTTATAAATTGTCTATTCTAATAGGCTAAGCGCAACGCGACCCCTAGATTGCGGTTTATTGGGAATCCTCTTCCTAAAACCCTCTCCAGCCAGCTGTCCCGTGCCGGAAGGGCCGACACGGGGCGGCTGCAGTAATCCTCATAGAATCATCTTCAACGCCTTGTAGTGCATCTCCCGCATCTCGAAGTCGCGCCCGGCCAGGGCCTTGGAGGCCAGCACGTCCAGCCATTCACGGGAAACGGACACATCCTTCACCGTGGCGAAGTACCTGCCGTTTTCCTCCTTAAGGGCGTAATCCTTGACGATCACGTCCACCGGACCGCTCTCGCCCTTGAGCATCAGGCTCATTCGAATGGAGCCGGACTCGAGGTTCAGGTCCGTGATCCTGCCGATGTCCGCCAGCCTTTCTCCCAGCACGTTGGCCAGGGTTTTCAGCACGGGTGCGATCAAAATGTTTTTCAGGCTCATCTTCTGCTTCCCAGGCACAAACCGCATCGGGCAGCAGCTTGTTCGCTGTTGGGGTTAATCAAGGCGCTCAATGCGGGTAAAAAACGAAAAAGGCCAGGGACATCAACGCCAGCACCCACATTCCGACATTCACCTCGGACATTTTTCCCGACACGGCCTTTACAAAGGGATACACCGCGAAACCGGCCGTCATACCGATGCCGATGTTGTATGTGAAGCTCATGAGAACGACAACCAGAAAGGCTGGAACCGCTTCACTCAAATCGCTGAAATCCATATCCTTCATGGACCCCATCATGAGCATGCCGACCACTATCAGGCTCGGCCCGTAGGCGCAGGCCGGGATGGAAATGAAAAAAGGAGCGAGAAACAGGGCCAGAAGAAACATCAGTCCGGTGACCACTGCGGTCAACCCGGAACGGCCGCCAGCCTCGATCCCGGTGGCCGATTCAATGAACACGCCGCTGGTGCTGGTTCCGAGAAGGGCCGCGACCATGGTCGTCAGGGCGTCCACCAGCAAAGGCTTGCGGATGTCCTCCATGTTTCCGTCCTTATCGAGAAAACCGGCCCGGCTGGACACGGCGTAGATGGAGCCCATGGTGTCCACGAAATCCATGACGAAAATGGTCAGGATCACGGAAAAGAGCCCCCAGACGCAGGCCCCGGCAATGTCCAGCTCGAACAGGACCGGCCCCAGCGACGGCGGCGCGCTGACCAGACTGTCCGGCAGTTCGGCCACGCCCAGGGCGTAGGCCAGACCGGTGATTGCAAGAATGCCCAGGATTATGGCGCCCCTGACCCGCCGGATCATCAGGGCCACTATGAGCAGAAAACCCGCCACGGCGAGGAGGACCTTGGTCTCGTGCAGGTCGCCGAAGGCTACCGGAGCGCCGGGTACGCCCAAATGGACAAGGCCGGTGGTGCTCAGGCCGATAAAGGTCAAAAACAGGCCGATGCCCACGGCAAAGGCCCTTTTCATGCTTGCCGGAATGGCCTTGACCAGCTTCTGCCTGACACCCAGCAGGGTGATCAGCAGAAAGCCTAGGCCGCCGAGAAAAACCGCGCCCAGGGCCGTCTGCCAACTGTAGCCCATGACCTTGACCACGGTGAAGGCCACAAAGGCGTTCTCGCCCATGTACGGGGCCACGGCAAAGGGGCGCTTGGCGTAAAGGCCCATGGCCATGGACCCGAAAAATGCGGTCATGATGGTGGCCACCATGCCGGGACCGAAGGGAATGCCCGCGGCCTCCAGTATCTTGGGGTTGACCACAATGATGTAGGCCATTGTCACGAAGGTGGTCAGCCCGGCCGTCACCTCCCTGGAAACGCTCGTCTCCAGGGCGTCCATCCGAAAATAGCCCTCTAGAAACCTGATCATGTTCATCCCTTCCCGGTCTTTTTTCCGATAAGGGCCTTGATACGCATTTTACAATCAGCCCGCAACAGGGCCTAAAAAACATTCCCGGAAAAGGGGCCTTCATTTGCCTAACGCGGCATTTTCTCTTAATCTCCCCTGAAACCAATCACCCTTTCAAGAGCGACATGCCCACACAAGGCCAAATAATAGTTTGCCACGGCTGCGGCGCCAGTTACAGGCTGCCCGTCGACAAGGCCGGATCGAGAGCCACCATCGTCTGCAAGCGGTGCGAGGCCAGAATCTACTGGCGGGTCTGCCCGGCCTGCAAATCCGGGTACCAGTGCCAAGCCCCGAGCGGCATCTGTCCAAATTGCCCGGTGGAGGAAGAAGTCGACCCCTTCTACGCCCCGCCGCCAGGCTTCTTTTCCCTGCCCTGCCCCTGGTGCGGAGGCGGCGTTCCGATCCTGAAGGTCGTTCTCGGCTCGGCCGGGACAGCGCGGGAAGGGTCGATCAAATGCCTGCATTGCGCCAGGGGCTCGGACGTTCAAGGCCTTTCCAGGCTGATACCCTTTACCCTGGGCTACTGGCTCCTGGCCGGGTTGTTCGTGGTTCCGCGCATTGAAGCCATGTCCCTTCCCGGACGCTTTCTCCTGGCCTGCGCGTTTCTGGCCGGACAAGGCCTGATCCTGCTCAAGACCCTGGCCCTGCGCAAGGAGCACGGTCCGGAGGGAGAACGGCCTTGACAACAAAGGTATCTTATAAGAGTCTCCGAGCCTGATAAGACTCTTCAATATTTTCAGCGAACAAGGTTATATGCCCTCTTCCATGCACGAAAAACACCTTCCGGACAGCCAGTCCAGGGAAACGCTTGAAAACAGCCTGGCCGTTCTGGTGGTCAAGCTGTTCGCCCTCATAGCGAAATCCGATGAAAGCATCACCGAAGGCGAAAAGACCTATGTCAGGAACTTTTTCGACAAGTGGTACTCTAGGGATATCTCCGATTACTTTTTCGGCCTTTTCGAGGAGTTCATAAGCCGGGACATCGACCGCAAGGAAATCACGGCGGTGATCAACGCCCGCCTGCCCTACCAGGAAAAGCTCTTCTGCCTGCTCAAGACCTACGAACTGGCCACCACCGAAAAGTTGGCCGGCAAGACAATCAGCGCGACCCATCGCGTCGCCGAAGACCTGGACATCTATTTCCCGGACGTGGCCTTCCTCGAACACAGCTTCGGTATCGGCGAAACCACCAGGGCCACACTGGCCGAATCGTCCATGATGTCCATGCGCGTCACCGGGGACATCGACTCGGCCGACCTCTTCCTGCCCTACCCCGACCTGGACGTGGTCATCTTCAAGATTCACAACATCTACTGCGTGACCAACAAGAACGACGAATACAAGGTCTCGGTGGGCCGCTACCCGCTGTCGGCCAACGCCTCCACCAGGATCACCCATAACACGGACCTGATCATCCACGACTACGTGATCAAGTACCAGGACCTGAAGCTGTATTTCGACAGCAAGGTCTACCCCCAGACCCAGAACCTGTACATCTCGCAAAAGCACGATTCCTTCGCGGTCAACTACGTCCGGACCGACGACAGCCAGTTGCAGGTGCGCCTGGAAAAATCCCTGATCAAGCTCACGCCCATCGGCGACCGCTCTGAAATCTCCGTGAACCGGGAGAAGGTCGAGGGTCCGGTCTACGTCAACATCAACGACGTGGTGGCCCTGAACCAGATCTGCCTGAACATCAAGGAGCTGGCCTCCCAGGTCAGCGCCCGGCGCACCATCAGGCTCGCTCCGGGCAAGCGTCGGTACATCCTTTCCAACGACCCCACAGCGGACATCTACCTGCCGGACGAACAGACGATCTGGACTTCGCACATAGAAAAAAAGGGCGACCGCCACTTCATTCATGTCGGCGACTGCCCATACCGCATCTATCTGAACGACAAGCCGGTGCGCAAAAGCAGGGTTCTGGACCCGGCCGACAGGCTGTACATCAACAGCAACTTCCTTGAGTTCGACTCCGAGGCCGGCACGGTCAGCCGCACGGCCTTCAACTTCAAGCGCCTGACGGCCAGAAAGATCAACTACGCCTTCAGCGACGGAACCAAGGGGCTGGACGACATCTCCTTTTCCATCGACTACGGCGACCTGGTCTGCATCATGGGCCCCAGCGGCTGCGGCAAGTCAACGCTGCTGAACACCATAAGCGGACTTTTCGACCCGCAGGAAGGGCAGATTCTCCTGGACAGCCAGGACGTGCACAAGCACAGGGAGTTGATCCAGGACTACATGAGCTACGTGCCCCAGGACGACCTGCTCATCGCCAACCTCACTGTCTATGAAAACCTGTTCTACAACGCCCAGCTGCGCTTCCCGAAAAAGAAGAAACGCGACCTGGACGCCAAAATCGGTCTGGTGCTGGACGACATCGGCCTTGCGGACAAACGCGATGTGCGGGTGGGCCCGGCCCACGCCAAGACCCTGTCCGGCGGCGAGCGCAAGCGGCTGAACATCGGCCTTGAGCTGCTCTCCAACGCCGAGGTTCTGCTACTGGACGAACCCACCTCCGGCCTCTCGTCCAAGGATTCGGAAAAGATCCTCGACCTGCTGGCCAACATTTCCCTCAGGGGCAAGATCGTCCTGACGGTCATCCACCAGCCCAGCTCCAAGCTCTACAAGTCCTTCAACAAGGTCATCCTCTTGGACAAGGGCGGCAGGCTGGCCTACTACGGCAACACCTTCTCGGCCCTGCGCTATTTCGAGTCCTATCGTCACGGCAGCGTCTTCGACGAGGACATTCAGGTGGAATGCCCACACTGCAAGGCTGTGCGCCCGGAAATCCTGCTGGACAGCATGGAGGAGTCCCTGCGCGACATCGACGGCACCATCCTTGCGGCGCGCAAGTACCCGCCCGAGCACTGGAAGGAGCAATTCGAGTTCGAGGAACGCACCCGGCTGGTCTGCGACCTGGAATTCCCGGCCAAGGAACAGATGCCGCCGCCCCAGACCGTGACCTTCACCGAACGCTTCAAGCAGTTCAAGACGCTCTTCACGCGCAGTTTCGCCAACAAGGTCCGGGACCGCTCCAACCTGATCATCACCTTTCTGGAAGCGCCGCTGCTGGGCGCCGGAGTGGGCTTCGTGCTCAAGTATTCGCCCAATCCCAGCATGGGCTACACGTTCTACGGCAACAACCTCCTGCCCACCTTCCTGTTCGTGGCCGCCATCGTGGCCATTTTCCTGGGCATGACCAACAGCGTGGACGAGATAATCACGGACATTCCGCTCCTCCAGAGGGAACGGATGCTGAACGTCAAGAACCGGGCCTACTTCTCCTCCAAGCTCCTGGTGCTCATCCCCTTCGCCCTGCTCCAGAACTGCCTGTTCCTGGCCGCCGGCTTTTACTTTCTGGGCCTAAAGGAACTTTTCTGGCCCCATGTCCTGTACCTGACCCTGGGCTCCCTGGCCGGAATTTCAATGGGCCTCTTCGTGTCCTGCATACCCAAGCTCTCCTCCAGGGCCGCCCAGAACATCGTGCCGCTCATCCTTGTGCCCCAGATCATCCTGGGCGGAGCCCTCATCGAATTCAAGGACATGAACGCCAATTTCACGGTCTACGAAAAAAGCCCCATCCCGGAATTCTGCCAGTTCATGCCCTCGCGCTGGGTCTTCGAGGGTTCCGTCATTCTCCAGAGAAGCTACAACTCCTTCGACAGCACATACAAGACAATGGAAACCGAGCTGAACAATCTCAAGGCGCGCAAGAAGGACATCCAGGCCAAGGAAGGGGAAGCGGCCTTCACCGCCGAAGTGGACACCCTCAAGGCCACCATGGACGCCTTTCAGGAGGAGATGCAGTTCACGTTCAGCAACTCGGAAATATACAAGGCCGTGGAAAAGGCCGAACACGACTACCTGAAAAAGGCCAGGGAAGCCACTGAAAGCGGCCATCTCTACCAGTTCATGAACGAGCCCTACCCCATGTTCCTGAGCCGCAAGATCCTGCCATTCCTGGACGTGGAGGTGAACACGGTGGTTTACAACAGCTTTGTGCTCATGTTCATGTCGTTTGTCGTCTGCACCCTGGCCCTGTTCATGCTCAGGTTCCGCAACGGGCTGCTGCACGGCATGGACAGAATAACAAAAGCTATTTCACATTTATTCGGAAAAAGACTATATAATTAATCAACCTGTTGACCGTAAGGGAGATCTAAAATGGTAAAATATTATAAGTATTCAGCATTACTGCTTTTCGCCGTGGCGTTGCTCTTCTCGGCAACGGCCCAGGCCGGACTGGTGAAACAGGACTCCGAGAACGAGGCTCAGGCAATGCTCGTGCCCTCGCCCGGTCCGCTCTTCACCGCCCTGGCCAAACTTGGCGACGTGAACCTGGTGGACGCCGCCTCCTTCAACGAGAATTTCGTCTACAAGGACAAGTACACCCGGGCCATGAACCTCGGCATCCGCGCCGCCGACGCCTTCCTGGCCATTCAGGCCAAGGACAGCGACAAGCTGAACGAAATGATCAGCGTCATGGTCTCCCTGGCCAGGACCTTCAAGGTCTCGGACACCATCATGAACAAGGCCGAGATGTTTCAGGATCTTTCCGCCAAAAAGGAATGGAAGAAGATGCTTCAGGAACTGGAAATCCTGCAAAGCGACATCCTGAACGAACTGAACGTCATCGAAGACCAGGATCTGGCCGTGCTCATGAGCGCGGGCGGCTGGCTCGAGGGACTCAGGGCCTGCTCCAACGTGCTGCTGGAGAATTACTCGCCCAAGGGTTCGTCCCTGCTCTACCAGCCCAAGCTGGTGACCTTTTTCCAGGAAGAGTTGGGCAAGATGGGCGCCGGACCCAAGGGCAACGCCCTGGTCTGCGAGTTCAACAGCATAACCCCGGACCTTCTCAAACTGGTGGACGTGGGTTTCAAAAAGCCCGTGCCCATGGATAATATCATGAAATTGAACGACATCAGCAAAAAACTGGTGATCAAGATCGAAAAGGGATCATAGAATGAAACGGTTCAAGACGACTATCGCATCGCTTTTTCTCGCGGCCGCCCTGACCATTGCGGCCGCCGCTCCGGGGTTCTGCGCCGACATTTATTTCATAGACACGGCCATCAACCTTGAAAACAGCGAGGAAGGCTTCAAGCAGGCCTTTGAAGAGGCCTACAAGGTCTTTGAAGAGGCGGGGCACACCATCCTGCAAAAATATTGCGGCTTCCTTTACAACGGAGACTCCGCCGAAATACTGATCCAGGCCCACGCCAACCTGAGCTACACCATCTACGCCATCGGCGGAACGGACAAGCCCATCGTGGACATCGAGGTCTTTGACGAAAACGAGTCCATTGTAGTGCGCGGCACCGACGAGGTCGGCTCCGTGTACGTGGACATCAACGACGTGGAGTGGTCCGGGATGCTGACCATCAAGACTACCATGGTCAGCTCCAAGGGCGAAGGCTCCAATTACTGTCTGATAATCGGCTACCACTAAGCCGGTTTCGGTCATACTGTTTTCGCGTTGACTCCAGTCTCCGGCTCCTGGCCGGATTCAACCCAGGGGGGGTAGATCATGAGCAATGACCTCAAGTCGGCCCTGGCAGGCTGCGCGCTTGCCGTCGCGGTCATCATTTTTTCAGCCATGTTTGCGGCCACACCCGCCTGCGCCCACGGGGGCGGCGGTGGCGGAGGCGGAGGCGGCGGAGGCGGCGGCGACGGTGGCGGCGGCTACACCACGCCCCGCGATCAGGACAAGCAATCCTTTTCCAAGTTCAACCCCAAAACGCCGGAAGGCCACCAGCACGACCCCAGCATAGGTAAATGGGGCATCAAGCACGAGACATGGGGCAATATCTACTCGGGCCTCGAAACCGTGGCCGTCTGGACCGACAGGGCCGGAAGCGCCTGCCAGGTGGGACTGATGTTCACGCCCGCCGGTTGGGGGGTCAAGGCCATCAGGGGCATCATCGGCGTGACCAAGGTCGGCGTAAAGCTCCAGGACCCCAACTCCATACATTCCAAGGTCAAGAACGCACTTTTCAACGGGCGGAGAACCACCTCGTCGACGCCATCGCCATACAGCCGCCCCATGGGAACCCACGTCACTCCCTACGGCACTGTCATACATGAATAGGACAGGGGGACATCAATGAAAAAACACATCCTCATTGCGGCCCTCCTGCTTGCGGCGGTCACCGGGTTTTCGAACATTGCCCCGGCCCAGCAGCCGGCCCCGCAGTCAACCGAGGTCCAGCTGACCCCGGACCTGGAACTGGTCACGGCCTCCATCGCCCACGAACTCTGGCAAAAACCGGAATCCGAACGGGCGGTCATATTCGACCCCGCCGGACGCCACCAGTTGCGCGAACCGGGCTTCGCCTATCCGGGCTTCATCGTGGCCCGCATCGACTACTCCGACTACGGGCTTCTGCAGGAAGACCGGACCGCCATCATGGCCCGCGGGGCCATGCAGTTTCAGGACGAATACCAGCGTGCAGCTTCAGTGGCTTTCATGGCCAAGTACAGGGTTTCCGACGATGGCGAGATAACCATCCTCGACTCGCTGGCCGAGCCCTATTCCCCGCCCAACCCCCGCGTAGGCGTGATCTTCGTCGACAGGGAAACGGTTAAGAACGCGGGACAGGGCATCTACGACTCCTGGGAAAAGCTGTTCACCTTCGCCGTGAACAACGCGGTGGGACGCGGCGAGACCAGCAAACGGCCCAATTACTATTACGTCTTCGTCTTCTGCCTGGACCGCATCGCGCCCGACGCCAAGCTGGACGTCATAGCCTCCAGGAAACAGGACGAAAAACGGCCCACCAAGTCCATCGCCGACACCGACTACCTGGACTACCAAGGTTATCGAGTGGGCGTGGCCGGGGGCAAGATGACTTTGGAAAGCTCCAAGAACGTATTCTACATCAACATCTACTACACGCCGGGTTCCGATGTGCCCCAGGACAAGCGGGCCAAGAAGCTGGTGGGCCAGTTCGGAAACAAATAAAAAGCGATTACTGCCGATCTTCCGAAAGCCGGATTTCCCTGAGGGAATCCGGCTTTATGTTTACGAACTCCGGCACGTTGGCCGCATAGCCCTCTTCCTTGAAACGGGAAAGGAGCACGGGCGGGCTGTCCTGCCCCTGTTCGTCGATGTGGGTCAGAAAAATCTCGGTATACTGCGTGTTGGCCTTGGAACTGAACAGCAGCCAGCGGCCGTTTGACGACCAGCTGTGCCAGGAATTGAATTCCGGCAGGTTGCAATTCATCTCCCTGGCCTTGCCGCCCTTTGCCGGGATTATGAACAAGCGGCTGCCGGGCTGAAGCATGATGCCCGTGGCGCTCCTGGTGAAGACGATCCATTTGCCGTCTGGCGAATAGCGGGCGAAATAATTGCTGAAGCCGTTGTCGCAGGCGCCCTTCAGGGGTTCGGGCCTGCCGCCTTTGCCCTGATTGAAAGTCAGCCTGTAAAGATCGTATTTGATGGCGTATTTCTCATTGAGCTGGTGGATGGTCTGGGTGCCGTTGGGCACCAGTCCGGCCTCCACGTCCCGGACAAGGCCCTCGTCAACCGCTGCTGCCGCGAAGACCAGCTCACTCTGGTCCGGGCTCCAGGAAGGGTCGGTCTGGATCATATCTTCCCGGTCCGCGCCCGGCAAAAGCCAGAACTCTTCTGTGCGCGTCAAGTAGAGGCCGATCTTGCCCCTGGTGACCAGGAAAAGCTGGCTGTAACGTTCTTCGCTGGTGCTCACGCCAAGCAGTTTCTCATGGACAGTGGCCGCCACATAGTCGCCTTTGGGCGACAGCTTGCCGAACAGGCCCAAGGCCCTGCCGAACGCCTCGGGACGGGGAAAATCGCTCCAAAACATGAAATCCAGGTCCGAAAGTTCCATGTCCGGACGAATTTCAGTCACGGCCTGCGCGCCCTTGTCCCCCTGATAATCGATCTCCATGCTGAACATCCCGCCGTCCGGCGTGACCATGTGGCAGCTGGCGCAGACCGGCAGGTTCCGCATTATGAGACGCGGCTCTTCATAGGAGGAGATGTCTCCCAGCCGCCATTTGAGCTTGGAATATATGCGTGGGTCGGTGGTCAGCTCTGGCCCCACCTGACGCCAGAGCACGGCGTCGCACACCGGGTCGGGCGATGTGCGGAAAGCCGCCCCCCCCCGGGACAAGGGTCGTCCGGACTGGTCCAGGCCGAACAGAACCACGCGGGCCGGGGCGTCAGTGGACGCGGACTTGACGGCCTCCCATTCCTCCTTGTCGGGATACCATTTATTTTCAGTGGTCAAGGAGCAGGCGGGACCATTTCCCTCTGTCTCGATGGCGGCCAGCCAGGAAACGACCCCCGGCGTGTCGTCCTTCCAGGAAATCTGGGGCGAGGCCATGTCCAGGGGAAAAAGGGCCATGTCCAAAGGCTGCACGATCTCGATCCGGGCCAAACCTTGGTTGTTGGAAAAATTTCGGGTGATGCGCTGATATTCGTCGTCCGCTCTCTGGTCAGAGGCGAAGGCCAAGCAGGACGGGACCGCGAAAAAGACCAGAAACGCCATTACCGGCCAAAACTTTCGCATGCCTCTTTCTCCTGAATCAGATGATTTTCACGTTCAGGCTGTGCAGGACAAGAAAAAGCACCCAAATGGTTATGGGCAGGAAGGCAAAGACCATGCTCCTGCCAAGTTCGTCCCGGCCGTAGAAGCGCCAGGCCCTGAGCTGCGAGAAGACCACCAGCGGGGCATAGACGGTGAAAAGAACTCCTGAAACGATGTTCAGGGCATTGGGCGCAAGCATGAGTCCCTTGTACACGGGACCGATGGTGAAGACCCAGACGAAGAGGGAAAAGGCGAAAAAGGTGCTGGTCAGAAAAAGATGAATCAGTACGATTTTGCGCTTCAGTCCAATGCTCACTTCTTCCATTCCAACGACTCCGCTTTCTTGTTTGCGGCCACCGGAACCGCCCGGCGCCATCTTGGCAATACGGGCTTTCCACTGTTTTTTCAATTAAAATGGCCGCCCCGTTCCCGTGAAGAGTGGCTTCCCCCCGGAAAAGAGGAAGCGGCTTTCGCCTAGGGGAACGGGGCGGCTTAAGGAGTGAGGCGGATGAAATATATGTGCGGAAAACAATGGGGAAGCGCCCGAGGCGCTTCCCCTGTCTGATGGGCTATGCCTGCAATCGATTCAAGGAGCTAGAAGTTGCCGCCGCGACCCATGCCGGGACCGTTGCCGCCGCCGCAGGGACCCTGTCCGCGACCCATGCCGTTGCCGCCGCCGCTTCCGAAGCCGGAGCAACCGCGGCCGCCAAAGGACTTGATGCCGACCTTCTTTTCGATCTCGTCGCCCATCTTCTGGCGCGCGTCATAAAGATCGGACCTGAGCTCGCCGATTTCGGCGACAAGGCTCTTGATCTCGGAAGGCTGGACATTGGGGTTGTCGGAAAGAGCTCTCAATTCGGCGTTCTTGGCCCAAAGCTTTTCGTGCAGGGGCCGCACGGCCTCGCGATGCTTTTCCATGATGTCGTCCATGGCGGTCTGCTGTTCGGGGGTCAGGGACTGGTAGACCTGTCCGCCGCCGCAGGGACCTTGTCCTCGACCCTGGCCGGGACCGGCGAAAGCCGTTGCTGCGACAAGCAGAGTCAGGACCGCAACCAATGCAATGATATTTCTCTTCATGATTTCCCTCCAATCGGGTTTTAATGGTTCAATCTTTGCGTAACTCCATATGAGCAACCCACGTGCCAAAGTTGAAATTGTTGCTTAATATGCAGATATAAAAGGATATAAAAAAATTATTCCTCGGTGATGCAAAAGAACAAGTGCAACGCATTCGTATTAAATTGATACAGTCCGTCCCGGAAGGTGACAAAAAATTATACATGATCTAAATCATGAAGACGAAAGGTGGACAAATGAAAATCAAGAAAACCCTGGCGCAATCACTGAAGGCCTATGCCTCGCCCTGGGCCCTGGTCGCGGCCACGGCAGTGCTGGCCGTGGTGGTGGCCGCCATGGCCGCAGTCAACATCAGCCGCGAGGAGGAGTTCATTTCAAGGGTTCTTTCCGAAAAGGGGGCCGTGCTGATCCGCGCCCTTGAGGCCGGGGCGCGCACGGGAATGCGCGGCATGTTCCGGACCGGGATCAAACTTCAGCATTTGCTCGAGGAAAGCGCGGTCCAGGAGGACATCCGTTTCATCGCCGTAACCACCACAGACGGAAAAATTCTGGCCCATAACGATTCCAGGCTCATCGGCGGACAATTTCTTTCCGGGAAACAATTGCAAAGGCTGAAGCCGGAGAAGGATGAAAAATGGAGCGTCGTCCAAAGCGACAGCGGCTCCTCCTTCATGGTCTTCAAGACCTTCAGGCCCCTTTTGGGCAGGCCGCCGCGCCTTTCCGAGGGCATGATGCACCAGGGCCGCATGCCCCACGCCCCCCCCGGGTTCCTCAGTTCCCAGGATTGCGGACCCCGCCTGCCGCCCCAGGACATGTCCGGAATGGACCTCTACATCTTCGTGGGCATGGACATGGCTCCGATGGAACGGGCCAAGGCCGCCGACATCCGCAACAGCGTGGCTTTGGCCGCAGTCCTTTTCACCCTCGGGCTGGGAGGGATAATGGCCATCATCTGGTCCCAGAACATCCGGTCGTACAAGGAGCGCCTCAAGCTGCAGACCGAAAAGCTGGAGGCCGTGGAATCACTGGCCGCTGGAGTTGCCCACGAGGTGCGAAACCCCCTGAGTTCCATCAAGGGCTACGCGACCTATTTCGGCAGCAAGTTCAGCCCGGATTCCCAGGATTCCAAATCAGCCGAAATCATGGCCACGGAAGTCGAAAGGCTGGACAGGGTCATATCCGAACTGGTGGACCTGGCCCGGCCCTATGAAATAAAGCCCTGCCCCACCGACCTGAACGAATTGGTGGACCGTTCGCTAAAACTGGTGAGCCCCGACGCCGGCCACAGCGGCGTCAAGGTCGAATTCAACCCCCATCCCGGACTGCCCAAGGCCCACGTGGACCCGGACCGCATCACCCAGGCCCTTTTGAACATGCACTTGAACGCAATCCAGGCCATGCGGGACGGCGGCACGCTGACCGTGAGCACCGCGCCCGGCCACAAGCGGCTGGCCGTGGTGGTGGAAGACACCGGGCCGGGCATCGGGGAAAACGACCTGGGCAAGATTTTCGACCCCTATTTCACCACCAAGGCCGACGGCTCCGGCCTGGGCCTGTCCATTGTGCGCAAGATCGTGGAGGCCCACGGGGGAAGCATGGAAGTTGATTCCGCTCCGGGCCGGGGCGCCCGCCTGACCATGAAACTGCCCAAGGAAGGTTGACCATATGGCCCACGGCCCCTGCATACTCATAGTTGACGACGATTCCGGACACCTGTCCATGCTCTCCACCCTCATATCGGGCTGGGGGTTTGAGGTCAGCAAGGCCGAAGACGGAGCCGAGGCCGTGGAAGCTGTCAGGAAGACGCCCTTTGACGCCGTGCTCATGGACGTGCGCATGGCCGTCATGGACGGCATTTCAGCACTGCGGGAAATAAAGGAATACAACCCGGCCGTGCCCGTGCTGATCATGACCGCCTATTCCTCGGTGGAGGCGGCGGTCTCGGCCATCAAGGCCGGTGCCTACGACTACCTGACCAAGCCCCTGGATTTCGACGCCCTCAAGTTCACCCTGGAAAGGGCCCTGGACCACACCCGCCTGGAAACAGAAAACCAGGCCCTCAGGCAGCAACTGCCCGACGGCTTCAGGTCCGTGAACATGATCGGCAAATGCAAGGCCATGCGCGAACTCATGGAAATGATCGCCACCGTCGCGCCCTCCGAGGCCACGGTGCTGGTCACGGGCGAATCCGGAACGGGCAAGGAGATGATAGCCAAGGCCATACACTTGAACAGCCCCCGCCGGGACAAACCCCTGGTGGCCGTGAACTGCGCGGCCCTTTCCGAGACCCTGCTGGAATCGGAACTGTTCGGCCACGAAAAAGGCGCGTTCACCGGGGCGGACAAGCGGCGCGAAGGCCGGTTCATGCTGGCCAACAAGGGCACCCTCTTCCTGGACGAGATAGGGGAAATACCGCAACCCATCCAGGCCAAGCTGCTCAGGGCCATTCAGGAGCGGGAGATACAAAGGGTCGGAGGGGACATGCCCCTGCCCGTTGACGTGCGCATCATCGCGGCCACCAACAGGAACCTGGAGGACGAGGTCCTGGCCGGACGATTCAGGGAAGACCTCTATTACCGACTGAACGTCATCAGCATCAAGGCCCCGCCCCTGCGCGAGCGCAGGGAGGACATACCGGAGCTGGCCAAGCACTTCATCGAAATCTACGGCAAGCGCAACGGCAAAGACTTGAAAGGACTCTCGCCCAAGGCCATGGACATGCTGCTCAACCACGACTGGCCGGGCAACGTGCGGGAACTGGAAAACGCCATCGAGCGTTCCGTGATCCTGGCCCGGGGCGGCTACGTCACTGAAAGGGAACTGCCCATGAATCTGGCGGAAAATGACGGGGCCGGAGAAACCGTCCCGGCAACGGACTTGGCGGGAATGTCCCTTGAAGACATGGAAAAAAGGGCAATAGCCGAAACCCTGGCCTCAACGGGCGGCAACAAGAGCGAGGCGGCGCGAAGCCTTGGAATAACCAGGGCCACCCTGCACAACAAGCTCAAGAAATACGAGCTTTCCTAGGCCTATTCCATCTCGCTGGTTTCGGCTATCTCCTGGGAACTTCTCAGTTCCGGGTCCACGGCCAGAACGGGCGGCAGGCGCATGGTCACCACTGTTCCCCTGTCCAGCCTGCTCTTGATGTCGATCTCTCCGCCGTAATCCTCCACGATCTTCTTGATCATGGCCAAGCCGAGGCCGCAGCCCTTTTCCTTTGTGGTGTAGAAAGGGCTGAAGACCTTTTCCAGATCCTTTTCCGACATGCCCAGGCCGCGATCCTCGACCCTGAGATAGACAAACGTCCCGTCAATGCCCGACGAAACGGTTATCGGCCCGCCGTCCGGCATGGCCTCGATGGAATTCTTGATCAGATTCACCAGGCACTGCTTGACCATTTCGACATCGCCGCGGACCTTTGGAGTCCGAGAGTCGCACTTGAGGACAAACTCGTAGCCCTGCTTGCCATAGCCGATGGTCATCAGGTCCACGGTCTCGCTGACCAGGGTGCAAAGATCCACCTGCCCGGTGACGGCCTTGGCCGGCTTCACGAAACTGAGCATGCTCGAGAGCATGTGGTCCAGCCGCTTGGTCTCCTCGGCCATGATCTCCACCTTCTCCCTTTCCTTCTTGTCCAGGTTGGGCGAGCGCAGCAGGGAATGGGCGAAACCGCCCAAAGCGAAAAGCGGATTCCTGATCTCGTGGGCCAGATAGGTGGACATCTCGCCGATCACGGCCAGCTTGTCGCGCTGGTGCTGGTGGCGTTCCTTGTAGGTCCGGGCCGTAATGTCCCGGTGCATGATCATGACGTTGGCCAGATCGCCGTGCTGGTTGAAGATGGGATAGGAATAGACCCTGAAATACATGAGCTGCCCTTCGCCGTCGACCCTTGTGAGCATGGCTTCGGCGGTCCTGCCGGTCCTGAGGGTCTCGAAGAATGCGCACTTCTTGTCGGGATGGGAGCACAGGGGGCTGCCGCCCTCCATCTTCAGGGTTTCCCAGCAATGCTTTCCAATAAGCTCTTCCTTGGACTTACCGGTGCGGGACCAGACATTCCTGTTCAAGTCCACGATGCGCCCTTCGCGGTCCAAAACCAGCATGTCCTCGCGGACCTCGTCGAAGATGGCCTGCAGCAGATTCCTCTGCTGGTTCAGGTTGCTCTCCTGAAAGGCCCTGATCCGGGCCATGTCCCTCAGTCCGCAAAAAAAGATCGCTTCCCGGTGATCCATGAGCGAGACGTTCATGGGCAGCTTCTGCCTGATCTCGTGCAGCCTGTAGGGCTTGTTGCCCAGTTCCACGTACAGGTCGATACTTGGATGGGCCTCCTGCATCTCCTCGAAGGTCGCGTAGATATCGACTTCCAGCCTTTCCAGCAGGGACTTGCGGGACATGTCCGGACCGATCTCCGCCGCCGCCACAAGGCGCATGGGCGGCAGGAACTCACGAAACTCCTCGTTCCGGATTATGTCCACAATGGAATAGAACCCGGCGCCGGTTCCGACCATGCCGACCAGCCACTCCTTTTCCGTTTCCCCGGTCCAATAGCAAACCCCGTTTCCAGGAATATGGAATTCCGATTTCTTCATGCTCGCCCCATCCGGTTAATTGAACAACCGTTCCAGCAGACTTTCCCGCTAACGATACCCGGGGGCGGGCGATTAATGCAATGAGAATATTAAAACGGGACCGCGCCTCATGCCGTCAGGGACTTTATCGTGCCGTTTCCTAGCCTGCGCGGAAAAAAGGCCACCTGCCGGACCCGCTGCACCAGATTGTAGCCCAGGGCCATGAACGTCAAACCCGACGGCAGGCCGCCCGAGGAATCGAGAACCGGATCGGCCCCGCAAAAGCTGGCCGCGAAGTCGTCCTGCGCATAGGCGTAGCAGGCCTTGACCTCGGCGGGGAAGGCCAGTTCAGCCGACCCCAGCGTATTCTGGGAAATCCCGCCGGTTTTTGTCTGGGCGTAGAGCTTCGAGGCTTCGGGGTTGAGGAATATCTTGTGTTGTTCCGCGCTCCCGCCGTCATTCACATAGAGCAGGTTGGGGTAACCGGCGAGACCCGCCGGCAAATGGGAATGCAGATACATGGTCCCCTGCTCCGGGTTGAATCGAAAATGGCCCAGGTCGATGGAGACCTCGTCGTCCGGCCGTGAAACTGAACTGTCCGCCGTGGGGATGTGCGAGGTGGCATAGGCCCCGGCCTCCAGCTGCGCCCCCCAGACGTAGAATCCGGATGAGCCGTCCCCGTCATAGGCCGAGGTCGTGCCGTTATCGAGCATCACGCGACAGTCCATGTTGGTGGATGAGGAATTGATCTTTCCTGTCAGGACGAGCCTGTACCAGCCCCTGCCGAAATCCTCCAGGCTCGCGCTCCCGACGGTGGCGGCCCCGGACGTTCCGGGCTCCTCCACGGTCCCGGCGTCCAGATCGGCCCGGACATGGAACTTGTCCGCATCCCTGGACATCTGGACATAGGCCGAGTCCCGTTCCCCCTTTTTCAGGAACACGGAAAAAACGTGTTCCGTATCCGCTGTTATGGTCACGTTCTGATAGATGTAATGGGTGTTGCCCGCCGTGGAGTCCTCCACCAGTTTCAGCCCGGACCCGGCCACCCCGTCCGGTCCGATGGTCGAACCTATCACCGAACTGCGGCTCTTGACCCAGGCCGAGTCGTTGAACTCCGAGGAACGGCGGCAGAGATTTTCGCGTCCCTCTTCAATGAGTTTGCCCAGGTATCGGCCGCTCAGGGGATGGTGATCGTCGCGCAGCGCCCCGGCCGGGGCCTCGCGCACATAACCCAGCTCCGAGACGAAAGTCGCCGCGCCGTTGCGTTGAAAGTCGACCAAAGGGGGCGTCACCCCGGGAACAGCCAGCCAGTTGAACGCAGGTCTGATCATCACCTCACCACCCATCACGCCACCTCCAGGGGTATTCTCTTCATCACCCGGACCCGCCAGGAACCGGAACCAATGTCAACAGCCGCGCCGGTCAGGTTCTCCAACCTGACTTCCGCCACGCCCTGTTCGCGCACATGGGCCGAACAGGAACAGTCCTGAATGTCGCAGGGCGGCGAAACCAAAGCGAAATCGCCAATCTGCGCCCCGGGCACGGGCACGGAAAGGCTTTCCCCCGCGCCGCTTGCCAGACTGCCTGGATTCCAGTCGGCGGCCCCGTCCAAAAAGACCAGGTCCTGATAGGCCCCGCTGCCCAGCCGCCAGTTCTGGGCCGGATTGCCCGGCTCCGGCCCGGCGGACAGGCCCTCGGCGGCGGCGGTCGCCTCCTGTGCGCCGGACTCGGCCCGGACCGCGGATGCTTCGGCCTGGGCGGCCATGTCCGTGGCGCTGGTCGCGGACAGGGCCGCGACGGATGCGTTGGACTGGGCGTTTTCAATGTCCGTGGCGTCAGGACCGTTCTCGAATCCGGTCCCCGCGCCGTTCCACATGAGAATGCTGCCCGGCTCAGGCTCCTGGATGGTGATGCCGGAAACCGAAGAGGTGATCTGAAAAATCACGGCCCGGTCCAGCTTCTCGCTCAGGGCCTGGCAGATCATGGTCAGCAGGTCCAGGGCCTTTTCATGGGTCTGGGCCGGAAATGCGTCGTTTTCCTGGTAGTCGGTCTCCTGGACCATGGCCGGATCGCGATGGATCACCAGGGTCTCGCCGGATTCCGGCGTGCTCGTCATGGTGCAGATGCCCCCAAGAGGATTCCCGGCCCCGGAAAGGGTGTAGTCGGTGGTCAGGGTCTGGGCCGTTTCCGTACCGTCGCTTCCGCGCAAAACCACTCCGATGTCCTCGTCCTTGACGAAGTAGAAGGGGATGGCGAAGGCGGCGGTGGAACCGTTGCCCACATAACTGACCTTTGAAATGGTCGATGCTATGGTCATTGCTTGCTCCTTTTCCTTGTTGCCGGGATTATACCCCGGCCCGGAGGGGAGGGACGGCAATGGAGAAGGCAAAGGTCAAAAAAGACCGAATTTGACCTGTTGACAGTTTTTTTCGGGAAGGGGTCAAAAGGAGTAGGAAAAATCGGCCGATGCGCCGGAAACGCCCAGCCCCTCGACTTCCAGATTCGGGTCGATGCTCAGGGACTCATACTCCCACCTGGAATGGATCAGCTTGTCGATGGACTGCATGTCGCGGAGCAGGCCTGAATCGAAACCCATTTGCCCGGCAAAGCGCCAGACTCCGCCCACATGTCTGCCGCCCGGCCCCGGAGCCAGAAGGAATCCGCTCTCAAACCGTCCCTGGTCCCTCAAGGTCGCGTTGACGCAGGATAACTCGTAGGCCACGCTCTCACGTAGCGAACGGACCAGAATCAACTGTGGATAGACTTCCTTGAGGGGCTTCTCCGAATCATATTCCGACAGGCCGGACAATGGATTCCGGTAATTGGCCGCGAGCCAGGCCGCGAAAAAGGCTTCGTAATCCGCCTCGACCCATTGGGCCGCTCCCCGGGCCGGGATGAGCAAAAAACCAGCAAGGCATGCAAAAAGGAAAAAAGCAAGACAGGCCAAAGACATATGTGCCTTAAGCCGTCCGGCCATGAAAAAAATACCGTCAGAAACCGATTTTTTTTCCATTTATAAAAGATAACCACGGACAGGATGCCAGTCAATTACTTCCTGAAATTTCGGCTGGTAATAAAATTATTTTTCATATTGCGGCACATTTTTCCCGGAATGGAACTTGCTCAGTCCAGGTCAACGAAAATACCTGACAAACCGTTTCGGGAGAGTCCAAAATGAAATCCATACTCGTGTGCCTGCTCATCTCCTTCTGTTTTGCCCTGCTGGTGGACAACCTCAACTCCAGGCGCAAGGACGAGCTCCGCGCCGGCTGGGGAAAGAGTCCCGCCCTGGTGCGAATGCAAGGCGGTTCAAGCGCTCTCTACTATCCGGCCGAGGAATGATCTGAAATCATCCTCTGCCGTATCCGCCAGACCCCTTGGAGAGCAGCGAGCCGGCAGCGGACAGGTAGCCGGAGACCGCGTCCCGGTCCGCGGCGCGCCTGATTTCCAAAGCCCTGGCCAGGTATTCGTCGGCAGCCCTGCGGCCCGAAGCCAAAACCGATTCCTCCTCCAGGCGGCCCTTTCCCAGCAGGCCGCTCCCGGCCTTCTCGTCTTCAACCGCACTTCCGACGGCCGCAAGAAGCGGCGAACCGGACATGCGCACCCCGGAACGGCCCCAGCGGGTCAGGCGCGAGGAACGGCGTCGGCGCTGCTCTCCCAGCAAAGAATCGTGCTCCCGGCGATTTCTTTCCCTGACCATTCGCGCCTGTTCCTCGGAACTTTCCAGAGCCCGATCGGCCCTGGCCTCCGCTTCCCTGGCGGCCTGCTTTCCGGCCAGG
This sequence comes from Desulfovibrionaceae bacterium, assembly GCA_963674955.2. Classification (GTDB taxonomy): domain Bacteria; phylum Desulfobacterota; class Desulfovibrionia; order Desulfovibrionales; family Desulfovibrionaceae. Next base: position 367,134 of record CAXXKR010000001.1, on the reverse strand, counting down.
GCGCGATCCCCAGTGTTTCGAATCTGTCCATACAGGCCAAGCCCCTCGGACAGCAGGGTCGCAAGACCGCTGTCCCCTGCGGACGGTGAAAAAACTGCTTCCATCAGAAACTCCTCGCATATCGGTAATAGTGTTCGCGATCCGACCCGTACTCAAGGCACAGGCCTTCAAACTCGAAGCCCATGTATTCCAGCCAGCGAACCGCGTCCCTGCGCCCCCTCCGCACATGGGCCTGAATCCTGTGCAGGCATCGACATTCCTCAAGCAGATGCAATTCCCAAAGCACGGCCCTGGTCAGGCCCGCCGCCCATTTCCCGGCAAGCGGCGAAGCAAGGCACCAGGCCTCGGCCACGCCCGGCCACATGGACAGGATTCCAACGCAGGCCACTATTTGACCCCCAGGCTCGCGCAGGGTCATGGCCGGGCCTCCTCGCGCATAGGATTTGCCGAGTCGGCCAAGGTCGGCCCGCATGGCCCCGACCCCGATTCGGGATTCTGACCGTAGATCAATCTCCAGCACGTTCTCCGGCCTGAATTCGGCCGCACTCAGAAAAGCCATCTTGCCTCCCGCCAGGATCGTCGCCTCGATTAAATAACATTTCAGATTCTTGTGCATTCGGCACTTTCCGATGCAACATCAATCAAATCAGCGCAGCGCACGCTGTCCACGACATGAAAGAGTATAACCCCTGATTCCGAGGCAAGACGAAAACGGAAAGCGCCGGAAAGGGCAAAGGGCTTTTAATACCCATTGACCGATTTTGCGGGCGGGACCTTGTTGACACATTTTATGGATTTTTATAACGCATATGCACACTATTTGTTTTTAGTATGCAGACGAAGAGCAACTATAAATAAAATATCACCAACCAGAGACCGGAGCGTGAAATGAAAAAATTAGTCCTGATTCTGTGCGCCTTGATACTGGCCCTGTCCTGCATTCCATCCCTGGCCGCCGACACGGTCACGGTCACCGACGGCCTCGGCCGCCAAGTCACGCTCCCGGCCAACTCAAAGCGGGTCATCTGCTCCGGTCCGGGCTGCCTGCGCTACCTGACCTACCTCCAGGCCCAGGACCGCATCGTGGCCGTGGACGACATGGAGGCGCGGCGCAAGACCTTCGACGCCAAGCCCTATGCCATGGCCAATCCCCAATTCAAGGATTATCCCATCTTCGGAGAATTCAGGGGCCACGACAACCCGGAATTGATCATTTCCCTGGAGCCCCAGCCCCAGGTCATCTTCAAGACCTTCGCCACGATGGGCCACGACCCGGTTGAGCTTGAAGCGAAAACAGGCATCCCGGTGGTGGTCCTGAACTACGGAGACATGGGCAAGCACAAGGCGGACATGTTCGCATCCCTGCGCATCATGGGCAAGGCCCTGGGCAAGGAGGAGCGGGCCGAGGAGGTGGTGGCCTTTTTCGAGAACTCCATCAAGGACCTGCAGGACCGGGTTGCCGAAATACCCGAAGCCGAACAAAAGACCTGTTTTGTGGGCGGCATCGCCCATAAGGGTCCTCACGGGTTCCAATCCACGCAGCCGGATTATCCCCCCTTTCGCTATACTGCGGCCAAGAATGTCGCGAGCGACCCCCAAGCCGCAGGCAAAGGCAGGCATGCGGACGTGGCCAAGGAAAAAATCGTGGAATGGAATCCGGACATCCTTTTTCTCGACCTTTCCACCCTCCAGCTCCAGGGCAAGGCCAGCGGCTACTGGGAACTGAAAAACGATCCCGCCTACCGGCAGTTGAAAGCCGTGAAACAGGGCGAGGTCTACGGTGTGCTGCCCTACAACTGGTACAGCGTGAACTTCGGCTCCATCCTGGCCGACGCCTACTTCGTGGGACGCATCCTCCACCCAAAACGATTCGATGACATCGATCCGGTGAAAAAGGCCGATGAGATATATTCGTTTCTGGTGGGCAAACCCGTGTTCCAGGACATGAACAAGTCCTTCGGCAGCATGGCCTTCAAGAAAATCGACCTTTCGGAATAGACGGGTTGCCATGTCCCACTTTCATCACGGAGCCATACCCGAGGAGTACAACCGCTATGTGGCCCGGAAAACCGGGCTCATCGCAGGCGGAACAATACTGCTCCTGATCCTGCTCATCACCTCCGTGTCCCTTGGCGCGGTGAACATCCCCCTGGCCGAGACCTTGCGCACCATTACCGGGGAAACCGTTTCCAAGCGCTGGGATCTCATAATCTGGAACATCCGGTTGCCCCAGGCCCTGACCGCCATAATGGCCGGGGTCGGCCTGGCCGTGTCCGGAGCGGCCATGCAGTCCATTCTGCGCAACCCACTTGGATCGCCCTTCACCCTTGGCATCTCCCATGCGGCGGCCTTTGGCGCGGCCCTCTCGGTCATGATCGTGGGCACAGGGGCCATGAGCAGCGCAGGCATGGACGCCGTGACCATCGACAACCCCTACGCCACAACGGCAATGGCCTTTGTCTTCTGCCTCATGGCCACGGCGGTGATCATCGCCATCTCGCGCATCAAGGGCGCATCCCCCGAAGTCATGGTCCTCACGGGCGTGGCCCTGGGCGCCCTGTTCACGGCCGGGACAATGTTCCTGCAATACTTTGCCGACGACGTGCAGCTGGCGGCAATGGTCTTCTGGACCTTCGGGGACGTGGGCCGGGCCAGCTGGACCGAACTGGGCATAATCTCGGCCGTCACCATGGCGTCCATAATCTTCTTCATCCTCAACCGCTGGAACTACAACGCCATCGACGCCGGAGACGAGACGGCCAAGGGGCTGGGCGTAAGGGTTGAAAGGGTCAGGCTCTGGGGGATGCTCGTGGCCTCCCTGGTCACGGCCACGGCAGTGGCCTTTCTGGGCATCATCGGTTTCGTGGGCCTGGTCTGCCCGCACATGGTGCGCAGGCTCATCGGCGGGGACCACCGCTTTCTGATGCCCGGCACCTGCGTGGCGGGAGGGCTGCTCCTGCTGGCCTCGGACACTGCGGCCCGGCTCATGCTGGCTCCGCACGTGCTGCCCGTGGCCGTGCTCACGGCCTTTATGGGAGCGCCCGTCTTCATTTATCTCCTGGTCACGGGGTACAGACGATGAGACTCACGGTAAACGGCGTGGATTTCGACTACAAAAGCAGAAGCGTCCTGAGCGGCGTGGATTTCGAGGTAAAAAAGGGCGACATCCTGGCCGTGCTCGGTCCCAACGGGGTGGGCAAGACCACCCTTTTGAAATGCATGAACGCCATCCTCAAGCCCGCGTCCGGCTCGGTGATGGTGGACGAGGAAAACGTCTGCAGCCTAAGCCTGATGCAGGTGGCCAGAAGGTTCGGCTACGTGCCGCAGAAAAGCGAAGCAGGCAGGGTCACGGCCTTTGACGCCATACTCATGGGCCGCAGGCCGCACATCAGGTGGAAGGTCTCGGAACGCGACCTGAAAGTCGTGGACGGGGCCATCAAGAGGCTGAGCCTCGAACCCCTGGCCCTGCGCTACGTGGACCAGATGAGCGGCGGCGAGGTCCAGAAAATAAGCATCGCCAGGGCCCTGGTCCAGGAACCGAAGGTCCTGCTCTTTGACGAACCCACCTCCAGCCTGGACATGAAGAACCAGATCGACATCCTGAACATCATCAGACAGGTGGTGAACGAACACGAGGTCTCGGCGGTCATGACCATGCACGACCTGAACACGGCCTTCAGATACGCGGACAAATACGTTTTTCTAAAGGACGGCTCGGTATACGCGGCGGGCGGCAGGGAGGTCGCCACGCCCGAAGTCATCGAGGCGGTCTACGGGGTTCCGGTGGAAATAATAAGAAACAACGGCTGCCCTGTGGTCATGCCCAGGGCCTGAGGAGTCACCAATGAAATGCGCTATTGATTACACGCTCATAAAAATGGTTGAAGATTTCCACGGCCACGTCTGTCCGGGGCTGGCCATAGGCATCCGGGCTGCGGAACACTGCCTGGACGTCATCGGACATGACGGGGACGAAGACATCGTGGCGGTCTGCGAGACCGACATGTGCGGGGTGGACGCCATCCAGTTTCTGACCGGCTGCACTCTTGGCAAGGGCAATCTCGTCAAGCGCGATTACGGCAAACTCGCCTTCAGCTTTTACCGCCGCCATGACGGCAAGGCCGTGCGCATGCTCTTCAGGCAAACCGGATTCGGACCGGACCGCGACAGGTTCCTTGAATTGCAGAAACTGTCCGCCCAGGGCAAAATCTCCGCCGAGGAAAAAGCGGAACAAAATCGCCTGTACCACGCTGTACACGACTACATAATGGACCAGGACATGGACAGGATATACGACATCGGCGAGCCTCGGGAACCAGCCCCCAAGCGGGCCGCCATTTTGCAAAGCCTTGTATGCGCTGAATGCGGAGAACGGGTCATGGAGTCGAGAATCCGCCGTTTCGCAGGCCGCGACCTGTGCATCCCCTGCTTTTCAGAAGTGGAGCAAAAAATATAAATCGTCGGTCTCAGTTTATTTTATTTCAGTATGATATAAAACAATAAACTTACCGATACTTAGACTATTCATTGACCACCACCTGGGGAACGATCATCAAAACGGTCATGGGCAAGGGCTGATCCTGAACCACGGTCAGCACCCCGTCGCGGTTCCAACCCGAGGGGAACTTGATGCGCTTGTCTCCGCTGAACAGGTCCGGCGGGCTGTCCATGGCCGCGGAAGAAGTGCGGAAGTGGACCGTTTCCAAAGATTCTTCCGAAGGTCCGGCCTTGCCGCCCAAGGTCTGGTGAAACCTTACCGCCACCTGGGTTATGCGCTTGATCTTGGTCTGGGCCGTGCCCCTTGAGGAACCGGCCTCCAGGCGCATGGGCTGAAGCACCGAACTGTACGGCAGGCCCACATGAACCACGGATGCGGGGCGGTCCAGCGTGATTTCTCCAAGCTCATCCACTGTCTTGCGCGCCTGGACGGCTCCATCGGCCAACACGTCCACATCCTCCCCGGCCAGATGTTCCAAACCGGAAACGGCCGAAACGGGTTCACCCTCATATGTAAGGCCGCTGTCCACAAAGAAACCATTCTCCAGAATGCCCGCAAAGCCCGCCTCCAGGAACTCCACATACCTGACATCGTTTCCGTTTACGTTTCGTAATACAGAAACCCACAGCTCGTCGCGCATGGCTTGGTCGTTGTAAATGCAGGCAATGGACTCCACCTTTCCCTTGGTGCTCATTCTGCTCCAGGCCAGCACGTCCTGGTCCCGCTGGTAGGTCAGGGCGGCCAGCTGCCCGTCCATGCGCAGGCAGTAGAGAACCGAGTCGGGCTCCTGGGCGTAGGCCAATGCGGTTATCCCCTCCCCGGTGATGTGTTCGGACAAGATTGTCAGGTCCTGGGAAACGAATGCGTTGGAGTCCAACCGATAGGCCATCTCGCGAATCTTCTTTCCGGCCCGCTGAATATAGAGGGTCGCCGGGCCCACTGCCTGGGGCAGGGCCCGTGATGCCCCGGAGGTGCCTTCCTTGGAGGCCTTGACGCTGGACGGCGTGATGGGCTCGTTGACGCTGGCGCCCCCCACGGTCCACTCCCCGCCGATGGTGCCCACCCAGAGCTTGCCCTTGGGCACCAGGAATTCGATGGCGTTGGCCTGGGCCGCCGACAAGGTTATCTCGATGGCGTCGTCGTCAAGGGGCGAATCCCCTTCCGGGTTGTCCATGCGCACCCCGACCTCCAGTTCCTCCCAAAAATCACCATTCAGCGTCCCCGCCGCCGAATGGATGACCTCAACCTGCACTGCGGTAGGCGGCTGATTGAAAAACACCGTCACGTCCGCGCCCCAGGCCGAAATTTCCTGCGCCCCCTTGTAACGGTAGAACCGTTCCTGCCCCGCCTGATTCTCGCCCAGGACAACCGACCCGTTCTTGAAGCGGTCCCCGTCCAAGAGGATGAACTTGTCATTGAACCTGCCGTCCACCCGGTTGTCGTTGTTGTGGTCCACGATGCGCAGATCGCGCCAGTTTTCCAGCGGAACCTCCCTGGTGTTCAGGCGCATGTCGAAATAATCGCCGCTTCTGGACAGCCAGATGGTGTTGGGCTTGTCCGGGGTGGCCGCCAGAACAAGCCTCTCCTCGTAAAAACAGACCGCCGAGGGATAATTGCCCTCGCGCCAGTTGTCCGGCGCTCCAATGAACTCTATGGCCGACAAGGTCCAGGCCGTGTGGCCCGTTCGGGTCAGCTTCATGGGCGCATGATCGGGATGAACGATTATCATAGTGTCGTTGGACTGCACGTACTTGAGCCTTTCCAGATCGTCGCGGCCATAGGGCGTGGATATCTCGTAGGCTTCGCCTTCCGACAAAACCCGCCCCTGATCCTTGAAGACCCGCATGTACCCGCCGGAGGCGCCTTGGCCGAATTCAAGGATGTAGGTCTGCTGGGCGTTGAACTCGAAGGGCACCAGCAGGCTCGCGCCCTGCTGGTCGCCGCTCAAGGCCACAAACCTGAATCCGGACCTGCGGGTCGCCCCGCCGTGGGGATGGACGTGAAAATTCTCCAGTCTGCGGCAACCGTTGAAATACTTGGAAACGTCCACCCGCCCGTCAAGGCGGGGGCTGATCTCTCCGGCTGTAAAATTGGTCAGGGCCGGTGTGGCTATGCTCATAATTCCTCCGGTAGGGATTTGTTTTCCGCCAATTATATCCCGGTTTTGGGCTCTGGACGCTTCGGCAATGAGAAGGGCAGGTCGATTGCCGCAAATCCCCTGTTGACAAGGGCTGGCCGGAATGAAAATCTTCAGAAAAAAGGAAGGAAAGATGACAGCCAGAGAGATCATCGAACTGCTGGGCCTTGAGCCGCTGCCCCAGGAGGGCGGATATTACTCGGAGACCTACCGCAGCCCCGAACATGTGCACTCCGACGCCTTGCACAGTCGGTACGGCTCAAAACGCAGGCACGCGACAGCCATCTATTATCTGCTGACTCCGGACACTTTCTCGGCCCTGCACAGGGTCAAGAGCGACGAGATATTTCACTTTTATCTGGGCGACCCGGTGGAGATGCTCCAACTGACCCCGGAAGGAAAAGGAACAACCACCATCATCGGCGCGGACCTCGCTTCGGGCCAGCGTCCGCAGGTCGTCGTTCCCAACGGGGTCTGGCAGGGCGGCAGGCTCCTGCCCGGAGGAAAGTTCGCCCTCATGGGCTGCACCGTGGCTCCCGGCTTCGAGTTCACGGATTACGAACACGGAGACAGGGCCGGTCTTGTCGGGGAATACCCGCAATTCAAGGCCGAAATACTGGAACTGACATGAAGGCCGTCGACCTGAGCCACACTCTTCATTCGGGCATGCCGGTCTACCCCGGCACCATGCCCCCGGTTTTCAAGGCCTGCTCCGATATTTTGCGAGACGGCTATCTGGAAACGGACATGCACCTCTGGAGCCACACAGGAACCCACCTGGACGCGCCCGCCCACCTGTTGCCCCACGGCGAAACCCTGGAGGGGATGGACCTCGACCGTTTCGCAGGGAAGGGCTGCGTCCTGGACATGACCCAAGTGCGTGGACGAAATATTGAAGTGAATGACCTGAAGCCGCATTCAGGACTGATTTCCGACTCGAAATTCGTCCTCATCCAAACCGGCTGGAGTAAATTCTGGGGCCGGGACGAATACCTCCAGGCCTACCCGGCGATCAACCCGGAAGCGGCCCGCTGGCTGGCAGAAACAGGCATCATGGGTCTGGGCCTGGACACCATCTCCCCGGACCCCCTGGACGCTCCCGGCCTGCCTGCCCATCACGAACTTCTCGAGCGCGGCTGCCTCATCATCGAAAACCTCACGCACCTTGGCAAACTACCCGCCCAAGGGTTCACCTTCCTATGTCTGCCCCTGAAGCTGGAAAACGGGGACGGCTCTCCGCTCAGGGCTGCGGCGCTCCTTCCCTAAAGCATACCCAACGCAGGACTCGCCCGGTGATTCAACACTTGCAGTGAAACGCTTGTTCCACTGCAAGTGTTGGTGTTTTTGAAGTTTTTCACCTAATGATGTTGACAAAAACTGCTGTTGTATGCTTATTAACCAGACGTAAAACCATTGTAAAAAGTGCATGAAAATCAATCAATGTACACCAGACAAGTATGGATTGCATTAAATTAAGTACACCTGTCTTTAAACATAAACGGAGTAATCATATCTTAACAGTATAATTTAGCTCAAACCAAGCCTTCGGGCCGACACCCGACAGGCAACAAGGAGGAATCGTCTCTTGAAAGATTCACGCGGAACGCCGAAATTCGTCATCGCCATCGGTATCATCGTTTCCGCACTTCTTCTGTCTCCGCCAGCCGCCAAGGCCGACGCCGCCACAAGCCAGTGCGTAATCTGCCACACTCAGATCAAGCCGCTCATCAAACTGACCTGGGAAGTCGAAAAACTGAAGCCCAAACTCAAGTCGTCCGAAACTGCGGGCGAAGGCTGAGGCGGTCCGCTGGCTCAGTTGGAGCTGTACGAAAAAATTTACGTCAAGCCCGCCTTTCTCGAAACAACGCACGGCCAAATAGCCTGCGAAAAATGCCACGGGGGCAACCCGGCAGACCCCAACTGGCAGACCGCGCACGAGGGAATTGTCCGCGACCCGACCTTTCCGGACCCCTCGAAGGTCTGCGGAGAATGCCATCAGGAAACCGTGGATTCCGCCGTGAAAAGCCTGCACTACACATTGGCGCCCTTTGAAAAGACCATCCTGACCAGGGCCGGAAAATGCGTCAGGGACCCCGGCAAGCTGAAAAACGCGATGGACAGGCATTGCAACACCTGCCATTCCAGCTGCGGACAATGCCACGTGAGCAGGCCCGACTATGTGGAGGGCGGTTTTCTCGGCGGCCACATGTTCAAGAAGAACCCGCCCATGGACACCACCTGCGCCAGCTGCCACGGCGGCAGGGTGCACGGCGACTACACCGGGGCCGGAGAGGACCAGGAAGCGGACGTGCACTACGATTCCGGAGAGATGGAATGCCTGGACTGCCATACCGGGCTTGAGATGCATGCGGCGGCCGATGGCGTGGGCAACAGGTATCAACTGCCGGAAAGGCCCGGATGTCCCGCCTGTCATGAGGAAGTGGTTTCAAAAGAGCCGCAGACCAAGGCCCATGCCCTGCACAGGGACAAGGTGGCCTGCCAGGTCTGCCATTCCCAGCCCACCAAGAACTGCTTCTCCTGCCACACGGGCACGGACAAGGACGGGCTGCCCTACTTCAAGTGCGAAAAAACAAAGTTCATGTTCAAGATCGGCCTGAACACCGACAAGACCAAGGAGCGGCCTTACGACTTCGTGGTTCTCAGGCATCCGCCCACCAACCCCCAAGTCTTCGAGTTCTATTCCAAATGCGCGCTAGAGGACTTCTCCGCCTTGCCCACATGGAAGATGGACACCCCGCACAACATCCTGCGCCTGACCCCGCAAAACAAGAAGTGCAACAACTGCCACGGCAACAAGAAGCTGTTCCTCACGGCGGACGACCTTGAAAAATGGGAAATGGAAGGCAACAAAGCGGTCCTGGTTCCGGACTCACGGATTCCGAAACAGATTCCGGAAGCCAAAACCGATAAATAGCAAGGGAATATGCCGCGCCAATGCAGCGGCTGATGAAATAACCGTCCAAGAAATAGGAGGTATTCGCAAATGAGAAGGTTTAAGACTGTCCTGGCCCTTACGGCCGCGCTGGTTTTATTGGCGACCACGGTTGCCTTTGCCGGGTTCGGCTACAAGGCCAACAAGGAGCACCTCGGAGGCGACGTCACGCCCACGCAGGCTTTCGAGATGATCAAAAAGGACCCCGAACACACCTTTCTCGTGGACTGCAGGACCCAGCCGGAATACCAGCTCGTGGGCCACATTGAAGGTTCCTACAACATTCCCGTCCGCTTCTGGTCCGGCAAGGTAGGCGAAAAGGGCTACACCGAGGTGGACAATCCTGATTTCGCCAAGGAACTCCTGGCCAAATTCAATCCGGCCACCGACACCCTGATCATCCTCTGCCGCAGCGGCAACAGAAGCTGCACCGCATGCAACGAGGCCATCAAGGCCGGATTCGACGAAGCCAAGGTCTTCAACCTCATGGGCGGCTTCGAAGGCGGCAAGGACAAGGAAAAGGGCAGCCCAACTTACGGGCAGCGGACTGGCGGCAGCTGGCGCAACGAGGGCCTTCCCTGGACCTACAGCATGAAAAAGGACCTAATGTACGGTCCCGACGTCAATTAGACGCCGAGTTAAATCAAGCAAAAGGGCCGGGGGCATGATTTGTCCCCGGCCTTTCCCGTTCAGCCCCCGAATTTCGCCCCTATCCAGGAAGTCGGGCCGATGTTCGCGGGTGTCCCCTCCCTGGCGTCCACCCCCCTGGCCTCGGCCAGCTTCTCCCGATAGGCGTTCCAAAAGGATTGGCCAAGGGCGGTGGAACCCGAAAGAGGATAGGCCAGGGCTGCCGAAAGCCGGGCGGCCAGGGCCTCGCCCAGCAGGGCGTCATACTTCTGGGGGTCTGTTTCACGTCTGACGTAGGATATGTACAGGGGCGGCTCCCGGTCGCAGAGAATCATGCGGCCCTGGGTCTCCCAGTCGGAAACCCTTGTCCCGCCCTGATCGACAACCTCCACCACCCGCAGCAGGTCCGAAGGCAGGACATAGGCCTTTCCCCATTTCCAGACCGGAGCGGCGGAAAGGCCGGCCAACTCGGCCTGGGCCGCGCAGCAGTTCCAGGGATGGGCGCGCAGCACCGCGTCGCGCACCGAAGGCCAGCGCTGGTTGCAGAGGCGCGCGGCCTTTGATCCGTCGGTCAGCGAGGCGATTGTCTCCTCACCCAGATCCAAAAGCGCATTGTTGCAAATCTCTATAACACTGGTGGCCATCTTTCCTCCCGATGCTCAAGGTTTAGGCGCGGGAAAGCCCCGAAGCCGTGAACATCCATTATAGCCCCGATTCCGGGCATGGAGAAAAAACGGAATGCACAAGAGGCCTTAAAACGCAGAAATCCCCTGTTGACAGGCATCCAGCCCGCCCACAGGGGATTGTGTTTTTCATCGGCCAAGGATCAGTTCAGGCGGCAATCCTCGACAAACACGTTCTTGAATTTGCCCGTGACCTTGCCCACGATGGTTATCTCCTTCTCCTTCAAATCCCTGGACTCGGCCAGTTTGTCCAGCTGGGGAATGAACTTCTTGTCGAAAAAGCACTGCACCCCGGTGAAAAGACTTCCGGCCTTGAGGGTCACATAGGGCCTTTCCACATCAACAAGAAAGAAGTTTTTCTTTGTGGGATGCTGTACGGCCTCGGGATATTTGTACCGGTGGGTCTGCTCTATCTCCTGCTTGGTCATAATCTTCCAGACCGTGCCCTTGACCTTGATCACCTTGCCCTCATACTTGGAGTAGGTGTCCAGCAGGGATTCGGCTGAGACCGTGGGCATCTTGGGTTTCTTGGGGGCCTCGGCGGACTTTTCCGGCGCGGGTTTCTTGGCCTCGGCCTTCTTGGGCTGTTCCTTGCCTTCAACCGCCTCCTCCGCGCCCTCTTCATCTCCAGCCGCGTCCGAAGGCTTTTCTCCAAATTCGCCCTTGATGAGCACTCCGTTGACCATGGTGCCGCTGACCAGATACCCGCTGCCGGGCACCGTGCTCACGTAGGGTCCCTTGATCTCCCTTCCATCGTCCAAGGTCGCCTCTGTCAAGGTGCCTTCGACCAGAGTGCCGCCAATGATCTCGCCGCTGACCAGCTTGTCGTCCTCTTCCCCGCCCCCGCAGGCGGACAGCCCCAGACAGGCCGCAACGACAAGCACCAATACCAGTTTGATTAAGTAATCCCGGGCCATCACCCCTCCCATGTCATATTATAATGTATCTATCCACAGTATCTGCTCGGACCAAGCAACAACCGACTCGGAAAATTGGTATTTCAGTAACAGACTTTTTATTAATTTGCATGCCCAAAAAAAATGCCGGGCAAATGCCCGGCACGTTTGTTGGGATTTAGACCGCTCCGCCTAGGTTGCGGCCTCGGCTTCGGTGGTCACCACCCCGGCGGCCACCTTGGCCACAAGAGCGACCACGCTCTCGGACCCGGCCTCTCCGCAGACCGCGACCACAACGTCCCCGGCCGAAAGATTGTACTCGACCACCGCGTCGTTGAAATAGCCGGAGGCCATTACCGTGGCCTTGGCGTCCGCAGAGCGGTACAGGAAGAGCTGCTGGCCCGGCACGCCGCCCACCAGCCTCATTTTGCTGTCGTCATATGCCATTTAGTACTCCTTCTCTGTTGTTCGCGCGCTAGGCCATGGCCGCGTCATCGTCGCACTGGATTTCCACCACGCCATCAGCGTCGATGAGCGCGGCGCCCGCGCTGATCATGTGATCCACGAGATGGGCAGCCTTTTCCGGAACCCAGTCCACAAAGGCCTTGAGCTCCTGCCCCTCGGCCAAGCCCACGGAATTCTTGTGGTACATGAAGCACTTGCGCGTGCCGCTGGAAATGGGAAGTCCGGTGTGGAAGAGCCAGGTGATGCCCAGCCAGACCCTTGATTCCGTGCCCTTGAGCCAGGGATAGAGATGGCCTGCGTAGTCGGCGGACTTGAACTCCGAGATGTCCAGAAGCTCGTTCCACTGATGGGGTCCGACCACGGCGAACCTCTGGCCGTCGTCGGGCACGTCTCCGGCGTTGAGCATCTGGAAACCCTCCAGAATCTTGGCCTTGGTCAGACCGGCCGATCCTTCGGCCACGACATTGGCCGTTGTGTCCATCTTGGCGATGATCAGGTTGTCGATCTTGCGGCCCAGGGCCCAGGCCCCGGCATTGGCCGTCACCAGCCGTTCGTCGATGTTGGTTTTCAGTTCGTCCAGCTTGTCCACGTAGTCCGCGCCGTACCAGTCCTCAAGGGTGGCCGACACCGTGGAGTGGGAAACGTTCATCAGCGGCACGTTGCCGTGGCGGGTCTTCTTGCCTGCCGCGCCCTTGCCGTTTTTCTGGAAAACCGCCGTGGAACCGACCACGCCGGTCTTGAGGCGAACAGTGTTGCGCAGCTTTGAGCCGCGCTGCTGATACGCCTCGTGCACCTCAGCCAGATACTGGGTGACGAATGCGTTGGAGATAGTTGTAGACATTTGCGGATTACCCTCCTGTTGAATGCTTTGACAAAACCTCAGCCGCAAGGGTGTCCCGTCCGGACGGGGAGGGTGTCCCCGAAGGGGCTGCCGCCCGGACGCGGGCCGGAAATATCATCAGCCCCGGCTTTCCTGGGCGTATTCGCCGGGGAAAAGGGTTTCGAAACCCCTGGTGACCTGAGCCACGAAATCGGGATCGCGGCGCACCGGATCAAGGTAGCGCGGATCGCGCATCATCTCCCTGAGCCTGGCCTTGGTCATGCCCGGGCCGTCGTCCGCTCCGCCGCCCTTGAAGCGGCCCTCCAGGATCAGCGGCGCGACCTTGGCAAAGGCGTTGATGACCTCGGCGCGATCTCCAGCGCCGGAACGGTCCAGGGCCTCAAGCAGGCCTTCGCCGCCCAGGGCCAGCACGGCCTGCCTCGCGCGGTCCAGTATCCCGGCCATGCCTCCGCCGTGTTCCCTGCGCAGCCGCTCCAGCTCGCCGTTCCTGTGCTTGTCGAGACCTTCGGTCTCCTCCTGCCGCATGCGCAGCATGGCCTCGACGTTCAAGGGCAGAAACCACTGATAAAGTCCCTGAACCTGCTGCGGGGTAAGGCCCAGTTCAAAGCCCTTGCGCCTGAAGTCGTCGCTCAGGCTCGTGTCCAGGTCGAACCCCTCGGGAAGCTCGAACTCCGGCAGCTCGTAGCCGTCAGCGGATTCAGGCCTGCCCAAGGCCGAGAACAAGGCCTCCCAGCGATCCGGGCCGTCCTTCTCGCCGGGCACCTTGATCCAGCCCTCCAGGTCGTCCGGCCCCTTGCCGATCAATTTCTGGGCATGGACAAGGGCCTTCACGGCCTCATTCTTGCTGCCGTATTTGCCCAAAGCCGGATGTTCCCTGAGGGGAATCTCCATTTCCGAACCGTCCCTGTCGCGGTGCATCACCGTCCACTCCGCAGGCAGGGTCAGACGCCAATCCCCCGGTTTGAGCTCCACCCTTTTGCCGGAGCCGTCCTGTCCGCTTCGGGACAGCAGGCTGGTTTTGTTTTCCATTTCAAACTCCTTTGCTGTTGTTGGTTGCGTGTCTTCCGAACTAAGTCTCCAGCCCGGCTTCAAGTCCCTGAGGCCGGACGAAATTGTCCGGATCGGTCATGTACAGGACATGCAGGAGCATGGACCTGCGCCCCTCGTTGAACTGCGTGCGGCCCGACTCCGTGGAGAACAGGGGGGTTCGGTAGAAACCGCGCCGCTTGAGGTCTTCCATGACGGCCCGGCCGTCCCTGGAATCGAAAAGCCGTTTGTAGGCCTGGTGCAGGCTTAGGGGGTCTTTCATTTTTCCTCCGGGGACTGGTTCTCGAAAGGCGTTGCATAGCCGGAAAAGCGGCGCAGGTATTCCGAAACCCTGGTGCCGTAGCCGTCGACCGCGTCGTCCGCCCCACCCGAATCCAGAAAGCGCTTCAACCCTCCCGGTCCCACAAGGTGCGCCCCGGCCAGAAGGCCGGATGCGGTCAAATCGATGCCGGCGATGGTCGACCCGGCGAACAGGTGCAGGCCCAATGCCCTGATCTGCCGCCACTGCCGTTTCTTGAAGCGGCGGCAGGCCTTTTCCTGGGCCTTTGGGCTGGACAAAAAATCCTCAAGGCTGAGCACGCCGTCCCTGCCAATCCAGCGTCCCTGCCCGTCGCAACAGCCCGCGTCCACCAGGGCGGCTCGTCCCATCTGGTACTTGCCCAGAAAACCGAAGTTGTTCACGGCCCGGTAGTCTCCTCCGGACTCCCGCGCCCCAAGGGCCTCCAGAAAAGCCGCATAATTGCCCTTTGAACATTTTTCGACAAACCTCTTCAGGCACATCACGCCCCCACTCCTTCGGGCGGCTCTTGCCCCAGTATCTGCCGGCGCTTCAGCCGTAGCGTCTCGACCTCTTCCTTTGGCCGCAGGTAGTCGGCCGGGGCTCCGAATAGCTCCGCTGAATGCCGGGCCACGCGGTCCATCTGAAAGTTGTCCAAAAGCATGTAGGGGTCGCCCTGTCCCACCAACGGGGCCAGATATTCCATGGTCCTGGAAAGGGATTGGGCCTCCTGCTGTCTCCTGGCCCTGGCCAAGGGCGAGACGCACTCGATCCTGACCATCTCGGGAGTCACGCCGGGCGGAAACCGGGGCAGTTCCCCGGCCCGGAGCATGACATTGAAAACCCGCCGGACCAGCGGCCCCAGAAACTCGGCCTGCATGCGGCCCAGCACAGGGCCGAGCACGCGCATTTTCTCGGCCTGTCGTATCAGGGCCTCGGTGGCGCTCACGGCCTGTCCACCGGTCGGTTCCAGCTGCTCATTGAGGAAGATGCGGCGCACCGAATCGCGGCGGCCCTGCATCATGGCCTCCACCGCTCCCAAATCCACGTTCACGGCCAAGGGTTCGATGCGGTCCTGGCTTCCGGCGCGGTAGTATGAAAGGCCGCCCGGCGAGGTATGCACGGGACCGAGAAAGCCGTCGTCCGGCACCATGAGCGGCGGGTCGGCCATTTTCTCGGCGGCCATGAGCGCGGTTTTGCTCATGGCGTTCAACACCCTGGTGTCGGACAGGGCCGTCAACCCGGGCCCGCGGCCGTAAATCTCCCCCGCGCTCTTGGACCAGCGGGGGACCATGTAGGGAAATTCCAGGTAGCCCGATTCCTCGAGCAGGGTGCGCGAACCGGTTTCCATGTACACGCTGGCATAGGGAAAATTGGCGTTGCCCAGGCCCGCCGGATCGCGGTCCGCGCGTGGAAACACCGCATGCAGTATCTCCACCTTGTCTTCCGGGTTCTGCTCCAGCTTGGCCCGGATATGTTCCGGGCAGGCCTCTCCCCACTCCTGCCAGGCCTGCCGGACCGTCAGTTCGTAGCGCCTGAAAACCGTGTCCACCCGCCCGCGCACCGACTCGGCTATGAAAACCTCACCAAGGGGCCGGGTGGAAAAACGCACTACGGCTTCGCGGTCCGCCTCCACATACATCACCGCCGTGCCCAACAGGGCCACGTCCAGATAAAGTTCGTGCACATAGGCCTGAAAACCCGTGTCCTCGGAGTTGAAGGCCGCCATCATGCGTTCGCGGCACTCCTCCAGAAAACAGGCCAGATCGCCGTTTGCGTCCGGGGTTCCGGTCCCGGCCCGGAGTTCGAACCAGGGCAGGGCCGAATCCGTGAGCAGTCCGCCAAGGGCCGAGGCCAGCAGTTCCAGGGCATGGGGCGGCGTGGAGTCGAAAATGCGGCCGTCCCCGGCCTGTCCCGGCCTGGTGCCGCCCTCGCGCGTCCCGCCGGAGACCTTTCGCGGCAAAACGTATTCCGTCAATTCACGCCACAGGGACATCCAGGGACGGCGAACCTCTTCCAGCCCCCTGAGCCGGGCCAGCACCCTTTCCGCGAGATCAATGTTCTGATTCATTGTCCAAGCTTCCCCTTGAGTTCGGCGCGTCCCACATCGACAGCGCCCAAAAGGCCCGCGCCGCCCGTGGCCAAGGTCCCCGCGCCGCTCTGCATCTTTTGCAGACGCGCCTTATCCCTTTGCCGGGCGGTTTCGGCGTTTTCATGCCTTTTTCTTCGTTCCTCGGCCGCCCTGCGCCGGGACTCGGCCTCAACGGCCTCCTGTCTGGCCGCAGCCGCGTTCCTTGCCGATGAATCACTCTTGCGATTCGAGCCTCCGACACTGTCCACCAGCAATCCCACCAAAGGGGCAATAATTCCGAAACCTCCGCCCATTGCAGACCTCCTTATCTTTGTAATGCCGGGATTATATCCCCTGTTCCGGGAGGGGCGGAAAAGAGGCAGGCGGCAGGGATGAAAAAGGAGGATAATAACCCGTTGACAGGCAACTTGCCCGGACCGGAAAACTAACGTATTTGCCTTGAAACTCACCAAGGGGATATTATGAGTTCCATAAAGATCGTATTGGCGCTTGCGTCAGCCTTTGTTCTCTGTTCGGTTCCGGCCTTTGCCGAGGACGAGCCGGGACCGGCGAGCCAGTCGGACCTGATCAGGATCATCAAGCTTTCCGGCGCGGACCGGCCTGTTCGCGACATCGCAGGCCAGCTGAGCGACAGGTTTTTCGAATACCTGAAGACCGCCAATCCGGACGCCCCGGCACGGGCGCACATGGTCATGAACGAGGAGTTCCGACGCCAGTCGGACAGAACCAAGGATTTCTTCCTGGAGACCCTGGCTGCGGAGTACGGAAAACACCTGAACGAGGACGAGGTGGATTTTCTGCTGGAGGCCTTCAAAAACCCCATCATGCAGAAATTCGTGAGCCTTGATTCCAAGCTGAGCAGGGCCAACGACAAAGTTGCCCAGGAATGGGGAGTGAGGATCGCCAAGGTCGCCTGGCCCAGGATCACCAGCCGCATCGACGAGGAGTTCAAAGGCCAGAACGGCTCCACGGCGGACCATCAGGCCGCGGTGAAACATGATCCCGCAGCCGTCGAGGAAGCCCCGGTTGCGCCTGCGGAAGCGACGGACCAGGATATGGAACCAAAGGCGCTTGGCGCAGATGGTCCTCTGACCGAAAAGGCCGGGCAACCCTACGTGGAGGAACTGCCCGAGGAAGCCCTGAAGAAGATGACCAAGGAAAAGGCTGAGACCGAACCGCTTCCGGGCGGGTAGCTTTCAGCCTCCCGGCCCTTGACATCAGACCCTTTCAGGCGTTTACTGTGCTTGAAGCCGGAATTTTGAATCCGGCCTGAAACGTGCGCGTCGGGAGAACGGTCCATGTCCTATTTCGGATTGACTGACAACATCCTGGCCGGGATGCCCGGCCAGACGACTGCGGGTCCGGCGGGCCACTTCATGGCCGGGGAAGCCGGTCGGGTTGTCACCGGCGCTCCCGGACACGTGCCCATCGACACCACCCCGGCCCGAATCCCCATCGAACCCGGCGGACGGGTTCCCATCGAGCTTGGCAAGGGCCACTACGTACCCGGCGGACACGTGCCCATCGAACTCGGCAAGGGCCATTACGTGCCCGGCGGACACGTGCCCATTGATACGTCTCAAGCCCAGGTTCCCATCGCCGCCAACATCGGCGGCAGCTTTCCACCCCTTGAGATGGCCGGCGGAGGCCCGGTTTCCGGCGGCGGAGGCGGGGGAGGAGTTGTCTCCATCGGCGGAGGAGCAACGGCTTCTCCCGGCGGAGGCTCGGTCAGCGGCGGAGGCGCCGCAGGAACCGGAGAAGCGTCCCTTGCGGTAAGCGGCGGAGGTTCGGCCTCGGCCGTGGGAGCGGGCGCAACCACTGTGGCCGCCGGAGGCGGAGCTTCCATCGTGGCCGGCGGCGGAGGCATAACCAATATTTCAGGCGGCGGCGGGACGGTCGGCACAACAGGCGGCAGCACCGGCGGAGGCGTGACCGGCTCCACAATGGGCGGCGGAGGGGTCTCCACGGTTGGCGGCGGTTCTTCCATGGGCAACGCCACAGGCGGAGGCGGGACAGTGGAATTGATCGGCGGGCACATCCCGCCCAGCGAACCGCCGCCCATCAACTACTCGAACAGAAGCCCCGACCTGACCCTCGGCAGGATCGGCAGCGTTCCGGCCTCCAGGGTCACGAGATGGCACGGCCCCGGCCTGAGCCGCGTCCAGGGAGCGCCGACCCACCACGTCCACCAGCATTCCGTGCGCGAAGCCTGGGAACACAAGGACACCAGGGCGGACCAAAGCCCATATCTCTACGGCGCCGTGGACAGCTTCCTGGCCGGCGACACCATGGGAGGACGCCCAATGGCCCTGTCCGAAGGGGGCGGGGGGCAATACACCCAGAACACAAGCAACACCAATATTTACCAAAGCACAGAAAACAGAACCCAGGAGACCACCAACGCCACCTATGCCGACCAGTCCAGCCGCAACCAGTTCAGCGACCAGACGACATACGTCATGGAAGGCAACGCGCCGGTGACCAACAACGTGGACAATTCCACGAACATGAACCTGGATTATTCGCAAAACGTGCAGGAAAACAGGACCGCCAGCTACAACACCGAAGACAATTCCGTGACCCGGAACGTGGTGGAAAACAAGACCAACGTGCTCACTGAAAACACCAGCAACACGGAGTTTTCCGAAACCAGGCAGGTCACCAACCGCTTTGAGGACTCCGAAGTCAGAAACGTGGACAACTCCTCCACCAATTTCGTGGAGAACCGGACCCAGGTCGTACAGGAAGACCGCTCTTCCGTTAATTTTTCGGAAAACAAGACCTTGAACGTGGAAAACGACAACACCAAGACCAGCGTCATCGACAACTCCATAGACATGATCTTCGAGAACAACTCCAGGTCCTGGGAAGCCCGCGAGACCAACATCGTGAATCAGGACAATTCAAGGGTCAGCTTCGTGGAGAACCGCTATCAGGACTACGACTTCTCGCAGGGGCCTTCGGGAATCCTGGTCCAGCCCATGTCCGGCATCCCCGAACGCGGCGGCGGCTTTGTAATGGCCGCCACGGGTTAGGGTTCGATCCCGCGCCTCTCCATTTCCTTTCGGACGGAATACCGCCTGGCCCGATATTTACCAGTATTGCAGAATTTGCCCGCAGAGGACGACGCGCCGATGCCCAGCATGGCTCCGCGTCCAAAAATCATCCCCCCGCCCGTCAAGGGCTCGTCGATTTCATTCGCTTCCTCGCAACGGTCTATTTCCTTGCCCAGGTCGTTGTAATAGGTAACCAGTCCGGACTCGTCCATGGTCGTGTAGTCGAGGGCCAGGAGCGGATGCGCGGGCTTGGCCTTGCAGCCCGCCGCAAGGGACAAGACCAGAAGCAGGACGAAAAGCAATAATGTTTTTTTCATGGTCGGCCACTCACTTTGCCATAAGGTAATTTGCAGGGTCCAGACCCAACTCGCCGTGATCCAGGGTTTCCTCGATCATGGTCTTTCCCGTCAGGCTGCACATTTCCATCTCATAAGGTTCAAGAGGCATCAACCCAGAATCCAGAACAACCTTCACCTTTGGACACAGGGGCTGCTTCTGGTTGGAGCTGACCACCACGGCGCATTCGCCGCTGGTCAATCGCACCAGGGTGCCAACGGGATAGATGCCCAGGCACTTGATGAACTTCTCCACGTAAAGGGGATAAAAATCCTTGCCGCGCATCCCGTACATGATGCGCAGGGCCTTGTTGGAGGCCAACCCCTTCTTGTAGACCCGCCTGCTGGTCAGGGCGTCGTACACGTCGGCCACGGCGATTATCCTGCCGAAGGGCCGGATGGCCTCGCCCGAGAGCCCCTGCGGATAGCCGTGCCCGGCATGTTTCTCGTGATGCTCGAGAATGCCGGAAAGCACATTCTCCGAAGCCTGCTCGTGCTTCCTGATCATCTCGTATCCGCGCAGGGGATGATTCTTGATCTGCCTGAATTCCGCCTCGGTCAATTTGCCCGGCTTGTTCAGTATCTCGTCCGGCACCTCGATCTTGCCCACGTCGTGGAGCAGCCCGGACTTGCCCAGTTCAACCAGCTTGCCCCGGTCCAGGCCCAGGTACTTGCCGAAGACGGTGGACAGCACCGTGACGTTTATGGAGTGGGTGAAGGTGTACTCGTCAAAGGCCTTGAGCTGCTTCATGCTCAACAGGGCGTCCTGGTTGCGCATCACCGAATCGACAATGGATTCGGCCAGGGGTTCGGTCTTTTCATACTCCACCTGCCGCCCCATGCGCACATCCTCAAAAAGCTCGCGGGCGAACTTCAGGGAATCGGCGTAAATCGGTTCCGCCCTGGCGATCTCCAGCTCCAGGGCGTTGCCCTGGGGTGCCTGCATTACGGTGGGCCTGCCCTTCAGGGCCTTGGCTATGACATCCTTTTCCTGGTCCAGATTCTTCTGAACAACCTGATCAAGAGTTACCTTGGAAACCCTCTTGTAGTAGCTGCCCCGGTCCGTATCCACGAAGGCCGTGCGGAAATCCCTGGCGATCATTCCCTCGATCTGTTCCCGGGAGGTTATTTCCCCCTCCACGGAATACAGATAGGGCCTGTCCGTCCAGGACAACCCGGAATCCACAACATACATGCCGACCTTGAGCTCGGCGGCGGGTATTTCCTTGAGCATGGCATCTCCCGATACTGCCTCAACCCTACCTCAAAGAAACAATAATTATCAACATTCATTAGTCCAGGGCGCATGTTTTTTTCAATCCAGGTCAAGTCGGGCCACCTGCACCAGGGCCTGGCCCCTGAACCCGAACATGCGCGTGAACTTGGGCCAGAGGGGGTCCGGGCGTCCGTCGTCCTCGCAACGCAGACCCACGATGCGCCTTAGGCCGAGGCTTTGGGCGTAATCCTTGAGCCACTCCATGTCCCGGCGCAGGTTGCGGGCCGTGCGCAAATCCCAGGCCGCGACCTCCAGGTGCAGTTCCAGGGCGTCGCCCCGCAGGGCCAGAGCCGCGACGGCATATTCTCCCTCATTGTCGCGCAGGCTGCACCACTGGTAGCCCCGGCCCGGTATTTCGCGAAACCGATCAGGTCTTTTGTCTATCCTTGAAACGCTCATTTCGTTCCTCCGAACGGGTCGTAGTCGTTGACCGCCCTTGCGGGCAGGGGCCTTTTGTCGCGGGGCCGGAAACCCACCGCGAAATATCGGAAACCGTCCGCCGCGTGGCTGGTCCAGTCGTGGCGCGGCCCGTCCCTGAATCCGCCCATGAGATCGCTGAATTCGCGCCGGTAATGGCGCAGGGCCTCCACGCCCGATTCACAGCGAGAGCGGTCGAACCAGCATTTGGGCAGCAGGTTGCGCACCGCGTTTATCCCGTCCTGCACCGACATCCTCGGACATATCTCGAAGCGCAGGCCCAGGGCTGCGGCGGTTTCCAGCCTGCTTTTGCCCGTGCCCATCTCCCGGACCCGGATGTCGTGGGGCGCGATGTGCTGTCCGTAGGCATAGCCCCTTTCGTCAAGAATCCTCTTGTAGTGCTGCAAGCCCTGCCCCTCGTTTTCGTAGTAATCCACCACCCGCACCTGCCCGCCCGGGGAAACCTGGAAGAACCAGATGCAGGTGCTGTCGCTCATGCCCAGGTCCCAGGCCGTGTGCACGGGCAGGTCCGGCTCCCAGGGCACGTCCGTGATGCGTCCCTGCCGCTCGGCGTCGGCCAGCAGCGCTCCGTAGTATGCGCCGCGGATGGAGGCGTGAAAGCTGCACTCGAACTCCTGCTCATACTCCTCCGGACTCATGGACTGGGCCGCGTTGCCCAGTTCGTCCGGGTCGATGATCCCGGTTTCCGAGGCGCGGTACATGGCCGCCAGCCAGTCCGGCTCCCTTTTGGCCGTGCGCCAGATATCGTAAAGCGCGTTCTTGCCCTGGGGCGTGCCGATGAACATGGCCCAGCCCCTGCGGTCTGAAAGCATGGGCCTGACCACCTCGGTCCAGACCCGGATGGGCATCTGGGCCACCTCGTCGAACACGGCCCCGTCCAGATACATGCCGCGCAGCGAATCCGGATTGTTGGCCCCGTAGAGCTGGATGCGCGCGCCGTTGCCGAAGTCGGCCCGAAGCTCGCTCTCCCGGTAGCGCACGTCCAGCCCCCGGGAAAAATGCTTGAGATAGTCCCAGGCCACCTTCTTGGCCTGTCGGTAATACGGCGCCACATAGGCCCCGCGCCAGTCGGGCAGTTCAGAATCCCTGGCGCCGCCTATGAGCCGGTTCACGCTGAGCACGGTCTTGCCGAACCGCCTGTGGCAGACCAGGACCGAAAAACGCTTGAGCAGCCGCTCTATCTCGCGCTGCTGGGTGCGGGGCTGGTAAATCGCTTGCTCCTTTTGTCTCATCCTTTGTTCCCGCCGGGATTATACACCCGGCTGCGGCAAGAGCGCGAAACCGGAAGGACATGAGCCGGAAAAAGGGCCGCAAAAACCTGTTGACGGCCCTGGGCCGAAGCCTTCGGGAGATCGGCCCATAAGATATTGTTATCCACGGCCCGCAATGCTAAAAGCGCACCTTGACCGATTATCCGCAGGGGGAATAAATGACACGGATTTTCTTGATTATCGCGATTCTGGGCGTACTGGGCCTGCAATCGGGATGCGCGGCCAGAAACCAGGATTTCGAATCGGGCGTGGCCCTTCGCAACGCCGGACGCTTCGACGAGTCCGCCGAGGCTTTTGGCCGGGCCATCGAAAAGGAACCGGACCAGGGCCTTTTCCATTTCAACAGGGCCGTGGTCCTGGCCAAGGCCGGGCACCTGGCCGAGGCCGTCGACGGATACAACCAGGCCCTGACCCTCGGCCTGCGCGACGACTACATGGTCATGGCTTATTATCAGCGGGGCATGACCCTTGCGGCCCTGGACAATTTCGAGACGGCGGTCAACGACTACTCCAAGGCCATGGAGCTGGACCCGGAGGACTTGAGGTTTCCCTTCAACAGGGCCGAGGCCCTGGCAAGATTGGGAAGACATGAAGAGGCCGTCAAGGATCTTGACCTGGTCATCAAGGGCAAGCCGAAATACTATTTCGCCTACCACCGCCGGGCCGAAAGCCTGGCCAGGCTGCGCCGCTACCAGGAGGCCGTTCAAGACTACACCTCGGCCGTGGACCTGAAGAAGAACTATCCCGCAGCCTTTTACAACCGCGCATTCGCCCTGCGTTTTCTGGGCCGCTACGTAGAAGCGGCCGACGACTTCGCCACGGTCATCAAACAGGACCCCAAAAGGAACACCGCCCGTCTTGGCCTGGCCGAGGCCCTGATCCTGACCGACCGCTTTCCACAGGCCCTGGCCGTGGTCGACAAGGCGCTGGGCCGGGAACTTGGGCACGACGAACAGGTGTCCCTGGCGCGGTTCGGCTGCATCGCCCTAGCGGCGCAAGGACTTGATGTGCGCAACAACGAGGCTCGACTCATCGAATTGTTGAGGCAAGGCGCCCCGAAACGGCCCTGGCCCCTGGACGCCCTGAACAAATGGCTGGACGATTCCGAGCTTGAAGAAAGCCGAAAGGCCGAAGTGGCTCGCATGATGACCATCGGCGGCTAGAAATCCTGGCTGTTCCCTGTTATGGCTATGATCAGCGAAAGGATTAAGCCCCAAGGAGACGAGCGTTGAAAAGAATTGGAATCAGCATTGTCGTCGTGCCGTTGCTTCTCGTGCTGGCCTGCCCGACTGGCCAGGCGGAAACACTGGAAGACCTCAAGAACAAATATTTCATTGAAGACAGCATGAAGGCCCCGGAAGACGCGGCCCTGCCTGCTCCCGAGGAAGCCAGCAAGCACTCCGAACCTTCCCTGCCTCCGGTGGAGAAGGCTGCGCGACCAGCTCCCAAGCCCACCATCTTCGACCGCTACAATCCGGAAGCCACCAAGCCCACGGCCACGTGGCCCCCTGAAAAACCTGCGGAAAAGGCCGAACTGCCCGCAATCGAGCCGGACCCCTTCAAGGAAGAGATAGCAATGCTCTTCAAAAAGGCGGACAGGCTCTCCGACAAGGGCGACAGGAAAGAGGCCGTGGAAGTCCTGACGCAAATAATCGGCATGGACCCTCAAAACGAGGAAGCCTTTTTCAAGCGCGGCAACGCCTTTGGTTTTCTGGGTGAATACAGGAAGGCCCTTTCGGATTTCAGCATGATCAAGGCCCTGGCACCCAACAACGCAAAGGTTCGCCACAAGCTGGGCTTTTGCCGGGAACTGCTGGGCGAATACGACAAGGCCATAGAGAACTACGGCAAGGCCATCGAATTCAACCCGGAGAGCGTGGTTTCATATTTCTACCGGGCCAACCTCTACGCGGCCTTGGGCGAATACGACAAGGCCATTCAAGACTACGGCAAGGTCCTGGAGATCAAGCCCGACTATTACGCGGCCTTTTTCAAGCGGGCCGGACTGAAGCTGCGCCTTGGCCAGCTGGAAAGCGCCAGGGCCGACTACCTGGAAGTCATCAAGATCAATCCCCAGCACGCTGAATCGCACGCCGACCTGGCGGAACTGGACATTCTGTCAGGCAAGTACCTGGAAGCCTCCACCATCCTGCAACAAGCCCGGGAACTTAGCCCCAGCAAGGACTTCCTGATACTGGTTGCCTACCTCGAGTGCGTTGCCAAGGCCGCCCTTGGACAGGACACCGCCCCCAGCGAAACCCGCCTCAACGGCCTGGTGGAGGGACACGACTTCAAGCGCCCCTGGACCCTGAACCTCATCGAGACCTGGCTCGAATCGGTGGACATCGGCCCCGGCCAAAGAGTCACGGTCTACAGAATCACGGAACTGCTCAGGAAGGCCCAGAGGGACAGCCAGGGCGGTTGATCAACCCCCGCCCCGGCTGCGCAACTCCTCCTTGATCTCGAGCAGGATGCCCTGAATTCCGAGAATTCTCTCCTCGATCCTCTCGACCTTCACGGCCGTGGCCCTGACCTCGTCCAGATAGTTCTCAACGCGCACGACCCTTTTTTCGGCCATGTCCAGCCGCGCCCCCATGTCTGCGGCCAGCCCGGCCAGGAGCACAAGACTCGTCATCAGGGACAGCAGCGCCCCAAGGTTGATGCGCTTGTCAATGATCCAGCCCGAATTTTCGCTGCCCATGTCGATCCCGGCTAACGGCCCTTGACCATGTTCCTGAAGCCTTCGGCCAGACCGGGCAGATAGTCGCCGGCCTTTTTCAGGCCCAGGACCGCGGCCGCTATCCAGAATGTGGTCTGTGAAAACCAGTCGGGCAGGCTTTCCCACGAATCCATTATTTCCGCCGCCTGTTCCGGGCTGAAGCCGCTCCAGACGAAAAAGGCCAGCCAGGCGTAGAAAAGCAGGTCGTCCTGCCAGCCCGACCCCTGCAGCCCCCTGAGTTCCCATAGACTGTTGCACTCGTCCTCGGAGCGGGCCAGCCGCTTCTTGTTCTCCATGACCGCGTCGCTCAGTTCCAGCCTGTCCCTGACGCGCCTGACCGCATACGCGCCGACCCGGCCCAGGATGTCGAGGACCGGCCCTGTAAATTGAAATCCCATTGCGCCTCCCTTTCATTGGTTGATGGTCAGGGGAGTATAAACCCGGAAAACGCTTCCGGACGAACCGGCAAGGTTCGGGAAAGGCAAAGGCGCAACTTTTACATGTTGACAAAACCATTGGGGCAAGAGGCATAAACTCCGCGCCCTGTTGTAATCCGATTTTTTTTGCTGTACGGTCACCCAAACTTTCGGACAGACATGAACATTTTATTCGTCCATCAAAATTTCCCGGGCCAATACAAGTACCTGGCTCCGCACATGGCGGCCAAGCCGGGCAATACCGTGGTCGCCTTGGGAGAAAAAAAGCCGAATTCCCGCGACCTGCCGGGGCTGCACCACGCTTGGTACCCCAAGCCGAAAGGCGCGTCGGGGTCCACACACCACTATATCCGCAACCTGGAAGCCTGCGTGCGCCGAGGCCAGTCGGTGTTCAAGGCCTGCCGGGAACTGCGCGGCAAGGGCTTTGTCCCGGACGTGGTCTGCTGCAATCCGGGCTGGGGCGAAGGCCTTTTCCTGCGCGAAGCCTTTCCGGAAGCCAAGCTGCTCTTTCTGTACGAGTTTTTCTACCGCTTCAAGGGCAGCGACGTGAACTTCGACCCCGAATACACGTCCTCCATTGACGATGCACTGCGCACCAGGATCAAGAACGCCAGCATGCTCCTCTCCCTGGAGGCTTGCGACATGGTGGTCTGCCCCACCGAGTGGCAGCGGAGCCAGCTGCCAAAGGAATTTCTATACAAGGCGGCGGCAATCCACGACGGCATCAACACCAGGGCGGCCTGCCCGGACAAGGACGTTGTCTTTCCCATGAACGGCAAAGGTCCGGACCTGACCGCAAACGACGAGGTCATCACCTTCGTCAACCGCAACCTTGAACCGTACCGGGGCTTCCACGTGTTCATGCGCGCCCTGCCGAAGATTCTCGAGCAGCGTCCAAAGGCGCAGGTCCTCATCCTGGGCGGAGACGGCGTGAGCTATGGCCGGAGCCTGCCCAAGGGCCAGACATACAGGGAAAACCTGACCAGGGAGACCGGCCTTTCATCGGAGCGTGTCCATTTTCTCGGCCGCGTCCCCTATGCCACGTTCATCAAGCTTCTCCAGGTTTCATCCGTGCACGTCTACCTGACCTATCCCTTCGTGCTGTCCTGGTCCATGCTCGAAGCCATGTCCGCCGGCTGCGCCCTTGTGGCCTCGGCCACTCCTCCCGTGCAGGAGATCGTCAAGGACGGCCAGAACGGATTGCTGGTGGATTTTTTCGACCAGGAGGGGTTGGCGCGGCGCATAGGCGAAGTTCTCGACCATCCGGACCGCATGAAAAGGATGCGCAAACAGGCCAGAAAAACCATTGTCGACGGCTATGACCTCTTGGGCAAATGCCTGCCGGAAAACGCCCGGCTTATTGACAGGCTGGCCCAGGGAAGGATTCCGGTTCCGACGGGTCGCGGCAAGAAAAGAGTTAAAAACCGATAATCCCGTGACAATGTTTAAAACAGGTATTGATATGTTCGCCATTAAAACCTATGAATTATTAAGACTATGAGTATATTGTCTCAATAACCGCTACGCCTTTCGATCATTGCCTTTGGGGGGGAGAATGAAGCCTGACGCGGAAAGAAGAGGTCTGACCAGAAACAACATGACCGAACCGGCCGTGGCCGTGGTACAGGACTGCGCGCCCGACAGGGACGATCCCGAATGCGTGGTGCACACCTTCGTGGACATCCACAACCTGAGCAGGCGCGGGGCATGCATGGCCGGGCAGCTGGAATTCCAGCCCGACTCGGTCATAGACCTGCAGATATTCGACCCCATCGACAACAAGTGGAAGGATTACCGCTGCAAGGTGGCCTGGTGCAAACTCCTACAGGATGAGGGCCATTACCGCATCGGGCTGGAATTCACTTCGGACAAGCCTTCGTCCTGCGCCATTCCAAAATCTCAGAAAGCCGATGTGGCCGACCTGGATTTTCTCATGAGCACCGGCCTGATAAACGCCGTGCCCAGAAACGCCATCTGCGACCTGCTCAACTGTCTGACCAAGAACAAGATTTCAGCCGGAAAAAGATTCATCACCCAAGGCGATCCCGGCGACGCCATGTACATCATCCAGGAAGGCTCCTGCCGCGTAATGGTTGAAACGGAAGGGCAAAGCCACGAAGTGGCCAAGCTAGGCGGCGGCGACATCGTCGGCGAGATGGCCGTGCTCACCGGGGAGCCGCGCACTGCTCACGTCGAGGCGGAAACCGACATGAAGCTCTGGGTGCTCAAGGGCGAGGAATTCGAGCTGGTTTCCAAATACAATCCCGACCTGAAGACGTTTTTGACCGAACTTGTGGCCCACCGCTTCGAATCATCCTCCCACTCGGCCGACAGGGTCATCGGTCGCTACCTGATCAAGCGCAGGCTGGGTGTGGGCGGATACGCCCTGGTCTATCAGGGCGTGCACAAGAGCCTGGACATGCCCGTGGCCATCAAGATGATGCGCCACGACATGGCCATGGACGAGGATTTCATCGAGAGCTTCCGCAAGGAGGCCCGCATAGTCGCCAACCTGAACCACAAGAACATCGTCAGGGTCTACGACATCGAGGAGCAGTACCGGACACTGTTCATCATGATGGAATATCTTGAAGGACAGTCCCTGGAAGCCCTCATGGAAAGCGCGGGCCGCCTCCCGCCCGCAAGGGTGACCAACATACTCTATCAACTCTGCAACGGTCTGGCCTACGCCCACAAACAGGGCATCGTCCACCAGGACGTCAAGCCGGACAACATCTTTCTCCTGCCCGGCGACGAGGTGAAAATTCTGGACTTCGGACTGGCCTGCCCATCGGGCTCCACAAGCTGCAACATGGCCGGGACCGTATACTACATGCCGCCGGAGCAGATCGAGGGCGAACAGGTGGACTCCCGGTCGGACATCTACGCGCTGGGCATCACGGCCTTTGAAATGGCCGTGGGCAGGCGGCCCTATCCGGAACACGACCTGCTGGCCCTGGAGGACATGCACTGCGAGGAGGAC
This sequence comes from Desulfovibrionaceae bacterium, assembly GCA_963674955.2. Classification (GTDB taxonomy): domain Bacteria; phylum Desulfobacterota; class Desulfovibrionia; order Desulfovibrionales; family Desulfovibrionaceae. The sequence goes on along the minus strand of CAXXKR010000001.1, from coordinate 338,103 downwards.
ATTCCCGATCCGGGCGATCTGGTGCCGGACCTGCCCCAGGCGCTGAGGGACTTCATAATCAAGGCCTGCAGCCGAGACCCGGAGGACCGATTCCAATCCGCCGCGGAAGCCATGAAAGCCCTGGAAAAAGTGCCCGGACTCAAGGCCCGCAAGGCCCATTCCAGGGTCAGGCAGCGCTCCATGGCCTCCCTCTATCTTTTCTATCGGGAACACCAGAAAAAGGAACTGACCCTGCTCATGGAGGAATTCAGCCAAAAGGCCCAGGAACTGGGCGTGACCATCAAGACAGCGGACTTCAAGGGCGTCTAGCCCTGTTGCGCCCTGCCGGTGGACAGCCACCGCTCCCAATCGTCACGGCCGTTGTCCCTCGCGGCCCCGGCCGCTGCCGACCAGTCGTATTCGACCTCTACGATCCGCGCATCCCAACCAGCGCCCCCTTGCTCCAGAATGGCGTAGCGGGCCTCCGGCGAGCCGTTCTCCATGACGTGGGCAGGGGAATCGTCATCATAGGCGGGCAGACCCACGCTCCCCGGATTGACCAGCAGCCTGCCGCCGCACCTCATAACCCTCGGCAGGTGCGTATGGCCGCAAAGCACCACTTTTTGGTCCACCCCTTTCAGGCTGTCCAGTATCCCGGAGCAGGGCCTCAACTCCGCCCGGCCCGAAGAAACGTCCTCGAGCAGGTATTCCTCGTCGCTGCCGGGCGATCCGTGGCAGCAATACAGCGCGTCAAGAAGGACCAACGAAGGGGGTTGTTCTTCAAGCCAACCCATGTGCGCCGGACTCAGTGACTTCCGGACCAGGCCCAACGTGGGGTTGCCCTCTGCGTCCCCTGCCAGGATCAACCGATCCTGATTTCCCTTCAACGAATCCAGCCAGTTGACGGACATGAGCAAATCAGCGCAGCCAGCGGGATCGAGCGGCCCGTACAGGGAATCTCCCAGGTTGACCGCTTTCCGGATTCCCCGCCGTTGAAGGTCGCCGAGAACGGCCCTCAAGGCCCAGGAGTTGCCGTGTATGTCGCCCAGAACAGCAATTTCCATTTCCAGCGTCCTTTGTTCTTTTAATTTGCAAGGGATAACTCAAGCAACGCCGACAACACTTTAACGGCAAAATCATGACAAGTTCAAGACGCCGTGCCTCCCCGGTCTTGCCTGAGTTGGCAGGCGCGGCAAGGCCTGGGGCCTCTCGTTGCGCCTGCCTATTTTTACAAGGCGGATTGACAAGATAGATGTTCCCGGATAGCAAAGTGGATACTCATGTAAGTGGCGATTTAACCAGTTTTCGCTTTGCGCGACGGGCCGCAGGACGGCCAGGCCGACATGCTTGAAAAGATAAACCAGTCCCCGTTCCTCAAGAAACACCTTGAGACCTACGCCCCCAGGCAGCCTTTGTTCCTTGAGGGTGACGAATCCCAGGACGTGTACATGCTCATTTCCGGCACCCTGGAAGTCCTCAAGGGCAGCAAAAAAATAACCGACATCACGGAACAGGGAGCCATCGTGGGCGAAATGGCCCTGATCATGGGCGGCAAGCGCACGGCCAGCATCAGGTGCAACAACGAGGTCCAAATCCTCAAGATTCCCAAAGAGGACGTGGACGAGTTCATCGAAGAATTCCCGGATTTCTCCAAGCGAATAGCCCGAATACTGGCTGACCGGCTGGACGAAGCCACCAGCATGGTCTACGGGCTCAAGGAAATCAGCGACCAGTTTCCGGATTCAGTGATCATGACTGACGAAAAAGGACGGATCACGAGCTGGAACAAGGTGGCTGAACAATTGTACGGCCTTTCCGGAAGCGAATTCAAAGACCGCCCGGCCGAAGAAATTTTCGCCGATCCCCGCAATTTTGCCGAATTTTTGGACGGGGTCAGAAAAAACCTCTACGCTCAAGACTACATTATCAGGGTCGAACACCCGGAAAAGGGCGACATCCAGGTTTCCCTGAGCGCCCGGTCCCTGGTGGACGGACACAACAACTTCCAGGGCGTCATCCTGGTGGGCCGGGACGTGACGGAACAGCGGCGCGTGGCCGATCTGCACAAGGCCACGAGAAAATTTTATCTGCCTTTGCTGGTTTTGGTCATCATGCTGGTCGGGGCCATGATCTTTCAAGAAAACTTCACTGCGGGAAAACAGATTCTGGACAAGCGCAAGCAGGCTTTTCAGGCCCTGGTAAACAAGGACTACAACAACTTGTCGGAGAAGCTCGTCCCGCTGTTCAAGGTCAAGGACTGGCCAGCTGCGGGCCGCGTCCTGGCGGATTACTTCGCCAACCCCAAACCCCACCACGACAATTACGTGGGCCTCACCCTGTTGGACGCGTCAAAATTCGTCGTCTGGCCCTACAAACTAAAACAAAAAACTGTGTTTCCCGTCACAATGGGCGCCAGCTACAGCGACCTCGACTTCACAAAAGCCAAGAAATCGAGACACCACGTGCTTACCCTGTACAACGTGGACAAGGACAACCCGACGGGATTCAAAAGCCAGGAACTGGCCTTTCCCATCGGGTCCAAGCCGGTTCTGGGCTGGCTGCTCTTCAGACTGGACATGGAAGCCGTGCAGCTCAACTACGGACTTGGTGAAGAAGACCTGCCCATGCTGGAAATGGGCAATGGCCAATGATCCGGAAGCGAGCGCAGGACATGGCCCAGGACAAGACACAACCAGCAGGCAGAGCCGACTTCGTCAGGACAGGGAACACGATCATTTTTTCCGGCCGCCTGGACGCAGACAACACTCCGGCGTTGCTGACGAAAGTCCTTGGCGCATTTGACAGGGACATTCCCTCCCAGCTGGACGTCGACCTGGCAAAGGTCACCTATCTCGACGATTTCGGGGCCATGCTCCTCTACGAACTGAAAAAACGGGTCCAGGCAAGGCAAGGGCAATTCCGCCTCGCTGGAGCGTCCCAAGAAATCCAGACCACCCTGGATATCGTCAACTTCGCGGATTTGTCGGAACAAGGGAGGACAAAACCACCTCCTCCCGGAGCCCTGATTTCCCTGGGCGAAAAGGGCCTCAAGCTCATGGCCGACATGCGGTGCATGACTGAATTTCTTGGCGACACGATACTCTCGCTGCTCTACATCTGCCGCAGGCCGCGCTCCCTGCGCTGGGGCGACACGCTGACATACATGAAGCTGGTGGGCGTGGACGCCCTGCCCATCGTGGGGCTGATCAGCTTTCTGCTGGGACTGATCATGGCCTTCATGTCCTCGGTCCAACTAAAGCAGTTCGGCGCCAACATCTACGTAGCCTCCCTGGTGGGCCTGTCCATGACCCGCGAACTTGGTCCCATCATGACCTGCATAATAGTGGCCGGCCGCTCCGGTTCGGCCTTTGCCGCGGAAATCGGCAGCAAGCAGATATCCGAAGAGGTGGACGCCCTGTCCACAATGGGCTTCGACATCACCCGCTTCCTGGTCATGCCCAAGGTGGTGGCCACCATCATCGTGGTGCCCATCTTGACGCTTTTTTCCGACCTGCTGGCCACCATCGGCGGGCTGATCGTGGGCGTGGGCATGCTGGAACTTACTCCCAGCGCCTACCTGAACCAGTTCGCGGCCACCATCGGCGTGTTCGACGTGGCCCTTGGCGTGAGCAAAAGCGCCGTCTTCGCCCTGCTCATCGCCTGGGTGGGCTGCTACAAGGGCCTCCGGGTACGCGGCGGGGCGGATGCAGTGGGCCGGGCCACCACCTCGGCGGTGGTCAACGGCATATTTCTGGTAATCTTCACCGACGCCATCGCTTCGGTCATCGAAAGATACTGGGGCTGAGACAATGGTCGCGGACGCCATCATATCCGTCAGGAACCTGACCGTCAGATTCGGCGACTATCTCGTGTTCAGCGATGTGGGCTTCGATGTCCACCAGGGCGAAATCTTCGTCATTCTGGGCGGCAGCGGCTGCGGCAAGAGCACCATGCTCAAGCACCTCATCGGGCTGCTCAAGCCCGAGTCCGGGACCATACACGTGGCCGGGGAGAAACTCACGGGCTGCGACGAGGCCGCATACAGCCGGATACTCAGAAACATCGGGGTCATGTACCAGGGCGGGGCGCTGTTCGGCTCCATGACCCTGGCCGAGAACGTGGCCCTGCCCATCATGACCTACACGGACCTCCCCAGGGAGGCGGCCTTTGACCTGGCCCGCATCAAGCTGGGGCTGGTCAGCCTGGACGGGTTCGAGGACCATCTGCCCTCGGAGATCAGCGGCGGCATGAAGAAAAGGGCGGCCATCGCCAGGGCCCTGGCCCTGAACCCGAAAATACTTTTCCTGGACGAACCCTCGGCCGGTCTGGACCCGGTCACATCAACCGAGCTGGACCGCCTGATCCTGCACCTCAACCGGCACCTGGGGGTTACAATGGTTTTGGTCACCCACGAACTGGCCAGCATTTTCAACGTGGGACAGAGGGTGATTTTTCTGGACAAACACAGTAAGTCCATCATTGCCGAAGGCAGTCCCGAATACTTGCGGGACCACAGCCGCCACCCGTTCGTGAAAGACTTCTTTCACAGCGGCGAAGGCTTGTCCCGAGGATAAAAACGGAGTCCCCGCATGGCTTCCAACAAGACGAAATTCAGCGTAGGCGTGTTCATGGCCGCAGGCATCGCCATCGGCCTGGCCGCCATAATCTGGCTGGGAATGACCACACTCTTCGAAGAAGGCGGCTTTTTCGTCACCTATTTCGATGAATCGATACAGGGGCTTGAGGTTGATTCCCCGGTCAAGTACAGGGGCGTGCCCATCGGCCGGGTGGACAGCATTTCCGTGGCCCCGGATTCCAAGCTCATCCAGGTTATCATGCGCATAGACACGGGGCAGAAGCTGGATCGGACAATGGTGGCCCAGCTCAAGACCGTGGGCATCACCGGCAGCATGTTCATCGAGGTCAATCTGCGCGAACAGGGCGAACCTGACCATACCCCGGAAATAGATTTCCCCATCCGCTATCCCCTGGTCGGTTCCAAGCCCTCGGACATCTCGCAGCTCCTGGGCGGTGTGGAAGACGTTCTGAAGCAGATCAAGCAGGCCGACCTCAAGGGCGTGGCCGACAGGTTCAAGGAAACGCTGGAATACGCAACTTCCGTTCTTTCCAACGCCAACGACATCCTGGAAGAAAACAGGGAATCCATCAGGCTTTCGCTGAACAAGTTCCAAAGCACCATGGGCCGGGCAGGAGAGTTTATCAACAAAGGCATGGACCTCATGGAGGGCAGCGACTCCAAACTGGCCCAGATACAGAACAACCTGCTGGTGACGACGCAGAACATCGAACGGGTCAGCAACAATCTGGACAGGCTCGTGGAAACCCTTGCCAACCAGCCTTCGCAACTGCTCTTCGGCGAACCGGCCCCGGAAAGGGAAATCAAATAATGCAGGCCGACCAAACTTGAGGAGAAACCGCATGAAACTCAACGGCTCCAAAGCCATATTGCTCGTTTTGGCCCTTTCCCTGGCCCTTGGCGGCTGCCTTGGCGGTAAAAAAGCCCCCATGAAGGTCAGCTACTACACGCTTGAATACGAAGCCGTCCACGCCGCAGACGAGCCCATCGACAAGGCCATAAGGGTCAAACGCTTTTCCGTGGCCCCCAACTACAACAGCACCAAGATCATCTACCGCGACGGCCCCTACAAGCGCTCGGAATACAACTACCACCGCTGGCGCGTGAATCCGGGCGACCAAGTGACCTATTTCCTGCGCCGCGACTTCAGGGAATCGGGCCTGTTCGCCATCGTGGCCGACGAGACCACCAGGGTCCTGCCCGATTATGTCCTGGAAGGCTCCGTGGACGAATTTTACGAGCTCGACGGAGCTGAGGGATGGGAAGCCGTGCTGGAGATAACCACAACCCTGCTCAGGGCCGGAGAGATGGATTCAACCAGGCAGGTGGTCTTTCAAAAAAGCTACAGGAATTCCCAGCCCTGCGCGGCAAAGACCCCGGAATCTCTTGCTCAGGCCATGAGCCAAGCCTTGGGCCAGACCTCCAGGCAGCTCGGCGCGGACATACGCGAGGCCTTGGCGGACAAAAAGAAATAGGGGCGTGCAGGCGGGGCGGGATCAGGCGCTCTTTGCGTCCCTTTCCCTTTCCATTTTTTCCACGTAGGTCAGGAGATCTGCGGCCACAGACAGCTGCGGGTTCAACTCAAGGGCGATCTGGAGATGCTCCTTGCAGTTCTGTGTTTTCCCCCTGGCCAGAAAGGCGCGGGAAATGTTGAAATGCAGGTTCTCATCTTGGGCGTTGACCTGCAAGGCCTTGAGATAGAACCTGATGGCATCGTCGAACAACTCCTTTTTCCGCAAGTGAATGCCGAATTCATTGAACTGGTGGCGCTGCTCCTCGGCAAAGGTGTCGTCGTTGTTCATCAGCTTGTCCAGCACTTCGCGCAACAATGTGAAGCGCTCCTGTTCCGAATAAACCTCGCCCAGGCCCATGTTGGCCTCAACGTTGTCGTCGTCCATGAGCACGGCCTTGCAGAACATGGCCTCGGCCTTGTCCAGGTTGCCCATGTGAAAGTACTTGCGCCCCATGCGCACCTTTTTCTGAAGGGATTCTATGCAGGGTTGAGTGTTCTGTCTGTAATAGTCCAACTCAGGGGTATAGTACTTGAGGAATTCGTCCTTGCCGATGGTCTTCTTGCAACCCGAGGTGGGCAGATGGTTGGCGTTGAGGGGACGGATTTCGTATTCGTCTTCGGACATCTTGCGCACGAACCAATAGGTGCCGTGCCTGTAGCGGGCCGAGCGCTCCTTGACCTTGTATTCGTACTTGGTGCTGTGTGAATACACCCCCATGACCTCAGGAACACTTTTTTTCACGGATCAATTCTCCATTACTATGGAAACCATCCAGCAACACCCTGCCGCCCCCGGCTGCCCGATGCCATATTGCACCAAAAAATATTGACAAGACATTATACTTTAACGGCAAGACGCAAAGCAAGTCAATGAATCTGGACTGTTGTCCGCAAAAATGCGAAAAAACGGGAAGGCTGCGGTCAGGTCAACTCCGCCCTGGACAGCACCAGAATCAGCCGCTTGAGCATTTCAGGCTCGTAATATCCCTGCTGGGCCTTGACCAGCTTCAAGGCCTCGAAGGGCGAAAACGCCGGACGGTAATCCTTGGCCCGAGTCAGGTTGTCGTATTTGTTGCAAAGGTTCAACACCTTGCAATAAAAAGGGATATGCTCGTCCAGGGCTCCGGAGGGGTAGCCCGACCCGTCGCTTTCCTCGTGGTGGAAAAGCACGCAGTGCAGGCTCTCCTGCATCAAGGGCATCTGGGAGCACATGCTCACGCCCACGGCGGGATGGGACTTGACTATGGTCCATTCCGCCTCGGTCAATGTGCCCGGATCCTTGGCGTTGAGTTCCGCAGGGAACTGGGTGCGCCCTATGTCGTGAAGAATTGCCCCGGTGGCGCAGCCCACCAGCAGAATCTTGTCCATGCGGTCATAGGTGTTCAGGACGCTGCAGGTCAAAACCATTGTTCCTATGCCGTGGTGGTAAAGTCCGTAGCCCCTGGTGATGAATTTGGCCAACTCCTTGAGCGATTCCGGTTCCTTGAAAAACGAGACACTGGCCTTGACCAGGGACTTGATCTTGTTGAACCTGCTCTTTGTGAGCGGCCTGGGCATCTTTTCCTCGAACACGTCCTGGACCAGGGATACCGAGGCCCCGTACCAGGCGTTGGCCCTTTCCTCTATTGGTATTTCAGTGTCGGAAAGAAGCGCGCCCAGATTGTCCTGAACGTACTTGTCGTAGTCGCATTTCTCGTCGATGAGGGTATAGATGTGCTTGACGCCCGACTCCATGAGCCTGGCGCGGTGGGCCTTGGTGAAGACTTCGCCCTTGCTGGTGTAGAGGACCAGTTTCCCGCCCTGTTTCAGGTAAAGGGTGAACTTGCCTCGGGAATCAGGCAATATCAGTGAGGGAGAAAGAGGAAAGACTGCGGGGTCATTGTTCATGTCTGTCGCCCGTTGTTGCACCATGCTGAAACAAGTCCGCCATGCAGATCGTCGCACTCTGCTGCTTTGCCTACTACAGCTTTTCCCTGCCGCCCGCAACGACCTTGTTGAGTTCCCGACCCAGATTCTCAAGCTCCACAGGTTTCGGCAGATATGAATTCATCCCGGCTTCAATAAATCGATCCATGTCGCCCTTCATTGCATAGGCGGTCAGGGCAATGATGGGAATGTCCTGTCGGCACTGGCCGGAATCACCGGACCGAATGGCCCTGGTCGCCTCCATTCCGTCCATCTCGGGCATCTGTATGTCCATGAGAACGCAATCGAAACTGCGCTTTTTCATCTCCTCAAGGGCCGTCTTCCCGGTCTGCGCCTCGGTCACCCTGTGCCCCAGCTTCTCAAGAAAACGCCTGACCGCCAGACGATTGACCGGATTGTCCTCGGCCACAAGGACATTCAGGCTCACCTGGTCCAAGTCAAGGCCGTTGTCGACCTCGACCTTGACGGCTGGCGCGTCGTGGGTGATGCCCACCGGCAGGGACAAGAAAATGTTGGTGCCGACGCCTTCCATGGTGTCCATGGCCAGGCTGCCGCCCATAAGCAGGACAAGGTTCTTGACTATGCCCAGGCCAAGACCGGACCCGCCGTGTCTCCTGGTCAGGGAGCTGTCGACCTGGGTGAAGGAATCAAAGATGTTCCCTACCATGTCGTCCGGAATGCCGATCCCGGTGTCGCCTACGCAGATTAGCAGCCACTGGCGAAGCCTTGCCTCATCCCTGTGCCCCACCCAGGCCACGATGGAAACTGTGCCCGCTTGCGTGAACTTGAAGGCGTTGCCCACAAGATTGAAAAGCACCTGCCTTATGCGCCCCGCATCGCCCACAACGTACTCGGGAAGGGACAAATCCAGTTCGACCCTGAGCCTGACCTTCCCTGACTTGGCCTGTTCGGCAAAGGCGGCGGACACGGTTTTGATCATTTCGACAGGGCTGAAACGCTCGGACACTATTTCCATCTTGCCGGCTTCAACCCTGGAAAAATCAAGAATGTCGTTCAGCACGTTGAGCAGGGTCCGACCAGCGGAAAGGGCCGTCTCAACATACTCCCGCTGCTCTTCGCCAAGGTCCGTGCTCCTGGTCAACTGAAGCATGCCCAGCACGCCGTTCAGCGGAGTCCTTATTTCATGGCTCATGTTGGCCAAAAAACGCCCCTTGGTCTCGCTGGCCGACTCGGCGGCGTCCTTGGCCTTGACCAGCTCTTCCTCCACGGCTTTTTGCTCGGATATGTCGATCACAAAAGCATCGTAATATAGCAACTCGCCGGACAGACCCCGGACAGCCCGCACGTTTCTGGATGTCCATATCCTGACCCCATCCTTGCGCAGGACTGGATACTCGAAATTGGACACGAAATCCCTCTTCACCCAGCCGTTTGACCATTTCACTGAAATGCTCAGAATTCTCGGTAAGTTGATGGCGAATGTCGGTTATGGTCCGTGTCAGATCCTCCGGGGAATCATATCCGTACATCTCGGCCAGGTACCTGTTTGCGTAGATGTACCCTCCCTCTGGAGAAACCTGGGCTATGCCCACGGGAGCGTTTTCCGACAATATCCTGTAGCGTTCCTCGGCCATCTTTCTTTCCGTGATGTCCTCGAGGATGCCGTCGATCACGTCCGCGCCAGGGTCGCGCCTGCCGGAAAGCCTTCCCCAGAAGGTTGATCCGTCCACCCGGACGAACTCCGCCTCGAAGTTGGCCACGCCTTTGACGCTCATGGCCTGTTCCATGAATTTGTCCCGCAGTTCGGGATTCTTCATGTGCTCCTTTGGCCTGAAAGATGCGGCCAAGAATTCCTGCCGCGAATCGAATCCGTACATCCTGGCCAGCTGTTCGTTCAGTTCGAGAACCTTTCCGTCGGAAACCCGCCCCTTGAACAGGCCCACGGGAGCGCTCTGAAACATGTCCAGGTACGACTTCTCGGCCTGGCGGCGCCGTTCCATCACGTACTCAACCCGGGACAGAAGACGGTTGACGGCCGTAATGGACCGTCCAAGTTCATCCCTTTCATGTCCCTTGGGAATGGAGAGTCTTTTTTGTCCCGAGGCGTTGGGGTCTATCCTGGACAGTTCATGAGTCAGCCCGAGAAGCGGCCGCGTCAGCGCCACATGAAAGACCAGGATCAGAATGAGCGCCATGAGCAGATCCACTATGAATCCGAGGATCAATTCATTCCTGAACGCGGAAAGATACTCTTCGGCTATGTAGACGTCGTCCACTCCGACGCGCAGCAGCCCCACGGGTTCCCGGCTGTTCCAGGGGTTGAAAAGCGTAATTTCCCGCTGACCAAAATCGCTGAGCCTGGAAACAAGCCATTTGGGCGGACCCGTCATTTTGGCGCGGCCATAGCTGAATTGAATAGTCCCGAAGTCATCGATGATCACGACACTGTGGATGTGGGGGTCTTGGATCAAGCCCCTGACGGCCTTGCCTACAAGATTAGGATCCAGATTGTAGACGGCCTCGGCTGCAGGCCAGCGAACGGCATTGATGACCCGGTCGATATCCGTTCGGACGGATTCCTGTTTTTCCGGCAAGTCCTTGATCATGCTGGCGACGCTGAGCACCAGGCTCAAGGACAGGGCCACCAGCACGACATTCCTTGCCAGGGACAGGGAGATGCTTTCCTTGAATCGCAGCCTCATCTCCGGCCACCTCTTGTCCCGAGGATTTCATCCAGGGTGCCGTCCTTCACCATCTCCCCCAAGACTCGGTTGATATCCCCGATTCTTGCCGCCAACGATGATCTTTTTGAAATGCCCATGTTCCAAACCAGTCTGGAGTAAGGAACGATCGCGGCATCAACGAAGTTTTTCCATAGCGGGTTCTCGGCAAAAACACCGTCGACCACCACTTCGATGTCCAGAGCCAGATCCACGCGCCCATTCATCAGCTTGCGCATGCTGGACTTGGAGTCCGGGGAATCGATCATCACATAGCCTTCCTTCCGGGCTGACGCTAGAAGCTCCCTGCCGTAGTTGTATCCCTTGACAAGTCCGATACGCGCATTCCTGAACATTGGCAGACCGTCTTCCCTGAAGGAAATTTTCATCCCTTTCCGGTAATAGAAAACAAACCTGGACTCGAGAATGGGCTCCGAGAATACAAGGTATTCCGACCTGGACTCATTGACGGACAAGAGCGGCAGTCCGTCGACCCGCCCGTAACGCGCGGTCTTCATGGCCCTGGTCCAGGGCATGAGCCTGATTTCCACGTTCATGTCCAGGCGGGAAAAAACCTCCTTGAGCAGATCCAGACTCTTTCCGCCAACCGCAGGCTCTCCAAATCTACCGTATGTGAAGGGTGAAAAGAGCTCGTCCGCGAAAACGACCGTCCTCCTTTCCCCGGCCGTTCCATTGTCGGCAAAGAGCAAAAGGGCTGCCGCCAATGAAAACAAAAGGAATCTCAGGTTCATTTGCCCAACCTTGCCAGACGTGATTACCCTGCTGGAGCAGAAGCCTAGCGGTAATCATACCATATCATTCGCATAAGGCAAAAAGAAAGATCATTTCCCCAAAAACCGCCAACCTTTTCGTGCACGTCGCTGGTTCGGAAAACGGTAAGACGGCGAAAGCCGGCGGCAAGGCTGGTTACAATCCCCTTGATTTTTCGTCTCTTATCGACACCTTGCTTGCAAGTGCGCTGTCGATAAGCGCCAAGGTCTTCTCCTTGTCCCGGGGCAGCCGGGCCTTGATGGGCAGATAGTTTGAGGCGTGATTGGCCAGAAACAGGCCTTTTGACAGATTGATGTTCTCCAGCATCAGGCGCAGCTCGGCCAATATTCCCATGGACCCGGGAAGCATGAAGTCGCCCTGTTCCCAGTCGCGGTGCAGCGGAGTTCCCGGGATGAGCATCAGAGTCAGGGCCGCCACCTGCTCCGGGTCCATCTCGGTCAGCGCACGGCCCGTTTCCACGGCATGGACATGGGAACGTTCCAATCCACCCAGCCCGTTGAGCACAGTAACGTTCAACTTCAGGCCCGCTTGCCTGGCCCTTTGGCCCTGCCTGACGATCTCGTCCCTGGTTCCCCACTTGCCGACCCTGTCCAGTGTTACCTGGTCACCGGATTCCAGGCCCATGTAAACCATTTTCAATCCGAGACCATGCAAAGTTTCAAGTTCAGCATCGCTTTTTCGCTCCAGGCTCTTGGCATTGGCATAGGACGACACCCTTGTGACCCAGGGCAGCTTCGTGCGAATCCGTTCCAGGATGTACTCCAACTGGGGCATCGGGAGGATGAGGGCGTCGCCATCCATGAGGAAAAGCCTGCGCTGTCTTGTGCAGTGCTTGCGGGCAAACGCGATGTCCCGGTCCACCTGCGCCCTGTCCTTGATGCCGAAGCGCTTGCCCTGATAGGCCCCGCAAAAGGCGCACTTGTTGTGGGAGCAACCCAGCGTGACCTGCAACAGTATGCTGTCGCCTTCGCTGGGCGGCCTGATTATCATTCCCTGGTGATCCATGTCTGGAACATAGACACTTTCAATACGCTCCGCCACCCGTAAAAGCCTCACAAGCGGGGGCGCATTGCCCACCGCCACTCAATTCAACCACCACAGGCGGAAACGCATTGCCCGCCGGACGGACGGAAAGCCCTGCCCAAATACGGTTTCCCCCCAACAGAACCACTTCTCGCGTCAAAGTCTGTTTCCTTTCCACCATCCCCGACTGCGGCGCACGGCCCAGGCAGGCACTGCCGACCGCCCATTCAGGTTTACTTCTTTCGGCGGACGCGCATTGCCCGGCATAAATTTGTCGGGTAGTTATAAATTGAAAATGGAGGGATAATGGCCACAACAATTCAGGTGGAGTTTCCGGGCGGCAAGCGCGTTGACGCACAACTGGACAAATTCAGAATCAAAACCGACCAATCCGTGGATGATGGCGGAGAGGGCCTGTACCCGGACCCCTTTCAGCTTTTCCAGGTCTCAATCGCCACCTGTGCCGGAACTTACGCCCTGAACTTCTGCCAGGAAAGGAAGATAGACACAGCCGGACTTTCCTTGTCCGCGTCCTGCAATTGGGATGAGAAGAAAAAAATGATGACCAGGGTGGAGATCGACCTGAAACTTCCAAAGGGCTTTCCGGATAAGTATCGCTCGGCAATCGTCCGTGCCGTAGGCCTTTGCACGGTGAAGAAGCATCTGGGGGAGGTGCCCGAATTCCGGATCAGCGCATCCTGAGGCCGGACATGAAAAATGTGCGCCTTGCCGGAAACCGGCAGTCCCACGGCTGCTTGTTCAAAAGCGCTTAAGGGTGAAGGCGCACTATCATTTTCTTTGTCTGGCGGCTCAATCCGCCGATATTGTCAAAGTCATCGGGTGGCGCGATACTCCCTACCCTCCTATCCGGGTTTTTCAGGTTATTGAAGACAGGGTAGTCTAGAATTCCCCTGATGATTACAGGCTACGCCTCTCAACATGTTTGTCAACACCTTTCCGAACCATTAAATTGAAGCCGGACCTAAGCTCCCGAGACTCTTAGCCATCAGACTGCAAATATTTTTCCACAGAAATTTACACATAAATTAGATAAAATATAATTTTTTGTTGGCATAAAGTTGTCAATTGTCTAAAATCGGTTTCTGAAATGGCGATGCGGCGGCCAGCTTGACGGCAAACAGCCCAGGGAGGAGATGGCCGGCTCGGTCCGCGGCATAGCCCGGATTTGGCTGGGGAGCTTTATGCTTCGGGAACGCGGCTTGTGGCAGGATACCGGTCTTCAGCTCGGCTGAAGACCGCCCGACCCCTTGCATGCTTTTTTGGTCAAAAATCCATGGCTGCTTCATGTGAGCCTCTTTTTGCCAAAATAGACCGGTCAGGATACGGGGGAGGGGGTTGAAAGATTACAACGGCGAAGTGCGTTGCGGCGACTGCCGCAACCTTCAAAACAGCTGTTGCGAGCCTGCGGGGGAATTTCTGCGCCAAAACGGCTGGCCGCCCTTCACCATCCGGCCCAAGCCCACAGCCGACGCCTCTCGCTGCCCCGACTTCGAACCTTCCAACGATTACCTTGCAATGATGGAGGAAGCCCTTTCCTATAGGGAGGAGGTAGACAGGGTGGCGCTGCTCAAGGGACACGGACCGGGCTAGAGGGATTCCTGCCCAGTCAGTTTGCCTTGGGCATATCCTGGAAAAAACAATAGCTGTTCTTGCCGGTTTTTTTGACGTGGTACATGGCCGTGTCCGCCTCGTTGAGAAACTCTTCGGAACTTTTTTCCGAGTCCGACACGGTGCTGATGCCTATGGACACGCCAATCTCGACTTTCTGGCCGTCCAGGACCACGGGGGCGCTGATCGTTTCCACGATCTTGGTCGCGGCGGTTTCCACCTCGTCCCTGGTCTTCATTCCCTTCATTATGACCACGAACTCGTCCCCGCCGAGACGGATGGTGAAGTCCGGGCTGTGGCTGGCCTTTTTCAGCCTGTCGGCCACCTCCTGCAGCAGCAGGTCGCCGGAACTGTGCCCGAGGGTGTCGTTGACTTCCTTGAATCCGTCAAGATCGAGAAACATCAGGGAGAGTATGGAGTCGTTTCCTGCGGCCTCGCTGATCAGTCCGGGCAGGGTGTCGGTCAGGTACAAACGGTTGCCCAGCCCCGTGAGCTGGTCGTGATAGGCCGCGTACACCGCCTCCTGATGGCTGAGTTCGGAAACGTCCTTGACCACGCAGTAGAACTGCTCATGTTCGGGAGAGAAGATAACGTTCCAGTTGAGTCTCTTGTAGCTCCCATCCTTGCACAAAAACCTGAACTCGAAACTGGCCGTGGCCATGTCAGAGGTGTTCATGCTCTGCATCTCGGCCAGGGCCCGCTCCCGATCGTCAAAATGCATGAACTCCAGCAGGTACTTCTCTATGAGCTCGTCTTTCTTGTAGCCGGTGGCCCGTTCCCAGGCTGAATTGACCTCGTCTATGTTTCCGCTCATGCCCACGACCGCGGCCATGTCGTATGACAGGGCAAGCCAGGCGTAGCGCTCGACATTGAAAGCGTATTGCAGAAAGGTTTCGTCTGCGCCCTGGGATATGAGATGTCTGATGTCCATAGCTTCTAAATCCGTATCTCAACTCCAACCCGGTGTCCATATTCAGGGCAAAAAAAGCTACAGCCCAGACAATAGTCAAAACTCGTTTTTCAGGTACTCATGAAGAACATCTTTCAGTATTCCGGCCGCATGTGTAAACCTGAGGCTTTTAACCTGTTTTGAGGCCCGATAGTACTCCTTCCCCGACTTGGTGCTTATGAGGTGCACCCTGACCAGCCATTTGGTGCGCCCTTCATAGACCGAAAACAGGACCGCCGCGTCGGCGCCTTCGCGCCGTGCGACTTCCAGTACCCGCCGGATGTCCGGTTCGTCCCTGTTGAAGCGGCCGCGCACCCATATTCTTGACTTGTCCACGGATTCCTTTGACAGGACGGTAACACCTGCCCCGTCCAATCCCTTCAACTCGTAGCTGGAAACAACCTCGGAAAACGGTTTTTCCTCGTTCAGGACGTTTTCCAGCCCCTTGAGGCACAAGGTCGTGTTGGCCTTCCGCTTCAGGGGATCAAGATATCTCTGGTTGATCTCAAAGGGCAGGACCAGGAGAGTTGGACCTGCCGAGGCCAAAGCCGGCAGAAAAAGAACAATGGCCGTGGATGCCGTTGCAAGGCAACGCAGGATCGTTTTCATGGCCTTGACTCCGTCTCGGGTTCATACTGCCCCCCAGCATACCGGAACTCCGGGGCAAAGCAATGCCGACAAAAGGCTCAAGCAAGCCTGCCGGGCCTGAATGCGCCATTTATGCAATATTCCCGGGTCCGAATTGACCTCGAATTGTCAAAGGGTTAATATCCGCAACACTAAGTCGATTGCTTGCCCCAAGGAGAAAGTAAATGAAAAAATATTTGGCGACTATTTTTCTGGCCGGTGTCATAGCCCTGCTCATAATTCAGCCCGCCATGGCCGGTGAAGATCCCGAAAACACCTATTCCGAGGACGAAATCGGATCAGCCGTGGAGGGCTTCTTCTCCGGCACGACCAAGGGTCTTGCCGAAATCATTGAAAAGATTTTTGCCGAAAAGGGCCGCCCCAACGGATACATCACCGGCAATGAGGGCTCCGGCGCAATCGGCGTAGGCCTGAGGTACGGCTCCGGATATCTGCACATGAAGGCCGGTGGCCGCCGCAAGGTCTACTGGCAGGGGCCCAGCATCGGATTCGACGCAGGCGGCAACGCATCCAAGGTCTTTACCCTCTGCTACAGCCTGCCCGGTTTCAACAGCATCTACCAACGCTTTCCGGGCGTGGACGGCAGCATCTACGTGGTGGGAGGATTCTCCATGAACTACCAGCAGCGCGGCGACATCGTCCTGGCCCCCATACGCACGGGCGTCGGCCTGCGGGCCGGAATAAACGTGGGCTACGTCAAGTTCACGGACCACAAGACCCTGAACCCTTTCTAGTCGGCAAGACAGCAAAGATAAAAAGAACCCGCTTCGGCGGGTTTTTCTTGCTCAGAAAAAGACAACTGCGGGACTAGCCTTGTTTTTTCCTTTCCAGGCGAATCCGCTCAACCGCCTTTTTGTAGTATTCCTGGTTGGCCTCGATATTCACGGGCCGTGCGCGGCGCATGTTGATCCTGGTGATCATGAGGTTCAGCCTCTGCATCTGGCGATAGCGCTCCTGTTCGTCCGGGGCATTGTCCAGCATTTCCAAAACCTGCCTGATTTCCTTTTCATCCTGCAATTCAGGCGGCAGGTATCCGGCGTTCTTCAACACCTTGTAGGCCATGCGCAGCTCAGGCGGCACATTCTCCCAATCGTCCTTGGGCAAGAGCTTGCCCTGGCCCTCAAGGTTGTCGAACAGGCCCTCGTCCACGGCCTTTTGCACTCGCTCTTCAGCTATTCTCTGAATGAAATAGAACATGCGCAAAGCCTACTATCCAACCGTAGATACTGTCAAAAACAACCATGGAAAATCATGCTTGCCAAGAACGGGACTCCGGGCTATGTGTGCCTTCTCAAAGGGTTTTTTATAAACGGAGAGTATAACTTTGCTTAATGTTTTCGGGCTCAGCCATGTTGGGCTGAAGCGAAAGGAAAACCAGGACCGATATATTGTCAGGGAATACAGCCGAAGCGAGGCGCTTCTGGCCGTTGCCGACGGCATGGGCGGCGAGGCCGGGGGGGCGCACGCCGCGCAAACCGCAGTGAATCAGATCATGGCATTTTCCCCTTCCGGCAATGGCACGGCTCCTGAAGAGAAACTCGGAAAGCTGGCAATTGCGGCCAGCGAATCCCTTTTGGCGGAAACGGAAACCGACCCAGATCTCATGGGCATGGGCACGACCCTCACGGCGGCCTATGTCCGGGGCGACCAAGTCCACTACGCCCATGTCGGCGATTCCCGCATGTACCTTTTTCGCGACGGTTCCCTGACCCAGCTGACCAGGGACCACAGCTTTCTGCAGGAGCTGTTGGACACCGGCGAAATCAGTGAGGAAGAAGCCAAAACACACCCCCTGCGCGATGTCATGGATCAATGCGTGGGCACCCCGGACATGGTCCCGGACCAGGACAGGTTCATCCTCATGGAAGGCGACCGCCTGCTGATCTGCTCCGACGGATTGTTCAAGGAACTGGACTCCGCGGAAATCGCCAAGTTCATGCGCAACAACTCGCCCATCCAGGAGGTGGCCAACGACATCCTGAAGGCTGCCCTGGACAAGGGCGGCAACGACAACGTGACCATGATCCTGGCTGAAAAAACCGGATATAATCGTAACTAACCGATAATCCATCGTCACCATTGAAAACAAAAGAAAACCGGGCAGTTTGCCCGGTTTTCTTTTGCCGCGTTCATGGAAAAGAATCAACTGACCGTGATGTCCGCCCCTTGAACCTGTTCGTTCACATCGGCGATAACAACTTCTCCGCCGGCCACACTGCCGTCCGGGTCGTAGATAAGCTGGTTTGTGGCGGTGTCCCAAATGAAATAGGCATGGTTTGCCAGACTGTCTCCCGCATAGTTAGCGGCTGTGTCATAGTCGTTGACGCTGTCGTAGGTACCAGCCGAAAAGCCCGCGAAGTTCGCGGTCTTGAACCCGAACTCGTCGTGGCCGCTGCTGAATCCGGACACGGTGTCGTCGCCGTCTGCGGTTTCACTGTAGTAGAACAGGTCGTCTCCCACTCCGCCGTTAATCAAATCCGCCCCGTCGCCGCCTTCAAGGGTGTCGTCGCCCATGCCGCCGTTTATGGTGTCGGCAAGTTCCCCGCCGATTATCGAATCTCCGGCCGAACCGCCGGTGACGCTGAA
The DNA here is from genome assembly GCA_963674955.2 of Desulfovibrionaceae bacterium. Classification (GTDB taxonomy): domain Bacteria; phylum Desulfobacterota; class Desulfovibrionia; order Desulfovibrionales; family Desulfovibrionaceae. The sequence goes on along the minus strand of CAXXKR010000001.1, from coordinate 319,780 downwards.
ATGGCCGTCATTCTCCGCAGTGCCGTCGAAAGACAATTTCTGGGTCAAGGCCGAGCCGTCAACGGTCACGGTCTTGTTGGCTTCCACAAGGCTGTTGACCGTGGTTATCTTGGTCTCCTGGGCGGAAACCTTCAAAGTCACGTTCTCAACCTGTGTCACGTTATCAAGCCAGTTATCTACCACTCCGCCGGTGGACCTGAACTCCAGATTGTCGGTGCCTGAGCCGCCGGCTATGGTGTCGGCAGAAGTCAGGTTGACATCCATGTCGACGGTGTCGTTGTCGTCGCCAGCGTCGATGTTGTCATCCCCTGTGCCGCCGAAAATCGTGTCGTTGCCCGCGCCGCCCCAGATGGTGTCGTTGCCCGCGTCACCCAGGATGCTGTCGTTCCCGGCATCGCCGTGCAGGGAGTCGTTGTCGCCGCCGCCGATGACCGTGTCGTTGCCCGTGTTGCCGTAGATGGTGTCCTGGCCGATGTCCCCGAGCAGGGAGTCGTCACCCGTGCCGCCGTCGATGTAGTCGTTTTCGGTCTGGCCGTCGATGGTGTCGTTGTCCGCGCCTCCATAGAGGGAGTCGTTGCCCGCGCCGCCTTGAATGGTGTCCTGTCCGGCTTCGCCGTCAATGCTGTCATTGTCGCCGCCGCCGCTTATGCTGTCGTTGCCGTCGGCCCCGTACAATGTATCCAGGCCCGCGTTGCCCAAAATGGTGTCGTCGCCGATTCCGCCGTCAACGTAGTCGTTCCCGTCCTCGCCGTCGATCAGATCGTTGCCGGATCCTCCCCAGATGGTGTCGTTTTCCGAACCGCCGTAAATTGTGTCGTTGTCCGCGCCGCCTTCTATGGAGTCTGAGCCCGTCGAGCCGTCAAGAGTGTCCTGTCCGGTGCCGCCCTTGATCGTATCGTTGCCCGCGCTGCCCGTGATGGTGTCGTTGCCGTCGCCGCCGTCGATAAAGTCGTTGCCGAGATAGCCGTCGATGGTGTCGACGCCGTCGCCGCCAAAAAAGGTGTCGTCTCCCTGGCCGCCCTTGATGGTGTCGTTGCCGCCCTGTCCTTCGAAATACACGGCGTTCAAATTGCCCAGATTGCCGGTGAAGGTGTCGTTGTATTGGGTTCCGATGCCGCGCTCGATGGTTTGAAAATTCTGGGTATCCCCTCCGCCCACCAGAACGGTACCCTGGCCGTCCGTGGTGGACATGGCCACGTTTATCGCCACGCCGTAACTGCTGTAGCTCAGGAAGTCCGTGCCACCGTCGCCCTTTATGACATCGTTGCCCGCGCTGCCCGTGATGGTGTCGTTGCCGGTCCCGCCTTCAATGGTGTCGTCGCCCGCCCCGCCGTCCAGGTCGTCCGCGCCGCCTTCGCCCTTGATGGAGTCGGCCCCGCCGTTGCCGTCTATGCTGTTGGCGTTGTCGTTGCCGAAGAGATTGTCCCCTGCGGCGAAATTCGTGCCTACAATGTTGTCCACTGTGGCCGAGACCGCTTGGTCGTCGGTGCCCACCGCCCCGCCCTTGACCATCAGAAAGGGATGATTGGGAGGGCCGACCGGATTGAGATCGACATGCATGGCCTGGGTATATTGGGCAGGGTTGGACAAATCCAGGGTGTCGCCGTCGCCCACGGGTGTTTCCGGAGTCTGGGCAGGCTCGCCCGGATCCTCGCCTCCACCGCCGTGGGAAGCCAGAAATGCGGCCACCATGCCCTTGAAGGGTCCAGGTTTCATGGAGCCGGTCTGGCCTTTGGGAACCAGAGGCGGAGGAGCAAGTCCGGGTATCAGGGATTGCGGACCCTGGTCCCCCAGGGGATCGTCCTGCCCTTCTTCGCCGTCGTCACCTTCTCCGCCATCTCCGCCGTCATCGCCGTTTCCATTGTCTCCGTCGCCATCATCTCCGCCGTCATCGCCGTCCTGTTCGTCTTCGTCCTGTTCGCCGCCGTCCTGCTCCTGGCGCTGGGGGTCAAAGGAAATCAGGGTCTGGACCCGGCTCAGTATTTCAGGCGTCAGGTTTTGCGGAGGGATGATGTCCCCGTTCAGGTCAACGGCCACGAAATCGTTCTGCTCGTCGATGACCATGTATTCGATGCCGGTCTGGACCTCCACGATGTGCCCGTCGGCCATCTTTTCCACGCCCACGATCTCGCCGGTATTGTCCACGATGACGAACCAGGTGGTGCCCCTGATTCCGATGGTGGACAGCGGCGTTTCCATGTTGAACCCTTCAGGGTTCTGGGCCGCGATCTTGCCGGTTATGGTCCTGAATGTTCCCTCGCCCATCTTGAAGAGCAGTTCACCCGTGCCGACCTGGGAATCAAAGGCGTATTCGTCGAGAAAAATTTGGGAGTCCGCGCCCTGGGAAAGAATGGTGTTGTCCGCGAAACGGATTTCAAGGGCCGACTCATAGGACGTGCGTATTACGTCGTCCTCGTAAACGGGATCGCCTTTATGCAGTTCGCGCTCGCCATCTTCCGTAACCGCATAGGCATTTCCCTGCAAAACCTCGATGATTCCGATTTGTTCAGCCATGATACATCCCCAGAGTACACATTTTCCCCTTCAGCTTGGCTGTGAAGGGAATGAAATACTACAATACAGGCATATGATAATCAACGTCCGCAAGATAAAATATCATCTTCCGGGGTCGCGTCGACATCTTTCTTCGCCTATTCGGACGGAGGCGACAATTCCTCAAGGGACTGGCGGTAGAGTTCCTCTTCAAGGGTGGGGGCGGGTGCAGCCGGTTCGGCGGCGGCGCTTTCCAGGTCGCCTTCCCGCGACGGAACCGTCCCGGCAGAGGGCTGGGCAGGGACTTTCATGTCCGTTTCGGCCTCTTCCGGTTCCCGGACATCTCCAAGGCCTTGCCCCGGTTGCGTATCGGCCTGACCCTCCCTGAATATCTCCAGCAGGGCCTCGTCATCCCCTTTATCGTCCTCTCCGGCATTGGCCGCGATATCCTCCACAGGCATGGGCGGCTGCTCCGCCACATCATCCGGCGAAGTCGTTTCCGGCGAAACCGGCCTTGCTGCTTCCGTGGTCGGCTCGGCAGCCTTGACGCGCCTCATGAGCCGCCGAAGAATTACCTTTGAGCGATAGGCCACATATTTCGATGATTTGACCGGACTGTAACGCAGGGGGTTGGGCAGGACAGCGGCCAGGTGCGCGGCCTCGCCGGGGGTGAGGTTGGAGGCGGATTTGCCGTAGTAACGCCTGCTGGCGGCCTCGGCTCCGAACAGTCCCGGCCCCCATTCGGCAACGTTCAGGTACAACTCCAGAATGCGTTTCTTGCTCAGGGCCCGTTCCATGCGCCAGACCAGCACCGCCTCGCGCAGCTTGCGCACGAGGCTCTTGTCCGGGGAGAGGAAAAGATTCTTGGCCAGCTGCTGGGTGATGGTGCTTGCGCCTGCTGCAAAGCGCCCCTCTTCCAGATTGCGCTCCAGGGCGTCGCCAATGGCCTCGAAGTCGAACCCTTCGTGCTGGTAGAACTTGTCGTCCTCGCCGATGAGCACGGCCTTGACCAGATTGGGGGAAATCCTGTTCAGGGAAACCCAGGCCTGGCTGATCTTGATCTTCTTGCCCTGCTCGGCCCACTGGGCCTGACGGTGGCGCATGAAGGCCGTGGACTTGGGATTGGTCTTGGCCAGAACTTCGACATCCGGCACCAGATAGGCGTGGGCGGCCACGCCCAGAACCGCCAGGACAAGAAGCAGGGCCGCCAGCCTGATATTGCGAAAGATCGTTCTCATTGCCCGGCCTGATTAGCCTTTTTTGTTCGGGGATGCAAAAATTGATAAGCGCCAATTTCTATATAGGCCCTGACCATTTTTCGTCGGCAACACACGAAACAAAAGGAGACCGCCGTGGCGGTCTCCTTCAATATATTTCAGTCGACGAAGAATCCCAGCCAAGAACTAGACTTTTTCGAAGTATTCCTGCTCTGCTCCGCAAAGGGGACAGACCCAATCCTCGGGCAACTTGTCAAAAGGGGTTCCCGGCTCCACGCCGTGCTCGGGATCGCCGACTTCGGGATCATAAACATAACCGCAGGGGCATTCGTATTTGTCCATTTGTTTCTCCTTTTCGGTCTTTTAAAAATTATCTTCTCGCCAACGTTCCGCCGGGGCATTTACCGTTGGCTGGACGTTGGGACCATTAATTAATAATAATTGTTATTAAGAATTGGTCAAGAAAAAACCCGTATGACCACAACTAAAAGGGGGACGCCCGACAGCAGGCGCCCCCTTGCAAATGAACATCGCGCCTTGAAGCAGCGCTAGAATTTCTGTTTGGCCGTGCCCGAAGCCAGGGTGTCACCCTCGCCGTCCAGGGCCTTGACCGTGAACTGATAGGTATGCTTTCCGCTGGGCGGACATGGGCCCTTGTAGCTGTCCAGGGCGCCCTCGGCGATTTTTCCGCTGCCGTCGTTGTCAACGGTTCCTCCGCCGTGGTTGTAGCTCCTGGCCTGGAAGTCGATCAGCTTGACCTTGAATGATTTCGTCCCTTCCGGAACGTTGCCCACTGTTATCTCCGGCGAAAGCTTGGAGCAGCGGTGACGCGGCTCGAACTGAAACTGCACCTCAAGGTCCGAAGCCTGGGCTTGGACGGGCAGTCCGATCAGCAGCAAGGTTGCGGCCATAAGCGCCGTAATCAATACTTTCATCTCTTCCCTCCCGGCTTTGATCTATTAATGAACGAATCCTAATTCCTGGTGTAAACAGCCGTCTTGGCCATTACATCGTGCAGGGCCTGTCTGGACGCGCCAAGGACCATGAAGAAACCCAGAAAGACGATCAGCCCCAGGAAGTCGCCCAGCGGTATGAGAAAAGCCAGGCCGGTCATTCCACCGGCCAGGCTGAGTATGAGCGAGATGTTCTTCAGGAAATAGCGGTAGAACAGGGTCGACTGCGGCGCGGGGCTGCCGTCGTGGGTGCGGATGATCAGGCCCATGACCATCTTGCCCGGAGACTGCCCGGTCACGGCCTCGATCAGGCCGTAAAACACACCCAGCAGCCAGAACAGGAGCATGCCCCCGAAAATGGCCCCGAACAGGCCGCCGATGAAGGCTCCGCCCACGCCCGCAGCCGCGCCGCCGGTCAAGCCTCCCAGCAGGCCGCCAAACAGAAAGCTGGCGATGCCGCCGCCGACGAACATGATGCCCACGTCCAGCAGAACCGCGATGAGCCTGGGACCGAAACCTACCCTGTCCATTCTTCCTCCGATCCTATTTCTTGTAGCCCTGCACCGTATCCATGAGCACGCGCTGGATGGCCGTGGAGGACTCGGCCGTGTACTTGCCCATCTTGTTGATGATGGACTGGCCCACATCGTTGGAATAGAAACCGTACAGGGCGCTGATCTCCTCAAGGGTGAAATTGTCGGCCAGGGACTTGGCTATCTCGCCCTCAAGGGCGGCAAAGTCCAGTTCGGTCTGCATGAACTTGACGAAGGCGTCCCTGTCCTGCTCGTCGATGCGACCGGCCATCATCATGACCATGTCCATGACCATGGGCTGGACGCGGATGACCTTGACATACTTTCCTGCGGCTTCAAGTCTGGCCTCGGGGGTGTCCTGGGCAAGGGCCGGCGCAACGCCCATCTGCAGGGCAAGTCCCAAAAAAACAGCGGTCAACAACAATTTTTTCACGATTCCTCCACTCTCGGTCTGGTATACACGGCAAAACAGTATCACATTTTGGCAAACACGCGCAAAAACCATAAGGCTAATAAGTCCTGGCCTGCATCCTGATGGTCATTTTCTCGCCCGTGGCCTTGTCGGTGAGCACGGTGAGCACTTCGGTCTTGAGGCTCATGAGGGTTCCGGCGTCCAACAGGCTGTAGCCCGTGGCCACCACGTCGAACTTCATGCCCGACTGCTGGTCCAGAAACTCGAAGCTCCTGTCCGCGTCCAGGACAACGACCTTTTTGCCGTCATGCTCGCCCCACCCGGCCAAAACCGCGCCGTCGGCCCCCTTGTCACCAAGGTTTGCGCCGCTGGCGGTGAAGAACTGGTCGCCGGAAGCAATGGCCGAAGCCGCAAGCCGCGGGGCGAAATCACCGGCCGTCTCAACGAATTCCCTGAACTTCATGTGATTCTGAAGATCCTTGTTCAACTTGGGGTCGGTGAAAAAGGTGTCCAGCTTGATGATCTTGCCCTTGAGGCTGGTGATGATGCGTATCTCGAAAAGATCAAAGGGTATGTCCGGCTGGATAATCTCGCCGCCGATGACCATCTCCTTTATCATGAAGGTCCAGGAAAGCTTGTCCTCTCCCAGGGCCTTGGCGGCTCCGGATATCTTGTAACGAACCTGCATCTCCTCGCCGCCCTGCTCCATTGTGGAGATCATTTCCCAGGTGGCGGAAAAGGGCTTGTAGGAAAAATCCACGGCTTCGGATATGGGCGTCACCTTGCCCTGGTAACTAAAGGCCTCGGCGGCCTTTAGGCCCGGGGACGTGAAGGCGACGAGAACGGTCAGACACATGAAAACTATTATTTTTCGCATTTTCAGGCTCCATTACTGAGTTTCGCCCTTTATGCCTGATGCAACGGGTTTGGGCAACTTTCATTCCTGCCGATCCCAAAAAAGACAAGCCCCGCCAACCCGAGGGTGACGGGGCCGTCCGCTTTACAAGAGCTACTTCGCCTGGCGGAGGTCTATACCATTTTGTTCACAAAGCCGCCCAGACCGGCGGCGGCGCCGAGCACGGACGTCTGAAAGTCATAGAGCGACGAGTTGTCGCTGCCCATGCTTCCCGAGTTCATGTAATCCAATGTCTTCGATACCACTGACGCACCGAACGTCTCCTTGTCCACCGGAGCGAGGTCCGAAGAACCGGAGCCGTTCATGTAATCCATGGTCTTTGTGACCACCTGGGCCCCAAAGGTCTGACTGTCAAGGGCGGCAGCCCCGAAAGAACTGCCGACGCTCATGTCTCCGTACATATCCACCTCCTTGCGCCGAAGGCCGAAATAACGCCTTGTCCCTTTCTTATCGTCAAATCTTAAATACTCTTTAGGCCGGTGGACAATAATTTCCGTTTGACCGATAATCCCCCCAACATTTAAGCCAGAGGAAAAGACCATGGACGACAAGGACATCCGCAACAACATCAAGGCGGTCATGAGCGGCGAAGGCCAGAACCCCTTTTATTCCGACAGCCGGTGGAGCAATCTGTACTCCTATGCGGACACCCTGAAAGACCTCATCGCCTCGGGCAATCCGCCCAGCGAGGAGATCGTCATGACCCTGTCCCTCATCCTGGAGCAGTTTCCGGAGTCTCCGCCAGTGGACGAGGAATCATTTCACGTGCTCTGCGTCCATCATCTGGTCAAGACCGTGCTCGGCGGATTGCGCAAGGAAAAAATCGAGGAACTTGGGCGAAACGCACCGAAGACGTGAAACCTTTCCCCGACTAGATGCAGGCAATGAAACATAAATACTCCTTTTTTCTTCTCCCCTTCCTGGCCGTGACGCTGGCTCTGTGCTTTTCCCCTTCGGCCCGGGCTGCGGACACACTGATCGTCAACATGGCCGCCGAAGAGGAGGCTGACGGAAAACAGGAGATTCACGAAGAGGACCTGGCCCGGGAAAGGCTGGACGAGCTTGTGGACGAGATCATCGAATCCAACGCCACCAAACCCTCGGTCCCGGACCAGCCAAAGGCCTCCCCTCTCCAGCCGAAACCGGAACCCAAACCGGAGCAAGCGCCCAAGCCGGCGCCAAAAGAGCCGGACCCCTTCAAGGCCAGAACGGTTGGTTCAAGCTCTCCCGCCGCCTATGTGCAGGCCGTTGAAGGCGACGCCTGGGCATTTCACGATTTTTCCGCATACCGGCCCCTTGAACTGAAATCTCCCGTCTACCCCGGCGAATCAGTGGAAACCTCTCCCCTGGGGGCCGTGCGCATCATGTTCCTTGACGGGTCTGTTCTGGAGATCAAGGAGGGCAGCCACGTGGACATCGAGAACTTCGCCTACGACCCTTCGCGTCCGGACAAGGGGGTTCTTGCCCTCAAGCTGGCCAAGGGCGCGTTCCGCATTGTCGCCGGGAAGCTGGCCAGGGCCAATCCCAATGGCTTCACGGTCCAGGGCCCGGTCTCGACCCTGATGGCCACCGAGGCGGAAATCGGCTCCCAGATCACCGAGGAGCAGGATCTGCACGCCCTGATCAACGGCCTGCCGATCATCGTCAGAAATCGAAGCGGCAGCGTCAGAAGCGTGGACATGCAGGACTACGCCCTGTCCGTCAGAAGGGGCCTGAAAACACTGACCGCGCCCGTCATGTTGACCAATGCCCAAAAGGGGCTGCTCTACAAGCGCCGGTTCACGAACGAGGTTGGCGCGGAACAGATGCGCGATGTCCTGAGTGGAAGAAACAAGGCCCGGCAGGAAGCCGCCGCCCAGGCGAAAGAGGTTGAACCGAAAAAAGCTGAACCCACGGCCAAGGCGACGAAAAAGGCCGTGAAAGGCGGTCCGGCCAGGCTGGACGCCATGCCCAAGGTAAAAAGCCAGCCCGCGCCGCGCAAGCGGAAGCGGCTGCAGGACATGACCCCGGCGGAACGCGAAAGGTTCCTGAACAAGGGTGCCGGACAATAGGTTTTGCCGATTATCGAACCGTCCGTGTTGCTTTTTCATTCCAAGCCTTTTCAGCCGGCTGATAAGTCTATACTGTGGGACTTCAAAAAAAATAACCGGCAATAGGTGACCAAAATGACGCGCCTGATGATTGTTTCAACCCTTCTCTCCCTACTGATTCCCTTTCAGGCCCTGGCCTGGCAGGGCAAGGTCGTCAAGGTGGTGGACGGCGACTCCATAGTGGTCAAAAACCTGGACGATATCGAACTGACGGTCCGCCTTTACGGAATCGACACTCCAGAGCACGACCAGGCCTACGGACCGGAGGCCGCACGCTATCTGAGCAGCAGGATTCTGGACCGGGACGTGAACATATCCGGCACCAACTGGAAGGACTGCCGAATCATCGGCGTGGTTTTTTTCGAGGGCCGAAACATGAACTACATGCTGGTCAAGGACGGCTTGGCCTGGGTCTACGGAGACTATTGCAAGGAGCAATACTGCACGGAATGGTTCCGGGAGGAGGACAGGGCCAGAAACCTGCGCCAGGGGCTGTGGTCCAACCAGAACCCCGTGCCGCCCTGGGACTGGAGAAAGGGCGTGCGCCGGTCCGTCGGCAACGGAGCGGCAAGCGGCAACACTGAAGAGTCCACGAAACCGAAGACCGGCCTGGAAAAAGTCATCGACATCCTGCAAACCATCAAGAAAACCTCCAAGGAATAAGCGCGCTTGAGCCAGACCGGAACCATCATGAACGCAAGCAACCTCCGCCGCACAGTCGAGCTGTTCCTGCTTTTCGTCTTCCTCCCCCTTCTTTTCATCCTGGAACCGGACCGCCTGCCCAAACTTCCCTGTCTGGCCGCCTTCACCTTGCTCTGCCTCTGGCTGCTCCTGCGCGACCAGACCTTTGACCGCAAACTGCTTTGGAACCGGGACGGACTCGACTCGGGGTTCGTGCGCGGCCTGGCCCTGAAATCGGTTCTGGTTCTGGTCCTGTGCACGGCCCTGACCCTGGCCCTCCAGCCCATGCCCCAGGATTCAATGGGCGGACTGTTCCACTTTCCAAGGAGCCGCACAGGCCTCTGGCTGCTGGTCATGGTCTTTTACCCCGTCCTTTCGGCCTATCCCCAGGAAATCATCTACCGGGCCTTTTTCTTTCATCGCTATCAGGGACTATTCCCCCGCGTGGGCTGCATGCTCCTGTTCAGCGCCCTGTCCTTTTGCTGGCTGCACGCCATCTTCGACAACTGGCTGGCCCCGGCCCTGACCCTGCCCGGAGGCTGGCTCTTTGCAAAAGCCTACGAGGAGCGCAAGTCACTGCTGGCCGCAGGCCTCGAACACGCTGTTTACGGATGCATCGTCTTCAGTTCCGGCCTTGGCCTGTACTTCTACGAAGGCTGGAAGCACTAACCGGTCCAGTCTTCCTCCCAGACCCTTGACAAGCACGTCAAAACGTATGAACGTATGAACATGTGTTCATATGACAACCCTGTTTGCGGCGTTCAGAAAATCCATGCGCAAGCCCTGGCCAAGGCCAGAAAGGGAATGCGTCCGGAAAAGACCCTTTTCGATCTGGCGGAACTTTTCAAGGTCATGGGCGACCACACCAGGGTCCGCATTCTGGACGCCCTTTCTGTCGAGGAGCTATGCGTCTGCGATCTGGCGGAACTTCTGGAGATGTCCCATTCGGCAGTGTCGCACCAACTCCGCTGCTTAAGAAGCGCAAAGGTCGTGAAGTTCCGCAAAATGGGTAAAAAAGTTTTCTACTCTCTGGATGACCAGCACGTCATCAACCTCTTCAGCCAGGGCCTGGACCACGTCAACCACGGCTGAGGGCCTGAGCAGGCCCTCCAGGTCGCAACAAAAACAAATTCATGGTCAAAACATTATACACGATAGCTTTCGAATCCTGGCATGTCCTTGTGGACTCGTCCCTTTACATGCTTCTTGGTTTTTTGGCGGCGGGAATGCTCAAGGCCTTCCTGCCCGAAGGACTGGTGGCAAGGCACATGGGCCGGGGTGGCCTTTGGCAGATAGTTAAGGCGGCAATTTTGGGCGCGCCTTTGCCTCTGTGCAGTTGCGCCGTTCTGCCCGCAGCTGCGGAAATACGAAAACAGGGCGCGGGCAAGGGAGCGACGGCCGCATTTCTGGTCTCCACGCCGGAAACGGGCCTGGACTCCATTGCCGTGACCTACGGGCTCATGGGACCGTTCATGGCTGTCTTGCGCCCTGTCGCGGCCATATTGACCGGCATATTCGCCGGAAGCCTGGTCCAGAAATTGGACAAAAACGAAAATGAGCCGACCCAAGCTCCAGAAGACAGCCAACCCTGCTCAGGTTCGTGCTCCTGCGGCAACCCTCGCCAAGCGGAAGAAGGCTTCATGGACAAGATTCTGTCCGGATTGTCCTACGCTTTCGGCGAATTGCTGGGCGACATCGGAAAGTGGTTCATCTTAGGACTTGTCCTAGCTGGAACAGCCGGGGCGCTGCTGCCGCCCGGGTTCATGGGAGAAAAGCTGGGCACCGGCCTGCCTGCGATGCTGACCATGCTCGCGGTGGCCACTCCCATCTACGTCTGCGCCACAGCCAGTACGCCCATTGCCGCGGCCCTGGCCCTCAACGGGTTGTCCCCCGGAGCCTGTCTGGTCTTTCTTCTGGCCGGTCCGGCGACAAACGCCGCGACCATAACCGTTGTTGCCCGGATTCTGGGCAGAAAGGCGGCCTTTGCCTACACTTTCGCCATTATGGCAAGTTCCTTGGCCCTGGGCTTGGCCACTGACCGATTGTTCCGTTTCCTGGAGATGGATTTCGCCGGCACGCTTCTGTCCGCCGCCGAGCAAGGATCGAGCTTGGCGGAGGAAGTCTCGGCCATTGTTTTCCTGTTGCTCCTTGTTCGCGCCATTGTTTTCCGCCATGTCCCGGACAGGTCGGCCTAGGAATCTTCTGTTTCAGATCACTTTTTCAGTCGGCCCATTGCAACATTCAATTCTTTGCTATATATTATAAGAAAATCTATAGCAAAAAAAGGATGGCGCCATGCGCTCCGACACATTGGGCAACAGCATGACCCTGGCCGCCCTGGACAGCCTGCCTGTGGGAATATTCGTTAAGGGAGGGGACCTGCTGTTGGTGCATGCCAACGACAAGGCATGCTCAATGGTGGACCGCCCGCGCGACAAACTGGTGGGCAGGCCTATGGAAACCTTCATGTCCAAGAGCCAGGCCGCATACTGGGAAAAAATCGAAAGGCAGGTCCTGGAATCGGGCAGACAGATGTCCTTTGAACATGAATTCGATTGGAGAGGGGCGCGCAGCAACTATGAAGTGAACGTAAGCCGTTTGGCGTGCGAGGCGGATAATGAAAAATTCGTATTGATAACCCTGAATGAGAACTCCGGACGCCCTGTCCGCAGCGGTCTGGACAACGACGAGAATTCGTACCGAAAAATTATCGAGAATGCGCCCGTGGCCTTTGTCCGGACGACCCCGGACGGAAAGATTCGAAGATGCAATGCAGCGGCGGCAAGGCTATTGGGCTTTGACGACGAAAATCAAGCATTGCGCGAGGTATCCAACGTATCCCGGCAGCTGTATGTAGACCCGAAACAGCGGGACGGGCTATTGGCGGACCTGGAAGGAGAAGGCGAGGCCCTCAACCGCGAACTGCACCTGAAACGCAGGGACGGCTCCAGGTTCTGGAGCTCCGTCAGCCTCAGGCGTGTGCGCGACAAGAAGAACGACACCTACTATGACAGCTTCCTGTTCGACATTTCTCCCATCAAGGCCGCAGAAAATGCAGCCATATCTGCATCCCTGGCCAAAAGCCGTTTTCTGGCCAAAATAAGCCACGAAGTCAGGACCCCCTTGAGCGGACTCCTGGGCATGCTCCAACTCATCCAGATAGGCAGGCTGGGCGCGAGTCACGAAAAGTTTCTTTCCGGTGCAGTTTCAGCGGGCAACAATCTTCTGCACGTGGTCAACAACATTCTGGACATTTCCAAGATCGAAGCGGGCATAATGCGTTTCAAGCAGGCCCCGTTTTCCCTTCATGAAACAATATCCACACTCAACGCCAGGTACAGGCCCCTGGCGGAAATCAAGGGGCTTGGCCTGGAAACGTCCATCGGCCCGGAAGTGCCCGGCCTGCTCCTGGGCGACGATGTCAAGTTGTGCCAAATCCTTTCCAATCTCCTGGACAACGCCCTGAAGCACACCAAATCAGGGTTAATAACGCTCAAGGCCTTCTGCCGAACCCCCTCGGATGCCGAAGGCCGGATCAGAATCCATTTTCTGGTCAAGGATTCAGGCTGCGGCCTGTCCGACAGAACCAGGGACCGCCTGCTCGTCCAGGCCTCCGATGATCCTCCGGATGGCGAAAAAAACTACCGGAACTCCGGGCTGGGCCTGATCATCGTCAAAAACTTCGTGGAAAGGATGGGCGGTACGCTTTCCCTTTCAGGCTCAAGCAAACAGGGAGCCGAAATCGGCTTTAATATCGAAACCCGTCTCGCACATCCCGAAACGACCCTTGGCCAAGCCGGAATGAAATAAGAAAAGCCCGGTTTCGCCTTGCGGAACCGGGCCGTATCTTTCAAAACCAGGAAAACTAGAACTTCTCGAAGTCGGAATCGTCCGAGTCGAGTTCCATATCCAGGGTCAGTCCGCCGCCGTCATCCTCCGCCTCAGAGCTGCGCTGTCTGGCGGAAGGCGCGGCCGCCAGCTTCTTGGGCGGTGAGCCATAGACCTTTACGCCCTTCCTGGGCGCAGAACCATTGCCGTCGGCGCCCAGGGTGAAGAAGCCCATGGTGTCGCTGAGCTGCTGTGCCTGACTGGAAAGTTCCTCGGATGTGGAGGCCATTTCCTCTGCGGCCGAGGCGTTCTGCTGGATGACCTGATCCAGCTGCTGGATGGCGTCCGTTATCTGCTCGATACCGCTTGTCTGTTCATTGCTGGCTGCGGTTATCTCCTGGACCAGATCAGCTGTCTTCTGGATGTCCGGCACCAGCTTGTTGAGCATTTCACCGGCCTCTTCGGCGACCTCGACACTGGAAGCGGAGAGTTCGCTTATCTCGTTGGCGGCCAATCCGCTGCGTTCGGCCAGCTTGCGGACCTCGGCGGCCACCACGGCGAAACCCTTGCCGTGCTCGCCGGCCCGTGCAGCCTCGATTGCGGCATTAAGAGCCAGCAGATTGGTCTGGCGTGCGATCTCCTCGATGATGGAAATCTTTTCCGCGATATTCTTCATGGCCTCGACAGCCTGGGCCACGGCCCCCCCCCCTTTCTGGGCATCCAGGGAAGCCTGCTGGGAAATGGCTTCGGTCTGTTGGGCGTTTTCAGCATTCTGCTTGACGCTGGAACCCATTTCCTCCATGGAGGCCGATATTTCCTCTATGGAGGCGGCCTGTTCCGTGGAACCCTGGGACAGGCTTTGGGAAGCCGAAGATATCTCCTCGCTGCCCGAGGCCACATTGTCCGTGGCCGAGCGGACATCGCCCACCACGCTCCCCAGATCGCGGATCATGGACTTCATGGCCTGAAGCAGTCGCCCGGTCTCATCCATGTTGTTGACCCGGATTTCGCTGGTCAGGTTGCCCTTGGCCAGCTTGTTGGAGACCTTCACCGCAGCCTCCAAAGGCCTGATGAGGCCCCGGACCATGAACAGAACCCCGATAATGATCAGAGCCATGACGATTATGATGGGTATCATGATCTTGTACCTGAGCTGGCTGATCTGGACCTCCACGTCATCCACGTAGATGCCGCTGCCGAGCACCCAGCCCCAGGGCTTGTACAGCTTGACGAAGGAGACCTTGGGCACGGGCTTTTCCGAACCGGCCTTGGGCCACATGTAGTCCACGAACCCTTCGCCGTCCTTCTTGCCCACCTCGGCCATTTCATAAAACAGCCGCTTTCCGGTGGGGTCCTGGCTCTGGCTCAAATCTTCTCCGTCAAGCTCCGGCTTGATGGGGTGCATGATTATTCTTGCATCAAGGTCGTTGATCCAAAAATAATTGTCGCCCTTGTACCTCAGGGCCCTGATCCTGTTCAGGGCCTCGGATTGGGCCATATCCTCCGAAAGCTGACCCTTGGTCGCCAGCTGTCCGTATTCATCTATAACACTGTAGGCCACATTCACGGCGTCTTGGGTGGCAATCCTTTTTTCATCCATGAGAGCCTGGCCCACCAGGGGAACATAGTAGAACAGCATGCCCAGAAGAACGATAATGGCCACCGCAAAAAAGGCGCTGAGAATCTTGGCGCTCATTCCCCAGTCTCCGAATCTCTTGAACTTCATTTCGTACCCCCTTAGGCTGAGCTGTGCAGAAATTTTTTTCACCTGATAGTCTTTATAAGACGCTCCAGGTCAGAAACTTTTTTGCCACTGCATACTCTTTGCGCATCTGAAGCAACTCTTCCATGTTGCTTCTCAACAGCCACTCAATGTACATAAACCTGTTTTCTTATGTAGAATCTAACATAAAACTTCATTGCCGTTGCATTTTTCTATAAAGCTAAAGACATGTTAAAACACACAACTGAATATCCCACTTATGAACCATACTAACCACATCAGAAAAAATAATTCAAGATTTTAATTGAAATTGACCGCCCCAATGCACTGATTTTTATTCCAGGGCTTGCGCATACAGGCGGCACAAGTTAATTGTCTGAGCCAAGCAAGGAGGAGTTCATGAACACTGGAAAGGCCATCAGGCTGGAAAGAATTTTCAACCGAAACACGGAAAGGACAATCATCGTGCCCATGGACCACGGAGTTTCCGTCGGCCCCATAAGCGGGCTGAAAAACGTCAGAAAAACCGTCAGCGCCCTGGTGGAGGGCGGGGCCAACGCTGGCCTTGTGCACAAGGGACTGGTTTCCTGCGGCCACAGAACCGAAGGCAGGGACTTCGGCTGCATAGTCCACCTTTCGGCGGGCACGGTCCTGTCTCCCTTTCCCAACATCAAGACCCTGGTCACCACGGTGGAGGAGGCCCTGCGCCTCGGAGCCGACGCCGTGAGCGTGCACGTGAACCTGGGCGATGAAACCGAAGGACAGATGCTCCACGACCTGGGCCAGGTGGCGGCCAGCGCGTCCTACTGGGGCATGCCCCTGTTGGCCATGGTCTACGCCCGCGGCCCGAAGGTGAAGAACGAATACGACCCTCAGGCCATTGCCCACTGCGCCCGAGTGGGGGCGGAACTTGGCGCGGACGTGGTCAAGGTGCCATACACCGGCGATCCCGAAAGCTTCTCGGACGTGGTTGATTCGTCCTGCGTGCCCGTGGTCATTGCCGGAGGCCCGAAAATGGACAATGACCGCGACCTGCTGCAAATGGTCAGCGACTCCATCTCGGCCGGAGGTTCGGGCCTGTCCATCGGCAGGAACGTGTTCCAGCATCAAAATCCATCCTTGATGGTCCGAGCCCTGAACCACATCGTGCACGAGGACGGCAGCGTGGACGACGCCCTGGACATCCTCAAAGGCTAGCAAAAAAAGGACGACTCATGCCCAAACTGGTATTTTCAATCCTTTGCCACGACGTGATCATCGACAGGGAAAGCAACTCGACATCATACATCCGCGCTCTTGAATCCGGTTTCGCGGCCTCCCTGCCCACGACATTTCCGCCCATGTACCTGGGCACTGTCTGGGAGGTGGACCCTGAAATTGACGGAGACTTTGATGTCCTCTTACAGGTCGAAGCCCCTAGCGGCCAAAGAACCGACATCGGGGGCCAGAAAATCCAACCCGGCGCGGGGGCGGGCATGCACAAGGTCAACTTCCGGCTGCCCGGATTGCAGATCAAGGAGCAGGGCCGCCACGCGGTGCGTTTGCTGCTGGGGGACGGCGGCGAGTTGGAACCGGTTTCCGAACTGCCCCTGTTCGTTTTTCTGCGGCAGGGCGGCCAGTAACCGCGCATCCTCAAACAACCAAAGGTGTCCAATGAAACCCGAGACCATCTCCCTGCTTAACGCGGCCAGCCTTTTTGGCTCCACTCTCTTGTGCTTTCTCTTCCTGTTGCTTTCCGTCAGGCCCTACAGGCTCGAAGCCGAAAAAGGGATAAAGGCCTGGGCCGTGTGCCAGCGCTACCGTCTGCTGGCCGGGCTGCTCATGGTCGTCATTTTCGTCAACTACGTCGTGTACCTTTATTATCCTCTGCCCCTGGGCCTGCCCTTGAGTTTTCCCATACCCCTCGGCGCAACCATCGTCATGGCCGCAGTGCTGGCGGCCAAGCCCGGAGCGGTCTGGAAACAGGGAGTGGAGGACGCGGGCGGAGACGATCCGGCGCAAGACGAATCGCCTTCACTCTATGGGGGCATTTATGAACGGGTCAGGCACCCGCAGGCCGTGGGCGAATACGCCATCTGGATTCTCATGGGCTTTGCCATGAACTCGCCCTTTCTGGCCCTTTATTCGCTGATCTGGATTCCGGTGGCCCTGGCCGTATGCCGGGCCGAGGAAAAGGACATGCTCTTCAAGTTCGGCAAGGAATATGAGGAGTACCGGAACAGGACTCCCATGTTCATTCCAAAGGGAAAACCGGCCCAGTAGCTGCCGAAGGCCTTACCAGGGAGGCTGAAAGGATTCAGACTCCATGATGCGGATCGCGTGGGCGTTGCCCGATGTTTCCGGGGCCATGAACACATACCAGATGGGCCTTTCCAATTCCACGTCGAAAATTTCCGAGTCGATGCGCACGGCCACGTCCAGCTTGTTGCCCGTGACCTTGGCGAACACCCTGCGGTTGTCCAGGGCCTTGCGCAGAAGCTTGTACTCCTGGTTGTCGAACATCCCGCGATGCTTTTCGGCCAACCAGCGGAACTCCTCCCCGAAAATCACCTCGCGTTCCCTGGAGCCGGAATAATAATCCTCGACGCGCATGACCATGCCGAATATCTGCCCGGCGATCTTCTGGGACTTGACCATATTGTGCCTGACGATCTCGGCCACGGTCATTTCTCCCAACTCGCTTGCCACCTGCCCGGGGTCCGGAGGGGAGGCCGTCGAGACCGACGCCGGAGGCTCTTCCGGGACCAGCCTGTCCCCGAACATGAGCCAGGTGGACAAGAGAAGAAGCAGGAGCGCCAGCGGATAGAAAAACCGCTTCCTGCTCGGGCCGCGAAACAGTTTCTCAACCTTTTTTGCAAGCCAATCCAAAACCATACCCAACATCTCCAATACGGTCATGACGCCCAGGGTCAGCAGGGCGTGGTAAAATGCGGCGCGGGGATTGCGCCGATACAGCCTCAAGGCCAAGCGGCAGAGCATGAAAAAGATGAAGACGGCCGGCATGAACGGACCGGCAAGTGCGGAAAGCAAAAGCGCGGTGCGGATGGCGGCCCGGAACTCGTCATGCTCTTCAGGCTGTTCCTCCTCCTCGTCCAGCAGGCCGGGCAAAATACGGACCGGCGGCAACTTCTCGCGTACGGGAACACCCCTGTCCGTCCCGGCTCCGGATCTTCGCGGCCGGATATGGCCGCCGTCCGCCTCCTGTCCGGTCTTTTCCCGCACCTCGCAAACAACTCCAAGGGCAAAGCATTTTCGGGCCAGTGCCTCGGCCGACTCCCTTGTCGCAGTCGATCCCAGCGACACGGGCTGGCCGGAAAAAACCAGTTCAAGACGCTCCGGAGTCAGCTTGTAGGCCTTGCCCAGCGACTCCCGGACCTTCCGGGGATCAAGACCTTCCCGGACCCGTCCTCTGAACAAAACAAAAAATCTCTTTTCGGGCATATCGCTATTTCTTGGTCATGTCCGACCAGGCCCAGACCACCTTGCCGGCAATGGCCCGCCCGATGTCTCCGTCATAGTCCCGGTCCAGCCTGTAGGTCATGGGCGGAAACTCCTTGCTGTTGTCCGAATAAAACACCAGCTCCAGATCGTTGTCCAGCTTGTTGGCCGCCACGCGCTTGACCATTGCCGCGCCGTCTCCCGGTTCGGTTACCAGCATGATCTTCCCGGCCGGAGAGGGGTCCCTGTCGCTGCGGTCCACCAGCACGATGTCGCCGGGGTGCAGGGCCGGGACCATGGAATGTTCGTTCATTCCGATCTGCACGGCCACCATGTTTGATCTGAAGCGCACGGACTCGTGGTGCCTCCAGACCAGGACCCAGCCTTCTATCTTGTCCTCGGAAATAAGTCCGGGCCCGGCGGCCACGGGACTGGCGGCCAAGGGAACAGCAAGATAGTCTTCCGGCGCCGGGCCGGCCAGGCCTGATTCGCCCCTTTCCACTCCGAGCTTTTCCGGGGCCACGAAGCAGACTTCCCGCGCGGATTCGGTCTCCTGGTCCGGAAAAACAATGCGCGCCCCAACCCCATCCAGAAGCTGGCCAAGGGACTCGATGTTCAGCCCCCTTTCGCTTTTCAGAAAACGATTCAGCTGCGTGGGATCGAAACCCAGGTCATCGGCCATTCTCTTGCGGTTGGGATACCTATGCCCCCTGCCGTACATGGATTTCAGACCCTGGCGGACATCTTCGGGAAAACCCATTTTCCTGCTCCTGCTGCTAGCGGATTTCGGACCGGACAACTTCCAGACCCGAAACAAGCCTATACACATTTTTGGGCAAATGTCTAAAGTCAAAACACGAAATTAGTTGCTTTCTATTAGACAAACGTCTAAAATATACCCATCGTGATTGCATGAAAGCTGGCCGTTCAAAGCTCGGGCCGAGACCTTGGTGCATCTCGACTTGGAGGGTTTCATTTCAACCGACATCAGACATGGAGGGTATGTGGACATCATTTGCTTGAAGGGGGCCAAGGCCATTTGCCAGGCCGTAGGCGAAAACCCCAAGGAGATCGTCAGGCTGGTGGGCGAAAAGGAGCTTCCGGCCTGGAAACGGGAAAACCGCGGTCCCTGGCGCGCACTGCCGGAAGACCTCAAGGAGTGGATCAGAAAACAACGGGACATAAACATTGAAAAATATGCGGGCATCTGCTTCCAGTCCGTCAAACCGCCCCGCAACAGGCCCAGGGTCGCCTAGGCCCGTGCGGCCGCTGCTTTGTTCATGACCGCCGACCGTGGTCCGCCAATCTTGTGGCGGCGAATCAAAAATGCTAACACTCGCTATTAGGCAAAGGACCGGGGCTGCGTCAGGCCCGGTCCAGCCGCTGCCCAAGAACGGAAACAAGGATTCGGCTAATGGCGGACAATCCTCTCCTGTACGGCCCGACACCGTCCGGCCGCTGCTTTACCTACTTCATGCTCCTGTTCGGCCTCGGCTGTCTGGCCCTGGCCTTTGAGTTCCACCCCATCATCTCCACCTCGGTAGTGGTGGTGACGTACACGGGCCTGCTCTATCTGGCCCAGAACGGCTACAAGCTGATCCTCTCGGCCACGACCAAGAACTCCCCCTACTTTCTGGGCTTCCTGTTCACGCTGACCGCCCTGCTGAAAATCTTCATCAGCCTGCCGGACCAGAGCAGCAACATGATCGCCTACCTCAACTCCTCGGTCATCCCGGACATCGGCACGGCGCTCCTGTCCACTGTCCTGGGTCTGGTCGGCAGGCAGCTCATGCTGACCAGCGACCCCAGCGAGGAAAGGCAGGAGGAAATCCTGAACAGGGTGACCAACGAACTGCGCTCGGCCATATCCTCCTACCGCGGCACACAGCGCAGGATGCTGGAAGTCCTGGAGGGCTTCCACACCACCCACACCTCCTTTCTTGAAGAAGAGGTCCGCTCCACCAAGACCCACGTCACGACCCTGTCCGAGGCCTCCAAGGCTCTGCGCACCGCCGGGGAATCCTTCAAGAATTTTCCCCTTGCGGCCTCCGAACTGGTCTCGGACGCCACGGAAAGACTTCAGGAAGGCAACTCCCGCTTTGTCAAATCAGTGGAAAAGGAACTGCGCGGCGTGGTCTCCGAAGTGGAGGGGCTTAGAAACGAGATAGGCCGCACGGCCCAGGACTTCAAGGAATGCAACGACCTTATCGGCCGCGACCTCAAGGACTCGCTGGGGCGCGTCGGCGAAACATTTCAAAGGACTTCCGATTCCATCGGCGAGGCCAACAGGGCCTTTGAGGAAGTCACTGCCCAGAGCAGGAGGGCCATGCGCGATATCGGCGGCAAGTACTCGGAGCTCATGTCCGACATAGAGAACAGCGCGGACATCCACAAGTCCAGGGTCAGGCGGTTCAAGCGCGAGCTGGACGAGATAGACGAACTCATCGATACCTTCATCAGGGTCACTTCAAAGAGGCTGAAACTGAATGAATAGGGAAGACGTGATAGGCATCACCCTGGCCGAACTGACCTTGGTGCTGCTTTTCATCTTCATCATCATCTTCTTCGTCACCTCCAGCGCGGGACACGACAATCAGGCGCTGAAGGAGGCACTGACAAGCCAGGAAGACCTCATAGCCATGCAACTGGAGGAGATAGCCGCCCTCAAGTCAGACAGGGACAGGATCACGGAAAGCCATGCCCGCGAAATCGACAGGCGCAGCCAGACAATAGAGAGGCTGACCAACGCCCTGTCCGGGCTCCGGGCGGAAAACGAACAGCTGCGCTCCAAGTTCAAGCCCAGCTGCTACGAAAGGGGTTATGCGCCCTCGGTGATCGGAAGCGTGCTCATACTGGGTGCGGACCGCTACAGCATCGCGGGAAAGGAAACGGACATCGCCGGGATCAGAAAGCACTTTGCCAAGGAACTGACCACCGCCGAGGCCGTGGGCTGTGTCCAAACCATACGCACCAACTATTCCGGAAAAATTTCCCTGGACGAATACTATGCCGGGTTGCGCAAGCTGGAAAGGCTCTTCTACATCAGCAAGGGCGGCAAACTGGAGACCGGACAATGAGCAGGGAGATCAAACCAGAACGCGGGGCATACTCCTCGGCCAGGGTCAGGGATTTCGCCGCCGCGATCCAGTCCAAGCTCTACGGGCGGAAGCCCGGAAAACCGGCCTCGAAAAGAGTGATCGACGTAACGCCCATCAGGGCCACGGAAACCGCTCCCAGACCTGAATCACCAATAAGACGCCTGACTTCGCGCCTGCGCTCCCTATTGCCCCGCTTCTGACACTCCTCCATCTTCCATATTCTTGCCCGATTCATCGGTCCTTGGCGCACCATCAGCCTTCTCGGCGGATTTCCTTCCCTTCGAACCGTCCGCCACGGATTCGGAAAGCTGAAAGCCCACTTCCACCAACTCCGCCGCAGTCGGCAGCCTGCCGTTCTCTTCCGGTAAAATTATAATAACGTTTTTCATCAACAAGCCTCTTTGTAACCAAAATCTATATTTGAACAAGAAAGGCTATATTTATAGAGATGAAAAATCAAAGTCCAGTGAAATATTATACAAATTTTCAATAGAATCACCTGTTTGAGTTCCAAAATGAGCTCCAATAAACTAAAAGTTTTTGTTTTCAACCTTCTTTTTTCGACTTTATCAACAAACTTCACTTGAGTTGCAGTGACAATGCATTGCAGAAATGCTGTTGCACCTGTCCCTTGCCTGTTCAACAGTACTGCTTTTTTTTGCGGAACTTGTGCGTTGGTCCTTAAAGGGTTAAACAACGCCCATGAAAAACTACACCGACAACGACTACAAATTGCTGCTGGAAAATTGGAATATTGATTTCAGGGAATTGCGGAAGGGCCTGCCCATTCCCGGAAGCCCTGAGCGCTGCCCGTTTCGCACGGTGGCCCAGGACGGCAAGGGAGACCTCTTTCTGCTTGAGCTCATCACTCCCCAAAAGATTCAAGACAGGACAAACACCGCCAAGCTTCTGCAAAGCCTGGAGAGTCGGGGCATGACCCGTCTGGCCCCCTATCTGCCCACTGCTGACGGTCGGTTCCTGGCCGACATGGACGGCGATTCCTGGCAAATCAGCAGATTCATCATCGGAGACCCCCTGCCCATCCCCGAATACGTCCAGGACATGAATAAGGGCCGCGCCCTGGCCACCTTCATCTCCGACCTGCAGGAACGGGGCGCAAAGCTCGACGTCGAGGTGGACAAGTCCTTCTCCCTGCCCGGCTATGTGGACGGGCTCATGTCCGAGATCGGCAAGCGGGAGTCCAAAATTCATGAAAGGCTCGTCCCGCTGCGTTCCGCTTTGGAGCCGCTGTTTCAAAACATGGAAACCATTCTTCCGGCCCTGAGTCACGGAGACCTGCACCCTCTGAACGTGATCTGGGGGGTTTCCGGGATACGCACAGTCATCGACTGGGAGTTCGCGGGCATCAAGCCCATGCTCTACGACGCTGCCCTGTGCGCGGGCTGCGTGGGCATCGAGAACCCAGCCGGGCTTACTGCCGGCTTTGTGCCCGAAATGATCCACACCCTCAGGGAACGCGGCAAGACCGGTCCCAAGGGCGGCAAATGGCTCTTTCCCATGATGATGGCCACACGCTTCGGCTGGCTCTCGGAATGGCTGCGGAAAGAAGACAGGGAAATGGTGGACATGGAACTCGACTACCTGGACATCCTGATCCGCTACGGGGACAGGATCAACGCCCACTGGGTCCTGTAATTCCGGAGTTCCCCATGCCGACCTGCGTCAGGCTTCTGCTCATCCTCGCTCTTCTGGCCCCGACATCGGTCCGGGCCCAGTCGGACCCTCTGCCCCTGAACAAGGTCGGGACCTGGGCCTACCAGATTCAGGGACTGAGCGCCGACAAGGCGGTGGAAGCCCTGGCCGAGTCCAACTACGACATGCTGGTCATCGAGCCAACGCGCACCGACGTTTCGGAACAGGATTTCGACACCGGGGCCGCGGTCTCCAGGTTGAAGGGGTCAAAGGCCGGCGACGGCAAACACCGCAAGCTCGTCTTGGCCTACATCGACATCGGGCAGGCCGAGGACTGGCGCTGGTACTGGACATGGTCTACCCAATGGAAAACGAACAGGCCAAGGCCCAAGGACTGGCCTTCCTATATCCTGACCCCGGACCCGGACGGCTGGGCGGGAAACTGGGTGGTGGCCTACTGGAGTCCGGAGTGGAAGGACCTGCTACTGCACGGAGAGAACCATCCGACCACCGACGACAGGGATTTTGTTTCCATCCTCGACCAGGTGCTCCGCGACGGTTTTGACGGCGTCTACCTGGACTGGGTTGAGGCCTTTGAGAACGAGGCGGTCATCAGGGAGGCCGCAAAACGCGGCCTGGACCCGGCAAGGGAAATGATCCAGCTGGTGCGCGAAATCCGGGACTACGGCCGAAAAAGGAACCCGGATTTCCTGGTCATTCAACAAAACGCGGCCGCTCTCGCCAAGTATCCGGAAATCTTCGAAGTGGTGGACGGCATTGCCCAGGAAGAGGTCTTTTTCGGAGGTCTGGCCACGGACGACTGGGATGAGCCAAGTGGCCACGACACACCCATTTCCAGTGAGCTGACCCGCGAATACCTGGCCAACCTTAGAAAATACAAGACCGGCGGAAAACCGGTCTTCAACTGCGAATACGCCCTGAAACGGGCCAGGGAAGCCTACCTCAAGTCCATGTCCCAGGGCCTGGTTCCCTACTGCACCCGCCGCTCACTGAGCAGGCTGACCAGCACTCCGCCCCTCTGAGGGGCGGTCCTCCAGCGATAGTCCGGTTCCACGCGGCCAGGGTCCGACCAGGCGGTTGCCTTTTCCCTTTTGCTGGGCCATGTAACGGAAATGCGTATCGTCCCTTTCCTGGCCCCGCTTTTTTTTCTTGCGGCCTGCCACGTGTCCATGCCTCAGGGGCAGGTTCCGCCGCCCCCTGACGATCCCGTGCAGATTTCAGCGGCGGCCCAACGCCTCAGGTCTTCCGTTAAACACCTTTCGGAAAAGATCGGCCCCAGGAACAGATACAATCCAGGCTCCCTGACGGCCACGGAAGAATACATACATCAGGCTTTCATGGACATGGGCTACGACCCTTCGAACCTGCACTTTTCCTTTGCCGAACCCGGCGCCGACCCAGATCTCCGCCCATCAGACGCCGTGAACTTTCTGGTGGAACTGAAAGGCTCCTCCCTTCCGGGGGAAATAGTGATCGTGGGAGCGCACTACGACACCGTCTACCTTTCCCCAGGGGCGGACGACAACGCTTCGGGCCTAGCCCTCCTGCTGGAGCTGGCCAAAAGCCTTCGCAGCCTCGAACCGAACAGGACGCTGCGCTTCGTGGCCTTTGCCAACGAGGAGCAGCCCTACTTCATGACCATGGCCATGGGTTCGATGGTCTATGCTAAATCATGCAGGGACAAAGGGGAGAACATAACGGCCATGCTGGCCCTGGACGGCCTGGGCTACTACACGGGGGAACAGGGCAGCCAATCGTTCATGCACACGCCACTTAGCCTTTTTTATCCCGGCAAAGGGAATTTCGCGGCCTTTCTGGGCGATCTGGATTCAAGGGAACTGCTGTTTCAAGCCGTAAGACTGTTCAGGGAGGGGACCGCCTTTCCGGCGGAGGGGCTGGCCACTGTTTCCTGGTTTCCGCGCCTTGGCAACTCGGACCACGGATCCTTTTGGGCACACGGCTATCCCGGCATAATGGTCACCGACACACTGGCCCTGCGAAACCCACACTACCACGAAAAAAGCGACGCCTGGCAGACCCTGGACTTCGAGGCCCTGGCCAGGGTGGCCAAGGGGCTGGAAAACGTGATCAAAGGGCTGGCCGGAACAAATGCAGGCCGCAAACCGGCTATTTCTGCAGCGGCAGGGACACGGTGACGGTGGTTCCGTCCTTGTCCGAGGAAGCGGAGGTTACACTGCCCCCCTGGGCCTCGGCAAAAAGCTTGGCCGAATAGGCGCCAAGGCCGACTCCCCGCTTCTTGCCAAAGGTCACGTACTTGTCGAAGAAGCAGTCGCGGACTTCCTGGGGCACGGCTCCCTCGTTGTGGATGCTCACCCTGGCCTGCTTGCCTTTGCTCTCCAGCTTCAGAGACACCTGCTTTCCGGAAGGGGAGGCCTCCAGGGCGTTGCTGACCAGGTTGGACAGCATGGTCCTGCAAAGCAGTTCGTCGCCCATGACCGTGCAGGAGTCTCCAGGGTTGATGGCTGAGCCGTTGAAGAGGACAACCATCTCCGACCTGTCGGGCCTGCCGTTTGACGCGCCTTCGGCCACGCCTCGGGCCAGGGCCAGCAGGTCCACGGGCTGGGGATTCAATTCATACGATCCGGTTTCCATCTTGTATATGTCCAGGGACAGGTTGATCATATTCATCATCCTGTAGCCCAGGAGTTCAAGTTCGGATGCGATCAGCTTCTGCCGATCGGTCAGGTTGTCGGCCGCGAGAAACATCTTGGCGGCGGTGATTGCGGCTGTAGCCGGCACCTTCAGGTCGTGGCGGGCGATGCGTTCCACATCCTCCCGCAACTGCTCAAGCCTTTTCTTTTCCGTAACGTCGCTCAGAAAGGCCAGGGTGGCGTCCTCGCCCTTCCACTTGATGCGCGTCCCGGCGACTTCCAGCCAGCGCACCCGGCCCTCGGCGTCGACGACCCTGAAGTCGTAGGTTGCCGGCACCTCAAGCCCCCTGGCCCGCAGGTAGCTGTTCTTGATGATCATGTCCTGATCGTCCGGATGGCAAAGCTCCAGGAAGGGCCTTGTGAACATCACATCATAGGAGTGTCCGATTATCTCCGCGGCCCTGGAATTGGCGAACAGGAGCTTGTTGTCCTCCACCACCAGAATCCCCTCATGGGCATTGTCCACGAGATTGCGGTACATTTCCTCGCTACGCATCAAGGCTTCCTGAGCTCTTTTTCGCTCGGTGATGTCGCGCATCGTGGTCCGGCTGTAGCGAATTTCACCTTCCGGGCCGCGTACGGCCGACAGGTTTGCAATGGCGTCTATGACTCCGCCATTGCTGCCCAGCAACTGAAGTTCGGCGTTGCGGACTTCCCCGGCGGTCTTAAAGGCCCGAAATATCTTCTTCGCGCTTTCCGTGGATTCGGGATGAAGGAAATCGAAAATGGAGCGCTCCAGAATTTCGCCCTTGGCGCGCCCGAGGATGCGGGCCATTGTCTCGTTGCACTGGGTTATCATTCCCGTGCCCGGATCAATGGATGCGTACATGTCCGGGGCGTTGTCATACAAATCCTGATAGCGCTCCTCGTTCTCGCGCAACTCTTCCTGAAAACGCTTCCTGTCGGCGGCCTCGGCCTCTAGACGCCGGACGGTCCTGCTCAATTCGCCCGTCCGGTCCTTGACCCGTTGGGCCAGGGTCTGGCGGGTGCGCCTGAACTCCTGCTCAAGGCGCTTGCGCTCGGTCACGTCCATTACCGTGCCGAACACCCTGCTCGGTTCACCCCTGCTGTCGCGTTCGACCTGGGACTGGCCCACCAGGTGGCGCACGGTCCCGTCCGAGCGGACAATGCGAAACTCCAACACGGTGAAGGCGTTCACGTTCCCGGTTGCGGCCCAGGCTCCGTCCACCTGCTCCCGGTCCTGGGCGTGCACGTGTTTCCTGAACAATTCTATGGAAGGAGCCACGGACTTGTTGGAAAAACCGAAAATCCTGTACAGCGAGTCGGACCAAAACATGCCGCCGCCGACCAAATCCAAGTCCCAGAAGCCGATGCCGGATATGTATTTGGCCCAGCCCATTGTCGGCTGTTCCTGCATGCGGCCCCTTCCGCTCATGGGGCCGGAAAGCCCTTCGCCTTCGGAAAAAAGGAACAGGTTGGCGGGTTCGGTCCCCAGCGAACGGGCCAGTTGGGCGATGACCGCAAAGGAGGGTGAGGCCAGGCCTCTTTCAATCTTGTTCAGATAGACAAGGGATATCTCGGTTTTTTCCGCCAGCACAGCCTGAGTCATGTTCTCAAGCCCGCGCAGAAACTTGACCCTTTGTCCGAAACGTTTTTTAAATCTGTCGCCTTTCATGCTGGGCCTATAACAACTTTATTAAGGCAGAGACACATACTGTAAGTACGTGTCAGAAAAAAAACAACAAACAACTCAAAAGGCTGTGTTTCCAGTCTGGATCAGGCGCTGGTGGAACCGGAGGAATTGAGAGGAGGTTGCGGCTTGTCGGGAGAGGGCGCGGGAGATTTCTTTTTCGAGCCGTCGTCCTTGGCCGGTTCCGTTCTTGGCGGCTCGGGCGGTGGAGCCATGACCATATGAATTGCGCCTGACCTGCATGCAATATTGCAATCTCCGCAATCAAGGGACGCGAAACCGGCAACCAGAGCCGCCAGAGCAAAGAACATAAGCCAAACTTTCATGAACCCCCCCCGTCATTCCAAATGCATTTTTCCTGTTCAGGCTATAAACAACCCCCGAACCAAAAACAAGCCGCCGCGCTCTCAAGGCCGGGTATAATTTTTTATACAAAGGACAAGAATGGGGACAAATTTCCTACTTATCACTTTATTTCAATATGATATGTGCAAACATGGCTTCCGCCATCCAATCCGCGACTGGCCGGAGGTATAAGGAATTGTACCGCCAACCATGTGGACGAGCACGAGGCATGCCCGTTATTCCTGGCATAACACCTTGTAATACAATAATAATTTTTTTATTCATCATTTGTACAACTTTGGCACGCTGGTTGCTATATTAGAAGCATCCATCTTTTGCAGACAGTTACGAAAACAACCTCCAGGGACGTTCCCTCGGAGGTTTTTTCGTTTTCAGCGCCCAGACCGGACCGTTGGCGACACAGACCGGCGCATTGACTCAATCTCCTTTTTAGCGCAAAAAACCTGAAACAGTGCTTCAAACTATGGAC
Source organism: Desulfovibrionaceae bacterium (assembly GCA_963674955.2). Lineage (GTDB taxonomy): Bacteria > Desulfobacterota > Desulfovibrionia > Desulfovibrionales > Desulfovibrionaceae. The sequence goes on along the minus strand of CAXXKR010000001.1, from coordinate 291,566 downwards.
GATTCATGAGCAGTTCAAAAAACCAAGCCGACGAAATCCCCACTGCCGAAACGTACGAAAACGTTTTCATCGCCAGGCAGCCAATCTTCGACGAAACCCTCGCAACATGGGGGCACATGCTCCTGTTTCGAAACAGCGAGGACGCCACCAGGGCTGTATTCGAGGATGAGTTCGAAGCCACTTTGAACGTCATTTCAAACATGTACCTTTGTTCTGGTACATGGAGCGAGGGCAGCAGGCTAATTCTTCATTTCTCCAAGCAGTCCCTGTCCAGGGATCTTCCAAGAATCCTGCCCGCCTCGCAGGTGGTCATCAGGGTCGATGAATCCGTCTCCGGTGACGCCAACTGCCTGGAGCGCATCAAGTCCCTGAAGGACGAAGGCTACCTCATCGCGGTTACGGATTTTCTCGGGGATTCGGCAAACGACTACCTTTACTCCCTGGCCGACATGCTCATCATCGACCTTTGCGAACGGAACCAGGACGAAATCACGGCAATCGCCTCCAGGGTTTCCAGGTACAAGGCAACCCTCATGGCCAAGCGGGTGGAAAACCTTGAGGCCGTGGAAAGCGCCAAGCGGGCGGGATGTTCACTTTTTCAAGGCTTTTTTTTCAAGGAGCCCAAGAACATTGCGGGCCGAAAGGTTTCCTCCACGGATGCGACCCGCCTCAAACTCTTCGACATCATAGAGCGCGACGAACCGGATTTCGAGGCCCTTATCCCGGCAGTGGAGGCCGACGTGGCCATCAGCTTCCGCCTGCTCACCTTTCTCAATTCCGCCAGCTTCAGCTTTGCCACAAAGGTGACCTCCATCCGCCAAGCAGTCGTCCTGGCAGGCTGGAAAACCCTGCGCAACTGGCTCAGGCTGATCATCCTCACCGACATCAGCCCGGCGGAAAAGACCAGGGAACTGGTCTACTTTTCGGCGTTGCGCGCCAAATTCTTTGAAAACCTGGCCCTGGCCGGCGGCCATGCCAAGGAGGCCGACAACCTGTTCATGCTCGGCCTGTTCTCCCTGCTGGACGCCATTTTCGATCTGCCCATGAAGGTCATCCTCAAGAATCTTCCCCTGGAGGACGAGTTCAAGGACGCCCTAGCGGGGCTGGAGAACCATTACGCGCCCTGGCTCCTGCTGACCAAGTCCATCGAGGAGTCCGACTGGGCCCTGGTGGGAACCCTGGCCTCGCTGTTGGGAATCTCCTCCAAGAAAACACTGTCCGCGCACCAGAACGCTCAGATTTGGACAGACTCCTTTTTCGGCAACCTGGGTCAAGAGAAAAAGCCGGAGGAAACCGAGCAATGATCAAGCCGCGTCACGTCCTCCCGGCCGTCCTGCTCCTGGCGGCCCTTGCCGCGCCCGGCACCGGACAGGCCTGGGACTCTGCGTCCGGTTCAATGTCTTCAAAGCTGGCAGGCGAACAATGCACGGAACGGTACGGACCCGATTCCGGCGAGACAGATCCCTCAAATCTCCGGGAATGCGCCGAGGGCGGCAACACAATAATCAAGACCCTTGAACGGACATTCGGCTCAATAGAGCCTCTGCAATGCACAGACGACAACATTCTGGACCTCTTCGCCCTGAAGCGGGACTGCAACAAGATGTCCCCGGCAGGCAGGCAGGGCTGCCTTTTCTATCTCAACAACATGATAGGGCAATGCCTCAAGTAGAACGCCCCGCCTTGACAAATGCACCCGGCCATGCAAAAGCCCCAATGTATCGGGGTTTGATATGCGCATCGTCACTTACCTGGCCTTTATAACCATGTCCTGCTCCCTGGTCTGGATGGGTCTCGAACTCAGGGCCAAGGAACGGGAGATAGCCGACTTGCGCGACGACCTGGGCCTGGTCCACTACAGGGCCGAGGCGAGAAAGGAAATGATCGTGGACGCCAAGGTCTTTCAGCGCGTGGCCGACCTGAAAAAACAGGTCTACGATGTTACTGTCACCGCCTACAACCCCACAGCCTCGCAATGCGACGACGACCCCACCATTACCGCGTCCATGCGCAAAGTCCGTCCCGGCACCATCGCAGTCTCCCGCGACCTCTTCGATCAGGGATGGGTCTTCGGCCGAAAGGTGCGCATCGAGGGCATGGGCATCTTTGAAATCAACGACCTGATGAACGTGCGCTACACCAAAGCCATCGATGTCTTCATGTGGGACGACGAGAAGGCTATCGCCTTTGGACGCCGCGTGCGCAAGGTCGCGCTCCTGAACATCTAGGCCTTGTCGTCGACAACCTATCGGAAACCTGTATTCCCTTATTTTTTAGCTAGTTGTGCTGGTCTCCGGCCTGCGTTTCCCTACCCGCCGACTATCCCCGGCAAAAACAGGGAAAGCTCGGGCAGGTAGGTCACCAGGATCACGACCAGCGCCAGAATGAGCAGGAAGGGAAGGGTCGCGGCGCAGACCTTGAGGATGGGCTCCTTGAACCTGTAGCTGGAGATGAACAGATTCAACCCCACAGGCGGGGTGCAGTAGCCGATCTCCATGTTGGCCAGAAAGATGATGCCCAGGTGCAGGGGGTCGACGCCGTAGCCCTGGGCAATGGGCAGAATCAGCGGCACCACCAGCACGATGGCCGAAAAGATGTCCAGAATAGCGCCCAGGACCAGCAGGAACAGGTTCAGAACCACCAGAAAGGTCAGCTTGGAGGTGATGTTGGCCTGGACCAGCTCGAACAGTTTCTGGGGCACCTCCTGGTCGATCATGTAGTTGGTGGAGGCCTGGGACAGGGCCAGAATTATCAGAATGCCGCCCACCAGGGTCATGGATTTCTTCATCACCGGGAAAAGGCCTCGCCAGTCCACATCCCGGTAGATCAGGCACTCCACCACCAGCACATAGACCGCAGTCACGGCCGCAGCCTCGGACAGGGCGAAGTATCCCGAATAGATGCCGCCGAGAATGATAACGGGCAAAGGCAGCTCCCAGGCCGCTCTCCTGGCGCACCGTCCGAGCTCTGCCAGGCTGAACTTCTGCAATGGAATCTTGCCCACCAGTCCCTGACGGAAACAGTACAGGGAAAGAAGCAGGATCATGAGCAGGCCCGGCACTATCCCGGCCAGAAAAAGCTTGTCCACGCTTGTCTTGGCGATGATGGCGAAAAGAATGAGGGGTATGGCCGGGGGAAATAGAAGGCCCAGGCTGCCGGAAGTGGTGACCAACCCCAGGCTGAAGTTCTTGGCGTAGCCCTCGCTCCTCAGGGAGGGGTAGAGCAGCGAACCCAGGGCGATGATGGTCACGCCCGACGCTCCGGTCAGGGCGGTGAAGGCCGCGCAGACAGCCAGGGTCACCATGCCCAGTCCGCCGGGAATCCAGCCCAGCAGGGCCTTGGAAAAATCCACGAGCCTCTTGGAGGTTCCCGCCTTGCCCATCAATTCGCCGGCAAAGGTGAACAGGGGTATGGACACCAGAATCGGCGTGTCCACCATGCGGTTGACCTCCATGATGACCACGGTCGGGTCCATGCCGCTGGAGACAAAGCCCACAAGAGCCAGGCCGCCGATGACCGCAAAAAGGGGCGTGCCCAACAGGGCCATCAGTATGAACAGCGGCTTGAAGATCACTCCCCTCCCTCCCCGGCGGGAACCGACCCGTCTTCCTTCATTGGTTCATAGCCCCGGCCCGTGACAACGGCCCGGCTATGGCCAAGGGTAAAGATCAGATATCTGACTCCGATGACGCCGAAGCCTATGGGCAGGATGAGTTCCAAAATCCAGGAATCGATGCCGGCGAAGGCCTCCATCCCGTAGTCCATCTCGTCTCGCAGGAAAAGGGCCGATGCCCAGGTCAGGGCCAGACAAACGGCCGAGGTGAAGGCGCAGGTCAAGGCCTTGACCGTCGATTTGAGCCTGCCGGACAAGAAATGGTTGACCACGTCCACGGCCAGGTGATTGGCGGTTCTCGAAGCCAGCATGGCCCCGAGCAGGGCGATCCACAGAACCAGATGCCGGAGCATTGGACCGATCCAGACCAGGCCTGAATCAAAAATATTCCTGAGCACGATCTGGCTGAACGAGGCCAGAATCATGACGGCAAGAACCAAAACCAGAAGGCCGCTCTCCAGGGAGCGCATCAGCCTGAGCATTGCCAGCCTACTCCGGAATCACGGTTACTGACCGCTGCGGACCTTTTCAACGGCCCCGCACACGGCCTTGAGGATGTCCTTGTCGAAGGTGCCGTCATCACGCCTCTTGGCGATCAGCGGCTCGGTGACCCTGCGCAACTCCTCGATGCTGGCCTTGTCCACGGCAACGAACTCGATGCCGTTCTTTTTCAGGGCCTCGCGGGCCGAAGCATTGGCGGTGCGCGATCCCCTGTCGACCTCCTTCATCCGGGCCGAGAGAATATCCACGACGACCTTTTGATCCTGTTCCGAAAGATTCGCCAGGGCCTTGGCGTCCAGGACCAGGGTTGCGTATGAATAAAGCAGCGGAGCGTCGGTGAGGTGTTTCACCTTAGTGAACCATTGCAGGGCCACGGCGGCAACCGGCGAGGAAAAAACCGTATCGATTATCCCGGTCTGCAGGGCCGTGAGCACGTCGGGCACGGGCAGGTTCACGGGTGTGACGCCAAAGGCCTCGAAAATCTCCTGGCCCAAAATGTTTCCTTCCGGATTCCAGGGCTTGGTGCCCTTTATGTCTCCGGCTCCGGCAATGACGTTGTTGCTCATGAGATAGACAAATCCGAGCTCAACGATTCCGGCGCTCACCAGGCCGGACTTTTCCAGCTTGCCCATGAGCACCTTTTCCACACTGGCCCTGGCCGCGTCCGCCTCGGCATAGCTCTCGATAATCTGAGGCATGGCCAGAATGGAAAAATCCGGACAGTCCCTGCTCAGCCCGCCCGGCGTCAGAAACGCGCCGTGCAGCTGACCCACGCGCATCTTCCTGAGCATCACCGAATCGTCGCCCATGACTCCGCCCGTGTACAGCTTCAGGCAGACCCGCTCCTGGGTCTTTTCGCCTATCTCATCCGAGGCTTGGCGCAAGGCCTTGGTCAGCATGGTTCCCTCGGGCGAAAGGGTGCCGATCTTCAGGCCGAAGCCCTCGCCGGCCAGGGCCGGAAACGCTGCCGACAAAAGAAAAAACAAAAAAACAAACGTCAAATACCTGCGAGCCATGTTTGTCTCCATGTTAAAAATACTCGTCCGCGCTCTCAATCAGTTTGGCCGCCTCCCTTTTGGCCAGGGCGTTCAGCAGCGTAAGCTCAGGAACTGCGTCCACGGGCGTTTCCATGACTTCCCGGAGCAGTCGGTCGTGCAGTTCCCGGTCATAGACGGTCCTGGCGTAGCGCGAGGCGTAGGCCACCTGGGTCTGAAGAAAGACTCCGCCGGAAATCTCCATGGCCCTCTGGAAATGCACCCTGGCCTCATCCGGTTTTCCGCCAAGGGAGGGCGGAAGCAGGGTCCGGATGGTGCCCATGATCAAGTGGCCCGCGCCGTAGTAGTGGGTCTCGTCCAATTCCAGCAGCCGCTCGGTCAGGGCCTCGATCTTGGGCAGGTCGGCTATGTCCTCCCAACTGCCGGGCCGGGCCCTGATGTAACCCGCCCAGGAGTTGATAACCAGAAGCAACAGGGCCTCGTCGCCCTTTTCAAAAGCAGCCGGTACAGCCTGGAACTCCATGGGCGGGGCGGCGTGCAGACGGGCAAAGGTCTCGTTTTCCAGGGACGCGGCCTTGAACGCGTACTCCTTGGCCTTGGCCGTCATCAGCCGGGCCTGCTCATCGTCCCGTCCAAGGGCGAAGGCCGAACCGTATGCGCCGTAGAGTTTGGCCGCGCTGGACAGCAGGTACACGCTGTCCGGCGACCCCTCCAGAAACCCGTCGATCATGATCAGATAGGCGGGCGCTCCCATGCGCACCAGCTCAAGGTCTCGCTGCTTCATCACCGACTTGGACATGTTGTCCATTATAGGCTTGGTCGCACTGCGCATCAGTGAGCCGCATCCGGAAAGGACAAGAACCAGGGCAAGTCCGGACAAAAATACGAAAAAGCCTCTAAACCCGAGATTCATGTGAACTCCGGATAATTATTTGTACCCGCTGCAAACGGATTTGAGCACCGGGCTGCCCTTGATGGACAGGTCCGCATAAATTCTCTTCAATCCCTCGAATCCGGAATCCCTGATCCTGCCCTCTTTCTCATCCAGGGCGCATTCCGGGACGAAATAGGCGCTGGACAGGGCAAAGGTGTCGTCCTCGTCATCCTTTTCGATGATCTTGAAAAAGACTTCGTAGCGCATGCCGTCAAAACCCAGCCCGGCAGCAGTGCACTTGGAACAAAAGGACTCGACATCCTCCACCTTGTACGGAACCGTGGTCTTGACCATTTTGTCCTTGCCCTCTTCGTCCAGCACGTCCCAGGTGATGATGTCGCCAATGTGGCTGTAGGCGTCAAAGGCCTCGCCTATGGTCAAATCCTTGCTGTACTTGGTAAACCCGTGCCTGACCAAAAGAACCTCGTCATTCTCCACCATTGTGGCGGCCACCACCACGCAACCGGAAATGAAGAAAAGCGAGATCAAACTGAACATCACTGACAAACTCGGCTTTTGCATAAGCCCCCCCACGAAGCTATGATTATTAGGCAAGCGCATAAACCAGAAGTATGTATTCTTTATCACATACATCGTTTTAATATTGCACCAGTCCACGATTATTATCAAGAAGCCGAAGGCAGTTGCCGCTTGTTCGTTCAAATAAAAAAGGGACCGATGGCCCCTTGTGTCGTATCCCGCATTCTTGAGGCTAACGCCTGAACCTGTTCCGTATGGACAATGCCAGAAAAAAAAGCTGCAGCGGAATCAGGAAATGCGTAAACAGATTTGTGACCAGGGAACCGCCGAAGGTTGCCGGGACAAAGCTGGGCTCGCCCACGAACATGGCCCGTTCCAGGCTGTTGATCCATAACAGCTTGTAGCGCTCCAGGCTCAAAACGGACACCTGCCTGACGTTTTCAATGCCCATGTCGGCGGCCATGTTCTGGGCCTGGAGGCTGTTGGGCACCAGGCCGGAATAATTCATTATTGCGCTGAACAGGGCCAGCAAAAGAAAAAGAATCACAAGGGCTCTGAACGGTTTCCCCCCATAGCCGCAGCAAAAGCGGTAGAGGTTGGTCAGGGACAGGGGAAAAATCCTGCGCCAGGCCCCGGACTTCCTGAACATCTCCATGCGTCCGTAGTGCCAGTCCGAGGCGGCCTGGTGGTCGCCTTCGTCCCTGCTGCGCTTGCAAAGCTGTGAATAAAGGTCGCCGACAAGTTCCCGGGGCTTGCCGGAAGCCTCGTCGAAAAGCATGCGGCGTCCTTTGCCCTCAGGCCATTTGCAGCGCAAAAAAAGAAAATTGCGAAGGTCCGATTCAATGAATGAGGCCCTGGTCAGGTCCACATGTTCCATGCGCACGTTTCCGAACACCGTGCTGCGGCTGAAATCGGCCCTTTCCAGCTCGGTCCACTCGAAATGGGCCTGTCCGAAGTCGGCACCCTCGAAATTGGCCAAACCAATTTTGGACATGTTGAATACGGCCCGCTCCATTCTGGACCAGCGAAAATCCGCCTCGGAAAGCTTGGCCCCCCAGAAATCGGCATCCTTGAAAGAAGCCTTGGTAAAGTCAGCCCTTGGAAAAACCGTTTCCCTGAAATCCACGGTCTCGAAGGATGCGGAACCGAAGTCCGTGTTCTGGTCGAACCGGCAGCCGGAAAAGGCGGCGAAGTCCGAAAATACGGCACCTGAAAAACTGGCCCTGTCGCCGAACCCGGACTCGGCAAAGGATGTTCGGCCCTTGAAGGAAGCGCCTGAAAAACTGATCTTCCCGTTGAACATGGCTTCTATGAAGTAGGCTTCATTAAAACTGGCCCAACGGAAATCGGCATCGTCGAAGGAGGCTCCGGAAAAGAAGGCCGGGCCGGAAAATGCGCACCAGCGCGCAAAGACCCGCCCCTTGAACACGGCCTGGGTGAAGTTCACGGAAGGGAAGGGGTTGTCCCTGTCGAACAGGCTGAAATCAATGGCTTCCGGAAACACCGTCCCCGCAAGCTGGCACCATTCGCCCTTGAAGCTGGCCTCCTTGAGACGCCAGAACACCAGCTTGTTGAAGCTTTCCGCATTCTCCCATTTCTGCTCGGCCGGAGCGTGAAAAAGGCAGTATTCCTTTTCCCTGCCGTCCACGGTCAGGATCTTGGTAGGCAAGTCACGGCACCAGTTTCCATGTTTGGCGCCCAGGCAACAGACCATGTCGATTCTCCTTTTAACCGGCTTGCCGCCGATGCTATTGTCCGTTAATAAGTACATATATAGTCGCGTTTAAACAAGAGTGTCGCTCCGGTGCGCCTGATCCGGTCCGGACCAAAGGCAAGAACAGATTGAACACGCCAAATAAAACCGGAAACCTCGCCATTGTCCGTCTTGGAATCGGCGAGGGGGGGATATACGACAAACCCACAAGGGTGGACACCCTGCTCGGCTCATGCGTGTCCGTGGTTCTCTTCGCCCCAAAGGCCAAGGTGGGCGGACTGTTTCATGCCCTGCTCCCCTCCTGGGCCGACTATAAAAAGGAAAACATCCTTAAAACGCCCTATCGCTTCGTGGACACGGCCATAACCCAACTTTTCCAGGAATTCCTGACCAGGGGGCTGATGCCGCCCGACATCCGGGCCAAGGTCTTCGGAGGCGCAAACAGCCTGTTCATCGGCGAAGTGGGCATGGGTTCCAAAAACGTGGACGTGGCCATGGAAACGCTGGGCAAGCTCCACCTAAAGATTGTAGCCTCCAGCGTTGGCGGCACCAGGGGCCGCAAGCTGATCTGCTACAGCCACACCGGAGAAGTGGGCATCAAATACCTGGGCTCCTGATTCTTCCAGTCCGCTTTCTGGACGATCCCTCTTTTTTCTCGCACCCACCCTAAAGAATTGGCCGGGAATACCGATCAATAGGTTGATGAGCAAAAATATTCGGGTCAACCGACCTGATAAACGGGGGAGGCAGAGAACATGGAACTTCAAAACCAGGGTATGCAAGTGCTTGCGGCCACTGGTGAAAGGCTGGTCAACAGACCGGCGCTCACAGACAAGCCGCAATTTAGGCAGACTGCCGAAACAAGGAAAAACGCAGAAAGCAAGCCTGAATCGTTGGCCCATGACAAGGCCGCAACTGAAAAAATCGTGGCTGAAATTCAGGACAAGCTGAAAAGCCAGGGAGTTGAACTCAGGATCAAGGTGATCGAAGAGGCCGGAGCCGTGCAGGTGGAGGTGCGGGACCAGGAAAGCGACAAGCTTATCCGCAAGCTGCCGCCGGACGACATGCTCAAGTTGTCCGCATCAATGAAAGAATTGGCCGGTTCCCTGATGAACAAACCTGTCTGAGCCGACCGACACGCCACCCCGACCGACCATCAGGCCCGCCCGGAAACAGGCGGGCTTTTTCTTTGGCCAAAGGAAAAGGCCCCGCACTGATCGCACGAGGCCTTCCTTCTTCTTGAAACTAAAGAATTATTTCTTGTGGCACTTGCTGCAGGCTGTAGGCCCGGCGGCCTGTCCGGCCTTCTTGCGTTCCTTGTGGCAGCCCAGACAGCTGTTCGGCTTCCTGTCATGAAAAGCCAGGTAATAGGAGTCCTGCCCCTTTTTCAGCACCGAGGTCATGGTGTCGTCGGTCCAGACATTGTCGTGGCAACCCTTGGAAGAGCAGCTGGCCACGGCTCCCTTGCCGTCCCACTTGTGATGGCAGTCCGCGCAGTTTACCGCGGCGTGCCAGGAATGCATGAAGACAACCGGGGCCTGAGTGCCCGTGCCAGTGGGAACCTTGAGAACCATCTGGCCGGACGGAGCCTTGGGAGCGGCTGATTCCGTCTTTTTCGCAGCTTCGGCCTGCTTGGCCTCTTCCGCAGCCTTGGCCTCCTCTGCGGCTTTCTGCTCGGCTTCCAGCTTGGCGGCCTCTTCTGCAGCCTTTGCTTCCGCTTCAGCCTTGGCGGCTTCCTCGGCCGCCTTTTCATTGGCTGCAGCCAGCGCCGCTTCTTCGGCGGCCTTCTGCTCGGCTTCCAGCTTGGCGGCCGCCTCGGCTTTCTTGGCTTCTTCCTCTGCGGCCTTGGCGGCCTCATCCGAAGACTTGTCCGGCTCCGCCTGTTGGGATGTCTCGACGCTTTCCTTTTCGGGAGCGGCCTTGTCGCCCTCTCCGTCCGAACAGGCCGCAACAAGGGCCAGAACCACCAACAAAACAAACAAAATCAGATACCGCTTCATTCTTCCTCCGGTACGGCTGAAAATTCGGTGTCTCAAACCCCAACGGGGAACAATCAGCTGTGGCTTTCCTCGCCCTGCTCCTGATCATCCGGAGCATCATCGCCGTGCTCTTCGCCCTTCTCTTCCGCGCCAGCTTCGTCATGGCCGGCAGCGCCTGCGTCATCATGTACCGCAGCGCCTTCCTCGCCATGCCCGGCAGCGCCCGCTTCACCATGTCCGGCCTCCACGGCGGGAGCCAAGAAGCCGGATTCCGTGTCGCCGGTCTTCATGCCCAGCTGACCAGCCGCCACAACGATTACAGCCACCAGGCAAAGCGCGATTCCATACCGGACCACCCATCCCAGACACTTAGAAATTCCCATTTTTTCCCCCTGTGGAGCGTTGTATGTTCATTGCGTGTTAATATCCGTAATGCGAAGCACATAACAGAAACATCAAGCCGGTTCAACGGCCCGGAGGCGGCAAAAACATCCGCATCTACTTGCCGCCCTCTTCCGGCGGGGCCAGGAAGGTTATGCCGGTCACGCCTTCAAGCAAACTGCCCCCGGCCTGCCTGACCAAATGCTGCTCCATACCCGGCTCCAGGGTGGTGATGACTGTTCCGCCGACCACCTGCCTTCCTTCGCGCCCTCGCCAGTCCTTGGTCCGCAAGCCCCACATGTTGTGCAGCACAAGGGGCCTGCCGTCAGGGGCATTGCCCACGTAAAGCATGATGTGCCCCGGTTTTCTGACCAATGTCAGCCACGGAATACCATTGGCCGCGATGTATTGCTCCTTTTGCCCGGACTCCAGGTCCTTGAGGGAAATGAATTTCCCCGCCGCAGCCTGTTGGCCGGAGTTTCTGGGCAGGGCCAGGCCGAAGGGGATGAAAATATCCATGACCGTGGCCGAGCAGTCCCTGTTTCCGTACATGCCGCCCCACCCATAGGCGTCGCCCATTAGGGTTTCGGACAGAGCGGCGATATTGCGCGCAGTCAGCGGCAGGGGCAAAGGCGTTGCGGCCCCGGGAGCCACTTCGGCCCGCACCAGACCGGCCTTTCCATGGCTGTCGGCCACCGGAACCAGCACGCGGACAGGATCTTGGCTCTCCCGATCTCTGGGCAAAACCATGCCCAGACGCCCCTGAAACCTGAACAGCCCTTCAGCGTCCACCACCGGCGCGTCGTCGCGTACAAGGGCCAGATAGTCGCCGTTGCGGTATTGGGCCATGAACCCATTGTCCACCAGGGCGATATCCCTGGCGGGAACCCAGCCTGCGGCGAAACGAGACTCGCACAGGAACCAATCCCTGTCGGCTGAAACATGGGAAACGAACACGGGAGTCCCGGCCCAGAGAGCCGAATTCTGCATATAGTCAAAGGGAAAGCCTTCTCCGGCCTTGGAAAAGTCATAAAATGCGGGCTTGTCCGTGGGCAGGACGCGCAGGGAGGTGTTGGCCACGCTTATGGCCGGGAATCCGGCATTGGGGTAATCCTTAACCAGGGCCAGTTCCCTGAGACCTTCAAGCCACTGCCCGTCGCGCTTTCTGGTGTTCTCTCCGAACAGTTCCCGCTTTGCATAGGCCGTAAAACCCCAGAAAATATCATCGGACTTGTACGCGGATGTTTCCTGCTCCCAGGGACGGAACAGGGCCTCGGTCAGGCCCTTGGCCAACAGATTCTGCCGGCCCGGTTCCAGGAGGGGCTGGTCGGCGGTCGCGGCCGGCACATAAGTTGTCGGATTCTGGTCCAGCAGGGCCGTGTCCAGCACGGCATGCCCATTGGGGGGCGTGACCGTGGCGCAGGAGCACAATCCAAAAACCAGAACAACAGGCACAAGCCGCACTGCGACAGACCTAAATACCATCTTCCAGTTCATGAGCCGCTCCCTGAACACCTTCGTTTACAAATCATTGCATTTTCTCTAGCCTGCACCCTTCTCTCCCAGGCCGAAACATACGTCAACCCCTTGACCACGCTTCATATTGCTCTCAAGGGCTTGCCTATTCGCATTTCAGGGCATAACTTATATTACTGTCGTCTTGGACCGACATTTCCAATCAACCGCGAAGGGAAAATGGACGAACCGCGCAGCAACAATTCCAACAACGCGAAAACGGCAAAGACCAGAAACAATTGGTCCGTCTTTGTCATAGCCTTCAGCTGGTTCCTGTCTCTGCTGGTCAACCTGGGCATGGCCGCGGCCATGTATTATGCCATGACCCAGCCCGTCGACCTGCGCAAGATCACGCCCCAAAAACTCCTTGAAGTGGAAATTGTCGAACCCAAGCCCAAGGCCGTGCCCCTGCCCACAGCCAAGCCCAAGGCTCCAAAACCCGAGGCCCAGCCGCCAAGCAAGGCCCTGCCCGTGCCCACGCCGGAAATGTTCTCCAACCCCCTGGCCAAGGCACCTGAACCGGGCCAGCCCAAGGCCAGCCCCAAGATCAGCCCCAAGGCCCAAGGCGTCAAAAAGCTGATCAGCGAAAAAAAGGAAGGCAAGGGAGCCGAGTCCTACGGCTCGACCAAGGGTACCCGCGAAGCCGAACTCAAGGCCTTTGCCGAAAGCGGCGGAATCGTGAATGTGGAATCGGACGGCTACAAGCACGGCGCCGAGATGCGTTTCGGACACGCAGTTGGTTTCTACTCCTACCCCACCGAGGATTTTGTGGGCCATTACAAGGACCCAAAAAGCGGAAGAGTTGTGGCCGTCATCGACGCACGCGAAACGCCCTACGGCAAACTTCTGCTCTACGACAGCCAGTCCGGCCTGTTTCGGCCCCTGACCAAATTCGGCAAATACATCTACACCTACGGTCCGTCATTCTACGAAGACAAACCCGTGGAAGGCTCCGTGGTTTTTCTGGCCGACGGCGACCATATTAGCCGCATCATCTGGCAACCCAAGGAACCTCCCGCCGTCTTCCCGGTCAAAATCAGATTCAGCGAGGAAAATATCAGCTTCGAGAGTCAGGGCCAGGAACACGCCGGAACAATTATTATTCCGCCCGGAGAAAAGGTTTTCCCGGCCGTGGTCTGGCTGCACGGCAACGGCTGCGAAGCCCCGGAAATGGCCAAGGGGTTCGCCCGGCTTTTGGCCCTGCACAACGTGGCCACCATGATCTTCAGCCCCAAAGGCTGTGCCGATGGGACCAGACCTGGCGCAGGGGCTCTGGCGGAAATCGCTTTGGACGCCGTCCGCTTCCTCAAGGGCAGGGACGACATCGACGCAAAAAAGGTGGGGATATGGAGTTCCGGTGCAGCCATCGAAGCGGGCATGCTGGCCGCGGCCCAACGGCGCGGACCTTCTTTTCTCATCTGCTCCGACGACTCTGAAGAAGCCTTTTCACCCGACGCACCATCCTCCAAGGCATTTGGCAAAGTGCGCGCTCCGGCCCTCTGGATACTGTCGGGCCCTGACCCTCGAGCCTTCTGGGGTGCCTATGCCTCGGCGGTCAAGCGGGCAGGCGACGATTTCAGCGTCAAGCTGCTGCAAACGGAAATGCCCAAGGAAAAGGGCAAAGACAAGACCGTGGGCGTGCTCGAAAATTTTTCCCACGGCTACTCCAAGGCCGCCATTCCCTGGATATTCAAGCAGTAGCGTTCTTGAGCGTGTTCTAATCTAGTCGGACAGGATCTCAGAAAGCATGGCCTTCCTGACGGACTCAAGGGACTCGAGTAGATTCGGATGAATTTCCCTGGCCTGTTCCAGATTCCCGGCCCTTGCCGCCATCTCCAGGTTCAAGGCCTGTTCGCAGCTTATCTCGGCGGTGACCGTGCCGGTGGAGCCCTTCAGGGAATGGGCCACATGAACAAGATCTTCCATGTTCCCGCTGGATATGGACATATCGAGACGGGATATCTTGTCTTCCAGGTCTTCAAGAAAAACCTGGCACAACTCCCGGACCAGCTCGAAATCGCCTTGGTAGCGTTCCAACAGCTTGTTCTTGTTGAAAACTTTCAAATGCTCGCCTGTCATTTCACGTCCCCGCAATTGAATTAGGCTTACATTATCCACCAAAGGCGGGGTGGTGTCCATGTTAATTGCAGCCGCACCGAATCTTTAACGGAGAATGGCGGCCGTCCCAACACGAACAAGCTGCAATCAGCAAGTTGTTTGCCAAATGCCGGATGGTCAGCCGAAACCTCTCTGCTGCCTCAAATACCCGTTCCAGTAAGTGCACTGGAACCGGGAAACGCCTTGGCCGCCTTTTCACTCATCACGTGTTCCAGGGCGTCCAACAGGCCGTCCACGTCAATGGGCGCGGCCATATGCAGGTCGGCGCCCGCTTCCCGGACCCTGGAGGCCTCCCTCTCCGGCGCGGATATGGCAACCGTTGTCTGGTCGTAGCGGCGGTCCGCCTTGACCCTGCGTGTCAATTCCACCCCATCCATGTCCGGCATGTCCAGCCGTGCCAGGATGATGTCCACGTGATCGCCGACCCTCTTCAAGGTGTCCATCTGCTCCAGGGCGTCCCGGCCACCCTCGGCCTCGATCACTCGATATTCACGTTCCAAGGCCTTGGCGATTCGTATGCGGTTGAGACCGGATGATTCCACGGCAAGTATTGTCTTATCCATTTCCACGCCCCCTGTTGTTCTTGCAGACATGTAATCAAGAAGCGTGCCTAGCCCGGAAACAGGGCTCGTAACATGAAGATAAAGCCCTGACGACAAGGCTTGACGGCTTTTCCTGTCCCGGACCAACAAACGCCGACCGGGCAATGGCGTCGGTTTTTTGGCGAACGCCCAAGAGGAAAAAGATCAGCCCCGGCGAAACCGGGGCTGACTGTTCAGGGGGTGTGGAATGGTCGGTAAGAAAACTATCCGGAAGTGATGCTGATCCGCCTGGGCTTTGTTTCTTCAGCCTTGGGCAAGTAGAGTTCAAGGGTTCCGTTGTTCAGCTTGGCCTTGACCTTTTCGCGGTCCACCATGTCGGAAATCTGAATGGTGCGCCTATATTCGGCGTTGCCGAACTGCACCTCCATGAACTTTTCATCCTTGCCGTATTCGACCCTGGAGATTCCCGTCACAACCACCTGGTTCTTCTGCATGTCCAGAACCAGATCGTCCTTTTTCACACCAGGCACATCCATGTAAATGTAAAAGCCGTCCTCCCGTTCAAGGATATCGGTGGCCGGCCTGACCACGGGAACGGTCTTCTCATGCTTTTTGGCTGTTTCCCTGCTCATGGCTCTCCTCCCTACTTTACGTCGATGCTTATGGTCTTGGGCTTGCACTCCTCGACCTTGGGCAAGGCGACGGTAAGAATTCCATCGGACATGGTCGCCCTGACCTTTTCCCGGTCAATGGCCACGTTCACGCCTACGATCCTTTGAAAAACACCGGCCGGTCGTTCCTGCCTGTAGTATTTTCCTTTTTGCGGAACCCTTTCGCCTTTGATCACCAGGTTCTTTTCCGTCAGGGTCAGCTCGACATCCTTCATGTCCATGCCCGGTATCTCGCAGCGGACATATATATTGTCGCAATCCTCGCTGATGTTCAGCGGCGGATATGCCGTCCGCCCGCTGCCGAAGAAGTCGTTGCGGAGAAAATCCTCCATGACCTGGTCCATTCGACCCGGAAAAGAATAAAGCGTATTGAAATCAAGCACCATGATCGTACCTCCTTCAATTATCGTTTGATTTAGAAAGTAGACACGAACAAAGACTTGTCAACACCCTGTTGATAACTGTGGTGAAAATTTCGCAAAGTCCCCCGGCAGACTTCCGGAGGGAAGGGGCATGTTCCGCCAAAAGCGGAGAAAGGCTACTTGCTGCCGGTCCAGTCTTTTTCCGGCACGGCCTCGTCAAGAAGCATCACCGGAATCTCATCCTTTACAGGAAAGACCAGTTTGCATTTCTTGCAAAGCAGCCCGTCTTCGTCAGGCAGAAGCGTCAATTCGGACTTGCACTTGGGGCAAGCCAGGATATCGATAAGTTCCTTGTTCAAAGACATGTCGCCTCCTTGGTTTGGAAAATATAACCCCAAACCATTCGCCGGGCAAGAGGCTTGAATGCAAAGCCCATAATCTGCTATTGAAGAGCATAACCCAAACCAAAGGATTGAAATGCCGGGAATAGACCTGCACACCCACTCGACCGCCTCCGACGGCACTGTGTCTCCAAAAGAGTTGGTGCGCAAAGCCGCTGAAATCGGGCTCGAGGCCGTGGCCCTGACCGATCACGACACATTGGCAGGCCTGCCCGAGGCCCTTGAGGCCGGAAAGGAATTCGGCATCGAGGTCATCCCAGGCTGCGAGTTGAGCGTTGAGTCCGAAAGCGGGGCCATGCACATCGTGGGCCTCTGGACCCGGCCCGGTTCGGTGAACCTGAGCCGGATATTCGAGTTCATGCAGCAGAGCCGGGAACGGCGCAACCTCAAGATCGAATCCAAGCTCAAGGAGTTGGGCGTTGATGTGAGCATGGACGAAGTCAGGAGCATGGCCGGCGGAACCATCGGCCGACCCCACTTCGCCAGGGTGCTCATGGACAAGGGCGTGGTTTCCAGCTTCAATCAGGCCTTTGACGAATATCTCGGCGCAAGGGGCCGGGCCTATGTGTCCAAGGAAAAGATAACACCGGAACAGGGCATACAGGCCATCTGCAAGGATCAGGGGCTGGCGGTCCTGGCCCATCCCTTTCTCCTGAACATGACCGTGGACAAGCTCGACCTCTTGCTGAGCAGGCTAAAAAGGTTCGGCCTGGAAGGCATTGAGGCCCTCTACCCCGAACACGACCAAAAACAGACGGAGATGTTTCTCGACCTGGCCAAAAGCCACGATCTGCTGGTTAGCGGCGGCAGCGACTTCCACGGCCACGTCAAGCCGGACACCTTCCTTGGCGTGGGCCGCAACAACCTGCATGTTCCCGCATCCCTGCTGGAGGACATGAAAAGGTACCGCAGGCACAAGGGGCTATGGGTCTAGGAGAGGTCCTGATGCCCGCTCCTTAAAACCAGCAAATTTCTTTTCAACAACAAAACAATATCGACAGGCTTATTGACCTTGCAACAATATGGGGGTAGCAAAATTCGCAACCGCTATATCGCCTTCACGCGCAACGAGGTCGCCAATGCCCAAAGCGAAACACCATGACAAGCCTTTCGACCCCGGAACTGTAGTAAAACTTACTCTTTTTGAACGATATCTGGAATCTTTTCTGCCTGTTTTCATTCACCATCCCGGCATTCAAAAAATCAATATTTTCGACTTTTTTTGCGGACCTGGGGCGGATATTAAAGGTCGGCGCGGCAGTCCGATCAGGGCCGTTGACGCCATCTCGAAGCATGCCCACAGCTTTAAACAAAGCAATCTAAAAATTTCAGCGTTTTTCAGCGATATAGACTCCAAAAAAAATTGAAGAACTAAGCCAAGCTCTTGATGAAAAAGGATACGAAAAAGATTACCTGGATATAACCCTAAAAAGAATAGCCTTTGAAGAAGCTTTTGACACTTACTATGCCATAATGACAAAACCCAAAACGGCAAATTTCCTGTTTATCGACCCGTGCGGGCTTGCTGTAAAACCAAAATTGTTTCAAACAATTATTAGTCTAAAACAAACAGATTTTCTTCTGTTTACTCCTTCGTCAAACATAGTGCGCTTTAAAGATGACCGAACATTTCAGTCGTATTATCCAGGACTTGACTACCATAATCACATCGACGGAGACGATAGACACAAATATATTTGCAGTTACTATAAAAAAAGATTGCCAAAAGAAATGAACTACTACCTGGCTCCATTTTCAATAAAAAAACAAAGAGGTTCAAACATACATGGCCTTATTTTTGGCAGTGGCAGCATAAGGGGATTAGACAAGTTTATTGCAGAATGTTGGAAGGTTGATAAGGACGGAGGAGAAATGGGAATCGGTTTGGAGTCTGATCTCCGTCAATGTTTGTTGGATCCTGAGTTCGGCAAATCACAAAAACTAAGAAGCTACGAGAAACACCTCGAAAGAAAAATTCTCAGCAAACAATTTACAAACAACAGACAAGTCTATGATGACGCTCTGCTTAAAGGATGCTTGCCTCGTCACGCCAAAGACGTCTTGAAGCGAATGAAAAAAGAAGGCAAGATTCAAACCGTGCCGAACATTAGTTACGAATCGATTTACAAAAAAAAGAACATACAACAATTTGAGATAGTTTGATGGCAAAATCAAAAATTGAGTGGACTGAAAACACTTGGAACCCACTAACGGGCTGCACAAAAATCAGCCCAGGCTGTGCAAATTGCTATGCGGAGCGTATGGCAAAACGCCTACAAGCAATGGGGAACCCTAATTATAGCAACGGGTTCAACTTAACGTTACATGAACACGCTCTTGGCATTCCCCTTCGTTGGAATAAACCATCCGTTGTTTTTGTTAATTCAATGAGTGACTTGTTCCATGAAGATGTTCCTTTGGAATTTATTCTGAAAGTGTTTTCTGTGATGTCGATTGCCAAGCAGCACATATTTCAAGTTCTTACAAAACGTTCAACACGTTTGGCTGAACTTGCCCCAAGCATTTCTTGGCCTTCAAATGTTTGGATGGGCGTCAGCATAGAGTCCAAAGATTACACATACCGAATTACCAACCTTGCAAAAACTCAAGCTGCCGTGCGTTTTCTTTCGCTGGAGCCACTTTTGGGACATATTGGGAAATTGAAGCTAGATACTGTCGACTGGGTCATCGTAGGCGGCGAATCTGGACCGGGAGCTAGGCCCATGAACCCTGAATGGGCTATAGACATCAGAGACCAATGCAACGCGACCAACACTCCTTTCTTTTTCAAACAATGGGGTGGCACGAACAAAAAGAAAATGGGGCGAACATTAGATGGTCAAACTTGGAGCCAAATGCCAAAAAGATCGCTCGCCTTTGCCTCCTAGTAATTCCACCACCCTTCCCTTTCAGCCATGCCGAAGCTATAAGCGGGCATGGACAACGAGCTTACTCCAGTCGCCGGAAAGGGCGGCACGACCATTTCCATACCCGAACTGCTGGTCCCGGCCGGGAACATGGAAAGGCTGGAAACAGCCATCCGCTACGGAGCCGATGCGGTCTATCTCGGCGGCCGCGAACTGAACCTCAGGGCCGGAGCCTGCGGCTTTGGCCGCGAGGAATTGCCTGTCGCCCTGGACCTGGCCAAGAAGTCCGGAACCAAAGTCTACTACTGTCTGAACGCCTTTCCCCGCGAGGAGCATTTGCCTGCGGTCCGCAGCCAGCTCCAACATCTGGCAGATATTTGCGTTCAAGGCCCAGGGCCCGACGGCCTCATCGTGGCCGACCCCGGGGTGCTGACCCTGGCCGCGGAGTTGTTGCCCGAAATCCCCTTGCACGTCAGCACCCAGGCCAACACGGCCAACAGTGCTGCAGTGCGTTTCTGGCAAAATGCGGGGGCAACCCGCGTCAACCTGGCCCGCGAGACAAGGGCCAAGGAAATCCAGGACATCGCGCTAATCTGCCCGGACATGGAGCTGGAAGTCTTTGTCCACGGGGCGGTCTGCCTGGCCCTGTCCGGTCGCTGCCTGCTCAGTTCATATCTAAATGACCGGCCGGCAAATCTCGGGCAGTGCACCCATCCCTGCCGCTTCGAATACCGCCCCCTGTCCATGACTGTTGCCGAAAGGACAAGGCCGGACCAGGAGTTGTGGGAAGTCGTGGAATACGATGCCTCCAAGGAAACCGGCGGGTACAGCGCAATGTTCGCCCCCCATGACCTTTGCCTGCTTATGGAACTGGAAAGCCTGACCAGGATGGGCGTTTCCGCCGTAAAAATCGAAGGACGGACCAAGACGGCCTCCTATCTGGCCCAGGTCACGGACGCATACAGAACCGCCCTGGACACCATCGCGTCCGGCAACTTTGATCCGCGTCCGGGACTGCCGGAGGTTGTCAACGCCGCCACTCGGCCCTTGTCCACCCATTTTTTCAAGGGCCGGCCCGAACTGGTGGCTCACCCTCCGGGCAAGGAGGACCGCAAACCCGTGCTTGCGCGGCTGTTGGATAAACTGGAAAGCGGGAGATGGCGCATGGCAATTAAGTCGCGCTGGAATCGCGAAATGGACGTGGAGATTCTTGTGCCGGGACTGAAAAGGCCCCGGCTTGCAGCAGGGTCGTACGGTCTTGAAACGGAAGGTGAAAAGCGGAACGAAGTCCATTCAGGAATGGAGGCGGAACTGATCTCTGACCACCCGGACCTTGCCGCCGGCCTGATGATCCGCCTTGCCGGCTAATTGCTCAAATCAAACAAAAGGAAACGTGCGCCTTGCCGGTCGACCCGGCGCTCTCCCGGTGCCTGAAAGGCCTCTGGAAGGGGGGATGGCGCACTAATTTTTCATCAAGGGGGCGACTCTGTTCGCCTTTATGGCTTTTAAACTCACTTCCGGCTACCCTCCGTTGATGTTCGGCACATATCTCTTAGGGACATGTCCCCTTAAAAAATAGATAAGCACAACTGGCCCTTTGTCCAGATGAACAGGCATACTTTTCTGTATTACATTTGTAGTACAGAACCAAGCTCAAAATCGAAACTCCCAGGCCCCGCTTCCCCTACAGGCTTTCGAGAGGGTCGGCTATGAGACTGGCCACGACATCAGGGTTCAGGTCGTGTGAGTCCTTGAGACCTTGAGGGTTGCGCAAAACCGCACTCATTTCAAGGGAGGTCATGGCCGACTGCTTCCCCTCTCTGTTCTCTTGGGGTTTTCTTCCCCTGACCATCTCACCCGCCTCCAGCCCTGCACGTTCCAATTGCTTTTCAGGCACAAGGCCGATTTTGCTCGTCATTGAATTGTTCATGAAATTCCTCCTGGCAAAATCAAGCAACAACCGTGCCTTTTGAAAAAATCATTTATAGAAGCTGGTTATGGTTGTTTGCATGTTTATTAAAAGGAAAAAATTTCCCGAAGTCGGCCAACTCCAATCACGTCAGCTCTATAACTAACAACATGAAATTAATAATTTTATGAATTTTTGTAATACAAATCGTAATCAAATTCGGCCCAAAAATTCTTCTTGCCGCTTCGCTCGCAAAGGGACAGAAACTGGTTACAGTAGGTAAAAGTGTTTATATTTTGTTCCTGCGCACTAGCCAAATACGGAGCAAAACGATATATATTCGGCAAATGTGAATTTGAAACAGGCCCTTGCCACAGATAGAATCAGGAGGAGTCGAATGCTAATCAAAAACTGGATGAGCACCAACGTTGTCACTCTGACGCCGGACCGCTCAATGATGAAGGCGTCCAAGCTCATGAAGGACAACAACATCAGCCGCATTCCCATTGTGGACGAGCAGGGAAAGCTGGTGGGCCTGGTTTCTGATCGCGACATCAAGGAGGCTTCCCCTTCCAAGGCGACGACCCTTGACATGCACGAGCTCTACTACCTTGTTTCCGAAATCAAGCTCAAGGACATAATGACCAAGGATCCGGTCACGGTGAAGCCCGACGAGACCGTGGAAAAGGCAGCCGTGCTGATGCTGGAAGGCAATTTCGGCAGCCTGCCTGTTGTTGACGACGACGGCAAGGTTGTGGGCATCATAACCGATTCCGATGTTTTCAAGGTTTTGATCGGCATAACCGGCGTCACGGAAGGCGGTGTTCAAATCGGATTCAAGCTTTCCAACGCCCCTGGAGGCCTTGTTCCCGTCCTGGACTACCTCAAGGCCAACAACGCCAGGGTCATGAGCATCCTGACCATGTGCGAACCCCCCGAGGTCGGTACGCGCAACGTGTTCATACGAATCCGGGAGATGGACAAACCCGCCCTCAAGAAGCTGCTTCAGGGGCTGGATGAAAATTTCGAGGTGCTTTACTCGATCCAGGACCCGGTTCATCCCATTTGCTGACAAGCCTTCATCCAACGATCAAGGGCCGGAGCGATCCGGCCTTTTTTCGTTTTACGGGTGAAGTTGTCCGCATTCCGTCCGAAAAGACCAATGGAAGCGCCCGGAAGGTCCGGATGCGCGAACCATCGGTGACGGAGAATGCGGATGTCGAATGTAATCGCCCTGGACGGATTCCGGGACAAGGCGGACTGCGATGGCCTGGAGCAGGTCATACCCCGACCACGCCCGAACATAACAGGAAGGGATGTCTGGACCAGAGACTATTCCAAATTGGAAAACGCGTTATCCGGACTGCTCAAGGTCCGCGAGATCATATACTACTACGCAAACTTTCTAAACGAGTTGGATCATTTGTTCATGGACGTGGTCGAGGCCGTGGGAAACCCCGAGCGGCGCAGCCGCGAATCCCTGAAAACGGCCATCGCCCCATTGAAAAGCCTAGCCTACGATCTCGGCGAGGGCGAAAGCAAGAAACACCTGAACATCGCGGTGTTGATCCTCGACCTGATCGAAAAAACTCCCGGAAACCGGAATCAATAAGGCTGCAACATCTCCTCGGGCCTCTTGGGCAGCACCACCAGGACATGAGTCCCCTCTTTTTCCGAGCTGGAGAAATTGATTCGTCCAGAGTGTGCCTTGGCTATTATCATGGCGCTGTAGGTGCCGAGGCCTGTCCCGCTCTTTTTCCCGTATGTTGAATATTTCTTGAAAAAACTGTCGCGCAGCGCGTTCGGCACGACTCCCTGGTTGTGGATGTCGATCCGGCAGACATCTTCCTCCGAATCGAGATTCACGGTCACGGATGATTCTTCCGGCGCCGCCTCTATGGCGTTCTTGGTCAGGTTGGTCAACAGATTCTCTATATGCCGCTCCTCCCCCACGAAATAGCACTCGCAGGAACTGTCGAGCGGCTTGCCGTTAAGGAAGGCGTCCACGGGCACGGACTTGGACCGGGATTGGACATCCAGGATGTTCTGAATTTTTCTAAGGGTTCCGGCCAGATTGAAAAGCTCCGGCCTGAGCACGTATTCCCCTTTCTCCATCTTCAGAAAATCAAGGGATGAATTCAGAACGTGCATGGTCTGCTTGCCAGCCTCGGCTATGGCCAGAGCAAATCCCTGTTGCTTGTCGGTAAGATTGGACTGCCTGTTCAGCAGTTCGGCAAGACCTATTATCCCGGTCAAGGGCGACTTGATATCGTGCCGTGCAATGCGCTCCACGTCCTCGTGCAGTTTGCTGAGAATTTTCTGCTCCGTAACATCGCGGGCAAAAATGGAGACCATATTGACCCCTCCCCGATCGTTAAACACCGGGGACGCGATGCTGTCGAAAAAGTAGCCCTTGATTTCGTCTTCAAAGCGCACGGGCCTTTTGGCGCAATGCGCCTCCTCGACCTGGGCCATGCAGCGCTCAAAATTCTCCCAATCCACGAGGTCTTTCAGGTTCAGGCCCACCAGTTCGTAGGCCTTTAGTTTGAAACGCTCGGCCCCGATTTCATTGGCCGCGATGAAAAAACCGTCCGAGTCTATGAGGTAGGCCAGATCAAGGGTGGAGTTGAGAAGTGATTTGGAAAGTTTCTCACTGACCCTGAGCCTCTCCTCGGCCTTTTTTCTTTCGGTGATATCCCTGTTGCTTCCGCGTCTGCCCAGCCATTCCCCATCGCGGGAATAGACCGGTCGGCAATCGTGCCCTATCCAGCGGACATCACCATAGCGATCGATTATCCTGAACTCGAGGCCGTTGTGTTCCACCTCGTCGACATCATGAACATTGACGACATTGCCCATCCTCAGGTCCACCGGATGGATTATTCGCTCCATAAGACCCGGATCGCTCATGAACTCCCGGGCCGTATAACCCGATATCCTTTCGCAGGCAGGGGACACGTAAAGAAGCCTTCCGCCGCAATCTATCCAATACTCCCAATCGTAGGTGAAATCCGCGACCAGCCTGAACTGCTCTTCGGATTTTTTAAGGGCCTCCTCCATGTTCTTGCGCTTGGTCACGTCAAGGAGATAACCATCGTAGGCCACAACCTCCCCCTTGTCGTTGCGGACCGGCATGGTGAAGTCATAGACCCAGCGGCTGCGGCCGTCCGCGCAAATTATCCTGTAGTCGTGGTCATAAAATGGAATCCCGGACAGGGTGTTGGCCTCGACCTCCTGTTGAACCCTTTTCCTGTCCTTCGGATCGATGATGCTCAGGTAGGGCAATGATCCGTTCATCAGGTCCGCGGCCTGGTAGCCGAACTGCCTGATGTTGGGCGAGACATATTCCACAGGCCAACTTTGCTCGGCACTCCAACTAACAACAATTACCGGACCGCTGGCAAACAGCTTGCGCTGCCTGAGAAAATCCCTTTCCACACGGTCCCTTTCCTCAATGTCCGTGGAAAGTTTCCTGTTCATTCCCGCCAAGTCCGACATCAGGCCGGAAAACTGGAACAGGGCTTCGCAGGCCTGCTCGAAGCGCTCGCGCTTCATCACCGGCACCTCGGCCAGGGCCTTTCCGAACTCTTCCCTGTCCACGCCGATCTCGTCCGCGTAGCCCAGGTAATCCGCCTCGTCAGAGGCCTCGTCGCGCACTTGGCCGATAAGCCAACTGGCGATGTGCACGCCGTCGACTGTGATGCTTGCGGCCCCGTCCAGGAATCCTGCCGAAAGACAGTCGCGAACCGTAGGCCGGTCCCTGCATTCCCGGGAAACAACCTCGTCGGAATGCAGGCAATTCTCCAGGCCCTTTTCGGTCTTGCGAATTATCTCTTTGCACAACCTGCAAAAGTTGCTGGGGTTGGTTATGGGCGTTCCGTCGGGCGCGGTTATCAGGGAAGAGACGCCTATTGCCTGGGCAAAGGCGTCCTGTATTTCCTGAATGGCCTCCACGTCGAAAAGATCGTCGAAACAATACTGCCTGTCGGAAAACAGGAGTGGTTTATGGACATCCTTGCGACTTTCAAGCCGTTCAAGCTTCTTCCGCAGCCTCTCCAGTTCGGCCTCAAGCTCTGCCTTGCTTTTTAGAATGCTGCTCATGGCTCTTTGTTTCAAAAGGGTTTGAGTTCAATAGCACGTTATGGTTTACACCGCATTCAAGTCAAGCCACGCCAACGGATTTCAAGTTCAAAACCGTCACAAGCCCGTTCAATCCTGGCTACCGAGCCCCGCTTGCATGAAAACCAGACAATGGATATTCTTGGCTCATGGCCACCGAATACATCAACAAGGTTCAAAAACCGAATCAGACCGTCAACCCCCTGTTTGTTTCCCTTGGTGTCGAAATAATCAACATTTCGGCCGAACAGACCGTGCTCAAGCTGCCCGTCAAGACGGGCTTCATGCAAGGCGCCGGGGTGGTGGCGGGAGGCATTCTCGCAACCCTCATGGACGAAGCCATGGCCCATGCTGCCCTAGCCACGCTGGAAAACGGTCAGACCACCGCCACAATGGACATTTCCTGCCGCTACTTCAAGCCAGTGGGCGCGGGCGAGGTTCTCAAGGCCACAGCCGTGGTGGTCAAGAAGGGGAACAGGGTCATCTTCACCGAGGCCCAGGTTGTGGACAGCATGGATCAACTCACGGCGCGCGCCAGTGCGACCTTCATCATCGGCTGAAGCATTTCAAACTTGATTGCCGGCGACCACAACATCTATCCATTTCCTCATTTACTTTGTTGCCTCAGTTAAACCCTTGTAATTAAAGCCTATAATTTCTTGACATTTTCTAGATAATCACCTTACAAACAGCATAATCCAACAACGTGTGACACGCTGTCCTGGTTCGCTACTTGCAAAAGCATGCACAGGTTGGACGAACCGGACCGTTTTTTGACGCTCAACCGGGGCGCCGCATTGCTCCGCACTTGCGGACAAGGGATTTTGATGAACCGACTGAGAAAGACACTTTTCGCGCCGCTTCTGGTGCTGACAATCCTTTCCATGGGGGGCTGCGCCGCGATTTTGCCCACCCTTCTTTCTTCCGCCGTTTCATTTGTGGTGCCCAAAAGCGTTTCCCTGGCCATGACCGGCCTGCGGACCATCCAGAAAATCGCGCTCATCGCCGCGGACGAACGCAGCCTGAACGACATGGCCAAGGACAAGATATTGTCCATCAAGGCCTCGGCCAATCTTCTGTCCGAGCCCCAGAGCAACGTGGAAGCCTATGTATACAACAGCGACATTTACGTTGTGGGCGAGGTGGACAGCCTGGAAACGCGCAACAGGATCATAACCGACCTTAGGGAAATAAAGGGGGTGCGCGACGTAAAGGGAGTGCTAAAGGAACGACCTCCCAACGATTACGCTCCCAATGTCTCGGACGCCTACCTGGAAAACATCGTGCAACTGGCCCTGACAAAGCAGCTGCACATCCGCTCGGCCAACATCGAGGCCGAAGCCTGTCAGGGCGAGATTTTCATTCTGGGCGTGGTGGAAAACAAACAGGAAGAGTTCGAAATCATGGAGTATGTACGCGGAATATCCAACAACCGCGTCACCTCGCTGATCTGCGTGCAGGACGAGTATGAAAGCGGCATGTTGGCCAGCAACTACCAATACATCCTGCGAGCCACCCAACCGGCCCCGCCTCAAGACCAGACC
The DNA here is from genome assembly GCA_963674955.2 of Desulfovibrionaceae bacterium. Taxonomy (GTDB): domain Bacteria; phylum Desulfobacterota; class Desulfovibrionia; order Desulfovibrionales; family Desulfovibrionaceae. The sequence continues at coordinate 264,921 of CAXXKR010000001.1, read as the reverse complement.
CTGTTCGCCGATGCCGACGGGCCTGTCTCCGTTTCCATGCAGGCCAGTATGGATAATCCGGCGGAACATGAAATTCTGGGGTTGAACATTACCGCCACTGTCGACGGCCCCATAGAGGTGGTCAACCCGCTGGACGCACAGGGGCCAGTGAAAGTCGTGGCCCTGGACATGTCCGGCCACCCGGAAGCGGTTACCATCCAGTCCGACGGCCCGGAACTATACGCTGCCGTCGCCCCCAGGCCCGCCTCGTCAAATCTGGAAACGGTTGTGGCAAAAAGCGAAAAAATTACCCTTTCAAGTTCCGCGACAGAGAAAGGACGCCCTGAGCCGATGCAAACATCCATCAGCCTGCGGTCTGGTGAACGCGGGTCAAAGTACAAAAACATGACCCTGTTCAGCGAACTGGCGGCCCCCGAGCAGCAACAGATGTCCGAAAGCCGGGCGCAGCTGAGCAAGCGGCTGCTTTCCCTTGCCAAGGACGAAGCCGATCCCAAGGTCAAGATTCAGCTCATTCGTCTTGCTTCCGCCGTTTCCGCAGACGGCAACGCCCCCCTGGATGTCATTTCCAAAGCCGCAAACAGCGCCGAGCATGGGCAGGCTCAGCTGATGATCAAATCCATCCTGGTGGGCCAGACCTCCACCCTCTCTCCTGCGGCCAGCATGTAGCGGGCCAGCCTTTGCGGCCTTTTCGTCCTTTTTGACGAGCACTAAAAACAAAAATGCATGGCTTTATTCGTATTACGATGCGTAATTTTCATTAATTACACATTGTTACACAACATTGCTTTTCACAAAAATTTAAGTATGGCCCGTTTTGCCGTCGCACCATTGACTGCTTGCCCGTGAACGGGCAATCTTCAGGCAAACAAGTTCCAAGGAGGACTCATGATTCGTAAAGCCCTTCCCCTGCTGCTGGCGGCGCTGATCCTCTTCCCGGCCCTTGGCAGGGCCGAGACTTTGGTGGTGGCCTTCAACAGCTATCCGCCGTGGAAGCTGTCGCTGCAGGGACAGCCCGTGGGTATAGACGTAGATATCATCAAGGCCATGGCCGCCCGCCTGGGCATGGATGTCCGCTTTCTGAAGCAGGGAACCCAGGAAGAGTGCCTCCGCACCCTGCGCCGCGGTCAGGCCGACATGACCAGCACCCTGCACCGCACGCCTGAATTGGAACAATCCTTTGTTTTTGTGGAACCCTCATACTACCCCCAGACCAACAAGGCCTTTTTCCAGATGCGCAACGCTGAAACGCCCATCAGGAAATACGAGGATTTAGCGGGACTCAGGATCGGCGTAATGAAAGGAGCAGGAACGTTCGAGCGCTTTGACAACGACGACGCCATCATCAAGATTCCTTCGGACGATGTGACCCTGCTGATCCACAACCTGTCCCAGGGCATGCTCGACGCCTTCGCCCTGAACGACGTTGAGGGCGGCTACTGGGTCAAGGCCCTGGGCTACAAGGGGGAAATCAAGAGGGCCCGCTACATGTTCGCAGGCAAGGACCCAATATTCTTCTGTCTTTCAAAACGATCGAAATTTGCCGGAAGGGCGGATGAATTCGGAAAGGCGGTTCAGGCCATGCTGGATGACGGAAGCATCAAGAAGATTCTGAACCGCTACCGGGTGATCTTTTAGGAAAAGCAATCACCGGGAGGGTCCGGGTTGATGAAGGACAGGATTCAACAGGCTGCGGACAGGATCAAGGCGGCCGGTTCAACGGTCGCACTGACAGGGGCCGGAATCTCCGTGGAGTCGGGCATAGCCCCTTTCAGGGGGCCGGGCGGCATCTGGACCAAACATGATCCGGAAAAATTCGACAAGGGCTATTTTCGCCGCAATCCAGGCGAATCCTGGAAGCTGATCAAGATGCTTTTCTACGACCAGATGGGCAAGGCCGCACCCAACCCCGCGCACACGGTCCTGGCCAGAATGGAGAATAAGGGGCTGCTGGAGGCGGTGATCACCCAGAACATAGACAATCTGCACCAGGACGCGGGCAGCCGCAACGTATTCGAATACCACGGCACGCTGCGCCTGCTGGATTGCCTCAAATGCCGCAGCAAGCATCCTCACGACGCTGTTTCCCTGGACCCCCTGCCGCCCGTCTGCCCGGACTGCGGGGGCGTGCTCAAACCGGACATCGTGTTCTTCGGCGAACCCATTCCGGAAGACGTGAACAGGGCCGCTGCGGACTATGCCGGAAAGGCTCAGGTCATGCTGGTGATCGGCACCACAGGAGAGGTCATGCCCGCCGCCCGCCTGCCGCTCATCGCCCAAAACGCGGGGGCGACCATAATCGAGGTCAATGTCCAGCCCTCGGCCTACACACCCACCACAACGGACATCTTTCTCCAGGGCCGAGCCGGAGAAATGCTTTCTTTGCTGGCCGAAGCCCTCGGCTTGTGATTCGAATCAAGTATTACGAATTGTAATAATGGATGTTGTTCAATGTGTTATTTGACCAGTTCCAATACTGCGCCCATTTCCCGGCTGGGCCGCAGGGCGTAAATCCTGTTTGCGCTTCCGGCAAAAAGGTCCAGGGGATGATGGCTGATGACCAGGGCCTGGATTTCCAGCCTCTGGCATATCTCAGCGATCATCTTCATGAATTTCGGCACCAGCGAGGGCCTTAGCCAGCAATCCTGCTCGTCCAAGACCAAAAAGGGTCTATGCCGGGACTGGTCGAGCTGGGAAAGGGCGATGAGCCTGAGTCCCACGGACAGGATATTGCACACCGAACCGCCCTGCCCGGTAAGAATGTCCTCGACCTTGTCGCTCTCGCCCTGGTTGTGAATCTGGAAATGCACCTGCAACCGGTTGCCCTTGATCTCGCGCACAGTGGAGACGACCCGGTCCTGGCCCAGTATCTCGGCCAGGGCGTATGTCAGGTTGGACTCTATCTCGTCCAGTATCTCGCCGAACAGGGCTGCGGACAATTCCTCAAGGGAACTCATGGCCCTGGGTGAAAGTTCAAGAAAGCCGTCCGCCTTTTCCAGGGCGGAACGGGCCGAGCCATGATCACGCACATAGCCCTCGGCCAGGGCCGAAAGCCTGTCCAGGCGCCGTTCAAGACCGCGCAGATCCGGCAATTGCTGACTTCCGTCCGGCATCGGCTATTCTCCGCCCTCGTTGGCAGTCCCGTTTTCTATTCTTTCAAGTCCCTTGCTGATCTCGGCAATGTGCCTGCGGTACTCGTCAACCAGCCGCTCGTTCTCGGCCTGCTTTTCAGCCAACAGCTTTTCCAGTTCACCCAGATCGGAAGTTCCGTAGGCCTCCCTTGCCCCGGCCTCCAGCTCTTCAAGCTGCCGGGAAAGGTTGGCCAAATCCTGTTCCACGCGCACCTTGCGGTCGCGAAGGCTCTGGTACTCGCCCCTCAAATCGGCCAGTTCGCGCTCCAGGGACGCATCGGTGTTCATGGTCTGGTTATTATCCCTCGCCACCGGTCACCTCCTTGTATAGTTCCCAGATCAAACCGCTTTCGATGCGATCCGGGTCGAGATTCTTTTCCAAAAACTGCTTCAACCCCACTCCCTCGCGCGTCCTTTTCCAGGCCAGACGTTCCAGTCCTTCGATGAAGCGCGAATCGCCGTCCTGCTCCATTTCCTCGGGCGGGAACTCCTGGTCCGGAAAGACCTGCTCAAAGAGCAAGTGCGGGATGACCCATTTTTCAAGCTCCGTGCAGCCCGGTTTCCAGGCAAAGGCTGCCGGTTCACGCTCCTTGGAACGTCTGGTAAAGGTCAGACGGGTGATGTTGCCGGGATTGGCCCACGTGGTTCGGCCCTTGACGATTGTCGGCTGCGGCCTGTGAATGTGTCCGTTTATGAGCCAGTCCACGCCGGGAATCTCCCTGATCCCGCAGGCGCGGTCCAGGAACTCGGGGAAACTGATGTTGTGGTGGCAGAGCCAGACGACTGTTTCCGGCTCATCCTCGGCACGTTCATGGGCCTTGGGCAGCTTGAATCCGTCAGGAGTGGCCCCGATCAGGACTCTTGCTTCCGGCGTCTCAAGCAGGAACTGGGGACCGGGCTCGGCCATGAGCCTGACAACGCCGGCCGCATCCAGCACGGCCAGGGAAACGTCCGGCGTGAAACGAGCCTGGTACTTGTCGTGATTGCCCACCAGAACGAAAGGCCTGGACCCGGAAAAAGCGGCCATCAACTCTACCAGCATCTGGTTGGAGTTGTCTCGAGGCCAGTGAAACAGGTCGCCCAGTATCACAGGGACCAGATTCTTTTCAGCGGCCCGGTCCAGGCAGGCCGAAAGCTTGTCCATGACCTGCTCCCGGTATCCGGGCAGCCGCTGGCCGGGAGGGATGTCGGCCAGATGGGGGTCGCCTATGAGCAGCAGCCCCTTGCCGTGCACGACGGGCAGCACGCTTCTACCCATGCCCGCAACCCCGCTCCATGAATCCGTCCGCGTCAAGCTCGGCCCCGCACAAGGGACATGACCCTATCTCCTTGAGCCTGGCCCTGTAACGATCCTGAAATTCATCCATCTCAGTCCGCAGCCCTTCCAGCAGCTCCCCCAGTCGAAAACCGGCGCTCTTCAAGTCCCTTGCATCCTGGATTGTCTTTTTCAACGAATCCAGGTTGCTGATTGTTGGAGTTTCATGCAGACCGGACAAGGCGTTGTTCAGTTGTACAAGGCTTTTCTTCTTTTTTTCAAGAATGTTGCGCCTAGCAACATGCGCAAGTAATTCCTTTGCCGGAAACAGCTCCGGCAAGGCCTTGAGGGGCTCAAGAAGTTTGAGCCGGGCTTTTGCCTCTTCCTGTCCTTTTGCCGTAGCAACGACCCGGCCCAGGAGTCCCTTCAGTTTTCCGGCGTCAAAAATATCCGGAGGTGTTTTTAAGGGAAAAAGGGCCGCATCCAGTCGCCTGGAAGATTCAATTGCCGACCCAAGCGAACGCCTTTTCTCGATGTTGCCTGCAAGAACCGGAAGTTCCCTGCGCAGGGTATCCAGGCCCTGTTCCGTATCCGCTGCAATTTGTGCCTTAAGTGTCAATTCCGGCAAACCTTCCAACTTGTCCAACCGCTGTTCCATATCCGTCATGCGTGCGGACATGGACGCGGACTCCCGCCTGGCGTCCAGGGTCTTGCGCTTAAGCAGGTTCTGCATGGCCAGAAGGTGGGCGCTCTCGGTGGATGCGGCGAAAAACGCGGCGGCCGTTGAAGGGGGTTCGTCTATGAGAAAAATCGGCGAGCGCTGGTTTCCGATGTGCACATCGATCTCGCCGCCGGTCTCCAGCTCCACGAGGTTCAGCTTTAGGGCGTCCAGGATGTCTTGGGGCGGGGTGCGGCCGAACTTGTAGTATTCCTCCGGCTCGTCGCAGCCGGGCCTGAAAAGCTCGTAGCCCGCAGAGGCTTTTTTGCGAATCCAGGCGATGCGGGTGCCGTCGTCCAGCCAGACCTCGACCCTGGCGGACTTGGCCCCGTGGCGGATGAAACTTTTGGGGACGGGGTTCGTGGCCAGACAGCGCAACCCCTCGACAATGGCGGACTTTCCGCTGTTGTTGGGACCGGTAAGGGCGGTCACGCCCGGCCCAAGCTCCATTTCCGTGTGCTTGTGGGCCAGAAAATCCTTGAGCACGATCTTGCGGATCATTCGCCTTTTCCGGTTGCTTTCAAGACATTCCTAGGGGTAACGCGGCTTGTTCGCCGACGTGCGCCAGTAGACCTCGAGTCCCTTGTCGCGCATCAGCTCGTTGTTTCTGCGCCAGACTGCTTCCAGCCGCTCGGGCAGCCCGTGCTCCGAACAGGGAAACTCCCCGCACTGGAAGCAAAAGTCCACCCGGTGCGAGCTTGCGCAGCCCGGAACCCTGCACTCCTTGAACAGACAGCCCCCTTCACGGCAACCCCGGCACGGGGCGGCGGAAAAATAATCCAGCAGGGAACGGAACTCGGCGTAATGCTTGAATGCCGGTTCCAGCCCGGAAAAACGCTGGGCATAGGGCGCGAAGCCGGGTCCAAGCAGTTCTCCCAGGGCAAGGGCGTGGCTCTGAATCCCGCCGCCCTCAAAGGCCAGGCACTTGGCGCAGTTCAAGCCGCAGGGGGCGCGTCCGGCCAGCATGTCGTCCCTGCTCATCATTCCTGCCTCACGAAAGCTCGCGGACAATTTTCATTGCCCTGCCTGCGGCAAAGGCAGCCATGTCCAGACACTTTATCCTTGTTTCCTCGTCAAGATTGAACCTTTCCCTGTCTTCGGCCTTGCCGAAATCCAGGTCCGTGAGGTCGCGGCAATTGGTGGACCCGAAACGTTCGGTGAATTCGGCCAAAAACCGCTGCACAGCGGAGTAGGCGGGGTCCACCAGGTCGTCGCCAAAGTCCCTGCCCAGATAATACCCCAGGCCCATGACCGCGCCGGCAACCGCCCCGCACAGACCGCAGGTCCGGGACAGGCCGCTGCAAAACCCCGTGGCCATGCGCGGCACGCAGTCAGGCGCTTCCCCGTCGGTCTCGCACATGGCCTGCAAAACGCTTTCGGCGCAATAAAGGCCGCTGGTTTCGAAAAGCTGCCGGCTGCGTTTGGCAATCAACTCATCCATACCAAGTGCCTCTTTGGGGTCGATAATTTCAGCCATTGCACTCCAAAAACGGGCAAAACGCAAGAGCCTCTTCGGTCAGACGCATGTCACCGCCCGACCCTGAATACAGAATCAGCGGCGGCTCGACCTCCAGCCCCGGCTTGCCGTTCCTGACCGAATCCACAAGGACCATCCTGGCCGGACTGCCCAATCGTCCGTGCACAAGCCTGATCCGCTTGGGCGCAAACCCGGCTGAATTCATGGAGCTAAAAATTTCAGGCAGACGTTCGGGCAGATGAACCATAAAAAAGCGACCCCGGTTCTTCACCAAACGGGCGGCTGATGCGCAAAACTCGGCCAGACCGGCCACCCCTTCGAACCGGGCGACACGACGCGAAGAATCCGGAGAGACCCGCCCCTGACCCTTGGTTCTGTAAGGCGGGTTGGCCATAACAAAATCAAAACACGAAGAATGGTCCAGTTTGTATGACATTATGTCATCCTGAACTATCTCGAATAGATCGGAGAATCCTAGCAACTCGGCATTCGTTCTTGCTGCCGTGGCCAGCTGGGGGTCGATTTCAACGCCCGTCATCTGCAAATTATTTTGCATGAGCAAAAGTCCCAAAGCCGCAGCTCCGCAGCCGGCGCCCAGATCAAGGCCGCGTTGCCCATTGGAAACATTAATGAAACAGGCCAAAAGCAACGCGTCCAGGGAAAACCGGTAGCCCTTTTCAGGTTGCACCAGCCCCCTGGGGAAATACCCCCTGGCGTCAGCGACCCCGCTCACGCGCCCCGCCCCTTTGTCTTGGCGGTTTTCCCGCGACCCCTGCCCCTGGACTTGAGCATGGTCATGAATAGGCGCGCCTCCTCCATGTCCAGAAGCAGCGAAGCCGCAACATAGAGGACCACCCAGGCCGGTATGAATAAAAGCCAGAAAAATTCCGACTCGGCCGTTGTCCAGGCCCCCAGGCCGATGAGCGCTGAAAGCAGAAGGCTCTTCATTGCCGACAGGCCGGGCAACACGCTTTGCCCCAACCGTTTGGCCAAAATGAAATTGAGCAGCAGGAAATTGGCGGCGGAAGACAGGGAAACGGCCAGGGCCAAGCCCACGTGCTTCATGGGATGCATGAGCCAAAGGCCCAGTCCGATGTTCAGGATCAGGCAGGCGATGGCTATCTTCACCGGAGTCCGGGTGTCGTGCAGGGCGTAGAAGGCGGCGGCCAAAGGCCGGGCCAGGGCGATGAAGGGCAAGCCTGCGGCAAAGGCCAGCAAGGCCCTGGAGGTGGCTTCAACGGCTTCTGGCGTGAATGCGCCGCGCTGGAACAGCAAGGCGACAATGGGCGCGGCCAGGGCCAAGAGACCGGCCGTGGACGGCAGGGCGATGAACAGCGACAGCCCCTGGCTGGACTTGAGTGTAGAGGCGAACTCGTCAATGCGGTTTTCCGCAGCCAGGGCGGAGAGCCCGGGCAAGGCCGCGACGCTCACCGCAATTCCAAAGACCCCCAGGGGAAACTGCACCAGCCGGTCGGCGTAATAAAGATAGGAAACGCTGCCCGTGGGCAGAAACGAGGCCAGAAGCGTGCCCAGCAGGATGTTTATCTGGTACACGGCCGCGCCAAGCACGGTCGGCAGCATGAGCAGAGCCATTTTCGTCACGCCTGGATTCCTCCAGGACCACGGCCCGCTCCAGGAAAAACCCCTGGCGCGCAAGAACGGCTGTTGCAGGAGCCACTGGCCAAGGCCGCCCAGAAGAACGCCCCAGGCCATGCAAACGGCCACGTTCAGCCCCGCGAAATAGCCCAGCAGGGCCGCACCGATCAGGGCGAGGTTCAGGACGACCGGCGCAAAGGCCGGAGCGAAAAAATGGTTGGAGGCGTTGAGGATGCCCATGCACAGGGCCACGCCGGAGATAAATATTATATAAGGAAAACAAATGCGCAGCAGCTTTACGGTCAGCCCGAACAATTCGGAGTTCTCGACAAATCCAGGCGCAATTAAAAAGGTCAAACCTCCGGCGAAAACCTGAACCAGCAGGGTTATTCCGCAAAGAAGGACCATGAGCCAGGCCAGAGCCGAACGAGCCATTTCCTTGGCCGCCGCCTCTCCATGCTCCTGGCGCATTTGGGAAAAGACGGGAATGAAGACCATGGTCAGGGAGCCTTCGCCGAAAAGCCGCCTGAGCAGGTTGGGAATGCGGAAGGCAACGAAAAAGGCGTCGGCGAACAGTCCCGCGCCCAGGGCAAAGGCCACTATCACGTCCCGCAGGAACCCCAACAGTCGCGAGACAAACGTCGCCCCCGCCACAACGGCGGTGTTGCGGGCGATCTTTTCACTATGTTCGGTCATGGGCCTTCCCTATCCCCTTTGGCCCGCATTATCCAGCACAGACCAGTCAGAGACGAATTTTGGCTTGATATTTATCACCTTGCTTATTCTTATTGCCTTTTGAATCGCCATGATTCAAAAAACCTACAAGACCCTTGTGCCGCATGACTTCTAGACTATCTCTAACAAAAAAACTGAAGCATAAAGCATGGCTTTTATCTTAAAAAAATAACAATTTGTATTTATTTATTAAAACTTCTCTAGTATTAATCTAGAAGTTATCTAGAAAAAGTCTAATGAAGACGATTCTTGACCTGCGGGGTTCTGCGCATTTCTGATTTTTTTACCTGAACGGCGATAAGCACCAAAAAAACAGGGCGCCCGCTCACCTTCAAACCCAAAGCGCTATTTTTGCTGACATTTTCTGCAATAAACAGTCCCGCGCCCGGCGACTCGGCAACCAGTCAGGGGCAGTCCGCACTTCGGACATTCTATGCCTTTTTTCCCGTAGACATTGAAGCTGTTCTGGAACGAACCCGGGTCGCCTTTTGAGTCTCTGTAATCGCTGATGGAACTGCCGTTTTCCGCGATTGCCCGTTTTAGGGTCTCAGACAGTGCTTCAAGCAATTTTCGCAATCTTCCGGGGGCAAGGTCGCACCCTCTGGCCTTTGGATCGATTCCGGCCTTGAACAACGATTCGTCCGCATAGATGTTGCCCACTCCGGCCAGCACCTTCTGGTCCAGAAGCAGGCCCTTGATCCCGGCCTTACGCCCCGAGAACAACTCGACAAACTTTTCGGGAGCAATATCAAGAGGTTCCGGACCAAGAGTGCGGTAAAACTTCCACTGTTCCAGCCCGCCGGGAAGAAAATAGTGGCAACTTCCAAAGCGGCGGACATCGGAAAAGGACATCTCCCGTCCGTCTTCAAGGGAAAAAAAGACTCGAACATGTTTTCCGCGCTCTTCGGGGCGATGAACCATGAGGCTTCCGGTCATGCGCAGATGAAAGGCGAGCAGTCCAGTTTCCAGGTCGACAAGGGCCAGCTTGCCCCTGCGGCGGACTCCGGTTATGCGTTGCCCCCCGACCCTGTCGGCAAACTCGCCTTCCGGCATGTTCAGGACCGAAGGGTCTGGAACATGGACCCCGGTCACGATCCGCCCCTTGACCAGAGGCTCCAGCCCGCGGGTTATGACCTCGACTTCAGGCAGTTCAGGCATCCAGAGCTCCCTTGCTGTGCGGGCCGTTGAAGCCCGCTATCTGGCCTCGACCTCGCCGAGCCTGCCGAAATCCAGGGTATAGAGCTTTCCGCCGCGCCGGACCGTGAAGACAAGCGGCTGGTCCTGGTCATGAGCCTTGACCCCCACCTTGTGCAGGTCGAACAGGACCTGAACCGAATCATTGTTCACCATCTCAACTATGTCGCCGGGGCGCAGCCCGGCAAAGTCGGCGCGGGTGCCCCTGCCCACTTCCACCACCAGCAACCCCTGCTCGCCGACCTCCAGGGTGTAGCCCATCTGGCTGACGCGCATGGCGGGGGAGTAATAGTAGGCGGCCGATTCCTGGGTTTCGAATTCGCGAACCAGACGCAGGGGCGAGATGGACAGTATCCTGGCCGTGGGGTCGATAAACTTGATGCGCCGGGCAATGCCCCAGCCTTTTTCAACGTGCCCGGAACCGGCCAGAACGACCACGGGCCAGTGATATTTGGTGCGCAAGGCCACGGCCTGCTCGGCCATCTGGCTGTCCCATATGGACTGGGCCAGGAAAAACCTCTTTACCTGCTGAGGGTTGTCGGCGTCCTTGCCGCTGTGTTCGCGCATGACTTCCAGGAGATAAGACTCCTGTTCCCTGGACTGCTCAACGATGCGGGCCGGAAACATCTTTCGTTCCTCGGGGGTCAAGGCCTCCAGGCCTTCCTCGCTGACAGTCTTCATCAGCGCCGTGGGCACGTTGAGCCCGGCCACAGGCAGGCTGTACTTTTCAGCCAGGGCGAAAATGGAGCGATACAGGGCAAAGGGATGTCCCCAGTTGCCCTTCCAGTCCAGGGACTCCTCAAGCTCCTCCAGGCGAACCCTTCCGGCCTCGAACTGGGCCAGGACAGGCTGCTGGGCCACGGAAGCCATTTCCAGGCCAATGGCCGGAGGAGTGTCGCTTCCTGCCAGGGCCTCAATTATCCGGGCCTGGACTGCGTGGTCCAGGGTGTTTCGATGGCTTTCGCCAATGAGGATGTAGTCCGCTCCCTGGGCCAGGACAGTCAATTGCTCCAACGTCAACCTGTCGCCCTGCCCGGTCAGCAGGTCTCCGGAACGCGGCAGAAAGTTCAGTCCGCTGAGCGGTCCCTTGGGGCCGGGTTCCGCTGCGGGGCCCACAGGCTGGATTTTCGCACAAGCCGAAAAAAGGACCAGCACCAGGGCCAATACGATCAAACGAAAGGTGTTCATTGCTTTCTCCATCCAAACGGTGGTCGGACGCCAAAACAGGCGGCAAGCCGGTAAAGACGCGGCCGCAACCCGTGAGTCGCGGCAACGGAAGTCCATTCCAGGCAAAACCGCAACCGGAAGTCCCGCAGATTTCCGGTTAGTCCCAGGTTCTCTTGTCCTCGATGGGGCGCACCTGCGGCGGCAGGGTTCCGGGAGCAAGAATCTGGAGCTTGGGCCTGAGCTTGATCTTCTCGCGGAACATGTGCAGCAGCTCGTCTTCGCGGGTGAAATTGCCCGCCTCGATGTTCAGGACCATCTCGTCGATGCCGGCCGGATTCGTGACCTCGATCTGCCAGCGCTTGATGTCCTCGAACTGGGCGATGACCTGTTCCACCTGATGCGGGTACACAAACATGCCCTTGATCCTGGCCGTAGTGTCCACGCGGCCCACGATTCCGCCCAGGCGGGGGGAGGTGCGTCCGCAGGCGCAGGGGGTGTCGTCGAGATAGCCCAGGTCGCCGGTGGCCAGACGGATGAGGGGGTAGGTGCGGTTGAAGGCCGTGACCACGATCTCGCCCACTTCGCCGTTCTTGAGCACGATTCCGGTATCCGGGTGGCAGATTTCCACAAAGGCCCTGTTGGAGAGGTGCAGGCCGGTCTTGTGAAAGCATTCGTATCCGATGCAGCCCACATCCGCCGTTCCGTAGCCCTGGCGCATGATGGCGTCGAACTTCTTTTCCAAGGAGGTGCGCAGCTTTTCGGAAAACTTCTCGCCCGTGACGAAGGCCACTTCCAGGAACAGGTCCTTGCGCAGGGAAAGGCCCATTTCCTCGGCCTTTTGGGCCAGGTGCATGAGATAGCTGGGCGTGCCCACGTAGCCGGTGACGCGCAGCTTCTGCATGATTTCGATCTGGGTGGAGGTGTTGCCCGGTCCCACGGGAATCACGGCGCAACCGAGATTCTTCAAGGGTTCCTCGAACATCAGTCCGGCCGGGGCCATGTGGTAGTTGAATGTGATCTGGGTCAGGTCCCCGGAGCGGAAGCCCGAGGCGTAGAAGCCCTCGGTCCATCCCCAGTAGTCGTCGCTACGGTCTTCGGGGTCGAAGATGGGGCCGGGAGAAAGAAAGATGCGGCGCAATTCGCCGAGATCCTTGGTCAACAGTCCGCCAAGGCGCGGTCCCATGGATTGCAGGAAAATAAGCTCTTTTTTCTTGATGATGGGTATATGCTTGAGATCGTTCAGCGTCTTGAACTTGTCCACGTTGAACTGGGCGCGGTCAAAGCGCTTTTTCACATCCTCGGAATAACGATAGGCATAGCTCAGCAGCTCTTTCAGCTGCAGCTGGTAGTATTGCCTGCGCTCCGATTCGTCCAGGACTTCCCTGCGGCTGTAAATGCCCTCTGTGCGGTCCTTGCGGGTCATATCTCAACTCCTATAAAAAAGTATCTGTTTCAAATTGAGCGAAGACCATATATGATAAAAACAAATAGATCAAGAAAAACTTAAAAAATTGTATCAATTCAGAGCCATAGGGCATAGGGCAATCACCCACGCCCCGCGGTCTTAAAGCACTTGACAGGGGGAAATGCAGCGGTTATCAAGTTTCTCCTTTATGACACGGGCCGTTAACTCAGTCGGTAGAGTATCTGCCTTTTAAGCAGAGAGTCACTGGTTCGAGCCCAGTACGGCCCACCATAAGCGTCCCCATCGTCTAGGGGTCTAGGACGTCGGCCTCTCACGCCGGTAACAGGGGTTCAAATCCCCTTGGGGACGCCAGGAATTTTGAAGGGTCACACGAAAGTGTGGCCCTTTTTTATGGTCGGAGGCCGAGGATCGCTCTCCGAATCAAGGTTAAATACACACCAACACTCCCCAAGCCTGCCACACGCTCCGCCGTCTTCCGGGAAATCCGGAGTGCGACAAAAAATCCCGGCCCGTGTCAAAGCGACTCTGAAACCCTCAAAAAAACCAAGAAGAGTTGCCACAAACCTGTCAATGAAGTATTGTTAACTCAGAATAGTCTCTATGCTCGCATATGCCGCAACAGCAAGCCCGGTTGTCCCGCGCCGACCGGGCAACATGAGACAGGGGGCCTTGCTGCATTTGCCGAGACCTGAAGCGGTTGCAAAATAATTTATTAAATCGACGCATTATCGAAACGGGAGAATGGTCATGTTTGAACAAGTTTTCATCTCCACCACTGAAGACGGGATAGTCGATGTTTTCAGGATCGACTCCACCTCGAAATGGATAGCGTCCCTTGAAGATAAGCCGTTGCCGGGATGGACCAGGCTCGAAAACGACATGTGCGAGGACTGCATATATGCAAAGACAGGTCAAAAATACTGCAAGGCGGCAATCGGCTTACACGCCGCCGTAAAATCATTCTCCAACATAAAATCAATAGCACGGATCACGCTTACGACAATAACAACAAACGGCAATGTCCTGTCGCGCTGCGCAACGGCCCAGGAAGGACTTTCAGTGCTCTTTTTTTCGTGCCTCGTGTTTTCAGGATGCTACAAGTTTGCGCAATTCAAGTGGTCCTGGAACTATTACACAACGCAACAGACTCATGAAGACATGTTCTTTACGCTCATGTCCTCATATATAACCAAAGAGTTCTTGCTTGGTTCGGCAACCAATGTTGAAATAAAGAGCGCCAACATTCTTTTGGAGTTCAAATCGATTTATTATTCATTGATAAGAATTATAGAACGAGTGAGAAAAGCTTCGGAAAAGGATGCAAACATGAACGCACTTGTGCGTCTTGCAAGCATGACAAATATTTTGCAGACAAGCTTTGATGATCTGATGTCAAATTTGAGGTTGTCGATAATAGGCTTGAGTTCTGATTAGCCGACAGACGGGCGACAGGAGTTCGGACTTTCTCAGGCGCACCCCAAATGAGCAAGCGACCGTCTTTGCCGATCGGGTTCCACGCTTGGCCTGTTCCAATCTTATTATCCCTGAGTTAACGCCATGGGAAACGCTGCCCATGAAAAGCACTTGCGCTTATGCCCAAAAAAAAACCATAGTAAAAGTTATCGTTAAACCCTTATTCAAAGAGTGTGAGCTGATGAGACACCAAACTATGCCGCAGTTGCCCTTGTCGGTCGGAAAAAAGGCCTTTGTTCCGGTAAGTTCATCGAACAAGCCGGACATTCCCCTGGCCACGATCGGCAAGTGGAACAGCCTGCTCAACATGCTGGCCAAGGCCCTGTCCGTTTCCTCCGGCCTGATCATGCGCCTGGGCGAAGACCGGATCGAGGTCTTTCAATCGAGCGACACCGAAGGCAACCCATATAAGGTCGGCGACAGCGAGCAACTGGGGCTTGGCCTGTACTGCGAGACAGTGGTCGGAAAACGTGAAAAGCTTGCCGTGCCCAACGCCCTGGAGGACGAGCAATGGAAGGACAATCCGGACGTAAAGCTGAACATGATCTCCTATCTCGGACTGCCCATAACCTGGCCCGACGGCGAAATTTTCGGCACCATCTGCGTCCTGGACAGCAAAACCAACTTCAGGGAAGAAATATTTCATGAAATGCTCGAACATTTTCAGGGAGTGGTTCAGCAGGACTTGAAGAATGTCCTGGAAAGGGAGGAACTAAAACGGTTGAACGTGATGAACAAGATTTCCATGAAGGAAACCTTTCACAGGATGAAAAACCACCTGACAACCATCTATTCCGCCATCCAAATCAAGCAGCTGGAAGGAAACACGACCATGGACGAATACGAACGCTTTCTGGAAAGCGTGAACGTCAAAATCAGAACCATAGTCTCCCTGCACGACGCCCTGTACCAGAACACGGAAAACGAAGTTCTGTTGACGGAAGTGCTGGACAGCGTGTGCAGAAAAATCATCTCCGGCATTTATCAAGAAGAAATTCCCTTCACCCTTGGCGGCGGCGAAATCTTCACCGACACCCACGTGGCCCTGACCGTGTCCATCATCGTCAGCGAACTTGTGACCAATTCCCTGAAGCACGCCTTTGCGGGAATCGACAAGCCGACTATCGACATTTTCATTCAGGACAAAGGCGACCATTTCCTGCTCGAGTACAAGGACAACGGCATCGGCATCCCCGCCCATCAAGACCCGGTCGACGACATCTCCCTGGGCATGTCGCTCATCAAAAGCTACCCGCAGCTGATCGGCGGCAGTTGTGAAATCAATTCAACCAACGGATTTCGCTACACGCTGAAAGCGCCGAAAAGAACTGGTTGAACGGGGGCAACGCCGCATCTGCCCTGGCCTTTCCAACCCGGCGGCTCCCGCACCGCCGAATACAGCAGATGCGGTTCTTCTGAACATTGCCCGGCGCCGAAAATATCAGACCCGATAATTACCAGTTTCGTGGACAGTTTATCTTCAAGCTGATAGCGTTTGCCAACTATCAGATTCAGGCAACCCCGCCAGCCAAGGAGATCCGGCATGAAACGAATCCTTTTTCCGTGCTTTGTCGTCCTGATCCTGGGAACAACCGTTCCCGGCCTGTGCTGCACCACAACCCTGACCGGCAAAAACGTTTCCGCCGACGGTTCGGTCATGGTTTCCCACTCCGACGACGGGCTGGGCGACCCGAGGCTCATCTACGTCCCGCCCATGGACCACGAGCCGGGCGCAACCCGCGACGTTTACTACTCCCACTGCTCCCTTGGCTTCGTTCCCCAGTGGGGCGGCACCGAGACCAAGCGCATCGTGAGCAAGTCGAGGGGGCCGGGCTACGACACCCCTGGGCTTCCCCCAAGCGTGCCGCTGGGCTCCATCCCCCAGGTGGCCCACACCTACGGATATTTCGACGCCAACTACGGCCTGATGAACGAACACCAACTGGTCATCGGGGAATGCACGGACAAGGCCAAGGTCCACCCCCTGCCCGAGCCGGGCAAGCGCATCTTCTACTCGGCCGAACTTTCCCGCGTGGCCCTTGAAAGGTGCACCAAGGCCCGCGAGGCCGTTCTGCTCATGGGCTGGCTCATAGAAAAGTACGGCTACTACGGCACGGGCGAGACCCTGTTGGTGGCCGACCCGGAAGAAGGCTGGGTCTTCGAGATGTGCGGCTACGACATGAACGGAACGGACGGAGTCTGGGCGGCCAAACGCGTGCCTGACGACGGGTTCTTTGTGGCCGCAAACCAGTTCCGCATCCGGGAACTGAACGAGGACGACCCGGACCTGCTATACTCCAAAAACGTTTTCAAGGCCGCACAAGAGTTGGGCTGGTGGAAACCGGAAGACGGCCCCCTGGACTGGACAAAGGTCTACGGGGACGGCGAGTTTCACCATCCCTACTACTCCCTGCGCCGCGTCTGGCGGGCCCAGTCCTTGGCCGCCCCTTCTCTCAAACTGCCCTCCACGGTGAAAAACGCCTTCACGCATAAGTACCCCTTCACGATCAAGCCGGACAACAAGCTCACGGTGGCCGACGTGGCCGCAATTCACCGCGACAACTATGAAGGCACGGAATTCGACCTGACCCAGGGCCTTGCCGCCGGTCCCTTCAACAACCCCAACCGCTTCGAGGGGCGGGCCGAGGCCACCGCGGCCAAGGACGGGACGCTGAGCACGGTCAAGGGCGCATTCGAGCGACCCCTGAACATCTACCGCTGCGTGTATTCATATGTGGCCCAGGCCAGGAAATGGATGCCAGAGGCCTTGGGCGGCGTTCTCTGGTATGGCCCGGACAGACCGGCAACCGCAGTGCTCCTGCCGTTCTACGCTGGTGCGTTGAGCCTTCCCGAATGCATGGAAAAGGGAGACGCACTGCTTTTCAACAGAAAAAGCATGTGGACCGCCTTCAACTACGTGGCCAACTACGCCATGCTCAAATACTCATACATGATCAAGGACATCCACGCGGTCCGCGACAAATTCGAGGCCGAAACCTTTGGCACGGTCGCGGACAGGGAGAAAAAGGCCCTTGACCTTTGGAAGTCGGGCAAGTGGAACGAGGCGCGCCAACTGGTCACGGACTACTCGAAACAAAACGCCGAAGCCGTGCTCGCGGCCTGGTGGAAACTGTCCGAGGATTTGTACCTAAAATACAACGACGGCTACCTGAACACCAAGGAAGGGCTGGCCCAGGAAGTGTTCTACCCGGCCTGGTGGCTCAAAAAGGTCGGCTATGAAAACGGACCCACAAGCTACGAAAAGGACAAGTGACGAAAACATGCCTGACCTGCGGTTTTTAAATACAAACAAAGGAGCTTTTCCACCATGAAAATCAAACAGTTCGCGCTTTTCATTCTTGCCGCCGCGATGTTGTTCAACGCCTCGGCGGTCTGGGCCGACATGCAGTTCGGTCCCAGAATTCCCACGGCCTATTTCGCCACCACTGGCACGGGGCAGTCGGACCAGGGCATCGAACCGGACCCCTACGAGACCTTTTCCTACGATCTGGCCCTCAAGGAGGCGGGCATCGAAAACTACAACGTCATGTACTACACCTCGGTGCTGCCTCCCGAATCCTACGAGGTGTCCATTGACAAGGTGAAGCCCCTGATCCACCACGGGTCGGTATTGGAGGCCATCATGGCCAAGGCCGGAGGCAAGCAGAACGACACCGTGGCCACGGGCATCGGCAGGGTCTGGGCCCTTGATTCCCAGGGCAAATTCATCGGAGGCTTTGCCGCCGAATACGAGCGGGTCTACGAGAAACAGCAGGTGGGCGAGGAACAGGCCTACGAGGACGCCAAGGCGCAGCTGACAAAGTCCCTGAACCACGAACTGTCCATCCGAGGCCTGCAGCAGACCGGCGACATGCTCTTCAACATAACATCCCTGTACATCACAAAGAATTACGGCATGTGCCTGTCGGCCCTCGGATTCGTGAACTTCATCTACCCCGACCCCTTTCCCCTGGAAAAGAAGAAGTAGCGCCTGCCCCGCCCCAAAAAAAGCAAGCCCGCCTTTGTTCGCAGACAGGAGCAAGGGCGGGCTTTCGATAACCTTCCGTCAATTCAAATCATCTGTTTAAATAGCGGGTAAGGATTGATTCATTGTCAAGGATTATTGCCCTCATAAGGACCAAATTCACCCTGCGATCCTATGGTACAGAATCGCCACCAGCAACAAAAGCAGCAGGACCCAGAGCAGGGAGACCTTGATGGTAAGCGATCTCGCCCGCTCCTTTTCCCACCATTTGAGGGGATAGACGCCCTGCAAGATGAAGGTCAGCACCCCGGACAAATTGAGGCAGATTATGTTGGCCAGAAAAAGAAGACCGGCCCCGAAGGCTTCATGGACCAGGCCGAAGCCGAAGAACAGACCGCAGGAAACAAGCGGAGGCAGCAGCGACAAGGCGACCATCACGCCCACAAGGGATGTGGGAACCCCCATGGTAAAGGAAATGATGCCGGCTGAACCAGAAATCAGCGCAAGGATAATGTCCGAGTAAGAGGTCACGCTTCGCGACAGAAGCTCGCTTTTGGCCGTCGGAGGATCGAACAGAACTCCGGTCGACAGGGAGAGCAGGAACACGATGCCGACTCCAATGGCCAGGGTCTTCATGGACTCCCGCGCCAGCTTGAAGTCGCCCAGGGTTGCGGCGAGGGACAGCCCCACATTCGGGCCCAGAAGGGGAGCAAGGATCATGGCGCCGATTATCATTGCCACGCTGTCGCGCATCAGGCCTATTATGGCCACTATGGCCGAAAAAACGGCCAGCAGAATGAAGTTTGTGGAGGCGGAGGTTGTATCCAGTACGTCGTTGTAAAGCTCCTCCCTGCTTATCCGCTCGGCGTTCTTTTTCTTTTCGTCTTCAGAGGCCTCGGGCTGTTTCGGTTCATCCGCCTTCAGCCTCGGCAGCGTGGCCTCTGCGGGGTAGACAACCACCCTGTACTTGTCGCCCCAGGAAAACAGCCCCTCCAGCCTGTCCAGCACATTTTCTGACTCGCCGACCCTGAGGACGACCTTGAACGAGATGGTGGATTCGTCTTCAAGGGGCGTCATCCAATAGACGATCCTCTCATCCACCCGCTGCTCCTCAAGGGACGCCTGCACAAACTTCTTGTCTTCCCTGGGTATTATTATCTCTATGACCCTGAGCGCCATCTGCTTCTCCCTGAAAACAACAGTCAAGCTTCTCGTTCATCCACGCTTGGTATTGCACAATGCGCGGATGTTATACAACTCCAAAGCCTGAAGGGTTGCCGCCAGGCTGTCAAAGGGATGTGAAAGTCGAAGGGTCGGGAAGGATCTTGCCGGGCCGACCCTCCTTTAATGTCCGAATACTTATCGCTTCAAATCGTTTCGGTTGAAATTGCAATAAAAACTGCAATCCTCGTCGCACAGGCCGGGGTGCCGCGCGCAAAAGGAATGAAAGAAACGAAGCGGCAGGACGCGGACAAAACCGTGGTGCCGCTCAATGAAAAGTTCCAAGGACATCAAGGCCACGACCCCGAGAAACAGGGCCACACATAAGGTAAAAACCAATTCGAATTCCATTATTCTAATCTCCTCACCCAAGAGCGTACGCCGTTTCCCCGCCTAGTCAACACCCCGCGCCAAGTTATATTCTTCACAATTGGCTCGTCCCTAAATGGACGAAAAAAGCCGGGCGGGTGCGCCATGCACCACCCGCCCGGCCAATATATCCTGTTGGCGAAATTGTAGCTCTCTATGCCACTCCTACTGCAAGCGCCCCTTCAAATCCGGCTCTATGACCTCAAGCGCGTCCTTGAGTCTTCCGTCCATTGCGGACCTGAAACTCGGATGCGTGTCGTTTCCGGAATAATAATATCGCTTGGTGCTGCACCTTTCCACTTCCGTCCTGTTTTCCACGTCGATGACCCGTGCGCAGACCGTGTCTGCGTCACCGAATGGACCCACCAGACCGACAATGTAAAAGATATAGTCCACACCCTCGGCCTTGTCGTAGTCGATGTGCCCGGCAAGGCTGAAATCCTTTTCCACGAATCCGTTGCTCAGTTCATAGGTCGAAAGGCCATCGTTCCTGGTCACGTTGAACTTGCCGGTTTCGGCCAGCTGCTGCTCGAATTTATCCAGCACCGGGAATCCGTCCTTGTAGTGCGGGCCGGGTTGATTCCCCTCTTCGTTGCAGTAGGAACCAAGGATGACCGCGTTGAGTTTTCCCGGCGACTGGATTTCCGTGATCCTGTCGTAAACCGTGGCAACACAGCCCTGAAGCAGTGAAATCAGCAGCACAAGACAAGCCGCGAAAGAAAAAGCCAGCCAACGCCTACTTCCGACATGCAAACCAACGATCATGGCCCCCCCGATTTAAAATTGACATCCTGTTTCACCACATCTCAAACAACCATTAAAATCAAACCCGTTTTCTTAACAAAAAACAATTATCCCTGCAAGATGTGAGAATCAATTCCAGTCTCTAACGGCACACACCGTAAGCACCTTTTCTCCTTATCTTCGGAAACCGGTCAAAATGCTGTCCCTTCCAACTATTGACCAAGCCTATTGAAACTTTCTGTTGTCATAAAAAATTTCTTATAGTAGTAAAGATTACTGCTAAAAAAACATGGCAAACACAGCCTCGCCAAGGGCTGCGTAACCTGAACCATTCAAGGAGGAGTCGATGCCGGAGAAAAAACCCATCAACTGCGCTCGACCCACTGGCGGCGTGGTCGGGGACAAGACCCCGAAACCAAAAGACGAAAAGGCTGAACCCAAACAGGAAAAAGGAGTGAAAGCGATGATACAAGTAGGCAAAAAAGCACCTGATTTTTCCGCACCCGCATACGTGGACGGCGGCTTCGGAGCTGTCCAGCTGTCCGAGTACCTCGGCAAATGGGTGGCCCTCTGCTTTTATCCCGGCGACTTCACTTTTGTCTGAGCGACCGAAATCTCGGCGGTCGCCGAGAAGAACGAGGAATTCGAAAAGCTGGGCGTCCAGGTCCTGTCCATGAGCACGGACAGCATGTTCGTGCACAAGATGTGGGAAGAGGCCGAGCTTTCAAAGATGATCACTAAAGGCAAAGTGCCCTTCCCCATGCTCTCGGACGCTGGCGGAAAGGTCGGCGAGGTTTTCGGGGTTTACGACCCGGACGCCGGGGTTGACGTGCGCGGTCGATTTCTCATCGACCCGGACGGCGTTGTCCAGGCCTATGAAGTCCTGACCCCGCCCGTGGGACGCAACGTCAACGAATCCCTGCGCCAGATCAAGGCCTTCCAGCTGGTGCGGGAAAGCAAGGGCACACAGGCCACGCCTTCGGGCTGGCAGCCTGGAAAGACCGTGCTCAAGCCCGGAGTCGATCTGGTGGGCAAGGTCTGGAAGGAGTGGAAAGTGCAGGAAGCCTTCGAATAGAGGCTCCGTGCCTTTTCAAACAGGGCAAGGGCCGGGCACATTGACCCGGCCTTTTTCTCGAAAAGGCGCAGGCACGGATAGCCCTGCCGCTCATATTTCAAGCCGCAGCCGTGTTTCGACTATGGATTGTCATTCTTGCGCAACTATCTCCTTGACCCGGCCAACCTGTCCGTCCGTCAGCCTGACCTTTATGCCGTGCGGGTGGCTCGGAGATTTGGTGAGCAATGTGGAAACGACCCCCTCAGTCAATATTCCACTGCGCTGGTCCTTTTTCAACACGATCCGCACTCGAAGCCCCGGCTTCAATTCCTTCCTCACGGGAACTGCCATAAAAACCCTCCTGCACAACCGTTCTTTTGTTTCCGGCAACACAATAAATAATAAACACGAATTGCCAAGCCCGTTAATATAGTATTAAGATTTTTCTTATACTCGCACCCTATTACCCTGGTTGCTGAAAATGCCGGAAATTGAAAATCCACAACTCAAAAAGCTGCTCAAACCACTCGGTGAACTGAACAGGCCTGTTCCGGCCGGGACAGCCTTTGGTGTTTTGCCGCCCGAATCAGACATGCCTCAGGCCGACGACGATTCAAACCTGCCCTATCCGCCTTTGGTTGAAAACGATCCCGGCTGTGTCTTCGACCCGGAATCAAGGACCCTGACCTCCAACGTCTGGGGAATGGTCCGCTTCACGCCCGAGGGACTCCTTGTGGAGCCCTGCTGGAGCCTGTCGGACGACAAGGCCATGCTTTTGCTTGAAATACACCATGAAGACTGCAAGGGGAAACCGGTTACAATTGATCGGCTGCTGAAGCAGCTCCCGGCCGAATTCGCTGAAGCGGAGCTAAAACTGGACATCAAGGCCATTGAGCTGGGTTTAAGGCAATCCGGCAAGACAGGCAGGTGCGCCACCGCCGTCGTAGCCTCAGGCAAGCCTACCGAACCCGGACGGGACGGACGCCTTGAGTTGAACTTTTCCGCAGATCAAACCGTGGGCACAGTTCGCGAGGACGGCAGCATGGACTTCCGGGAACGCGCCGGCCTGCACTCGGTGGCCGAGAATCAGGAGCTGGGACGCCTTTTCCCTCCGGTTCAGGGAAAGGAGGGCCGGGACATTTTCGGCAATCCGGTCCAGCCGCCGCCGGCCAGGGAACTCAAGATCAACATCGGCCAGGGCGTAAAAGGCGAGGCCAACCAGGACGGAATCACCACCTTCACGGCAAGCCGTCCGGGCGTGGTCCACTACAGAAACCAGACCATTGAAGTCTCGGAGATGGTGGAGATCAAGGGCGACATAGACTACGAGACAGGCAACGTGCGGGCCGATCACGGATCGATCCACATCAGGGGAGACGTAAAAAGCGGCTTCAAGGTGGAGTCCAAGGGCGATGTCATCGTGGACGGCCTCATCGAGTCCGCCGACGTCACCGCAGGAGGAATAGTCGTGGCTGGCGGCGTGATAATGAACGGCACGAACAGGATCGTCGCCCAAGGGGATGTGGGCGCCAAGTTCTTCCGCAACGCCTTTGTCAAGGCGGGCGGAAACGTCACCGCCCAGGAGGAGATCGCCTCCTGCAAGATCATGGCGGGCGGTGAGGTAACGGTCCTCGGCGCCAAGGGTTCCATCAGCGGCGGTCGAGTGGTGAGCGGAACGGGCATCCATGCCAGCAACATCGGCAACAAGGCCCAGGTGAAGACCATCGTGGAAATTCGCCTCCAGACCTCCAGGGGCCACAAGCTCAACACGGCAAGGGCACAGCTTTCCGGGGAACTTGAGAGGCTGGACAAGGCCATCGGCTCGGACGATGCCCTGCAATCCCTTATGAAAGCCCCGGACGAAGACAGGCGGATACTTGCGGAAATGATCAAGGTCAGGGGCAAGATTCAGGCCGACATCAGGGGCCTGAAGGAATCCATCGGCGCCGAGCAGAGAAGGGTGGAGGAGCTTTTGGTGGAAAAAATCATCAAGGCCGACACCAAGGTTTTCCGGGGCACAGAGGTGATTATCGGCGGTAAAAGACTGATTCCGGACCAGGACCTGGAAGGAACGGCCTTTTTCTTCGACCCTCGGGACAGAAGAGTGGTTTCAAGCTGAAGGGAAGGCGACAATGACCAAATTGATCCTGTTCATAGATGAAAACGAGACCGTCCTGAAAAGCCTTCCCGCCAAAGAACTGGCCGACTGCGAGCTTCGGCTTGCCACGAGCTATTCCGAGGCGGGCAGGATTCTGAGCGGAAAAAGGGAAGTGGCCCTGCTGGTTGCCGAGTTGAACCTGAACGGTGAAGACGGAACGGCGTTTCTGGCCGCCGCCAAAAAGGGCAGCCCAAACACGATCCGCATGGTCCTGACGGCCGCCGACCGATTCAAGGACGCGTTGGACGCGTTGAACAGGGGCCAGGCCTACAAGTACATTCCAAAACCCTGCGCCCCCGAGGATCTTTTGAAGGAAATCAGAGGCGGGCTTGATCGTCACGAGGAAATGAGAAAGGAGCGCCAGGCCATGCGCAGCACCCTGATGGGCAGCGTCAAGGCCCTGGCGGACATCCTGGATCTCGTGAACCCCGAAGCCATGGGTTTTGCCAGACGCATCAAGGAAAACGTCCTGGCCACGGGCAAGGCCCTCAAGGTCAAGTCTCCCTGGAGGCTGGAACTGGCCGTGATGCTTTCGCACATCGGGTGCGTGGCCCTGCCCTCGGAGATCATCACAAAAATGGACAAAGGCCAAAGCCTGTCCCCTGAAGAGAAGCAAATCTTCGGAATGCACCCCAGCATAGCCTGCAGCCTCTTGGAAAACATCGACCAGATGGCGGACGTGGCAAACATCATCCGTCACCAACACGACACGGTCAACGACGGCCAGCCTTTGGAGGCCCGGATAATCAAGGCGGCCCTGGATTTGGACCGCATGCAGCGCAAGGGCGCGCCGGCGGAAAAAATCCTTGAAGTCATGCGCAAGAAAAAGGACACATACGACCCCAAAGTGGTGGCGGCCATGCTCGGCATTGCGACCATGACCCAAACGGAATCATGCCGGAACCTGAGCGTGGACGAACTGGAGGAAGGCATGGTCATGGCCGAGGACATGGTCAACAACGAGGGCGCCAAGCTTCTGTTGCGCGGACAGGCCCTGAGCAAGGCCTCCCTGATGCGCCTCAAGGCCTTTCACGTCTCTCTCGGCGTCATTGAACCTGTCGTGGTCATGGACAACCGGGCGACCCGATAGCCAGGGGTTGTATTTATACCGACCTCTTCCGACAAGGCTCAACAGCTTTCCGCAGCGCGTCCAATTGTCAACCCAATCCTCAACCCCAAAACACAAGGCTGTCAATAATGAACACAGGCAAGCAGCTTGAAGTGATCAGAAAAAAATGCAGGAAGTATTTGGACATCTCACCAGTATCCAAAGACGTTTACCTTTCATGTTACGAAGAGTCCTACAAGCCGGGAGCTCTTGATTCCAAAACAAAAAAACTCATGGCCCTTTGCGGAGCATTGGTTTCCGGTTGCGCGGGCTGCATTTTGGGCCAGGCGGAAATGGCGATCAAGGAGGGCGCCACGGCCCAGGAAATACTTGAGACCTGCGCAGTGGCCGTATCCCTCGGAGGCACCATGGCCTGGTCCGAAACGTCTCTGGTCGTGGGCCTGTTGGAGGAAAACGGACTTATCGACTAAGTGCCGCCCAATCAAAGGCGCGTGCCGACCCACCGATCAAAAGCCCGTTTAGGACAATAAACCGGTAAGCCTCTCACAATACAGCATTGACGAAAAAAACTTCGCCCCTCTGGTAAAGCGGCCCGATTTGTCCTATGCTTGTGCAAAATGTTTCGCCCGGCCATTCTCCTGCGTGCCGAACAAACGAAAGCTCTTCTAGAACGGCTGGCCGCGACTCTATGGATTTCATGAATATGCACCCAAAACCAAACGGGGTCAGCCATGTTCAAAGCCAGAAACTTTATCGAACCGCTACTGGAAAAGGCTGGAATCGCGATCAACGGACCCGGTCCGCAGGACATGCAGGTCCATGACCAGCGCATTTTCGGGCGAATGCTAAGGCACAAGAATCTGGGTCTGGGCGAAGGCTACATGCAGGGATGGTGGGACTGCCGCCGAATTGACGAATTCATTTGCCGCCTGCTCATTGCTGAAGCGGACAAAAGGGTTCAGGACAGCCTTCTTCTCTGTCTCGCAAACCTGCCGAGAAAATTCATAAACCTGCAGACAAAGCGCGGCGCGCGTCACGTGGCCCGAAGGCATTACGACCTTTCCAACGACCTGTTCCTGTCTTTTCTGGACCAGAACAAGCAATACAGCTGCGCCTACTTTATCAACGGCGACGACCTGGAACAGGCCCAAATCCGCAAGCTTGAAATGATCTGCAACAAGCTGGAACTGGGTCCGCAGGACAGCCTCCTGGACATCGGCTGCGGCTGGGGCGGTTTGGCCCGCTACGCCGCCGAGACCCGGGGCTGCCAAGTCACGGCCGTGAACATCTCCCGCGAACAAACCGACTACGCCGCTCAGTATTGCGCGGGACTGCCCGTCAAAATCGAGCGCAAGGACTACCGCGAAGTGCAGGGGCGGTTCAGCAAGATCGTGTCCGTGGGCATGTTCGAGCACGTTGGCCGCAAGAACCACCGCATCTTCATGAACACCGTCCACCGTCTTCTCGACAGCAGGGGCATCCTCCTGCTGCACACCATCGGGGACAACGAATCCAAGGACCGCTGCGATCCATGGATCAGCAAGTACATCTTTCCCCGCGGCCTGGTGCCGGGCATAGCGGACATGGCCAAGGCCGCGGACGGCCTGTTTGTCATGGAGGACTGGCACAATTTCGGCCCCCATTACGACAAGACGCTCATGGCTTGGCAGGCCAATTTCGAAAAATCGTGGAACAACCTGAGCCTTGGCTTTGGCAAGACCTTCAAGCGCATGTGGAACTACTACCTGCTTTCCTGCGCCGGAGCCTTCAGGGCCCGGAGCATGCAGCTCTGGCAGATCGTTTTCACCAAGCAGGGAATGCGCCAGCCGTACTGCAGGCTTTAATGTTTCCGCCAATCCCGACCCCACAAGCGATTATTCGTCATTGTCAGGCCATGCCCCTCTCTGTTATTGATATTGCTGGACACAACCGCGCCCCTTTGGGCCGAACAGACCAATAATCGAGCAGAAAGATTCCAGACATGCCCAAAAACACCTTTTCCCTGAAAACCAGACTGATCCTGGCCATTTCACTCATAATGCTGGTGGCGGTCCTGGCCACGAGCATCATAAATTACCAAGTCTCCAGAAACTCGGTACGCAAGGAGATATTCACCTCGTCCCTGCCCCTGACCAGGGACACCATCTACTCCGAGATTCTCCAGACCCTGTCCAGACCCATCCACGTCTCGTCAACCATGGCCAACGACGCCTTCCTCAAGAACTGGATTAATTCCGGGGAAAAGGACATCCTTCTTTTGTCCAGATATCTCAAAAAGATCATGGACAAATACGGCTACTTTTCCTCGTTTTTTGTTTCCGAGACCACCGGCAACTACTATTATGACCAGGGCATCCTCAAACGTATCAGCAAAAACGACAGCCATGATGTCTGGTATTACGACTTCATTGACTCGGGAAAAGAATACCAGCTTGACGTGGACACCAACCAGGCTGCGGGCAACATACTGACCATATTCATCAATTTCAGCGTGCATGATGACCAAGGCAGGCTTCTGGGCGTCACGGGCGTTGGCCTGAAAATGGACCAGGCCGCCTCCCTGCTGAAAACCACCCAGGAAAAATTCGGACGCCGCCTGTTCATGTTCGACACCACCGGCCTGATACAGGTCCATTCAGACCGTTCCATGATCCTGAAAACCAACCTGGAAGATTTGCCGGGAATCGGCGCGCTGAAAAACAAGATACTCCTGGAGCGCGGCGCACCGGCCAACTTCGAATACGACAGCGAGCATGGCCGGGTCCTGCTGACGGTGCGTTACATCCCGGCCCTGGACTGGTTTCTCGTTGTCGAGCAGGACGAGAACACGGCCCTGTCCTCTGCCCGGAGAAACCTTGTCAACACAGTCGTCATCGGCCTTCTGGCCTCGCTGATCGTCATTGCCTTGAGCGTGTTCACCATCAACCACTTTCAGTCCCGGCTGGAGCGCATGGCCCTGACGGACGAACTTACCAAGGTCTACAATCGCCGGGCTTTCGGCCCACACTTCAGCAAGGCCCAGGCCCGCAACGCCCGCCACGGAAACCCCTTTTCCATCCTGCTCATCGACATCGACAGGTTCAAGGAGATCAACGACCAGCGCGGCCATGTCCACGGAGACAAGGTGCTTGTCGCCCTGGCCGAAATCATCCAGGAAAGCATCCGTCCCTCGGACACCATGGCCCGCTGGGGCGGAGACGAGTTCACGGTCCTTGCTGAATGCCCCCTGTCGGAAGCCCTGACCATTGCCGAACGAGTGCGCACCGTCTTTGCCGGGCAGGGCCTGGACGGCCCTGAAGGGGCAACGACGACCGTCAGTTGCGGGGTCACTCAGTACGTTCAGGGCGAAACCCTGGACAATGTTTTGCTGCGCGTTGACAAGGCCCTGTACAAGGCCAAGAAAGACGGACGGAACTCGGTGGTTTCCATCTGAACCGACACTGCTTTGCTATATGAACAGCGCATAGACCGTGGCCCCGACCATGAGGCCGACCATGACGTAATTCAGGCCGGCAAGAAGGCCTTTTGAACTCATCAGTCTCGGCAGGGAGGCCCCGGCCGCGCACCAGAGGCTGTGAAACAGCATCAGACCAACCAGAAAAGCCAGCACGAACAACCCCACCCTTGAGGCATAGGGGCGGGCGGGATCGGTGAACTGGCTGACCCCGACCACGGACATGGCCCAGCTCTTGGGGTTCAACGGATGGATGAGCAGACCCTCCACAAAGGACAGGCTCTTGCGCTTCTCCGGCTCCCTCACCTGCATTTTCAATATCTTCACCGCCAAATAGACGATGTAGGCCGTTCCGGCCACACGCATGGCCGAGGCCACGGAGGGCGAAGCCAGGAAAAGCTCGCCCAGTCCGGACGCTACAACAGTGCACAGCACGCTGAAACCGATTGCCGCGCCGCACAGGAAGGGCATGGCGCTGCGAAATCCGGTGGCCTGGCCCATGGCCATCATGGTCAGGTTGCCCGGGCCGGGAGTTCCGGTCATGGCCACCACAAAAAACAGAAAAGGCCAGATGTTGTCATGCATTGGGATCAACCTCCTCTTTACCCCCGGCCAAGGCGACCGGAAGCGGGAATCTTGATCATGGTTAGTATTGTTGACATTGTGTGGTGTCAATGTAATTATTGTCTGCATGACAAAATGGATTCCGACCCTACAAAAAGACAATGGCCCGGCCTACAGGGCGCTGGCAGATTCAATCGAGCTGGACATCGCTTCCGGAAAGCTTTCTCCGGGCCAGAAACTGCCCACCCACCGGGAGCTTGCCGACGACCTGGGACTGAACGTCAGCACCGTGACCAAGGGTTACGGAGAGGCGGAAAGGCGCGGACTGGTGGCCGGTACGGTGGGCCGGGGAACATTCGTGGCCTCGGATGCGGCCACGGCCGCGTCCATTGTCTCCTTCGACTCCATGAATCCCGGAACCCTCGAGATGGGGTTCATCACCCCCCTTTACGGCCTGGACCCGGACCTGGGCGAGGGATTGAAGCGGCTGGCCCGGCGCAGATCGCCCGGCACATATCTGCAATACACCGACCCTCGCGGCCTGCCTGAGCACAGAAAGGTCGGCGCGTTCTGGGCCTCGAAATACGGCCTGGACACCTCGCCGGACAACATCATCGTCTGCTCCGGCGGCCAGCACGCCCTGACCTGCTGCTTTTCGTCCCTGTTCAGTTTCGGAGAGCGCATCGCCATGGACTGCCTGAGCTATCCCGGAGCCAAGTCCCTGGCCGGAATGCTCGGCCTCAGGCTGGCGCCCATTGAAATGGACGACCAGGGCATGACCCCTCAGGGGCTGGACCGGGCCTGCCGCCGCGAAAGCGTCAAGGGAGTCTATCTCATGCCCGGCGTGCACAACCCCACCACCTCCTCCATGTCCAGGGAGCGCAGGGAAGACCTGGCCCTCGTGGCTTTGCGCCACGGCCTGACCATCATCGAGGACGACGCCTACGACCTGACAGCGCCGGGGAGGCTGCCCCCCGTGGCCGCAACTGCCCCGGACAACACGGTATACGTGGCCGGAGTCTCCAAGGCCCTGGCCCCGGGACTGCGCGTGGCCTTTT
Source organism: Desulfovibrionaceae bacterium (assembly GCA_963674955.2). Taxonomy (GTDB): domain Bacteria; phylum Desulfobacterota; class Desulfovibrionia; order Desulfovibrionales; family Desulfovibrionaceae. The sequence goes on along the minus strand of CAXXKR010000001.1, from coordinate 235,076 downwards.
TGTCAGCGCCCGACCGCTTCAGGAAGCCGCTGTCAAGGGCCGTGCTGAACACGGTCTGGATGACCCCTTCCCTGAACGTTGAGCTGGCCTGCATGTGGATCAAGGACGGCACTGCCGAGCGCACGGTGGCGGCCAAAAGGATCGAGGCCGGGGTCCGTTTTGAAATCGCCGGGGAGATATTGCGGGACCACCGCTTCAAGGGCCTGCCCACGGGCTTTTTCATCTGGCTGGAACTTCCGGAACACTGGACCGGCCAGATGTTCGAGGCCAGGGCGCGCGAGGCGGGAGTGAACGTTCTGGGAGCCGAGAGATTCGTGGTGGGCGATTCCCGCGCGCCTGCCGCGGCCAGGGTTTCCCTGACCGGAGCCTCCAGCCGCGCGGAGCTTCGCAAGGGTTTGTCGGTTCTCGCGGACCTGCTTTCGGACCGGCTGCCGGACCCGGTGCTCTTCTAGGCCCGGACCGGCTCAGGCGGGCAGATAGTCCGCATAGGAAAGAATATGCCCCTCGCCCTCAAGAGGAGTATGGCCGTAGGACCAAAAAGGCACGCCGGCGGCCCTTGCCGTGGCCTGGTCTATGAAGGAGTCGCCGATGAACAGGCACTGCTCCGGCCTGAGTCCGAAAAAATCCAGGATCAGCAAAACACCGTCCGGCGCGGGCTTGCCCTGCTCAACATCGTGGGACGTGACCACCATGTCGAAGTGGCCGAGAAGTCCCAGATGATCCAGGACAGTGCGCGCCTCTCCACCTCCGTTGGTGTTCACGGCCAACCTTAACTCCTTTGCCTTGAGCATGGCCAGAAATTCGCTGATCCGCGGCTGACGCCTGACCCTGTCCAGTATCTCGTTCACTGAGACCGAGGCCAGGGCTTCTGGCAGTTCGTGGTGGCGTGAGGAAGGGACCATGTGCTCCAGGCTTTCCCGCACGGTATGCACGAAGCAGTAATCCTCGTCCTCCTTGGGCACCGGGCCTAGGCCCAGCCGGTCGAGCACGCACTTGAAATAATGCATTGTCGATTCCCAGGAGTCGATGAGCACCCCGTCGCAATCAAAGATGATCGCCTTGGCCGCTTCGGGGAGGGCGGATATTGTTCTTGAATTCATTGCAAGGCCTTTTGGATTATTCGCCCAGCAGGATTTCCAGCAGGGCCGCGCCAGCCTTGCCCAGCTTTCCGCTGTTGTCAATGCGCACCAGTCGGGGGTGAACAACGTCGACATGTACAAGGGCGCGGTCCAGCCTTTTCCGGATATCCTCCTGGCCCTCGCGTCCCCTGGCGTCCAGTCGGTGGCGCAAGATTTCCATTTCAACCTCGATCAGGACCGGAACCAGATTCGGGTAACGCCTTGAGGCTTCCGGCAGATAGGCTCTGGAGCCGTTCATGACCACGCTCAGGCCCGACTTCAGCCAGGAATCGACCTCAATGCCGATGCCGTAGCTCAGGCCGTGGCTGTCCCAACTCAACACGAACAGCCCCTTGTCCCGGCGGGCCTGGAACTCTTCAGGTGTCAGCGCCACATGGTTCTCGCCTCCGATGCCGGGCGGGCGGGTAATGTAGCGATGGGCAAAGGCCGCCTCATGTGCAGGGCAGCGTTCCCTGGCATAGGCCATGACACTGTCCTTTCCGCATCCGGAAGCCCCTATCACGTAAATCAATCGTTCTTTGCCCATTCACTGTTCCCTGTCGGCTCCGGCACCAGGTCGCCTCGCCTGAACATTATGCATTTGCCGCAGCAAATCCGCAGGCGGCACGCCATGTTCCACGTCATCCTTCCGACGATTACTCTATTACGCAGGCCGCGCCGCAAGCTCAAGTCAAAAAGGACTCTTGCGGCCGCGCAAAGACTGTCACCTTGACCGACTGGAAGCACCGCAAGTAGACGGCCCAACCATTTCGGCAAACTGCCTTTTCGTTACAATTTATCATGTTTATACTAATAAAAAAGAGTTTTACTGATTACCGTAAACTTATCGACACTTATGGTGTTCCGCTCCCTTGCCCGGCTCAACAATCCAAAACCAAAACCGCCAACGTTCTTCCCGGCCACGGGAAGTCGGGCCGGAGACGGGCCGCCTGAGCAATTTTTTACAAGACAAGGCCGGACCGAAAGGCTAGCCTGCGAACCAAAGGAAAAAGGTCCGCCTTCAAGGCCGGGCCGACACGGAAGACACGAAATGAACAACGGCGACAAGGTCTGCTTCTGGCGGGACCCGGACATCAAGAGCCTCGAGATCCGCTTTTCCCGCTACGACACCTTTGCCTTTCCCAACCACAGCCACGACACCTACTCCATCGGCGTGGCCGAAGAGGGAGGCGCGTACTGCCTTGGAATCGGCAACGACAAGGCCTTTGTCTCGGCAGGCGAGACGGCCCTGATCCATCCGGGCCAGATTCACTCTGGAATACCCGTAAAGGACGTGGGCATCACCTACCGGATGTTCTATGCGGACAAGCGCTGGATGCGCGAGGCCGCCCTGGACATTTTCCAACAGGAAGAGGTCCTGCCCGAGTTCACGAAAACCGTGGTCAAGGCCCCCCTCGCCTCCAGGCTCCTGCTTCGGCTGAACCGGCTTGTGGCCCACGGCGGAAGCCTGTTGGAAAAGGAAAGCGTCATGCTCTCGGCCTTTGGGCTTCTCCTCTCGAGCCACGGGAGGCTTGCGCCCTGCTCTCCGGGGGCCGGACAGGAACACCAGGCGGTGCAAAGAGTCAAGGACTACATCGGAGACAACCTGGGCCGCAAGGTCTCCCTGAAGGACCTTTCAAAAGCCACGAACCTGAGCCGATACCACCTGTTGAGGGTTTTCAAGAAGGCGGTGGGACTCCCCCCCCACGCCTTTCAAACCCAGATGCGCATCGACAAGGCCAGAAGCCTCCTGCTCATGGGCACTCCCCCGGCACAGGTAGCGGCCGAGACCGGATTCACCGACCAAAGCCATTTTTCCAACAAGTTCAAGCAGTACCTCGGAGCCACGCCCGGACAGTACTCTGAACCGCGCCTCAGCAATAACTTGCAATACGCCAAACGCGAATCGACGTAATCCATTCCTTGAATCAATCAAGGAGTACTCAACATGCACAGATTGTCCATCGCGGCCGTGCTGGCCGCCGTCCTGCTTTGGGGCGGATCCTTTTCAGCCATGAAAACGGCCCTGGAAACCATTGGGCCCCTTGCCCTTGTCTGGCTGCGCATGGCCGTGGCCACGGCCATAATCCTGCCGGTTACATATAGGAAACTTTTCCGGGGCTACCAAAAGGGAGACTGGAAACCCCTGCTGCTCCTGGTCCTTTTCCAGCCATGCCTTTACTTCCTGCTGGAGTCCCACGCCCTGGAACTCACGACATCCTCACAGGCAGGCGTCATATCCGCGTCCGTGCCGCTCCTGGTGGCCGTGGGCGCCGGATTGGCCCTTGGGGAACGCATAACCCTCAAGACGTTGGCGGGGTTGACCGTCGCCCTGCTGGGCGTGTCCTGCCTCACGCTTTCGGGCCGGGCAGAAACCAGCGCCCCCAACCCCTTGCTGGGCAACATTCTGGAGTTCTGCGCCATGGCCAGTGCGGCGGCCTACATGCTCCTGCTCAAAAAGTTGAGCTCCCGCTACTGCCCCTGGAGCCTCACAGCCCTGCAGTCCCTGGCCGGCATGATCTTCTTTCTGCCGGGAGCCTTTTCCCTTTCACCGGCCACGCTCATGTCCATGCCGGCCAAGGAAATTCTCATCATTCTCTATCTTGGAGCCTTCGTGACCCTTGGAGCCTTCGGCCTCTACAACCTGGGCATAAGCCGCATCCCGGCCAGCAGCGCATCCGCATTCATAAACCTCGTGCCGGTGGTGGCGATCTTTTTCGGCTGGCTCGCCCTGGGCGAAACCCTGACCCCGGTGCAGACGGTTGCGGCATTGGCGGTTTTCCTCGGCGTTGGAATAAGCCAAAGGGCACAAGCCGAGGTCCAGGCCGAGACATGAGCCAAGGCAGGGGCTTCACATCCGACCCTTTTCGAGGTATCCGTCTCAGTCCAAAAAACAAAAGAAAACGCGCATGACAAACAACGACCTGCAAATAGTTGAAGCATCCCAAAAAAACCTCGGCCGGATACTGGAGTTGAACCAGAACGCCCTGCCACACGTCAACTCCCTGACCCTGGAGGACATGGAAACCCTGTCCGCAGCCAGTTCATATTTCAGGGCCTGCGTCAGTCAAGACAAAGTGGCCGGATTCCTCCTGGCCATGACCCCGGACTGCGACTACCAGAGCCCGAATTTTCTCTGGTTCAGGGAACGCTACCCCTCTTTCGTCTACATAGACCGAATCGTTGTTTCACCCGACTTCCGCAGGCTGGGCATCGGCTCCATGCTCTACCAAGACGTGTCCCAGTTCGCCTCCCGGACGGCTCCCGCACTGACCTGCGAAGTGAACATCAAACCCGCCAATCCCGGCTCCATGCGCTTTCACCAGAGGCTGGGCTTCAGGCAGGTGGGATCACAGGACACCGAGGACGGAAAAAAGACCGTGGCCCTGATGAGGCTGGACTTTCCCGCCCGGCCACCGGCCTGACCCCAGAGACAAAAAAAGGGGGACGCCGGATCGGGCGTCCCCCTTGCTGTTCAGTTCCCGCAGGAACAATCGTCGTGGACAAGAAAGACGGTTTCCCTGTCCTGGGTCACGAAAAAGGTGTGCGTGTCCGCAACCATGATGTTGTAGACCCTGATGTCCGGCCCGATGCCGCCCGCGTCGGCCAGAACCGCCCCCCGGCGCTCGACGGAGGACAAAACCGGCCTTTGTCCTCCCCGCCCTCGAAGCAGGTCGCCCGGAACCATCTCCGGCGCGGTCTTGAGCCCCTCGGAGGTGTAGAACTTGTGCGCCGCGTTGACCCTAAGTCCGCTGTTCAGGACATAGACGAAACTCTCGCTGCCCTCTCTGGTCTCATAGACCCTGCCCGCCAACTCGGTTCCGGTTTCAGGGTCCACGGACAGGACCCTGTCGCCGATCCGGATGTCCCTGATGTCCTTGAACCCTCCATCGGCCAGCAGCACGTATGTTCCAGCGGCAAAGCAGTTGTTGCCGCCGCCGCCGTTACCCGATCCGCCGCTCATCATTTTTTCCAGTCTTTCCTTGCTCTTGGCCTTCCTGGTCTCTCTATTCTTGGCGTCCCTGTCGCGCAGATACTGGTCAAAACCCTGGGCCGTCATCTCGAAACACTGGCAACCCTGCTTTTTCTGGGCCGCTGTTCCCTGATCCCCTTCCACGCATTTCTGGGTCCAATACCATTTGCCGGTATCGTCCCGGAACATGGTCAGCCTGCCGTGGTCTTCCTTGACCTGACCCTCGTAGACAAAGGTATTCGGCGCCACCTCTTCAGGCGGTTTGCAGGTCTTGAACGTGGGAAGGTCGGGCTGTGCGCCCCCTCCGGCAAGCACCCCCAGGACCGCCAAACACAGCAGTCCAAACAACAGTCTTGAATACACTCTGCTTAACATGTCTCACCTCTCCCCCAAAAGGTTGAACAAATGATCCGCCGCGCCGACCTGGGCGCTAGGCTCAATCCCCGGCGCAAGCGCATTGGTCGTGGACAAGGTAAAGGTTCACCTTGTCCGGCGAGACAAGGAAGGTGTGGGTATCCTCCACCATGAAATTGTACACCGAGACTTCCGGCCTCGCCTCCTCGTTGGAGGCCAGCAAAACCCCCTGCATGGTCACCGAGGCGACCACCGTCCTCCTGTCCCCCCTGGAAAAAACCGCATCGCCCGCAGCCATTTCAGGCACTGTCCTGAGTCCGTCCACGGTGTAGAACTTGTGTGCGGAGTTCACCTTGAGGCTCTGATTCAAAACGAAAAGGTATTGCTCGGCTCCCTGCATGACGTCATAAACCCGGCCTGCCTTCTCCGACCCGGTCTCCGGGTCGATGGAAAGGACACTGTCGCCAACCGAGACGTCTTCTATGGCCTTGAACGAACCATCGGCCATGAGCACATAGGTTTCGGCGGCAAAGCACTGCACCGCGCCGCCCACTCCCGTCTTGCCGTCACCGGCCCGCATCAGGGTCGGCAGGCCCATTCTTTCCCGGTCCCGCTTGTAGTAGTCAAAAGCGAAGCCATACATCTGAAAGCACCGATCTTCCAGGGACGGGTCCACATCTTTGCACTTGCGGCAGGCATACCACCTTCCAGTGTCCGGCATGTACATCCTGTAATACGTGTAGTCGCTTTCCCTGCTGCGGTAGGCCCTCAATCTTCCTTCATACTCCGTATAGGGATCCTCCAATTGCAGGGTGGGCGGGGCCGGTACGTGAGTCATCCCCCCCACGCAACCGGACATGAGGCCCGACACAAGCAGCGCCATCAATATGGCCAGTCCGGTTTTCACCTCCTTTTTCATGGGCGAAGCACCTCCTTTCCCCTTGTTCACGCAGGGCACACTGCCGGCAACCGGCTTCCCGACTCCCCCCCGGAATCAGGTCCGTTGACGCACGCGAACTAGGGAATTCCCCTAGTATTGAATATTGTCCCTTTCGCACCTAGGAGTCAAACAAAAACGGCTATCCAGGATTAATTTCCGACCACAGAGGTCGTAATCTTGCTGGCAAAATGCAAACGGTATTGATTATTCCGAAAATCAATGTTCGGAGGCAAAGCTGCGCTCTTCAGGGTCAATCTTGTTTTGACGCAGAGAGACAAAGGGACATGACCGCTGTGGCGGTCGCGGCAGTGAAAAAACGTCATGGTCCTGAAAGTCGCCGGAAGCTCCTCTCAAGCCATCATGGAGCTGGCCAGACTCGCGCAGGAGCTGGACACCCTCATCCGCGAGCTGAAAAGCGACTGACCGTCGGAAAGGACCTCGACAAACCGTCCAAAACCTCCAAATTTTATTCCGTGGGTCTTTTCCTCATTCCTGTCCCGCACAGGGCTGGACGCAATGCCTGAGACCGGCCAGGCCGAGGGTGCCGCCAATTATCAACCCCGCACCCAGCAGAGACCAGAGATCAGGTATTTCCGAAAAGGCGAAGAGACCCCATATGCCGGCGAAGACCACCTCCAGGTACATGACGGCGCTGAGCTTGCCTGCGGGTTCCAGACTGAAGCCCTTGGTCATGAAATGCTGGCCCACGTTGAGAGACAGGCCCACGGCCAAAAGGAGAACGGCCTGCTCCGCATCCGGCAGAACCCAATGGGAACCGTCGATAACCGGAGCCAGCGCCATGGCGGCGATAACGGGATAGATGACGACCACCAGAGGGTGCTCCGTCTGGCTGAGAACCCTGACCAGAATGATGGCCAGCCCGCTGATCATAGCCGCGCAAAGGGCCGCCGTCACCGCCAAAGGGTCAAGGGCGGCGTGCCGGGCAAAGAAAAACGAGGGCTTGGCCACGAAAACGACCCCGGACAGGCTGACCATAACCCAGAGAAAACCCTTGACCCCTATCCTTTCACCCAGAAAAACCGCAGCCAAAAGCGCCACGAACACCGGATACAGGAAGATCATGACCGAGGCGTCGGCCAGGGGCAGATGGACGAATGAATAGATGGAACAGAAAAAGGCCATGAAGCCCAAAAGGCCTCTAATGGTCAGGAGTCCGCGCCGCTCTCCCAGAAAGTTCCTCCCGTCCCTGCGCAGGAGGGTCCAGCAATAGAGAAAGCCGAACAGCGAGCGGGCGAACACGATCTCCAGGGCGGGAACAGCCTCGCCGACCAGCTTGATGAACAGCGCTCCGAGGCTGAAGCAGAAAGCGCCCGCGATCATGAATATTACGCCCTTGGACAGGCTTGCACGCATTGTAATGTGTCCTCTGGGGACTTGATGCAGCAGACCGCCGCCCGCGGTCAAGAGAATAAAGAGGCATCAAGGCCCTTTATCAGCGGACATTTATCGATTAGACTCTGGCCTGCATAGAGAATCCCTTGCCGGGACCCTTTATTCGGCAGGAGCGCAAATGATGTCATTTGAAGAAACGCATTCCCTGGAGCCTGCAGCGTTGCAGCTAAAAACCGTCGGCGCGGTTCACAGCAGGAAACCGGGCGGCCAAAACCATCCGGAGCGCACGGACGGTGCTGAAAGGCATCTTGTCTGCCGGGCATGCGGAATGCGCATCGCCAGGGACTCCGACCGCGTCGTCCACCAAGGCAGACACGCCCATGTTTTTTGCAACCCCGAAGGGATCGTCTATGAACTGGGCTGCTTTTCAGCCGCGCCGGGCTGCGCTCCCGCCGGCCCGGCAACGGCTGAATTCACTTGGTTCAAGGGGTTTTCCTGGACCGTTTCGGTCTGTTCCGGCTGCAAAATGCACCTGGGCTGGAAATACCAATCCCCATCCGGCAGCGGGTTCTTCGGATTGATCCTGAACAGGCTGACCCAGGAAGAAGGCTAATCCTCCTCGGCCTTGTCCCCCGCCTCTTCGATGTCCTCGGTGTCCGGGACATACTCCAGCAGGTCGCCGGGCTGGCATTCAAGATGGCGGCAAATGGATTCCAGGGTCGTTATGCGCAGAGCCTTGGCCTTGCCCGTCTTGAGGATGGAAAGATTTTGCGGGGTTATTCCCACCACATCGGCAAGCTCCTTGGAAGAAACCTTGCGCTTGGCCAGCATTACGTCCAGATTTATGATGATGGACATGTCGATCTCCGGTTATACGGTCAGGGCTTCCTCGTCCTTGAGCTTGCGCCCCTCGTCCATGACCCAGGCAACGACGATGATCACCACGGCCGTGACGATCTCGGAAATGTCCGAATCATCCATGCCGATCATTATCATATGCTGGCCGGGGGCATTGTTCATGGTCAACACCAGGGAAAGCAGGGACTGGTAAAAGGGGGACACCAGCTGCCCTGCGAGCAAAAGCAATCCGGCCTGGCGAATCCTTTTCACATTGTCCCGCGTGAATACGAGTCCTTGGGAATACAGTCCGAACAGGCGGGACAGGGCCCTGAAAAGAAGCATGCTCAGGCTCACCGGAATGAGGTAGACCAGGAAACTGAGCAGCCTTTGCAGGTCGGTCAGATTCCAGTCTATTCCCGGCTCGTCTCCGAAGGCCACCAAGGCCGTCAAGGTCTCGACATCCGCAAAGGCCCAGGCCAGGGCCACGCCCAAAGGTTCGACAATCATCGCCACCAAGAAAAAGTATTGCAGATACTTGCTGTAACGTTTGATCCTGTCCATTCTCGCCTCCAATTTTATGAGACTGATAAGGTTGCCGATCAGACAACTACAGCCATACTTATTGAAAGTCAATAACTTTACCTTGCTTTTTAATAAAAAAATACCGCTTTGCATTTAAAAAACCATTTCCTGCCTGCGCCTTTTCGCTGCCCTTGTTTGGTTTTTAGCAAACACTCATTCCCGGTTTATTGAAATCGCTTGCATTATATGCTGTCCCTGCTATTTTATATGCTCCCAGAAACAGCTGTTCAGAAATGCGAACGGGCTGCCGTCCGTTTGCGGGGAGAGGTTCAAGCGTCATGAAAAAGATGATCCCTGGCGCCCTCTATCTGATTTCCGGCGCCCTGCTGGCTCTGGGAGCGGAAGCTGTCGTGGGCAACATTTCCGCATCGGCGTACGCGCCTTTTCCCGCAGCAACCCCCCTGGCCTTGGCCGGAATCGCACTATTGGCCGCATGGCTCTTGTCCAGAAAAGGAAAAGAAAAGACTGGGGAAAAACCTTTTTTACCAGCCGCGCACGACAGCGAGCCGATGGGCCTTCGGGCCTTGAACCGACTTTTGATGGAATCCAGAACCGTTGAAGAACTGTTTTCCAACTTTCTCGACAAGGTGGCCTCGCAAAGCCTGCGCTTTCCGGAAAAGGTCGGCGTAAAACTCTTCTTTGACGGCCGCACCCGCCTGGTTGGCACTGAAGACCAAGCCAGCTGCCTGTCATCCTCCATCATCATAGGTGGACAGGTGCGGGGCCGACTGAGCATCTGTCGCCCTGAAAACGAGCCGCCACAAAGCGATTTCGAGGAGCTTCTTGTCGACACCTACGCCCTGGCCCTGGGCCAAGCCGTTGAAAAGATGGAGGCGGAAGAGGCCCTGTACGACAGCAGGGAATACCTCGGTACCATAATTTCCAGCATTCCGGGCGTAGTATACATGTGCGCCAACGAACCGGACTGGCCAATGCACTTCATCAGCGAGGCCATCGAAAAAATATCCGGCTATCCCTCCTCCGATCTCGTCAACAACTCCGTGCGCAGTTACGGAAGCCTGATCCACGCGGAAGACAGGGTAAGGGTCTTTGACGCGGTACAGGAGGGCGTCCGAAACCGTGAGCCGTTTCAAATTGAATACAGGATCAGGACCAGGGACGGCGACACCCTTTGGGTCAGCGAAAGAGGCCAGGGCCACTTCGACGACAACGGAAAACTGGATCATCTCGTGGGAGCCATTTTCGACATCACCAAGCAGAAAAAAGCCGAGGAAAGGCTGAAGCAAAACGAGGAAAGGCTCCAGGCCATTCTGGAGACAGTGCAGGCCGGGATCATCATCGTGGACGTCGAGACCAGAAAAATCGTGACCGCCAACAGGTACGCTTTGAACGCCCTGGGCCTGAGCAGGGATCAGGTTCAGGGAAAAACCTGCCACCATTTCATCTGTCCCTCTCCCAAGGGTCGTTGTCCGATTCTCGACGACCACCAGACAATCAATTCAACGGAGTGCCAACTTTTGGCCTCAAAGGGCAGGGTTCTGCCCATACTCAAGTCCGCAATACCCTTGAACCTTGGAGAAAAAACGCTTTTGCTTGAAAGCTTCGTGGACATCACTTTGCGCAAGGAAGCCGAACTGAAGATGATGCAGGCCGCAGAAGCCGCAGAAAGCGCCAACAGGATGAAAGGGGAATTCCTGGCCAACATGAGCCACGAACTGCGCACCCCGCTGAACGGAATCTTCGGCATGCTCCAGTTGGCCAGTACGACAGACCTCGACCCGGAACAAAGGGAATACATCGAAACGGCCCTTTCCGCAGGGAAGGGGCTTTTGACGGTCATCAACGACATTCTGGATTTTTCGGTCATGGAGGCGGGGGTATTGCAGATCAGCGAACAGCCTTTTGATCTCAGGGAAACAATGAAAACCGTGATGCTGTCCTTCAGGGTCCAGGCCGGGGACAAGGGGCTCTATCTGGAACACGAAATCGACCACAGCGTGCCCGAAAGCCTTGTGGGCGACGAAGGCCGGGTCAGGCAGATACTGTTCAACCTGATCGGCAACGCCCTGAAATTCACCAACAAGGGCGGGGTGCGGGTTGATGTTTCAGCCCTGCCCGACCAGGGCCGAGGCAAGACCCTTCTGCTTTTTAGTGTTTCCGACACGGGCATTGGCATCCCGGACAACATGGTTGGCAATGTATTCAACGCCTTCACTCAGGCGGACGGTTCGCATACCAGGCCTTATTCCGGTGCAGGCCTGGGGCTAAGCATCGTTCACAGGCTGGTGAAGGTGCTGGGCGGAAACATTTCCGTGGACAGTGAAGTGGATGTCGGCACTGCGGTGAACTTCACCATCGAGGTCAAGACATCGACAACGCTTCAGCCTTCTCTCGCCCAGGGCAAGCCTCGTCCGGCAGAGGAGAAGATTCTCAACATCCTCCTGGCCGAGGACGACAAGGTCAACCAAATGGCCGCCAAAATAGCCCTGGAAAAACTGGGGCACACCGTCACTTGCGTGTTCAACGGCCGGGAAGCCGTGCTAGCCCTGAAGGAAAAGACCTACGACTGCATCCTCATGGACATACAAATGCCCGTGATGAACGGCATGGAGGCAACCAGGGAGATCAGAAGCACCAAGGGATCGGACAAGGCAACCACGCCGATAATCGCCCTGACGGCTCACGCCATGCAGGGAGACAAGGAAATGTTTCTGGCCGCAGGAATGGACGGTTACACTCAAAAACCATTTGAAATAGACAATCTGGCAGCGACGTTGGCCACTGTCGTCGGCAGACACGAAACAGCCTTGTAAAGGCAAAAATTGAACGTTCAGTTAAAAATTATTGACGAGCCGATGAAGGTTCTCTATATAATATGTCTGTATGAGCACCACAAACATGCATAACTCCCTGCACACGCTCATGGACCTGTCTCCGCTTGGCAACAGAAGACCCGCACGGCTTATCGACGAATCCGTGCAACAATAGTCTGTCACTTGTTATCTCAGGGGGAATAAATGAAAAACCTAAGACTGATGATCAAACTGGTCGGGGGATTTCTCGTGGTCGCCCTGATCACGCTGACAGTGGGCCTGGTTGGTTGGTTCGGAGTGGAAAACATCCATGAGGGGCTGACCAATGTCGGCCTTGTGCGCATGCCCAGCGTGGAAAACCTGCTGATAATCGCAAAGGAGGCTGAATCGATTCGCGTGGCCCAGCGGACCATGCTTTCCCCGACCCTTGACAGACAAGGCAGGGAACAACAGGTCGGCAACATCGCCATGGCTCGGGAAAGATACACGGCCGCCTGGAACGTCTACGAGCCTTTTCAAAAAACTCCCCAGGAAGAGGAGCTCTGGAAGCAGTTCATCCCGGCCTGGAAGGAATGGGCCGTTGAAAACAACAAATTCATGGACTACTCCAACCAGCTCCTCAAGGGGGACATTCTCAACCCGACCGATCTCAGAAAAAATTTCGAGATATTCAGAGGCGACCATTACAAGCTCGAAACCCAGGCCTGCGAATCAATCGCCACGGGAAAGAACTTTGAAGGCGGAACAGATCCCAAGGCCTGCAACTTCGGAAAATGGATGGCCGACTTCAAGACCGACAACCCGGACCTCATGGCAATAGTCGAGGAGCTTCAAGTCCCTCACGACGATTTTCACGCCAGTGTGGGAACTCTGAAGCAGCTGACTGCAGCCGGCAACACCGAGGGGGCGTCCAGGACGCTCAAAACTGAGGTTATCCCGGCTGCCGAAAAGGTTTTTGACGGCTTCCGTAAGATACGCGAACTGGCGGGAGAATCCGAGGCCCTGTACGCGAAAATGACCGAGCAGGCCATGGTCAAGGCCAAGGAAAAACAGGATGTCGCCCTGGAATTTCTCAATCAGATCGTGGAGTTGAACCGGGACTTGGCCCACGAGGAGGTAAAAACATCCGACGTAGCCGCAACCAGCGCTTCCCTGACCTCCATCATCGGCATGGCTGCGGGAACCCTGATCGCAATTCTTCTGGGCGTATTTCTGGCCAAATCAATCACCAGCCCGGTTCTCAAGGGCGTAGCCCTGGCCAAGAGCCTTTCCACGGGCGACCTGAGCCAGTCCATCGACGTGAATCAAAAGGACGAGGTCGGTGTTTTGGCGGACGCCCTGAAGCAGATGAACAGAAAACTGAGGGAGGTTGTTGGGGAAGTCCTGGCCGCAACGGACAACCTGGCTTCCGGCAGCGAGCAGCTTTCAAGCGCAGCCGAGGGCTTGTCGCAGGGGGCCACGGAGCAGGCCGCCTCCATTGAAGAGGTTTCCTCGTCCATGGAGGAAATGACCTCAAACATCAAGCAAAATGCGGACAACGCCCAGACAACCGAAGGCATGGCGGCCAAGGCGGCAAAGGACGCCGAACAAGGTGGAAACGCCGTCACCCAGACGGTTGATTCCATGAAACAGATCGCGGAAAAGATTTCCATCATCGAGGAAATCGCCAGACAGACAAATCTCTTGGCCCTGAACGCGGCAATAGAAGCGGCCCGCGCCGGTGAACACGGCAAGGGGTTCGCCGTGGTGGCTGCGGAAGTGCGCAAACTGGCCGAACGCAGCGGAGAAGCGGCATCGGAAATCAGCGAACTTTCGACCACAAGCGTGGAGGTGGCGGAGCAGGCCGGAAAGATGATAAGAGACATTGTCCCGGACATTAAAAAAACCGCCGAGCTGGTGCAGGAGATCGCAGCCGCCAGCAGCGAACAGAATGCCGGGGCGGAACAAATCAACAAGGCCATCCAACAGCTGGATTTGGTGGTGCAACAAAACGCGTCGGCAGCCGAACAAATGGCCTCCACGTCCAGCGAGCTTGCCGGGCAAGGACAACAACTGCAACAGACCATGTCCTTTTTCAATCTGAACGAAGGCAGAAGGGCCAACAAATACGTTGTGCGCCCCGCACAGCCCAAACGGCTTGAGGCGGCACAGCCTCCTCCCCGCAAAAACGGATTGGACCTGAACATGAACGAGGATGCAGACGACGATTTTGAATCCTTTTAGCCGACAGCCTGCGCGCCGGGGACGGGGCAATATCCCGTCCCCAAACATGAACTCACATGGTCGGACCAAAGAGCAAACTCATACTACTACAACCAAAAGAACCCGAAGGACATGGCGAACAACCAAAAAACCGAGGCCTTTCCCAGCATTACAACCGGACATGCCCTTTTCTGGACGCTGAGCCTGACTCCGGACGCAATGACGACAATCCCCAATCCGCAAGACGCCCTGACGGGAGACGGGCAGATGGTATCCATTTTCATCGTTGTCCTGGCCCTGTTCATCATTGCCCTGGTCTTCAACATCATCCACAGGATCAGGGCGGAAAAAAAACACTCGGTATTATTCAACAACGCCCCCGTGGGAATATTTCAATCCACAAACGACGGGCGGCTTATCAAGGCCAACAGCGAACACGCCAGGATACTTGGCTACAGCTCTCCGGACGAGCTTGTAAAGGCCGTAAAAAACCTCGCCGCAGACGTTTATGCGAATCCCGACAAACGCATCGAATTCAAGCGAAGGATGGAGGAGTTCGGGCGCGTAGACAATTTTGAGGTGCAGGTGAGGTGCAGGGACGGCAAACTGAAATGGATTCAACTTTTCGCAAAGAACATATGCAAAAGCACGGGATCCTGCCACTACGAAGGTTTTGTCACCGACATCACGAAACGCAAGGAGATTGAGGAAAGCCTGGACAAATACCGCCAGCTTCTGGACACCAGCAGCAGCCTGGGCAAAATAGGGGGCTGGGAGATGGACATGGCCACGGGCAGGGCCACGTGGACAAGGGAACTTTTCAACATCGTGGAAATTGATTCGGGCGATCCTCCGGGTTGGGAAGAACACCTGAACTACTACAAACCGGAACACGGCAAGATCCTGCAACAGGCCTTGAACAGGGCCGTTGAAACAAACGAACCATTTGATCTCACCCTGCAGGCCCGCACGGCCAAGGGAAACCCCCTTTGGTGCCGCGTTCTAGGCCAAGCCGAATTCCAGAACGACAAATGCGTCAAGCTGTACGGCATACTTCAGGACATAACCGAGCAAAAGAAAACCGAGACGGCCCTCACGGAAAAGGAGGTGGAGCTTCAGGCCATCCTGGAAACAGTCCAGGCCGGAATCCTGATCATCGATGTCGAAACCAGAACCATTGAAAAGATAAACAATTTCGCCCAGGACATGCTCGGCGCCTCCAAAGAGGAAATTATTGGAAAGACCTGCCACCAATTCATCTGTCCCGCCCAAAGGGGCAACTGCCCCATTCTGGACCACGGTCGCGAAGACATAGGTGCCGAGCGGGTGCTGGTAACGGCTGAGGGGAAAAGGATTCCGGCATTGAAATCAGCCGTTCCCATCCGGATCGGCGGCAGGGACATGCTTCTTGAAAGTTTCGTCGACATCTCACGCCTCAAGGAAATCGAGGAAAGCCTGCTCAAGGCCAAGGAAAGCGCCGAATCCTCCAACAAGTCCAAGGGCGAATTCCTGGCCAACATGAGCCACGAAATCCGCACCCCCCTGAACGGCGTGTTCGGGATGCTCCAGCTGCTGCAAACAACCAGCCTGAACAGCGTACAGGTCGAATACGTGCAAACGGCCCTGGACTCCAGTTCCAGTCTCTTGTCGGTCATCAACGACATCCTTGATTTTTCCATCATCGAGGCCAACGCTCTCAACATCGTGGAGGAAAAATTTCTGATCCGCGAAACCCTTCAGGCCCTAACCGCCAACTTTGCCTTTCAGGCCAAAAAAAAGGGAATATCGCTCTCCTGCGAAGTGGACCCGAACATTCCCAAAACCGTTGTGGGAGACTCCGCCAGAATCAGACAGGTGCTCTTCAACTTGGTGGGCAACTCTCTGAAATTCACGGAAAAGGGAACGATCCGCATTGAGTTGACCCTTCTTCCGGACAAACGCCCGGACGGAAGCCTCAACATTCTCTTCACCGTTTCCGATACCGGCATGGGCATTTCCGACTCACTCCTGCCCATGCTCTTCGAACCCTTTGCCCAGGCCGAGGAAGCACGCGCACGCCGGTTCAACGGCACGGGGCTGGGTCTTGGAATAGTCAAGCGTCTGGTCAATCTCATGGGCGGCAACGTTTCCATTGAAAGCGAAAAAGGCATCGGGACAACCATCCTCTTCACGATCAACCTGAAGCAGGACGTGGATTCACTGGAAAAGAAAGAAAAAGTTGCCCCTCTCTCCACAGCCATCCGACAACGCCTGAACATCCTGCTTGCCGAGGACGACCCCACAAACCGCATAGTGGCCACCAGAATGTTGGAAAAAGCCGGACATTCGGTAACCTGCGCCTCAACAGGGAAACAGGCTGTCCAACTGGTCAGGGACAACGCCTTTGACTGCGTTCTAATGGACGTGCAGATGCCGGAAATGGACGGATTGGAAGCCACGAGGGTCATCCGTAGCTCCCAGGGGACCGGTCGGGAGTCATCCATGCCCATAATCGCCCTAACCGCCCATGCCATGAAAGGAGACAGGGAAAGATTCCTTTCCGCCGGCATGGACGGTTATATTGCCAAGCCCATGGAGCAGGGGGCCTTGCTTGAAACGCTTTCCTGGGTCTTTGATTCCCGCAGGGGAAAAGAGAATCAGGGCTAGCCCTCTGGCTTTTTTCAGGGAAAGATGTTTTAATCCTCGCAAATCGTAAGGGTTGTATTCAACCGGCTGCCAACAGAGTAACACCATATTCCAGCATGAAATACTTAGCCATCACAGCCATGTTGCTGACCCTGGCCTCCTGCGCGCACAGGCACCAGATGAGCCTTGTGGAGATGAACTCCCAAAGCGCCCTTGTGGGCGAGATAGATTCCAGGGCCAAGACCA
Source organism: Desulfovibrionaceae bacterium (assembly GCA_963674955.2). GTDB lineage: Bacteria > Desulfobacterota > Desulfovibrionia > Desulfovibrionales > Desulfovibrionaceae. Next base: position 218,069 of record CAXXKR010000001.1, on the reverse strand, counting down.
TAACAGTCACTCTGCCTTCCGGTCAGGTGGCCTCTGGGAAATACACAAATCTTTCATTCCTGCACGGCTTGGCCTTTTCCCTGTTCGCCCCCGGAGAAATTTCCGGTCTTTTCGGCGGAATGCTTTCCTCCGGCGAACCAGGTTACGGGGTGGTCACCGGCCCTGACAATTATTTGCTGGAAATGGTCTTCTACGTCAGCAGCGATGGCGGCGCGGGCTTTGCCAAGGCCAACGACGGAAGAACCTACCGGTTCATATTCTAGTGCCAAGCCCCCCATGCAGCCACATGGACACCAGCAACCTGACAAAAGTTGAAAACCTGCTCCTGAACTTTCCGGGCTACAACTGCTTCGCATGCTCGCCCAGCCATTCCTGGGGATTCAGGCTGGAGTTTTATCACGACCCCGCAGAAAACGTGGTTCTCAGCCCCCTGTCCCGGATCAAGGAGGAAATGGCGGGATTTCCCGGTCTGGTGCACGGCGGATTCCAGGCCATGCTGCTGGACGAGATGATGTGTTGGGCCGTAATGCATTTCGAGCGCAAGCTGGTCTTCACGGCCAGGATGGAAATCAAGTTTTCAAGGGCGCTCAACACGAGCAAGCCGTGCGTGGCCAAGGGCAGGGTTTTAAAGGCCGGGAAAAAGCTTATAACCGCGGAAGCATGGATCGATTCCGGCGGAACGGTCCGGGTATACGGAACCGGCAGTTTCATCGTGCCGAGGCCTGAAGATTTTCGCAGCAATCTGGGAACCGACAGTGTTCCCGCAGAGTTCCTCGATTATCTAAGAACCTGATGAGGGACGCAAGGGGAGAGCAGATGGAGAGCCTGTTCAGCCACAATCTGGACTACATACAGTTCATTCATGCGTTTTTTCTTTTTTTCATTACGGCCTTTGCCCTGCATCTGTTCCGCAGCCAAAAAAAACTGCAATGGCTCTGGCTGGGCCTTTTTTCCACATTCATGGCCCTGTCCCTCGCCTTTTTGCTCATCAGCCAGGCCCAACCTGAACAGGGGTCCCTGTTCATCATCAGCGGATCATTGAAAGCCCTGTCATTCATCTTCCTGGCCCTGTTCGGAGCCCAGGGGCTTCCCACGGGCAAAATTCGCAATTCCGGATATGTCCTGGCCGCCCTTCTGCTCATCCTGCCCATTGCGGGCGCGGTTCAGTTCGGAGCCACGGGGTTCAGCGCGGCCATAGACCAGCATCTCGGCCTTGTCTGCGGACTGGTGGGACTCTGCGGCCTCTGGTGGCTGAGAAAGGAGATCGGCGAAAGCGGACTTTTGTTTTCCTTTTATCCCCTGTTGGCGGCCTATTTCCTTTGCGCCGGACCCCTGCCCGCGCTTCATTCGATGTTTGCCGTGACTGCGGAAGACTCGACCGACGCCTCTGGAAAATGGATGGGCATCCTCGAGATACTTCATGCGGCGACCACGGCCACAGTGGCCATTGTCATGGCCAGATCCACGGCCTTTGGCCGGGAAAAACCGGACTCCGTCAAAAAAGACAAGCCGTTCGCCTTTGCCCTTGGGGTCACGGCGGTCGGTTTCGCCATTTTCATGGGCTTCGCCCTGACCAGCGTGCTTGGATCGGGATCGGAAACATCCATACGCAACGAACTCTTCATGCGCGTTTCCGCCGTGGGCAACGCCCTGGACCCGGAAGAGGTCGGAGCCCTTGTGGCGGACAAATCAAGCCTGGACATACCGCAATACCGCCGCCTTCTCGTCCAGCTGACCAAGATTCGCCGGTCCAACAACGATCTCAGATTCGTGTACATAGTGGACATGAACCCTGCTGACCGGTCCATTGATTTTCTGCTGGACACGGAGCCGCCGACATCGGACATCTACATCGCGCCCGGAGACCCCTATGACGACGCCCCGGACGAACTGAAGGCCGTTTTTTCCAGCGGAAAAACCGTTCTGGTCGGTCCCTACACGGACCGCTGGGGTGAATGGATTTCAGGATTCGCGCCCCTTAAGGACGACACCGGAGCCATCCTGGGCGTGGTGGGCATGGACATCTCCGCCTCCAGCCTGGAGGCGAGCGTTTCCGCCAGCAGGCTCATGGGCATCCTGATCACCTTTCTTCTGGGCATCATCGGAGCGGGCATCGGCCTGCTCATCGAACGCAACTCCGAACTGACCAGGGCCAACGCCCGGCTGACCGAGGAGGTTTCCTGGCGCAAGCGAACGGAATCAGCCCTTAATTCCGCCAGGATTCGCGCCGACGAGGCCAATCAGGCCAAAGGCAGGTTCCTGGCCACAATGAGCCATGAAATCCGCTCGCCCATGAGTTCCATCATCGGGCTTTCCGACTTGGCCCTGCGCCACGAGGACAGCCCGGAACAGCGGGAACGGCTGGACACCGTCAGGGAATCGGCGGAGCACCTTCTCTCGGTAATCGACGACATTCTGGAATTTTCAATGCTGGAAGCGGGAAAACTCCAGCTGGACAACGTCGACTTTCGCCCGGACCTGATGCTCGATTCCATCAAGGGCCTGATGGCCGTGCAGGCCGAAAAAAAGAACCTGCTCCTGGATTTCTCCCTTGGAGAAGACGTGCCCGACACCCTGCGCGGCGATCCCAAAAGGTTGCGCCAGGTGATCGTCAACCTGGTGGGCAACGCGCTGAAATACACTGATAACGGCGAGGTGCGCCTCGCGGTTACAGGCGCAACCCCGGATGATTACAAAAAACACGGCCTGGAGTTCATTCCGTCGGGCGCGGTTCCCCTTCTCTTTTCCGTGACCGACACCGGCGTGGGCATACCGGAAAACAAGCTTGAAACCATATTCAAGAGCTACAGCCGGGCCAGCGACCCTGCCCAGCGCAAGCACGACGGCTTCGGGCTTGGCCTTGCCACCTGCAAGCAGTTGGTGGGCATGATGGGCGGGGACATTCTGGTGCAAAGCAAAATGGGCAAGGGAAGCACCTTTTCCTTTGTGCTGCCCCTGAAACCCGGCGGAGACATTGGCGAACAGCAGGCCAACGCTGCACCGGCCCTTGAAGGCAGACCCTTGAAGATCCTGCTGGCCGACGACGACGAAACCAACTCGGAGCTTGCAAGACTGCACCTCTCCACCCGCTCGCACACGGTGCATGTCGTGGAGGACGGTGAACGGGCCGTAAACGTGCTTTCCGCAGCACCTTACGACCTGGTGCTCATGGACATGGAAATGCCTCACCTGGACGGACTGGAGGCAACCCGCATGGTGCGCAACGGGGGAGGAGCGAATGCGGCGACGCCCATCCTGCTCATGACGGCCCACGCCCTGGACGCCATACGCGACAAGGGTCTTGAGGCCGGTGTAAACGGATTCGTGATCAAACCCCTGGACAGGGAAAAACTCCTGTCGGCCATCGACAGGGTCCTGGGCGGCTAGCCCTTTTTGACGTGAAAAGCCTGGCCGGCGTGATCCAGCTGGCCGCAACTGCAGCAGGACTGCCTGTCGCACTCCAGGCCGTCATAGGTGAAGGTGTGGACCAGTTCCATACTCTCCTTGCGGTTGAGCAGCCCCCTTATGTCGTCATAGGCTATTGCCAGCTTTTCCTGACTGAAACCGCTTAGTTCGTCCCATTCGCACTTCAGGTACCCGCCGCCCCTCATGCCGAACACGCCCAACAGGTCCTGGGCCGTAAAATCCTGCATTAGCATGGCCGGATCAAACGAGCCGACCCCCCTGTCTATGAGATTGACCATGGTCTCCACACCGTCGACCTTGACCACTAGGCCGAATGAGTCGCTCTGCATCAATATGCCTGTCTTCCGGTAAACCACGGTCGGCGCCTTTCCCAGCCTGCCGCGAACCGTCTTGAACGCTTCCGTGCCCTCCGGGCCGCAGCCCATTGAAAGCATTATCCTGCGCCAGTCCGGCCCGAATACAGCCTTGATTTTCTTCACCAGCGACTGAGCCATGCGCAGCCCCTGGACTGAAAGATAGTCGCCAAGAATCATCACTTCCAATTTCATGTGTTCACTCTAAGAATCTGCTTGTGCGGGAAAAACAGGTCAATAGCCGCAAGCCTGACGCTATGCGGCTCCGCGGGCGGCCGCCTGTGAGAAGTCTTCGCAATTGTCGATTATTTCCTTCAAGCGGTCGATCAGACCCTTGCCGACGCAATGCCCGTCTTCCGGCTTGACTTGCCCTGCATCCTCTTCGGGCTGCATCATGTCCCCAGGGCTGACGGTGCTGGCTATGTGCCTGGAAAAGAGGCGGGCCTCCCTGCTGCGGCAATTCAGTTCCAGGGAAGCCAACAGATTCTGCACCGTTCTTCTGTAATCTCCCGCCTCATACATGGCCCGGGCCAGATTGAAGTAGAGGTTTTCGTCGTCGCCCTCGCAAAAACTGATGGCCCGGGAGTAGTATTCCACCGCCTCGTTGTACATTCCGTTTTTCCGCAAGGCTATTCCGAACTCGTTGAAAAGATGCTTGTGCTTGGCGGTAAAGGCGGCTTTGTGCCTGGAAAGGTCCCAGAACACGCCTGCGGCCTTTTCAGTGTTTCCCAGCTGTAAGTACACCAGACCCAGCCCAAAGAGCGAACGGATATTGGTTTCGTCCACCCGCAGGCAGTTGTTGTACTCCATCTCCGCGCTGTAAGGCTCGTTGCGCATGCGATGGCGGTCGGCCTTTTCAACGTTCAGATTCAGCTCGCGCATTGCCGGGCGCACCCGGCAATCGTAATGCTTGATTTCAGGCTGGTAGTTCTCGAGAAGCTCTTCCCGGGTAATGGTTCTGACCTCTCCGGACGGAACCGAATTCTTGTTGACCCTCTGAATCTCGAACTCGTCTGGGCCGGTCTGGTTGATGTACCAGATCATTTTGGACAACTGCTTCTTGGCCGTCACTCCGGTCCCGATCTTGATCTCCTTGCTCGTGGAAAAGGCGCATCGCAGGGAGCCATTGTCCAGGCTGGCGCAGCCCGAAGGTTCTCTGGGTTTTAAGCCACCGGCAAGACTTGAGTCCAACAACTGTGAAGTCATTTTCTTTTCCCGAGTGAAGGCTCACTTATGCCTTTCGGCACCAAGACTTCCTACCACCAAACAGCGCCAAGCCAAGCCCGAGCAGGGCAGCCTGAGCGTATAACGTTCATTCGGGTCGGACTGAATTTCTTTGGCGAGAGGCGGGAACTATGCCGTACTTTGATGTCCACAGGCAACCCGGCCATCTCCTCTGAGACCCGTGATTTTCCGCCCCCGCCTCGCGACGGGTTTGGCTTTTCTGCTATGCTTAACTTCATAATCCCGGCCCGACCCCTTGTCAATTTTAAATGACTGTTCAATTGGCATCAAAAAACATAATACGCGTTTTATAACAGTAAAACAAAGTGTTGGCGAAAATATTTTCTGGAGCAAACATCAAAAGGCCACGAGGTTACCGGCAAATGCGGCGCCAAGCCAACCCTTACTCTCAGTATGTTGACAAGAGGCCTGCATCGTGCAAACGATATATTATTGAAGGTCTATCGGTTCGGAAACAACACAAATTCTGGACAGCCGGACTTGGCAATGCTAAGGCTCCTTTCTTCCGTGAACGAACTGTTTTAATTAAAATACGGAGCCTTGACCGGGATGACGGTCCTCCAGAACATTTATGTGAGGATTGATCCGGCGACGGGGATTTAAAAATGAGCACCGCAAACCGAAAAAAAGCTTCCTTCCTGGCCCATACCCAGCCGGGAAACGCCGTCCGCAAAACCAGAGACCGCTTTCTTTCCCTGCAAAGCAGCGAAGGCTACTGGGTCTTTGAGCTTGAAGCCGACGTGACCATTCCGTCCGAATATGTGATGTTGCAACGTTTTTTGGGAGTTGAGCTCGGCAAGGACCAGAAAAAACGCCTGCGCTCCTACATTCTCAGCAAGCAGCTGGCCGACGGCGGCTGGCCCCTTTACGACGTGGACGGCATCACCAACATCAGTTCCTCGGTCAAGGCCTACATGGCCCTGAAGATGCTGGGCGACAAACCCGAAGCCCCGCACATGGCCAAGGCCCGGCAGGCCATTCTGAGCCTGGGCGGAGCCGCAAAGGCCAACGTCTTCACGCGCATCACGCTGGCGACCTTCGGTCAGGTCCCCTGGCACACCCCGCCGGCCATGCCCATTGAGATAATGCTCTTGCCCAGGTGGTTCTTCTTTCACCTCTCCAAAGTCTCCTATTGGTCCCGGACCGTGATCGTGCCCCTGCTCATAGTTTACGCGAAACGACCGGTGTGCAGGCTTCGGCCCGAAGAGGCCATCCCGGAGCTCTTCACATCGCCGCCCGAGGAACTGCGCAACCTTGACAAATTCAAGTCCCTGCACCTGCTCAAGGGCTTTTTCCTGATTGCGGACAGGGTGATGAAGAAAACATGCGGCCTGATCCCGGATTTCATTCACAACAAGGCCCTGAAAAGGGCGGAAGAATGGATGAGGGCCCACATGCAGGGTTCCGGCGGGATCGGGGCCATCTTTCCCGCAATGGCCAACGCCGTCATGGCTCTGAAGCTCCTGGGCTACGACATGAGCGACCAGGATTACGCCAGGGGCTTTCAAGCCGTTGAGGATTTGCTCATCAACCGCTTCGACACATCGGTGCGCCTGCCCGATCCCGGCCCGTCCTTCTCATCCGGCGGCCATATCTCGGCCGCACCGGAGCTTGATTCCCCGCCGGTGCAGAGCGCGGCTTTCGCTGGCGACCACACATTTTTCCAACCCTGCCTCTCGCCCATCTGGGACACCTGCCTGACCCTTTCGGCCCTTATGGAAGGCGGACTTGACCCCGACCACGATTCGGTCAAGAAGTGCCACCAGTGGCTTTTCGACAACCAGATATTCATAAAAGGCGACTGGGTGGAAAGAGCGCCCGGGCTTGAGGGCGGCGGATGGGCCTTCCAATTCGAGAACGCCCAGTATCCGGACCTTGACGACACGGCAATGGTTCTCATGGCCCTCTATCGTTCAAAAGCCCATGAGAACGCCGAATACAAGAAAAAAATGGACTGCGCCCTGAACTGGGTGCTGGGAATGCAGTGCACCAACGGCGGGTGGGCCGCTTTTGACATCGACAACCACTACTACTACCTGAACCACATCCCCTTTGCCGATCACGGGGCGCTGCTGGACCCGCCCACTTCCGACGTGACCGCCCGCTGCATCGAGCTTCTGGGAGTGTCGGGCTTTGACAGGAGCTTTCCGCCCATCGCCCGCGCCATCGAGTTTCTCAAAAGGGAACAGGAAGACTTCGGGGGCTGGTTCGGACGTTGGGGCGTCAACTACATTTACGGCACATGGTCCGTTCTGGCCGGACTGCGCCAGGTCGGGGAAGACATGAACGCCCCTTACCTGCGCAAGGCCGTGGACTGGCTAAAGACCGTCCAGAACGAAGACGGCGGATGGGGCGAAACCTGCTACACCTACAACGACCCGTCATTGGCCGGAATGGGCCAAAGCACTCCCTCCCAGACGGCCTGGAGTCTGCTGGGCCTTCTCGCGGCAAACGAGGTGGACAGCGCCGCGGTCACCCTCGGCGTCCGCTACCTGCTCAACCAACAGGACGAGGATGGGGCCTGGGAAGAGAAGCTCTATACGGGCACAGGCTTCCCCAAGGTCTTTTATTTGCTCTACCACGGCTATTCCCAATACTTCCCGCTCTGGGCCCTGGGTTCCTACCGCAGGCTCAAGCGTGGCGAACCCACCATGCAGGACGCCATGCGGCTCGATTCCCCCAAGGGGCTGCGCCTGCCCGTCCTGGACAAGGCTCACTAAACAGGTTGCACCGCTACGAATCAAAGGCCTCCGTGTTTATCGCGGAGGCCTTTTTTTAAAATTTGTCCCGTCCTAAATGGATTCCCTCGCTGCAACACAACCCTGAAAGCAATCACGGCCCCTTGCACATGACTCCATAATTTCATTGCTCGATATTGCATAACCACCCACGGGGTGCTAAGCATACAGCAAAACCTTTATGGAGTACGCCATGAAAACCAAGTTTGTCACGATACTCTGCCTTCTTGCCCTTACCCTCTTTCCCGGCACCGGCCTGTGCAAGGAAGGTTGCGTCAACGGCCTGTGCAAATGGCAGGGAACCTACGTCTGGGACAACGGCAACCGGTATGAGGGCGAATTCAAGAACTACGACCTGACCGGAAAGGGGACCCTCACCTTTTCCAACGGCGAAGTTTATGTCGGGGAATTCAAGAGTTGGGAGATGCATGGCCACGGCGTGTACACCATGTCCGACGGAGACGTTTTCGAGGGCGAGTTCGGCAACAGCGACATGGTCAAGGGCACTTATAAATACGCCAACGGCGACACCTACCAGGGCGAGTTCAAGGACTGGCAGATGAACGGCCAGGGAACATATACCCACGCGGACGGAACGGTCCAAAGCGGAACGTGGAAAAACAACCAGTATGTCGGCGGCGACGCCTCTCAGGACAAGTCCTCGACACAGCCTCGGCTCGCCCAGGCCCAGCCTGCCGCCGAACCGCCCACGGCTCAGACCCAAACAGAACCCCGGAAGGCTGAAACACTGTCCGCGCCCATGCTCGCCAAAGGCCTTGTGGCCGACCACAAGGTCGTCGGACAATTTTCCGCGATTCCCGAACAATCGATCAAAAAGGCCATTGAATCCTTGAAGATATATTACGGACATACGTCCCACGGCAGCCAGCTGGTGGACGGCATGAGAATGCTTCAATCCCCGGTTTACGATTTCAGATCCCTGCGTTTGGAGGAAACAGATGGCGACCTGGGCCACAAGGGCGACCTGGATTGGGCCGAAGAAACGAGGGACAGGTTGGGAAAGGACGGCAACGGCATAAATCTCGTGGTCTGGTCCTGGTGCGGAGGAGTGTCCGACAACAATTCCAGGGGTATAGACAAGTATCTGGAGGCAATGGACGAACTGGAAAAGGACTATCCGAAGATTGCCTTCGTATACATGACCGGCCACCTGGACAAGCGCGCCGCCTCGACCCTCAAGAAAAACAATCAGCGGATCAGGGATTGGTGCGTCAAAAACAACAAGATTCTTTTCGATTTTGCCGACATCGAGTCCTACGACCCTTCCGGGAAATACCAGGCCAACGCCTCCGATGCCTGCGAGTGGTGCAAACAATGGTGCAAGACCCATGAATGCCCGCCCTGCGAACACTGCGCCCACTCCCACTGCTTCAACTGCTACATGAAGGGCAAGGCGTTCTGGTGGCTTCTTTCGCGCTTGGTCGAAAAATGAGCCTTGCGGCTTCTTGCATTCCGGACTTTTGCTCCGGCTGACAACGTCGCATAGACGCTCTGTTCCCGTGCCCGCTTTTTCATCTGGAGACAGCCCTTTAGTTTTTCCAAGAACAAGGGTAGTGACAAGCCAACCGTTAATTTGAACACGTTAATTTGATGCGGCCTTTTATATGCCTCGAAAAAAAGCGACTCACGACAATGGATTTTTTCCGATTGGGGGATCGACCGCAAAGCGGACCGAAAACCTTGAGCCACGCCCGGACAGATACGCCCGAATCCTGGAAAGTCTTGAAAATTGTCTGGCCGCCAACAAGCTTCTTTCGGACCTGTACCACGATGGAGTCGTCTACCTTGACGGCACTACTCTGATTTACGCAAATCCCCGCTTCTACGAAATGTTCGGCTATGAGCCCAAGGATATTCTGGGCAAGGACACGGTCGCTCTCACAGTGGCCCAGGAACATCGCGACTTCGTGAGGCAGATAAGCCTGACGACAAGTGAAAAACCCTATACGTCCCTTGGCCAGCGCAAGGATGGAAGCGTCTTCCCCGTGGAGGCCCGCGGCAGTTTCGCCGAATACGACGGAAAACGCGTGCGAGTGGCCATCATCAGCGACATGACGGACAGGGTGGCTTCGGAAAAGGCTCTCAGAAAAAACGAATTCATCCTCAGCCGCATGGGCAAAATCGCCAAGGTCGGAGGATGGGAGGCCGACGTGAATACCGGCCTAATGGAATGGACCTCCGAAATCTTCAACCTGGTTGAGATGGAATCGGGCCTGCCCCTGTCCCTGGACGAATGCATGGATCGCTTTACCGAAGATTCGAAACCCACCGTCAAAAAGGCCCTGCGCGACATGCTTGAAAAGGGCAAGTCGTTTTCCCTGGAATCGGAACTGGTCACGGCCAAGGGCAACAGGCGCTGGTTCAGGATTACCGGAGAAGCGGTCTTCAAGAACAACAAATGCCAAAAAATGCGGGGAACCCTGCAGGACATCGCCCTGCAAAGAGCTTCCAGGGAAAAACTGAGAGAAAGCGAGGACCGCCTGCGACGTGTGATCCAAAACATGCCGGTCATGCTGGACGCATTTGGCGAGGACGACAGACTGCTGGTCTGGAACAGGCAGTGTGAAATCGTTACGGGATACTCGGCCAGGGAAATGGTGAGCAGCGACACGATCCTTGAAAAGCTGTATCCCGATTCAGCCTATCGAAGCGAACTGCTGCGGGAATGGTCCAGCCGCGGAGACGAATTCAGCAACTGGGAAATGAACCTGACCCGAAAAGACGGCGAGATCAGACGCGTTTCATGGTCCAACATGTCAACAAAATTCCCCATACCCGGCTGGAAATCCTGGGCCATCGGCGTGGACGTTACTGAGCGCTGGAAAGCCGAAGAGGAGGTGCGCTGCGCCCGCAACGAACTGGAGCAAAGGGTGGAGCAAAGGACACGCGAATTGCAGCAGGCCAAGGAAAGGGTCCGCGCCCTGAGCTGGGAGCTGATCAAGGTGCAGGAACAGGAAAGACGCAGCCTGGCCCTTGATCTGCACGACAATGTTGCGCAGCATCTTTCATCCCTTAAGCTGGGCATCGACGCCATGTTCAAGGGCTGTGAAGATGACGGGCAGGAAAAATTGCGCATTTCAATGTCGAACTTGACTCAAAAGGCAATTTCCTCCCTGCGTGAACTGACCAAAGGACTCCATCCGCCGGGACTGGATCAACTGACTCTTGAAACTGTAATCTCCCGACTTTGCCGGGACTTTACGCACAACAGGAAATTGGTTATAGATTTTACGGCGGCCGGAATTAATGATCTTTCCCTTGATTACTCCTTTAAAATCAATATTTACAGGATAATACAAGAGAGCCTGAATAATATTGCCAAACATTCCGGGGCAAGCAGGGCGACAGTGCGGCTGGTGGCCAGCCATCCGCATCTCATTGTCCGCATTGAGGACAACGGCCGAGGTTTTGATGTGGAAAAGCGAAAGACTGAAGCGTTGACCGACAATCGACTGGGGCTGAGCGGCATGGAAGAAAGGGCCGCGCTGATGCACGGGACTTTGATGATACACTCCCAAACCGGAAAAGGGACTAAAATTCTAGTTGAATTGCCAGTTGACAAAGCCGCCCAAAATTCCCTTTCAAAACCTGCGGCTCGACACCCACTCAATCAACCGGGGGACAGCGAATGAGCGATGAGATAAGTCTGATAATTGTTGACGACCATCCCGTTTTCAGGGAGGGGCTGAAGACAATTATCAGCCGCAATTCTCGTTTTGCGATTATCGCCGAAGCAGGAGACGGCATTGCCGGAATAAAGGCGGCAAAGGAGCACCAGCCGGACATCATGCTGGTGGACATTTCCATGCCCCAGAAAAACGGAATCCAGCTCATCCGCGAGCTTCAAAAGGTTCTTCCCGAAACCAAGTTCATGGTGGTCAGCATGCACGCCAACGCCGACTACGCCATCGAGGCCTTTCAGGCGGGGGCCACGGGATATCTCGTGAAGGAATCCACTGCGGGCGAACTCATACCCGGACTCGAAGCCGTTGCCGCCGGCGAGATGTTTCTGGACAAGGCGATTTCCGGAGACATCGTCGACAAGCTTCTGTCCGGCAAGGACGTCGAATCCAGGCAAAGCGATGTCACCTACAAGGCCCTGACCTCCAGGGAGCAGGAAGTGATGCGTCTTTTGGCCGAGGGTCTGAACACCAAGGCCGCCGCGGAAAAGTTGTTCATCAGCCCCAAGACAATCGAAAACCACAGGGCCAACATAATGCGCAAGCTGGGACTGAACAGCACAGTGGAACTGATCCGCTACGCCGCAAAGCTCGGTCTCATTGATCTTGACACCTGGGCTGGCTGATTTTCTTGTTCCGTTCATTTTTTTTCATTTTTAGGAGTCTCCCCTATCGACACCTCCTTCACATGCGCGTTAACCCTACCGACAATCGGGAAAAGTCCTGCACGGGTTGACGCTCTTTTCGGGCTTATGCCTTCAGGAGAAAGGGGATGATAAGCTACGCCATAAGTATTGATCACAACAAATGCAACGGTTGCGGGGAATGTGTCGACATGTGTCCTCTTGAAATCTACGTGATGAAAAACGGGATCCCTGAACCTCAGTACATGGAAGAATGCATTGCCTGCGAATCCTGCCTTGAGGCCTGCGAATTCGGGGCCATCTCTCTTCAGATGCACGTTGCCGAATGATTGCCGCGAACACCTCGAAGCGGCGGGGAGTTGTTGACTTTTTCACAAGCTGCGGATAGTACTCGACTTGTAAAAGGCCAAACCTGTTGCGAAACAGGGACGGAAAGCCACGGGTCTCAAGAAGACAGCCGGGTTGCACAACTCACACCCCCCCATGTTCCGGCTTCTTTCCCCCAAACCTTGGCTTTTCGTCCCTGACGCATACCGCGCATCAAAGGCCACGGGGAGAAATGAATGGCTTTGCCGCAATTTAAAATTGACGACCCTGAACGTCCGTCAGCAAATCTCGGTCGCCATCCCCTTTTTGAAAACGCCCCCCTGGGCATCTTCAGAACAAACCCCGAGGGGTTGCTGCTTTACGCCAACCAGACCTTGGCCGACATGCTGGGTTATGAAAACTCCGAACAGCTGATCAAAGCCACATCCACCCTGCAGGAACTTTTTCGTCCCGCCCAACACGGCAGGGAAACCTTTGAACGCTTTTTCCGCGACAAAGGCTTCAACCGCCTGGGAGCCCAATGGATTCGCTTTGACGGCAGGTCCCTGTTGGTCAACCTTCACGTTCACGTCGGTCGGGATGAAAACGGCGACCCCCTGTGTCTCGACGGAATGGTTGAGCATGCCACGGAAGTGAACCGGGCCAACAAGGAACTGCGCATGGCCAAGGAGGCGGCAGAGGCGGCAAACAAGGCCAAAAGCCAGTTCCTGGCCAACATGAGCCACGAAATCCGCACCCCCCTGAACGGAACCATCGGCATGCTCCAACTGCTCCTCCAGACCAACCTGGATGACGAGCAACAGGAATTCGCCCAAACCGCCGCCATGTCGGCCAAGGGCCTCTTGTCCGTGGTCAACGACGTTTTGGACTTTTCGCGCATCGAGGCGGGCAAGGTTGAACTGGCCTCCGCCCCCTTCAACCTGAGAAAAATTATGGCCCTGACCACGGGCGTTCTGGCCGAACTGGCCAGAAGAAAAGGTCTTGAGCTTGTCTGCAAGGTGGACGAGCGCATTCCCGAAACATATCTGGGAGACGAGGACCGCATCAGGCAGGTTCTGTACAACCTGATCGGCAACGCGGTTAAGTTCACCTTCAAGGGCAGGATAACGGTCGAGGTCTGCCCCATGCCCTGGCCCTGCGACGAAACCTCCGAAGGGCTGCTGTTCACGGTGGAGGACACGGGCATAGGAATTCCCGACGACAAGATCGACCTGGTTTTCGACGCCTTCACCCAGGTCGACGAAACCTTCACCCGCCGCTTTCAGGGCTCCGGCCTGGGTTTGGGCATTACCCGCCAACTGGTCGGGATCATGGGCGGAGGCATAAGCATTGAAAGCGAAGAGGGGAAGGGAACTTCCGTCTATTTCACGGTGCGGGTGAAACGGCCTCCGGCGGACCGGAACGCCCACCAGGCCAAGGTCGCCAAAATCAAGGCCCACTACCCTTCAGCCCCGCGCGGTCTCAAGATTCTGCTGGCCGAAGACAACAAGATCAGCCGCATACTCTTCAAGCGCTACATGGAAAAAAATGGACACGTTGTGGTCTGCGTGGAAACGGGCCTGGAAGTGCTCAACGCCCTCAAGGTCAGCAATTACGATTGCGTGTTCATGGACATCCAGATGCCCGAGATGAACGGCCTAGAGGCCACGGCCCTGATCCGGGACGAACGCTCCGAACACTACGACCCGAATCTGCCCATCGTGGCCCTCACGGCCCACACCCTGGACGGAAACAAGGAAAGGTTTCTGTCCGCAGGCATGGACGAATTCCTGACAAAGCCCGTGGACCTGGACCGGATTTCCGAGATTCTGAGCAAGGTCTTGCACGCCAATCGGCCTTAGCCCTCATTGCCCTCAAGGCAAAGCGTTTTTCTCCCGCCCAATTTGACGGCGCAGGGGGTATCGCTTATGCTCCCGAATCCAAATTTTACCATTGGCAACAACACAAACACAGGATATTTTTTATGGAAACCTTGCGCACTCTACCTGGAGACGACGTCAGGCAGATAATGTGGAGATTCTCCGACCGCTACGACCTGCAAATGGTTGTCCAGTCCGCCAGGGGCATCGCCCGCGGCGTGGTCGCCAGAATGGTGGCCGACGGTGTCAGGAACTCCCACGAATGGAACGACCGAAAAAACGAACTCCTAACCGCCTTTGACCAGGCCGGACTGACCTCGCTTTTCATGGACCCGGCCCAGGGCGGATTCATAGAAGGACCCAAGAACCTGGCCCTGGCCCTTGTGGCCTTCGAGCTGGCCTGGGTCGACGGCGGTTCCGCCACATGCAGCCTGGCCGGAAACCTGGCCCTGGCGCCCATCCACGAAAAAGGAACGCCTGAACAGCGCGACTACTACATGGGCCGCTCGGTTCCGCCCCAGCCCGGCGAGGACCGCGAAATATGGCGCGGGGCCTTCGCCCTGACCGAACCCCTGCCCTATGTGGGCGTGGACACCGGCGTTCTGGTGGGCAAGATCAGGATCGCCGAATGGGAAGAGGGCCAGGAGCCCATGCTCCAGGTGGAAAAGCGCGGCCGTTTCATCACCAACATGGATTTCGCAAATTTCGTCACCGCAGCCGTGGACACCGACGACGAACGCATCAAGAGCTCCTGCATGATCACCCTGGAAGAGGGCGACCCCGGCCTGTTCGACAGGGGCGCGCCCACGTTGAAAATGGTTCACCAGCTGTCCTCCACCAGGGACCCCGTGTTCTCGCTCAAGGTTCCCGCCTCCAGGATAATCGGCGGCTATACCGTGCAGGACGGCGTCATTGTCCCCAACTTCACCCACGGAGAGGTCATCGGCTCGGTCTTTCACCGCACCCGCATACCCGTCGGCCTGATGACAACTGCCAAGCTGCTTTCCGCCATCGAGCCCGTCATCCGCTACCACCGCTCCCGCTTTCGCGGCGGCGACGCGGCCACCCCGGGCAGCCCCAAGTTCGACCAGGGCTTGCAGCAGAAGGAAGACCCCCAGCACAGGTTGCTGGACCTCTGGGCCTCCGGCGAGGCCGGGGCCTCACTGGGCTTCACCGCCGCACGCCTGGCCGACGACTACGACCCCACGGAACGGGCCAAGGACGAAATCCTTGAGCGGCAGGGAGTTGTCGGACCGCGCAAGCAGATGGCCGCCCTGAAGAAGGTTGCGGATCAGGTTCTGGAATACATCGAACTTTACTACCTGCCCGAGGGCCAACGCGACCAAAACAGATTCAATGAACTGGACTCCGATTCCCTGGTCAAGTTCTCCATGCAAGACTCCTTGGCGGGCGTGCTCATCCCGGCCTGCAAGCTCTGGAACACGGGCCACGGCGCCACAATGATGCGCGAGGCCATCAGCCTTGTGGGCGGCTACGGAATCACCGAGGACTGCCCCGGATTCCTGATGCACAAATGGGGCGACGCCCAGCTGGAGGCCACCTACGAGGGGCCCGAAGCCGTGCAGCGCCTGCACCTGACCGTGACCATGGCCAATCCCCTGTTCCTGGCCCAGCTCAAGGGCATGATCGGGCGGCTCCAGGCCCTGGCCGGTGAAAAACCCGAAACCGGAGCGGACGTCCTGGCCGCGGCCATGGAAATGTGGCTCTGGTCCCTGGAACATCTCCAGAAGGCAAAGGACGACAACGGCAAGGTTGTATTCCACCGCAAACGCCAGGGCGTGACCTTTCCCCTGGCCGACGCCGTGTGCTGGCTGGTCAGCGCCTACTGCCTGATCCAGGACGTGCAGGAACTGGCCAAAAAAGGTCCGGACAATCCGGTTGTGGCCGAAGGGCTGGAAGGGCTGCTCGGCTTTTACACCGATCTGGCCCATGTCCAGGCCGCACGTTCCGCCGGGGAAGTGGGCAGGATTCTGGCCGAACTGGTCTACGGTTACACCTTTGAGGCCGACTCAGCCTCTGAATTCGCGGCCCTGCGAACCAAGGTCGACGCGGCCCTGGGCGGATGCAGGCTGGCCAAGGATCGCGCCGCTGGCGCCCTAAGCACGGTAATGATCCCAGAGGCCCTGGACTACCCCATCTAGACAGGTGAACCAATGAGCGAAATCGAACGCCAGAGAATGGATGTGGACATCGCCTGTGTGGGCTTCGGCCCGGCCACGGGCGGTTTCCTGACCACCCTTTCCCGGCTGATGACCAAAGAGGACGGCTCCCCGGCCGTTGAAAGCAAGACCATGCCCGGCATGCCGCCGCAGGTCATCTGCTACGAGCGGGCCGACGACATGGGCTTCGGCGTTTCCGGCGTGGTCACCAAGGGCCGCGCCATCAGGCAGAGCTTTCCGGACCTGGACCCCTCGCAAATCCCCATGACCTCCGAGGTCACCGGAGAGTCCGTGGCCTATCTCCTCGACCCTCACGGGGCCAGCCGCAGGTCCACGGGCCTGAAACTGGCTGAAAAGATGATCGGGCTGCTGGCCAGGGATTTCGCCTACGAACTGCCCTACCTGCCTCCTTTCCTGCGCAAGGAACCGGGACTGGTCACCTCCATCGGCCAATTCACCCAGTGGGTTGGGCAAAATCTCATGGCCTCCGGTCAGGTCCAAATCTGGCCGGGCACCCCGGTGCGCGAACCCATAATCGAAAAAGACTCGGTGGTCGGCGTCAGGCTCATGGACCAGGGCACCGACAAGCAGGGCAACCCGGACGCCGGTTTCATGGCCGGTATGGACATCCACGCGGCCCTCACCGTGGTGGGCGACGGACCCGTCGGCGCGGTGGGCCAAAAACTGGACGACCATTTCGGGCTGCCAGACGGCAACCACCAGCGCGAGTGGGCGGTGGGCATGAAAATGGTCGTGGAGCTTCCCGAAGGCTCGGACCTCAAGCCCGGCATGGTCTACCACACCCTGGGCTATCCCGAACCCGAAATTTTCGGATTCATGTACGTCTACCCGGACCGCACGGCCTCACTGGGCATCTTTGTGCCCTCCTGGTTCGACTCGCCCGTGCGCACCGCATACCGCTACCTGCAACACTGGATGCTGCACCCCTACATCTGGGACAAGATCAAGGGCGGAACCCTGCGCTCCTGGGGAGCCAAAAGCATTCAGGAATCCGGCAGGCGCGGAGAGCCCCGCCTGGTGGGCGACGGCTACGCCAGGATAGGCGAAGGCTCGGGCAGCACGAACATCCTTTCGGGTTCCGGCGTGGACGAGGCCTGGTTCAGCGGAGTTTTGCTCGCAGAGGCCGTTTTCGAGCTGCTTGAGGGTGGACACGCCTTCAGCAAGAAAAACCTCGAGAAGGCCTATGAGAGCCGCCGCAGGGCGTCATGGCTGGAAAAGGAGGCAGTGGTCGCCGAAAAATCCAGGGACGGCTTCCAGAAGGGCATGATACCCGGACTTTTGGGCATGGCCTTTTCAGGCCTGACCAAAGGCGCGCTGAACATTTCCGGTCCCATCATGAAGCCCCAGGACAGGATTCCCACCCTTGAAGAATACTACAAGGGCAGAATCCCGGCCGACGAGATTGCCCGGATCGTGGAAGAATGCACATCCAAAGGCCTTTCCCTGCATGACAAGCTCATGGACCGCGCCGGCTGGCCCGAAATTTCCCTTGACGGCAAGCTGCTCATCTCCCACCAGGACGCACTGCTGCTGGGCGGCAAGGTTCAGGCCGCACCCGGATACGCGGACCACGTGCTCTTCAGGAATCCCGAAACCTGCGCGGACTGCAGGGAGAAAATCTGCATCGAGGCCTGTTCCGGTCAGGCCATCAGCACCAACCCCGATGGGGGCGTGCCCCTTTTCGACCGGGAAAAGTGCGTGCATTGCGGCGCCTGCATGTGGAACTGCAGCAAATCCGACCCGAACGACCCTGAAAAAACCAACATCAAGTTCTCCGCCGGTTCAGGCGGGTTGCATTCCGCGGAAAATTAAGAGATGTATCACCGGGAACTCCACGCCCTTGGGCGTGGAGTTCCCGTGTCCATGTCGGACGCCAGGGCCCCGGTCAACCGAACGGCGGCTTTGAATATTTTTCAAGGAGTTACTAGATGAGCTATCACATCGTGGTCTGTGGAAGCATAGTTCCGGACCCCCTCCAGACCCTGGAGCCGATCCCCGGCCCGGCTCTGAAAAACGAGATGATGCTGCCCGCCGTGCTTGACCCCTGGGCGGGCCACGCCCTTTACGAAGCCGCCAACCTTGCCAAAGGCGCCCCGGACAGCAAGGTCTGGCTGGTCAGCCTCGGACCCAAGGCCAAGCTGCAGCAGGTAATGATGAACATCGCCCAGAAGGTGCCCTTCGAACTGGTGGTCATCGACGGCAGCGCGGGCGGCTTTACGGAACCCACCCAAGTGGCTGCGGCCCTGGCCGAAGCCATAGAGGGCATAAGCGGCCTGGACAAATCCAAGCTGCTGCTCTTCGGCGGCTGGCAGTCGGCCTCCCGGGGCACCGGAGCGGTCATGCAGATGGTCGGCGAAAAACTGGGCATAACCGACCAGTTTCAGGGCGTCGACGAAATTTCTCCAGCCGCGGACGGTTCATTCCAGGTCAAGGAGCGCATCGAGGGCGGAAGCTATCTCCTTTCGAAATGCCAAGGCGCGCCTGCAGTTCTGGGCTGGGCCACCGGCAATCTGCCCGAACCGCCCAACAACCCCCAGGTTGGAATGCAGAACATGAGGCTCATCATGCCCGCCATCCAGCAGGCCAAGCCCTTTCAGGCCGATGCCGGAGACATGAACTTCGACTCGGTGGAAACACCGAAGGTCCAACGCGACACCCGCATTGAAAAGGACATGACCGCCGACCAGATAGCCCAGGAAATCGTGGCCTGGATCAAGGGATAGGCGCTCAATTATTTCAGCATGTTAGTTTTATAGAGAAAATCTAGAAAATATTTAGACTGTTGAAAACACTGGACAACCTTCCAAGAAGGAAAATGTCATGAAAAACATACTTTTTATCGCCCATACCAAAGAGGACCAGAGCCTGCCCAAGGCGGCTCTCGAGGCCTTGACCGCCGCAAGGGAACTCGCCGCAAGCCTCGATGCGGAACTGCACGCCGGAATCATCGGCCAGGAAGCGGCCAAGGCGGCGGAAGCTCTCGGAGGCTGCGGCGCGGCCAAGGTCATGGCCGTGACCGGTTCGGACTTCGCCCAGCCCCGCTACGCCAGCGATGCGGCCGCCGTGGAGGCCCTGTGCAGGGCGTCCGGCGCCGAGGTAGTCATTGCACCGGCCACATCCAGAATGAGCAGGATTCTGCCTGGGGTGGCCGCCCGCATGGACGGCAGGGTGGACACCCACCTGACCGGCATATTCGCCAAAGACGGCCAGCCCCATGTCAACCGCTGGTATTATCGCCAGCGCATGGTCGCGGACCAGACCCGTACGGGACTGCCCTGGTTCATGACCTTGGAGCCCGGCTGCTTCGAGCCCTTTCAGGGCCAGGGCAGCGTGGAGTTCGAGCAGGTCCAGGCGGAGCTTCCGGCCCTGCGCACCACAGTCACGGGCCTGGAATCGCCTTCCGCCGATGAGCAGACCATCCGCCCCGACGCGGAGCTGCTGCTTGTGGCCGGAGCGGGCTGGACAAAAAAGCAGGCCGACGGGCAGGCCCATGTCCAGGACGCCGAGAGCATCATTCACGACTTTCTCGGCTCCACCAAGTCGTCCCTCGGCAGCAGCAAATCCCTTGTGGACCAGGGCGGCGACGGACAGGCCGTCATCTCCTTTCTAACGCATCTGCACCAGGTGGGGCAGACCGGTGCGACACCCAGACATCAGAAGGGCCTTGCCACCTGTTGCCACGGCGAGGAACCGCACGTGGTGGGCTGGCGTTTCATCAACGAGCGAAGGGCTGTGAACCTTGACGCTTCCTGCGGCTGGGCCCAGGGCAAGGCCGATGTTCTTTACGTGGCGGACGCCTTTGAAGTCATGAAAAAAATCAACGCGCTGCTTGGATAAAGTCCTGTTGCCGACACAATCAAAACGGCTCCAATCCCGGTCGGGATTGGAGCCGTTGCTTTTTTAAAAACCAGAAAGGCTAATGATTATTCTTGCGCCTGACCATCTCGATGGCGTTTGACAATTCCTTTTTGGCCATGGCCCGAACCTCTTCGATCTTTCCCATGAAATCGTCGTTGGGAGTGATCTTCTCCAGCAGGCTACAGCAGTAAAGGGTCGGAACCCGGTTGAGAACGATTGCGGCGATGTCCTGAATGCATATCTCGCACTGGCAGAAATCCTCGCTTCCCGCTTCCACTATATGATAAAGTTGCTCAAAAACTATCTCTTCCGAATAGTTTTCCAAATCCTCGTTGTAGAACTGCTTCTTGAACCTGCCCATGCCCCCTCCGAATAATTGAGTTATAGAGATGAGACTATCTGAAACCATTCGATTTGAGCAAGAACAAATCAGCTTCACCGCAACCGAAGTCGCCATTTCTTTTTCCCGGCAACTCTTCATGAACCCAAGGGCAAGGCTTTCCCCCTAAACCGTCATGGTTTTAATGTCGAAACGTGTTATGGTGGCTTCAAAAAGAAGGCTTGACCTCAATCCCCGGACAATGGAAAATCCATCCCCTGGACTGATTGTATGAAAAAGATTTTTTTTCTGCTGGCAGCATTGCTGCTTCTTTCCACAAACTCTCCGGCCGGAAGCGATCCCGGCAAGGAGTTTCAGGCCTGCATGGACAAGTGCAAGCCCCCCGTGTTGAAAAAAACGTCCAACGAAACGGACGAACAATGGCGCAAGCGCCTTGGCCAGGAAATAGGATACGAAAAATGCAGGAATCGTTGTGAGCGCGAGTACCTGGAAAGCCGCCGCCGGATTCGAAGCTATCACCATTACAAGTAAACGCCGGGAACCGCGAACATGAACAAGACCAATGATCAGGGAAACAACAAACCCTGGATACCGCCGACCTTTTTCCCGGTTTCCCCCCTGCTTATCTTTCCCGGCGCCATGGGAAAATTCTCGGTTTTCCTGCACCAGGAAAACGACTTCGTACTCTACACCAAAAGCGGGGAGCAGTTCACCCGCCAGCACACCGAAAACCTGCATGACTGCGGGGTCAAGGAAATCTTCATCCAAACCACTGAAAAGACAAATTTCGAGAACTATATTGAAGACAACCTGGGCATGATCCTGGAGGACGACACGCTTCCGGCGGATGTCAGGGGCGGGGTCTTTTACGAGGCCGCAGGTTCCGTGGTCAAGGAAATCTACTCCCAGAAGCTGCCCGACAGCATGCTCGGCGAACAGTTCGACAGGGTCTCAAAAATGGTGAAGCAGAGCATCGGCTTTCTGGCCAGGGAGGACGGCCTGAAAACCCTGGCCCCCTTCATAAGCCACGACTACAAGACATATTCCCACTGCGTGCACGTGTTCATCTACTCTTCGGCGATCCTCAACACCTACGACCTGGACGACGACCAACTCTTCCAATGCGGCCTGGGGGCCATGCTCCACGACATCGGCAAGACCAGAATACCCAAAAAAATAATCAACAAGCCCGGCTCACTGACCAAGGCCGAACGGGAGATCATCAACACCCACCCCGTTCAGGGCGTATCGCTGACCACACACTTGACCATGACCCAGGAAGCCCTGAACTGCATCCTTTTCCACCACGAAAAGCTCGACGGCTCCGGATACCCTGCCGGGCTAAAGGCCGACGCCATCCCCTTGACCATTCGGGCCGTCACCCTGGCCGACATATATGACGCTCTCAGAAGCGTACGGCCCTACGCTCCGGCAAAAACAGCCTTTGAAGCCTTGAACCTCATGCGCCATGAAATGAAGGGGGCATTGGACATGGACGTGTTCAAACGGTTCGTGACCATCCTGAGCGGAGCCGACCTGATTTAGAGCCGACCCGTTCCGACGATTAAACGAAGAGGACGGAACTCTCGGCTCCGCCCCCGCATATATACCCAGGGTTTATTTCTTAAAAAATGAAACAATGAACAAAAGAACCACCGCCCCGGCAGTGGCCGTTATAATTGCGCCGATCATGCCGGTGGTATAAATGCCCAGCGCCCTGGCCAAAAAGCCGCCCACCAGCGCACCGCCGATGCCCACGAGGATGTTGACCACAAGACCGAAACCCCGGCCCTTCATTATCTTTCCGGCAAGAAACCCAGCCACAAGGCCGACCAGGATTAGAACTAGAATGCTCATTGCTTCCCCCCTTTTTCTTCTGGATTATTGTTAAGGTTTACAATACAGACATGGTCCTGCAGTCAGCATAACCAATACCTTGCCGGATGAACAGCATAGACACCTCGTCAATTGGTTCAAAGCTTTACCAGAACTTAATCAGCGGTTATAGTGAAGGTAGTGTTGCAAAATCCCGGAGAGCCCATGAATAAAGCTAAAATCGAGAACGGACTGGGCGAAGTCTTTAGCCTGCTGCGCAAGATCGGAGCGGAAAACGATCCCGACTGGCTTTCGGTGGTGCTTTTCGTGCGCAACCTTGTCCACCACCTGTCAGTGTTCACTGACGACCAAAAGGCGGACATGCAGCAGTTCGTTCTCACTGAACTGTCCGCAAAAAGGGTTACCGCCACCGGACTGCCCAAGATAGTCCGACACCTGGACAAATTGATCTTGGAAAACTCCAGCACCCTTGAGCTTCAAAGGGCGCTTTCAACCGAGCAGCAGTCGGCCGTGGCCCTGCTCAACGAGATCAACCAGATTGTCCAACAACTCAAACAAACCGGCATCAACAGTGAAACGCGCATCGAGGATTTCGGACGAAAAACCCTTGACGTGGTCGAAAGCGACAAAGACAAGTCCTCCATAGCCACACAGGTGCGCGGCATGGTGGAGAACCTCGTTGCCGAGGTCAGGGAAGAGGCCAGGGAGTGGCGCGACCGGGCCGAACAACTTGAGCAAAACGTCAACTACGACCCCCTGCTTTCAGATCTCTACAACCGCCGGGCGCTGGACTCCTATCTGGAAAGCGAAACACTTGAGGCCATAAAGGAAGGCAAGCCCTTGTCCCTGATGATGATCGACGTGGACAAGTTCAAGAACATCAATGACCGCTTCGGCCATCAGGTCGGCGACAAGGTTCTCAAGGGCTTGGCCACGGTGGTCAAATCCCATTCTGTCCAGTTCAAAGGCTTCAGCGGACGCTACGGCGGCGAGGAACTGGTTGTGGTCTGCACAAGCACGGCCCTCAAGGAAGCAGGTCTGCACGCCGAAGCCATACGGGCCGGAGTGGAAAAATTCGTTTTCAAACTGGACGAAGAATCCCATGCCGAGAACCAAGTCATACAGTTTACCGTAAGCATCGGCGTGGCGACCCTTTTGCCCGGATGGGGGGCGTCGGAACTGCTCAGGGCTGCGGACATGGCCATGTATGCGGCCAAGCGCAACGGCAGAAACCAGGTGGAGCTGTTTGACGAAAAGACAACCGAGAAGCCAACAGCCGCCACTTGAACAAAACCTGCTTCCAGCCGAACACGGATCAGGCTTGATCGCGACCAAGCCTCAGGACAGCTTGTTGTAGAGCCAGGCCAGAACCCATCCGCCCACGAATCCGTCGGCAAAACCCCAGACCACACCCACAAGCCCCCGGCCCAAACCTTCTCCATAGCCGATGTATACGCCGGCAACGAGTGAAACCAACTCATTGCCCCAGCCGACGTACGCCGACATCAGAGACATGAACAGCAATCCTGCGGCCGTGATCAGTCCCAGGGCCAATCCCAACCCTTTCGGACTCAATTCGGATGAAGCAGCCATGATCCACCTCCCCGTCTTTCATCAACAAACAACAACAATTATAATCCAGGCACATTATACTTCTGTTTGACTGAGCCAACAAGGAAAAATCTCTCTTTTCTTGCGGCTCCATCGTTGTGTTAAACACATAAAATACTTTATAATTCTTGCCGACATAGACCTATGACAAAAGAACGGCATAAACTGCGGCCTGAAACAGCAATGCGCTGACGGTCGAAAAGGCCATGCGCATTAGGTTGCGGTTCAGGACATCGCTTGGGACCGGTCGAACATTTGGACTGCCGTTGCCTGTTTTTTTCAAAAACCAGACCATAATTTCACCTCTCTTGTCCGGTTGTAAACAAGAGTTCGAGTCTGCCCCTTGAAGGTTACAATTTCGGCGCAAAACAGTTCCAACAACGGTAAAAATTGCTCGAAATTATTCTAAAGATTTTCGAGAGATTTTCTAGAATATTGACGATCATGCTTAATTAATGAATGTTTTTTCCAACATAAAAGTGTTGTAGTCGCTCTAGCGTTTGAGGCGCGTTCACGCAGGGCAGAAGTTTAATTGACACCAAAGCCTGATCCAACCTATTTACTATACACTGAGGCAATAATGATTTTTTGACTTCATTCATCTAATCAGCGACCACAAAAAGGGGGGATAATGACATTGACTCGAATCAAGAGCTGGGCGGCTTTGCTTGCGGCCGTCCTGACCCTTGCCCTGATGCTGGCGGCCTGCAAGACAGGCATGTTCGGGGGAAACAGTTTGGCTCTCAAGGCCTATGACCAGGGCAAACTTGACGAAGCCTCCAAGCTTTACCTTGAGGCCGCCCTCAACGACGACCCGGAAGCCCAATACCAGGCCGGATACATGTATTCCGCCGGTGAGGGCGTGCAAAAGAACCCGGAACTGGCCAACGGCTGGATGAACAAGGCGGCGCAGGCCGGAGTTCCGGAAGCCCAGACCACATTGGGAATCTGGAAAATCAACGGTTACGGAAGCCAGCCCGACCCGGCGGCGGGGACAGCACTGATACAGCAGGCGGCCCAAAAAGAGGACCCTGCGGCCATGTATCTCATGGGCCAGGCCTATGCCGAGGGAACCGGCGTCAACAAGGATCCGGCCCAAGCCCTGAACTGGTTCAGAAAAGCCGGAACCGGCGGTTTTCCGGTTCCCGCCAACCTGACCACCCAGCAGGGCGTCAACCAGCTGGCAGCCCGGGCACCTGCGCCTGGACAAGCCCAGCTCAGGCCCGGAGCCGGAAAACAGGCCCAGATTCAGCAACAGCCCGTGCAACAGGTCCAGGTCGCGCAGCCGCGTGCCGTGGCCGCGGCTCCGGCCTTACGCGCAGCGGCCCCTCAGGCGGCCCTGTTCGGCGCTCAGCCCGGCAAGGCCACGCCCGACACCGTAAGCGCCATGATCACCACACGCATGAACCAGCTTACGGCCAAGGCGGCCCAAAAGCCGGACATGCCGCTGGACCCCTTCAGCATGGCCCCGCTTGATCCGGCGCAGGCCGCCCAGTACACTGCCGCCCTCGAGGTTCTGGGCCTGAACAACCTTTCAATCAACACCCTTGAAAGCCTGAGGGCGGACAAACAGGGGCTGATCAACCTTGCAGCGGCTCTGAACCGAAATGCGGACGCTTTGGCCGCGGCCGCGCCGCCGCAACAAGCGGTCCAGGCCGCACCGGCTCCTGGAGCTCCGCCGGCAGACCCGCGCGACATCATGCAGGTCCAAAATCTGGACAAGAGGATCAGAGACCTCAACGGCAAGATCAATCTCTGGAACAGCCACCGGAGCATGCTCCAGTCCGACCTGAACAGGGGCGTCATAAGACCGGCGGACCAGTACCCCATACCGTCGATGGTCAGCCCGGATGCGGCGGCCAACCAGACCAACATCAGGACTCTGGGCTCCTGGGTCGAGAAAGCCCAGTCAGACATCACAAGCCTGTCGGCCCAACGCGACAGGATTCAAGACCGCATTGACGGCGTCCAGCCCGGTTCAACAGCCGGGATGACGGCCGACGCCGGTTCGGGCACGGGAAACGAACTAATCATTGCCCAGCAAAACGCCAAGCTTGTTGCCGGGATGCCGCAGGTGTCGGCCAGGGATAAGCGCGACTTCAAGCGCAACGACAATCCCTACAAACCCGTGGTCGAGTACTGCCAGGCCCAGATAGACAGCAGATATCAGCAGTTGAGCCAGGTGCAGAGCCTGCAAGACGCCATGTGGGTTCCGACGGTCATCAGGCAGATCAGCCATTGGCAGGCCAGAAAAAGCGATTCCAGCAAATCCGCCGACAAATGGACACGGGACAAAAAGAACTCCGAAAAAGGAGGCAGCGAAGGCGGTGGAGGCGGTGGTGGAGGCGGCCACCACTAGTCGACCCTCTCCATCATCCAAAACCAAAAGGGCCGCCTGAAGCGGCCCTTTTCTATTCCCTGACAGTTTTCATCAGCCGTATTTCTTTCATCACTCCGGCCTTGCGCGGAATGAATTCGGGCACGTTGGCCGCATATTCCGCATGGCTGAACCTGCCGAGCAGGACGGGAGGGCTGTCGTTGCCCTCTTCGTCCACATGTGTGAGAAATATCTCCGTGTACGGCGTATTGGCCTTGGACGTGAACAGAAGCCAGCGGCTGTTGGACGACCAGCTGTGCCAGGAGTTGAACTCGTCGAGGTTGCAGCTCATCCTTCTGGCCTCTCCCCCTTCCGACGGTATGATGAAAAGTTCGCTGTCCGGGGTGAGCATGAGTCCGTTCACGCTGCGGGTAAAAACGATCCATTTTCCGTCCGGAGACTGCCTGGCGAAATAATTGCTGTACCCGTTTCCACCGGCGCCCTTCAAGGGCTTCGCTTCCCCTCCCTTGCCGCCGTTGAAGGGTATCCGATACAAATCGAAACGCATGGGAAACCTTTCGTGCATCTGTCTGGGGGTTTCTGTCACCAGGTATTCGTCGTCCTTGATCTTGGTGGGATAAGTATCGTTGACCACGGCCCTGGCGAAGAACAGTTCGGAGCCGTCCGCGCTCCAGGTGGGGTTGGCCTGGACCAAGCCCCTGTCGTCCGCACCGGGAAGGGCGCTGAAACGGCCGCTATCCCTGTCGTAGGTGGCGATTATGCCGCTCACCGGAAAAAAGACCTGGGAATAGTAAAGGTCATCCACAAGACGAATAAAGGAGACCTCGTTCACGGAAGCCGCCACGCTCTTTCCGTCCGGGGACATGCGGCCGAAAAGGCCACGTGTGGGAGGCATATCTTCGCCGGCCGGAAAATCGCTCCAGGTCAGAAAGTCCCCCTCAACGAGATTTATCCTTTCCCTGACCGGGGTGATGAGCTGGGAACCAGCGTCATGGTTGAAATTCATCTCCATGCTGAGCAGGCTCCCGTCCCTGGACACCGTGTGGCAGCTGGCGCAAACCGGAAGATTCCGCATCACTGTTTCAGGCTCCGAATATGCGGAAATGTCCCCGATGCGCCAACGGTGGCGGTCAAGATTTCTGGCCTCGTCAAAGGGAAGGGGAACCTGGCGGAACATTATCAGGTCGCTTACCGGGTCCGACGAGGTGCTGAAGCTCGCGCCGCCAAGGGAGACAGGCTGGCCAAAAGAGTCGAGACCAACAACTTCGACACTTACCGGCAAGTTTACGCTTCTATTTTTAACCCTCTCCCACAATTGGACATCCGGAGTCCAGCTCGACTTTTCAGCCAAAGCATGGACCGACCCTTTTCCATCAGCGAATGTCAGGCTTACCAGCCATTGCTCCGAGCGATAATCCTGATCCAGCCAGACGATTTCAGGCGCGGCCATGTCAGGGGGAAAAACAGCACCGGCAAAGGGGCGGGTCACGGCCAGGGGCGTCAGACTGGCCGATGCCGTGGCGGCCAAGGACTCCAACGCCTCTGAAACCCGGGCGGGAGGGCGAACTCCATCCTCCAGGCTCAAGTCCCAGGCTCCTTGGCCGACGGTCTTGCAACCGGCAAAGGACAGGGACAACGCCAGCAGGGCTACCAGTGTCCAGGCCGCAGTCTTCACGTTTCCCGCAGCCTCCTTTACCTGGCGATCATCGAACGCAGGATGTCCGCGCAATTTTCAGCGTCATGGCCCATCTTGTCCAGGCAGTCCACGAAATGGATAAGCTGATAGATATCCTTGAAGTCCAGGTCGGCATTGTATACCTCCCGCGTGATCTTGTTCTTGATGATGCGGACGCTGTGCCTGGACATGCGCACCCTGCGGTAGCCGTTCTTGGTTCCTTCGCGGTCCAGGGACGAGCCGTTGACCAGCGCAATGGTGGCCTTTAGCGCCGGACCCAGATGCACGGTTGTGGCGGCCACTTCCTCCACCAGATCGATGAGGTCCTTCTGGAATTCAGTGGCCACCGAGACCTTGCGCATGGCCAGCCAATGCAGTGCGTCCTGGGCCGAGTCGAGGATGTTGTCCTGACTCTTGGTGTAGTTCAGGAACAGGGTCTTATCCACCGCCATGAACAAGCCGCGCGGCAGATGGTTGCGTATGTTGCGCTTGATGGTGTCCGCATGATCCTCGATCTTGTCGATGGTCTCGGTCAACTCCTCGAACTCGCGGCAGACCCCGCCCGCAACGTAGCATTCGAGAGAATCGCTGACCACCTCGATGCACTCCGATATCTTGTCGTAGTGCTCCACCAGCCCGTCCATGGGCGAACGGTTTGCCAACAGTCCGAAAAACGGAATTTTCAAATACATGACTGCACCTTCCCTTTGATGAAAAAACTTATCTCTACAGAAACATCCATTTCAAAATCACGAAAAAGACAATGCTTGTCAGAGCCGCGACAGGCACGGTCAAAAGCCAGTAGACCACGATCCTACCGAGAACCCTGAAGTCGACGGCGCTGAAGCCCCTGGCCAACCCTACTCCCACCACCGCGCCCACGGCCGCGTGGGTCGAGGAAACGGGCAGGCCGAGCTTGGAGGCCAAGAGCACGGTGCTGGCCGTGCTGAAATCAACGGCAAAGCCGCGTGTGTTGGTCAGGGTTGTTATTCTCTCGCCCACGGTGCCCATGACCCTGCTGCCCAGGGTCCAGATGCCCACGGCTATGCCCACGCCCCCAAGGGCCAGAATCGACAGGGGGACCTCGGCCTGGGAGGCGATGACGTGATCCTTGGCGATGAGATAAACGGCCGCCACCGGCCCGATTGCGTTGGCCACGTCATTGGCCCCGTGGGACAGGGCCACGTAACAGGAGGTTCCCACCTGCAGCTTGCGAAAGATGTTTTCCACGCCCTCGGCCCCTTCCTCAACGTTCACGACCCTTTTCTTCATGATCTGGCGGCCAATCAACCAGATCAGAATTCCGGCGCAAACGACGATGGCCAAGGTCACAAACCACGGCAAACCAAGCTTCTTGCCCAGCGGGGTCTTGAACATGAAGGAAAGCAGTATCAGGGCCGAGGCCAAGGCGGCCCAGATGGCGGCCCATTTCTTGGCCTGATAAACGAACCGTTTGGAAAAAAGAATGGTTCGCCTGATATGGGTGAAAACCAGATAAGCGATGGTCGAAGACAGAAAAGGCGAAATGAGCCAGGACAGGACTATTCCCCCGATCACCAGCCAGTTGACCACGCCCGGACCGCCGGCCACTATGCCGAAGCCCATTATCGCTCCCACTATGGAGTGGGTCGAGGACACCGGCAGCGAGGTCAGGGTGGAAATAAAAACCCAGGAAGCGGCAGCCAGTAAAGCGGCGAACATGCCAACCATGACCACTTTCTGATCGTCGATCATGTCGGCGTTGATTATTCCCTTGCTCACCGTGGCCGTAACCTGCGAACCCAGAAAAACCGCGCCCACGAAACTCAAAATTCCGGCAATGAAAATCGCCTGCTTGACGGTGATGGCCTTGGCCCCCACGGCGGAGGCCATGGAGTTGGCCACATCGTTGGCTCCCAGATTGAAAGCCTTTAGAAAACCCGCACCCAGAGCAAGATAAAAAAACAAGTCATACAAATCCATATGCTGCAAGCCTTGTCGATGCCCGGATCAGTCATCGGCCGTTTTTCAGGCGAAAGCAGAACACGGCGCCCTTTTGGTCCGGCTCGGTCGAGCCTTCGCACCAGATCTGTCCGCCAAAGTTGTTTACGATCCTGCGGCAGATGGCCAACCCAAGGCCCGCGCTGCCGTCCCCCTTGACCAGATTCTCGTCAACCCTGTAAAACCTTTGAAAAATCTTTTCCCTGTGTTCCCGGGATATGCCCTCGCCCTCGTCTTCCACGCAAACCACGACCTCGCCGCCCTCTTCCCTGGCCCAAATCCTGATGGTTCCGTTTTCAGGCCCGTACTTGATGGCGTTGTCCAGGAGATTCAGCAAGACGTGCAACAAGCCATCCCATTCCGCCAAGACCTGCAGTTCGGTTTCCCGGTCAATGGAGTTCACAAGGGTCATGCCCTTCTCTGAAGCCTTTGGCGCCAGATCGAGAATCGCCTGGTCCGCGGCCTTGTTGACCGAGACCTTGGCGATGGAGGTCTTCAACCCGGCCTGTTCGGACTTGGCCAGGGCCAGCAGGCTGGTGATCACGTTGTTCATGTGGTCGGCGTTCTTGAGAATCGTCCCGAGAAAAACCCGCCCCGTATTTTCGTCGCCCGAAGGCGCGTCCTGAAGGGCCTCGGCATAACCTTTGATGCTCGTCAGGGGTGTTCTGAGCTGATGGGAGGCGTTGGCCACGAAATCACGCAGGGCCTTTTCGCTCTGTTTGACTGCGGTTATGTCGTGAAAGACCATAATCAGCTTACGGACCCCTTTGTCGTCCAAAAAAGGCACCACGCTGACATCAAGGAAGCGCTTGTCGAGCAGTTCCAGTTGGATGCTCACGCTCTCACGCTTGCCCTCGCCCGACAAAAGCACGTCCACGGCATCCTGCAGTTCCAGGTTCCGGGTAAGCTCCAGGGGAGTCATGCCCACTCCGCTCATGGGCACGGGATACATTCCGTCAAAAGCCTTGTTGAAGGATTCGAGCCGTCCCCTGGAATCCAGAACCATTACTCCCTCGCTCATGCCTTCGAACATGGCCTTGAGCTGGCCGCTCTGATCCTCGATGGTCCTGATCTGGGCCTGAATGTTCTCGGCCATGGTGTTGATGGCTTCGGCCAGGGGCCTGAATTCGCCTCCAGGATAGCTTCTGAGAGTTTTCTTGTAGTCTCCCCGGCCGATGTCCTGGGCCGCCCGGGAAAAAGCCCTTATGGACCCCGTGAGGCGCGAACTGAGAAACAGGCTGAGCAGGGCGGCAAAACAAAGGGTGCCCATGAAGAGCCAGAGAAAGTTGCTGCGCATCCGGGTCAACCTTTCCCTGATGTCGGAAAAGGGGACGGCCAGCCGGAGAACTCCGGGAGATGCGCCCTTGATCACATTCACCTTTTTGGCGATGTAGATCATGTCCTTGCCCAGGGTGGCGCTGTTCCTGCGCTTGATACCGGTACCGCCCCCGGCCGCCTCCAGCACCTCGGCCCGGGAACCGTGGTCGTCAAGGCTGGCAAGATCGGAGTAGGGCACATCCGTGTCCGCCACCACGCGCCCTGCGACGATATAGGTAATGCGCACGTCAAGCCGCCTGCCAAGTTCCTTGGCCCAAGAGTCAAGCTCCCTTGAGTCTTCAAATGGCGGATGCTCCGAGGCGATCCACTCCACCGCTTTCAGTTCGTTTCGAGCCTGATCCTCGGTTTCCCGGATCAAATTTTCGCCCACGGAGCTGATGGAATAGTGAAACAAAAGGATCAGAGCCACCAGGAGCAGCGTCCAGCTCCAGAACAGGAGCCTCACTCTGAATGAATGAAATCTCATGAGAGCACCGCCTTGATCATGATCCCCGGCTGTTCAACCCTTCGCCTGCCGCAAAAAAACGCGGAGCCAGCCCCCGAAGCCGGTCCATGTCTTGCGCCTTGAAAATCTGTAACATTACCGCACCGGCGTCAAGCGCGTCATGCTTTTGCGCAACGGCCCGCACCACTCGAAATTGACCTTAAATCCGTCTGTCTGATTTGGATTTATTCCGCATGTTGGACCTGTTAAACACAAAACAACAAAACACAACAAACAATAACATTCTGATTGTCGAGCAATCATCGCGCTTGCGGATTTCGCCGCAGCAATTATTTCAAACGCCGCGCCGGATATCGGCCACAAAAGCGCAAGACCCCTGAAATCATAAAATCCCAGGGGTCTTGTCGTCTGAAAACAGGTAACGTCTATCGTTTATACAACACGTCAGGAGGAGTCAACGCCAAGACAGGGACTAGAGCCAGGGGTCCTTGATCCAAGCATCGAGGGACGGCGGAACCGGACAGCCGCTCACCGGACGCCATTCGCAAAGGTCGGTTAGTTCCACGCCGCTTTGGAAAACCGAGACGGGGCGGTCCGAGGAAACCACCACCACTATGATATCCTCGTTTTCCGCAGTATATCTGAGGGCGGAGTTGAACCTGGCGCCTCTACCCCGGTTTTCTCCCGGAACGCTGTGCCCGTCCATGAGGCAGGCAAAACCCATGAGCTGGATATTCCTGTCGATATGCAGCGCACCGTCGACCTTTGAAAGGGCGCAGGCCAGATCAAGATAGCTGTCTTCCTGCAAATCCAGGGGCTCGACCAGATATTGCCCGGAAGTTCGCACGGGCATTTTTCTGGTATCAATGATCAGCGAACAGCCGTGCTTGTGTTCCGCAGCGGCGTGGACAAGCTTGGTAATTATCTGAAACAGGGTCAGCTGATCCTGCAGGTCCATGTCCGACTCCACAAGGGCCTCTTCAACCTGCACGAGGTTCGCCTTGCGATTGGTGGAGTGAAAACTTCCATCTGAAAAGCTGCAGACCAGTTCTCCTCCAAGCCGGAGAAAACCGTGTCCGCCGTAAAACTCCACCAGAAGGGAGGAACTAGGCAGCTCGCCGACGCCGATGCCGCAGATATGCTGGCCGTCCGAGACCAGCATGCGGCCATGTCCCTCTGCCGCCTGAAGCAGTTTGCGAACGTGTTTGAAGTTGTCCAGACGCGGCCTTTCAAGCTCGGGAAAAGAGGCCATGAGCCGCATGTCCCTTATCTGGGCCGGGTCCACAAAAGCCAGTGCCCCGCGCGCCCATGCTCCTTCCTCCCGAGTCCGTGATATGCCCTGAATGGCGTCGAGAATAGGGTATATCCTGAGTTGGGTATCCAGGCCGATAAGCATGGAGCGTTCGTCCACAATGTGGTCGCGCACGGCGTGAACGGCGCACTGCTGCAGGGCGTAGCCTGTTATGTCTATTCCCAGCACATTCTGAACCCGATAGTTCTGGGAAAAGAGTCGCACCGCGTATTCCATCCAGCGAATGGTCGGCCCGTGGCTGCACATGTCGAGATGCTCTTCCGTGAACCACATCTGGTAGGCCACGGTTCCGGACCGGCCGCCAAATGTTATTATGCCCGCCAACTGGAGACCCTCGTACTCCTCCCTGTCCAGAAAAACCACGTCCTGGCCCGAAGCGGGTTCCATGCGCCACTCGTTCGAGTCCAGGTAGTATTCCTTCAGCTTGGGCTCATGGCCCCGCAGCAGGTTTTGCGGATCATATATGTTCAGAGGATCACCAGGATTGATGGCGTAGACCAAGGCGACGCGGCTGGCTTCGGAATAATGGGACAGACCGTTGGACAGGCCGTCCAGAATGTGGAAAATACATACGTTTTCAAAGGCTCCTGAAAACACTTGTCCCCCTTGGCGCGGCTATGATCTGCGCAAGTGCATGTCCGTGCTTGTTGCCTGTAATGCTACATCCAGACGCCTTTCAAAACAAGGCCCTGCCCAGGCACAACCGGGGCAAGGCCGAGAACGGCATGGTTCGGGGTCGACTAGAAGAGCACACCCCACACAACCCTGGTCACGGCCAGTGTTGCCAACAAGGTCGCCGGAGTCAGGAAAAACGCCCTTTTAGTCGAGGTGTTGAGCCCGTCCAGCAAAAGACCGTTTATGAGCAGCAGGGTCATGCTCATGGCAAAGAACTGAACTCCGAACAGCAGGTTCAGGTTCAAGTCCAGGGCCCACATGAGCACCAGTGCGAGGCTCATTGGCAGCAGGGCCAGACCCGAGGCAAACACGACGGCGCCCAGGTCAAGTTCCTTGAGCCAGCGTCCCAGCCCGAAATAGCAGGCGGCAAGGATCGTGGGCGGAACCACTCCCATGAGCAGCAGCTTGAGATGGTCGCCAAAGGAAAGCTCTGGCCTGGGAATATGTTGCCCCAAAAGGCCCCCGCCCCTGTTCGGGTCGATGAAAAAGTCCAGGCCCAAAAACATCAGGGATTTTGAAAAAAGCCAAAACGAGAGGACAAAGATCGCGACGAAAACAATTCCGGCAGACAGGGCCCTCTTCTTGTCCAGCATCTTCAGGGCCTTGCCCTGCCCCCCCATGGGATCGGAAAAAACGACCTTCACAGCCTCCCAAGCGCTCACAGTGGCCTCCTTGGCCGTACCGTAGGCCTTCTTGCCAATTTCCTCGGCAGAGGACTTGGCACTCTGGGTTTTTTTCTTGTTCTTCGCTGCAGGCATTGTTCCCTCCTGAATTTATGGAGACTTCGTCAAATACCATCCCTTTATACTCATAGGCATATTGTCATGTTCTTGAAAACAACGTCAAGGCAACCTGTTCTTGGAAAACCGACTGCGCAAGGCCATGAGCAGATGCCATTCCACCGGAACTATAACCACGGTCAGGGCCGTCGCCGTGCAAAGCCCGGTGACGAAGGTCGTGGCCATGGTCCCCCACGTGTTGGAATAGTATGGAATTCCAAGGGCCATGGGCAAAAGCCCGAGAGTGGTCGTGAGGGTGGTCAAAAGAATGGGCCGCAAGCGTATGCGCACGCCCTGCAATACGGCTTCCGTCTTGGAAATGCCCTTCGCATGCAGCTTGTTTATGAAATCCAGCAGCACCAGGGAATCGTTGACCACCACCCCGGCCACTCCCACTGTTGCTATAAAGCTGTTCACCGTGAATATCGTTCTGGTCACGAAGGTTCCGAAGATGACCCCCACAAGGGCGAAGACCACTGCCGAAAGAATGATCACCGGCTGGATGTAGGACCTGAACTGGGTCGCCAGGATTACATACATAATCATGATGGCGACGAAGAAAGCGTACATCAGCGACGTGTAGGATTTCCGGGTGGACTCATATTCTCCGGCGAAATTGATCGACGCGCCCTTGAACTGGTGGCGCACGGTCTCGTAAAAGAGCTTGACATCGTGGACGATGCTGGTGGCCGACACCGGCGCTCCGGCCTTGATGTTGGCGGTCAGGGTCACGGCGCGCTGCCGCTGGAACCTGTTCAGGCGTCCAGGTTCTTCGTAGGAGGAAACGGTGCAGAGGTCGCCAAGTCGAACGGGTCCGTCGGAATGCTCCAGGACCGGAATGGACAGGGCGTCCTCCGGGTCCACGATCTGCCCCGAGTCCACCTTCAGCCTCAAATCCACGTCTTCGTCCGCCAGCCTGAACTTGCCCACAAACCTTCCATCCAGAACAGACCCGGCCAGTCCGGCCACCTGGGTGGGGGTAAGGCCGTACTCCGATACGCGGTAGGGATCGGGCTTGAACCTGAATATCCTGTTGGGAGTGCCCGTATCCTCGGCCAAATCCGTAAGATGCGGTCCGATGGACTCGCTGTTATTAATGAACCCCAGCACTTCATTCTTCAACCTTTCGACCGACTCCTGATCAGGGCCTAGAACCCTGATGTTCACATCCTTGCCACTTGGCGGTCCGGTCTTTTCCGGCCAGACCTTGAAGCTCCACCCTTCTTCGGCCAAAGCGGCCAACTGCTCCCGGATGTGGTCAAGATAAAGCACGGGATCGTTTTCAGGATAGTCGTGAAACCTCTGGCCATCCTTTGCTGGCAGCTCGACGGTTATGAAACCCAGATTCGAGCCGTACATGTTTTCATAATCCTCGGTCATGTTCATTCCGGCCAAGGCCGATGCCGATTTGGACATGCCCGGCCCCAGCCCGTTGATCAGGGCTGAAATTTCCTTAAGCTTGTCCGAGGTCTTGGCCATTGGCGTGGCCGAAGGCCCCTGGACCGATACGTAAAACAGGTTGTAATCATCCGGATAAAACTGAATATTGATCAGCGGTTTTATGCCCATGACCGAAACGATCATGATGACGAGGGCCAGCACAAAGGCCACGAAAACGGAGGAAAGGCATAAGGCCTTGTGCCCAAGCGCCCAGACCACCGAAGCTTCGGCCTTGTCGCGCAACCAGTTCACCGCCCTTGGTTCGCCGCCATCCTTGAGTCTTCCTTCTCCGGCCTTGAGGGCTCCGGGCCAATCCAGGAAATGGGAGGGCAGAATAAGCAGGCACTCGATCAGGGAGGCGGCAATGGCGAAAGTAACGGCCTTGGGCACCAGGGAAAAGAACTCTCCGGTTGAGCCGCTCATGATCAGCATGGGCAGGAATGCCGCAACGGTTGTGGATGTCGCCGCAACCACAGGCAAAAAAACCTCGCTGGCGCCCTCCACCACAGCCTCGCGCAAGGGCTTGCCCTCCTGGGCATGGCGGTAGATATTCTCCACCACGACGATGGCGTCGTCCACGATAATTCCTGAAACCAGCACAAACGAAAACAGGGTGACCTCGTTCAGGGAATTGTCCGTGATCCACATGATGATCATGGTCACCAGAAAGGAAAAGGGAATCCCTATGGTCGTCAGCATGGCGTTTCTAAGGCCCATGACCAGCCATATGGTCAATGAAACCAGCAAGATGCCGACCATCATGTTCATGCCCAGAGTGGAGATCGACTCGTCGATGTAAACCCGCTGGTCCTGGGTCAGTACGGCCTCGACGCCTTCCCGCTTAAGCGCAGGCCTGAACCCGTCCACGATTTTCGTAACATCCTCAACAATCTCCAACGCGTTGCCCTGTTCCGCCTTGGACACCTTTATATGTACAGAATCCCGGCTATTTACCGAAGACCTAAGAAACGGGTCGCGGTATGAGACAACGGCCTTTGACAGCACGTCTCCAACAGTCACGAAAGAGCCGTCAAGATCACGGCGCACCACTGTCCCGGCCACCTCCTGCCGGGACCTGAAACGCTGGTCCACCACGATCACGTATTCTCCGTTTTCCCCCTGAAAGTCACCGGCCGGTATGGACACGTTGGCGTTTTGCAGGGCTGTGGCCAAGTCTTCATAGGTTACGCCCAGGCGCATCATCTTGCCCTGATCGACCACCACATGAAACTCCCGGGTGTATTCGCCCTGAATCTTCACCTCCTTGACCCCTGGTATGGTTTCAAGGGGCAGCTTCATTTCCTCGGCCATGAGCACCAGCGCCCTGTTGGTCCTGTCGCCCACAAGCTCCACGCTGATGGCCGGAAGCCATTCGCTTACGTCAATCTTGGTGAAGGTGGGCGGGTCCATTTCGTCGGGCAGATCGTTCTGGACGCTCAAGACCTTGAAGCGCAATTCGTCGTATTGCCTGTCGTAGTCCGTGTCGTCCAAAAACTTGACCAGAACCGTGGAGCGCTCTCGGTATGATCGGGACCTCACATATTCCACGTTCTCGAGATCTTCCAGGGAATCTTCGATTTTTCTGGTTACCAGGGCCTCGACATCTTCCGGGCTTGCTCCCGGCAAAAACCCGCTGATCACGACCTTGCCCATCTGGACGTTGGGATAGCGCTCCACAGGCAGGTCGAACACGCAGAAGACGCCCACCACCATAAGCAGAACAAAAATCAAATTTACAAAAACCTTCTGCCTCAGGGTCAGGCCGACAAGTCTCCTTATGGGTTCCGGCGTCCCGGCAAACTCTTGATCAGCGTTGTTCATTTCAGTTCACCTTGGCTGCGGCTTCCTTTTCCCCGTCTGAAGCGCTTTTGACTGGATTCAGCAAAAAACTTTGCCCTGCAGAAATCTCCGGCGAGGAAATCCTGGCTGTTGGTCCGTGAGCTCCTTCCGGCCCGTCGCCAAGAACCAGCACCTTGACCCTTTTCCCGTCCGGCCTGATCAGAAAATAGTCTTCATAAGCCTTGATTAGGCTGTTGATCGGAGCCAGCACGGATCCGCCGGGATCGGGCAGGGGGATGTTCAACACCGTGCGAAGGCCGCCCCTGAAGACGAAGTCGCCGTCGACCACTTCCAGGTCGACCATGATCTTTCTTGTTTCCGGATCGAAATCCGGGGCGATGCGCGCAATTCTGGCCTGGGCTTCGGCCTGGGCTTCCGGCAGGTACAGCTTTAGATTCTCACCGAAATCCCGAAGTGCCGACAATTCTGAATTTGTAAGCGCATATGGCACCAGCAAGACATCGAACCTTCCCAGGTCCGCCACTGCCGTACCGGCCACAATCCATTCCCCCGCCTCCAGGTTGCGGCTCGACACCTTCCAGCCCGCAGGGGCTTTGAGCAGCAGCCGATCCAAACGCTCAAGCAGCCTTTTTTCCTCCACCTTCAACACTTCCAGCTGCTGCCTGGCGCTCGTGAGCTCCTTTACTCGACTGTCCAGCGCTGTCTGCGCCGCCGTCTCTCCCTTCACAAGTTTCTTGTAGCGCTGCATTTCCTTTGAGTGAAAACGCACATCGCTGTTCAGCCTGGTCTGCTCCGCTCGATTTCTATCCAAGTCGAGTTGAATGAACGTGGGGTCCAGTTTGGCAAAGACA
The DNA here is from genome assembly GCA_963674955.2 of Desulfovibrionaceae bacterium. Taxonomy (GTDB): domain Bacteria; phylum Desulfobacterota; class Desulfovibrionia; order Desulfovibrionales; family Desulfovibrionaceae. The sequence continues at coordinate 179,297 of CAXXKR010000001.1, read as the reverse complement.
CCATCCGGACCTATTTCCTCACCGATGTCGGCAAGGACTTCCATGCAGCGTCCAGACTCTTCCGCAACCAGGGTCATGGTGGTCCTGGCCCGAGTGAACCCGGTCAGGGACAAGGTTCGGGCCGCCGGTTTTGCGATGAACAACGGACTTTCAAGATTGTACAGCCCCGCATTGGACTGGGGCCGCAATTCCTGGTCCGCAGCGATTTCTTCCAATTCGCCCCTGTTGCCCAGGGTTGAAAATTCATAAGCTCCACTCTTAATTTCGATGGCATCGGACCCGGAACCGAACTGAATCCCGGCAACAAGGGCCAGCACCACCACAACCACAGCCACACTGGGGAGCCATATCCACTTGTCCCGCAACTCTTTTCCAAAAACCTTTCTTCGAAGAAATTCTCTGTTCAAGATTGTTTTGTATGACATTATGTATTACTCCGCTTTTTGCCTGTCATTCTCGCTTCCCATGGCTGGACGCAACGAAAAAACAATCACTTGCCTGATAAGTTCAGTCAAATCGCCTTCCGTACACTTGCCCAGTCGGCCCGAGTTTCGCAGGCTGGCCAAGCCGTGCACCATGCTCCAGAAAGTGACGGTGGCCACCTCGATGTCGGTGTCTCCGAAACGGCCGGTCGCCAGGCATTCAGTGACGGTTTGTTTCAGGTTGTCGTAGCTTCGCTTCGGAGGACCATTGGAGTCCACATCGCCCGCGCTAATTGGACCATGAATGAACATTAGATCGTAATACTCGGGATTATCCGCTGCAAATTGCACGTACCGAAGGCCGCCGGCCTGCAGTCGCTCAAGGGGAGTTTTGATTTCCGTCTTCAGGGAGTTCTGCCAGCAAAAAAGACTCTCAAAGCCCTCGTTTCTAAGGACCATGAGTATCTCCATCTTGCTGCTGAAATGGCGGTACAAAGCGGCGGGGCTGCAGCCGATCCTGGCTGCAATGTTGCGAACCGAGACGTTCTTGTATCCCTTGTCAACAAAAAGGGCTTTTGCTGCGTCAAGAATCAGCCTGCGCATCACCGCCCTGCTTCTTCTCGGCCTATTTTGGCTGACCATGGCTGCTTGCTAACAGAACTTCAAATATAAGTAAACACTGTTCACTAAAATTCAAGGCTGATTGCCGGACAAGAGCAAGTCAGACTTTCAGGACATCGAGGATTTCAATGCGGGCCGCCTGCCAAGCGGGATAGGAACCAGCCACGACACCGAGCAGGGCCGAAGCCAGAAGGGTTCCCACGACGATCAGCGGATCAAGGACAAAGGGAAACGCTCCAAAATGGCAAACAAGTGCAACAAGGCCGATGCTGGCCGCAACGCCAAGAAGACCGCCCGAGGCCGACATGACTCCGGCCTCCATTATGAACTGGCCGACAATGTCTTTTCGCCGGCCTCCAACGGCTCTGCGAATGCCGATTTCCATGCGTCTGGCCCTGACCATGAGCACCATTATCGACAGAATGCCCATGCCCCCCACGGCAAAGGATACGCTGGAGGTTATCAGTCCCAGCGTGTGCACCAGATCAATGGCCTGGGTTTGAAGCTGGATTGCGTCCTTGGGGGTCAGCGTGCTGAAATCGTCCTTTTCGCCGGGCAGAATCTTATGCCGCTTCCGAAGAATGCTTTCCGTGGCCGCCTTGGCCGCTGAAATATCCGCATTCTTGGACATGGTCATAAAGGCGCCGGTGACCCAGTCCTGATTGGAGGCTCGACGCATGAAGGTCGAAAGCGGCATCAAAACCACTTCATCCTGGTCGCTGCCGGTAATGTCCCGCCCTTTGGCCTCCATCACTCCAAGAACCTTGAACCCCGCACGGTACATGTTCACGGTTTTGCCCACCGCGTCTTCCGGATTCTTGAACAGCCTTTCAGCTATCTTTCTCCCAAGGACACAGACCTTGGCCCTTTCTGCCTCTTCTTTATCAGTGAAAAACCTGCCTATGTCCGGATGAAAGTTTCGAACTCGCTCATATGACGGCCAAGCGGCCACAAGTTCACTGGTGACGGTGGTACCGCCCCAGCGAACAGGCATGCTGCTGGTGATGAACGGCGTCCCCTCGCTGACCGACGGAACCCCGCGGATAAGGGCTCTGGCGTCCGAGACTGTAAAGGTCGTGGTCAGACCCCTGGCCCGCACGCCTCCACTACGCCTGAACCTGATTTGACCGCTCACAGCGGCAAAGAGGTTCGGGCCCAGTTTCTCGGTTTCGACTTCCGCGCTCTTGACCATGACCAGTGAGGCGCTTTGCACCCCGGTAAAGGCCAAGGCCCCCAGGAAGACGCCCAGCATGGCCAATATCGCCCTCATCTTGTGCACTGCAAGTGACGCTATGGCAATTTTTAGGTTTAAAAACATGATTATAGTACGCTATATTCTTCTTTTTTGCGGTTCAAAACCATGTTTCCGTTGAAAATCAGCTGCCAAAGCCGCTCAAAGGCATGCCCCGTGTTAAGCCGATCCTCCGGGTCATTTTCAACAAGGGTCAGGGCGTATTCGTAGAACTCCCGCGGTCGGGTAAGAATTCTGCGCCCCGAAACAAAAAAATTGCCTGTGGATCCCCTGGCAATGAACTCTTTAGGGGCCGAGGCTGGAAACAGTCTTTCAAAGACTGAAGCCACAGGAATATCCTTTCCCCATCCGGCCCACCGGCCCTTTTTATCCGGATCGCACATGGAGTGCGGCCGCCCAAGGCCGTCGCATTTCAGCCGAAACCAGGCCAGCCCCTGAAAATTAACGTTCCGTTCCATGCAATCCCTGATCAGATCCGTAAGTTCGTCAACTCCGGCCTTTCCGTCCTCGGTCAGATGAAAAAACGGGTCGCCCTGTATGAACACATTCCATGTCGGGAAAACAGGATAGGTTTTGACGATGTGGGTCAGGTAGGTATGGGCTTCGCGCCCGACATTCGGCAGGGAGATGGAACGCGGGAGATCGTCGCCGCCCTTGTTGTAGACCAGGGAATGAAACGGCAGCCGCCAAATCCAGTCGAGATTCTCCCTGTGTCTGGCCACGACCACCTGACAATCATGAGTCATTCTTCACCTCTCGAATCAGAAAGGCCCGCACGTAGCTGGGCCTTTCATCCGTAGACCTGGAACCGGAACCATAGCCCACCCGCTCCACCTCGCATGCAGGCATGAAAGAATACTCGTCGGCAAGATGTTTAACAAGGGCCAGCCCGGTGGGCGTGGCGGCCTCCATTCCCATGTCAGTGGAAAAAACGCGCATTCCCTTTGAAAGTTCAGCGCAGGCCGGGGCCGGAACGGGCAAGAGGCCATGGGCGATCTGCACGAAACCGGAACCCAGGTTGACCGGGGAGCAGATGATCCTTTGAACGTTCATGTTCCTGGCCAGCCAGATCACGCCGACAATGTCCACAATGGTGTCCACGGCCCCAATCTCGTGGAAATGGACCTTTTCAAGTTCAATCCCATGCACCTTTGCCTCCGCCTCTCCAAGGAGGCGCAGCACTTGCTCGGATTCGTCCTTGATGTTCTTTTCAAGACTGCTTTTATCTAGTATTTTGAGAAGATCAGAAAGATGCCTTAAGGGCTGATTGCTTTTTTGAACAATTTCGGCGCGGCTGGTGACTATTCCGCCGACCCTGGCTTTGCCCAAGCGCAATTCAAAGGAATCGAAGTTAAGAAGTTGTAGATTGTTGATGAGGGTTGAAGAAAGTCCGCTTGCGGAGGATAGTGCGGCCAAAAGCATGTCCCCGCTCACGCCAGTGCTCAGGTCGAGGTAAAGTGTCCTTTTCTGTGCCGGGCTCATCCGCCTGTCCTTGACCACACGCTCACCACCCTTCACCGGCTCTGGGCGTTGATCACGTGCGCGAGATAGCCCGCTCCGAACCCGTTGTCGATGTTCACCACGGAAACACCGGGAGCGCAGCAATTCATCATGCTCAGCAACGCCGCAAGCCCTTCAAAGCTGGCTCCGTAGCCGATGCTGGTGGGGACGGCGATCACCGGGGGGGAGACCATGCCGCTGACCACAGTGGCCAGCGCGCCTTCCATGCCCGCAACCGTTATGATCGCCTTGGCTGAGGCGATTTCATCAAGAGCGGAAAGCAGGCGATGGATGCCGGCCGCTCCGCAATCATAATGCCTAAAAACCTTGCTGCCCAAGTATTCCGCAGTCTGGGCGGCCTCCTCGGCCACAGGCAGATCCGAGGTTCCCGCGCTGACCACGGCAACAAGGCCTTTTTTTCCAACTCCGGTTCTGCCGCAAGTCAAAAGCCTGGAGACCGGATCATATTCAATCCCTTGAACATCCTCCAACGCCCGGCAATGCTCTTCATCGGCCCTGGTGCCGAGCACCCGGGAATACTCCTTGAGCATGGCCCGGAATATTTCCCTGACCTGCTCCGGTGTCTTGCCCTGGCAGAACACCACCTCGGGATGATTGGTGCGCACCAAGCGATGGTGGTCCAATTTGGCCGAATCAAGCTCCTGAAACGGCGCCCTGGCAAGGTGGCGTTTCAGTTCTTCGCGAGACATCTTTCCGCTCACGAATTGATCAAGAAGATGATCCAAATTCACTATCGCCTGTCTCCGTATTCAAGTTCAGAGAAGCCAACCAGAGAGGCCATGCGCCTGATCGCGCCATCGACATGCTCACACTCAACTCTTTGTTCCCTAGGCGTTTCCACGATCACCTTCAGATCATTATCCCTTTGGGCCGAACAGCACCTGGCGCGCAGATCGGAAAGGCCAAGGCTTCGCAAAAAATCTTCCATCTCCTCGATCATCCGCAATTTTCTGGCGGTTATCTTCTCCATCAAAGGCACCCTTGTGGCCAGACAGGAGTCGGACGGCTCATCCCAGTTCGCCAGCCCCCGAGCCCTGGAAAGCGACCTGATCATTGTTTTGCCAAGCCCGCACATTTCAAGGGGAGAAACCACACCCAATTCGCTCAACGCCCTGCGCCCCGGCCTATTCTTGTCGTCATCGGCATTGGTGCCGTCCAAAACGGTTTCATTCTTGTCCGCTTGACCAAGAATCTCGCCCATCAGCGCTTTTTTACAGAAATAACAACGCTCGTTTCCATTATCAGACAGTGCCTCGTCGTGCAGCAGATCAAGGGACCGGACCTCGTGCCTGATTCCCAGCCTGCGAACGATAGACCGTGCTTTTTGCATCTGGCTGTAGCTGGTGAACTCGGTGCGAACGGTGACGGCCCTGGCCTTGTTCCCCAACGTTTTATAAGCGCTCCAGGCCACAAGGGAAGAATCCACCCCTCCCGACAGGGCCACCACCACCCTGTCCAGTTTCGCCAGGCAGGCCTTGAGCCCTTGATCTCCGCTTGACCCTCTTGCGCACATATCAGCAGATTATCCACAGCCTGCGTTCATGGCAACCCTCTTTCGGTTTCTACCGTCTGCCCAAAACCCCAAAACTCCTCTTACTCATTTTCAATAACGCGCTTGGACATCCAGCGACCTGAATGGAATCGCAGGGCAAAGAGCAGAGCCAACATGACCGCATAGGCGGTAAGGCAGATCCAGACGAAATAAATATCCACAATTCCAAGGTATTCACCAAGCAACATTGGCAAGACCATAATCAGGGCGCAATTTGCAATCATCATCAGCATAGGGAAGATAACATCCCCCGCACCCTTGAGCGCTCCGAAAAAAACGATTGCGAGACCGTCGGTGATGCCGAAAATCGCCACAAAACGAAGCATTACAACCCCCAGGTCCACAACAGCTTCGAAACTTTCAGCATCGCCGCCCTTTGTCCGAAACAACTCGATGAACATTTCCGGAACCAGAACGAACAACATGCACATAACAAGGCTGTAGGCCAGGGTCAGGTGCGTGGTGTTCAAGACCGAACGTTTGCCGCGTTCCGGCTTGCCCGCACCCACAGCCTGTCCAACAAGGACACTGGCGGCCACGGTAAAACCAATCATCGGCAGAAAGACCAGTGAATGTATGGAACAGGCTATGTTTGTGGCTGCCAACTCCTCGACGCCCAATCGCCCGGCCATCATGACGAAAAATGTTACCGCGAAAAGGTCAATGAAAAACTGCAGCCCGCCTGAGAACCCGAACTTCATGAATCTGCCGAACAAATCCCCGTCAAAGCCCATAGAGCGAAACACCGCAAAGCGCTTGTCGTTTTCCCTGGTGAATATCAGCAGTCCGAATATCAGGGCGATCACTACCCAGGCTACCACGGTAGCCAGCGCCGCGCCCACAATGCCCAGCTCGGGGAACGGCCCGATACCATTGATTAGGCAGTAATCAAGCGGAATGTTGACAATCGCGCCGGCGAGGTTGGCAAGCATGATCACCTTGGTCAGGCCTCTTCCGGAAAAAAAACAGGACAAGCAAATGTTGAGCAAGAGCGCAATTGAGCCAAAAGACAGTATTTCGTAATACCTTGCCTCCATTTGCCAAACACCTTCCGGGTGGCCGGAAAGGGCGAACAGGCTTTCTGAGAACAGGGCGACGAGCGTCAGAATAAGCGCAGCGGGAAAGCAAAATATAATTCCCTGCCACAAAGCCGCACCTACGCGCTCATGTCTGCACGACCCCGTATACTGCGCCACGAAAACACTTACATACTCAACTGTTCCGAAAAAAAATGACACAGCGAGAAAGAAAGCGATTCCGGCCGGAACGCAGGCTGAAATGGCCTCGACCGAATAATTGCTGAGAAACAGCCTGTCCGTGAACTGCATGACCGTGACCGAGGCCATGCTGGCGACAAGCGGTAGCCCAATCCTCAACACTTCCCGGTATCCACCGGACTCATTATATCTGATCTTCAATGATTCCTTCATAATGCTCAGGGCTATGTTGCCCGTCAAAACCTGTCAACAAGTTTCAAAACTAATTTTAATTTCAAAACAATTTCTTGATAATTCATATTTGCTTGACAATTTATAGCTAGCTATTTATTAACATAGCCAGCCATATATAATTACTTAACCAACTTTACATAATGAATAAGCCTACCGATAAATTCTACAGATTCTTGCAATTGGTCTGGAAAATGGAACGTAATTCAGAACAGGCCTTGCGCAGCAGGCTTGAGCAACACCTTGTTTCTCCAGCACAATTTCGAATTTTAAAACACCTCTGGGCCAAGCCAGAGCTGAGCCAGTCCGAGCTCTGCACTCTTCTGGGCATTGAGCAACCCACTCTGTCCGCGACCTTGACACGCATGGTCCGCGATGGTCTGCTCACCTCGACCCAAGACAAAAAAGACCGCAGAAAATCCAGATATTCGCTTACCCGAAAAGGACTTGAGCTTGAACAACCCCTCAGCCTAGCCGAAAAGGAACTAGAGGAAACGGCCCTCCTCGGCATAAACCCGGTTGAAAAAGGCATGCTGATCAAGTTCATTGGTCGCGTAATAACCAATTTGAACGAAGACTTGGATGACTCCGCCCTGGTTCTTTTGGATGTTGTTTCCGACGAGCCGGACCTGGATGAATTTCAACCCACCGAACCCGCACCAACCCACTCCTAGACTTGCAATACCAGCCATTGACGGGTAGAAGCCGGACTGCGGCATTTCCCATGGATTTCCAACAAAAATAAACAGGGCAACGTATGAGCCATTACCGAAACATCACAGTGAATGGTAACACCGTTCGTAAACACAGGCGTGATATCTGGAAGGACGACATCATCAAATCCTTTCTGCCCGCTGGCCCCCAACATATTTACGAGGCCAGCGCCGGACAGGCGCAACTTGCTTCGGAACTTTATCATTCAGGCCACAAGGTGGTCATCTCAAACTTCAATCCCAAGAATCCCCAAGGACTGCCCAAGGACATCAAGGAATACGGAGCCAACCTCAACGAGCCGCTGCCTTTCGAAGACAACACCTTCGATGTCATCATCTGCCGCGAGGTGATAGAGCATGTTGAGTCCACTGCCCACACGCTGAGAGAGTTCAACCGCTGCCTCAAGGACGGCGGGACATTGATACTAACTTTTCCCAACCGCCTGCAGATTCGTTCACGGTTCTATCATTTCATGACCTGCTTCTACCGGGGCATGAAATCGCCCATCAATTTGCGCTACCCCGTGGGACGTTCGCACATCAATCTCATCGGCTACCCAGAAATGGACTACTACCTGCGCAAGACAGGGTTCAATGTGCTCGCCGAATCGACCAGTGAAATCCAGGCCAGCGACTACATTTTTCTGCCTTTTCTGCCTTTTTTCAGGTTGGTTACCCTGTATTACTTGTTGTGCTACAAAAAAAAGGCCGAAGAATTTGAAAAGCTCAGCGTCGAGGACAGGGCCTACAACAGGTACATTGCAAAGGCCGTTACCACAAAACCTGTCTTTCTGGGCAAGGATGTCATCATCTGCGCCCGCAAGGAAGACCCCTTTTCCGGCTTCATGTCTCAGGGAGTATGATTGCACCGCCATGAAATTCATTAAAAGTTTTTTTATGTTTCTGCTCATCCTGGTCGTCTGCCTTGAAGGCGCAAGCTTTGTTTATGTCAGATTCTTCAACAAAAACATTCCGTTGCCTGCCTACACCCTTGTCAACGCCAGCTCCAAGTTCTGGGTGGACATGGACGAGCATTTCGGCGTCTGGCACAAGCCGCACTCCAAATACGTGCACAACAAGGCCTGCTTCACCGTTGTCTACGAAGCCAACTCCCTTGGCATGCGCGACGTTGAAAGGCAGATCAAGTCGGACAAGAAGCGGGTGGTTGTTCTTGGCGACTCCTTTATCGAGGGTTGGGGACTCGAGCTTCCGGACAGGCTGACCAACATGTTCGAGGTCGCCGATGGACGCGAATACTTGAATTTCGGCACGGCGGGATCATTCGGAACCATACAGTACTGGCAGCAGTACAAGCACTTTGCCAAGGATTTCGACCACGACGCCGTAATTATTGCCATCATCCCCAAAAACGATTTCAAGGACAACGACCTGGAATACGGCAGGGAGGTTCTCGCCGACCGCTATCGCCCCTACCTGACCGGAACATACCCGGACTACAACCTCACCTATTTCAAGGAGAAACTCGAATCCCGGAGCAGGCCCTTCCAACTCCTTAAGAGTTTCGACTTTACGCTCAGGGATTTCAGCTACACATACAAGATTATACGCTATGTATTCGGCACTTATAACATTTCCCAGTTCAAGCCCAAATGGCTCGTTGAAATTGACCAGAAGCCTGAAAAGCCCTATTCCGGCTACTACGATTTCAAGGAAGATGAGTTTCAGATCATGCGCTACACCCTTGAACAGATTGTCAAGGAGGCTCAGGGGCGCAAGGCGCTGGTCTTTACCGTTCCCAACTACCGGGACTTTCTTCGTTACGATGGAGGCGAAACCCCTTTGGCAAAAAGGCTCGGGGAACTGGGCAGACAGACGGGCTTCGACTATGTTGACCTGCTTGAGCCGATGTATGATAAGGGCGGCGACTTCAAGGACTACTACTTTGTCTGCGACGACCACTACAATGTCTCGTTTCAGCGCACGGCTTTTGATATTTTGAGGGAACACGTAAACAAGCTGATCGATTAAGCTCAAATTTCAATGACAAATTTAAAAAGCACCCCCACCAGGACCAGCTTTGCAGGCGGAATGGTTTTGGTACTCATCGTATTGGCAGGCATATTCCTCTTGCTGGAAATTTCGCTGAGATCCGGACTCTTTTTTTCCGGGTTGGATTTCGATCTGGAGATGTGGAAATACGCCACCGAAGTAAAAAAGGTGTCCGAGAACCCCGAGATCGGCCATGAGCACACACCCGGCACAGGCGGACACTTCATGGGCGTGGATGTGGTCATCAACTCCCATGGCCTTCGAGATGTGGAACACGAGCTTGACAAGCCCGACGGAACCATCCGCATACTGATGCTTGGTGATTCCCTGACCTTTGGCTGGGGCGTCGCCCAGGAAGAGACCCTGTCCCGCAGACTGGAAAAGTCGTTGAACGCCGCCGACCCCGCATTACCGGTGGAAGTGATCAACACCGGGGTAGGCAACTACAACACTTCCCAGGAAACCGAATACTTCCTGACCAAGGGTTTCAAGTACGATCCGGACATTGTCATTCTCAATTATTTCATCAACGACGGCGAGCCCACTCCAAAGCGCAAGGTTTCGTTTCTGGTCAACAAATCAATGGTCATAGCTTTTCTCTCGGGCCGTGTGGACAAGGCCCTGCGCATGTTCCAGGCCAGTCAGGACTGGCGCGACTACTACCGCAACCTATACCGCGACGGGTCACCCGGATGGGAAAAGACCAAGGGTTCAATCAAGCGCTTGGCAGATTATTGCCGCGAAAACAATGTCCTCCTGCTCATCGCCAACCAGCCCGAACTTCACCAGCTCAAGGACTACCCCTTTCCCGAAGTAAACAGGAAAATTCAGGAGCAGGCCAGGATCAACGCCATCCCCTATCTCGACTTTCTTCCGCACATCGCGGACCAAGACCCGTCTTTGTTGTGGGTGACTGTTGAAGATACTCATGCCAACGGCTATGCAAACGAGCTTTTCGATCGTGTTCTCTCTCGCTGGATCATTGACCAAGGGTTTTTGAAGCAGGCTTCATTACGTTAACAAGTCCAACAAAGGCAGTTAGATGCACCAGACCGATATAATCCGCACCGACGGCAGGCAGGCCTGGTTGCTGGCCTTCGGCATTATCGCCGCCACCACACTCGTAAGGTTGTGGTTTGTTGCATCCGTCCAGGTCAACCTTGTTCAGGACGAGGCCCAGTACTGGGACTGGTCGCGCCGGCTGCAGCTTTCCTATTATTCAAAAGGGCCGCTCATCGCCCTGATTATTCGCTTCTGGACCGATATATTCGGCAACAACGAACTTGGCGTTCGTTTCGGCTCAGTGCTTGGTTCCTTTTTTACCCAACTGGTGCTCTGGATCGGGCTGGCAAGGGTGATGAACAGGCCCAAGGCCGGCATTTGGGGACTCGTGATCTTCAATTCCCTGCCCCTGTTCTGCCTGATGGGGCTGGTCATGACCACTGACAACCCCTTGCTTCTGTTTTGGACCACGGCAATCTTCTGCCTTTACGCCGGATCCAAACCGCGCAGCGACGGAAGCGCTCCCACTCTGCCCTTTGTCCTGCTCGCCCTCTGCCTGGCTCTTGGCTATCTGGCCAAGTACATGATGGCGGCGTTCATCCCCCTGGCCCTTGTCCATATTTTGCTTCTAAGGGCCAAAAGTCTCGCGCCCAGGGGGTACACCTCGAAACTGGTTTCCGCGATCCTGGCGGGCCTTTTCCTGGGCGTTTTGCCCACACTGATATGGAACATGCAGAACGACTGGGTGGGATTCAAACACGTAACCCATCTTGTGGGCGTTTCCGGGAAAAAGGCCAATGCTTTTTTTCAGTTGCACCGCTTTCCTGAGTTCGTTTTTTCGCAGCTAGGCGTGGCCATGCCCTGGTGGATTTATTACATGGCGGCCGGCACCCTTGCCGGGGCAAGGCTTTTCCGAAAAGGCAAAATCGCTTCTTCCATGACGGAAAACAAGGAATGCGCACGCTGCTACCTTGCCGGAATTTCGACCTTTCTGCCTCTTGCCCTGTTTTACCTGTTCTGGGCCATGCACACCAAGATGTACGCCAACTGGACCCTGGTTCTCTGGGTCGGCGGAACCATCCTGGCCGCCCTCTACCTTTCCGATGAAAAAACGGCCTCCGCCAAAAGGCCTGTTCGTCTTTGGGCCGGGCTGGCCGTCTTTGTTTTTGCCGCCCTGCACACGCTGCAGTTTCTGCCTGCCGACATCAAGCCCATTCACGACATGTGGCCCGCGTCCGCTTGGATCAACAGCAACGTCGTCAACGGCCTGAACACCGTGGACCCCTATCAGCGCCTCAAGGGCTGGGATGATCTTGGCCGGACTATCGACCAGCACAGAAACAATGACTTCCAGAACCCGCAGAAGGTTTTCTTTTTCAGCGATGTCTACGACATCACCTCCGCCCTTTCCTTCTACATACCCGGCCAGCCGCAGGCCTACTGCGCATGGACCCACCATCGCCGCATGAACCAATACGATCTCTGGCCCGGTCCGGAGGACAAAAAGGGCTGGGACGCCATCTACGTTCGCAAAAATTTCAAGGGTTCTGTGGACTTTGACCCCGAGACCATGTTCGAGCGGGTCGGCGAACCCATTCTCGTCCAGACGACATTCAATGGAAAACCCGCACGAGAATTCACCATTTACCTCTGCTACGGTTTCAATGGAAATTGGGTCAACCTGGCGGACGGCGAGTTTTGATCGCCCAACTCATTGTTCCGGCACACTATAAAATTTAACTGGTTTTTAGTGTTCAACTAGGCTAAGTTATTGCATTTTCAACACGCAAATGTTGATCAGTGATGAACTGGAGTAAATTTTTTTGAATTTCTTTGACAATCTTTGACAAACTATGACATGTAATGAATCTAAGAACACACTGTGATATAGCGGGGAGTATGTCTGATAACCACAGGACACCAACTCTGTACACGGTGCAAGAAGTTGCCGACGCGCTAAGGGTTCATGCCAGGACAGCCTACAGGCTGATCACGGGCGGTGAAATCAAGGCGGTCAAGATCGGCAGCCAGTGGCGGATACCGGAATCGGCTCTTACCGAATACATTGAGGAAGGACTGAAAAGACCGGTGGGGAAAAAGGTGGCAAAATCAAATGGACCGGGGCAGTTTTATCTGCCCATCGACAAGGAGTAGTCATGGCTGGAAAACGTAGCCTTGAACAAAACCAGGCTTCGGAGTGGGTACAAAACGTAACCCTGCCCAATGATTTTGGCGAAGACGTCAACTTCACGGGACAGCTGGCCGCAGAAGACATGCACTTCAACAATCTCAACGGCAAGCTCACCGTGGAGAAAGTATATAAGTCCGACGAGGGCAAGTCCGCCTACAGCGTGATATCCGCTGTCGGCCACACTCGTGAGAGAAGGGCCTACACCATCCAGGAAAAGCAGGAGCGCTGTCTGGTTTCCAACGGTTCCGTGACAATGGATTTGATAACCGACGAGCTTTTGCTGCTCCTCTCCATGGCCCTTGCGGAAAAGGTCGAGGCCGAGGACGGCGCGGACGAACACGTCAGGGAAAGGCTGGCGGTGGGCGACAACAAATAGAATTTTCAGCGATTGTGTTTAAGGGGAGTCTTTAGGGCTCCCCTTTTTTTTACATGAGGCTCAGGGCCAGAAAGGGAATGAGGTTGAAAACCAAAAAAAGGATTTTGAAAAAACCAAGAAAGGAATAGATGACCACGTTGAATGTCTCGCGTGGAAGATCAATCCACCCGGACTGGATCCGATAGACCAAATCTGGGAAGACCCTGCACATCAAGGCCCAGAAAACAAGAATGGCCCCGTTCAGGATGGTGCACCACATGAAAAAATCCGTAAGGGACGAAATGTTCAACAGGTCCATGTCTCCTCCTGTTTTGGGCCGGAAGGGAAAGAAACTCCGGCCAGGCCCGTCCTACCGCCTTTAAGGATCACAAAAACCCTACAAAACGAGTCCGCCTTTTCCGGGCCTGCGTTGGCTAGGTTTCGCGTTCCTGTTCCTGGCCCGTGGTCTCCATGACCGAGCGCCAGTAATCGGACTTTGTGTTCAACTTCCTTCTTTTCTTGATGACCACGCCCAGTGGCAGGTGCACGTAGCGAGACTGAATCTTGCTGACCACCATGCCAGTCTTCCCGGCCATGGCGGCGTGCACGGCGTTCTGCCCCAGAAAGCCGCAGTAGACCCTGTCGTTGGAATTGGCCTTGACCGACCTTATTATGTAGCTGGGGTCTATGAACTTCAGGGTCACTTCCATATTTTTGGCCTTGAAGTATTCCTTGATCTCCCTGATGAGCAGGCTGCAGACATCGCAGAGAACCGGATTGCCCGAGGCGTCCTTTTTCCCTGAATTTTCACACATGCGCTGTCCAGCGCCCTCGGCGCAGACTATGACGGCGTGCTTGCGCTGCAAAAGGCGCTGTTCAAGGGCCGGCAACAGGCCGTTTTCTCCGGTAAGGGAAAACTCGCATTCCGGCACAAGCACGAAGTTCACGTCCTTGAGGGCCAGCGTCGCCTGGGCGGCGATGAATCCGGATTCACGGCCCATGAGCTTGACAAGGCCCACGCCGTTGTAAGCCCCGGTTGCTTCCACATGGGCGCTGAGTATCGCTTCAGCCGCCTTTTCCACGGCAGTGTCGAAGCCGAAGGACTTGGTTACAAAATTTATGTCGTTGTCAATGGTCTTGGGGACTCCGATGACAGAAATCTTCACTCCGCGCTTGGCTATTTCCTTGTTCACCTTTTCAGCGGCCTTCATGGTGCCGTCGCCGCCGATCATGAACAGGGCGTTTACATTCATGCGCTCCAGGGCGTCGACAATGTCCTCGGGGGGCTGCGGTCCCCTGGAAGAACCCAGGATTGTTCCTCCGAACTGGTGTATCCCAGCCACGTTTTCAGGCGTCAACTCGATCACGTCATGACCATAATCCGGTATAAAACCCTGCAATCCGTACCTAATTCCAAAAATTGTCTGTACGTTGTAATTGAAGTGGGCCTCCATGACTATGGCCCGTATGACATCGTTGATGCCGGGGCAAAGGCCGCCGCAGGTCACGATGGCGCACTTTGTTTTGGAAGAATCGAAAAAAATCTTTTCCCGAGGCCCGGCCTTTTCAAAGGAAAGGCAGGTCTCATCGGACAAGTCTTCCAGCTCTTCCGGAGAAAGGCACAGGTTGAGCCGTTTTTTGTCAGGAGCGTATTCGCTACGCGTCAGCGGTGTGGAAACTTTCGCGGGTCCGAGACTGTCTATGGTTAAATCGATCTTCGGCGCAGTGTTCTTCTTGACCATCTTGTCCTCCGGCTAACTGGGCTCGGGTATTTGCTCATTTAATCAACAATAGACGAAATGGGGCTTCAAGGTAAAGAGGCTGTTTGCGCTCAACTCTTGATCATTCATTTGTCAAAATAATACCACTCAAGCTTATCGGGGCTGTCAAATCCGGTACGCCTGGGCAGCCTTCCTTTCAGGAAAGCTTCACCAACATGTTCGCTGGCCGGACGCCACCAAAGATAATAGCCCTTTCCCGGCAAGCTTCGGCAAACGAGATCCAGCCCGGCGGTGCTGAATATAACGTCATACAAAACGTACGACTTGAAATTAGTCAAAGTTATCAGTCCATTCACAGGATCAATCAGCTTCCAGTCGCTGGCAAAAATCTGCGGCAGCGGGTTGCCGTGATTGGAACCGTAGTAACGAACCTGGCCATCGCAATCCAATACCTTGACTGCGGATTCCTGCACGGAATGGTAAACCAAAAAATCAACCGCATTCATAACCTTCCGGACAGCCGGCACAGGAGCTGCCGAATTGATGTAACGCCGTCCGTCATGTGCCGAAACAAAGGATGCACCCTGACTGTTGATCCTCTCCAGGTCTTCTGGGTCTTCGATTGACAATTGGCGTTGGTTCGGCAAGTCCCAGACCATGCCGATGTCGGAGGTCCTAGTCAAAAAAAGAAGCTCGCCGGAAAAAGTTGCTGCGCTGAAAGGTCCCCGGGGCAACAGGTATTCGTCGACGGGCGAGTTGTCTGAAATGCGCCTGACAATCACCCGACCGTTTGCATCAACGCTTATGATCACGCTGCCCAGGGGGCTGAAGCCCATGGCCAGAGGACGCTGCGCCAAGCGGGTCACCTGGACAAGTAGTTCGCCGGGCATTCCGATCATCAACGAATCGTCGTCGCCCACGGCCGCCAGGAGGCTGCCGTCAGCGGACATAGCCGACAGAACCACGGGCGCTTGAACATTCCAGCTGGACAAAAGCTCAAGATCACGGCCTTCAAGGTTGTAGACTTGAACCGTTTTGCCCTGGTCAGTCCAGCAGCACACAATTTTCGAATATGGGGAATAGGCTACGCTTGATACAGGTTGCTGCTGTGTGATCATCAGGTCTCGGCAGTCGCCCGAGAAACAATGCCGGAGCGTATTGTCATCATAAAGAACGATATGATCATCAGGTTTGCCGGTAACGAGAAGAACATGATCATCAACCGGTGCGTGGACCAAGGAGGGCGCCAGTATGTAATAAAACCGCCCGGCAAGGTTGGGTGTCGGCGGCTCGTATATGGCTGAAAGTTCGGCCAGCCTCTTGGCGACTTGTTCCTCAAGCCTAGTCTCCAGACTGACTGAAGGCGTCAAGGCGTAAGCTGCCTGTGTCGTGGAAATAATAAAGAGAACAAACAGAAACAGCTGCTTTTTCATTGTCATGATTCTTGGTTGCCTAGCTCCAGTTGCCCGTGGGGTCTATTGCGATCACCACGCGCTTATCTCAACGCCTTCTCCCTGCTCGAAAGCATCACTGAGAGCCTCGGGCGAGGCCGTGGCGGCCCCAATCTGGGCAACCACGATTCCTGCGGCATGGTTGGCCAAAACGCAGGCCTTGAGCAAGTCGTGGCCTGCGGCCAGGCCCAGGGCCAGGGTTGCGATGACGGTATCCCCGGCGCCCGTCACGTCATAGACCTTGCGGGCGACAGTGGGGATGTGGCTTATGTTGCCGGGTCCATTGAACAGGGCCATACCGCCCGAACCCAGCGTGATCAAAAGATTTCGGCATGAAAGCCTCTCAAAGAGCGCCTTTCCGGCCTGAATGATCGAATCCTGATCAGTCACTTCAATGCCTGCGCCCTCCCCGGCCTCCTTGCTGTTGGGAGTGAGCAGATCCACACCCACGTAATGATCATAGTTCCTTGTTTTGGGATCAACCAAAATCATCGGACGATCATCAAGTGTCTTGATCAAAGCATTGAATCTATCCATAAAGTTTGTGGATATCAGGCCCTTTCCATAATCAGACAAGATCACCACCCCATACCGGGGCATCTCCCTGGACAAGTAATCCATGATCCTGTCGATGGTCGAACCATCCAGGAATTTTGAACTTTCACGATCAACACGGACTACCTGCTGATTATGTGCGATTATTCTGGTTTTCCTGGTGGTCGGACGGTTCTTAACGGCAACAAGTTCAGCCTTGAAACCGCACTCGCCGCAAAGTTCCGAGACCTTGATTCCGTCATCGTCATCGCCGATGGGGCTGACCAGAACCGGTGCTCCGCCTAGGGCCACCACGTTCCTGGCCACGTTTCCGGCTCCGCCCAGGCGGTAGTCCTCGCTGGACACGCGAACGACCGGCACGGGCGCTTCAGGTGAAATTCGACCGACCTCGCCGACAACGTAATGATCAAGCATGATGTCGCCAATGATCATCACACCCTTACCAGCTAGCCTTGAAACATCTTCAACCATCTTTAACCTGATTATCCTTCTAAATTGTTGGGATAAGCCTTAAACCTCAACAATGTCAGCAACAACATCGATTATTTCCTGCGCTCACGCTCCCCGCCTGATCGCCACAGACTGCGGCTGATGAGCGGGCTTATATCAACAAGCTAAAATATCTATGAATTCAGACCAAGTTCGCTGATCAGGGCTTCAAGCTCATCCGGGGTTGAAAACTGGAAGGTTACGCGGCCCTTGTCCGGATTTCCAGCCACCTTGACCTTGACGCCGAATTTATCCGCCAGCCTTTCCTGGATGGAAATCAGACTTTCATCCAGAGGCTTTGGCTTAACCCTCGCGGCCTTGGGTTTGTTTGGCGGCTCACTGTAGCTTGCATCAAGAGGGGGCAGGTCGTCGTTCTCCTTCCAGAACACAGCCTCTGTTTCAGCCTGGCGCACCGACAATCCGTACTCGACAATTCTCTGGTGCAGGTCTGCGGCCACATCTTCGGGCACGGACATGAGCGCCCGGCCGTGGCCTGCACTGATAACGTTGTTTTGGATATCCTTTTGTATAGACGCGGAGAGATTGAGCAAGCGCATGGCGTTGGCCAACGTCGACCGGCTCTTGCCGATGTATTTGGCCAACTCCTCCTGGCTCAACCCGAACTGCTGCTGCAGCTGCTGATAACCCTTTGCCTCTTCAATTGCGTTCAGATCCTCGCGTTGAAGATTTTCGATCAAGGCGATGGCCAGGCTTTCCTGGTCGGTCATCTCACGAATCAGTACAGGAATTTCCTTGAGGCCGGCCATTTTGGATGCGCGCAACCTGCGCTCACCAGCCACAAGCTCATACCTGCCCTCAGGCAGGGGGCGAACCAATACAGGTTGTAATACACCTTGAGCCTTGATGCTGTCGGCCAAATCCTGCAGCTTGTCGGCCTGAAACTCCTTTCTGGGCTGATGAGGATTGGGCTGAAGCGATCCTATGGGCAGATGGCTCACCTCGGAAGGGTTGACCTCCTCGACCCTTGTGCCGCCCAATAAGGCGTCAAGACCTCGACCAAGCCCACGAGTATTTGCAGACATATCATCTCCTTCACTTTTATTTCATCGACGCGAGACTTGCGTCCCTCGGTGTGAACGACTATATCTTACGCTGTCAAACTCTTATAACGGAGCAAAAAATGGACAGCGAACACATTACAAAACTATATGACAAAAACGGTACTCTTCTTGGCGTCCTGCTTAGCCCTGAGGCGTGGAACGCGGCCAAGGAAAAGGTCGCGGCCCAATTCGGCAAGGGAGAACAGGACATTGAAGAAAGGCCCGAACCCCTGGCGGACTGGGAAAACCTCAAGAGCTACTGGGACTATTCCTACCCTGTCGACACCGATGTCAGCTGTGACATCTGCGGCAGCAGCACCGACGACTGGTCAAAGGACGAACCCCGTCGGTTCCGGCTCTGCGCCGCCAACCTTGGGGGTCTTGTCACGTTTCACTGTCAGCAGTGCAAGGCTAAAGTAGTAAAGCGCCATTTCAAAGATCAAATACTAACCGAAACAAAGCCCTTTTTATCAGAAAAAGACAGCAAGGCTGAAGCAAGATACGACACCTAGCCTACTCAGGCGGCTGCGGGCGTTGTTCGAACGACCTCTTGGGCCAGGGCCAGATAGGCTTCCGCTCCCTTGGAATGGATGTCATAGGTAATGACGGGCTTGCCAAAGCTTGGCGCTTCGGAAACTCTGACATTTCTAGGTATGATCACCTCGAACAGGTGCTGGGGAAGCGCCCTTCTGACTTCGTTCTTGACCTGCCAGGACAGCTTGTTGCGCTGGTCATACATGGTCAGGACAACGCCCAACACGCTTAAATCCTTGTTTAAGCGTTTCTTGACCAACTCGTAGGTCATCAAAAGCTGGGCAATTCCTTCCAATGCGAAGTACTCGCACTGCAGGGGAACCAGCAACTCCTTGGCGGCACAAAGGGCGTTCACTGTCAAAACGCCCAGAGAGGGCGGACAATCCAGCAGCACGAAATCAAAGTCGTCTTCCACTCCGCGAATAAGATCGCGAATGAAATACTCTCTTCCCAGCTTGTCGGCCAATTCAACCTCAGCCCCGACCAAATCCTGTGTCCCAGGCAGAAGAGAAAGAAAAGGTATGTCTGTTTCATAGACAGCGCTTCTGACATTTTCAGGACTGAAAAGAACGGAATAAATGTTTTCCCGCGCATCACTGGGATAAAAACCAAGGCCGCTTGACGCGTTTCCCTGAGGGTCGCAATCAACAATCAAGACCTTTTTTTCCATGACCGCCAAAGAGGCGCCCAGGTTGACGGCAGTCGTAGTTTTTCCAACACCGCCTTTCTGGTTCGCCACAACGATTACTCTACCCACTGAAAAGACTCCTTCTGCTTACCAACCCTGCAATATCAAGGTTTTTTGGCCCCTATAGACTCTACCGTGCTCATTGTTTCACGTGAAACAATTCGGCTTTGCCCCAGTTTTTGTTTCACGTGAAACAAAAACTAGGGGCTTGCCACGCTGGCTTTTCACTAGACTGTTAATGGGAGAAAGGCAAGAAAATGTAGAAAAAACGACCAAGAAAAAAGAAATATCAAGCTTTGTAATAGTCTCGATACCACTCGACAAATTTTGAAATGCCGTCTTCGATGGAGGTCGAGGGACAAAAATCAACGTCCTTGACGAGGTCCTGCACATCAGCCCAGGTGGAGGGCACGTCGCCCTGCTGCATGGGCAAAAGGTTCTTCTTGGCCTTGATTCCAAGGGTGTCCTCCAAAACCTCTATGTAGCGCGTCAGCTCGACAACATTGTTGTTGCCGATGTTATATATATGGAAGGGGTTGGGGCTGGTGGCCGGATCGGGGTTGTCGCCGGACCAGTCACTATTGGGTCTGGCGGTGTTGGCGGTCACTCTGACGATGCCCTCCACAATGTCGTCAATGTAGGTAAAATCTCTTCTCATCTTGCCGTGGTTGAAGACGTTGATCGGTTCTCCGGCAAGCATGGCCTTGGTGAAAAGAAACAGGGCCATATCCGGCCTGCCCCATGGTCCGTAGACCGTAAAGAAACGCAGGCCCGTGCAGGGCAGTCCGTAAAGATGCGCATAAGTATGGGCCATGAGCTCGTTTGATTTCTTGGACGCTGCGTAAAGGCTTATGGGGTGATCAACGTTGTGGTGAACCGAAAAGGGCTGTTTGGTGTTCAGCCCATAAACCGAGCTTGAAGAAGCGAAAACAAGGTGCTTGATCTGGTTGTGTCTGCAGCCCTCAAGAATGTTCAAGAAGCCGACAATATTCGAATCAATGTAAGCTCTGGGGTTTTCAATGCTGTAGCGGACACCGGCCTGTGCAGCCAGATTCACCACATGCGTGAACTTTTCCTTTTTAAAAAGCTCCCTCATTGACTGGTCGTCTGCAAGATCCACAAGAGCGTGCTTAAAGCTGGAATTGTTCATCAGTTGAGCGAGCCTGGCCTTTTTCAGGTTGACATCATAGTAGTCGTTGAGAATGTCCAGGCCCACCACGTCATGGCCTTCGTTCAGAAGTCTTTTGGAAAGATGGTATCCAATAAATCCGGCTGCACCAGTTACAAGTATCTTCATTGCTACTCCGTAATCAGATTCTTATTCGCTCTTTGGGATCAAACCTTTAAAAAGCTCGAGAGGGATTGGCAGAATCGTTGCCGATTTGCTTTCGGCCGCCATCTCGCGCATGGTCTGCAGGTATCTCAGTTGCAAAGCTTGGGGGTGCTCTCCTATGACCTTCGCTGCCTTGGCAAGCTTGTCGGCGGCCTGGAATTCGCCTTCGGCGTTGATGACCTTGCTCCGCCTTTCTCTTTCAGCCTCGGCCTGCTTGGCCATGGCCCTTTGCATCTCCTGAGGCAGATCAATGTACTTTACCTCAACAGTGCTGACCTTGATCCCCCATGCGTCCGTATGCTGATCCAGGATGTTTTGAATCTGGCTGTTTATCTTGTCCCGCTGTGACAATATTTCATCAAGTTCGACGTGACCACATACACTGCGGAGTGTGGTTTGGGCAAGTTGGGAAGTCGCAAACAAATAATCCTCGATCTCAAGAATGGCGCGCGAAGGGTCGACAACCCTGAAATATACAACCGCGTTAACGCTGATGCTTACGTTGTCCTGGGTAATCACATCCTGCTTTGGCACATCAAGGGTGTGAATTCTCAAGGACACCTTAACCATCTTATCAATGACCGGTATAAGGATGATGAGTCCGGGTCCTTTTGCGGGTATGACCCTGCCCAGCCTGAAGATCACACCACGCTCATATTCGTTCAAAACCCGCAGTGCCGTGACAAGAATCAGAACCACTATAATAATGATAGGCAAGAAACCGTACATAATCGCCTCCTGTGAAGTTTATATGTCTCTGGCGACCCTTAGGGTCAGTCCGTCTATTTCACGAACCCTGACAGTGTCGCCCTTTTCAAGTGTCCCATTCTCTTCAAAAAAAACAGCGTTCCAAATCTCTCCGCGTATCAGGATCGTCCCTTTGCGCTCCTTCCATTCCAAAACATGCCCTGCTTCGCCGATCAAAGTGGAAACACCTACGACACTGTCCTTTCTTGAGGCTTTGGCAATCAGGTAAACTCCCGATCCAAGCAAGAGCGACAGTCCGGCCACGGTTACAAGAATGCTTGTCATGGGCAACTTGTCGAATCCTTGGCCGCCCTTGAACAAAATGACCGATCCAATGAAAAGACTGGCGGTTCCGGCCAGACCGAGCATTCCGAAACTGACAATCTTGATTTCCAAACCAAAAAGCACAAGCCCGAAGATGATTAGCAACAGACCCGCAACGTTGGTCGGCAAGACGCTCATGGCGTAAAGTCCAAGCAGCAGGCAAAGTCCGCCAAAGACACCGGGCAAAACAGCCCCCGGAGTGGTCAGCTCGAAAAACAAACCGGCCATTCCCCCAAGCAGGAGAAAATAGGCGATTTGCGGATCAAGAAGCCAGGACAAAAATTTGTAACGAAACCCAGGAAGGTGTTCTGTAAAGGTTACTGTGCGACCTGAAAGGTCTAGCCTGGAATCCTTGAAAACCAAGCCTCGAGACAAGACCTGATCCATGAAATCATTCTTGTCGGAGGCAACGAATTCCACAACCCTGGTCATGGCCGCCTCGGATGCCGTAATGGAAACACTCTCCTCCACGGCCTGCTGATACCACTCGACATTGCGGCCGCGTGCGGTCGCCACGGACCGGACCAGGCTTAAAAGGTCGTTCTTGACCTTTTTGGCCATGGTCTCGGGAATGTCCTCGCCACCTGATCCAACCGGCGATGCGGCTCCGATTGTCGACTGTGGCGCCATCCCGCTAATTGATGAGGCGGCCACAAGAAAAACTCCGGCTGAAGCGGCCCTGGCTCCGCTTGGTCCGACCCAGACACCAACAGGAACCGGTGCGTTTAGAATTTGCATGACCATGTTGCGCATGGATTCGGCGAGTCCGCCGGGGGTGTCAAGTCGAACAAGCAGCATGTCGTGCCCATCCTCTGCGCAAACCTCTAGAGCTTGTTCAAGCAAATCCTCCTGCGCGGGCGATATGGCTGAATCAATCTCGAGATACAGAACAGAAAATTCAAGTTCAGTTGGCTGTGAGTTGACCAGATCGAAAGATGCGGCACTAGAAAGAAAAAGACCAGTCATGAAGGCTAAAAGAAAAAGTATTATTTTCATGCCCGCCTCCTTGCCTGCAAAGTTTACATGGGCTGAATTGGCTAGACAACAGAAAAGGAATTATGTGTCGAAAATATCACGCGGCAAGTCAGAATCTAAGAGCACTGATGTCTTTAATGGCTGACTCGAAAGCATCCTGCTCCATTCTTGCAAGATCTTCTATCGAAGGAAGGGCGTAAACCAGCACGTCATTCTTCATGACAACTTGACCCACTTTGGCGCCGGGACAAATGACGCTCAGCGCCTGTTCGCCAAAACAGGCCATGTAGCCGGCCATCAGTTTTATTGCCCCACGCCAGAAAAGGGATTCATCAGGATAATGGCTGTTGTCATGATAGGCTGCCATGGGCCAAAAGGCACAGGTCCCCTTTGGCCAGGTCAATCTATTCATTAATTGTTGAAAAAAAGACCTGCGGGCCGGATCAGGGTTTCCGGTTAAATCCTGACCAAGTTCATAATAAGTGAAGATAACCTTGGGTTTCTTGGTGACAGAATTCCAATACTGGGTCCACAAGGTGCTGAAAGGGGTCGCTTTCTTGCCGGGTGACGCTTGTGGAGTTTGAGGAGCCCTGACGGATAGTGATTGGTTCGAAGGACGCGCATGAGATTTCCCGCCTTGAAAACTGGCAGGCGTTTTGGTCGCCGAACTGCTTGGCTGGTCATCTTCCATCTGTTGCCATCTGTTGGCGCCGGACACAAGGACATACCTAAACCCAGCTTCGAACCAGGGCCGAATTTGTTCACTAACTTTTAAAGCTGAGTCAGAACGTCCCATATTCGCCAGGCGACCTCGCTTTTTGGCAGCTGGGGCCATTCTTCCATGCGTCCTGTCCTGTCAAGGACTAGAACCTCGTTTGTTGAAACGGAAAACCCGCTGCCCTGCTTGTTGATGTTGTTGGCGACAATTATGTCCAGGTTCTTGCGTTCAAGCTTGGCAAGGGCTGAGGCCTTCAAGTCGGATGTTTCTGCGGCAAACCCGATCAAGAACTGTCCAGGCTGCTTGTTTTGCCCAAGGGTCATCAAAATGTCGGGGTTGGCTGA
This sequence comes from Desulfovibrionaceae bacterium, assembly GCA_963674955.2. GTDB lineage: Bacteria > Desulfobacterota > Desulfovibrionia > Desulfovibrionales > Desulfovibrionaceae. The sequence goes on along the minus strand of CAXXKR010000001.1, from coordinate 155,270 downwards.
AAAGGTTATCTCCAGGCTATCCAAATCCAGCTTCTTGAACTTCTCCTGGCCGTGGGGGTCTGGTCTGAAATCGGCAACGGCAGCTGTCAGGCAGCCGATATCCGATGACTGCCACAGATCAACGCAGGCCTCGTACATTTCAAGGGCAGTGTTAACCTGCACAACATTTATCGCAGAGGGAAGATCGATCTTGCAGGGCCCGGCAACCACGGTGACCTCGGCCCCCCTGAGCATTGCGGCCACGGCCAGGCACGATCCCATCAATCCCGAAGAAGGATTGGACCAGAACCGGACGGCGTCCCAGCTTTCACGCGTTGGGCCAAGAGTTATGAGAACCTTTTTCCCGGCGAAATCCTGAGGGCTGAGGGCTTTGAGTGTGGCTGCAAAAATTTCATCAAGATCAGCAAGCCTGCCCTGCCCGGTGTCGCCGCAGGCAACGTTGCCCAAAGAGGGCTCAACTCCATGCACGCCTCTTAGCAAAAGCCTGTTCCAGTTCTCCTGGGTGGCGGGAGCGCTCCACATCTTGGGATTCATGGCCGGTGCGATTATCATTGGACCGTCAAAGGCCAGGGCCTGGCAGGAAAGCATGTCGTCGGCCAGCCCGTGGGCAATCTTGGCCAGTGAATTGGCGGAGCAGGGAGCAATGACCATGACGTTGGAAACGCGCGACGGTTCCAGGTGGCCCAGCGTATGACCGTCAGGGGCAAACATGTCGGTATAGATCGGATCTGCGCCAAGGGCCTGAAAGGTGAGAGGGGTTAAAAATTGTCGCGCAGACTTTGTCAATGTGGCTGAAACATGAGCCCCGCTGGACTGCAATGCGCGCATCAGGTCAAGAGACTTGTAGGCCGCAATGCTTCCGCTCACACCAAGATGGATGTTCTTGCCCATGAAGCCGCTAATGTATGTTCTCGTGTCGATGTTCATCGTTATTGCTGGGGATCCATGTCCGGTCCGCCCTTTGATTCTACGGCAAAAATTTCAGTGCGCAATTTATAAGAGTAATCCTCTTCAATTATCTGAATGGTACAACTCTTGTTGAACTTTTCGAACTTGAGCAACGAACGTTGACCCATGAAAACGTCTTTTCTTTCCCAGCCGTCCTTGGCCATGTTGTTGATGAAAAAATTGATAAGGTCCGACATGACCACGCGTCCGTAAAAAACCTCGATACCGGCCTTGAACTTGGTATCCTCAAGCAGATACCTTTCCGTGTCGTCCATCTCCAGTTCGGCGGGAACCAGTATGTCGTTGAAAGTATAATAATAGCCTTGGTCAAAGTTGGCGGCGGTTCCCTCGGGAGGCTCGGTTCCCTTTGCCTTGGCCATGCACCCTAGTAGTATAAATGTGGAGAAAATCCCTACAATGAGAGGCGGTAACTTGCGCATGTAAACCTCGAAAGCTTTTGATCAAGGAAGGGAGTGAAAAGATACGTTCTGGACTAAGGACTTAAGAACCTTCCTTGAGCCGGTTGATCTTGTCTTGCAGGTACTGCTCCATCTCTCTCCTGTCCTTGCGCAACCTGACAAGTTCGGATTCAAGAATCTGCAGTTTAATCTTCATGTCAGAACTGTCATAGGATAGACCAAGGGCCAGTTCTTCAAGTTCCTGGTCCTTTCGTTTCAATTCACTGGTTCTCTTGTTCATTTCATCTGTGAATTCCGAAACGGATTCCGTGGGCAACTCCCTGAGTTTCTTTTGGCTGCGAGCCAGAAGCACAAAAGCCGTTTTCAGCTTTTGAATGTCCTCGCGCTGTGTTTCGATCAATGTCTTTTGATCGGCTATGACTTCAAGGGTGCTGCCGAACTTGCCCATAAGTTCGGAGACGGTGGAACTGAGATCGCTGCTCATGACTTGAGGAGTCTGCGCCTGCTGACCTTCACGACTTGTCTCTACCTCGATGGTACGAAAAAGATCGGCCCTCAAAAGCTCCTCGATTTCCGTGGTTACGCTTCCCTGGCCGTAAAGATTGGCGATGCGCTCGAAAATCTTGATTGCCTCTTCAGAGTACTTCGTAACCCGGCCTACTCGCTTGGAAGGAAGAAATTCCTTGAATAATGAAGCATAACGCCTGGCCGTAGGGGCAGGTATTCTGGTGATTTTGGATATTTCTGATACGGACAACCAATTCATGCCTTTAACTGATATCACTTTTCATAAGAGAATCAAGCCTTTTAAAGGAAGGGTTACCCGGAAGAATACAAGAACAAGTTCAAATAAGGTGGATAATCAGGTCATTATCTTAAGACAATCGTAAATCAGCAGGATTTGACGTTGCTTCCAATAATGGGCAAGAGCATCTTTCAACCGCGTGTTTCAAAGGATCAATATGCCTACAGACAAGGATCACCTGCTGGAAAGCTACAAGTATGCCCTTCCAGAGGAAAACATCGCCCAATATCCCGCCGACAGGAGGGACCGGTCAAGACTGCTGGTCCTGAACAGGGCCAATGGTTCGTTGAAACTTGCCGCATTCAGTGAAATTGTTGATTTCATCCCGAAAAACGCCCTGCTGGTTGCCAACAATTCAATGGTTCTTCCCGCCAGACTCTATGGGCACAAACAGACCGGGGGCAAGGTGGAATTCCTGCTGCTTACCCCCCTGCCCCTGATCAGGCCGGAAAAACAGGATGACGGATTCAACAGGGCCGGGATCAAGTGTCTTCTCAGGGCCTCCAAGGGACCGAAGGTCGGGGATCGGATAGACTTTGGCCGGGATCATTTCATTGTTGTCCGTGAAAAAGGCGAATTCGGTCGCTGTGTGGTCGATCTACACTGGAAAGGCGAACTGCAGAGGCTTTTTACTGAAAAGGGACACATGCCTCTGCCCCCTTACATCAGGCGCGAGGACGATAAACGGGACTGCTCAAGATATCAGACCGTATACGCCAAAACCGACAAGGCGGGGTCGGTGGCCGCGCCGACAGCCGGCCTTCATTTTACCAGGGAGCTTAGGAGCGAAATCCAAAGCCGGGGCATAGAGTGGGCTGAAGTTACATTATATGTCGGTTACGGGACCTTCAGCCCGGTTCGCTGCCCTGACATACGTGAGCACAAGATGCACGAGGAATTCGTGGAGGTTCCTGAAAACACGGCCCTCGCCCTGCAACGGGCAAAGGATGAAAGGCGTCCCATAGTGGCCATCGGGACCACTTCGGCCAGAACCCTGGAGGGAATGCACTTGGCGCTTGGCAAAATCGGCCCATACAGCGGCATGACGGATATCTTCATCCGTCCGGGATACAGCTTTAAGGTCGTTGAACATTTGCTGACCAATTTCCATTTGCCAGAATCCTCGCTCCTTATTATGGTATCATCCCTAGCTGGGAGAAAAAGAATCCTCGACGGATACCAATACGCCCTTGACAACGGCTTCAGGTTTTTCTCATACGGCGACGCAATGTTCATTGTTTGACTTTAAGGAGAGAATGATGTCTCGAATCGAAGTAATGGAGGAGCGCTGCAAAGGCTGTCTGCTCTGCACAACGGTCTGTCCCAAGGAAATCATCGTCCTTTCGGACAGATTCAACCAGAACGGGTACAAGGTTGTCGAAGTTCCGGATGGTGAAATGGAAAAATGCACTGGATGCAAATCCTGCGCTACCATCTGCCCGGACTACGCCATAACGGTCTACAAGACCCCTACCAAGAAGGGGGACAAGTAAATGGCTAAAACCTCAAAAAAAATATTCGTCAAGGGCAATGAAGCCATAGCCTACGGCGCACTGGCCGCTAAGTGCAGGTGCTTTTTCGGTTATCCAATAACACCGCAAAACGACATTCCGGAATTCATGTCCAAGGCCATGGTCAAAGCCGGGGGCGAGTTCGTGCAGGCCGAAAGCGAAGTGGCCTCCGCCAACATGCTGCTCGGCGCGGGAGCATGCGGAATCAGGGCCATGACCTCATCCTCCAGTCCGGGAATATCCCTCATGCAGGAGGCCATCTCCTACATGGCCGGTAGCGAAATCCCGGCGGTCATCGTGAACATGAACCGCGGCGGTCCAGGCCTCGGCGACATAGGACCCGCCCAGGGCGACTACTACCAGTCCACGCGCGGCGGCGGTCACGGCGACTACCGGACGCTGGTGCTCGCTCCCGCCACGGGGCAGGAATCCTACGACCTGATGATCAAGGCCTTTGATCTGGCCTTTGAATATCGCACTCCTGTCCTGGTCCACGGCGACGCCATCCTCGGAAACATGAAGGAGCCCATCGAGCTATGGGAACCCAAGCCGGTGGACCCGGAAGAGTGCAAGGCCTGGTGCCTCTACGGCAACAAAGGACGCGACAAGAGACTGATTAAATCCCTGTTCCTGGAAGAAGGCGCCTTGGCCGGACAGAATGAACACCTCAAGGCCAAGTATGAAAATATGCGCTCCATCGCGGATCAGGAGATGTTCGAGGTTGACGACGCGGAACTGGTGGTCGTGGCCTTCGGCTCCATCGGCCGCATCGCCAAGAGCGCCATCAGAAAACTAAGAAAAGAAGGGCACAAGGTCGGCCTGTTCAGGCCCATCACCCTCTACCCCTTCCCGGAAGACGAGCTCAGGAAACTGGCTGAAAAAGGCAAGCGCTTTCTGACCATCGAGCACAACCTCGGCCAGATGGTCGACGATGTCAGACTTTCGGTCAGAGGTCTTGCCGACTCGGACTTCTATGGAACACTACCGGGCAACCTGCCCACTCCCGATGAATACGAGGAACCCATCCTCAATAGTCTGGGGGGGAAATAGACATGACTACCACTACAGAAAAACTGGTGTTTTCCAGGCCTGAATCCGTAATCGACAGGCCTACCCACTATTGTCCCGGCTGCCAACACGGCGTGGCCCACAGGCTTGTCGGCGAACTGCTGGACGAGTTCGGATTGATGGAAAAATCCATCCTCATCGGCTCAATCGGCTGCTCGGTCTTTCTTTACAACTACCTGAACGTGGATGCTGTGGAAGCTCCCCATGGTCGCGCTCCGGCAGTAGCCACCGGCGTGAAAAGGGCCAGGCCCGACAACTTCGTGTTCAGCTACCAGGGCGACGGAGATCTGGTTTCCATTGGCATGGCCGAAATAATGCACTGCGCCAACCGCGGCGAAAGGGTCTCCATCATCTTCGTCAACAACACGGTATATGGCATGACCGGCGGCCAGATGGCACCCACAACTCTTGTGGGCCAGAAAACGACCACCTGCCCCGGCGGACGCTGCGCAGAACACGAAGGCCTGCCCATCAAGATGACGGAAATCATCGCCGGTCTTGGCGGCGTGGCCTTTGCGGCCAGAAGCGCTCTCAATTCCGTCAAGAACATCAACAACGCCAAGAAATATATTCGCAAGGCCTTTGAAGCCCAACTGGAAAATCGCGGATTCGGATTCGTGGAACTACTTGCCACCTGCCCCACCAACTGGAAAATGACTCCGGTCAAAGCCAACGAAAGGGTAGCCGAAGAAATGATCCCCTACTTTCCCCTGGGCGTTTACAAGGACGTCACCGAGGAAGGAGGAGAGGGTTAATGAGCAGATACATCGACGCCATAATCGCCGGCTTCGGCGGCCAGGGGGTAATGCTAATTGGCAACCTTCTGGCCTATTCCGGAATGAACGACGGCCTGAACGTGACCTACATTCCCGTCTACGGACCCGAGATGCGCGGCGGAACAGCCAACTGCACGGTTGTCCTCTCCGAAGAGGAAATCGGTTCGCCCATCATCCACAGGCCCAAGAGCCTGATCATCATGAACAGGCCCTCCCTGGACAAGTTCCAGTCCAGGCTCGAAGACGGAGGAGTCCAGATACTGAACTCCTCTCTCATTGACCCCAAGCTTGCTGAAAAGGATCGCATCAAAACCTATGAAGTGAAATGCAACGAGATCGCCGACAAGATCGGCAATACTCGCATGGCCAACATGGTGGCCATCGGAGCATATATCAAGGCCACCAACATACTGCCCTTGCAGGTGGTCATCGACAGCCTTGAAAACGTCATCTCGGCGCACTACAGGCATTTGATTCCGAAGAACGCCGAAGCCATCCAGGCCGGAGCTGACTGCATAGACTAACAACAACCGGGGCGTTCAAACGAACGCCCCCTTTTTTTACCCTCATTCCGGGAGGCGCGATGGAAACCGGCGTCTACGGCATAATCGGCCACCCCCTAGGCCACACACTTAGCCCGGTCCTGCACAACTGGGGTTTCGACCTTTTGAATATCGACGCCAAATACGAAGCATGGCCGCTTCAGCCCGAAGAATTGTCCACCTTCATGTCCGGCTACAGAAGCAGGCCCGTTGACGGCTGCTCGGTAACAATTCCCCACAAACAGGCCATCAGGGAGTATCTGGACGATGTGACCTACAGGGCGAAAACCGTTGGTGCGGTGAACACCCTGTTCTGGGACAAAGGCAAACTGGTGGGCGACAACACCGATGTGTTGGGCGTTGTCGGGCCTCTGAGGGCCCTTAACAGGAGTTTCGACAGCGCCTTGGTGCTTGGGGCGGGAGGAGCGGCCAGGGCCGCTGTGGCGGGCCTCATAGAACTGGGAGTCAAAGAGATAGTTGTTGCCAACCGGACCAGTTCCAAGGCTGTGATCATCGCCCACGACTTCGGCATCAGGGCCGCCAGGTGGGAAGAAAGGCAGCACGTGCACTGCGAGCTGGTGATCAACACCACCCCGCTGGGAATGTCCGGCAGCCTGGAACAGTATTCGCCATGGCCGCTGGCTGTTTTCCACAAAGGTACGGTTGTCTTCGATCTAGTCTACAACCCCTTGAAAACGATACTTGCCAAAGACGCCGAACTAAGCGGCTGCACTGTGGTCTCGGGGCTGGAAATGTTCCTGCACCAGGGGCTGGCCCAGTTCAGGATATGGACGGGCAGGAATCTGGACCCGGACAAGGCCCGGGTCCTTTTGCTCAGTGTTCTGGCAAACGAATAGCTCTATTGGACATATACCTTGAGCTTGTCTCCGGGATGAATGAGCGACTTGGAGCCCAGTCCGTCGTTCCAGCGCAAAAGTGTATTTGTGCTCACGCCGAAACGACGGGCGATATTTGTCAGGTTGTCGCCTCTTCGCACCTTGTAAATCTGCTCAGCGCCGTTTGATCCGGCCATGGCCACCTGCGTATTCTTTGCAGGTATGACCAAGCGTTGTCCCACCGTAATGGCGTTTCCATGCAAACTGTTGGCCTGGCGCAGATTTTCCAGATCAACCTTGTAGGCCCTGGAAATGCTCCACAAGGTGTCGCCGCGCCGCACACTGTGGCTGGTGGCGCTTGAAGCAACCGTCATGCTTGTCTTCGCTTTGGCCGTCTTGGTCGTCTTTGCGGAATAGGCCGGCTTGACGCTGTTGCGTCCGGGAACAAGCAGGCTCTGACCGGGCTTCAAAAGGTTGCTGCTGCGGTTGTTGAGGCTTTTGAGCTCGGCCACGGGCACCCCGTACCTTCTGGAAAGCTGCCACCAATTGTCGCCACTCTTCACGGTATGGCGGATAAAACCGCTATAAGGGTGCGAATCCGGATGGGAAAGGTGCTCCATGACCGCTGCCACGCTTTTTCTTGGAAAATGAACTGTGGAGTTGTCGTCTGGAGGGCTGATCTGCCTTCTAAAGGATGGATTGAGCATGCGGAACTCCTCCCAGGTCATGCCCGCGGCCTTGGCCAGTGCGGCAAGGTCCGTTCCTCCGGCCACTTCGGCGTGGGCCAACTCCGCAGAGTTGAGCCAGTTGACCGGCTCGAAACCAAGCTCTTCAAGGTTTTGAAAAATTTTTGAAATGGCTATGAACTTGGGGACATAGTTCAAGGTTTCCTTTCTAAGCCGAGATCTTCTGCTCTTGATGGTATGATTCTTCTTGTGCAGCTCGAAAAAGTTGTTGGTATTTGTGGCCTTCAGGGCGCGGCCGATCTTGCCTTCACCGGCATTGTATGCCGCCAGCGCGAGGTGCCAATCGTTAAATATGCCGTACAGTTCCTTAAGGTATCTGGCGGCGGCTTCGGTCGAGAGAATGGGGTCTCTTCGTTCGTCTATCCACCAGTTCACGGTCAGTCCGTATTTGCGGGCCGTGCCGGGCATGAACTGCCACATGCCCGCTGCGCCGGCACGGGAGTATGCGTAAACATTGTAGCCGCTCTCGCCGAAGGGCAACAAGGCAATATCCTGCGGCAGGCCGTGCTTGATAAGCTCCCTGCGTACATGTGGTAGATATTCCTCGGAACGCTTAAGCCAGCGGGTAAATGTCTTTCTGGCCTTGTGCGTGTAAAAAGTGAAATAGCGCCGAACCTCTTCGGAGTCGTGCAGGTCGAGATCGAAATCAAGGCCCGCGCGGGATTTCAATATGTTTATCTCTTTTGAGGAAAGTGAGCTGGTGTCCTGGGATGGTTCGTCGGTCAGTGCCGGGTCAAGCTGGACTTCGGACTGGTTCTCGGAAATGGGATCAACGGTCTGCGCTCCGTCTGCAACCTGCGGCTGCTTGTGGGCGCAGGAGGTAGCCGTCAGAACAAGGGCGGCCAATAAGGTCGAAAGCACAATATTTTTTATGAACAATAAAATATCCTCATGTTGATTTCTGTCTAGTTACGAATATAAAAAAGACAGAATGTAGATTCTCTAAAGAATCTCAAGAAAAATAGCAACCAAAGCAGGTCTTGCGGTTGTTTTACGGGGTTTGCTTTAGCTCAGGAAAAGGAATATTGCAATTTCATGGGAAAGCGGGCCATTTTGATGCAAAAAAGTAAAAATATCGGATGAATGGGGACAATTTTGCGAAACTGCGAAAATAAGAAAGAAAAAGAAAGTGATCAAGGTCAAAGCCTTGTTGCCGGGCGAAAACCCGTTAGGGAGCTTCTCAGGGCCGATTCGGGACGAATTGACCTTATCTACTTCCTCAGAAAGACCAAAGAGAGAATTTTGGAACCCCTGATCCAGGAAAGCAAGAAAGCGGGAGTCAGGTACAGGTTTGTGGACAAGACCGAACTGGACAGGATTTTTCCGGGCAACCACCAGGGGGTTGTGGCCAGGGCGGCGGCCATAGGCTTTACTGACCTGGACAGCCTTCTGGAAAAAGCACGGACATCTCCATTGCCGCTGATTCTGGCCCTGGACAAGGTGCAGGACCCGGGAAACGTCGGAGTCCTGGCCAGGACCGCCTACGCTCTGGGCGCCGTCGGCATACTAACGGGAAAATTCGGCGCAGCTTATCTGGGCGCGGCCGCGGTCCGTTCCAGCGCGGGCGCACTGACAAGGCTGCCCGTGGCCAAGGTGACGAACCTCTCACGGGCCCTTGAGCAATGCGCCGATCAGGGCTTTTCCGTCTACTGCTCCAGCATGTCCGAGACCGCGTCCAATGTTTACGAAGCCAACATATACTCGCCTGCCGTGCTGGTTCTGGGTAACGAGGAAAAGGGAGTGCGCCCGGGCGTGGTCAAGCACTGCGGGCAAAGCCTGTACATCCCCATGGGCAGGGATTTCGACTCCATCAACGTGGCACAGGCCGGGGCGATCTTCATCTCTGAATTCGCCAGAAGGTTTGCCGGAAAGTGATCTGCTTTTATTTGATGTAATTCGGCAGATTCAAAAACAGTTCGCGCGTATAGCTGATCATCTTGTCCATGATCCAGGGAAAGGCCACGATGAGCGCCAAAAAAATGGCCACAATCTTGGGAACCATGGTCAGGGTCATCTCCTGAATTTGGGTGGCCGCCTGAAATACACTGACCGCAATACCAACAACCATGCCTATGCCAAGCATGGGCAGGGCGATGAGCAGCGTCAGTTCAATAGCGTTTCTGGCGAATCCGACAACGAATTCAGGCGTCATTTTGCATTCTCCGTCAGCCGAAAGTGTTTACGACGGACCCCACCAGCAGATTCCAGCCGTCAACCATTATAAACAAAAGTATCTTGAACGGCAGCGAGATCATGACCGGAGGAAGCATCATCATGCCCATGGAAAGCAGTATGCTGGCCACGACCATATCCAGGATGAGAAAGGGTATGTAGATCAGAAAACCCATTGTGAAACCGGTCTTGAGTTCGCTGATGGTGAATGCGGCGATAAGCATCAGCGTAGGCACTTCTTCCTTGTTCTGAGGCCTTGCTTCCTTTGTTATGGAATAGAAAATGGACAAATCCTTTTCCCTTGTGTGCTTGAAAAGAAACTCGCGTATTGGAATCTGGGCCTTGTCCAGGGCTTCCTGAAAACCGATTGTTTCCTGAAGATAGGGTTGAATAGCATCATCATTTATCTTCGTGGCTGTGGGCGCCATGATCACAAAGGTCAAAAAAATGGCGAGGCTGGCCAAAATCTGGTTGGGGGGCATCTGCTGAGTGCCCATCGCCTGCCGAAGAAAGTGAAAAACCAGAATAATCCTTGTGAAGGATGTCATTGTCAGCATGATGGCCGGAGCGACCGAAAGAATGGTCAGCAAAAAAAGGATTTCAAAAAGGGTGGATACGTATTCAGGCTCAGCTTGTCCCGCGCCAAGCTCCATGGAAAGCATGGGAATGGACGGGCCCTGGGCGGCAGCTATGGCCGGCAAAAAAACAAGAACCAGAAGGCTAATAACCGCTTTCGCTGTTGCCGCCCGGTTTGCTTTTGCCAAGCATCTCCGCAAAACTTGTGAATTCGTCTTCATCGTTCTTGCTGCCGGTTTCTTCATCAATTTTATCGTTCCTGATCTCGGTCAGCAGGCTAATCTGCTGTTCCGTCACGCCCAAAACCAGCTTTTTGCCTTTGACTTTTACGATTGCAATGCTCTGTTTTGATCCCAAAAAAAGCCTTCCGACCAACGCAGGGGCATCCTTTCCCTTGTTCTGGATGCTCTTTGGCCCAAACTTTTTCAACAGGTAAAAGCCCAGAAAAATGATGGCCAGGATAATGAAAAGAGCGCTGGCCGTATTGAAAATGGGACCCAGAAAGTCTCCATTTGAAGTGGCAACCGTAGCGTTAGGCAAGCTGTTTCACCCTTTCGATGGGACTGATTATGTCGGTCAGGCGAATGCCGAACTTCTCATTGATGACCACCGCCTCGCCACGGGCCACAAGCTTCCCGTTGACGTAGATTTCCAGTGGTTCTCCTGCCAGCTTGTTGAGTTCTATGACGGAACCCTGGCCAAGCTGCAGCAGTTCGTTGATCAAAAGCTTTGTTCTGCCAAGCTCGGCTGAAACCTCAAGGGGTATGTCCAGAATGAAATCCAGGTCGCGCTTTGCGCCTTCAGGCGCACTCTTGGCCAGGCTTGTATAATCGGCAAACTCCGCATCCTTGGCCTGATGCTCCATAAAGGAGGATTCCTTTTCCTTCTTTATGTCTTCCTGCTCCGTCTCGGCAAGGGCGGCGGCCCATTCGTCAGCCATTGCCTCCGCCGGATCCGACTCAACCGATTCATCGCCGGAAGCGTCAACGGCTTCCGCCCCGCCCTCGGTTTCCTCTGCGGTAACTTCCTGCCCGGAATCGTCTCCGTCGCCTTCGGTTTCCTGAAGGGCATCGGCCCATTCCTGGGCCATTTTATCCTGATTGTCGTCGGCAGCCATAGTTATATCCTCTGCTTGTTGACTGAAATTGATGGCCATCAAAGCTTGCATCTCAAGCCGATAAGGATATTGCAAATTTCGTGCTACTGGATAACCATTTCCGTAAAATAAATATTAAGAACCTTGCCCTTTCCTATAACCTGATCTATTCTTTGAACAATTTCCTTCTTAAGCTCTATCTTGCTCTCAAGGGTCGATAGGTCCTGATAGGACTTGCTGGACAAAAGCAAAAGAATCGCGTCCTTGATTTTGACTTCTGCGGTTCCGATCTGGACAACGCTTTCCTCGTCTTTAACTTCAACGTCAAGGCCGAGTTTAAGGTAGCGCCTTCCAAGCGGGTCGGCCAGGTTCACGAGAAAGGGCGGCAAGGTCACGATTTGTCCTTCGATCTCTGCGCTGGGAGCCTCCTGCCCGTCGCCCTGGGCATCGGCCTGTTCCTGCGGCTGTTCTTCCGGAGAAGGCGCAAAAAACTTGGTGTAGGCGAAGTAACCGCCGCCGCCCAGAACGGCAAGCAGGACCACGATAATGATCCACTTGAGCATTCCGGATTTCTTTTTCGGCTGTTCCTCTTCAGTAGTGAGTTCTTCGTCGGCCACGGCATCACCCGCTTGTTGAATGTTGCAACGATATTTCCCCTTTCCTTTACATGGAAAGAGTGCCCTTTACCAGAGTGTAATCACAGACCATATCCGCCCATGGGTCTTGCGGTCTTCAGCAGAATTTCAACGCGTCTGTTCTGTCGGCGGCCTTCGGGCGTGGCATTGTCGGCTATAGGGTACTCGGGCCCGTAGGCCGAAAGGGACATGAGATTGTTGGGCACCCCGTTTTCAGCAAGAAAAGCCAGTACGGAAACAGCCCTGTCGCCTGAAAGCATGTATCTGTCCATCAACTGCGCCTCTGCCAGGTTCAGGGGCTCTGCTGGGGCTGGCGTCCCGACTTCGTCCGGAATCTCAGGCAAGGCCTGCTCGGTCTGGGGCTGCGGTACACCTTGACCCGCCGGGAGCTGAGCCTCAAACATTTCCACTGAATCGGTAAAGGATGAAATATTCATGGGCGCGGCAATGTAGGACAAGGATGGGAGCAGGGCGGCAAGAAGCGTTCTGGCCGGGTCGGTCAGCAAGCTGGATCCTGGCTCAAAGAGCAGCTGGTCGGTGAAAACCAGGGCTACGCCGTCGTTCTTGGCCAATATCTTGAGGTTCTCATTCAGGTCCTGCCTTGAGACTTGAGGGGGCAACACCTCGTCGGGAAAAAGCAAATCCTTGATGCGCTGTTCCCTCTCAAACACCTGCCAGGGCTTGTCCACCATCTCGCTGACAAGCCGCGCCCTTGGATCGACCCGGCCTGCGCCCTTGACGGTCAGTTGACCGTGTGCGGCCTCGGAGATGTTGATTCTGGACATGAAGCTCTGATCCATCGACGCCATGCTCAAAAGGAGCACGAAAAAAGTCAGCAAAAGGGTCACCAGATCGGAAAAAGTAACCAGCCAGGCGGCAAGGGGAGGACATTTCCTTTCCTTTTTCTTGGCCATGGCTTACTCCGTTGCACCTGTTCAGCCGGGTTTTTTATCTTGAAAATAAACCCGTCGGCGTCAAAAAGATTGTCATCCTTCCTGTTTTCCCTGACCTGCCGCTCCACGGCGGCCATGGATACGCCGCCCGAACGCTTGTCCAGCACTATATCCACCCTGCGGTTCATGCTCCGCCCCTTGGCCGTTTCCTGGGTAAAGTGGGGCTGGTATTTGCCGAAGGCCTCGACCTTGAGCTTTTGCGCGTCGAGACCGCTGACCACCAAATGCCTGTACACGGACATTATCCTGCCAAGGGACAGTTTCCAGCTCAGGTCCGGTATGCGATTGCGGTCCTCAAGCCTAAATTCCGTGCCCAACTCGTCGCGCAGGTTGGACGTGTGGCCGGCCAGAAGCAGGGGCTGGTCGATGCGGCTCAGGGTCGGGACAAGCTGGGAAAGAAAGGTCTGCCCTTCAGGCATCAGTTCGGTGCGTCCCTGGGCGAAAAGAAGGTCGGCGTTGACAGAAAAAACCTGTACAAAACGGTTTGACTCGAAGCGCAAATCCTCCTGCGAATCCTCCCAGAGCATATTCTTAAGGGGCTGGAGATCCGGCACTTTCTCCATAGGTCCGGGTTCAACGCTACGCTTGGTTTCCGAACGCGTCAGCACGTCGTAACTCTTGGTTCCGTAGCCGAAAGTGCCCATGACCGAACCGAGAACCACGAGCTTGCGGCTCTCATCGATGGTGGCCATGCTCACAAGCAGAACGAAAAAGGTGAGCATCAGCGTCATCATGTCCGAAAAGGTGATCAGCCAGGCGGGCATCTCCGGACAAACGACTTTCTTTTTCTTCTTGGCCACGGCTCTCTCCCGGACTATTCGCTGGTTTTGCGATCCTTTGGAGGCAGAAAGCTGTTCAGTTTCTCTTCAATGATGCGAGGGTTCTCACCCTTGGAAATGGAAAGAATCCCCTCAAGAACCATCTCCCGGATGAGTATTTCCTGCTTGTGTCTGGTTTTGAGCTTGCCCGACATGGGGTTGAAAACAAGGTTGGAAAGCAGGGCTCCGTAAAGGGTCGTCAACAGGGCAACGGCCATGGCCGGACCGATGGTGCTGGGGTCGCTCATGGTCTGGAGCATCTGGACCAGTCCGATAACAGTACCGATCATGCCCATTGCCGGGGCGATGACGCCCATGGAAGCAACGATCTCGGCCCCTTCCTCGTGGCGCTCGTCAAGATAGACGTTTTCCGTTTCCAGAATCTCCTGAATGGCCTGAGGCTCCAATCCGTCAACCGTCAGCTGCAGGCCCTTGCGAAGGTAATCGTCGTCTATTTCCTTAAGCACGGGCTCAAGGGAGAGGATGCCTTCGCGGCGGGCGCGATTGGCGTAATCCTTGAATTTATCGATGACATCCGCGCCGGATTCGATGTTGCTGAAAAAGGCCTTCTTGATTACGCCTACAACACCCAGCACGTGGCCCAGCGGATAGTTGACCAAGGCCGCGCCGATTGTTCCGCCGATAACGATGAGTGCCGAGGGAACTGAAACAAAGATCAACAGGGTGCTTCCGGTCAAAATGGCCGAAAGTACGAGCCCGAAGGCGAGAACCATACCGACTACGGTTGCCAGATCCATAATTCTTCCCGTTGCTTAGTTCTGTTCACTACACGGGCCGGCGCCCGAATATCCTCGTCCCCACGCGTATCAGGGTCGCTCCCTCGGCAATGGCCGCCACGAAATCCCCGGTCATGCCCATGGACAAATGCGGCAGCTTCACGCCCAAGCGCAACTCCAGCCCGTCCCTGATTTCCCGCAGCCTCGCGAAAACAGGCCTGCTTCTTTCCGGATCGTCGAAAAAAGGAGGCATGGTCATCAAACCGACGATCTCCAGCCCCTCCAGGCCTGAGGCTTCCTCGACCAGCTCAACAAGATTTTCTTCAAGTACTCCGGACTTTTGCTCCTCACGGGCAATGTTCACCTGCAAAAGCCCCCGTTGCACTGTCGAGGCGTCCAAGGCTTTTTTGTGCAATACCTGGGCCAGCTTAAGAGAACCGATGCTGTGCACCAGCTCGAAATTACCGGCGACGAACTTGGCCTTGTTGGTCTGCAACCCGCCGATGAAATGCCATTTCAAATCCAATTCCGAAAGCTCTTCCTGCTTTCCAAGGGCCTCCTGCACATAGTTCTCGCCGAAATGAACCTGTCCAGATTCATGCAAAAGCCTTATGTCTTCAGCGGGATGAAGTTTGGAAACGGCAACTATCTCAACCTCTTCAGGCCGCCGTCCCGCTTGAAGCGCGGCCTCGCGCACATCGCTTTGCAGTTTTGCGAGCCTTTGGCCCAGCTGTCCCTTTCTTTCATTCATAATTCAAAATATGAGATGTTCCCGCAAGGGCCTCTACGGAATTATCGGCCCTTTGCAAAATTAGTTTAATAATCAGGGGCGTTTTTATGTCAAAATTCCCTTGAAATCGAATTGCGTCAATCGCCAAGACCGATGGAACGCAAAAAACCGGGGTCCTCGGTCCAGCCTTCCCTCACCTTGACCCACAATTCCAGCATGACCTTGACCTCGAGCATCTCTTCCAGTTCCTTTCTGGCCTGGGTGCCGATGTTCTTAAGGTTCTGACCGCCGCGGCCGATGATTATGCCCTTGTGGGTTTTTCTGGCGGCATAGATGACCGCGTTTATATGCAGGGATTTTCCGGGCTGTTCGTCCCAGTTCTCGATCTCCACGGCGGTCTGGTAGGGCAGTTCCTGGCGCAGGCTCATGAACAGCTTTTCCCGGATCACCTCGGAGGCCATGAAGCGCAACGGCACCGTGGAAACCTGGTCTTCGGGAAACATGGGCGGACCCAGCGGCAGAAACTCCAATATCTTTTCCAAGAGCACTTCGGTTCCCTGGCCCCTGAGCGCGGATATGGGAAGCTGTTCGGATTCGGGCCAGTATTCCCGGGCCTGTTCCATGAGCAGGAGCAGGTTTTTCTTGTCCTTGACCTTGTCCACCTTGTTCAGGGCCACGAGAACCGGCTTTCCCGAGCGGTTCACCGGGGTCTTGAGGGCCGCCATGTCGTACTCGAAGGCGTGCGGCTTGGCCGCGTATTTGGCCGCGTCCAGCATGACCACTATCAGGTCGGAGCCGCCAATGGCGGCCCAGGCCGATTCCAGCAAGAACTTGTTCATTCGCCCCCGGAGCCGATGGATGCCGGGGGTGTCCAAAAAGACAAGCTGGTAATCGTCGGTGGAAAGTATCCCGCTGATGCGGTTGCGCGTGGTCTGGGGCCGGGGCGTGACAATTGCCACCTTCTGCCCCAGGTACTGGTTCATGAGGGTGGATTTGCCGGCGTTGGGCGGCCCGATCAGGGCGGCCGTGCCGAATTTGTAGGCGTCTGACATAATCATGAAGATTGAACCATTGGCCGTTGAATATCAAGCCCTATCCTCAGGACCGGTCCAATGTCCAAAGCCGAGGCGATGAAAAAACACCGCCGACGGTCTTCAATAAAATCATGTCTGAAAAAAATGACCGTGAAAAGGTTCGGTCCGGCTATTCCTCGTCGCGCACATAGCCGCAACCCTTCTTGGGGCAGGCGATGTGCTCGCCCTTGGCCTTGGTCTTCTTCCTGACCAGGATGGCATGGCCGCATTCCGGGCAGGGGCCGGGAATGGGCGGGTACCAGGTGGCATAGTCGCACTTGGGGTACTGGTCGCAGGCATAGAATATCTTTCCCTTGGCCGAACCCTTTTCCACCATCTGCCCGGTGCAGCCCTCATTGGGACAGGGCACGCCCACGGGAAAGGGTTCGGTATGCTTGCAGTCCGGGTAATTGTCGCAGGCTATGAAGCGGCTGCCGGAGCGGGAACGCTTGACCAGCAGGGTTCCATCGCAATCCGGGCAGGGGCCGACCTTTTGCTGCTCGTCGCCCTCCACAATCTCGATCTTGCCCTGGTCGTCAACCTTGAAATTCTTGATGTTCCGGCACTTGGGATATGCGGAGCAGCCGAGGAAATCGCCGCGCGGGCCGCTTTTGACCACCATGGGCTGACCGCATTTCTCGCAGTCGATCCCGGCCTCCACCGGAGCCTCGCGCTCCTTGAGCTCAATCTTGCCCTCGTCGTCGCGCACGAAATTCTTTATGTTCTTGCACTTGGGATAGTCGGAACAGCCCAGAAACTCGCCGGCCTTGCTGAACTTGATGACCATTGGCTTGCCGCATAGGTCGCAGTCGATGCCGGTTTCCATGACGGTTCGGCCCATTTCCTTGCGCGCTGTCTCCAGGGTGGGATAAAAGTCCTCGGCAAAGGTCTTGATCAGCCCGTCCCATTCAACCTTGCCCTCGGCCACCTCGTCCAACATGTCCTCCATCCTGGCCGTGAAGTCCACATCCATCAGGGACTTGAAATGCTCACTGAGCTGGTCGCTGACGAGAAAACCGAGTTCCGTGGGGGCGAACTTCTTTTCCTCCAGCCGGGCATAGTCGCGGTCGCGCAGGGTGGAGATGATGGAGGCATAAGTGGAGGGGCGTCCGATGCCCTTTTCCTCAAGCTCCTTGACCAGGGTGGCCTCTGAATAGCGCGGCGGCGGCTGGGTGAACTTCTGCTCTTTGGTCAGCTCCCTGACCTCCAGGGGTGCGCCCGCCTCAAGCTTGGGCAGGGGCGGCGAATCAACCGTCTCGCCCTGGCCGAAGACCTCCAGCCAGCCGGAGAACAAAAGGCGTTCGCCCTTGGCCCGCCAGAGCGTGTTGGCGGCGCTCACGGTCACGCGGGTGTCCCAGAACTTGGCGTTGGCCATCTGCGAGGCCACGAACCTGCTCCAGATGAGATTGTAGAGCTTGTACTGTTCGCCCGGCAGCTGGGCCTTGACCGATTCCGGCGTGACGGACACGTCAACGGGCCTGACGGCTTCGTGAGCGTCCTGGGCCGAACCCTTGCTCTTGTAGAAACGGGTCTTGGCCGGATAGAAATCCTTGCCGAAGCTGTCGAGGATCAGCTCCTTTGCCGCCTGTTGGGCCTCCTTGGCCACGCGCACCGAGTCGGTGCGCATATAGGTGATGAGAGCGGTCAAACCCTTAGCGCCAAGCTCCACGCCCTCGTAGAGCCTCTGGGCCACGCTCATGGTCCGTCTGGCGGAAAAGCCCAGCTTGTAGCTGGCTTCCTGTTGCAGGGTGGAGGTGATGAAGGGCGGTTTTGGTGCGCGGCTGCGCTGCTTTTCCTCGACCTCGTCAACCTTGAATCCTGACTGACGAAGAACATTGTCCAGTGCCTCGGCCTCTTCCGCCGATCCGACGCAGTGGCCGCCGGGCTTGACGGCCTTGCCGTCCAGCTTCCAGAGATCGGCCCTGAAGGGCGGCGGCTCGGCACCGGAAAGTTCGGCCTTGAACAGCCAGTATTCCTCGGGATTGAAGGCCCTGCGCTCCTTTTCCCGCTCCACCAGAATCTTCAGGGCCACGGACTGGACCCTTCCGGCGGAAATGCCGCGCTTGACGTGCTTCCAGAGTATGGGGGAAATCTTGTAGCCCACCAGCCTGTCCAGGATGCGCCTGGCCTGCTGGGAGTCGAAAAGATTCTTGTTCAGGTCCTGGGGATGCGCAAGGGCTTCCTTGACCGCGCCCGGCGTAATCTCGTTGAACTGGATGCGGCTGACATTCTTGTTCTGGCCCTTGATCAACTCGGCCACGTGCCAGGCTATGGCCTCTCCTTCGCGGTCCGGGTCGGGAGCCAGATAGACATGCCCGGCCTTTTTGGCCGCGCTGCGCATCTTCCTGACAACGTCCTCTTTGCCCTTGATGATCTCGTAGCGGGGCTCAAAGCCCTTTTCCTCGTCAACCCCCAGGTTGCTGGTGGGCAGGTCGCGCACGTGTCCCACAGAGGCTTCCACAAGGTATTCCTTTCCCAGAAACTTGGAAATGGTTTTCACCTTGGCCGGTGACTCGACTATGATTAAATCCTTGGGCATGGTTTGCACGCTATAACCACGTCGGCGGCGCATGGCAAGGGCGGGTTTGAGACCTTGGACCTTAAACGGGAAAAGAAAAGCGCCCCCGAAACCTTTGTTCCGGGGGCGCAATGCGGCGTTCTGGGGGACCGAATCAATCCAACTTGTACTTCTCCAAATCCATTTTCCGAATCTCGGCCCTTTTGATCTTGCCGCTGATGGTCTTGGGCAATTCATCGACATATTCTATAATGCGCGGATACTTGTAGGGCGCGGTCACACTCTTGACGTGGTCCTGAATTTCCTTTGTCAGTTCGTCCGAAGGCTCATAGCCCTCGGCCAAAACAACGGTCGCCTTGACGGCCTGTCCGCGAACCTTGTCCGGTACTCCCGTGACTGCGGATTCAACCACTGCATCGTGGGTGATGAGGGCGCTCTCCACCTCGAAGGGTCCGATGCGGTAACCGGAACTCTTGAGCAGGTCGTCGGTGCGGCCCATGAACCACATGTAGCCGTCCTCGTCCATCCAGGCCTTGTCGCCGGTGTGGTAGTAGCCGTCGATCATGACCGAGGCCGTCTTTTCCGCCTCGTCCAGATAGCCGTCGAACAGACCGGTCACGCCGTTGCCCATCTTGATGCAGATTTCACCTTCGTCGCCCGGAGGGCATGGTTCGCCCTTCTCGTCCAGCAGGACGATGTCCCAGCCGGGGCAGGGTCTGCCGATGGAACCTGGTTTGGGTTCCATGAACTTGAAGGTGGCGATCTGCAAACAGGTTTCGGTCTGGCCGTAGCCCTCGTAGATGGGCCGTCCCGTGGCCTTTTTCCAGGCTTCGAACACGGATTCGTTGAGCAGTTCCCCGGCCGTGGTGCTGTGCCTGAGCTTGGACAAATCCCATTTGGTCAGATCCTGGCGCACCAGAAAGCGATAGACCGTAGGCGGGGCGCAGAAGGTGGTGATTCCGTGCCCGGCAATGATGTCCAGGAGATGCTCTGGCTCGAACTTGCCACGGAAGTCCCAGACGAAAACAATGGCCCCGGCCATCCACTGGCCGTAGAACTTGCCCCAGACAGACTTGGCCCAGCCCGTGTCGGACAGGGTCAGGTGCACGTCGCCCGGCTCCAGGTCGTGCCAGTATGCGCCGGTGGTGTAATGGCCCATGGGATATTTGTGGTCGTGCAGGACCATCTTGGGCGGACCCGTGGTGCCCGAGGAAAAGAAAATGACCATGGGATCGTTTCCGCCCGGGGCGTCGTCCGTGCGGGGGTAGGAGTCCGAGGCCTCTGCGCAGGCTTGATCGAAATCAACCCAGCCGTCAACGGCCTTTCCTCCCACCTGGATCAATATTTCCAGGGAAGGGCACTTTGGCCTAGCTCCGTTGATGCGCTCCACAATGGAATCTTCAACAATGCAGGCCTTGACCTTGGCGAAACCCACCCTGTATTCGATGTCGTGGACCGTGAGCAGGGAAGGGGAGGGGATGGGCAGTGCGCCGATCCTGTGCAGGGCCAGCATGGTCACCCAATATTCCATGCGCCGATAGAGTATGACCATTACCCTGTCGCCCTTGCCCAGGCCCCTGGCCTTCAAGACGTTGGCCAACCGGCAGGAGGCCTCCTTGAAGTGGGCAAAGTCGTAGTCCCTGCGCTTTCCCTTGTCGTCCACATGGATCATGGCCGGGCGGTCTGGATTCTTGTCCGCTATTTCATCAACAACGTCGAAGACGAAGTTGAAATCGTCGGCCGCTTCAAGTTTGAATTTATCGATAAATTCGCCGTAGCTGGCGGGATTCATTTTTTCCATTGCTAACCGTCCGTTGTTTTTGGTCTAGAGGATCACGTCCACGAAAACGGCTTCCTTTCCGTCCAGACCGCGCATGGCGTGCGGATTCTGGGAATCGAAATAGATGCTGTCGCCCGCTTCCAGTTCGAGAATCTTGTCTCCCAGCCTGAGTTCCAGCCTGCCCTCCAGGATGTATACGAACTCCTGACCGGAATGCCGGTTGAAGCTGAGCTGGTCTTCGCTCTTGAACGGTACCCGGATCATGAAGGGCTTCATCTTGGCCCCGGTGAACCTGTAGGCCAGATCCTTGTAGTCGTAGTCCTTGCGTCTCTCAACGGACAGTCCCTTGCCCTTCCTGACCAGGCAATGGGAACGAAGATGGGCGTCTCCTCCGGAAACCAGAGATGTGAGATCGACCCCGCAGGCCTGGGCCACCTGAAGCAGGTAGCCCACTGGAATCTCTTCCTTGCCGGATTCGTATTTTTCCACCACTGCGGCTTCAACGCCGATGCTGGAGGCCATTTCCTCCACGGTCATGTCCATGGCGTCGCGCAGGCCCGCCAGCCTGGGCGCGATTTCCTTGTAAGCGTTTTCGATTTCCATATGCGGTCTCCCTGAAACAGATTTGATTCCGGTTTCCGTTCTAGGCCATGGCCTCGGGGAACAGCTCCCCTCCCAGTTCGCGCAGCTTGTATTTCTGAATCTTGCCGCTGGCGGTCATGGGGTAGCTGTCCACAAAGGCCACATATTTTGGCAGCTTGTATCTGGCGATCCTGCCCCGGCAAAAATCCTTCACATCCTCCGGGGTATAGTCGTACCCGTCCTTGAGGATGATAAAGGCCCCGACCTCCTCTCCGTACTTGCGGCTGGGAACTCCGGC
Organism: Desulfovibrionaceae bacterium; assembly: GCA_963674955.2. Classification (GTDB taxonomy): domain Bacteria; phylum Desulfobacterota; class Desulfovibrionia; order Desulfovibrionales; family Desulfovibrionaceae. The sequence continues at coordinate 133,651 of CAXXKR010000001.1, read as the reverse complement.
CACCTGCACGTCCAGGACGCCGTCCATGGTGTAAAGGAACTCCTCGATCTCGCGCGGATAGATGTTCTCTCCGCCGCGGATTATCATGTCCTTCAGCCTGCCGGTTATGGACAGATATCCTTCCTCGTCCATGACGCCCAGGTCGCCGGAATGCAGCCACCCGTCGCCGTCGATGGCCGATGCCGTCGCGTCGGGGTTGTTGTAGTAGCCCTTCATCACGTTGTATCCCCGGCAGCAGACCTCACCCTGGACTCCGGGAGCCGCCCTGTCGCCGGTTTCCGGGTCCTTGATCATGACCTCGATCTCCGGCATGGCCTGGCCCACGGTCTCCGTGCATTTGCGGATGTCGTCGCCGATCCTGGTCTGGCTCATCACCGGCGAGGCCTCGGTAAGGCCGTAGCAGATGGTGATCTCCTTCATGTTCATCTGGTCCATGACCCGCTTCATGACCTCCACGGGACAGGGCGAACCGGCCATGATGCCTGTTCGCAGGGAGCCGTACTCGATGCGGTCGAAGAGCTTGTGCTCCAAAATGGCGATGAACATGGTCGGCACGCCGTAAAGGGCCGTACATTTTTCCTGGTCCACCGAGGCCATGACCAGCACCGGGTCGAAGGTCTCCAGAATGACCATTGCCGAACCGTGATTCACGGCGGCCAGCACGCCCAGCACGCAGCCGAAACAGTGAAACAAGGGCACGGGCAGGCAAACCCTGTCCTCCGGCCCAAAGTGCTGGTTTTCACCGATCCAGAAGCCGTTGTTGCCGATATTGTAGTGCGTCAGTTGCACGCCCTTGGGAAAGCCCGTGGTCCCGGAGGTATACTGCATGTTGACCACGTCGTGCGGGTCCAGGGTCTCCTGGCGCTCCTGATACTGCTTGTCGTCGATCATGGCGGAAAGAGAGAGGACTTCCGGCATGGCGTACATGCCTCGATGTTTTTCCGGTCCCATGAAAAGGACGCGCTTGAGATTGGTGAATTTTTCGCTCTTCAGGCGTCCGCGCTCCTGGGTCTTGAGTTCGGGAACCAGGTCGTAAACGGTCTGGAGATAGTCGATCTCCCTGAAGCCGTCGATGAGCACGAGATTCTCGCACTCGGACTGCCTGAGCAGGTATTCCAGCTCAGTGGTCCTGTAATATGTGTTGGCCGTCAGCAAGATGGCGCCGATCTTGGCCGTGGCGAACTGCAAAGCCACCCAGTAGGGCACGTTGGTGGCCCAGACAGCGACCTTTTCGCCCCTTTTGACGCCCAGGGCCATGAGCCCCTTGGCCAGGTCGTCCACAAGATTTCCGAACTCCCTGTATGTAAGCCTGAAATCGCGGTCCACGTAGATCACGGCCTCGTTTTCAGGCCACTTGTCCACGGTCTCGTCCAGAATCTGGCCGAGGGTCATGTTTCTCAAATTGATCTTGCCCATCTGAACGCGCCTCCGCTATTCCGGAAAATAAAGGACCGCGTAAATCTCGGCCTTTTCGCCGCCCTCGCTGCACACGCGATGGGGGACAATGGAATTGAAATATGTGCTGTCGCCGGGTTCAAGGATGTGCTTTTCCCTGCCGTACTCGATGAGCACCCTGCCGGACTGGACGAGTATGAACTCCTCGCCTTCGTGGGAGGACAGCTTGGTGTCCTCTTCGGATTCGGGCAGTATCTCTATGAAAAACGGCTCCATGTGCCGATCGGTCTTGCCCTTGCCCAAGGAATGGAAACGCAGGCCAACGGCTTTACCGTCTTCCTTGCGCATGGTCAGTTCTTCCTTGCGCTCGCCGAGCCTGACGATAAGTGGGTCTTTACTCACCGCATCGTCCAAAAAAGTACCCAGGCGAACGCCCAAAGCCCTTGCGATCTTTAAAAGCGGTCCAAGGGACGGGTATACGTCGTCCTGCTCAATGGCCTTCAGGAAACCCTGATCAAGCCCGGTCCGCTCGGCCAGGTCGGCAGGGCTGATCTCCTGGTTTTCTCGATAGGAGCGGATTCGCCCTCCAATCTTGTTTTCCATGTCCTTCTCCTCCATTTCTTGATATTTTTACCCGCACGCGTTTCGGGGTCATGTAAAAAATAAACGCTTGGCTAACACGATTTGAAAAAGGTGTCACATAGCAGCCTTAAAAAGTGAGTGCTTACATAGTGTTAAAACCAGAAGAATTATATTAAGGCAGGGTTGCCTTGGCCCGTTCATGCATGTACTTGTAATGCTCGGAGCATTGCTCACCCGGAGCCCAGCGAGAATGAAAGAAGAACCCAACAACAGCAAACCAAAAACAGCAGAGCACGCCGTCACCCTGGTCAAGGGCCTGTTTTCGGCCATGTCCACCGACAAGATCGGCACGGGCACGACCGCGCGCAAGTCCGACAGCAAGACCTATTGGATGATCGAGGAAACAGAGGACGGCGTGATTCAGCGGCAGGCCCTGAACAAGAACCTCGTCCCCTCCGGGGAGTCGACCCCGGTCGACCGGGACGAATTTTTCGAAAAATACTCGCCCGAACCGGAGTTCTATCAGTCCGAAGTCTACCCCAAGATCAAGCAGTTGGAGCAATCCGTCAAAAGGGCGGAGGAACAACGGGAAAAAGGGGCCATCTACAGCGCTGAATTCGAATTCAACAACGCCCTTTGCGTGGATGAGGAAAGCATCCGGGCCAACTTCGGCCTGGGCCTGACCTACATGGACATGGGCGAATCCGCCAAGGCCGAAGACATCCTGAACAGGATCGTCACCCTTGACGCCGCCTTCAGCCCCCAGCACAAGCACTTGTTCAACGAATTCGGCATCAACCTGCGCAAGTGCGGCATGCTGGACCAGGCCATCGACTACTACGCCCGCGCCCTGCAGATAACCGATGGAGACGAAAACCTGCACTACAACATGGCCCGGGCCTTTTTTGAAAAGGGCGACCTGGAAAGCTGCACCCTCCACCTGGACAAGGTCATGGCCCTTAACCCGGAACACGAGGAAGGCAACAAGTTCCTGGAATTCATAAACAAGACCATCAAGGAATAAGACCTTTATGCTGCTGGAGCTGGAAAAAGTCTCCTTTGCCTACAAAGGGTCCAGGCCCGTGCTGGCGGCCGCATCGCTCGGCGTTCAAAGGGGCGATTTCGTCATGGTCGCCGGTCCGTCGGGTTCCGGCAAATCAACTTTCCTGCGCCTGCTCTGCCGCCTGGAGGAACCGGATTCCGGCGAGATCAGGCTGGGCGGCAAACCCATTGCCGACATTCATCCGCCCCGGCTCAGGCGCTCCATATCCTACATCCGGCAGGTTCCCGCCCTTGTGGAGGGCAGCGTCCGGGACAACCTGCTCATGCCCTTCGGCTACAAGGCCAACAAAGACCTGGCAAAACCGGACGATTCCAGGATCACAACCATGATGAACCGCTTCCTGCTGGACGGGGTTTCTCTGGAGCAAGAGGCGCAGACCCTTTCCGTGGGACAGGCCCAAAGGCTCTGTCTGATCAGGGCTCTGCTCCTGGACCCGGAGATACTGCTCCTTGACGAGCCCACCTCGGCCCTGGACAGGGAAAGCGGCCAAAAGGTGGTAGCCTGCGTGGAAGAGCTGAACCTCCGACGCGGACTGACAATAATCATGGTCGCCCACGGCGGACCCCTGCCCGAGCCCGGAATGGTCAGGAACCTCGTTCTAAAGGAAGGAACTCTTCAATGGTCGCGACAGACGCCGTCCTGAACATCGGACCCTGGCAGCTGGCCCTGACCCTGGCTTTCGTGCTCCTGGCCGGGGGCGCGTCCCTGGTCTACGGCCTGGGCCTTTGCCGAGACCTGGCCATAGGCACGCTGCGCACATTCGCCCAGCTCTTTCTGGTGGGCTATCTGCTGGTCTTCATCTTCAAGCTGGAGTCCGGACTTCCGGTCATGGCCGCATTCCTGGTCATGGTGGCCGTGGCCGTGCACACCATCCGGGGCCGGGTAAGGGAAAAGAGCGTTTCATTCGCCCTGCCGGCCTTCGTCTCCATGCTGGCCAGCTATTTTCTGGTCTCCATCATGGTCACCGGGGTCATTGTCCAGGCCAGGCCCTGGTGGACCCCGCAATATTTCATACCCATCGCCGGAATGGTTGCCGGAAACTCCATGAACGCCCTGACCATTTCACTGGACAGGCTCTTCTCGGACCTGAAGGCAAGACGCGCTGAAGTTGAAATGAAGCTGGCCCTTGGGGCGGATTACGAAGAGGCCAGCCGGGACATGGTGCGAGGGGCCATACGCGCGGGCATGATCCCCTCCATCAACGCCCTGATGACCGTGGGGCTGGTGTCCCTGCCGGGAATGATGACCGGACAGATTCTTTCGGGCACCGATCCTTCCATGGCCGTGCGCTATCAGATCGTGGTCATGCTCATGCTCACCGGCTCAACGGCCCTCAGTTCCGTGCTGGTGATCATGCTGACCAGAAAACGCTGTTTTGGAAGCGGCCAGCAGCTGGTGCTGGACCGTGAAAGGGGCGGGGCCTAAACCTTTTCCAGCAAGGCTCCCCAGAAAAACTCGTTCAGGAGCGAATCAGGCAAAGTGGTCCACTCCCGGACCAGTTTCAATCCATTGTTTCTCTTCATCAGCCCTTGCACCTGCTCCTGATTCTCCCCGGGATTGAGGGTGCAGGTCAGAACGGCCAGCCTGCCGCCCTGGCCCAGCACGGCGCAGGAGGCGTCCAGAATAGCGGCCTGGGTCTTTTCCAGCCGGGCGATGTCATCCGGCCTGCGCTTCCACTTGATGTCCGGCCTGCGGGACAGCACGCCCAGCCCGGAGCAGGGCAGGTCCAAAAAAATAGTTCCCGGCCCGTCTTTAAGGGGAGAAGGCTTGTCCGCTGCGGCCCTGAACACAGGCACCTGCGGCAAATCGCGGTGCAGGGCCTTGAGCCTGCCCTTGTGCAAATCGCTGGCGAACACCGGACCCTTGCAGGTTTCCAGGAGCAGGCGGGTCTTGTTGCCTCGTCCGCAGCAGGCGTCCCAGACCGGGACGGGCCAGGACGCGGGATCAAGGGCCATGAGGGCCTGATGCGCTGCAAAGCTCTGGCTCACCGCGCCCCCTGGCGGCAGCTTCGGCCCTCTGCCCGGCTCAAAGGCCAGGGCGCGTCCGTCGCGGAACATGAATCCCGGAGCATCTTCAAAAACGGCAAAATCCGTCTCAGGGTCCAGATGCAGGCCCATTGCCGGGGGCCGGGACTGGGCCTTGAGATAATGCTCCGTGGCTTCCGGACCGTAGGACTTGAGCCAAAGCTCCACGATCCAGGCCGGACAGGAGTGATAGCGGGCCAAAAAATCCGCATTGGAACCGTCCCGGCAAAAGAAATCCGGGTCATGGGCTGATTCCCCAAGCTGCGAGACCTTGCGCAGCACCGCGTTGCATAGCCCGGCCATGCGCTTGCCGGAAACAGCCTTCGCGTGTTCCACGGCCCAGTCCACGGAGGCGTAGCCCGGAACCTTGTCCAAAAAAAGAATTTCGTAGGCTCCGAGTCCCAGGGTCAGCAAAAGGCTGTTGGGCAGTTTACCGGGATTGTCCAGAAAGGTTGAAAGAATGTGATCCACCCGCCCCTTGAGGCGCAGGTAGCCGTAGGCAAGTTCCGTGGCCAGGGCTGCGTCGCGGGATTGCATTGCGGAACGCGAGGGGCTGCGCAGGGCCGAATCAAGGGCGGCCTGCAAGCCGTTGTTTTGGAAAAGGGCGTTTTGCAGACAGTCCAGGGCCGCAGCCCTGGCGGAAGGGAGATTTCTACTCGGCCTGCCCAATGGAGCTCGCCTCGCCGCTGCCGAAGGCCTTGCCCCTGTCCCTGGACAGTTCCTCGCTCATGGCCTCGCCGTCTTCAGCGGGAAAATACTTGGGGTCCATAAACCGCCTAAGGGCCGCTTCCACGTTCTCCAGGGGAACCAGGGTGTCCAGGCAGGGACCGTGGGGCCTGACGTTGAGCACGCCGTAGACCGGCAGGGGATAGGTGTCCTGAATGCCGCTGGACAGGTCACGCTCGCAGGCCACGGCGATGATCAGTCTGGGCCTGGTCTGGACCACGATGCGCCGGGCGATGGTGCCGCCGGTGGCGATGGCCAGATGCACTCCATACTTCTCGTGCAAATCCAGGAGGCCGGCAATGGGGCACTTGCCGCAACGCTTGCAGTTGAAGATGTCATAGGTCAACCGTCTGGCGCACTTGGAGTTCTGCAGACAGTGGGGCATGAGCAGGAGCATTTCCTTGGGCTTGTACTTGCCGGTTTCGGACAGCACCAGATCATTGTTGACCCTGATGAAGGAAGAGCGGATGACCTGCTTCGAAAGGCCGAAGATTCTGCCCAGCATGGTGATGAGCGGCAGGAAAAGCTTGATGGTGATGCCCCGGAACCGCTTGGAAAACGGCAGGGGGCGCTTGAGCAGAATGTTCAGGACCAGCCCGATGGAGGCCCAGGAGACAATGGCAATGAGCAGGATGACCACCGCGCCCAAAACCCAGGAGGCCGCAGGGTGGATGTTCTCCAGCCCGATGTAGGGAACAACCCAGAGCAGAACCAGAGACAGGCAGATGAGCATGTTGGTGCCCAGGATCAGCCCGATGAAAAGCCTCTTGCGAGCGAACTTCTTTGTTTCCAGCAATATCTCTTTCATAAAAAATCTATTTTTTGCTCATGTACCCGCAGCAAAATGCCGAGGCATCCTGGTTCTTTCCGCACTCGGGGGTCACCGATGGAGTCAGGTAAACCTTGTCCGCGGCGGCTATGGCCAAATGATCATCCTCCTTGCCAATAACCTGTCCCGGGCTCTCGCCCGGAGCAAGATCGCGGCCCACCTTGCCCGGAGCTATGCACAGGCGGGTCTTTTGGCCGTCCCGCTCCCAGAAGAAATAGGCTCCGGGCCAGGGAAACATGGCCCTGATCCGATTGTGGATTTCCGCGGCCGGCCGGTTCCAGTCCAAAAGACCGTCCGTTTTGCCCAGTTTGCGGGCGTAGGTGGCCTTGGAATCATCCTGGGGTATGGCGACCAGCCTGCCCTTGTTCAGCCTGTCCAAGGCCTCCACAATGGCCTTGGCGCCCATTCGCGCCAGTTCGTCATGGATGGTCCCGGCGTGGTCGTTCTCCGCTATCCTAAGTGACTTTTGCAGCAATATCGGTCCGCTGTCCAGTTCCGGCTCAACCTTCATGATGGTTATGCCTGTGACGAACTCGCCGTCCAGCAAAGCCGACTGGATGGGCGAGGCCCCCCTGTACTTGGGCAAAAGGGAGGCGTGCACGTTCATGGGCATGAGTCTGGGCGCGTCCAGAACCGCCCGGGGCAGTATCAACCCGTAGGCCGCCACCACAAGAACGTCCGGCTTAAGCGCGGCCAGGGCCTCCACATCGACCCTGTCCTTGAAATTCAGTGGCTGGCGCACTTCAAGCCCTTTTTCCAGGGCCAAATCCTTGACCGGGGAAGGCTTCAACCCGCGTCCGCGTCCCCTGGGCCTGTCCGGCTGGGTGTAGACCGCCGCTATCTCGCAGCCCTCCCAGTCCGCGAGCTCCCTGAGTATCACCGCCGCGAAGTCCGGCGTACCCATGAAAACGACCTTCAGCAGGTCTACTCCTCCATCATGCTCTTCCACTTTCTGGCCCTCTTTTCATACATGCTGCGTTTGAGGCGGCCCGCGTAGTCAACGATAAGCCTGCCGTCCAGGTGGTCTATCTCGTGCTGAAATATGACGGCCAGAAGATCATCGCCCTCAATGCGGACCTCCTTGCCCTTGCGGTCCAGGGCCTTGACCACAACCCGCGCCTTTCTGGTGATCTTCTGCTTGAAGGCGGGCACGCTCAGGCAGGATTCCTCGAAATCAAGCTCGCCCTCGGACTCGATTATTTCCGGGTTGATCAAAACCTTGAGGGCCTTGCGCTCCTTGGGTCCGGTCTCGTCCACGCAGATGAGCCTGATGGACTCGCCCACCTGGGGAGCCGCCAAGCCCACACCGTCGTCCTCGTACATGGTCTCGATCATCCTCTCGATGAGTTTGTCCAGTTCAGGGTTTATTTCCTTGATTTCCAAGGCCTTTTTCCTGAGCACCGGGTCGGGAAAGGTGACTATGGGCAATTTCATGTTTTTCTTCTCCAAAAATACGGGGATGTCCCCAAACTCTAATCCTGTTTCTTCTTTTCCCGAAGCTTGACTCCCAGTTCCCTGAGCTGCTTGTTCTCCACCGCGCCCGGAGCCTCCGTGAGCATGCAGGTGGCCTTCTGGGTCTTGGGAAAGGCGATGACATCGCGGATGGACCTGGCCCCGCAAAGGATCATGGCCAGCCGGTCCAGGCCGAAGGCTATGCCGCCGTGGGGCGGAGCGCCGTACTGCAGGGCCTCGATGAGAAAGCCGAACTTGGCCTCGGCCTCTTCCGCGGAAATGCCAAGGGCCTTGAACATGGCCCTTTGCTGTTCCGGGGTGTGGATGCGGATGGAGCCGCCGCCGATCTCGCTGCCGTTGAGCACCATGTCGTAGGCCCTGGCCAGTGCTGCGCCGGGGTCGGACTCCAGAAGCTCCATCTGTCCGGGCTGGGCCGAAGTGAAGGGGTGGTGGCGGGCCACCCAGCGCTTGTCCTCGACATCGTATTCGAGAAGGGGAAAATCAGTGACCCACAGGGGGGCGAAGGCTTCCTTGTCGATAAGGCCCATGCGCTCGCCCATCCTGACGCGCAGATAGCCAAGGGCGGTGTTGACCACTTCCGGATTCCCGGCCTGGAAGAACACGATGTCGCCCACTTCCAGCTCCAGGCGCTCCTTGAGCCCCTGCTTTTCCTCGTCGGAAAAGAATTTGGCGATGGGCGACTGCCATTCGTCTTCCTTGATCTTGATCCAGGCAAGGCCCTTTGCGCCGTAAATCTTGACCAGTTCTGTCAGGTCGTCGATCTCCTTTCGGCTCAGTTCGCCGCCGCCGGGAACGCGCATGCCCTTGACCAGTTCAGCCGTGGCGAAAAGCCTGAAATCCGAACCGCCGACAATGTCCGTGCATTCCTTTAGCTTCAGGCCGAAGCGGATGTCCGGCTTGTCCAGGCCGTAGTCGCGGATGGCCTCGGCAAAGGTCATGCGCGGAAAGGGGTCGGGCAGTTCCCTGTCAAGCGTCTCCTTGAAAATTTTGCGGACCATGCCCTCGGCCAGCCCCATGACCTGCGCCTCGTCCACGAAGCTCATTTCCATGTCCACCTGGGTGAACTCCGGCTGGCGGTCGGCCCTCAGGTCTTCGTCGCGAAAGCACTTGACCACCTGATAGTAGCGCTCGAACCCGGCCACCATGAGCATCTGCTTGAAAAGCTGGGGAGACTGGGGCAGGGCGTAGAAGTTGCCGGGATTTACGCGGCTGGGCACCAGAAAATCGCGTGCGCCCTCTGGCGTGCTTTTTGTCAAAACCGGCGTCTCCACCTCAAGAAACTCCTGCTCGTCCAGGTAGCGGCGCACGGACTGGGCGATCCTGTTGCGCAGCACGAAATTCCTGGCCAGGCTGGGCCTGCGCAAATCCAGATAACGATACTTTAGCCTGAGCTGCTCCGAAGCCTCGACCCGGTCCTCGATGCCGAAGGGCGTTGTCTGGGACGTGTTCAAAAGCTTCCAATCGTCCACAACCACCTCGATTTCGCCGGTGGTCAAATTGGCGTTGATCATGCCGTCGGGTCTTTCGCGCACCAGCCCCTTGACCGCCACAACGTATTCCGAGCGGATGGCGTGGGCCCGTTCGTGGGCCTGGGCGTTGTGTTCCGGGCTGTAGACCACCTGGGTCAAACCCTTTCTGTCGCGCAGATCGATGAAAATCAGACCGCCATGGTCGCGGCGGAACTGGACCCAGCCCATGAGGCAAACTTCCTTGCCCAGGTCGGCTGCGGTCAGCTCGTTGCAGCCGTGGGTGCGCACCCACCCCCCAAGATCGTCTATGGTCCTGTATTTATCGTAAGCGCTGTCGTCCTGATATGCTTCGGCCATGTTCAATTACCGTATTCCTTGCGTTGACTGGTTATCATTTCTGTAGAAATAGCGCTGGGCGTTTTCCAGTAAAATATCCCTGGACACGGTTTCCTGTCCTCCGCCCTCGCGCATGTCCTTTATGGTCACTGTCCTGTCTTCCAGCTCGGCCCCGCCCATTATCAGGCAAAGCTTGGCCCCGGACTTGTTGGCCGCCCTGAGCCTGCTCTTCATGCTGCCGGCACTGAAGTCCACGTTGCCGCCGAAGCCCATGCTCCTGAGCTGTTGGGCGAAAAGCAGGGCCTGGTTCACGGCCTTTTCATCCACAACGGCCAAGAAGAAATCCAATCCGCCCTCTTCCGGCGGTTCGAGAAGCAGGGACAGCCGCTCCATGCCGCAGGCGAAGCCAGTTCCGGACACGTCCGGCCCGCCGAGGGTCTTGACCAGACCGTCGTAACGACCGCCCCCGGCCACAGCTGTCTGGGCTCCGATGTCCCCGGAGGTTATTTCAAATGTCGTGCGCTGGTAGTAATCCAAACCGCGCACCAGCCTGTGGTTCAGCTGGTAGTCCACTCCGGCATTGTCCAAAATCATTCTGACCGTGCGGAAATGCTCGTCGCAATCCGTGCACAGATGGTCGGTGATGGACGGGGCCTCGGCCACCAACTCCTTGCATTGCGGAACCTTGCAGTCCAGCACGCGCAGGGGATTGGTGTCCTTTCTCCGGCGGCAGTCCTCGCAAAGCTTTTCCTGATCCAGCCCGGCAAAGAACTCGCTCAGGGCCTTGCGGTATCCAGGGCGGCACTCGGGGCAGCCCAGGGAATTAATCTCGGCGGCCAGCTTGTCCAGCCCGATCTCGCCCAAAAAAGTCCTGAGCATGAGGATAAGTTCGGCATCGGCCTGGGGTTCCACGGCCCCGAATATCTCGGCATTGATCTGGTGAAACTGGCGCTGGCGCCCTTTTTGCGGACGCTCGTAGCGAAACATGGGTCCGAAGGTGAAATACTTGCTGACCTTGCCCGGCTGGTATGCCCCGCCGTCCACAAAGGCCCGCACCACGCCGGCCGTGGCCTCGGGGCGCATGGTCATGGAGCGGCCCCGTCGATCCGGAAAGGTGAACATCTCCTTGCCCACCACGTCCGTGTCCTCGCCGATGGATTTGGCGAAAAGCTCGGTCTTCTCAAGGACCGGAGTCCTGAGCTCCTCGAAACCGTAACGGCCGAACACTTCCCTGGCCTTGGCCTCAAGAAGGGAAAATTTGCCGCTTTCAGGAGGAAACAGGTCGCTGAATCCCTTTATCTTACCTACTTTACTCATTTTTTTGCCGTATTTTGGCCCTTTGTTTTTTAATTTCCAACCCGTAGCCTTGCCGGGTTGCGTCCCGCCAAACGGCCGATACCCGCCGTTCATGAGACAGGAAACGTTTTTGGTTAGACCAAGAGCGGGATATTGTCAAAAACGGCTCGTGCTCCGCATCCGGTCACGCTGCGCCCCCTAGGAGGCGGGCTTGGCCATTTCCGGTTCTTTTTTCCAGGCGTGCAGGGGGTTGAGGGGCCTTATGTCCTTGAAGTCCACGCGGGTGGCCACGAAAGACCCGCAACAGGAGGGATAGATTCGGCTGTTGATAAAAGACCAGGGTCGCTTGCCGGTCCAGGTGGACAGGGGTCCGGGCAGCACGCTGCCTGTTTTGCGGGGACAACACCCCGTCTCCTCCGTAATGAGACGCCGCATCTGGGGCGGAGAAAACCAGGAGGCCTTGTCCAGAACTCCTCCCGACCCGCGACAGGAAAGATAATAGAGGGAAAAACGATTCAAAAAGCCGATCAGAATCCCGCTTTCGGCCACTCTAGCGGCCTCCCGGAGCATGGCCCCAGGATCATTGGTGAATTCCAGCACGGTCCACAAGAGCACGTAATCGAACTCGTTGTCCGCAAAGGGCAGGTGTTCGCCGTTGCCCAGATGCAGTGCCGCCCGCTTTGAAAATCTTTTTCTGGCCGCCTCCAGCATGACCGGGCTGTTGTCCACCCCGGTAACGTCAAAACCCATGTCCCACAATTTTTCAAGAAAAAGTCCCGTTCCGCATCCGATTTCAAGCAGCTTGCGGTTTCGTCTCGGCCAGCCCGAAATCATGGAGCCCAAAAGGCGCATCTCCTGTTGCATGGCGAACTGCCCCTCGGGGGTGCTGAACCATTGTTCGTAGCGTTGCGCGTCCCAGGACATGGGGCCTCTTGTTTGGTGTTGATAATTTCAGCGAATTTATCAGTTTGCGGACTATTTGGAAAATAAGACAGGGCGGGTATGGCGTCAAGGGCGAGGCCGGTGTATATTCCCCGAACACCAAGACACACCCGGGACTTATGGAGGAATTAATGGGCCTGATGCACGGATTTGAGAAAATTGAGGAACTTGAAATACCTGAAATCGCGGCCAGGGCCGAGGTCTTTGTCCACGCCGGGACCGGGGCCAAGCTCTTGTCCCTGCTCACGGAAGACGAAAACAAATCCTTTGCGGTCAGCTTCAGAACCCCGCCCAGGGACTCCTCGGGCGTGGCCCATATCCTGGAACACTCGGTCCTCTGCGGCTCAGAAAAATACCCGGTCAAGGAACCTTTCGTGGAACTTCTCAAGGGTTCCCTGCAGACCTTTCTCAACGCCCTGACCTTTCCGGACAAGACCTGCTACCCGGTGGCCAGCACCAACGAGCAGGACTTCCACAACCTCATCGACGTGTACCTGGACGCGGTCTTTCACCCGCGCCTGACCGAATACACCCTGAAACAGGAAGGGTGGCACTATGAAATGGACGGACCCGGCGGAGCACTGAGCTACAAGGGCGTGGTCTTCAACGAAATGAAGGGCGCCTATTCCTCGCCGGACAGCCTGCTCTACGAATACTCGCAGCAATCCCTTTTCCCGGACACCACATACGGCCTGGATTCGGGCGGCGATCCGGAATGCATCCCGGACCTGACCTTCGAGGCCTTCATGGAATTCCACCGCAAACACTACCATCCTTCCAACTGCTACGCCTTTTTCTATGGAAACGACGACCCGGAAAAACGGCTCAAGGTCCTGGACCGGGTCTTCAGCGCGTACCAGCGCATCGACCCCGGCTCGGAAGTTGCCCTGCAAAAAGGCTTTGACAAGCCCGTGCGCCTAAAAAAGAGCTACGCTGCCTCGGACGACTCGGCCAAGGCCATGGTCACGGTGAACTTCGCCCTGCCCGAACCAATGGACCCGGACCTGAACCTGGCCCTGCACGTTCTGGAGCACGCGCTCATAGGCCTGCCCTCTTCTCCTCTGCGCAAGGCGCTCATGGATTCCGGCCTTGGCGAGGACCTGGCAGGAGTGGAGCTGGAGGCGGAACTCAGGCAGATGTACTTTTCCGTGGGCCTCAAGGGTCTGGAACCCGACAAGGCCGACAAGGTCGAAGCCCTGGTCCTGGACACCCTGGCCGGCCTCGCAAATAACGGCCTGGACAAGGGCGATGTCCAGGCGGCGGTGAATTCCATGGAATTCGCCCTCAGGGAGAACAACACGGGATCGTTCCCGCGCGGGCTCTCGCTCCTGTTCAGGGCCCTGACCACCTGGCTGCACGATGCCAGCCCTTTGGCCCTGTTGCCCTTTGAAAAATGCCTGACCAATCTCAAGCGCAAACTAGAAACCGGAGAACCGGTTCTTGAAAACCTGTTGCGCGCGCACTTTCTCGAGAACAACCACCGGAGCACGGTCCTGATGGTTCCCGACCCCGGCCTGGGCGAGGTCCGGGAAAACAGGGAAAGGGAACGGCTGGAAAGGGTCCGCAAAGCCATGAGCAATAAAGACCTGGAGCGCGTCGCCGTGGAAGCCGAAAAACTGAAAAACCTTCAGGAGACGCCGGACAGCCCGGAAGACCTGGCCACCATTCCCAGGCTCTCGGTTGCGGACCTGCCCAGGGAGAACATGGAAATACCCTTGGAGACGCTGCAAAGGGACGGGACCGACATATTTTTTCATCCCCTGAACACCAACTCCATATTCTACCTGGACATGGGCTTCGACCTCTCGGCCCTGCCCGACCGTTTGCTGCCCTACGTGCCGGTCTTCGGACGCGCCTTGCTGGAAATGGGCACCACAAAGCGCGATTATGTGGAGCTTTTGCGGCGCATGGCCCAAAAGACCGGCGGCATCTCGCCCCAAACCCTTGTCTCGCCGGTGCGTGGACAAGAACAGGCTGCGGCCCGGCTTTTCCTGCGCGGCAAGGCCACAATGGAAATGGCCGATGAACTCTTGGACATAATGGGCGAAATCGTTTCCCGGACCAAATTCGACGACCATGAACGTTTCGAAAAGATCGTGCTCCAGGCCAAGGCGCGGGCCGAGCAGCGCATTGTCCCCGCCGGTCACATGCTGGTTGCCGGAAGGCTCAAGGCGCACATGAACCAAGCCGGTTTCATGGACGAAATGATGCACGGTGCGGAAAGCGTGTTCTTTCTCAGGCGGCTGGCCCAAAAGGTAAAGTCCGATTTCGGCTCGGTGCTGGAAGACCTCGGAGAGATCGGCTCTCTGGTGCTCAACAAAAAAGGCCTGATCCTCAACGCCACACTGGACCGTGAAAACTTCGCCAAAGTGGAGAAGTCCATTGCCGCCCTGCCCGGATTGCTGCCCTCAATAAATACGGAGCCTGTAAACAGAAAACCCCTGAGCGGCCCCAAGGGACAGGGGCTGTCCATACCGGCCAGGATCAACTACGTGGGCAAGGGGCTGAGTCCGCTGCCTGATGATTTCAGGTTCACGGGCGCGGCCTCGGTGGTTTCCAAGTTCCTGCGCACGGCTTATCTCTGGGAAAAGGTCAGGGTCAGGGGAGGCGCATACGGCGCGTTCTCCATGTTCGACCGCCTGAGCGGCTCCATCTGCTTTGTCTCCTACCGCGATCCCAACCTGGACGACACGGTCCGGGCCTTCGACCGGATCGGCGGCTACCTTGAAAAGCTGGACATCAGCCGGGATGAATTGGAAAAAAGCATAATCGGGGCCATCAACGAGGTGGACGCCTACATGCTGCCCGACGCCAAGGGCTTCACATCCATGGTCCGTCGGCTGACAAACCAGGACGAGGAGTATCGCCGGCGTTTCCGGAAAGAAATACTTTCCGCATCCATAAAGGACTTCAGGGAGTGCGCCGAGGCCGTCAAGGCCGTGGCTGAACAGGGACGGGTCGTTGTGCTGGGCGAGGATGAAGCCCTCAAGGGTTCAGGTCTGGACCTGGAAGTGACCAAGCTCCTGTAGCCATTTTCCTTGACCGGGGCTCGCCTTCGTTTTATCGGTAAGGCATAATCCGAATAAAACAGTATTGCCAACGGTTTTTTTGGGTGACGATTAAAACTGATTAATCGTTGGCCAAGGCTGGAACCTGCCAAAGGAAGGGCTATGAACGAGCAGACCCTGACCCACAAGGACCTTTCAAGACTGGTGGGAGTCTCTGAAACGACCATCAAGAGCTACCGCCGTAAATTTCCCCGCTTCATTCCTGTGGCCGGATACGGCAAGCCCATCCGCTTCAGGCAGGAGGCGGGAAAGGTCTGCCTGGCCATCAGGGATTGCTTTGTAAAGGGCCTTTCCGTGGGCGAGACCGAGAACAGGTTGCGCGCGCAATTCAGGGAGCAGCCCGTGCGCAAGATTCCTGGAGCGAAAAAGGGTCTGGATCAGGGCCTGTCCAGGGAAACACTGCAAGGGTTCCTCAATACCGCCGACCAGATGATGCGGGGTCTTGCCGAACTCGCTGCGGCCCAGGCCCAGTCGGAAGAACGACTGAACAACATCGAGCAGGCCATGACCCAGCTCCTGACCGAGGAAAAGGGAAACAAGGAATTCTTCACCGACCTGGCCGAACACCTCAAGACCATCCCCAATGTGTCCGAGGACACCGAAACCAAGGCCAGAAAGATCGTGACCGTGCGCGGCAGAAAAGGCCGCACCGACTCCTATTCTCTGGAAAAGGAAACAAAGGCCAAAACGGACGCCGCGGAAACCCAGACCCCGCCCCAAGACCTTTTGGACTGCCCCGTGGTCATCCGTTCTGAAAAAGGCGAGTTCCTTGGCCTTCCGGGCAGGCCGACTCTGACGCTGTTCGTCGGCGCACTGGAAATGGAGGCCAAGGATACGGGTTTGGCCATTACCGCCTGGAAAACCAGTGGCAGTTCCTGGATTTATTCTCTGCAAAAAAAGGACAGCGACCAGTTGGATCACTGGATTGAGCGCATAACCACACCCAAAGGCAACGACGTGGCCGTGCTCTATCGCCTGGACAATGGCGGCGTGGAAGCAGGAGCGCCCGAACTCCAGGCCTATTTCCGCGGAGTCAGGAACAGGATCGGGGATCGGGATTGAATGCAACTCCCTCCTACCTGAAGCTCTTTGCCTCGGGCGAGCTTGAAAAAAGAGCGGCTGCCGCCCTTGAAATCCTGAAATGTTGCTCGTTGTGCCCGCGAGAGTGCGGAATCGACAGGACGGCAGGAGAAAAAGGCTTTTGCGGCACCGGCCGCCGATCAAGAATAGCGAGTTACAGCCTGCACTTCGGCGAAGAAGCCCCCCTTGTCGGTTCCGGCGGCTCGGGAACCATCTTCTTTGGTGGATGCAATCTGGGCTGCGTGTTCTGCCAGAACTACGACATCAGCCAGAATGAGTCGGCGGGAATCAAGGCCGAACCTGACGAGCTGGCCGGAGTAATGCTTTCACTTCAGAAAAAAGGGGCCGAGAACATCAATTTCGTCACGCCCTCCCATGTCGTGCCGCAGATTCTCGAGTCCCTGGTCATTGCCGCGCGCCACGGCCTGAACCTTCCCCTGGTCTACAACACCGGCAGCTACGACCGGGTGGAGACATTGAAGCTGTTGGACGGAATCGTGGACATCTACATGCCCGATGTTAAAATCGCACCGGGCGAGACGGCGGGTAAATACCTTCGCGGCGCCGGGGACTATCCCCAAAGGGCAAAGGCCGCCGTCCTGGAAATGCATCGCCAGGTGGGCGACCTTGCGCTGAACGGGCGGGGACTGGCCGAAAAGGGGCTCATCATTCGCCACCTGGTCATGCCCGGCGACCTGGCCGGGACAGAGGAATGGCTGAAATTCATCTCTGAAAAAGTATCAAAACGCAGCTATGTCAACATAATGGATCAATACCGCCCCTGCGGCGAGGCAGGCGGCTATCCAGAGCTTGACCGAAGTATCACTGTTCGCGAATACGCAATAGCCCTTTCCCTGGCCAGGGGGTTCGGTCTGGACAGACTGGACAGGGGACCAAGATTCCTTAACCTCAAATCAACATAATTTCACAATTATGTAATCAATCTTTGCGCATTGGCACTGATGACCGCAAACTTTTACATTTTTGTGCCCTGTTTTGATAAAAAACCGTTCTGTTTTTACTATTTTGTTAATAAACGGCGATGAAAAACGTCTCCTTTTTGTTCTCTGCAGCACAACGCTCTGTTTTTATTTGCATTTATTTCGTTGGCACCGATCTTGTTAATGAGTAGGCTTTACAAGCAAATTTTGCAATTCAGCCCAAAACTAGGAGGACAATATGGATATTCCGATTTTCAACTGCAAAAACGCCGACGATGTGCTCAAGGCCGTCAAAGACTACAACGTCAGCTTTCTGCAGTATTGGTTTGTGGACATTCTCGGCACCCTGAAAAGTTTTCAGATCACCCCCAAGGAACTTGAAACTTCATTTGAGGAGGGAATGGGCTTTGACGGCTCTTCCATTCTTGGTTTCTGCCGCATAGACGAGTCCGACATGGTGGCCATGCCCGACCCCACCACCTTCCAGATCTGCTCCTGGCGGCCATATGAGCGCCCGGTGGCCAGAATGTTCTGCGACGTGGTCAACCCCGACGGAACCCCCTACGTGGGCGACAGCCGCTACGTATTGAAAAGGGTCTTGGCCAAGGCCGCCGAAAAGGGCTACACCATGTACACCGGCCCTGAACTGGAATTCTTCACCTTTGCCGACGACCAGGACACAGAACTTCTGGATGCCGGAGGTTATTTCGACGCCCCTCCGCTGGATCTCGGAAACAACATCCGCCGCGACATCATCTTTGCCCTGGAACAGATGGGCATCAAGGTCGAATACAGCCACCACGAAGTGGCCCCAAGCCAGCACGAAATCGACCTGCGCTACGACGAGGCCTTGAAAATGGCCGACATCGCCATGACCTACCGCGTTGTGGTCAAGGAAACAGCGCGCAAGCACGGCTGCTACGCCACATTCATGCCCAAACCCATTTTCGGCGAAAACGGCTCAGGAATGCACGTCCACCAATCTCTGTTCAAGGACGGACGAAATGTTTTCTTTGATGCCAAGGACGAATACAGCCTCAGCCCCGAAGGCAAGAGCTACATCGCCGGCCTGCTCAGGCACGCCCCGGAAATGACCTGCGTAACCAACCAGTGGGTCAACTCCTACAAACGCCTGGTGCCCGGTTACGAGGCCCCCGTATACATCGCCTGGGCCAGACGCAACCGGTCCGCGCTGATCCGCGTTCCCATGTACAAGCCCGGCAAGGAAGCCGCCACGCGCATGGAACTGCGCTGCCCGGACCCGGCCACAAACATGTACCTCTGTTTCGCCGTCATGCTCGGCGCAGGCCTCAAGGGCATGGAGGAAAACTATGTTCTCCCGGCCCCGGTGGAAGAGGACATCTTCGACATGAACGACAGGCAGCTCAAGAGGAAAAAGATCAAGCAGCTCCCCGGCAGCCTGTTCGAGGCGGCCGAGTTGATGAAAAAGAGCAAGCTGCTCAAGGAAATCCTCGGCGATCACATTCACCAGAAGCTTTACGAAAACAAGATCGCGGAGTGGGACGAATACCGCACCCAGGTAACGGACTACGAACTGGACAAATACCTGCCACTGCTTTAGCCGGTCCCGGATCGGCAACAAAAAAAGGCCCTCCTGACGAGGGCCTTTTTTATTGTCTAATCTTCTTTATTGTCTAATCAAAGGCGGCCGCTATTTGCCTTGCAGGCTTTCCAACCTGGACTCCACGGCCTTGGGGTTGGGATAGGTGCCCTTGACGGACTCCAGCAACCTGCGCGCCCTGACCAGTTCCCCGGCTTCTTCATACACGTCCACCAGCAGGAAAATGGAAAGGTCCCGGATTTCATCCGGCGCTTCCTTTATTTCAAGTATCTCTTCCAGTATGCCGCGGGCCTTGTTCAGGTTTCTCGTATACCCGTAAGTCTGGGCAAGCTCGAAAAGGCACCTGGCCCGCGTCACCGGATCGGTTTCAATCTCATTGCAGCCCTGGAGCATTTCCAAAACCAGATCGTAGTGCTTCTGGGTTCTGTATATGCTGACCATGCGCAACTGGACCTTGATGGTCTTTTGCTGGTCGCCCGCAGACATCTCAAGGCACTTTTCCCATGATTCAAGAGCCTTGGTCTTGTCGCCCTGCAATTCATAAAGAACCCCGAGGTCGAACATCAGGTCGTAGACCGCCGCCTTGTCGTCGCCGAACTCAAGGTACATGGCCTCCAAAAGGCCTATGGCCTTTTCCCTGTCGCCCTTGACGTTGCGGGCTATTTCCAAAAGCCTGGTCCAGGCCTCGCGCCTGAATTTGCCCTCCGGCTCCTTTTGCAGGTATCGCTCGTAACTGCTCTCGGCCTCAAGGTAGAAGCCTTTATCATAGGCCTCCCGGGCCGCCAATATGTCCTGGTCGAAGGTTCCGTCCTGAGTGCAACCAACCAGAATCATGGGCACCAACAGCAGAAGGATCAGCTTGCGTGTCTGTTTCTGCATTTTCTAATCGATGGTGTCGTTGTCCATTGTTTCATCCAGCACCAGATCAAAACCGGCGACCTTGGCCGATTTGTCTTCCAGCCTCACCAGACGGACTCCTTGGGTTGCGCGGCCGACCAGGCTTACCTCGGACACGGACATGCGGATGATCTTGTTCTCGGTGGTCAGGAGAATGGCCTCGTCGTTTTCGTTGACCATCTTGGCGTCCAGGACCTTGCCGGTCTTGGCCGTCACCTTCATGTTGATGATGCCCTTCCCGCCCCTGGTCTGGACCCTGTACTGGTCTATGGACGTCCGCTTTCCGTAGCCCTTTTCGGCCACGGTGATGATCTGGTCGCGTTCCGGGTCGTCCACGATGACCCCGGACATGACCCGGTCCTTGCCGCGCAAGGCTATGCCCTTGACTCCGGCGGTGTTCCGGCCCATGGGCCTGACATCCTTGATGTTGAAGCGTATGGCGATTCCCTGTTCCGTGACCAGAAGCACGTCGGATTTGGGTTCGACCTCCCGAACCATCATCAATTCGTCGTCCGGCTTGAGGTTCACGGCCCTGATGCCAGTAGAGCGGCAGTTGCAGTAAAGTTCCACGCTGGAGCGCTTGACCATGCCCCGTCTGGTGACGAAGAGGAAGTAGCCCTCGTCTTCGGACTCGCGCATGGAAAGGGCCGCAGCAATGTGCTCGTCCTTGGCCAGGGGAAGCAGGTTTGCGATGTGCGCGCCCCTTGCGTAACGGCTGCCCTCCGGAACCTGATAGACCTTGAGCTGGTACATGCGCCCAAGGTTTGTGAAAAGAAGCAGGGTCTGGTGGTTGGTGGTCATCATGAAGGAGTGCACGAAATCGCCGTCCCCGGTCTGGACACCGGCAATGCCCTTTCCGCCCCTGCGCTGCTGCCGGTAGTTGGAAAGGGGGGTGCGCTTGATATAGCCGCGCCTGGAGAGGGTCAAAACCGTTTCCTCGTCGGCGATCAGGTCTTCGATGTTGATGTCGTGCGGATTGATATCAAGAAGCTCCGTCATTCTGGGGGAGGCGTAGGTTTCCTTGATGCCCGCAAGCTCGTCTCGAATCACGCCCTTGAGCACGTCTTCGTTTTCAAGAATGCTCTTGAAGTACTCGATGCGCTTGAGAAGCTCCGTGTACTCTTCTATGAGCTTTTCGTGCTCCATGTTGGTCAGGCGCTGCAAGCGCATGTCCAGGATGGCCTGGGATTGAATCTCGCTCAATCCGAACCTGTCCATGAGCGCTTCCTTGGCGTCCTGGGCGGTCCTGGAGGCCCTGATCAGCTTGACCACTTCGTCGATGTTGTCCAGGGCGATGCGCAGGCCTTCGAGAATGTGGGCGCGCTTTTCGCTCTTGTCCAGATCGAAGCGCGTCCTGCGGATTATGACCTCGCGCCTGTGCTCAAGGAAATATTCCAGCACCTGCTTGAGGTTCAAAAGCATGGGCCTGTTGGAAACAACGGCCATCATGTTGATGCCGAAGGATGTTTCCAGCTGCGTGAACTTGTACAGGGAGTTGACGACGATATCCGCAATGGCCCCGCGCTTGAGGTCCATTACGATGCGGATGCCGTTCCTGTCTGACTCGTCCCTCAGGTCCGTGATGCCGTCTATCTTTTTTTCGTTGACCAGCTGGGCTATTTTCTCCACCAAAGTGGATTTGTTCAGGGCGTAGGGTATTTCGGTTATGACCACGGATTCCCTGTTGCCCTTGCGCTCCTCCACGTTGACCACGCCGCGAATCTTGATGCTGCCGCGTCCCGTGGCGTAGGCCTCCTTGAGTCCCTTGCCTCCGAAAACTGTTCCCCCGGTGGGGAAGTCGGGCCCCTTCACCAGCTCCGTAAGCTCATCCATGCCGCAGTCAGGGTTGTCCAGGACCAGCATGGTCCCGTCCACCAGCTCTCCCAGGTTGTGGGGCGGAATGTTGGTGGCCATGCCGACCGCGATGCCTGCGGTGCCGTTCAAGAGCAGGTTGGGCACCTTTGTGGGCAAAACGGACGGTTCCTCCAGGGAGTTGTCGTAGTTGGCGCGGAAATCAACCGTGTTCTTTTCGATGTCGGCCAGAAACTCGCTGGAAAGGCGGGCCATGCGAACCTCGGTGTAACGCATTGCCGCCGCAGAGTCGCCGTCGATGGAACCGAAGTTTCCCTGTCCGTCCACAAGGGGGTCGCGCATGGAAAATTCCTGGGCCATGCGCACCAAAGCGTCGTACACGGCTGAATCGCCGTGGGGGTGGTATTTACCTATCACGTCACCGACAACGCGGGCGGATTTCTTGTAGGCCCGGTTGTAGCTGTTCCCCAGGTCGTGCATGGCAAACAGAATGCGCCTGTGCACCGGCTTGAGGCCGTCCCTGACGTCCGGAATGGCCCTGCCTATTATAACACTCAGAGAATACTCAAGATATGATTTCTTAAGTTCTTCTTCAATGGTAATGGAGTTATCCATCAATCCTCCTTATCTGCGCGGGCCGGTCCAAGACCGTTCAAACCGCAGCTGAAAACCATGGAAAAACAAAAGCCTTCCAGGGCTGCTTTTTAATTAAATATCGAGATCCTGCACGGCCAGGGCGTTCTTTTCGATGAACTCCCTGCGCGGCTCCACATTGTCGCCCATGAGGCTGACGAAAATCTCGTCCGCCTCCACGACGTCCTCTATGGTCACCTGAAGCATGGTCCGCTTTTCGGGATTCATGGTCGTTTCCCAGAGCTGGTCGGGGTTCATTTCGCCCAGACCTTTGTAGCGCTGGATTCCGAATCCCTTATGGGCTTCGGCTAGCACGGATTCATGCAGGTTGAACAACCCTGTTACAGGCACTTCCTCGCCCCGGGCGATCTGCACGAAATCGATTCCGCCGCAATTTTTCAGAATTTCCCTGTGGGTATCAAAGGTCTTCTTGTAAAGCTTGGCATTGAAGAACTCCATGGCCAACCTGGTTCTGTGGCCGTTGTCGCTTTCAAAAACCACAAAGGTGCGTTCCTTTTCCGTGTCCTCGTCCTTTTGAATGTCCAGATCGACCTTGTAGCCGTTTTTGGACATGTAGCCCTTGAAATCCTTGATGTCGTTCTTTTCAAAATACCTGAAGGTGATCTTGTCCTCGTGATTGAGCAGTATCATGAAAAGATTCTCGCCCACTCCGGCATTCTGGGCCTCGGAAACGTTGTGCTTGATGAATCTAATGGAGTCCATCAACTCGAACATGGCTTTCTCGTCCAGGACTTTTTCGTTTTCGGCCCGAATCTGGATGCTCTTGCCCGCCTCCTGGAGTAAAAAGGCCTCCAGTTCCGGCTCGTCCTTGATGAACTTCTCGAACTTGCCCTTGTGCACCCTGAAAAGAGGGGGCTGGGCGATGAACAGGTTGCCGCGGTTGATCAGTTCCTCGTACTGCCTGAAGAAGAAGGTCAAAAGCAGGGTTCTGATATGGGAACCGTCAACATCGGCGTCGGTCATGATCACAACCTTGTGATACCTGAGCTTGTCGTAGTCCTTGTCGTCTTCTTCCTGGCCGATGCCCACTCCCAGCGCGGTTATCATGGCCCTTATTTCCTTGTTGGAAAGCATTTTGTCGAACCTGGTCTTTTCCACGTTCAATATTTTTCCTCTAAGCGGAAGTATGGCCTGGTTCTTCGGGTTCCTGCCCTGTTTGGCGGAACCTCCGGCGGAATCTCCCTCGACGATGAATATCTCCGAGTCCTTGGGGTCCTTGCTTTGGCAGTCGGCGAGTTTTCCGGGCAGGGAGTTGTCCGAAAGGGCGCCCTTGCGCCGGACGATGTCCCTGGCTTTCCTGGCGGCTTCCCTGGCCCTGGCCGCGTCCACGACCTTTTCGATTATCGACTTGGCTTCCTTGGGATTTTCTTCGAAAAACTGTGAAAGCTTCTCGTAGACCATGCCCGAAACCATGCCTGCTATCTCGGAGTTGCCGAGCTTGGTCTTTGTCTGCCCCTCGAACTGGGGCATGGGCAGCTTCACGGATATGACCGCGGTCAGACCCTCGCGCACATCGTCTCCAGTGAGCTTGTGCTGCAGCTTCTTGGGCACATCCGCGTTCTGGATGTAGGTGTTCAGCGCCCTGGTCAAGGCGGTCTTGAAGCCAACAAGGTGCGTTCCGCCTTCTATAGTGCGGATGTTGTTGGCGAAAGTGTACATGTTTTCCTTGTACCCGGTATTGTACTGCACGGCGAATTCAGTGATCACATTGTCGCTTTCGCTTATTCCGTAAAGCACATCGCAGACTTGTCCGTAACCGGAGTTGATGTCCGCAACATAAGACTTTATTCCGCCTTCAAACTTGTAAACCTCTTTCTCGTTGCTGCGCTCATCTATGAATTCGATCTCAAGGCCCTTGTTCAGATAGGCAAGCTCCTTGAACCTCTTTCTGAGCACCAGGAATTCAAGATTGTTGGTC
This sequence comes from Desulfovibrionaceae bacterium, assembly GCA_963674955.2. Taxonomy (GTDB): domain Bacteria; phylum Desulfobacterota; class Desulfovibrionia; order Desulfovibrionales; family Desulfovibrionaceae. The sequence goes on along the minus strand of CAXXKR010000001.1, from coordinate 109,564 downwards.
TCGAAAATTTCCTCGTCCGGCCTGAAACGTATTGTTGTTCCCGTGGTGTTCGACTCGCCGATTTCCTCCACCGGATATTCCGGAACGCCCCTTTCATATTTCTGGCGATATGTCTTGCCGTCGCGCTTGATGGTGGCTTCCATGAATTCGGAAAGGGCGTTGACAACCGATACGCCGACACCGTGCAGGCCTCCTGAAACCTTGTATGACTCGTTGTCGAACTTTCCTCCGGCGTGGAGAATGGTCATTACCACTTCCAGGGCCGGCTTGTTTTCCTTGGGATGCATGTCGACGGGAATGCCGCGACCGTTGTCCGTAACGGTCACTGAATTGTCCATGTGCAGCTTGACTGTTATCTTGCTGCAATAACCGGCCATGGCCTCGTCAATGGAGTTGTCGATCACCTCATAGACAAGATGGTGCAGGCCGCGGGCATCGGTGGAACCGATGTACATGGCCGGGCGTTTTCTAACAGCCGACAAGCCCTCCAGAATGGTGATGCTGTCGGCATTGTAAGAATTCTTGGTTTGGGTCATTTAAGCCTCTTCCTCGCTATAGTAGGTCTCTTCCTGAATCATCATGGGCATTACTATTACCTTGTATTCAGGGTCGTTGTCTCCGACGATGCCGCAGGGCGCCTCGGCGCCGGTAATGACGAGCTTCACCTTCTCCGACTCGAAATGGTTCATTATCTCGATGAGATTCTTGGTGGGAAAGGCTATGCGCTCCATGTCGCCGGAAAATGTCGCTTCAATCGATTCAGTTGCCGTACCCGTCTCCTGCCCCTGGCTGTAGAGAACAACCTCGGATGGATGAAACATGAAATGGGTGCAGCGGTTGCTGTCGGTGTTGAATATGGAAATCCTTTCAAGGGACTCGCTCAACTCGCTTCGGTCCAACTCAAGGTTGGAAACATTGTCCTCGTCAAGCTTGTTTATGAAGTTCTGGTAGTTTGGATACTGGTAATATGAAAGAGGCAGGCTGAATGTCTCTTTCTTGTCGCCCGTGCGGAAGAAAAACCTCTTATTGCTGATGGCCAGTTCTATCTCGTCGCCGGTCAGCCACTTCTTAAGCTCCGCCAGGTATTTCTTCTGGATCAGGACTCCCTCCTGGGGCAAAAGGGAATAAATATCGTCGTTAATGAACCTGAACATGGCGAATTGGTGGCCGTTCAGTCCGCAGACCTCGACATATTTTTCGTCGCCGCTGGACACGGGCAAAAGATACATGCAGGCAATGGCCTCCATGCTGTCCTCATCGCTGATGCAAAATGAAATCTTCTCGATGATTTCATGCAGAAAGTCGCCGGACCAGAACACCGTTTCCCCTTCTGGAAAATCCGAAAACTTCTGGAACCATTCAGGATCGTTTACAGGCAGCTTGTATTTACGCATCCCCTGCTCAACCAGAACATTTTGATTGGCATCGTCGATCTTGATGGTCAACTCGCCTTTCTTGGAGTTGAGCCTGCGCACAAGATCGTAAAAGGCGCGGCCCTGAATTCCGGCCAGACCCTCTTTCTCGATCTGGGCCGGATATGAACCGCAGAATTCCAGATTTGAATCGGTGGACATTATGTTCAGGTTCCCGTCAGCGCAACGGAGCCAGATAGTCCTTAAAAAAGCGGCTCCAGTTTTAGCGGGAATGATGTTGGCTGATTTTTGCAGGCCTTCGATGATTTCATCTCTATCAACCTTCAAAAACATAATTAACTCCTTGTTGCTTTTTGTAGGACCTGTTTCTTTGTTCCATTTGATTGCAACTTGTTTGTATAAATAATAAAACTTTTGAACATTAAATGGTTCAACCTCTGGTCGTCATGAGCGTAAACATCTCTTGAATCAGCGTTCGGCCGCCAATAGACATTTATTCTTCAATTCCTTTAACACCCTTTTCAAATCATCATCATCCTTTCGCAATTCTTCGGTTTTTTTAACAGAATAGAGAACGGTGCTGTGGTCCTTGCCCCCGAACTCACGGCCCAAGGCAGGATATGAAAGTCCAAGGATGTTCCTGCAAAGGTACATGGCTATCTGTCGGGCCTGGGCAATTTGTTGGTGGCGCTTGCTGCCCACGATTTCCTTGATGCTCACCCCGAGGTTTTCGGAGACGATGGAAAGTATGGCCTGGGGAGTGATTGAATCCGTTGATTTTTCCTCGGTGTTGCTCAGAATGTGTTCGAAATCCTTGTCCGTTATTTCGCGCCTCACAAGTTCCCTGAAGGCAAACAGCTTGAGCAGAATTCCCTGCAGATACCTGAAATCCTGAAATCTTTGGGCCAATGTCAGAATTTGTTCCTTGTTTAGTGGAAGTTTTTTCAGGCGGCAGCGATTTTGTACGTAGTTGACCCTGATTTCAAGATCCGGCCGCTTCAAGGTAACTATAAGTCCCCATTCCAGTCTTGAGCGCAAGGCGGGATCAATGAATTCATAAGTTGAAATCTTGTCCTGAAAACAGAAGGCCATCTGTTTTTTTTTGTCATAAAAATGGTTGAAAACGCTCACGAATTCCTGTTGAAGGCTGTCGTATTTTTGAATCTGATGAAAATCGTCGATGAACAGGAAGTCATACTCGAATAAATGGTTTCTGGCCTTGAAAAGATTTCCGGAAAACTTGACGTTGTATATGTTGTTTATTTCGTCCATCGAGGCCAGGAGAATTTTTTCATGGCTGTGTTTTTTGCTTATTTCGTTTGAAATTGCTTTCAACAGGTGTGTTTTTCCTGATCCGTTTTTTCCGCAGATGACAAACGGATTAAAAAGAGAGCCGGTCTGTTTGGCAACTTCCTTGGCTGAAGCCAAAGGGAAGTAGTTCTTTTTATTTATTATAAAAGAATCAAAAATAAACTGGCCATCAAAGGGAAAATCAATTTTTTTGGGTGTTCTTTCCTGAATCAGCGAACGCGTTCCCTCGGTTCCCAATCCGTTGTTTCTATATTTGACAGAGTATCCGGAACCCAGAAAATTGCCCAATTGGGCCTCGAATTTGTCCTGTATGTTCTCCTCAAACCACTGTCCGAAAAAAGCATGTGGAAAAGATATGATGATGCGCTTATTATCCTTGTCAACACTTAAACCCAGAGGATCATACCAACGTATGAGTTCCTGGTTGTTGCATGTTTTGAGCAGGTGTTGTCTGAGGGGTTGCTTCACTGTTGGGATTCTTTTTACGCGTAATAGAAGATATTGAAATAATGAAAAAAATTATTTAAGACTTTTATCTGATCCTTGACTCGTTCGTCTTTGGAAAGACTACCCTAAATTGGTCTTGATGCCAAGCTTTGGGAAAAGTTTTTAACAGGCGCGCGGGATTTGCCTTGCAAAGGGTTTTCAGACACTATACCTCACCAATCAGCCACAGATTTTTACCGTGGCCGGACAATATATTCGGAGGAGACATGGCGGATTTCAAGGTCAACAAGACGATCAAGGAAATCAATGAGCGGATCAGGAAAGGAAAGGCTGTTGTATTAAACGCCGAAGAGATGATCGACGCCGTCAGGAAGATGGGCAAGGTCAAGGCGGCCAAAGAGGTGGACGTTGTGACCACCGGAACCTTTTCCACCATGTGCTCCTCAGGAATGCTTTTCAATATCGGTCAGAGCAAGCCTGTGATCAGGGCCTCGCGCATCTGGCTGAACAACGTGCAAGCCTTTGCGGGCATCGCGGCGGTCGACGGTTATCTTGGCTGCACCGAACCGGCCGAGGACGATCCGCTTAACAAGGTCCACCCCGGCAGGTTTTTGTACGGCGGCGGCCATGTCATCGAGGATCTGGTCAGGGGCAAAAGAGTTCATCTTCGCGCCGAAAGCTACACCACGGACTGCTATCCCAAGAAAGAGCTTGAAAAGGACATCACCCTTGAAGACCTGCCCTTTGCCGAGCTGTTGAACCCAAGGAACTGCTACCAGAACTACAACTGCGCCGTGAACCTGAGCGACAAGACGAAATATACCTACATGGGTCCGCTCAAACCGCATGCCCACAACGCGAACTTCGCCACTTCGGGCCAACTTTCGCCCCTGTTCAACGATCCATATTTAAAGACAATCGGCCTTGGGACCAGGATATTTTTGGGCGGCGGAGTAGGCTACGTCATCGGAGCCGGAACCCAGCACTCGCCAAACCCCAAGCGCAACGAGCGCGGAATTCCCCTGACTCCATCCGGCACCCTGATGGTCAAGGGCAAAATGAAGGGCATGTCTTCCAAGTATTTGCGCGGCATGAGCCTTATCGGCTACGGATGCTCGCTTTCCGTGGGCGTGGGTATCCCCATTCCCATCCTGAATGAGGAAATGGCTTGGTTCACCGGCGTTTCCGACGCGGACATCCAGATGCCGGTCAAGGATTACGGAAACGATTATCCTGCTGGCGAAGGCAGGGTGCTTATGCATTCCACTTTTGAGGAGTTGAAATCGGGCGAGATAATCCTGGACGGACAGAAGGTGCCCACTGTTCCGGTGACCAGCTATCCGATCTCCCTGGATGTGGCCAACGAGCTGAAGGGCTGGATCGAAAAAGGTGATTTTTTGATCAGCGAACCGGTTGAAGCCATTGAAAGCTATTAGAAAGGACCGTTGAACAAAAACGAGGCGCGGGCTCTGCCCGCGCCTTTTTTAATCCCAGAATTTCTTCAAAAGCATTCGGTAGGATCGGATTCCGTGAACCATTTCGGACAATTTTTTGGTGCGGACGTTGACGAAGATGCGTAATGGAATGTGGCCAAGGGATTTTAATATTGTCAGAAGAAACCAGCGCAGAAGATTTGAATAGGCCAGTTCCGGGTAGATGAATTTTCCCAGTCTTGAAATATAGTTCCGGCAGGTGCCCTTTTTGTTTTCGAAGTCAGAAACAATGGCCTCGGCCGCGTATCTGCCGGTGGTCAGGGCGTAGAAAATGCCTTCGCCGAACAACGGCTCCACGAAACCTCCGGCATCCCCGACCAGAAGGACCCTGTCCTTGCAGGGATTTTTCAAATGGTTTCCGTAAGGCAGGGGATGTCCCGTGAGTTTGATCTTTTCCGGATTGTCAAAACCCAGATAGTCGAGAAAAATGCGGAACAAGGTGTTGATGTTGGCGTTGACCTGGTTCAGTCCGCAGATTCCGATGATGATGTTGTCCTTGTTGGGGAAGACCCAGCAATAGCCGGCCCTGATGAAACCCACGTAAAGATGGGCGTGGTCCACCTGCACGGGCGATTTTTTTCTGTCCACGGTTATTTCTATTGCCGAGGCCAGGTTTTTGTTCCAGGCTTTCTTGTCGATGTCCAAAACCTTGCGCACAAGACTGTTAGCCCCGTCCGCGCCGATGATGAACTTGCCGCGAAAGACTTCGCCGGATTCGGTGGTCAGCTCCCCAGCCTGCGAATCGCATTTCACCACCTGCCTGTTGGTGAACACTTCAGCCCCGGCCTGCTTGGCCTTTTCCAAAAGGGCCATGTCGAATGTCTCGCGGTTGATGTAGTGAAACGGATAATCTGCATCGCCCTTCAAAAGGGTCGCGGAATTGCTGTAAAAAATAGAGTAGCCGTGGGACTCGTAGTTGATCAGCTCCTGCTCCAGCATGGACTCTTTGGTCATGGAAAATATTTTTTCCAGCGCCTGCATGCTCTTCCAGGTCAACAGCCCGCCGCAAAGCTTGTTTCTAGGGAAGGCTTTACGGTCCAGCAGGGCCACTGAATAGCCCCTGGAAGCCAGAGTGCGGCCTGCGGCCGAACCGGCGGGTCCGCACCCGGAGATGACTACGTCGAATTCTTTAACCACAAATCCTCCGTTCATGGTTTTTTCTTAGGGTTGTAGGCTGGATACCATTACCCTTTTGGGCGGCTGGTCCGCAAGGGTATTTAGTGGCATTATGCAAACGTCATGGGAATAATAAATAATATGGAAAAATTCAAAGCCGTTGTTTTCGATTTTGACGGGACTTTGGCCGAACTGCAAATAGATTTTCAATTGATGAAGAAGAAAATTGCAGCCGTAGCGTCCTGCTTTCTTCCTCAGAGGCCGGAGCCGAACCATGTCCCGGCCCTGGAATGGCTGGACATGCTGGCCCTTGAGATCGAAAGGCAGGACCATGCCCTGGCCCTGGAGTTTCATTGCCGAGGACGGTTGATAATAACGGCGATGGAACTGGACGCTGCAAGATCGGCCGCCCTTTTTCCATACACCCGCTTAGTGCTGGAATCATTGTCCGAAAAGGGGGTGGCCACAGCCATCATAACCCGCAATTCACACTGTGCAGTGAAATCTGTTTTTCCGGACATTGAGAAGATGTGCGGGGTATTCATGTCCAGGGAGGACGCTCCGGCGGTCAAGCCGGACCCGGCCCATGCCCTGGCGGCCTTAAAGAAAATCAATGCCCGGCCCGAAGAGGCTATTGTCATCGGCGATCATTTGTTGGATATTGATACCGCCAGAAATGCCGACATCAGGTGCGGGGCCGTGGCCACGGGCAGGCTTTCCCTGGATGAGTTGCGGGCCGGGCGTCCTGATTTCCTGGCCCGGGATTTGCCGGGGCTGATAAGGGAGCTTGAGGAGCGCAATCTTTTGTAACCCTGCCGCCGGACGGTGAACAATGATCAGAAAGATAAGGAAAAGCGATCTTGTGCCGGGAATGTACCTGGTCAAGTACCCCCAGCTTTCAATGACCGATCCCTTTGTCTTCATCGAGCGCCCGGTTCTTTCCCTTGAAGGGCTGGACAAGATCGTTCCCGAGCATGTCGGCCATGTCTACATTGACGACTCCATAAGCCTTGAGGTGTCCGGCAGGAAAAAGGAGGAGCCGGAACCGGAAGCGGTCGACAAGGGAACAGCCCTGTCCCAGGAGGCTCCCGTTGCCGAACGCCTGTACTCCGAGGCCCTGAACTACGCCAAGGACGTCATGGACCGCGTGCGCGAAAACAGGGGCATAGACTATCACGACTCCCTGCCCCTGGTGGACCGACTCATTGATTCCGTTTTCCGCAACGAGGCGGCCGTGGCCTCCCTCTGCAAGCTGAAGAGCCTGGATGATTATTCCTATACCCATTCGGTGAACGTTGCCGTGCTGGCCGTAATTCTGGGCAGGTATCTGGGCATGGAGGGCGAGGATTTGCGCCTTTTGGGGGTTGCCGGTCTGTTTCACGACATAGGCAAGGCCAGGATACCGCTCAGGATACTGAACAAGCCCGGCAAGCTTACGGACAAGGAATTCGAGACAATGAAGAGCCATGCCCAAAAGGGCTACGACATAATGAAAAAGCAAAAGGGGCTGAGCCGGGACGTGTTGCGGGCGATCCTTGAACACCACGAAAGGGTCCGCGGCCAGGGATATCCCAACAGGATCAAGGGCGAGGGCATGGGGGCCTACACGCGCATCATCAGCGTGGTCGATGTCTACGACGCGTTGACCAGCAAGCGCAGCTACAGAAGGGCGGTGTCCCCGGCCAAGGCCCTGGCCATGATGTTCCAGTGGCGGACTTCGGATTTCTACCCGGAAAGCGTTGAGCGGTTCATCAAGTGCCTGGGCGTCTACCCGGTGGGCAGCTTCGTGCGCCTCAAGAGCGGGGAGTACGGGATAATCTGCGAAAGCGACCGGAACAATCCGGCCCGGCCCAAGGTCAAGCTCCTTTTTGACAAGGACATGCGTTCCCGCCGGGCAAAGATCGTTGATTTGGCCATGTTTTCCGACACTCCGGACGAACCCAGGGCCGAGATCGACCAGTGTCTGGACCCCGGGACACACAATCTTGATCTGGCCAGACTTTTATATACCTAAGGCCGAAAAAAAACGCGCGGACGCCCATGAACATAGTTCATGGGCGTTTTGGCGCGCAATGGCCTCGATAAAAATTTAGGACGAAATCAGCTTGTAATTCCTTGTCCCCAAGCCCAGTTTTTCGGCATATTCAAGTCCGAAATCAGGAGGGACATGTGGATGGACCGCCAGGAACTTGTTTTGTCCCGTTTCGGTTCCCAAGGGCAGTTTGCTGGGAAAAAGAGGCGGGGCCTTGGACACGAGGTCTATTCCGGCCTGGTCCACGGCCACGGGATCGAGTGAGGCCAGGACGCCGATGTCCGGGCAGAGCGGCGCATCGGTGAAGCCTACGCAGTCGCAGTCCGGCACAACGTCCATGACGAAGTTGATGTGCAGGCAGGGTTTTTGTTTTGGCCTCAGAACTCCCGCCGCGTATTCCATCATCCTCTCCAGAAAGGCCTGCACGTCGGTTTGCCAGTCGATCTCAAGGCAACCGGTCTTGCAGGCCATGAAGCAGGCTCCGCAGCCCACGCACTTGTCGCCGTTCATGATTATTCTGTCGTCCGCCCCCATTTCCAGAGCGCCGGAGGCGCAGACCTGGATGCACGAGCCGCAGCCCTTGCAATGGTCGATGTTCACCTTGGGCGAGGTGGTCATGTGCTGCTTCATTTTGCCTTGCTTGCTGGCGCAACCCATGCCGATGTTTTTCAGCGCGCCGCCGAAACCGGCCAGCTCGTGTCCCTTGAGATGATTGATGGAGACAAAGCCGTCAGCGTTGGCGATGTCTCCGGCAATGAACACGGATTTGAAATGCTTGCCGCCCACCTCCACCTCTTCCTGGTATTGGCCCTTGATTCCGTCGGCGATGATCACCGGCGCGCCCAGTATCAAGGGGTCGAAGCCGTGCCTCGCGGCCTGCATCTTGTGTGAGACAGCCTCGCCACGTTCGCCCACGTACAGGGTGCTGGCGTCCGTCAAAAAGGGTTTGGCCCCTGTTTTTTTTATGAAATCAATGATCGGCTTGAGCCAGGGAGGGCGCAGAAACCCGGTGACTCCCTTTTCTCCGAAGTGTATCTTCAGGGCCACGAGATCGCCGGAAGCGAAGTGGTCGTTGATCTTTGTCTGTTTCAAGAGCCGCTTCATGCGCAACTCAAAGGGCGCTTTCATGCTGGCCCTCAGGTTCCAGAAATACACGTTGCTTGCCATTTGGGGCGTCTCCTTGGATAATCCGGCACCGTCATTGGCGGCTTAAATTTTAAAAAGGCCGTGACCACTGTTTAATGGACATTCTGCTTGTAGACAACCGGGACAGCTTCACCCGTAACCTGGAACACCTTCTGGCCGTGGAAACGGGCGGCAGGATAAGGGTGGTTCCGTACTCAAGCCTTGAGAACGGGTCGGCAAAGTCGTTCGACATGGCGGTCATCTCTCCCGGTCCGGGCCGTCCCGAAGAGTATACAGGATATGGGGCCTTGCTGGAAGCCGACATTCCTGTTTTGGGGGTCTGCCTGGGCATGCAGATAATCAACATTCATTTCGGCGGCAGCGTGGTCCGCCTCGCGGGTTGCGTGCACGGCCGTTCGGAGGAAATCGATTTCCAGGGGCGGAAGGAGACAGTATCCAGATACCATTCCCTGTGCGTCGAAAAGGTCGCGGACGACCTGGAAGTGCTGGCCGAAAACGAGGCTGGAACGGTCATGGCCATCAGGCACAGGAGGCGCAAGATATTGGGCTATCAGTTCCACCCGGAATCCTTTCTCACAACCAGGGGCGGTTTGTTCATCGATTATGCGCTACGTTTTTTCCAAACGCGTTGATCCCGCCGCCTTTGAGCGGTTTGCCCGCTTGCAGGCGGAAAAAAGGGGAGCGGATCTTTTCATGTCAGGGCGCGGGTGGCCGGGTGAGAGCCGGTGCATGATGGGCGTAAGGCCCTGCGAACGGTTTGACGTGGCCGGGGACACTTCCAGGGCGGACCTGTCCGCATTCCTCTTCAACTCGGACTCCCCTGCGCTGGGCTTTCTGAGCTACGGCTATGGCCTTGTTCTGCAGGGCATCGCCTCCCATAAGGCAACGGACTTTCCATTGGGTTGTTTCAAGAAGTACTCGGCCTTTGTGCGCTATGACCTGGAAAGCGAAGAGCTGGAAATCCGCGGCAGGGATGAAGCCTTGTGCAAGGTCCTGGAACAGGAATTGTCTTCGCCCCCGGAGTTGTTTTCCGATGTCCATGTCGGGTTCAAGGGCGGCGAAATTTCCGCGTCAATGACCAGGAAGGAATATGTCCGGGGAGTCGGGCAGGTGGTGGAGCGCATCCGGCAGGGGGACACCTACCAGCTGAATCTGTCCATGAAGTTCAGCGGTTCAAGGCCCGGCTTGGACGGGTGCGGACTTTTCTTCAGGTTTTTGCACGACAATCCTGCCCCGTTTTACGCCTGGTACAACATCGGCCCAAGGCGCATTTTGTCCTCTTCGCCCGAAAGGTTTCTCAGGGTGCGCGGCGGAGATGTTCTTTCCCAGCCCATCAAGGGCACGGCAAGGATAGGGCCGGCAGACCAGGGACGTGTCCGGGAGCTGGCCGAAAAATTGGCCGCCACGCCCAAGGAGGACGCTGAGCTTTCCATGATTGTGGATTTGATGCGCAACGACATTTCCGCCAATTGCGAGTACGGCTCGGTGCGCGTGTCCGGCCACAAGTCGGTTTTCAGGGTGGACGATCTTTTGCAGATGTATTCCAATGTCCATGGAAAGTTGAGGAAATCAAGCACCTGCCTCGACCTCCTGTTGGACGCCTTTCCCGGCGGCTCTGTCACGGGTTGCCCCAAGCACAGGTCCATGCGCATAATGGAAGAACTTGAACCCCACGCCAGGGATATCTACTGCGGCTGCATGGTGGCGGTGGAGGACCGGCGGAACATGGACTCCTCCATTGCCATCCGGACCGCCTGGCAGGATGTTCAAAGCGGAGAGTTTTCCTTTTATGCCGGAAGCGGGATCGTGGTGGATTCCGATCCGGAAAAGGAATACCTGGAAACAATGGCCAAAGCGGAAAAGTTTTTCAGGGTTGGCGAGAAATGATCCATTATTATCTGGATGGCTTTCATCGGGCCGACGCGCCCCTGTCCATGAATTCGCCGCTTTTGCAGTCCGGGTTCGGGGTTTTTGAAACCCTGCTTTACAACGGGCGAAGGCTTTGCCACCTTGAAGCGCACCTGAGGCGAGCCCGGACCAGCCTTGAAGAGTTCGGCTTCAGCCCCGCGCCGCTGGATTATGAGAGCATCGCGGACCAACTGCTGCGCCTGAACGCTTTGGAGGGGCGGCCCGCCAGGGTTAATATCTTCTATCCCGTGCGGGGCGGGCACGATGTTGCGCCCGTCTTGGCCGCACGGAGCTACGAGCCTAAACCCGACCAGGTTTTTTCTTTGGGCGTCTGTCCCCAAAGGTGCGAACATCCTCTTGCGGCGCACAAGGTCATGGACCGGGAGTTCCTGAATCGGGCGCGCAGGGAAGCCGTGGCTGAGGGCCATGACGACGCGTTGATGTTGGGCCTTGACGGTGGGGTTCTGGAAACCACGGTGCACAGTCTGATCTTTCAAAGAGAAGGTAAATTTTTCAAGCCGGCCGGAGGATTCAGGCTGCCCGGCACGGCCTCGGCCCTGGCCGGTGAAATTCTGGAAATCGAGCCGAAAACCATATCCGTTGAAGCGATAGGGGATTATTCGTCCTGCTATGTGTTGAATTCCCTCGTCGGCATGAAGCCGGTGAAGAGGATCGGAAAAGAGCTGTTTGAAATCGATGGGCGGACCTGCCGCAGGCTTTCCGAAATAATACTTAATTGAAAAAAAGAGGCCCCTCCTTCGGGAGGGGCCTTTCAAAAGGCTATTTGTCGTGAACCGCCCCGGTTGAAGCGGAAGTAACCGTTTTTATGTAGCGCCGGAGAAAGGGCGACTTGATTTCCTTTTCCAGGGGAGTCCAGGTCTTGCGGCGTTTTTCAAGCTCCGCATCTTCTACCAGCAATTGAATCTTGCGGTTGGGAATGTCTATTTCGATCTTGTCTCCCTCTTCAACCAGTCCGATGAGTCCTCCGCTGGCCGCTTCCGGCGAGACGTGGCCGATGGCCGCACCGCGGGTGCCGCCCGAGAAGCGGCCGTCCGTGATCAGCGCCACGTCCGAACCCAGGCCCATCCCGGCGATGGCCGATGTGGGGGTGAGCATTTCGCGCATTCCCGGTCCGCCCTTTGGCCCTTCGTAGCGGATGACCACCACGTCCCCGGCCTTGATTTTGCCGCCCATGATGGCCTCCACGCCAAGTTCTTCGGAATCAAAGACCCTGGCCCTGCCGGTGCGCTGCATCATTTCCGGCGCAACCGCGGCCTGCTTGACCACGCAGCCGTCCTCGGCAAGGTTGCCGCGCAGAATGGCGATGCCGCCTTCCCTGCTGTAGGGCTGGTCAATGGGCCTGATGACCTCGGGGTTCTTGTTCACCGGTTTCAGGGCCTTGAGGTTCTCACCCAGAGTGTGCCCGGTGACCGTCAGGGCATCGGTCTTCAGGATTTTTTTCTTGTTCAGTTCGGACATCACCGCCGGGATGCCCCCGGCCCGATGCAGGTCTTCCATGTGGTGCTGCCCGGCAGGAGAAATTTTGCACAGGTTGGGGGTCTTGCGGCTGATTTCGTCGAAAATGTCCAGGGTCAGGTCCAGTCCGGCCTCGTTGAAAACGGCGGGCAGGTGCAGCACCGTGTTGGTGGAGCCGCCAAGGGCCATGTCCATTGCCACGGCGTTTTCAACGCTTTTTTTCGTGACGATGTCGCGAGGGCGGATGTTTTTTTCAAAGAGTTGCATGACCTGCGATCCGGCTTCCCTGGCCAGCCGCACGCGGTCGGCGAAGACTGCGGGTATGGTCCCGTTGCCGGGCAGGGCCAGTCCTATGGCTTCGGAAAGACAGTTCATGGAGTTGGCCGTGAACATGCCGGAACAGGAGCCGCAACTGGGGCAGGCGCAACGCGTCAGCTCTTCCAGTTCGTCTTCGGTCATTGTCCCGGACTTGACCCGGCCTACGCCCTCGAAAACCGAGATGAGGTCAACGGCGCCGGAGTGGCTTTCACCGGCCAGCATGGGTCCGCCGGAAACGATGATGGCCGGGATGTTCAGCCTGAGCATGGCCATGAGCATTCCGGGAACGATCTTGTCGCAGTTGGTGACGCAGACCAGGGCGTCGAAGGGATGGGCCGAGGCCATGATTTCAATGGAGTCGGCGATGATCTCGCGGCTGGGCAGGCTGAAGTGCATGCCTTCGTGGTTCATGGCCAGTCCGTCGCAGACGCCGATGGCCGGAAACTCCATGGGCACTCCGCCGCCGAGACGCACCCCGTCCTTCACGGCCTGGGTGATGGTGTTGAGGTGAACATGGCCGGGGATTATTTCATTGGCCGCGTTGCATACGCCGATCAACGGACGGTCCATCTCCTTTCTGGTCATGCCCAGGGCGTAGAGCAGCGACCTGTGCGGGGCCTTTTCCGGACCCTGGGTCATTTTCTTGCTTCTCATAAAATATTCCTCCTCTCCCCTTTTTGGGGGAGCTTGGTTTTTCCGAAAGACAGCGCCGGAATCCGGCTACTTCCGAACAGCCACCCAGCTGCTGGCAACGCAGACCAGAATCACCGCGCCCACCATGGCCGCGCACTGGACCGGGGGCAGGAAACCAACACGAAAGAAAAGGGGCGGAGTGTAAAGCGCTTCCTGAAGCGAAATCTGAGCCAGCTTGAGCAGCCCCAGCGAGATCAAGCCGCCCAGCAGTCCCAGAACCGCGCCGCCCACCAGCAGAGGCCAGCGGATGTACCAGGGCCGGGCCCCCACCAGGGCCAGTATCTCCACCTCGTCCCTGCGCGTCAGCAGGGAAAGCTTGATTGTATTGCCCACGGTCAGGGCGACCACCAGCCCCAGGAAGCCGATCATGGGCCAGATTACGGTGCGCGTGACCGCCATCCAGCCTCTGGCCAGGTCGATCTGCATGGGGTTGTAGTGGACTTTTTCCACGCCGGGCAACTCCTTGAGTCTGGCCAGAAGGTTCTGGGCGAAGTCCTCCTTGTCGGGGGGAACCTCGAACTGAACCAGGGCCGAAGCAGGCAAAGGGTTGCGCCCCTCCAGCCATGAGAAATCAGCCGTGTCCATGGCCTCGGCCAACTCCATGAGGGCGCGTTTCGGGGAATAGGTGTCCAGTTCCTTGAGACCCTCCATCTGGCGAAGCTCACGCCATTGCCCCTCGACCTTGGCCGTGTCCGCGCCGGGGGCCCAGTATATCTGAAATTGAACCTGGCCCTGGTTCCTGAGCAGCTCCTGGTTGATGTTGTGCAGGAGCATGAGAAACACGCCGGCCAGAAGGGCGACCATGGTGACGACCGCAAGGGTGAAAAATTGGGCCCAGGGGTGGAGCCGGAAGTCGAGAAGGCCGCGCATGGTAAGTCTGAAGAACATCTATTCCCCCGAGCGGTTCAGGCGGCATTTGGAGTCGACCACCATGCCGTTTTCCAGGTGCAGGATGTCTGCCTCGGGAACGGTTTGCAGGACTTCCTTGTTGTGTGTGGCCATGATCACGGTGGTTCCGTAGGTGTGGAACTGCTTGAATATTTCCATGAGATGCATGGTCAGGTCCATATCCAGGTTTCCCGTGGGTTCGTCGGCCAGGATAAGTTTGGGGTTGGTGACCATTGATCGGGCGATGGCCACGCGCTGCTGCTCGCCGCCGGAAAGCCTTTCGCACTTGGTGTAGCTTTTCTTTTCCAGGCCCAGGGCGCGGACGATGGCCCGCACCCGCCGCTCAAGGTGATGGCGGCGCATGCCCCGGACCTCCAGGGCCAGGGCCACGTTCTCAAACACCGTGCGGTCCGGAAGTATTTTGAAGTCTTGAAAGACCACGCTGACCTTTCGCCTCAGTTCAGGCACGTCGTTTTTCTTGAGCTTGTGCAGGTTGAAGCCGGCAACCGAGGCCTGTCCGCGCTTGAGCGGCAGGTCTCCGTACAACAGCCGGAGCAGGGTGGTTTTTCCGGCCCCGGAGTGGCCGGTCAGGAAGAGGAACCCGCCCTTGTCGAGGCTGAAGGAGATATCCTTCAGGGCCCAGTCGGAACCGAAGTTGTATGAAAGGTGTTTCAGGTCGACCATGAGCAAGGGTTATAGCCATGGCGAAGGGATTTGTAAAACGGGAATGGAGGAAGGGTCTTTTCGAATTGTCAACCGGTTCGGCTGTCCAGCAGGTCCCTTATCTGATCGACCATGGCCTCCGGGTCGGAAAGGGGCTTGAAGAAAATCGAATCGGCCACGCAGGGCAGGGTGGTCAGTTCGATGGGAACGCTGAATTCCGGCGACCCGGTGTAGATGATGAATTTCATGTCGGGCCACTTTGCCCAGGCCTCGTGAATGAAATCCGCGCCGTCCATGCCCGGCAGGCGAAGGTCGACCACCACCAGATCAACCTTGTGTTCCTCGAGCAAATCAAAAGCCTCTTCCGCGGTTATTGCTTCGTGAACCGCGAAGTCCTCGTCTTCCAGGTGGATGGCCAGACTGTTCCTGACCTGGTGGTCATCGTCAAGGATCAGAATGCAGTGCGGCATGTCAACTCTCCTTGTGTGCAAGGGGCAGCTTTATGACGAAGCTGGTCCAGCTGCCGGGCACGGAGTGCACTTCCATGCTTCCCTTGTGCTGGTCCGTAATGATGAAATAGGAAACGGACAATCCCAGGCCGGTGCCCTGGCCCACAGGTTTTGAGGTGTAGAAGGGCTCGAATATGCGCATCTTGGTCTTTTCCTCGATGCCGGGGCCGTTGTCCTTGATTTCGAATACGGCCATGTCGTTTTCCTTCCGCAGGCTCAGAAAGAAACGGGGCGGCTCGCCCTTGTAGTTCTTTTCCGACATGGCCTCGGCTCCGTTCTTGAGCAGGTTGAGAAAGACCTGCTGTATTCCGTTTCCCTCGCAGGGCACCAGGGGCATGTCCGCTTCGTAGTCCCTCGTGATCTCTATCTGGCGGAAGTCGAAATTTTTTTTCAGGTCATAATCCTTGGAGGCCAGCTCAAGGGTGTCTTCCAGCAGTTTCCGCAGGTTGCAGAGGCGGAGCTGCTTTCCTCCCTTGCGGCTGAAGCTGAGCATGTTGGTCACGATCTTGGCCGCCCTGTTGCCGGAATCCCTGATGCCGTCGAGCATGGTCAGGATGTCGCGCTTGATAAGGTATTCCCGGACTTTGTCCAGGGAGACGGAACATTCCTCGGCCACTGCCAAGTTCTTTTTCTTGTCGCTGAAAATTCTTGTGTTGATATTGTAGGAATAGCCGAGAATGGCGGCCAGGGGGTTGTTTATTTCATGGGCCATGCCTGCGGCCAGCCCTCCCACGGACATCATCTTTTCGGACTGGACCATCATTTCCTCCAGCCTGACGCGGCTTGTCACGTCGTCGATGCGGATCACCGCGCCCTCGACCCCGTTGGCCACCAAGGGGAAGACAGTGATATCCTCGTAGTGGGTGACCCCGTTTTCCTGTCGCGGACGTTTGGGGTTTGCCTGCGCTTCACGCGTGCGCATGGCTTCGTGGACGCGCTTCATTTCCTCTGCAAGGCGCGGGAAGGCCTGGTCAAGGGGCTGGCCGACCGCTTCGGCTTCCGGCACGCCCGTGGCCCGCTGGGCCTCGTTGTTCCACTGGGTGACCCTGCCTTCACTGTCCACGCCCACGAGCACCGAAGGCATGGAGTTGATGATGTTTGACAAATAGTTGCGAAGTTTTTTCACCTTTTTGGCGGTTTCGCGTTTGGAATAATAGAAGCCGCCCGAACCAAGGAGAATGAGAACCAGGACTATGGAGGTCGCCTGGAAGAGTTTCGTTTCTTCCAGGGCCCCGTCTATCTCTATATCCGGGGCGGACAGGCAGACCACCATTTTCCTTTCACCCAGGGAGACCGCGCTCCAAGCGATGAGTTTTCTTGAAACCCTGCCGTCCCTTTTCACGGTGAAGGAGTATTCCGCGCGGCCGGACTCCTCGGAGACCAGTCTCTTGTCCACGGCAAGCAGTTCCGGATATTTATCGTGCATGCCGTCGAACACGTTGCGCCCGATTATCTCCTCCTCGTGGTCGAAGACTATGGTTCCGTCTTCGGAGAGCAGATAGCCCGCTCCGTACTGGCCGGAGCGAAGGGGCTTGACGTAGCTGTCGATGAGCGGCCTCAGGTCCACGGCGACGATCAGGATACCCTGTTTTTCCCCCTCAAGGGAAACGGGGTGCATTATGCCGGCCAGCTGTTTTTCCGTGGTCACATGAAAGGGCGGGGCGAAGATTTTCGAGCCGGGACGGACCTTGTCCCAATAGGTTGCCGCCCACTGTTTCAGAAGAACGAGGGATTTTTCGCCGCGATCGCTTTTTTCATTGCTTGAAAGAAGATACTTTTCCGGCGACGAAAAGTAGGCGCAGGCCAAAGCTCCGGTTTTCGCCCGGATAAGGTCGATCAGCCCTTGGATGGAGTCCAGGCTGCGTTGGCCCGCGGATAGTTCCCTGAGGGAATACTCGGCAACCACGGAGGTATCCTTGCGCAGGCTTTCAAGGGCTTCTTTCAGCGCCTCGCCGGCCAGGTGCGTCTGGACCATCTGGTTGTCGTTGAATTGCTCCTCATGTTTCGAGACCGCACGGTTGATGAGCAGATTGTTGACCACGAACAGGGCCGAAACTATCGCGATCACGACAAAAAGAAGCAATATCTTATTCAGGTTGGAACGAAACATTTCGCAATCCTTTTTCCGGGTGCGCGCAGTTGTTAAAGACTTGTCGCCGAGTCACGGGTCTTGGCCCAAGCCGGATTCACCTATGGTATATGCCGTTTTTCAATCATTCGCGAAGAAGACGGATGAGCCCCCCAACATACATAGAATACAGCATGTTCTGGCAAAGATGTCTAGGTAGTTTGGCATAAATTATTCGTTTGGAAGCAATTTGCACAAATATGTCATTCATCAGTGGACCAAGGGAGATTGCTTGGCCTGATCCGTACTTTCCGTTTACATTTCCTTTTCACCCGGGGGTTTTATCTCTTCCCGACCAGCGGGTTTGGGTGTATGTCCTGGCCCATGAACACATCAGAGGGAAGAAGCATGAACGTGCTCGGCCTGTCCGTTGCCCTGACCCTGGACGAGGGCAACCCCGAAGACGCCTACATTGATTTCAACCTGACCATTGACGGGCAGTATATTCACGAATCGGATGTCTACATCGACCCGGTGGATTTGGTGACCAGCGTGGGACTGGACGGAGAACTGTTCATCTTCACCTGCAGTTGCGGCTCTCCCGGCTGCCTGGGCATCGACCAGGGCGTTCAGGTGACCCATGTCAATGGAGAGATTCGTTGGGTCTTGCGAAATCCTATTTCCTGGCCTCCAGGGGAGGACCTGCCGGAATGGACACATGAGGCGGAGTTTATTTTCGACCGGGACGAATACACGCGCATGGTCAGGATCGGGCTGGAACACGCCAAGATGCTGGTCGAGCGCTGGAACGGACCCGGAGCGTTGTGGGTGGGGCCGGATGTTACCGTGGAGGAGCTTATGGCCCTGGAGGTTCCCGGCCAGGGACCGGGCCTGGCCTCGGAACCGGAAAACAGGTCCATTCACTGAACGGGCGGTTGTTTTCGATCTAGCCGCACTTCGTATACCCGCATGAATGGCAGGTGGCGCAGCCCTCCTCAAAGGTTATCTCGGACCCGCAGTCCGGGCAAAGGGCCTTTGCCAGGGAGCTTTCGGTCTTGGCTGGCGAGCCCTTGAGGTAGCGCTCCTCCATGATGATGGCCACGGCATCGGGTATGGACTGGATCAGGTGCCTCTTGTTGAACTTGGGGCTTTCACCGCCGATGCCCTTCAGCTGTTCCACGATCTCGCGCACCCCGACCCCGCTTCGCAGGGCCAGTGACACAAGCCGTCCGATCGCCTCGGCCTTGGCCATTATGGAGCGGCCGGACTTGCCGATGGTGGCGAAGACCTCGAAGGGCTTGCCGTCGATCTCGTTGATGGTCAGATACAGTGCCCCGTATCCCGTTTCAACCTTGCGGGTGAAGCCGTAAACCATGTCCGGGCGGTCCTGCACACGGGCGTCCACCTCGCCCGGCTCCCTGGTCTGGCCGGTGGTGAGCACCTGGGCGGACTTGCAGCCGTCGCGATACACCGTCACTCCCTTGCAGCCCAGCTCGTAGGCCTTCCAGTAGATGTCCCGGATGTCCTCCTCGGTGGCGGAGTTGGACAGGTTCACGGTCTTGGAAACGGCGTTGTCCGTGTATTTCTGAAAAGCGGCCTGCATCCGCAGGTGCCAGAGGGGTTCGATGTCCATGGCCGTGACAAAGACCTTGCGCAGCTCTTCGGGCAGAAAGGACATTTCTCTGACGGACCCCTTGTCGGCCACCTCTTCCATGAGCTTGGGGCTGTGGGCCTTGTGTTTTTTCAGGGCCTTCTCAAAATGCGGGTTGACCTCCACCAGCCGGTCGTTGTCCATGACGTTTCTTGCGAAGCTCAGGGCGAAGAGTGGTTCCACTCCCGACGAGCAGCCGGCCAGTATGGACAGGGTGCCCGTGGGCGCGATGGTCGTGGTGGTGGCGTTGCGATACGGTCCGAGGTTGCGCTTGCCGAACACGGATTCGGCGTAGGCCGGAAAGGGGCCGCGTTCCTCGGCCAGCTGCTTGGACGCGCTACGGGCCTCGGCCTGGATGAATTTCATGGTTTTTTCGGCCAGGTTCAGGGCCTTGCGCGAGTCATAGGGCAACTCCAGCATGAACAGGAGGTCGGCCCAGCCCATGACGCCCAGGCCGATCTTGCGGTTGGTGCGCACCATGTCGCCGATCTGCTCCAGGGGGTAGCGCGAGGCGTCGATGACATTGTCCAGGAAGCGCACGCACAAGTGCACGGTCTTTTTCAGTTCGTCCCAGTCCATGTCTCCGTATGGTTCTTTGCCCTTCTTGTTTTCCGAGACAAAGGCCGCCAGGTTAATGGACCCCAGGTTGCAGGCCTCAAAGGGCAGCAGCGGCTGTTCGCCGCAAGGGTTGGTGGATTCGATCTCGCCCAGCTGGGGAGTGGGATTGTCGCGGTTGATGCGGTCCAGAAAGACGATTCCGGGGTCGCCTGAACGCCAGGCCCTGGAGACCAGCAGATCAAAGACCTCCTTGGCCTTCAGCTTTCCGGTCACCTCTTTGTTGAGAGGCGAAACAAGCGAAAACTCCTCGTCCTTTTCCACGGCCTGCATGAACTTCTCGGTCAGGCCCACGGAAAGGTTGAAGTTGTTCAGGACGCCCTCGCGTTCCTTGGCGCGGATGAACTTGAGGATGTCGGGATGGTCTATGCGCAGGACCGCCATGTTGGCTCCGCGCCTGGTGCCGCCCTGCTTGACCTGTTCGGTGGCCGTGTTGAAGATTTTCAAAAAGGACAGGGGGCCGGAAGCAATGCCCCCGGTGGAACCGACCCGGCTGTCCGTTGGCCTGAGCCGGGAAAAGGAAAAGCCCGTGCCTCCGCCTGATTTGTGAATCAGGGCGGCGTATTTGATGGCGTCGAAAATGCCTTCCATGGAGTCTTCCACGGGCAGCACGAAGCAGGCAGCAAGCTGTCCCAGCGGCGCACCCGCGTTCATCAGCGTGGGCGAGTTGGGCAGGAACCTGAAAGAGGTCATGAGGTTGTAGAACTCAACGGCTAAATCTTCGGGCGAAGTGGGCGGATTTTCGTACTTGGCCTCTTCGGCGGCTATGGTCGAGGCCACCCGCCAGAACAGTTCCTTGGGGGTTTCAAAGGGAATTCCGTCCGGACCTTTTCGCAGGTAGCGCCGCTCCAGAACAATGCGCGCATTGTCGTTCAAGGCCACTTCCGGCAGGGAAGAAGGCAGGGGTAATATACTGGAATCATTGGGTAACACGGATAAATTCGTTTTTTTTGGATTGCTTTTAACCATGAGGAAAAGATTATAATATTTGCAATTCAAAGACCACAGTTTTGTTCCCCGGCCTTTTCTCAAGGACAACCAAACATTTACCTCAAGAGGGAATTGCACTAAAAGGGCCAAAGGGTCGTTTCGCAAATTCGAACATTAAGATAAGGTAAAAGGACATGGATATTTCCCAAAGACTTTCAGCGATCAAGCCGTCAGCCACGCTGACCATCAACACCAAGGCCCAGGAGCTCAAGGACCGGGGCCGGGAGATCGTCAGCCTGGCCGTGGGGCAGCCCGATTTTCCCACGCCAACCCACGTCTGCGACGCGGCCAAACAGGCCATGGACCAGGGCTTCACCCGCTACACCCCGGTGCCGGGCATTCCGGAGCTGCGCAAGGCTGTGGCCGGTTATTACGGACGTTTTTACGGGGCGGCGGCCGACGAGGAGAACACCATAGTTTCCAACGGCGGCAAGCAGGTTTTGTTCAACCTCTTGCAGGCCCTGGTCAACCCCGGCGACGAGGTGCTTCTGCCCGCCCCTTACTGGGTCAGCTATCCGGCCATGATCCAGCTGGCCCAGGGAACGTGGAAGGCCGTTCCGGCCAGCGCGGAAAAGGGCTTTCTCCTGGACGTGGAAGATCTCGAGGCCGCGCGCGGCCCGAGGAGCAAGGTGCTCATTCTGAACACGCCCTCCAACCCCACGGGCTGCCATTACTCTCAGGACCGGCTGACGACCGTCGCCGAGTGGGCGGAAAAAAACGGCATATTCATCATTTCCGACGAGGTCTATGACCGTCTGGTTTATGAACCGGCCCAGCCCTCCTCCCTGGCCAAATACTGGGAAGGCGCGCCGGAGAACGTGGCCGTGGTCGGGGCCTTGTCCAAGAGTTTCTGCATGACCGGTTGGCGGTTGGGTTTTTGTCTGGCCCATGCCGACCTGGTCAAGGCCATGAGCAAGATTCAGGGCCAAAGCACATCCAACGTCAACTCCATCACCCAGAAGGCGGCGGTGGCGGCTTTGGAGGGTTCGTGGGAGATCGTGGAGACCATGAAGGAATCGTTCGTCAGGCGCAGGGACATGGCCCTGGAGATCATCAGAGGCTGGGGCGCGGTCTGTCCCAGGCCGGACGGGGCCTTTTATCTGTTTCCCGTACTCGATCGCTTCTATACCGATGACGCGCCGGATTCCACGGCAATGTGCGCGAAAATCCTGGAACAGGCCGGAGTGGCCCTGGTGCCGGGTGCGGCTTTCGGCGACGACCGGTGCATACGTTTTTCATACGCCCTTGACGACGAGACATTGAAGTCCGCCCTGGAAAGGGTCGGCAGGGTTTTGACGGGTTAGGCGCGGCCGGGTCCTGTTGGCTTTCCGGCTGCCATAGGCATCTTTAACAACAAGGAGGCCGAAATGAGCGATATTCTGGACTGGACCAACGCGGACCTGGACAAGCTGGCCGTGGATGAATGCGGCGAACGCGCGGTGGAGTTGGCTGACAGGCTCAGGAAAGAGGTTTCCGCCGGACGGCTGCCATTTTTGAACATGCCCTACATGTCCGGACTGTTGGCGGAGTTGGAAGGACTTTCGGCTTGGCTCAAGGGTTTCGAGCACATGCTTCTTCTGGGCATCGGAGGTTCCGCCCTTGGAGCGCGCGCCCTGCAAAAGGCCTTTTTTCCGGAACAGGATCAGCCCGGCCACGAGGAACCCTGGCTCTGGATCGGGGACAATGTTGACGTTCAGACCCTTGAGGCCTTTCTGACGAAACTGCCGCCGGAAAAGACAGTGGTGGTGACGGTTTCCAAGTCCGGCGGGACCATCGAGACCGTGGGACAGTATTTTTTGGTCAAGGAGTGGCTCAAGGAAAAGCTCGGTCAGGACTGGAAGGAGCACATGCTTCTGGTCACGGACGAGAAGAACGGATTTCTGCGCAGGGAGGCCGAGGAGTTCGGGATCGAAAGCCTGCCCGTGCCGGACAATCTCGGTGGACGCTACTCCGTGCTTTCCGCAGTGGGGCTGGTGCCCGCCCTGTTTATGGGCCTGGACGTGAAGGAGCTGGTCCGGGGCGCGCAGGAGGTGGTCAAGGCCCTGGCCTCTCCCGACCTGGAAGGCGCGGCCCTGGAAAGCCATCCCTCCTTCAGGCTGGCCGCCTGGAACAAGGCCCTCATGGACCGGGGTTTTACGGAACTGATATTTTTTTCCTATATCCCGGCCTGGGCCTGGTTCGGCGACTGGTTCGCCCAGCTTTGGGCCGAGAGTCTGGGCAAGGAGGGCAAGGGCAGCCAGCCGGTGCCCGCAGTGGGCGTCACCGACCAGCATTCGGTGAACCAGATGTTTCTGGACGGACCAAGGAACAAGGCCTGCCTGTTCCTGACCTGCGCCAACACCCCGGACGGGCCCGTGTTTGCCGAGGATTTGCCCGAAGGATTCGATTACGTTCGCGGGGTGAGGTTTGGGGAACTGCTCAGGGCCGAGGGCCTTGGAACGCAGATGGCCCTTTGCAAGTGCAAGGTGCCCCTTGTGGAGCTTCGCCTGGAAGAGTCCGGGGAGCGCGAGGCCGGAAAGATGATTGCCTTGTTGGGCGCGGCCACGATACTTTGCGGCTGGCTGCTGGACATCAACCCCCTGGACCAGCCTGCGGTCGAGCTCGGCAAGAGGCTGGCCAAGGCCCGGCTCGGAGCCGAGGGCCTGGAAAATGAAAAGGCGGACCTAAAGGCCTTTCTCACCGGCGACAGGGAGCAACAGGAGATTTGAGCTTGGAGCAGAAAGACAGAGGCGAGGCGGCCAGCCCGCTGCAATTCGTAAAGGTGCTCTCCTGGAGCTTCTTCCTGATCATACTGGGCGCCAGCCTTGGTCTTTCGGTATTCATATCCAATTATGCCGAACAGACCCTGCTGGAAAAACAAAAGCAGTTCGGACTTCTGCTGGCGGAGAACCTGAACCACCAGATATACACCCGCTTCACCTTGCCAACGGTCATCGGCTACGGGGCTATCCGCCTCAAGAACAAGGAGCAGTACGAGCGGCTGGATCAGGTCATCAGGACCACGGTGCACAGCTTCCACGTCCAGAGCCTGCGAGTTTTCGACTATGGCTACGTCATCTCCTACTCCCTGAACAAGGAGGAGGTCGGTGCCAAGGACCAGGCACCCGGAGCGGTTGAAAAGGCAATGGAGAATGAGGAGCACAGCTTCAAGTTCGTAAGCCATGTCTCGCCCCTGGCCGCCCTGTTCATGCCCTCCATGAAGCCGGGAACGGTTGTTCTCAAGACCTATTATCCCCTGCGCGCCGAACGCAGGCTGGGGACCAACGCGGACAACCCCATCATGGGCATTGTCGAGTTCGCCCAGGACATCACCGAGGACTACGCCGGGGTGGTGGCCTTTGAGCGCGTGGTGGTGGGCACCTCCCTGTTCACCTCGGTGATCATTTTCATGATCATCATGACTGTCCTGCGCAGGGCCGACCGGCTGAACAGCGAACGGCTGGTGGAAAAGGAGCGGCTGGAAAGGGAGCTTCTGGAACAGGAAAAGCTGGCCGGCATGGGGCGTATGGTCGCGGGCGTGGCCCACGAGATCAGAAATCCCCTGGGCATCATTCGCAGCAGCGCGGAACTGATTCTCAAGAAGATGAGACAGGAGGAAAGCCCGCACACCAGGATTCTGGAAGCCCTGTTCTCCGAGACCAAGCGTTTGCAGCGCATCGTGAACGATTTCCTGGACTACGCCCGTCCCAAGAGGCCGCGTCAGGACGACGTGGACCTGGGCAGGGTCCTGGATCAGGTGGTCATTTTCCTGGAGACCGAGTGCGAGAAAAAGCAGGTCAAAATTACCAGGGCCTATACTCCGGGGCTGGTGGTCAAGGGCGACAAGGATCTTTTGTACAGGGCTTTTTTCAACATCGTGTCCAACGCCTTGCAGGCCATGACCGAGCCTGGAGAGATCACCGTGGTGGCGGCCCAGGAAGAGGAAGGAGTGCACGTTTCCATCCAGGACACCGGGCCGGGGTTTCCCGAAGAGCATCTCGGAAAGCTCAAGGACCCCTTTTTCACCACAAGAGACAACGGCACGGGGCTGGGTCTGGCCATTGTGGACAACATCATGGAAAGCCACGGGGTGGACATGTCCCTGTCCTGCGGTGTGAAGAACGGTCAGCCCGGAGGGGCAAGGGTGGACATGATCTTTCCGGAGCAGTAACAGGTTGGCGGAACCTAGCCGAACAAACATCAAGAGACTCCCATGAACAACATTCTCATACTTGACGACGAGCAGAACTACCTCCTTGTGCTGGAAAGCATCTTGGGCGAAGAGGACTACAAGGTGACGGCCTTGGGCGACCCGGAAATGGGTTTGGCCTATCTGGAGGACTCCGAGGTGGACGTGGTGCTCACGGACATGAAGATGCCCAAACTCACAGGCCAGGATGTCCTGGAGCACGTCAAGAAGGGCTACCCGCATATCCCTGTGATCATCATGACCGCCTTCGGCTCCATCGAGGCGGCGGTGGAGGCCATGCGCATCGGGGCCTTCGACTACATCACCAAGCCCTTTTCCAACGAGGAACTGCTGCTCACCGTAAACAAGGCCATGTCCTACGCCCAGACCCAGCAGGAGAACATTCTGCTCAGGCGGCAGGTTCAGGAAAAGTTTGGCACCAGCAACATTATCGCCAGGGGCAAGCCCATGCGCGAGGTCCTGGAACTGGTCAGCCGCGCCGCGCCCAGCAAGTCCACGGTGCTCATCACTGGAGAATCCGGCACGGGCAAGGAACTCATCGCCAGGGCCATCCACACTATTTCTCCGCGCAAGGACGCGCCTTTCGTGTCCATAAACTGCATGGCCCTCGCACCCGGAGTTCTGGAATCGGAACTATTCGGCCATGAGAAAGGCTCCTTCACCGGGGCCACGGCCATGCGCAAGGGAAGGTTCGAGACCGCCAACAAGGGAACCCTGTTTCTGGACGAGATCGGCGAACTGACCCAGGACCTGCAGGTCAAGCTTCTGCGCGTTTTGCAAGAGCGCACACTGGAGCGGGTGGGGGGGACCGACCAAATAGAGGTGGACATCCGCGTGGTGGCGGCCACCAACAAGGATTTGCAAAAAGCTGTTGAGAGCGGCGATTTTCGGGAAGATTTATATTATCGCCTGAACGTGGTCGGCGTGCATTTGCCTCCCTTGCGCGAGCGGCGCGAGGATATTCCTTTTCTGGCCAACCATTTCCTGGTCAAGTACGCCGAGGAAAACGGCAAGCAGATCAGCGGGTTTACGGCCCAGGCAATGGACTACATGAGCGCCTACGAGTGGCCGGGCAACGTGCGCCAGCTGCAAAACGTCATCGAGCGTTGCGTGGTTTTGGCCGGAAGCGAAACCATCGACGCCGAAGACCTGCCCGCCGAGATCAAGGACGAGGAGTCCCAGTTCAAGAGCGCGGTGGACCTTCTGCCCACCAAGCTGGACCTTGGCGTGACGCTGGAAAAGATCGAGGCCGCAGTCATCCGCCGGGCCCTGGTCCGCAGCAATTTCGTCCAAGTCAAGGCCGCCGAGCTTTTGGGCGTGTCCAAGAGCCTGCTCCAGTACAAGCTCAAGAAATACAAGCTCACGGGCAAGCAGCAGTAGCCCCGGCCGCACCGGGCGGGATTTGGACTGTTCGGCCCCAAGGCCTTTGATGAAAGACCTGATTTTCGACTATGTCGATTCCCTGAAAAAGTCGGAGAGGCTTGGTTCGCAGGTGGCCTGCCACCGCGAGATGGAGCCTGTCGAAGCCAAGTTTGCAGCTCCGCGCAGGCCATTTCCAAAGGCCCTTCAGGGGCTTTTGGAGGCAAAAGGGATATCTCGCCTCTACTCCCATCAGGCCCTGGCCCTGGATCATGTGCGCGCCGGTCACAACGTGGTTGTGGCCACGCCCACGGCCAGCGGCAAGACCCTGACCTACAACCTGCCTGTGATCGAGCAAATTCTGGCCGACCCTGAAAGCAGGGCCCTTTACGTTTATCCCCTAAAGGCCTTGGCCCAGGATCAGCTCAAGGCCTTTGACGAGTTGGTAGGACCCCTTGAGGCGGAGAAAGGGGAAAAGGAAAAAAAGAAAAATAAATCGAAGCGGCCTTCGGCCGCTATCTATGATGGAGACACATCCGCATACAAACGCAAGAAAATTCGAAATAATCCGCCAAACGTAATCATGACCAATCCGGAAATGATCCATCTTTCAATGTTGCCGTATCATGAATCCTGGGCCGAGTTTTTTGCGGGCTTGACCCATGTGGTCATCGACGAGGTTCATACCTATCGGGGTGTCCTTGGTTCGCATATGGCCCAGGTTTTGCGGCGTCTGCTCAGGGTTTGCGCTTTTTGGGGAGCCAGGCCGACCTTTGTTTTTTGTTCGGCCACAGTGGCCAATCCCGCGGAATTATGTACCCTGCTTACCGGACTTGAAGTTGTGCCCATACTGGAAAACGGAGCGGCGGCCAGCGGCAGGCACATGGTGTTTCTCAATCCTCACGACAGCCCGGCCCAGGCGGCCATAATGCTTTTGCAGGCGGCCCTGGCCAGGGGGCTGCGGACCATCGTCTACACCCAGTCCCGCAAAATGACCGAGCTTATTTCCATCTGGGCCCAGGAGCGCTCCGGCCCGTATAAGGGGCTGATTTCCGCCTACCGCGCCGGTTTCCTGCCCGAGGAGCGGCGGGAGATCGAGGCCAGGATGTCTTCGGGCGAACTTTTGGCCGTCATTTCCACCAGCGCCCTGGAGCTGGGCATAGACATTGGCGGACTGGATGTCTGCATTCTGGTGGGCTATCCTGGTTCGGTCATGGCCACCTTGCAGCGCGGCGGCAGGGTGGGCCGCGCCGAGCGCCAGTCCGCCGTGGTGCTGGTGGCCCAGGAGGACGCCCTGGACCAGTATTTCATGCGCAACCCGGACGACTTCTTTTCCAGGCCCCCGGAAGCGGCAGTGCTTAATCCGCACAACCCGGTCATCCTGGACCGCCACCTGATCTGCGCAGGGGCCGAGTTGAAGTTGCGACCCGGAGAACCCTATCTGAGAGATGAAAAGGTAAGGGACAGGTTTGACCTGTTGGTGGCCAGGGGCGAGTTGCTGGAAGAAGTGAAAACAGGTGAATTTTATTCTGGCCGCAAGCGGCCTCACAGAAATGTGGAGTTGCGCGGGGCCGGGCAGACCATGCACATTGAGGACGCAAAAAGCGGCGCGGAGATCGGCACCATAGACGGGCATCGCGCATTCCGAGAGGCCCACCCCGGCGCCGTGTACCTGCATCGGGGTGCAAGCTGGGTGGTGGAAGGCCTTGACCTTGAAACATCCACGGTCCGGGCCAGAGCGGCTCGCGTGGGCTATTACACCCGCGTCCGCGGCAATAAAGACACTGAAATACTTGAGATTATTTCCAGCGACGACGTGCTAAGGACAAGGGTCTGCTTTGGCAGGCTCAAGGTCACGGAGCAGATAACAGGGTACGAGAAACGGTCCGTGCGCGGCGGAAAAAGGCTGGGCATCGTCTCCCTTGACCTGCCGCCCCTTGTCTTCGAGACCGAGGGACTCTGGTTCGACATCCCCGCCAGGATAAGACGGCGGGCCGAAGACGAGTTTATGCATTTCATGGGCGGAATTCACGCCGTGGAGCACGCGGCCATCGGAATGCTGCCCCTCTTGGTCATGACCGACCGCAACGACCTGGGCGGCATATCCACGCCCCTTCACCCCCAGACCGGCGGCGCCGCCGTGTTCATCTACGACGGCATGCCCGGCGGAGCGGGCCTGACCCGGCAGGCCTTCGGCATGGCCGAGGAATTGCTTTTGAAGACCTTCAAGGCCATAGTCGACTGTCCCTGCGAACTGGGCTGCCCCTCCTGCGTGCACTCGCCCAAGTGCGGTTCGGGCAACCGGCCCATTGACAAGGCTGCGGCAGGGTTTGTACTTGAACGCATTATTTCAGATGCGCCGCCGGGCAGTGAAAGCGGGACGCCGGTCATCATATCTACAAGCGAGGAATCGGACATGGCCGACGAGAAACAGGGAAGCCTGCTGGGCGCCGTGACCGCGAAACCGCAACGGTTCGCGGTTTTGGATATCGAGACCAGGCGTTCGGCCCATGAGGTGGGCGGCTGGAACAAGGCCCACAAGATGGGTGTGAGCGTTTCAGTGGTTTATGATTCCGAACGGGACGAGTATTTCGAATACGAACAGGAGCGGACCGGGGATATGGCCGAGGATTTGGCCGGGTTTGACCTGGTTATCGGCTTCAACCTCATTCGTTTCGACTACAAGGTCTTGTCCGGCGTTGTTGATTTCAATTTCAATTCCCTGCCCACCCTTGATCTGCTGGTCAAGATTCACGAAATTCTGGGTTATCGAGTCGCCTTGGACAATCTGGCCAGGGCCACCCTTGACGCTGCCAAGAGCGCGGACGGGCTGCAGGCCCTCAAATGGTGGCAGGAGGGACGGCTTGACCTGATAACCGAGTACTGCCGACAGGATGTCAAGGTTACCAAGGATCTGTATCTTTTCGGGCGGGACAACGGCCACGTCCTGTTCACCAACAAGGCCGGGCAGAAGGTCCGCCTTCCCGTGTCCTGGTAGGACGCCGTACAGCACTATTAGTTGGGAGAATTGATGAATTCGAGATTGATCAGGGCCGATGCCCTGTTGACCCTGACCGCCCTGATCTGGGGTGCCGCGTTCGTGGCCCAGAGGGTGGGCATGGACCATGTGGGGCCGTACACCTACAACGCCATTCGTTTCGCATTGGGCTCCCTGGCCCTTGTCCCCTTGATCCTGCGCCTCAAGGCCCAGCGAAAACGCAAGTGGAGCGAGTCCGGCGCCTTGGAAAACGGGGCCGAAATGAAGAAGCTTGCCCTGGGCGGGTTTCTGGCCGGCCTGGCCCTGTTCGCCGGGTCAAGCTTCCAGCAGGTGGGCATTGTCTACACCACGGCGGGCAAGGCCGGATTCATCACCGGCCTGTATGTTGTTTTCGTGCCCATTCTGGGTCTTTTCTTCGGGCAGAAAACCGGCCTCGGCACCTGGGCCGGAGCCCTGCTGGCCGCTGTGGGCATGTACCTGCTCAGCGTCACCGGGGAGATGACCATCGGCCACGGGGACATGCTGGTGCTCATCAGCGCCCTGTTCTGGGCCGGTCACGTGCTGCTCATCGGCAAACTCTCGCCGGGCATGGACGCCACGGACGCGGTAAGGTTGTCCTCGTTTCAGTTTGCGGTCTGTTCGGTGTTGAGCATGTCCTGGGCCCTGATTTCAGAGGAAATAACCCTTGAGGGCATACTGGGCGGAACCTGGCCCATCCTCTACGGCGGCCTCATGTCCGTGGGCGTGGCCTATACGCTGCAGGTCGTAGCCCAGCACGACGCCAAACCGGCCCATGCGGCCATCATCCTCAGCCTTGAGGCCGTGTTCGCGGCCATTGCCGGCTGGTTCATTCTGGGAGAGGTGCTCGGGCTGCGGGCTCTGGTGGGCTGCGGCCTGATGCTTGCGGGAATGCTTCTGTCCCAGCTCAGGCCCTGACAAAGGCCGGTTTTTCTGGCAAGGGTGGTGCATGACTTCTCTTTTTCCCCTGGCCTCCTGCGCCCATCCCAAAAAGTCCAACCCACTGGAGCGGTTTCGCCTCTATGCGGCCCTGTTCACCTGGCACGAGGAGGACGTAATCGAAGCCACGGTGAAAAACGCCTTTGCCCAAGGCTGCGAACGGGTCTATCTCTTTGACAACGGCAGCCCGGATCGCACCGTGGAAAGGGGCGTGGCCGCCGGAGCTTTGCACGGTGGAACCTTTCACACGGATTTTTTCGTCAAGAATTTCAAGCCAAGCGTCCTTAACCGGGCCATTGAGGAGATAAACGCACGGGAGCGCGACAAGCACGTCTGGTGGCTGTTCATCGATGCGGACGAGTTTCCCGCCGGGCCTCGCGGCCAAACCGTGCGTGACTACCTGACCACCCTGGACCGGAGCTTCCGTGTCGTGGGGGCCTTCTGGCTGGACCATTATCCCCTGCACGAGCCTCATTACATCGAAGGGTTCCACCCCCTGGAGTTTCAGCCCCTGGCCCTGGTTTCGGACAAGAGATTCTGTCCGCTGGGGCACAGCAAGCACGCCCTGTTGCGCTACGACAAGGGCTCGCCGCATGTGACCGTTGACGCCGGTCCGCATACCTTCACTCCCTTGGACGGCATGGTGGAGCCGCCCGAGGCAATGGTCATCCATCATTTCAAGTACCGGGAAAGGGGGTTTATCCTGAAAAGGTTCAGGGCCCTTTGCGAGCCGGACGTGAACGGGGTTTCGCGCCTTGACCTGCGCGACAAACAGGCCAGGAAACGTTCCGGCAGCGGTTCGGCCATGAGCAAATACCGCAGGCGCATGGCCGGCCTGGACGGCATATATCACGGAAAAACCAAGGGGCTGGACAACTGGCGAAGTTTCGTGGCCGGGGGGGATGTTGACATTCCCAGGTGGTATGGGGAAGAAGAGTTGATCAGGGCCGTGAAACAATTGCTTGGTTCGGGTTTTTTGGAATGGATGGGGCGCTACCTTGTTGAGGGCAAACGCTACGGCGAGGCCCTGGAGCATTACCGGCGCGAGGATGTCCGAAACTGTCTGGACCCTGCGGAGGCCGGATACCAGGAAGCCCGGTGCCTGGCTGGCCTGGGTGATCGTGGGGCCGCTCTAGAGGCTCTTGGGTTTCTTTTGAAATGCGGGGCAGGGCATGCCGGGGCCGAATCGGCGTTGAAGCTGTTGAAGTCCCTGAAAAACGGCAAAGCATGAGAGGGAACAATGAAGGAATTGTTCGGCAAGAGCGTGGAATTTTACAAGATGCAGGGTTGCGGAAACGATTTCGTTGTTTTTGACAACCGCAGCCTCAAGGTGCCTGAAGCGGACATGGCCCAATGGAGCATAAAAGTCTGCAAAAGGGCCTTTGGCGTCTACGCCGACGGGGTCTTTTTTCTGGACAATGCGCCGGAAGGTTCGGGAGCCGATTACCGTTGGCATTTCTTCAATGCCGACGGCAGCAGGGCCGAGATGTGCGGAAACGCCTCCCGTTGCGCGGCCAAGCTGGCCTTGGCCTTGGGGCTTGCGCCGCCCGAACATGTCCTGCTCACCGATGTGGGACAAATCAAGGCCAAGGTTCTGGATTCGGGGCAGGTCAAGGTCCAGCTGACAAGGCCCAAGGGGCTGGAACTGAATATCGTTTTGGACGTGAAGGGTGTGGAATTGGAGTTGCATTTCGCGGATACCGGCGTGCCCCACGTCGTGATTTTCGTTCAGGACGCAGCGGAAGTCGACGTGGCGACCATAGGCGCCGCAGTGCGCTATTCAGAACGGTTCGCACCGGCCGGGACCAACGTTAACTTTGTCCAGGTCAAGAGCAACAAGGAGCTTTACGTGCGCACCTATGAGCGCGGCGTGGAGGCCGAAACCTATGCCTGCGGCACCGGTGTTTCCGCTGCCCAGCTCATTGCCAACGCCTTGGGGCTGACCGGACCGGCCTCGGACATCACCACATCCGGAGGCGAGGTGTTGAATGTCGGTATCGAAGGCAAGGAGCTTTTTCTTCAAGGCGGGGCCGAGTTGGTTTTCAAAGGCGAGCTTTATCTTGATCCGTTGGGACTATCCCTGTAGCGGACAATGGTTTTTCAATTGAAAACGGCGGTTCGGGAAACACTCCCGGACCGCCGTTTTCATTAAGGATATTTCAATCAACAGCAAGGATCAGCAATCGTGAAAGTCCTTGTTGATGTAGAAACAAAGGTCAAAAAGATTGTTGACCATGTCGTCGACCACATCGTCGGAGCAACTGTCGTTGTTCAGGCTTTTATTGATTATTTTCGAGAAAAGCAGCCCGATCAACTGGTCATCGTAGATGGTCCAGTGCTTTCCGCCAGAAGGGAATTTCTTTTCGAATCCTTGATAATACACTTTCGCTCCAATCCGAGGCTTCCCGGCGCTTTTGTGGTCACCTATTCTATCGGCTTGGGCGGCAGGAGACTTTATGTGTTGTCTGAAAAAAGTTAGCATATAAATACAGATGGTTATCATCTGTTTGATTTGTCTGGTCAACAGGCTACAATTATAGGTGAAAAGAAAGGTTCACGGAAAATAGATCAAATTTCAAAAAAGTAACCAAAATGTAACAATGAAGTCTTTTTTTTCGAATATGTTCACATTAGTGTGAGCCGCCAAACAGTAAAGAACGCTGTTTAAGGAGAGTTCATTGTCCGAAGAGAAAATACTGGTTGTTGAAGACCATGAAGACACCCGCGAACTGCTCAAGTACAGTCTCGGTTCGGCGGGGTTCGACGTTCAGGCCTATCCGGACGGCCTTTCGGCCCTGGGCGCTGCAAGGTCGTTCAATCCCGATTTGGTGATACTCGACCTGATGATGCCCGGCATGGACGGCCTTGAAGTATGCCGCCGCCTCAAGCAGGAGGCGGTTACGTCCTCCTCGGCCGTGATCATGCTCACCGCAAAGGGCGAGGAAGTGGACCGCATCGTGGGCCTGGAGCTTGGCGCGGACGACTATGTGGTCAAGCCCTTCAGCCCGCGTGAACTGGTGCTCAGAATCAAGGCCGTGCTGCGCAGAACCAAGAAGGACGGGGTCGCGGACAGCAAGACCTGGAGCAGGGAGGGGCTGAAAATCGATTTCGAGGCCCACACTCTTGATCTGGACGGAGAACCCCTGGCCTTGACCGCGACCGAGTTAAAGCTCCTGACCGAACTCATTCGAGGTCGCGGCAAGGTTCAGACCCGCGACCACCTTCTGGACAAGGTCTGGGATGTGCATTTCGAGGGATATTCCAGGACCGTGGATACCCATGTTCGCCGACTGCGCCAAAAACTGGGGAAATATTCCAGCTGGATAGAAACGGTCAGAGGCGTTGGCTATCGTTTCAGAAGCTGAGGGTCGGTTTTATTTTTCCGGTCAGCTACTTGTCGTCGAACCTGAGGTGAAAGGCCGCCGCATAGAAGTGGTGGAAGAAGTTCACGTATTCCACATGGATGCGGTCCGGAACTTCTATCTGGGAAGGCGCGAAGTTGATGATCCCCTTTATTCCCGCCTCCACCAGATGGTCTGCGGCACGTTGAGCCCGTTCCGGCGGCGTTGTTATTATTCCTATTTCAAGGTTCAGCTTGGGAGCCACTGATTTCAGCCGCGTGGGGCAGCGTATTTCCTTGCCTTCGGATATGGAGCCGATCTTGTCCGGGTCGCAGTCGAACGCGGCCTTGATGGCGAAGCCCTTTTGAAGGAATTCCGTATGCTTGAGCAGAGCCTTTCCCAGGTTGCCGACGCCCACCAGGGCGCAGTTCCAGATTCTGTCTATGCCCAGGGAGCGTTTTATGGACGAGGTCAGTTCCTGGACATAGTAGCCCACGCCTCGAACGCCGAACTCGCCGAAATAGGCCAGGTCCTTTCTGATCTGTGACGGGTTGACCTTGCATTGCCGGGCCAGCTTGTCGGAGGAAACGACTTCAATGCCGTCGCGGGTCATATTTTCCAAAACTTGTATATAAACCGCGAGGCGGCCTATGGTCGCCTTAGGTATGTGTTCACTTTTCATAACGATATTTACTTTATCAGCATGTGAATATTTTAACAAGTGAAAATAAAAAGAAAGGGAACCCTTGGGCTCCCTTTCTTTATAATCTTCGCTTTCAGCTCGTACTAGATGAGCGGGTTGGCGAAAAGCAGGATCAGGTTGACGACCAGGGTGTAAATGGCCAGGGATTCGATAAAGGCCAGGCCCAGAATCAAGGTAACGGTGATCTTGCCACCGGCTTCGGGATTGCGGGCGGTGCCTTCGCAGGCGCCCTTGAGGCCCATGCCCTGAGCGATGCCGCAGAGGCCGGCGGCGAAAGCCATGCCGAAAGAGGAGGCGTAGCCGATGCCGACGGCAACGGCAGCGTCGGCGGCGAAGGCCAGGCTGGCAACCAGCACCAGAGCGACGGTGTTCAGAACGATCATGATGGATTTACGCATTGTGATACTCCTTTAAACTTATTGTTTTGGTCAAAGACCATTTCCCCGGATTAATGTGCGTGCTCCAGAGCTCCCTTCAGGTAGATCATCGTCAGGATGAAGAAGATGAAGGCCTGAATGGTTTTAGCCAGGAAGAACAGGAAGTACATGGGCACGGTGCCGAGCACCGGAGCCAGCATGAACAGGAGCACGAGAACGATTTCCTCGCCGCGGATGTTGCCGAACAGACGAAGGGTCAGAGACAGCGGACGTGCGCAGTGACTGACGAGCTCAAGGACAAGCATGAGCGGGGCCAGAAAGGCGACGGGACCAAGGAAGTGCTTGATGTAGCCGAGTTTCCAGCGCTTGATGCCGATCCAGTTGTAGTACAGGAAGACAGTGATGGCCATGGCTGCATTGGTGTTGATGTTCGCCGTGGG
This sequence comes from Desulfovibrionaceae bacterium, assembly GCA_963674955.2. Taxonomy (GTDB): domain Bacteria; phylum Desulfobacterota; class Desulfovibrionia; order Desulfovibrionales; family Desulfovibrionaceae. Next base: position 74,503 of record CAXXKR010000001.1, on the reverse strand, counting down.
CGCGTCACAGCCCGGAATGAGTCCTGTCAGGTTCAAAAACCAGATGTAGATGAAAATAACGGCAAGGATCGGAAAGACCTTGCGTCCGTCTTCGCCGATGTTTGTGACGACAAAGTCTTCCAGGCCGCCGATGATGACTTCAAAAAAGTTCTGCAAGCCTCCCGGCACCAGCTGGACCTTGCGCCTGATGAGCAGGCCGCAAGCAAAGAGAAAGATCATTACCATCCAGGTATACCAGACATGCAAGGGGATAGTTTCCAATCCGATCGCATTCCGCAGAATGTCCATGTACAATAAGGGATGCGGTAACCCGCCGCCAGCTGCCATATCCTATGCCTCCTTTGCTTTGTGCCTGAAAGTGGTCGTCCCCCACAGGACGGCATTGACCATCACCGTGGTAAGTCCGGCCAAAAGGCCGGAGATCGGTGCGTGGGCCAGCACTATCAGTGCGTACAGTGCAAGCCCGCTAAGAATCAGTTTTCCGTAAAACAGGAACAGCAGGGTTATGATCGCGCCCTTGCGAACAAAGACAAGACGCTGGACAACCCTGGCCAGGACCCAGAAGTTGATGGTCACCAAGACCGCTCCGGAGAAATAAGCGCCGGCCCAGCCTGAAAATCCAGTGACCATGCCCACCAAAAGGGCGGTTAGGGCCACAAGATAGAGCTGGCTCCGAACCAGGCTGCGGACCTTGTCGTGGACAAAGCCGCGCCGGAGCAGAAAGGCGTCAATCTTCTGGTTTATCGTCTGAATCCTGTTTTCCATCGACACTTTTATCCTTGCCGGTCTTTTGGATTCTCTTGACCTCTTCATAGATGGTCCTGAATCCGGCAACAACGCCCATGACCAGGAAAAAGATCATGGGCCAGGGCTTGGCGTCCACGCTGAACCAGTGCTTCAGCCCCCATTCGGTTCCGAGCCCCATGGCCAAACCGACAAAAGTACAAGTAACCATGTTCATGCCGACGGTACCGGCCGTATACAGCAGGTCTATGGCGTCCTTGTATTTATCGCTTTTAAAGAACATCGTATTGTACGCCTTTTAAGCAGCGCAGGTTCAAGACCGGGCTATAACTCAAAACTTTTCTTCGTGCAATACTTCACAAGTGGTGTGTTCCTATCACGGGGCCTTGAATTCAGTCAATGGAATCGGCCTGCCCAAGGCGCAAAAAAATGGGATAAATTCGCCCGGAGTCCCGCAATCTCCGGCTAGGAAGGATTTTCAGTGACAAGCGAAGGCAAAGCGGATACCCAGAAAACGCGGAATGAACAGGCAAAAAAAAATTTACATTTATCCAGGCTTGACCCAGAATAATATAATGAAAAGAACAACCAAGGCGAAAAGTGTTTCCCCGGCCATGCTTTCGGCAAGAATGGACCCGGAAAAAATTCCCTACAGGGATAGCCGGGAAATTCCGGACAAGAACGGCTACAAGAGCTTTCAGCCCAGGGCGGTCCAGGCCCTGACCATGGCTTTGCGCATCAAGGGCAACGAGTACAACATATACGCCGCAGGCGACGCCAACCTGGGCCGGACCCATTTCGTGAGCTCTTTTCTTGAACCGGCGGCGGCCAAGGCGCCGACTCCTCCCGACTGGGTTTATTTGTACAATTTTGACGATCCGGACGCGCCCATTGCCGCTGATTTGCCGCCGGGACAGGGGCGCAAATTCAAAAACGAACTGGCCAAGGCTGTTTCCGGCCTGCGCCAGGAGATACCGGCCAGATTCGAATGCGAGGGCTTTCAGAAGAAGCAGGCGGCCCTGTTGCGCGAATACAACAAAAAGCGGGACCGCTTTTTCACGCGCATGGAAAGCGCTGCCGCAACCAAGAATTTCAGGCTGGACATGGACGACCAGGGCGCAATGTCCCTGACGCCACTGCTTGAAGACGGAGCCGTGGACGACAAGGCCTTCAAGAAGCTGCCGGCCGCCCAACGCAAGCAGCTCAAGACCGAAGGGGACGAACTCCTGGCGCGCATCGGAGTCTTCCTGCGCCGCATCGGCAAGGCGGAACAGGAACTCAAGGCCAGTGAACTTGAACTTCAGAGGCAGACGGCCAAGCAGGCGTTCGACGAGGTTTTCGGCAAGGAATTGGGCAAGTTTTCAAAGAACGCGAAGATCGGAGCCTATCTCAAGTCCCTGGAAGGGGACCTCCTGGAAAACATCGAAGAATTCTTGCCCCGGGAGGGCGGCGGCCAGGGCTTGCTGCAGGAACCATCGTCCACAGGCGAGGATTTTTTCAACCGTTACAGCGTCAACCTGTTCGTGGACAATGGCGGCTGCAACGGCGCGCCCGTGGTGGTGGAGACCCATCCCACCTATTTCAACCTTTTGGGCAGCATCGAACGCGAGGCCGAACTGGGAGCGTTGCACACGGATTTCACCCTGGTCAAGGCCGGTTCACTGCACAAGGCCAATCACGGATTTTTGATCCTGAACGTCGAGGACGTGCTTTCCCATCCTTCCTCCTGGGAGGGGCTTTTGCGCGTGCTGCGCCAGGGCAGGGGCAGGATAGAGGACCCAGTGGACCCGGAACAGGTCAGGGCCAGAACGATAGAGCCGGAGCCCATTCCCCTGGACCTAAAGGTCATTCTGACCGGCACCGACGAGAGCTATGAGGTTCTCCTTTATAATGATGATCGCTTTCAGAAGATTTTCAAGCTCAAGGCGCATCTGCGAAGCGCCGCAGGCAGGAACGCCCGCAATATCCGCAATTATCTGGCGGTTCTCGGCAGGATAGTCCGCGAGGCCGGGCTGCTGCCCTTTACCAGGGACGCCCTGGCCGGGCTGGTGGACCAAGGCTCCAGGCTGGCCGAGGACCAGAAGATGCTGTCCCTGCACTTTCCGCTGTTGCGCGAGAGAATGATCGAGGCCTCTGCCCTGGCGGAGATGGCCGGCAAGAAGAAGGTCGACAGGGACATGCTCAAGCAGGCCATTGCGGACAAGGATTTCCGGGCCAATCTCTTTGAAGAGGTGTACATGGGCGAATACGACCGGGAGGTAATCAAGGTTTCCACCGGCGGAAGCGCGGTGGGCCGGGCCAACGGTCTTTCCCTGACCCTGTTCGGAGACTACGAGGTGGGCCTGCCCCACCAGATTTCCTGCACCGTTGGCGTGGGGCATGGCGGCATTCTTGACCTTGAACGCGAGGCCCAGCTTGGCGGACCCATCCACACCAAGGGAATGATGATCATCAAGAGCTACCTTGTGGGTCTTTTTGCCCAGGACAAGCCCATCGTGCTCACCGGCAGCCTCTGTTTCGAGCAGAGCTACGCGGGAGTGGAGGGCGACTCCGCTTCCGGAGCGGAACTGGCCGCGCTTCTTTCGGCCCTTTCTGACAGGCCCATAAACCTGTCCCTGGCCTTTACCGGGGCAGTGAGCCAATCCGGTCTGATCATGGCCGTGGGCGGAGTGAACCGCAAGGTGGAGGGGTTTTTCGAGGTCTGCCGCAGACGCGGACTGACCGGGGAGCAGGGGGTTCTCGTTCCCAAGGACAATGTGGTCAACCTCATGCTTCGAGAGGAGGTGACCCAGGCCGTGGCGGAGGGCAAGTTTCACATCTACCCGGTTTCGACCATCGAGCAGGCCATGCTTATTCTTACCGGCCTGCCTGCCGGGCAGAGGAAGAACGGGAAGTACACGCCGGGTGGTCTGTACTCGTTGGTTGATCAGCGTCTGGCCCGGCTGGCGGAACTGGCCGACAAGGGCGACTCAAAGCGGGGGTAGGAATGTCCAAGACCTGGATAAGGGGTAAGCTGCCGGAGTTTGTTCGCGACGTTTTCAGGAATTTTTGTTTGGCCTCCAGGATATTGGAGGAGCAGTTCCAGCTATACAACGACAAGGACAAGATCAGCTTCGCCACGTTGCGGGATCTGATCGGAGTGGAGTCAAGCAAGGGGCTCTTGTGGAGGCTCAAGGATTCCGCCCACCACGTTTTCAGAAACGACCCGGAAGCGCCGCTGGAAGGCCGGTTTCTGGACTGGGGCATGGGCTACATTTTTCATGAGGCGGTCAAGCTCAAGGAAGACGCATATCAAAGGCGCAACTATGCGCCTTGGTTCCGCGAACTGCAGGATTCCAGCCTGCCCCAGGAACACAGGGACATATCCGGGCAGCTTTTTCTGGTGCTGCGCCAGACCGAGGAAAGCATTCAAAGGGAGATCGACCGCATCCGGTTCATCATGTCGAAATGCAGGCAGCTGCTGCCCATTTATCTTTCCCGGCACAAAAATAATTCACTGCTGGCCCGGCTCATTGTTTACCAAAACGACCTTGTCCGCGAGGTCTTCGGACCGGAATATGAGGGACTTGTCGCCGCCATATACGGTCAACACCCTGAAATAATGTATGTTCTTGCCAGTCAGAGCTTGAGAATGGGTGGATGGGTCGAGGAGGCGGAGGCGGCGATGGACAAGGCCCAGAAAATTAATCCCCAAAACACAATGGTCTTGCAAGAAAAGAAAATTATTGATAATTGGCTTATGAGAGTTAAAGGTTGACTCCGTGTCGGCCGATCAATTAAGACACCGTTGGTCATTATAATATAGTCGGTTCCATCGAAGGAGGAAGGACTTATGAAAAACATTATTTTTTTCGCGATCATGCTGAGTCTCTTGTTTGCTTGGGGTTGCGCAAAAAAAGGCAAGACCGAGCCCGAAGTCGTTGTAGTTGAGGAAAAAGCGGAAAAAGTCCTGACTCCCATGGAGATTTATGAGCAGGAATACGCCAAGCTGCCCACCTCCCACACCGTGGTCAAGGGCGAGTGCCTTTGGTGGATTTCCGAATACAAGCAGATTTACAACGATCCTTTCATGTGGCCCCTTATCTACAAGGCCAACCGCGACCAGATCAAGAATCCCGATCTGATCTATCCCGAACAGACCTTTTCCATTCCCAGGGACTTCACTCTGGGCGAGGCCCAGGACAGCCGCAAGGAAGCTGGATCCGGAAGCAAGAACATGGACCCCGGCCCGGACGCCGTTGTTCCCGCCTCCATCCGCAGCCAACTCGGCTACGGCTTCTAGAACCGAGTTTTGTTGAGCAATTTGCGCCCCGTGTAAAAGCGGGGCGCTTTTTTTTGGTCCGCTTGCACCCTGGCCGCTGTTTAACTAGACTTGCTGTCCAGAAGAAGCAAAGGAGTCGCCATGAACAAGGGAACAGCCCTGGCCGTTTGCATCGTTTCGGTTTTGATCCTGCTTGCAGGCTGCAAGCAGAACATCCACTCCACCCCTCCGGCAACGGGAAGCGCGGCAGCTCACAAAAGTGAGGCTCCGGCAAGGATGGTCGAGCAACCTCAGGCCGCCGACGGCCAGCCGGGATGGTCGGAGTCGGATCTTGTCGTTGACCAGGATTCCTCAACTGCAGAATATAAAAGCCCGGAGTCGGCCTATTATGTCCAGGTAGGGGCCTTTACCGACGAAGTCGCGGCAATGGACACCCTGGCCCTGCTGCTGGGGCGGGAATACTCAGGGTCGCGAGTCATGAAGGTTCTTGTAAACGGTAGGGAGCTTTACAAGGTGCAGGCGGGCGCCTTTGAGGAAAGGCGCACCGCCGATATTGAGCTGGGCAGGTTGAGAAATACCTATCCTGAAAGCTTTGTGATCAGGGATTGAGTTCGGCCCTGAACTTGCGGGAAAGCCTGAAGACCACCACCTTTCTCGGAGGCAGGGTTATGGTCGCACTGGTTTGGGGGTTGCGACCCTTGCGGGCTTTCTTGTCGTAGGCCTCGAACTTGCCGAAGCCGCTGACCAGGAGGGCGTGATCTTTTTTCACGGCCTTTTTCATGATATCGAGAATGGTTTCCACCAGTTCCTTGATTTCAGCCCGGTTCTTGTCTGTTTTTTCGTAAATGTAGTCGACGATTCCTGCCTTGGTCAGGGTGCTCATCTTTGCCTCCTTAATCGATCCTGCGGCGAATCATGTCCGCGATTTTGCTCATTTCGTCCTGGTCCGCATAAGCCGATTGATCCCAAAGCTCCAGCCCGTCGCCAGCAAAGCGTGGAATAAGATGAAAGTGGGCGTGGGGTACTAATTGCCCGGCGGCCTCGTGGTTGTTCATCCACAAGTTGAGGCCGTCGGCGCCGGTAGCCTTGAGGATCGCTTGTCCGACCTTCTGTGCAGCGGCAAGAAGTCCGTTGCCAAGCTCGCCGGGCATGTCCCACAGGGTGGTGAAGTGCCCTTTGGGCAACACCAGGGCGTGGCCCTTGTTCACCGGCGAAATGTCCAGAAAGGACAGGTACTCGTCGGTTTCATAAAGCTTGGCGCATGGAATCTCTCCGCTGATTATTTTGCAGAAGATGCAGTCGCCGTTTTTTGGACTATGAGCGGTTGTCATTTGCTTAAACTATCCACAAACCATGATTTTTACAAAACGACAAAACTGGAAACTTATTTTGAGATTAAACGACTCAATATTTTTAATCAAGTAAATTCGTTCATTATTCTGCAATATATCAAAAAATTACAAGCCGGTTGGGATAGAAGGGCGCAGGTCTGTCTGGAGATCAGTTGGAAGCGGGCTTGAATTCGGGAACCAAATTTTTCAGAGCCGCCCGAATTTCCCCGGAATCAAAGGTCCGGGCTGCCCGGACAAGCCGCGAGATGTCCTGTTCAAGGGCCTTGGAGTCTACCGTGTCCGTTGATTTTAGAACCATTATTTTTTCGTGCTCGGTGCGCACCACGTCTTCGCCTTCGGTTATCAGCTCCTCGTAGAGCTTTTCGCCTTCCCTCAGGCCGGTGAAAACAATTTTAACGTCCTTGTCCGGCTCCTTGCCCGACAAACGGATCATGTCCCTGGCCATGTCCGCGATCTTCACGGGCACGCCCATTTCCAGGACGAAGATTTCGCCGCCACGCCCCATGGCCCCGGCTTGCAGGATGAGCTGGGCCGCTTCGGGTATGCTCATGAAATAACGCGTGACCTCCGGATCGGTCACGGTTACAGGGCCGCCGCGTTCGATCTGCCGCCTGAACAGGGGCATGACCGAGCCGGAGGAGCCGATGACGTTGCCGAAGCGCACGGCAATGAAGGATGTGGCGCTGCCCGTGAAGAAGTTCATGGCCAGTTCGGTCACCCGCTTGCTCGCGCCCATGACGTTGGTGGGCCGCACGGCCTTGTCCGTGGAGACCAGCACGAAGCGTCCGGCGCCATGCTCGTGGGCCGACTGCATGACGTTTATTGTGCCTGTTACGTTGTTTTCCACGGCCCGCCAGGGATTGCGTTCCATCATGGGCACATGCTTGTAGGCTGCGGCGTGAAAGACGACTTGCGGGTTGTGAAGGTCAAAAGTCCGGTCCAGCTGGGCCTTGTCCGTGATGCTGCCCAGCACGGTGACGTAATCGTTGAAACCAAGTTCGTGTTTCAGTTCCATTTCCAGCTGATGCAGGGCGTATTCGCTTAGGTCCAGCAGGACCAGGGTCTTCGGCTGGAACCGGATGATCTGGCGGCAAAGTTCGGAGCCGATGGAGCCGCCGCAACCAGTGACCAGCACTGTCTTGCCGCGCAGGTAGCCGCTGATGCCCTGGGTGTCCAGGTTGACCTGTGTGCGGCCCAGAAGGTCCAGGTAGTTCACATCGCGCAGGGATTTGATGTCCACCCGGCCATTGAGGATTTCACCCATGGGCGGCAGGGTCTTGTAGGGCAGGCCCGAGGCCTTGCAGGCCTCCACTATGCGCCGCATCTCCCGGCCCGAGGCCTCCGAGATGGCGATGAAGATTTCCTCGGCCCTTTTCCTTGAAGCGACGGCCCGCAAATCGTCCACGGTTCCCAGCACCGTGTGCCCGTGCAGGGAGCGGCCAAGCTTGGAATGCGCGTCGTCCAGCAGCCCGACCAGTTTGTAGTTCAGTCCCGGATTGGAACTGATTTCCCTGGCGATCTGTTCACCGGCCCGGCCCGCGCCCACCACAAGCACTCTGCGATGAGGCTTGGAGCGTCTGGCAGCGGCCTTGCCGGAATCCAGGAGCGAATATGCCGAGCGGATGCTCAAGCGCAGTCCGCTGGCCAGGGTCAGTGTGAGCACCCAGTCGAGGAGAAAGATGCTGCGCGGGATTCCCGTGAACCCGAAGCGGAAGTAGACCAGGGCCATGAACAGGGCGGATTGCAGAACGGTCACGGCCAGGAGGCGTCCGAAATCGCTCAGTGCGGTGTAGCGCCACATGCCCTTGTACTGGCCGAAGACGAAAAAGGCCGCCGCCTTCAGGGGCAGGGCGTACTTCATGAATTCCAGGCATTGGTCGGCGAAGAAATTGGGCGGATAAAAGTCGAACCGGACCCTGTAGGCCAGCCAGAGGGACGCGCCGAAAATGGCCAGGTCCGAGAGAACCATTACGTAAAATTTTACGTTGGTCAGGTTGTTGAGCATGTATCTCATTTCGCGCAACTCCCGACTATCGCGGCCACCCGTTCCATATCGCGGTCCTCCAGCTGCGTGCCAGACGGCAGGCAGAGGCCGCGGTCGAACAGCTCTTCGCACACCCTGCCTCCGAACATGCGGCAGTCCCTGAACACGGGCTGCATGTGCATGGGCTTCCAGACCGGCCTGGATTCGATGTTTTCGGCTTCAAGGGCCTGCAGAACCTCAAGGGGCGAAGCCCTGAAGGCTTTCGGGTCCAGCTGGAGCACGGTGAGCCAGCGGTTGGAGCGTCCGTGTTCCGCCTCGGGCATGAAGGAGACGCCCGGCACGCCGCCCAGCAGCTCATTATATTTATTGAATATGCTTCGCCGTTTCGCGATTCTTTGCTCGAGCACATCCATCTGTCCCAGGCCGATGGCCGCGCAGATGTTGCTCATGCGGTAGTTGTAGCCGATGGTCGAATGCTGGTAGTGGGGCGCGTCGTCCCTGGCCTGCTGGGAAAGCCGCCGGGCCTCGTCCATGAGCTTTTTGTCGTCCGAGGCCAGCATTCCGCCGCCCGAGGTGGTGATGATCTTGTTGCCGTTGAAGGAATAGATGGATGCCCGGCCCATGCTTCCCGCCGGGCGGTTCTTGTAGGTCGCGCCAACTGATTCCGCCGCGTCGAAGATGACCGGAATGCCGTATGGATCGCAGATTTCAAGGATGCGGTCGTAGTCCGCGCACTGGCCGTAGAGGTCAGTTGGTATGACGGCCTTGGGCCTTTTGTTCTCCTTGTCGAGGACTTCCAGGGCCTGGGCCAAAATGTCGGGGTCCATGTTCCAGGTGGCTTGGTCCGAGTCGATGAAAACCGGTTCCGCGCCGAGAAATGCAACCGGGCTGACGCTGCCGATGAAGGTCAGGCTGGAGGCCAGGACCAGGTCGCCGGGACCGATGCCGGAAAGCCTGAGCGCCAGGTGCATGGCTGCGGTGCCGCTGGAGAGCCCCAGGCAGTGGGGCAGGCCGGTGAATTCGGAAAAGCGTCTCTCGAATTCGGCCAGCTGAGGGCCGAGGGGAGCGATATAACCGCAGTCGAAGGCCTCGCGGATGCGTTTTAGCTCGGTGCCGCCCATGTGCGGCGGAGAGAGAAATATTCTATCCGGTTTTTCCGGCATAAAGTCGTCTCCGGGGCGGATCAGCCGCCCTGTTTCCTTCTGGCCGGGACGCCTGTCCAGGTTTCGTTGCCCGGCACGTCCGAGATTACGGCGGCCCCCGCTCCCACAATCGACCAAGCCCCGATCCGGACCCTCGGCACGGCGCAGGAGCCTATGCCCATGAACGCGCCCTGGCCGACGGTCACCTCCCCTCCCAGGTTCACGCCCGGCGCTACGTGCGCGTGGGGTCCGATCCTGTTGTGGTGATCCACGGTGCAGCCGGTGTTCAGGATGGAGTTTGCCATGATCAGGCTTCCGGTGTTGACCACGCATCCGGCGCAGATCAGGCAGCCCGGTTCCGGTTCAACGTCTGCGGCCAGCACTGCCCTGGGGTGTATGGCCGAGACAAAGGTTTCGCCCCTGGCCGAAAGCTCGGCGAAAATGCGGGAGCGCTGTTTGTTGTCGCCGATGGCCGGGAACAATGCTCCGTGTTGAAAGTCCGCTGCGCGGGAAATTCCTCCCATGACCTTCAGCCCCAAAAAGCTCTTGCCGTGCAGGCTCTTGTCGTCGTCCAGAAAGCCGATGGGCAGGATTTCCTGTCCGGCCTCCCTCATCCTGAGCAGGATGTCCGCCGCCACCTGGCCGTGGCCTCCGGCTCCGAGGATGAGGACTCTCATTTGCTCTCCAGGGCGATGTTCACGGCCTGGACCACGTCGTCCACGTCCTTGTCCGAAAGTTTCGCGGAAAGGGGCAGGCTCACGGTGGTCCGCCCGATGTGCGTGGCGTTGGGATAGTCCTCGGGTTTCCAGCCGAAGCGTTCCTTGTAGTAGGGATGTTCGGGCACGCTCAGATAGTGCACGCCCACGCCGATGTTCTGGGCCGTGATGTTTTGCAGGAACTTGTCCCTTTCGATTCCCGTCACGGCTTCATCCACGAGTATCGTATAGAGGTGGCGCGCATGCACCGTGTCAGGCTCCTCGGGCGCGGGCAGGGTCAGGGGCAGTTTGGCCAGGGCCTTGTCGTATTTGGCCCAGACCTCCTTGCGCCGTTTCCGATACTTCTCCACCCGCTCAAGCTGGTGGATGCCTATGGCCGCCTGCAGATCCATCATGTTGTATTTGAACCCGGCCTCCACCACCATGTAATGCTTGTAGCCCTCGTCCCCGAAACGCTTCCAGGCGTCCACCGACATGCCGTGCAGCCCAAGGGTCTTGATGCGGCCAAGGTCTTTTTCGTTCCTGGCCAGAACCATGCCCCCCTCGCCCGTGACCACGTTCTTGGTCACGTAGAAGCTGAAGCAGCCGAAGTCGCCGAAGGTTCCCACGGGTTTGCCCTTGTAGGTCGTTTCAATGGCGTGGGCGCAGTCTTCTATCATCTTCAGGCCGTGTTCGTCGGCCAGGGAGCACAATCCGTCCATGTCGCAGGACCGCCCCGCGAAGTGCACCGGCAGGATGGCCTTTGTCCTGGGCGTTATCTTTTCCCGAATTTTTTCCGGGTCGATGTTCATGCTTGAAGGATCGACATCGGCCAGCACCGGCGTGGCCCCGGCGTGGATGATGGCGTTCACCGAGGCGCAAAAGGTGAGCGGAGTGGTTATGACCTCGTCGCCGGGCATGAGGCCGGCGGCCAGCAGGCTCAGGTGCAGGCCTGCGGTGCAGGAGTAGAGGGCTGCGGCCTGCTTCACGCCCCTGTAGGCGGCGAAGTCGCGTTCAAAGCGGGCCACTTTGGGGCCGGTTCCGAGCCAGCCGCTTTTCATGCTGGCCACCACCTCGTCGATCTCGGCCTGCTCAATGAGCGGGGAGCCGAAAACGAGAAAGTCTTCTTTTGAGCGTACGGGCATCAATTTTCCTTCATATTTCAATGGAATCGGTTTCCGGGTTAACAAAAGATCGGCCAGTGTTCAATCCCGGCCGCATCTGTCGGCTCAGCGGACCACCAGCACCGGGCAGGGGGCCGCATGCAGGGCCCTGTGCGTCACGCTGCCCAAGACAAGGCCCTCGATCTCGGATTTGCCCTTGGTGCCCATGATGATGAGATCGCATTTTTCCGCCTCGGCCACATAGACCACCACCTCGGATGGCCTGCCGCCCACAATGAGGTCGATGTAGTCGGCCTTTCTATCGTCCAGCAGCTTCTTGAAGGGGGCCAGCAATTCCTCGGCATCCCTGTTCAGCCGCTCAAGCATTTCCTCGGCGTTGGGCTGTCCCAGAAAGGTGGGCACCGTCTTGCGGCAGTGCAGCAATACGATTTTGGCCTTGGTCATGGCCGCCAGGTCCGCGCCGTATTCCACGGCTCTTCGGGAATGTTCGGAACCGTCCACGGGTATGAGTATGTTTTTGAGCTGCATGGCTACCTCCCTTTATTGTCCTTGTTTCCAAGAAATTCCGTCATGGTGGCTTGGCCCGGCTGGGAGATGCCCTCCCGGCCCAGAACCTTGGCCACGGTCATGAGCAATATTTTCATATCCAGCAAAAAGTTCCGGTTGTCCACGTACCAGACATCCAGCTCAAATCTGTCTTCCCAGGTCAGGGCGTTCCTGCCGTTGACCTGCGCCCAGCCGGTAAGTCCGGGCCTGACTTCGTGGCGTCTGGCCTGCCGGGGGCTGTACCTTTCCATGTACTGCATGAGCAGGGGCCGCGGTCCCACAAGGCTCATGTCGCCCCTCAGGACGTTAACAAGTTCGGGCAGTTCGTCAAGGGAGGCGGAGCGCAGAAATCTGCCGAGCCGCGTCAGCCTTTGTGAATCCGGCAGCGGATTGCCATCCTTGTCCAGAGCGTTCTTCATGGTCCTGAATTTGATGATTTCAAAGGGGCGGCCTTGAACCCCTGGCCGGGTCTGGCGAAATAAGACGCCCCGGCCCATGTTCAGGCGGACCAGAAGCGCCACCAGCGCCAGAACGGGCGAAAGCAGAACCAGGGCCAGGGAGGCCAGGACGATGTCGGTCAATCGTTTCATTCCAACCCCATTTCCTCAAGTATCTGCCTGTTGACCTTGTCCACGTCAAATTTGTCCGTGGCCAGCCTGCGGCTTGCCGCGCCCATTTTGGGGATCAGGGAGCGGTCTTTTATGAATGTTTCCATGGCCTCGGCCAGGGCCTTGGCGTTTTTGACAGGAACAAGGAAGCCGTTTTCGCCTTCAATGACCGTCTCGCGGCAGCCGGGAGCGTCGGTGGTTATCACCGGTCGGCCCATGCTCAAGGCTTCCAGCAGGGAGCGAGGCACGCCCTCGCGGTAGGCCGTGGGCAGCACGAAAACCGAGCATCCGGCCATGAACGGGCGCACGTCCCGGACCTCGCCGTCATAGGCGATGGCCCCCTGCTCCACCCAGTTTATGATCTCCCGCTGGCCGATCCCGTCCGGTCCGGGGTCCGGCGGCCCCGCCAGCCTGAATTTGGCCTCCGGGTATTTCCCCCTGAGCATCAAGGCTGCCTGGGCGTACTCGGCCACGCCCTTTTCCCTCAAGAGCCGCGTCAGGCAGAGAAAAACCGGACCATCCTGAACTGGTTCGGCAAGGGCGAAGTGGTCTAGGTCCACGCCTGATCCGGCGGTTACCTTGGTTGGCTTTGTTGGCTTGATGATTTTTTGTTTCAAAAAAAAGTCGCGGTCGTCCGGGTTCTGGAAGAAAACGGCCCGATTGCCCGAAAGCGCGGCCTTGTAGAGCCGTTTCACTAGAGCGGTCAGCAGCCCCCGCCCTTCCCGGCCTGCCTGGCCAAAGGAATAGCCCAGCCCGGTGATCAGGGAATATGCCTTGTCCACGCCGCAGAGCCGTGCGGCAAGGGAAGCGTAGATGACCGGCTTCACGGTGTATGAAAGAACCGCGTCCGGTTTGGCGCGTCTGAAAATGGAGACGAGGGAGAGCAGTGTTTTCAGGTCCGACAGGGGGTTCAGTCCAGAGCGTGCAAGCTTCACCGGGCAAAAATCAGCGCCCAAGGCATTGATTTGTTCAAGGGTTTCGGCGTCGGGTTGCGGAGCCAGGGCCAGCACCTGATGCCCGGCCCTTATCATGGACCTGATGAGCGGTCCCCTGAAGTTGACCAGGGAGGGTGCGTAGCCGGCCACGACAGCTATTTTCATAGGCCGGACCGTCCTTCCAGCCAGGCCTGGAACATGAGAATGTTCCAGAGGCGGTACTGGTGGTCGCGCCTGCCGGACAGGTGCTCGTCAAGGGCGGCCTGTATGGGGTCCGGATTGAAATATCCCTGTCTATTCAATGTCTCGCGGCTGAGCAGGTCGCAGGCCCATTCTTTGAGCGGGCCGCGCAGCCACTGGTCAATGGGCACGCCGAAGCCCATCTTGGGCCGGTCCACCAGTATGCGGGGCACGTGCCTGTAAAGAATCTTCTTCAGGATTCGCTTGCCCTCCCTGCCCCTTATCTTCATGGACAAGGGCAGCCTCCAGGCGAATTCCACCACCTCGTGGTCCAGATAGGGCGCCCTGGTTTCAAGGCTCACGCCCATTGCCGCCCTGTCCACCTTGACCATGATGTCGTCCGGCAGATACACGGCCGTGTCCATGAACTGCATCCATTGGGTGAAGTCTTTTGTTTTTGGCCATTTATCGGGGCGCTCGAAAAGGGTTTCCGGTTCGGTGCCGCTCAGGCAGACGATCGCAGGGTCGGGCCAGTTGGATATAAGTCGCTTGTACAGGCTGCGCCGATCGGGGGCGGAAATTACCTCGGCCAGCTTGTGCATCTTGTAGCCGGGCGTGCGCTGGCATACGTCCTGCGGCAGTATGGGGGAAAGGCTTTTGAAAAGGAAATCCCATGTGCCTGGAGGCAGGGTCTTGATTCCGGCTCCCAGCAGGGTTCGCAGGAAAGCCGGCAGGGGGCCGAATTTGTTCCAGAGGTCGCGTCCCCAGAAATGGCGGTTGTATCCGGCAAAGGTCTCGTCGCCGCCGTCTCCGGAAAGGCAGACGGTCACGTGTTGGCGCGTCAGCCGGGAGACCAGGAAGGTGGGAATCTGCGAGGCGTCCGAGAAGGGCTCGTCATAGAGCGTGGGCAGGGAGGGAATCACGTCCAGGGCGTCCTTGGGCCTGACGAACATTTCGGTGTGCTCGGTTCCCAGATATTTTGCCACCCGCCTTGCGTCCGAGGCCTCGTCGTATTCCCTTTCGTGAAAACCGATGGTGAAGGTGCGCACCGGGGTTTGGGACGAGGCCTGCATCAGGGCGGCCACAAGGGAGGAGTCTATACCTCCGGAAAGGAGCGCGCCCAGGGGCACGTCCGAGATCATCTGGCCTTTGACCGTTCGCAGCAGAAGCGTTTCAAGTCTGGTTGCGGCCTGTTCCTCGCTGCCCGTGAAGGGGTCGCCCAGCCCGGCCTCCACTGCTTCGCGCAGGGACCAGTATGCCTTTGGTTCGGGCATTGCGGGCAGCGAGCCTGCCTCAAGACGCAAAAATGTCCCGGCCGGGAGCTTGAGCACGTCCTTGTAGATGCTTCGGGGGGCCGGGATATAGAGGTTTCGCAGGTACAGGGGCAGCGCGTCGCGGTCCAGCTCCGGCCTGAACGCGGGATGGGCGCACAGGGCCTTGAGTTCCGAACCGAAGAAAAGCGTCCCGTTCTGGACTCCGTAATATAAGGGTTTTTCGCCCATGCGGTCCCGGGCCAGCCAGAGGGCCTTTTCCTCGCGGTCCCAGAGGGCGAAGGCGAACATGCCGCTGAACCGCTTGCAGGCCTTTTCCACTCCGTGGCGGGCGAATGCGGCCAGCATGACTTCGGTGTCGGACCCTCCGCGCCAGGGCAGCCAGTCCGCACCGCCTTCGGTTTCCAATTCCTTGCGCAGGTCCGGGAAATTGTAGATTTCGCCGTTGTGGATCAGCACGTAGCGGCCGTCGCGAGAGTGCATGGGTTGCGCTCCCTGTGGGGAAAGCTCCAGGATGGACAGCCGTCTGTGGCCCAGTCCCAGTCCGGCGGCCGGGTCCACGAACAGGCCCTGGGCGTCCGGCCCCCTGTGTCCGAGAGCCTGGGACATTTTTCTGGCCCCGGTCTCCAGTTCCTCTCTTGAAAAGAGGCTGGAAGATGATAATATACCGGAAATTCCGCACATGTTGCAGCGGTTTTATCAGGTCCGGCCAAGCAAGGGCAAATGCTTTTTCCGTGGGCGGCGTCATGAGTCCTTGCCCGGCCATTGCCTTTTGTTTACCATGCGCCAGACTTTTCCGGCCGGTCCGGACCACAGACAACGACATGAGCGGCAAAACCAGAAATTCTCCCAAGGCGCGGAGCAAAAAACTGAAAAAAAAGAAGTGGTCCTTCAGGACTCCGGGCATTTTATTCATCCTTACGGCGATAGGCATGATGCTTTGGCTGGGCCAGGGGCTGAGGCTCTACCGCCTGAGTCAGATGTCCGAGGAATTGAAGAGCACCGTAGACGGGCTTTATTTTTCCGTTTTGGAGAATCCGGGCCTTTCGCCGTTCGGCAGGCTCCAGTTCGAACTGGGCAAGCTCAAGGCCCAGCGCACCCAGGAGATAGACGTGATCGGGCTCATGGCCGTCTTGAGCAGGCACGCGCCCCAGAGCCTGAGGGTGGACAGGATTTCCCTGCGCCAGGACGACGGCGACATCGCTGGGTTCATCAATACTGATGCCGAACTCAATAATTATATGATGGACCTTATGGCCGACGAGCAGGCCGGAAGATTTTTTTCCTTTCGCATTGACGAAACAAACGGAGAGGAACAGGGGGTGTCTTTTGTCCTCCAGGTCCGCTTCGTGAGAACAGAGCTTTTTTAGGACAACGCAGGTTATGGCCAAAAGAGGCGGAAAGGAGAGCAGGGGAGACTACCTCTGGAACAGTTGGTCCCCGGTCCAGCAGAAGCTGGCCCTGGCCGGCTGGTTCTTCATCCTGCTTGTGGGCTGGCTATTTCTTTTCTTTTCGGCCAGGAACATGGACCGGGACATTCAGGAGCATCGGGAGACCTATGCCCTGATTGCGCCGATGGTCGCCGAGTTCAAGGCCATCAAGGGCACGGACAGGGAGTCCGGCGCCGAGAGCGTGCTGGAGGGGGCCTGGTCCGTGACCAGAAGCCTGAGCCTTGAAAGTCAGCTCGCGGACACGGCCGAACGGGTGGAGGAGGACGGCCGCCAGGTGGTGGATCTTGCCTACCAGGGGTTGAGCCTGCCCCGGCTTTTGGACCTTGTTCGCGCCCTTCGGACCAGGGGCCTCAAGGTGGTGTCCTTCAACCTTGTACGTAACGAGTCAAGGGCGGACCATTCCGATGTGCGGATGGTTTTGGCCCATTGACGGCTACCGGCATGGACAGGGAAAAAGTGGCGAAAATTCATTTCCGGCGCGACACTGGGCCGCGAAATTCGAGGCACGGCGGCATCGGCCTGACCACCCTGCTGATTCTGATCGGCTTCATGGTCGGTCTGGTCGCCTTTATTCCCTGGCGGCAGGTCTGGACCAATGCCCTGGTTTCGATGGACAGCCGGTTGGAGCTTGTGGATTTCTCCTGGAAAAAGGTCGACCGGGCCGGGATGCTCGGCTTCAAGGTTCGGGATTTCAAGGTCACGGTTCGCGGCGGCAGGCCCCTGACAATGAATTTCCAATCCGCGGACATCCGCTTCGGGACCAAGCCCAAATATCTGATCAGACTGAACAGCGGCGGACCCGAGATCAGGCTGAACCACAATTGGGACGGAACTTACGACTTCGGCGGCAGCATGGATCTTTCCTCGCTTCTCAGGGGAGACGTTCAGGGCAAGATTTTCGTCGAAGGCCGGGGCAGGCTGTCCGATTCGGGAGAACCTCAAGGGGTCGCCTCCATAAAGGCCCAGGACTTCAGGTTGCCGGACGGCAGGCGGGCCCAGGGCGTTGGCCTTGATCTGGCCTACCCATCCCAAAACGGGGAAGGGCGGGTGGACATAACCTCGTTTTCCCTGCGCAAACCGGCCCGGATAATGGCCATCGGCCATTTGAAACTGGACCGCAAGTCGTTCTACAATTCCACCTATTCCATATCAGGCACGGCCACAGAGGCGGGAAAGGAAATCAAATTTCATCATTCCGGCGATTTCTACCAGATTTTCTTCACGGGATTTTGATATGTCCGCATCAGGAAGGGGAAAATACAGGGCCGCAAGGGGCCGGGCCAGGGGGGCAGGGGCATGAACTTCATCAGAAGGTTTGTAATCGCCTTTTTTCTGCCCCTGCTGTTCGGGGTTTCCCTGGCCTTTGCCCTGACCGGCTTCATGGTCAAGCCTGAACGCGTTGATCTTGTTGAGGAAAACAGGGTTTCCGGGTTTTTTGACGCCGGAAACAGGCCCCTGGCCAGAATTATTTTCAACAAGAACATCCTGGTCGGACCCGAGCAGCCGGAAGAATTGAAAGAGGGTGAAGGAGGGGAAAGGATCACGGCCCTGCCCTACCCCAGCAAGAAAGTTTCATCCCGGCCCCTTGTTCCGAAAAAGGGCGTCCTGGTCAGGGAGTCCGAACTGCCTCCGGAGAGCGGCGACGGCCTGGGCGACGAGCCTCTTGCCTGGCGGGTCATGGGTATATTCAACGGTGAAAAGCCCATGCTGATGATCCGCCGGGGAACGGAAACCGTTTCCGTGAGGCCGGGGGATCAGGTTAACGGCTGGACCCTGACCGAGATCAGCCTGGAGGAGGCGGTCTGGCAGTCCGGGAAAAAAGAGGAAAGGGTGTCTTTTGCCGACTCGCCGGTCAGGCCCATTACCTCCGCCGAGGAAAAGGAGCCCTGGAAGTACCGGTCCAAGGTGGACAGGACCAGCTATTAGAGTCTCTTGCTGGCCAGGGGCATGCGCCAGCCGGAGCCGAACGACCGGGGGCTGATCTTGACTCCGGGAGCAGCCTGCCTGCGCTTGAATTCCGCGGAAGCAACCATGCGCAGGACCTTGTGGACAAGGTCTTTTTCAAGTCCCAGCTTTATTATTTCCGGTCCTGACAAGCCCTGTTCAATGTGCAGGGAGAGGATTTCGTCCAGCAGTTCGTATGGCGGCAGGCTGTCGGAATCTTTTTGGCCCGGCGCAAGTTCGGCAGAGGGGGGCTTGTCCAGGATAGTCCGGGGAATGATTTCCCGGCCCAATGAGTTTACATGGCGCGCAAGGCGGTTGACCAGGGTTTTGGGCAGGTCCGAGATCACGGCGAAGCCTCCGGCCATGTCTCCGTAGATGGTGCAGTAGCCCACGGCCAGTTCACTCTTGTTGCCCGTGGTCAGGAGCAGTGAGCCGAATTTGTTGGACAGGGCCATGAGCAGGTTGCCCCTGATGCGCGACTGGATGTTTTCTTCGGCGATGTCTTTCGGCCGTCCCGCAAAGGGTTCGGCAAGGGTGGATTCAAAGGCCCGCATGATCTGTTCTATGGGCAGGGTCATGGTCTTGATGCCCAGGTTCTTGGCCAGTTCCAGCGAATCCTTGATGCTGCCCTCGCTGGAATAGGGCGAGGGCAAAAGGACTCCCAGCACGTTTTCCGGCCCCAGGGCCTCTGCGGCCACTGCCGCGGTAACCGCCGAATCGATTCCGCCGGACAGTCCCAGCAGGGCGGATTTGAATCCGCTTTTTCGCACGTAGTCCCGCGTGCCCAGGACCAAGGCCCGCCAAGCCTCGCCCTCGACGCTGAAATCGTCGGGGCTGATCCTGCCCTGCAGGGTGTCAGTGTCCACCAGGAGCAGGTCTTCCACAAAGCCGCCCGCCCTGGCGAAAAGTTTTCCATCCGGAGCGTATGCCGCGCTTCTGCCGTCAAAGACAAGGTCGTCGTTTCCGCCTACCTGGTTGCAGTAGACAAGGGGCAGTGCGTGCCGCGCAGCCACGGCCGAAAGCATGGATTCGCGCAGTTTTTGCTTGCCGAGAATAAAGGGTGAGGCCGAGAGGTTGACAATGATGTCCGGGGCAAGGGCCACAGCCTCTTCCAGGGGATCGCGGCTGTAGCGCCTCCTGGGCCAGAAGCCCTTGTCGTTCCATGCGTCCTCGCAAATGGTCACGGCGATTTTTTGTCCCCTGAGGTCCAGCAATCCGTTGTTTTGCGAGGGCTCGAAATAGCGCGTTTCGTCGAACACGTCGTATGAGGGCAGGAGCGTTTTCCTGAAGGTTTGCCTGATCTTGCCGCCCTCCATGAAAAAGGCGCAATTGTATATGGGCGCTCCCTGTCCCTCGTTGGTCTCCACACCGCCCAGAAGCAGGGGCGGTCCGTCTTTCAACTCCAGTGCCAGGGCATGACCGGCGGCCACGGCTTCCGCCACCACGCTCTGGTAGAGAAGCAGGTCGCGGGGCGGATAACCCAAGATGGCTGTTTCTGGAGTCAGGCAAAGATCTGCTCCGGCCTGTCCCGCCTCGCGCGCGGCCCTGGCGATTTGCCGGGCGTTGCCCTGGATGTCGCCCACCAGGGGGTTGATTTGAAGGACGCCGATCTTCATTCGTGCTTGATAATCCAAAGGGGCGGGGGCGGCAAGGCGCTGGCAAGGATTGATTTTAAGGCGTGCCGCATGTACTGAGGTTTCACATGAAGACAATCAAGCCAATGGATATGGATGATGCAGAAGCTAGTCTCTTGGTATAGAAGAGCGGCCGACGGTTTTTGTTTCCGGGAAACCACGGGCCGAAACTGGAAGCTGGCCCTGATCCTTTGCGCGGTGGCCTATATAGCGGTCCTGGGGGTCAGGCTTTCGGACGCCGGGAAGTGGGATCATCCCGGGCTCATGATCGGCCAGGAACATATCATGGGCACCCACGACGTGTACTTCTGGCTTTCCGGCTCACAGGGAGTGGGTCGGGCTGCGGGCAGCGCACCATCGGAGCTGCTAAGTTTCGTGGCCAAAGCGACGGGCTGCACGCCCGGACAGGCCGCCTTCTGGCTTCCGGCCTTTATCGGGGCGCTGGCGGCTGCGGTCTGCTGCCTCTGGGGCTGCCTGCTCGGCGGACGCCATGCCGGAGCGGCCGCCGGAATACTGGGATCGCTGGCGCCCGGACTCTATTTCCGCACCCAGGTGGGTTACTATGACACGGACCTCTTCACCCTGCTCATGCCCCTCACCGTGGCCTGGATGCTGGCCTACATGCTTCTGCCGCACATCAAGGACAATTGGCTGTCCCCCTCCGCCGAACAGAAACGCGAGGAAGGCCCGGCGACAATTCGAGTGTTGTTGCTGGCACTGGCCTTCGGCCTGTTCACCCGCTTCGCCGGTCTCTGGCACATGGACGTTATCCAGCTGAACAAGATTTTTTTCTGGACAGCTGTTTTTCTGGTCGTCTTTTTCGGTCGAAAAGGGCGCAGGTCATATGGCATCGTGGCTCTTTCGCTTTTCGCAGTGACCGCTTTCGTGGACGCGCAGAGCTTTTACGCAGCCCAGCAGATGTACAGCTCCGCCCATGCGTCGGGTTCTTTTTTTACGCCCCTGTTCTGGCTGCTGTCCAAGACGGCCAATCTGTTTTGGGAGATGGGGGGCATGGTTGGAGTCGTCCTGGGAAGCGTGTTGATTTTATCTTTCAGGGTCTGGCCGTCGAAGGCGGGGTCTCTTTTCGGAAATAGGTGGTTCGCGCTGGGGATGTTTCTGGTTGCGGTTTTCCTCTGCGGTTTGCTAACCCCGGCCTTTCGCGCCCTTGAGCAACTCAATGTCTATGTCAAGCCTGTGGCCGAGCAGGGCGGGCAGATGGCGGCCGCTGCAGGCGACGCGGTCAACCATCCCGTGTTTTCAGCCATCGGTCAGAGTATTCGCGAGGCCAGGAACGTGCCCTGGTCCGAGGTGCTGGGCCGGTTCATCGTTCCTTCCTGGGTCGGCCTCCTGGGCGTTGCCGGTTTCGTTTTTGTTCTCTTTTTCAGGCCTGCGGCCGTTTTTCTTTTGCCGCTTCTTGTTCTGGGGCTTGCCAGCGTCAAGCTGGGCAACAGGTTCTCCATGTTCGGCGGACCGGTGGCGGCCATCGGTCTGGCGGTGAGCCTGAACTGGCTGGCCAGAAGGTATCTGCCCAAGGCCGGAGACCTGGTTTTGTACGGTATGCAGGCGGTCCTGATAGCGGCCCTGCTGGCGCCCTGGTTTCTTTTGCAATCCAAGATCGGGCCGACTCCGGTCCTGGCCAAGCCACAGGCAGAGGCTCTGCTTGAACTGAAAAAGATATCCAAGCCGGACAGCATGGTCTGGACCTGGTGGGACTGGGGCTACGCCACCCAGTACTTTGCCGGGCGCATGACCCCCTCCGACGGCGGAGACCATTCCGGGCAGAAAATTTTTCCCACGGCCCTGGCCCTGACCACTGATTCCCCTGCCCAGGCCGCGAACATGATCAAATACAGCGCGGCCCACGGCAATGATCCGGCCTCGGTCTGGGAGAAGATGGACGTGCGCGAGGTCAAGGCGCTGGTCGAGGGATTCAGGACCGGAAACGTCAAAGCCGCGGATATCCCGGAACAGTATCTGGTCCTGACCTGGGGCAACATGCCGCTTCTGTACTGGACAACCTATTACGGAACCTGGGACATGGAGACCGGCCAGGGGCATCCCTATCAGTCCGAACGGCTGAAAAAGGCCTTCAAATTCAACCCCGGTCTCGGCGGGGTCATGTTCAAGGACGGCAGCAAGCCCATACCCGTGAGCAGCATCGACCTGTTGGCGGAGACCGGGCGCAAGTATCACTCCTTTCCCAACATGGGGCCGCGTTTAGTGATCAACGACGTGCGCAAGGATGCTATTTTGCTGGACGAGAAGAGCTACAGGAGCGTGGGGGTCAGGCTGCTGATCGGCTCATCCGAGGACGAGGATGTCCGGGAGCATTTCGAGCTGGTCTACGACGGCTTTCCCCACGTGCGCATCTACAGGGTTTTATAGATTGCAGGCGCAAGGTTGGCGGTCTGCCACGGTTTTCTGTATGCTTGAGGCCGGATAAACCTGCTGCGGGCGGTGCCGGACATGTCCTTCATGATTTTTTCCCACCCCGAACCGGTGCGCGCGCCAGTGCGCATCAGGCCGGTATTCATGCCCTATTTGGGCTGCGAAAAGCGTTGCATCTACTGCGCCCAGCACCTGCAGACCGGACAGAAGGCCGCGTCCCTGGAACTCTTGTTCCAGCGCGTAAAGGACGAGTTGGAGCAAGCCGCCCGCTTTGAGGAGCATCCCTTTGAGCTGGCCTATTACGGGGGCACGTTCACGGCCCTGCCCGATCCCTGGCCGCGCAGGTTCGTGGAGTTGACGGCCGAGTATCGGGACAAGGGCGTTATAACCAGGGTGCGCTGCTCCACCCGGCCGGATGCGGTTTCGCCCAGACAGCTGGCCGAACTCGGGGACATGGGACTTGACCTCGTGGAACTGGGCATTCAGAGCTTCGACGACATCGCTTTGATGCAGAGCGGACGCGAGTATACACGCGACATCGCCCTTGCCGCATGCTCCATTGTCCGCGACTCAGGCCTTGGACTGGGAATCCAGCTTTTGCCGGGCCTGCCCGGAGACAGGCCGGGAGTCTTTTGCAGGGACGTGCGCCTGGCCATCGACCAGGAGCCTGAGACCGTGCGGCTTTATCCCTGCCTGGTTCTGGAGGAGACGGCATTGGCGGCCATCTGGAAAAGGGGCGATTACGAGCCCTGGAGCCTGTCCCGGACCAGGGACGAGTTGAGCTTTGCCCTGAACAGGCTTTGGAATAGGGGCGTGCAGGTGATCCGCATCGGATTGGCCCCTGAGGATTCCATGCTCAAGGGTCTGCTGGCCGGTCCCTGGCACTCGGCCCTTGGCCAGTCCGTCAAGGCCCAGGCCCTGTTTCACTATATCGGCCTAAAGACGGCCATGCTGGGCAGGAAGCCCGAAGGGCTGCGCATTCCCAGGAAGTACACGGGCGAGATGATGGGCTACAGGGCTGAACGGGAAAAGGGCTACGCCCGCATCGGTTTGGCAAAGAACAAAATCAAGGCTTGGGACAGGAATTATTTCCTGCTTTATTGACTGGAAAAAGGGGACGAAAACAGATATCACTCCCTCAGCAAGACAAACAACGAAAGGAAAATAGATGAAAGGAAAGCTCATTGCTCATAGCGGCTTGTTTGCGGCCATGCTTCTGATTGGAAGCATGGTTTTTTTTGGTTGTACGCAGGAATCCCAGAACAAGATCAGCCGCAGCATCCAGAACTGGACGGGAGTGAACGGCGTCCTGGACGTCTACGCCGGGGACAAGCTGGTCAAGAGGTTCATCAAGATAGACAAGCTCTCCACGGCCCAGGCCACGGGCAAGAGCGACCAGCGGCCCTATCGATACGGCTACGGCGTCGACGACCTCAACTTCAACCTCAAGAAGGATGAAGGCGAGGAAAGGGTCTACTTCGAGGTCAGCGATTATTCCACCAATTATGTTTTTTACGAAGACGCCCGGAACTAGCAGGGGATTATGAAGGAACTGATCAGAGCCGCGCGTATGGCCCCCATGACCGGCGGTCCGCTGGCGGAAAACTGGGCCCTGGTCCATGACGGGGAAACCATACTCGAGGCCGGGCCGTATGCCCTGCTGAAAAAGGGTTTCTCCGGCTCCGAGCGGGACATGGGCGACGTTACCCTGGCTCCGGGTCTTCTCAACGCCCACACCCATCTGGAAATGTCCCATCTCAGGGGCAAAGTGGTCTCCGGCCTGGGGTTCACCGGCTGGATAAGGAGCCTGACCTCCCTGCCCATGTACGCCCTGGAAGACGGGGACGTGAAATCAGCGCTAAGGGAGATGCGCGAGGCCGGGGTCTGCTTCACGGCCGACATCTCAACCAACAACGCGAACCGTGTGGCCGGACTTCTTGACGAATCCGGCTTTTTTTTCGTGTCTTTCGCCGAGGCCATATTCTTTGACCCGCCGGCACCGAATGCGGCCATGATTCCCAAGGGGGAATTCCGGCGCGGGGTTTTCGCGGCAGCTGGGCATGCGGTCTATTCGACCCACCCGGAAACGCTGAAGCTGGCCAAGGCCAGGGACGCGGAGCGAAACCTGCCCTTTTCCCTGCATCTGGCCGAGAACGTCGAGGAAGTGGAAATGATGTCCCGCAAGGATGGCGAGTTTCCGGACCTGCTTCGGGGCGCGGGCATATCCCTTGACGCCTTTGACCCGCCCGGAACAAGCCCTGTGGAGTATGCGCACAGCCTGGGACTTTTGGACCGGGGCACGTTGGCCGTGCACTGCACCAAGGTTTCGGACCGGGACATCGGGATTCTCGCGGACAGCAATACCAATGTCTGCCTTTGTCCGCGCAGCAACCACTATATCGGCGAGGGCAACGCTCCCTGGGAAAAGCTGTTTTCTGCGGGGCTCAACATCTGTCTGGGCACGGACGGGCTTTGCTCCAACCGCGACCTGAACCTCTGGAACGAGGCCGCCTTCATCAAGGAACGCTTCAAGGGCAATTTGGAATTGTTGGATCTTTTGGCGACCATGACCTTGAATCCGGCCAGGGCCATGAAGGTGGATGGTTTGCTTGGCAGCCTGGAGCCGGGCAAGGCGGCCAGGTTCAGTGTAGTGCCCCGGAATTTTGAAGAGATGTTTCAATAGTCGGGTAAGGGTGTTTCGGGCATCCGGTCTTGTATTGAAGGACCGGAGGCTGATAAGGAAGAAGGGAGAAGGTCCGGCCTTGCTCGACAAGTGAGGACCGACAGGAAAAGGACGGGAAAATGCAGTGGCGTCATAAGGATTTGCTGGACGTGTCCCAGTTCTCAAGGGCGGATGTGGACCGGATTTTCGAGACTGCCGCCTCCTTCAAGGAGGTCAATTCCAGGCCGGTGAAAAAGGTGCCAACGTTGAGAGGCAAGAGCGTCATTCTCTTCTTTGCCGAGCCCAGCACCAGAACCAAGACCTCCTTTGACATGGCCGGGAAGCGTCTTTCCGCGGACACCTTTTCCCTGGGCAAGTCCTCTTCCAGCCTGACCAAGGGCGAATCCCTCAAGGACACGGCCCTGACCCTGCAGGCCATGAATCCAGATGGAATCGTCATTAGACACAGCTCAAGCGGCGCGGCGCGGTTTCTGGCCGACCGCCTTGAGTGCAGCGTGCTCAACGCCGGAGACGGCCGCCACGCCCACCCCACCCAGGCCCTGCTGGACGGCTTCACCCTGCACAACCACTGGGAGAGCTTCCAGGGCAGGGAAGTGCTCATCCTGGGCGACATCGCCCACAGCCGGGTGGCCCGTTCCAACGTGATTCTCCTGAATCTCCTGGGCGCAAAGGTCAGGCTCTGCGCTCCCCTGACCCTGCTTCCCCCGGGAGTGAAGAACTGGCCGGCCAGGGTCTTTACCGACCTGAACGAGGCGGCAAGGGGCGTGGACGCCATCATGTGCCTCAGGCTCCAGTTGGAACGGCAAAAGGCCGGGTTGTTGCCCGACCTGCGGGAATACGCCAGAACCTACGGGCTTGGGCCGCGCCATGTGGAAACCGCGGCAAAGGGCGTGCTTATTCTCCATCCCGGCCCCATCAACCGGGGCGTGGAGATAGATTCCGGGCTGGCCGACTGCGCGGAGAGCCTGATTCTCGAACAGGTCTCAAGCGGCGTGGCCGTGCGCATGGCCCTGCTTTTCCTGTACCTAACCAGAAAAGAATCCGAGGAAGGATAGACATGGCCGCAATAGACCTCATTGTTCGCCGGGCAAACTGGAAGGGAAAGGATTCGGACCTGTTGGTTTCCGACGGCAGGGTATTGGAGCTGGTTTCGTCTTCCGCCGCAGTGGACGGACAAGGTGCGCCGGAAGTGGACGCGCGCGGGTTTGTCCTGCTGCCCAGCCTGACCGACGCCCACACGCATTTGCGCGAACCGGGCTTCGAGTACAAGGAGGACATCGCCTCCGGCCTGGACGCTGCGGCCCACGGCGGCTTCGGAAACATCATGTGCATGGCCAACACCAGGCCGGTCAACGACAACGCCACCGTCACCGAGCTGATGCTGGAAAGGTCCGGGGAGAGCTGGCCCCAGGGTCCGAGGCTTTATCCCATAGGCGCGTTGACCAAGGGGCTGGAAGGCCTGGAGCTTTCCCCCATGTCCGAACTGGCCGAGGCCGGATGCGTGGCCTTTTCCAACGACGGGATGCCGGTCAAGAGCACGGAAATTTTTCGCCGGGCAATGGAATACGCCCACAACATGGGGCGCGTGGTAATCGACCATTGCGAAGACCCCTACCTGGAGCCTTTTGCCGGGGTTAACGAGGGCGACGTGTCCGGGCGTCTTGGGCTGGCCGCCCAGCCCGACGTGGCCGAGGCCATGCAGGTCTCCAGGGACATCCTGCTGTCCGAATATCTGGACATCCCCATTCATCTGGCCCATATCTCCTGCCGCAAGTCCGTGGAGCTCATCGCCTGGGCCAAGGAGCGCGGCGTGAAGGTCACGGCCGAGACCTGCCCCCACTACCTGCTGCTAACCGAAGACCTGTTGGCCGAGCCGGAAACGGAATATCAGACCAGCCTCAAGGTCAATCCGCCCCTGCGGGCCAAAGAAGACATGGCCGCTGTGCGCCAAGCTTTGGCAAGCGGAGTAATAGACATGCTGGTCACGGACCATGCGCCCCACGCCGGGCATGAGAAGGAGGTGGAGTTTAATCTGGCTCCCTGCGGAATCTCCGGCCTCGACACGGCCCTGGCCCTGACATATCCTCTTGTGGCCGAGGGGTTGTTGAGCCTGGACGATTTGATCAGGGCCTGGAGCGTTGCGCCCTGCACCAGATTCGGCCTGCCCCTGAACAGGTTCGAGCCGGGAGACCCGGCGGATTTCGTCCTTTACGACCCGGAAGCCGAATGGACCGTGAATCCCGGAAGCATGCGCTCCAAGGGCAAGAACACGCCGTTCCTGGGCCGAAATCTGAAAGGGCGGGTGATCGGCCATTTTCTTGGCGGCGAAAAAATTGTATAGTCGCGGTTGAATGCGTGACAACGTCGAAAAAACAATAGATACGAGCATTTGGAGGATAGCACGGCATGAGCCAGCCATTTAAGGACGCCGTAGGCATCTGCAAAACCATCATGCGCAACGGCTATGACGCGTATGTGGTCAATTCCCGCCTTCAGCGGGCGACCCTGGACGAAATGGGCAGCGAGCGGGAGCTGGACATCTGCACCGAAGCCGATTTCGAAGAACTGAAAAAATATTTTCCAAAGATAGAACAGGTCTCGGATAAGTCCATTATCGGAATCCTCAAGGAAGGGGAATCCGTCTATTATTTCAACCCGGCGGACGTGTCGGAATCCTCCCATCCCGAAGAGACGGTCAGCAGGCTGACCCCCAGGATGCTCAAGGCCCTGGAAAGAAAGGGCGAGATTCCCTTGTCTTCGGTCTGCCCGTACATCCCCAAGGCCAAGGACGTTTATTCGGATTTCGCGGACCTTTCCGGCGGCGAGATCAGGTTCAAGGGCGTTCCGGACGAGGCCTTGAAGCGGGACTACCTGCTGGCAATCCGGGCCATCCGTTTCGCGGCCAACTTCAACCTGGCCATAGAGTCCAACACCTGGATGTCCATTGTCCGGGGCGTGAGGCGGGTGCTGGACTACGTCCCGGCCGCCGATTTCGTTGACGAGTGGCGCAAGGTGGAGCCGGAGAACATGTGGCGTTTCCTGGATCTGCTTTTCGAATCCCAGATTCTGCACGGCCTGATCCCGGAAGTGGCGGCCCTGTCCAGGGTCAAGCAGATCAAGAGCCCGGAGGCCGGAGAGGAAAACGTCCTGGTGCACACCATCGACGTCATGCGCCATTATCCCGAGGAATTGCCCTACGACTGGTACGGCACCGTGGCCTGCATGTTCCACGATGTGGGCAAGCTCTACACGGCGGAGTTCGACGACGAGCAGTGGAGCTTTCTCCAGCATCACAGGGTGGGCGCCAAGGTCACGCGCAAGATACTCAACAGGCTCGGCTTTCCCCAGCGGGACGTGGACCTGATCTGCGGCCTGATCCGAAACCACATGCGCCCGCATTTCATGCTCACGGACCGGGGCATCCGCAGGTTCAAGGCCTTTGACGAATACCCCCGCGTCATTGAGATGGTCCGCGCCGACATCAAGGCCAGGGGCGGCTCCTACCGCGAGTTCAACCACAACCTGAAGATGCTGGAGCGGGCCGACATACCCGAAGAGGATCTGGAACCCTTCCTCAACGGCAACGAAATCATGAAGGCCACGGGCCTCAAGCCCGGACCCGCCGTGGGCGTGATGCGCGAGAATCTGCTCATGGCCCAGATCGCCGGGGACGTGACGGACATCAAGTCCGCCAAGAATTTCGTCAAGGCCTATGCCAAAAAGGAACAGTTGAGCTAGCCGGTTTTTTTTCGGCGGGGGGCGTCCGGCTCCCCGCCCAATCTTTCTCCCGCCGAGTCGCCATGCGCCCGAATCTTTTAGACCTTACCTTCACCGACCTGGAAGCCTTTGTCCTGGAAGACCTAAAGGAACCCAAGTTCCGGGCGGGACAGCTTTGGCAGTGGCTGTGGCAAAAGGGCTGCCGCGACTTCGGGGAGATGACCAACATCTCCAAGGGGCTGCGCGAGCGCCTGGCCGAACTGGCCGTGATCCGCTGGCCGGAAATCGACGTGGTCAAAACGAGCACGGACGGCACGGTCAAGTTTTTGCTCCGGCTGGTGGACGGGTCGCTCATCGAGTCCGTGCTCATACCGGGCGAGGGACGCTACACCCAGTGTCTTTCCTCGCAGGTGGGCTGCGCCATGGGCTGCACCTTCTGCAATACCGGGCTCATGGGCTTTGAGCGCAACATGACCATGGGCGAAATATTGGGCCAGATTCTGGCCGGGCGGCAGTACATTCTGGAACACGGCCTGGACCCGCTCAAGAACCTTGTCTTCATGGGCATGGGCGAGCCGCTGAACAACGTGGAGAACGTGCTCAATTCCCTGGAGGCCCTGAAAAGCGAGACCGGATTGCACATGTCCTCGCGCCGGACAACCGTTTCAACCGTGGGCCTGCCCAAGGGGTTGAAGGCCCTGGGCGATTCGGGTTTGGCTTTGCCCGCCATATCCCTGCATGCCCCGGAACAGGAGCTTCGGGCCAGGATAATGCCCAAGGCCGCGCGTGTTCATCTGGATGAGCTTATGGCGACTTTGGCGAATTTTCCCATCAAGCCCAGGGAGCGCATCACCTGCGAATATCTGCTCTTGAAGGATGTCAACGACTCCCTTGATCAGGCCCGCAAACTGGCGGACATGCTTCCGCGCGACCGCTACAAGATCAATCTCATCTCCTACAACCCCACGGAAGGACTGCCCTACGAGACGCCGGAGCGCGACAAGGTGGAGGCATTCGAGAAATATCTCTGGGATCGCGGCATGACCGCCTTTATCCGCCGCAGCATGGGCCGGGACATCGACGCCGCCTGCGGACAACTCAAGGCCGCACAGAAAAAAGATTGATTTACAGGTTCGCCCTCCCCACAATACTTCCGTTCAATCCCACGGTGATTCGTTCGGTGGGAACATCTGCCTTGGCGCGTCTCATGGCCTCGGCGGTGATGCGGGTCATGTTTGAGCAGCAGGGCACCTCCATTTCCAGGATGGTCACGGATTTCAGGCCGCTGCCCGCAAAGATGGCCGCCAGCTTTTCCACGTAGCTTTCCACGTCATCGAACTTGGGGCAGCCCATGAGCACCACTTTTCCTGGCACGTACTTCTGATGGTAGTCAGGCAGGGCCACCGCAGAGCAGTCCGCCGTGAGCAGCAGGTCCGCGCCTTTGAGAAAGGGCGCTTCCGGCGGCACCAGCCTGAGCTGCACCGGCCAATGGGAAAGGGCCGAACCCTGCTGGGTGCGCGGCTGGTTGGCCTGGGCGCAGGGGGTCAGGGTCTTGAGCCGGGCCGAGGGGCAGCCGCCCAAGGGTTTTGAGGCGGGCGGGGTTGATGTCGACGAGGGCGATGACGGCGATGACGGAGGCGAGAGTCGCAGCTCTTCCGGGCTGGGCATGTGTTTCGGAATTTCGCGTCCCTGTTCCTTGAGCAGTTCGGTTACCGCTTCGGGGTCGAAGTCGTCGGCATCCACCTCGCGCACGGTGAGCGCTCCGGTTGGGCATTCGCCAAGGCAGGCGCCCAGGCCGTCGCAGTATTTTTCCGCCACCAGCCGGGCCTTGCCGTCGATGATCTGCAAGGCTCCCTCTTCGCAGCCGGGAACGCATTGGCCGCAGCCGTTGCAGAGTTCCTCGTCGATGTGGATGAGCTTTCTCTTGACCTTCATTTCTTGTCTCCAAGAAAAGCGAAGGAGAGGCGTGAAGCCGCGTTTGCGGTCGCCTGTTCACATTGGTTGCAATACATGGGTAACTCCTTTTGACGGGTTTGGCGTTCTGTTGAACCCCTTATCGCCAAAAGAAGGCCGAGCGGCTTTGACGCAGGTCAAGCCGAGGCGATTTTTCAAAAAAAGCGCATCATGTCCGGCAGGACTGGCCGCTCTTGCAGTAGGCATCAATGAAAACGCCGATCTGGCTGCCGAAAGGGATGCAGCGTTCCCCTTCAAGACATTTTTGGGCGTCCTCGTCCTCAAGGTGGGTGAAAAGCTCGTCCCTGCCCTTGGAGAGCTTTACTATCCAAGCCCTTTTTTGTTCGTCGTGGCTGAGGGCCAGTTCAAGGCCGTAAGTCTTGATTTCCGGATAGATTTCCAGAATCTTCGCCATGATGAGTTTTTCGTTTATGCCCATTTTGCCTCCCTTGTTTTCCGCGCAGGCAAAAGGCCTGAGCCTTGAACGGCCGAACCGGACGGATGCAAGGCCAACAGAAAGCAGGGCAACAGGTGGTGGACGGCAAGGAGGACTGGATGTTCAGCTTGATCGTGTGGTCAGGCGTCGGCACGGTTCATCCCTCTGGTTGAGGCCATTATTAATGATAAAATAATCCTTGGTCCTGTCAAGGCCAAAAAGGGGAAAGGAGCCTTTGATTTTATTCGAAGTGGATGCAGTTCACCGGGCATAGTTCCTGGGCCTCGCGAATGGCCTCCTCGTCCGCGCCCTCGGGGTTGTGGACCATTGCCAGCCCAGTTGATTCGTTGAAAATGAAAACCTCCGGGCAGATTTCCACGCAGGCCCGGCAGCCGATGCACTCTTCCTGATCAATGTATACGGTCTTGTTCATTCTCTTTTTCCTTTTGCTAGATTCTGGCCACGGCCAGGAACACGGCGTGCAAGCTTACCACCAAAACCAGAAAAAGCCTACGCGCCGTAGCGGGCGGCAGGCTCAAGAAACGGTATTCCACGGCCTTGTGCGGGCAGACCCCAAGGCAATCGCCGCAAAGGGTGCAGGTCGGGCCGGGCATGTTGCGTTCGATATCCTGGGCCGTGAGCGCCCCGTAGCGGCAGAACATTGAACAGATTCCGCAACGGGTGCATTCGCTGTTCAGGCGAATGCGCAAGGGCGATATTTTGCCCATAGTATTGTTGACCAGACCGATGGGGCAATAGGTGGTGCAATGGGCCATCATGCCCTTTTTCCGGGACACGGCAAGCATCACGCCCACCCCGGCCAGCCCGAATCCTGCGGCCAGGAGCGCGGCGGTTCCGCCGGGAACACCCATCAAACGCATGGCCAGGGCCGCGCCCATAGTCAGGACCAGCGCGCCGAGGCGCGCCCAGCGCCATTTGCCCGGAAAATCCGGGTCGGCCTTGATGTTGGAAAGTCGGCTTGCAGCATCGTCCCAGGCCCCGATGTAGCAGAGATGGCTGCACCAGGCCGGTCCCACAAGCAGGATGGTCGCGGACAGGAGGATGAGCATGAAGAAGCCGCCGCCCCTGAACAACGGTCCGGCCGTGATGAGCGCGGGCACGGGCAGGTGCAGCTTGCCGGTCATAAGCATGTTCTCAAGGCCGGACAAACCGAGAATCAGTTGCAGGAAAAAGACCATGGAAAAGAGCGCCCAGATTCGCGGTCTGATTTTCATGGCTTTTTTCGGGTCAAGCATTGGACCGCCGACGGCCACCGCATACAGGCCGAGCAGGGGGATTTGCAGCCCGCCCCAGCCCGGGAAATAGCGGTCGCCCAGGAGAACGGGAAAGGGGACCATGTTTCGGGCCAGGAGCAGGGCCGCGCAGGTGAGGATGAAGATCGCGGCCTTGTATGATTCCTCTTCCCGGTTTCGATCAAACCAGCTGCTGCCGGGAGTCGTGCCCAAAAGGACGAAGGAGGCAAAGGAAAGCGCGGCAACCGAACCCAGGATAAGGGACAGCCGTGTCCAGGGCAGCCCCAGAGCCTGGCGCAGGCTTACCATCTCCACAGCCGAGTCCAGCCAGACAAAGCAGGCCAGGGCCAGCAAGGCCATGACGACCGGCCGGACCCAGCCCTTGCGGGTCAGGACCAGGGCACCCATGAGCAGGCAGGAAAGGGCCAGTCCGTTGTCGCCGCCGCGCAGGAGATGTGCGGCCAGGACGAGCAGGCTGAGCTGGACAAGGACAAGGGCCGGGATGCGCAAGATCAGCCTCCCGGCGACAGGAGAGTCAGCCCGGTCGATTCCAGCACCTGCCCGAACCGCTTTCCCCTGGCGTAATTGTCCATGTACAGGTGAAGTGCCTTGTCCAGAATTTGCAGGGCCTCAACTCCGGAATACAGGCCGGGAAATTCCTCGGCCAGTTGCGGGTGCCTGCCGAGCCTGCCGCCCACGAGCACGCGCCAGCCTTTGCGGACGCAGGCAATGGCATTATCCGGGCAGACTTTCAGGCAGTGGCCGCAACGCAGGCAGAGCTGCGGGTCGACAACCGGACAGTCCGGCCCTGGGGAAATGGCCTGATCCGGGCAGGACTCCACGCAGACTCCGCAGCCGGTGCAAATGTCCGGGTCAATGTCTGGTTCGCAGGCCCTGACCAGGGCGAAGTCCGCGATGTGCGGCCGCGAGCAGCCGTTGGGGCAGGCTGAGAAGGAGATGTTGAATTTGTGATGTCGATGGGGCTTGCCTTGGGTGGCTTGGAGCAGAAATTCAGGCCAGCCTGATTTCCTGGCCGTTTCCGCCAGGATGTCCGGTGAAAATGGAGAAAGCATCAGGGAATGGGGGCATTGGCCCTCGGACGCCCCCCGGCAGAAGTTCACGGAAATGGTGTTGTCGTGCAATTGAAAGGCTCCGTAAAGTTGTTAAGGTTTCCTGGCGGATTTGAAGACAGAATGGCCAATTCCTTTGACTTGGGCCATGACTTAGGTCAACCTGTTCAATGAAGAACCCTTACATAAAAAAAGAAAAAAATGAACAAAATGAAAGATGTTTTGGAGTTGTCGCTGTTTGCCGGGTTGCCCGAGTCCATGGTCGAGGCGGTTTCCGGCATAGCCGCACACAAGAATTACAAAAAGGACCATGAGATTTTTCAGGCCGGGGAAGAGGCGTCGGGTTTTTACGGAATAGTAGCCGGCAAGGTCAAGATTTATCGCTCCAACCCTTCCGGACGGGAGCAGATTCTGCATGTCCTTGGACCGGGCGAGGTCTTTGCCGAGGTTGCCGTTTTTCAGGGCGGAACCTTTCCGGCCAACGCCCGGACCATGGACAAGAGCCGCGTCCTGTTTTTTCCGCGCCGGGAGTTCGTGGAACTCATCAGGCGCGATCCGGATTTGGCCATGGGCATGCTCGGACTGCTTTCCGGAAGGTTGCGCAAGCTGGTGGGCCAGGTGGCCGCCCTGAGCCTCAAGGAGGTTCCTTCCAGGCTGGCCGCCTACATCCTGCTTCTAAGACCCGGGCAATATGGGGACACTGTGAAGTTGGATCTGCCCAAGAGTCAGATAGCCTCCTATCTGGGCACCATCCCCGAGACTCTTTCCAGGGCGCTCAAGAGGATGGACGAGGCGCGTCTCATTAAATCGGACGGAACCAGGATAACCATCCTGGACTTGGAGGGGTTGCAGGCCTTGGCTAGGGGCGAGGAGTCTTTGTAAGTGAAACGGAGGAAGGGGCAACATTTCGCTTGACATAAATAGTAACTATTACTATTTATGTCTCAACACAAACACAGGAGGCGAAAATGGCTATCAATATAGAAGAAAAAACTTGTTCCTGCATCGGGTCAAAAGTCCAAGACCAGCAGTTCAAGGTTTACGATCCCCAGGACTGCGGTTTTTCCGATATGTCCTTGAAGTCCGTACAGGATCAAGGGAAGTGGACGGTTTTCGTCTTTTATCCGGCGGACTTTACCTTTGTCTGCCCCACCGAGCTGGCGGATTTGGCGAACAGGCATGCTGAGCTGGAGAAGCTGGGCTGCGAGGTGATCTCGGTTTCCACGGACACCGAATTCACCCACCTTGCCTGGCGCACCGACGAGAGGCTGCTTGAGAACGTGAAGTTCAAGATGGCCGCCGACCCGACCGGTAAGCTGTCGCGCTATTTCGGAGTCTACGATGAGAACACCGGTCTTGCGTTGCGCGGGACATTCGTCATCAATCCCGAAGGAGTGCTGGTTTCGTCGGAGATCAACTTCTACAATGTCGGGCGCAATGCCGATGAGTTGGTGCGCAAGGTTCAGGCCAACGTGTATCTCAAGGACCATCCTGCCGAAGCCTGTCCCGCCAAGTGGAATCCGGGCGACAAGACGCTTACTCCTTCGGAAAAATTGGTGGGCAAGGTCTACGAAGACCTCAATCCATAGCCGACGAGCCGGTGCCGGAAGGCGTCCTCCCTGCCTTGACTGTACTCGACGGTGACAGTACCCCGCTTAGGCGGGGTCTTCTTTGGGTTGCGACGTAAGCAAGGAAGCTTTTGGCGAAATGCAAAACCCGAACCAAATGTTGTCAGGATGTTGATCTAAGGCTTAAAATGTGCAACACATGAATGTGGATTCAAGTATATTGGAATTAAATCGGCGCTTAATAAATTATACCGAGAAGATGACCGGAAAGAACGCGAAAACAATTATCTGGATCAGTTTGACAGTTTTTGTCCTGCTGACGGCTACCGGCGTGGCGGCTGGAGAGATCAAGGAAGTGGTCTCCACCAGTCCTTCGTGGGAATCCTTCACCAACGAGGACGGGACAGGCCTGTATCACGAGGTGCTCAAGGCCGTTTTCGCCCAATATGGAGTTGCCGTTCGTCATGTCTATTCCAAGTCGGGCCGTTCGGAAGAGCTGGTGAGGATCGGGGCTGCCGACATCATGACCTGCGATGATGTAGCCCAGCCGCCTTTGGCATTGGGCCGCTACCCATTATATATCAATGATTTTTTTGTTTTTTTCAAGAAAGAGAGGATCGGACCCTGGCGCGGCGCGGAAAGCCTGAGGGGCAGGGAAATTCTCAGCCAGCCAACCTATTACAGCCAGGACAATTTTTCCGTTCCCGTGAAGATCAAGGATATTCTGACCGGCACCCGGGCTCTGGGCATGATCATCTTGGATCGTTCCGATTTTTACGTGGACGACATGACCCTCATCAGGCAGTCCATCAAGGAAAATACCATTCCCTATGACGAGAAGGACTTCGACATAAAGAAGGCGGGGAGCCGTTCCTACCACCCCCTGTTCAGGATCAACGATCGGGGCAAGGCTGTCATGAAGATGTATGATGACGGCATCTACAGGCTGCACAAGGCCGGAAAGCTTAGGCCCATCTACGAAAAATGGGGCCACGCCTACCCGGATTTCAACAGCTTCTGAGCCTTTTGTTCCTAAAAACCGGAGGGCCTTGCGTCGCCGGACTCAGCCCGCCACTTTATCATAATCGCTGCGGACATATGCATGTATGGCTTTGGCCTTCTTGCCATAGAGCCGCATCGCTTCCCAGTCCGGCTTCAGTGGAACCTTCTGCACGACCAGGCCGTCCGGGCCGAACCAGTTGGGCAGCAGCCCGCCGTAGAAGTATCCGCGCTCCCGTAATTTCGTAACCGCTCCGGGCGCGCCGGAGTCGCCCAGGTTTAGGTATATCTGCGTCAAACCGGAGTCCCCGAATTTGCCTTCTGCTTTCTCCACAACACTTGCGAAATCATTGCCCACGCCCTTGACAGTCAGGCGCACCAGCTTGGCGTCCTCCACCTGGAACACGCTGCTTTCCGTGGCGTCCGCCTGCGGATCACCACCCGCTCCCAGGGTTCGAGAAATCTCAAGTTCCGAATAAGTCTGATCGACGATTTTCCGATATTCGTCGGGAACGTGTACGGTCCCCGGCGATTTGGCCTGGACGTTGAACATGAGCAGCAGCGACACGTTTCGCTGGACCCCGCCTTCCTCCTCGTAGGTCTTGGCGGGCATGCATTCGACCTCAAGGCCCGTGGGGCTGAATCTTTCCTGTATTGCGAGGCGCTGGGAAACCGGGTGGTTGCAGACGCCCTCCATGAACACGGTGGGGATACCAAGGGCGCGGATGCATCTGTTCATCATGTATTTGCTGATCTCCCCGGCTATGTGGGAGTTGCGGTAGGCTTTCAGCACCATCAGCTGTCCCGTCTCGTAGACATCCGGATTGGGGGCATTGCGGAACAGGCCGGCCATCCCAACAATTTCGCCTCTGGCGGTGCGGGCGACCACCGTGTATTGGTTGTCGGTGGCGTTGCGCCGGACTATTTCCTCCGGGTCGTAAACCAGATCAAGGGGAAAGGCGTCGCCGTATGTTTCGTAATAGGCCAGGGAAACTCCGAGCGCGTCTTCGGGCCGAAACAGACCCACCTCCACGTCCTGTCCCGGTTCTATATCCCTTTTCGCCGCAATCAAGGTCTCGATCAGTTGTTTCCGGTTCATTGCTCTTCTCTTTGTTTTATTGCCGTCAACTCGGTTCCTTTCAGCCCCAATCAACAGAATGAGCGGCCGAGGCCGAATCAAGCTTGCCGTGCGCACAGGCGGCGTCCGCCAGCCTCAGCAGGCGGCGCAGCAGAATTGCGCTGGCCAACCCGGTCAGGGTCATGGCCACAGGGTGACTGATGTAGGCCCCTTCTCCGCCCCAGAGGACTCCGAAGGCCACGGCCAGGGGAAGGCGGAGCATCAGGACGCGGGAAGCATTGACGCACAAGGTGTAGCCTGGTTTTTTCAAGCCCTGAGCAAGGCCGTTCATGACCAGTTCCAAGGGCACGAACAGGTAGCCGGTCAGGGCCGCGCGCAAGGCGAAGGTTGCCAACTCCAGCACCTTGGCCTCCGGACCGAAGAGGTTGATGACATCTCTCGCTATCAGCCACATTGCGATGCCCACCGGAATCTGGATGGCGTAACAAATTTTGAGGCAAACGCGAACGGCCTCGCGAATGCGCTCCAAGGATCCTTTGCCCAGGTTGAACCCCGTGAAGGGTATTAGGGAAGAAGAAAGGCCGTACAGCGGCAGGACCAGCATCATTTCCAGCCGGGAGGAGATGTTCCAGGCACCGATATAGGCGGCTCCGAAGGAGGCCAGGACATAGTTCAGGCCCAGCAGGGAAAAGGGTATGACCAGCAGCCCCATGGAGACCGGACCGCCCTGTCCGGCTATTTTTCGCCAAAGGCCGGTGTCGATTCCGGTGAAGGCCATTTGGGGTCTGTCCAGGTTTCGCCGCTTGAGAGCCTCGTACATCAGCAGGCATGAGAAGGACCAGCCGATGAGCGAGGCCAGGGAAGCTCCCGCGATTCCCATCCCGCAGGTGAAGATGAGGAACGGATCAAGCGCGATGTTCAGGATGTTGCCCGCGACCATGGCTTTCATCGGTGTTTTGGAGTCGCCGTGGCTGAGGAGTATTCCTTCGCAGAGCAGGGCAAAGCCCATGACCGGAAAGAGCCAGGCCAGCCAGAAAACGAACCGGTCCACCTCGGCCAGTACGCTGCCGTCGATGCCGAAGGTTCTGAACAGGGGCTGGTTTATCAGGGGAAAGGCCAGCAGGCAGAAGGGGCAGAGCGCCAGCAAGGCCAGGGGCAGGGCCGATCTGACTATGGAGGCGGCCTTTTTCGAGTCCCCGGCTCCGAAGGCGTGGCTCAGAAGGGCCATTGTCCCCACGGAAAGACCCCTGCATAGGGCAAGGGAGACGTAAAGAAGAGGGAGGCACAGGGTCAACGCTGCCAAGTGGTCCGTGCCGAGCCTGGACACGAAAACCGTGTCCGCCAGGGCGTACAGGTTCTGGAAGAACATGGAGAGCATGGCCGGGCCGCCAAGCCTGAACAGCACGGCAAGAACCCTGCCTTCCCCCATTTTCACCCCGTGCCCGGTCATCAGTCCCCGTTTTGGGACTTGTCAGGCGAGCCCAGGTGCCTTTTGAAGCAATCCTCAACTATGGCCGCGGCTTCGTCTTCAAGATACGGCCCTTGCACGACCATCGGCTTGCTCATGAGAAGGGCGCAGTCGTGGCTGGAGATGTTCGTTCTGGGCCACGTTCCTAAACGGTTGAACAGATCATACAGGCGGTCGGCGCTCAGTCCGTAGACCACCCGCCCGATGCCCGCCTTGAACATGGTGAACATGCACATGGCGCAAGGCTCCATGCTTGAGTAGAGAGTCGAGTTGGCCATGAATTCCGGGTCGTCGTGGTACACTTGGCAGAACCTGGAGGCCAGGACCGACTCGGCATGCTTTGTATGATCTTTTTTTTGGAAGGTCTGGTTCCCCTGGGCCATGAGGATGGCCCCGTCCGGTCCAGCGATTACGGCCCCGAACGGTCCTTCGCCCGCTTCAACCGCCTCCCGTGTCGTATCCAGGGCGGCCTTCAGGTTGGTCAGGTCCAGGCCGGACAGCGGGCCGTCGGAATTTGTCTTTGGAGATGTTTTCATCTGGGTATCAACCTTCCACGGCTTGCCGCGGTTTATTGTTTTCGGCCATTACTTCGCGAAAGGCCCGGCAGAAGTCTTCCATCACGGGCCGTTGTACCAGGCTTACTCGTATCCAGTTGGGAAAACGGAATCCGGTCATGGTCCGGACCATGACGCCCTTTTTCATAAGCTTTCGATACATGAGGGTGTCCGGCATGGGAACCCGCACCATCAGGTAGTTGCCCTCGTTGCAGACGTATTCCAGCCCCAACTCGTCGAACATGGGGCATAAAAGTTCCTTGGCCTCGCGAACCATGTCCCGCGTGGCCCGGATGAACGAGCCGTCGTTGGATAGGGCTGCTGCTGCGGAACGCTGGGCCAGGGTGTTCACGGAGTAGACGATGTGCGTCTTGCGGATCTGGTCGACCACCTCCCGGTTTCCGCACAGGTAGCCGATGCGCAGGGCGGCCAGGGCGTACATCTTTGAAAAGGTGCGAAAGACCACGACGTTGGGATGTTGTTCAATGTATTCCATGCCGTTGGGGTAGTCGTCCTTTTCCACATATTCGAAATAGGCCTCGTCAATGACCACGATGGCCCTGTTGTCCACCTCGTCCAGAAACCGGGTCAGGGTGTCCCGGTCCCAATAGGTTCCCGTGGGATTGTTCGGGTTGCAGACGAAGATGATCTTGGTGCGCTCGTTCACGGCGTCCAGCATGGCCCGGTGGTCGAAAGCGTGGTCCTTGAGGGGAATGAGCCGGGCCTCGAATCCCGAGAATTCGGCCACCCATTCGTAGACCGCAAAGGTCTTGTCCGCCGTGACGATGTTGTCGCCCTCCTCGCAAAAGGCCTTGATGACGCTGGCGATGACTTCGCAGGAGCCGTTACCCACCAGGAACTGCTCCTCGTCCATTCCGAACCGGGTCGCCAGGGCCTGGCGCAGGTGGAAACAGTCCCCGTTGGGATAGACCGGCACGTCCTTGGGTGGGAATTCGTCAACCACCCCCGACACCTCCGGGGGCGGCCCCAGCGCGTTCTCGTTGTTGTTCAGGCGGTGCAGGCTGTTTACGCCGTAAGTTCGCATGAGGTCACGGTCCGGCCTGCTCGGATAGTACGCTTCAAAGGCCTGGATATAGGCCGGAACAAGCTGTTGAAGATCGAGGTTAGGCATGCTGGAACACCACCATGTCCGACGCTCCGCCGTGGGGCAGGACGAGCCTAGGGACAAAGCCGTTGTCCATTAGTGCGCCGCCTATGGCCGCCTGCCAGCCGAAAGCCAGATCCAGGTGGAAAAAGAGGTTGAGGTAGCCGTCTCTTTTCAGGACTTCCACATGCCGGGACACGGCGTCGGCCACGTCGGAGCCGGCCACCATAAGGGACAGGGTTGCCTCTCGCAGTTCGGGCCTCAGCCGGGCCGAGAAAACAGATCTTTCGGGCAAAGCTTCGCCGTGACCATTTGTTTCCCTGATGGTGCGCATGAGCACCAGCCTGTCGTAGGTCCGCTCCAGAAACTGGCGCATGGCGGGATGGGCCCAGACCGCGATTCCGGTGTCTTCGCGCAGGTGCCTGAACCAGACCCCCAGTTCGGTCGGCTTTTCGTCCGACTGGATGAATATCAAGTGGCCCAGCGCCTCGAAATTGCCGGTAACCAGATCAGCGGTCGCCAAGTCGCTGAAAAGACTTGCAGCGGAGGTGCGTGCCACCGTGTTCAGCAAATGGGTTTCAAGCGCCCCGGCCACGTTCGGGCCGTCCAAGAATACATATGGGCCGGAAAAGCTGACGCTGCTTTCGGAGGGAGACCTCCAGCCGATCATTCCGGCAAGCGCTCCGGTGGCGTCCACGGCCACGGCCACGGAAACATCTCCCCCGGCCACCATGTCCACCACCTTGCCTGGTCGGTGAAATGATTCGTGAATCAGGTGAGCCGGATAAAGGGCGGAGGCGAGAATGCAGGCTTCCTTGATCAGGGCGGCTTCGGGGCTGTTTAGAATGGAGATTTTTCCTTTGGCGTGACCCGGCTCGACCGGCTTGGGCTCCATGACCGGATAGTC
Organism: Desulfovibrionaceae bacterium; assembly: GCA_963674955.2. Classification (GTDB taxonomy): domain Bacteria; phylum Desulfobacterota; class Desulfovibrionia; order Desulfovibrionales; family Desulfovibrionaceae. The sequence continues at coordinate 33,453 of CAXXKR010000001.1, read as the reverse complement.
CAAATCCTGGCGCAGCTTGAGGTGGACGACCTTGCCGTTCAGGTTCACGGAAAAACCGTCCACCATGCGCGAGGCCAGGAGAAGCCCCAGGTGGTCCATGGATTTTTCGGTCACCACGTCTTCCCTGGCGGCCAAGTTCATGGCCCACAATCCAGAGGGGTCGGCCATAAAGGAAAAATCAGCAACCACGCACCAGCCTCCATTGGAGAGTGCCAGATCGATTTCCGTGCCGCCTGCGGTCCCGGCCAGATGGGACACGATTTCCTCGGCGGCCATGACAAGCTTGAGGGTCTTGTCCCGGCCAAGTCCGAATACCGCAGCTCCCTGTTCCACAACCCCCTGAACAAGGGGAACGAACCCGGCGTCGGCAGCCAGCCGAAGGAATACGCTCTGATCGAGTTTTTGCATGATTGTCTCCTGCTTGAGTTCCGAGACTACATGCAGGGCGGGTTAAACTCAAGAATTTGGTCGAGATGGGGAGTTTGATTCGTTGGTCGCGAGGGAAAACAGGGGTTGCTGGACAGGAGACGGTCGGCAAACAGAGGAAAATGTCGGGAGAGTGCGGGGTCGTCAAATAAAAAGGGTCACGGCAGTTAAGTCGCAAGCCCTTGATTTCTGGCGATGCTTAGGGACAGGAGTGAACGGCCGACACGGAGGCCGGGTCTTCACCATACAAAATGACCCAAAGCCGGAGGGTCCGGCCCTTGCGCTCCTGTCCGGCTTCAACCGTCAGGGATTGAGTTTCTGTCGTTCCAGGGTGTCGCTTATTTTTTTGGTCAGAAGGTCCGAGCCGAAGGGCTTGACGATATAGTTGGAGACCCCGGCCTTGACCGCAGTCATCACGTTTTCGCGGTCGGCTTCCGCAGTGATCATGATGAAGGGCAGAGTCTTGAAGTTCTCCTCTTCGCGCAGCTTGATCAGCAGATCGGTTCCGGTCATGTTCGGCATGTTGTGGTCGCACAGAACCACGTCCACATCCTTGTTGTGGAGAATTTCCCAGGCCTGTTTTCCGTCCGCAGCCTCGAGGTAGTTCTTAAACCCCTCGGCGCGGAGCGCGGAAATGATAATCCGGCGCATGGCGGCCGAATCATCCACGACGAGTATTCGCATGTTCTTGTCCAGCACGTCTTTCCCCCTGAGGCAGCTGTGATATTAGCCCGATACTAGCACAGCCGGCTTTGTCTGACTACTTTCGGAAATGATGTTTTTGCACGGCAACCCGGGCAACAGAACCTTTTAACCTCTTGCCGTTTAAGTTGTTGTTTTTTTAGAGGAAGGAGGCGACAGCATGGCTAGCGGCGGCATGGGATGACGGACTCCAAGGTGCACGTTTCCTTCCATGGTCTGAGGCACACATGTGCGAGCCGAATGGTTCGAGCCGGGGGTTGGGCTATATGGGGCTCGGCGTCTTCTAGGGCACTCCATCCCGACCCTGACCGCACGCCAGGCAAAGCTCGGCCAGGACGACTTGCACCGGGCAGTGGAGACCATGCAAAAATAGGAGTCCTCGCGCCGCTCCGGTTCGGGAAAGGTCTTTTGTTCAAGAGTGGATGGGCGGGGTGTTTTTTAACCCAAAAGTGCAAGGAAAAGTAATCCAGCTTTCCAGGTGAAAATGAATTTTCAGCAAGTTGTCGGCTCGCTTTTCCGCATTTTGTGTATGGTTTTCATTGTCCCGCCACCATGCTACGCAAAGAGCATGGACGACATGATCGAACAGACGACAACCATGACCGATCCCGGCGACGTGGTCGAAGCGTGGGACGATTTCATCCTTTTTGCCGACCAGAAGGGCAAGGTTCTGGCCTCAACCGGTGTCAGGCTCAAGTACCTCCCTGACGCATCGAGAAATGATGCATATTTTTGGGAGGCCTTGGCTTTGGAGACAAAGTCTCTCAAAGACACACTCCACCGCTTCCCTCCCAGCCAGATACACGAAATCACATGCTGTGACGGGCGGAGCTTTCTACTTCGAATCATCCCCCTGTCTTCAGTTCTCGCCCCCCAAGGCGGATTTGTGGTTATCTCTACCGACAATCGGCCCATGGAAGCGTTGTACGAAAGCTATGAAGAACGGCTGGAAGACAACATGACGGCCTGGGCCGACTCCATCACTTTGTTCAATGCCTTTTTCGACACGGCTCTGGATGCCACGTTCATTCTTGACGGCGAGGGCACCATCATCGCCGCCAACGAGGCCGCGCAAGAACAGCACTCCAAATCCGAGCACGGTTTATCCGGGGAAAACTTCAAGCAATTGTTGGGGAAGCGTTTTCACGCTCTTTTTCGCAACGCCATGCACACCCTTCAAGCCAAGGAATTGTGGACGGCAAACTTGGTTGCCATTGACGGTGACTGCGAAGGCTTCCCCGCCGAAGCCACTCTGCGTAAAATAACTTTTACCGAGTACTCGCTGTACCAACTTATCCTTCACGACTTAACGGAGCATGTTGAACTTAAAGAAGATTTGCAAGAAAAGCAGGCTGAAGTGAAGGAAAAGAAAATAGCACTCAAGCAAATCATCAAATCCGTTGAAGAAGATCGAAAAGAGATGCGGGAACAATTGACCAGCCAAGTAAAAAAACAGATATTCCCCGCCTTGGATCGCATCGCGACGTCCGACACTCTGGAAGTGCGCGAAGGATACAAGAATATCATTGAAGGTCAGCTTGTTGATCTTGCAAGCGAGTCGTCGGGCAAATTCGACTCCGAACTTCTGCGGCTCTCTCCACGCGAAATGGAGGTCTGCCAACTTATCCAACTGGGGCGAAACGGCAAAGAGATCGCGGAACTCCTCAATCTGTCGTTTGAAACCGTGCAGACCCACAGAAAGAATGTCCGTAAGAAATTTGGCCTAAGGGGGAGAAAGGCCTCACTTTTCACCTACCTGCGCCAAAAACCATCGCTCGTCTGAACGGGTATTGCTGCATACCCGAAATATACCCAATATACCCCCTTTACGAGGGGTCCCTCTCGTTGCTTAAATAAAATGCAAGGCAACTCTAAATCTGCGTGCAAGGACGATGAAGTTAAAAATCAAGGAAGTCGAATTTGATATTATGGACCTCCTTCTCTTTGCAGTTCCTTTTTTCGCGGCACTTTTTCTCACTTTGCTTATCGTGTTTCATTCTGGGGTAAGTTTGTCCGGTTGCCTTGGCGACAAAGGACAATTCATCGTCTTGCCGAGAAATTGCTATCTTAAAATTCCACAGGAGATATCATGAAATGGTTTCGTCTTATGCTGGCCGCCCTCGCGGCCACGCTGTTTGTTGTTGTGGTTACCGCTTGTTCAGAAGAGGGGGGGGACTCACTCTCCCGCGTTAATGAAAAAGGAGAGATTAGCTTCGCCATGAGCGGCGGATATCCCCCGTTCAACTTTTACAACGACAACAACGAACTGGTAGGCTTCGACGTGGATGTCGCAGAAGAAGTGGCTCGCCGCATCGGCGTCTCTTTCAAGCCCGTGACCACCGAATGGAGCGGCATTATTGAAGGTCTTCGCTCGGGTGCTTACGACGGAATTCTCGGTAGCATGGCCGTCACCGAACAGCGGCTTGAGGTCGTTAATTTTTCCATTCCTTACTACTACTCCGGCGCTCAGCTTCTTGTGAAAAAGGGAGCTTCGTTCACCTCCCCCGACCAACTCAAAGGCAAGACCATTGGCGTGGTTACCGGCACCACCTTTGCCAATGACGCAGAAAAGCTCGGTGCGGACGATGTGAAGCTATACAAGGACGACACTCACACCCTGACCGAGTTGAACAACGGCGTGGTTGACGGCGTTATCACTGACCGCGTTGTTGGCGTGAATGCCATGAACAGCGGAAAGTTCGACATAACCCTGCTTGGCATGCCGCTCCGCGGCGAAGACATCGCCGTTGCGTTTCGCAAGGGCGACGACACCTTGCTCCTGGAGGTAAACAATATTTTGACCTCCATGCACAAAGACGGCTCCCTTTCAAGTCTAAGCCAAAAATGGCTTAATGCGGACATCACGGTCCGGTAACGAAACTTTCCCCTCCCGGCGCGGCGTACCATGGAACTACGCCGCGCCTGTCTTTTCTTTCAGACACAGGACAAGCCATGTATTTCGATTTCTCGGCGCTTTTGAAATATCTGCCGTTCTTCCTGCCTGCGGCATGGATGACCATCAAAATCACAACGCTCGGCATCATGTTGGGGCTGGGCCTGGGGCTCGGCACCGCCTTTCTCCGCATATCGGAGAAGTCTTATTTTAACCTCCCGGCACGTGCCTACATCTATATAATCAGAGGCACCCCCCTGCTGCTTCAGCTTCTGTTCATCTACTTCGGCCTTCGTAGCGTGGTCGGATTTGACGCGCTGACTTCGGCCACCTTGGCGCTCGGCATCCACAACGGGGCATACATCGCCGAGATATTCAGGGGCGCGATTGTGTCGATTTCCAGCGGTCAGATGGAAGCGGCCCGAAGCCTGGGCATGTCGTACGCCCGAGCCATGATTCGCATAATTCTGCCTCAGGCCTTCAAGCGCGCCATCCCCCCGCTGGGCAACCAGTTCATCATTGCTCTGAAGGACTCGTCCCTTGCCAGCACCATCACCATCAATGAACTGCTTCTCAAATCGCAACAATTGGCGTCATCCAATTTTATGATGATGGAAATGCTTTTCATTGCGGCGCTTTTTTACCTGTTTTACACTGCCATTTTTAGCAAAACCTTTCGCATCATCGAGTCCCGCCTCGATGTGGACAGCGTGCAGGCATAACAATGAGCAAACAAGCCATTATCGAAATTTCAGGCCTAAACAAGTGGTTTGGAAGCAACCATGTCCTCAAGGGCATCGATCTCGAAGTACATCCTTCGGAGGTTCTCTGTGTCATTGGAGCCAGTGGATCGGGCAAGTCAACATTGCTTAGATGTGTGAATTACCTGGAAACATTCCAGGAAGGCAGCGTGAAGATCAACGGATGGGAACTGAACGGAGACGAAAAGCGCATCAATGCATTACGCGCCCGCGTGGGCATGGTCTTCCAGCATTTCAACCTTTTTCCACACATGACCGTGCTCGGCAACGTGACTGAAGGGCCTACCCAGGTCAAAAAGATGAAAAAAAAGGAAGCCAGGGAACTCGGCAGGCGCTTCCTGGACAAAGTCGGCCTGAGCGACAAGGAAAACGCTTATCCGGGCACATTGTCCGGCGGCCAGAAACAGCGCGTGGCCATAGCTCGAGCGCTGGCCATGGAGCCGGACGTCATGCTCTTTGACGAACCGACATCTGCCCTTGATCCCGAACTGGTCGGTGAAGTGCTTTCCGTTATGCAAAACTTGGCCGAGGACGGCATGACCATGATAATTGTGACCCATGAAATGGGTTTTGCCCGTGAAGCCGCCGACACCGTGGCTTTCATGGATGAAGGCGTGATTCTGGAAAAGAATACTCCAACGGCCATATTCGACGCGCCCGTCCAGGCCAGAACCAGAGAATTCCTGAGTCAGATACTGTAACCAAGGAGAAAAGTTGAAGGTATTCAACGAACATCAGCAGGAAATTGCGGAAACGCTGCGCGAAACAGCGTCAAAGTCGGATTGGACCGACTGGAAATGGCACATTCGCCACTCCATCAAGACCGTGGACGACTTTGAACGCGTGCTTGGCGTCAGCTTTCCGGAAAAGAAAAAAAGGGCCTTCGTACGGACTGTTCTCAAATTCCCCATGTCCGTCACGCCATATTATCTCTCACTCATTGATCCCGACGAATACGAAAACGATCCGGTGTTCATCCAGTCCTTTCCGTCAGTCGAAGAACTGAAAGTCGGCAGGCACGACATGACCGACCCGCTTCATGAGGACAAGGACAGTCCCGCTCCGGGCGTCACTCACCGCTATCCGGACCGAGTGCTGTTTTTAGTCAGCAACACCTGCTCCATGTATTGCCGCCATTGCACCCGCAAGCGAAAGGTCGGCGATGCCGAATCCATTCCTTCGCGCGAAGACCTTGAACAGGGGCTCGAATACATTCGCAATACGCCGCAGGTCCGCGATGTCCTGCTTTCTGGCGGCGACCCGCTAATGCTTTCTGACGAAAAGCTCGATTGGATTCTGACAAAGGTGGGAGAAATCGAACATGTCGAAGTCGTGAGGATTGGAACCCGCATGCCCGTGGTTCTGCCGTACCGGATCACTGGCGACCTCGTGAACATGCTGAAAAAGCACCATCCCCTTTGGATCAACACCCACTTCAATCACCCGCGGGAATTGACGACATCTTCCCGCAGAGCGTTGCAGATGCTGGCCGACGCAGGCATACCGCTGGGCAACCAAAGTGTGCTTTTGGCGGGGGTCAACGACTGTCAACGGCTAATCAAGACGCTCAACCAGAAACTGATAAAGAACCGGGTGCGCCCTTACTATCTCTACCAGTGCGACATGTCGGAAGGGTTGACCCACTTCCGCACTCCCATCGGCAAAGGCATAGAAATAATCGAGAGCCTTCGCGGCCATTCCAGCGGTTTCTCCGTTCCCACCTACGTGGTGGATGCGCCCGGCGGCGGCGGGAAAATCCCGGTCATGCCCAACTATATCGTTTCGTGGGGGGCCAACAAGGTGGTGCTCAGGAACTACGAAGGCGTAATCACCACATACAACGAACCGGACTCATATAAACCAAACTATTGCAACCGCGAGTGCTCAACCTGCAATCTCCAGCTCAAGGAAGACGACGCCGAGGAAAAGGCCATCGGAATCGAAAAGCTTCTGTCTGATTGGGATGACACGACAAGCCTCACTCCGGAACAGAATGAAAGAAGTGAAAGGAGGGGCGATGAAAATGCAGCCTGACAAAGTCGAAATCCTTGACAACTCGATTGTTCAGCACGGCCCTCTAAACGACCGCGTCTACCTGATGAAACTGGACAAAAACGATCTCCCGGACATCGTGGGCAAGGTATGTGAACTTGGGCGACAAAACGGATACACCAAGCTGTTCGCAAAAGTCCCGGCTGAGGCCGGGCCTCATTTTGCGCAATGGGGTTTTGTCGATGAAGCGCGTGTGCCCAACATGTATAAAGGCAAATCGGCAGGCCTGTTCATGTGCAAGTATATGGACAAAGGCCGATCCGTGCTTCGGGACATCAAGCGCAGGTCTGAGGTTCTCCACTGTGCAGACAAGATGTCACAGGAAAAGACCAAAGCAATCCATACAAACAAAGTAGACCGGCTGAGAACTGATGATGTCTTTGCATTGGCAAAACTATACAGTGAAGTTTTCGAAACCTATCCGTTTCCGATTCATGATCCCTCGTATATCAGGCGCAGCATGATGTCGTCAGACACAATTTTTTTCGGTATACGCTCCGGAGATGAATTGGTTGCTGCAGCTTCCGCAGAACTGGATATTGAATGGCAGTGCGTTGAAATGACCGACTTTGCCACAACCACTAAATACAGAGGAAACGGCGCAGCCACCAGTCTTCTGGCTTACATGGAAAGAACCCTTAAGGAACGGGCGTTCAAGACCTTCTACACAATTGCCAGGGCCGGCAGTTTTGGGATGAATGTCGTTTTCTCCAGAAATGGATACTCCTTAGGCGGAACTCTTCACAACAACACCCAGATTGCGGGAAAACTGGAGAGCATGAATGTTTGGTACAAGCAAGTCGAAACCAAGTAAGGGAATGCAATTCCGCCTCGATATTTCCTACTCGGTCTGGTGGAACCTGTTACTCATAACAAACGGTTGCCTGATTGTAGCCATTGGCATCAAAAGCTTGGTTGTTCCCCATGAGTTTATTCCAGGGGGAGTGTTCGGATTGGCGACATTGATTTACTACACGACTGACGCACCTACGCCTGGCTGGATGTACTTTCTCCTGAATGTTCCGCTTTTTATTTTTGCATGGTTCAAGGTCAGCAGGCGATTTTTTTTATACAGTTTGTATGCTACCGTCGCCACAACCCTGTTTTATGAGACGGTCTCCGTCAACATACCTGTGCACAGTGAGCTATACGCTGCTATCGCAAGCGGTGTTATTACAGGCTTCGGTGCAGGACTTGTACTTCGATCCCTCGGATCCAATGGTGGGTTGGATGTCGTTGCCGTGTACCTTTATCAACAGTTTAACATTGGTATTGGACTAGTATACCTGATCTTCAATGCTTTTTTGTTCAGCTTCAGTCTTTTTAGTCTTTCTTTGGACATTATCATATCCTCCTTTATCATTGTCTTTATAAATTCGATTGTGGTTCATCATACACTGTCACTCTTTAGCCAACGAAAGGTTGTTTTCATTATTTCGGAAACGGCTAATGCAATCAGCGAGGACATCCTGGAAAAATTAAAACAAAGCGCTACATTCCTCAAAGGATTCGGTGCGGCTTCCAGAAAAGAAAGAAATGTGCTCATGACTGTTGTCAACAATGTTCAGCTTAAGAAGCTTGAGGAGATCACATTTACCCATGACGAAAAAGCGCTGTTTATCGTTGAAAACACTTTTTCGGTAATCGGGGCAAGTTTTTCCCGCAGAAAAATATATTGATCGGTCAGGGAAATGACCATTGTGCATGTCGCCATTGAAAATGTGATCTGCCTTCCAAAATTTGGCTAAACCTGAAGGTTGGTGATGACTCTATCCGTTCGTATCACCCGAAATGTTGTTCTCTTCGCTTTGATCCATTACTCACAAAAAGTTGTACAGGAGTTGTGCAAACCACGACACCAAAGAAAAAGGGTCACGGCCATGAAGCCGCAACCCTTTGATTTCTAATGGTGCTCAGGGACAGAATTGAACTGCCGACACGGGGATTTTACAGGAACATGAGCCATACCTGATGGACGGAGCCATATTGGCTTATACTGGAAAAAGGGTGAAGGCTTTTGTTTTGTGTTAGCTTGGGGCTTAAGGCCGTGGTGATGTAGATGGTGGCAAGTTCAAGCCCACATACTTCTTGGGCGTGGATCGATTTTGGGGGGAAAGCGCAGAGTTCATTATTCAAAGAAAATGAAAAGCCCTTGTTTATCAAAGGCTTCTTGTTTTGATGCTTTCCCGTTATGCGCGGGCTTGGTCGCTCTAGAGCGTCACGGCCTTCACCTGATTGCGGCCTTGGGCCTTGGCCTTGTACAGGGCCTTGTCAGCAGCCTTGAGCAAGACGGTCGGGGTGATCTCCTGGTCCGGGGGAACCGTGGCCACACCAAGGGAAAGGGTCAGGGCTCTGCTCTTTTTGTATTGAAGGTCCAGGCCTTCCACCTCGGCTCGCAGGCTCTCGGCGATCTCTTTGGCCACTTCCGCGTCGGTGTAGGGTAAAATAGCGGCGAACTCCTCACCTCCGTATCGGGCGAGAAAATCACCGGCTCGGCGCAGACGTCCGGCAAGGGCTTGCGCCACGTGGCGCAAAGCTTTGTCCCCTTGAGTATGACCTTGACCGTCATTGTATCCCTTGAAGTCGTCGATATCCATGATGATTAGTGACAAACTTTGATGGGACCTGCGGGAGCGGCTGCACTCCTTGTCCAGCACGGTGTCAAATTGGCGGCGGTTGGGAATCTCAGTTAGGGCGTCCAGGTAGGCGTATTCCTCCAGGAGTTCCTGCTTGCGTTTCAGGTTCAGGTGCATGTTCACCCTGGCCTTGACCATGGGAGGATGGAAAGGTTTGGTGATGTAGTCCACGGCACCGGTCTCGAACCCACGGGTTTCGTCCATGATCTCGCTGACGGCTGTGACAAAGATTACAGGAATATGCATGGTGGCATCTTCTTCCTTGAGACGCTTACACACCTCATATCCATCCATGTCCGGCATGACGATGTCTAACATGATCAGATCAGGCTGGGGCTCGGCATGGGCAAGCTTGAGTGCCCGTTTTCCGTTCAGAGCGGCCACGATTTTGTAGTCGTCGCGAAACAAATCCATGAGCAGCTCAAGGTTCTGCTTGTTGTCGTCCACCACCAAAATTTTTTGGCGTTTATTTTGTGGAGTGACGTCTCCCGACTCTATGTTTTTGTTCATTTATTCGTATTCCTTTGTATTGTTTGCAATTATGTCACCTGAGTTATGAATTGTCCGCGTCTTTCGCAAACGTGCGCACTTGGTCCAGGACCTCGCGCGCCTCATCCATTTCAAAATTTTCTACATGCTCCATGAGCTGGGATGCAGTGTCGCTTCCAGCCAAGGCACCTAGCGGCCCCTGGATTTTTTCGACAAGAGTTCTGGCCAAATCCAGATCGTCGTCCAGCGTTCGATCCAGCTCGTCCAAAAGCGGCAAAAGTGCACCGACGTCCACGGTTTCGGCGTTGCCTTCAGTCTCGAACGGAATTTTCTCGAGAGGTGCGCCGAATCCGGCCTGATTCAGGCCCGTGTCCAGTTCGGTCAGGGCTGAGAGGAATTCATCCCAGGCCATGCCTTCAGGTACCAGAGTCTCCTGCTCGGCGGAGTTTTCCAACACCAGGGCGGCTGCCTGCAGTCGGCGAGCCCCAAGAGACCCGGCCACGCCTTTGACCGAATGGGCCACGCGACGGGCATCTGACTGCGACCCGGCCTTGACATATTCCGCGATTTCCTTGTCCGAGCTCACATAGTCCTTGAGAAAGCTGCTCAGCAAACGGCGGTAGAGTTTTGTATTGCGGTTGCAGCGGAAGAGCCCTTCTTTCACGTCCACGCCTGGAATCTTCAGGTCGCTAATATCATCTGGATTGTCCGTTTTCTGTGTAGCCGCGGGAACGGGCGACTGTTGCGCGGCGGCCTGGCCCGTATTGGGGATATGGGTGCCCAAGGCCCCGAACAAGGCGCGGGGGTCGATGGGTTTGGTCAAGTAGTCGTCCATGCCCGCGTCCAGACAGCGTTCGCGGTCGCCCTTGAGCGCATGGGCGGTCATGGCGATGATGGGCATATCCTTGAAGCGTTCGTCCTTGCGCAGTAGCCGGGTGGCTTCCAAGCCGTCAAGTTCCGGCATCTGAATGTCCATGAGCACCATGTCGGGCAAGTTTACGTCCGTGGCCATGGCATTGAGTCGATCAAGGGCCACGCGTCCGTTTTCCGCTTCTTCAGTGGCCACGCCTGCGGCATCCAGCCACTCGCGGGCCACTTCGCGGTTGATGGCGTTGTCTTCCACCAACAGGACTCTGGCTCCAGAGATGTGTGCGGGTGGTTCCGAATCCTTGACCGGACGTTCCGCAGCCGAAACCACGGCATCACTACGGCCGAAAAGCTCCATAATGGTATCAAAAAGGAACGACTGATTCACAGGCTTGTGCAGAAAGGCGTCCAAAAAGTTTCGGTCCGACTGCTGGAGCAGGTCTTCGCGCCCATAGGCCGAGACCATGCATACGATGGGCGTCTTGTCCAGTTCAAGGCGTTGCTTTATGTTTCGCGCCGTTTCCAGGCCGTTCATGCCAGGCATTTTCCAGTCCATGAGCACCAGGTCAAAAGGCGGGTCCGCAGCACGCATCACGTCCAGAGCCTCCCAGCCCGAGGCTGCCGTGCTTGCGTTCATCTGGAAGGAACTGATGGCCGAGGCCAGAATCTCGCGCGAAGTCTCGTTGTCGTCAACAACCAGAACCTTGAGTCCGCGCAAGTCCTTGGGCGCATTCAGGCGCAGTTCGCGTTCTGCGGGCTGGCGGCTGAAACGGGCCGTGAAAATAAAGCGGCTGCCTTGTCCGAACACGCTTTCCACACGAATTTTTCCGCCCATGAGTTCCGTGAGCTGGCGACAGATGGTCAATCCCAGACCCGTGCCTCCGAACTTGCGCGTGGTGCTGGTGTCGGCCTGGCTGAAAGATTCGAATACGGCCTTGAGCCGATCCTTGGGAATGCCCACGCCAGTATCCACCACCGCGAATTCGAGCATGATCTCTCCAGCCTCAGCGGGTTGGTCCTTGGCTGGCCGGACATCCACCACGACTTCGCCTTTTTGCGTGAACTTGAGCGCGTTGCCCACCAGATTGATGAGCACCTGGCCCAGGCGTATGGGGTCGCCCCGCAGTGCACCCGCAGTGCCTTCGGCAATGGAGACCATGAACTCTACGTCCTGCTCGTGGGCCTTTTGGGAGAACATTTCGCTCAAATTGGCCATCACCTCGTGCAGAGAGAAGTTTGTGATTTCAAGCTCCATGCGGCCCGCCTCGATCTTTGAGAAATCGAGGATGTCGTTGATCACGGCCAGAAGCGTTTGCGAGGCCACCTTGATTTTGCCTAGGGTAGAACGCTGTTTTTCTGTGAGATCACCGCGCAGCATGAGCTCGGTCAACCCCATGACAGCGTTCATTGGAGTCCGAATTTCGTGGCTCATATTGGCCAAGAATTCACTTTTGGCTGAATTGGCCGCTTCGGCAGCGCGGCGTTCCTTTTCCGCCTGTTCGCGGGCCAGCCGTTGGGTGATGTCCTGCACCATGCCTTCCAGCAGGAAACCGGAATTAAGGCGTCGCATGTGAACAGTGATCTCCACGTCCACTTCGCTGCCGTCCTTGCGAAAAAAAGCGTGTCTGCACGTCTTCGACCCGGCCTTCCAACTCCAGCCCGCGGAGGAGCTTTGCCCGGTCCTCGGGGTCGGCATAGAGCTGCGTGCCAAGATCGGTAATGGTTTCAATCAGATCTTTTGGAGACTCATACCCCAGAATTTGGGCCAAGGCCGGGTTGGCGGTCACAAATCGGCCTTCGGGCGAGGTCTGGAAGATGCCTTCGGTGGCCCCCTCAAAAATGGAGCGGTACTTCTCCAAGACTTCGGTCAGCTCGTCTCGACTTTTTTGGAGATTCTCAGCCATCTGGTTCATGGCCTGGGCCAACACTCCCAGTTCGTCGTGGGAGCGGATGTCGATGCGCGCGTTAAGATCTCCTTTGCCGATGCGCTCGGCGCCGTTTTTGGCCACCACCAAGGGCTTAGCAATACGGCGACCCAAAAAATAGCCCGCAAGCAGAAGCAGCGGCAGCAGGATGGCGAAGACCAGCAGTGAGCGCATTAAGAGTTCTTGGCGGTATTGGATCACCTTAGTCGCGGAGATGTCCACGCCCAGCACTCCGACCCGTTTCCCGTCCGGGCCATAAAAAGGTGCGTATCCCGACAGCCAGGTGCCCCATTGGTCGGTGTAGAACTCCGATTCCACAACGGGCTCGTCCAGGCCGGTGAAGACTTGGCGGAGCAAGGGACTGGCGTCCCCGTACTCGTCGCCCAGATGGGCCATGTCTTCGGGATTTTCCTCGGCATCCACCACAAAGGATATCTGACCGTCTTTCCCCAGGCGCATGGTGTAGATGAAAAAGATGTCCGAGGAGGCGTCGCGAACTTCCCGTAGGGCGTGCTGGATGATCTGATACTCCGCCCCCCCCCTCCTGGGCCGGGTCCACGAGGCTGTCGTGGATGGAAGGATCAATGCCCTGGGCCACGATGGCCACGATGTCGCCAAGACGCTGGCGGATATCCTCCATAACCTTGTCAGAGGCAGTGCTGTAGAGCACAAAGGAGATGGCACCGCAGGCGCACAAGGCGAAAAGGAAAAAAGCCCAAAGCTAATTTATGGGAAATCCGCATGCGCATGAATCAGATCCTGTAGAAAGTCGCGCCTCTCCCTATCCCTTGGACCACTGATCTGCAATTTTCAGGTGGAGTCTGGCGTCCTGATTTGTACCTCCGAGGAGGCGATTCGCCTTAGCCGTTGTGGAGTGTAGCGCGTCCCCGTAGGGGCGGCCCGAAGGGCCGAGGGCGAGCGGAGCAACGGCTAAGAGCCAGTTCAACGAGCATTCAATTTTCCCCTGTATACAGCAGCGGGAGTTCTTTTGTCCAACGGTAATCCCCCCAAGGGCAAAGCTGGCCGAGGCGGCATAGCCTCTACTTTTCAGGCCTACTAATAATGAGAGGATTACCCTGGGAGCTTACGCGTCCATGCCCGGAGAGGTGTAGTAGCCCGCCGGAGGCCTGACTAGACGAGCTTGGTCCTATAAGTAATAAAACGCGATTTTGTAAGGTAGGAGTGGGGTAAACTGCCGTTCCAAAGAAAAAGGATCACGGCCATGAAACCGTAACCCTTTGATTTCTAATGGTGCTCAGGGACAGAATTGAACTGCCGACACGGGGATTTTCAGTCCCATCCGGTCGTTTCACATGCCTTTATATAATATCACTTATCTTTTTTATTTCAATCAAATAAGAAAAACTGTCTTCACGGCAGATCACCTGAAATCATGTTGCTTCAGCCAAAAATGTGGGGTAGGAGTGGGGTAAACTTTCGAGGCGATCATGGAAAAGGAAAAGACGAAATTTCCGGGAATTCGTTCCTGCAAGCACAAAGCCAGAAAACACGGGGTTCGGTATGATGAGTGTTTTTTTATTCGCCTTGTGTATATCGATCAGGCTACAGGAAGACGAAGGGAAACCGAAGAGGCAGCAGGCTGGACAAGTGAAGGCATGAGCGCGGAAAAGGCGTTCAAACTGCGCAGTCAGCTCAGGGAAAACATCAAGAGAGGAAGCGGTCCCCGGTCGTTGTGCGAGATGCGGGAGCAGGGCGAGCTTGAGCGGGAGATGGAAAAGGCTGCGGTCAGGGAAGAGGCGCGCAGGGATATTCTTTTCGAGGACTTTGCCAGAGATCATTATTTTCCCATTGCCGAACCGGACTGGAAGCCCGAAACGGCCCGAAAGCACAAGCAGCACGGCACCACCTGGCTCTATCCCCATCTGGGGGACATTCCCTTGCGCCGGATCAATCTGGCACAGATCAACAAGGTCAAGGCTGCCCTGCACAAGGCCGGGCGCAGTCCCAGGACCATGCAGGCCGTATTACGCACCTTCTGCATGATCTGGAATGCGGCGCGCGACGCCGAAATTGTTTCCGAAGCCAGTCCCACAAAGAAGAAGTCCTTCAAGCTGCCCAAGGTCGACAACGAAAGAATGAGGTTTTTGACGGCAGGCGAGATTCAGACGCTTCTGGATGCCGTTAGGCTCAGAAACGAACAGGCCGCGGCCAATTCGTTGGTCTTTCCCAACGGGAAGGGCGAGGTTCACAGACAGGTGCCTTCAGCCTTTGTGCGGGCAATGGATGATTCAGGCCTGAACAGCGAAGTCGATGATCCCAAGCTCAAGGCCACTTTTCACACCACCCGGCATACTTTCGGGAGCCGCATGGTCCAGCAGGGAGTGGATCTTTATACGCTGCAAAAGCTCATGGGCCACTCCACACCAGTCCTGACCGCACGATATGCCAAGCTTGCGGACAGCAACCTGCGGGAAGCCGTGGCCCAGATGGAAAGACGGGAGCGCATGAAGCAAAAGAAGGAGAGCGGAAAGGTATTACCTCTCAACAAGGCGGGAGGGGGTTAGAGAAAAGGGGGTACACGCTAAGATCAAGTGGGGCAATTTCAAATGTAATTGAAGATTGGTTGCGTTATGTGTTATCTTACTTGCATACTTTTCATCGTTCGCATCTTTTTCTTTTGTCTATGCTCATGCCTTGTCTTTTTGGGCGTCAATATAGCGATGGCCGAAGAAGTCTCCATTGTTTTCAACGATGCAGGGTACGTTCCGTTTTTCTCTGCTGGCGAGGAAAATTCAGATGGGGAATATGAAGGCGAGGGCATGTTTATCGACTTTCTTGATGCCTTTGAGAACGCCCATCCTGAACATACCATTCGACGCATAAGACTTCCCCGCCCAAGAGCGAACATGATGATCTCCACAGGCGAGGTGGATGGTTATGCCCTGATGAGCCCGGTCTTCATGGACACAAAAGGAGGGACGTTTCTCTTTCTCAGAGAAAATATGGTCCACCATGGATGCGGTTTTTGTCAGAGCAAACAGTGCCAAATGTTATTCTAGTATCGAGGACTTAAGGGGCGTCACGCTAGGAGTTATAAGAGGTTACGGATACGGCTTTCTTGATGAACCCCTGGCAAATGGAACTATTCGCGAGTACCGAGTAAGCAGACATGAACTTCTTTACAAAATGCTCCTGCATGAGCGGCTTGACGCAATCGTCGACAACATTCACGTCCTTCCTTACAAGGTCGAGCGGATGGGCATTGACATAAATGAGTTCAGGGCTTGCCGTCCTGTTCTCTATAGTTTTGATTTGTCAATGTATGTTCGAACCGAAAAGAAGGACTTCCTTAATGACTTCAACGCGTTCGTAAAGAGTAGCAAGAAGAACGGATTCTTATTATCTCTTGAAAAGAAATGGGTTGGAGAGGGCTTTTTTTAGCTAATGTGATTGTTACCGCCGGAAAGCATACTAGATTCGAACTCGCGGCCTCCGGCGTGACAGAGCAGAATTAAAGTAAACTATTCAAGGATATTACAGCGTTCCAATTCTGCAAAAACGTACATTAGTGACATAAGTGACAGGGGTTATGTGTCCGATTATGTGTCCGATTCTCATCATGTTGAAATTATAGGTGAATCAGGATATTGGGACCCGCTTTTTGGTTGGTGGTGGTTTGAGAGAAAGAGGGCACCTCAAACTGTTCAGTTTCAGTTGAATGAGAGAACTGAAACTGTGTACCCAGGATGCTGGGTGCACCAAGGGATTTTAAGGCATATCCTCTGAGCTTCACAACCTCCTCAAAACTCAGAAGATGCTGGAATCAAACAAGAATCGAATTGACTATTTTAGGCAGGTTTTGCCGATTTTTGCTCATTTTACCAGCAAAGTCCCACACTAACTCCCATACCAACATCGGCCTCTTGACCCCGTCTTAGGGTATTTAAATTTGACATAAGGCAACAAAATGATCTAATTGGAGCAATCGCTTGCTCAAACAGCAGGGAGGTAAATATGAACTTAAGACGCATGCAAAAGGAAGAGACTGTTGCTGATGCGAAAAGATGGATAAAGTCTGAGGCTGGCAAAAAAAGTGTTATTGATGTCATCAGCAAATCACAAGAACGCTGTAAGAAGGACAAAACTTTATTGAGAATTGAAGAAAAAGATCTTCATGTCCCCGTTACAATTTAAGAATCCTCCTTTCTCTGTTGTTCCGTATTCCCTTGATTCCTTTGTAGGAATCATCACCCAGAAGACACGTGCTCATCCTGAAGATCTTCGCCACAAAGCTCACATTTCCTATTTTCAAAGTTATTTCAGATATCCAGACATTGATGCCAATACAATTGTGATTGAGCATGACTATGTAGACCATGATTATCTCGATGACTATGTAGAATACTATGCCAAGTGCTACAAGTTATACCAACGGCGATGCACTAGACTTCATTTCTTTTCAAAAGCATTCACAGAACATGATTTTGAATTTTCCATTAAAACAAGAAACTCTCAATTTATACACTCGCTTCAAGAAAGCTACCTAGGGTTTATAGTGCTTAAGCCTCTTCCCCGTACTGTCATAGGGAGAACTTGCTTAAAAACGTATAATGACGACAATGGAAGGCGACATTATCTTTCTATCACTTCAAATGAAGCAAATCTTTTTGGAATTCAACTAACTGTAAAGTCGTTACCTTTCCAGGAGCAAGACTCTACAGTCGCTGCATGCGCGACAAGTGCGTTGTGGTCCGGGTTTAAAGCTACAGGCAAATTATTTCAGCACTACATTCCTTCTCCTTCACAGATAACAACCGCTGCGACAAAGGAGACTCCAGGGGAAAGCCGTTACTTTCCAAACGCGGAAGGCCTTACTGCTGCACAGATGGCTTCTGCAATCAGATCAGTTGGGCTTGAACCCCTGCGGCTAGGCGCAAATGATTTATATATATTCAAAAGGACGCTATACGCATATGTCATGAGTGGTATTCCGCTCATGTTGATCATCAAGCTAGTTGATATCTCCGATCCAAGCAATGTCATATCTTTGGGCTTGCACGCCGTTGCCGTAACTGGGTTCAGCATCGACGGCGACCTTGCACATGCCCAGCCCGTTGGCGACACTCCTCTTAAAGCATATCATGTAGATAAAATATATGCTCATGATGATCAGGTTGGACCTTTCTCTAGGCTTATTGTAGACCCCTCTCCACTTGTGATTGATGGGGACAACTACTTTTCACTCACCACTACGTGGCCATCACAAGACGGTTCATTTGATAAGGTAAAGGCTATTCCTCAAATTTTTCTTGTCCCATTATACAATAAAATAAGAATACCTTTTTCATTCTGTTTTTAGTACCATTAGAACGATTGACTTCTTAATGCGAAATCTTGACCAAAACACTGGAAGTGTTTTCAATGAGAAATTACGATGGGATATTAAACTAACCACTGTCAATGAATTAAAAAGTTGGATTATTGGTTCAAATCTTCTCGAAGGAAATGACATGTACGATGCGGTAACATGTCCATATCCAAAATATATATGGCAATCGACATTAGAGCTTGATGGCAAAAGACTTTGCGACATTTTGTTTGACGCTACAGATATCGATCAAGGGGCATGCATCTCTTCGATAATCACATACGATGACTATGTGAGCTCTCTTTTGTCCTCACTTGTTGAACTTAAAAACAGCATTCCCCATTCTATAATCGCACCCATTAGAGCTGTCCTTCAATACATTGAGAATCAGCTGAATCCTGCTGATCCAGATTGATTTTTTATTCCTTCACACCTCCTCCGATCCGCTTCA
The DNA here is from genome assembly GCA_963674955.2 of Desulfovibrionaceae bacterium. Lineage (GTDB taxonomy): Bacteria > Desulfobacterota > Desulfovibrionia > Desulfovibrionales > Desulfovibrionaceae. The sequence goes on along the minus strand of CAXXKR010000001.1, from coordinate 14,922 downwards.
TGCAGTGCAACTGCATGAGTTACATGGAAATGCCCATTTTCATGTAAAAAACACAGCCTCAACTCATGAGAACCCTGCCTGAGGGCTTGATAATGGTCCTTGGACCTTTGGCAATTTACCTGAAAACATCGGGGAAAACCATGTCAAAACCCTGAAGGGATCATGTGCCCAGCATCCTGGGCATCGAGTTTCACCTAACCAAAGAAGCAGCCGTAAGCATCCTCTTTGATTAGCTTCAAAAACTCCTCAAGAGAACGAAGTGAAGGACAAGGTTCGTAGAGGACCCATTTCCTATTACCCCTCATCCAGTAGATCTTCCAATTCTTCTGGGCTTTGACATATCTCGCTTTGGCAATCGGGCTTTGGACTTCTTTTGATGGTTCCATGAAGTGTGGGCGAATCTCGAACAACTCGACTGTCTGCTTTTTGGGATCAACCTCGAATCCCCATTTCAGCTTGTCATGGAGGTGTGGCGGCGGTCCCTGCTTTTCGCAAAACTCCTGAAGGAGTTTTTCATATCGCTTTTGATCAAATTCTCTGAAAGCCATTCCGTCAACTACTCCTCATCAAAATCTGCCTGCGAGAAGTTCAGCGTCCCGCAGTTCTCCCGGACTGCCCGCTGGATATTTTCATCAAACCCTTCCATGGAGTCCGCTTCGATATCCAGCTTCAGTCTCACGGTAACACCAGGGCGGTTATTGAGCAGGTTGATGATCTCTTTCTGAATCTCGTCATACGCCATGCGGCCCGTATGTGAATCCAGGGATACCGTTCCATAGAAACGTTTCCTGGGCTTGGTTTGGGGAACGGGCGGATCACCAGGCTTAGGTGGTTTGGGAGGTTCTACGCCACCGCCGCCATCACCACCAGCACCGCCGCCAGGGACTGGAGGAACATCTCCACCTCCATCTCCACCGCCGGGCTGGGGAGCCGGTTGCTCCTTCTTGGCTTTGTACTCCTTGGCCGATTCCATCTCGATGATGAGGGAAGACTTGTCGATGACGCACGAAACGGATTCCTTGAACTTGAATCCCAGGTATTCGTCACCGTCCTTGCCGTCCGCATAGCCGAAGTAGTCACCGCTGGCGACGCCATTGGAGATGGTCGCCTGGAGGATCGAGCTGTCGAGCAAGCGCGGCAGATAGAGGTAGTCGCACATCTTTTGCCAGAGGTCATGGGTGTTGAGGTCTTTCACCCCTTCCTTCCAGAACCATTGCTTGAGCATGTGATCCAGGTGGATGGGCGACCACGCCTTGAGGAGCATTTCCTCATCCGTCAGCCGCTTTTCGATCTCGCTGACGATGCTGGTAGCGCCGGTGTTCAGCCGAATGGATTCCCACTCGATCTTGCCAACGCCGCCGTTCTTACCAGGATACTGAATGGGACACAGCAACCACTGGTAGCACTCGGCAATGGTCCGATTCACCGTGCTGGAAACGTTCTCCATGGTCTGCTTGGCCTGTTTCACTTGAAGGACATCCAGAACCAGCCTGGACTGCTCTACGTCGCTGACAATGGACTTCCAGGCGAGGTAGGTCCGCGCATGATCCCTAAGTCGTGTAAGCGCGTCATAATCTGGAGCCAGAAAGACGAGTCGGTTTTGGTGCAGTCGTGGGGAGTTGCCGTGCATCCTGAGATGTTCTTCGGCGCTCTTCACAGCCAGTTCACAAGTCTTTGAATGTGGGCTGTTGGGAGGGAGGACGCACAGCCGCAGGTCAAAGTCATCCGGGATATCTCCTGATGGCGTGAAGATATGGACGCCGCCGAATGCCCCCTTGTTGATGATCTTGCCCAGCCTGGACTTGATCTCGGGAACGATGTCCGTGCCGTCTTCGAAGCGCCTTTTGCGCTCCTCCATTTCACGGCGCAGGTTCGGGGTCACGTCGAACCAATACCGCTCCCCATCGACGTTGAGGTAATGAAGTTTGTCCGAAAGCTTCTTCAAGGCATCACGGATGACGCTGGTGTTGATGCCGGGATACGCGGCTCCAAGAGTGATATGGCTCCAGCTAATGCCTCGAACCCTTTGTTGCTTGTGGCTAGGGGCGCTGCCGAGAAAGATTGCTCTTGCGGTCCTTCTGGCGCACTGCTTCTGTCCTATGCGCGGATCGTTGGTATCCAGTCTGGCAGACTCCGCCTGCTCCCCGTCGATGTCCTTGTCGATCACCGGGTCCCATCCCTGCGGCAGATAGTAGATGGACTGGTTCTTGACGTTGTTGTCGTACAGGGGAAGCGCCCCAGGCATGATCATGGGGTCTTGGCTTCCGTCCTTCCAGAGCCGATAGATCACAGTCGCCAGGAGCTGGAGTACGCCTCTGGTGCGCTGGAACTTGTCCAGGGAGGACCAGTCCAGATAGAGCCTGTCGAAAATCTCAGGGTGGATCGGATATGACGCGACAAGGCGGCGGTAGTAGGAACCGTCCAGGGCATCGTTGGGGAAGTCCTCGGCGTTGTTCTGGTAGTATTCGGAGAACGCTTGGCAGACCTGCTGGACAGCCTGATCGTCGATGATGGGGTTGAAGAGACGCCGCCTGACAATCTCAAACGCCTCTTCGGTCGCCACCGGCTTCCACAGGGCCTGGATGCGTCCGAAATACTTCTCCAGAGAATCCAGGGCTCGTTGGGCCATGTGCCCGCCAAGCTCGGTGTCGGACTCGGGCAGGGAGACGAACAGGCAACTGCTCGGCGTACCAGCCAAGGATTCCGTCAGCGCCTGGATGAAGGATAGGTTGGATTCAAAAGTCCCGCCGGGGTAGCTCTTACCTTCCTCCAACTGGCGGACATACGCTACCAGCTCGTCCACCAGGATCACCACAGGGCCATATTTGGTGAAGATGTTGGTCAGCGTCTCCTTGCCAGGGGAGGTGCCGTTCTTGTCCGACTCGGCCAGCATGGAATAGGCGTCTTCGCCTCCGATCTGGTAGGCGATTTCTCCCCACAGGGTCCGCACCTCCACACGGCCGCGTTTCTGCGGCTGCGAAGGACTGAGGCGGTTTCCGTCGATGACTGCGATGGACGCCTTGGGAAGATCGGTGATGCCTGCCGCATCGAGAATGGGAGGAACTCCCTGGAGTTTGCTTGCGGGGGTGTCTCCCTTGGCAAGGTGGTAGACGGCGAGCATGGTGTGCGTCTTGCCACCGCCGAACGCGGTCTGGAGCTGGATTACGGGGTCGCCGGAACCGCCGTTGAGGCGTTTCACCAGGCTGTCCAGGAGCAGGCGCATCCCTTCGGTGATGTAGGTGCGCTCAAAGAACTTGGCAGCGTTCTGGTACTCAGGTCCAGCGGTTCCTTCCTGTACACGGCTCAAGTCCGCCGCGAACTCCGCCTGCTTGAAGGTTCCTTTGAGAACGTCCTCGTGTGGGGTGGCTATTTCGGTCCAGGGTTTGATCTGCATAAATAACTCCTGATTCCTATCTGATCCTGCTTTCAAGAGAGCTGGTGAGCATCTTCCAGAGGTGTATCGCAGCTTGTTCTATGGTTAAGAACGACAGGTCATATTCTTCATCATGGCTGGAGTGGAAGGATTTCATCATTGATTGCAGGCAAAGAGTTCCGTCTTCAACGTGTACAGAAAGAGATTCATTGCATGAGCTGGTCTCGTGCTTGTTTGACGATTGTCCAAGACAACAGCTTATACCGTCCGTGGATGCGAACCCTCCAGACCATATTTTCAGAGATTCAACAATGGAATCATCAAGGTATAGGGTGGCGATGAAGATAACTTCGCTCACCTTTTCAATATCGACTGTGATTCTGGGATTTTCCTGCTGTATTCCACTAGCCCATTCAGAAAACAGAGTAAATACTCTTTGGTAGGATTGCCTAGTGAATTCAGCCCGATCCCGGTCTGTAATGCGATTGGGAACCTTGGGCACATATGGCGCAGTCGTCCTGCGAGGAGTTTCAGGCAGTTCCTCTACTGACCATAGCAACTGATTGAGCTGCATTGCGCCATGTGATTTCGCCAGTTCTCTTTCTCCCAGGTCTCGAAATGAAAATCGGTCATCAGCAAGTGACATGGAATTAAGCTTGAAAGCTTGAGAAACAAAAACTGCATTGTGGTCAGTGATGGTTTGGATTCTGTTCGCGACGACAATGACATCGCCAGAGACTTCGGATTTGTCGTCATTCAGATGAATTAAACCGAAATGCAAACCAACGCGGATACTTTGGGGCTTCTCAAATCCGTGCTTTTTCCAATTGTGCTGCCGGAAAGCATCTCGGAGCTTGAGAGCGGCTTCTCCAGCGTCGGAGCAATCAGGAAGGCAGATAAGAAGTCCGTCGCCAGTCCTTTTTACATGACTCGACTCAAGGTGCTTGATTGAATCAAGGAAACTGGTCAACAGAGCATCAATGGCTAGTTTCTGCTTGTCGGTGAGCTTTGAATAGCTGACCACATCTGCTTCAAGTACTGCTGTTTGCAATTTGCTCATGCTCTATGAACCTTGATACTAGAATTCCATCTTGATCTGCTGGGGACTCTTCGAAGCAGCATGGGCCCGTTCAGCGGCTTCTATGGTGCCGTGCCAGGATGCTATTAGTTCGTTGTATGCACGGGCTTCTTCTGCCCAGCCTTTGCGTTCACACAGGGTGTAGAGGCGGTACGCCAACTGGCGGATGGATTCGGTCCTCTCCGCCATTTTCTTCAGGAGCAGACCGGCTTCTGCCTCGCCGCCGGAGCGAAGCGCACGGATGAGTTGGTGCAGCGCTTCCCAGGTGGGGATTCTGGTGTCCTTTTCCGGGTCCCAATTCTCGGGATACTCCTCGAACTTCAGGAGACGAACCTTGCCGCCGCCTGTTTCGACGACTCCAGCCACAGCAAGTCCTTCAACGGTAGTTCCCTTGGCCCGGGCCAGGACATCCGCCTGTCCGTATTCCGCCTGCTTGAAGCCATACTGCATGAACCAGTCGATGCAGAACCGGGTGTCGGAGTCCATGTCCCCTTCGGCTTCGTTGAAGAACTCGTCAATGACCTTGTTGATCTGGATAAGCGCGTCATGCACGGACATCTTGGAGCCGTCCGCCTCGATGATTCCGGAGTAGCGGGAGAACACCGCCATGCCGGGACCGATGGCGGCTTGCGCCAAGTCCACCGGGGCGATTGGTGAAGCGCCTTTCTTGCCGCCAATCATGGCTTCAAGGGCTTCGGGGAGTTCTTCCTTCAATTCACGGAGGAATTGGCGGCGGGGAATGGAAGGAGCGTTGTCGTCCCGCTTACGGCAGACGAGAACGATAGAAGAGGCAAGGGCGTTGTTCCCTTGACCAATCATTCTACCTGCTCCCTCCGTTCTGACTGGCCAAGTTCCTGTGATAGAAAAGTTTGAATTTAATACTGCCTCTAGAAAAGTCTCCCATCCTGTAGATGATGTATTCGTATTGGAAGTTTCTGACTGTTTAAATGCGTAATAGATAGTTATTGGGTAAGACTGACTCGACAATTCAGAAAGATTAGAGATCGCCTTTGTCATCCCGGAAAGAAAAAACTTCTCAGCATCTTGTTTAGTCTCGTGGCGATGTGAGCTGGCAACGAGCTCTTCGCTCTTTGGGGTAGATATTGTAGAAAATATATCTGGGTAATAATCTTTCAAACCCTTCCTGAGCCATATATAGAAAAAGTCAGAAAGCTCAGCATAGCCTATATTATCGTAATATGGTGGATCGGTTGAGATGACTTTTGACTGCGATATTTCCTGAGTACTTGCATCTCTATGAAATACTTTTCCAAGAGGAGTGCATGGTAAAAATTCTATAGCCTTTGCCCCCTTCTCTACTCCAGTTATAAAATTTCCACCTGAGTTTGAGAATGGATTTGTTTCAGCATAGTCCCATACCATTGGTATGGCTTGTCTCGCAAAAGTCTCTCTAAAGGCTCCCCTGTCATTCATCCAACTTGTAAATGTTGACGATAAATTTGCTAATTTGCTAATTGCAAAGAACAAACACATAGAGATGAAAACACCATAGGTTTCTTGCTGTCTGTCATCAGAATTATGAAGCCTTTTGTACTCCCTTGAAGCCTTTTCCTTTACGCTTATGGCTAAATCACAAAAAGTATTCAACGAAAGAAGCTGCCGTTTTGTAAATGCATCTCCCCAAGTTGGCATTCCGTACATTGGCAGTCTATCTACGTCATGACATGGGTTGGTAACTTTTAGGTTTGGCTTCCAAGAATCTGTTGCAGAGTAGGCGATTTTTTCCATTTCTTTAGTTGGAGACAGATAAACTCTTTCTCTATCTCCTTCTAAAACAATACCAATCATTACAGACTTCATTCGTCCGCTAAGCGCTTCGCTTCTAATATATTTATTGCTAATGGCGACATCAGAAATGAGGCACTTAAAATTGGCACCACGTCCTGCTTTTGTGCCATCTTTATAGTTTACTCTTCCTTTTGGCTTTCCTTTAAAGACTTTAAAATGGTAACGATGCCCGTCAATTATGGGCTCTACGTATACCTCTTTTCCACTTTTTTTGTGCAAATAGAAGCTTGAGAGAAGTGGAACATAGGTGTCTGAATATGCAGGATTAGGGCTCTTCACAGTCCTTGCCCAGAGCCAAGCGATAACAGTCAGCTCCCTTCCCACGTACCCTTTCAGGTCGGGGCGCTCCTTTGCCATCTCTTGTGTGATCTTGACCTTGGGATAGAAGTGCCCGATGCGCTTTTCCGCCTCCTTGCGCATCCAGTGCCCGTAACGCCTGACGTCTTCAGCCAATCCTTTTGCCCCCGTCCAGGCCCCTTCGCCCCTGTTGTCCGTTTGTTCCCCGTCGGGAATGGGGCCGACAGGCGCTTTGCCTGCGAACTTGGGCGGAATCTCGATCATGGCTTTGTTGATCATCACCGCAACCGGGTTCAGATCAGATGCATACGCCTCCAGTCCAAGCCGCTGTGCTTCAAGGGGAATGGCCCCGCCGCCAGCGAAAGGATCATGAAAAGCTGGCAGCTTGTCTGGATCGAATCCGGGCTTGCCCTTGTTTAGTTCGCACGTCTCCCTCCATGACTTCCTGATCTCCTCGCGGGCAACCTCCAGCAACTCTTCGTTGTTGGTGTTCTCCCACTTGACCAACTCCCGGATGATGGCAAAGAGCCGTTCGCGTTCCTTCTGAGCATCTTCCTTGGTCTGCCCCGGATACTTGCCCCATCCACGCTCCCCACCGGGATCGTTCACCAGCTGCGCAAAAAGAACAGCCCGTGCAGCAGCCAACGGACGCCTCGCCCACCAGAGATGAAGAGTGGAGGGATGACCATGGCGGATGGATTTTTCACGAGCCGCCGCCGCGTTGATGTCATCAAGAGGGAGCGCAACCTCAATCAATTTCTTGGGGGCTTTTATCATCATTATTCCTTTTCGAACTCGGGACTTCCGAACTTGCCATCACAAGCTAGGCATCCTGTTAGATAGCTGCTTTCAAATCTCGTTGTGCATAGCGTCGAACAGTATTCACATTGTTCCATCTCTTCGTAGTCAAAAAAGGTAAAGCAGGCTAAGCAGACGTATCCACCACAACAGGGCACAACAGTTTCTGCACCTCCGCATTCCGAACACCATGCTCTTCCTGGGCCATCTCCGTCTTTAGCGCGGAGATATTCATTTCCTCCATCTATAATCTCGATGAAGTCATCAGTTTCATATTTTGAAGAGCAATGGGGACATGTGACCTCGGATTCATTGCAATAGATATCCTCACCACAGTTTGGACAAGCTATACTTATAGTTATTGCATCGCTGACGGAGCAGACAAGGCAATCTCCAGAAAAACAAGAAGAATCATCTTCCTCAGCGAGTTCAGAGGCACAAACGGACTCAAACGAGCAAGCAGGACATGAAAAGAATATATGCCCCTCTCCTTTGAGCCTTTCTATGTCGGGTAAAAGCGCGTTGTATTTTCCCTCAAGATAATCACGATGGCGCTTCATCCTGTGGTCGATATCGATGTTCATGTCGGTGTACTTAGAGAATATCTTATGCCATCTTGCATTAATGACTTTATGCAATCTGAACATCGCTAAAAATTCTGCCTTCATGACTTCATCAACGGATTCAAAAGAGCTTTGTAATTCAGGAAGACAGAAATGAACCATCTTATTTCGTAGTGTTCTTACTTCCTGAAAAGACTCCAGCTCTTCGGGGTGTATTTTATCGTTTACTATTTTATCCAGTCTCTTGCTTGCCTCATCAAGTGAGACAGAATGAAAGTCACCTGAAGTAAATTTTGCACGGTCTCCTAATTCAGGTTTCGTCAGAATCAACGTCCAATGCTCGTGCATCAACCGAGCCTTTATGAGTAGCTCAATCGCAGTATAAAAATTGATAATGGAATATTTTGGCTTTTCTTTGACTTCCTCGATTGCCTTGTCGAGGAAGTCAAAAGCATTCTCAAGAAGGTTCTTTAGAGCCTCGTGAACTTTCATGTCTAACCTACAGAGCTTCTGCTCGTTGGAGCAGGTCGTTCAAATCGTAGTTCACACTCGCCACTCCCCAATCCGGTTCCGAATTGAAGGGCTTGCGCACATAGTGGGGGCCATCGGCGTTGTCGTTCTCGTCCACGAACACCACCGCCAGCAGGAACTTGTCCTCCTGGTTCAGTGCGTACATGATCTCGTTGCGGGTCACGGTGATGGTGCTCATGCCCTTGGCCCTTCCCTTGACCTCGATATGGCGGTCAATCTCACCGTCCTTGTACGAGGAGATATCCCAGCCGCATTTCTCGGCGGAGACATCCTTGGTCCGATAGCCGTTGGCGTGCTCTCGATCCATGACCGCCTGCATGGCGACTTGTTCTATCGCACTGCGTCGTGCAGCATCCGGGCTGAACTGAGGCGTCTCTTCTCCCTTGCACTGGGCCAGCAACCCGGCTGGCACAACCAGGGCTCCGCCGACCACGACTGGCGGACTTGAGATGACGTTGCGCTTGGCCATGAGTTCCTTGGTCCGCTGCTCCAGACGAGCGCGCATTTCTTCCGCTCTTCTCTTCGCCATTTCCGGCTGCATACGAGGCTGCCTTCCAGCCTCAACGGCATCAAGGAGCTTGAAGTAATTATCTTGCTGGTGATCAATCTCTTTGGTCAACCGCTCATGGACGGCATGGAGTATCTTGTCCACATGCCGCTCCCGCCGTTCCTTGACCTCCTGGAAGTGCTCGGGGACAAGCTTTTCGGCTGCATAGGAGAGGGCCTGCTGCTCCAGGGTCTCGCACAGCCAGAACTGCTTGAGGATGTCCTGCACGAGATAGGCGTCCGATTCGGGCAGCGGCTCCAGGTCCAGATGCGGAGCCCATCCGGCATGGATGACGTTGCCTTCGGCGTCGATCTCCACGAACTGCATCCTGCGCGAGGTGACTTGTCGTTCGTCCTTGCCGTAGACCGATTCCCTGACGGCATGGTCGATCATCACCAGGACCCGTGGCGTAACCCCCATATCCGTGGGATCGACCAGCACGGTTCCCTGCTTCAAAAAGTTGCGGTTCGTCTCAAGCACCAGGTCCGTCACAGCCGCCATGAGCGGGTGCCCGGGGTGTACGAGGCTGGCCATGGGCTTGCCATAGACACGGACGAGGTGACGTTCGAAGCAGATGCGTTCGTATTTCTTTAGGACCGGGTCGCGTCCGCCGATAACCCGGTCACGTTCACGGATAACAGCAGGGACATGGGTGATCTCGTAGCGTCCTGCTTCACGCTGCCGCAAATCGCCGCCAAGACTCTTGAACGCCTCCATGAAAAAGGCCCGGATGAAATGTGGCTGGAGCTTCCGTGCCTCGGCTTTTTCCATCTCTTCCTTGACGGCGTAGAGGCGGTCCTTGCTCATGACCTCTTCCGCCAAAGCGCTGCGGGTCATGATCTGCTTGATGTGCTCGGTGTCCAATGCTCCCTGGACCTGGCGCTCCAGTTTGGCCCGCACCTCGGGATCGTCGCCGTAGCGGATGGCTTCGATGAGCATGTCCTTGAGGGCGCGTCCTTCAAAGATTTCGCCAAGGACATCGAACACCCGACCCCCAAGGGCTTCACGTTCGATCTCCAGCTTTTCGAACAGGCGGTAGAAGACATCGCCTTCCCTGGTGTCCATGGCGACGATGTTCCAGAGGTGGCATACCTCGGTCTGCCCGATACGGTGGATGCGGCCAAAACGCTGCTCCAGCCTGTTCGGGTTCCAAGGCAGGTCGTAGTTGACCATGAGGTTGGCGTTCTGAAGGTTCACACCTTCGCCAGCCGCGTCCGTTGCGATGAGGATCAGGGTGTCTTTGTCGAACCGGAACAGCTCCTGGGTCTTGCGCCGTTCATCCCTGCCCATGCCACCGTGGATGCTGACCACGGCTTTGGGGTCGCCAAGCAGAGCGGTGATGCGGTCCTTCAGGTAGTTCAACGTGTCCTTGTGCTCAGTGAAGATGATGAGCTTGCGGCGGTTGTCGTTCACGTCGAACATATGCTTGTTGTCCTGAAGGATAGAGGACAGCTCCTCCCACTTTTTGTCCTGGCCGGACAGAACAACGGTCTTGGCTTGCTGCTCAAGTATCTTGAGCGTTTCTATCTCGCTTTTCAGTTCCTCTATGGTCTGGGCGGCAGTCGCCTGATCCACCAGATTGTCGGTCAGCTCTTCATATTCGGTGTCGGTCAACTGCTCGTCTGCGTCATCCCAATTATCGACGCCGTATTCCGCATAATTCTCTGAAATCTGGTTTGGTCGGTTCGCCTGGGGTGCGGAGTTGGCGGAGCCGTATTCCGCATATGTCTCCGAGACGTAGTTTCCGCCACGCTGGAGAACCTGCTCCTCTTCAACCCGACGTTCGAGCCGCTGGCGGCGTCTCTTCAATGATTGGTAAATCGCTTCCGGCGAGGAGGCGAGGCGACGTTGCAGGAGTGTGAGAGCGAAGCCAACGGTTCCCTTGCGTTTTCCGTCAAGGTTGTCCGCCTTGTTCATCTCGTTCTTCACGTAGTCGGTCACTGCGGCATACAATCCCTCTTCGATTGGAGAGAGGTGGTAGCTTGCGGTGTATGCCTTGCGCTCAGGGAAGAGGGGCGTCCCGTCGAACTTGAGAAGCTCCTCCTTCACCATCCTGCGCATCATATCCGAGATATCAACCTTGTGAGCGCCGTCGCGGAACTTTCCGTAGAATCTGTCCCCGTCCAAGAGTGACAGAAAGAGCTGGTAATCTTCTTCTTTGCCGTTGTGCGGCGTCGCTGTCATGAGCAGGAAGTGGCGGGCCTGTGCGGACAGCAGTTCGCCAAGAAGAAAACGCTTGGTCTTGTTGACCTTGCTGCCGAAATAGTGAGCGGACATCTTGTGCGCTTCGTCCACAATCACAAGGTCCCAATCTGTGATGCTTAGCTTCTCCTGGAGTTCTTCGCTCCTGGAGAGCTGGTCGAGGCGAGCTATCAGCCTGTCGTTGTCCTCGAAGGGGTTGCCGGAATGGGAATGTTCGAACATCTCCCGGCTGAATATCTTGAAGGTCATCCCGAATTTTTCATACAGCTCGTCCTGCCATTGCTCGACAAGACCGCCGGGGCAGACGATGAGAATGCGATGGGTGTCGCTACGCATGACCAGCTCCCGGATAAGGAGCCCGGCCATGATGGTCTTTCCCGCGCCTGGGTCGTCAGCCAGGACGTAGCGAAGCGGCTGCTTCGGGATCATGGATTCGTAGACAGCGGTGATCTGGTGCGGGAGGGGATCGACGTTGGAGGTATGCACCGCCATCATGGGATCAAAGAGATGGGCCAAGCTGATCCGCTGAGCCTCTACTGCAATCTTGAAATTATCCGCAGGGGCATCAAATCCCCACGGGCAACCCGAATCCGCGAGGGTAATGGAGGGCTCGTCAGTGCGAAAGAGCATCCTTTCCCCAAGGCGTCCCGAGCCGTCCTTGTAGTACAAGGTGACGGAGTGCTCTCCAATTTTTTCTAGAGCGACGACACGAACGACCTTTCCTTCCTCGATTCCGGAAAGCATCTGGTTCGCAGCAAGTTGTTCAAGCTTTACCATGTGTGCCGTCTACCTTGTTTTTCCTTGGCGAATCCATTCATCTACTTCGTCTTTCTTAAATTTCCACAGTCGACCAACTTTGTGGGCGGGAAGTCTCTTCGCCGTTATCCATTTGTAAACGGTGTCTTCTTTGATACCAAGATATTCAGCTATTTCAGCTACGGAAAGATATCTGTCTTCCATGAAACCCCTCTTTGAAAAAGCACCAAATGATCAGGGAAAATCATAATTGGTCAGGACTCCTCCGAGTAATAGACGATGCAATGATTCCGGTCAATGAAGCAGCGCTTTTTTTCTGGGAACTCGCTCCAGAGGACTCCCTAGAATTCCGTGACCTCAGGCATCACCAGTGGGTAATCTCCTGGATTTAACATTTGCCCCACCCAGGAGGTGAACCACTATGAATGACGATGGTTTTCATTTGATCTATTCTTACTCACGACGCGACGCGATACGCGACGGGGTTTTGATCGACGCAACTGAACAGGCCCGCTCAGCTGGCTTCAAGATCCCTGTGTGTATCGGTGATCATCTCTATCATGGCTATGTGGTCCCTCCAGATGGTTTGGAAGGCGAGGGACAAACGCAGGAAGGTCGGCTCCATGACCTGTTTCATATGGCGAAAGCCGCCGCAGCAAACCGATGGAAGGACAATCGAGTCCTGTTTGATGTCCTATTCATGACCAAGCCGAGGACCCTTGAGAAAGTTCAATGCCTGTGCGTTGTTGGTCCTGGAGATGAAGGCGAGCCCGTGATGACAATTTGCTTGCCCGAAGACGAATGAGTTCAGAAGGCCGGGACCTCGGCAAAGCATGAAGACGAAGTAAGGAGGACCATGGCTTTATCTGGCGTGGTCCTCCTCAGTCTGACAAGTGCTCAAGCAGAGAGTCATAAACTGCCATACCAAGTTTGATTGCGTCGTGGAATAACCCCACCCCCTTGTCCTGCTCCTCCTCCCCCGGACTTCCCGGGGCCTGCTCCAACTTTCCCTCCTGCCCCAAAATTCTTGCGGAAGGGGCCCTTCCTGGGATTTGAATTTCAATTCTGATGGTTGGACTCCCCATTTTTTAAAATCGCAGGAGAATCCCAGGAAAGCCCAATGACTGTTTTTCGGTGGATAAAAATCGGGATTCACCGCACTTTTTGATGTCCATCTCCATACGTTTTGATTCTTCCACCAGTAGCCAGTAGCACCAGCCAAATCTGTCCGCCCAGGATGCTGGGCGCGTAGTCCGGGGCCATTCTCCAGCATCAAGCCGCATCTCCATTTTACCAGTATTGACCCAAAAACCAGCCGAAGATATATTTAAGGTTCATCCGGCTTCAGGATACTTTTGGCTGGTAAACGGAAGTACGCTTGGCCCGGATGAACCTATTCTATTTTCCGCTTGGTCCATGCCCCTTCTTGACCCGGATTTCGGCATCTACCCAACTGGCTTAAACAGCGTGCTCACCCGGGATATCCAGCCCCATGTCCATGATTCGGATATACTCGGTGTAGGCATACACCCGGTTGCGTTTTCTGCCGCTGACTTCCTTCACGATGCCGACGGTCTCCATGTTGCGCAAAGAGCTGTTGATCGTCGCATGGGTTTTCCCCGTGGCTTCGACCAGGCTGGACGGGGTGGAAATCGGATGCGCAAGCAGGGCGTCGTGGATGGCTTTGGCCGAGCCCTTCGCCTTGCCCAACCCATTTATTGTCGCTACGTCCCTGGCAAACATATCCTGAAGCTCCTTGGCCGTGAGCCCTGCCTGGTCCGCCGTCCGCACAACCGCTTCGGCAAAGAATGTGAGCCAAGCTTCCCAATCCCCCTTTCTCCTGACCGTATCCAGCATGTCATAGTATTGCTGGCGGTATGTCTTGAAGTAGAGGCTGAGGTACAAGGAAGGCTGCTTCAAAAGCCCTTCCGCGCACAAGAGCAAAGTGATCATCAACCGGCCAAGACGACCGTTGCCATCGAGGTGGGGATGGATCGTCTCAAATTGCAGATGCGCCAAGGCAGCCTTCAGAAGCGGCGGAGTGTCATCGTCATGAAGAAACTTCTCCAAGTCACCATGAGATCCATCAAATGGGTATGCGGCGGCGGAATGAACACGGCATTGCCGGGACGAGTGCCACCAACCCAATTCTGGGTTCGCCGGTACTCACCCGGCGCAAGATTCTGCCCACGACCGCTCCGAAGAAGAATCGCATGCATCTCCTTGAGCAAGCGGAGGCTCAAAGGAAATCATCCTCCCGCATGCGCTTCAAGCCATGATTCAATGCCGCGACATAGTTGCTGACCTCGGCCACGTCATCCTGGGGAACGGACACGACCTCGCCGACCTCGTGCGTCAGCAAGTCCGACAACGAAGACTGGGTTCCCTCGATCTGGGAGGAAAGCACGGCCTCCTTGCGGACATACATGTAGAGAAAAAGCTTCGTATTCGGAACGATCTCATTGATGGCATTCAATTCGCCCAACGACACATGAGCCTGGTCGAACAGCTTCTGCAGGTCGCCGCTCCATTCGATCCCCGGGACTGGCGGCAACGGATCTGGGATGAACGCTTCAACCCGCTCGTCCTTGACGCTGACAACCTCGGTATGCCCTGTTTGCTTTCTTAACATAAGGAGCCTGCTTATTTTAGAATAAATGTATAAACTAAAATAACAGAACGGCTAATTTTAGGCAAATGTTTAAATGGCAAAGCGCCTTTCGGGGTTGCACGCTCGAAAAACAAATACCAACTCGCATTTACTTACTATTTCCCTTCTCATCTTAAGGCAAGGCTCCTCCATAAAAAACGCTGCTCAGTGGTCCAGCAAAGTGGACCCACTTCTCAATTCGACAGTATAAATTACTTTTAGAGCATGGGGTTCTCTAAGCCAACATGCTGGCTTTGACAGGCCAAATCCAGAGTTGTTCTTGACCTGTTCCACAAGCCAGTTTATATTTTGCATGGA